>NZ_SJPH01000018.1 GCF_007859815.1 Botrimarina hoheduenensis | reverse complement strand
TCGATGATCTGCTCCGTCGTGTGCCTTGTCCGCTTCATCGAAAGAATCCTCCAAAAACCGGGGACCGCCCGGCACGAGATTCTCTCACTCAGAGTGGCTCTGTTTCAGGGGGGAAGACCACAAGGGCTCCACCGGCGTATCCTCCTCCTATTGCACCAATTAAGCCCGGCAGCAAAGCTCCACCCACAGCTCCACCCACAGCTCCACCCACAGCTCCACCAATCGCACCACTAATGGCACCATCCCACCCTCCATCGTCGTCGAACCACCAGCCAACAAACCCGCCTGCAATCGCGCCACCAACAACACCCCAAATTATGCGCCCATCGGGGTCAATGTTGGTCGTAGGAGCGTTCGCGACATAGCGAGTCAGATTCGCATCCCCTGCCTCAAACCCAATCGGGTCTTCGCTAATCCACTTGCCGACAGTTGGGTCGTACATAGCTCGATATCCTTTCGCTTACGCGTTCAGAGCGGCGAATGCCGCGTCGGTTTCGTTGATGATGGGCTTCTGTTTGGCTTCATGGATTCGGCGTATCCGAGCCATGTGCTTCTCGGCCTCGACGCTTGCCCAACGTTCCCACTGCTGGATTGGCCGGGTATGACCGTTCTCCAGGACAATTCCGCCCGTAGAACTGTGCTTTGCCACCCCGCTGTTCTCGCGATGCAGCACGGCCGCAATCGCATGCAAGCCCTGGAAGTTGGGCTCGTCCGGGAACAGCTCACACGCCCGGTGAGCTAGTTGCACCACTTTGTCGAAGGCTAGCCATCGAAGCGCTCCTGCTGCGCTGAGAGCAATCAGCACAGAGATCGCCAAGATGCCTCAGGTCGAAAAACTTGGCGGACACTGATGAGACTGACGGATACTGCTACGCCAGTGTTCTCGTATAGGCGGTCGTCAATAAGTGTTGAGCAAGAAGTGTTGAACGCCGCCCTTGAAGAGTGCGAATCGAGCTACTCTTCTACCTTCCGCATCTCGATCCGCCAACGCTTCTTCTTCTTTCCGTCGACGAACTCGTCATAGCTGCCTATCCAGAGGCCACCGCGGTTGTCGGTGTCTGGCTTGATTGTCGCGCGCCCCGATAGCGGATAAGAGTCGTCCTCGTCAAAGCGGAACTGGAGCTCGTTCGACTTCTGTTTTGCAAGGTCGCCGATCCGCTCGGGCGCCCCGGCTTGTTGCCCACCGCTCAGTGGCCCTTCACCCGCACGCAGCCCGTCAAGCCGAGCACGCGGTTGACCAGGCCGTTCTTGCGGGGCCGGCGAACCCTCCTGCAATCGCGCGCGAATGGCGGCGCGTGGATCGGTAGCGGCTTCTTCGGCTCCGTTCGGTTGCTCTTTGTCGGTGTACTCGACCTTGCCAATGGCGAAGAGAGCGGACTGCTTGATGCGAATCTGCCCGGTCATCTTCGTTCGCGTCGTGCGATTCTGGTCCGAGTTCTCCATAACTTTGTATTCCCAGATTGATCCCTCCAGGTCGCTCCGGCGGCTGTTGCTATCGCCCTCGATTTGAACAATTCGAGCGCCTCCGGCTCTGTTCGGCCCCGTATTCTTGCCACGCAACACTTGGCTTTGGCCTGGAATGCAGTAGAACACCGCGGCGACGCACACGGCGATCGGAAGAATTCCACGCATCTTATCGTCTCCTATGATCGATGAGACTCTACGAACCTGTAGTGTAATGTAGTCGCCATACTTAAGAGCGGCAAGTTTCGTCTCGGGCGTCGAACCGCCAGTGCCAGAACTTCGCTAGTGTACCGCGGCGCTATTCCCTGATCGTATTGCGCGAGGGCCTTGGTTGAGTTAGAACGCGGAGCGTTCTGACCACACGGAGGGCATGATGCGGGTAGCGATCGCGATCGAGTTGACCGACGAAGAGCGGGCGAGGCTGGTGGCGTACGTTCGTGGAGCGACGACGCCGCATCGGCTGGTGAAGCGGGCCCGCGTTGTGCTGCTGGCGGCCGACGGGATGGTGAACAAGGACATCGCCGCGGAGGTCGGCATGGCCCGTGGGCCGGTTGGGAGGTGGCGGAAGCGGTTCGCCGAGCAGCGGCTGCCGGGCATCGAGAAGGACGCCCCGCGGCCGGGCAACCCGAGCCCCGATCGGGCCGAGCTGACCGAGAAGATCCTTGAAGCGACCACGCAGACCGAGCCGGAGCACGCCACGCACTGGAGCACACGGACGCTGGCCGAAGAGCTTGGCGTGAGCGACACGCGGGTCGCTCGGGTGTGGCGGGCCCACGGCTTGCAGCCGCACCGGGTGAAGACCTTTAAGGTCTCGAATGACCCGCACTTCGCCGAGAAGGTCCGCGACGTGGTCGGCTTGTACCTCGACCCGCCCCAGCGGGCGATCGTCCTCTCGGTCGATGAGAAGACCCAGGTCCAGGCCCTCGACCGAACGCAGAAGGGCTTGCCGATCCACCCGGGCAAGTGCGGCACGCGAACGCACGACTACAAGCGGAACGGCACCACGACCCTATTCGCCGCTCTGAACGTGGCCGAGGGGATCGTCATCGATAAGTGCATGAAGCGGCACCGCCACCAGGAGTGGATCCGGTTCCTCAAAGAGATCGACGCCCGCACGCCGAGTGAGCTCGACCTGCACCTGATCGCCGACAACTACGCGACCCACAAGCACCCGGCCGTGCTCCGCTGGCTGAAGCGTCACCCGCGGTTCCACATGCACTTCATCCCGACCAGCAGCAGCTGGCTGAACCTCGTGGAGTGGTTCTTCGCCGATCTCACGACCAAGCGGCTGCGACGCGGCTCGTTCCGCAACGTCCCCGAACTGGTCCGGCCGATCGGGGCCTACGTCGAGCACCACAACGACACGACCGAGGGCTTCGAGTGGACCAAGACCGCCGACTCCTTCCTCGCTAAAGTCGCCCGCGCGAAAGCCACCCTCGATAAGATCATGGATTAACGACGCGGTACACTAGGTACCTCGCAGGAGTAGTGACTACTCCCGTTCTGGTTCGCTGGCAGCGCTCGCGACCATCGCGAGGTTCGGCCTAAGGTCCGACGCCGTATTGCTTTAGAGCAAGTGGAGCTGACAGGGATCGAACCTGCGACATCCTGCTTGCAAAGGACTTGCAGCGTGCTAACCCTTGCAGCTAAAAGCTGTGAATTGATTGGAATAACTAGCGTAAAACGCTGCTGCCCGCATAGCAAGCCTTAGCAGCGTTTAGCCTAGATTTCAGCCATAATCAGGCAAGAGCTGTGTCTTTTGACACAGCTTATTTTATTGGAGGTAAAGAAAATCGCTGGTTTCTGCTGTTCCCTTTGGTCTGGTCAGCAGCTTGCCAGAAAGGACCCGCTGTTAGTTGCGTTCGGCTGGTTCGGCGCGCAGCAAGCCATCGGGCAACGGGGTAAGTAGGGCGTCCTCGGGGCC
>NZ_SJPH01000017.1 GCF_007859815.1 Botrimarina hoheduenensis | reverse complement strand
TTCCGCTCCGGGCCCTGCTCAGCCTACGGCTTCGCAGGCCCCTCCGCTCCAGCTGCCCAACGGACTACCATCTAATCATCCCGATTCTCTCATAGCGACTGGCACATAGATCGGGGGAAGGCCACTAGCTGTTGAACTGCTCAACGATAACGAACGTTTACTCATAAAGAACCTAGAGAATCTCCAAGGCGATGAACGTGATGTCGTGTTCATCTCTTACACCTACGGACCGGACCGCGCCAGCAGCAGAGTAATAAACCGCTTTGGGCCGATCACTGGTGATGACGGCTGGCGGAGGCTTAACGTGCTCGTGAGCCGTGCTCGCCGTCGGGTTGAAGTCTTTTCTTCTATGCAGCCCTCGGACATCCAGAGCGGCCCGAGCAAGAGTCGCGGGGTTACTGCCTTTCGCGACTACTTGGAGTACGTGCAAACGGGCTTCTTGCCGAAGCGTACGGTCAACCAAGATCGTCCCATGGAGTCTCCCTTTGAGGAAGCTGTCGCCCGTGTTGTTTCTGAACTTGGCTACGAAGTGGTCCCGCAGGTGGGCGTCGCCGGGTATTTCATCGACTTGGGGATACGAGAGCCTGGCAAAGAGAACTTCTTGCTCGGCGTCGAATGCGATGGGGCGACATACCACTCATCCAAGAGCGCCCGCGACCGCGACCGCCTCAGAGAAGAAGTGATTCGCTCGCGAGGATGGGAACTGCATCGCATCTGGTCGACTGACTGGTATCTCAATCAGAAGCACGAGCAAGAGCGACTTGCCAAGCGGATCGCGGAACTAGCCAGTCCAGCAGTACAAGCTTGAATCCTAACGCTCATCGCTTCTTGTGCTTTTTTCAGCTACCGTTCGCAGGGCGCAAGTGACGAAAACTTGTCCTACACACGCTGAAAATCTGAGATGGCACACCAGCCTGCTTCTTCAGCTCCAGGCGCCATCCATGGCCCGATAAACCGCTCTTTAGGTTACCCATGGGCAGGATACAAACGTCGACTCCTCAATGGCTAGGTCGAGATCTTGCCCAACGTCTTTAGCATGCCAATCCAATATTTGTCTACTTAGCACGAGTAACTTCGCTGCGGACTCTGCTCCGATCGGGCTGACGCCGTGCGCTAGCAAGGATTCATTGCGTTTGTTTAGCAGAGTGCCCAATTCGCTCTTCTGATACAAGTCGTGCGAATTCATGTTGTACTCCTTAACGACACGAGCAGACACCGGATCGCCGGCCTCGGCTGTAACTAGAAAGGTATCGACTGAGCCTAACTTGTTGTCTTTATCTTTCAATGCTGCTCTTCCTTTGGCGTAGTCTGGCGCATTCTCACGAATCCAATCTGCATCGACGTTACTTGTTGGTTCAGGGGTATTCCATTTTAGCGACCTCAATTTGCAGTACCGCATTTGTCCTATGTATTCAATGAGCCGGTACAATCTCGCAACGGCATCGTCGTGCCGACCAGCTTTATGCGTGCGTTCGGCATTCGCCCACAGATCTGATAATCTTGCTAAAGGACAATTGCCCTCTTTACAACGTTTTAATCGCGCATTTTGCTTGCCTATTTTTTCTACATCCCACCGAGTTCTGAATAATGCGTCGCTCGAAATTTCTATACTGCTTGGCCAGGGCACCAGCTGTTTATGGCCGGAAATATTCTTATGACTATGAATTAAATCAAAAGCTTTATCCCAATTAAAGCGCTGCCAATGATCGTACGCATAAGACAAGAATGCAAGCGACGCCGCGCGGGCCTTGAGCGTCTCATCGTCGAGGCTAGGGAGTAACGCCAGCGCCTGATGGCGAACGGCTTCGAATTGCCCGATGTTGAACAGACGCCCCAGTTCACTGAGTAGCAAGTCCGCATAGGCGGCATCGGTAGCGACCGAGATAATCGAGTCGGTTCGAATTGCTCTACCGCTTTCATCTCTTGGACCCGTCCCGTAGAGCAAACGATTCAAGCGACGGCCGATGCTTACCGCAACCACCGCAGCCGACATGGCCTTGGTGCCGCTGGTGTAGTCCGCGATGAACTCTGCGTCAGGAAACTCTTCCCTAAGTTCGTCGACCTTAGTCTGTAGCTTATTGATGACTTTTTCGACTTGGTCTTCGTTCTCCAGAATCAGCGTGGTAGGTTCCGCCGGTGGTGTTACGCCCAGCTGCTTGCAGCTCGCAATAACCTTGGGCAATGTCTCGCGTTCGGTAAGCTCAGAACAAACCCAAAGCACGTGGTCTGGTTGTTCATTCTTCAACACCAGTGCCAGCGCTTCCCACACGGGATTGTCAGGTCCACCGGTTCCGACTGACTGAACGAGGATCTTCATGATTTGGTCGCCAGGTTAGAATAGCCAAGACTGAGTCGCTTTATTGGGCGCGGGCTTGCCGAGCACCAGACCACTGCGTCGGCAGCGTTCGCATATCCAGTAGCATCGTAGTTCATCAAGTTCAGGGTCGGCAATAGCCATGAGGCGTTCCCACGTAACGATACGCTGGCTTGATGCAAGCCAGCCCTCGTAAACCGATTTCTGCACGCGATCAGTCGCTTCGCAAGCAATCTTGGCCAGTAGACGACGCCGTTTCGAGCACGGTGTGTCGTAAGCGATCAGCGCGAGTTGTTTGTGGAGCGTCATGAAGGAGACTCTCTGATAGCGGCTCTAGGGTGGGCTCCTCCTTGTGTTCGTTGGGTTCCTTGTATAGTCGTCGTAGATCGGTTTGTATGCGACGGGAAATTCGCTCGCGTAAGCAACTCTTACAGCCTTTCGTGCGAGTCATGAATTGGTCGTATAGCTGTCGATAGCGGTGGGCTGCTTCCGTCGTGAGCCAGACTCCGGACCCCGCGGGGGCACGGCGAAAGTCTTCGGCTCCGTAGTTACGCAAATTAACGGAACGCAGCACCAAGCGATCGATAATCCGCCGGCGCCAAGGCTCCATCAAATCGAGCGCCAATGCCGGTCTCCCCGGCCGCAGCACGTGGTAGAAGCCGAGCGCGGGGTCGTATCCTGACGCGGCAATCCGCCCTGTTACTTCGTTCGCCAGCAACGCATAGCCGTAACTGAGCAGTGCCGAGACGGCGCACTGTGGGGGCCGACGAGTGCGCTGCTCGAAATCAAATTCGCCGCGTAGCATACAACTGAATGCCTGCCAGTAGATCGCCGCCATGCGACCTTCCACGCCACGGAGCGTATCAATCGATAACGCCGTCTCAATTCTTGGCTCAAACTCACGCAGACGAGCGTGTAGCTGCTTGAGTTCGGCGCTAGGGTGATTCGCACGGTGCGCAGCTACCAGCCCAACCGTGGCTTCGTGCAACTCAGTCATCAAGCTGCGTGCCGCTACGACGCGTCTTGCCGGATCGCTCCATAACGCATGCTGAGCAACGATGCGTCGCCACCGTGCCTCGCCGACCGGCCCCAGTCGCCCAAGGCAAACACCGTTTCTGGTTGTCCAGCTCACGGCGATCTTGCTACGCAGCAACCGTCGCAATGCGTCGCCTGTCACTTCAACGCCGGCCGACAGGCTGACCTCGTCAATCTCGTTCAGAGCAATCCGCGCGAGGACTTCGCCCGATCGCTCGATAACGATGCGTCCTCCCTGGGTGCGCACTTTGGTGCGCGGCGTTTCCACGTGCAGCGGAGGCACTAGTCGAACCTCTGCATTAGGTATTTCGAGCACGCCGATCCGGTGCGACGGCTTCTGATTGCCAGACCGCCGACGACCATTGTCAGCATCCCTAAGCTGCCGGGTTCGGGGACGATCCGGATGGTGATGTGGTCGCGCACGATCTCCTGATAACGATCCCAAACGGCAGCGGCGTTGTAGGGCGGCCCTTCGTTGTCGATGCGAGGATCCGGATTCCAGTAATCGAAACGATGCTCCCAGGGGGTCGGATCGGCTTCGAATATGGCCGCAACAAACGCCACGGTATTCAGATAGCGGCCATTCTCCGTCAACAGGTTTCCGAAAACATGCAAGGGCTGCCCGGCGATGGCGTTCCGCGTGTCGGCGCCCTCGACCAGGGCGTTGTAGATCACATCTCCCACGGTCAAGATCGACAGGTCGGCGATGCCGCGCGCTACGACCTCATCTTGAAACAACCGATAGTACCCGCGGCGCGACTGCGTGGGTTGCAGGAAGTCGGGCACAGAGAGATCCGGCGGCAGCCCCCACCAAGGGTCTGTCGGCGACGCCATGTTGCCCAGCAAGAAAAGGCGGGTGTTTTGGTTGTATCCGTTTTGCCTCACGAGCCGCAGGATTTCCGCGACAGCGTCCAGGTCGGTCTTGAGGGTCGAGCCAGACTTGGCGCGGAGTTCGAGCACGATCGCATCGTAGTCGGTCTGGACGTCGTTCAAGTCGATCGAGGTGCGTGAAGCATAGGTCGGCGCGAAGGCGATCTCGTGCAACGAGGCTGTCGAGAGCGAGTGGTAGTCCCACACGATTTCTCGGGGCGCGCCGACCGCATTCATAGCCGCTTGGTCGTAGTCATTGATTCTACTGGAACCAATGCCAAGAACACGAAACGGGGCGGCTTCTGAGAGGAGCGGCAAACAACAGAAGTTCATTAAAATAAGCAGGTATCGTAAACGCATTTCGTTTTTCCTTAGGCAGTTTGACTACGGCAAAGACACGGCATGAGCCGTGGGGTGACCCTATAACTAGGTCTCAATCCCTTCTCAAACAGGGATGGGTTCTAACGCACGAAGAAACACCGGAAGGGTTGCTGTCGCGTGAGTCTCAATCCCTTCTCAAACAGGGATGGGTTCTAACAAAAATCGACGTTCCGAAAACCGGAGAGAAGTACCTGTCTCAATCCCTTCTCAAACAGGGATGGGTTCTAACGACATATTCGCGAGTACAACGCGACATGGCTAGCAAGGTCTCAATCCCTTCTCAAACAGGGATGGGTTCTAACTGAACGATCTCCGCCTCATCGTTGGGGCGCGTCAAGTGCAAGTGGTCCGCGAGCAGGCGGAAGTGAGCGCGAGTAAGCATATATTCTCCGAGAGTGTAATGTGTGTGTATGTGTAATGTGTGTCAGCCTAAAGCACTATCGACGATACGTTTCCAATCGCGAGTAGGGGGGTTAGTTAGTAGGTACTCACCCAGCATGTATATACTGTTGTTTGGTAGTGTGATACCAAGCGGCGCGAGTGTATATATATCGACTGTACACACTACGTTTGAAAGCCTACCCCTAATCACATGAGCCGGAATCTCGCGCCCACGGGACCGCCCGATCATCCGCCACGCCGCGCCGAGCATACCCGCAGCATCCCTTGCTCTCTCACAGCGCACCAGCTCATCGCCCCACCGATGCGCGACGTAGACCCTATCCGCTAGGCTCAAATCGTATACCGATCCTGGTAGTGCCAGCGCAACAAGGCCCGGTGCGGCCATCATGACCGGGTCCGCCTCGACAAAGCGCGTAAGGTGCAGCACAGACCCCCCCATCACGGCAAGAGAAAGGGGGGCAGCGCGAGAACGCCACCCCCCCACAAAACTACACTACTGACTAGCCTTGCTGCTGCTGCTGTTCCGCGCGGCGAATCGCGTTACTGAATAATTGGCGCTGCGGCTTACCTTCGCTGTCTCAATCCCTTCTCAAACAGGGATGGGTTCTAACGAGAGCCGCGGCTCGTTCGGTAGGCTTCGAATGGTGGACCGTCTCAATCCCTTCTCAAACAGGGATGGGTTCTAACATCGCAGGTGAGACTATCACCGGCGCGCCCGTCCTAGCGTCTCAATCCCTTCTCAAACAGGGATGGGTTCTAACAATGCGGTAGTGGTTCGGAAGCTTGCGATTCTTGGCATGTCTCAATCCCTTCTCAAACAGGGATGGGTTCTAACCAGGTTGTGTCGCTGGCTGATAGTTTTCGTGCGGGAAACTGGTCTCAATCCCTTCTCAAACA
>NZ_SJPH01000016.1 GCF_007859815.1 Botrimarina hoheduenensis | reverse complement strand
GGCCCCGAGGACGCCCTACTTACCCCGTTGCCCGATGGCTTGCTGCGCGCCGAACCAGCCGAACGCAACTAACAGCGGGTCCTTTCTGGCAAGCTGCTGACCAGACCAAAGGGAACAGCACAAACCAGCGATTTTCTTTACCGCTGCAAATGGGAGTAGTGACTACTCCTGTTTTGACGCAATCGAACGCAATCGTGTGCGAATTAAGGCGTAGCCGTGCGTAGTTTGCCCCGGTAATATAGGGCTGCATTGACTCCCGTTGGTTTGCACGGGTTTGCATGCCGGGGCTGTTTCCCAAGCTGGATGTCGAGGGTTCGAACCCCTTCGCCCGCTCTTGATCGCATCCTTCGATCGTCGCGGGCCGGTGATCGTCGCGGGCCGGTCTCTTTTGCCGCCGCCCGCCGTGTGGAAGAGGGAGGATGCGGCGGAGCCAGTCGAATCACCATAGGCAGAGCTTCACATGTTTCGCCGCGGCGAACTTTGGGTTCTGCGGTGTCTCGCTCAATGCGTCGCCGCCCCACTCTGGGCACATTAGATGGATATGCTCTGGTCGCTGATCGCCAGCTGCGAGCGTCACCAGTTGGATCCGCAACGCTACCTCACCAGCGTACTGGCGAAGATTGGCAGCACGCCACGTGAGGAACTAAGGCAGTTCCTGCCCGACGTGTGGAAGAACGAGGACGCAGCGGAACCTATTCCAGCCGCTCAATGTGAAAAATGATGTCGTCGAAATCGTCGTCGGCGTAACCGTCGTTGCAGCGGTACCGACGGCCATTCGGAATCTCTTCCACGATCATGGCTGCACCATTGTGCCCCGAGTCCATTACTCCATCGCCTACATCCCAAACATTCTTTACGTCAATGTCGGAAACGTCGCCAACAACCTCGAACTCAACCACTGGAGGGGCGGTGTCTTGCCAAAAAGTAAAGTAAGGCGATTCGTGGCCGTTCGCAGAAAAGATTCCTTCTCCAAGAACCTTTAAGCAAACACCTTGTCGCCACTCTCCATTGCAAGCCTCGAAGACCAATCGAAGCCGTATGGTGCCTTCGGTGGGGAAGTCATCTCCCATCACTAAGGTATTACCTTGGTACTCAATAGGCTTCCCATCCGACTTCATAAACATTTTTTCAAACGACGGCATCCTTCTAATTCCCTGTATGACGGAATGGATCTACATCAGCATGAGCGTCTGGCCACATCTCTTCGAACTGGAAGAGGCCTCCATCTCGCCTTGGTGGCGTATGATGTAACTCCATGCTCTCAAGCTTGCCCGTTCTCCGGTTCATTCGTTGCGGTGCCAACCCTCGTCGCATCCGTTCAAGATTCTCCGCACTGTAATTGCCTGCGTTGCTATGGGCCTGATTCTTCCAATGTCGTTGACGGACGGCATCCCACGATGGCACGTTCCCTTTTGCCGTCAGATTCTCGATAGGATCACCAACTCGCCAGCCTCGTGTGGTGTTCGCGGATCGGACACCCGCAAGATTGTCCGCTGTTTGTGAGGCATCACCTAAATCATCGGCCTTCTTGCCCCCCGAGAAGCCCAGGAAAACACCAATTGCCCCGATAAGAGTGACAGGTTTTCCACCGAGTGTCTTTTGGTTGTATGCTAACTCTATTGCCTCTCCAGCCGCTCCACCAGGCACATTGGTAAGCCCTTCTTCTAGCATCCAGCTTTCGTTCTCGCGTAGTGTTTGTGCAGCCCCCTCGTATTGCGAACCAGGCCGATGCCGCTGAAGTATTCCCAACTCGCACTCTAAGGTGCTGCTGCCGGCCGTTGTGGTGTCGTCGTCCGACTCACCGCCCGAGCTCGTTGCGAGGTGATGGGTGAACCTGTCGGTGGCAAGCCCACCAGGGAAAACAGCATCACGCCGACAGAACCACCCATCCTACGGGCTACGGGCTTGAACCGCGGGGCGGTGGGGTTCCGGGGTGCGGTGATGAGCTGCGTGTTTGAGTGCGGGTAGGTATGCCCTATCCGCTGAGAGCGACCGCGGGTTTTCGACAAGCGAGGACGCGGGCTTGTGGAAGCCCTACTTGGACTTGGCCTCGCGTCGCTTCGCAAGCTTCTTGATTGCCTCACTGGCAGACTTCTTGGTCACCGGGTCTTCCAGCATCTGCTGGAGGTACTGCGACGCCTCATCGGGGTCGGCACTCAACATGCCGAGCGGCAGTTGATCGCGGCTCTTGCCGTGGGCCTTGTCCAACGCCAGGGCGGCGACCTTCGCCCCGGTCTTGGGGGTTGTAGTTGCGGCGATGGCCATGCCGACCACCCACTTGAGATTCGATTCGGGGTCTTCGATCTTGACGAACTCTTCGATCAGCCGCTCGGTAGCGATGTCGCGGGCCTCGGCAACCGCCAACGCACGGACGATGCCTTCGCGGATGGCCAAGTGATGCTCTGCATCAAGATGCTTCAGCAATATCGGGATTGCCTGCGGGTACGGCTCCTCGGTGTTGACGAGGTCCCAAACCGAGTTGGGTAAGCCGTCGTACTCTTGGCCGGGGATGCGGTTCATCACCACGCGAACACGGGCTTCACGAAGCTCAGCCACCAACGAGGCTTCATCCGCGTCAAGCATCGCTGATCGCTTGGCTTGCTCCGCCTCTTTACGTTGACGCATCGCCTGATACTCAGGGTCGCCCGCCAACTGCTTCATGAAGTCTTCGGCCTTCATACGCTCCTCAGCCAGTACGCTGCCATCAGTCAGGGATAAAGCGAAGATTGATATCACCGCGACCGACTGCATCGCGGAGCGGGCCAGATAGTTCAGTGTCTTTTCTGACATAGAGATCGAACCTCTTGCCTTCCTGCTTCGCGTAATCGGCGAAATCACGAAGCTGTT
This sequence comes from Botrimarina hoheduenensis, assembly GCF_007859815.1. GTDB lineage: Bacteria > Planctomycetota > Planctomycetia > Pirellulales > Lacipirellulaceae > Botrimarina > Botrimarina hoheduenensis. Next base: position 3,066 of record NZ_SJPH01000016.1, on the reverse strand, counting down.
TGGTGAAGCTCAGCTTCTTGACGTTCTTGACCTCGGACACCGCATCACGAGTGATGCCATCCGGGATTCGATTGCGACCGTTGATGTTGATCTTGGTCTTCGGACCAATGTCACCGACGGCCCGCTCGCCAGCCTGCCCAACTCGAACCGGGCCCGCTCCACCAGCTCGTAGGATGGGTGCTCGCACCCATCTTAAGGCGTAGCGAGGTGATGGGTGAACCTGTCGGTGGCAAGCCCACCAGGGAAAACAGCATCACGCCGACAGAACCACCCATCCTACGGGCTACCTCACGAGCGTGTTGGCGAAGATCGGCACGGCGCCACGCGAGGAGCTTGGGCAGTTCTTGCCGGACGTCTGGAAGGCTGAGGATGCGGCGGAGCCGATGCTGAATGAATAGCAGGAATCAGGAAGGCTCCGCCTCGGACCATTCTGCGGCAGTGATCCCGAATTCGAACTCTGCTTGGTCCATCGCTTCCTGCACCGAGTCATGGTACGTGTCGGTCATCTCGGCACCCGACTCGTCGCAGTAAAATAGATAGTACCCAGTGTCAGAACTGTACTGGACGATTCGCAACTCGGTCGGTGGGGGAAGCAGTGCATCACCGTGGAAGTGTTGAGTCTTCCCTGTCGGCCGATGGGCAGATGTCAGCTTGATACATCGAAGTAGTTTAGGCTCGTCCATTATCAGTCCGGGAATATGTCGACAGTCGTATTTTCGATTATACGGCCACCCTGGCAATACGGTGAATCAAACGCCTCGAAGTGTCCGTCCAGCCTTGGCCCACGGGTCTCGTGAGCGCCAAATCGCACTTGCCGCATGCCGTCAGCCGAAACATAGCGGCCCGGTGACACCTGTCTGTAATCTGCTCCCAAGTAGTCCTCTGCGGCATTGAGGAAACCAGACTCGGAGGTGCGTCCGCCGAAGAACTCAGGTGCCCGACCCCGGGTTCGCGGAACGGACACTATTGATGGGGCCGCAAGATCTTCCGCTGTTTGCGAGGCATCACCTAAATCATCGGATGCTCTGCTGGCGCCGGTCGTAGGTAAATCATCCGCACCACGGAATAATTTCCCAAAAATGTCTCCGATGAAGCCTAATGGAGCAAGGATAAGGGTCGCGTACCATGCACTCGTGCTGACTTGATCGCCATACATGTCCTCGCCATTAACTAAGGTGTTGATATCTTACACCGCTCCACCGACACCAGTGCAGCCTACGGCAAGTTCTGTGGCAGTCTTTCCTGCCTCTAACGCGGCGCGGCCCCGAGCCATATTATCTGGGTCGGCATAAGTTCGGGCAGACAGCCTGTTAGCCTTTTCAGCCTCTCGCTCGGCATCAACATATTCGGTTTGTTCGTTGGCCCTGGCTAGCACGTCTTCCCACCAGAGCTCCTCGAATAACTCGGCGTAGTAGAGCGCTTCTTCATCCGGGCTGCTGAAGACTTGCGGAATGGGAACGTCCAGCTTAGAGCTGCGATACCCCTCCCCCTCGTAGCGATCCGGTGAAGGATCGCCGGACGACGAGTGCTTTGAAGCACTAAAGCTCCAGCGAGCCCCTTCGCGCAACTTTACCGACGCGGCCGAACCCCGTGCGCGAGAACGACGGCGCCCAGCATGAGCCCATCGGCTGCCGGTTCCGGCACGGCAAGGCCCGCATGATGGGCATGGCCGGCAGGGCTCAGCGCCGATGCCAACCCGCCGAGCGTGGCACCGTAGTGGGCCCCCCACAGGTCGTAGTCAGCTTCGTTGATCACACCGTCTTGATTGCCATCGGCTGAGAGATCCTGTTGAGAACCAAGGCTGTCACGCCAAACGGTGTAGTCGGCCGCATCAACCGTGCCGTCGAAGTTGAAATCGCCGACCTGCGTCGGCACCACGTCGATCCGCACGTTGTCGAAATCGACCTCGAGATCCGCCGTCGGGGCCAGCGGATCGATCTGATTCAGATTGACCAGCCGGACGCCCAGGTCGAGGCCCAGCCGCAGATCCGAGGCGTTGGTCGCGAAGGTCACGAGGCTCGTTGCGAACTCGCCCTCGCCAAGACTGCCGGCAAGCTGTGAATTATCGCTTGCTAGTGGCACGCCGCCGGCCAGCAGATCGATCCGGTAGCCGGGGAATCCGCTCAGGTCAAAGTCTTCGCCACTCAGCGCTCGCCCCGACGCAATGTTGCCCACCTCCACACGCAGCCGATAGGTTCGGAAGGGTTGCAGCGGCGTGCCGAGCAGCGTTTGCTGAAGCCCGTATTCGCCAAGACCTCCGCTGCCCGCACGATTGTAGGCGATCGCAACGCGATTCCCCTCGGGAGCCCCATTTGGAAAGAAGACAAAGTTCCCGGGACTGAGTGGGTCGGGCTGCGGCTGGAGGGTTCCGACGTAGTACGGGTTACTTGCACCGTTCCCCACGAGACCGAGCGGGTTGTCGTAGACTTCCCAGCCGAGAAAACCGCCGAAGCTAAACTCGTTGAAGATCGAGACCGATCCCGCGGTGGCCTCGAAGCCCGGGTTGACCACCGCCAGGGGCGTGGCACGCAGCGCACCGGTGAGCAGCAGCCCCCCCATGCTCACCAGCGAAATCGTGACTCGGCTTCGGGACGACATCATTCGATGGCTCTCTCACAAACGGAACGCATGCCTCTCAGGCGGGGCACCTGACAACGCGCTGCGTGCTGGTCAACCTGCTCCTCTGCGTGCCCCTCAGCGTGCCCCTCTGCGTGCTGCTCTGCCTACACAGTTGCTTGCGAAGTCGGGGCCCGCTACCGGCTAATCCGCAATCAAGCGGCCAGCCCGACACGCGAAGGCCCCCCCGCCAAGACTCGGCGAGGGGACCTGCACGCATCAGCCTATTCAGGGGGCCCAGGCGGGCCAAGCTTTGCTCAGAGGGGCCAAGCGGCGAGCAGGTCGCGGGGGGCGTCGGCCGTTGGGTTGTCGTCCCCGGCGTAGGCGGTCAGGAAGGCCCGCACCTCGCGGATGTCGATGGCGTAGCTCACCAGCCGGGCCTTGGTGTTGCCGCTGGAGTTGATCCCCACCAGCTCACCGTTGTTGTTGACGATCGGGCCACCGCTGTCG
>NZ_SJPH01000015.1 GCF_007859815.1 Botrimarina hoheduenensis | reverse complement strand
CTCGATGATCTGCTCCGTCGAATGCTTCGTTCGCTTCATCAAAGAACCTCCATGCCGGGGGACCGCCCAGCTCGGGATTCTCTCATTCAGCATGGCTCAGTTTCAGGGGGGAAGACCAGGAGCTGCGGGGGCGTCGCTGTCGGCGGACGGTCTGCGCGTCCGCGAAATCGCTGGCGTTTGTTCAGCCAGACGCTGGCGTCTTCGGATGAATAGCCAGTGCAGCATGCCAAACCTCGCCTAATCAGGCTCCGGGAAAGCTCTTCGTGTCACGCCAAGGGACCTCACAGCGCCGTAGACTCTGGGACACCAACTTGCCGTTGGACACGACACTTCCGCAGAGGTCTTCGCAATGGACTCGATTTCCGACGCCGTCGTTTACGCTGTGGCATACCTCCACTGCCGGGAGGCGAGAGAAGGGATTCTCGACGACGACGAATCGGCACTTGAGCACGTCATGGCATACCTGTCGCATGCGACAACCGACGAAGAGAACGCTCTCGCTGCGGCCGCGGAGCGAGCGCTCCTCGAGGAGCAGTCCTTGGAGCGACCGTCGCGAGCGATGATCGAGTTCTTATCGAAATGGATGGAGGCGATGCTTGGACGAGATTGGGATGGTAACCGTCGCCTCTGAACGCCCAGGCGCGGGGGCAACGGCCTGCAGAGTGGACGGTTGGAAAAACAGCGTCGTCTGCGTGAAGAGCGAATGATCTCCCTCAGTGACAGCGCTACCGCGGCAGCGCTCGTCCGCACCGACACAGACTTTCGAGGCCAATCGAGCGGGATGAGTACCTCGCGTAACGCAGCTCGTTCCGACTCGGGCAACGCCCCGAGCCGATGTCGGGTCAGGGGTTCTTGTCAAGTAAGGAGCAAAGCAAGAATGGGAGAATCGCAGCTGCGGAGAGTCAGGATTGATCAGGCGATGTTCAGCATGGCCTTCGATCGAGATGTCGACTTTGAAGATGCCTATCCAGTCTCCACCTACCTCGATCTGGATTCCGGCGAAGTCATGTGGGTCTACGAGAACGACGACGACGCCTTCGCGGATGGCGGCGTTCCAGCCGAGGATAACCGCACCGCCCGGGAACGAGTGACTTCCTACCCCGATCGGTTTCTCGAGATCCCCGGCCTCGAGCACAGCGAACATCACGACTTGCTACAGGAGTTTCTTTATTCAGGCTGGACCGACGATCCAGATCAGCACGCAAGGGCAGTGCATGCGTACTCTGGCTCGATCGGGCGATGGAAGAGGTCCGTGGACGACGACGCAATCAACTCGTTCTACGAGTATGTCGAGCGAAGGACCCTGGAGTTGGCCGAAGCTCACTTGCGTGAGCACGGCGTCGAACCGGAGTGGATCTGACGCCGCGACGCGGAGGTCGGTTTCTTCGTCGCGACCTCCGCAAGTTCCGAGCAGTCGCTAAGCTCAGCGGCTGGTCCAACTTCGGCGGCTACGGAAACCGCCAATCTGCAGCTGGCAGCCACCAAATATTGGTGGCAAGGTGCCGTTCCTGGCCAGTGTGAGGCTCGGTTCGTCACTTACGCCTCCCGGTATTCTTGCCCATCAGAGGGCTGAATCGCCAGCAGGTGAGGCAAAGTCACCGCTCGATGTCGTCAGTGGGGCGCACCCACTTGCGTTAGCAGGTAAACCGCGAAGGTGGCGAGCCAATGCTCACCCTCGTAGTGACCGCTGAATACGTAGTCGAGCCCTGCCCGTGCTTGGGCCGCCACCGACCGCTTAAGCAGCGGGCGGCGTGGATCGCCGTCGGGCAACGCGGCGAGGACCCCGTTCTGTGCCCAGGCGCGTGATAAGTTGAGACCGGCGAGATGGACAAGCTTGGGGTCCGTCACGTCCGAGACGACTGCTGGCACCAACGCGTTGGCCGCAAGTGATTTTTCGTCAGGCAGCCTCGGCAAGAAGTCGGTCAGCCACTCGGCAAACTTCTCAGCTGGCAGCACGCGACGCATCAGGTCGGCTTCGTTCCATCCGGCGGAGAAGAAATCTTCGCCGGATGGTTCGTACCGGAGTGGGTAGTCGAGGTCAGCGAGGTACTTCTCGCGGCAGTAACCAACGACCATGGCTTCGAGATCGGTGTCGCCGACGGTCCGGGCGTAGTCCAGGGTTTGGCCCAGAGCAAACGCGGTGTCGGGATGCACGCCGGTTCGAATGGGATAGGTAAGCCGCGGCAGGTAGTCCTTCGTGAGCGAGACGATCTGCTGTTCGAGAGGCTTCAGATTCGCTGCCCAGCCACGTGCGTCGGCATCGTCCCACGTTCGCAGCTCGGTTGCTAACCGCAAGACCCATGCCCAGCCGTACATCCGCTCGAAGCTCTTGTTGGATGGCTTCTCGAAGTAGGCGGCCTCTGCCGCTAGGTCGGATGCCCTGAACTGCTGGTGCAGCAACTCACGCACCTCCTCGATGACCGGCACGTCAGGGGAGGTCTTGGCTAGGCGGACCAGCATCCAATGGCCGTGGACCGAGGAGTGCCAGTCGAAGCTACCGTAGAACACCGGGTGCATCTGTCGCGGTCTGAGCACCGACTCGATTCCGGTCATTACATTCGACGGCTTGTTGGGAAACTCGCGTGGAATGCCCTGGATCGCCAGGCGAGCAAACGCGGCAACTTGCTCGTCGGTAAGTCGGTTCCCTGGCATGGGACACTCCGCGGTGAGTTCTGATGGCCAACTACCAACGGCAACGAGGGAGAGGCAAAGCAGTCGATAGGACATCGTCGTCAAGAATTGGTGCACGGCGAGTCGATTGTCAGTTCGTGCGTAACGCGCGCGAACTGGCTCGATGAAAGCTCAGGACGAGGCACACCAAAAGCAACGTTGTCGGTTCTGGAACCACGGCATTGCCAGTTGCGGCTGGTAGCGTCGATCGGCTTCCGTAGTGCGATCTCCATGTCGAGTAGTGCCCATAGTCGAAGATGCTTCCCAGGCCATCGCGTTAGACTGTGTAGTCTACGGCGTCGATGTTGCCATCGGCGTTGAAGTCGCCAGGAAGGGGTTCGACGACCGTAAGGAGCGAATTCGGTGATCGATCTCGGATGACCTGCACTGCGCTACTGGCAGGCCACTCAATCACGATCAGGTCGATCGCTTCGGGGTGGTCTCCGAGTCCGAAGTGAGCGATCGCCTCACTCTGGCCCAGGTAGTGGCTGCCGGCGTTGATCTCGTGGTAGAGGAGGTTGTCAGGAACAGATTCGTCCCGGATTGCGTCGGTGTCGGTCGCTGGAAGGTCCCATTGCGTGTGCGTCAGACCTGCTGACATCGTCACGTCGGCGAACTGAACAGCGCAGCACGGCTGCGATCCCACCATGCCCTGGAGTCCCGCGAGCAACCAACGAGCTGTGCAACGATTCGACTTGCTCAAGAATCTCTCCGGAGGTCGGGACTTCAAGTTGGATTGCCGATCAGGCATACAGACGCCAGATAGAAAGGACAACTCGGGGTAAGGCAGCTCTCAACGCAACCGTATTTGCAGCAACGCGGCCTAGCAACTAGTTCGCCATTCTTTGATGGGTCAGTCGAAGAGTGGAGTTGAGAAATACCTCTCCATACGATCTGGAAACACAGTGACGACAACGCCGTCGGGGCGTAATTCGCGGGCGGCCCGCGTTGCTGCGGCGAAGTTGAGTCCTGAGCTCGGGCCTACGGGGAATCCGTGCCGGATCAACCGTCGTGCCGTTTCGAGGGCTTCCTCGTCATCGATGTCGATCGCTACGCGATCCGCCAAGTCCGCCTCCCGAAAGATCGTCGACAGGCAGTCAACCACGCCGGGTATCCTCGCGCTGAAACTGGAGCACTCGGCCTCGTAGGCGCCGGTGCCGTGCGTTGGTCGCGCGACGACGGGGACGGGTCGGCACCCGAAGTCACAAAACCCTTGGTAAAGACCGACAAGGGTCCCGCCGGTGCCGACCCCGCTGACGACGACATCGACGGTGCGAGCGGGGACTTGGGCGATGATCTCCGCGGCGGTCTGATGTCGATGGGCCGCGGGGTTATCCGGGTTGGCAAACTGATCCGTCGCGAAGGCGCCCCGCTCCTCGGTGTGGCGGGCGGCTTCGGCGATTGCCCCGGCGACACCTTCGGCTGCTGGGGTGAGTCGAACCTCGGCGCCGAAGGCCTTGATCATCTTGATTCGCTCGGAGCTTACGGTTTCCGGCATCACGGCTAGAAAACGCAGATCGAACTGCGCGGCCATCAGGGCTAGAGAGATGCTCGTCGATCCGCTCGACGCTTCGACTACTTCGCTGCCGGCCCGGAGCTGACCAGAGCGGACTGACTTGCCCAAGATAAACCGTGCAATCCGGTCCTTCGTTGACCCGCTTGGATTGTGATACTCCAGCTTGCACCAGATCGTCGGTTCGCTCGGGGACAGTTGCACGGGAACCAGGGGCGTGACTATCTGCTCGGTCGCATAGCAGTGCCGTAGGGTTGGGGCGTGCATCGCGCCCGTGCCAGTAGTTGGTGGGGGAACAAGTAACGGGCCGGCACTTGTCATGTCGGGTCAGCGATATAGGAAGGAGGCTGGAGACGGCGTAACCCCTGGCACGTGCCAGGGATAACGCGAGAGCGGACCTGTCGCGGCTAGGGCTCTCGCGAGAGCGTCGAACGAAGTAATTCAGCGACTGCGCTGCGATGACGGCGACTGACGGGGACGACGAAACCGCCTGCGAGATCGAGCTCTGCCGTGCCGGATTTCTCGTATCGGATCGCCCGAACGTATACCAAGTTCACGACGAATGACCGATGCACCTGCATAAAAGATGGTGAATCCAAGAGACGACAGAAGCTGTCGAGCGATTGCCGCACAAGGACCGACTTGCCGTTGATGCGTACGCTGACGTAGTTGCCTTGGCTTTCGATCACCTCGATCTCGGATTCTGAGAAGACCACGTCTTGGCGAACCCCGGCAAGGACACGCTTCTCTTCCGAAGCTTGGAAGCTGGGGACGGGACGCGCTGCGTAGGTCGCGGCGCCAGCCTGCGCAGCGTCGCGCTCTAGCAGGCGGTCGCTCAAGCGATTGAGAGTTTCCGCGAAACGCGCAGGGTCGATCGGCTTCGTGACGTAATCGAACGCGCCACAGTCATAGGCCCTTACCGCGTAATCGCTGTAGGCCGTGACAAAGACCACAAGCGGGTTGCAGCCTTGCATCTTTGCCAACGCCTGGAAGCCATCGAGCCCAGGCATACGAACATCCAAGAAGACGACATCTAGCGGCGACCCGTCCGCGTGCTCGGCAGCTGTAAAACCACTATCACAGACAGCGACGACTTCGAATCGGTCATCAAGTTCGGCCAACGCCCGCAGATAGCCCCTGCTGAGTGGCTCGTCATCGGCGATAAGGGCCTTGAACAACCTCAGTTGCGACACGCGGTGGGCTCCATTTCGGTCCGATAGGGGATGAGAATCGAAACCCGCAGCCCGCTTGGCTGATTGGGCTCGAACCGAATGCTGGCCGCGTGATCATACTGAAGGTCGAGCCGTTGACGGGTTACTCCCAGGCCGTATCTTTCGTGGAGCTTCAGATCGGCGTTCATGTCGGAGCCGTTGTCGAGCACCTCGACTCGGCAGAACTGATCTTCGCGTCGAACGGCGACCCCGATTCTCGCGACGCCGGTGTGTTCGCGGAAACCATGCTCGAACGAATTCTCAACGAGCGGTTGCAGCAGGAACGCCGGGACCAGTGCCCGCTCCAATCCCGGCTCGACGTCGATCGAGTACTCCAGGTTGTCGCCAAAGCGGCACTGTTGGAGTGAGAGGTAGATTCCGAGGTTTCGCAGTTCCTCATCAAGCCGAACCTCCCCCTTCGGCAAGGAATCGATCGAGGCGCGAAGAAGCTCTCCTAGTTGACTGATGCAGGTCCGCGCGTCGCGACCATTGGTCAGCGTCTGAGCACTGATCATGTTGAGCGTGTTGAAGAGGAAGTGATGCGTCAGGCGGTTGCATAGCGAGTCGTGTCGAGACTGAACCAACATGGCACGCAGCCGCTCAGCCTGTCGCGACCGCTGCTCGCTCAATCGGAAGAAGACAACCGCGTAACCGAGAAGAGCCATCATGACGTAGTCGGTTAGCCCAATGACCGACTGTCCGACCCAATAGCGAAAGCCATAGGTGGGGAAGGCAGGCGCGTCCTCGTACGCCAAAAGTTGCCGAACCCTGACCGGTTTAGTCCGAGCCGAGGGCTCCTGCTGGTCTCGCGGGCCGGAAGCTGAGCTTGCCGGCGCTAGCCCCCGAACCTGCTCGCGTGCGACGGTTTGGGCGTAAGCAACTCGGTGAACGACGGTTCCAGCGATGAGCAATCCAGCGGTGGCCAAGGCAAGGTGTGCCAACACGTTTCTAAGGACCGGGGCTTCGTGCTTCACAACCACCATGGCAAGTAGCGGGGAGATCGCCAGCCAGAAGCATGAGCTGATATCCAACGCGGTCCACCACTGCGAGGGAACGAAGCTACCTTCCGTGTCCTCCACCAATAACACGAACCAACGGCAGGAGTTGCCGAGCACGCGAGCGAGCTGCACAAGTGCGATAGCGGCTAGAACCAAGAGATAGAGTTTGCGGTCGGGCTGGTCTTCCAAGTCCCTGTCGGCTCGCGCAAAGCTAATCATGACCGTGTGCCTTTCGCTTTGGAGGCTTGCTCTCTACGTGCGTGTGACGCCGAATGACCTGAGAGCAGCCGTTGCCACCGACTGCCATAGATGCTCTGTGTTGCCGCGTGCACCGACCACGAGGAAGTCTCTGGGGGGCTGCGCTCACGCTAGTCGAGTGGAGTCGGTTGCAATTCAGCAAGAACACTCCGGGTTCGCGATACGCGATCATCGCAAGGCCGTGGAAGTGGAATGGGACGGGAACAAGCGGGCACTCGTCTCTCGCGCGACCTCTTGAGGGTAGCGAGCAGGGCACGCCGCAACAACGACGAGATCGACGCGTTGCGGGCGACTCGCGGTGGGCTTGGTCGTGTCTGATGGCCTCGACATTCGGTGCCCCTGTCCTCCGGTGTGACGAGCGGCTCTCCTGTGGGACGAGTGGTCGCGGAGCGAGGCAGAAACGCTGAAAATACTCGATAGGCATCGCCTTCTTATTGCTTCCTCCAATCGATCTGCGTAAGTTCGATTGCAACGTCGTGAGCACCGGTTGGACGTCTCAGACCCATGCGGGGAGGGGATTCGGGAGTGGCCGAGGCGTTGGGCGCTGCTGAGGTGGTTGATATTCGATTCGCTTAAGACGAGTGAGTTGTGACTTTGAGCCAAACCGCAAACGTCAGCAAGACGACAAACGGCGCCCGGATACCGCCTTGCAGTCGGGCAATGGCTCCGTGGCTGAAGACTTTTCTTCTGGCGACGCTCGATTCAACGCATGGTTCGAGAGACACGCGGGTCGCGAAACGCCTTCAGTTCTCTGCGGGCTTCACGCTGGTTGAGCTTCTGGTCGTCATCGCGATCATTGGAATCCTGGTCGCCTTGCTATTGCCTGCGGTCCAGTCCGCACGCGAATCCGCTCGGCGTACTACCTGCATCAACAAAATGCGGCAGATGGCGTTGGCCGTGATGAACTTTGCGACGACCCGGGGTGACGCGCTTCCCGATGCGTTGAGCAACTACCCGCCGACGCCACCAGGCAAGACGAAGGCCGAGACGATTCCGCGGTCGCTGCATGTTGAGACGATGGCGTACACGGAGGACGAAAGCCTACGCAGCTTGTACACTGGGGGCTTCGTCACGCTCAACTTTTATTACGTGCCGCTTTACAACTGCCCGAGCGATCCGTCAGCGGACTTGGCTGCCGGTACGAACGTTGAGACGACCTACCTCTCCAATGGCGTTCTCTTCTCAAACGATCCGAGTCTTCGGAAGGTCGTTGACGGTACGTCGAAGACGATCGCTTTCGTCGAGAGCTACACCCGTACTGCGATCAACGACACCGCTGAGATCACGCGCGTCAGCTCCTACCCCAGTCGAAACGCTGCCGCGGCGACTTTCGCCCACCCGTGCAACGGCACCGACGTTTGCTACGGCATCAGGATCGGCATACCTGGCTCGCAAGCACAGATCGGGCGGACTAACCGGCCCGCGAGTTCTGTTCCGGGGGTTTGGAGTCGCGATTACGATACGCTGGCGCCCAATGCTCTCGATGACGCCGTCGATCCCCCGATCCAATCCAGCCCCGATCCGGCGGCTGCGGATGGCCGGTTGCTGCAAAGCATCCATCCAGGTGTCCTGAATGTTGTGCTGCTCGACGGCAGCACGAGGTCAATATCCGACTCGGTTGAGCCGGACGTACTCTGGGCGACGGTCACCCCGGCCGGTGCCGAAGCCCGTTTCGCCAGACTCGAATAGCATTTTACTCCTACGCTTTCACAGGTAGCAGCACCTTGACCCGTCATCTGTCACTGATCGCATTTTCGGTAGCCGCCATCGTGGGCGTCGCGATGCCAGGCTGGTCGCAAGATCCGGCGGCCGCTCCTGTAACGGCTTTGTCTTCAACGTCGGACTCCGCCAGCAAGCCATCCGATAGCGCGAAGGTGAAACGCCTCGGCTCGCCTGACAAGCCGGTCGTCGCGCCGCTCGGGACGCCCGCCACGGCGAAGATGGCTCCACTGGGTAAGGCTTCGAAGCCGAGCGTCGCTACGCTTGGGAAGCCGGGCAAGCCCAAGTTCGCGCTGAAAACGTCGGGGGGGGGTGGCGCCGGCGCCGCTGCTCCCGATCGAGTCGTCGAAGTCAAACGCCTGATCGATACCTATCACCGCATCGCGATCGGCTACTACGACCGGATGGTGCTCGCCGAGACCCCGGACGAGATCGCCGCGGCGGAGATTCATAAGCCCTCAGCCAAAGCACTAAGGCCGATCGTGCGGTTGGTGGCTGAGATTATCGCTGTCGATCCCACCGACGAGCCGGCCCTCGACGCGCTGCTCTTCATTAGCAAGTACGTTGAGGTGCCAATCATCGATGAGACGCTTGGTAAGGTGGTGTTTCAGGATGGCGCGAAGGGAGTAGACATCAACGCGTTGATACTCGAACACCACGCCGACAACCCTAAAGTGGCGAAGGCTTTGAGGACGTGGCCCAAGGGCCCCGAGACGGACAAGTTCCTCGCGGCACTATTTAACAAGTCGCACAACCCCGAGGTTCGTGCATCAGCGGGTATCAACCTGGTAAACACCCTACAGAGGAGCGAGAAAGCCGATCTCGCGGTGCAACTCGCCGAAATAATGGCCGCCGATCGATACCTTGACGGCATCCCCATCACCCCCCGTCCGAATGGCCCCACAGCTCGTGATTGGGCCGAGGGCAAAGTGCGTGAGATCCGGCTGCTGTCGGTTGGCAATGTTCTTCCTGACGTCTCTGGCGCGAAACTCGGCGGTGATGCCGAGAGCATTACCGACTACCGTGGAAAGGTCGTTGTTCTTGATGTATGGACAACTTGGTGCGGCCCCTGCGCGGCGATGATCCCCCATCAACGGGAAATGGTTGAGCGCTACCGAGACAAGCCATTTGCACTCGTCAGTGTGAGTTGCGACGCCGAACGCGAGACCCTTGAGAGCTTCCTTGAGACCACGGAGATGCCCTGGGAGCACTGGTGGGTCGGCACGGACAGTGAGCTGCAAGAGTCGCTCAACATACGCAGCTTCCCGACGATTCTGGTGCTAGACCCCAAGGGCGTTATACGGTTCAAGAACATTAAGGGGGAGGAACTCGATGAGGCAATCGAGTCTCTCCTGGAAGAGTTCACCGGCCCAGGCGATCAGACCGGTGGCTAGGCATCGGTTGGCAGAAGTTGGAAGCAAAGCAGAGTTACAGGCATTTCAACACGTGAGTGTTCCACTTTGATTTTCTGGGAGTAGATCTGATGAGACGATCATTTTTGTTCATCGCCACAGCGGCGATCTTTGCCGGTGTTTCGGCGACTGCAACGGCGACGACGATCGCCGAGTTCAACTACAACGCCGGGAGCAGCGTCGGTAACGCGACAACGGGCGTTGGCACTTCTAGCGGATTCTTCTTCCCATTCTCAAGCGCACTGCCCGTCCAAACCGGTTCGCCAAGCGACACAAATCCAGTAGTCGTCAACGGAGGCCCGAACAACGGCTCCGGACCCCGCTCAGGGCCTGCTATCGGCGAGGCGTCAGGAACACGCACCGCCACTTGGCGGACCAGCACCGAAGGGTTCTTCGCACCAACGCTCACCTGGGACTTTATGCAGGGATATCGGGCGAGCCGCTATTACCAGATGGAAGTCACCTACAACGGGACCGACTTCGTCTCGCTTCCGGCCGGTGGAACTGGTTCTAGCATCACCGGCCCGTTCGGGACGGCCATCATCGACGCGGCTGGCCTGATTGACATCCGCACGATCGACGGCTTGATCGACGACGCCATGGGCACAGGATACATGTCTGACCTTTCGTACGCCTTCCCGGCGGGTACGGCTGCCGACGACAACCCCGACTTCGGCTACCGGATCGCGGCGGTCTGGGACCCCCAGGGTTCCGACTTCGTCTCGTCGTTTGCCGGCACGGACGGCGTCAACGATACGGTCTCGGGCTACATCCGCAGCACGTCTGCCGGGGGAAGCCAGATCCGCTACGACTTGGTGCGGATCACCGGGACTCCGATCCCCGAGCCGTCTAGCCTCGCCATCGTTGGTGCCACGCTCGTGTGTGGCAGCGTACGTCGTCGGATACGCTGACGTTCGGTCCGGGAAAGCTGACTCATCGCGAGCCCGTGCCACATCGCACGGGTTCGCGATGTTCGTAAGGCTCAACGCTGCTGGTACCTCGCTGGCGGCCAACACCTCGCTGGAGACTTCGCGATGGACAATCGGAAAGAACAGCCCGCCGCCTGCAGTTGGTCCTGTCTGATGATCGTCTTAGCGGCGGCATGCGCCGTATCGCGGTCCGCCGAAGCCCAGATCTCGTTCGATTGGGCGTCGATCGGAGACGTGGGGAACGCCGCTGACACACTGGCAATGACGAAGTGCCCGAGCACGTTCTGCACGGGTGACGGCACCAGCGGCTACGGGTCGGTCGATTACGCATACGAAATCACCACAACACACGTTACGGCAACGCAGTATGCCGAGTTCCTCAATACGGTCGATCCGGACGGTACGAACAGCCTGGGTCTGTTTGACAGCCGAATGGACACGTTCTTCCATCCGGTTTCTTTCTTGCCCAAGGACGCCTTCACCGGCGCTCTGACGTTCGACGCGGGATCGACCGTCGGCAGCAAGTACGGCACGAAGGCCGGCCAGGAGAGCTTCCCAGCCACCTGGGTCAGTTGGGTGAGCGCCGCGAGATTCGTCAACTGGCTGAGCAACGGCCAGGGAGCCGGTGACACCGAGAGCGGGGTCTATAACAACTTGCCGGTGACGGTTTCAGATCCCATGCCGACTCGGGAACCAGGTTCAACCATCTTTCTGCCGACGGACGACGAGTTTTACAAGGCGGCCTACTACAACCCCACACTCAACGGCGGCGCCGGCGGCTACACCGAGTACGGCGTCGGCAACGCGGCACCAGTTGTCGAAGGCCCCTCGGGCGGAACCACAAGCGCAAACTACGCCCAGACAGACGGTGTTGATGGCCCGAACGGCGACACCTATTGGCAGAATGGTGGCGCGTTCGACGACGACTTAGTACACCTGACCCCCGTAGGCTCATACTCGTCGGCAACGAGCCACTACGGCTTGTACGATGTCGATGGGAACTCCTATCAATGGCTTGAAAATTCCCGGCCCAATCAATTCAACACAGCCCAAGATCTCCCCGTCTTTCGAGGCGGATCGTGGTTCAATGGCGCTGATGGCAGCGGGGCAGCCTACCGGAACACTCAGTTCTTCGCCGCGGGGTCATCGAGCCTGTCGAGCAACTACCACGGCATTCGGATCGCGAGGCTGGCGCAGGTGGAGGTCCTCGCCGGGGATTTCAACAACGACGGCATCGTCGATGCGGCCGACTACACCGCCTGGCGAGACAACTTTAACGCTCCCGCGGGAACGCTTCCCAACGACACCGTCGGCGGGGTGATCGGCCAAGGCCAGTACGACGCCTGGGTCGCGAACTTCGGTGCCATGTTGCCGGCCGCGTCGGTCGCTATCCCCGAGCCCACTTCCGGTTTCTTAGTCGCCGGGCTGCTGGTCGGGCTAGGACTTCGCGATCGACGGGCCGAGTGAAACCTATACTGAACCGCACAGTTTTGCCCCGCGAACTCGCCGAGGTCTTCAGGACCGTCCGCAGTTGGCTTGGGGTGCGTCTCCGAGCATGAGCAATGAACCCGGTGAACGGGATCCCTTCCCTAGGGGCTGCGGAACGCGGTCCCCTTCCGCCTGGCGGAGCGCAGGTGGGCGACGGGCATCGTCGAGGACCTGATGGCGTCCCAGGTGGTAGCGGAGCGGCAGCGGATACCGTTCAGCTATTTGCGGCGAATACAGGGGAACCGCCATCTCGGAAAAAACACCGAACTGCCGGCCGCACAGCTGGAGTTGTCTAGCAGGTGCGGGAATAATCGGGTCTCCGGTAGGCAACTGACGGCCCGATCCGGCATTAACCGCCGGTCAAAGCGTCGGGGCCTGTCAGCCCGCTAGCCACTGAGAGCATGTCAAACTCAGTAAGCAAACAGAGTTCCGCCGTGCGCTGGTGTGGAGTCGCCGTAAGGCCTCCGGGCAGTTGCATGCTGCCTGACAACGCCCGCGCGCGGACGCGCTTTCTTTTGCGCTCTCTCTGGGGCGCGGAAAGGCGTCCGAACTATAGCACTCTGCCAACGGAAGGCCCGCATCGAGAGGGAAACGGAACGGGTTCAACGCGAGCTAGCGGCCCTGCGGCCGAAGCGACCGAAGCAAGCGAAGCCCTCCCGAAAGCAACAAGCAGAACGGGAACGGGTCGATTCACGGCAGCGGCTCGCCGAGCGGATGGCGGCGACCGAGGCGGCGATTGCGTCCGTCGAGCTGGAGCCGGTCAGCGCGGCCGAGCTGGGGGCGGTGCTCTCGGCAATCGGTCTCTTCGACCACGACGAGCGCTGGACCCTCACGCCGAAGGGGGCCTCGCGATGAACGAGATCCTCTTGGAAGCCCGTCTCGCCGACGGGGACCGTATCGCCGAGGCCCGGCGGCTGCTGGCCAGCGGGTACACCGTGGCGGCCGACTGCACGGCGCGCGTCGGCCTGGAGCGGTCCGTCTGGCGGATCGTCGATAAGGCGGGCCTGTGGGCCGACGTGAGGCCGTACATCGGCTGCGGGCCCGCTCTGCACGCCCTGCGGGTGAAGCGCTTCCTGAGTGACGACGTGAAGCGTGAGACGGGCGAGCTGTACGCGGACCTGTCACGCGTCG
>NZ_SJPH01000014.1 GCF_007859815.1 Botrimarina hoheduenensis | reverse complement strand
AGATCGGCTGCGCAAAAGCGACATTCGAGGGGCGGATTCGCGGAAGAGCTAACCTGCCGAGGTGACGGGTACCGACGCGAGTACGTTGCGGCTGGAACCCGCCGCGGGTGAGGCAACCTCGCTCACTTCGACGAGCGGCGAGCAGAACGAGGTTGAGCTGACCGACGCAGATTCGCGGCGACCCCAGCAGCGAACGGCTGGTCCAACCTCAGTTCGCAGGTCGCTCAAAACGTGCCCGTCGCTGCCAGGGCGGCTGAGTCGATCGATGAAGCGACTTCCGGCACGATAGGCAGTCGTACAACAAAGCGCGCACCGCCAAGCGCTCCATCTTCAATTGTGATGCTGCCCCGGTGCTTGCGAGTGATCACGTCGTAACACAACGCTAATCCTTGGCCAGTTCCTTTCCCAACTTCCTTCGTCGTGTAGAACATCTCAAAGACACGATCTCGACGGTCAGCGGGGATACCGAATCCAGAATCTTCGAATTCAATGCACACTGTGTCGTCGTCGTGATAGGTGCGGACCACGATCTTACCAAACGCTTCGTCGTCGCCCTTCTTCTCGTCTACCGCATCCGCGGCATTCACCACGAGATTGAGCGCGACTTGGCTCAACTCAGCCGCGTGCGCGTACGGATGGGGCAGATGCTCGTCAAGGTCAAGGTCGAGCGTAGCGACATATTTCCATCGGTTGGACGAGACCGTTACCGCGTCCTTGACCATGCTGTTAATATCGGTCGGCTGCTGGCCACCCTTGCCCGGGTGCGACATAGTCTTCATCGCGTGAATGATCTCGACAACCCGATTCGCGGCTTTCTGGGTGTCAGAAATCGCCGGAGAGGCGTTGCCAACCGACCGTCGAAACCTTGGGTTGCTCAACGCGAGGTCAATGTTCTCGAGGATTTCGGTGGACTCCTTATTGGAGGCCGCGATCTCATTGCCCACGTTATCGAGGACGTCGAGGATTTCATCTAGTGCTCCGGAGACGAACTCCACGTTTGCCACGATTGATTGCATCGGTGTGTTGATTTCGTGGGCGACCCCGGCGGCGAGTAGCCCCATGGAATCGAGCCTCTGCGACTGGGCGAGTTGGCGCTCCAACTCCTTCATCCGAGTCACTTCGGTAAGCAGTTGTTCTGTTTCGGCTGCCTTGCTACGGAAGACCTCTGCCGCGTGAGCCAGCTTCCCCAGTTCGTCACGGCGTCCGATGCCAGGTATTTGCTCGCAGCTTTTGCCTTGAGCAAGTCCATCGAGGGTTTGCGCGATTACATTGAGTGGCGGAGCGATCGTTCTGGCGATCAACCACGATGCCAGCAGGCCCAGCGCTATGGTCAACAACGAGAAAGTCGTGTTGATCAACTCGAACCTCGAGCTGTCGCGTTGCATCTCGGAGGTCAGGCGAGCGGCGCTTGCCGAGCACATGTCGCGAATGTGTTCCACTTCATACAAGAGCTCGGCGGATTCGCCGGCGAGCACCACGTTCACCAGATGGAGGTAGCCTCTCGTGGCTTGTACCATCTGAATGAACGCGGCCTCGAAATCGCTCGCTGCACGGATTGCCACGGTTGCCTCGTGATCGTCCGGAGCGTCAAGGCTCTCTAGATGCTGTACGACCTCCCGAAGGCGTCGCTTAACGGTCGTGACCAAATCGCTGTCAGGGCTGTTCGCGAATCGCAGCGCGTTCAGCTGAGCTGAGTTGAATGCCGACTGAGCCGCGTAGACGAGCTCGGTCTTGCCTTCAGCTCGTGACAGCAGGGACTCGATCGCCGACGTAAAGCGAGCTTCGTTGTAGGGGAAGTCTCCTTCTAGTAGATCACGTCTCTTGGCGCGGTCTGCGACGACATTGACGAAGATGGTCTCCTGAACTTTGAGGCTCGCACGCATCGTCTCGATATGGCTGCTCTTGACACCTGCGATCTCACGATCAAACGACGCATCGGCTACCGAATCGAGTTGCTCTCGGAGCAACCCTTGGAGCCTTGCAACGCGTTCTCCAGGTCCGTCGTAGCCAGTGGCCGCAAACAGCAGGACGTTTCGCTGTAGGTCGCGGACCGACTGATCAATTCGATAGAAGGCTTCGACCTGACCGAGAAGTCGGGATTGGATTTGTTGTTGCTCCTCGGCCTCACGCAATCCGTAGTGCCCGAGCGCCACAACGGAAAGGTGCAACGCCAGCACGATGGCGAAGCCAAGCCCGATTCTTGCCGACACGCTCAGTGCTGGGAAACGGAGGAAGACTCGCGATGCGTTTCGTTTGCCCATCACGTCGTAAGTAGCTCGTACCATCGGACTAGGCTGTACTCGTACGAGTTCATCACCGTGTTCCAAACGGCCACGTTACCTAGGCGTTCTTCGTAAGCCCCGCCCCGCCGTAATTCGCCGGCTTTGACGGCTCGCTTGCCTTCGGCGCCCAAGAGGTCGGCGCGTGCGGGCTCGCCCCGGTACCAGTAGCTCCACTCGTCTTCGGACAGATGCTCGCGGGCCCGTTCGGGGATCGAGATGTAGTAGCCCTGGCGGGCCATGTATGCGCCGGCCCACCCTTCAAGCCACCAGTTCATGTACTCGTAGGCCATATCGCGGGCCCGTTCATTGCATCGAGACGACAGGCAGAGCACGCCGTGCCAACCTCGATAGCCCTCGCGAGGCGCCGCATACGTGACGGGTATCCCCATGCCGTTGAGGGTAGAGACGGCGGGGGAAAACATGCTCTCAATCGCGACGCGACCGGAACGCATATAGTCAACAGACTGCGGCACGGAGTTCCAGAGTCCAGCGAAATGGCCGTCGTGCTTGAGTCGCACCAACACCTCGAACAGGCGATCGATCTCATCGCGCGTCAACTCGCCAATGTCGGCGAACTCGACCAGCCCGTTCGCTTGAGCGGCCAAGGCCGCGTCAAAGATCCCGATGGCGGGCTCGTTAACGAGCCCGACCTTGCCTCGGTACCTCGGGTCGAGCAGCCACCCCCAGCTCTCCGTTTCGTAGGGAAGCCCCTCGGGAATTACGGTGGTGTTGTAGCCAAAAGAATCGACATTGTGCACGTAGGGGACAAAGCTGATCTGATCGGTCGTCGTGCAATCGAGCGAGCCATCCTTCTGCACATGAAGCAGCTTGTGCGGCGCATCGCCGGCGCCGATCGCCATGTCCGGACGCAGACGACCCGACTTGGCCAACGAATTGATCTCCTGCCAGCGACGGATTCGCGACTTATCGATGGTCTGGATCGCGTCGGCCTGCCACAGCACCTTGATGCTGTTAGACCACTGCTCATAGACATCGAAGCTCTCGGGCCGTGTCGACGCCTTCTGCAGCACTCCGGCGGACCCATGGGCCTCGTAGTGGATCGGGAAACCGAGGTCTTGCTCCGCCCGCCGACGGATGTCTTCTTGCATCGTGACCGCGGTCCCCATGACCCTCAATGGCTCGGGACGACGGGTGTGGATCGCGGGCGCCGACCTGCACAACGCCCCGGCGAAGAGGGTTGAAGCACCGCTCAGGAAGCCTCTTCGGCTACAGCCTGCTCTCTTCGTGCTTGCAAGCGCCGTGCTCATCTTGTGATCCACCTGAAGAATGAATGCCCGCAAGCTTCAGACACAATCGATCACAAGTGAGTGCGATTCTCTCGAGGCGCCTTTAAAAACGATGAAGCTGAGTATTGATTGTTAGGAATCGGCAGGTAATCCGGCCTGGTACACGAACGGCTTTTCTCATCTCAACAATACCGGCGGCATCGCGCATACAGTACTAGAGCCACAGAGAGTCGTACCATCGCTTTCAGGCTCGGTCATCGTCGCGTGCCTATCCGCTATCGCGGGCCAACGCCTCTCTACACTGTTAATGCTGTACTCGTAGCATCTCCGGCAATGGCGTAGAGCACTAGCGATGCGACCTTTAACGAGAGCATGAGCGTCGTGCCGAGGTTGCATCGGCCGAGGGGACTTTCGGGCAGGCCGAACTCGCGTCGGTGCCCGTCACTTCGGCAGGATTCGGCTCCGTCTACGCCGCCGAGGCTGGACCAACCGACGCGGCTGGGCACCCCGAGCTATCTGCAGAGGTCTTGGCCGAGCTGGGAGACCGCTGCTAGTTAGCCAAAGCCCTTCGAGACCGCGGTTGATGCAACCTCGGCATCTTCACGGCATCCAACTCCGAGTCAGGAAAGTCACGGATTAGCGATTTCGAGAGGCGACCAAATGCCCCTATCGGGTCATCCTTATGCTTCTGTCGTTCGGACTCGCTAGCTACCGGCCGCTGCGTGTGACTCGCATTCAGTGCGCTGCGGAAGATCGGTCTCGAAGGCCCCGATGATGCCGACAGATTGCGCAGGCGAGGAGGACAAGGAGTCCCGTCGAGGGTTCGGGAACGCTGCTGGGCTGTGATACCGCGGTCGCCCCGTAGTTGCTCGCCCACACGGTGTAGTCACTCTGTGTGAAGGTCGTGCCGAGGCCATCTCGCCAGACGGTGTAATCGGCGGCGTCCACGGTCCCGTCTGCGTTGAAGTCACCGGCTAGGGCTGTCTCTTCGACGAGCAAGAGGGTGAGCAGGGCGTCGGTGGCGAAGAAATCGCCCATGCCGGTCGTGGCATTGAGATCGAAGCTGAAGGGGAGGCCATCGGCGAAGAGGCCAGCCAGAGTCGCGTCGCGATCGGTTATCGCGGTCGGCGTGGAGATGCTCAGTCCGGTGATCGGCGTGCCGTCGAGGGTGAAGCCGCTACGAAGGAGGTTCAACTCGCCATTGCTATCGACCAACAAGTCGCCGCCGACGGTAAAGCTACCCCCGAAGGCGTTGAGCGTGCCGCCGTTGACGGTGATGTCGCCGTCGGCGTCAAAGGTGGCTATGGCCTGGACATTAAGCGTATCGCCAGGGTTGACGGTCGTGGTGCCGGCGACGGTGGTGGTGCCGGCGAGCTGGAGGAAGGTGGCGTTTCCGGTCTGACCGATGACCAGCGGGCCGTCGATGACGAGCGAGCTGCTAGTGGCGAAAAAGAGGGCGTCTTCGCTTCCCGTCCCGACCGTGCCGAACTTCAGCGAGGTCACCGTGGCGTTGCCCGTCCCCGCCGACGTAAACCCTGAGAAGCGAAACGCGTCGGCCGGGCCCACCAGGTCCACGGCGAACGGGTCGGCGTCGGCATCGAAATCCGAAAGATTCAACCGGTACACCTGCGCCGTTATCGGCGACGGCAACGGGGTGTCGCCCTCGGTAAACGTGATCAGCGAATCGCGGCTGAACGCGCCATCGTAGTCGTCCTCGGCGATCAAGGTGCCGCCGGCGTTGAAGAGCATGAGTTCGGAATCTCCCTGACCATCGGCGATCGTGTCGCCCGCTTCGTTGATGCCGCCCGAGCTGGCGTAGGTCGCGAAGCCGT
Source organism: Botrimarina hoheduenensis (assembly GCF_007859815.1). GTDB lineage: Bacteria > Planctomycetota > Planctomycetia > Pirellulales > Lacipirellulaceae > Botrimarina > Botrimarina hoheduenensis. Next base: position 22,418 of record NZ_SJPH01000014.1, on the reverse strand, counting down.
AAGACGAACTCTGCGCTCGTCGCAACCCTCTGCCGTGCGCTGCTGACAAAGCTAGGGCGTTTTGCGACAATCGGTGACTTCGAACGAGCAATGCCAACATCGGTATCGATCGGCATACGCCGGCCGATCTCGCGCGACAACCTTGTTGAATAAGACGTCAGTTGTTGATTTCCTGATGCGATGCACTTAGCGTCTGGGCTAAGGCCATGGCGGTTTCGACGCGGTCGGAGAAAAACAGTTGCGGCTCAATGTACTCAGCCTCTATCACTAGAGCCGCGTCGCCATCCAGTAAGATGTCGATTCTGGCGTAGGATGCCTTCGGACCTCTGGCGATCGCCAGTCTAGCCGCATCCAGCACCTTATGGGGCGGAGACTCAAGCGTTACAAGTGAACCGTATTCAGGTTGCGAGCGGATATCCCCAAAAGCCGGCCGCTTTCTTACCGCATGCCGGAATTCATCCGCAACGAAAACGAGAGACCATTCGCCGTCGGTACGGATCGAAGGAATAAGAGGCTGCAGAAGAACGTCGTAGTCCCACGTCCGATTGTAATCCAGCGTACCACATTCGCCCACTTGGTCGTGTGCAATGACTTCAAGACCTGACCCACCGGCTCCAATAGTCGGCTTTGCGACGATTGACTTGCATCCCAACGCCTGGAAAAGCGTTGCGACCCTGCATTCGTCGCCCGCCTCAACGACAGCTGTCTGTATGGTCGGCACCCCGCACGACTGCAGTTGCAAAAGGTACCTCTTATCGATATTCCACTCGATCGCTTCCAGGGAATTAACGAGGCAACTTGCCGAGCCGACCTCTCGACACCACTTCAAGAATACCAAGGGGGTCTGCGCATAGTTCCACGTAGATCGAACTACGCAAACGTCGCTGCTTCGAAGCATCCACTCGCCCCGGTCCCATGGGCGTATGCGACTCGCATGCCCCAAGGCGGCTAGGCACTGCTGGAGAGTCTTGTCTTCAGGGACACCTTGGGGGTGTTCGGACGAGGTGGCGATGTAAATCATGCCGTAACGCCCGGCGGGCCTACCTCGTTGCGGGAAGTGGTGAAAACGACAAGCTGGATGGATAATGCGTGGCGATGGCCTCCGCTCGGCGATGCAGCTGGCTCTACGTGGCCCAGGGCCAGCGCTAATTCTGGGAGAGATAGGTAGCTGCCCAGTCTGTCGAGTCTTTCTTGTTCGCGGCCAAGAACTTCTGTACGCAAACTGGTCATGGCGGCGATCGCATAGAGATTCCTTGAATCGCCGGCAAGACAAGCTGCGAAGACTTCAACGCATCCCAACTTATCTAGTCGTATCCAGAATTAGCGCTGGCCCTGCTACGTGGCCCGGGCTTGTGCTGGTCGCCCTGGTGCCGGTCAAGCGGAGAATCGCTAATCAGCTAGTCCGACCTAAAAGAGATCACCTTATGCGCTCGGTTTGCACACTTAGCGTATAGGTCCAATCGTCAAAGTACAGGTTGTGACCGTCAATCTCGACCTCTCCTCGTTGAAAGTCATTCGGCTCGCTGCGGAAGCTTGCCTTCGGTGGAGTAAGGGGGCGTGCGTAATCCATGTTCACGATCAGCCGGTAGGGGTCGATGCCGCCACAAAAAAAGTCGCGAATGCGAGGATCATCGCTAGCCTGGACCCCGTACGAAACATCCGCCGGGAGCCAGCCCCAGGGTTCGATGTAGAACTCGGCCCAATCGTGCATCCCTTCTTCACCGGGCTTCGTGCCGAATCCTGATTGCCAGCGAGCCGGCACGCCGACGGCGCGGCAAAGCGTAATGAAGGCCATCCCCTGCACACCGCAGTCACCGCAGCGGGCGGCGAGCCCCTTAGCGCTCAGGCTTGGAATGATGGAGTACTCCATCTCACCAACCCACGGTACATTCTCAGACACCCAACGAAATATCAGGCGAGTCTTCTCGAGCGGGTTGCTCTCATCACCAACAATCTGCCGCGCCAACTGGCGTACCTCTCTGCTGAAGAAGATGTGGGGCGGTCGTTCCGCGGTGTACTCGAGATAGAGCGGACTCGTCGAATCGTAAGGCTCAACACGATCGCTGGTTAGCAAGGGGCAATAGGGGCTGGAAGTGAATTCGTATTGGAGGAGAAAAGTCGGGGGGGTCGAATCCTCCCCAACCACGGATTCGAAGTAGGCGGTGCGGTGAGGGACCGCCGACGGAGCGATCACAACGGAGTCTGGCTTGCTGCAAAGCAGAACGACGTCAGACTGCTGGCGGTACTCCTGTGGATACGGCAACCACGCTCGCACAACCGCACCGGGCAAGACGCGGCTGCATTCAGGCTTAATGCATAAGGAGTACGTCACGCGATGACGTACCCGGCAAGCTAGCGAGCCTGGTGTCCCGTCCGAATCCTCAAGTATCTCCCGTAGCAGCCCGACGAGAGGATACGTCTCGATTTCCCGACGCCCCGTTCTATGCATCTCCGCGTCGCGGCGGGCTTTGGCATCCGAATCAAGTAGAAAAAGATTCGTTGCGGCTTTACGGAAGTAACGGGTCTCTCCATCAATGGTGCGGTGCATCAAGTGGCCCGTCATCGTCCACTTACGGACATCTCCCCGTGTCACCCCGGGCAGGAATTTTCGGAGCTGGTCAAGCACCTCGACGCCGGTCAGCGCGAAGTCGCGGCGGATACGTCGGAGGATCTCTAGTTGGACAGACGGACCATCGACCGCAGGCCTATCGGGGTCAGGGATCTGCGAACGTAGGATTGCCTCAGCGCGAGAGTACTCGCCTTGGGCAACGAGCCTATCGATCTCCGAGGGAGTATCGCCGCAGGACGCTGGAACGAGGCAACACCAGACCAGTACACCAAAGATGTGCTTGGATGACAACATGCAGCTGGCAAGAAGAGTCCTAATCATCGCGTACTTCCAAGGCAAACAAGAGCATCAGCTGTAGATCACCTAAGTGCCTGCACCAACGTCCCGCTGCATGTTATCGAGGGCTTGCGACTCCGGAGGATGGTTGCCTATTGATCGTTGCGCGGCGAGTGTACACCACGTTTGCCGACGCTGGCACTGAGTGGTCTGAGAGTTCCGTTGGCCGCCCTCCGTTCATAGTCCGCGCCATGGTCAATTCGTCTTGGATAAGCGTTAGCCAAACGTTGTCACAAGATGCCCGACGAGGTTTCAGCGATATTGACCAACCGGCCCATTCGCAGGAAAACATGCTCACTCGACCCTGGAAAGAAGACCTCCGTGGTCTGCTGAGCGTCAGCGTGGTCGTCTGTTGTAAACCGAAAGACCTCGGCAGACAAATCGCCGCTTGCGTCTTGTGGAGTAGCACCGGATGCGAACTCGAGCAGCAAGAGTGCGTGGGTCGGGTTGTCTACGACAAGAGTCACAACAGCCCGCGGTACGGCCCGTCGGATCGTGTCGAGCGATGGGTCATCGCGTGTGTCGTAGAAGAGCTGCGAAAACGTCGTATCTGCCGAGTCCGAAAGCTGGAGATCCGTTGCAAGAGAAACCGGAGACGACGCTTGTGGGGCCCTGCTCCATGACGCCCCAACGTTGTCTCGCCAGACGGAATAGTCGGCGGCGTCAATGATGCCATCTTTGTTGCCATCGGCTCGCAAGTCAGATCCCCTGTACGACGCTTTCCAAAGTTCGTAGTCAAAATCATCAACCGTGCCACTACCGTCGTAGTCCCCGGTAAGGAAAACGAGATCTCCCGGCGAGTCGGTGCGTACCGTTACTGGCAACGGGCTGAGACGTGACAGCGTTACGGCGTCCGCCGCCAAAGCTCCGCTGACTTCCACGCGCTGCAACTGTTCAAGCGGCACTTGTCGCGATACACCGTTTCTTACGACTTCGATCGCGTCGTTGTGCGCGATGACTTGGATCTGGTCGGCCGCTTCACTTCCGGTCACGTAAAGAACCCCATCTGTTACGAAGGCAAAGTCGCCGATGCGTGTCTCGTAGAGGTTGGCACCCAGAGCCCGGGCCGAGTTGACCATCTCTTGATAGGGAGTGTCGGCGATGGTCACGAACCCAAGATTGCTGTTGTTGTTGTTACTATTCAGCTTGCCACTGGTGGGGAAATCCCAGTATTGCAACCAGTGAACGCCTACAAATCGATCGCTTTGGAGGGCGCTCTGGACGTAGATCTCGAATCGATCGGCCCGGTCGGCTTGATTGGCGGCCGTCCGGAGTCCGTCTGACCAAAGCCCTGTGTCGTTGGCGCTGTAGTGGAACTCGCCGGAAATAAGCGGGACGTCACCTTCGAGCCCTGCTGGCAACACTGAGATGTCGGTGCCATAGCGATTGATGCTCACAACGTCGGCGTGCAAGACCGATGCCTGAGCCGCGGAAAGTCGCGCGCCGCCGGTTAACCGCGAACCCATATAGAGGTGGTTCGGGGCGACGGCTCTCATTGCCTGCTTGGTGGTCGAGTAGTAGGTATCAGCGTACAGGGCATCAAACGCAAGAAGATCCGCCTCAGCTCGAGTGAGGTCTGGGGATATGCTCCGCTGCGTTAGGAAGTCGTTCCAAGAGGCGTACGCGGTGAGCCACTCTGCGTTCAAGTCGCCGACTGTCGTGTATTTCGCGATGAGTTGATCACGCATCGCTATCTTTGCCGGTTGGGTTGCTGCCGACGCCAAGGTTTGTAGACCTACGTCGATATCGCTGGTAGAGGATCGAGTCCAGCTCAGTTCGTTGTGGATAAAGTACCCCAAATTCCACGGGTCGTTGAGGCTCTTCCCTGCTTCCTGCAACAGTCGGTTCTCAACGTTGGTCCGGTAGGTAGGATCAAAGTAATCGGGAAACACCGAAGACCCGTTGATCAACGAGGGGTTGGCTGGAAAGAGCACCATGCTGTAAGCAGTTCTTCCCTGCAGATACACTTCCTCGTCCGACCAAGCACCGATGGTATTCATTCCCCAGCTACGCAGCCGTTCGTGGGCAATGTCTCGCGAGTCCGCCTGCCAGTTCGGTCCGTACTTCGCGAGCGCGTTGGAACCGAAGAAGTTCATCGCCAACGGGCGTTGGCCTTGGTAGTCGCCGCTCGTTACGGTGCTCGTCTCGAATTGGAGGAATTGCTCGGCAGGATCGCCCGGTAGCGGGAGTTCGGCAAAGTAATCCTCGCGTCCTGAGACAGGAGTCTTCACGGCTACCTGTGGATTGCCCTCACGGTCGGCGTCGCTCACCCCCGTGATACCGTTTGAGAAAAATAGGCGGCCGTCGGGATCGACGAACCACCACTTGCCGTGGACTTTTTCAACACGGAAGAAGCCGGTGGCTTCCAACTGCGGTCCTGCGAGCCAACCGCCGTAGGCGTTCAGGTCACCCGGGGAGGGGTTTGCCGCGATGTCGAAGGCCTCGTCCACGGCGGCTTGTGCAAGGTCAGCTTGGCGATGGATCTTTTCATCCCATTCGAGATGACGGTACTGTCCGAATTCGTCGATGAAGGGGAAGAACCCTTCGGGGAACAAGCCGCTGTTTAGCGGCGAAGGTGGTGCCTCTTGAACGCCGACGATGCCGCGAGGCCCGGGCAAGAGTGGGAGCGCGTTCTGATCGGTGACGGCGTTCCAGGAGTCTCCGAAACGGAGTTCGTCGAACTGGGCGGACCCGACGCCCCCGAAGCGGGAGAAAGCGACCCGGTCAAAGGCCAAGTCGTAGTCTGTGATCACGGCATCGGGCGTCGTCTCGGGCTGGCCGGCGACGGGGTTGTGCCAGACGCTGATCGTGTCGGACCCGGGGGCGAAGTCGATGCGGACAACGAACAAATTGACGCCGGCGTTGAGCGGGTCGAGATCCATCGGCGTTCCGCTCGGTCCAGCAATCGCCTGGAAGTTTGTGTTGCTGGTAGACGAGAGGAAGCGAAACACCCGGTCGGTCGAGGCGACGCCACCGTTGTAGAGCGAGAACGTCGCTGCTGGCGGCGACGTTCCATCGACCTGCATCAACACCGACACGTACAGCGGCAAGCCGCTCTGCGACTGCGATATGGCCCCACTCGTTCCTGCATAGTTCGCAAGCGGGCCATTGTTGGTCGTGAGCAACTCGCGCGAGAGGACTGTGTTGCCTCCCAGCACCACTCGTTTCTCGCCGGACTGCCCGAATTCGGGGTAACCAAGGCTTCCCGCAAGCGTGCTCGCGGTACCGTCGCCAGCCCATACTCCGTCGTAGGCGGTGACGTAAGATCGTGTTCCCGCTACCGCATTGCCCGCGTAGTCCTGCGACGCAAACCCTTCGGCGGAAATCGGTGCCCGAGGCAAGAGTGGGAGCGCGTTCTGATCGGTGACGGCGTTCCAGGAGTCTCCGAAACGGAGTTCGTCGAACTGGGCGGACCCGACGCCCCCGAAGCGGGAGAAAGCGACCCGGTCAAAGGCCAAGTCGTAGTCTGTGATCACGGCATCGGGCGTCGTCTCGGGCTGGCCGGCGACGGGGTTGTGCCAGACGCTGATCGTGTCGGACCCGGGGGCGAAGTCGATGCGGACAACGAACAAATTGACGCCGGCGTTGAGCGGGTCGAGATCCATCGGCGTTCCGCTCGGTCCAGCAATCGCCTGGAAGTTTGTGTTGCTGGTAGACGAGAGGAAGCGAAACACCCGGTCGGTCGAGGCGACGCCACCGTTGTAGAGCGAGAACGTCGCTGCTGGCGGCGACGTTCCATCGACCTGCATCAACACCGACACGTACAGCGGCAAGCCGCTCTGCGACTGCGATATGGCCCCACTCGTTCCTGCATAGTTCGCAAGCGGGTCCGAGGAGTCCGGGGCAATCTCGCGAGCAAGCGTTGTTGAGCCCGTGAGCAAAACCCGGTTCGCCCCAGCCTTGCCGAAGCCTGCGTAGTCCAGGCTTCCCGCGACCGCGGTCACCCCACCGGGGCCGACCCAGGCACCGGTGAAGCCCGGCACGTCCGGGGCAGCACCATTCAAGGAACTGCCAACAAGGTATAGGTCCGATTCAAACCCCTCCGAGGCGAGAGGCGCGACGGCCAGCAGATGTCGGCTTTCGAGCCGTTCGAACGAGAAAGCCTTGCGACGACGTAGCATCGACGAGCACCACAAACCGGAAGTAGGGAAGCCAGCACGATTGCTGGCTGCGCGGCGAATGCCACCGCTTGGCGACGCTGGCTCTACGTGGCACGCTGCTTGGTTGGTCGCGCTGGGTTGTCCGCGGCCTGATCAATCGATGCTCGTAGCCTAACCAGGAATCGAGTCGGGCGTCTACAATTCATCGCCGAGGAAATCCCCTCCTGAGCCTGCGAAAGTTAGCCGAGCGACTTTCGGGGAAACTTTGCCGCTTTGGTGCGAAAATCGACCAGCCCGAAGGGTCACTTACTAGCCGCGGTATTTTCGCGATACTAGCGGGACTGCTTTGCTGCCTCATCCTCATCGAACGACCTCTCTTCTCGAATCGAAGGATCTGCTAATGTCCAACTCGAACTCGCTTCGTGCGCCTCTCTCGATCGTTGGTCCTTGTGCGAAAAGTTGCCTCGTCAGGAATCCTGGATGGCCGAGCATGGCGAACGCTGCTGTGGCTTTGCTCTTGGGTCTTTGCTGGATCACCCCCTCTGATGGCGGGCTCATCGCGACGGACCGCTTTCTAACGGGCAATCCTGCTGATCCGGCGAACGGCGAATACACCGTCACCCAGTTGCGGCGGTCCCAGGTAAATGGTGCGGGCCAAGACCCGTCCATCGCGGGATTCTCAGGTGCCTGGACCGGGAACGTCACCAGTGGTTCACTTGCGGTGGCTCAGTGGACCGCTGCGTCGGATCCCACCGGCACGACCGTTGAGTACCAAGAGGGGGGCCGCGCTCGATTCGGTGGTTCGTCGGCCGTCAATGCCTTGCAGCGGAGGGTCCAGCGGGAGCTCGCCCCGTACACGCCGAGCAACACTTACTACTACTCCCTGATCACACAGATCGCCACAGGCGACCTTGCCGGGGCCCCTGGATTTGTCGGTGCCGGATTCACCAATACCGGCGCAACGGTCGGCCAGACCGACGCGAACCTCGTCGGCGGGTCAGCCCTGCGAGGCTTGCTGCTCGGTGCAGCCTCATCGGATGGCTTGACTACCGACTTTGTGCTCCGGCACGTCGGCTCATCGGGAAGCTTGCAGGACGAGGTGCTTGATGCCGGGATCGCTAGCGTTATCCCCACACAAACTGTTGTTCGTATCGACTTCAACGACGATCCGGGAAATCCCGCGGGCAACTCGCAGTTGACCGTGTGGCACAACCCGACGAACACCTCGTCGGAATCGGCCGCGTCGGCATCGGTGGCACCCACGGTGTTCCGCACCTTCGCGCTAGGAACGAACGCCGATATGACCCACCTGACGTTCGCCGGCATCAACTACTCGAGGGCTGCCAGCTTTGACGAGCCTCGCCTTGCGACGACGTGGGACGCAGCCCTCGCAGTCCCCGAACCGGGTTCGGCATTCCTCATGCTGATTGGTGTGACGGCTCTCGGGATGGGACGCTCCCGCCGCTAGTAGCCCTGAGGCAGCTGAGTCTTGCGGCCAGGGGTTGTTCACGCAATCGCATTCCCCGAACCGAACAACATTTGCATAGAGAGAGATTTCGAGATGACCCTTGCTCGTATCTTGGTTTGCATAGCGCTGGCAACACTCGTGCTTCCGTGTGAGGCAGTGCTAATCGCCACCGACCATTTCCTAGGAGGCATCCCGGGCGACCCGCTGCTGGGTGAATACGACAACACAGCCTTCAAGAATCAGTTCCGACGAGGCAATCCCAACGGCGGAGGGCAGGACCCCACCATCACCGGATTCGCGGGGCCGTGGTCCGGGAACGTGACGTCTGGCTCGCTGGGCGTTGCTCAGTGGACCGCCGAAACCGACCCACTGGGGTCGGTCTTCCCGTATCAACAAGGGGGGCGAGCCAGGTTCGCTGGCGTCGATAACCTCCAGCGCCGTGTTCAGCGTGAACTCTCTGCGTACACGCCAGCGGACACCTACTATTTCTCCGTGGCGTCGCAGGCGCTCACCGGTGACACGGATCTCGACGGCTTCGCTGGTGTCGGGTTCACCAATACGGGGCCCTCCGTCTCGCAAGCGGACTCGAACCTGATCGGTGGATCCGATTTGCGTGGCTTCTTGGTCGGGGTGGCCGGGGACGGCGTGGCGGGTACCGACTATGTCGTCCGGCACGTCGGTTCCTCGGGCTCTGTACAGGACGATGTCCTTCTAAGCGACATTGTGCAGAACAGCCCAACCGGTTCCCCATTCGTCCGTCGAACGATCGTTAAGCTGGAGTTCAACGACGATCCGGGTAATCCTAGCGGGAACTCGAAGATGACGATTTGGCAAGACCCGACTGACGTATCATCCGAACCCGCTGCGTCGGCATCCGTCCTCCCCCTCGAGTTCCGTACCTTTGCCCTGGGAGCCAACACTGACTTGACTCACCTGACGTTCACAGGGATCGACTACTCACGTGCGGTCAGTTTTGACGAGCCGAGGCTCGCTACAACGTGGGAGGATGCCGTCCCTGTCACGCCGGGCGACTTCAATGGGGATGGATTCGTCAATGCTGCTGATTACACCCGATGGCGTGACGGCCTCGGAGTGAGCTTCGTCGAAAGCGATTACGACGTCTGGGTAGCGAACTACGGAGAGCCCGGTCCCGTCGCGGCGGCGTCAAACGCAATTCCCGAACCCGCAGGTATTCTGATCTTGCTAATCGGCCTTTACGGGCTGATGAGCCCTTGTCGCGTTGCCTTGGACGAGTAATCGCATCATGGCCGCTCTCCAAGGATGGCAGGGGATTTATGTCTAAGCAAGAATCCGAAGGGCAGATTGACCAGCACGATCAGTTCATTTCGGAGTTCGCCAGGAACTCGCGGCAACTCTATAACTACATCCGCGCTCTCGCCCCCAATCGACACGACGCCGACGATGTCTATCAGAGCACGAGTCTGGTTATGTGGCGGAAGATGGACAGCTTCCAAGCCGGCACGAGTTTTCTCGCCTGGGGTCGTCAAATCGCGTTCTACGAAGTCTGCAAGCTAAGGGAGCAAACGGGACGCGGGACTCTCCTGTCTGAACAAGCTCTGGATGTCCTCGACGCCTCTTTCCGTGCTCGTCTTGACGACTCGTCCGAGCGACTTGAAGCCTTGGGTCGATGCCTAGAGAAGTTATCGCCAGCCTCTCGGCGGCTGATCGAACAACGCTACGATCGAGAGCGTAGCCCTGCGGCGATCGCTTTGGAATTAGGGCAGTCGACAGCGTCCGTCTACCGATCGTTGGCCCGTACGCACCACTGGCTGATGTCGTGCATACAGCACACCCTTGCAGGAGCTAGTAGTCATGGAGATTGAAATCCAACCCCCTGACGAGGAGCTGCTCGCGACACTGATCCAGATGTCGTCGGGAGACGCAACTCCAGACCAATACGTTGCCCTTGAAGAGCGACTGTGTGCGGACACTTCGGTTTGCGATCAGGTGGTGTCCGGGTTGGTACACCTCGCCAACTTAGAATGGGAGTCCTGTAGCTATCCGCTTGACACTCAGAAGCTCGACCTACTTGCAGGAATCGAGCCGTCTCAACCGACGATAACTGCCGAAAAGTTCCGTTTGGCCAAAGACTACGCGAGCACCTCTCCGCCCGGGAGTTCTTCCCAGCATCTTCAAGCCATCAAGCGGCCCTGGGCAGTGATCAGCACCACCGCTGCCGCGTTCCTAGTGGGAGCCGCGGCGTCATACTTCCTGTGGGGCCAGGCTCGTATCGAGCGTATCGTCTTGGTTTCGCAAGATCTGCATGACGGCCCTGGTGGGGCGCAGACCGAGCCGTTGCCGCCTATTGCAACCTTGGTCAGAAATACTAGCTACATCCTCGAGTCGCATGGGGGTACTCCGATGGGGATCGGAGCGCCTCTCCACTCGGGCGCCTCGGTAACGCTATTGGATGGGGTGGCGGAGTTTGAGTTTGCTAGCGGCGTGTCCGTTCTGCTGAAGGGTCCGGCAGTGCTAGAGATCGACGCATCGGGCAAGCCAAATTTAAGGTACGGGAGCCTCGTAACACGGCATGTTCCGTACGGGCCCAACGAACCTTGGCAACTTGCGATACCGCTTGCTGTTCTCCGTGTACCAGCCGGCGCAACGGTCGGCGTGGATGCGTTTGGAGAAGAAGCAGTCGTTCATGCCTTCGAGCGCGATACACAGGTGGTGCCTATTTCGGGCAACCTCTCCGAAGTCACGTTGCCTGCGGGTCACGCTTTCCGATTGCGACGTGACGCTCACTCTGAGGTCTCGATGCTGGCGATCGCTTTGAAACCAGAGGCATTCGATTTTGAAGGTCAGATGGATGATGGACATCTTGATTTGCCGGTCGGATACGCGGATTTGATCATGAACTCACAGCCGATAGCCTACTGGCGTTTCGACTCGATCGAATCGGGTTCCGTTCGTGATGACTCGGCCGGGAGCAATCCACTTCAACTGATCGGCGAAGGAGTTCGTGTAGTGCGTGGGGCCTCCAACAACTATGTCTCTTTTGCGGTCCGAAAGAACCGGTCGTGCTTTGTCTCGGCAGCATCACTCAACAAGGTTGCTGATGGAGACTACGCAGTAGAGTTCTGGTTCAAGCCCCACCACTATCATCGTGGAGCGGTGGTGTCCCTGGTCGAGCACGCGACCGACGAACGCGGAGCGGTTGAACGCCATGGCCTGATTATCGAAGCCCACTCGGCCTCTCCGGCCTCTCCCTCGCCCGATGGAATCGAGACGAGTCCAAAGTCCGTTCGGTTTCTTCATCGCAGCCCACCCAACGAATTGCTATCCGGAGTGGCCTGTTTCTCGAATACGCCTTACCGACTCAATGCTTGGCAACACATAACTGCGGTAAAAGCGGATAATTCCCTCCGACTTTATCTCGATGGAGAGCTTGCCTGCGTCGAAAGCGACGCGACGACACTTCCTCATGGTCTCTCGATCGTGGTAGGTCAACTCTTTTCGTTTGGATCGGTCCGCCCCTTCGTGGGTGAACTCGACGAGTTGGCATTTTACGATCACGCCCTGTCCGAGGAAGAGATAGCGAAACGTGTCTCAGGAATCCACACAATGCAGCCACAGCGTAGCCCTAGTACTGGAGTCGGACGATGAGAGAACGAGACTGCCACTTCGCGGTCGTTCGGTGCCTAGCCGTTTGCGCATGGCTGCTCAGTGCAGATCGTGGCACCGCATACGCAACAGTGAGTGAAGACTCCTCCGATCCGTGTTTGGCAATCCAATCCGACACGGTGGCGGGTCAGTACGACGTGGTGGTTGTCGGCGCTGGTACCGGTGGGATTTCTGCCGCGCTGCAAGCGGCCCGATTGGGAGCCTCTGTGCTACTCGTCGAACCAACGGATTGGATAGGTGGGCAATTGGCCGCAGCGGGCGTCACCAGCATGGATGAGGGGTATCCCCCCCGCCATCATCTCCGCGAGCGAGGAATCTACGGAGAGTTCTGGCGGCGATCAACGGCATTCTATAAGGCGATCGGCAAATCGAACGACACTTGTGCAGTTAGCGAAGACCACTTCGCCGTTGAGCCGAATGTCGCTCGACGCATCTTTACCCAGATGATTGATGACACCCGCCTTACTCCAATCGCTACCGGCACACACGCAACGCTCGACGTTCTTCTGCGGGCGAGCGTGACTAAATTGTCCCGCGTTGGGCAGACGGTTACCGGAGTTGAGATTGAACGACAAGCCGACGGAGTTTCAAAGACGCACCGCGTTTCGTCAAAGGTCGTTATTGATGCTACCGAATACGGCGATATGATTCCGCTCGCTGGTGCTGCGTATCGCGTTGGAATCCTCCTTTCAACGCGAGATCACGTCGGAAACGCTCTTGACTACCCAGTTCAGCCGAATACCTGGACGGCGGTAATCAAGCAGTACCCCGACGGTGTGCCGACGGATCTGCAAGTCAACTCCCCTCCCCCGGGGTACGACCCCTCCGTCATCAGCCCGTTTCTATCCGTCGAAGGGGACGGGGCATGGCGCAAGCCGTGGAACTGGGAGAGGATGCTCAAGTATCGAGGCATGCCAGACTCAACGTCCCGCTTCAGCGTCCGCAACGGCGCGGGACTCGCCCTGACACGAACCCACGTCAACTTTGCGCCAAACGATCAAGCCTTCGATGTAGGCGATATCGAAGATGCTGAGAGTCGCGCGGGAGCAGAGGCTCTCGCCCTGCAACGTACCCTCGCGGTGCTTTACTACGCACGTCACGTAATGGGAGTCGAGGATTGGTCGGTTGCCAACGATGTTGGATACGACAGTCCCTACAACCGCAACCGAGTCGATACTCTGATCGAGAGACGTCCAAACCTCGCTCCGTTTCGAGACGTACTGTATCACTTTCCGGTGATCCCTTACGTGCGGGAGAGTCGTCGTATTGTTGGTGTCGAGACCTTGACGGCGACGCAGCTGCGTCGAAAGAAGCCCTCTCTCCCTAAGCACTTTTCAACCGCTGTTGCAATTGGCGATTACCCAGTCGATGTCCACGGAGAGCACCACGACCGCGGCCGCCAGGTAGAGTTAGATCTTGACGAACCAGAAGACCTGCCTAAGAAATGGATTCAGTGGGGCTACGGGCCATTTCAGATCCCGTTCGAGTCCTTCCTTCCCGAGTTGGTCGATGGATTCCTTCCTGCGGAGAAGAATCTCTCTCAATCCAGGTTGGCCAGCGGCGCGACGCGGCTACAGCCGGTAACCATGTTGACCGGACAGGCCGCAGGTGCCATCGCGGGAATCGCAGTTCAAAGGAGAGTTCCGCCTCGTGATGTCCCGGCAGCAGCAGTTCAAAGCGCACTACTAGATGCCGGCAGTACCTTGTCCCTGCGCCGTCACAACGACGTGCCTCACGGGACCGAGCTATGGAAAGCAGTGCAGCTCGCAAGCTTGTACCAGGTCTATGAGGTAGAAGACGAACTGTTTCGCGAGAGAGCGAAAATCTCAGAAGAGTCTTTCAAAGGAACATTGTCTAGGCTGGCGGTTCTTCGGGAACCCTCCGAGACTGCGCTGGATATCCATTGGAAAGAGGCCATTCTGGCGTCGCGAACTCGCGGAGAGCTCGTACGAGCCGTTGCCCACGCAATCGTTGCTGAGTCGGCCAGCGTAGAAGCAGTTCGTTTTTCTTCCCCGCCATTCAACGGCAACAGAATCTACGAGGGCAGTGCCCAATGAACGGTACACAGCCTGCGAGCTTAGCTGATTTAGAATCGACGCGTCGCAATCGCACGTTATCTTGTGGATTCACACTCGTTGAGCTACTTGTCGTCATCGCCATCATCGGGCTGTTGGTTGCGCTGCTCCTTCCTGCAGTCCAGGCGGCCCGCGAGTCGGCACGTCGTACGCAGTGCATCAACAATCTGAAACAGCAGGGACTGGCTGCGCAGAATCACATGGCTACGTATAGCGGACTGTTGCCGCCGGGCTACCTGCGTGTGAAAGGTAGTTTTCAGAAGCGAGGTCTGTTCGCGGAGCTCTTGCCGTTCATGGAAGAAGGGGCGATCCATGATCTAATCGAATACGACCAGAACGACCCGGGGGACGCCTTCCTAGACCCTGCGCGGGACGCGATTGTAGCGGCGTACATTTGCCCAAGCTGGCCCGATGTACCAGTGAATGCGGACGGAACGCCGTCTCAAATCGGTGCCCTTGTTACGTATGCCGGAAATGGTGGAGCCATTACGAGTAGCGACCCCGAGCTGCTGGTCGGCGGCGTGTACCCAAACAACGGTGTCTTCTCTCTAAGGGAAAACGGAACGAAGATCGTCGGGCATCAGCGCGGCGAACGAGAGATTACGGATGGGCTGAGCAAGACGTTTCTCATCGGTGAATTCGTGCACCGTGATTGCAAACTCGGCTCAAGCTGTGCTTCGCCTCCGGGCAATGTTCGCCCTTGGTACCTGAGTGGATTTCAGTCAGGAGCGGGAGCGATCCCCCTTGTTTACGCCTTCAAGGAGCTTGAGTACGCGCCCAATAGCACCGGCCTGCTACGCTCACAGCATGGCTGGAACCGCATGCCAATGAGCAGCTATCACCCGGGGGTCACACATTTCGCAAATGTCGATGGAAGCGTTCTTGTCGTTCCCGACGATATTGACACAGCGGTCTACCATGCTCGCGCCACGGTTAACGGGGCGGAAACCGATGGCTAGCAGGATATGTTCTACATACGGTACTACTCTCGCGGTGATTGCTTTTGCGATGGCGAGTGTTGGGTGCAGTCGCGGCCCGATGATGGTGCCTGTCGATGGAAGCGTAACACTTGATGACAAGCCACTCTCGTTTGGCATTGTCATGCTTCACCCCGTGAAAGGTCAGGTTGCTCAGGGGCCCATCGAGCCGGATGGCACCTTTTCGCTTTCAACGCACCACATTGGGGACGGTGCACAGATTGGTCACTACCGTGTGAGCGTTCTTTGCTACCAAGCCCATGATCCGCAGAAGCAACCTGCGTCATCCGACGGGATGGACGGCTTTCTTCTAGGGCAGTCCTTGGTCCCCCTGCACTATACTCGCGCGACATCGAGCGGGCTTACGGTTGACGTGAATCCCGACGGTGTTCGTGACTTGAGACTCGACCTACGAAGCCGCCAGTAGCCAAGGCCACAGCCAGATTCCACGATCAGATGCACGCACCATGGCGATTCACGCAAAGACTTTTCTTCTGCTTGCTCTCTCGAATGCGATCGGCGTCGCGTCAGCGAGAGAAATTGCCTGCGACATTGTCATCTACGGGGGGACTAGCGCCGGGGTCGCTGCCGCGGTGCAAGCCAAGCGCATGGGGAAGTCGGTAGCGTTGGTTTGCCCAGAACGTCGGCTTGGGGGCATGTCGAGCGCAGGACTTGGGTTCACCGACGCGGGCAGCGTGGCCGTAATCGGTGGGATCTCTAGGGAGTTCTATCATCGAGTCTGGCAACACTACCAATCCGACCCGGCGTGGCGATGGCAGCAGCGCGATGAGTTTCAAAACCGCGGCCAGGGTGTTGTGGCCGTCGACGACAAAACCGAAACCATGTGGGTCTTTGAGCCGCATGTTGCCGCGAACGTCTTCGAAGCCCTCGTTAGAGAAAATGGCGTTGAAGTGTACCGCGACGAGTGGCTAGACCGCAACCGTGGTGTTTCTCGGAGCGATGGTCGTATCGCCAGCATGACGACCTTGAGTGGCACGCGTTACACGGGCGGAATGTTCATCGACGCTTCTTACGAGGGGGACCTAGTTGCTGCAGCTGACGTAAGCTATCACGTGGGCCGAGAGGGGAATGACGCGTATGGGGAATTGCACAATGGCGTACAGCGCGACGCCCTGCACCACCCACACAATTTTGCAGAGCTTGGTCAGCCGATCGATCCCTATGTTACGCCTGGAGATCCGTCGAGCGGATTGCTTCCCCGGATTAGTAGCGATCCACCAGGTGTCAATGGCGAAGGGGACCGTCGCATCCAGGCGTACTGCTATCGCCTCTGCTTGACGGACCATCCTGATAATCGGTTGCCGATTGAGAGGCCCAATCGCTACGACGCGCGTCAGTACGAGTTGCTGTTGCGGGTGTTCGACACAGGGTGGCGGGAATTTTTTGCCAAATACGATCCGATTCCGAATCGCAAGACGGACGTAAACAATCACGGCCCCTTCAGCATGGACAACATCGGATTCAACTACGACTACCCCGAGGCGTCGTACGAACGGCGTGCCGAGATTCTGTCGGAACACCGTGCGTACCAGCAGGGCCTGCTTTACTTTCTGTCTCACGACGAGCGTGTCCCGGAAGAGGTGCGCTCGCGAGCTGCCGAGTGGGGTCTCGCCAAGGACGAGTTCCAGGAACAAGGTGGATGGAGCCCGCAACTCTACATACGAGAAGCACGGCGCATGGTCGGTAGCGAGGTCATGACAGAACACAACGTTACCGGCAAGCGACCTGTGAAGGCACCCGTCGGTATGGGATCTTACACACTCGATTCGCACAATGCCCAGCGTTATGTCGACGAGAGCGGATACGTGCAGAACGAAGGAGACATCGGCGTCCGGGTACCGCCGTACGAGATTGCCTACGGCGCTCTGATACCTCGTGAGGACGAGTGCGAAAACCTCTTGGTACCGGTCTGCCTTTCAGCCAGTCACATTGCTTACGGGTCGATCCGAATGGAACCAGTCTTCATGGTCCTAGGGCAATCCGCGGCTACAGCCGCTGTACTCTCTATCGACAGCGGTCGCAGTGTGCAGGAAGTCGATTACGACCAGCTTCGAGCCAGGCTAATCGCTGATGGTCAGATATTGAGTGCCTCAAAGACTGTGACACATTCCCCATCGACGGCCAGAATGCCTCCCTCCTCCGCAGAGCTTGCAAAGTAGGACCGTCTGAGTTCAGTACTTCAGCCCAATCCGACCGGAACTTATTGAGCGATTCGGCCTTGCTGAACAACCTCTAGGAACGCTGCGTAGATCGCCATCGGACGGTGTCCGCACCCTCATCTGACGGAGCGAATCGATGGCAGCCTCGAAGAGCGAGCCGCGTAAGAAGCGTTACGAGGTCAAGAACTGGAAGCGTTACAACGAGGCCCTCGTGACCCGAGGCGACTTCACGTTCTACTTCTCCGAGGAGGTCGTCGACGCCTGGGAGCACGCGAACGACGCCAAGAAGAACGGCCGCCCGTTCCTCTACAGCGACGTGGCGATCGAGACGCTGCTAACGATCCGCGAGTTGTTCCGCCTGCCGTACCGCCAGACCGAAGGCTTCGGCCGGGCGTTGGCGAAGCTCCTCGACGCGGGCGTTGCGATCCCGCACCACACGAGCCTCGTGAAGCGGGCCGCGAAGCTGAAGGTCTCGATCGCGATCGACCCGGCGAAGGGCCCGATCGAGGTGGTGGTCGATAGCACGGGTCTGAAGGTCTTCGGCGACGGCGAGTGGCGTCGCAAGAAGCACGGGGTGGACAAGCGACGCACCTACCGCAAGGTCCACTTGGCGGTCGATCCGGAGAACCACGCGATCGTCGCTCAGTTGCTGACCGATTCGAGCGTGCATGACGGCAACGCCGTGAAGCCGCTGCTGGAACAGGTCGAGCAGGAGGTCGAGACGTTCTACGGCGACGGGGCGTACGACCAGTGGAAGGTCCGCGAGCATCTCGAAGAAGAGCGTATCCACCAGATCATCCCGCCCCGCAAGGGCGCGGTGATCAAGCAGCACGGCAACTCGAACGCCGATCCGATCGAGCGAGATGAGTGCGTTCGGCAGATCCGCCGCGACGGCAAGAAGAGTTGGAAGGAGTCAATCGGTTACCACCGCCGCAGCCCTTCGGCGACCGACTCAAAAACCGCGAGCCGCCCAATCAAGCCACCGAACTCGCCCTCCGCTGCAAGCTCCTAAGCGCCTTCGTCGTACTCGGCATGCCCCTCAGCTTCTGGGGTTAGGAAGCAAGGCCGAGCGATTCTGTCGGGTCCGACGAGCTCGAGGTCATGAGGCCGTGGACATCACCTCGGTAACTTCCGGCTTCAGCCAACTGCGGTCGGTTGGACCAGCCTCGGCAGGTTAGCTACTCGCCGAATCCGCGTCGGTCAGCTCAACCTCGGCAGCTTTCGGATTGCCCGGCGTTCCCTCCGAGACCAACTTATCGGTGACTCGCCCGAACGGTATGGCGCGCAAGTAGGCGTGGTCCGCGGCGGATTGACCAATTTAGCTCGATTGCGGGCTCTTCCCATAGCAGGTGACGCTTTCCAAGCACCCGGGCCCGGTCGGGTCCTCCTGGCCCCCCCGGCCTACCTCAGCGGTTCGCGGCATCCAACGTCGTTTTCATATCGGGCGGCGCTAGGCGGTCTCTCTCGCTGTTCCGATGGGGCGATTTTCGCCAATTCTTGCGTTAAGGGTCGGGTCTCGATGAATTGAGCGCTTCGGCAGTTTCGGCCACCCCCCCCCGGGGGTGGGCGTGATGCTGTCGCTTGGGACGCTTGGGACGGTCTCCGCTATCTAACCTCCAGATAAAACAATTAGGTTGTTTCAGATTCCGCGTTAGTGGTTAGATAGGCGAAAGCGTCCCAAGCGTCCCAAGCGTCAAGAATGCTGGCGGGTTGGGTGTTCTAGGCGATTTTCCAAGTCGTTCATGGTGTTTTGCGTGAGAGGGTCTGCGCCTTTTGGCGTGTAGATGAAGCAACGCCCATTGGCTCGGCTCGGGTCCGGCTTGAGGGTGCGAATCTGCCCCTCGGTCGCCATCTGGTTGATCCGCCGCGTAACGGCTTGGGTCTTCATGTGCTCGCCCGTCGCCTCGATAAACCACTTGGCGAGAATGCGATTCGGGATGCGCACGATTGCCGTTGATAGGTAACCAAGCGCCCGCAACTGCTCGGCGACGTACTCGTCGATCAACTCGCCTTCGTCGCCATCGGCGTCGCACGCTGCTTGCCGTTCCAGAATCACGCGCTGAGCTTCGCCCGGCTCCGGCAGCCGACAGAGAACCGCTTCCTCCCACGCGCCCCAGCGGCTCGCTTGGTTCAGCGCCCACGGCTCCGATTCGAGTAACCCGCGAACGTCCGCCATTAGCGCGGTGCGGTTGTGCTCGATGTAACTGGCGGTCTCTTCCTTCCAGGTGCTGGAGTACTCCGCCCGGTCAAGCTTGATGATTACTGCTCTCTGCGCCATGTCGGCAGACAGCGAAACGCCGTTGATCGTAACGATCCAGGTGAGGGTGTTAGGTCGCTGAGCCTCGCCAACGTATAGTTGCTTGCCAGAGAGAACCGGCGTGGTGATCAGGGCTTCTAGCTCGCCCCACGAAAACCGGGCGCGCTTCACGTTGTCGATTAAGGCAACCCGTTTGCCGGTCGCCACGGGGGACAAGAGCCGCTGCTTGATCCGCTCGATATCTTCGCCCGGCTCGAACGCCAGCAAGCCACCGGCTAACAGTCCGACCATTTCCGCAAGCGTTGTCTTGCCAGCCCCACGCCCGGCGTCACTTGTCAGAACGAACGCGGGGCGCGTGCCAGGACGCCCGCCCCAAAACGTAGTGGCGAAGAGCGCTGCGATTAAATCACGGTCGATATCGGTGCTAGGCGTGAATCGGTCAACTAGCTTACGCAACGCCGAACCGTCGCCCGCGTTGGGTGAGGCCACGGTGTAGTAGTGGCGGGGCATCGGCGGGAAGTGTGGCACGTTCTCGACGGCATCGTAGCTCGGCGCTGTGCGCTCTAGCTCGGCGTGCAACTGCGCTTGCGTCACCGCTTCACGCCCGGTGAACCATCGCACGCGACGCTGTGAGGCGAGCCACCCGAACGTAGCGTGTGAGTTATCGAGCCAGGCGACGCCATGCGTCGGATCGTGAACGAATAGGCTAGAGCCCACGCGGCGGGGCCAATCATCCGTAGCTGCTTTAAGCTCCGAGCGAATCTCGGGCATCGTCAGATAAGCGGTGATCTTCGATTCAACGCCTTCGGCGTCCGTAGTCACAACCTCGACAGCGTTGGCGATTGCATCCGACTCGCCAGCTTTGCTTTGTTTAGGCTCGGACAACGCTTCCAGGTTGATCGGCTCGGCAGCCTCAACCAGTTCTAACAGCGCCTCACGCGTGCCACCGCCAGCGAGCCAGTCGGACACGTCGCCCTTTTCGGGTAGGCCCGGCAACTCGACAACGCGAACCGACTCAGCGACGCCACGTAGGGAATGCACCACGCAATCGCGGTGATTGCGCCCGGCTTCGTCGTTGTCGGGCAGAACAACGACACGGCGCCCGCGAAGGTACTTGGCGTGCTCGGGCTTCCATTTCCCGGCGCCACCGGCGTTGCACGTGGCAACAAGCCCAAGCTTCACCAGCGATTCAACATCCTTTTCCCCTTCCACAACAAACGCTGTCGGCTCGGGATCGGCGAGCAACTCAGGCAGCCGATAGGGGACAACCGCGCAGCCCTTCGCGTTCCACGTCCAACCGCCACCCCCGTCGGGCTGACGCTGTAAGAAAGTCTTTCTGCCGTCTTCAAGTTGTTTTCTGAGGGCTTGAAAGATCAACTTGCCATTGGCGTCGCGGTAGGCGTACTCGGCGACGATCCGACCCTTCGAGCTAGTTGACTTCCGCTCAGTTTTCGGTGGCGCTACTTCGCTTCCAGTTAGCCCCGTGGCTGCGAGAATTAATCCGAAAGAGCAGCCCGCGTGACAGCACAGCAGCGCGCGTCCGTCGTCGCCTTGTCCAATGCTGAGACTTGCCGAACGGTCGTCGTGCGCCGGGCAGCGTGCCGACCACTGCGCCGGGGCGGTTTGCTTAACGCCTTCGAGCCGGTTGAGAACTCGGCTGACCGCTACACTAGCCGATCCGTTGGCTACTGTGCTTCCTGCAGAAACGGTCATCAGACGCAGCCCTCCGCAGAGCACAGCCCAGCCGCCTCGGTACGCGCGATGATGAACTCACGCACGGCCGCGCGGGTTGTCATAGGGCGACCGCCCAGGTGCATCGCCTTGAGGCGAATCCCGCCGACGCCTTTGTGAATCCACCGGCTGCACGTCGTCGGGTGGGGCCTGACGCCTGTTTCACGCTCAACAGCTGTGGCGACACTCAACAATTCTGCTACGTTTTCAATCGCGACTTGCATTAAAAAACCTCTCTAATGCATAGGGAAATAATCCTGATGCACGCGAGGTTAACAAAGTCACGCCACTTGTAGAGACTATCGCGTGGACACGACCATGGTCGTGTCCAAAAGTGGAGACACGACCATGGTAATGTCCAAAAATAGTTAGCTCTCGTCTGGCCTGAGATACCGATTAAGCGTCTTCATAGAGATGCCTAGAGCTTTCGCCGCTTGCTCTTTTTGATGAGTTAGGCCGCGATTCGGGTAGTCTTTCTTTGCCCGTTTCAAGGCAGCTTCCGCCTTGCTCCGCTTCTCTTCTGCTTTACGCAAGCGAGTCTGCGCGCCTTGTTCGCGATTCTCAGCAAGACGCCGCTTTGTCGCCCTGCCCTTTTGCAGGTCGGCATCTACTTGCCGGGCCTTGAGGCGTTCAAAGAATCGCCCGGCTGTGAAAGAAAAGTCTGCGAGTTTTCTCAAGCACTGTTCGAGCTCTGGAACATCCGTTCGGCTAGCTATTAACTTTCTAACTTCGTTGACATGCGACATTAGTTCATACTGCTCTCGAAGCATAACCTCATCTGCGACGCAATCTTTGGTAGGTCCGCTGCTTTGCTGGGCAAGGCATTCTTCCAATCCGTAATAGCTTTCACTCAAATAGGTGAACTTGCCAGAAGTTAGGTTTGCCTTAATCATTTCTAGGCTTGCGGAGACGCTAGACGGCGGCGCGACGGTATCAACTGCAAGAGATGCCTGTTGTCCCTGGTCTTCCCCCGATCTATGTGCCAGTCGCTATGAGAGAATCGGGATGATTAGATGGTAGTCCGTTGGGCAGCTGGAGCGGAGGGGCCTGCGAAGCCGTAGGCTGAGCAGGGCCCGGAGC
>NZ_SJPH01000013.1:9149-38248 GCF_007859815.1 Botrimarina hoheduenensis | reverse complement strand
CGGCGGGTCAGAACGCTCTTCTCGTGGCAGTCGGTCTCGAGGACCTTCACCACCGGCTGGTAGTGGTTCTTGGCGATCACCGTAACGGCGGGCTGGGGAGCCAGCGAGCCGCAGGGGGCGTAGGCCGAGGCGGTGAGGGTGGGCAGGGCAAACAGGGTCGCGGCGGCGAGCGTGAACAGGGTCTTCATCGCAAATCTCCTCAGATTAAAGGGGGTCAGCCCGTGGGGGGCGTGGTGGGGTGACGCGGGGCCGAGCGGTCGTCCGCTCGTCAGGCTCCCTCGTCAACCGCTCGACGCCCGGCCCCCGCCCCGTTGCGCGCCCAAAACCGAAAAAATGAAAAACGGCCCGCCGGCGTACGCCGGCAGGCCGCAAAGGAAGTGGGCGAGTCGAGGGACGTGAATCAGCGCTGGCTTACCCCCACGCCGATCCCGCTGCCGAGTCGCGCTTGCCGCAGGGCGGGGCGGACCGTGGTGGCGGGTTGATCGCCTTCGGCGTGTGCCAAGTCGAGTGCCGCCAACTCAGCTTCTTCTTGTTCAATCACCTGCATCGATGGCAGCAACAACAGGCTCATGGCCGGTGAGGACTCCGCAACGGCATTCGATACCGAGCGGGATGGGGCAGCGGGCATCGTTGATGTTTCTGCGCCCAGAGAAGCAAAGGCGGCATCCGCCTCAACCGAGTCCGCAGCGACGGCCGACACCAGCGGCTTCACTCCCGTCTCGAAGCCCGCGGCTGATTCGATCGCGAGGGGTTCGGCGGGGGAACTCGTTGTCGCGAATGCGGCTGAGGAACCAATGCCGAAGCCCCAGTTGGCTAGCAGCGCGTTCAGCTCGCCGTTATCGACGAACGTATCGAAGCCGTTGATCCACGTCGGCGGCACGGTCGTTGCGCCCCAGTTGGCCAGCAGCAGGTTGAGGTCGCTGTTGTCCACGAACCCGTCGCCGTTGAAGTCGCCCGGGTTGAGCGGCGCGACGGGCGCGGTCTGCGCCTCGTAGGCGCCGATGTCGATACGGCCCAGCGCGACACGATCAAAACCGGGGCCGCGCTGGTCGAAGCTAGGCGGCGCGCTGAAGACGGGATCGCCCGCATTGAGCGCAGGGCTGCCGAACTCCAGGGCGTGCGTGGGCGTCGGGCCGCCGTTGTCTTGTAGCGCGCCGAGCCCCGCGTCGGCGACGCCGATCTGGTTGCCATCTACCCCATCGGTGATGCCCGGGCCGGCCACCGCGCCGAAGAGGCTGAAGGTCGCGTCTACGGCAGAAGCTGGCGGGCCGCTGGGGTCGCTATTTCGAAAGTCATCGGCCACGGGTCCAGCGCCGGTCGATCGGGTGTTGCCAACGATGATGGTGTTTTGCACGACGATCGACGCTGTCGAGTACCGCGAGTACACGCCGCCTGACCCTTCGAAGAGACTTCCAGTTGTTTCGGTCAAATCTTGGTTGCCGGTGATCGTTGTGTTGCGGAGCGTCAGGTCGCCCTGATTGAAGATCGCTCCACCTGCAAACTCCGTGGCGCTATTGCCCGACAGGGTCGAGTTCTCGATCACCACCGAGCCGGCGCCGTTGGTGTAGTTGATCAGCGCGCCGCCGCTGTAGCTCGTGTTGCCCGAGAGGGTGCTGTCGCGGACGGTGAGCGTGCCGATGCCGCCGGCGAAGATGCCGCCGCCGAAGTTGGACCCCGACGTGTGGTTGCCGGTGATGACCGAACGCTCAACGGTTAGGTTCTCGAGCGACCGGATCGCCCCGCCACCGCCGGTGGCCACGTCGCCGCCGGTGAGCGTGACTCCGCTGATGCTGACGTCGATCGTTGTCGCCGAATTCAGGTCGTCTACCAGGAAGTGACGAAAGCCGTTGCCATTCACCAATCCGTCGCCCCCCAGCCCCGCGTCGATCGTCAGCCGATCGGCGCCAGGGCCGTAGATGGTGACACTCTGGGTGATCGCCATCTCGCCGGTGGTGAGGGTGATCACGTCGGGCGTGTTATCCAGGAAGACCGCGCCGCTGAAGGCGATGCTCGATCCCAGGCCCGCGTTGGCGTCGAGGATCGCCTGCCGCAGCGAGCCGGGGCCGGCGTCGTTGGTGTTGGTCACCTGCAAGTCGGCGGCAATCGTAACGTTGAAAGGGAAGGCGCCCGTTTGGTCGTCGTTATATTCGCGAACCTCCAAGAAGTAGACGCCGTCGACGGTGGGGGTGAATTCGATCCGTGAGCTGGAGCCGGATCCCCCGTCGTCGTCAAAACCAAGCTGATTGCTCTGGGCGTCGTACAGTGCGAGCGTGGTGTCGATGGTGCGGCCGGGGCCGTCCGTATCGATTATGTAAGGCACGCCCGCGTAACCGACCAATCGGAAGGCCTTCGACTGTAGCGTCGTGTCGATCTGTCCGGGGGTTGTGGAGGGCGCCGCGACAGACGTCGTGGTGACGGCGTCAACCAAGAAGTCATAGGAGCCGATCGAATTATTACCCAGTTCTCGCACAGCGGCGTAATAGATCCCGTCGGCTGGCGCGATCCAAGCGATCCAGGCGTCGCCGATGCCGACCGAGTCGTCGACTAGGAGCGGCGTCACGCCGTCGGTGTCGTACAAGGTGATCTCCGTCGCGGAAATCTGCCGATCGTCGGTGGCCAGTCGGTAGAACTGGCCGGCCGTGGCGGCGAACGAGAAGTAATCGGGGTCGCCGATCGGAAAGATCTGGCCGGGCGTGGCGGAGCCAATCGCCACGGGCGTCGCGGCCCCGGCGTCGTCGCCGTGATCGTCAGAGGGGGTGCCGACAAACAGCAAGAACTCGCCCGTGCCGTCGTCCCGGCGGTCGCGGACCTCGGCGAAGTAGTCGCCGCTCGCCGGCGGAACGAACGTGAGCGACGCATCACCTACGACGGTGTCCGACGCCAGCACGGTGGCGCCGTCGGTGTCGTAGACCAACAGAGCCGGGTCGCCGATCCCCGCATCAACAGCCAATAAAGGGACCGGTACGCCCGCAGTTGCCGAGAAGCGGTAGATCGCCGTGTCGCGGTTGTTGTCGATAGCGCCGGACGTCGCCGAGGGAACGGCGACGTCCGTAACGGGGAACGTGTCGAGCTCCAGGTCATAGGAGCCGGTCGCGTCATCGCCGATCTCGCGGACCGCGGCGAAGTACGTGCCGTCTGCCGGGGCCTGCCAGAGCACCCACGCATCGCCCAGGTCCTCGCCGTTGTCGGAGAGCCGTTCGGAGTCGTTGATCAAGATCGGCGTGACGCCATCGGTGTCGTAGAGCGTGATCTCGGTTGAGCCGATCCCGTCGTGGTCGGCGACGAGCCGATAGAACTCCCCCGCCACCGCGGCGAACGAGAAGTAATCGGCATCGCCGTTGTACTGGATGTTGCCGCTTAGGCGATCCGCGTCGGCGATTGGCGTGGCGCCGGCTGAGTCGTTGGCGTGGTCGTCCTGCACCTCAAACGCGCCGATATCGACAACGCTTCCAACGACCCGATCGAAGCCGGGGCCGCGCTGGTCGAAGTCGGGCGGCGAGGCGAAGGCGGGGTCGCCCGCATCGATCGCCGGACTGCTGTCCAGCAGCGCGTGCGTCGGTGTAGGCCCGCCGTTGTCCTGGAGTGTTCCGAGGCCCGCGTCGGTCACCCCCAACTGGTTTCCGTTAACCCCGTTCACCATACCGAAGCTGGCGCCGGCGCCGGGGCCGATCAGGTTGAACAGGTTCACCCCCGGGGCCGCGCCGCCGAGGTTGGTCGGCGATCCGCCGCCGTTGCGATTCCCCGCGATGATCGTGTTCGAAAGATTTACTTCATTGTTGAAGCGCGTGAAGATACCGCCGACGTCGCCGACGTTGTCGGTGATGGTCGAGCTGGTGATGGTCAGCGTTCCCTGATTGAAGATGGCGCCCCCCGTGTAGCCATTCTCGGAGTTGCCCGAGAGGGTCGAGTTCTCAATCACCACCGAACCGGCGCCGTCGGTATAGTTAATCAGCGCGCCGCCGCTGTAGCTGGTGTTGCCGGAGAGCGTGCTGTCGCGGACGGTGAGCGTGCCGATGCCATCGGCGAAGATGCCGCCACCGAAGTTGACGCCCGACGTGTGGTTGCCGGTGATGACCGAACGCTCAACGGTTAGGTTCTCGAGCGACCGGATCGCCCCGCCACCGCCGGTGGTCACGTCGCCGCCGGTGAGCGTGACTCCGCGGAGGTTCACGTCGATCGTGGTCGAGCCGCTCAGGTCGTCCACTTCGAAGTGCCGATAGCCGTTGCCGTTGACGGTCCCATCGCCGCCCAGGCCCGCGTCGATCGTCAGCAGGTCGGCGCCGGGGCCTTCGATCGTGAGGCCTTCCGTAATCGCCGGCAGCTGGCTGCCGATGCTGATCGTCTGCTCCGTGCCGAACACGGCCGGGTCGAACGTGATCGTGTCGGCGCCGGGGATGGCGTTGGCCAGCTCGATCGCCTCGCGGAGCGTGAAGTTGCCCGCCGAGTAGTCGCCGTCGTCGGGCGTGTCGGCGAGCGAATCGACGATGAGGTCGCTAGCGCCGACGAAGCTGAAGCTCGAGACCTCCAGCGTGCCAATCAGTCGGCTATCGCTGTCGGCGTTGTTCCCGCCGACGCGAAAGCCGAGGGTGTCCCCCTGGGTGACGCCCAGACTCTCCGAGCCTGTAAAGTTGAAGCTGCCCGAAGTGGTTGAGTTGACGACTGCCGTCGCCTGCGCCCCATTGAGCGTCAAGAAGTCGGCATCCGCACTAAAGAAAGCATGGTAGCCCGAGTAGTCGTAGTCAAACCGGAAGACGCCGTTCTCCGGCGCGCCCCCCACGAGGGTGAAGTCGGTCGTGCGTTGAGTGACGCCGCCGCCGCCTAGGTTCACGTTGTAGGCGAACTCGGCCGTCGCGCTGGGGCCGGTGGTGGGCGTGATCGTCGTCGTACCGCCGGCGATGCCGGTGTCAGTCCAGTTCTGGAGCTCGAAGGGGCCCTCGAAGCCGACCGTCACGGCCAGCACACGGCGGTCTTCCAGCATTTCCATCCGCAGCGACCTTCGCCGGAGAGCGTTGCGCTTGCGGGCTTTGAGTTCAGAAGAACGAACAGCAGCGGCACGACGGTAACGGCTCATCGGAGGGCTATCCGGGGCTGAAGTTGGTTGCAGCACCGTCTCGCAAGGAAGAGAGACAGCTGCGGAATCCCGCGTATCATGCGCTAACACGACTTTTTGTCTATCAAGAAAATGGGCGCATTATGCTAAATCGATCGCTTTTTCTGATCGAGTAGCGCGTGCGGACGGGGTCCTGAAAATGGCGTTCACACGGCACCGATACGCAGAGATATGGGGGTCTGAGCACCCGGGGCGTCACGCGGCGGGTGGCCCAATCCAAGGGCCCAGCGATCAGCCCCCTTTGATCTACAATCGTGACGGGGGCAGTAACGCCACACCATCACGGGTTCTTGAGCTCTTCCCGTACCACTCTCGCTGCTCGCCCCGACGACTGTTCTTATGCCAGACTTCTTTGCATGCCTGAGGGGCCAAAGACAGGGCCGAAAGTGGCTTGTCGTGGTGACTGCGCTGCCGGTCTTGCTCGCGGGGCTGCCGGCTCGTTCTGCCCCGCCAAATGTGGTGCTGATCGTTGCCGATGACCTGGGCTGGGGCGACCTGAGCCACAACGGCAACACGAATCTGCACACACCAGCGCTCGATCAGCTGAGCGCTGAGGGGGCAACGTTCAAGCGGTTCTATGTGCAGCCGGTCTGTGCCCCAACACGGGCCGAGCTGCTAACGGGCTGTTACCACCCCCGCGTCGGCGTGAGCGGCGTCTCGGAAGGGCTCGAACGCCTCAATGCAACCCGACCAACAATAGCCGATCGGTTTCGCGCAGCGGGCTACGCCACTGCCGCCTTCGGCAAATGGCACAATGGCACACAAGCGCCGCATCACCCGCTGTGTCGCGGTTTCGATGAGTTCTATGGGTTCACCTCGGGCCACTGGGGGCATTACTACGACTTCTGGCTCGATCACAACGGAGAGCTAGAGAAAGGTAATGGCTATGCGGCCGACGACTTTACCGACCACGCGATCGATTGGATCGACACCCAGCACACGAAGCCGTTCTTGCTGTTGCTGGCTTTCAACACGCCCCACTCGCCGATGCAGGTTCCCGACCGCTGGTGGGCCTCGCATGCAGCGCAAGAGTTGGTAGGACGCGCCACTGAGCCCTCCAAAGAGGACTTTCCGCACACCCGGGCGGCGCTCGCGATGTGCGAAAACCTCGACCACAACGTCGGTCGATTACTCGAACATGTCAAAACGCTCGGGCTGGAAGAGCAGACGATCATCGTCTTTCTGTCCGATAACGGCCCCAACGGACACCGCTGGAACGATGGCCTTAAAGGAATCAAAGGCTCCGTGGAAGAAGGCGGCGTCCGCTCCCCGCTGCTGGTGCGTTGGACGGGTAAGATTCCGCCGGGGCGTGTTGTTAGCACCAACAGCGCGGCGATCGATTTAACGCCAACCCTCACGCAACTGGCTGACATCCCCTTGCCCGACGTGACGGAATTGGATGGGATCAGTCTGGCCGATGAGTTGCTCGATCAGACCGCGGCTCTAAACGCGAGCTTACCGGTGGGCACGGACCGCATCCTCTACTCCCATTGGGCAGGGCGCATCGCGGCGCGAAGCGGAGGGTACCTCAGGGACGAGCGGGGGCGTCTCTACGATCTACGGATCGATCCCATCCAACAGCACAATGTCGCCCAGCAGCATCCCGCTATCTCTGCACGCCTCAGTGCCGCAGTGAACGCATGGCGTACACGCATGGAGATCGATCGTTCGCACGAAGCGGTGCCGTTCTTGGTCGGGCGTCCGGGCCTGCCGATCACGCCGCTTCCCGCCCGCGACGCGGTTGGCACGGGTCATGTACGGCGTTCCAACCGCTACCCCAACTGCAGCTACTTCAGTGGCTGGCGTTCTCCTGAAGACCGGGTCGTATGGCATGTCGATGTCGAGCAAGCGGGGAGATACGAGGCAACGCTCTTCGCGGCGATTCCCGCCGCTTCGGTAGGAGACCGGCTCACCTTGCACACGCCCACGGGTAAGGCAACCGTCACGCTTACGCAAGCGACTGACACGCGCCCCCTCGGAGCGGCAGCAGATCGGACCCCACGGCAAGAGGGCGACGTGTTGGACTTTCACCCGTTTCGGCTGGGAGTCGTGCCGCTCCAGCGGGGTCCGCAGTCGCTGAGCCTGGGCGTTACCCCGGTTAAGACAACAGCCGTGCGTGACCATGAGGGGCCTGCCGTTTGGCATCTGTCATTAAGACGTATGGCCGCTGACGAGAAGCCCTAGCCGCAGCCGCAACTGTCGCCACCAGCCAAGGCTCATAACGCTGATCGGCGCTCTCGCCATCCTGCAACTCAACCACGCAGGGCGAGGGGCGTCACTGCCCGCGGTGCGGCACCGACGTAATCAGCGCTAGGCCGCACAAGACGATTGTCGGTAATCTGCTCAACAACGTGGGCTGTCCAGCCCACAACCCGGGCGATGACAAAGATCGGCGTATAGAGAGGAATCTCAAAGCCCATCAGGTAATAGACCGGTCCGGCGGGAAAATCGAGGTTCGGGTGGATGTTCTTGCGCTCCACCATCGTCTCTTCCAGCACCCGCGAGATTGCTTCCCAGCGTTCTCCGCCCCGGAGCTTCGCCATCTGCTCACGATACGCGGTCATCTTCGGGACGCGCGAATCTCCCAACCGATACAGCCGATGCCCGAACCCCATGACCTTGGCCTTCGACTCCAGCGCGTTGTCGATCCATGACTGAGCGCGGTCCGGCGAATCGATCTCCAGCAACATGTGCATGACCGCCTCGTTGGCACCGCCGTGCAGGTTCCCTTTGAGCGCTCCAATCGCGCCACAGACGGCCGACGGCAGGTCGGACTGTGTCGAAACAATCACCCGAGCGGTGAACGTCGAGGCGTTGAAACCGTGCTCGGCGTAGAGTGTCAGCGCACCATCGAATGCCCCGACGACCTCTGGCTGAGGAACTTCTCCAAAACACATCTGAAAAAAGTTTTCCGACAGCGAAAGATCCGCGCGGGGCGGGATGACCGCTTCGCCACGCCCAATCCTGCGGACCGCCGCGATCACGGTCGGAATCTTTGCCAACAGCGAGACCCCTTTCCGCAGGGCCGACTCAGGGGTTTCAACCCCGCGAAATTCGGGGAGCATACCCAAGAAGCTGACCGCCGTACGGACGGCGTCCATTGGGTGCCCCTCGGCGGGGAGTTGCTCGATCACCTTCTGCAATTCCACCGGCAGGGCGCGGGCGCTGCGCTCTTGCTCGGCAAAGTCCGTTAGCTGCGCAGCTGTGGGAAGCTCGCCGTGAAGCAGCAGAAAGGCAACCTCTTCAAAGCAGCATTGGTCCGCGAGTTCGTGAACCGCATACCCCCGGTAGAAGAGCGACTTCTCTTCCGGAAGGACGTGCGACACGCTTGTGGTGTCGAAGATCACTCCCTCGAGACCTTTTTTGGCGCGGTACTTCTCGGGAGCATTCATCGTTCGTGCCGATTGTCAGAGTGTGAAGTTGAAAATCTGTTCGTCGAAGCGGTTGTACTCCTCGTAGCGGAGCAACTCGTAGAGTTCCTGTCGTGTTTGCATGTCGCAAAGCACTTCTTGCTGGTCACCGTTATCGGCGATCGCCTTCAATCCGCGTTCGATCGCTTTCATCGCCAGCCGCAAGGCTGTGACGGGGTAGATCGCCATGTCGTAGCCGATCGCTTCGAGTGTCGCGACGCTGAGCAGTGGCGACTTGCCGAACTCGGTCATGTTCGCGAGCAGCGGAGCGTCGATCGCTTTGCGAAACACGGCGAACTCGGCTTCATCCGCGAGCGCTTCGGGGAAAATCATCTCGGCCCCCGCATCGAGGTACCGTTTGGCCCTGTCGATCGCGGCGTCGAGGCCTTCAGCGGCACGCGAGTCGGTGCGGGCGATGAGCAAAAAGTTCGGATCGGTCTTGGCGTCTGCCGCGGCCTTGATCTTGCGGGCCATCTCCTGGGGTGACACCAGCTGCTTCTTGTCGAGATGGCCGCAACGCTTGGGCATCGACTGGTCTTCGAGATGGCAGCCGGCAAGGCCCGCCTGTTCGAGCGTTTGAATCGTCCGGGCAACGTTGATCGGCTCTCCGAAACCGGTATCGATATCGACAATTGCCGGCAACGACGTCGCACCGGCGATCATGGCCGCCTGACCGGCAACCTCGGGCAGCGTCGTTAGACCGATGTCTGGCATCCCCATGTTGGCCGACAGCGCGCCGCCCGAAACATAGACCCCTTCAAACCCGGTCTGTTCGATCAACATCGCCACCAGCGGAGAGAACCCGCCGGGCACCCGCACCAAGCGATTCTCTTGCAACAGCTTGCGCAGCGATTGACGTTTCTCTGCCGGAGAGACCTTTGCCGTGAGCATCAAAAGATCCCTCGCTGATTGCGTTGGGTAGATTCGAGCGCCGACTCGGCGAGTGGCACGTTGAGCTCCGCAAGCTCGCCTGCCTTCAGGTCGGGCAGACGCTCGCAAAGCGAGACAAATCGGCCGCGCTCCTCGCGACTCACCAAGCCCTCGGTCAGCGCGTCGAACTTGCCGACGTATCCTTGGCGGGCGAAAGGGTGGGCACCGGCCGGATGGGCGTTGGCCACCGCCAGCTCATCTTCGACTCGTGAGCCGTCGGCCATCTCGATAACAACCCGACCGCCAAACGAACGTTTCGCCGGGTCCGGGTCATGGTAACGCCGGGTCCATTCGGGATCTTCCACGGTTTCGACACTCTGCCACAGCCGCACCGTATCGGGCCGCGCCGCACGCTCGGGCAGATAGCTTCGCACGTGGTGCCAAACGCCATCCTGCAGCGCAACCGCAAACAGGTACATGATGCTATGGTCGAGCGTCTCGCGGCTCGCCGTCGGGCTGAATTTCTGAGGGTCGCCGGCTCCCGTGCCGATCACGTAGTGCGTGTGATGGCTTGTGTGGATCGTGATCCGGCGAACATCGTCGGTGCTGCTCAGACGCTCACGCATGCGAAATGCCAGATCGATCAGCGCCTGCGACTGATACTCGGCCGAGTGCTCTTTGGTGTAAGAATCTAGAATCGCTCGACGAGGTTCCTCCGGCTCGGGCAGACCGATCTCGTACTCGGCCTTCTTTCCGCTGAGCATATAAGCGATCACGCTATCTTCGCCCTCGTAGATCGGCGAGGGCGCGCGTTCTCCGCGCATCGCACGATCGACCGCTTCGACGGCGAGCTTGCCGGCGTGCGCGGGGGCGTAAGCCTTCCAGCTCGAAATCTCGCCCTTACGAGATTGCCGCGTCGCGAACGACACGTGAACCGCTTGCTGGATGGCCTGATAAATCACTTCGGTTGACAAGCCCAGCATGGCACCGATCCCCGCGGCCTGGGCCGGGCAAAGGTGCGCCACATGATCTTTCTTGTGCTCGTGAAGGCAGATGCCACGCACCAAAGAGATCTGGATCTCATAGGCAGCCAGGGCCCCGCGGACCAGATCGGCCCCCGAGCGGCCGCACTGCTGCGCGACCGCGATCAAGGGGGGCAGGTTGTCGCCCGGATGGGAATAGTCAGCCGCCAAGAACGTGTCGTGCATGTCCAGTTCGCGGACTGCCACGCCGTTGGCCCAAGCGGCCCACTCGGCGTCGAAAAAGCGTGTGCTGTCGATTCCGAACAGCGTGGCTCCCGACGGGCGCGGATGGGCGAGCGCCTGCTCGCGTGCATTTCTTACCGGAGTGCGGTTAATCGCGGCGAGGGCCACGCCCGCGTTGTCGATCACGCGATTGGCCAGCATCTCCACGGCTGCCGCATCGAGCGGTGCCGAAGCCGAAGCCACTTCGGCCAGTTTCCAGGCGAGCTGGTCACGCGTGGGCAGCGGCTCGGCCGAAGGGTAAACACGAACCGTGTGCATCTTCATACGCGGCAACCAGGGCAGGGGGGCCAAGAACCAAGCCAAGCGACTCGTCAAAAAATCCGCTTGTTCCGCCCAAGGGACTTTCGCCGCTCATGGGGGGCCTCATTCTCACCTGCCGAGAAGCTTCTGTCACCAGTGCGGACGGCAACACGCCGACATGAGCAACAAGCCAGCGGAGCCCGCTAAGAGTTTCACCTGGCTACCGCTTCAGAGCGCGCTTGAGTGCGGCCCCCATATCGGCGGGGCTCTCGGCGATCTCGATCCCGGCGTCTTGCAGTGCGGCGATCTTATCGTCTGCCGTCCCCTTACCGCCGGAGATGATCGCGCCGGCGTGCCCCATCCGCTTACCGGGGGGGGCGGTACGTCCGGCGATGAACGCCGCTACCGGTTTGGTCACGTGCTGCTTGATATAGGCGGCGGCCTCTTCTTCGGCCGTTCCGCCGATCTCGCCCATCATGAGGATCGCCTCGGTAGCGCCGTCGGCCTGGAAGAGTTCCAGGCAGTCGATAAAGTTCGTGCCGTTGATCGGGTCTCCACCGATGCCAACGCAAGTGCTCTGACCGAGTCCGAGCGAGGTGAGCTGCCAGACGCCCTCGTAGGTGAGTGTGCCGCTGCGGCTCACAAGCCCGATGGGCCCCTTCTTGTGGATATAGCCCGGCATGATGCCGATCTTGCACTCCTCGGGCGTGATGACGCCCGGGCAGTTGGGGCCAACGAGTCTCACCTTTTGGCCGGCGGCGACGCGGGCGTCGAGCTCGCGTTTGACTCGCACCATGTCGAGCACCGGCACGCCTTCGGTGATCGCGCAGATGATCTCGATGCCCGCATCAGCGGCTTCGAGGATCGCGTCGGCGGTGAACGGGGGCGGCACGAAAATCATCGTGGCGTTCGCCCCCTGCTGCTGAACGGCTTCTTCCACCGTATCGAAAATCGGGCGATCGAGGACGGTCTGCCCCCCCTTGCCGGGCGTCACGCCGCCAACGAGTTGCGTGCCGTACTCCAGGCAGTTTCGGCTATGGAACTCACCGGCCTTGCCCGTGATGCCCTGACAGATGAGCCGCGTGTTTTTGTCAACAAGGATCGACATGAGTAGTTTCTATTGCTGAGCGACGGCAAAGTTTGACAGGATGGCGACGCGAAGTTGCGGGCTTTGTCGTGCGCTGTGTATTCAGGGAAATTTGTGCGTAATCAAGCCGCGGCGATCGCCGCGGCAACCACCTTCTGCGCGGCGTCGGTCAGGCCTTCGGCCGAGATGATATCGACGCCCGATTCGGCGAGGATCTTGCGGCCCTCTTCGACCTCGGTCCCTTCGAGCCGGACAACTAGCGGAACGTTGAAGCCCACTTCCTTGTAGGCTGCCAACACCGCATTGGCGATCGTTGTGCACTGCATGATGCCGCCAAAGATGTTGACAAGCACGGCCTTGACGTTCTTATCGCCAAGCAAGATCCGGAACGCCTCGGTCACCTGATCTTTGTTGGCACCGCCTCCCACGTCCAGGAAGTTGGCGGGCTGGCCGCCGTGCAGCTTGACGATGTCCATGGTGCTCATGGCGAGCCCGGCACCGTTCACCAAGCAGCCGATATTGCCTTCCAGCTGCACGTAGCTAAGTCCCGCCTCGCCCGCACGCAGTTCGTTGGGATCCTCTTCGGCCTTATCCCGCAGCTCGATCAGAGCCGGGTGACGGAACAGGGCGTTCTCGTCGAAATTGATTTTCGCGTCGAGCGCCATAAGTTCGCCCGCACCGGTAACGACCAACGGGTTGATCTCAGCAAGGCTGCAATCGGTCTCGACAAAGAGCTTGCAGATGGCGGTCATGAATTTGGTCGCCGAGCGGACGGCCGCTCCTTCGAGCCCCAGCTTTTTCGCCAGCGTCCGGCATTGATAAGGCTGCAGACCCGCATCCGCATCAAAGGGCGCGGTGTGGATGAGTTCGGGCGTCTCGGCTGCGACCTTCTCGATGTCCATACCGCCTTCGGTGCTGACCATCAGCACCGGCTTGCCGAAGCCCCGATCGACAACAATCCCCAGGTACAACTCCCGCGCGATATCGCAGCCTGCCTCGACCAGAACTTTGTTGACGGTCTGGCCGCCGGGACCCGTTTGGATCGTGACAAGATCACCGCCCAGCAAAGCACCGGCGACACGGGCAGCGTCTTCGGCCGAGCGAACGAGTTCAACACCGCGTTGTTCCGTGCCCTTGATCGATCCCTTGCCGCGACCGCCCGCGTGGATCTGGGCTTTTACGACCGCTAGCGAGCCCCCCAGCTGGCGAAAGGCAGCGGCGGCTTCCTCGGCCGAGTGCGCGACGATGCCCTCCGGCACAGGAATGCCGGCTTCGCGAAATAGCTGCTTGGCTTGGTATTCGTGGATCTTCATTGCGGCGTAAAGCCTTATTTAACAAGTTCTTGCAGCTATTGGGGCGTCGGTTGGACCGCCCCACGATCGATTACGAGATGACGGAGTATAGGAGTGCCCCCGGACGGTCACAACGGGCCGACCGCCAAGCTAGCCTCGCGACGGAAACGGTTTACAGACCGGGAGTTGCTCGGTTAAGCGGTGGCAAATCCCTGCGATCTTGGCTTGACCAAAACCAGGGATTGTGAAAACTTTCACAAGCTGGCTATGGCATACGCCGCCGCCAGCTCCCCGTGGTCCTGCCCCCCTCCCACCGATGTCCCTCAGCAGACGATGCTGAGGCATGCCTCCAAGGAAACGCGAAAGCTCGGCGTTCACCCGTTCCGAGCCCTAGCGACGGTAACCGATGGCCAAGCGTTTTAGCTTCGACAAGGGTTTGAACCTGCCACTGGCTGGTGAGCCCGCACAAAATCTGCCGGGCCACGAGGGCAATCCGACGATCCGTTCAGTGGGTTTGCTGGGCGACGACTACGTTGGCATGAAGCCAACTATGGAGGTTGCCGTAGGCGATCGGGTCAAGCTGGGGCAAGTCGTCTTCTCTGACAAGAAAACCCCTGGCGTCAAGTATGTCTCGCCCGGTTGCGGGACCGTAACGGCAGTGAATCGTGGCCCCAAGCGCAAGTTCGAATCGGTAGTGATCGATCTCGATGGCGACGATCGGGTGGGCTTTGCCTCGCACCGCGATGCCAACCTCGCGCAATTGCCGCGTGAGACCGTTCAACAGCAACTAGTTGACTCGGGGCTCTGGACGGCGTTGCGAACACGCCCGTTCAGCAAGGTGCCGACGCTCGGAACGACGCCCTATGCGTTATTCGTCACCGCACTAGATACAAATCCACTCGCTCCCAACCCCGAGGTGGTTATTGGCGCGAAGTCCGGCGAATTCGTCGCCGGCCTCCAGCTGCTCACCACCTTGACCGAGGGCAACACCTGGCTGTGTAAAAAGACCGGTGCAAGCCTGCCGGGTGAAGACATCAATCGGGTGCAGGTTGCCGAGTTTGGCGGGCCGCATCCCGCCGGACTGCCGGGTACACACATCCACTACCTGGCACCGGTCAATCTGGAACGCCACTGCTGGAGCATCGGCTACCAAGACGTGATCGCGATCGGCCATCTCTTTATGACCGGCGAGCTCAGTGTCGAGCGGATCATCTCGATCGCGGGCCCCTGCGTCACGAATCCCCGCTTAGTGCGGTCTCGCTTGGGAGCGAGCTTGGCGGACATCACCGCCGACAGCGGTGCTGCTAGCGAAGGCGTACGTACGATTAGCGGATCGGTGTTTGGGGGCCGCACGTTGGCTCCGATGCGTGAGCACCTTGGGCGTCTTCACAACCAAGTCACTCAGCTGGTTGAAGGTAATCAGCGGGAATTCATTGGCTGGATGGGTCCGGGATTCAACAAGTACTCGGTAACCCGGGTCTTTGCGTCCTCTTGGCTGGCGAGCGCTTCGCAACGTTTCAAACTGACCACCAGCACCGAGGGAAGCCATCGGGCCATTGTACCGCTTGGCAACTACGAGAAGGTGATGCCGCTGGACATCATCCCCACCCCACTGCTCAAGTCGCTTTGCGTCGGAGATACCGATGAGTTGCAGCGATTAGGTGGCCTTGAGCTGGACGAAGAAGACCTGGGCCTGTGCAGCTTTGTCTGCGCTAGCAAGAACGACTACGGCCCGATGCTGCGTGATTGCCTTGCCACGATCGAACGCGAGGGCTGATCCCCTCGGCGGTTGGCGTTTCTGCCACTTTGGATATTAAGCGATGAAGTTCCTGAGGAAGCAGCTCGACATGGTCGAGCCGCTATTCAAGAAGGGCGGGAAGCTCGAAAAGCTTTACCCGCTGTACGAAGCGAACGACACGTTCCTCTTTACTCCTGGTGAGGTGACGAAGGGGACGTCGCACGTCCGCGATGCGATCGACATGAAACGCATGATGTCGACGGTCATTGTGGCGTTGGTGCCTTGCATCTTGATGGCGCTATGGAACACCGGCTACCAGGCCAACCTGGCAATCGCTGAGCAGGGTGCCAAGCCACTCCAGACCAGCATCACAGGGCTGGACAGCATCACGCGCGACTACCTGTTCACGCAGGTACTCGGCATGGAGTACGACCCGCACAACCCGATCGCCAACCTTGTGCACGGGGCCCTGTGGTTCCTGCCTGTTTACATCGCTTGCATGGCGGTTGGTGGCCTGTGCGAGGTTACGTTCGCAATCATCCGGGGCCACGAGATCAACGAGGGCTTCTTGGTCAGCGGCATGCTCTTTCCGCTGACGCTTCCGCCGGCGATCCCGCTGTGGCAGGTCGGCCTGGGCATCGCCTTTGGAATCGTGGTTGGCAAAGAGATCTTTGGCGGGACCGGCAAGAACTTCCTAAACCCGGCTCTCACCGCGCGGGCCTTCCTGTATTTTGCCCACGCCTCGTTCATGTCGGGCGATCGGGTCTGGACCGCAGCGGCCGCAGAGAACGGAGTCGATGGCTGGACCGCCGCGACAACGCTCGGCTCGATGGCGACGGCCGACGTCGCCCAAGCCGCCGACGTCAATGCCGTCTCAGGGCTGAGCTGGTTCGACTGCTTCATGGGCTGGATCCCCGGCTCGATGGGCGAGACCTCGACCTTGGCCTGCCTAATTGGGGCCGCAATTCTGATCGCCTCGGGAATCGGCTCTTGGCGGATCATGACAGGCGTCTTGCTCGGTGCCATCGGCATGAGCTGCATGCTCTACGCCTTCCGCGAATACTCCGACAACTCGATGGTTTATCTGTCGCCGCTGCGGCACCTGGTCGTCGGCGGCTTCGCCTTCGGCACGGTCTTTATGGCGACCGACCCGGTATCGGCCTCGATGACCGAAAGCGGTAAATGGTGGTACGGCGGTCTGATCGGGGTCATGACGGTGCTCATCCGAGTCATCAATCCGGCGTTTGCCGAGGGCATTATGCTGGCCATCCTGTTTGGCAACGTGATGGCCCCGCTGATCGACTACTGCGTGATTCAAAGCAACGTTAAACGGAGGGCCGCTCGCTATGCCACCACGTAACAGCTGGCTCTACACGGTGATTGTGGCCCTGGTGCTGTGCCTCGTGTGTTCCGCACTGGTATCGATTGCCGCGGTCTCGCTCAACGGTATCCAGCAAAAAAACAAAGAGCTCGACAAGCGCAAGAACATCCTGCTTGCCGCAGGCCTCTGCGAGCCCGGCACCTCAGCTTCCGAGGTTGCCGCTACCTATGAAAAGACGATTGTCGAGATGCTCGTCGATCTCGACACGGGACAGATCGTTGATGTCGCCAAACCGGGTGAGAAGAAATCCGCGGGCGAAGCGAACAAGACTGCCGCTCCCGCTTCAGAAGGTGATCAGAAGGCCACCGAAGAGCCTGCGGCCGTAACGCTTGCCAGCTACGACCCACGCAAGGCGGCCAAGAACCCAAAAACCCGCGACCCCGTCGAACCTGCCGGTGCGTTGCCGGGCATCGCCTACCGTGAGCCCTACGCCTCGATCTATGAGATCCGCGAGGATGGGAAGACGACCGGCTACATCTTGCCGATCTACGGCAAAGGGCTGTGGTCGACACTTTACGGTTTCTTGGCCCTCGAGGCCGATAAGGAAACGGTGCGCGGAATCACCTACTACTCGCACGCAGAAACCCCTGGCCTAGGTGGCGAAGTGGACAACGCCGGCTGGAAGGCCCTGTGGCCCGGCAAGAAGGTCTACGAGGACTCTGGCGAAGTCGGGCTGTCGGTCATCAAAGGCAAAGCGAGCGAGGATGATTCCTACGCGATCGATGGCCTCTCCGGAGCAACCATCACCTCCAACGGCGTTGATGACATGATCAAGTACTGGCTCGGCCCGACCGCTTTCGGCAAGTACCTCGCCGC
Organism: Botrimarina hoheduenensis; assembly: GCF_007859815.1. Taxonomy (GTDB): domain Bacteria; phylum Planctomycetota; class Planctomycetia; order Pirellulales; family Lacipirellulaceae; genus Botrimarina; species Botrimarina hoheduenensis. The sequence continues at coordinate 21,039 of NZ_SJPH01000013.1, read as the reverse complement.
TAAATAACCGGCGAACCACTCTCAAACCAACCAACGGCTCACCGGCCACCTCAAGCCGCTCACGCTCGGGACTTCCTGATGGCTGATCCAAAGATCAAAGACGTGCTCCTTGAGCCGATCCTCAACAACAACCCGATCGCCTTGCAGGTGCTCGGCATTTGTTCCGCACTGGCGGTGACCACCAAGCTCGAAACCTCGATCATCATGGCGATCGCCGTGACCGCGGTGACGGCATGCTCGAACGCTGCGGTGAGCGCAATCCGCTCTTACATTCCGAGCAGCATCCGCATCATCGTGCAGATGACCGTGATTGCCTCGCTTGTGATCGTGGTGGATCAGATCCTCAAGGCGGTTGCCTACGAGGCCTCGAAAACGATGAGCGTCTTCGTCGGCCTGATTATCACCAACTGTATTGTGATGGGGCGTGCCGAGGCGTTCGCCATGAAGAATCCGGTTGTCGTTTCCTTCTGGGACGGCGTGGGCAACTGCCTCGGGTACGGCTTGATCCTGATCGTCGTGGGATTCTTCCGCGAGCTATTCGGCTCAGGCAAGCTGCTCGGTTTTGAAGTGCTACCGCTTTCGTCGGCAGGCGGCTGGTACGAGCCAAACGGCTTGATGCTGCTGCCGCCGAGCGCGTTCTTCATCATTGGTGCTTTTATCTGGGTGCTGCGATCCTTCAAGAGTGACCAGATCAATCGCGACCCCGTTTTGTAACGCCTTCAGTCAGCGAGCACCTGCGTCAGCTTTTGTTCGCCTCTCCCATACCTAGCAGCCCCTTTCGGCCGCTCCTACTACTGCCCGCCGCCTAAGGGCTCTTGCTATGGCTCACCATCTCGAAATCTTCCTGAAGGCCGTTTTCGTCGAGAATCTGGCGCTCGCGTTCTTTCTGGGGATGTGCACCTTCCTGGCGGTTTCCAAGAACGTAAAGACCGCACTCGGCTTGGGGGTTGCAGTAATCGTGATCATGGCGATCACGATTCCGGCCAACAATCTGCTCTATCAGTACCTGCTGAAAGAGGGGGCCCTCAGCTGGGTAAGCCCCGAACTAGCAAGCGTGAATCTCGACTTCTTGGGGTTGATCTCCTACATCGGCACGATCGCCGCGATGGTGCAGATCCTCGAGATGACACTCGATCGTTTCTTCCCGAGCCTTTACAACACGCTCGGTATTTTCCTGCCGCTTATTACCGTTAATTGCGCGATTCTTGGCGGTTCGTTGTTCATGGTCGAACGCAACTACAACTTCCTGGAAAGCGTGACCTTTGGCATTGGCTCCGGTTTCGGCTGGGCACTAGCGATCGCCGCGCTGGCCGGTATTCGCGAGAAACTCAAGTACAGCGACGTCCCCAAGGGTCTTCGTGGCTTGGGAATCACCTTCATGACGGTCGGCCTGATGGCATTGGCTTTTATGTCCTTTGGTGGAATGTAAGCCGCGGTCACTGGCCGTCTTTGCCCCAGCAGGTTCTCGCCCTTGCCGGGTCTGCCATGCAATCAGAGAACTACCGTACACAACACGACGACGGTTCCGCCGAATAAATTCGAGACAACCGGCTGCTACTAAGAAACAAGACAAAGTCACCTCGGCGTGCCGAGCGATAGCCCGTGCTGTCCTCCCCGCGCTTTAGCACAGAGCACTAAGCCGATGCTAACGATCTTCCTTGGCGTCCTGATGTTCACGCTGGTGGTGCTCGCCCTGGTGGCGATCATCCTTGGAGCGAAAAGCCAACTCGTGGCTAGTGGCCCCGTGACAATCACGGTCAACGGCGAGAAGCAGCTAACGGTTTCTGCCGGTGGCAAGCTGCTGAACGCGCTCGCCGATGAAGGTATTTTCGTCTCCAGCGCCTGCGGTGGCGGCGGCACCTGCGCTCAGTGCGAAGTGAAGATCTTCGAAGGGGGCGGCGACATTCTCCCCACTGAGTTGGGCCATATCAGCAAGAAAGAGGCTAAGGAAGGCTGCCGCCTCTCGTGCCAAGTGGCCGTTAAGCAGGACATGAAGATCGAGGTGCCCCACGAGGCTCTCGAAACAAAGAAGTGGGAGTGTGAGGTCATCTCCAACAATAACGTCGCGACGTTCATCAAAGAACTCGTGCTGAAGCTCCCCGAGGGCGAGGATGTCGCGTTCCGCGCCGGCGGCTACATCCAGATCGAAGCGCCGCCGCATGTGGTCAACTACAAAGACTTTGAGATCGAGGACCGTTTCCACGAGGACTGGGACAAGTTCAACATCTGGCGCTACGTGTCCAAGGTTGATGAGCCCGTGATCCGGGCCTACTCGATGGCCAACTACCCGGGCGAGAAGGGCATCATCATGCTCAACGTCCGCGTCGCGAGCCCCCCGCCCCGCGCTCCCGAGGGCACACCTCCGGGAAAGATGTCTTCCTACATCTTCGGACTTAAGCCGGGCGACAAGGTAACGATCAGCGGCCCCTACGGTGAGTTCTTTATCAAGGACTCTGATTCTGAGATGGTTTACATCGGCGGCGGTGCCGGCATGGCCCCCCTCCGTAGCCATATCTTTGAGCTGTTTCGGAATCTCAAAACCGGCCGCAAGGTTAGCTACTGGTACGGTGGACGGAGCCTTCGCGAGCTTTTTTATGTCGATCAGTTCCGCGAGATCGAAAAGAACTACCCGAACTTCCAGTTCAATATCGCGCTCTCCGAGCCGATGCCCGAAGACAACTGGACCGGCTACGTCGGGTTTATTCACCAAGTGCTACACGACCACTACCTAAAGCAGCACTCCGCTCCCGAGGATATTGAGTACTACATCTGTGGCCCGCCGCAGATGAACGCCGCGGTCTTCAAGCTGCTTGAGGATCTGGGGGTCGAGAAGGAAAATATTGCCTTCGACGATTTTGGCGGGTGAGCGATCCAACCGACCAAGCTCCGCCCTTGCGTAGCGTCGCCGGGGCCCGTGGCTGGCTCTTTGCGATCGGGCTGTTGATCTTTGGGCTAGCGATGCTCGCCCCGTTCCTGATCAGCGGGGCAAGCGGATCACCGCGACTCGTACGTGTCTCGGGGCCAACGATGGGAACGGCTTACGCCGTAACCGTCGTTGCGACCCCCAACGGGCCGTCTGCTAATGGCCTCGATCAGCGCATCGCGAAGCGACTTGCGCTAGTTAACCAACAGATGTCGACCTACGACCCCGAGTCGGAGCTTTCGCGCTTCAATGCATCCGGGTCTATCGAGTGGCAAGCGGTTTCCGACGAGACCGCCGCGATTGTTGGGTACGCACTAGAGTTAGCCGAGCAATCGGGCGGTGCTTTTGATCCAACGATCGGCCCGCTCGTGAACCTCTGGGGCTTTGGTCCCGACGCTTCGCGCTTCAAGCCCCCCGCTGAGGACGCCATCGTCGCAGCACGCACACGGGTGGGATATGGTCGAGTCCATATCCGGACGGACCCACCGGCTTTAAGGAAGGAGGTGCCCGAGATCTATCTGGATCTTTCGGCCGTGGCTAAGGGGTACGGCGTTGATGCGATTGCCGAGCTGCTCGAAGCCGAGGGCTTTAAGAATTATCTGGTTGAAATCGGAGGCGAAGTCCGCGCTCGCGGAGCCAAGCCAACAGCCCCCTGGCGTGTTGGCATTGAAAAAGCCGATGCGCCCCTGCCGGGGGTAGAAGGGACACGCCTGCAGCGAGTCGTTGAGCTTAAAGATCGGGCGCTCGCAACTTCGGGCGACTACCGCAATTTTTTCGAGCACGAAGGGATCCGCTACTCGCACACGATCGATCCCACCACAGGCCAACCGGTCCACCACGATCTGGCGACCGTTACGGTCCTGGCGACTACTTGCCGAGAAGCAGACGCACTCGCGACAACCTTGTTGGTCCTGGGGCCTACCGCGGGATACGATTGGGCAACCGAACGCGACCTCGCTGCGCTATTGATCCGCCGCACGCCGGCCGGCGAGTTGATCGAACGCGCCACACCAACCTGGAAATCCGAAGTCCTTGCCGAGGCACCGTGATGGCAACCTTTCTGATCACGCTCGTGGTTTTCGGCCTAGCCCTAACGGGTATGGCGATCGGCGTGATCGTGAGCAACCGCAGCATCAAAGGCTCATGCGGTGGACTCGCCGGATTCAAAGACGCGGCGGGCCAATCGATCTGCGAGGCGTGCAACGACCCCTCCCCCGAGTGCTCGGGCAAACCGACTGAAGCCGCATCGCCAAAGAGCTAGTCGGCTGCTTCGATGCTGCCTAATCGGTCAACCGAGAGACGGTAAACCATCACCGTCGAAGAAACCCTTCCGACCAGCTCCGCGTCGAGGCGTTTCACCAGGGCGTCGCAGACGGCCCGCTGCGGATGCCCAACGGGAAACCATTGGGTCACAAGCCACACTTCTTGGCGCTCGCCAACACGTTCCGCAAAGCGTGGCAGAGCAACTTCCCAATCTTGCTGACCCGACGGATGGGCGGTCACTCGTGCGGCAGGCCAGGATGCGGGAAGCTCGTAAAGCACGGCCCGCCCAAAGTACAGCGGTGCGGCGATCACGGCGGGCGATTCGCCCGTGACATCTTCGCGCGCGATTAATCTTGTGACCTCGTGAAAGTCATTCTCTCGATGGGCCGGATCAAAGTGGCGGTTGAGAGTTGCTCCAAGGCTTAACGCGATCAGCAGGCCGACGGCCAACCAAGTTAGCCCGCTACGACCGCGAACCGTGACGCCGGCAGCCAGAACGACGATGAGCGGCACAAGCATCCAAACCAAGTAACGATAGTTGTACCCGGTCGGCGACGCCGCGGCGGCCATCGCGGTAAGCGGCGGCGGAGCCAGTAGCAGGACGGCCATCCAGCGCCGATCTTGCTGAGCCAACCTTCGCCAGCCGTTTGCGAATAAGTACGCGGCCGGTACAAAAAGAAGGCAAGCCCACGGCGCAGTCGCGAGTACCGCGGCTGACTTTCGGCCCCCGGACACGGTTTCTCGCAGCCAACTCACTGAGGGACCAAGCGTGTTCCCCGTGCCAAGCCAGAGATAAGAAAAGGCGTAGGCCTCCTTATCGAAACTCACTTCGTGGTGAAACTCGCCGGTCTCGGCAAGATCAACGCGTAGGCATTCAACCAGCGGCAGGCCGGCCAGGGCGAGCACCCCGGCAGCGGCCAGAGCCCGCATCCGGGCAAAGCCGCGCTTCTCAATGAGCAGCAAGCCCCCGAGCAAGACGAGCAATAAGCCGACGTAGTAATGCGTCGCCACACCAAGCCACGACACTACCAGAAAAGCAAACCAGTCACGCCAGCGATCGCTCGCGCGGAGTCGCCAAGCCGTGAGAAGCATCGCCGTGGCAAGTAAAACTAACAGCGCATAACCACGACCGTGCTGACTGAGCAACACGTGGTTGGCTGAGATGGCGAGCCCGATTGCCGCAACAAGCCCTGTTTGAGGGCCTACCAACCGCCTCCCCAGCAGCGCTACAAGCGGCACCGTGAGCACGCCGCAAACCAACGAAAACCAACGCAGCGAGGCGTCGGTGCCGAGCGTCTCACGCACCAGGGCGACCAGCCAGCGGTAAAGCGGCGGAAAGCCGTCGTGCCGGCGGACGAGCACCGACAGGTCAGTGGTTCGCTGGGTCAGCTCGTAGACCTCGTCATGGTCGAACGCCGGCTCGCTAAGCCGATAGGCACGCCACCCGAGCGCGAGCAGCATGATCAGCCCGACCAGCCACCAAAACCGCGTGGCAGACAACCGGGATTCAGACGACGGAGGAGGGGTTGTCGTCATCGGCACGACGGGGAATGGTGCGACGATCTTCCCCGGCACGGCGGTTCTCTTCTTGTTGAGCTGCCGCCTCGGCGGCGCGGCGCTCTTGCAGGCGGCGTTCTTCCGCTTCGCGCTTCTCTACAAGGCTAATCAGATCGTCTGGCAACTCAAGTCGATTTGACATGATCAGCAAAGCTCTCGTGGCGAAGGGCACCCGAAACGGGCAGGGCAGGGCAGAACGAGTAAAGCGCGTCTAGCGCCAAGGGCGAACCACGCGTGTTCCCACTCGCGGCGATTGCGGATCGGCAAGCGTCGGATACTCCACGGGATACGACGATCCATCGATCGGCGGCAGCCTACGACAGCTCTCCTCCTGACAAGTCTCGGCGGGGCAAGCCGCACCAGCAAGCTGCCGACCGCTGCGCTCGTTCTGGCAGGGAGAAGCATGGTCAACCAGGCACTCGATGCGTGGCTTATCGACAAACGGGTCTGCCAGCCGGGGCTCGTACGGACGCGGCTGCCGGCAGAGCGGCCCAAACAGCAGCGGGTCGCGTACCCGCGCGTAGTCGCGTTGATCGCGCTCGCACTCGATCGGCGTATATGGAGTAATGTGCGGCGTGAGGGCCACAATCAACTCGGTGCGACGGCGACTCGTCGTGCGGCGTTGAAACAACGGGTTGATGTAAGGCAACGATCCGAGCACGGGAATGCGGCTGATGATTACGTCGTCGCGTTCCTGAATCAGCCCGCCGATGATCATCCCCTGTCCACTCGTAAGCAGCACATCGGTTTCCAGCTCGGTGGTTTCTTCTTCGGGCAAGCCCGTATCAGGGTTGACCGCTCCGCTGGAAACCTCCGGCGCGATCCGCATGAGCACTCGGCCGTCCCGCGTGATGCGGGGGGTCACCCGCAGGACAACGCCCACATCAAGAAAATCGACGCTTTCGAGCGTACTTGTTTCGGTTGTGGTCGTGACGCGGAAACCAAGCTGCTCGCCGATCTGGATCCGCGACTCCTGCCCATTCAGCGCAAGCAACCGTGGCGAAGCTAGGTTCTTCGCATCGGTGGTTGAGATCAGGGCCTCGATCAACGCTCCTAAGTCGCCACCGGCTGACTCGATGAAAAAGCTGGGGCTCGCGGCGCTGTTGGCCATGCCGACCGACCGCAGCGAGAGAGACGCCCCTGAAATCCGCGACAGCGCATCGAAGTTGACACCCGATCGATGATCTTCAGAAAGCTCAACCTCGAGCAGATTGACTTCGAGCAACACCTGTCGGGGCGGCTGATCGGCCTGAGAGATATACTCCTCGATGCGCGTAACGTACTCGTCCAGATCCTCGATAACGAGCATCTCTTTCGTTCGGCGGTTATCTGCCGAGTTGGTTTCCGCGAAGAACGACTGCCCGACCGGTGAGAGCAACCCCTCGACGGTGGGCTGCAGGTCTGCGGCCGACGCAAAGTCGAGTTCGATAACACACACGCGGCGCCCCTGCACACCGGGACCGACGGCACCGGCAGCCGCGACGCTCGTGACGTAAATCACGCCGTCTCGCACCGTAGCGGTGTGACCGGTTGATTCCAGCAAGGACCGAAGCACCTCGCTCACGGGCAAGCGATTGAACTTGGCGGTCACCGGCACATCGACCGGTGAGGCCATGATCAGGTTCAGCTGCTGCGTTTCAGCGAGCGCCGCGAGGACCTGACGGAGCGAGGCGTCGCGGACCGAAAGAGAGATCAGTCCGTCGAGGTTCTGAACCTCGATCGGTGCCCCTTGCGCGATCGGTGCCAGCGGCAGTTGGTAACGATCGTCGGCGGGTGTGGGCAGGGTCTCGGCGGGCGCACCAGGATTCAGCAGCTGAGAAACGCCCGACGCGATCGTCTGCAGGGTCTGTGGCGAGAGCGTTTGCGCACCAGCCGATGAAACCAGCAACAGGCTGGTCAGTATCGCCCCAAAACCGCTGATTAAAGGCCGACTAAGCGCCATTGTCTTCTCCCGCTACGGGCGTCAAGCGAACGCCCTGGGTCGAGATCTCGACAACGCGAAAACCTTGGATAACATCGCCCACATGAACGGTTTGCTCGCCGATCGAGGCGGTTGCCTCGCCGTCGCCTAGCAAGACCATTGCGACGCCCTGGCTCTGCAACTGGGCGAAAGTAGCTTCGACAGTTTCCGCGTCGGCTTCGACCGCGAAGGTCGCTCCAGAAGCGTGACGATACTTGGGGCTCCATTCGGGGATGCGGAACGGATCGTGCTGCAAGGCATCCGCCAAGCTCAAACGAAGATCCGGTTGCGATTCTTCGCGCTTGCGATTCGTCTTTTCGCTTGCGGGCGACGCCGCCTCGACGCTCCGCGACGCGGGCTGGGGGATGAGCGCTCGCGGCACGACTGCCGCTGGCCGTGCACGGCTCGCCACGGGAGCCGGCCCCGACCCGCTGCTGGTGCTGCTGCTGAATAATCCGACCAGCTGCGGTCCCCAGACAACGCCTAGACCGATTGCCAGGGCAGCCATCAGGGCTGCTTTGGCAGGCGTTAATCCGAGTTTTTCTAGGCTGGTCGGCATGGGTCTTGTTTAGCCGCGGCGGGCTGGCACCGGGGCGGGCGTGGCGGCTGTATCGTTCGTGACCGCCGCATAGTAAAGCGTGTACTGCAGCAAGACGGGGTACGTTTCTCCTTGGGCTGCACCCGTGATTTGCATCTCGTTGAGCTCTGCCAAACGCGGCAGTCGCTGGACCGCATCGATCAACCCACATAAGCCGGCGTGATTTGCCCGGGCCGTAACCATCACGTTAAGCGATGAGTGCGTCTTATCTTGCGATACCGTCCCGCGGCGGAAGTCTTCTAGTTGCACTCCCTTCTCTCGCGCGATGCGGCTCAGATCGGCCAAGAACTCGTCATCGCGGGGTTCGTTAGGCATACGTTTGGTAACGTCTTCCACGCGTGTCAGCAGTCCATCAAGCTGTGACTTGAGCACGGAATGACGGCTCCGTACGCCCGGCGCTTCCTGGAGACTGAGTCGTAGGTTGCGGGTCTGATTCGCGAGACTGGCGCGCCAGGTAATGAGCGGTTGGCTCGCGGTCAGATAAATCAACGCTAGCACCCCGAGCCCCACGCTCATTGCGACCACGGGAATGAGGCTTGCAGGTAAAATCGGTGATCCGGGCTGCCGGCGTTGCATGAATTCCCTTCGAGCTTCAGAAAGCACAGGCAATGGTGAACTTCCGCAGCGCGCTGCCATCGCTAGCAGCCGGAGCTGATGTTTCGATCGACACTTGCGAGAACAGCCGACTCTCGCGAAGCCCTTCAGCGAATCGCGCGACCGCCAGTCCGTCGCGACTGATGCCTTCGATCTTCACGCCCGAATGTTCGGTGGCTCCACGTTGCCGCACCGAGGATTTGGCGTGCGTTGATCGGTAGTGCAGCTGATCGAGATACACTTGTGCTTCGGGCATCGCCGCTGCTCGCGACACCGCCGCTAGCAGCGAAAGCCCCAGCTGCTCAGTCGTCAAACGTAGCGAGAGCTGCTCTCGGCCCCGCAGCCGTGCGATCTCGGCACGAAGTTCAACGTCTTCTTCCATCAACCGTGCCAGCGGCGCGTACTCGGCTTCGAGCCGACCAAGGCTCTGTGCCATGGAAGCGCCACGGCTCCATTCCACGACAAGCCACAGGCCCGAAAGGACGCCGGCGGCGGTGACCGCCGTCGCTACCGCGTGTCGTAAGCGGCGCAGCGTCTGACGGCGACGGATGCCGGGCGGAGCTAGATTCAGCACGCGCTTCATTCGGATTCCTCCCAACGCAGTGCCGACAGGGCGATAGCCGGTCCGAACAAACAGATCGGAGTATCCGTTTCTGATCGTTCGACACCTTGCGGTGTCCATACCTCGACGCTGACGCCGAGCTTCTGAGCCAAGTACTCTTTAATGCCGGGCGTGACTCCGCCAGCTCCCATCAGAACCCACCGACGGGGGGATTTAGTACGTAGCTTGCCCTCCAGGTGGGCTACCGTGCGGGTCAGTTCGGCCGGCGCTTTCGCCAGTGTGTTTCGCACGGCTTGCGAGACGATGGCACCGGTTCCCTCGGTGGCCAAACAGCCATACTTGAGAACCGCCCGATCAGCTTCAACCACCGAGAGCTCGAGCATCTCGGCCACGTTTACAATCAGCTCTGCAATTCCGCCGAGACGCAGCTGTCGCGCATAGCGTGCATACCCTGCCTGCGCCGCAACCAGTGTGGCGGAATGCCTTCCCCAATCCAGACCGATCACCAACTCGTTGGGTGCGGTTCGGCCGATCATCTGTAGCGCGCGCGCGATTGCCGTTGGGGCACCATCGACCGTTTCACAACGCAGGCCATCGCGATCAAAGCCTTCACAGATTGCCTCTACCTCGGCAAGCGAGATCGATAATGCGTAGCTTGAAGCGGCGTCCCCCCAAGTGTCGGTGGTAGTCCCCTCCATCGCGGTGCCCTCGGCATTCTCATCGGCCGAGTCGTTGGCGTTGAGCGTACAGTCACGCATGCTCACGCCGGCCGCAGCAATCGTGCCACAAAACGCGGGTTGCAAGGCACGCAGAGCCGCGAGTTCGCTCTGCCGCAGACGATACAGCGGCGCGGCGTGATCGAGCGAGCGCGGGATCAGCGCTGTGTGCAGCTTATATCCGGTGCGACTGCGGCGCAGTTGTGCCGCTTTGACACTGCTGGCACCAAAGTCCACTCCCCACCAGCCCCGTTGTTGATCACCGAACATGGGGGATCCCCCCGGGAATGACTCGGCTGGTATCGGGTTGGCGCGCGATGTCTTGGCGGAGGCCAACCACTGCACGCTCCATCCGTGCCAGCGAGCCTTCCATGCGGAGCATGATGGCTTTGATCTCTTCAAGAACCTGCTCAGAGCGCATCGCTCCGGAGGTAAAACCTTGCGGATCGTTGAGGCGGCGGACCTCTGCATCGGCCGAACCAACCTGCAACAACCAGCCGGTACCAACGCCCGCAAGGGCAACCAGAGCTAGCAGGCGCGTGTTCATAACGACTCTTGGAAACGGGCCTTGCCGATCGCGGTTTGCTGAACCGCGACTATCGCTGGGCGAGGGTAGCGATGTCGAAGACTGGCAGCATGACGGCCATCACGACAGTTGCTACCACTCCACCCATTACAATCGTCACGAGTGGTTCGATGGCTGAGACGATCTGTCGCGCGGCCGCCTCTCCTTCCTCGTCGTAGTGTGCGCCTAACAATCGGTTAACTTCCCCCAAACGCCCTGTCTTCTCCGCCGTCGCTATCATCTCAGCGGCAGAAGGTGGAAGCACCTCGTTGTTAGCCAGCGCATCGCTCAAGCTGCGGCCGTTGGTAACCGCCTCTTCGAGCTTGTCCGCTAAGTCGCCAAACAGCCGATTGCTGATGGACCGTTTCAACAATCGCAGACAATCCAACAACGGGACGCCGCTCTCGATCAACAGGCCCAGCATGCGGCAAGCCCGGGCACCAATGACGGTGCGAACCACGGGCCCGATGCCCGGGCTCCTGACGAGAACCGTGTCGACAAAGCGTCGGCCTTGTTCGGTAACGCGGGCAGCGATGAGCCCGGCCACTCCGCCCCCTGCCAGCATTCCCCACAACCACCACCGTGCTCTTAGCTCCTCGGCAATACCGATCAGCACACGCGTGACGAGCGGCAGGGTGAGATCGTACTGATCGAAGATCGTCGCGAAACGCGGCAACACAAACACTACAAGCGTTGACACGACCAATAGCGAGACGATTGTCAGCATGACCGGATAGATCAGCATGCCACGCAGCGTGCGGCGCAGCTTCATCTCGGCACGGTTCAGTTCGGCAAGCTGGGCGAGAACCTCCGACATTTTGCCCGAGGCTTCTCCGGCACCGACGGTTGCCGTGTAGGCTTCGTCGAAAAGGTCGGGTTGCTGTCGCAGAGCAGCCGAGAAGCTGGCGCCGCCCATCACGTCTTCGTGCAGCCTCTTCAAGCGAACCGCCAGAGCGGCCCGGGGACACTGCCGCGCGAGCGACTCAAGCGCTTGCGCAACGCCGAGTCCAGCGCCGGTCATCATCGCGAGCTGCGAAGTAAACCCCACACGCTCTTGCGCGGTGATCCGCGTCCTCCGGCTGAAGCCGGACTTCTTGATCGCCGTAGCTTCTGCTTCTTGCGTTGTTTCTTTCACAGGACGGTCGCTACCCC
>NZ_SJPH01000013.1:0-9042 GCF_007859815.1 Botrimarina hoheduenensis | reverse complement strand
GGGGGGGGGGGGGGGGGGGGTAAGGCGGGAAAAGATAGGCTCAGTCAAACAGGGCGACGCGCGTCACCTCTTCAAGGCTGGTAACGCCCCGCTCGGCAAGTTCTAGTCCGCTGGTCAACAGCGTGGGACGGCCCGATTCGGACAACCAGTTCCTCAGTGCCGAGGGGTCCGCGCTCGAGGTAATGAAGCGCCGCAAGGCGTCATCCGCGAGCAGGGTTTCGTAGATGCCCGTACGGCCCTGGAAGCCGGTGTCGTAACAGTGACGACACCCCTCGCCGCGAGACCAACGTCTTTGGTGATCCCCCTTGTAGTGCATCGCTTCGAGCGTCTCGGTCGGCACATAGTGGGTCGTGCGACAGTGAGGACAGACCATTCGCACGAGCCGCTGGGCGAGCACGCCGACAAGAGCCGCGGAGAGCTTGTAAGACTCCACGCCCATGTCAACCATCCGCGCAACCGCTCCGACGGCATCATTCGTGTGTAGGGTGCTGAGAACCAAGTGGCCCGTCAGCGCCGCCTGCACCGCCACCTGCGCTGTTTCGGGGTCGCGGATCTCGCCGATCATGATGACGTCGGGGTCTTGCCGAAGGATCGATCGGAGCGACGAGGCAAAGCTGAGTCCCCGCACGGAATCGACCTGCACCTGATTCACCAGTTCGATCTGATACTCGACAGGATCTTCGACGGTAACCAGATTCGTGCTGACCGATTTGATCAGTTCGAGCGCTGAGTACAGAGTCGTTGTCTTGCCGCAGCCCGTGGGACCCGTGACGAGCATCAATCCGTGAGGCCGGCCGATCATCGTCTTGATATCGGCGAGCTGGCGGGGGGGGATACCGAGTTCATCCAGATTGAAGGTCAGTCGCTGCTTGTCGAGCACCCGCATGACGACCTTTTCACCGACCACGGTCGGCAGCGTCGATACGCGGAGATCAACCTCCTTGCCATCGACCATCACTTGGCAGCGGCCGTCCTGCGGCTTGCGTTGCTCGGCGATATCAAGCTTGGCCATCACCTTGATACGCGACACGACCGCCGGATAGATATCCTTGCGGGGACGGAGCATCTCGATCAATTGGCCATCGATACGAAAGCGGATGACACCGTGCTTTTTGCTGGGTTCGATGTGGATGTCGCTAGCGGTGCGACGGATCGCCTGCAGGATGATGTAGTTCACCAGATTCACGACCGGGCTGCCGCCCACCATGTCCTGAACGGCGGTGAGATCGATATCCGTCAGATCTGCTTGCAGCTCGACAGCCGACTCATCCATGTCCGCCGTGACAGCGTCTACCTGGAAGTCGTCCTCGAAGGCCCGGCGGATCATCCGATCGATCGAGCCCCGGAACGCAAAGACCGGGCGTGTTGCAAGCCCTGTCCGACGCTCGATCAAATCGAGACGGTCGAGATCGTGAGGATCGTCGATCGCAACGACCAACACACCGCGAACACGGAGCAGGGCAAGCACGGCGTGCTTTTCGCAGAACTCTCGCGGAAGAATGCGTACGATCTCAGGATCGACAAGCCCTTCGCGCAGGCGCACCGCTGCCACGCCGAGCTGAGCCGCGATGTGCGGCAACAGATCGTCTTCGGCAGCGACGCCCATATCGAGAAGCGTTTCGCCGAGCTTAGCGCCTCGTTTCGCTTGTAGTTCGAGCGCCGCGGCAAGATCCTCGGGAGAAACAAGGTTCTCTCCGATCAAGCGCTGGCCGAGAGGGGCGTTCTTCGGCAGGGGCCCCCGGGTAGCGATCGCGTCGATCCCGCCTGGAGCAAGCAGCTCCTGCATGGTTCCACTGGCAGGCGACTTGCCGGCCGCACTGTCCCCTTGGTGCGAGGCCTGAGGGCTTCTGGGCGCGAAAGGGTCCGTATCGGGTGGCGATGGTAGCGTTGCAGTGCTCATCGGGCGTAACTGGCGACAGCCTCCTTGGTCCCTTGGAAGACGTCGAAGCCTTCGTCCAAGCCCGCGGCCCAAAGAATATCGCGACACAGCGGCGCAACGCCGGCAAGGCAGCAGGCCCCGCCGATGTCGCACACCGAATCTCGCACGTCAAGCAGCGCCTCGCATCCGGCGCTATCGATCAGCGGGACCCCCGAGAGATCAATCACGAGCTGCGGCCGGCCGATCCTCGGCAGCGCTTCTACGGCCGAGCGCAACGCATCGGAACTCTCCGCATTGAGGGGCGCATCTACCGCGAGTACTGCGACGGCACCTTGAGTGGTAGTGGTGACCATTGTGGGTTCCTCACTGTAGCGGGAGCATGACGGTGAAAGTGCTTCCCTCGCCTAGCGTGCTCTGCAGGGTCAGCTCACCACGATGCAACTGTGCGATCTCACGCGCTAAGGGAAGCCCCAGGCCGGTTCCAACTTCTTCGCGGATTGCCGGGTTGCTGCTACGGAAGAATTTCTCGAAGACGCGGGCCTGCTCATCGGGCGCGATACCGACTCCGGTGTCGCGGACCTCAATCTTGATCGCGTCTTCCTGGCGGACCACCGCAAACGTGACATGACCCCCTTCGGGCGTGTACTTCGCGGCGTTACCCAACAAGTTAACAACCATGCCAAGGATCTTGTCCTTGTCGACATGCGCGTCGCCCAACTTCTCTCCCAAGGCGATCTCAAAGCGGAGCGATTTACTCCGCATGAGCGTCCCCACCTTCTGGGCTGCCTCATCCATCAGCCGTTTAACGTCGGTCCGCTGACGATCGATCGCCAGCGTGCCCACTTCCAGGCTGCTGATCGAGAGCAGGTCATCGACGAACCGCGCCAGTCGGGTCGCCTCGGCGTTGATTGTGTTGCAGAATTCTTTTTGCTCTTCGACGTCCGTGAAGTCGCACGTGACGAGCGTCTCCGCGTAGGCCTTGATGTTCGCCAACGGGGTGCGTAGTTCGTGAGTCGCCGTATTGATGAATTGGTCGCGCGACGCCTCGGCGAGCTTCTGCTGCGTAATGTCGCGCACGCTCCAGACAAATCCGGGCGTTTCGCCCCGGCTGCGGAGCGGGCCGCGGGCAACCCGCAGCACGCGGCTTTCATCGCCGACAGAAACGGGCAATTCAGCGACAGCGTTTTCGCAGCGATTCTGACGGAACGTTTCTTCCGTCGCGGGGTCGATCCGCCCGATCAGGTCGAGCAGGGCCTCACCCTCAAGCGCCTGATCGGACTGGAGCAGTGCGGCGATCGCGCGGTTGGCAAACTCGATACGCCCCTCGGGGTCCGTCATCGCGACCCCCTCGGCAAGGCTCTCCAGAGCGTCACGCGTTCGCCCGTCGCCCTGCGATGCGGCCATCAAACGCGACTCGAAGTCTGCCTCTGGGACCGATTCACTCAGATCATGAACATGTTGCACCAAGCGGTTCCACCCGATCGAAGCGAGCCCTGCCGAAGGCACGCCAACCGGCTCGGGTCTCATGCCATGTCCCAGGCGGGCAATCGCCGATAACTCGCGGTCGATCGCCGAAAGCGGGTCCGTAAGCTTCCTGAGCGCCCAGACACCCAACGCGAGACAAGCGATCGGTGCCAAAATGGCGAGCGTCGCGTAATGGCCATATTGGGTCAGCGTGTCGGTAAGCCGCGGCTCGGCAACAGCAAGACGCAAGGTGTGAGTCGGCAGGCCGCTAACTGTCAGCGGAACCCGATACTCATTGAGCATCTGGCCAGCGCCGCCAGCGTAACGCAATCCGCCAACGGATCCCCAACTGAGTATTTCAGCTCCTTCGGGCTCGATCGACACCGTGCCGACTTGATCCGGATCGGTGTGGACCAGATAGATCCCCGCTTCGTCCACCACAGCAGCGTGGGCATAGTTGCCACCGCCGATCGTGGCTTGAAGCAGCCGTGCAGCGTCTTCACCACCCGTCTGGATGCGATCCAACTGCAGCGCTGCCGCGAGACGCCCTAGCTGAGCGAGTCCGCTGCCGGTTGTGCGGTTGTGCAGCAGGGACTGCGCTGCAAAGTAAGAGCCCGCCGTGAGCAGCGACACCGCCAGCAAGGAGAACAGCAGGTAGAGCGACACCACACGTCGCGGCAGGCCGATCGGCAAAGACTTGGCGTACATGGAGCTAAGGGGGCAGGAGGCGGCGCGATCGGACGCCAACCGGCGAACGCCTTGCTAGGTTGCGAAGTCTTTAGGCAGGTTGCGCCGTGAGTCGATCGACCAGCTTGGCCAGTTCGCTCGGGCTGAACGGCTTGATCAGCAATGCCGCCACGCGATACTCCTCTGCCAATCGCTCGGAATCCAGCTCCAGCCCTTTGGCTGTTAGTAGCACAATCGGCGTTAGCGCGTAACGCTCCAAGCCACGCAGCCGCTCCGTCAGCTCAACACCGGTAAGGTGCGGCATCTGGTGATCGGTAACCACCAGATTGAAATCGTTAGCCTGCGCTTGCTCCCAAGCCTCAGCCCCATCCTGGGTAATGGTCGTTTCGAACCCCGCCTTGCGAAGACTAAAGGCGATCACTCTCGCAAGCGCGGCATTATCTTCTGCAACCAGCGCTCGGCGTACTGTGTTCACGTTCTCTAGAGCCTTATAGTTCGATCTGGATTAGTCGGCCAGCGTAAGCAACTCAGTAGGTTGAATACGCGTTGCCATCCACTCCGGTCGCGGTCGAGTTGCAGATGAATGTCCCGTTCGTGGTGTTGAACATCCAACCGGTCGCATTATCTGCGGTTGTCGTCGCGCCGGTTGTTGGCGTGACGTCTTCATCTTTATTCGTGCCGACCGGAGCAACGGGGAACGCTCCCCGCAGATACGGCTCGAGCGCGGCGCGAAAGTCGGCACCCGTGCTGGTGCAGTCGGGCAAAGCACCGCCGTTTTGAGCGGCGTACAGCTCGATCGCATCCCGCACCACTGAGAGCGTTTGCCGGAGACCGTTGTCGGTCGCTTGACCCGATGTGTTAAGCAGCTTCGGTGCCGCGACGCCAGCCAGGATGCCCAGAATCATGATCACAACGACTAGCTCGACAAGCGTAAAACCTTTGCGGCGACTCATAGCAGGAACCTCTCGTCTCGCGTCTAGTGTCAGTACGAAGGGGGTCAAACGCTTTCATGCGGTCGAACGTTTGAGAGCCTCTCAATCAACGTAGGTCACAGCGGCGCGCAGGCGGGAAACATTTCCCATCGCCCCGGGTTCCAACGGCTCAATCGGTATCGCGCCTGCATAACCGCTACGAAACCGACAAGCAACAAGGTAGCCTCACGGGCTACGAGTAGGATCGACTTTGTCGATGAGCTGGTCGGCAGACGGCTAACCGCCTGACCTAAGCTTTGCCTGCGGCGTTCGAGGGTGGGCCAATGCTGGGGCTAATCATCGAACGCATCAGTCACTCCCCCGCCGGACAGCGAGCCGATGGTTGAAGTCTCTCCCCTCCTGATGAAGTCGGCCACGACCACAACGGACCGTCGCGCTATCACTCACTGGTCGGACCTGGCGCCCGCCGTCAGGAAGGCGGTCGAGACAATCAGCGCCGCGTTCGATGCATCGCCAACCGTGTGGGTCGAAGCAGAGCAGGGCGTTTGGTATCGGGTCCCCGTCGAACACGGAGATACCTCCGAACTGGCAGACCAGCTGACCACCGAGCACCTTTGTGAAGCCGCGCGATCGAAACGGATACGCTGCTTTGCCGAATCGGAATCAACCTATGGACTGGCTGCTTATCTGCCCCGAGCTGCAGGCGCGCAATACGCTGCCACGCTCAGCTCGCGGTTGAGCCCTCCGATGCTGGCCGAACGGCTAGCGGAGATGTCGCTTGAAAGGCAAGGTCTCGACACACGCATCGAGGACCTCAACGCTGAGAACGACTCGTTCGCGACCCAACTGATGTCTGACCTGGAGGAACTTTCGTTCCTACGGTCCATGGTGGATCAGATGGGCTCCGCAGCCGGATCAATGGGCTTGGCAGACATGGCCAACCAAACGCTGCCCGTGCTCAACACCTCGGTCCGCGCCAAGTCTCTGGTGCTGGTCACCCTCGCCGAGCAAGAATCCAATAGCGCAGCCGAACCGAACTCGGAAGACAACGCTGCGGCACCGGTTGAACTGCGTGTCGTTTCTCACTTCGGCGTGCCGATCGCTGAAGCGACCGTGCGTGAGATTATCGAAAGATTTGGCGCGTCGGCGCGACGCGGACCTGTTGTCCAGAACTGGATCGAGGGGGGGCTAACGCCGACCACCTCTCCCCCCGCCGGCGTTCAATCGATCGTGGTCTCGTGCCTCGAAGCGGGGGACAGGCTGTGGGGATGGCTGATCGCCATTAATCGACAGGAAACCGCTGGCTCCTGGGAAACGTCTTGGCAACTCGCCAGCGACGAGTTTGGTAGCGGTGAGGCCACGCTCATCACGACCACCGCGGCGATCCTGGCGATGCAAGCGGCCAATCTCGAGATGCTCCGCGAGAAGGAGCAGATTTTGGTTAGCGTAGTGCGATCACTCGTCTCGGCAATCGAGTCCAAAGATCCGTACACCCGCGGCCACTCAGAACGGGTCGCCCTCTACACCCGTAGGATCGCCGAACAGGTTGGCTACAAGACCGAATCGGCCGAGCGTATCTACCTGGCTGCCTTATTGCACGACGTTGGCAAGATCGGCGTCTCGGACGCGACCCTCAAGAAGCCCGGCAAGCTAACCAGCGAAGAGTACGCCGAGATCAGCAAGCACCCCGACGAGGGCTGGGCGATCCTCTGCGACCTGGAACAACTACGCTACGTACTTCCGGGCGTGCTGCATCACCACGAGCGCTGGGACGGACGGGGCTACCCAGACGGACTGGCAGGTGAGGCAATCCCGCGTGACGGACGGGTCATGGCCGTCGCCGACGCTTATGACGCCATGACCTCGGATCGTCCCTATCGGCCCGGCATGCCAACCGAGAAGGCGCAAGCCATCCTGAGTGAAGGGTCGGGCGTGCAGTGGGACCCGAGCTGTGTGGCGGCATTCTTTGCCTGCCTGGAGGACATCCACCGGATCAAGGAAGAGTATCAGCAGCGCGAACGGCGCCGACGCAAGGAGCTGCTACCGGATGAGGAACCGCTCGAACTACCTCACGAAGTGACCGGCCTGCCCGAATAATCGCCGATTCTGGCGGGCCTCCCATGGCTTCTGAACGACCGGGTTGGCTTGTAGCGTTTCGGGACCTATATTTAGCAGGTAAGAGTTGCCCTCCTGGGGCCGCTCGCAGGGGGCTGTAGCTCAGTTGGGAGAGCGCCTGCTTTGCAAGCAGGATGTCGCAGGTTCGATTCCTGTCAGCTCCACTTGCTCTAAAGCAATACGGCGTCGGACCTTAGGCCGAACCTCGCGATGGTCGCGAGCGCTGCCAGCACCCTAAAAGCTGTGTCAACCTGACACAGGAGGGAAGCCATGGCGACGCCGAAGCCCCCGAGAGTGCCTGCATACCGGCTACACAAGCCGAGCAACCGGGCTTACGTTCGCATCAACGGGCGTTTTTTCTATCTTGGCAAGTACGGCTCTCAGGAGAGCCACGACGCCTACGCGGCGGCGGTGCATGACTACCTTGCCGGCCGCCCCATCGCGCCAAGTAGGCGACTGCCTGACCCCTTGCCGGAGGCCAGCAAGTTGACCGTCCGGCAACTGGCTGACCGGTACATTAAGCACGCCGAAGGGTACTATCTCAAGAATGGCGTCCCGACTTCCGAGCCCGGTCTGGTGGCCAACGCTCTTGGCAGAGTGACCAAATTCTTTGCCGATCTCCCGGCCGAGCAGTTTGGCCCGTTGTGTCTCGAACAGGTTCGCGACGCAATGGTTGAAGACCGACTGAAGCGCACCACCATCAACGGCTTCATGGGTCGCATCCGGCGCGCGTTCAAGTGGGCAGCCAGCCGGGAGCTAATACCGGCCTCAACGCATCTTGCCTTATCGCTTGTCGATGGTCTCAAGGCTGGCCGCAGTGGCGCCGTAGATAGCGAGCCCGTCACACCAGTGGCGAAGCAAGTGGTCGATGCGGCGTTGGCGGAGATGCCCGAAGTGGTCGCCGACATGGTTCGCTTTCAGCGCTACAGCGGCTGTCGTCCTGGTGAAGTCTGTGCGATCCGGCCGTGCGACATAGACCGCAGCGGCGACGTTTGGCGGTATCTTCCGCCCGGGCACAAGACAATTCATTTGGGCCGGCGGCGTGTCATTCTGATCGGCCCTCGTGCGCAAGGCGTATTGCTCAGGTATCTAGCGCGCGGCCCTGAGGAATACTGCTTTCAGCCGGTCGATAGCGAGTTGAAGCGGCGGGCATTAGCTAACGCCATACGCAGGACGCCAGCTGGCTACGGCAACACGATCGGCAGCAACCGCAAAGACAATCCCCAACGCCAAGCGGGCAAACGTTACACGAAAAACAGCTACGCTCAGGCAATCCGTCGGGCCTGCCTGCGGGCGGAAGTCGAGCACTGGACGCCCAACCAGTTGCGCCACACGTTCGCCACCGAAGTGCGGCGCGACCATGGGCTTGAAGTCGCTCAGATTCTGCTAGGTCACGCCAACGCCAAGGTGACCGAAATCTACGCTAACCGTGATGAGGTGCATGGCGCCAACGTGGCACGTCTAATCGGCTAGACTAACAATCACCGTCGGGTTGCGGTTGATCCCCGCACAGATCGGCAGGCGCTGCGTGAGCACCTACACGCGGCGTCTGTCGGTCGCCCGACTCAACCTTTAGGTGCAAGTATGGCCAAAAAGCCAACCAACCTGAGCGATAAAATTCGGAAGCGGCGGTCGGAGTTAAAGTCAGCAAGAGCCGAAATGGATTCGCTCTTCTATAGCGATCCTGCTGCCTGGGTTGAACTCCAGAAAGAGCTAGCCTCTACATTTCAGCTGGCGGCGCAGGCAACCGAAGCATCTTTAGATGAGCGACCTGAAAGTAGTTATATGAGTTATATGGTCAGAAGTGTTATTCTGCCCTTCTTAAAACAGATAGCCGAAAGGGGATGGTCTTCCCCCCTGAAACAGAGCCACTCTGAGTGAGAGAATCTCGTGCCGGGCGGTCCCCGGTTTTTGGAGGATTCTTTCGATGAAGCGGACAAGGCACACGACGGAGCAGATCATCGA
>NZ_SJPH01000012.1:18563-69434 GCF_007859815.1 Botrimarina hoheduenensis | reverse complement strand
ATCCGTCAACTCAATCGCGACCGCTACCCGCATGACGGCCTCCGTGGGGTTAGAACGCTCCGCGTTCTACCACCCCCGAACAGTCAGCGCAATACGGTCAGGGAACATCGCCGCGGTACAGTAGCTGGTATAGAGTGCTACTCTCCCGATGGCGTCATCAGATAGAGTTAGTCTCGCGATCTGGAAATTGAGTTGATCTTGAATGATCAAGCCGGGAGTTGCAGCCCAAGCGATGCTGACTCGCTCATCATCAAAAACCAACCTGGTGGGCCCGTCGTGCAGATCCACGGCTCCACCAACAATCAGAACCGGTGCAGATGTCGCTGCATCTGCTCCGCCCATGGCGACAAAAGAATCACTTGCAAGTTCCGGCACCAGACTAAAAATAGCCGCGTTCGGAGGCGAGTTGCCGCCGAAATCAGGAGTGTTATAGATCGATCCTTGGGTCAACTCGATCAACAGCTGTTGACCAAATATCCGCCCGTCGAAATCAACCAGCAGATCATTGACGATATAGCCCGCCGGGGTGGCGGCGACGGTGGGCTGCACGAAGCGGGGCTGACCGATTATTCCCGCCGTGGCGGAAACTGTCAGCGACAAAGCGCACAAGCAACTCGCAATACGCATCAAACCGGCACCAGAGGAGTGAACCGCTAGCCAGAGGATCGAAATCCTTTTCCCAAACAAAGCCCTACCGTAAACCTCTTGGGCACCGTGAGTCAAGCAAAATGAGGCCAGGCGCACATCACCTTATAGCGCTCCTGCCGCGCAGTGAATAAAGGTTTTCTCGATAGGCTCACGCGACAGGGCGTCGCTCACACCGCCACGGCGCCCATCCGCTGTCCGCCGAGCCACACCGTATCGACGTCGATCTCCTCGGCGAGCAACCGGCCGAAGAGTTCCGCCGGGCGTCCCTCGACACCGGTCGGGAAGGGGACACTTACCAGGTCGGCGTGCGCTCCGGGACGGATCGCGCCAACGTCGGTCAGGCCCAGCGCTTGCGCGCCGGCAAGGGTGCCCATCCGCAAGATCTCGACAGGATCAACCTGCGGGTGCCGTGCGGCAACCTCACGCATCTCGCCAAGGATCGAGAGGTCGGGGTTCGAGGCTAGGCTGTCGGTGCCCAAGCAGACCGGCACGCCGAGCTCGAGCGCCGTCGCGAGCGGGTAGGGGGTGTGCTTGAAGTGGGCGTGTGTCCGTGGGCAGTAGACCAGCGACATCGCCGACGAGTGGCGGGCCATCATCGCCAGCGCGGGATAGTCCAGGTAGTTGCCGTGCACGACGAGCGCCTTGGGAGCGCGGGTGAGCATCCGCAGATAGTCCAACGGGGTTGATCCGCGTCCGATGACCCACGGGTCCCACATGCCCCGCTCTTCGAGGATCTGCTGGAAGGGCCCCTTGCCCTCGTTGAGCAGTTGCAGCTCCTCGGGCGACTCGGCCAGATGCAGCGCCACCGGCATATCTTGCGACACAGCGACCGACACGAGCTCGCGAATGAGCTGCGGCGACGCGGTGTAGGGCGCGTGCGGGCTGACGCCCACGCGGTACTTGCCGCCGACCCACTTGGAGGGGAGCGGCGCAGCACCGTTGAGGGCCAGCCCGCGATCGAGCGCCTCGTTGTTGATGGCGGCCCCATCGGTGCCCGACGCCTGACGCACGAGCTGGCCGTGCACAAAGTCGTGCAGCTCTTGCAGCCGCTGCTCGGCGGCCGCCAGGGCCGAACCGGCACGCGCTTGTGAGAAGCCGATCGACTCTTGCAAAAGCACCAGCCGTGGGCTGGGTGCCGTGGTGGCGTAGGCCTCGGTCTCGGTGCGGCAGATCTCAGCGAGGGTGGTGGTGCCGCTGCGGAGCGATTGCTCGAGTCCGCCGGAGATGGCTTTGCCGATCTTCTTGGCGGGGGGGCGTTTCTCGATGATCTGCCGAATCCACGTGGGGAGCGTCACTCCCTTGCGACCGACCCGACGTTTCAGATGGCTGAACTCGAGGTGGCAGTGTGCGTTAACAAAGCCGGGCATCAACGCGACATCGCCCAGGTCTTCGACCTCGGCGTTGGCGGGTGCCTGGCGACCGATGCGGACAATGCGGCCCGCTTCGATGACGACAACGCCATCTTCGATCGGCGGCGCGGCAACCGGGAAGACAACCCGCGCTCGAAAAGCCTGTATGGTCATAGATTTCCTAAGAGCAATCGCTTTGGCCGAGGCACCCTTGGCGACGTACGAGGCCGCCGGGATGCTGACCGTTGGCTCGGTCGAGTTCGCCGGGCGCGACTGCGCGGCGTGGCCGAGTCAGGTGGCGTTCGGGGCCGCAAGTGGCGACACTCCTCCTCGAGACGCCAAGCCCGCACAGCGTCGGGCCATCCGATTCCCACTCGCGTCACACTCGCGACGGAGCGGTTCGCAGCCCGACCGGATCGTGCGGCAGGCCGCACTCACGGCGTCTCAGGGCGTACAGCACGGCTGCCGCCCCGAACACTCCCAGAATACCAATTGGGGCTGTGTAGCCTAGTTGCTCGCTGCCGATTTCGGTGAAAACGATCCCGTCAAGCCCCCACGAGGCCGCAAACTCGGTGATCGACTCTCGGTAATACGCAAGCAGGAGAGGCAGGGCATTATAAATCGCGTGGAAGACCACACAGGGGAGTAGGCTCCCGGTCCTGAGCGCCACCAGTCCGAGGACCACGCCGATGGGCGCGGCCGCGAGGGATTGCTGCAGAATGGTGTGAGTGGCTCCGAACAGGGCAGCGGTCAGCAGCACCCCGCCGGCGTCCCCCAAGGATTTACGCAGTCCCGAGAGAATCACGCCCCGGAAGGCCAGCTCTTCGCATAACGCGGGCAAGAGAGCAAAGAGGCCAAGAACCCCCCATAAGGGTGGGTTTTCGCCCGCCAAGGCACCCAACCCCTGGAGCTGCTCCAGCACCTCGTCGGAGAGGGGATACTGCTCGCGGATCCATTGAGCCAATCGCTGGCCCACCGGGTGCATGGCGATTGCCAGCAACGCGGCCAGAGCCACCGTGCTCCCTCTTGGGGGTCGGTCTCCCCACAGCGATCTTCGCCAATTCGTCGTAAACGCGATCGCCACCAGCAACGCGGGCAGCGCAATGCAACCGATCTGGCCGATCAGCATGGCAGCCGTCAGAAACCCCTGACCGGGGTTGGCGGGGGCCAAGTAGGGCAGCCCAATGCGGCTGGCGAACTGTGCTAAAAAGATCAACCCGACGCAAGCGATCGCGGCGGCGGGCGAAGGCGTCGGGCCGCGATGCTCGCGCAGCGCTGCCAGCCAGCGCCGCAGATCGAACCGTTCACCTTCGCGGAACAGCACCGACTCTTGGTTGAACTGCGTAACGGCCCATTTCACCGCCAGCCAGCAGCAGGTGAGGGTCACCGCGATTACCGGCAGGGCGTAGGTGGCGGCCGTCGCCATATCGCCGCCGATCACCGAGCGTAGCAGCAGCACCAAGCCCATCACGGGCACGAGGCTATTGCCGAGCGAGAGTTCGACGCCCGGCATGATCGGCAGCACCGTGAGCGGCATGGCGGCGAGCAGCAGCGGCATGAAGTAGTACTGCCCCTCTTTGCTACTGCGGGCGTACGCGGCCAGAGCGAGACTCAGCGCGCTGAAGAGCGCCGCCACCGGCACCAGCGCCACGAGCAGCCACACGAGAGAGTTAATCGACGGGGGCGCGATCGTGACGCCGCCGGTTGCCTTGCTGATCGAGCCGATCAGCAGCTGCATCATCGCCGCCGCGCCTGCCAGATTGAGGCACGCCGTGAAGATGCTGAACGACATGACAGTCAGCAGCTTGCCCAGGACGATCTCGCCCCGCCGTGCCGGGCTGGCCAGCAGCGTTTCTAGTGTGCCCCGCTCTTTCTCGCCGGCGCACAAATCGATCGCCGGATAGAACGCGCCGGTGAGCGCCCACACAAACGTGATGAGCGGAAGTAGCTTGGACCAAAATAGGGCGTCGCGGCTGGTGGGGGCCGCCACATCGAGCTGCTGAACCGCAAACGGTTGGGTGACCGCCGCGGGAACGTTGCCCGCGGCGAGGTTCGAGCGAACCACCCTTTGCTGCCAGACGCGTAGCAATTCTTGGACGCGTTGGTGGGCGACCTGGGAGCGCTCGCGCCCCGAGTTGTACAGCACCAATGGTGAGGGGGGATCGAGCCCCTCATTCGGTGCTTCTTGCGGCTGGCCGGCAGTGCTGGGCAGGGCTAGGTTGCGGCGGACCTCGTCAAGTCCCTCGGCAAATCCGGGCGGAAAGCCGAGCAGCACATCGACCTCTCCCGAGGCGAGCGCCTCGCGGTAGGTTTCGACGAGCAATTCCGGTGTTTCGTCCACCCGCTGGACGGTCATCCGCGAACGCTGCGACGGATCGCTGAAGAGCTCGCCGGTAAAGCCCTCGTCGGACAGCAGCGGAGGCAAGTCGGGGAGGGCTTCAAACTGCTCGGCACCGCCTACAACAACAACCGCCTGATGCTGCTGCCGGAACTGCGAGAGCTGAAAAAAGACGCCGCCCAAGAGCGGGTACATCAGCAGCGGTAGCACAACGATGACGAACAGCGTCCGCCGATCGCGGAGCTGATCGCGCATCTCACGGCGCCAGATTAAGCGGATGTTGCGGAGGTTCACGGCGCGGCTTCTCCTGTGACGGAGAGCGCATCGGCCGGGGGCGACGGCTCCGAGGTTGCGAGGCGGAAGAACAGTTCTTCCAGATCGTTCTCACCGTGCCGATCGCACAGCTCTTCGGGGGTACCCGTATCGACGATCCGACCATGACTCATCACGGCAATCCGGTCGCATAGGCGTTCGACCTCGCTCATGATGTGGGTGGAGAAGATCACGCACTTACCGGCGTCACGCAACTCGCTCACGATTTTGAGCGAAGCGCGTGCGGCAAAGGCGTCCAGCCCGTTGGTCGCCTCGTCAAAGATAATCACGGGCGGGTCGTGGACCAGCGCGCGGGCGATCGAGGTTTTTTGCTTCATGCCGGTGGACATCTTGCCGCCGAGCGTGTCGCGCAGGTCTTGCATGCCGAGCTTGTCAAAGAGCCACTCCATCCGCTCGTGCAGCTTGGGACCGTTCATGCCGTGGAGCTGGCCGAAGTACTCGACGAACTCCCAGGCGGTCATGCGATCGTAGACCGCCGTGCCGACCGAGATAAAACCGATCTGGTTGCGGACCAGCTCTTCTTGCCGGACGCAGTCGAAGCCGTTGACGAGGCTGACGCCGCTGGTGGGCTTGAGCAGCGTGGTGAGGATCCGCAGGACCGTCGTCTTGCCCGCGCCGTTGGGGCCCAGCAGACCGAAGGCCTCACCCGACGAGGCGGTGAACGAAACGCGGTCAACGGCCTTGAAGTCGCCCGCGGCGAGGTCCGGATAGACCTTCGTCAGGCCAACGACCTCGATCATCGGCCGACCTGTTTTTGGCGAAGCAGGGGAGTCGGGATCGGGGATCCCCGTCGGATCCGTCATGACGGGTTCTCGGGCGGCAAGAGCGGTGCTGAAGCGCCGCCGGCAGGGCCTGGCGACACCGGAGGCCCTCCACGCGGAGCGGCGTACCGGCTTCCGCAAGGTTAGCTCACCACCGGCAGCTGCGGCAGCCGCTTGGAGGCGTTAACAGCTTTCAATTCGAGCTCGCGGTCTACCAATTGGTAAAAGACGTTCCGCTGGCGCGGTTCGTAACCGATTTCCCGAATGCTCTGACGGATCTGTTCGAGCGTGAGGTGGTGGACCGTGCCCGCTTCGGCAACCACGTTTTCTTCGATCATCAGGCTGCCCATGTCGTTCGCCCCGTACAGCAGCGCCATCTGGCCGACTTTCAGGCCCTGAGTCACCCAGCTCGACTGCAAGCTCCGAAAGTTATCTAGATACAGACGCGCCACGGCGTTGGTCTTCAGATACTCGTGAGCACCGGCTGAAGCCAGATGGTCCATCTGCGTGTTGTCGGGCTGAAATGTCCAGCAGATGAACGCGGTAAATCCGTTGGTCTCGTCCTGAACCTGGCGCAGCCGTTCGAGGTGCTCGATCCGCTCGGCGAGGGTCTCAACGTGGCCGAACATCATGGTGGCGCTGCTGATGCCGCCCAGGCTATGCCAAACACGATGAACCTCTAGCCAATCGTCGGTCAGGACTTTGCCGCGGGTGATCGCTTTGCGGACACGATCGACCAGGATCTCACCACCGCCCCCGGGCAGGCTGCCGAGCCCCGCCGCGCGAAGCCTTTCGAGCACCGTCTTGAGCGGCAGTTTGTTCACTTTCGTGAAGTGGTAGATCTCGGGGGGGCTGAACCCGTGGATGTTCACCTGCGGGTAGCGGGTCTTGATGCTCGACAGCATTTCCTCGTACCAGTCGAGCTTGAAGTCGGGGTGGAGTCCCCCCTGGAGCAGGATCTGATCTCCGCCCAGCTCGACGGTCTCGTCAATCTTTTTGAGGATTACCTCGAGCGGCAACACGTACCCCTCGGCGGACTTCGGGCTCCGGTAGAACGCACAAAAGTCGCAGACTGCGGTGCAGAAGTTGGTGTAGTTGATGTTCCGATCGATGTTGTAAGTGCGGTACGGCTCGGGATGGAGCCGCTGCGTGACTTCATTCGCGGCCCGTCCAAGCGACGCAAGATCGGCTTCTTCGAGCAGCAGCAGGCCCTCGGCAGGCGTGAGCCGCTCGCCCGCAACCGCTTTGGAAAGGACCGAAACAACAGGGCTGGCGGCGACCATGGCTGCGGGCACCAAAAGAGGGAAGCAAAGGAACTATTAACAGGGCTACGAGCAACAGGGCAACGAGCGGCACCTATCCGGGCGCGACGTTCTACTCGCCGATCTCTACTCGCCAGTGAGCGGGGCGGGCGTTGCGGCCAACGGCTTCAACAAGCCCGCTTTGACCACTGCCGTCCGGAAGGCGTGCAACGCGCGGAGCTCTCGTTCGCCTAGGTGAAAGCGAAGATTCTCACGAAGGTAACGCTCCGCGTGATCCTTGCTAAGCCCGAGGGCGAGCGACTCGCGGTCGGCGATCTCAGCGAAACTCTCGACTCCGCGATCACGACACCCGTTCAGCTGAGCAGCGAGCGACGCGGTTGGAATGCCCGCGCGGGCCGCCCAGCAGGCGAAGACAAAGGGCAGGCCGGTGTCGCGGTGCCATTCTTCCCCCAGATCCCATGCGGCGACGATCCGCTCGGCCTCGGTATCCGAAGGGGAGTGCATCGCGCGGTCGCCGATTAGCAGCACGGCGTCGGCCGTGACGCTCGACAGGCCTTCGCCGATCGGCAGGGGCAGCGTTGCGGGGCGCACGCCGTGGCGATTGAGCAGCAGCACTTGGCTCAGGGCTGCGCTGGTACGCGAGCCCTCGTCGAGCGCGAGAGTCCGCACCTTTTCAGGCGGCGTCCGAAAGTAAAGCTTGACGCTCCCGACCGCTCCGTCCGATGCCACGCAGGCGTCCGAAACAATCCGATAAGCGGGATGGCTCAGGATCTCAAACGTAGGGATCAACGCCACGTCCAGACGTTCCGCGGCGAGCGAGTCTGCCAGACGGCTGGGCAGATCGCACCGCAGCGACGCGGTGGGCGCAATCTGAGCGAACCCCTCGATCAGAGGCTTTGAGTTCAGATAGTTGACGGCACCAACACGCATCGCGGGGTCAGATAGCTGAGCGTGAAACGAATGGGGGGCTTCGCAAACGGATAGCAACCTAACGGAACCCCGTGTGGCGGACTAGCTCGGGCAAAATCGGGGAGGCGGGCATCGGACGCAGCATCGCCTACGGCATGTTGGTAACCGCGGGGCGGGGGTCGGCTTAACCCTCGTGCCGGGTCGCCCATACCGCGGGTTAACCCGAGAAATCTCAGTAAAACTCGAGTTGGTTGAACGCCCGGATGCCACGCCGGAGCGGCACTATCGTCGTGACCGTTGCCAGCAAGAGGGCCGTGACGGCCCCGCCGATAAGCCACCCGATCAGTCGCGACCCTTCCAGGAAGCGCACGTTCAGGCCGCTCCCCTGGGCGACCAGATAGAGATGGCAGGGCAGGGCGGTCAGCAGCACGATCAGGCTGATGTAGGTTGCGCTGAGGACCAGGTTGAGCGTTCCCCCGAAGCCCGCGGCGATTTTGGAGGGAGACGACTCGCGAAAGTCGGGCATGGCCGCCCCCAAACCCACCGCCAGTCCCGCGAGCCCCACGCAAAGCAGCATCATCGTGAACTGGTGAACGCCGACCACCAACGGATCGACTCCCAACACCAGGTCGCTCGTCAGAATCAACAAACCACAGGGCCCAAGCGACCCGAGCGCCGCGAATAAGAACTTGCTCCAGAGAATCGTTCTGCGACTCACGGGCAGCAGGCCCAGGATCCAGAATCGGCGGCCCTCGAGACTGATCATCGGGTAGATGAACCGCGTGGTGAAGGTCGAGAGGATCAGTCCAACCACACCAAGATTCAGAAAGCTCACGGTGTTGATCCACGCCGTGTGGTTGAGGTTGCTGCCCGGAGCGCTGAAGCGATTGATATTTAAGAAGTACAGACCCAGCAATCCGAAGAAGATCAAGAACTGCGACCACTGCACCGGGTCGCGGCGGAGCAGCCGCCAGTCTTTCATCAGGATCAGTTGCACGGGCGCGGGAAACGGCCGGAACAACCAGCCGGCTACGCGATCGATTGTCGTGAGCCCCGCCCGTCGGGGGGCTCGTGGGCGGCATTCCAATTCACTGAACGCCCGGCGGAAGGTTCGTTTGGCGATCGTGACCACCACCAACTGACACACCAGCGCGTTGGACACGAGCAACGCCAGAAACATGAGGGCCCGGACCGCCGGGGTCTGATCCAAGGGGAGCGGGATCGTCGGCGGGGGGCTCGCTGCGTCGAGCAACGCGTTGCTCAGCCACGAGCTTGGCAGCATTTCGGACTGGGTGAAGCGAAAGCGTCGGAGCGTGTCGTTGAACCACTCGGCACCGAACAGCTCGGCCTGGGGGGTGCGTACCGTTTCCCAGATCGCCCAGCCGGCGGCACCGACGGCCAGGCTCGCCACGAGCGCCGCAACGGTCAACCGAAGGTGCGACAGGTAGCGGATCAACAGCAGGCAGGCCGCCGCACCGATCCCGCTGGGGATATAAACAAACGCCAAGATCAAAGGCCCGATCAAGGCGTAATAATGCCACGGCGCTTCCGCGACCAGACCGTACGCAATCGTCAGCGGGCTGGCGAGCAGGAAGAATCCCCAGCTGCTGAAGAGCGTTGCTTCTTGCAGCTTGTGCTGGACGATCCGCTCGGGCCGCAGGGGCTGGGTGAGCAGGAAACGCGTCTCTTCGGAAGCGAACAGACCGCTATAGAGAATGATTCCTGCGGAAAAGATGAGCATCACGTTGAGCGACGCAAAAAACAGATGAAAGATGAACTCAATCGTCTGCGCGTGGTACTGATCTCCCACGGGCCCGACGTGTTTCACTAAGAATTCAAGACCAAAGTAAAACATCGCGAACAACGCGATCCAGAACAGCACGCTGAGCAGAATCACGAGCCCCGTCCGGAGCCGCGCTGTGGTTAATACCTGCTTGAGCTGCGCGCGAACGGTTTGGTAGCGCAGGCGCCGCATCAGCCGTGCCTCGTCGGCTGCCCCGAGCATCGGGGGCGTCGTGTTCAGGGGCGGCTGCGGCGTTATCACGGGCTCGGGCTCTCGGGTGTCGGTTTGCCCCGTTCATCGACGAGCGACAGATAGAGCGATTCGAGCGATCCGCCGACCACGTGACGCTGCTCGCGTAGCTCTTCTAAAGTTCCCAGGAAAATGAGTTCTCCCCGATGCATGACCCCGATCCGATCCGCCAGCTCCTCGGCGGCCGTTAGCGTGTGGGTCGACATGAAAACGGTCGCGCCCCGTTGCGAGTGTGCTTTCAACAGGTCTTTCACCAGCCGGATGCTGTGCGGATCGAGTCCCACTAGCGGCTCATCGACGACCAGCACGCGCGGATCATGCAACATCGCTGCCGCGAAAACCGTCCGCTGCTTCATGCCGTGCGAGTAGCTTTCAGTGAGCTGATCGACAAAGCTGCCGAGCCCGAAGCGTTCGATCTGTGCTGCTAAGGCCGCGTCGGCTGTGCCGGCGCGGAGCCCATGCATGTTTGCCACGAACGATAAAAATTCGCGGCCGGAGAGCTTGTCGTACAGATGCGGCTCATCGGGCACGTAGCCGACCCGTTGCGCGGCTTCGCGAGGAGTGCGGGCCACGTCGAACCCGTCGATCGCGATGCTGCCTCGGCCCGGACGCAGCAAGCCGACGAGCATCTTGATGGTGGTCGTTTTGCCGGCCCCGTTATGTCCCAGCAACGCGAACAGCTCACCCGGCTGAACGATCAGATCGAGCTGCTTGACCGCTTCGGTTGAACCGTAGCTCCGCGAAACCGCTTCGAACTCGATCATCGACGCTCGCGGAAGGGCGCGGTGGAAAGGGAGACAGTGGGGAAGGTACGGCGGTCGGTGCCTAGCGCTACGCGGTGGGCGATTACAGAGCTGCGCCGACTTTCCGACGTGTGTTGACCTTGTCAGTTGCGTTGGCTTCCCAGGGAAGCGTGGTGCTCTCGGTGAAACCGTTCTGGTCTTGGTCGAGTCGCTCCGATCCGAGGCGGGCTGATTCGGCTTCGCTCAGCCGATCAAAAGTGATCCGGCTGCCGAGGAAGTGTGCCTCGTGCTGGAGCACGCGGCCATCTTCCGCGACCAGCATCGTAGCACGAAGCCGCCCCTCGTCGGAAACGCCCGCCTTGACCGGAGCGCGAAACTCGACCAAGCGGGCGACGATCGATTGTCCGTTGTGCGAGGGCTTGATTTCTTCAACCACGAGTGCGTTCAGAACCTCAACCGGCGATTTGAGTGTTCCGAAAGGGCTGTAGACCTCTTTCTGCCAGCGCCGGCCGACATAGGCTGAGAGCAGCTTTGCCTCGGGCATCAGTTCGCTTGCCAGCAAGCCCTCGGTGGGCCAGTCGTGAGTAACGCGGTTGTCAGCAAACTCGCCGGCGCGAACCCGGAGTTCTAGCTTTGCGTCTTTGACTCGGCCCGTGACAATTACCGGCTCGTGAAGGTCTTTGATGGTGATCCGCATCTTGAAGTGGGACAGACGCTCGAGCGGATCGAAAACCGTGTGCGTGTCGATATCAAGGCCCAGCGACTTGAGCGTGGCCCCGATCGCAGCGAGCCACGGCGGAGCGGCTCGGGGGGGCTCCAGGCGATCCAGCGTCACGCGGCTATGGATCTCCGAGACGCCGTTCACATCGCGGGTGGCTTGCAGGACCGCAACGCCACAGGGCTTGCCATCGACCGAGAGTCGCCAAGCCACGGGCTCGACCTGGTTGAGCATTGTCTTGCTGGGAGGCTCGCCAGAGAGAATCGCCGGCAGAATCCGTTCCGACACGAGCCAAGCCATGGATCCCACCCAGAGCGAGAGGATCGCAAGCGTATAGAGCTTTCCTGCCATCCGCTGACCCCGTTTCTGTCCGGCCTGGCTTAGGGGAGGGCCTGTCGGCCTGACTCCCGGGGGGGATTGGAAGTCTGCCCCTTCGCGTGACACGGAGGGGCTCGCTTCCGCCCTCATCATAGCGAAGCAGGGGCGTTGCGCCCCCTAGATTCGTTTTTGCCAAAGCCCGCAGATTCGCGCCAAACGGCCCGATTTGACGCCAGAAACACTCGAAGAACGTTGAAAATTTCGTTTCAGGCCGACTAGACTATTGGTTCGCGAGCTTTCGGACCCATCCCCACAGGAGGTGCCAAGATGCCCGGATCTCTTTTCTTTGTACAGCAGTGCCCGGCTTGTTGCCGCAGTGTTCAGGTGCGCGTGGACTACCTAGGCAAAGGGATTGAATGCCCTCATTGCCGCGCCGAGTTTGTCGGCTCCGAGTCCAACCCCGAGCAGCGAGCGGCTTCCGAATCAGGGTTGGCTTTGCTCGATCGCGCCGATGAACTGCTGAAGGAACTACGCCGCCGTGCCGCCGAACGCGACGCTAAAACGGCAGATGTTGCTTAAGGCAGTTGGCAGGCAGGCCGCTTTGGCCTGCAGTCAGCTGAGCCGGAAGCAAACTGAGCCTGAAGCCCGTGGCAATTTCCAGAAAAACGAGCCAGCTCGCAATCGCCTGCTGAGCCCGCGCGTCGCTCACCGAGCCTCGGCGGTGAGCCTCGCAAGATCTTCGAAGTACTCGGGATAGGTTTTCGCCGTGCAGCCCGGATTTTTGATCCGCACACCGGGCTGACGTAGTCCGACCAGCGACAGGCTCATGGCCATGCGGTGATCGTCGTACGTCTCGATTTCGGCGGCGCGCAACGAGCGGGGTGAAATCACCATGCCGTCAGGGCGTTCTTCCACCTCAGCACCGAGGCGGCGGAGTTCAGTTGCCAGATCGCCGATGCGGTCGGTTTCTTTGTGGCGATTGTGTGCCACGCCGGTCACCTCGGTCGGCCCCTCGGCGAACAGCGCGACAGCCGCGAGCGTTTGGACCGTATCGCTGATGGCGTTCATATCGAGTCGGGCTCCGCGCAGCGTCCCGCCCGTGACAGTCAGCGCGTCCGGGCCGCGCTCGACCGTGCAGCCCATGGCTTCCAGGCAATCGACAAAGCGGACGTCGCCCTGCAGCGCGCGGTCTGAGAGTCCCTGCACCTCGACACGTCCGCCGGTGATCGCCGCCGCGGCCCAAAAGTAGCTTGCCGCCGAGGCGTCGGGCTCGATCGCGTAGTCACACGGCTGATAACCTCCCACGGCGGGAACCGTAAAGCGCGAGGCGGTGGGGTTGGCCTCCACTTGCACGCCGAAGTCGGCCATCACACGGGTTGTCATCGCCACGTAGGGCTTGCTAACGAGTTCTCCATCGATGAGCAGCTCGACATCGCTCGCGGCAGCCGGAGCGGCCATCAGCAGCCCGCTCAGAAACTGACTCGAGATGTCGCCCCGCACCGCGGCCGTCCCGCCGGGCAGCCCGGTGGCTTTTACCACCACGGGGGGACATCCGCCGGCCGATTCGCAGCGGACGTGCGCTCCCAGGGCGTTGAGCGCTTCGACCAGATCACCGATCGGTCGTTCGCGCATCCGGGGTACCCCGTCGAGACGGAAAGAACCGTTGCCAAGGGTTACCAAGGCGGTCAGGAAGCGGATCGTCGTACCGCTGTTGCCGACAAACAGATCCGCTTGTGAGGCGGGCAGGCGGCCGCCGACCCCTTCGACGACGAGCGTCTGGGGGTCGGTGGCCGACACCCGGATGCCGAGCCGCCCCAGACTTTCCACCATGACGCGCGTATCGTCGGAGTCCAGCACCCCGGTGAGCCGCGACCTGCCCGAGGCCAATGCCGCGCACACCAAGGCGCGGTTGGTCAGGCTTTTGGAACCCGGGGGGCGGATCGAGGCGTGGATCGGACCCTTCACGGGGACGATCTCGATCGTTTCCGACATGTGTAGCGAAGGTTGGTGGCGTGACGGGATCAAACGCCATGCGAGGCGTCAGCCTCGAGCCAAGCTCGGGGCCCCAAGAGCTTACCCCCCTGCGGCGGTGCCCGCAGCGGGTGCCTTGTCCGCGGCGATCTTCCACAGCTTGCCGCTGGTCCGCACATACAGGGCACCGTCCGCTAAAGCCGGAGAGCCAAGCACCGGCTCGCCAAACGAGGTCTCCAGCAGCACTCGGCCGCCATCGTTGACATCGAGCACCCACGCGTCGCCGCTGGCATTGATCAGACAGGCGAGCCCGCCCCCCACGACCGGAGTTGCCCAGAACCGGTCACGCAAGCGTTGCCGCCAGACCACCTTGCCCGACGATAGGTCTCCGCAGACCGCCACGCCGTTGCGGCTCACGATAAGGACGCGATCGCCCATCACCACCGGCGTTGGCGAGCTGGGGCTCAGCTGCGCGGTCCGCCACAGCGGCTGGGGGTCGGCTTCGTCCGCTAGTTCGAGCGCGGTCAAACCCGCGGAGGCCACCAGCAAGCGATCTTTGGCTTGGACGGCCGAGGGAATGCCCTCGCACTCCAGATCGAGGTTCCAGAGGGGCGTGCCATCGGAAAGCTGATAGGCCCCCACGCGATCGCTGCTTTGTAGCACCACCGCCTCTGCCATTCCGTCGGCCGAGACGAGCGGACACGGGGTTGTCCAATTCGATTGTTGGGGACGCGCGACCTCCCACTTGGTGGTGCCCGTGGCCGCATCAACCGCCAAGGCGAACGAGTTCTGCTGGCACTCCGCTTGAACGACTACCACCCCTCCCGCGACAACGGGCGAAGACGCCATGCCGATGTCGTTGCCGAGCCCCGGATGGTCGAGCGTCAAGCAGCGCATCCATTGCAGCTGGCCTTCAAGATCGAGCGCGATCAGTTCGTTTGAAGAAAAAAATGCGTAGACGCGCTCGCCGTCGCTCGCCGGCGTGGGAGCCGCGTTGGCTGATGTCGGGTGGCAGAGTGTGCGGCCGACCGCTTGAAAACGGCGCTGCCAGAGACGCTTGCCCGTCTGCGCATCTAGCGCTAACACGTACAGGCGCTGACGGCGGGGCCCGTCCGAGGCGGTGACAAAAACACGTCCGCCCACGACGATCGGACCCGAAACCCCGCTTCCTGGCAAGTTGGCTTCCCACGCCACGTGGCGGCCCTGTTCGATCGACCAATCGCTCGGCATGCCGACCTGCTGGGCCCCTCCGCCACGGAAGTCACGCCATTCGTCTGCCAGGCAAGGACCGGCCAAGCTCGCGAACAACAGTCCGCTGGTTAACGCGGCGGAGACAACACGGGGCACAGAGATCATTGCCATAGCGTTAGTCGCGTGGGGCTTGAGGAAGTGATCCGTTGCACGATTCGGGGGGCTCTGTCGGCCGATGCCGCAAGGCGGGCAACTGATCGCGGAGAGAGCGACCAGGGAAGCGGATGTTTCAGGGATTTTCTTGGAGAGCGGTGACCCCTTCGATCCGGCCGCCGGTGGCGTCGCAAACGCGCAGCTGGAACCCCCATGCCTTTGCCCAGGGTTCGGGCTGATTGTTCTGGCAAACCTTAATCAGCACGTTGTTGGCTCCTGCGTTGAGTTTGGCTTGGGCGCGGTATTGATCCACGGCGGAGCCATCGTGGTAGATCTCGTTCTCGGCGATGAGATCGCCATTGACCCACACCTTGGTGGCGTTCCGCGAGGTGTACCGCACCTCGATATCGCGGTCGGTGTCGCTCGTTAACGTTGCCCACGCGTAGCCAACGGACGACTGTTCTGCCGCTAAACCGGTGTTCAGATCAACCTCGCCAAGCCGATCACGCGACGTGTATGACGACCAAGTGAGGGTTCGCGACTTACCGTCGGCTAGCGGCTTTCCTACCAGCGATACGTCTGCCGAAAGAGATTTTTCCGGTGCCTCTGCATGAGAGAAGCCTGCTCCAGCGGTGTTGTCGAACGGGCCGATCAAACGCCAAGCGGTTACGAAGCCCATGATGTCGGTCAGCGTTTGCTTTTCGCCCAGGTCTTCCAGCGCCGCCGCTGCGGCTTCGACTTGGTCCAGCACCCGTGCTTTGCTCAAGGCAACCCGATAGAGCGCCGCCCGAGCGGCTTCACGGTTGGTCGATTTCGTTCCGTTCGGCTCATCGCCGGCCTCCGCTGCCCGTTCGAGCAACAGTTGCACGGCGTCGTAACGCAGCTCTTCGTCCCGATCGTCGGCGAGAGTTTCCAGAAGCGTTTCACGCTCGTCGGGTCGATGCTCGATCAGCAGCTCGTAGGCGGTCCTGCGGGACAGGTTGCTGAGCTCGGTGCTGCGGATGGATTGCCGCAGAAGCTCGGCCTCCTGGTCTTTCAGGCCGGTTTGCTTGGCCGTCTCCGACGCGGCGGCGAGCGCCGAGCGCAGCCAATTTGCTGCCAGCGGCGAGGCATCGCTTAGCGTCTGCAGCACGTTGGGCCAGGCAGCGGGCTCTGACTGCGCGACGGCTTGCCAAGCCTCACGCAGCGCGGGTGTCGAGCCGGTCCCCACTGCCGCCCCGGCGAGCTTAGCGAGAGCTTCGTCGATTGATGTGGTCGCGGGGGAGGCCACGATACCCGTTTTCGTAGTGGGTGCCTCACCACCGGGCTCGTTGACCGGCGCGATCGAAAAAATCAAACGCACGGGCGTACCAACCGGCGGGATCCGCTCGGTAAACGGCTCGAAGAGCAGCTCTTCATTGGACTGTGTGCTCGCGGCGGGCACATCCAGCAGCGCTGTGCCGAAATTTGAAACACAGACCAGATCCCCCGCGTCGGCCAGGTAGTGCTGCTGGCCCGTCTGCGGATCGGTCCACAGGCTGCTGCCGACGAAAACAAACGGTAGTTCCATCGCCTCTCCCGTGTCGATATGGCGGATCCAGTCCTGTGCGCGGGCCGTTTGGGCCACGCCGTCGGCATCAGTCCATTCGATCTGAATCGCGATTGGCGTCCCCGTTGGCGGCTTGTAGTGCGGCTCGAAACGCACCGGTGTGCCGGGCTCGGCACCGATCGCCAGCAACGACGTATGCAGGAGAAATCCCTTGGCATCCACCGCCACAATCGACTCGTGCTCTTTGGTCTGCGCAGGACAAGCAAACATCTCGAGCACCCCCTCGCGCAACACGACTCGTCCCCCGACATAGACCCGACCCGCCGAGGCATCGACCCACACCTCCTGGTCAGGCGTCATCCGGCGGGCATGGGGCGGTTCGGCGGGTTCGGCGCGAACGATCGCCGATGGCAGAAGCCCCGCGGCAATCAGCACGCAAAAAAACACGTCCGGGAAGACGCTAGGACGGAACGGCACAGGGCGATACGCTGAGACCATAAATGCCTCGCTCTTATGTTTTGGGGCCAGATCGACCGACTGCTGGTTATCGCGTCTTCGCATTGAATCGCCCGCAGCATAACGCCGAACGATGAAGGATCGCCATGGCTGGCGCCACAATCCCTGCTCTGCCGACAACCGAACTTTCCGCTGAGCCTTTCGGCGAACTAAGCGCCAAACAGCTCTGGCGCAGCGAAGCCTCCGCACGTGTGCGTGCGGCCTGGAAGAGCGGCGACCGCTCGGCGGCTTGGGAACTCTACCGAGCCGAGCTGGCCAAGGCGGCCAGTGACCACGCCCTTGCCACCAGAATGTCAGCGATTGCATGGGGAATCGTCGAACCCTCGGAGCTGTGTGCGCGACTCGTGAAGGCCGCCAAGCGGGCCGACAAGCTGCCCGCCAAGCTCGGCGATCTAGAGGGGGCTGCCAACGACTGGCTCGACAGCCTTGAGACGGCCTCGTTACCAACCAGTGACGATCAGACACAAGCGCTTGACGCGATCGCCTGGGGCGTCGTTGTCACCGCGGTCCCCGGTGCTCTGCCGACACCGCTGTGGCTGCAAATGGTGCAAACCCTCTTGGCGATCGCCGAAGAAGCGACGCATCCTGGCGAATCGCTCGAAGAGGCCCCTCCCGCAAGAACCATCGTCGCGACCCTGCTGGCCAGCGAGCTACCGCTGCTGCTGGCGACGGGGCTCAGTGCGCTGCGGCCGGCCCACACGCAGCTGGAAGGGGCTTGGGAGCGGCTCAGCGAGTCGCTGGTCGAGCTCTCCGACGGTGAGGGGGCGGTCGGTGCTCGGTTGCTTCCGGCGCTCCCATTGCTGCTCGCGAGCTGGACACGCTGCCGACGGTTGGGCCAAGCCACGCGGCGCGGGGCCTGGTCGTCCGACGCGCAGACGCAGTACGAGTGGATGGTGCGTCACGCGCTGCGGCTGATCGATAGCGAAGGGTATCTCCCCTTGGCACGCGACGGTGGACGCCTGACCCCCATGATCGCAGCCGCCCTGAAGCTGGATGGCGACACCGAGGACCTTGCAGCCGCTGCCCGCCGATTGGGGATCGCTTCGAAGCACGCTGCCAGCACGCCGCCCGACCCGTCGGTCGAGTCCGAGTGGGCCCAGTGCGCGGTGCTTTCGTCCGGTTGGAACCCCCAAGCCCCCCAGGTGGTGGTCAGTTGGGATCAGCCAACCATGCGGATCAAGCTCCGGGCTCAGAAGCAGACGCTCTTGGAGGGGGATTGGCCCCTGGCCGTGCGGCGTGACGGCAAGCCTCTGGTCGCGGTCGAAGCCTGGGAGTCGCAGTGTTGGTACAGCGACCAAGACTGTGACTACTTGGAGCTGGCCACGCGGCTTTCCGACGGGGCCCGACTTGAGCGCCAAGTCATTTTGGGTCGTCAGCACGGCGTGCTGGCGATCGCCGAACTGGTGATTGGCGGCGGCTCGGAAGCCGTTTTGGAGAGCGAGACCCAATTTTCGCTTGCCGCAGGGGCCCGTTTCGCTCCTGAGGCCGAGACCCGCGATGGCGTGATTCAGGCGGCTGGCAAACCGGCCGCGGCAGTCTTCCCCGCCTCGCTTGCCGAGTGGCGAGTCGAGCATCGCGGCGGCGAACTGTCCGAGAGCGAAGGCACGCTCAGTCTGCGGACCACCGCAACCGGCAGAAATCTGGCCTCGGTGCTGTGGTTCGACCTCGCCCCCAAACGGTTTATGAAGCAGCGGACCTGGCGCCGATTGACCGTCGCCCAGTCGCTCAAGCGTGTTACGCCCGACGTGGCAGTGGGCTATCGGATTCAGAGCGGAAAAGACCAATGGTTTTACTACCGCACGCTCGATCCCCCCGCCAATCGCACCGTCTTGGGACAGAACCTTTCTTCCGAGGCCTTTGTCGGACGGTTCTTGCCGACCGGCGAGGTCGATGAATACTTCGAGATCGAAGCCGAATTCTAATCGCTTGTTTTCTTTCGCTGCGTTCTCTATGCCCTCTGCCGACGAAGTCCGCGCTCTCGTCGGCAAGAACCTTGCTCACGTTCAAGAGCGTATTGCGCAGGCTTGTCATGCCGCGGGCCGTGCGCCCGAAACGGTCCGACTGATTGGCGTGAGCAAGTACGTGGGGCCCGACGAAACTGCTGAATTGGTTGCGGCGGGCTGCTGTGACCTCGGCGAAAGTCGGCCGCAGCAGCTCTGGGATAAAGCGGAAACGCTCACCGAGCGCGGCTGTCAAGTTCGGTGGCGGATGATCGGTCATCTGCAACGCAACAAGGTCGCCCGAACCGTGCACTATGCCGACGCCATCGACAGCGTCGATAGCCGTCGACTGCTCGCTGCGATCGACGCCGCAGCGCAAGCCATCGGCAAGCAACAGCAGGTGCTGCTGGAGGTCAACATCTCGGGCGATCAAGAAAAACACGGTTTTTTGCCCGGAGAGGTTGGTCAGGTCGTTTCGGAAATGGCAACGACTTGGCCGAACGTCGTGTTGCGAGGCCTGATGGGCATGGCTTCGCTCGTGGGCGGGGAAGCCGCCGCGAGGCAAAACTTCGCCGACCTCCGCCAGTTGCGCGAGCAGATTGTCAGCCAGACGGGTGTCGAACTCCCTGAGCTGTCGATGGGCATGTCGGGCGATTTTGAAGCGGCCATCGCCGAGGGATCGACCCTCGTGCGGATCGGTTCGGCTTTGTGGGCCGGATTGTGAGTTGCCCGCCGGCACGCAAAGATTCGCTTTACGAGCCTTCCGTTGCTCGGTTGGCTCACACCACCGCAAACCCGTTCACTTCCGTCGTATTCTTAGCCGACGTCTATGGTTCAGATCACGCGTAAACCAACCCGCAGCGTCCGCATCGGCAACCTGACGATCGGTGCCGGCGCGCCGATTGCGGTGCAGAGCATGACCGCGACGCGCACGCAGGACATCGACGCGACCGTGGCGCTCGTCGAGCTGATGGCGGCGGGCGGGCCCGGCTTGGGGGCCGACGTGGTCCGTATCGCGGTGGACAGCAAGGCCGATGCGGCAGCGCTCGCCGAGATCCGCGGGCAGACCACGGCCAACTTGTCGGTCGATCTGCAGGAGAACTATCGCTTAGCGGAACTCGTAGCTCCGCATGTCGATAAGCTCCGCTACAACCCGGGCCACCTTTATCACCACGAGCGTGAAAAGCCGTGGCAAGAGAAGGTCTCTTACCTGGTCGAGGTCGCTCGGGACAACGACTGTGCGATGCGCGTGGGCGTCAACTGTGGGAGCGTCGATCCCGCGAAGAAGGCCAAGTACGACCCCTCAGACAGTCTTGGGCCGATGCTCGAGTCGGCGCTCGACCATTGTGCGTATCTCGATTCGATCGGATTCACACGCTACTGCGTCTCGCTCAAGGATTCGGACCCCAAGCAGGTGGTCGAGGTGAACACGCGGTTCGCCGAGGCCCGGCCCGATGTGCCGCTGCATCTGGGCGTGACCGAGGCGGGCATCCCGCCCGAGGGGGTCATCAAGACACGCATCGCTTTCGAGCAACTCATTTCACGCGGCATCGGCGACACGCTCCGCGTGTCGCTCACAGTGCCCAATCATCGCAAGTTCGAGGAGATCGAGGCCGGCCGGGCCATTGTCGCTGACATCTATGCGGGCCGCACGCGGAGCGTGGTCGATTACGGCCTGCCAACAATGAACATCATCAGTTGCCCGAGTTGCAGCCGAGTCGAGAATGAAGCGTTCGTTGATCTTGCGGAGCGGGTGAAGGAGATGACCCAGTACGCGCGCGATCATGCAATCACCATCGCGGTGATGGGCTGTCGGGTAAACGGTCCGGGTGAAACGGACGACGCCGACCTCGGGCTCTGGTGCGGCCCGAACTACGTGAATCTAAAGCGGGGCGAAGAAGCCCTCGGCCAATTCGGCTACGACGAAATCTTGCCGCGTTTGAAAGCGGAGCTGGACACGCTCATCTCTCAGCAGGCGTGAGTGCCAAAACGGCAAGGCAAAAGCACTTGCTCCGGGCATAAACCTGCTGTCGAGTACCGGCGGATCGAGGCCGGCACTCGACAGCGTTCAGCGGTTAGGTTCCGGGCCGCTGCTTCTTGCCGCGCCGTTTGCTCAGCGTACGAACTACCCGACGCGCGTAGTTGCGATCCAGCCGGGCAAGCCGAACGCTCCGGATGTCGATCGTATGTCCGAGCCCTTGGGGCGGCTGCACAAAAACGAACGGGAGGCAGACGTCGATCACCCGCAGCGGTGGTTCCGGATCGCGCGGACGGAAGCAAGCACGCAGGATTATTTCCTGGTAAGGCGAATCCGAGCAGGCGTTGCCGTTCAGCCATTCGTACTCGACGGACAGCACGGCTACATAGTCTCCCCGCCGCACGTCTTCCGGAGAGAGCGTCTTGGCAAGCGTGGCGGCGGTGGAAGTCTTGGTGCTCATCAGCGTGGTGGGGTCAGCTCTTGGCGACGTACTCCCTGCACGTCACCGTCGATCGAGGACCCGCTGTGCGCGACGAGGTTCGCGCGCACTCTCTGACTTAGACACCGGCCGCTGTGCGTGACGTCGCCACTTTAGCGGCTCGTTGCATCTGTGTGACCACCGCTTCACCACCGGCAAAGATCACGACGTCGTTTGCTTTGAAGCAGAAGTCGCCTGACGGCTGAACTACCAGCTCACCGTGTGACTCATCGACCGCGACAAACACGAGCCCCTGTAATTTCGAACCAAGCTCGCGCACGGTCTGACCTTCGGCCGGTGATCCTGCCTGGATCACGATCTCGCCCAACTCGAAGTACCCGGCGTGCTCTTCCCCACGATTGAGGAACTTGGTGAGCCGCGGGTGCACGAGCGCTGTGGCGATCGTCTTGCCCGCCATCTGGTGCGGCGACACCACCAGCGCGGCACCGGCGTGCTCCAGCTTGCGAGCGGAGGAAGGGCAATCAGCGCGGGCGATAATCCGCACGCCCGGCTTGAGCTCGGCCGCTGTGACCGTGATGAACATGTTCTCGGCGTCGCTGTCCACAACGCAAACCACGCAGCTCGCGCGATCGATGCCCGCGGATATGAGCACTTCGTCGTCGCTGGCCCGACCGGCGATCACGAGTCGGCCGTCGTTAAAGGCTTGCTGCACGCTCTCGGGATGCTGCTCAACGATCACACAAGCCCGCCCGTCGCGGTCTAGCTCGTGGCAGATCATCCGACCCATGCGGCCGTAGCCGCAGACAATCACATGGTCAGAGCATTCGGCGATCTGGCGTTTCATCTTGCGTCTCGCAGCGGCGTCAACGTCTGAGGCGATCTGCATCAGGGTCGACAGGGAGTAAGTGAACGTGCCGATCCCGCCCAGCAGGATCAATGCCGCGAACGCGCGGCCGTTTTCACAGAGACCGTAGTCGCCGTAACCAACCGTTGTGACAGTGACCAATGTGAAGAAGAACGAGTCCCAATAAGACCATTCTTCTTCAATGAGGCTGAACCCAAGCGTGCCGATAAGCATCACCGCCGAGGCCATCAGCACGCACCGCACCATCGCCATTCGGCGCTGGGCCTCCGCGGCATCGGTATTGGCGGCGTTGCGTCGCAATATGCTCAGCGATCTGGATACGGAATT
This sequence comes from Botrimarina hoheduenensis, assembly GCF_007859815.1. Lineage (GTDB taxonomy): Bacteria > Planctomycetota > Planctomycetia > Pirellulales > Lacipirellulaceae > Botrimarina > Botrimarina hoheduenensis. Next base: position 47,115 of record NZ_SJPH01000012.1, on the reverse strand, counting down.
TGCTTGAGATCCAACTTCTCAAGTAGATAAAGCTTAGGTCGCTCTGCGCGCGACAGTATCCAAGTTCTAATCCCGAGAACCGGTACGAACCGATTGACCGCTCTGCAGAGGGGGTGTTTTGCCGGTTGGCTTTAGCCGGGCGTATCGAGATACGGGTCTTGGCTCATCGCCCGTTGCATCTTCTGCCGCTCTTTGTCGTGATAGAGAAGCACCTTGCGATCGCGGAAGTGGCGTCGTTCGACGCGGCGCTGGGCGCGTTGGAAGACTCGCTCGTACGAGCCAGCGAGCGAACCGGTGAGCGTTTCACCACGACGGCGGAGCCGCTCCCCCGGCTTCTCGCCCAGGCCTTGAGCAAGGATCTCGTCGTCCAAGGCGAGATACTGCCGGTACGACCCGGGGTCTCCCTGCCGACCGCACCGGCCGATGAGCTGACGGTCGATCCGCTTGGACTCGTGGAGCTCGGTGCAGATGACGTGCAGTCCGCCCGCTTCGTGAACGCCCTCGCCCAGCTTGATGTCTGTTCCACGGCCCGCCATGTTCGTAGCGACCGTGACCCGGCCGGCTTGTCCCGCGGCGGCGACGATCTCTGCCTCGCGGGCGGCGTGGCGGGCGTTGAGTACGGTGTGCTCAATGCCTGCCTCGGAGAGCAACTTCGCGACGCGTTCGCTTTTGTCGATCGAGCGGGTGCCGACCAGCACGGGTCTTCCCGCAGCGACGACCTCGGCGATCTCTTCGACGATCGCCAACCACTTGGCGTCGGCGTTGCCGAAGATGCGCGATGCCAGTTGCTGGCGGATCGGCGGGCGATTGGTAGGGATCGGCAGGCAATTCACCTTGTAGATCTTGCGCAATTCTGGAGCACTGGTGCTCGCCGTGCCGGTCATACCGGCCAAACGGTTGTAGCGCAGGAACAAGTCCTGGATCGTCACCCGCGCGGCCGTTGCTGTTTCAAAGGTGACCTCGACCCCTTCCTTGGCTTCGATGGCTTGATGCAACCCGCTCCGCCACTTGCGGCCCTCGGCCAGTCGGCCGGTGAACTCATCGACGATGACGATCTCGCCGTCGCGGATGACATAGTGCCGATCGCAGATCATCTCACGGTTCACCTTGATGCCGCGCTCGACGTAGTCATAGATCTCCGAAAGCGGCAGATGATCCATGGCGGTCGGCTTTGCGGTCTCGCGCACACGGCGGCGACCCGCGAGCGTTAGATCGACGCGTTTCTCTTTCGGATCGTAGTCATAGTGAAGCTCTTCTTCGTAAGACGGGGCCTCGGCGGCCGCCCATTGGTAGGCCTCGGCCGCGATCTTCTCATCCTCGCCCGGTAGCGCGCTGATGATCAGCGGCGTGCGGGCCTCGTCGATCAAGATGCTGTCCGCTTCATCGACCAGCATGAAGTGCAGGTCGCGCTGGACCGGCTTCTCGCCACCGCCTTCTCCTCCGGCGAGCATCTCGCCGAACAGATCGCGTGCACCCTCTTGGATCTGGCGTTTCAAGAGGCGATCACGCAGAAAGTCGAATCCCATTTCGTTTGCGGTGCCGTACGTCACGTCACTCGCGTACGCTTTGCGGCGTTCGGGCTGCGGCTGCTGCGACTGGATGACGCCAACGGTCATGCCGAGCGCTTTGAAAACCGGCTCCATCAGCTCGGCGTCGCGGGCAGCCAGGTAATCGTTGACCGTCGCGAGATGGGCCCCTTTGCCTTCGAGCGCCGCGAGATAGAGCGGCAGGGTGGCGGTCAAGGTTTTGCCTTCGCCGGTCTGCATCTCGATGATCGAGCCGTAGTGAGCAGCGGCCCCGCCGAGAATCTGCACGTCGAAGTGCCGCATATTCTTGGTACGTCGCGCTGCCTCGCGCACGAGCGCGAAGCCTTCTACAACAAGCCGATCGAGCGGTTCCCCGCTCCGTGCTCGATAACGTAGCGACAGGCTCTGCTTACGCAGATCGTAGTCGTTGAGCGCCTGCAGGGCGGGCTCACGCTGCGAGATCGGATCGATACAGCCGGCCCAACGCGCTAGCAGACGGCGATTGCGTCCGGCGGCGACGAGCTGCAGTGTACGAGCGAAACCGCTGGGAACAGCCGACACGTTGATCCGTTGGCGCGACGCGCGGTGGTTAGTGACACGAGAGGGGGAGGCAACAACGGCAATTGTTCCTCCTAGCCGGCGCGGCGTCTACGCAGACGTGGTGACTCGCCCTAACGCCAAGTGGCGGCTTCACTCGTGGCATCGGCAACCGAGGCCGCGGGCTGCTGAGTGGGCGGCCCGAGCGGGGTGATGCGGATCTGCCCGCGATTGTCTCCCCCGAGGGCCGCCAGGCTGACGGGCTCGCGGGGGCTAGCGCTCTGCGGCAATCGAGTGGTTGGCGCAGCCGTCGCATAGCTCGGAACGGAGCGTACCGGAGCCGAGCCGGCAATCCAGCCGCTGGCTGTCGCGGGGGCTTGGGCAATTGAGTTGGGGCTGATTGGCTGAGCCGACCGAGGGATCGCCGAGCCGAAACGCAGCGGAGCGCCATCGCCCGGGACCGCAACCGCGTCGCCCGCGGCAAGCGACGCCACGGGGCTCCGGTTGTCGATTTGGCCCAAGGGAGCCGGTGCAGGGGTAATCGGTGCCGCAGGGGGCGTGCCGAACGCACTGGGGCTCGTGCCAAACGAGTTGGGGCTAGCGTAGGGGCTTGCGGCCGGGGCACCGTAGAGAGGCGCACCGGCGGGTGCCGAGTAATACGGGCCAGCTTGCGGGGCGGGCGCGAGGTGAGTCGCCGGTGGCGCAACCCGATCGGTGGTCAGAAACGGATTGGGGACGCTTGTTTTCGATGTCGAACACCCCGCCATCAGCCCGAGGATCATCATCGCAACGATCCTGCTGCGGATCGGTGCTTGAAGGCGGGCAGGCCTTGAGCGACGGCTCGACATACGGTTCCTCGCTGGCGGGGCTCGATGCGGCAGGGGCCGCGCTACGCGGTGAGACGATCGTCTTGAGGGCGATCGCCTTGTCGATATTCGCTGCGAAGGCTAACAGGCTGACGGGGTGTGTCGAGAGCACTTTGACGACTCGCGATAGCTGCCCCAACAAGCGACTTTTGCCGGTGTGGCGACCCCCAGCAAGCGCGGCGGTCGGGGTTGGCAGAAAAGCGGCGCGGGCGTGCCCGATCAACCCAGGTTGAGGGGGCCACGCGGTCCCCCTACAATCGCCAAGCTTCTGACAAGCCCTTTCCGCGATCAATTCAAGCGCCGGCACTCCCGGAGAAAGCACCCCCCTCATGCAACGCACGCTGATTCTTCTCAAACCTGACTGTGTCCAGCGCCGCCTGATGGGCCAGATCATCACCCGTTTTGAAGACAAAGGGCTGAACTTTGTCGCGATGAAGCTCATGCAGATCACGCCGGAGCTGGCTAAGCAGCACTACGCTGAGCACGTTGCGAAGCCTTGGTATCCGACGCTGGAGGGCTTTGTCACCGCCGGTCCGATTGTCGCGGCAGTGCTCGAGGGGCTCGAAGCCATCCGCGTGGTGCGTGAGATGCTTGGTGCCACCAACGGGCTGCAGGCCGCCGCAGGCACAATCCGGGGCGACTTCAGCTCCAGTCGACAGATGAACCTCGTGCATGGCTCCGATGGCGAAGAAGCCGCCGCGCGCGAGATCGCTCTGTACTTCAAGCCAGAAGAGATTGTGGCTAGCACTCCGACAATTGCCACTTGGTTGCGTGCCGCAGACGAAGCGTGAGCTTCTCACCGCCTGACGGTCTCCGTTAGCGGCCGCGTCTTACAGCTTCAGCAGCGAGACGCTGACGTGGATAAGTCGGTCGTTGACCAGCACCAGTTCGGGGTCCTGAACCTCGAACACCACGTCGAGCAACTCCAGGCCGCGGGCAAAGGCAACCTGGTAACCGTCGCCAACAATCACGGAGGGCACGGTGATATGGGAGAACGCCCAGCCGGTCTGCGAGAGCATCGACTTGACACCGCCGACGATGATGTTGGTGACTTCGCCAGCACCGTCGATCACTTGTGAGCACAGCTTTTCACACGGCTCGCCGAGCAGCCCCGAGACGGCTTGGATCGCCAGACGCTGCGGCATGTTGATCGCCACGAAGCCCGATACCGCCCCGTGGACGCCGATCATACCCGTAACCTCACCGTGCTGTCGGCCAGGAACGCGCGAGGCACCGACGCACTCGGCCTTCAGGCCGGTCATCGCCAGCCCCTTCTTAGTCGCTGAGATGAGCGCTGTGAGTAGCTCTTGGTTCAGTTGCATCGCCTCCAGCGAGGTAGCGGCTGGGGCGGGGGCAGAAGCAACAGCGGACATGCTGGGTGAGCCTAGACGACGTTGAAGGGGCGGCTATCGAACCCTCGAACATGGGTCGCAAAGCGGGCCGGTGCGAGGCGGGAGGTCCGGGATGCCGTAAACCAGCCGACCGCTGGCTCCTTTAATCCGTTCAAACCGTACGAGCGGCGTTGCCGCCGAAGCCCCCAAACGGCGACAATCCCTCCCGTGAAGCCGCTCACGCTAGTTTTGGATCTGACCTCCTACGCCGTTCTGCGGGTCTTTGTCGCCGCGATTCAGGCGTTGCCGCTCAGCGCGTGCGAGTCGGCAGCGCGAGCCCTGGCCTGGTTAGCAGGCGACGTGTTGCGGCTGCGGGGCAGGTTGGTGGAGTCCAACCTGCGGATCGCCTTTCCCGCGGCCTCCGACGCCCAGCGCCGGCGTATTGCCCGGCGCATGTGGCGGCACCTGTTTCTGATGGTCGCGGAGATCGCTCACACGCCCCGCAAGATCCACCGCACTACTTGGCGAAGCTGGTGCACCTTAACGGGCGAAGAGGCGGTGGTCCGGCGGGTTCTCGACCACCGGCCCGTCGTGTTGATTTCGGGGCACTTCGGCAACTTCGAGTTGGGTGGGTATCTGCTCGGCCTGTTGGGGTTCCCCACCCACACCGTGGCCCGGCCGATCGATAACCCCTTTGTGGACCGGTTTGTGAACCGCTTTCGGGGTAAGACCGGACAGCACATCTTGCCCAAGCAGGGAAGCCAAGCCGACGTGGAGCGGCTCATGCAGCGCGGCGGGGCGCTCACCCTGCTGGGAGACCAGGCGGCCCTGCATCGGGGCTGCTGGGTCGATTTTTTTGGCAAGCCCGCATCCAACCACAAAGCGATTTCGCTCTTCACGCTGAGCTTCTCGGCGCCGACGCTGGTGATTGGCGTGCGACGAACGGGGGGTCCGCTCGAGTACCAGATTGCCACTCGGGCGGTGGTCGATCCGCTTGAAGCGGGCTTCGCCTACCCAACCACGCCGTTGCTAACCCAATGGTTCACCCACGAACTTGAGGCGATCATCCGCGAGGCCCCCGAACAGTACTGGTGGGTCCATAATCGCTGGAAAGGGGTCCCTCCCCAGCGGCGGAGCTCGAAGCCTGCCGCTCCCCACACCGCCGTGGGGGCGACGGATGATTCGGTCCCTCACGCCTAGCTCACCGAGTATTGATCACGATGTCATCCGATGATCCTGCGCCGGGCCCACCGTCGCCGCTTTCTGGACTGGGGAAGCAGAGCACTACGGAACCGCCACCTGGAGAAGGAGCGTGGGAGAACGCCGCCTCGCTAGCCGATCTGCCCCCGGGGAAAGTGATGGAAGTCGTGATCGGCACGACGGTGATCGCCCTGGCGCACGCGGAAGGGGCGATTTTCGCGATAGACGGCATCTGCGCTCATCAGGGAGGACCGCTCGGTAAAGCGCGGCTAGAGGGCTGCCAGCTCACGTGCCCCTGGCATGGTTGGCAGTACGACCTCGCGACGGGAAAACAGCTTCTCAGCCGTACGATTGCTCAGCGAGTCTTTTCGACGCGTGTCGTGGGCGATACCATCCAGGTGCGTCTGCCGCCGATCGGGTGACTTCCCCCCCGAGCCTTCGAGCAGCACGTAGCAAGCCACTACCACGGCCGAGGGATCTCCTAGCAGGTGGATCTCCTCACGGGGGAGTGGTTGCAGCGGCAAGAGCCGCCGGGCGGCGTGCCTCGGCGGGACGAAGCAGGGCAGGGGGGGCGTGCGGCGCGTCGTGTATCAGTTCCGGTCGTTCCGCAATGCTGACCCGCCTCATTTGGCCGCTATCTGGAACAGCCAGCCGCCGTCTCGCGGTATCGCTCAGCCAATCAATCCGCAACTGCTCGAGCTGTGCGTCTTCTCGCGTCAATTTTTTGATCCCGCCGGCATGATCATCGCCGAGCGCGAGGGCGTGCCGATCGGCTTCGCCCACGCGGCCTTTGGCCCCGATGAAACCGGTGCCCGGGTTGATACGTCGCTGGGCTCGACGCAGGTGCTGATGCTCCGCTCAGACGTCACCGACGAAGCGGTCGCCGACGAGCTGATCGCGCGCAGCGAGGCCTATCAGAAATCGCGTGGGGCGACGGTTCACTATGCCGGTGGCATCCGGCCGCTCGATGCGTTCTATCTGGGGATGTACGGCGGCAGCGAGCTGCCAGGATTGCTCGATTCCACTCCGCATCAGGCCGAACGGTTCATCAGAAACGGCTACGACCCAGCTGGCCGAGTGATCGTTTTGCACCGCGAGCTAGCGCGGTTCCGCTCGGCCGGGGCCCGTGATGTGCGCGTGGTGCGGCGTGAAACCGACCTCGAACAGACGTATCTTCCCCCCGCCAAGAGCTGGTGGGAGGCTTGTGTTACTTGCGGCCATGACCGCATCCGCTTCGCCCTGCGTCATCGTGCCGAGAAACGCGAGATTGCGAGCGTCACCTACTGGGACATCGAGCCGCTTGCCTCGGCGTGGGGGATCCCCACGGTCGGACTCGTCGATCTCTACGTCGATCCCAGTCACCGCCGCCACAAAGTGGCGACCCATCTGCTGAACGAATCGCTCCGTGTCGTGCAGCGCCGCGGTGCCTCGATCGTCGAGGCCCAGGTGATGGCAGAGAATACCAATGCGCTGGCCCTCTACGACTCGCTCGGCTTCACGCCGATCGATTCGGGAGCGATCTACCGCCGCCATGCCGATTAGCTCCAGCACTCTTTTTTATGTGCTGGCGTACTGTTTGGCGTTCGCGTCGATCGGCGAGCTGAGCCGGACTGTTATTTGGACCGCGCTAAGTTGTCGCGGTTGTGTCGGACGTCGTTGGCGGAGAGGTTCGGTTCTCGCGCACGGCACGTTTCCGCTTCATGCGTCGCTGTCCGCGTGACGGAAGCGCCGCGACGCAGTACTCACGCCGGTTGAACGCCAGTTGCCGTGCCCGCACGTCCGTATAGCCCCACGAGCGGATCCAGTCGATCACTTCAGCCACCCGCTCAGGCCGGGCGAGTTCGGGGTTCAGCAGCTTGATCGTCAGCAACAGCCCACGGATCCGCATCGACTCGTTCGTGACGATCGATTCGACCGCGTTGAGCGTGTAGCTGGGGGCTGCGTTGACATCGGCCGTCAACCACTGCGCGCCGAGGAGCGGCTGGAAAGGGGTTTCCGCGGAGCGATGCCGCACATGGGTAAAACCGGGCTCGGCGAGCACGACGGGGTCGACCTCAGCCGGATCGACGCCGATGACCCGCATGCCGGCATCGAGCAGAGCCTGGCTGGCACCCCCCGGTGCGCAGCCCAACTCGATCCACACATCGCCTTTACGGGCAGGGATCGCCGACCAGCGCAGTCCCTCTTGCAGCTTCAGATAAGCCCGCGATACCGCGTGCCCCGGCAGTTGCAGACGCGGTACGCCACCGGGCCAACGATCGGTTCGGCTCCGTAGCGCGTGGGCACCGATCCACCACTGGTTGGGCTCAACAAGAGCGACATCGAGCGCCAACCGAGTCCGCCGTTTCGGTGTCGCGGCGGCGTCCGTTGTGGCCGCTTCGAGAGGCTCGTCGTCGGATTCGATCCCGTCGGCCTCGGCCAGATTTTTCTTGAGGGTGTCGCTTAGCAGCGCTCCCGCGGGTGCGGCCACCCGCAGGGCCTCGAGCGCCGCGTTGGATTCGGCTCCCGGCCCCGGCTCAATCCCGTGCTCACCCGGCAAGGCTTCATCGCGACGCCAAACGTGCAGCCCCAGCGGTCCGTCGTTCAGCAGCGCTAGGACCTCCGGGTGGCTCCAAACTTGTTGAGCGAGTCCGGCCAGATCGTCGCTGCTGCCACTGAGGCGATCGAGCGAAACGCCCATCGTACGGGCAAAGGTCAGCCGGAGTGGCTCGAACCGCTCGGGACTTGTCTCACGCGGCAGACGAAACGTGACGAAGCCGGGACGTGAAAACGCGAATCGCCATTCGGGCAGCCTGGCCGCCACTTCACCCTTGAGAGCGACTTCGGCACCGGGCTGGCAGGTACAAAAAACAAACGAACTGGGCATCGAGGAGTCGCAAAGACGGAGCAGGCGGCGCACTGAGGGGACAGGGTCTGGCCGCGGGGCCAGCGACCGCACTGGGGGAGCGTCCGACTTAGACGCACGCATGAGGTCATCTGGGCACGAGGAATCCTCTATACTAATCGCTTCCGCGCCGCCCGTCCTGGGGACCGGCGGCGCGGCGGAGGGCTTTTTCTTGCCTTGTCGATGTGTCCCACACCATTCCCGTGTAACTCGTCTATGTCTGAGCCTTCAACTCCCCACGACGCAACACTCCGCGAGCGGCTTACCCCGGAGCAGTACCAGGTAACCCAGCACTGCGGCACCGAGCCCCCTTTTACCGGTGCCTACTGGAACCATAAGGAACCAGGCGTTTATCGGTGCGTTTGCTGCCAAACACCGCTTTTCGACTCGCAAACCAAGTTTGACTCGGGCACGGGGTGGCCAAGTTTCTTTGCCGCCGTTTCCGAAACCGTTGCCGTCCGGCAAGACAGCAGCCATGGCATGGTTCGGGATGAGATTATTTGCAAACAGTGCCAGGCTCACCTGGGGCACGTCTTTCCGGACGGTCCGAAGCCGTCCGGACTGCGCTACTGCGTGAACTCGGCGTCCCTGGTTTTTGAACCCTCGGCAGAACAGGCATGACCGTAAGCGCGCGTTCCCCTGACCGCGTTCGACTCGAAGGAGCAGATTTCTGCTTGCCAAGCGGCGATCGCATGCCAGCGGTTGGATTAGGACTGTGGAAGATTCCCCCCGAAACGACCGCGGAGACCGTCCGTGCTGCCGCGGCGAACGGCTATCGCCTCTTTGACAGCGCCTGCGATTACGGCAACGAGCGGCAAGCGGGGCAGGGGATCAAGGCGGCGCTTGCCGAAGGGATCCGCCGCGATGAACTCTGGATCACCTCGAAGCTGTGGAACACCTACCACCGACCTGAACACGTCCGCCCTGCGCTCGAGCGAACGCTTGCGGATCTCGGTCTGCAGCAGCTTGACCTCTACCTGATCCACTTTCCCATTGCGCTGCGGTACGTCGATCCGGCGCTGCGCTACCCCCCCGGATGGTTCGATGACCCGGCGGCGAAGTCACCGGCGATGGCCCCCGATCGCGTTCCATTGGCGGACACGTGGGGGGCCATGGAGGCGTTGGTCGAAGCCGGTCTGACCCGCCGAATCGGCGTGTGCAACTACAACATCGCGCTGCTGCGCGATCTGTTGGCTTCGGCGCGGATCCGCCCGTCAGCGCTCCAGGTCGAGATGCACCCGCGCTTGGCCCAGCCCAAGCTGTTGCGGTTTTGCCATGAGGAAGGCATCGCCTGCACGGCCTTCTCTCCGCTGGGAGCCCAGTCGTACTTTCAGCTCGGCATGGCCGACCCGCAGGAGTCGTTGCTGAAGCATCCCGCGGTGAACAGCGTCGCCACGGCGCAGGGGAGGTCAGCAGCCCAGGTGCTGCTGCGGTGGGGCGTGCAACGCGGTGCCGCCGTCATACCAAAGACCACTCGTCACGAGCGACTTAGCGAGAATCGCGAGCTGTTTGACTTCGCGCTGACTGCCGAAGAAATGGCGACGCTGGACGGACTCGACGAGCATCGTCGCTTCAACGATCCCGGAGTCTTCTGCGAGGAAGCGTTCAATACGTTCTTCCCGATCTACGAGTAGCGGGGGTTGCGCGGGGCACGATTCAGGTGCTTCGGATCAACCGCAGCTGGTTCAGGCCAGCAGCTCGTTTGGGCATGTATCGGCCCGTTCGAGTTGCGACAGGTTGCTCATCGTTGTCTCGGCGATACTGTGGAGGGCGTCGGATGTGAAGAAGGCTTGGTGGCCTGTGATCAGTACGTTGGGGAAGGTAAGCAAGCGGGCCAATACATCGTCCGACAGCACCCGATCCGAGAGGTCCTCAAAGAAAATGTCGGCCTCTTCCTCATAGACATCCAGGCCCAGGTGGCCGATCTTGCCGCTCTTGAGTCCACGAATCACCGCCGGTGTATCGATGACCGCCCCGCGGCTGGTGTTGATGATCATCACCCCCGCGCGCATCCGCTCGATCGCTCGATCGTCGATGAGATGATGCGTTTCGGGCGTCAGGGGGCAGTGCAGGGAGACGATCTCTGACTGAGTGAGCACGGTCTCGAGCGGGGCGTACTCGATGCCGGCTTGTGGTCCTTCCGCGCGGGGCTGCGTGTCATACGCGAGCACTCGGCAGCCAAATCCGCGCACGATCTGGGCGAAGACCCACCCGATACGCCCCGTGCCCACCACGCCAACCGTCCGGCTCACCAGATCAAAGCCCAAGAGCCCTTCGAGGCGGAAGTCGCCGTCGCGGACCCGACCATAGGCGCGGTGCAGGTTGCGATTCAGGGCCAGAATCAGTCCCACCGCGTGTTCCGCGACGGCGTGGGGTGAGTAGGCGGGCACACGGACCACTCGCACGCCCAGTTTCTTGGCGGCGTTGAGGTCAATATTGTTGTATCCGGCGCACCGCAGCGCGACGTGCCTCGCCCCGAGGGCTGCGAGTTCGATCATCACGGGGTGGTTGAGCTGATCGTTCACGAAGACGCAGACGCCATCGTTTCCTTCCGCGAGCCCGACCGTGTCCGCAGTGAGCCGCGTCTCGAAGAAAGTCAGCTCGTGCCCGTGCTCCTTGGCGGCTGGCTCAAGGAAACGTTGGTCATAAGGTTTCGTACTGAATACCGCGATCTTCATCGGTGGTGCCGGTCCAACAAGGAGACGTGCGAGACTAGTTCTTCGTTGCCGGCTGCAGCGGACTGAACGCGAGCACAAAACGCTTTTCGATACCGCCAAACCGTACGGTCGCACGCCGCCCCTTGCCGTTGCCGCTGAGCGTGAGCACCTCTCCTCGACCCAACTCGGGATGATCGACCGCCATGCCGACCCGAAAAGCGTCTGGTGCCGCTGCGGCAGCGGCGCGGCTTCCGGACAGCAGCGCAGCACCGGTCGTCAAAGCCGCGGCGGCGATCCTCAGCGCCGGATCGTCGGTCGCGCGAGGCAGTTCGACCGATTCATCGGTGAGCGCGTTGATCTGGATCTCAACTTCGTCCGCAGGGCCCTCGTCCCAGCCTTCGAGTTCCCAGTCGACGGCCGGACGTGCCGATTTGCAGGCCATCTCATCGCGCGGCAATTCCAACAGGAAGCTGCTGGGGATCGCGATCCGTCGCTGACCGCGAAAGTCGCGCCGCAGAACGTGGCTCAAGTGCAGCTCTTCTTCGGCACGGGTGATGCCGACAAATGCCAGACGGCGTTCCTCTTCAAGCTGTTCCGGGTCGTTCACCGAACGTTCGTGGGGCAGGATCCCGTCCTCAACGGCCATCAAGAAGACGACGGGAAACTCGAGCCCTTTCGCCGCGTGTAGGGTCATGAGGGTGACCTTGTCCGTGTCGTCTTCCCAGCCGTCGATCTCATTCACGAGCCACGCCCGTTCCAGATACCCTTCGAGGCTGGGGTCGAGCGTGTCATCTTCGGCGGACTGTTCGTCGTACTGCCGGGCGTCGGTCAGCAGTTCTTCGCAGTTCGCGAGTCGGTTGGCGTCTTCATCTGATTCGCTCGTAGCGAGGTGCGTGCGATAGCCTGATTCAGAAAGAATGGCTCCGATGGCTTCCTCGACCGGGGCGTCGGCGTAAGTGTCGAGCCGCTCCATGATCTGGACAAAGCCGGCGATCTGCTTCGCGGGGCGCGGACCGATGCCCTCCACCTGAGCCGCGCAGCGCGAGGCATCCAGCATCGACACGCCCTGCCGAGTGGCGAACGCGCTGAGGCGTTCGAGCGTTTTCTTGCCGACCCCGCGGGGCGGGCTATTGACGGTCCGCTCGAACGCGAGGTCGTCGCGAGGGTTGTTGATTAACTGAGCGTAGGCAAGCACGTCCTTGATCTCGCGGCGCTGGTAGAACTCTTGGCCGCGGACCATCTGGAACGGGATCCGTCGCTCGCGGAAGGTGCGCTCCACGGCCCGCGACAACGCATTGACCCGATAGAACACAGCGAAGTCGCTGTAGCGTCGGGTGCCGCTCGCGACCGCGGCGTGGATGCCGTCGGCCAGGCTGCGGGCCTCTTCGCGTTCGTCGGCGTAGGTGGTCAGCCGAACCGGGGTGCCGGCGGCGTTTTCGGTAAACAGGGCTTTGGGCTTTCGCCGCTTGTTGTTGGCGATCAGCGCGTCAGCGACACTCAAGATGCTCTTGGTGCTGCGGTAGTTCTGTTCGAGCCGAACAATACGCACGCCGGGGAAGTCGGCCTCGAATTCGAGGATGTTGTTTAGGTCAGCCCCCCGCCAGCCGTAGATCGATTGGTCGGGGTCCCCTGTTGCGGCGAGGTTGGGGGAATTAACCGACAGCGCGCGCAGGATGACGTACTGCGCCCGATTGGTGTCTTGATATTCGTCGACCATGACATACCGAAAGCGCTCGTCGAGTTGCGTGCGCAGATCGGGGTCGTCGTGCAGCAGCTTGGCGACGTGCAGCAGGAGGTCGTCGAAGTCGACCGCAGCCGAAGCCAGCAGACGCTTCTGATAAGCGGGGTAAAGCTCGGCGACGATCTGCCCCAGGGGGCTTCCGCGGCGGGGCTGGTACTCGTCGGGTGTGATCAGCCGGTTCTTGGCGTCGCTGATCGCCGCGGCGAGCCGATCGGGCGTGTAGCTGAGCGTATTGATGCGCTCATTCTCAATGACCCGTTTGAGGGTTTGCCGAGCGTCCGAGGCGTCGTAGATCGTGAAGTTGGGGTCCAGCCCAACGCGTTCGCCGTGTTGCCGCAGCATCGCGGCACCAAACCGGTGAAACGTACCGAGCCACACGCGTTGCCCGGGAGCAAGCGTTTCGACGCGGCGACGCATCTCAGCGGCCGCCTTGTTGGTAAAGGTCAGGGCCAACACATTGCGAGCGGGAACACCCTGCTCGAGCAGGTGGGCGATGCGGTGCGTGACAACGCGCGTCTTTCCGCTGCCCGGGCCGGCGAGGATCAGCAGCGGACCTTCGAGGTGCGCAACCGCTTCACGCTGCGACGGATTGAGGCCGGCGAACAGGTTGGGCATAGGATCAAGGTGTTCTGTGCGGGTTGCCAGCGATCGCAACGACCAACGGAAGGGGCGAGCGGCAGGCGTGCCGTCATGCGGCCCGCTGGCAGCTCGTCAGCCCCTGGCAGGTTGATCGGTCGTCATCAATTTCCAGTATACGGGGTACGGGTCGGGGGCGACCATCGGTGGCATGTGCTATCGCTACCCCCCCGAAAGACGCCCAAAAAAATCCGAAAAAAACTTGCCGAAGTAGGGGCCACGGTCGGTATATTTTCCCCTCACGCGTCGTGGTTCCCTGCGAACCGCGGACCGCGAGTTAGGGAAGACTCACATCACCGCAACGGGAGGGAACCCATGGCCACACGTGTGCCTTTGGATCGTGTGCAGGCGGAAAGCGACGATATGAAGCGTCGTTTAGAGATGAGCACGGCCGAGATCGGTCTGGCCGTCCGGACCACGAACTGCCTCGAAGAACGCGGCGTTTTCACGGTGCATGACCTGCTGCACTGCACCCGCGAAGATTTGCTCAGTATCTCGAACTTTGGCGAGAAGACGCTGGAAGAGGTGTTCAAGGCGCTGGAGAATGTAGGTTTCTACCGCCCGGGCTATAAGCCGGTGCCCGCCGTTGAGGGGGGCCCGCCGATGGTGCGCCGGGCGAAGTAGCCGCTTCCGCCCCGCCTATCGTCCGTCTGCCCCGCTTATGCGTAGTCGCTTTCCGCTGCTGCTGAAGAAGCGCGGTCGTCGCCGCACGGGATCGGTCGCCTGGACCCGAGCCGCAGAGTTCGCGTACCAAGCAACGTTCGTCGTTGCCGGGGCGATCGGTGCTTGGTGGTGCCTGACGGACGTTCTCTTGCCCGAGCTGAAGCTCGCGCAAGAGATCAAGGGCTTTCAGCGGGCGAAGGGAACCGTCGTCGACACGCACGTGGCCGTTCGGCCCGGTCTTGCCGAGGATGAGTACTGTCCCGAGCTGCGGATCCGTTTCAAGACCAAGACCGCGCGCACGATCACGGCGTGGACTCGCCACGGGGTTGGCCGCGATACGCCCAGCCGACAAGAGGCTGCCCTGGCGCTGGAGCCTTTCCAGAAGGGGGCCAATCTGCCGTGCTGGTACGATCCCGAAGATCCCCAGCGGGTTGTGCTATCGACCGGCAGCCGATGGTGGCCGTGGTTTGTGCTTGTGATTCCGGTGTCGCTGATGGCGTCTGGGCTAATCGGCTTGTGGTGGGCGATTGCGCGGGTGCAGTCCTCTGCCGAACGCCGCGCTAGCACCGCTCCGTCGGCGGTACCGCTCCCGAATGCTGAGCCGATCGCCGACAGCCCTGGCTTGCGATTGGCCTATCGTTTGCCGCTCGACGGCGGCGAGGGATGGCGACTCAGCGGCATGGCCACGCTGTGCGTCATGTGGAACCTGCTGGCCGGTCTGGTGGTCTTTCAGGCGATCGGTTTTGACTCGCTTCCCGGTCGGCTTGGCCTGACCCTGCTGGTGGTCGCGCCGCTGGCCGCGACCAGCGTGTGGATGATTCGCTCGCTGTGGCGTGATGCGACCAGCGTGGGCGGTTTCGGAGCCACGCGTGCTGAGATTGCTACGCACCCGCTCCAGCCCGGACAGAGTGTCCAAGGGGTGGTGTTCCAGTCGGGATCGGGCCGGATCCGCTTGCTGACCATTTCACTGGTCTGCGAAGAAGTGGCTACCTATGAGCAGGGGACCGATTCGCGTGTCGCAACGGTCGAGGTGGTTCGTGAGACGCTCGTCCGCGAGCGCGGCCTGCTCGTCGAACCGGGGCAGGCGCTAGAACTCGATTTTACGATCACGATCCCCGCAACGGGGCCGTTGTCGTTTCGTTCTCCCCATAACGAGGTCCGGTGGTCGCTCGAAACGCGGCTGGCACCGGTTCGTTCGGCAGAAGCAACGCGGCGGTTCCCGCTCTGTGTATACCCACCCGAGCCGACGCTTGCTCCTTCCGCGGACTCGGTAAGCCTGTCTTCAAGTGGCCTTTCGCTCGAGGCTGTTTCTCGATGACCGATCCCACGCTCGACGAACCCCCCGAGCTTTGGCTGGACCGCGGTGGTCGCCGCTATGCACCGGGCGAAATCCTGACGGGTCGGTATCGATTGGGCGGATGGCGTGAGGCGGGGCTGCAACACCTCGAGCTAGCCGTCCTGTGGTACACCACCGGCCAGGGCGAAGAGGACTTGGCGGTGCACGACTTCCTGCGCCGTCGCGAGGCCACGCTGCCTCGTCGCGCCGACGAATCGCCGGACATGTTTAGCACGACGCTGCCCGGTAGCCCTTGGAGCTACGACGGGCAGCTGCTCAAGGTTTGCTGGGCCGTGCGGCTACGCGGATTCTTCGCGGGTGGAAAGCAGCGGGTTGTTGAAGAGCCGTTTTGGCTTGGACCTTCTGCCGAAGAAGGAACGCGCTCATGACTGCCATCGCATCCTCGGCTGTGGCGGTGTCTGCGGCAGCGTCGATTCCTTCGCGATCCCTGAATCCCTTTGCGACTTGCTGGACCGGCACCGGCAAGCTGGCCCACGTCGAGACGCGTGCGCTCTCATTGCCAAAGCTCCAGGTTGAGTTGGAGCGGCTCGGCTATCGCGGGCAGGTGGTTGGCCCGCATGGTGTGGGCAAGTCGGTTCTCGTCCGGAGCCTAGCCGCTCACATTGGCGGGCCGCCTTCGATTGTAGTGACGACTCCCGCCCGGGCATTGCTAAGGGGGATCCGTGGCGATCGACGCACGCTGCTAGTGATCGAAGGGCTCGAACGCTGGTCGATGCTGCTAGTCGGGCTGTGGACGATCTTCGTCCGTTGGAGTGGACTCCGCGTGCTTGTCACCACGCATCGTGTGGTGCGCGGAATCCCCGTGCTCACGACGCTCAGTCCTTCAGCGGAGATTTTCGCGCTGCTTTTCGATCAACTGACGCGCGAGCGTCCTACCCCGATCTCTTTGAGCGAAGCCGCGGCGTGCTTCCATGCCCACGGTGGCGATTATCGAGCGACCTGGCTGGCGTTGCACCTGGAGCACGAACGGCGACGCGGGCAGCCCCCCGTGGGGCCTTGTCGCGTCGCTTTCCGCTAGCAACGGGTACGATTGGTCGGGCTGGTTGGGCTTCGGCGGAGGTGTCCAGCGCAGGCACCCAGTGGGGCTCAGAGCCGGCGAACGGCACCCTCGGAGCGTCTTGGGGGCATTCTCAGCACTCACCGGCGGGCAAGCCGGGACAGCCCAAAAGAGGCCGACTAGATCGGTCAGGACCCGCAGAATACGAATAACCGGTACACCCGAGCGTGTTCGCCGAGCCCTCCTATTCGGAATCTGCGTCCAAATGTTGAAGTTCCTGGAACCAATGGTTGTCCAAGGTGCGTAACGCGAGTTACATATTCTGAAGAGACCGTCGGTTCCTGTCGTTCCATCAGGCCACACCTATGACTTCCCCAATACGTTCCTTGTCGTTCGGATTCGTCGCTCTGGCGGCGGCCGCGCTTGTTGCTGAAACTTCTGCTCAGTGCTGCTCGCCTGTCGGAGTCGTGCCGCAGGCGACCGTTGCCTACTCGCCGGTCATTTATCAGACGCAATCGACTTACAACGGCTGGTATCCGGGCAAGTACCTGACGGACTTCACGCGTAGTCTGTTTGCGCCGCGCACGTCGACCAGCTATGTGGCGGGTTACGCTCCTGCGGCAGCACCGAGCTCCTATGTTGCGGGTTATGCGCCGGCTTACACGCCGAGCGCGACGTACCAAACCGCCTACCGCCCCACCTACCCGGCATCGTATGGTCCGGTCATGTCGTCACTGGCCTACGGCGTCTCGCGTCCGGTCACGCTCTCGCCCGTGATCACTTCGAGCTGCACCAGCTGCTGTTCGTCGGGTTGCGACGCCTGCGGTGGCGTCACTCAGGCGGTCTACGATGCGCCGCTTTCGAGCGGATGCGCCAGCTGCTCCAGCCAGCCAGTCTACACGTCTCCCAGCACGCAGCTCGCGCCGACCCCGGCCGGTCCCTCACCCAGTTACAGCGAGCCGCAGCCCGCGCTTGGTCCCAACGATAACCCCACTCCCGAACGGGCTTTCAAGCCGAACGCCGATACGCCAGCGCTGAGCGATCCGAACTCGGGCATTTCGATCGACGCCAACGAAGCCAGCGGTGATAGCGGTGCCTATTGGCAAGCCCCGCCGCTGTTCGATTCGCGCGACCGTGTGACGCAGAAGCTTGCGGCCCCGGTCTGGCAGGCGGTTTACCGCCAGCCCTTGGAGGGAGCCGCGTCCGCGCAAGCCACTTCGAGCCGTTCCAGCGTCGAGCCCGCTAGCTCCGCCCCCCGCGTTCGTGGAGCTCACCAAGTTGGCAGCACCGGTTGGGGTGCCACCGGCAACTGAGCCTTAGCGGCGGTTGCGGAGCGGCATGAGAGCCGCTTCGCCTTGACCCTGCTCGGCTGACACTGCTACGAACCCGCCTTCGGTTCCCCCTTGAACCCGGAGGCAGGACGCGTGCGCGTCGCCAGCGAGCCACACACGATTGCCGACCGCGGCGCATTGCGCTGCCGGTGTGTTTGCGCGGTAATCCTGGCCGCTGCGGTTAGCGTGTTGAATTGCCCTCCCGTGGCGGGGCAACGCCTCCAGGTGCCGCAAGGGACTTACTCGGCCGCGCCGCCGGCATGGGGTGATCCGTTTACTGCGGCACCCGCCGCATCGGTGCCGCCGCCGAGCTTCGATCCCTACAGCGGGGCGATTGGCGTTCCGAACGGTCCCTCGCCGTTTAGCAGCGCGCCCTACGCCGGCCCGCCTCCCGCGGCCTTGCCCTATTCTTATGCGCCGCCAGCTGGTGGCGGTTACGCGGCCCCCCCGGCTTATGGCGGACTCGCTCCGGGGGCAGCATCTCCTTATGGGGCACCTTATAGCGCGGCGCCCGTTGCTCCGTCGTACTCGTACGGTGCGCCGCCGGCCCCGGCCGGCTTGTACGGCGAAGGGTCGCCGCTGGGGTGGCAGCCGGGTACGTATGGATTCGAGCAAGGAGACGGAAGCACCGTTCGGTTCCGTCAGTTTTTCTCACGGTTGCGCGGAGAGCACACGATCCTGTTGGGCGACAACTCTGCCGATGCGTTTGAGGTGAACCGCACGGAGATCGCCTCGACATTCGCGTGGCCGATCGCCGGTCAGATCGAAACGCCGCTCCTGGTCACGCCGGGGTTTGCGTTCAATTGGTTCAACGGTCCCGAAGGGGACCCCACCTCGATGCCGCGTGGTCCCGACCTGCCACCACGGGCGTACGACGCCTATGTCGACTTCTCGTGGTTTCCCCGATTCTCACCCGAGCTGGGGGCCGAACTGGGCTTCCGTACGGGTGTCTGGACCGACTTCGACGAAGTCAGCACCGACTCGATGCGTTTTCTCGGGCGCGCGCTGGGAGTGGTGACCCTTACGCCGCAGTTTGAGCTGCTGCTGGGTGCCGTGTATCTCGATCGGCTGCGCGTGAAGACGCTGCCGGCAGGCGGCGTCCGCTGGCGACCCTCGCCCGAGTGGGATCTCTACTTGGTTTTTCCGAATCCCAAGATCCGCCGCACCATGCGGTCGTTTGGCTCAACCGATTGGTGGTGGTATGTCGCCGGCGAATACGGCGGCGGATCGTGGACGGTCCAGCGCGAAGATATCGGTGATCGCATCGACTACAACGACCTGAGGCTGTTGTTCGGCTTGGAATGGCAGGCTGCGACGCAGGCACGCGGGCATATCGAAGTTGGCTACGCCTTCGATCGCGAGATTCTCTTTGGCGATTCGGGCGATCCGGCACGCTTTCTTCCGGACGACGCGGTGATGTTCCGCATTGGCATCGGCTACTAACCAACCGACTCGAAGGCGCAGCGCTCCGACGCGATCGATGTTCATGACACGCCACACACGACGGTTTGCGCTGTTCTTGCCCTTCTTGCTATGGATCGGCTCCGACCTGGCCGCCGAGCCAGCGCCGACCAACGCAATCAGCACCGACGATTGGGTGGGCGGAGTCAGTGTGGGCGATGAACTGGGGCAGGGCGTGCCGCGCCGTGAAGAGGCCTCGCTGCTGTTCGTTACGCCGCAGGTGGATCCGGTTTACTTGCCTTTGCAGCACAATGTTGCCGAAGACGCTATCCCGAACGAAGCCCCGTTGAGCGGTCCGCCGAGCCGTGCACCGGGGATCCCCGGTGCACGCCGACCGGGCTTCTTCCAAGGTGCTAAAACAACCTTCGAGTACATCCCCGCCTTCGACGACGCAGGGATGGGGCACAATGCCTGGTTCACGAGCGTCGATATTGGGCTGCCTCCGGTGCTGCTGGGCTGCCCGATCCTGATAAGCCCGGGTTACGGCGTCCACACGTTCGAGGGGCCCACGACGCTCCAGACGCCGGCGGTCGTACATGACCTGCAGCTAAGTTTTGCCACGTTTCGTCCGCTGACCGAAAAGTGGTTCTTTCGGGGGAACGTGATCGTGGGGCTCTACGGCGATGAGCACAGCCTGGACGATGCCGACGCCGCGCAGATCTCAGGCTTTGCGATGGGCATCTACAACCTCTCGCCCGCTTGGCAGTGGGCGATCGGTGCCGGCTACGTGAACAACGCCGACCTGGCGGTGATCCCCGTAGTCGGCTTCATCCACGATCGCGGCTGGATCAAGTACGAGGCGATGATGCCTCGGCCGCGGATCATCGTTCCCTTGGCCAATGAGTCGGGCGTCAAGTCGAACGTCTATGTCAGTGGGGAGTTCGGCGGTGGTGTCTGGGCCGTGCAACGGGACTCGGGCGTAACCGAACCGTTGCAGCTGAGCCGCTACGCCGCTCTGATCGGCTACGATCGCGAATCGCTGGGGGGTGCCACTTGGCGTTATGAGTTGGGCTACGTTTTCGGCCGTGAGCTGGAATACGAAGACTCGGGCGAAGCGGTCGATCTGGACGACTCGCTAATCGTGCGTGTGGGCTTGTCGTTTTAGTGTCGGGGCAGACGGAGCTTTCGGCTGAGAGCAGCGTGCTCATTTTACGAAGCCGATCCCGTCCGCTGGCCTTTCACCGAGCGCTTTCATGAAGATGAATCGTATCGTCCCCATGCTGCCCGTGAGCAACATGCCGGCCAGCGTTGCTTACTATGAGAAGCTTGGTTTCAGCGTCGAGCAACGCAACGACGAGTGGCGGTGGGCGCTGCTCCGCTGTGGCGATTGTCAGCTGATGGTGGACGAATCGATCAACATCGCCCCGCACGCACCCCGGGCAGGGGTCCTCTATCTCTATCCCGAGGACCTCGCGGCGTATCACCACCAGGTGCGCGCTAACGGGGTGAGCGTCGCTGACCTCGACGTGGCCTTCTACGGCATGACCGAGTTTCGAATAGAAGACCCCGATGGGAATCGTTTGTGGATCGGCCAACCGGCCGCCGCCGAAGTCTGACAAAGGCTTACGGAGAAAGCTGTCGCGGATCTCAGATGGTCGTCGCGGAGAAGCCGCCATCGACCACGATGTTCTGTCCCGTGACGAACGACGCTGCCCGGCTTGCCAGCCACACCACGGCACCGGACAGCTCGTGTGCCTTGCCAAAGCGGCCCATCGGCGTGTGCGCGATGATCTGCCCGCCGCGCTCGGTGTAGCTGCCGTCGTCGTTCATCAAGAGCGCGCGATTCTGCTCGGCAGGAAAGAACCCCGGGCTGATGGCGTTCACACGCACGCCGTGCGTAGCCCACTCACGGGCGAGGAACTGTGTCAGGTTCAGCACGGCCGCCTTCGCCGCCGAGTAAGCGACCACCCGCGAGAGCGGCGTCATGCCGCTCATCGAGGCGATGTTGATAATGCTCCCTTCGCCCGCGGAGAGCATCGCCGGGCCGAAGGCCTGGCTGGGCAGCAGAGAGCCGCCGACCAGATTGAGGTCGAAGACTTCATTCCAGGCACCACGCGGCAGCTTGCAGAAGTCGGCTCCGGGGGGGAGCGTCGCCTCGGGTCGATTGCCACCGGCGGCGTTCACGAGGATCGTCGCCGGTCCCATTTGTGATGCGATCTCTTCCGCAGCTGCTGCGAGCGATTCGCCCGAGAGCGCATCAGCGGTAAAGAACGCGGCTTGTCCTGCGGCGGCCTCGATCAATCGCACCCGCTCCGCGCCGCGCTCGGCGCTGCGTCCCAAGACGGCGACACGCGCGCCGGCGGCCGCGAGGGCTCCTGCCATGGCACCGCCCAGCGTTCCCGTGCCGCCGATCACCGCGGCCGTTCTTCCATCGAGACGAAAGTCTGCAGCGTCCATCAATATCCTGACCGGGTAACGGAAGAGACAAATCGAAGGCGGTTTGAATCGGGGCGGGGCGCTTCTGTCGCGACGCGACCAACCCCGTTAAGCTTTAATCCATGAACAGCACCAGCGCTAACCCCCCTGCGAGTGAGATCGGCCCGCTCGTGCGTCGTGTCGTCGCGGAAACTCCGGTGTGGGACCTCCACACGCACCTGTTTCCCCCCGCCTTCGGCACGCCGATCGGACGCGGCGTGGCCCCCGACTCGCGTGGCTTGATGCTGTGGGGAATTGATGAACTCGTCACTTACCACTATTTGATTGCCGAAGTGTTGCGCGAGTTGAGTGCCCAGGAGTTGCCGACCGAGCGCTTCTGGAGCCTGAGCCAATCCGAGCAGGCGGACCTCATCTGGCAGAAGCTGTTTGTCGAGTCGACGCCCCTCTCTGAGGCCCGCCGGGGCGTGGTAACGACCCTCACGCGGCTGGGGCTCGATCCCCACGAGCCGACACTCGACGGCTACCGCAAGTGGTTCGCCGCCCAGTCGCCCGCAGAACAAATCGATCGCGTCTTGGGCGTGGCCGGAGTCGAGCGAGTGACCATGACCAACGAGCTGTTCGACGCCGGTGAACGCGCGCGCTGGCTTGCCGACCCAGCAGCACTGCGCGCCGACAAACGGTTTATCCCCGTGCTGCGGTTCGATGCGTTGGTGGTCGATTGGCCCCGAGCCTGCGCCGAGCTTCGGTCCTGGGGTTACCGCGTGCAAGAAGACCTTGCGGGCGATACCCTCGCTGAAGTCGGTCGGCTGCTCGACGAATGGATCGAACGGATCGGCGCAGCCTACTGTGCGATGAGTCTCCCGCCCGCGTGGCGTTATCCGGCCCCGACGCCCGGCAACCGCATTCTGACCGAGGCGATCCTGCCCGCCTGCGAGCGTCACGGCGTGGCCCAGGCGCTCATGATCGGCGTCACGCGTGCGCAGAATCCGGCGCTGCGATTGGCGGGCGATTCGCTTGGCGCGGCCGATATGGATTCGGTGGCGGCATTGTGTCGGGACTTTCCGGACGTGAACTTCCTGGTAACCCTCTTGGCTCGCGAGAATCAGCACGCCCTGGCCGTGACCGCCCGCAAGTTCCGCAACCTGCTGCCGTTTGGCTGCTGGTGGTTTCTCAATAATCCGTCGCTTATCAGCGAGATCACGCGGATGCGGATCGAATTGCTGGGAACGAGCGTTGTGCCGCAGCACAGCGACTGCCGCGTGCTGGAGCAACTGATTTATAAGTGGGATCATAGTCGGCGGATCATCGGCGATGTGCTTGTCGAGAAGTACGCCGACCTAACGGCGGCGGGATGGCGCTGCGAAGAGCCCGCCATCCGCAAAGACGTGCAGCGGCTGCTCTACGGCGAGACAGCCCGATGGTTGCGTGCTTAATCGGCACAAAACACAAACTGCGGCGGAGTTTTTCTAGCGCTGCACGCGTGCCGATCCGCCTACTGCCAACGCTTCGACCTCGCTTAGCGTTGCCAGTGAAACGTCGCCAGCGTAGGTCGTGAGCAAGGCACCGTGGGCCCAGCCCAGCCGCAGCGCTTCTTCAGTCGGTCGGCCGCTTAGCAAGCCGTACACAAGACCTGAGGCAAAGCCGTCGCCGCCGCCGATGCGGTCGAGCACGTCTAGCTCCATCGTCGGGCTCACCAGACGCTCTCCAGCGCCCACGTCGGCACCCTGCATCCAGAGCACGGCGGCCCAGTTGTGGCGGTTGGTGCTCTTCACTTCACGCAGCGTAGTAGCGATCGCCTTGACGTTGGGGTACGCCCCCTTCACCTGCTCGATCATGCCGAAGAACGCCTCGGGGTCGAGCTTTGATTTGTGCTCGACGTCTTGTCCCTCGAGGCCGAGCCCCTTCTGCAGGTCTTCTTCGTTGCCCACCAGCACATCGACATTCGCGGCGATCGCGCGCATCATTTCCAGGCCTTTGGCTTCGCCCCCTTCGAGGGTCCGCCACAGTTTTGCGCGGTAGTTCAGGTCGAAGGAGGTGACCGCACCGGCGGCCCGAGCGGCCTGCATGCCTTCTACGATCAGCTCGGCCGTGTGCGCTCCGATCGCCGCGAAGATCCCCCCCGAGTGAAACCAGCGCACGCCGCGGTCAAAGATCGCCTGCCAGTCAAAGTCGCCGGGCTTGAGCAACGCGCCGGCCTCGTTAGCCCGGTTGTAGAACACGACCGGGGCGCGCACGCCGTGCCCCTGATCGCTGTAGACCGTGGCCATGTTCGGCCCGCGCACGCCGTCGTGCTCGAAGCGTTTGTAGTAGGGGCGCACGCCCCGTTCGCGGACCTGAGCTTCGATCAGCTCGCCGACACCGTTGTTGACCATCGCCGTGGCGACACCGGTCTTCAGGCCGAAGCAGCTCGCCAGGTTCGCCGCGCAGTTGTATTCGCCCCCCGAAACATGGACATCGAACGAGCGGGCTCTCCGGAAGGGAGTGGTCCCCGGATCGAGCCGGTGGACGAGGGCACCCAGCGAGAGAAAGTCGAGTTCACAGTCATCCGGGCGGATTTTCAGAGCGGCCATAGCTTGCGTTAATAAGGACAAGACTTGCGGAAGACAGCCCCTGCGAGCGGGGGCAAACGTTCCGAGCGAAACGGTAAAGATCGGTGATTTTTCGGGGGCGATCGTGTCCGCGGTGCGGTGATACTATCAAGCGGCAGCGATCTGTTCGACCCGCCGCCCGGCCCTTAATGAGAAGCCTCTAAAGTGAACGTCGTGAACGACCCACTAATTACACTCGACGGCGGTCCCGCCGGATTAACCACCAAAAATTGGCAAGAATGTCTCGAACAGATTGCCCAGACGTGGATCCTCGACGCCGGTGTTGAGCGTCTGCTGCTCGTGCCGCCCGATCACACGCGGCTCTATTCGTTCGCCGGTACGCTCACCGCCGAGCTGTGGCGCATGCTCCACGATCGGGTCGCGATCGATATCCTGCCCGCTCTGGGGACGCACCTGCCGATGACCGAGCGACAGCTCCGCATGATGTTTGGCGAGGAGATCCCGCTCGACCGGTTCCATGCCCATAACTGGCGGACGGATCTCAAGCCGCTGGGCGTGTTCCCCGCGGAGTTTCTCGATGAACTCTCGGGGGGGCGGATGCGGTCGCCCGTTGAAGTCGCCGTCAATCGGCGGATTATTTCCGGAGGCTACGATCTGGTACTCTCGCTCGGTCAGGTCGTGCCGCACGAGGTGATCGGCTTCGCCAACCACTCGAAGAACATCTGTATTGGCTGCGGCGGGGGGCAGATGCTGCATCAGTCGCACTTCCTCGGTGCCGTCTGCGGCATCGAACAGGTGCTGGGGGTTATCGATACGCCGGTTCGCCGACTCATGGACGAGGGCTTCTATCGGTTCGTGCGGCCGCGGGCCGACGTGCGATTCCTGCTTACCGTCGTTGAAGACAAGCCGGGGGGGCCGGCGCTGCGGGCGCTTACCGCCGGCGATGGCAGCGAGTGCTTCCGATGGGCCGCACGGCTCTCGGGGGAGCTGAACCTGAAGCACGTTGATCGACCGCTCAACCGCTGCGTGGTTTACCTCGACCCGCGCGAGTTTTCTTCAACGTGGCTCGGCAACAAAGCGATCTACCGCACCCGTAAAGCGATGGCAGACAACGGTGAATTGATCGTGCTCGCCCCGGCCGTGCACGCTTTCGGAGAAGACCCCCAGATCGATCGGCTGATTCGCCAGTACGGATATTGCGGAACCCCGGCGACCCTCGCGGCGCTGGAAGCCGATGAGGATTTGGCGGGCAATCTCTCGGCCGCGGCCCACCTGATCCACGGTTCGACCGAAGGGCGCTTCCGCGTGACCTACGCCACGGGCGCGGGCCTAACCGCGGAAGAGATCCGCAGCGTGGGTTACGAGCACCGATCGTACGATGAGGTGGCGCAGGCGTTTAGCATCGATCAGCTCAACGACGGCTGGCACGAAGGCCCCGACGGCGAGCCGTTCTACTTCATCCGCAACCCGGCGCTCGGGTTATGGTCGTCATAAAAACGCGGTGCAACGCGGCGACGGATCCCCCGCACTTGCCCAGGACAGGAGCCAGCTCAAGAGACGGGAGCCAGCTCAAGACAAGTGACCCCGGCTGGATTCGAACCAGCAACCTTCGGCTTCGGAGGCCGACGCGCTATCCAGTTGCGCCACGGGGCCCTGAGTAACTCTGCTTGTCTGAGCCGCTAAAAGAACCCGGATCGCGGGATCTCGCGCTGCCGCAGGCATGATGGCCGCTGCCGGAGGCACCACTGAACGGCTATCGAAGCACCGCTCGGGCCTCCGTCGTAGACGGCACGGAAAAAGCGAGAGCCTCACCAGGGAAGGGCATCCCCTGGCGAGTTCGGTAAGTGTTATCGAGCTGCCTGCTTAGGGTCAATAGCCCAGCGTCTGGCTAGCGATCCCGACCGCTGCCTAGGCGCGGTCTTTCGCAGCCTACTCGAAAACCAGGCGAGGAAGACCAGGGTCAGATGGAGTCGATTGCTTGAACTGATCGGAGAGATGGACAATCTTCCTCGCACGTGGTGCCGCGTTGTTCGTCCCGTTTACGATTGATCAGAAGGCCTAGCGGCGTAGCTCGGCGACACACGGCAACCTATCGCTCACCTAGAATCGCAGCCCTCGATGCACCGATTTTTCGCTACCTTCTTCGTCCTCTGTCTTTGTCGGCTCGCGGTGGCCGATATCGCGGAATCGACGCGTCCTCATATTGTCCTCATCTACGCGGAGGATATGAGTCCCGAGCTCGGCTGTTATGGGCACCCGGCGGTCCGCACGCCGAAGATCGACTCCCTGGCGGCTCATGGGGTGCGGTACACGCGGCTGTTCTGCACGGGCCCATCCTGCACGCCCTCGCGGAACGCGATGATCACCGGCGTCTATCAGACACGCACCGGAACGCAGGACCAGCGTCGAGGTGGCGTCGTGCTGCCCGCTGGGGTTCAGCCCATCACCGAACCACTCCGTCGAGCCGGCTACTACTGCGCGGTTGGCTGTGGCTACAACGCCAAGACCGATTTCAACTTCGTCGCCGAGCAGGTCTTCGATGGCGATGACTGGTCACTGCGAGCCGACGGGCAGCCCTTCTTCGCACAAATCACCCTCGGGATCACGCACCGGCATCCGGGCGTTGGCTGGTCGAAGATTCGGGCCGCGGCCGAGTCGCCCGTCGATCCGCAAGCCGTCGAACTGCCACCGTATTTCCCGGACACGCCCGAGTGTCGCCTCGACTGGGCAGGCTACCTCGACTCGATCGAAGCGATGGACGCGCAGGTTGGCCAGATCCTCGATCGTCTCGATCAGGAAGGACTCGCCGAGAGCACGGTCGTGATCTTCATGGGTGACAACGGCCGTTGCCACCTCCGTGGAAAGTGCTGGCTTTACGAAGGCGGGCTGCACGTACCGCTGATCATTCGTCGGCCGGGCGGTATCGGTAAGGGGCTCGTCGAAGAAGGGCTCTATTCGGCGATCGATGTGACGGCGACGATCCTCTCGCTTGCCGGTGCCGATCCC
The DNA here is from genome assembly GCF_007859815.1 of Botrimarina hoheduenensis. Classification (GTDB taxonomy): domain Bacteria; phylum Planctomycetota; class Planctomycetia; order Pirellulales; family Lacipirellulaceae; genus Botrimarina; species Botrimarina hoheduenensis. Next base: position 19,997 of record NZ_SJPH01000012.1, on the reverse strand, counting down.
CCCCCGGTGTTCGATGGCGTTCCGCTCTTGGGCGAGGCCGCCAAGCCGCGCGAGGCAATCTTCGCGGCCCGGGATCTCATCGACGAGGTGCGAGACACGATCCGCTGCGTGCGAACGGACCGTTGGCGTCGTCGATAGCGACGATTATGAACTTTGGCGATCGACGTTCGGCTCGACAACCAACTTGGACGCCGACGCTAATCTCAACGGGGTAGTTGACCTCGGTGACTACACCCTCTGGCGCGACACTCTTAGTACCACCTCCGTCGCCGTTCCCGAGCCCAGTTGCGCCATAATCTTCCTAGCGGCTTTGGTTACCGCCAATCGCCGCCGCGCTATGCGTCTTGAGGCGTAGCACTACGAACAGCTCAGGAGCGGAAGCGAGGCAGCAGGTCGGCGAGCCGCAGCAAGCGACGAGAATCCCTCGACCGCCAAGAACTCGTTGCGCTGCCAGCACTGCCGCTTTCTGGCTCACCAGCCTCGGGGAAGCTTCGCTAAGCCACCGGCACCTACGATCGGTGACAGTTGCCCAACACGGCAAACCGAACCGTTCGCGTTGCGTTGCACCAACAGTTTCACCCGCTTGCAGGCAACCGGGGCAAATTGGAGGCGTTTGCTGACAGTTCGCCGTTGCTCATTAGCGCCGTTGCTCATTAGCGGAGCCAAGAAACGAAAAAACCCCGCGAAACACTGGGTTTTCACGGGGTTTGATCGAGAGGCGCCGGGCGGAATCGAACCGCCGATGTCGGATTTGCAATCGGGTAGAAACGGGTTTTAACCCCCTAACAGAGCATACACTTACGACGGTTGCATACGACCGTTGCACCAGTGGTTGCACCAACTCAGCTGAATTGGATCGATTGGCCTCTTCGCTTGCTGCAGAATTTTGCCTTGACTGCCGCCTAACGCTAGCTGAGTTACTTTCGAGAGGCAGTACCTAGATTGGGCAAGGATGGCGTCTGGTAGAGCCTAAAGCCGTGGCGAGGCTCTTGGTCTTCCCCCGATCTATGTGCCAGTCGCTCTGAGAGAATCGGGATGATTAGATGGTAGTCCGTTGGGCAGCTGGAGCGGAGGGGCCTGCGAAGCCGTAGGCTGAGCAGGGCCCGGAGCGGAAGCGGCCCAACGGGCGGCGAACTCGGCCGGAGGGATGTGACCCAGCGAGCTGTGTGGCCGGTGGTGGTTGTAGTCCAGCCGCCACCGATCAACGCACCACCGGGCATCCTCCAGCCCCAAGAACAGCTCACGGTCCAGCAGCTCTTGGCGGAAGCGGCTGTTGAAGCTCTCGACGTATCCGTTTTCCCAAGGGCTCGCCTTGGCGACGAACAGCGTCTTCACGCACGCCCGGTCGAGCCATCGACGGAGGCTCTTGGCCACGAACTCCGGGCCGTTGTCACTCCGGATGTGCTCTGGGGCACCACGCACCGCGAAGAGGTA
>NZ_SJPH01000012.1:0-18208 GCF_007859815.1 Botrimarina hoheduenensis | reverse complement strand
GACGTTTCTCCGCGATGCTCCGCATCTCCGTGAGCAACTCCGCGTCGAGCGTCTGACGCTTCGACTGGTAACGCTGCGTCGCACGCGGCTGGCCCAGCACGCGGCAGACCCTCCTCTGCGCCGCCTTCTTGGGCCCCAAGAGGCGGCGGACCGAATCGACGGTCCGCCGCTTACACTCGGGGCTCACCAGTTTCCCTTGGCGGCTTCCTTCAAGATCTCCATGTCGAGCGCCTGATTGGCCACCAGCCGCTTCAGCCTCGCGTTCTCCTTCTCCAGCGAACGCATCTGCTTCGCCAGGTCGGGGGCCATGCCCCCGTACTTCTGACGCCAGCGGTAGTAGGTCTGCTCGGTGATCCCGAGCGTCTTGCAGATCTCGGGGACCTTCGCCCCTTTACCAAGAGCCACGTCCGCCTGACGCAGCTTCTCGATGATCTGCTCCGTCGTGTGCCTTGTCCGCTTCATCGAAAGAATCCTCCAAAAACCGGGGACCGCCCGGCACGAGATTCTCTCACTCAGAGTGGCTCTGTTTCAGGGGGGAAGACCAGACACGGTCAACTGCAACGACTGGTTCGCCATAGAGTCGCCGCCGCACCTCAGTAAACGATAGTTGCAGTTCCAAGCACGCGTTCCCAGTCCTCGCGGTCGTAATTGGCCGATTCCCAATGGCCGTCACTGGGAAGGCCGCTTCTTTTTGACACGATGAAGGCATCAAGCCGAACCGCACCCAAGCCCGGCAACTCCGCGGGAGCCGTACTCTCTGCTACCGATATGACTTGATTCGCATATGCTTGCGACCACCTGGCGTTTAAGGCGCCAAAGATATGCTTGTAGGCCCCTGCGTAAGTGAAGATTTGAGCGTTTCCTTCTAGAGCCCGTTTGATGAGGCAATCCCTTAGAGTGGTCGCGCGATCCAGAGATTCTTGATCCGACGCTGCTTGCCGTGAAGAGCTAGTTTTCGGGGCCGTCGGCGTAGGTATGTCGCGCAACGCCGCTTCAATCTTATTCCGCACTCCATTACATATCTCCGGGATAACCATTTGGCCTTCTCGCAGTGTCCCTCCTTCTTCGATCACCAACCCTGAACCGAGACCGGTCACTCTTACTCCGTGGACCTTGTTATCGGCCGCGGCTGCCAGCACGGCACCAACGCAAGCATCGTTCTCGTCATGCGTTGGCAGGCGTGGCAATTTGCTGACGCCAAGGCTTTCAAGGATGATCTTTCGTGCTCGCCGACCCTCTTCCGTGCTTTTCCTCGGGAGTACTCGATTGGCCAGTCGTCGCCAAATATTGCCGGGATAGACCTCGCACACACCGCCAATGAAGTTGTCGGGGCTAACTTTGATTTCAGCTTTGTGGAAAGCCGAAAACAGTTCAATGGATGAACGGATATACCCTCCGAACGGTCGTTTTTTCGCCGGCATGGTGTCTGGTGTTTTGCCGACGGCCCCAGATTCTCGTTCGCAGGCTCGCAGATGGTTGCCGATCGAAGCTAAACCTTGGGGGCCGTCGAGCATGACCGATTTAGCGTCACGGACTTCCTTCATAAGCTGCGATAGATCCAGGGCTTCTTGCGGTTCCGGCCACTCCCATTGCCAAAATGCAGCTTCAAGCAAGTTCTCATCTGTACAAGTGAGCCCGCAAACATCAATGGGCCGTCTGGCCTGTGAGTGCCGATCAGTCAGATCAGCCCCAAGGTAGTGAGCTTGTTGCGTGCTTCGAGTTGATTTCATTGACGCTGACCTTTGGTATGATGCGCGGTGATGGCGAGCAACCATTCTACGGAACTACGCCGTGTAGTACTTAACAAAGGGTATTATATGGTGTGCATCGGTGCAAACGCTCTATTGCTTACTGCCTAACCGTCTCAATCGCTACTGCAAACCGCATCGAGACCGTGGCGGGCTGAGAATTCTATGTATAATTCTTCATACGACAGAGTAGCGCAATACTGACAGGACACAGCTGCAGGGTAAATAGCTCTAATGGAGCTACATTAGTGCCTCTTTTGACTACGTCCTAACGACCCTCAATCTTCCGGCGGAGTTCGATCTTACGCCGCATCTCCCGCTCCTCTTCATTTCTTTTCAGGATCGACCCGAAGGGCCCGCCCTTCATCGCTCCGCCAGTGGCGATCCCACCGATTCCGGTGTATTTGACGAAGCCATAAATGATCGCTGCCACAGCAACGTACGGCGCCGCGTTTCTGGTGAAGTTCATGATGCCTTCGAGGGTTTTCTCTCTATCACTCATGGGCTGTGCGGACAACTGATTGGTCATCTCTTCGGGACTCATGCTGTCTAGGTAGCGGATCTCTTCTAGAAGCATCGTAGACCGTTCGCCAAGCTTTTTATTGACCCTCTGGGCTCTCTCGATCTTCCTGATAATGCGGTCGATGAAAGCCTGCAGCCAGATGACTTGCTCCTTGCTGAGCTTGGGGTTATCAAGATACTTCTCGACTTCGGACGTTAATGTGAAGCCACTCTCGATAACCTTTCGGCAAGCACCAAGTTGCTGTAGGATTCGTGCCGCCTCAAAGTCGATCTCGACACGGCGACGAAGGACCGCATTACTTTCTGGCATCAGGTTTACGGACATTTCTGCCGCCGATCGCTGGTTTACTTGACCGTTTGGAGGTCTCAATCCCGCGTCAAACCGTAGCCTGAACGGTATAGATCGAGACATTCGCCCTTGACCTACGCTGTTTAAGGGTCGTCGTTCATTCTAGATATTTCCTCGGAAGGGGATCTTATCATCGGTATTTCCTCGTCGCTGGCCCCATCATATTGGTATCAGCAAGAGCAGCACACTCATCTCCAGGCAAGTAGCTGCCAAACGTATGGCGACGTGAGAACGTTCAGATACCGAAAACCACGCTCCGAGAATTTCTCAGCCTACTGCAGGCCCCATAAGCGTAACCGACCGGTGTCTGAGCACCACAGCTCTTGCGTGTACTGGGGCCAACAGGGTCTGCTGTAGTAATCCGCATCGCCCCGGCCTCCATAGACGAGGTATTCGGGTTTTCCTTCTGGATTACCGAGTACGCACCGAGCGAAGATCTTGTCTGGATCCTCGAAGTCAGTCCAATTTCCGCCCCAGCCGCGTCCAGGTTGGATTATCGCTACTGCTTTAGGTCGGCCCTTATTTGCTAGATAGAGGGCCTGGAAAGCGGCAACACCGTCAGCACAAAGGTAGAGCAGACTGAACCGGATCGGACCGTGGCTATCGTCTATGTCTTCGTCGCGCTCGAATAGCATCCATCGACAGTACGGTGACTTAGTACGTCGATTAAGGTTCAATTGATCAATGTCGGCAGCGAGCGGAGGAGAGGGTGTCCAGCCATTTGGAATCAACTCCTGCTCTTGAACAGATCGCTGCCCGAGTAGGTGGTAGCCGTTGAAACCTTGTTGCTGAAGTTCACGGTCCAGCTGTTCCTCATCGATACCGTAGTCTACGTAGACAAAACTCTTAAAGATCACGCTGAAATTCCTGACGGGACGACCGTCGAAGCCGGAGCAGGGATAGTACAGAGAACCTGTCAGGACCGATAGAAGCGGAAAAGGATTGTCTGCAATCTGGCTTGGGGTAATGTCGGCAAGCCACGTAGGGACTTCGCTTTGGGGCCCATCTATCACGGAGTGAATCCTAGTATCAATGTATAGGGTTAAATAAATAGATAGCATCTTCCAAATGTCCGCGACACATCTGCTTTCGCTAGGGGATCGATGCGACTAATGGAGCGAGCAAGTTCTTGAATGCAAGATGATTAGGCGTGACCCATATTTTGCTGTGGTCCTGGTTGATTCGAGCTATTACCCGGTGTCTCATGGAATACCAGTAATCGTCGCCTTGGTCATCAAGCTTGATCCAGGATGGGTGTGGATCAAGATAGGGCGGGTAAGCAATAAGTAGCCAGGAGCGGATAGTATCGCCAGTGACATCTACCTGCACACCTTTAAGTCGAATTCGCTTGCACCAGTCATGAATCAGCATCGGTTCCCCAAAGAATTAGTTGTGCAAAAAAAGATAAGTACTTCAAGGAGTTACGCCGTCTTGTACATTCGTCATATGATTGACGTCGGACAGCCTTGGCTGATGAGCGGGTGTTGTTGTTAAAACATTAACTAGTGACAGCACTATTATGCTATTGGTAGCCTTGGGCCGATGGCAGCAGAATAGATTTATCAATCGCTTAGCAGGTTGTGCAGTCGGGGCCAGCAGATCACGCGATGTCCACCCGGGGTGTATCTCACCAGCAAGGCGCCGTGTTCCGGCTCTAGCTTCTTGATCCGCCGCCGTACCGTGTTCTCGCTGAGACCAAGTTTGCCGGCCACGTCACCGATCTTCTGCCAGTCTTTGTCAAGCTTGAAAGCGTACTCTTTGATCGTAAAGGCGCTTGCGTCGAAAGAGCCAATCTTTTTGAACGCGTTTCTTTGATCGCCCTCGTGAATTTTCCCGAAGGTGATCTCAACCCATGGCCTCTTGTTAGCTAAGTCTAGCCAATTACTGACTCGGCTAGAGTCAAAGTTGTTGAACGCCATGACGTACGGGCATACGCCGCGATCTTGAGAAAGATCATACCCGTCACCGACAACGACATCGCGGCATGCGATACGCCCCGTAGCCACCAGAAGGCGGTTGGGTTCTTCGTTGAAGATTTCGAACTCAATTCGCAGCAGGTGAACATTCCGGTTCTCTATCGGCTTGTCCCAGACGTTGAGCAGTCTCGCTGGAGAAGTAGAGCCTTCACGAAACGCATGACGAGCCATGGTCCCTCTAGATAGCGAATGCGATACAGCACAACCTCGACGGCATGAATCTACGCAGGCGCTTGATGACAGGCAAGCTTAGGAGCTTCAAACCTGCCAAAAACCTTGCCCCCCCCGAACGGGGGTCTTAATCTTAGGCGTCCCCGGGGCCAGAAGATGGTAAAGGAAGCCGGTCTGCGCTTTTGCCTCTCTGTACTTCCAGGTTTGTCTCGAGGCTAGTGACCAGTACTCCCCCAAAGCTCCCAAATAGCTTCCATCAAGGTGAAAAAATGCCAGGTGGTGCGTTTACTAGTTACGCAGCTACTGGCGATTCCCGTTTCTCATTTCAATGAAGGAAGCCCATGTCTTTGAACGATGCGTTGGAGGATGTCTCCGAATTCCACATCGCCATCGGGGCGGCCGTTACCCTGTACCCAAGAATGCTCGAAGCTGACTCCTCGCGTGCCGAGCAAGTCGCACAAGCTGTTAGAGCCTGCTGCGTCTTATGCCGCAATCTGATCAATCATGGCGACGATCTTTTTGCACGTGCTGCTATGGAGCTGGAGGAAATGGCTGAGTGGCTCGAAGCCCATGCGCAGCGCGATCTGGAGGCTGCCGCGGACGCTTGGGGAGACCGACTCTACGTGCTGCTAGGGGACGCCGTCGCCGCTGGTTTGCCTGCTGACAAGATCTTTGGGGAAGTGCATCGGTCCAACATGACAAAAGTCCCCCATCTTCGCGCCAAAGATGGTAAGGCAATCAAAGGCGATGCCTTCCGGCGCCCCTACCTCGATGGTCCAGGCAACCTTGGTGCCCCTGTGTTCTCACAAGAGGAACTCGAAGCCGCTTCAAAGAAACGGCGTCCCTGGCGGGTAAGGATTTACCAACCGGTACTAGTGCTGGACGAGCAATCGACTGCGACGCAAGAAGACGACACATTCAATCTGCCACTTGCACAGATAGCAGATGAGCTAGTGGTGGCTGAGGAAGAGCGGCTTGCTGCCTCACAGGTGCTATTCAAGGTAGCGGGGAATTTCCTCGTGACTCCACGAGGTGATTGGCCCCTCCCTACGAGGTCAATCGACATCTTCGAGTGCCCTGAATCGCTCGTCACTCATCTCAAAGCGGTCTCGCTGATGCACTTCAATTACATGCTTGAGACCCCACTGCAGAGCTGGCTTATCGCTGTCGAGCAGTATGAGCCTGGATCTAGCGATGGTCAAGTAGCGTAAGCACTCGCATTGCGGAGGAATCTATTAGTTTCGTCTAGGTGGTGGGGGCGCAGCACAGCCCCGACGGTATCGATCAAATCATTCCTATTGGGGAGCAATCCATGCAGTTCGATGGGCAGAAGCTGATGTTAGCGGCTACTGATCTTGCCAATCATGTAGCGTGTCATCATCTCACCACCCTTAGTCTACAAGCAGCCAAAAGAGAAATAGGCAAGCCGGTACGCAAGGATTTGCACTTGGAGACGTTGGTAGAGCGCGGCCTAGCGCATGAAAGCAGATACATCGAACATCTTAAGGAACAAGGCAAGACGGTACGCGAGCTAGCCAAGGAGGCAGATATTCAGCAGGCGCAGGAGGAGACACAGAAGGCGATGGCCGATGGGGTAGATGTCATCGTGCAGGGCGCCTTGGTTGAAGAGCGATGGTCCGGCCGCCCCGACCTGTTAGTGAAGGTCGAGGGTTCAAGCCGATTCGGCGACTGGTCTTACGAGGTTGCCGACACGAAGCTCTCACTGAACACACGGGTCGGTGCGGTGCTGCAGCTATGCCTGTATTCCGATTTAGTGCGGGGCCTGCAGGGCAAGCTCCCAACCACGATGTCGGTAGTGAAGCCTGGTGAACCTTTCGAAGAAGAACGACTCCGCGTTGACGACTTCATGGCGTATTACCGGATGGTAAGAGAGAAACTCGAAGAGACCGTCGTGCAATCGAACGTCACGGCTACCTATCCGGAGCCAGTGTCGCACTGCGATATCTGCAACTGGCGAACTGTCTGCGAGAAGCGTCGCCGTCAGGATGATCACCTAACTCTAGTGGCGGGCATCGGCAAACAGCAGATCGCCGAACTTTATCGCCAAGGAACGAGAACTCTGAGGAAGTTCGCCGAATCGACTAAACCGCTGCCCGAACCTCCGCAGAAGGGGTCAGAGGCCACGTTCGTAAAGTTACAACTTCAGGCCAAGATCCAATATCGGGCACGCCGTGAAGGATCGTTAAAGTACGAGCTCTTGGACCTCGAAGAAAAGCGGGGGCTCTTGGCCCTGCCCGAACCGGATGTGGGCGATATCTTCTTCGATATCGAAGGCGACCCGCATGTAGGAAATAGTGGGCTTGAGTACCTGCTTGGTTACGTAGTGCGCGACGGTGGGGGAGTGTCCGAGTACAAGGGAGGGTGGAGTCTTACCAGCGCTGCCGAAAAGAAAACTTTCGAGGAGTTCATCGACTTCGTGATGGATCGCTGGGAGCGTTTCCCTGGCATGCATGTCTACCACTACGCCCACTACGAGCCTTCAGCGATGAAGCGACTCGCGATGCAGCACGCTACCCGCGAGGAAGAGGTCGATCGGCTGCTTCGCGGACAGCGGTTTATCGACCTGTACGCCGTTGTGCTTCAGGGACTTCGAGCGAGTGTGGAGAGCTACTCAATCAAGAAGCTTGAGCCTTTCTACGATTTCCAACGAGCGGCTGAGCTTGAAGACGCTCGATACGGTCTGCATCGCGTCGAGCGGGCGCTAGAACTGGGACTCCCAGGCGAGATCTGCGATACAGACAGTAAGACGGTCTCGGACTACAACAGGGACGACTGCCTATCGACGCTCGTCCTGCGGGACTGGCTCGAGGGCCTGCGCGCGGAGTTGATTGATGCCGGAAATGAGATGCCGCGTCCCGAGCTGCTTAACGGAGAGGCGAGCGCGGCAGTGGAGCAGCAAGGCAACGAGGTAAGTCAGGTCTTCGACGCACTCGTAAGTGGGATCCCAGAAGAGAACCGAAATCGGGACCAGAGCGCCCGCTGGCTGCTCGCTCACCTTTTGGACTACTTCCGCCGAGAAGACAAATGCGTGTGGTGGGAGTACTTCCGCCTGCGAAACCTTGAGCCAGATGAGGTCTTGTCCGAACAAGCCTGTGTCGGTGGACTGCAATTCGTGACCGAAACGCCGCGCGAAAGAGGAGGAAGGGTCCCAACGCACCGCTACAGCTTCCCTCCTCAGGAAGCGAGACTCGAGCCAGGAGACGAGCTGATCGAGGTTAACGGCGAGATGCTCGGGACCGTCGCGGCGTTCGACCTCGACGCCGGCATTCTCGATATTAAGAAAACGCAAGCGACTATCGAAGTACACCCAACAGAGGTGTTCAGCTTCAGGAGAGTGCGTCCCAAGCCCCTTCCTGAATCGCTCCTCGATTTCGCGCGTTCTGTTGTTCAAGACATCGACTCTCCAAACCACAAAGCTCGGTATGAGCTGCTCTCGAAGCAGCCCCCTAGCCTCAAATCGCTGCAACTACCACTTGATGGAGACATACTGAAGGCCGCTGTCGAGCTGGCGTTCGACTTAGACAACAGCGTCTTGGCGATCCAAGGTCCACCCGGCGCCGGCAAGACCTACCTCGGTAGCCATATGATCGCGGAGCTTGCCGCGAAAGGCTATCGCGTTGGCGTGTCAGCGGTAAGTAATAAGGTGATCACGAACCTCTTGAGCGCTGTGGCGGAGAGTGACGAAAAAGTTGCTCTTGCCCAACGCATCCTCCACCCACCAGATGACTTCCCACTGAACATTGAAGTCTTGGACGGCACGGATAAGGTCGCAGCCGCTTTGGGGCAAAATAGAGTCGTTGGGGGTACCGCCTGGGTGTGGTCCAACGAAGATTTAGAGCAGGAGTTAGACTATCTGTTCATCGATGAGGCTGGACAGATGTCGCTAGCGATGGCCTTGGCGGCCGCACGGGCGACGAAGAACATTATCCTGCTGGGCGACCCGCAGCAACTCGAGCAACCGCAACGCGGAAGCCATCCGGAAGGGGCCGAGGTCGCGGCACTGAACCACCTGCTAGACGGGCGAGATACGCTTGCCGAAGACCGTGGGCTATTTGTGCCGCAGACTTGGCGACTACCTCCTTCCATCTGCCGGTTCACATCGGAGCAGTACTACGAGGGACGGCTCATTAGCCGCGAAGGGCTTGAGCGTCAAGCACTATGCGGCGGATCGCAGCTCCCCGAATCAGGATTGGCGTTTCTGCCGGTGATCCACGAGGGCAATCAGAACGACAGCCCGGAGGAAGTCGTGGCGATTGCATCACTCTTCACGCGCCTCGTTGACGGTACGCACAGCTGGCGCAACGCCGCAAACCAGGCGATGCCGCTGACGCTCGCCGATGTTCTCGTGGTGGCTCCCTACAACGCCCAGGTGGCCTTGCTTCGAAGAAGGCTTCCCCGTGGAGCAAGGGTCGGGACCGTCGATAAGTTCCAGGGACTAGAAGCGGCGGTAGTGATCTACTCGTTGACCAGTTCCTCAATCGCCGACGCGCCGCGCGGCATGGACTTTCTCTACAGCCCTAATCGCATGAACGTGGCCACCAGCCGCGCTAGATGCTTGGCAATCCTTGTCGGGGCGCCCGCGCTCTTCTCGCCGGAGTGCGACACGCTAAAGCAAGCTTATCTCGCGAATGGATTCTGTCGTTTCCGTGAACTGGCTTGGGCTGTTAACCCGAGCTTCGATTTCGTACCCCTAGCAACTCCAGAAACAGACATCACTTCTGCTTCCTAATTAGAGCGTTTTGCTCTTTGGAGGAACGCGGTAGCCGGAGTTGGCGAAGTAGTTTTGGCAGTGGGTTGGAGTGACGCGACGCAGGGCGTCTCCGATCGCCACCACGAGTTGATCGAAGGTAGGCGGCGACTTCTTTCGTAACCAGCTCTTCGCTTGGGACCACGCCTGCTCGATCGGGTTGAAGTCGGGCGAGTAGGGAGGCAGGAACCAAGCCCGGGCCCCGACCACTTGAAGGGCCTCTTCGACGCCCTTCACTTTGTGGACCGCCAGGTTGTCCATTACGACCAGGTCGCCCGGCTTGAGCTGCGGGGCCAAGAACTCTTCGATGAAGCCGAGGAACGTGATCGAGTTAATCGCCTTCTTGGTCACCATCGCCGTGATGACGCCGCCCAGGCCGATCGCCGCGGTCATCGTGTGCGTCTGCCAGTGGCCGCCCGAGGCCCGGTCCACGACCCGCCAGCCCTTCGCGCTGCGGCCGTAGAGCCGCTTCATGCCGACCCGCACGCCGCTCTCGTCGAGGAAGATCAGCCGACGCGGATCGGTCCGTTTCACGCGGCGGGCCCAACGCGCGCGTTCTTCCGCGACATCTTCGCGGGACTGCTCGCTAGCTTGGAAAGACTTCTTTTGAAAGACAACCCGGCCTTCTTCAGCTCTCGCCAGACGGTCGTCTGGCAGCACCGCAGTTGCAGCCGGGCCTTCATCTCATCGAGCGTCAGGTCCGGCTCGTGACCGGCCAACTCGATCAATCGATCGCGTTGCTTGTCGTTCAGCACCGGCTTGCGGCCCTGCGTGCGGGGGCGTGGCTCGATCGTGCCGTACCGACGGTGCAGCAACGCCAGCTTCCGAACGAACGCAGCGCTCACCCCGAACCGTTCGGCTACCAGTGGGCTGCTCAGCCCCGACTGATACGCCTGAAATACCCGCTCTCGCAGGTCCGATGAGTACGCCGCCATGATCGATCTCCTGTCTGTGAAGACCGTGTCCTAACCCAACAACGACGTTATCTCAAAGAGCAAACCGCTCTAGAAGCGAGAGTCAACGCTGCAAAGGCTCTCCCGGTGCGAGCGCCTGGCCTACGGCGCGGCCGGATGACCTTCATCCATCCTCAAGTTCTCCACTTCGTTCTGACGTCTCTCAAGGTCTAGAAGCATTGCAGGTTAGGGCAACTTGGCAAACTGACTCGTAGTCCATGAGGGCGTTGCCTGCCAGTTCATGGTGGCGGATAGCGCACTCGACTCCGTCTCACCTCGGAGCGGGTATAGTCCAAGCATTATTATCAAAATCAAAAAATCTTCGGGAAAAAATACTTACCGAAATCACGCTCTGACCAGCAAGAAAAAAATATCGCGAACCTCGGAGTCGGTATAGACTCCTTCCCATTCATCGTTTCTTGAGTTGATCGGGTTGAGGAGACGATCTTGCTTCGCTACGTCGATATCGTTGTCCAGGCAGAGCTCGTAGAAGCTGAACGGCGTGACCTGCCACCGTACCTGGGAGCTACTCTACGAGGCGCCTTCGGCCACCTTCTCAAGCAGACGGTTTGTCAAGTACGGCATACTCCCTGTGAAGAATGCTTCTTGCAAAAGGTTTGCCCCTATCCAACTCTCTTCGAAGGCGTCCGACCGCTGAGTGCGGAGTCTCCCTTTCGAGGACGATCGCGGGTAGCCCAACCCTTCGTACTGCTCGTGCCGCCCGCCATTGATCTCGCTCCCTGCGATCGAACACTGTCTTGGGGCGTCCGGCTATTCGGTAATTCCTGCCGCTTGTGGCCGTATGTCGTGCACGTCTTTCGTCAAGCAGGAGAACGCGGCATCGGCACGAAAAGAGTTCGCTACAACATCATGAAGGTAACGGATGATTCGGGTCAGGAGATCAGTAGCCAAACTGACCACAGCAGCCCGCGAATCCACGCAGTTGGAGAGAAGCTGCCGAGCACGGCTGATCAGATACTTTTTCGTTTCATTACTCCATTGAGACTTGCCAAGAATAATCGCGGTACGGGATCTTCACTGAACCCGCTGGAGTTCGTTCTTGCTGGTAGGAGAAGATATGCTGAAATTGTAGCCCTCTATGGCGACGCTCAGCCGATCCCGTGTTCCCTGCACAGAGTCGAAGAGCATGACTTTGAAGTATTGGAATCAAACCTTCACCGCTGGGGCTTCAATCGCTATTCAGGTCGCCAAAAGCGAACCATGACTCTGGCGGGCCTAGTCGGAGAAGCTGTCATCAGGGGCCCGTGGGATTCCGTAGGCCCTTGGCTCGAAGCCGCTCCAGCAACGCACTTAGGAAAATCAACGTCCTTCGGATTTGGAAGAGTTGAATGGAACCCTGTATGAAGTTGTCCGCCCCGCCTAAAGCGGAGTCACATAAGAAAGCACACTGGGTCGCGATTGCCGGCCTGCTTCACGATATCGGCAAGTTATCGGCCGCCGCCAAGATGCCGATTCCCCAGTCGTATCGGGAGGCGAATGAGGCGCTAGTCTGCCCACTCCTTCCCGACGGACGAAGCCACAGCCACGCGCATGCTCTGCATACTGCTTGGCTGCTCGACGAGACCGAATTCTTTGTTGAAGGATTGTCTCAAGCCGAGCTAGTGAAGCTTGCCGCTAATCACCATAAGCCCGATGGAGATAGCTTAGATCAAAATATCGTCACACGCGCCGACCGACTGGCTAGCGGTCACGACCGCAACGAAGTCGCTTCGGAGGATCGCGATATCGGTGAGGGACTCTATGCTCCGCTTGGACTCCTGCGCTGGCCATCCGATACGGCGGTAACGTCTGATGGCGTCTCTCAAGGATTATCTGCAGTAAGTCTTGAACGGTGGGAAGAGTATCTGCCTGTTGCGAGTCGTGATGCCGCATCTTACCGCGTGGGGTGCGACAAACTGACGAAAGACCTCATGCAAGACCTGCGCGAACTCAGATTAGAAGCTGCCGAGTCCTGCGACAGACGCGTCGATCAGCTCTTGCTCGTTTTGCAACGCCGAATGCACGCTGTGCCGGCATCCCGCGCTAGGAATAACGAACCAGACGTAACTCTCTTCGATCACTCAAGGCTCGTTGGAGCTTTCGCAGCTTGCCTAGCAGTCCTGCATGAAGGCGAAGCGAAAGACCCGCATCAGCTAAAAGGTCGATATCGCCTCGTGGAAATAGCCGTTGGAGGTATCCAGCGCTTCATATCGGGCTCTTCGGCGCCCCAACTTGACGAAGACGACGAAGCCAGCAGCGCTGCTTCAAGCAAAGGTCTGGCAAAGCGATTGCGTGCAAGATCCTTCTTCGTTGGCTTGATCAGCTGGCTTGCCGCCAGGCGTGTGCTCAGCGCTTGCGGTCTGCCGGCGACCAATCTGATACACGATGTCGGTGGGAGGGCATTGCTGCTTCTGCCAAGCAGTCCTTTGATTATGAGCCGCCTCGATCAAGCAATCGCCTACATACGAGATTGGTTCTGGCTAGAGCTAGGGAACTCCCTGCGACTGGATATCGCTGTTTCCGAAGAGTTATCTGACGATGCTTTTTCCCGGAAACAAATGCCTGCAACCCTTCGCGCCCTCGATGATCGTTTGGCAGCCGCTCGATACGCGAATCCCTATTCGGCAAGAATTAGCCACGGAGATTGGCAAGAGACGGGATACGTATCTGATCGAGAAGGTTTGCCCACCGATCGCAAAGCATTTCTCGATCGTCTACGTGATCTTGGAGGCCGATTGCCTAAAGCCCGTTCTTTCTGGCTAATTGACAGTCCTGCTGGTGAGGCCGCTTCATCTGCCGAAATCGACATTCTTGGCTTTCGCGTAAGCCTGCATGAAGAGCAACAGCGTTCTCTGGCGCAAGCTTTCGCGTTCAGCCCTGAAGCGGCGCGATCGGGCGAGGGGCTCTACCTGACCGCTACCAGATTACCTTTACACAGTAAACAATCAGCACAGCTACTTGCCGATTACAGCCTTGATACAGCGGAGCTCAACGAGCCCCTTACTTTCTCAGAGCTAGCGCGTTTATCCACAGACGATCAGGGGCAAAGCATCGCGCAACCGATGCTCGGGGTGCTTAAAGCCGACGTCGATCATCTCGGCATGTTGTTCGGCTACGGTCTGGGGGAGGGGGTGTCTTTCGGACGGTACGCCGGCGCTGCGCGCTATTTGGATACGTTCTTCAAAGGCTTTCTGATGGATCGCCTGGAAAAGCAGTACCCTTTCATCTACACGGTTTTTGCGGGTGGCGACGACCTGTTTCTCGTGGGCCCATGGTACGACATGGCGCGCCTAGCCGCGCAAATCAATACGTGGTTCAGGCAAGCGGCTGCTGGTAATCCCTGCGTGACGTTATCTGCGGGACTTGTCTTTTCCAAACCAACGACGCCCATTGCGCGCTTGACCGAAGCCGCTGAGGAATCCGAGAAGCTCGCGAAGAACTCTGGCCGGAATCGGATCGCTTTTGGCAGTGTTTCGCTATCGTGGCAAGCCTACAGCGAAGCCATCGATTTGCAGCGTGTCATCTTCGCTGCAGCAGGGGGCGGCGAAGCCACAACCTCGCAGAAGAGCTCGCTGATCTATCGCCTGCTGCAGTACAGCCGCCAAGCGATCGAATCCGACACCCCGTCCGAGGGCGCGCAAGGGCCCACGCTCAAGTGGCGTAGTCAGATGAGCTACGACCTCGCGCGGAATCTCTCTCCGAAGGAGTTTCCACAGCTACACGAAGCGTTATCTCAGGTGCTTACGTCCCGTGACGCTCGCCGTTTGTATGTCGCGGCGTCGCTTACCCTTTATCGATTGCGAGGATTCAAGTCATGAGTCGCCCGTACCATCAACAAGGTGGTCACCGCGGCGGGGCTCCAACGAGCCCTCCCCCTAAGGTCACCGCCCTCTTTGATCCCAGTAAACCAGATCGAGAACTCTACGATTCGCTTGCCGAGCAGCAAGCCGACAGCATCTCAGGCGAAGTCAACAGTAGCCAATTGCGTCGCTACTTCGGCGAACTCAAAGGGCTCTACAACCAGTATCGAGCGATCACCGCTGGAGCGGACGACCCAACCCGGCAGCAGCGCTACGCCGATCGGATCGAGCCGCGCTTCAAGATGCTCCGCAGCAAGATCGCTTACGGAAGACGCCAATCAGGGCGACAAGCCGAGGCGCTCAAGATGTTCTGCGGCTTTCTCGACGATGGCATCCAGAAAGTCAACGACGCCACCCAGTTCGAACGGTTCGTGCTGCACGTCGAGGCGGTCGTCGGTTTCATGTACGGCAATGGAAAGGTCAGCAAATCATGAAGGTCAATCAGCTTGTCGATGTGATCCGGGTTGCGGGAACGATCACCGTCGAAACAGGGCTGCACATCGGCGGCAGTCAAGATGTCATGGAAATCTCCGGTCTTGATAACCCCATCATCAAGAATCCGGTCAACGCCGAACCCTATATCCCGGGCAGCAGTCTCAAGGGACGCATGCGGAGCCTCGCCGAGTGGCATTACGGAGAGCTCCCCACAGACGGCGAAGTCACTAAGCCTGACCTGCGAGAGGAAGCCGTTGTGCACAAAGTGTTCGGCGTTCCTGCCAGCAAGGCCGACGAGCCAGCTTATCGTCGTGGCCCTACGCGGCTGATCGTCCGCGATGCGCCTCTCGCTGAAAAGTCGCGCACCGAGTTTGTTCAGTTCGGCCGTCCGCTGGTCGAAGTCAAGAGCGAGAACTCGATCAACCGCCTTAGCAGCATGGCCAATCCTCGGCCCATCGAGCGCGTGTTGCCCGGGGTCGAGTTTGATCTGGAGCTTCTGTTCCGGGTGTTCGATATCGATGGAGATAATGGCGCCGCCGACCGCAAGTTGTTCGACGAAGTCGTCTTGCTCGCACTCGCACTGGTCCAAGCCGACGCGCTCGGCGGCGGTGGCAGCCGCGGCTGTGGCAAAGTGCGCTTTAAGCTGCAAAAGTCGGACAAGACCGGCTCGGGGCCGCTGACGCTTCCCAATCTTTTCGGCGACAATCATGAAGAGCAGGGAGGGAATGCAGCGTGATAGCGTTGTATCGCATCGAACTCCGGCTGCGCTCAGCGCTTGGCACTCCGCTCTCAGCCGATACGCTGTGGGGCCACATCGCCTGGGGCATCCGGTATCGCGAAGGGGAAGAAGCTCTAGCGGCGTGGCTCGCGCGGCATGAATTGCCTGAGCCTCCCCTGATACTCAGCGACCCCATGCCGAGGGGGTATTGGCCGCGACCGGCAGTTCCCCCTCCACCACGCCCGTCCACGGCGCCCAGCGCTGCGGAAGCGCAGCTTCGCAAACAGCTCGCAGCGATTGAATGGCTTCCCGAAGATGTCTGGCTTGCCTTGGCCGAGGGACTCTCTAGCAACAAACTGTTCGCGGCGGTCAAAGCCGCACTTCACAAGCAACCGGTGCGCTCCGTTATCGCTCCGCAGACGCACGCCGGCGTGAATCGTTTGACAGGGGGCACCACCGCCGAAGACGGCGGCACCTTGTTCGCTACCGAGAGGCGTTTCTTTAATGCCGGAGCAATCGGCGAATCGCCGCGCTATGTCGTCTGGGCCTACAGCCCTGCCGAATCAACGCTCGTGCAGCGCTGGTTCGAGGATGGCCTGATCGGGGGCTACGGGCGCGATGGCGCTAATGGCGCCGGGTGGATCGAAGTGCTCGAGGTCTCGACAGCCGCGTTGCCAGAGGTCCCCAACGCGAACGCCGTCGTCACCCTGGCTCCTTTCACCCCCAAGCCGGGCGATCCTATCGGCGGATTTTTTCGCGCCGGTGTCCGCTGCGGTCGGCTCGGCGGAGACTTTGCGATCGGACCCACTCCCGATGGTTCTTCCCTCCGCCAAAAACGTCCCGTCGCCTCGTTCCTCACGGGGACCCTGCTCGCCTGCCCGCCGCAGGACTATCCCGCAGGCCCCCCCTCAACGGTCGGGCGCATCCTCGCCGGCGTGCACCGCTACGCCGACATTCGTCAGTACGCCGCCGCCGTGACGCTCCCCTGTCGACTCGAAGACGGCCTCGCCGATCATCCACTGCTCAATCCCGCTTCGCAGCAGGAGCACGCCCAATGAACGGGTATCCTTCCCTTAGCTATCCCATTCAACTCACCCCCCTGACGCCCGTACACATCGGCTCGGGAGAGTTGATGTCCGCCATCGACTATCGCTATCTCGACGACGAAGCCGGCGGCGGGCCACGCCTCGCGGCGCTCGATCTCGACCGTTTCTTCGGCGAGCAGAACCTGCGCGCGTTTCTCGAATCGATCTTCGGCGCTGCTCCGCCACGCATTACCGAGGCTCCCGCGCTTGCAAATTACCCCAAGACGCAAGCCGGTCGGGCACAGTGGGCATTGGACAATGTCGCCTACAAGAAACAGTCCGCCACGGGCACCGCTTCGGCCCATCCGGTCGACCAATTGCTCGCCGGCGACGGACTGGCCGAATGGCTCAGCGAACATCTCCCCGCCGAGTATCTCCGGCCGCCTATCTTTGTCGAAAGCCAATCGGCTGACGATCTGCGGCAGGCCCTGCAGGACTCGGCCAGGGGAGAAATCCATCTCCTCCCGCGCAACACCGCCACCGGCACGCCGTATCTCCCCGGATCTAGCCTCAAAGGCGCTCTGCGTACGCCAATTGTCGCCCAAGCCCTACAGGGAACAACCAATCATCACCAGCTCCAGGAGGCGCAGCAAAGAGAAAAGGGCCGCAGCCGAGTTTCTCAGCGATTCGAGGCCGCCGCGTTAGGGCACGCCAATCAGCACGGCGCCCCCGATCTGCTCCGCGATCCGTTTCGCCAGGTGCGCCTTTCCGACCTCACCTGCAAACAGCTTCGCACCGAGGTCCGTCGTCTGCAGATCGTTCGGCGGATGGGTTCGACGTGCGGCGACTCCGACCCCAGCAAGATCCATTTGTGGCGCGAGTGCTACGTCGGCATGCTCGAAGGGCATCAGCCAGTCTGGCGCGGCGAACTGCGGCTGGCGCCCCACCTGGCGGATCCGCGCGTGACCCCCATGCAACGGCATCGGCTCCCCCGGCTTATCGATCGCCAAGCCTTGCTCGACGCTTGCAACGAGTTCTATCGGCCTTTACTTGTCGAAGAGCTTGCACGTTTCCGCTGTGATCCGGACGTTGCCGAGGGTCTTCAAGCGACTGCGGCCAGTTTAACCGATCAGCAATGTCTGATTCGGCTGGGGCGTCACAGTCACTTTGAGTGTGTAACGGTAGGCTCCCGTTGGTCGGAACCCTACTCGAATCGAGGGGCGGGAAACACACGGACCTATGCGGGGGGAACCGTTCCGCTGGGTTGGTGTGTGCTGCAAATCGGGCGCTGATGCCGACTTGGATGGAAGTTCGAGGTAACGGACTTCCCTTAACTGCTCTTTGACAATAGACTTATGCTACTTGGTTCTGATCGTGGTGCGGCTCCATCGCGACATGCCTGGCGAGGTAACGGAAATCGGCTTCGTAACCCTAGTCGGGTGTTGAGCTTCGGTCGCCCGCGGTTAGAACCCATCCCTGTTTGAGAAGGGATTGAGACTGCCGCGATGGTGTCCATGACAAACTCGCTGAAGGTTAGAACCCATCCCTGTTTGAGAAGGGATTGAGACAGCCCGCTAGGCGTTTCATCGTGCGCCCCGTAGCCGTGGTTAGAACCCATCCCTGTTTGAGAAGGGATTGAGACCAGCGGTGACCGTTATCATACTTCACGCGGCCAAAGCTAGT
>NZ_SJPH01000011.1 GCF_007859815.1 Botrimarina hoheduenensis | reverse complement strand
TCTCGATGATCTGCTCCGTCGAATGCTTCGTTCGCTTCATCAAAGAACCTCCATGCCGGGGGACCGCCCAGCTCGGGATTCTCTCATTCAGCATGGCTCAGTTTCAGGGGGGAAGACCAGTCCCGTCGCCCACTCGCCATCGGCCTGCTCTCCAATCGAGAAAGCCAAAAGCTTCCGCCGCTAGCGATCGCGTGGCGAGGTGCGGTTCACCGGTCGGACACGCCGCGGTGGCCTACGTGGCGACGCTCCGCGCCCTGGGGCTCAACATCCGCCGCGTCGCCGCCTATCGAGCGGCGATTGGGTAAGCGGGGCGGTGTGCGTTGCAATCGACCCACTCATCGCCCCCAACGCCGCCACCCGCCTTGTAAGGTCATGCCAACACCAACCACAATCGCGATCGACCCAGGGCAGAATCGTTGTCGATCGGCTTCCGAACCGGCCCTTTTTGCCGACGCATCAACTCTTGACGATATCTCCTAGCCGAACGCAGAAGCTCGGCCCGGACTTCTCTTTTCGCACGATTTTGCTGCGACAGGTTCTATCGATCGTTATGGCCACGCGATGATTGCCTCACGGCAGCCATTAGGCCGAGGACAGCTAGCACGACCGTTGAAGGCTCCGGTACGCCCGCCGATCCACTAACCGGAGCAACGGCGCCGAAACGGTTCCTCCAGTGCTGGTAGTCGAACTGGAACTCGGTCCCCGACAGATCGCGGATGACGGTGTAATCGGCGGCATCAACCGCGCCATCGCCATTGAAGTCGCCAGTCGGCGTCGCGACCCCCCGAAGCTGCTCTGACCAGAAGCGGACGTCTTCGGCATCGACCGTGCCGTCGGCGTCTAGGTCGTAACGGCTGCCCGTATCGGCGGGACCGAACTCGCCGAACAGCATCGCGAGATCCTCCCCGTCAAACGCGCCGCTTCTGTTGAAGTCGCCCACGGAGTGCGTAATCTCCAAAGTAGCGGAGATGAGATAACCGCCGGTGCTATCGAAATCGGCAAACACGGTGTTGGCGCCGTTCTTCAGCAAACTCAGGGGGACATCGACCTCTCGAGCGACGTAATGGTTGTCCTTCTCATCGAACTCGAACAATCCGGCAGGCACTGAAAGGACGTTACCATTCACTATCAGAGAGAAGGCCTCTCCCCGTGACGCCCCCGAAACACCTTCTCGGTTGTACGAGACGCGGATCTTCGCGGAGAGAGCGTCTTGGGTGCTGGCGGCGATGTTGATCGCCTTTGACTGTCCGCCGGGAAGGTTTAGCGGCGCAACAACGTCGTCGCCATAATAAGTCCGGATGTCGGTCGCGTAGTCATAGAGAGCAGCCTCGCTGAGGGTTAGCGTCAGCACGGCGCCCTCGTCCGGCATCATCTGCAGCGTGCTCCAATTTGCGGTAATGTCTACGTTCGACTCGTAGACACCTTTGGCACCGTCCCAATAGATGCGATCAATAGATGCTGTGGTAACCGCAGCCGCGCCTGTGACGGCCTGGAGATTGACGGACGTTAGCGCATTCTCAAGATTGTTAAGCATAAGGTAGAGCTTGTTCCCATTGCGAAAGGCATGTGTCTGCACATCAGGATTGCTGCTGTCCACCACGACATACTCGCCGCTCAGGTCGTTGTGCATGCGGTACATTCCGGCGACGATTGTCTCATGCCAGACACCCTGAGCGTCTCTCTCCCAGAAGACGTTGTCTCCGGCAGGACTTGTAGGGGTCTGCAGCTCCCACCAGATGGGCGCGAGGAAAGGCGTCGCGTTGACGATTCGGTCGGGCCTACCCATGAACACCATGAGCTTCTCACGTACGTCGCGGACCAAGTCCCACTGTTGCTCAGCCCGCGTATAAGTGCCATAGTTGTCATCCGCGGTGCCAGGACCATTCTTGATGGCGGTCTGATTGAAGGACCCGTACTCAGTAATGGCGAACGCCTTGGGGTCTCCGAACTTGATGTTGCTGTAGGTCTCGAAGAGGTCCATGGAAGCCCCGACACGACCGGGCGACGTATCAACTTGCTGTTCCCAAGAGCCATCGCTCAAGACGTTGTAACGCTCGTACGGGTGGAGTGTCCAGAAGTCGAGTTCCGCAGGCTGTCCGCTCGGCGTCCGCCAAGTCGCCATGTCGTCCATGAGCGCCTTCGCGCGGTCCCAGTCGTTCAGCGGGTTCTCGTTGAATCCGTCGCAGCACGATGGGCCGCCGAGTTGGGCTTGTGGATGCTCTTCTTTTACCAGTTCAGTCACCACGCGGTGCATAGCGATCACGTCCTGCCATGCGGAGGAGTTCGACGCTTTCCAGTTTGGCTCGTTCATGATCTCGACGTAGAATCGGTCTTTGTCGAACGGTAGGTAACCCTGCCCAGGCCCCTCGCCGTAGACAACCTCTTCGAGAAACACATTTATAAAGTCGGCGTAGCCAGGGAAGTTAATGACCCGATCGGTCCCTCCGTCAATGAAGTCCGGATAGAATCCCCCTTCCCTGCCGCCAGTAACGTAGATCGGATTTGGCGTGTTCCTTAGCGATCTCCAAGCGTCGCTCTGCAATGCACGGTACTTGAAACCCCAGGTGTTTGTGTTGTTCTGGAGCTTGCTCACCAACGCCGCATGGTCGAAGTAGCCCGGTCTGTTGGGGTCTTCTGGGAGATCGACTCCCCATTGCCGATACATACCGATCGTAAAGTCGTTGGTCTCGCGGCCGGAGAACGAGTGCAGATCCGTTGGCGAGTGGACCGCGGTCTGCAGGTCGCCTAGATTGGTGTCCGCGCCGGGGGTCAATTGCCCCCAATGGTTAAAGAATTGAGCTCGGTCCAAGCTCATTGTGCCGCCGATAAGGCGAAGCGTATTCGCGTCAATCTCTACGTTCGTCTGCGCTACTGCAAAGGCGCACAGACTCAAGATGGCGCAACAAGACGGGACACATAGTGGGGCAGTGGTGAGATGCATTGCAATATCCGAGAAAAAGGTCCATCCGGGAATATCGTGGGTGATTTGCCGAGCGATCTCGGCTCGGGCTCGGCAGAAGGGGGGCCGCCCCTGCCGCTCTCACCGTCGCTTCGACCCCCAAGGCGGGGGGAGGGTCGAAGCGACGGCGAAAGCGGAAGGGGCTCGCGTGTCCGGTGTTTTAGGCGTTATTCCAAGCCGCGCGGTGAAGCCCCTCCGCCGTCGCCCTCGCATCGGCCCTCGCCCCACATGGGGCCGGTGCGAGGGCGTCGGCGGGGGGGCGGCCCCCTCTGTCGAGCCCGAGCGGAGGTCGGTTTCCGCCGGCCCCGACGGCTCGACCGACGATAATCCCGGATGGACCCTTTTTTGCCGACGCATCAACTCTTGACGATATCTCCTAGCCGAACGCAGAAGCTCGGCCCGGACTTCTCTTTTCGCACGATTTTGCTGCGACAGGTTCTATCGATCGTTATGGCCACGCGATGATTGCCTCACGGCAGCCATTAGGCCGAGGACAGCTAGCACGACCGTTGAAGGCTCCGGTACGCCCGCCGATCCACTAACCGGAGCAACGGCGCCGAAACGGTTCCTCCAGTGCTGGTAGTCGAACTGGAACTCGGTCCCCGACAGATCGCGGATGACGGTGTAATCGGCGGCATCAACCGCGCCATCGCCATTGAAGTCGCCAGTCGGCGTCGCGACCCCCCGAAGCTGCTCTGACCAGAAGCGGACGTCTTCGGCATCGACCGTGCCGTCGGCGTCTAGGTCGTAACGGCTGCTCGTATCGGCGGGACCGAACTCGCCGAACAGCATCGCGAGATCCTCCCCGTCAAACGCGCCGCTGCCGTTGAAGTCGCCCACGGAGTGGGTGACAACGAGAGTGGCGGTGACAAGGTCGCCGCCGCTCGAACCGAAGTCGACGTACACCTCGTTGCCGACCTCGGTGAGCAGCTTAACCGGGACTTCAATCTCGCGCGAGAAGAGGGACGTGTCGGTCTCGTCAAACCCATTGACTCCCTCCGCGGCGACGAGGTGCGACACGCCGTTCACCACCACGTCGAACGACTCATTGAGGATTCCGGGGCGGTCTGAGATCGCCACGCGGACGACGGCCGACAGCGCGTCTTCGAGGTCCGCGTCGATCGTGATGGCGGCGGAGCGAGAGCCGGCAAGATTGATGGGCGTTTCCGTGATGTCGCCGTAATACGTCTGCCGGTTGGTCGCGAACTCGTAAGCAGCGGCGCCATCCAGGGTGAGCGTCAGCTTCACGGCTTCCCCGCCCGACAGGTTGAGACTCTGCCAGTCTCCAAGAACGTCGAGGTCGTCCTGGAAGACGCCGACCGATCCGTCCCAGAAGACTCGGTCCAAGTTGGCCGCGAGCACGGCCGCGTCACCGAGAATCGCACCCACGTCAACCGTGCGAGTCGATTCCTCCAGGTTGTTGAGCACGACGTGCAGCTTGTCGCCATCGCGGAACGCGGCGGTCTGAAGCGAGGCGTCGCTCGACTCGACGTGGACGTACTGGCCACGCAGGTCGTTCATCATACGGTAGAACCCGGCTGCGATCGTCTCGGTCCACGTTCCGTCAGCGTTGCGGTCCCAGAATGCGTTCGCCGAGCCGTTCGGCTCCGTGGGGGAGCTGCCCGTCCACCATTGCGGCGCGATGTAGGGCGTCGCGTTGATGATCCGATCCGGGCGATCAAGAAACGTCATCATCTTCTTCTTGACATCCGTTAGCTCGTCCCACTGGATCAACCGCCGGTCGTATGGGCTGTAGTCACCACCGGGCAGCCGCGTGTACTGGATTGTTCCGTACTCGGTAATGGCGAACTGCTTCGGATCTCCAAGGCGTTGATAGCTGTACGACTCGAACAGGTCGAGGATCCCGTCGAGGTGGCCCGAGGACTCGGGTGCGTGGGCGATCGACCCATCGCTCTCGACGCCGCGAGCGTCGTATGGATGGAACGTCCAGAAGTCGAACTCCGCTCGCTCTCCCGAATCGGTTTGCCAGTTGACCATGTCGTCCATGAGCCGACGCTTGAAGTCCCAGTCGTAAAGGATCAACCCAGGTGCGGAGACGAAATTCCCTACCGAGGCGCCACCGATCTGCGCTTGTGGGTTTTGGCTCTTAACCCGCTCGGTGACGATGCGATGCATCTCGATCACCCCGTCCCAGTCGAGTCCTCCAGGCCCGAGCTCCCAGGAGGGCTCGTTCATGATCTCGTAGTAGAAGTTCTCTGGCGCGACCGGGAGGTAGGCTTCGCTCTGAGTATTCCCGACGGCCGGGCCATTACCAAAGACGACCTCCTCGAAGTAGGTGTTGATGAACTCCGCGTACGCCTCACCGTTGTGACTCATCGGCAAGTTCGTCCCGTCACGCAGCCAAGACGGCCACCCTGACTCGGCCCGACCCGAATGCACTAGAACGTGGTTCTCGTGCCGCCGGACGGATTCGTAGCGCGTGCTGGTATTCAGATGGGACCGGAAGGTCTGCCCGAACTGGTTCGTCCCGGTCCGTAGGAACGTACGCAGGTCATCCAGGTCGTAGTACCCCGGACGGTTCGGGTCTTCCCCGGCGTTTTTACCGACGAAGCTGTCCGTGATCCAGACATCCCGCCCGGTCGCACTGTTGAGCCCATCCTCGGCCCAAACTTGCGTTGCAAGATCACCGAGGTTGGTTGGGCCTTGGATGACGAACGTACCCCAGTGGTTAAAGTACTTCGTCCGGGAGAGGTCGCGCTCCCCACCAATCAGATTCAGGTGGTGCGGACGTGCAACGACCGTGACTGGCTGCGCCAGCACCGGCGCCTGCAACAGCAGCACGCAGACGAACGCGGTCACTCGTCGCGGAGAGCACTTTCGATCCGGCTGCTTGGCCATTGAATGAACTGTTCCGGGCGAAGAGGAAAGCGGACCGCCGGCGCCGCGTGGAACTTGACTTGCGCAAACAGTGTGGAACCAGTCGCAGCTCACAGCCCCACCGCGTGATGACGCTCCACGGACCGGACTGGCTAACTGCATAGTGTATACAACCGCCGCGGGCGAAGCTAACTCTTGACGGCAGCATCGGCTTGGCACGCGTCGCCCCGAGCGCACGTCACAGCTCGCGCAGCTCTAGCTCCAGTGGCCAGCCGTCGAACTGCCGGTATGGGGTCATCCGGGTCCCAGTCTTGTCTGGCCAGCACTCGAGCGTAATCCGGTCATTGGGGATATCGATCTGAATCACCGCGAATCCCTCCCCCTGGTGGATTCGGCTCTGCGTTCCGACTCCAGCGGCTCGCTGCTGAGGTGACAGGATGTGCCTTCTCGGACTCGTGTTCTCGTAGAGCGGCATTGCCTCACGCGGTCCCGGATTCGCAACGGCAAGAGCCTCGAAGCGATTGCCGAAAGCGTCCACAAACCGGCCCAGGTGCGGTTCATCGCTGCCGGTCGCAACGGACCCACGACGCTGCGCCTCATTTGGGTAAAACCAGCGCCACCAGATGCAACCCCCGGGGGGCTGGCTGAACTGGTAGACGCCGTCTGCGGATGTCGGCGTCTCCATCCGAGTCACCGACGCGAGATGCTGGTCGCCAGTAAACAGCAACGCTCCCGCCTTCTTAAACAACCGAACCGCTTTGTCGCGGGCCGGCCTCGGCCAGCCGTTGGAGTCCTTGTCGGCGAACATGCCACCTTGCTTATTCGTGTTCAACGTGACGTAGTTCGTCTGGCTGACTACTAGGCGTACGGGTGATCGGTCCGATGTCGTAGCCCACTCGGATAGCATCTTGAGTTGGGCGTCGCCGAGCATCGACGGTTCCTCGCCTCGCTCGATGCTGGAGGCAGCCGACTTGAACTTGCGATCTTCGAGCAACGCGAAATCGACACCACCGTAGCGGAACGTGCAGTAGTAATTCGTGATGCCGCTGTCGCTGGGGCCGGGATCGAACGGGTCTGGGTTGTGGCCGCACATCGTGCGCTGGACCAGATTGACGAAATAGCTGCTCTTGATAAACCCACCGCCGCTGTCGCCGCCGGCCGTCATGAGCCGAGGACCGTCACCCCAAAGGTTTGGGTGCCAGACATCGTGATCGTCGGTCTGCAGCAAGCACGGAACCCGCGATGTCACGTCCTTGAACGACCGGTGCCAGATCAGCCATTTGTAGAGGTAATCCTCGAAAGGAATGGCGTCGGTCGGGTCGGTTGGCGTGGGCCACCACTCGTACAGCTGGTCGCCCGTGAAAAATACGATATCCGGATCGCGGTCGATGAGCGGTTCAGTAATGCCGCTAAAGGGCGCCCACTGATTCGCGGGACTCCATAGACCGATGTAAGACTCGCCGGCATTAAGCAGCGACCGATTCGCCAAGCCTTTGCGGCCCATCGTTCCGGTGCATGAAATCCCACCGATCACCAGCTCGCCGTCGTTCGGCTCGGCGGGAACGAGAAACTCGTACGGCACGGCGTCTTTCGGGCCGTTGACCATCACGACCCGGAATTCCCCGGAACGTTCGCTATCGTGCCCTCTTACCCGGATCAAGGCGTAGTAGTCGGGCTCGCTGATGCCGACCGTTTGGCCGACGGGCTCCCAAGAACCGTCTGTTCGCCGCTTCTCAAGACGCACGCCGATACGATTGCCTTCGCCAAGGATCGTCCTGCCGACCGAGAGACACTGGACGCCGACTTTCAGATCACCGTTGGCGACCGAGTACAGAACCCCGGCCACCGGCCCGTACGCACGCTCGGCGTGCGCCGCAACGCGATCGCCTGAAAGCCGCCACCCGGAGAAACGGTGCGGGTCTCGATCCGTAGAACCACGGCTAACGAGTGCGGCGTTGCCAACTAGCCGCTCGGCGTCGACTCGGGTGCGAACCGTGGCCAACTCATCGCCCTGAGCTGTAAGCGTGGCGATCAACAGAAGACTTTGGGTATCGATGCGTTGGGCTTCGACGGCTAGCGTTAGCGGAATTTCAGGGCTGAGCTTATGCCTGAGCATGGCCTCTGCTATCGGCAGTGGTAAAGCGACTTCGGCGTCCGAGCCGAAGTCGCGAATACAGAGCTTGCTCGCCTTGAACGCCACATCGACCAAGTAGCCGCCGCCGAGCCCCGGGGCTCCCTGGATGAGAGACGCCTGCCTGTAGCTGAGCCGTCCCTCGCCGCCACCAAGCAGAACGCCCGCGTGGCCACCAGAAGCCGAGTCTAGGTCAACTTCGACATTGAGGAGATCTCCAGAGCTACCGAGATCATGCGATAGCAGGTGGGCTGTGCGCCAATCGCCTCCCCCTTGCTGATGGACGCATTTCAGCCGACCTTCATTGACCGACCAGTCTTGCAGCCGATTTGCCCAGATCGCCGGTCCCGGCCAGCGTCGGTCTTCGATCCCGTTCCAGTTGATGCGGGCAGTCGCCGCATCCGACGCAACACTGGCTAGCAGGCATCCCAACAACACTCCTGACTTCAACGTGTGCCGACACATCACGCGCTGCTCTTCTAGTCGATCTACCATTGTCTGCTCCTGACGCTCATTGATCCTGTACAGCCCCTCGACGAATACTCGCGAATCAAGCAGGATTCGGATCGTGAGACCTCTAACGGCATACGAAGACCTCGAGATCATGGGGCTCAAAACGCACCCCTATTACCGGTCGCATCACGAATGAACCCCTTGGTGTCGTCAGCACCGTACTGAGGTGCATGCAACTTACAGGCAGTGCGACGAAGCTGGAAGCGCGACGCCGTCGCGCTTCGGCGTGCTTCCAAGCAGGGAGTCCGTTCGCACGGTGGCTGAACGCTTTGGGTTTGATCCGAGCAGCGCGAAACGGTGGCGTAGCGCTTGGCGAGAAGGGGGTGAGGACACCCTGGCAGCCAAGCCGCCCCCCATTGGCAAGTGCATGCTCACCGACGCACAGCTCGACGAGTTGGTCGAACTGGTGGTCGCCGGGCCACACGAAGCACTCTTCCCGACCAACCTGTGGACCTGCACGCCGGTCGCCAAGCTGACCCGCGATTGCCTCAGCGTTGAGTACAACCGCCGGCTCCTCGCGAAGCTGCTCCACCAACTTGGATATCAAGACCGCAGAACCCCCGGAAGGTCGCCCGCGAACAAGACCACGAGGCCATTGAGCCCTGGCGTAGGTCGAGTGGGCGAGGATCAAACAAGAGCCCGCCGAGAGGGAGCGAACATCATCTTTCTCGATGAAACGGGCTTCATGCTCCAGCCGGTCAACCGCCGGAGCCGGACTCCATGTTGCTCCACGCAGGTGCAGAATGCGTGGGACCGAAGTGATAGGCTCAGCGTGATCGGGGCGTCCGTTCTCTCGCCAACAATAACCCGTTTCTTGTGCTGCTTCGACATAGCACGGGCGAATGTGAAGGCCGGCGACGCGGTTGAACTCTTGCGTCCGCTGCGTCGGCTGCGGCGGAAGAATGTCTGTCGACCGCGGATCGTCGTGTCGGTCCGTTGGAGCGTTCATCGCGCGGTCGCGAAGAAGATTGCCAGGCTCGGCTGGAAGCACATTGCGTTCGAATCGCTGCCCGCCTATTGCCTGGAGCTCAACCCTGTCGAGGCGCTGTGGTCTCACGCCAAGTATGCCGACTTGGGTAACATCGTCCCCGACGCCGTTTGGCAACTCGACGAAGCAGTGAACACCTCGCTTAACGCCCAGGCACACAACCATCGCCGCAAACTCTCCTTCTTCCTTGAAGACCGCTCAACCCAGGCTATGCAATCGATCCATTGGCGATGCGACCGGTGAAGGTGCACACCACGCAGTGACCGGCATCGATTTCCTTTACCACATATTATGTAGGTACGGGGTAGGTAGTCCACTGCTCTGTTACTCCAGCCGCCAAACTCGGATCCAGTCGTACTGGGTCGTACGCTGCTCCTGGGTCCCAGTCGCGACGAGCCCGCCGCCCTCGGGCAGCGGGTTCCAGTCGTAGGTCTCGATCGCCATTTGGAGATAGGCTGGCATTTCCCAGGCAACGTCAGGGCGCAGAGAGTATACGTACTCGCCGTTTAAGAAGAACTGCACTTCGGATGACGACTTCCACCATGCCGCGTAAACATAGAATCGTTCGTGATTCTTGGTCGGTGTATTAATGAAGTCTTGGATCTGGACTTTTCCAGGGGCGCCGGTCTCGGTACGAATAAGGTTCGAGTGAAATATTTGATCCCACTCGCGGCCCCACTTCTGAGTCAGATTGCTTGTGTCCCCGACGCACTCCTGGATGTCAAGCTCTTGGCGCATACCCTTCCCAGGCTTGGTAATCAGCCAGAAGGTTGTTGACATACCGGTCGCGTTAGCCTTCATCCGGGTCTCGAAGTACATGCCCGGACCGCCCGGTGAGATCGAACGGATGATGGCTCCTTGATACTTGTATTCTTTGCCCGCGTGAGTAACCGGTTCAGCGAGTACGCCGACGGTCACTTTCATCTTGCCGTCTTCAGCGCGGACGTTCTCAGCGCGGAACAAACCCGGCGCACGCCCGAGCCACTGCCAGCCGTTTCCCACGGGTTCAGTCTGCCACTTAGTGTTGTCGATTTCTGGGCCGTCAAACTCGTCAGACATCGCCTCAACCGGAACCCACCGCTTGCCGGCAGGTCTTGGATCAGCACCCTCCACGAAAAACGGCGAGGCCGGAGGAGTTGTGGCGGACGCACTTGTACCGGCGGCTAGGACACTTGCCAGCAATGCAACGAGTAGAGCGAATCGCGAAGTGGGCATGGATGGGGCTCTTTGGGGAGAACATCGGCGATTGCGTCGATTGGGCGATCGCTAGGTAGTTAGGGACCGCCCGACTCCTCGTAATCTAACCGCAACACCACCGACGCGACCTTACCACCCCCGTCGGGGTAAACGACCTCGACGACGCTTCCCGGCCGCACCAGCTCGGCCGGAGCCGGAACCTCGATGGTCCCGAAGTAGTTCTTCCGGCCCGCTTGGCTGTCGCCTGCCCAGTTGTCGGGAACCTCAAGGGCCTCGCCGTTTAGAAGAACCAGAGTCGGCCTCTTGTGCAGTCCGGGTGGGCGTCCTGTCGAAACGCGGACCGTCGCGTGTCCCCTGCCCGACGGCGCGTCGGGGAAGGTGAATCGCGCAGGACGCTTGGCCCGGATGTCCTGGAGGCACTCCGAGGCGTATACACGCTGTTCTCGTACGGTGCCTCGGGGCGTTATCGGCTCATCTAGCTCGACAATGACCATTGCCGAGGCTCCGGGTCGCAATCTCAACTTGCTCGGCAACTGAGGCAACACACGCTCAC
The DNA here is from genome assembly GCF_007859815.1 of Botrimarina hoheduenensis. Classification (GTDB taxonomy): domain Bacteria; phylum Planctomycetota; class Planctomycetia; order Pirellulales; family Lacipirellulaceae; genus Botrimarina; species Botrimarina hoheduenensis. The sequence continues at coordinate 98,931 of NZ_SJPH01000011.1, read as the reverse complement.
CCAGTACCGGCTCGCCGCCGTCGGTGTGCAGGAATCGACCGATCACCCGCTTGGGTTCAATGCCATCGAGCCCTGAGACGACCACACGGTGCTGCGTTTCGTCGAGGTTTGTAAGAAGCAAAAGCAACCGGTTGCCATCGGCCAACAGTTGCACACGGACATCGGGGTTGCTGCTGTGGGCGGCTCGCCACTCGCCTCCCAGGTCGCGGAGAAACTCGTAAAAGAGGAACAAGTCGGTCTTGACGTAGTCGCCGTTGGGTGCACGCCTCCAAAGCAAGAAGACGTTTGCTGCGCCGGGTTCCGTGTCGCTCGCGTAGGTCCACTCCGCCTTGCCAAGGATGAAGGGGATGACTTTGGCAAGCCGGTCCGGGTGGTCCATGAACATGACTAGCTGACCCATCAGACCATACAGCATCTCGGCGCTGCGTCTCGCGCTGTACGGCGCGGGGTTCATGCTCTCGGAGGGGATCTTCCCAAACTCGGTTATAAGAATCGGCTTCGCGACACCGAATCGCTGGTGGCTGTAGCTGTCGATCAGGTCCATGATCGCCTCGGCGTTGCTGCCAGTTCGATTCCTTTCTGTCCCAGTGACGTTCACTCCGTCGTAAATGTGGTAGGACCAAAAGTCCATCTCTGCGCCGGCGATGTCCATAAAGCGCTTCTGACGCGATTCGAAGTGGCCGAAGTTGTTGACTTCCAACTCGACCCAAGCCGCGGAGTAACCGCCGATCAGGACGTCGGGGCAGAGCTCGCGGACACGGCGGGCCACGACGTTGTGCTGCTCCGAGAGTGCATCGATCGTCGTGCCGATTTTCTCCGCCTTGACGAACGGCTCGTTGAACACCTCGAGATAGCGAGGCCGCGAAGCTTCGGTGTAGCACGACCGCAAGAATTGAGCAGTGAACTCCGCGACGCCTTCGAAGTTCCGCGGCCCCCAGGACGTGTGATCATTGCCCGGGATCCCGTGCATCAGCTCGGGGTGCGTGCATAGCACCGTCTGCCGGACATCGGCATTCCATCTCGAAGTGACTTCGCTACGCCCGCTCTTCGGTTTCGCCGCCTTCATAACCTGGATCGCGTCAACACGCGGCATGTCCGCATCTGCAGGGTCCGCAGGCACCTGTTTCGCCTGCCATGAAAGGACCCCGCCGTTGCGGCCGTACCTTACGTCGAGTTCCTCACGCAGCAGGCGGTGGTCCTCGGGAGTCATGTCCGAGCTGTCGGGCCCCTCGTGGATCGTCACGAACTGGTCGCGATCCAACCGGGTGACCCCGCCGATGTCTCGGATAATGTCTGGGCGTAGGTGTACCTGGACGTCTTCACTCGCGCGAGCCATGCCGCCCAGAACGGAGGAGAGCCCAATAATCGCTGAGGATAATGCGGACAGGTACCGCAGCTCAAAGAAGCGACACGCGCGATCCCTATTGCACATTATTCTGTGAGCTCGAAGTTCGCCGCGTTGGTCCCCCTGCGGCTCACAACGCACGTAAGACCGGAAGTCTCAAAAGCGTCGTACTTTTGAGGAACCAAGTAGCGGACTTTCACTTCCTGCCCGATTTGGGCGAGCGAGCCTAGGTCCGATTCAGCTCCCTCTTTGTTAGACGGCTCCGCGACGGCGGTAACTTTGACGCGGTGTTCGCCCACAACTGCGCCTGTATGCCCACCCGCTCCGGAGACGACGAGTTGATAGGTTCCGTCCTCGCTTGTAACGGCGTAGCTAAACTGCCTGCCGTCAACGGGCCTAAAAGTTACTGTCGCGCCGCCGAGCGGCGAACCGTTGTAGGTAACGACGCCACTCACCGGCGCAAAGTCACTCTGCCCACAACCAGCCAGCACAGCAGCGACCAGGCAGTAGAACCAAATGATCTCATGTTTGCTCACGCTGATCGCCATCGTCAGAAGAGGTACTCAGAAAGCACCGATGGGGAACCCATCTGCCTTGTCGCCGAGGTACTGGTAGACGGTCTCGAATTCGATATCATCATTCAAAAGCTTTGCGCTGCCATCTCCAAACCCGAAGTGGGCACCACCCGGATGTGGCGACTTGAATCCCCACTCCGTAACCCAATTGTTCCACTGGGCGCAGTCGTCGGGTGAGTCTGTAGCGCAAGTATCGAAGTTGATCGGAATAGTAGTTCGAGCCAGACCGCAGAGATTGTTCGAGCTGTTCCAGCCAGACGAGACGTGAACAGAGCAACTGGGGCGAACTTCTCCGAAGAAGATAGTTTTCGACAACCCGTCAGTAATCTGCTTCAACTTTACCGGCACGTCGTGCCTAGAAAACACTCCGGAAATGTCGTCCGCCCGCGTCGGAACGTCCGTAGTTGTGTCTAGGGCCACCCTGTTGTACTCCGAGAAGCCAAGCGTACACCTGGCAGCAGGGTTGCCCGATCCCACGAACTTCTCGGACCCCATGGACCCAACGTAGTTGGTCTTGGCCCGGGGGAATCTTACGCCACCATCGTTACCGTCATTGTTGCCGGTAAGCGGAGTATCGTCACTCGGGCAGGCGTACATAGCGATTGGAATCGACGCGATATAGGTCTCCGTGCCCTCGATCTTCTGCAACTCCGTACCGTTCGGATCGTCGAAGTCGAGCAGGCCATGTATTGTTGCGTCTTCCGCGTAGGGGAGGATTTTAGCGAGCAGGCCGACCTTACGCTGGAAGCCAGCGCCGCCCGGCAGCCAATGTATAGCTCCTGCTGGAAGTGTCTGGTTGGTTGCTTCATAGTTTAGGGTGGCGAGCACGATCTGCTTGCAGTTATTTAGGCACTGCGACCTACGCGCTGCTTCGCGGGCCGCTTGAACGGCGGGCAGCAGCAGGGCGACCAGGATCCCAATGATCGCGATGACGACGAGGAGTTCGACGAGCGTGAACGCGCGCCGGTGTGCATTGGCTGGCCGGCCGGCGTCCGTCAGCGAGATATTGGCCATGGGGGGGGCTCTGTGTTAACGATAAGAGAGAGAAAAAGAGCGGCAGCCGGCTCGCTCCAATCGAGCCGGTTGCCACAGTCGCTCTGAATGGCGCCAAAACCGAAATTAACTGCAAAGGTCTATTCAGCCTCGAAGCGACGGGCCACCCCAGCCCGACGCAACGAGGCCGAAGCAAAGCCGACGAGTAGCAGCAGCCCTGAGGCTGGCTCGGGGACAGCGACGCCGGCCGATGCCGGTGCTGCGCCGTAGCCATTGGCCCAAACAAGGTAGTCGTCTTGAGTTACTCCATTCATTCCGTCGCCAGCGAAATTGATGGATCGCTCGCCCGTAAGGTTGATCGCGTCTCCCCGAACGTACGGCTCGGCAGGCGGGGCGGCGCCGAGGTTATCTCGCCATAGCGTGTAATCAGCGGCATCTACCAATCCGTCGTTGTTGTAGTCGCCCTCCAACACCTCGATGGCCTCGAAACGGACGTTATCGATGAACATCCCCGAGCCGAAGGTGTCGGGATCGGCGCCGGGCAAGTCATCGCGGAAGACAACCAGCATGCTGGCCCCGGTGCTGTCGGGGGGAATCGTCCCCGTAATCTCTAGAGTTCTCCACTGGCCGTCGTTGAGGGTGCCGATGTCGGCAAAGCCCGCCGAAACCGTGTTTCCCCCGCCCTGGGGAAGCGATGCGCTGATCGGGTCATTAAAGCCCAGCTGGAGAAAGAAGACATCCTCACCAGGCTCAAGAGCGGTGTCTGCCGGAATCAAATAGTCAAACGAGGCCCGAAACTTCTGCCCTTCGAAGGCTGATACTTGAACCTGCGGACCGATGTTCACATTCGAAAACTTCGCCACGCCGCCGAAGATCACCTCCCCAACATCGTTGGACGCATCCAGAGGATCAACCGCCGGCTCAAACAGAACACCGGACAGGCCCATCGTTGCGCTAGAAGGAGCGTCGTTCTGGTAGAACAACGGGTTTGGCGGCGGCAGCTCGGAGATCGTGTAGCTGAAATTATCGATCAGTGCGAAGGCGCCTGGTCCCGAATCGTTTGGCGTTCCACCAGCAAAACCGCCGTCGGCGATGACAACGCTCACGGCGGCGCGATCGACCGGATTACCGTTGTCCGTCATCGCGGGCACGATCCCGTCGAGGGCAAGTGGCAACCAGGTGTCGCGCGCTGCCGCCTCGGTGTAAAAGCCATTCGTCGACCGGACGAAATTCCCGGCGCCGGCTGCACCAATAGCGTCGTTAAAATAGTCGATCTGCAGGTAGACCGAGTCGCCTGTGTTGATTGTTGAGGAGGCGGGAATAAGGGTCTCCGCGAACCCCGAGAAGGCTTTACCCACGTACGAGCTTACGTCAATCTGTGCTGGGCTGGTCAACAACGACATGAAGGGCGAGGTCCCGGCGCCAACGTCGACTTGGCCGACATTGGGCCGTCCGGCATCAAAAAACAGGTCCGTAATTGTTAACCCGTTCCCGACCGGCGACGTGGCATCGGGATCGAGGTCTTCGTAGGAGAAAAGGACCTGCGAATGTGCGGTGGTCGCTGTCAGCGCGACGACGAGCAGCAAGAGTCGAGCGTGGGTCATTGGGGGTTAGTCCTGAAGGGAAGCGGGGAGGAGTTTCGTGCAACCACATGCCGTCCGACGCGCTTGCCGCGTCGATTCTTTGGCGAAACCAGCACCGATTAGCGAGTCGCTAAGAAGCAGTTGATGAGAGATCTCAGCGCCGACGCGGCCTATTGCCCATTGTCGACAATATCGTCGACAATATCGATGATAGCCGTCCCGACAAGCTCGTCAAGCGATCTTTCGCCGGTTTGTCGAGATTCGCGACGACGCGATCTCGGCGACTCATAATCGCCCAGCCGAGACCCGCCGGTGCGCGGGTCTCGGCGATCGGGCGACAGATCATTTCTTGCGGTCGAGGAACGCGAACAAACCGGTCAGGGCGATCATCGACTCAGTCGTTGGTTCGAGTATCGAGAACTCTCACAGCGATGAAATCGCACTTAGCAACAAGTTGCACCGTACTTCGTTGCTTTAGCGTCGCCGGCATGCGGCCAGGCCGCATGCCACGAGGCCCAAGAGCACAAACGTCGATGGTTCAGGGATTGCACTTGCACTGAATTGCAGGTCGTAGTGACGCGCAACGATACTGCCACCAGTACCGCCCGAGTTGTCGAACCGCACAGTCGGTACCGGCAGAAAATCTAGCGCTGCGATGGGAAACTCGAATCCGGCACCGGTGGTGCTTAGGTTGACGGTCGTGCCATTGATGTCCACGTTTCTGGTGAAAGCAGCTCCAGCCCCCATTCCGGCAGCGGCTCCGGTGAAACCATCGAAAACGATAGGGGCTCCGAAGTCGGTCGTTGTTCCTGACCAGCTGAGCATCGAGACCTCAACATCGTTCAGGTTCCCAAAGCCCGTATCGACACCTTGGTTGAAGGCTCTTAGTGCCCCGCCATCCGTTCCAAACTTTGCCACTCTTAGCGTGAAGGTAACGGTGTCGTTAGGGGTGCTGTCTCCATCCAGGTCCAGGCCCGAGTAAATCACCTGGATGTCGAGGGGATCGGCAGGTATGGCCGCGGCAGTTGGGTTGCCGCCGTTGATCAAGACCGTGCCGCTACCTCCTTGCTGGCTAGCGGCTGTGCCGACGTTGGCATCGTGGCCGAAGACGCCGTTGGAGCGGACATCTAGGGCCGAAATGGTTAGCGTGGCGCCATTGGCAACACAGCCGGCGCCCAAAAGCGCCGCGAAACAGAGAGTACGGGTCATCGCAGTAGTCGCTCCTAGGAAGCAGAGAGAGAAGAACAGGGGTCTGACGAGAGTTGCATACGTAAAACAAGTAGACGCCGACTTGACAGGCGATTGTCTACAATCGACGATAGTCAGTTCATTTTGATGCGTCAAGCAATCAACCGCAGTCCCATCAAAAAAGTTCTCGGATCAGCCGGAAACCTACCGCGCTGCTCGAGCCAAGGGGGCAAGAGCCCAGTTCTGCCCCCCTTCTCCACCTATCAGTCTGCTCATTCTGCCTGCTCTAGCCGGACAAGCCGCTATGCCCACGATCACGTTTACTTCGCAAAACGGCGAGTCAACCACTATCGATGACGCGGAAGGAGACCTGATGAGCCTGGCCGTCAAGCATGGGGTCCAGGGGATTGAGGGAGATTGTGGGGGCGTTTGCTCTTGCGGCACCTGCCACGTTCAAGTCGACCCCGCTTGGATCGACAAAACAGGGCCGGCTACCGATGAAGAACGCGAAGTGCTCGACTTCGAACAAAGCGCCACGGCGAACAGCCGACTCTGCTGCCAGATCGAGATGTCTCCGGAACTCGACGGCCTCGTCGTCCGCGTGGTGCGTTCCTAGCGGCGCACGCCGAATCCATCTTGCAACGATCGAGCGAGTCCATGACCGATCCAGCCGACCCGTTCAGCGAACAACGAAGACACGATGGCGTCAAGCTCGTCCGGGCCGAGGGGCAAGACGTTCCGCTGCTGCTCCGGCTGCGCGACATCAAGGATGTGTGCAACGACACTCAGTCGTTTAGCAACGATAATCCGTTGATGATCATTCTGCACTCAGAGGCCGCCGTCCGCGACGTTCGACAGCTGCCGATCGAGAGCGACCCGCCGGACCACACCGAGTACCGCGCCCTCGTTGAGCCGCGTTTCCGACGCCCTAAGGCGCCCGAGTACCAGGCCGGGATCGGTGCGATCATCGACTCCCTGCTCGACGACTGTTTAGGCTCCGCGGAGGTCGAGGTCGTGCGCGGCTTCGCGTTGCCGCTTCAGTCGCGCGGGCTTGCTCAGTTGCTCGGCGTTGATGAGTCGGAAGCGGATCTGTGGATCAGTTGGGGCATCCATGTCTTCCGCGACAATGAGTTGGGGCCGAAGGGATCGGAACTGGATCGCTACCTGCTCGCCAAGATCGAGGAGGCTCGCGAATCGAAGGGGGACGACTTCTTCAGTGAACTGAACCGCGCCGAGTTCCGCGGACGCAAGCTCACCGTCGAGGAGAAGCACGGGTTCGCCAACATGGCGTTCGCCGGGGGCCGTGATACGGTCATCCACACCGTGAGCGGCGTCATCGCTTACGTCGCCCAGCACCCCGAAGCCCTCGAGTTCCTCCGTGAGGACGCCAACCGCATCAACACGGCAGCCGAAGAGTTCGTACGGTATGTCAGCCCTCTCACCGTGATTACTAGGACCTGTCCGCACGCCACCGAAGTGCTAGGCCACGAGGTCGCTGCGGGCGGGCGGATCGGCCTCTGCTGGCCGTCGGCCAACCGCGACGAGACCGTTTTCAGGTCCCCAGATCAAGTGATTCTCGACCGTAAACCGAACCCGCACATAGGCTTCGGTTTCGGTCCACACAACTGCCTTGGGCAGCACCAAGCCCGGGCTATCCTGCGCGGATTGCTTCGCGCGGTTTGCGATCGCGTGGAGCGTGTAGATCTGATAGCCGCGGAGCCGGAGATTGAGCAGGAGTCGTCGTACTCACGACAGGTGGGATACAAGTCGCTCCGCGTTCGCTTCTGCGGTCGCTAGTTAATTAACTCCAGCGGCCACTCGCACCCGGACGGTGTCCTGGGGGCCTGCTCGGGAGTACTCGGAGCCGCCGCCCGTGGCGACCGGCGCGGCGGCGTCCCATGCGTACGCCGTGACTGTGACCTCGCCCGAAGCGTGGGCGGTAAGGTCGCCGAACTTGTTGACCGAAGCGACGGCGGGGTCGCTCGACTCCCAGATCAGGTTGCGGCGGATAGCGTTGGCGGGGCTCACTTCGGCCCGGAGCGGCCGGGTCTCTCCGACCTTGACGGATGCGATCGACGCCTCGATCCGGACTGTTTCCACGGGCACTAGCGTATTGGCGTCGAGAACCGCGCCCAGTCTTGCGTAGGCCGATCTCTGATCCTTGTTGAGCAGGGCCGGGTCGAGGCCGCTTCTGCGGCGATGCCCCCACGCCACGCGCTCTTCGCGGTTGCCCGCTAGCTCAAGCAGGTCGGTGCGCAGGTCGAAGAACCGCCCCTCTCGGAACCGCTGGTTTTCGGCGTAGCGCTTGAAGCTGCGATCGAACGCGTAGCGCAACAGGTGCTGTGTCTCGGTCCAGGGCGTGTTCGCGTTGTACCAAGCGTAGATGTGGTCGCGGTGCTCGCCACCGCGTCCTTTCACTTGTGGCCAAAAACTGACCCCGTCGATGGACAGCTGCTCAGCAATCGGCACTTCGGCCGCCTCACAGAGCGTCGGCAAAATATCGACCACGTCAACCAAGCCTTTGTAGACGCCTTCCCCTGCCTCGATCTTCGTCCCTAGCGACTTCCCCGGCGCCAAAATCAGCGGTACGTGCGTGCCGTTGTCCTTGGTGTCGCCTTTGCCGCCGGGGTAGACCGTCCCGTCGGCTAAATGATGACTGAATGGCTCTTTGGTGCCGTTGTCCCCCATCACAAGGATCAGCGTGTTGTCCCTTACGCCTAAGCGTTCGAGCTCGTCCACCACTCGCCCGATAAGCTTGTCGGTGTACGCCAGCATGTCGGGGAAGTAACTTCGATCGTCACCGGGGCATGGCTTCTGGTAGCACGGTTTGTCCGAGAACCTGTCGAAGGCAGACGACGGATGGGTGTCAGGAGTTGGGGTGTGTTCATCATGCACCAACAGCATCGGGTAATAGACGAAGAACGGCTCGTCGCGATGCCGTCGGACGAAGTCGAGCAACTGCCGATTGCAAATGTCGGGCCCGTACCATCGCCGCCCCGTATCCGGGTCGATGCTACCTTTCTTGCCGAAGTCGATCACCTCGCCGTTGATGACTAAATTCGGATTGAGATAGCGACTGCCCTGATCAACAACATCGAAGCAGCAGAACTCGTCCCAGCCGAACTCATAGAGGTAGTCCTTGCCGGGGATCGACGCCGTGCCACGCGACTGCTTCCACTTGCCGAAGATGCCGGTTGCGTAGCCGGCCCGTTTGAACAGATCCGAGATCGTGATCTGCGAGGCGTGGAGCGCTTTGGGTTGTACGAAGTTTCGGCTGTTGTACTGGCCCGTGAGTATCGCGACGCGAGTTGGCTCGCACAGCGGGTAGACATGCGCATAGGTGCATCGGAGCCCTTCAGCCGCTAGGCGGTCAATCCGCGGCGTTGAGACGAACTGCTCCTTGAACAGGCCCGTCTCTTCGCTGACGCGATTGGAGCCGTAGGCGGTCACACCGTAGTGGCTCAGGTCGTCAATCAAAATCAGGACGACATTGGGCCGGGTTGGTTGCGCAGCGAAACCCACCAGACCGCTGCACGCCAGCGCTAGCGTTAGAGCGAGTGTCGCCCTTCTGTGGCGGCCGCACCGGATTCGGTCAATCACCGGAGGTCTCCTATCTCAATCGGGTCCATGTCGTCGAAACGTTGGTTCTCACCGCCCATCGCCCAAACGAACGAGTAAGATGAAGTGCCAACGCCACAATGAATCGACCACGGCGGTGACAGAACAGCTTGACAATCGCTCACCCACAGCGGCCGGGTCTCGCTAGGCCTACCCATGAGGTGCATGACGCGTTGGTCGCTCGCTAAGTTGAAGTAGAGGTACGCCTCACACCTACGAAGGTGGGTGTGAGGCGGCATCGTATTCCAGACGCTGCCGTGAGCGATCTGCGTCCACCCCATTACGAGTTGACAACTCTTGACGCCCGCTGGGTGGATCGCCTGATAGATCGTGCGGCGATTGGCCGATTCGTCCGCCCCAAGGTCCAGCCGATTCGCTTCTGCCTTCCGCAGAAGACGTGTCGGATGCTCTCCGTGGGCCGGAAAGCTCACCAGGTAGTAGCGGGCGGGTGCGTCTGTCGATCGGCTCATGAACCGGACATCTTGGCTCCCGCGGCCGACATACAGCGTGTCGTGTTGATCGAGGTCGAACTCTACTCCGTCAACTCCGACACAGCCGGCGCCCCCCAAGTTGAAGACTCCTAACTCTCGCCGATCGCAGAAAGCAGAGCATCGAAGGTCTTCCGGCGGCGAAAGCGGCAATGCGGCATCAAGGGGAATCGCAGACCCGAGAATAAGCCGATCGAGTTCCGTTGAGTGAGCTAAGCGAACGCATCCCGCTTGAAACAAGTCACTAACAAGGAAAGACTCGCGCAGCCCTTCCGAGGTCAGCGCCGGATAGCGCGCTGCGTCGGCGGGACTCTTGAGTTGTAGCGATTTCCGGTCCATGCGTGTCCGTCAGTGCCTGGAATTCGATTCCCGTTCGCTGTGCCAGTCTGCCTCACTTGCCGTCGCGGTGCTCTGGAAGAAGTCGGCTTGCAGGCGTTGGTAGTCGTGAGCGGGCACGATCCTGTTACCCGTGTTGGCCGCGTCCCAAGTCCGCCAACATGCCCGGAGACGAGCAACCTCATGGCCGACTTCAGAAGATCGATCGGTCGTTTCACCGATGTCGTTGGGAAGGTGATAGACCTCAGGGGCTCGCCTCGGATCGTCGACCACGCACTTCGTTCCCTCGCCGGTGAGGATTGCCCACCGAGCCCCGCCAAGGTCGCGCCAGTAGAGCAAATCATGCGGCTTCCCGAGCGATTCGCCTCGCAGAAAGGGCGCCAAGTTGACGCCCTCAAGTGCAGGCTCCGAATCGGCGTCGCCGCCAGCTAATTCGACTGCGGTGCGAGCGATGTCGAGCGCAATGACCGGTTGGTCGAACTTCTTACCTGCCGGCAAACCCACTGGCCACGACGCAACGAACGGCACGCGAATGCCACCATCGTAGAGGTTTGTCTTCCCGCCCCTGAGAGGCGCGTTAGAAGAGCTATTGCCGTAGTTCGGGTTCCAGCTCATCGGCTGGGGGCCGCCGTTGTCGCTGAGAAAGAAGACGAGCGTGTTGTCGCGTACGTGTGTTCGCTCGAGCGAGTCGATCACCATCCCAACGCCGCGGTCCATCTCGTCGACCATCGCTGCGTAGACACGACGCTTCTCATCGACGATATGCCCATACTTGGCGATCGTCTCGGCTGGTGCTTGCAACGGCGAATGCGGTGCGTTGTAGGCCACGTACAGAAAGAATGGCTCACCGCAGTGCCGTTCGATAAACTCGACGGCGTCGCGACTCAACGCGGTTGTGAGGTAGCCCTCGAAACCGGCCGGTTTATTGTTCCGGACGAGGCCGGTGAGGTAAGCCGTGTCGAGCGGTGCACTCAGGTCGATCCGGAAGTAATCGTGACCTCCCCCTAGGAATCCGTAGAAGTAATTGAAGCCGCGATTCAGCGGATTGAAAGGGGCGGCCGCTCCAAGGTGCCACTTGCCGACGCCCCCGGTCGTGTAGCCAACCTCCTGGAGACGCGCTGGAAAGAGCTTCTCGTTCGGGTCGATCCCGAGGTGTGGGTTGCCGGGGTCGTAGTGAGGATTGTGTTCGAAGCCGAATCGATGCTGGTAGCGACCCGCGAGCAACGCCGCGCGGCTCGGTCCGCAGAAGGGATGGTTGCAGTAGCCACTCGTGAAAACCACTCCCGACTCGGCGAGCCGATCGAGGTTTGGGGTCCGGATGTCGGTCGCGCCGTTGAAGCCTGCGTCGGCGTATCCCATGTCGTCCGCGAGGATCACGACGATGTTGGGACGTGTCTCGGCTACGCATTCAGCCACGACACACGCGAGCAGTGAAGCGAGAAGGAACTTCTTGGTCAGAGCTTTCACTAGATTCCTCGGGAGGTGCGATGCGTCTATCGATCGACGCGGGCCGAACCGCCCGCGACTAGCTTTTCTACTTCCGCCAAGGTCGACATGGAGGTGTCACCGGGCGTCGTCATCGCCAGGGCGCCGTGGGCGGCCCCGTACTCGAGCGCCTTAGCGGGCTCGAAGCCCTGGAGCAGCCCAAAGATCAATCCCGACGCAAAGCTGTCCCCGCCGCCAACCCGATCAAGGATCTCAAGGCCTTTCCGGTGAGTGGCCTCATGACACTCTCCCTCTGCCCAGCAGAGTGCGCCCCAGTCGTTCACCGTCGCCGAGTGGACCGTTCGCAGCGTCGTCGCAATCACCTTGAAGTTTGGGTATTCTTCCGAGGCCCGGTCGATCATACGGCGATAGGCCTCAACGGGTAGGTGAGTGAGGTCGCCGTCGACTCCTTCTACCTCAAGTCCAAGACAAGCGGAGAAGTCCTCCTCATTGCCGAACATCACATCGATCAACGGCGCTAGACGACGATTCACCTCGCGGGCTCGATCAGCTCCGCCAATCTCCTTCCACAACGAGGGTCGGTAGTTGAGGTCGTAGGAGGTCACAACGCCATGCCGACGCGCGGCTGTGAGGGCCTCTTCGACGGTGTCGGCGGCCGACTCCGAGAGGGCTGCGAAGATGCCGCCGGTGTGGAGCCACCGGGAACCAAGCCGACCGAAGACGTCATCCCAATCGATATCGCCGGGCTTGAGTTGGCTCGCCGCGGTGTGGCCTCGGTCACTGCATCCGACTGCGCCGCGGACTCCGAATCCGCGCTCGGTGAAGTTGAGGCCGTTTCGTGCGGTGCGACCCACGCCGTCGAAGGGTAGCCAACGGACGTGATCGGTGGCTACGCCACCCTGAAGCATTAAGTCCTCGACTAGGCGTCCGACTTCGTTGTCGACCAGCGCGGTCACGATCGCCGTTCGCTGTCCAAAGCAGCGTCTGAGGCCTCGCGCTACATTGTACTCACCGCCCCCCTCCCAGACGCGGAACTGCCTCGCCGTGCGCACGCGCGTTTCGCCCGGATCGAGACGGAGCATAACTTCGCCTAGGGAGACGAGGTCGTAGCGGCAGCTGTCGGCATCGCGCAGATTGAGATGGGCCATGGAACGACTCGGACGGGAAGACACTAATTCAATTCGGCGACGAGGCGGACCGCTTCGCGGGCTGCGGATTCAACGCGACTGAATCGGCCGTCTTCGTAGAGGCTGGGCGAAACCATCCAACTGCCACCGCACGCGATTACGCAGTGAAGCGCGAGATAGTCCCGAACGTTGCCCGGCGATATTCCGCCAGTTGGCATGAAACGCACCTGTGGGAACGGACCGGAGAGCGCCTTGAGCATGGCGATACCGCCCACCGCCTCTGCGGGAAAGAACTTCAGGTTGGCAACACCGAGCGACAGCGCCGCCTGCACCTCTGTCGGCGTAGCCACTCCAGGGCAAACGGGGAGCTGGAGTTCGAAGCAACGCTTTACGACGACTTCGCTGAGACCCGGTGAAACGATCATCTGGGCGCCCGCATCAGCGGCTTGGTCGACTTGCTCCGCGGTCAGCACTGTGCCGGCGATCGCGATGACGTCTCCACGTCGCGCAATGGCCCGTAGCGCCGCCATGGCCCCTTCGGCTCGAAGGGCGAGCTCGACAACAGGCAACCCCGCACTCACCAAGGCGTCGGCGACTCGCAACGCGGCGTCTGGGTTCGGCTCGGATACGACCGGGACCAACCGTCGCCGTGCGAGTTCCTCGAAGACGCGATCCGCTGAGTCCATGGCTGCCATCCGGGTTACGCCAGTGAGTCCGCGAACGGCGTCTGTTCGTAGCGTATCCCGTTGCTCACGGATCGCCGGCTGACAAGGTGGCTCTCGATCTTCTCCCAGTCGATCACGACACCGTGCCCGATTCGATCCGAGGCATAGGCGTATCCGTCCACAATCTGAAGCGGGTAGACCAAGAAGTCGTCGATTCGGAAGGCGTGGATTTCCAGCAACGAGGCGTTCGGGATCGCCGCGAGGCAGCTGACGTGGAGGTCTTGGATGCCGTGGGTGGTGACAGGCCGATTGAACGCCTCGGCGATGTGGGCGACCTTCACCATCGCCGTGATTCCGCCGACGTTCGAGATGTCCACGTCAGGGAAAGACACGGCGCCGTCGGCGATAAGGCTTTTGAACTCGTAGATCGTGTGCAGATTTTCACCCGAGGCCACCGGCGTCGGGCCTTCGGTCTCGATCCGCCGATTGCCCTCGATGTCGTCGGGGGTTGTCGGTTCCTCGATCCAGTAGACATTGTAGTCCGCGAACGCGCGGGACGCGCGGAGGGCCTGCTCGACACTCCACTTCATGTTCACGTCAACCATAAGCTTCTTATCGTCGCCAATCAAGCTTCTGACGGCGGCTACGCGCTGGCACTCTTCGGCGATCGATTCACGACCAACCTTGATTTTTACTGCCCGAAGACCTTCGTCTAAGAAGCCTTCCGTCTGACGGAGGAGCTCGTCGATCGAAAGGTGAAAGTCGATGCCGCCGCCATAGGCCTCAGCCTTGCTGTCGTAGCCGCCTAAGTAGCGCCAGAGGGGTTCGCGCGCGAGACGTGCCCGCAAGTCCCACAACGCAATGTCGATCGCTGAGATGGCAAATGAAGCAATCCCACCTCGCCCGATGTAATGCGTAGCCCACCACATCTTGTTCCAGAGGTGTTCGGTCCGCCGCGGGTCCTCGCCGATGACGAGCGGCGCGAGGTTGTCTTCCAGCAGCGCGGCGACAGAAGAACCTCCCGTCTGACCTACTGTGTACGTGTACCCCATCCCGGTCGCACCGTCGTCGGTCGTCAGGCTCACGACGATCAAAGAAAAGTCGCGTTGGACGCCGTGGATGGCGTCTTGGAGCGGCTGCTTCAGCGGTACGTGGTACAGCTTGATATCGACTTGTTGAATCTTCATCCCGTGACACCCGGCAGATCTTTGTTCGTTGCAAAACTGAAAAGCAAGTAGCGTTATTGATGGCGCTGCTATCCAAAGTTGACGTACATAGTCTTCTTCTCCAAATAGTTGTCCATGCCGTACCTTCCGTCCTCTCCACCGATCCCGCTGAGCTTGTGTCCGTTGTGGAAACCTTGGCGCTGCTCGCCCATCGGGCGATTCACGTAGATCTCCCCGAACTCAAGCTCGGCCACCGCTCGTTGCACTTTGACTAAGTCTTTGGTGAAGAGAAATGCCGCCAGCCCAAAGTCGCTGTCGTTGGCGAGTGCGAGGGCTTCCTCGAAGCCCGACACACGCATGAACGGGCTCACGACGCCGAAGACCTCGTCACGCATCACCGCCATCTCGTGGGTGCACTCCGTCAAGACGGTTGGTTCGTACCAGTGCCCACGCTCGAATTCCGCTCCGCTTGGTCGTTTGCCGCCAATCGCCACCCGCGCGCCCGCCGCAACAGCGTCATCGACCATCTGCTCCAGCCGCTGGGTCTCTGCCGCGTTCACCTTAGGTCCAATGTCGGTGGTTGGTTTCATGGGGTCGCCTAGACGAAGGGCCCCGACCCGCGCGGAGTACTTCTCTACGAACTCGTCGTAGACAGCATCTTCGATATAGAATCGTTCAGGGCATGTACAGACTTGACCGCTGTTGAGATGGCGGGAGACAACGGCCGCCTCGACCGCCTTGTCGACATGCCCGTCGGCCAGCAGGATGAACGGCGCCTTACCGCCGAGCTCGAGCCGGACGGCGGTAAGCCGTTCAGCGGCCTTGCGAAAGATTTGCTGACCGGTCGAAGTCGACCCGGTCATGCTAATCAGTTTGGTGAGAGGATTGGTCACCAGTTCTTCACCCAGAGTCGATCCGCCGCCGGCGACTAGGTTCAGCACACCCGGAGGAACTCCAGCCTCGAGCGCGAGCTCGCCGAGACAGAGCACCGCGACCGGGGTAACCGTCGGCGGCTTGACCACCATAACGTTGCCCGTCGTCAGCGCCGGTCCTATCTTCCGGCAAGCCAAGGCGAGAGGGAAGTTCCACGCGGCGATACCCACAGTGACGCCATAGGGAACTTTGTGGATCTGGATATGTTCATTCGGTAAGTCAGACGGCAGGATGTCGCCTTCGATCCGTCGTGCCGACTGAGCCGGGAAGTTGATGAAGTCGGCCGAGACATCTACCTCCCCAAGCGCTAGCGTGTACGTCTTGCCCATTTCGCGAACTAGGATTTTGGCGAGTCGCTCGCGGTTCTTGCTGATCAGTCCAGCCAGTCGCGACAAGATCTGCCCCCGCTCAACGGCGGGCGTAGCGGCCCACTGGGCCTTTGCCCTGTCGGCCGACTCAAGCGCCGCGACGGCGTCGGCGACACCGCCGTTGGGAACCGAGTAGATGACCTCCTCGTTCGCCGGGTTCTCGACATCGACGGACTCACCCGAGCGGGCGTCGACGAACTCGCCGTCGATGAACATCCGATGATACTTGCCGTCGTCGCTGAAATTTGTCATGGCTTCGCCTTTGCTATCACTGTTCGCCGTCGTTTAGCGGCCCATCCAGCCGCCATCAATCAGGATGGTGGCCCCGTGCATGTAGTCGGATGCGGCCGATGCAAGGAACACAACGGGGCCCTTGAAATCGTCCGGTGTCCCCCAACGGCCCGCCGGAATGCGGCTGAGTATCTGCGCGCTCCTCACCGGGTCGTCGCGGAGCGCCTGCGTGTTGTCGGTTGCGATGTACCCGGGGGCGATCGCGTTCACGTTGACGCCGCGAGGGGCCCACTCGTTGGCCAAGGCCATCGTGAGCTGCCCAATCCCGCCCTTACTCGCCGCGTAGCCCGGCACGGTAATCCCGCCCTGATACGTCAGGAGTGAAGCGGTAAATATGATCTTGCCGGCCCCACGCTCGACCATCGCCCTTCCGATCTCGCGAGAAAGCACGAACTGTGAGCTCAGGTTGACCTCGACGACCTTGTCCCAGTACTCGTCGGGATGCTCCGCAGCGGGACGGCGGAGGATCGTTCCTGCGTTGTTTACCAGGATGTCGACCTGTGGTCCCGTGTGGAGGACCTCTCTTGCGAAGTCTCGAACGGCTTGGCGATCGGAGAAGTCGCAGGCGAAACCGCGGAACTGGCGGTTGATCCGTCTGATGTCCTTGCCGACGGCCCCTCCATCGGGAGGCAGCGTTGCGGAGACGCCCACGATATCGGCACCGGCTTCGGCGAGACCCAACGCCATCGCGCGACCGATGCCGCGCGAGCACCCCGTGACCAACGCGGTCTTTCCAGCGAGTGAGAACGATTCGAGTGCAGACATTCTCTAGGAGCCTTTCGCGGAAATCGTTGGCACACCAAGACCTTTTGATGTGTTGGGGACTAGCAGAATCTTTCGGAACCGGTTGCTAGCGGCAATCGATGAGGTACTTGACGCCATCTGGGGAAGCGTCGATCGCCTCGAACACGCTTTGCACATCACCGATCGGTGTTATCTGGGTAATCAACCGGTCGAGCCGGAGTTTGCCACTCGCCGCGAGCTGAATTGCCTCGTTGAAGTCTTGCGGCTCGTAGAGCCGCGCTCCGATCAATCGCAGTTCGGACCAGAAGAAGCGGAAGAGGTTAACCGGCTTCGGTTCCGGGTGGACTGCGACCATCACGATTCGCCCACGTCCGCAACCGAGCTCGGTCATGGCTTCGGCGCCCTGGGCCGACCCAGACACCTCAAAGACGCAATCGGCCATCGCACTATCGGTCAGGTCCGTCACCGCACCGACGAGATCGATGGAGCGTGGATCGATCGTTTCAAGGCCGAGTGACTCCGCAAGCCCCCGACGCGCCGAGTTAACCTCTGAGAGGAGGACCCGGGCTCCCTTGTCGGCCGCCACCAACGCGATCAACAGCCCGATCGGCCCGCCCCCGATCACAACAACCGTTTCCCCGGGCGCGACTTCGCCAAGGCGGACATCGTGGCAGGCGACCGCTGCAGGCTCGATCATTGACCCGTGAGTCATTGGCATGGACTCTGGAAGCCTGTGTAGCGTGTAGTCGGGCACCGTCCAGGAGGACTGCATACCCCCCGGTGCGTCAATACCGATGAATTTGAGGTTCTTACCGATGTGCGAGTGTCCGCGGTCGTATGCGGCGGGTCCGCCAAAGAATAGTGGCCGCACAGCAACCCGATCGCCTGGCTTAACCGCAGTGACCCCCTCGCCAACTTCGGCGACAACCCCCGAGGCTTCGTGTCCAATTATCTGCGGCGGCGCCACACGAGCATCCATGGCGCCGTGAAAGATGTGCATGTCCGTGCCACAGACGCCGCAGTACGAAACGTCGATGCGTACCTCTCCTGAGCTCGGCTGGACTGGAACGGTGTCGCAGACTGAGATGGTTCGATTGCCGTCATATCTCGCCGAGGCCATGTGGTGCTCGCTTCTCGCTTCTTGTACTGGGGGTGAGTAGGAGTCGCGTCAAATGATGTTGGCGCGGAGCCCCTCTCGCAGGGCGTCAGCGTCTCGCGACTCCAAGTCGCGGAAAATCTTTTCGTGTTCGGTGTAGACATCTTTGTAGCCCGAAAGTCGCTCGTAAGAAAACGCCATGCGGGAACAGAGCTGCTTCCACGCCGGGATAAGACTCTGGCCGCCACACGCGGTCAAAATCGCTTCGTGGAAAGCGAGGTCGCATCGCCGTACGGCGGCGGTGTCGCCTCGGTTACAAGCGATCTGCAGGTCTACGAGCAAGGAGCGAATATCCTCCAGAGAGGAGTCATCGATGCTCGGCACCCCGCGGGCGGTGACGTGCCCCTCGATCTGGCGACGTAAGGCCGCGATGAACTCACGATCGGCTTGGTCGGGCGGGTGCCGGACCGTTACGCCGCGATTCGGCTGATAGGCGAGATACCCCTCGTTGGATAGCTGCAAGAAGGCGTCACGAATTGGCCCGCGACTCACTCCGAACCGCGCGGCCAGCTCGGCCTCACGGAGCACGGACCCGGGCGCGAGCTGGCCGCCGACGACTTCATCGCGTAGCTGTCCAGTCACTTGTTCGCGGATCGTCCGAGATATCGGCACAGCCTACCCTTGAGACTTTCCGGGCCTGGGAGGAGAGCGATTCAACCACGGATGGCCGAATTGCGTACTGTCGGATGTTAACAATAGACACATCAGGCCTTCGCACGCAAGGGTTCCACACTGCCTTCGAGCCAGAAATTTAGGTCCATCCGGGATAATCGTGGGTAGGGCCCGGAGATGCGAGGTTCCGCACCTCGGCTCGGACAACGGCGAGCGGGGGTTCGCCCCGACGCCGACGCCCTCGCATCGCCCGCGGCCCGAGGGTGGGGGCGAAGCCCCCTCCCGAGGGCTATCTCTGCTTCCCCCGGCGAGCGAGGCGCAAGGAGTGCTAACCGACATGGAGCTGTGGGCCGAGGTCCGTCGCCGCGTGCTGACGGGGGAGCTGAGCCGCCGTCAGGCGGCCAAGGAGTACCAGCTGAACTACCGAACGGTCGAGAAGATCGTTGGGAACGTCGAGCCGCCCGGCTACCGACGCGCCCAGCCGCGTCAGCGGCCCAAGATGGAGGCTTTCTTACGTGCAGGCCTTCCCACGCGAGTGCACGGAGGCGTTCCAAGAGGGCCACAAGCGGGCCTTCGAGTTCTTCGGCGGCGTCCCCAAGAGGGGGGCCGCCCCACCCGACTCCGCCGCCGCGTCGGCCCCAGCGGCGGGCGAGGACCGACGCGACGGCGAAGCCGGGTGGGGCTCACCGAGCCGCTGTTCGTGGGGTTTCTTTCCGATCTAGAGTCCGGTTGAGCCCCGTCGTCGTCGCCCTCGCGTCGGCCGTCACCCCACGGCTAATCAGCTTCCCGCTAACGGCTCACTCGGCACAGCGGCGCGCTGCACAATTCGGGCGCCCCAAGGGGCCCGCCGGGCGCTGCACTTTTCGGCTGCCGATCACAGTACGCCCAATCTCCGCCGCTTCCGCTTTTTCCGAGGCACTTTCAGGCCCTCCTTCCGCCACCGACGCAGCACCCGCGACTCGTTCGCCCGGAAGCCGTCGGCCCTGAGCAACGCCGCGATCCGCCGGTAGCCGTACCGCGGCCGCCTCCGCACCAGCTGCAGCATCCGCTTCACCAGCCGCGGCTCGTCGCCACGCGGCTTCGCCTGGTATCGCTGACTCGATCGCGGCTGGCCGATCGCTCGGCACGCCCTCCGCTCGGAGAGACCCAGCTGCGATCGCACCCGGGTCACCGCCGCCCGCTTCCGGGAAGGGCTCAGAAGTTTCCCTCCGCGACGATCTTCAAGGCCTGGTTGTCCAGCGAGAGGTCCGCCACCAGCTGCTTCAGACGGTTGTTCTCCTCCTCTAGCTTCTTCAGGCGGACCGCCTCCTCGGACTTCATCCCGCCGTAATGCTTCCGCCAGCGGTCGAGCGTCGATTCGCTCACCTCCAGGGCCTGTAGTACGGCCGCTTGGTCCTTGCCCGCCGACAACATCGCGTCCGCGTCACGCGGCTTCCTGACGATCTGCTCAGGCGAATGCCGCTTCCTACGCTTCTCGCTCATCCTTCGGTCTCCGTGCCCTTCGGGCGGTTGAGACCTTCATGAGTGGTGGATCAGCTTTTCGATAGCAGGCCAGGGGGGGGGCGTGCGACTGCCGGCCAAAAAGCTGCCCTACTGAATATTCACCAACAGGGCATCCACCGCTGCCTCTTCGTCTCCGGATCGGATGGCATCGACGATACGGGCGTGCTCCTGATGGCTCTCCAGCATGTTGTTGTGACGCTCGTAATGGAGCATCATCCGACTTACGATCGGTAGCCAAATCGCTAGAAGGTCGGGGTTTCCGGTCGCGTCGATGATCAGGCGGTGCAGAGCCATGTCATTCTCAACGACAGCCCCCAGGTCGTTCGCCACGCAAGCGGCCTCTAGCCGATCGACTGTCCGCTGAAGTCGTTCTACGTGGTGCTCGTCGAACTTCTCGAATGCGTTTCGCAACGCGGTTACCTCAATCTGCCGGCGTAACTCGACTAGGAGCCCTTGGGTCTCTTCCTTGACGGCGGCGACCCGAACGCCGCAGTTTGGCTTGGCGACGAGCAATCCTTCTTGCGTCAGTTGCAGCAAAGCGTCTCGAATCGGCGCGCGACTTACGCTGTACTGCTTCGCCAGGGCATGCTCTCGCAGGCTAGTCCCCTCGGTGATTTTCCCGGAGAGAACGTCGGCTCGGATGCGGTCTGCTACCTGCTCGCGGATCGTGCGAGCAACGGGGATCTCGGTCATCTTGGCTCACCGAAAAGACGGAGCGGCAGTTGTGGCAGCAGCCCAGATTGTCTACAATAGACAGTCGTCTGTAGCTTGTTTACCCATGGCAGTATACCTCCTTCCGTAACCGATGCCACTCGGCAGCGGACGCAGATCTCGTCTCCTGAAACCAACGACTTTGCCCTCCGAAGGTCGCTGGAGCGGCGTGCGTGGGGGGTTCCGTCCAGCTAGAAACAGCTAGGGGCCAACAGGCCGGCTAGCATCAAGTTCGTCTAGAACGGACTCTTAAGCCAACGATCTCCTGGAAACTTCCGATCGCGATTGCCTCTGTGCACTTTTCTCCTTTGATTACCGCTCATCCTCAAAGCGTCGCCATGACCAATAGATTTCTTGTCCCGACCGTGTTTCTGGTCACAGTGTCGGTGCTTGTTCTACCGGTGGCCGCTGAGGAGGCCGCGATCGCTGTGCACTCGTTCGAGGAATCGACGCTCCCGACGGGGGTGGAAGTCGTTGCCGCATCAGCGCGGTTGACCCATGACGGGGGCGTGACCGATGGTCGGCAGGCGCTAGCGGTAACGCTGCCCATCGACACGGGCTGGTCGGGCATCCGAATCACGCCCGACGAGCCATGGGACGTAAGCGAGCTTGGTGACTGCCGTTTCTCTTTCGACGCCGCGAGCACCGGCCCGACCTCGATCAACTTGCAATGCGTCGTCACCAGCGCGAACGGCGGCTCCGTGCGAAGGATGACCGCAGTGCCAGTTGGTAAGACGAAGACCTATTACTACCCCCTATCAGGACCGGATATCGGAGAGGGCAGCGGTCTTCGCGACGACCCGCCATCGCTAGACGGGGTAGGCACTAAGCTAGTAACCAACAACCCTCGATACAAGGTTGACTATTCCCGCATCAAGTCGATCGAATTCTACGTGCAAGATACCGCCGATGAGGACACGTTGGTTATCGACAACTTGCGGTTCGTCTCGAACCCGCCGATCAATGAAGACTACCTCACCAACCTCGTCGATCAGTTCGGCCAAAATGCCAAATGCGACTTTGAACAGAAAGTCCACTCGGAGGAGGAACTGAAGCGGATTGCGAAGGAAGAACTCGCCGAGCTTGCTTCGGAGGGGCCGATGCCCGATCGCAGCCGCTTCGGCGGGTGGAAGAGCGGCCCCCGGTTCGAAGCAACCGGCTATTTTAGACCGCAGAAGCTTGGCGACCGCTGGGCGCTAGTCGATCCGGAGGGCTACCTCTACTTCGCGACCGGCATCGCCAACGCCCGGATGGCTAACACCTCCACCTTTACCGGCGTCGATTTCAAAGACGAGTCGGTCCGCTATCGCGACCCGGAAGAAGTGACGCCCGAGGACTCGCTGGGGATCGTTCCCTCATCCGACGAGGCTCGTAGAACAAGCTACATCGCCTACGACTATCGGCGCCGCTTGTTTGAGTGGCTTCCGGTCTATTCTGACCCACTGGCTAAGTACTACGGATACCGTCGATCCGCCCATATCGGCCCGACACCACACGGCGAAGTATTCAGCTTTTATCTGGCGAATCTCGAACGTCGCTACGGTCTGCCCGAGAGCGGTGATATCCAAGAAACGTGGCGTGCGATCACAACCGATCGGATGCTCAACTGGGGCTTCACGTGCCTCGGAAACTGGGCCGATGCGGCGTTCTACGAAGAGCACCGGATCCCTTTCTTCGCCAACGGTTGGATCATCGGCGACTTCAAGACTCTCAGCGGAGGCTACTGGGGGGCGATGCCCGACGTGTTCGACCCAGAGTTCAAACGGCGAGCCGAGGTTACCACAAAGGTAGTTGCCGATGAGGTGAAGGACAGCCCGTGGTGCGTCGGGGTCTTCATCGATAACGAGAAGGCGTGGGGCAACACCGAGTCAACACGCAAGCGCTATGGAATCGTGCTTCATGCTCTGACACTCGGTGCGGCCGATTCGCCTGCCAAAGCGGCGTTTGTTGAGACGCTCAAACGCAAGTACACCACGATCGAAGAGTTCAACGAGGCTTGGAACAAGCAGTTCAACTCATGGGGAGAATTCGCCTCCGGCTACGAATGGGAAGACGGTGATGAGGGCTCAAAACTCCTCGCAGACCTCTCTTTGCTGAGCGAGCAGTATGCTGAGCAATACTTCCGGATTGTCCACAATGCCCTGCAAAGCGAGCTGCCCAACCACCAGTACCTGGGATGCCGCCTTACCCCATGGGGAGGGACGCCCGAGGTTTGGAAGGCGGCCAGCAAGTTCTGCGACGTGATGAGCTTCAACTTCTACCACGAGGCGATCGGCGAGCGCAATTGGAAGTTCTTGCCGATGATCGATCGGCCGACAATTATCGGCGAGTGGCACATCGGCTCGACCGACTCGGGCTTGCCCAATCCGGGACTGATCCACGCGGTCGATCAGAATGACCGGGCCGAGATGTACAAGAAGTACATGCGGTCGGTGGTCGAAAATCCTTACTTGGTTGGCGCCCACTGGTTCCAGTACATCGATTCGCCGCTCACTGGCAGGGCCCACGATGGAGAGAACTACAACGTTGGTTTTGTGAACGTCGCAGACGTGCCCTACAAGCCGATGGTGGAGGCTGCTAAGTTGATCAACCGCGGCCTCTACCCGGATGCCTACGGCAAGGCCGTGTCAAAGTTCCCTCCATCGCAACCCGACTAGTTCGGCACGAAGGTATTGGTTGCATCTTCCCTTCTGTTGATCGAAGTGTATGACCTCTCTTCCGAAGCGGGCCTTGGCGATAATCGCTGCGCTGATCGCCTCGGTGTCGATTGAGGCCGCCGAAAGATCAATCTACGATCGTCCGGCTATAGATCGTATCGCTTTCGCCCTGTACACCGTCCACAACAAAACACTGAAGCTCACCGCGCAGTTCTATCCGATCCACGACCACGAGCCCTTTCGGGCTGAGCTACAGGTGCTGCGGAATACGGACTGGATCACGGTCGATGCGGCCGATATAGCTTACCCGGGCCTCACGGCTGCTTTCCGCGTCGACGATTGGGACGATCGTCGTTCGCATCCGTACCGCGTACGGCACAACGGGACGGCTTTCTACAAAGGAACCGTCCAAGCCAATCCGCATGAGCAAGACGAGTTTGTCGTTGCTGCGTTGTCGTGCAACTCGACGAAGCCCGCACATGGCGGCGACCTCTCGAAGGCGGACATCGTCGCCAATCTAACCAAGGTGAAGCCGGACCTCTTGTTCTTTGCCGGTGACCAAGTCTACGACCACAGCCTCCACTACTACTATTGGTTGCAGTTCGGCCGCGACTTTGGCGATCTGCTCCGCAACACACCGACCGTCTGCTTGCCTGACGATCACGATGTCGGCCAAGCCAACCTGTGGGGAGCTTCGGGCATTCGGTGCGCCGAACGCGACGGTCAGGCCGGCGGCTACTACATGCCGCCAGAGTACGTGAAGGAAGTCGAGCGCGCCCAAACAAGCCATCTGCCCGACCCCTTCGACCCGACTCCGGTCCACCAGGGCATCGGCGTCTACTACACACATCTCAACTGGGGTGGGGTCAGCTTCGCGATCCTTGAGGACCGGAAGTTCAAGTCGGGGCCCGGGCCTTTCAAAGGCAATCGGAAGGGGCGAGCTGACTCGATCACTGAGCCTGGGTACGAGCCTCGCGACCTCGATGCGGAGGAAGCCGTCTTGCTCGGCGACCGCCAGCTGCGCTTTCTTGAGCACTGGGTAACCGACTGGCGGAACGCCGACATGAAGTGCGTCCTCTCGCAAACGGCGTTCGCCCAGACGTGCAACTACTCGGGCAGCCAAGAACGCGAGCTGCTTGCGGATTTCGACTCAAATGGCTGGCCCCAGTCGGGCCGCAATCGGGCATTGTCCGTTATCCGCAAAGGGTTCGCGTGCCACCTAGCGGGCGACCAGCACCTCGGAACGGTGGTGCAGCACGGCCTCGATGAGTGGGGAGACGCCTCGTACGGATTTGCCACGCCAGCGATCGCCAACTACTGGCTCCGCTGGTGGGACCCGAAGCAGCCTGGAGGCAACCGCCGGCCCGGCGCTCCCTGGCACACGGGTGATTTCCTAGACGGCTTCGGCAACAAGATAACGATGCACGCCGCGGCCAACCCGACGGCCACTGAGCGCCAGGCCGAAGGCAAGGAGCTTTCGACCCGCGCCGCCGGATTTGGGTTGATTCGCTTCAACAAGCCGAAGCGGACCATCACGTTCGAGTGCTGGCCACGCAACGTCGATATCACCGACCCGTCGGCAGAGCCGTACGAGGGCTGGCCGATCACAATTTCACAGGCCGATAACTTCCCGCAGCGAGGCAAGCCGGAGTTGCCCAAGCTGCGCTTCCGTGAGCCGTCGCAGGTGGTGAGCGTCTACGATAAGGCCGGTAGAGTCGTCTCGTCCTTGCGGACCCAGGGCGACACCTACCAGCCCCGAACGCCCGAGGTGGACAGCTACCGTGTGGTCATCGGTGAGGAACCGGACGGGCAGTGGAGCCGCACGCTCACGAGCACGTACGGCAACCGCACCGTGATCGACGTCGTACGAGAGGCCCCGTAGGTCTCCCAGCAATTGTAGCGAACCAGGAAGTGTTTATGGCCCCATCGAACTCAAGAGCCATCGTCTACTCGGCAATCGTTGCCCTGGGAGGGCTGATCTTCGGGCTCGACGCAGTCTTGATCTCCGGCGGCGTGGACTTGATCCGTGAGGAGTTCTCCCTCAGCGACTGGGGGCTCGGCTTTGTCGTCAGCTCACCGGGACTCGGCGTTCTCTTCGCGTTGCTCGCGACCGGCTGGTTCTGCAACGCTCTAGGCCGCAAGAAGACGCTTCTCGGCATTGCGTTCATCTACGTGCTGTCGGCAATCTGGTCGGCCGTCGCTCCGAGCTGGTGGCAGCTCGCCGCCGCTAGGTTCCTCGGCGGTTTGGCGTTCACGTCGCTGTCGCTCGGGCCGATGTATATCGGTGAGATCGCTCCTAGCAGGTGGCGTGGCAAGCTGGTCACGCTCAGCCAGATCAACACGGTGATCGGACTCTCGGGGGCGTACTTCATAAATCTCGGTATCGTGGCCGCGAGCCAGTCCGACGCCCCGTGGATACGCTCGATCGGCCTGGAGCCCGACAACCTGTGGCGCCACATGCTCGGGTCGGAGATCCCCCCCGCATTGCTCTGGTTCGGCTTGCTCTTTTTGATCCCGGAGAGCCCTCGGTGGTTGATGTTCCGAGGTCGCGACGCGGAAGCCGAGGCAGCCCTGCGCCGGATTGCTCCGGAGAGCGAGTTTGATGAGCGGCTTGCTGAAATCAAGCAGGGGCTCGACGCGGAAAGCAAGAACCTGCCCGTCCTCGACCAGGTCTACAAGCTGCTGAAGCCTGGCCTGCGCACGGCGGTGATCATCGGTTTGACGATAGCCATCGCCCAGCAAGCGACCGGCATCAACGCGATCTATTTCTACGCCCCGACCGTCTTCAAGCAGCTCGGATTCGATACGAATGCGGCGTTCGTCCAGGCGGCAGTTATGGGCGTGATCAGCGCCGTCTTCGCGGTACTTGCTCTGTTTGTCGTCGATCGGCTCGGCCGGAGACCGGTCGTCTTGCTAGGTTTCTTCTGGATCATCGCGAGCCTTGGACTCTGCGCCTACGGCTTCAGCCAAGCGAAGTACCGGCTGACCGAGACGGGCGTCGCGACCCTACCGGCGGGGCTGGATGTCACTCTGTTGAGCCCGCTGCTCGGAAAGCCGTTTGATAGCGACATGGCATTCAAGTCGGCGCTGGCGGAAGCGATCGGCGAAACAGAAGCCCGCCGGCACGAAAACCTGCTTCTAGAGAGTTCCGTGGACCTGCCAGCCGGACTGATCGTCGGCGGCATCCTCAGCTTTATCGCAGCGTTCCAGTTCTCGGTCGGGCCCGTGATGTGGATCCTGCTGTCGGAGATATTCCCGACTTCGGTGCGTGGAGTCGCGATCCCGATCTTTCATTTTGTCACGGGGATGACAAGCTACGTTGTGCAGTTCCTCTTCCCGGTCGCGCTCTCGACCTTCGGTGCGGCAGCGGTCTTCGGTTCTTTTATCGCGATCCCGCTGCTCGGCTTGATCGTCCTCCACTTCTGCTTGCCTGAAACGAAGAATCTGTCGATCGAAGAGATCCAAGCCGCCTTCGCGGGCAAGTCGGCAATTCGGTCTGTTCAGGCCTAGCCGCGGTTTGTATCGGTCCTCAATAAAGGTATTTCGTCGGTGCCTAAGAAAGAAAGTGCCGCCACCAAGCGGGCCAAGAACTATCTGAAGGGGCCCGAGTGGTACTGCGAGATCATATCCAAGCCCATCACCGGCGACCTCGCTGAAGAGCGCAATGGGATCGTTCGGCGTGACCCGAGCGCCGTGATCTACGCCGGCGGCAAGTATCACGTCTGGTACAGCCGCTCGACCGGGGTGAGCCACGGTTTCGGTTCGGGCGACCTCGACGCAAAAACCTTCCCGTGGGACCACTGCGACGTGTGGCACGCCACGAGCGACGACGGATGGCATTGGACCGAACAGTGTGTCGCGATTGCACGCGGCGAGTCGGGGACCTACGACGACCGCAGCGTCTTCACACCCGAGGTGCTCGCCCACGACGGCAAATACTACCTAGTCTATCAGGTGGTACAGTCGCCTTACCTGAGGCGTTCGTACGAGAACGTGTCGATCGCCGTGGCCAACAGCCCCGACGGGCCATGGGAGAAGCTCCCCGGGCCAGTGCTCTCGGCGGCCCAGGACGGCGAGTGGGACGGCGACTTCGACAACCGGTTTCTCGTAAAGGCCAAGGGGAGCTTCGACAGCCACAAGACCCACGACCCGACCCTGATGGCGTACCGTGGCAAGTTCTACTTGTACTACAAGGGCGAACCGATGGGTGAGGAGATGTTTATGGGCGGCCGCGAGACGAAGTGGGGCGTCGCGATCGCCGATCGGCCCGAAGGCCCGTACGTCCGCAGTGATTACAACCCGATCACGAACTCGGGCCACGAGGTGTGCGTTTGGCACTACGACGGCGGGATCGCCGCAATGCTGACAACCGACGGCCCGGAGCGGAACACGCTTCAGTGGGCGCCCGACGGTCTGAACTTCGAGATCATGGCGTACATCAAAGGCGCGCCTGAAGCGAACGGCCTCTTTCGCACGCCCGACCACGATAAGGGGCCGCTGGAGGGTTTACGCTGGGGTCTCTGCCACGAAGTCGCCGAGCACTCCGGGTACATACGGCGTTTCGAGGTCGACGAGAGCCTGAAGGGCTACTTCCTTCGCCGCGAGACGTACGAGTGATCTGCGGAGCCGGGTCAGCCCGGAGTTTTATATGATCACCACCAAGGCGGCGATCAGTGACACCGAGGGCGGCTTCTCGATCCGCGAGATCGAAGTCGGCGAGCCCGGACCGGGTGAGGTCTTGGTCGCGCTGAAGGCCTCGGGCGTTTGCCACACCGATCACGACTCGCTCCGCTGGGACCGGCAAGTGGTCGTCGGCCACGAGGGAGCGGGTGTCGTCGCCGCGATCGGTGACGGCGTAACTGCGTGCGCGGTCGGCGATCGAGTTCTCCTGAACTGGGCGATCCCGTGCCTAGCATGTCCGATGTGCCTGCGCGGCCACCAGAACCTCTGCCAAAGAAACAACACGGTCACCGCCCCCGCCCCTGCGGGCGGACACGCCCACGATTCGGCGACCCGACTCAACGGTGTTCCGATCGAGCGCTCATTCGCGCTCGGGACCATGAGTGGCGCGACCGTCGTCCGTGAAGCCGCGATCGTACCGATCACAATCGACATCCCTTGGGCGTCTGCCTGCGTGATCGGGTGTGGCGTCATGACCGGTTTCGGGTCCGCCGTCAAAGCGGGCGGAGTGCGTCCGGGTGACAACACGGTCGTGATCGGCTGCGGAGGGGTCGGGCTCAACGCCGTGCAGGGCTGCCGGATCGCCGGCGCCCGCCGGGTTATCGCGATCGACCTGAGCGAGACCAGGCTAGAGTTGGCGCGGCGATTCGGCGCTACCCACACGATCCTCGCTGAGCGTGACGATCGCGGCTTACTTCGCGCCGCCGCCGAGGTGGAGCGGCTGTGTGGGGGTCTTGGTGCTGATGTGGCGATCGAAGCGACCGCTGTCCCGGAGCTTGGCGCCTCGCCTCTAGCTATGATCCGTTCCGGGGGCACCGCCGTTCAGGCGTCGGGGATCGAGCAAGAGATCTCGATCGACATGAATCTGTTCGAGTGGGACAAGACCTATATCAACCCGCTCTACGGTGGATGCCGACCCGCGATTGATCTGCCCGTTCTTCTCGACCTCTACGCCAGCGGACGACTCCTCCTCGACGAGCTGATCAGCCGCGAGTACGCGTTGGAGGACCTCGGCGCCGCCTTCGATGACATGCTCAACGGCCGCATCGCCAAGGGCGTCTTGCGCTTAGATTGAACCCCGACGCCACACTAGTGTCACGATTCCGCACCATCGAAGTCTCCGATCCGGCCTACGAGTCGGCCGGTCTGCGTTTCTTGACCGTCAAGACGCCGAGCCTGCAAGGCCGCGGTGACATCTGCGTCTTCGTGCCGCGAGGTGTTCGGTCCGATGAGGTCCTTCCGATCGTGATCCTGCTGCACGGCGTCTACGGCAGCCACTGGTCTTGGTCACAGAAGGCGGGGGTTCACCTCACCGCCCAGCGGATGATCGACGCCGGGCAGCTCCCGCGGATGCTCCTGGCGATGCCGTCGGACGGACTCATGTTTGACGGGACCGCGTACTTGCCGCACAACGGGCGCCGTTTCGACGACTGGATTGTCCGCGACGTCCCGGCCGCAATGGTCGAAGCCGGACTGCCAACGTCGCTTGACGCGATGCGCTTCATCGCCGGCCTGTCGATGGGAGGCTACGGCGCCCTGCGGCTGGCTGCCAAGCATCCCGAGTACTTTGCCGCCTTCGCCGCCCACTCGGCGATTACCGAATTCGTGCAGATGGGCGAGTTCGTTGAAGAAGACCTCGACGACTATGGGTGTGGCGACGATGAGCGATCGGCCTTCGGCGCACTTGCCGCCAGCGCGATTCGATTGCCCCCCTTTCGATTCGATTGCGGAATCGACGACACGCTGATCGACGCGAATCGAGCGCTCCACCAACGACTACTCGACATAAACCTACCACACATCTACGTGGAGCACCCCGGCGGCCACGACTGGGCGTACTGGGCAACGCACGTCGCCACGACGCTGCGTTTCTTCGGCGACCAGCTAAAAGCCTAAAACCACGAAGGGAGCTTCGCACCAGCTTGGTTCTCAACTCACTTGGAGAACGCTGAGGAGCCGGCGGACTACTTGCGTCGGGTGAACCCGCTGAGTAGACTGATTTTGTCGACAAAATACAATAGGGTTTCGAGACGCACTGCTTCCCAGGCACCCGCCCGCTGGCCGATGCTGGCCATTGGTTCTCGCCAGGGCGGATCGCCGCCGGCTCGATGGTTCGATCCAAACCTCATCATGTCCGCGTTGGCCACCATGAGCCGCATCAGACTGAACGCTGACTCGGCCGCCGGCCATTCGCCACTCGTGTCGGTTCCAAGCCTCGCAGCGACTGTTGTGCTCGCCGTGACGGCCGCGGCGTGCGCGGACGAGGCGATCGACTTCAACCGCGACGTCCGACCGATCCTGTCGGACAAATGCTTCTTCTGCCATGGGCCAGCTGAAGACAGCCGCGAAGCGGGGCTTCGACTGGACCTCCGCGACGAGGCGATCGACTACGGGGCAATCGTTGAGGGGGACGCCGAGTCGAGTCTCGTGATCGAGAGGATCCATGAGGCCGACCCGGAGTTGCTGATGCCGCCGCCGGAGGCCAAGAAGCCTCTCACCGAAGCGGAGAAAGAGACCCTACGCAGGTGGATCGAGTCGGGCGCGGCCTACGCCCAGCACTGGTCTTTCCGCCCACTTCCTGCCGAAGTCGAGACGCCCAAATCGGGCGACGACTGGGCCCGCTCGCCCATCGATCGCTTTGTGCATCGGCGTCTCCAATCCGCGAAGCTACGCCCCAATCGTGAGGCGGACCGCCGCACTTGGCTCCGCCGCGTGACCCTGGATCTGACCGGACTGCCACCTGCACTCGACGAAATCGATGCTTTTCTAGTCGATAAGTCTCCCGACGCGTACGAGCGAGTTGTCGACAGACTCCTCGAATCCGACGCCCACGCCGAGCGGATAGCGAGCGAGTGGCTCGACGTTGCCCGTTACTCGGACTCGTACGGGTTCCAACGAGACGACGAACGCTTTGTGTGGCCTTACCGAGACTGGGTCATCGAGGCGTTCCGCCGCAACCAGCCTTACGACGAGTTCGTGACCTGGCAGTTGGCCGGCGACCTGCTGCCGGAGCCGACGCGTGAGCAACGCCTGGCGACGGTCTTCTGCCGGCTACACTCGCACAAGAAAGAGGGCGGTAGCGTGGTCGAGGAGTTCCGTGTCGAGAACGTCGCGGACAGGACACACACCTTCGCGTCGGCGTTCCTCGGCCTGACGATGGAGTGCGCGCGGTGCCACGACCACAAGTTCGACCCCATCACGATGAAGGATTATTACGGCCTAACGTCGTTCTTTGCGAATGTGGACGAACGCGGGCTGATCTCATACTTCACTGACGCGACGCCCACACCGGCGATGCCTCTGCCGTCGGTGGAGCAGGAAGCCGCGCTCTCCGTGGCTGAGCGCGGCGTTCGCAAGGCGGAAGAGAAGCTGAAGGAAGCCGAACATAAGGCCTCCCAACGCTTCGTCGCGTGGGAGGCGAACGTCGTCCCGGGCGAACTGTCGATCCCAGGAATCGTTGCTCGGATCGACTTCGACGAGCAGGACCCCTCGCCCCCCGAGGAGCTCTTGTTCGAGGAGGACGGCGGCTTCGTCGAGACGAACCAGAAGCCACTCAAGCCTGATACGGTAAGGGCCTTCGTCAATCGAATAGATCAGTCGCGGCCGGCAATCACTAACAAGTTGAACGAAGTCGTTGAGGGTGTCGCCGGTAACGGGGTTCGGCTTACTGGCGACGACTCCGTCGTTGTGCCGGGTGTGGGTCATATCGAGCGACACGAACCGATCAGTGTCTCGATCTGGGTTCGGCCAAATGAGGTCGACGAGCGCGGCGTAATCTGGCGTCGCTCACGCGGCTGGGACGACGCGGGGAGCATCGGCTACGCCCTGGTCCAACGGGGCGCCCACCTGAGGGCGAATATCGCCCACTTCTGGCCCGGCAACGCGATCGCTATCGAGACGGGCGATGTCCTCTCGTCAGGACAGTGGACGCACATCACCGTCACTTACGACGGCTCCAGCCGAGCGGATGGACTACGCATTTATGTCGATGGCGAAGCAGCCGAGACAAGTGTTGTCCAGGACTCGCTGACGCGAACGATCAATGACTGGCGGGCGGGTTACTATGACCTCGCGATCGGTTCGCGATTCCGCGACCGTGGGTTCAAGGGCGGCGTTGTCGATGACTTCCGAGTGTACGACCGGACACTGACGCCGATCGAGGTTCGACACGGGTTCGACGGCGAGGCGCTGGCGTTCGCAGACGAGGGCGACCTCCTCTCTTACTACGTTTCCGCGATCGATCCAGCGGTTCGCGCAGCCAGGGACGAGCTACGCGACGCGCGGACACGCTGGAACGAAGTGATGGACGGCATACCGGCCATCACCGTGATGCACGAGCGATCGGAGCCCCGGCCGGCGTACATCCTTGAACGCGGCGCTTACGACAATCACGGTGAGAAGGTCGTGGCCTGCTCTCCCCACTTCCTGCCCGCCTTTCCAGAGGACCAGCCGGCCGATCGACTCGGGCTAGCGCGCTGGCTCTTCGAGCCCAATCACCCGCTCACCGCCCGCGTGGCAGTTAATCGCTACTGGCAGATGCTCTTCGGCGCCGGACTCGTGCGGACCCCCGAGGACTTCGGAAGCCAGAGCGAGCCGCCGAGCCATCCCGAGCTTCTCGACTGGCTGGCGAGAGACTTCGTCAACGGCGGCTGGGATGTCCGCCGGCTGCTTCGAACGATGGTGCTGTCAGCGACCTACCGGCAGAGCAGCGTAGTCAGTCCTGAGGTGCGAGAGATCGACCCGGAGAACCGCTTACTGAGCCGTGGGCCGAGCAATCGCCTGTCGGCGGAGATGGTCCGCGATAACGCACTAGCTGTCAGTGGGCTGTTGGTCAATCGCGTCGGTGGTCCACCGGTGAAGCCGTATGACCTCGCGCTTGCCTACACCCCGCTCGACACGGGCAGCGGTGAGGAATTGTACCGGCGGAGCCTCTACACGTTCTGGAAGCGCACGTCGCCCTCGCCGGTGATGATGACGATGAACGCGAATCGTCGTGAGGTGTGCTTGCTGAAGCGCGACATGGTCAGCTCGCCGCTTCAGGCGCTCGTGCTGCTCAACGGCACGCAGTTTGTCGAAGCCGCTCGCGTGTACGCTCAGCGGCTGATTCAAGAGCACGGGCACGAAATCGAGCCGCTGATCGGTGAAGCGTTCGAGTCGCTCACGGGCCGCCCCGCCGAGACCGAGGAGATCGGTGTGCTCGTTGCGGCGTACGAAGAGCAACTGGCGGTATTCCGTGCTGACGCACAAGCCGCCGAAGAGTTCCTCACCGTCGGGGCTGCTACCTACAGCGACTCGGTCGATTGCGCCCAGCTCGCCGCGGCGACCGTGCTGATTAACTCCATCATGAACCTCGATGAGGCGATCCGATGTCGGTAAGCCACTCTTGCGGCGCCTCCGCGCTGTGCACGGGTCACGAAGCTCCCGAAGATTTCAGCCGCCGCGAGTTCCTCTCGCGATTCGGCCACGGCGTCGGAGCAATAGCGCTCGGGCACCTGATGGGACAAAGCGCGAGGGCGGCCGCTTCGCCGCTCGACTCGGGGCTCCACCACGCGGCGCGGGCCAAGCGGGTCATCTTCCTGTTCCAATCCGGCGGGCCCTCGCAGATGGACCTGTGGGACTACAAGCCGCGTCTCAACAAAGACCACGGCCAGGAACTGCCCGACTCGGTCCGCGGCGGTCAGCGGCTCACCGGGATGAGCGGAAGCCAGTCGAGCCTCCCGCTGGTCGGGTCGCCGTTCAAGTTCGATCGGCACGGCCAGTCCGGCGCTTGGGTGAGCGACCTTCTCCCGCACACGGCCGGCGTCGTCGATGACCTCTGCGTGATCAAGTCGGTCTACACCGAGGCGATCAATCACGGCCCTGGCGTCACGATGATGCAGACCGGGTCCCAGTTTCCCGGCCGGCCGAGCATGGGGGCGTGGGCCTCCTACGGGCTCGGCAGTGAAAACGAGAACCTGCCGGCGTTCGTCGTGCTGGTCTCGAACGACCGTGAGGGTCAGCCACTGGTCTCTAGCTACTGGGGCAGCGGGTTCTTGCCGGGACGCTACGACGGAGTGCTGCTGCGCGCCGACAAGGACGCGGTGCTTTACCTCAACAGCCCTCCTGGCGTCTCGCGGGAAGCTCGGCGGAAGGCGATCGATCGCATCCAGCGGCTCAACCAGATGCAGCTCGCCCAGACCAAGGACCCCGAACTCGAGACCCGGATCGCCCAGTACGAGATGGCGTTCCGGATGCAGGCCTCGGTGCCGGAGGTGACCGATCTCTCTGACGAGTCCGAAGCGACCCTCGCTCGCTACGGTGAAGACGTCAACACGCCCGGCACGTACGCCGCCAACTGCCTCCGCGCCCGCCGGCTCGCGGAGCGAGGGGTTCGCTTCATCCAGGTGTATCACCCAGACTGGGACCATCACTCCAGCCTGCCCAGCGGCATCAGGGCAAAGTGCAAGCAGACCGACCAACCGACAGCGGCCCTGCTGACCGACCTGAAGGAACGCGGCCTGCTCGACGACACGCTCGTGATCTGGGGCGGCGAGTTCGGCCGCACCAGCTACTGCCAGGGCAAGCTCGAGGGCGAGAATTTCGGGCGCGATCACCACCCACGCTGCTTCACTATGTGGATGGCCGGTGGCGGCGTCAAAGCGGGCCACACGCACGGCGAGACCGACGAGTACAGCTACAACGTCGCCTCCGACGGAGTCCACATCCACGACCTACACGCGACGATCTTGCACCTCTTGGGCGTCGACCACGAGCGGCTCACCTACCACTACCAGGGCCGTGAGTTCCGCCTGACCGACGTGCACGGATCGGTGGTCAGCCCGATCCTCGCGTAGCGTGCTATACAACAAGGTTGTCAAACGATTTCGACCGGCATTTGCTGATCGATCGCAACTTGCAGCCCTGTGTCCGAGTGTTGGATTGTCACATAACGCGTATGGTCTGTGATCGGCAGCCGAAAAGTGCAGCGCCCGGCGGGCCCCTTGGGGCGCCCGAATCGTGCAGCGCGCCGCTGTGCCGAGTGCGGTAGCCCAGTACTTTCGGACAGCGGGCGGGTCGAGCTAATCTATCGCCAGGAGGTCCGAGATGATCGAATCGAAGAAGCGTCGGAGTTACGACGAGGCGTTCAAGCGAGAGGCGGTGCGTCTGGTCGTTGAAGAGAAGTACTCGTTCGCCCGGGCGGCCGAAGCGGTTGGGGTGAGCGAGCAGTCGCTGCGTGAGTGGCGTACCAGCCGCAGGTCCGACTCGATGAGCGATCGTTGGTCCGTCGGCAATTCGCAGTCGGCCAACCACAATAATCCGGCCTGGCTGAACAGCGTCTTCACCGGGACCGGAACGAGGCGGCCCGCCAGCACACTCTGGACACGGTTCTTCAGCCGCGTTCGCTCGGAGACGAGCCGCTCGCGGCGACTGGTCAGCTGGCGGAGCGACCGGGTCGCCGGGTCGGGGACCCAGACGCTGGGCAGGTAGTCGCATCGCAGGAGCTGGGCCAGCACCTCGGCGTCGACCTTGTCGGTCTTCGCCTTCGCTTCGGCGATCGCCTTGGTCTTCATTGGGTTGCTGACAACGAGCCGGCCAACCAGCGGCTGGAGCAGGTCGGCCACGGCCCAGGCGTTGGTGGTGACTTCCAACGCGACGCTGTCTTCCGGCGTCAATTCCTGTCCGAGCCGCAGCAAGGCTTCGCGGGTGCACTCGATCCGGCGTCGGAAGAGTCGCTTGCCTCCCGCGTCGATCACGCACGCCTCGACGACCGTCTTGTGGACGTCCAGGCCGATGAACCGCTTCATGGCTTGGTCCTCGGGATGCGTGACGGACGAGCCGGGCCGCTCGGCAACTACCTCTTCGGGCTCGGAGCCCATCCGGGTGGGCCGTGGGGGCGGCCAGGTAAAAAAGCGGGCTCAAGGCCCATAGGATCTCTCGGCCGGCCCCGGAATGAGTGGCCCGTCGCGTCACTGGGATTCCGTGGATCAACATTCCGTCCCCTGACCCGGTCCCGCTATCGGACCACGGCCAGCAGACCGACTCAACGACCCCCATCCATACCCGATAAAAAAAGCAACCGCGTACTTCGCGAAGGAGTCGCAGTGAAGTACGCCTGGATCGCAGCGAACCGCGACTCGTTCCCGATCGCCCTGATGTGCGAGGTGCTCGACGTTTCGAGGTCGGGCTACTACGACTCCGTGGACAGGCCGCCGAGCCCGCGTGCTCAGCGGCGGGCTCGGATCGACGCGTCGGTGCGGCAGGTCCACGCTGATTCGCATGGGGTCTACGGCAGCGGCAAGGTCGCCAAGAAGCTGGCCGAATGCGAAGGGCTCGAGCGGGCGTGCCGCAACACGGTGGCGCGTTCGATGCGAGAAATGGGCCTGAGAAGCCGGGTTTCGAAGGGTTTCACGCCGACCACCACGCAGGCCGACCCGTTGAAGCAAGCGGCGCCCAACCTGCTGGACCGTGACTTCGACGCGACGCGTCCCAACCAGAAGTGGGTCACCGACATCACCTACCTGGCGACCGCACAAGGCTGGGTCTACCTGGCCGTGGTGCTGGACCTCTTCAGCCGCAAGGTGGTTGGCTGGTCGATCAGCGAGTCGCTGGCGACGCCGCTGGTCGGTGAGGCGCTACGGCGTGCGATCGAGTCGCGGAGGCCGGCCGGCGAGGGGCTGCTGCTCCACAGCGACCGCGGCTGCCAGTACACCTCCGACGCGTACCAGAAGACGCTCCGAGGGCTGGGGGTCACCTGCTCGATGAGCCGGCCTGGCGAGTGCTACGACAACGCGGTGGCCGAGCGGTTCTTCTGGTCGCTCAAGCACGAATGGACGGGCCACGAGAGCTACGCCGACCTTGAGGCGGCTCGCCTGAGCGTGTTCAAGTACA
Organism: Botrimarina hoheduenensis; assembly: GCF_007859815.1. Lineage (GTDB taxonomy): Bacteria > Planctomycetota > Planctomycetia > Pirellulales > Lacipirellulaceae > Botrimarina > Botrimarina hoheduenensis. The sequence goes on along the minus strand of NZ_SJPH01000011.1, from coordinate 61,878 downwards.
TCGAGACGTTCTACAATCGCGAGCGGCTTCATCAAGCGATTGGCTACAAGAGTCCCGATCAGTTCGAAACCGAATACGCCCCGGTCCTAGCGGCGTAGAGCCCCGCCCCGCCGCTGTCCGAAAGTCGTGGGCTATCGCACTTGGTGAGCGAAGCGTTGCACGACGCAGTGAAGAAGCGGCGTCCCGGGCGAAGCGAGCTGCTGCACCACAGCGACCGGGGCTGCCAGTACACCAGCGACGACTACCAACGCACGCTCGCGACGCTCGACATCAAGGTCTCGATGAGTCGGACCGGGAACTGCTACGACAACGCCGTGGTCGAGCGCTTCTTCTGTGAGCCTCAAGCACGAGTGGACCAACCACCGGGCGTACGCGAGCTTGGGCGAGGCGCGTCTCAGCGTCTTCCGCTACATCGAGACGTTCTACAACCCACGACGCCGGCACCAGACGCTCGGCTACAAGAGCCCCGAGCAGTTCGAAGCCGAACACGCCCCGGCGCAAGCGGCGTGATTCAACAACGCCCCGCCGCTGTCCGAAAGTACTGGGCTACCGCACTCGGCACAGCGGCGCGCTGCACGATTCGGGCGCCCCAAGGGGCCCGCCGGGCGCTGCACTTTTCGGCTGCCGATCACAGACCATACGCGTTATGTGACAATCCAACACTCGGACACAGGGCTGCAAGTTGCGATCGATCAGCAAATGCCGGTCGAAATCGTTTGACAACCTTGTTGTATAGCACGCTACGCGAGGATCGGGCTGACCACCGATCCGTGTACGTCCGTCAAGCGGAAGCGGCGGCCTTGGTATTTGTGCGTGAGCCGCTCGTGGTCGATGCCGAGCAGGTGCAGCACCGTCGCGTTGAAGTCGTGCACGTGCACGCCGTCCGAGACGACGTTGTACCCGAACTCGTCGGTGGCTCCGTGCGTGACGCCCGGCTTGACGCCGCCGCCCGCCAGCCAGGTGGTGAAGCACCGCGGGTGGTGGTCGCGGCCGTAGTTGTCGGCGGTCAGCAGGCCCTGCGTGTACGAGGTCCGGCCGAACTCGCCGCCCCAGATGACGAGCGTGTCGTCGAGCATGCCGCGTTGCTTGAGGTCGCGCACGAGCGCCGCGGAGGCTTGGTCGGTCTCCTTCGCTTGCCCGCGGATCTGTTCCGGCAGGTTGGCGTGCTGGTCCCACCCCTGGTGGTAGAGCTGGATGAAGCGGACGTCACGCTCCGCGAGCCGCCGCGCCAGCAAGCAGTTGGCGGCGAACGTCCCCGGCTTGCGGGCGTCTTCGCCGTACAGCTCGAAGGTCGATTCGGGCTCGTCCGCGAGGTCGGTCACCTCCGGCACGCTGGTCTGCATGCGGAAGGCCATCTCGTACTGGGCGATGCGCGACTCGATCTCCGGGTCGAGCTCGTTCTCGAACTGGCGTCGGTTGAGGTCGTTGATCGTGTCGAGCTGCGCGCGGCGCCGCGAGCTGCAGACGCCGTCGGGGTTCGACAGGTAGAGGACCGGGTCGGCGCCCGAGCGGAGGCGGACCCCTTGGTGACGCGAGTCGAGGAAGCCGCTCCCCCAGAGCCGGGCGTAGAGCGGCTGGCCGCCCTGGCCGGCCGACGCCAACACGATGAACGACGGCAGGTCGGCGTTCGCGCTGCCCAGCCCATACGAGAGCCACGCGCCCAACGACGGCCGGCCCGCCATCTGCGAGCCGGTCTGGAACATCGTGATCGCCGGGTCGTGGTTGATCGCCTCGGTGTTCATCGACTTGATGAAGCAGATGTCGTCGACGATCTCTTGGTGGTACGGGAGCAGGTCGCTGAGCCACGCCCCCGATTCGCCGTGCTGGGCGAACTTGAAGCGCGAGCCGGCCAACGGCAGCGACGACTGGTTGGCCGACATGCCGGTGAGCCGTTGCTCACCCCGGATGCCGGGCGGCAGCTCCTCGCTGTTGCGCTCGTTGAGCAGCGGCTTGTAGTCGAAGAGGTCTTGCTGTGCGGGGCCGCCCGATTGGAACAGGTAGATGACCCGCTTCGCCTTCGGGGCGAAGTGCGTGCCCAGCGCGTGGGACTTGTCGCCCAGCAGCAACGACAGCGCCGCGGCGCCGACGCCCGCGCTGCTCTGCTTCAAGAAGTGCCGGCGGTTGACGCCCAGCAGTCGTTCGGTCGCTTCTGCGTTGAGTCGTTTCATCGCTTCCACACCGTGGCGTCGAGGTTCATGACGGCTTGGCAGACGACGGTCATCGCCGCGAGCCGGTTCGTGTCGAGCTCCGCCGGGGCGTCGCTTTCGCCGATGCTCAGCAGCCCGGCGGCCGCGTCGGGGTCGTCCGCGTAGTGGGCGGTCTCGGCGTCGAGCAGGGCGATCAACGCCGCTCGCTCTCGGTCGTCAGGCGCGCGGCCGGTCAAGGACCGGAAGGCCCACGCGATCTGGTCGCCGGCGTCGCCGCCGCGCCGCATCGAGTGCTCGGCCAACGAGCGGGCCGCCTCGACGAACTGCGGGTCGTTCAGCAGCACCAACGCCTGCAGCGGCGTGTTGGTGCGCGGGCGCGCGACCGTGCAGACCTCGCGTGACTGCGTGTCGAACGCCATCATGTTCGGCAGCGGGGCGGTCCGTTTCCAAACCGAGTACAACGATCGGCGGTACAGATCGACGCCGACCGACTGCTGGTACGACGGCGACATCGAGTTGGACTCCTTCCACAGGTCGTCGCCCGGCTGGTAGGGCGAAACGGGCGGGCCGCCGATCGCGCGGTTCATCCGCCCCGAAACAGCCAACGCCAGGTCCCGAATCTCCTCCGCGTCGAGCCGGTACGCCGGGCCCCGCGCCAGCAAGCGGTTCTCAGGGTCCGCTTCGGCCAACTCGGGCGACGGCTTCGAGTCCTGGCGGTAGGTCGCCGACAGTACGATCTGCTCGCACAGCCGTTTGATATCCCACCCGTGTTCGACGAAGTCCCGCGCGAGCCAGTCGAGCAGCTCCGGGTGGGTCGGCAGTTCGCCCTGGAGGCCGAAGTTCTCGGGCGTGCGGACGAGGCCGGCGCCGAAGAAGTTGGCCCACATCCGATTGACGAACACGCGCGCCGTAAGCGGGTGCTCCGGGTCGGTCGCCCAGCGGGCAAGACCCAGTCGGTCGAGCGGCTCGTCGGCCGGGAACCGCGGTCCGAAGTCGCTGAAGACCGCCCGCTCGACGAGCGTGTCCGGGCCCGTCTCGGCGTCGTATGCGCCGCGGGCCAGCACGTGCGCTTCGCGCGGCTCGGCGGCCTCTTCCATGATGGGGACTTCTTGGATCAACTCCTCGGCCCGGATCAGCGCTTCGCGGGCTTCGGTCAGCCGCGCGAGCGCCGCGCGGGCGTCGGCGTCGAACGCGCTGGCGTACTGCGCCGCGGTCGGCTCGACGGGCTCGCCCGTCGCGAGGTGGGTCGCCTCGGCGGGCGTCAGGGCCCGCTTGTAGACGCGGACGTCGTCGACCAGCCCGCCATCGAAACCGACGTCGCGGAACCGTTGGCCGATCGTGACGGCGCCGCCGTGCATGACCTCGACCATCGCTCGCTTCTTGATCGCGTCGCGGAGGACCCGGGTCTCGAGTTCCTCGCCGTTCAGGTAGAGCCTCAGCCCGGCCGCTTTCGACGAACCGTCGTAGGTCGCCGTGACCTGATGCCACGCGTCGGCCGGGATCGGCTCCTTGGTGCGGACGCCGATCGCGTTGCCGGGCCAGACGCGGTACATCCGCGATTCGAGGTAGCCGTCGGTGATCGTGAGGTCCCAGCCGTTGAACGCGAGTTGGCCGTGGCTGCACTGCGCGATCACCGACCGCGTCGGGGTGCGTTTCGTGTCGCGGAGCGAGAGCACGATCGAGAACGGCTTCCAGCGGTCGGGCGGCTCGACGCCCGGCATCACGACGCCCCGCTCGCCGTCGAGCCCGACCGCCAGCCGCGGGGCCGTCGCTTCGGCGGACGACGCCCGTCCGTCGGCCGACCGCTCCGGCGCCAAGCGAGGCAGCGGGCTGTCCTGCACTTCAATCGTGGCGAGGGGCGCCGCGAGGGCTCGGTCGCCCGACGCGGGGTAGTAGACCTCTTCCTTCAACGTCTTGTCGTACGGGACATCGAAGCTGAGGGCGCGCTCGAGGTCGGGGACCTCGTGGAGCGTCGCGTCGGACGGCTTCCAGGCTTGGAACCGTTGTTCCGCGTCGTCGCACGACCGCTGGTAAGCCGCTTCGGCCGCTTCGACGGCGCGGCTGAGCGATTCCAGTTCAGCGGCTTGCTCGTCGGTCGGCAGTAACAGTGACGGCGCCGGCACCTTCTCTGAATTGTCGTAGACTCCGTTCTCATCAATGGAGTTGAAGAAGGCGGAAAGCGCGTAGTAGTCCTTCGCGGGGATTGGATCGTACTTGTGGTCGTGGCAGCGACAGCACTCGAGCGTCAGCCCCAAGACGGCGGTCCCGAACGTGTGAACCCGGTCGGCGACGTTCTCGAGGCGCCACTCCTCGAAGACGGCGCCCCCTTCGTTATTCAAGCGGTGCAGCCGGTTGAATGCCGTCGCCAGGCGTTGATCGGTCGTTGGCGACGCGAGCAGGTCGCCCGCCAGCTGCCAGGTCAGGAACTGGTCGTACGGCAGGTTCTCGTTGAACGCGCGGATGACCCAATCGCGGTACGGCCACTGCGTGTTGAGCTTGTCCGACTGATAGCCGTACGAATCCGCATAGCGGGCGGCGTCTAGCCAAGGAATCGCCAGATTCTCGCCGTACGCGGGCGAGTCGATCAGCCGACGCACGGCGTCCGTGTACGCCCGCTCGCGTTGGTCGGGCTTCGCTGCATCGGCGAGGAAGGCGTCGAGCTCGTCCAACGTCGGCGGAAGGCCCGTTAGGTCGAAGCTCACGCGACGAAGCCAACGGGCCGGCGCCGCTTCCTCGGTCGGCTCGAAGCCCACTTCGACAGCCTTGCGGCGGACGAAGCGGTCAATCGGTCCGCGCGACCAACCGTCATCGGGATCGACCGGCGGCTCGATCTCCTCCGGGAGTGGCTCGAAGGCCCAGTGGGCTTCGTACTCGCCGCCTTCGGCGATCCAAGCTTCGAGCACCTCGCGCTCGGCTTCGGTCAGCGCGTGCTTCGCTTCCGGGGGCGGCATCTGCTCGTACTCGTCGTCACTCTGGATGCGTCGGAGCAACTCGCCCGAGTCTATCGCTTCGCGAGCCGTCTCCGAGAGGTCTAGCCGCAGGTCGGCGGCCCGGTTCTCCTCGTCGGGGCCGTGGCAGAAGTAGCACTTGTCCGAAAGGATAGGGCGCACCTCTTCGCCGAACCTCACCCGGTTGTCCGGGGCGTCGGGGTTAGCATCGGCCCGCGCCTCGGGGCCTTCCATCGTGACCAACAGACACGTCGAAGCGGCTAGCAACGCCAGGGTCGCGCGCCGCGGGCTTCGGCTAGAAGGGCAGAACGACACGTGACGCGACTCCTTGAGGACGACCGACCGGCCGTTGGGATGGCTCCGGCGATGCCGGCGATGCCGGCGCGGTCCGCCGCTACGGCCGGAAAGCGACCGAGCTCTTGGCAGCGCTCCGCTGCTCGCCGGTGCGGATGACGACGCTCCCGATGACGCCGGGCTCGCCGTCCGGGAATGAGACGCCGATTCGGTTCGTCGCCCGCAACAACGCTGGGTCGAGCGCGACGAGCTTCGTCGAGGCGTACTCCTTCTCCCCATCATCGTAACGACCGGCGGCGTCTTCAACTGGGACGCGTACCCGCTTACCGTTGACCCGCACCGACACCTCCGGCGAGGCGTTGGTCGGCCGCGAGACCGCGATCCGGAGCTCGGCGTACACTACCGAGTCGGGGTCGGGAGTATTGACAACGAACCGCACCGCCTTGCCGTTCTCGGCGGCTTGGGCGGTTTGCTGACTGTAGCGGGGGGTCTCGCTCATCAGCTTTCGTGTGGGGACCGGCCGCCCGTAGTCGGCGACCACGACAACCGCCTCGCGCCCGGCCAGATCGATCGGCTCGTTCGGATCGGCCTCCGCCTCGCGCAGGTAGGGCGTGAAGTCGTCGTTGCGTCCGTATCGCCGCACCGAGAACGATTCCGCCACCGGCATCGCAAGCCGCACCGTGTGGGCCGCGTCAGAGACGTTGTTCATGACTACCCGGACGGTCGAGCCGTCGACGAAAGCTCGGACCTGGAGGTCGGGGTCTCCGTTGCGTGCGTAGACCCGGTGCCCCGACACGTCGCGGAAGAACTTGAAGAAGTCGCTGTTAGCGGTTTCGATCCAACGCGAGCGGTCCTCGAACCCGTGCGGGACGTACATCGTCGAGTAGTACTCGGGATCCCAGGCCATCGACTCGGGCAGAATGAATGGTACGGCCTTCTTCACGACGTGCGGGTGCTCCATGAAGGCGAGCGTGTTGCCGATCGCCGCGCTGACCAGCACATGGCTCGCGACCCCCCGTTGCCGCATGGTCAGCTCGAAGCCTTCGAGCCCGTCGCGCTCGCCGACGAGAAGCTTCCCCAACGCCTCGGAGTCGGGCCGACCGCGCGAGCCGGAGATGTAGCCGCCGTGTTCGGAGACCACGAGGTCGAGCGATTTGCCGTGCACGTTGTTCGCGTACGTTTGGACGAAGTCGAGCACGCCCTCGATCGGCAGGCCGCTCGTGACCCGGCCGACGAGGTTGGACCCGTCCCAGTTGACGTAGTCGTAGACGTGGAACGAGTAGAAATCGAGTCCGGCGTCGGTCTTCTCGATGAACTGCTGCAGGCCGTCGAAAGCCCGGAAGCCGTTGCGATAAAAGTAGGCGACCGAAAGGCACGGCCCGCCGACCCGCACCGGCACGCCACGATCCTTCATCGCGGCGTGCGTCTTGGTGTGCCAGTCCGCTAGCTGGTCGGTCGTGATGAAAGACCAGTGCGGCTCGTTGATCGGTTCGTAGTAAGCCGGGCGATCGAAGTCGCTGTAGCCGGCGTCCAACGCGACGACCGACAACTCGGCGGCGGCGTCGAGGTTCTTCGGGAGCCGGTGCCTGTGCTTCTTGTTGTCTCGGTCACCCTGGGTGGTCGTGTACTCCCCGAGGAACTCCGGGAACTCGTGCGCGCGGCCGTGCGAGGCGACGTTCAGCCGCCCGTTCATCAAGCGGGCGTAGTCGTCGCTCGGCGTCCAACGGCGCGCCGAACAGGCCTCCCGCAAACGATCGAGATCGACGAAGCCCGGCCGGTTGGGGTCTTCGCGAACCGCCTCGCCGCGGGTGACCGTCGAGATCGGCCCGAGGGAACGCCCGAAGGTCGCGTTCAGCTCGGTGAGCAGGTAGTCGGAGATCCCGTCGGGCCGCATCCGCTTCGGAAAGTTGCGGCCGTCGTCGCACATCGCGAAGTAACGGTTCCGGTCGAGTTCGCCGACCCCCGCGATGGTCCGCCGCACCGCCGGGTAGACCCGGACCTCGACCGGCTCGGCTGCCGTCGCCTGGAAGCCCGTCTCGACGCCGGCCGTCACGAAGATCGCGGCGAGCGCCCTCAGGGCCGTTGCTCGGAGACGTTCCGCTACCATCGAATCGCTTGGGGTGGAACCGGTTGATGAGCCGCGGCGAGCCGGGTTCGCGAGAGCGCTACGCTCATGCGGCTCAACGCACGTGGCAGAAAGCGTATTGACTTCCCCCGGGAGACGGCCGCCGCCGCGTGATTGTTGCGTGGGCCTAGCTTTATTGAATTAATGTCGAGACAGCGGTGGTCTGCCTCGGATTCGTCCAGCAAGTGTAAATCGCCGGTTCTCGTGAGATTCTGTGCTGTCTCACTGGCTTCGACTCCCGATCGGCGACATTGTCCGCATGGAGGCCATCCGGGGCGCCCAGCGGCGGTCTTTGCGCAGTCGTTTCATTTTCCTTCTGGATTGCCATGAGTCGATCGCCCGTTCTGCTGCTGCTTGCCTTCACCGCCTTGGGAGGGATCGCCTGCGAGGCCGTCGCGGTGGGCTCGTCCGCCGAGTCACGCCGCGAGGTGATCGACCTCAATCGGGGCTGGCGTTGCCACGCCGGCCCCGCCGCCGGCGACCCGACCGCCGCGGACTACGACGCCGACGGGTGGGAGACCGTCGTCGTTCCGCACGCGTATCGGCTGACTTCGTTGAACCTCGACGACTCGCGTGACGACCCGTCGCAGCCGACGTTTCATCGCGACATCAGCTGGTACCGCCGCGTCCTGCCGGCGTTCGCTAAGGCGGAACGGCGTGTGTTCCTCGAGTTCGAGGGCGCCCATCAGGTCACCGACCTGTGGGTCAACGGTCGTCACGTCGGCCGGCACGCGGTCGGTGGCTACACGCCGTTTCACTTCGACATGACCGACTTCGTCCGGGGCGACGGCCGCGACGTGCTCGCCCTCCGGCTCGACAACCGCCCCGACGAGACCATCCCGCCCGACGGCCACACGCGCGACTACGTCTTGTTCGGCGGCCTCTATCGCGACGTGCGCCTGGTCGTGACCGACGCGTTGCACGTGACGTTCCCTTGGGAAGCCCGCGAAGCGGGCGTCCGGATCACGACGCCTTCGGTGTCGCGTGAGAACGCGACCTTCACGGTCGAGACCGCCATCCGCAACGCCGGCGCCGGGCCGCGCTCGGGCCGCGTCGTGACGCTCATCGCCGACGCCGAGGGCGAAGTCGTCGAGCGGCTGTCGACTGAGTTCACGGTCCCGGCCGGAGCCGACGCCACGGTCGTCCAGACCGGCGGCTTCGACGAGGACGTTCGGCTCTGGTCGTGCGACGACCCCTATCTCTACCGAGTGCACACCCTCGTCGAGGAGGGGGACGCGTTGATCGACCACGTCGTCAATCCGCTCGGGCTACGTTGGTTCGACCTGCGGCCCGAGGCCGGCTTTCTGCTCAACGGCGAGCCGATCGAACTGATCGGGGCGAACCGGCACCAGCAGTACCCGTACCTCGGCGACGCGGTCCCGAACAACCTGCACCGTGGCGACGCGATCCGCTTCAAGCGCGCCGGGCTGAACGTCGTCCGCCTCGCGCACTACCCGCACGACAACGCGTTCCTCGCCGCCTGCGACGAGCTCGGGATACTCGTTTGCGAAGAACCGCCGCCCTGGATCGACTTCGGCCCGCCGCTCTGGTGGGACCGCTTGGAGCGGGCGCAACGCGTCATGATCCGCAACCACCGGAACCACCCGTGCGTCTTCGGCTGGGCGGGTGGCGTCAATCATCGCGGCCCGGTCCGCCGCCTGCACTACGCGGCGAAGGAGGAAGACCCGACCCGCCTTACCATGAACAACGGCACGCTCTGGACCGGGCCAAGGCACCGCGGCGTAACAGACCTTTACTCGGTGATGGATTACCGCGGCGCGACGCCGCCAGAGGGTGCGCTGATGTTCGGGATGGAGCACAGCGGCTCGCTCGACGCCACGGCACATCAGCGGATCGTGTCGCTCTACCGCGGCGATCCCCAGCGGATCGGGCTGACGCTCTGGTCCGCCCACGACGGCTTCTCGTTCAAGAAACGCGGCGAGGAACGCCCCAATCTCTCGGTCTGGAAGGCGAGCCTGTGGGACCCGTTCCGCCTCCCCAAGCCCGCCTTTCACTGGTACCGATCGGAACTTACCGACGAGCCGATGGTCTGGGTCCCCGATGATCGCGCACAGCGCCAGGGGAGCCTCACGGTCTTCAGCAACTGCGAAGCGGTTGCGATCCAGCACGCCGGCGGCGTCACCGAGCCCCGGCCCGCGGAACGCGACGACTCGACGCGCCACCTGGCATCGCCTCCCTTCGTTTTCGATCTCGAGCCAACGGAAGGGCCGATCACCGCGATCGGCTATCGCGACGGCGTGCCCGTCGCGTGGCACACGTTCCGGCAGCCCGGGCCTCCGGATCACCTCGAGTTAGCGATCGATACGGACGGCTTCGCCGGCGTCGCCGACGGTACGAGCGTCTTGCTCGCCTACGCCCGCCTGTGCGACGCCAAGGGAACGACCGTCCGCGAGCCGACGCCGCCCGTGCGGTTCCGGGTCGAAGGCCCCGGCGAGGTCGTTGGCGACGGGCGGAGCGGCGCCAACCAGGTCGTCTGGCAGCGAGGAGTCGCCCCCGCGCTGATCCGCGTCGGCGACATCGCGGGGCGGCTCGAGCTGACCGCCGAGGCGCCCGGTTACAGGCCGGCCGTCGCCTCGATCGACCTGGTCGCGCGGTCGGGCGAGCGGCTGCTCGTCGAGTTGCCGAGGCGGCGTTCTCGCTTTCGTATCGACCTCGGTGGGATTGGGCAGCACGTCGAAGAAGGCTGGACCGCTTGGTCCGCCGAGGGAGGCCCGGGCGAACTCGTCCTTCGTCGCGGGGTCGCCGACCCGGTCACGGTCTCCGTCCGAGGCGTCGGCCCGGCCGAATGGACGACCACATGGGGGGTCCCCGGCGATAAGAGCTTCCTGATCGAGGACGGGGTCGAATCGGCCGGCGGCCTCGACCTCACCCTCTCAGGGTTGGCCGACGGCCGGTACACGCTCAAGACCTGGCACCACCGTGTCGCCGACACCCGCGAAGAGACGCCGCCGCTACGAGTCCGCGTCACCGACGCCGATGGCAAGGGCCGCGTCTCGTCACACCGCTATCTGCCGACCTTCGGTCGAGAGATACAGGTCTCCGCCGCTGGGGGCGGCAGCGCCGGCGACGGCGGATCGAACCACGCCGCGGGTCGACCCGCAACGCACACACTGCGTGTCGCCGGCGGGTCCGCCGTCACGGTCCGGATCGTCGCGGAGGGGGGAGCGGGCGCGGTCACGCTCAACGGCATCGAGCTGACCGGTGAGCCCGAGGCCTACCGGCCCGCGAAGGCCGCCGCGGCGTCTCAGGATTCGCTGCCGAGCGAGGCGAACGCTTCGCCTAACGAGACCGACGCTTCGCTCGGCTCGCCGCATTCGTCCATCGGCGCGGTGTCGGGCGCCGGTTCGACGGCGCTGAGCGCCTCGTTGTCGTCGAGCAGCAGCAGGTGAGCCGAGTCAATCGCGTGATTGGCTTCGGCAAGCTCGATCGGTCCGTTGGTCGTCGTCGCTGCCGGAGCGAAGCGGGCCCGTGCGGGGATCGCGTACCGCGGTCGCTCAACCGTTTCGCTGGCGACCGCCGCCGCGGTGGCGGCTGAAGCCGAGCCGGACGCTGCCGCGCGGGTGACGATCGGGGCGGCAGCCTCCACGACGGGCGACGAGACGCTTGCGGCGTTCTGATCGAACGCGTCACGCCACAGTGTGTAGTCGGCGGCGTTAACGACCCCGTCGCCGTTGCCGTCGGCGAGGAGACCATCGCCGGCGGTCGCGCCGTAGCTGATCCGCCAGAAGGCACCGTCGTCGGCATCGACCGCGCCGTCCCGGTCGTAGTCGCCCACGACCGAGATATCGGCCCGGCTCGCGACGAGCAGCGGCGGCGAGCCCCCCTCCTTCGAGCTGAACCAGACGTCGTTGCCGTTCGCTTGCTTGAGCACGAACGTGTACGGGCCATCGCCGGTCACGACCGAGCTGACGTCGAACTCCACGACCTTGCCGACCGGGTGCGTGCCGTCGACCGAATCGACGAGGACGCCCGTGGCGGGCGCGTTGGCCGCGTTGATCGTTTCCTCGGTCCAGCTGTTGCTTGTCCCCGTGTAGAGGTCGAGCTTGCCGGAGCCGGCGTCTTGCGCCACGACCAGGCGCAGCCGCACGTCGGTCGCGCCGGCCGCGTTCAGGCCCGAGGCGTCGAACTTGAAGTAGCCGGTCCGCGCCGGCCCACTGAGCTGCGCCTTGATGACGTTGTTGTTCTGCCCGTTCACGCCTTCGACGGTGGCGTCGTCGAGCGGGCCGACGCTCGCCTCGCTGGGGATGACCTCGATCGGCGGCGCGACGATCACGCGGACATCGCTGGTCTCGAACTCCCTGTCGTCGGCGGTCAGACGCACGCGGTAGACGCCGGGCGTCGAGAACGTGACTTGCGTCGACTGGCTGTCGGGGTCGCTGAACAGCGCCGTCCCCGGGCCGGCATCGAGCGTCCAGCTCAGGGTTGGCGTGGGCGATTGCTTGCCGTCATCCTCGACGATCGCCGACAAGTCGAACGTCAGGTCGCCGGTCGCGACGCCGGTCGAAGACGTCGGCGTGTTCAGGTTCAGCGCGACCCCGGAGCCGGTTAACGACGTGTTGTAGAGGGCGACCCGATCGATTCGGAAGCCGGTCGAACGCCCCGAGATCGTGAAGGTGTGTTCCCCAGCGGCGAGGTTGTAGCTCGCGCTGGGGCGGTTGCCTTCGCCGAAGTCGAAGTTGCTCGCCCAGTTCCACTGGCCTTGGGTGCCGGAGAAGACCTTGACCCATTGGCCGTTGTCCATCCGCGTCCAGACGTCGTTCTCTTGGTCGAACGGGATCCCGCCGTTGCGGTGGTTGTGGAAACGCATCTGGTACGTGCCCGGGTTGGTCACGTTGAAGCGGTACTGCGTCACGCCTTGCGCGCCGGGGTTGCCGAACAGGTTGGGTCCTTCCCAGCGGTAATACCCCGACCCCGTGAAACCGGGCACGGAGGACTGCAGCTCCCAGCCGCCCGCCGCCGGCTGCGACTCGAGCTCGAAGAGGACTAGGCCGTTCTCTTCTTGGAAGACGCCGTCCGACGTGGCGACCGGCGTCGCGTCCGTGATCGAAACGCCCGGCGGCGTGTTGGGGGCGTCCGGATCGAAGGGGCGGACGAGGATCACCCAGTCCTGGTTCACATCGCTCGGCGGCGTGCCGAGCGATCGCCAGTCGAGGCCGGTCACGCGCAGCGTGCTGCCCGTTTGCAGGCCGCCCCCGTTCCGCGGGTCGTACCAGCGGACGTCGTACAGCCCGGTCTCGCCGCGCAGGTCGAGGTTCGTCGTGCCGCCGTCCTTCAGATAGACGACGTACGTGCCGCCCGCGTCGTAGAAGCCGTAGTCGTTCGCCGCGCTGCTGATCGCATTGTCGTTCTCCATGTTCCAGAACGGCACCTCGTTCCGGTCGAAGAACTCCAAAGCGTAGCGGGCGTAGTCCCACCATGCGTCGCGGCTGCGGAAGTCTTGGAGCGTCAGGTCGGAGTCGTTGAAGCCGTAGCCGAAGTAGTACTCGTTGCCCCAGCCGCCCGCCATCAGCGTGCCCCACAACGCGTTCTTGCGCCCGTCGATGTGCGAGTTGCCGGCGTTGCTGTCGGGCCGCAACGCGTTTTGGGCGTCGCCGGGCTCGTCGACCGCGACCGCCCACGGTTTGCCGGCCGCCGCCGAGTCGCGGACCCAACGGGCCGTGTCGGAGTGGACGCGTCGGAAGTCGGTGAAGGTCGTCTGCAGCGAGGCGCCGGTCAGCTCGCTCGCGGCGCCGAGCAGCGGGTCGTAGACGGCGTCTTGTTGGCCCGGGAACGTGTGGATCACCACGTGGTGGTTGTACGGGTCGTTGTCCCGGAAGAACTGCGCGAAGTCTTTCTGCTGCTGCGTCGTGTTGGTGTTCTCCTCGCCGAGGTTCCAGTTCAACGCGAGGTGGTGCCCGAAACGAGCGATCAGCTCACGGTAGTAGAGCTTCCGCTGTGTGCCGAGGGCGCCGCCGTCGAGCAGTTGGTCGTTCTCCGTTTCCTGCGTCTTGAAGTGCAGGAACATGCCCTCGTGGTCAGCGTGCTCGAAGACCACTTCCCACTGGGCGAGCCGCGACACGTCCATGCGGAGCCGCTCGGTGTAGGTCGTGTACGGGAAGACGTTCTTGTCGTCGCCCGCGATGTTCATTGGCAGGAACGAGAAGGCGTTGAGGCCCTCGCTTGCGAGGTAGTTGACCGCGCCGATCAGCCCCTTGCCGCGGTCGTCGCCCCAAGTCGGATCGCCCGGTCGCCAGTCCCCGACGTGCGGTTGCCAGCTCTTCACGAAGTTGTCGCCCTGGCCGTCGTTGGCGAACGGCCCGTCGAATTCGTCGTACGCCAGCAGGTTCTCGGGGGAGTCGGCGCCCTGCTTTAGGAAGTAATCGCCCGTGCCGGCGAAGCGCAGGTAACGCTCTCCGACGTACTCCAGCCGCCCCTTGCCGCGCAGGTCGCGGCCGGTCTTGTCGGTGTCTTCGATGACGAGCGTGCCCGTGTCGCCGTCGAAGAAACCGGCCGACGCGCCCGCCAAGGGCGACTCGCTCACGGCGACGTTGCCGCCCGTGCGGAACGACACGCTGTAGTCCCAGGCGCCGATCTCGTCCGGAGCGAAGTGGACACGCCACACGGCGCCGGAAGTCGCGCTCGTGTTCGCCGCGTCGCCGTCGGCGGCGTAGTAGCCGGGCACGCGGTACGTCTTGCCCGATCCGGCGTGCGAGAACGTGACGTCGAGCCGGTAGTCGGTGAACGGGTTGGGCGTCGCCGACTCGCTGGTCTGCGGTCCTTCGAAGTCGAGCGTCACCTTGTGCCAGAGCTTCAGCTCGCCCGTGGTCGCCGAAGCGATCGCGCCCGCGGGGGCGATAGCGGTGGTCGCGCCCCCTTCGCCAGCCGGCGCAGCGACCTCAACGGCTTGAGCCCCCGACGCTTCCTCGCTGCCGATGGGCCCCAGCACCGGGTCGGCGTTCAGGAGCTCGCGTCTCTCGAGCGGTTCATGTCCCAGGCGCGTCGCGACGCGCTCACGGAGCGGTTTTCGCCGTTGCATGATCGGGTGGTTCCGTTGGGCCGCCGCGATGAATCGGTACCGGGGTGGTGGCTTTCGCCTGGGCCCGCACGCGAGACAACGATTCGAACAACGCTGAGCACCCGGTGCTCAGCGTGTCGGTAGCAGCTTGAACTAGAAAAGAGGGATTAATGAGCCAGCTGAACGAACGTCGCGATTCGATTGCCAACAATCTACCAAGTTGATGTCGCCAGCTACCTGGATTCGCCGTTCGTGACGCGATTTCGCCCTTGTACACCCCATGGTAAGTAGCTTTCGCTAACGGTTGAGTTTCTCGACGCCGCCAAGACTCACCACGGAGTCACGGAGGGCACGGAGCAGGCTGGCGAGTATCAAAGCCAGACCCGCTTGTTGAGGTTCTGTTGGACAAGGGGTAAGCGAAGCAGAGTTGGGCTCGGTAGATGGCATACGGGCGAATGACAGCTCTTGCATTCGCGTTGATTCGTGTCATTTACGGGCACTCTTATTCTCTTTTCTTTCCTCCGCGCTCTCCGTGACTCTATGGTGCATCTTCTCTGCAGCGACAGGAGAGTGACCTCAAAAAAGGCGTGCTAGTCGTTCGAGCGAATCGCCCGCCAGGGGGGGATGCCGCCGTCGCGGACTTGCTGCCGGTAGGCTTCGTGGAAGGGCCGCTTTGGGGCGAGCGGCTTCTTCTCGTTGACCATCAGCGGTCGGGTGGCGTCCCACCATTGCCTGTAGGCGGCGGTCATCGAGGCGACCGCCTCTGGATGCTGGTCGATCACGTTGCGTTTCTGATCGGGGTCGGCTTGCATGTCGTACAGGCGATCGGCGCCGACCAGGCGGAACCGCGGGCCGCGGATCGCATAGCCCTTGTCGCGGTGATCGTTCGGCTCGTCGCCCAACGGCCATCGACCGACGTGGTTGAACAAGTAGCGATCCGGCCAGGGAGCGTCGGGCTCTTCGATCAGCGGCAGCAGGCTGTGCCCCTCGACCTGATCGCCCGGGAACTCAACGCCCGCGACTTGGGCGAGCGTCGGCGCGAGGTCGAGGTGAGCGGTGACCGCGTCGATCGTCCGGCCGTCGCGCGAGGCGCCCGGCCCGCGCCAGAAGAACGGCACGCGGACGCCCCCCTCTTCGACGCTCCCCTTGTAGCCTCGCATCCGACCGTTGAAGGCCGCGAGCGGTGCGCCGGACGCGTCACGCCCCAGCTCGGCGCCCGCTTCGCCAGCGCCGTTGTAAACGGTCCCGTTGTCCGACATGAAGATCAGCACGGTCTCGTCGGCGATGCCGAGGCGATCGATCTCGGCCATCAGCCGCCCGAGGTTCTCGTCGAGGTTCTCGATCATGCCGTAGAACCCGGCGTGGCTCTCCTCCATACCGAGGGCACGGAACCGGTCGGCGTTGGCGTCCGGTGCCAGGAACGGCCCGTGCGGCGCGTTCGTCGCGACGTAAGCGAAGAACGGGCGATCTTCCTCGGCCTGGGCGCGGACCCAGTCGATCGCCGCGGTGAAGAAGACGTCCGTGCAGAAACCCTCGGTCCGCACGAACTGTCCGTTGTGGCGCACGGTCGGGTCGAAGTACCGGTTGCCGGGCGCGTCGGCACAGGAGCCGCCGTACGCTTGACCGATGCCGCCCGCGCCGTGGATGAAGGCCTCGTCGAAACCGCGGTTCTGTGGCTGATAGGCGTCTTCGTCTCCCAGGTGCCACTTGCCGAAGATGCCCGAGCGGTAACCGGCCTTGCCCAGCACCTCCGGCAGGGTGACCGCATCGATTGCGAGCCGTTCCCTGTCGAGGATCGTGTGCGTGATGCCGTTCCGCATCGGGTGCCGCCCGGTCATCAGCGCCGCCCGGGTCGGGGCACAGGTCGGGCTGACGAGGAACCGGTCGAACCGGACGCTCTGGTCGTGCAGCCGATCCATGCTCGGCGTCCGCAGCCACGGGTGGCCGTGCCGCCCGAGTTGGGCGTAGCCCTGGTCGTCGGTGATCACGAGGACGATGTTCGCGCGCGACCCGCTAAGCGAAGCGCCGGCGTCAGCACTGGTGTCCGCGTCGGCGTCGCCAAAGCCGTTGCACGACAACGCCGCAGCGAACGCCGCCGTGAATCGCACGAGGCGTCGAGGGGGTGCATCGATCATCAGGCGTTGATCTCGAACCCTTCGCGCGGCGCCCGCTCGAGCATCGCGTCGGCTTGTTCGTCCCCGACGAACCGCTCGGCGGCCGGGTCGAACGTGAGCGTCCGTCCGAGACGAATCGCGAGGTTCGCCACGTGGCAGACTGTCAGGTGCTGGTGATGCGACGCGACGTCGGAGATCGGCGTCGTCTCGCCACGCACGCTGCGGAAGAAATTATCCATGTGCCAAAGCCCACCGGGCTGGGCGTCCAGGTGGAGCGCCTTGTATGCCGATTCCGGTAGCGGGGCGCTCTCGAGCTCCTCGACCGGCTTGCCGACGAGCTTCGAGCGGTTGACGAGGAAGCGGCCCGCGTCGCCTTGGACCATGACGCCGTTGCGGAAGCCGAGGTCATCGACCGCCGAGTTGCGAATGTCGAGTTCGGTCCCGTCGCCGAACGTGACGCGGATCTTGAACTCGGTCGCCGTGTTGAAGCGGTCGTCTTGGGCGGGCATGCCGTCGACAAACTCGACCGGGTGCTCCGCCATCATCGGCTCGACGCGATATGGACCGAGGTCGCAGCCCTGCTTGTTGAGCGCCCACATCGCGATGTCGACGTGGTGCGCGCCCCAGTCGGTCAGCTTGCCGCCAGAGTACTCGTACCACCAGCGGAAGTGGGCGTGGGCGCGGCTGCGGGGAAACTGCCCGCCGTAACCGCCGTTGGGCGCTTCGCCTTGGCGGTAGGGGACGTAGGGCGCCGGCCCCAGCCAGCGGTTCCAGTTGAGTTCCGCGGGGGGCGAAGCGACCGGCAAGACCGGCGAGCCCGGCGCCCCGTCGAGGCTGCACGTTACACGGCTGATCTTGCCGACGCGCCCGTCGCGGACCATCGCCGCGGCGGTTTGGAAGCCCTTGCCCGAACGCTGTTGCGTGCCGACCTGCATGACGCGGCCGGTCGCTTCGAGCGCGTCGAGGATCTGGCGGCCCTCGGCGACGGTCAGCGTGAGCGGCTTCTCGCAGTAGACGTCCTTGCCGGCGTGCAGGGCCTCGATGACGATCTTCGTGTGCCAGTGGTCGGGGGTCGCGATCACGACCACGTCGATGTCGCGACGGTCCAAGACCCGCCGGTAGTCCTCGCACAAGTCGGGCCGGGGTGCCGCGAGCTTCTTCTCGCGGTAGTGGTCGCTCAGGTTCTTCTCCGCGACCCGCAGGTGCGAGGCGTCGGCGTCGCAGATCGCGGCGCAGGTGGCGAAGTAGGCGGCCCCACGCATCAAGCCCTTGCCTTGCAGCCCGACGCCGATCGACGCGTAGGTCAACCCGTCGCGACGGGCCCGCGTCGCCGAGCGAGAGGCCTCGGCCGCTGCATGGCGCGTCATCCCTAACGAAGCGAGGCCAACGCCCGCCCCGAGGAAACCACGTCGATTGGTTGCGAAGTTGCTCATGGTGCTCATGGGTTGAGGAGACGATGGATTCGAGAAGGATCGGCCCAAGGTTCGCTGGGAGCCGACCCGCTAATCCGACCCTTGGTCGGACTGCTTGGATTCGCTGGTTCGGTTGTTACCAGAATAGTTGTGACTCGATGACCACGCGAATCGCCAGCCCGCAAACGACCGGAGTCACGACGCGGCGACACGCACGTGGACCTTGGTGACTTCGCCGGGAGCGGCGCTCCAATCCTCCAAAGCCTTTGGCGCGTCGGCGAGCGTGGTCTCGTGCGTGACGATCTCGGTCGTCGGGACGCGGCCCGCGCGGAGCATCTCGATGACGCTCTGGAAGTCGGCCGCCAACGCGTTGCGGGAGCCGCGGATATCGAGTTCCTTCATGACGAACCACTTGGTCTCGTACTCGACGGGCTGCTTCGCGTAGCCGACGTAAACCACGCGCCCGGCGAACGAGACCAGTTCAACCGCGGCCCGGAAGGTCTCGGGGAGACCGACCGCTTCGATGACGACCGAGGGCCCGTGGTCCTGGGTCGCGTCGCTCAAGCGGGCCGCGAGGTCGTCCTTCGAAGAGTTGACGCTGATCGCGGCGCCGCACGCCTCGGCGATCGACAGCTTGCGATCATCGACGTCGATTGCAACGACCGTCGCGCCCAGGTTAGCCGCCGCCGCGACGGCCCCCAGGCCGATGGCGCCGCACCCGAACACCGCGACGACCTCGCCCTCGGCGACCGCCCCGCGGGCCGCGGCGTGGGCGCCGACCGTGAGCGGCTCGACCAGGGCCAGCTCCCGGGCGGACAAGCCTTCGGCCCGCATCAGCTTTGCGTGCGGCACAACGGCTTGCTCAGCGAGCAAGCCGTCGCGTTGGACGCCCAGCGTCTGGTTGTGCTGGCAGCAGTTGGGCCGGCCCGCGAAGCACGACGCGCAGGCGCCGCACTCGGTGTACGGGAAGACGAGGACCGACTCGCCCGCCTTCCAATCGCCGGCTTCGCCGCCGTCGCCGAGCACGGTGGCGGCAACTTCGTGGCCCGGGACGCGGGGATAGGTGACCAACGGGTTGCGGCCGCGGAACGTGCTCAGGTCGGTCCCGCAGTAACCAACCGTGTCGATCTGCAACAGCACCTCCCCGGGTCCGGGGGTGGGATCGGGCCGCTCGATGATCCGGACGGCGTTCGGCTCGGTGATTTCGATCGCCTTCACGCTGAGGCCTCGTTTAGTTGGTAGGCGGCAGTCGCGGCGCCCGAGAAGAACGACTCGCGCTGGCTCTCGGACCAGTCGGCGACCCAGGCTTGCGTCAGCCGGAGCCAACGCGGGTAGTCAGTCGCTAGCAAGCAGACCGGCCAGTCGGAGCCGTACATCAGCCGCTCGGGGCCGAAGGCCTCGAGCGCCGCGTCCAGGTAGGGCCGCACCTGGGTTTCCGTCCAATCGTTCCAGTCGGCTTCGGTGACGACGCCCGACACCTTGCAGGTGACGTTCGGTCGGCGAGCCAGCTCGGTGAGCTGGGCCCGCCAGTCCTGGATCAAGCCTTCCTTGATCGAAGGCTTCGCGATGTGGTCCAGCACGATGCGGCCCTCCGGGTGCCGATCGACGAACCGCAATGCCGCGGGCAGTTGCTTCGCGAAGATCAACAGGTCGTAGGTCAGCCCGCGCCGCAGCACCTCCGCGACGCCCCGGTTGAAGTCGGGCCGATCGAGGAACGCGTCGTCGGGTTCGTCCTGCACGACGTGGCGGATGCCACGGAGCTTGGGCCGGCCGGCCCAGCCGTCGAGCGTCTCCGCGATCGCGGGGTCCGCGAGCGGCGCCCAGCCGACCACGCCCCGGATGAACGATCCGCTCTCGGCGATCGTGAGGAGGGCACCGGTTTCTTCGACGGTCTGCCGCGCCTGGACCGCGACCGAGCCGACCACGCCGTACGACGCGGCGGCCGCTTCAAGGTCCGCGACCCCAAAGTCGCGCGCCAGCACGCTCATCTCTGCGGAGATCCAGCCGTACTCCGCGGGGCTGTACCGCCAGAGGTGGTGGTGGGAATCGAGGATCATGCGGACTCCAGGACCACGTTTGCGTACTGGGTCGTGTCGCCGGTGCGGATCAGGCCGATCGCCCCCGGCACGCGTTGCTTCAGCGCGACGTGCGGCTCGTGCGTCAGCTCGGTGCTGGCGAGCGCCGCGGCGAACGCTTCGCGTGTCGGCTGATCGTTGGCGGTCAGGAACTCGTTCGCCATCCAAGCCGGCCCAACCACGAAATTCTCGCGCAACGCGTCGAGCACCTGGAGCACCGTCGGCACGTCATCGACGAGGCTGAGGTCGATCGTCTCGACGCCTGGCCACGAGGGGAAGCCGCGGTCGGCGATCACCAGCGTGTTGGTGTGCCGCACCCGTCGCAGCAGCGACGCGATGGCCGGGTTGAGGATGCCGTGGCGGATCATCGAACGGTGGGGGGCTCTTGTCGGGGGCGGTTCGCAGCGGCACGCATTCTAAACGTGAGTGTAGTCGTCGGAGATCAGCTCCGCCGCGCGGGCGTCGTCCCAGAACGACCGGGGCAACGCGGTCGAGGCGAACCGAAGGTTCTCCGCGACCCGATCGGGGTTCGTCGTGTTCAAAGCGACCGACACGACGCCGGGCGGGGACAGACCGAAGCGGATGCAGGCGTGCGACGGCGCGACGTCGTGCCGCTCGCAAAGCGCGAAGAACGCTTCACGCCAGCGGAACAAGGCGGCGTCTTCGGTCGCGCTCGGCAACCGGTAGTCGAAGTAGTCGCCGCCCACCAAGAACCCAGCGTTGAAGACGCCCGAGTTGATCACCGGCACGCCTCGCTCGGCGAGGCCCGCGATAAACTCGAGCGCGGCGGGTTCGTGCGTGTACGCAGTGACGCAGTTGGCGAGCATGACCCAGTCGAGGGCGACCTCGGTGTCGAGCTGCTGGGCGACGCGCCAGTCTTTCGTACCGACACCGATCGTTCCGCCGGGGGTCGTTTCACGGATCTTGGCGAGTTCTTGGTAGGCTTCGAGGACGTCGCTGAGCCGCTTTTCGCGGTCGGCTTTGTCCGACGCGGCGTCGAGGTACTCGTCGGGGTCGTGGACGGAGACCATGCCGGGCCGGTAGGGCTCGCCGAGCAGCTCAAGGCTCTGCTCGTAGCACGCGCGGATGCCGGACGCGCTGATGCACTGCTCCGCGTCGTGCGTCAGTCCGACCCAGGCGCCGGACTCGAAGGTCGGCTCGTCGGTGGTCAACGGTACGCGTCGCCAACCGAGCTTCACCCCGATACGCACCGAATCGGCGGGTGCGTCGAGGCGGCGGAGGCAGGTCCCGAGCACCTCGAGCGCCATCCCGGCACCGTACTTGCCGGCCGAGTCGATCACCGCTGGTTGGTCGCCGGTGGAGAGCCACGCGCGGACGATGTCGATCTTGTGCTCGTCGGGCAACGCTCTGAAGAGGTTGCCCAGCGCACTCGACCCATAAACAACGAGCGGCAGCCGGTTCAGTCCGCGCCCGCTCTTCACGTCGGTCGTTTCCGAAACTTCGCTCATGGATCGCTCAGCGAAGGGCTTCGAGATGTCGCGAGAAGTGCTCGCACAGTACGGCCGTGTAGGAGCCCAGGTTGCTCTCCAAGCACTCCCTTAGCGCGGGGCCCAGCAGCTCATCG
Source organism: Botrimarina hoheduenensis (assembly GCF_007859815.1). Lineage (GTDB taxonomy): Bacteria > Planctomycetota > Planctomycetia > Pirellulales > Lacipirellulaceae > Botrimarina > Botrimarina hoheduenensis. The sequence goes on along the minus strand of NZ_SJPH01000011.1, from coordinate 40,163 downwards.
GTAAGCGTCGAGCCGAACGTGCAGTGGAGGATCTGGCGACCCGCCGCCGTGAAGCCGGCGCCGCCGGGGACCGTCTCCCAATTCTCGAGGTACGCGTCCTGCAGCTGCTGGTCGCTGACATCGGACGACGGCTCGGGCGCCGACGCGAGCGTGGCGTGGACGTGGTAGGTGGCCCGATCGGTGTCGTAGCGCTCCCGCGCGAAACGGATGAGGTCGCGGAACAGCTCGGGCTCTTCGAGCGCCGCGACGCGGACCGCTTCGAGGTACGAGGTGCCGGCCGTCTTCACGTGGAAGCGGCCCTCGGTCGCGCGCGCCAGGGCCGGGTACATCGACAGCTTGTCCGAGCCCGAGTGCAGGCTCAGCTTGTACGGGCCGAGGCTCTTGGCGATCGCCGCGTGGTCGGCGAGCGACGCTTCGAGGGCAGACACGTCGCCGATGTAGTCGACGCCCTTCTCGAGCTTGCCGACGAATCGCGGGGCAAGCGAAACCAGCTTCATCCCCTGGGAGAGGCATAGCTCGGCGATGATGTAGTGCTCGACGAGCGTTGTCGGCTGGTCCGTCTCATCGACGCTCAACTCGATCTCGTAGGGCCGACCGGCCGCCTCCTGCACCTTTGCGACGTGAGCCCCCAGTGCGACGGCCGTATCGATCGCGGCGCCGTATTTCACGGCGGCCCGCTTGACTGAGGCTTCGTCGAATTCGAGGCGTGTCCCGTTCGGTAGCGTGACGTCTCGCCCGACGTAATCGGGGACCCATCGGGCTGACTCTCTGAGTGTCGCGAACTTCTCGTCGACATCCGACGCGCTATAGTCGTCCGCCCGCTGATCGACGTCGCCTGACGGATCGAGCGTGAAGAACGTGAAGCCGACATCGGCCGTCATGTCGATGTCGGCAAGAGTCTTCAGATGGTCCGCGTCGGCGGCGTGCGGCCGCTGCCAATTCGCGCCGAGCAGGGCGCTCATCGCGTCGCCCATGACCCGGTCGGGAGACCGGCCGGTCCGCGTCATCTCGCGGATCGACTGCTGCGCGAACATCGCGGTGACGCCCTCGCCCGCTTGTCGCATCGCCGCGACGTGGCCCGGCGTCGCCAAGCCGATTCGGTCGCCGAATCCGAACGACGGAGCGAGGCCGATCGTGGTGGGATAGGGGGTGCTCATCCGATTGGGGTCAGGGGTAGGGGTCCGGTCGAATGCCAAGCCGTCTTTCGGCCAGGACTACTCAGCTTTCGGTTTGCTTGCGACAGCGAATCCGTACGCCGCAATCACGAAGAAGCAGACCAACGGGAGGGCGAACGACGCCCGGACCGGCTCGCTGCTGAGGAAGCCGAGCGGGACGGCGAGCGGCCCAATAGAGAGCGTGCCGGTGTCGATGACGCCCCCCTGCAGGGGCGGCATCAAAGCCCCGCCGACGATGGCGAAGATTAGCCCCGCGGAGCCGAGCTTCGCGTCATTCGGCGTGAGGTTTGATAGCGCGAGGCCGTAGATCGTTGGGAACATAACGGACATGAACAGCGAGATCGCGACCACGCAGACGATGCCCGGCAGCCCCGGCGTGAAGATTGCGCCGAGCGTCGCCACGGCGCCCCCGACGGCGAGCAGCCCCAACGCTTTGCCGGCGTCGACGTGCCTCAGCAAGAAGATCGTGCCGAGCCAGCGGCCGACGAGGAACGTCAGCATCGCGGCGATGTTCCAGTTCTGGGCCATCGCGGCCGGCAGCCCGAGCAGGGTCACCCCGTAGTGGATGATGAAGGTCCAGCACATGATCTGGGCGCCGACGTAGAAGGCCTGGGCGATCACCCCGCCAACGTAGCGGAACGTCGCTAGGCGGCCCAGCAACTCCGTCAAGCGGATCGGGTCCTCTTCGTGGCCCGTGTCGGGCAGCTTCGACAGCAGGAACACCAACAGCACGCCGATCACGACCATCGCGATCACGACGTAAGGCGTCCGCACGACTCGGAGGTCGTGCGATTGCATCTCGCCGTGCGCCTCGGGCTCGTTCTCGGCGTACGCCTCGAGGGCCTCGGTGACCTTGCCGTCGACCTCGCCGGGGAGCATGGTCGCGTACTCGGGGTGGGCGTCCATCTGCTGCTGGCGGAAGTCGCCGACTTGCAGCCCCGCGAGCACGACGTTGCTCGCCACGATCATGCCGATCAGCGAACCGATCGGGTTGAACGCCTGAGCGAAGTTCAACCGACGCGTCGCGGTTTCCGGCGGGCCCATCGACAGGATGTACGGGTTCGCGGCGGTCTCCAAGAACGCCAGCCCGAAGGTCAGCACGTAGAGGGCGACCAAGAACAGCCCGAAGGCCATGTTGTTGCTCGCCGGGATGAAGAGCAACGCGCCGATCGCGTAGAGGCTCAGCCCGAGCAAGATGCCCGTCTTGTACGAGAATTTCCGGATCACCAACGCGGCGGGGATCGCCATGGTCGCGTACCCGCCGTAGAAGGCGGTTTGGACCAGGCTGCTCTGCTGGTTGGTGATCAAGAAGATCTCTTTGAACGCCTTCACCAACGGGTTGGTGATGTCGTTCGCAAAGCCCCACAGCGCGAAGAGCGTGGTGACCAACGCGAAGGGGTACCAAAACTCGCGCGGCACGACGCTCGCGAAGGAGCCGCCCGGCTGAGCTTCGTTGTCCGTGCCTGATTGTCCGTCCATCGATCCGTCCGAAGAGTCGTAGAAGAGAAGCGAGCCGGTGCGGCGGCCCGGTCTCAGGGCAAGCTCGCGGTTCGCTTGAACACCTTTAAGCTTCGGTTGCGGCGCGGCCGGCGTCCATGGATCATAGTAGGCACCTGCCAATCCTTGACATCGGCTCGCCCCGTCCATGCCCGACCGCGCCTCGCCCTCGTTCTTTTCCGCGGCGGTCACCAGCGCGCGCCGCTTCTACCTGGACCTCGCGCCGCCGGCGAACACGCCCCTGGTGGTGGTTTGCGGGGGCTACGAGGAGTCGCAGCCCGACTACGAGATCGTGCGGGAGACCTTCCCTTATTACTCGATCGAGTTGGTCGCTCGCGGCCGGGGCGAGCTTGTGCTGCGTGGCGAGCAACACGCGCTGCGGCAGGGGACGGTCTTCAGCTACGGTCCCGGCGTGTCGCACACGATCACGACCAGCCGGCAATCGCGTTTGGGGAAGTACTTCGTCGACTTTGTCGGCGTCGAAGCGCCGCACGTCTTCGCCGCCGCGGGGATCACGCTCGGGGGCGTCGGTCGGGTCGGCTCGCTGCCCGAGGTCGTGTTGATCTTCAACGAACTGATCCGCGACGGAATGCGGGGCGACGACTTCTCGGCGGAGCTCGGCGTCGCGCTGCTGCGTTGCCTCGCCCTGAGGATCGCGGCGAACCGGGTTACGCAGCCTTCGGGCGGGGGCACGCCGTACGAGACCTACCTCCGCTGTGTCGAGTACATCGACGCGCACGCCGCGACGCTCGTCTCGCAGCAGCAGGCGGCCGCTGAATGCGGCGTGTCGCCCGCCTACCTGAGCCGGTTGTTCAAGCAGCACGGTCGCCAGTCGGCGCATCAGCACCTGACGCGGCTCCGCATGAACCTGGCCGCGGAGCTGCTGAGGGAGACCAACGATCAGGTCCAAGCGATCGCGGGTGGGCTCGGCTACAGCGACCCGTTCCACTTCTCGCGGACCTTCAAGGCGACGTTCGGCATCTCGCCGCGCGCGTTCAGGGCCCTGCGTTGAAGCTCACTTACCGGCCGAACCGAATTGCAATGGGACGGTCGCCGGCGGGGCGTCGAGGTCGCCTTTGGCTTCCCGCGCCATGGCGAGACAGCGGCGCCGCATCGCGTCGAGCACGTCGGCGTGTTCCGGCGCCGAGGTGAGGTTCGTGGTCTCGTCCGGGTCGGCTTCGAGGTCGAACAGTTCCTCGTAGTCCGGCGACTCGCCGCGCAGCGAAGAGGTCAGCCATCGCCGGTAGTTGGTGGCGTTCAGTTCGTTGTTCAGGTATACCGTCGACAGGTCGAAGTCCTTGTAGAGTTCGCGGTCGTTGGCGAAGTAGCGGATGTACTTCCAACGCTGGCCCCGCACGCTCTCGCAGCGCGGGTTGCCGAAGTAGGTCGACCAGAGGTTCTCGGAGAACGCGTGGGTCCGCCAGCCGGAGGGATCGCCCTCGAGGAGCGGTTGGAGGCTGCTCCCTTGCATCGACTCGGGCGGGGTGACGTCGGCCAGGTCGAGCAGCGTCGGCGCGACGTCGATCGATTGAACCAGGGCGGGCTCTCGCCGGCCGCGGCGCTCCGCGGGCTGACGCGGGTCGTGCACGATCATCGGGATCGCCAGGCAGGGCTCGTAGTTCAACGCCTTGCCGCCGAGGCCGTGCTCGCCGAACAGCAGACCGTGGTCCGAGGCAAAGACGATGACCGTGTTGTCGGCGACGCCTTGCTCGCGGAGCACGTCGCGGAGCCGCCCCAGGAACCGGTCGATCCCGGTGACGGTCTGGTAGTGCCGGACGACGCGTTCGCGGAGCGACGCCTCCTGATCGACCCAGTCGTAGCCGTGCTGACGGAACTCGACGTGCGCCACGTCGGGCGGGAGCTTCGGCTCGTCGATCTCGGCCCGTTCGACGTAGGTCGAGGGGATCGGCAGCGTGTCGAGCCGGTCGCGGTAAGCCGTTCGGTACAGGGCGTCGTCTTCGGGACGCAGCTCCATCCGGCTCGTGCTCGCCCCGTGCGGCAGGTTGAAGGCGACCATCAAGAGGAACGGTTGGTCCTCGGGGCGTTGGTCAACGAACGCGGCGGTCCCTTCGAGATAGTCGGCGTCGCGATCGAGGAAGACGCTCGCGCCCTCCGTCAGGACCTCGACCTGGGTGTCGCTCTGCGCCGCACGGAACACGTCGTGCGTCTCCTTCGGATAGAAGTGCAGGTGGCCGTGGGCGCCGTACCAGTAGTCGAAGCTCTGTTCGATCAGGCCCGTGTCGTAACCGTGTGCGCCGATCGCGACGTGGTTCTTGCCGACGTACCCGGTGAAGTAGCCCGCTTCGCGCAGCAGGACCGGGAAACTGCCCGCCCAGGCCCGCATCGACATGGCCGTGCCCGAGTTGAAGTTGACGCCGTGCCGGCGTTCGTACTGACCCAGGAAGTAGCTGGCGCGGCTGGGCGTGCAGATCGCGCTGGTGACCGAGGCGTTCTCGAACAACACGCCGTCGGCCGCCAACGCGTCGAGGTGCGGCGTCTCGATCGCCGTGTTGCCGTAGCAGCCGAGGAAGTCCCGACGGTGGTCGTCCGTGAGGACGAAAACCAGGTTCGGGCGCGACGTCTCGGCCGGAGCGACGTTCGCCAGCCAAACGAACCCGAGCAAGGGTAAGACGGAGCGGATCACCATGTCGCCTCGCGGACCTTCATCAACGCGGGATGGCCCTCATCGGTGTCGCCGACTTCCTCTTTGAGTTCGAGCAGACGCGCTTTCAAGCGATCGGCGACGTCACGGTAGGCCGGGTCGTCGATGACGTTCCGCTCCTCGTCCGGGTCGCTGCGGAGGTCGTACAACTCCCAGTGGGCGGGCGTCGGGTCGGGCAGGGCGCCGGGGGCGTCGAGCGGCAGCCCGTAGAAGTAGACCAGCTTGTGGTCGGCGGTCCGCACGCCGTAGTGCGCGGGGACGTCGTGGTGGGTCATGTGCATCCAGTAACGGTAGTAGACCGCGTCGCGCCATTCCGGCGGATCGCCGCCGCCCAGCAGCGGGACGAGGCTCTCGCCCTGGTGCTCGATCGGCGAAGCGTCGCCGCCGACCATCTCGACGAGCGTCGGCAAGAAGTCGACGTTCGTGACCAACTCGTCTCGGACCTCGCCCTCCGAGAACCGCCCGGGCCGCCAAACGATCAGCGGCATCCGCATCGACTCCTCGTAGCCCCATCGCTTGTCGATGTAATCGTGCTCGCCCAGCATGAAGCCTTGATCGGACGTGTAGACGACGATCGTGTTCTCGAGTTGCCCCAGGCCGTCGAGGCACTCGAGCAGGCGGGCGATGTTGTCGTCGACGCCACGCACGCAGCGGAGGTACTTCTTCAAGTAGCGTTGATAGGTCTCGGCGGTGTACTCGCGATCCGAGAGCGACTCGGGCGTCGCCATGTGATGGCCCATGTTGCGGCGTGTGTTCCGCCGCGACACGCTGGTGCCGTAGGCTGCTCGACCGGCGGGGCCGTGTTCGCCCCGTTCGTACAGGGTCGGCGGCTCCGGGATCGTCGCGTCGTTGAAAAGCCAGTCGTAACGCTCCGCGTTCTCGAAGTTATCGTGGGGCGCCTTGAAGTGGTGCATCAGGAAGAACGGTTTCTCGCTCTTCCGGCCGCGCAACCAAGCGATCGACTGGTCGGTGATCGCGTCCGACGAGTGGATCGAGTCGTACGCCCGGTCCGAGGGCCGGATCGTGTTCTCGGGCCAGGGGTTGGGCCCACGGACCCGGAACGTGGGGTTGAAGTACTTCCCCTGGCCCTTGAGGACACAGTAGTGGTTGAACGCCCCCGGCTCGGCCTTGAGGTGCCACTTGCCGATCATCGCCGTGTCGTAGCCGGCCGCGTTGACGGCGTGGGCGAGCGCCTGACGGGGCGCCGGCAGCGCGCCGTTGAGCGTCAAGACGCCGTTGCGGTGCGAGTACTGCCCCGTGAGCAGCGTCGCGCGGCTCGGGACACAGATCGAGTTGCTGTTGAAGCAGTTCGAGAATCGTACGCCTTCGGCGGCCAGCCGGTCGAGCGTCGGGGTGGGATCGAGCGCCGAAAGCCTGCCGCCGTACGCCCCGACCGCCTGGGCGGCGTGGTCGTCCGACATGATGAACAGCACGTTGGGCTGCTCGGCAGCGCGGCAGGCGACCGCCCCCGCGGTCAAAGCAACCAGCGTTGAGAAGACTCGTAGGGCGTGGCGGGTGAATGCTGAGGGATTCATCATGCTAGTTGTCCGTCAAACGAATCTTTTCGGTAGCCGGCAAGCCGAAACGCCTTTCCTCGGAGATGGTCTGGTTCTCTAGTCACCCCAAGCGTTCGGCTTGACGCAGCACTAGCGGGCTCAGGCCGAAGGCTTCGTCGACGGCGCTCGTGGGGGCGCCGGCTTCCCCAGCGTACTCGCTGGCGAACGCGATATCTTCGGGGCTCTCGTCCGCGAGCTGGTCGGGTGACAGCAGCAACAAGCTGGCGTCGCGAGCCGTCGCCACGACGGCGGCCGGTTCGGGGGTGACCGAGGATGGGAAAGCGGACCCCGTTGCGGCGTCAACGGTCCGGGCGAAAGCGACAGGCGTGGCCGATGGGATCGGGGTATTCGTCGCGGGAGTCGTGACAACGCTTCCAGATGCTTCGGCTGCCGCGGTCGGCGCCGCTGTCGAGCGACCCAGGGCGGCGCTCGCGGCGGCGACCTGGCCGTAGTTCTCGGCCCAGACGCGGTGGTCGTCGAGATCGACCTCGCCGTCGCGATCGCCGTCGGCCGGCAGGGACTCGCCCGTCTGGCCGAACGCGTCACGCCAGATCGTGTAGTCGGCGGCGTTGACCGTGCCGTCGGCGTTGTAGTCGCCCGCGATCGCCGAGCCGGGGTCGATCGTTTGGTAGGCGAACCGATCGATTCGAAAGACGCTCTGCGAGGCGTTCTGCAAGGTCCTGACGCCCGCGAATAGCCCGGTCGAGGCGTCATAGACGCCATCGTCGTCGACCGTGACCGCTTGCTCACCGAGGCGCTGGCCCGTCGCTAGGTTCTCGACGGCCAGCGTCACGTCCCATTGGCCGCTTGTTTCGGACTTGGTCGCTTCCCACGTGGCTCGGAGCGGGTCGGTCTGGTTGTCCCCCGCGCCGCGGTCGATGCCGATCAGGGCCCCGGGGAGGGAGATTGCGGTCCCGGAGTCTTCTTCGGGGAACAGCTCGAGGCCGCCGTCGCCGGCTGCGTAGCGCACCTTGGCCGACAAGAACGAACCGCCATTGTTGCCGACTGCCGGGACGAAGTTCCCGCTCGCGTCGAGCGTCGTGACGCCGAAGCGGAACTGATCGGAGGTCGTGTCTTGCGTGACCTCGATATCGAAGTCGATCTCGACCCGCAGGGTTTCGCCGGCGTCGGCTCGGCCGATCGTGTTATTGGTGACGCCCTGGAAGGCGGTGCTTGACGAGGTCGCGTAGCCGAAGCCGGAGGCGTCGATGACGGACCACCCGTTCTGCGCGGTCCAACCTTGCTGGCCGCGGAGGTCCGCGGCGTTTGAGAAGACCGGCGCCGCGAAGTCGTGATCAAACAGCCTCTTCACGGTTGCGAACGGCGACACAACCGTCACAAGGACCTCGGTCGAGCCGACCTCGGAGCCGTCGGTCGCTTCGACGGTGAGCGTGTAGCTCGACTGGGTAGCGAACGCGATCGGTCCCGCGACGGTCAGCACGCCCGATTCGTCGATTGCAAAGGCGCCGCCCGGGTTGCCGGCAACGATCTCGAACGTGAGGGCCGCGACGTCCGCGTTGAGCGGTGTCACGACACCGACGGGCGACCCGATCGGGGCGCCGTCCGGCACGCTGACCAGCGGGGCCGACAAGACAATCCCGGTGACTTGGTTGAACTCGGCGTCGAGGTCCGCGAGCAGCTGGACGGCGTTGACCGCGTTGTTCCTGCCGCCGGCGGTCGGGAGGAACGTCAACCACTCGGCGTCGAAGAAGAAGTTCGTCGATTGCCCGGCCCCGAATCCGCGGTTGGCCCAGAAGTAGGTCGGGCCCTTGCCGGCGTTCTCCTTCGCGAAGTAGTCGCCGCCTGACTGCGGGACGTTGCCCTCGGTGAAGACGACATTGTCAATGAAGTAGTTGTGCTCGGTCCACTCGGACGGGTTCGGATTGTTGCTGACGAAGTTCTGGGACGAGCCGTTATCCGCCCAGCCGAGCATGAATCCGCGGTTGGGGTTGCCGAAGTCGGCGATCATCGCGAGCCCGCGGATGAAGTAGCTGTCCTCGGTCCCCTCCTCGACGAAGCCCGCGAAGCGGCCCGCCCCGATCGAGACGTTCTCGTACCCGATCGCGTCGTTCGTGAAGGCGTCCCAGTCGAGGCTGTCGATCCCCGTGTTCTCGACGAAGTTGTGCGCCGCCCGCAGGTTGGTCGTGCCGAGCGACCAGATGCCGCGATCGAGCGTGTCGTGGATGTAGTTGTTCGTGATCGTGACGTCGCGGATGTTGAACGGGTGGGCGGCGACCCCGTTCCAGACGTACGCCATCTCGAAGCCGTCGACCTCGACGTTGTGCGATCCGCCGCCGATGAAGACGGCCGTCGTGTGCGGCGAGTTGACGTCCAGATTCGGCGTGCTGTGAAGCAGCGCGTCGTTGACGCCGATCAGCTTGACGTTGTCCGAGCCGTTGAGCCGGAAGATGGCGTCGGCGTTCGTGCCGGTGTTCTCGACGCTGTGCACGCCGCCCGGCGCGACGAACGAGCCCTGCCTGAAGAGGCTGCCATCGACGTAGATGTGGACGTTGCTCGGGACCGCGATCGTGTTGGTGAGCGTCAGGTCGCCCTGGATCAAGTAGACGTTCGGGTTGGCGACCGTCCCCGCGGTGATCTGCGCAAGGTCCGCGACGCTGTCGAGGACCGTGGCGTCCTGCGGCGCCGTCTGGGTCGAACGCAGCCCGATCAGCGTGTTTGCCAGCGTGTCGTCGCCCAGGATCTGCGATTCGTAGGTGCTCGTGTCGATGTAATCGACGACGCGTTGCGAGATGCCCGCCGCGGTCAGGTCGCCGAGCGTGACCGAGAGGACGCAACGCGTCTCGAGCGACTCGAAACGACGCCGGCTGCGGACTCTCGGTGTGCGGATCATGGGCGGGGAATCCCGGTTGGAAGAATAGGAGGAGGATCTGACGCGAAGCGGCGGCTACGTCCCGGTCGTGACCCGCAACGCGTAGGCGGGTTGCGGCGGGGCGTCGGCCGGCAGGTCGACAACCAGGGCGCCATCTTCTTGGCGCCACGAGACCGGTTGGTCGCTCCCGAGCAACTCGACCGAGGCGACGCCGCTGTCGAGCAGGCCCGCGCCGGCGCCCATCGATTCGATCTCGATGTGTCCGTCGGTCGGCCAGGCGAGGCCGATCGCGTAGAGCGTGTCGCCGTTGCGGGTGAAGCGGATGTCTTGCGACGTGAACGCGCTGTTCTTGCCCTCGGTGTGGTGCCCGGTGGCGACCTCGGTCGGCCCCTCGCCGAACTTGGTCCAGGGCCGCGTGGCGTAGATCGCCTCGCCATTGACGGCGAGCCAGTCGCCGATCTCTAGCAGCACCCGGCGGCCCGCCTCGGGGATGGTCCCGTCGGCGCGGGGGCCGACGTTCAGCAGCAGGCAGCCGTTCTTGCTGACGATGTCGATGAGGTCGTCGATGAGCGAGTCGCTCGATTTGAACGTGTCCCCTTCGATGTAGCCCCAAGACTTGGTGCTGATCGAGGTGTCGGTCTGCCACGGCAACTCGCGGATGTCGGCGAGCTTCCCTCGCTCGACGTCGAGCAGCCCAGCCCCCGGCGGGAACGGGGTGCCGTGAAGGCCTTCCTTGTACTGCAAGACGACTTCCTGCCCGTTCGCGAGCCCGCGGTTGTAATAGTGAGCGGCGACCTTCTTGCGGGCGTCGTCGAACTCGGGGTAGTTGAACCCGAAGTCGAACCAGAGCACCTCGGGCTGGTACTTGTCGATGATCTCGGTGGTGCGTGCGCTCCAAAGCTTGAGGAACGCCTCGTCCGCCGGGGCGTCGGGCGCGTGGCGGCGTCCGTAGAGTTCGGCGTTTTTGGGATCGACCGTGTCGAAGCGATCCTCGTAGGTGTAGTACCGCCAATTGAAAGCGTAGTGCGATGAGACGCCGAAACGCATATCCGCCTCGCGACAAGCGGCCGCCAGTTCGCCGAGGCAGTCCCGCATCGGGCCGCGATCGACCGAGTTCCAAGGCGTCAGCGACGAGTCGTACATCGCGAAGCCGTCGTGGTGCTCGGCGACCGGCACCACGTATCGGGCGCCGGCCTTCTTGAAGAGCTCGACCCAGGCTGCCGGGTTCCAGCTCTCGGCTTGGAAAGACGGGATGAAGTCCTTGTAGCCGAACTCTTTCTGATCGCCCCAAGCTTCACGGTGATGGGTGAAGACGGGCTCTTTCTTGTCGCTCACAACGCCCTTCGGCGAGGTCCGATACTCCTGGTACATCTTCCGCGGGTACCACTCGCTGGCGTGCGCCGGGACCGCGTAGGGGCCCCAGTGGATGAAGATGCCGAGCTTCGCGTTGCGGAACCACTCGGGCGTTCGCCAGTTCTGGAGCGACTCTATGGTTGGCTCGTACGGGCCGTCTTGCGGCGCCACGGCGGGCCGCACGGCCGGACCAAGCGGGATCGGTCCCAGCTCGCCGGATGCGGTCGGGGACGCCAACGTGAGGGCAGTGACAAGGAGGCAAGCGGTGCGCATCGTGGGACCAGAGCGTGTGTTGCGGGGGGCGTGGTTAGCCGACCAACCCAGTGTAATGCGGCGACGCTAACGCGTGGCGTTTCCGCCTGGACGGCTCAGGCCGGCCTGTCGTTTAACGGGCTTGCGCCAGACCCGGAGGTAGTCGATCTCGTAGACCGAAGGGAGGTCGTCGTCTTCGGGCGTCCCGAGCCAATCGGGCATCGTTTCGGAGTCGAAGATCGTGTAGATCGGCTGATGCCAGTAGCCGTTGTCGACCCATCGGACGGGCGAGCCATCGACGTAGTAGGTGATCCGTTCGGGTGTCCACGCGAGGCCGTAGACGTGGAAGTCGTCGGCGAGCGGTCGCGGCGCCTTCCAAACACCGCCCCAGTTGCGGTGGGAGCGATCTTCGGGCGTCCAGAACACGTGCAGGTTCATGTTGACTCGGTTCTCGTGTCCCTCCGCCTTGCCGCCGAGTTCGAAGACGTCGATCTCGGTGCGCCAGCCATCGGACGTGCCGGCGAACCAGAACGAACTCGACCCGGCCGAAGCCATCGGCTTGGCCCGCACTTCGTAGTAGCCGTAGAGCGTCCGCTTCTTGGCGTGCACCGCGGCGGACGTGTAGGTGTGGTAATCGGGGTTCGCGTCGCCACGCGGCGCGCCGTTCTTTCGCATCCAGAGCCGGAGGCGCCCGTCGCGGACCTCGACGTTCTCTTCGGAAAAGAGCGCCGGGGCGCGGCCGCGCCACGAGCGATGCCGCGGCATCCAGAGTTCGTCGTTCAGCGTGTCGCCGTTGAACTCGTCCGAGGTGGCGGCATCGAGAACCCACCCCTCAGAGCCGGCTTGGTCCGACAGCGGCAGGTCGTCTGTCGCTCGCGAGACGGCTCCCGGCAGCGGGCCTTTGAGCGTCCACTGCGCGAGGGTCGCATCGCCCGCGGCGCCGGGTTCGGCGTCCGACTCGGCTGCGGCCGTGTTGGCGACCGATAGGGCGGTGACCAGGGCGATCGTCGCCACCCAAGCCGGCGCGCAGATCAATCCCCGCAGCCGTCGCGGCGCTGATGTCATGGCGCCCCCAGGTCGTGCATCTCTTGGATTTCACGCCCCGAGAGCGCGCGGCCGATGGCGACAAACTCGTCCATCCGGCCCATCAGGTTTCGCATGGCGAACTCGGTGCCTTCGGCCCAGTTCTTGTAGGGCCAGTTGCCGAGGTCGCCCGACCCGATCGCGAGCTTCCTTGGATGCTTGATCGGTTGCCAGCCGACCAGAACCCCGTTCCGATAGTGAGCGACTCTCCGCAGGTCGGTGTCGTAGACAACGGCCAGGTGGACCCAACGCCCGAGGTCGCTGTTGAACATCCCTTGGCCGACCGAGCTGTAGTGCTTCCGTTGCGACCGGTCGAGGGGGTTGTCCGACTCGGCGAAGTGGAGGACCGCGCCAGCCGGCACGCGGTCGAGCGTCCAGAACATGGCGCGGTCTTGGTTGATCTCGGGGTGAAGCAGGGCGACCCGGTTGGTCGCGTGAAAGCGATCGATGGCGATCCATGTGCTCAGCGTCAGCGAGTCGAACTCGCCGGGCAAGCTGATCGAGACCCGGTGGCTAGGGTTGTTGAAACGGAGCGCCTTGTGGCCCGGCCAGCGGCCCTGCACCCACTCGGCGCCAACCACCGAACCGTGCGTGTCGTCGCCTGCGTTCGGGGCGAAGTTGCGGAACAAGCGACTCCACTCCGGCTCAGAACTGTACCCGTACAGGGCGATCAGATCGGGGTCCTGCAGGAGCCGTTGCTTCAAATCGTCGGCCTGCTTCTGTCGAGTGTCGGAGTGGCGGCGTGCTAGGGTCTCGACTTCGGTCGGGCCGACGAAACCCCCGGCATCCACCGCTGGCGGGGCCGTGTTCTCTTCGTCGCCTAGCCAGACTGCTTCCCCCTCACGCAAGCTCACCGAGGCCTTGTCGCTGTCGAGAGCCGGTTGGTAACGCACCTCGCCGTCGATGACGTGCAACTGCCCGGGGGCGTCACCGTCGGGCGCCTCGACCGCGAACTCGGTCCCAAGGTCGACGACCTCGCCCGACGCCGTTGCGATCGTGAACCCGCGGGCGCGCGTCGGGACCCGCGCCCGGAGTTTCCCGGAGGTCAGCTCCGCGCGGTTGGCGGAGATCAGTTCGAGCTGCGCCGGGCCTTCGAGCACCGCGATGGCGCCGCTATAAAAATCGACCTGCACCAAGCCAGATTCGATCGAGAGCGAACCGACGGGCAACGGGGCGCCCTTGCGGTGGCTCTCTGCCCCCTCAGACCAGGTCACGTCGACGAGCCGAGAGAGTACCGCCACGCCGTTGAGGCTGGCGGCGTCCGCCAACTCGTCAGGCGACGCCGCCTTGCTGCCGAACGGCCGGAGGATAATCGGGCTCATCACGACGCCGGCTATCGAAGCGGCCATTGCCAAGGCGAGGGTCAGCCAGGTTCGACTCAGCGAAGCACGCCCCGCCGGCCTTGTCGGCTGCGCTTTATCGACGCGTGCACTGTCCTCGTCGTCGCCTTCGAGTTCCGGGCAGAGGTAGCGCCTCCGCAGCCCGGCGTGGATATCGATGTAGTCGAGGTACAACGATCGGGCCGATTCCTCGCGTTCCAGAATCACCTCGAGCCGGCGCACCTGATCGGCAGTCGCCTCGTTATTAACGATCGACTCGGCGAGAGAGAGCACCTCGAGGTTCCACTTGTGTGATGCGTCGGTAGACATCAGGAAGAGGCCTCCAACCTGAGGGTCTGTTGGACACACAACAGGAGCGTCCGTCGGACACGGTTGAGCTGCTTGCTTACGGCGTTCGGGGTCCGCCCCTCCTCTTCAGCGTACTTCTTGATCGTCGAGCCCTCGGCGTAGCACGACGACAGGAGGCTCCGTTCCCCCTCTTCAAGCTTAGCGATACAGTGCTCGAGCGTGCGTCGCCGAGCTTCGCGGTCGCTCTGCTCACGCTCGGCATGCTCGGCAAGCAGCATCATCACGTTCTCGCTGAACCGATGCCGGTCGCGGGCTAGCTTGCGGACGAAGTTAAACGCTGTGTACTTCGCGACCTGGAAGGCCCAATTGCGGAAGCTGGTGCCGGACTGATACTGATCAAACCGCCGCCACATCGTCATGCTCGCCTCCTGGAGTACCTCCTCGGCGTCGGCCATGGAGGGGACGAGCGTCATGATGAACGAGTGCACCGCGGCCTCGTGGCGCACGAATAGCGCGACAAACTGCTCGTGCCGAGTCGGATTCGTGGGTGTGGTCATCGCAATCCAGGCTTGCGGGCGGTGGCACGCATTCGGTGGCGAACGCTTACTTGCCGCCGGTGGGGACATCGATATCGTAGCTGCCGGAACTCTCGGTAAGATCGGCTTCCATGGTGTAAGGGCGGAACAGCTGTGGAGCGAATTCTCTTGCGCTCACATAGCCGATCACCTTGATCCGAACCGCACCGGGGACCGGCCCCTTGTCTTCGTTGCGTGTGTCGTACTCGCCATCGACGATCGTGGCGTAGCCGGCCGGGCCTGACGCTCCTTTGCTGGCGTTGGGCTCGAAGCGGAGTTCACCCGCGGGGACGGGTTGACCGTCGTAGGTGACGGTTCCGCTCAGGTCGAGCCGCTGGACGCCGGACCCGCCGCACCCGAGGACCATCGCGGTCGATGCAACGATCAGGCAGCCCGCTGCCGCTCGCCGGTTTCTGTTAACAAGTGTCATGCCCGGAACTCTCGGTAAGAACAGCAAGGCTGGTTCGGCAACGCGAGCCGCCCTTAATCAACGAGGCTCTCACTCACGCGGACGATGTTCGCGCCGTCGAGGACGTCACCGCCGTTGTTTCGCATGCCGATCGATTGGTAGAGCTTCACGTCGAGGTCTTCGCTCAAGAAGTGAGCCGAGCCGTCGGCAAACGCGAAGCTGGCGCCTCCCGGGTGGAAGCTTCCGAAGTTGACCGAACTCCAGGAATGGTGAATCCAGTTCCGGTAGTAGACGTTATTCCCCAGAGGCCCGGGACCAGTCCGGTTGTCGCCGTTGATGCCAAATTCGGTCGCTGCCGCAGCTTGAGCCGGACCGCGGTGCATCGTTCCTTCGTTTTCTGACGAAGACCAGAGGTTGCCTCGCTCGGGGATGCTCGTGTTCTCGCCAAGCTCCATGTGCAAGCGGTTTTCACCAACCATCAGCGTGTGCGAGGTGCCGTCGGTGACCATCGCGACCGAGATCTTCGAGTTCGCGTGGGCGATCCCGTTCATGTAGAACGAACTCGTGCCGGGAGGCAGCGTCGCGCACGAGGTGAGGCCGTTGTAGGACGAACTGGCAGCGGAGTACACGATCTGCCCGCCTCCCTGGCACAGGTGGTAGTTGCAGACCGCGTCTTGCTCGGCCCCCACCGGGTCAGTCGGGCACATGAAGGCCGAATTCCGCACCATTTGCGCCGCTGCGTTCTCGGTGCCCAAAGAGCACCCGGGGCCTGTCCCGTTGACCGGGTCGAAAGCCCTGTCTCGGACGCCCGCGAACGGCTTGTCGAGGTCAAACTGGTCGAAGAGCGAGTTCTCTTCGAGGTACGGCAGGATTAGCACGGTCCACGGCGGGCCCGAGCAGTCGCCACCGTACTTCTTGGTCAGCCCAGTGACGCCGAGTATGGCGTTGAGGTTGTTTTCTGAAGTCCTGGCGACCCGCGACGAGTCGCTTGGGTCCGCGATGCACGGCGGATAACCCTTGAAGTTGGTGATTGCCGTCGGCGGGAAGTTGCCGTTCGTCGCGTGATAGTTGTGCAGGGCCAGACCGATCTGCTTGATCTGGTTTAGGCATTGCATCCGTCGGGCTGACTCGCGTGCCGCCTGGACGGCCGGGAGCAACATCGCGACCAAGATGCCGATGATCGCGATCACGACGAGCAGCTCAACGAGCGTAAAGCCGTTGGGTCGCCCCGTCCGTGGCGTTCGATCGGTCGTCATCATCTTGGGCATCGCTTGGTACCTCGGGCAAAAGGTTCACACCGCTATCACAACGCTTCGGGGAGACCGCGGGCCGTACGCTTGGTGCGTTCACGGCCCGCGGTGTGCGACTCCCCTACCACCCCGCAGGTCGGACTCGATCAAAGCTTGCTGGAACGGCCCCGCGCCAACGTGAGGCCGGCGCCGAGGGCGAGCATGGCCAGCGTGCCCGGCTCGGGGATCCCGACGGCCGAGCCGAAGACGGTCGATCCATAGTTCGCGACCCAGAAGTCGTAGTCGAAGCTGTCGACGTCGCCGTCGGGTACGCCGAGGAGATCGTCGCCGGTCCCGTCCGCGGCGAGCCCGCCGCCGATCGAGCCGTCCTCGTCACGCCAGATGGTGTAGTCGGCCGCGTCGACGGCGCCGTCGCCGTTGTAGTCGCCATCGAGGTCCGGGATGTTGGGCAGGTACTCGAAGAAGACGCTGCTGACTGTTGTTGTTTGACCCGCGTTGTTCGAGGGAACCCACTGGCCCGCGAACCACATGTCCGTCCCGGTCGAGGCGGCGACGCCCATCGGGGTGCTCTCGTTCTCTTCGGTGAACGGGTCGTCCGGAAGGCCCGGTTCCTGGTTCCACCGGAACGACTCGAGCGCAGCGGGGTTATCGATCGACGCGTCTGCGATGACCGTCGCGGTGTCGAGGTTCGTGACGATGATCTTCGTCGCGGTCCACGTATCGGTTGCGGCGTCGGTCAACTCGGCTTCGTACTCGATCCGTAGGTTGTCAGAAACGAGGTCCAACGTTTCACCAGTCGGATTGTTGTCAGTGTCCTTTCCGTTGATGATCCCCATGTCAGGGCCCGCCACGAATGTGGCGAACGCGTTGTCGGCCCCGTCGAACACCTCTCGGCCCAAAAATTGGGTGAAGATTTTCAGATTGCCCGCTCCGAAGTCGCTGTACGCCGCTGCCACCCCAGCGGTCGGGGCCGCGTTGAAGCCGCAGGTTGCGAAACAGTCGCGGACGCCGAAGTTGTAGATCCCGACGTTGTTGAGGACCGAGGGGCCGAAATCGAACCGGAAGTCGGTCGAGATTCTGATGACGTCGCCTTCGAAGAACCCGTTGCCGAGTTCGTCGGAGCTTCCACCGAGAACGCCGCCGGTGGCCCCGAGGCTCCAGATGTTCCGCCGAAATCCGATCCCGGCGCTCGTGAGCGTGCCGGCGGTCGAATCGACGTTGGCGAGGTCTTGCCCGAGCCAGATGCCGTTGCCGGCGCCATTCGGTTGCTGGAACCGGAGGTCTCCGTCTACATATCCTTCCGCGGCGGTGAAGTTGTCGTCGATCAGCACGACGGCGCTGGCCGGCTGGCTGGTCAGGGCCAGGGCGGCGAGGGCCGCGAGGCCAGAGCTTTGCAAGAATCGCGTCATTTTCGTGCTACCTAAAAGAGAAGAGCGGGGTGGCCGCTAGACCGGCTCTGGCGAGTCGGGTCGGGCAGTGGGTCAAGATGCCAAATCAGTTGGGAACAGAGCTTGGAGCAGAGCGTCGAATGGCCGCCTCAGCGTGCCGAAACGGCTGATTTCGGGCTAGGTAGATCGGACGCGGAAGGGAAAAGGCGGGTGAATCGCCGGTCTGGCTCGACCGGTGACTCACCAGCTGTGCGTTAAACGAATGTTGGCGGTGGGACGAATCCGCCATTTTCTCTCGGAAGCTTTTCTCGGGGGCTACAAAACGGGGCCGCTAGGCCTCCGTTCGTGAGTCGGCTCGGCGGCCCGCCAACCAAGCGAGCCCCGTGATCGCCGCAACCAGGGCCGCCCCGCCCGGCTCGGGGACGGCGGTCGCCGACCCCGCGGAGGCGCCGTAGTTCGCGATCCACTGCTGGTAGTCCGCTTCGGTGATTCGCCCGTCGCGGTTGGCGTCGGCTCGCAGGTCCGTGGTGCTCGCCAAGGTATCGCGGTAAACCGTATAGTCGGCCGAGTCAACGACGCCGTCGTCGTTGAAGTCGCCCGGCAAGGCGGCCGTGAGCACCAGGTCGAGCGACCCGCCGAAGCCGTCGCCGGCCCAGACGGCCGAATCGAGAGAGGCTGTCAGGCCCGCCAGGTCGAGCCCGGCGGGGAGCAGCAGGCCGAGGTCGTAGAGCTCGTACTCGCCGGCCCCTTGGCCCGATGTCGCGAGTCCACTGACCCAGCCCTTCTGCCCGTCGGCGTCGTCGATCAGCGCGACGCCCGCATCGACCGCGGCGTTGAGGTCCGTCGGATCGATCTCGCCGGTAAACGCGCCGGCGAGGCTGATCGCGAGCACCTCGATGCCGGTCGCGGCGAGCTGGACCCGGCCGGTGGCCGGGTCGTAGACCAGGTCGGGGTTGTCCGCCTGCGGGTCGAAGCCGATCTCGTCGGTCGCGCCGCCCCGGTCGCCGGTGTAGCCGAGCAGGACGGCCGCGACATCGTCGATGTCGATGTCGGCGTCGGCGTCGAAGTTGCCGCGGGTCCAGTCGGGCCGCGCGCCGGTGGCGCCGCGGTTGGCCAGCACTACGACGGCGTCGCGGGTGTCACGGTCGCCGTCGATGTCGACGTCGCCGGGCGACGCGTTGCGGATCCCGAGCCACTCCGTGACATCGGCGAAGTCGATTTGGCCGTCGGCGGTGAGGTCGTGCTTGTCGCCCTCGGCGGCCGCGCCGAAGCGGGCGTAGAGCGCGTCGAGGTCCTTGCCGTCCAAGCGGCCGCTCTGGCTGTAGTCGCCGACCGAGCGGGTCACCTCGAGCACCGCCGAGACGATCTGGCCGTTCGCGCCCGAGGCGCCAAAGAAGAAGGCGAGGTCGTTGGCGCCGTCTTGCAACTGGCTTAATGGGATCTCGAGCTCGCGAGAGAACAAGCTCTCATCGCCGTCGTCGAAGGCCGTGTCGAAGTCGTAGCCGGGGACGGTCGTCGCGTTGTTGTTGACGCGGACGGTGAACGTCGGCAGCGATCCGAACGGCGTCGTGTAGCCGACGCGTAGCTTCGCGGAGACGGCGTCTTCGGTGTCGGCGTCGAGGCCCATCGAGAGGAAGTCCCCGGTTGTGAAGTCGATCTGCGTCTGATCGGCGTAGAACGTTTCGGTGTCGTACGCGTGGTCGAAGACGGTCGAGCCGTCCAACTGCAGCGTGAGGACCGCGGCGCCCTCGCCCTCGAGCGTGAGCGAATCCCACGATGAGGAGACATCGACTCCGCTCGAGTAGGTGTTCTGCCCGGCGTCGCGGTAGACGCGGCTCCAGCTGGCCGAATCGATGTTGAACGCCGCGGCCAGGCCGTCGAGGTCGACGGCTTGTGGTTGCTGCAGCAGGTTGTTCAGCAGCACGTGCAGCTCGGCGCCGTCGCGGAAGGCGACCGCTTGCAGGTCGGTGCTCCCGCTCTCGATGGCGACATACGAGCCCGAGACCGGCGCCATCAGCCGGAAGAGGCCGGCGACGATCGTCTCTTGCCACTGCCCGCTAGCGTTCTGCTCCCAGAAGACGTTGTCGCCAGCCGGGTTGGTGGGGATCGCGTTCTGCCAGTGCCGCGGCGAGACGAAGGGCGTCGCGTTGATGATGCGGTCGGGCCGGTCGAAGAAGACGAACATCTTCTCTTTGACATCCCGAACAAGGTCCCACTGCTGCAGGTCGCGGGCGTAGTTGCCGTAGCTCCCGTCCGCCATGTCGGTGCGGTTCCAGGACCCGTACTCGGTGATCGCGAACTGCTTCGGATCGCCTAACACGTTGAAGCTGTACGATTCGTACAGGTCCATGATCGCGTTGAGGTGACCGGGTGAGTGGTCGATCTTGCGGAAGTGCGAGCCGTCGGGTCGAACGTCGTACCGCTCGTAGGGGTGGATCGTGTAGAAGTCGAGCTCGGCCTTGGCGCCGCTGGCGGTGCGCCAGGTGGCCATGTCGTCGATGACTTGCTTGGCGAGCTCGAAGGAGTTCGCGCCGGCTTCGACGTCGTCGCAGCACGAGACCCCACCGATGCGGGCCTGCGGGAAGACCTCTTTGACCCGCTCGGCCATGACGCGGTGCATCTCGATGATGCCGCCCCACTGGTTCGAGTCCGACCAGTTCGGCTCGTTCATGACTTCGAAGTAGAAGCGATCGGCGTCGACCGGAAGGAACGCGTTTTGCCCGTAGACCGCTTCGTCGAGGTAGACCGTCATGAAGTCGGCGAAGGCTTCGTAGTTGGTCGGCATCGGGCCGCCGCCGTCCAGGTAGTCGGGGAAGAAGCCGCCGTTTCGCCCCGACTGGACAAAAACCGGGTTGGGCTGCTCGCGGAGGGCTTCCCAGCGCGCGCTGGTCAGCACAAAGTTGCGATAGTCGCCTTGGATCTTCGCCTGCAACGCGGTCGGATCGACGTGCCCCGGACGCGTGGGGTCCTCGGGCAAGTTGCTCGAGATAAACTGGTCGAGTTCGGTCGCGACCCGTCCGGTCGAGGCATTGAGCCCGTCCTCGGCCCAGATGCTCTGCCGCAGGCTGGTCACCGGCGGGGCGAGCGTGCCGGAGTAGTTGAAGTACTTCGCACGGTCGAGCTCGCCGACCCCGCCGACGAGTCGCCTGGCCGAGGCGTCGATCGTGACCGTTGTTTGGGCCGTCGCGAGCGACGGCGAGAGAACCGACGCCAGAGCGGCGGTCACCGCGACGCCCGACAAGCGGCCACCAGCGGATCGAGGGGCTTGGGACCGACGGTTATCCATGGTCGAACGAGTCCGGGGCGATGTCGGCGTTTCCGCGGAGGCGCCTCCGAGCGAGGAGGCGGGCGTCTGGCCGCGGTCAATGCGTGGGTGAGAGCCGCTGTTGAGGCGGATAAGCCGCGCCGGACGGCCGATTCGGCCGGTTCGGGCATGTCCGAGATGAGTTCTGTCAAAGCGTGGCCCGAAGCCGAAACCAGCGGCGCTTTTCGGGCTTGGCGACGCCGTTCCTCGAACCGACCACGGCGGCACGAGTGCGGTGGCGCAGCGTGGTTGCTCCTACTGTTTATGTTCGGGAGGTGCGTGGTCCGCCTGGAAAAAGCGGGCTTTGCACCGATTCGGGGTGCGGCTGTCCGCAGCTCTGCCGAGTGGCCGAGGTACGGCGAGCTGGAACGCAGGCATTCAGAGGAATCCTTGCGAATTATTGGGCGGAAGCGGCGGCTTCTTACATTAGTGCTGTGCTGGAGTGATCCGGCCCAACTCGTCTCCGCGTAACTCGTCCTCTGCCGTCCGGCAGCAGCGGGTTCCACCGACGCAGCCCAAGTGACTGGTTGTGCTCGGATGAGGGCAGACGCCGGGCGAGCCGTTCGTTCGCTCTAGCCGGTTCATCCTACACCTCGTGATTGCGTCTTCTCTGGAGGGTCTCATGCGTCGCTACGGTCCGCTCTTTCTCTCTTTGCTGGTGCTCGGCATCAGTGCGCCCGTCGCTCCCGGCGCGGTGATCTACGAAACTGACTACACCCTCCGCAGCGACAACGGCAATCCGTTCATCGACGGTGGCGAGCTGCGGTTCCAGGACGGTTGGCTCGGCCAGACGGGCTACACTGTCGATTCTGACGCCCCGGGCACAGTCACGTCTTCGGGCACCTTCCTGCGGACGCTCAACAACCGCGGCGCGACAGGCGGCGTCGCGGGCGGCGATGGCTCGGGTGAGGTTGGCGCCGGCTTCAACGACGGCGACACGATCCGCATCGTCACGTCGTTGCAGTACGAGTTGGCTCCAGGAACCACGACCCCATCGGCTCCGAACCAGGAGCTTGCGAACATCGGCATCCGCAGCAACTTCGTGAACGGTGGGTTCAACGCAGCGCCGACGCACGGATTCGAAGTGGCGTACAACAGCTTCGGGGACGGCAGCCTGAAGGTGTTCACCAACTTCGCCCGGGCGGGTTCCGTTGGCGCCGATAACGCTTTTGCTTTATTCGTTGACGCGGCTGACGGCGGATTCAACTCGGGCGAGAACGGCGGCGACGCCGATCTTTCAACCGATAACCTGGAGTTCGACTACACGGCCGAGTTCCAGGCCGGTGCATGGGCTGCGACTGAGTTGATCGTGACGAACCTCGACACGAACATGGTCGTTGCTCAGGCCTCGATCGATAAGCCGGCCGCTTTGGAAGCCGTGGCTTACACCGGCACCGAGGCCTTCTTCGGGCAACGGTTCTTGGGCAACGCTTCCGGCGCCGTCGGAACCTCTGACGGCATGCGGTTCGAGTTCACGGCCGCGATTCCCGAGCCGACGTCGTTCGCCCTGGTTTGGCTGCTGTCGCTTGGCGTCGCCGCTCGCCGGCGTAGCTAATCGGTTGCAGCGACGTTCCTCTGATTGCCCAAAGCACGCGGGGGTCACCGACGACCCCCGCGTGCTGTTCTTGCGCCGAGCACACGATGACAAACTTACGATTCGGGCCGGCGATCGCCCTGGCTCTCGGCATGGCCTGCGTCTCGACGGCCGCGTCCGAGCGTCGATCGTTCAACGACGCCTGGCGGTTCCACAAGGGGACAGCCGAAGGGGCCGAAGCCGCGGACTACGACGCCGGCGACTGGCGGCGGGTCACCCTGCCGCACGACTGGGCGATCGAGGGCCCGTTCGACCCGAAGTACAACGCCCGCACCGGCGGCTTGCCGGTCCACGGGACCGGCTGGTACCGCAAGGCGTTCCCGACCCCCGCGGGCGACGCCGGGCAACGCGTGGCGATCGCTTTCGACGGGGCGATGTACGACGCCCACGTCTGGGTCAACGGCCAGTTCGTCGGCAATCGTCCCTATGGCTACATCGGGTTCGAATTGGACGTGACCGACGCCCTCCGGCGTGACGGCGGCGACAACCTCGTGGCGGTCCGGCTGCAGCCGAAGCATCTCGCTTCGCGTTGGTACCCGGGCGCGGGGCTCTACCGCAACGTGTGGCTGAACGTCCGCCCCGCGGTGCACGTGCCCCAGTGGGGTGTCGCGATCACGACGCCCAGCGTGACCGACGACCTCGCGAGCGTCGCGACGGCTACCGAGGTCGCCAACCACCGCGGCGACGCGATCGACGTCCGGGTCCGACAGACGGTCCTGTCGTCCGACGGCGAGCCGCTGACGACCAACACCCAGCCGCTAGAGATCGCCGCCGGCGAGACAGCCGAGGTCCGCCAGCGTTTGGCGATCGAGGAGCCGAGCCGCTGGGACGTCGAGAGCCCGTATCTCTACCGCTTGAAGACCGAGGTGCTGTCCGGCGAACTAGTTATTGACTCGATGACTAGCCGGTTCGGCGTCCGGACCGTGGAGTTCGGGTCCGAGTTCGGTTTCAAGCTCAACGGCCGACCGCTGCGGATGCAGGGCGTCTGCCTCCACCACGACCTCGGCCCGCTGGGCGCCGCCGTGAACCGGCGGGCGACCGAGCGCCAGCTCGAGATCATGAAGGCGATGGGCGTCAACGCGATCCGCACTTCGCACAACCCGCCGTCGCCGGAGCAGCTCGAGCTGTGCGACGAGCTGGGCCTGCTCGTGCTCGACGAGGCGTTCGACTGCTGGCGCAAGCCGAAGGTGCCCAACGGCTACAACGTCTTCTTCGACGAGTGGCACGAGCGCGACCTGCGCGACATGATCCGGCGCGACCGCAACCACCCGTCGGTCGTCCTCTGGAGCATCGGCAACGAGATCCTCGAGCAGTGGACCAAGGACGGTTGGAAGCTGGCCCGCCAGCTCACCGCGATCTGCCACGATGAGGACCCGAGCCGGCTGGTGACCGCCGGGTTCAACGGCTATCCCCAGTCGTACGACAACAAGCTGGCTCACGAGATCGACGTCGTCGGCTTGAACTACAAGCCGATGTTCTATCCTGACGCGATCGGCCGCGAGCCGGGGTTCGTGATCTACGGCTCGGAGACCTCGAGCTGCGTGAGCAGCCGCGGCGTCTACCACCTGCCGATCGAGGCCTACGAGACGCACCCCTCGCTCCAGGTGACCAGCTACGACCTGATCGGACCGAAGTGGGCCTACCCGCCCGACATCGAGTTCCAGCAGCTCGACTCCCACCCGAGCGTCTTCGGTGAGTTCGTCTGGACCGGCTTCGACTACCTGGGCGAGCCGACTCCTTACTCGGGGCGTGACAACGAGACCGACGGCTACTGGAACAAGCACTGGCCGGCCCGCAGCTCGTACTTCGGATGCGTCGATCTCTGTGGCCTGCCGAAGGATCGCTTCTACCTCTACCAGAGCCAGTGGACCGAGGCACCGATGGCGCACCTGGCGCCGCATTGGAACTGGGAAGACCGGGCCGGCGAGCCGATCCCCGTCTACTGCTACACCAACGGCGACGAAGCGGAGCTGTTCCTCAACGGGCGCTTGCTCGGCCGCCTGACGAAGGGCGTCGATCGGACGCCCGTGAAGGTCGACTGCTACAACTGGCCGGGCGGCGACCTCGAGTCGCGTTTCCGGCTCCGTTGGGACGTGCCTTACGAGCCGGGCGAGCTCCGCGTGGTCGCCTACCGCGGCGGCGAAGCGGTCGCCGAAGACGTTGTCCACACGGCGGGCCCGCCCGCGGCGCTCGTGCTGAAGGCCGACCGGGCCAGCCTGACGGGGAGCGACGACCTGTCGTTCGTGACGTTCCAGATCATCGACGCCGAAGGGAACGTTTGCCCCGAGGCCGCCAACCGGGTTGATTTCACGGTCGAGGGGCCGGGCCGTGTCGTGGCGGTCGGCAACGGCGACGCGACCTCGATGGCGCCGTTCCAGGCGACGACCCGCAAAGCGTTCAGCGGCATGGGAATGGCGATTGTCGGTCCCGCCGAAGAGGGTTCGGGCGCCTTCACGTTGCAAGCCGTCTCGGAAGGCTTGGCGCCGGCTTCGGTGAAGATCGAGTGCCGACTACGCTAAGAATGGAACGACTCTCTCCCCAACGGCGAAACACCATGCGACGACCCGATCGACTCCTCTGCCTGGCGTTATCGTTGGCCTTCTTGGCGTTCTCTAGCGCCGGCGCCGCGGAGCCGGCGATGAACATCGTGCTGGTGATGGCGGACGATGTCGGTTTGGGAGACATCGGGCTGTACCACAAAGAACGAACGGGGACCGAGCCGCTCGCGCCGACGCCGCACCTGGACGCCCTCGCGCGGGCCGGGATGCGTTTCTCCGACGCGCACTCCACGACGGCCCTTTGCTCGCCGACACGCTACAGCGTGATGAGCGGCAACCTGACCTACCGGTGCTACGCGCCGTGGGGCGTTTGGGGCTCGTTCCGGCCGACGCCCTTCAAGGCGACCGACGCGACCGTCGGCCGCGTCGGACAGGGCGCGGGGATGACGACCGCCTTCTTGGGCAAGTGGCACCTCGGCGGAGATTACCTGCAGAAGGACGGGAAGGCCGTCTACCGGGGCGCCGATCGGGGTGACGAACCACTGCCGGTCGACGCGACGCGGTGCGTCGGCGGGGGACCCCGGTCGGTAGGCTTCGACTACAGCTACACGCTGCCCTGCGGCATCCAGGGGCCGCTCTATGTCGCTTACGAGAACGGCCGCTGGAGCCCGTTCGCCGACGACTCGGAGTTGATCCACTACGACAAGCAGTCGGCCAGCGACCCGCTGTTCGTCTCCGACAAGGGGCCGGGCGTCGGCGACTCGGCCTGGGACACGCGGCGGATCGGCCCGCTGCTATCGTCCAAGGCGGTCGATTTCATGCGCGAGAGCACCGACGCCGGGCGGCCGTTCTTGCTCTACTACTGCAGCCCGATGGTGCACGTGCCGCACGCCCCGCCCGAGGAGTTCGACGGGCGGCCCGTTCGCGGGCAAACGCCGTCGCGTCACCTCGACATGATGATCGACCTCGATCAGCAGGTCGGGCGGATGGTGGCGGAGCTGAAGCGGTCGGGTCAGTTCGATAACACGCTGTTCGTCTTCACGTCGGACAACGGCGGCCTGCTCGACGGACGCGCCAAGAAGCGGGGCCACGACTCGAGCAACGGGCTCCGCGGCTCGAAGAACCTGCCGTACGAAGGCGGGCACCGCGTGCCGCTCTTCGTGGTCTGGCCAGGCAGGGTCGAGGCCGGTTCGACGTGCGACCGCCCAGTCGCCGCCCACGACTTGGTCGCGACGTTCGCCGCCGCGACCGGGCAGACGCTCGGCGAAGAGCAAGCGATGGACTCGCTGAACCTGTTGCCGCTATTGCTCGGGGAAGGCGACCCGACGGAGCGACGCCCCGATTTCTTGCTGCAAGGGGGCAGCCACCACGAAGTGATCTACCGCAGCGGGTCTTGGAAGCTGATCATTCAGTCGAATTACAAGGCGGACCGCTGGGAGCCGATCGCCCTGTTCGACCTCGAAGCGAACCCGACCGAGCACGAGGCGGAGAACCTGATCGACCGTCCCGAGCACGCTTCGCAGGTCGATAAGATGTTCTCTCGGTACCGCGAGCTGCGTGAGAGCGGCGCCCGGACCGCTCCGCTAGGCGCTTGACGAGTTAGCGCACAACCGAGGAGCTCGAGGTTATGAGAGCCTCTTTTCCAAGTCGCTACTGCCATACTAGGGAAGGACTTACGGCATCGTAGTACCGCCTTAAACCGTTTGCAATCGCGCGCAAATTGTCGCGTTTCCTAGCAACCCCACGCAGAAATGCGAACGCAAAAGCGGTAACGGCGCGGCGAGCACTCGGGGGTCGGCCAGGCGCAGACACGGCTAACTTGATTGGGAGAGCCAACCAGAGAGAATCGAGGCCAACGCTAGGGGTTCGCGAAGGTTGTCACCGCGCGAACGCCGCGAAACACGCAAGGAGCGCGTCGCCGTGTCGCACTGGTTCTCCCCGCTGCTGTTCCTCTTGGCCGGCTCGACCGAGCAGCAGCTCCGCCGCCACGTCGAGTTCCTCAAGGCGGAGAACGAGATGCTCCGCAAGCGCGTCGAGAAGTCGCGCGTCTTCCTCACCAATGAGGAGCGAGAGCGGCTGCTGACCCTAGGAGAGGCCATCGGTAAAGGAGTGCTCGACCTGATCACGATCGTCAGCCCCCGAACCTACCAGCGGTGGCGCCGGCGGGTAAGCCAGGGAGAGAAGCCGGCCAGGAAGATGGGCCGCAAGGGAACGCCCGAGACGCTGCGTCAGCTCGTCGTGCGGCTCGCCAAAGAGAACACGTGGGAATACGGGAATCCATGTTCCTACTGCCTGCCTTTGCGATTTCTACGACGAGCTAGCATCGGCGTCGCGTGAAGTTGGTGTGGTTAGTGCTTGTGGGTAGGGGCAGTCGGACCAGCGTCGGCGGGTTGCTCTTAGCTGCTTGAGTCGCTGGAGTTCGGCGTTGTCGGCCCACAGGATCCATCGTCCACGCAAGCCGGGCAGCTTGCGGCCTTTGACCCAGCCTGCGATTCGCCAGTGGTTGTGTGAGGTGGACGGCATCCCGATCTGCTCGGCAAGATCGGTGAGCCACCACTCGTTCTCACCGAGCGCGTCGGAGTTGCGAGCCGAGCGGCACGGAAGACTGACGCCTTGCTTACGCAGCAGCCGGCTGAGCATTCCCGCTGTGAACGGACATCGCCGGACCGAGCGATAACCTTCTTGGTTGAGCTGCTCGGCGACCTGGCCGAGGGTCTTGTTGGTCTTCTTCAGCTCGACGATGCGAGCAACCAAGTCGTCGAGGCCCGATAGCTGGGCGTAGCGGATCACCGTGCGGTTGTGCCGATGGCGGCTGGTGAAGCCGCCCGCCCACGTCAGGGTGATATCGGTGCGTTCGGAGTCGCCATCGACGTCGATCTCGATGCGGTCGATTAGCTGCCGCACGATCTTCTGCCGATCCTGGGGCGTCGTGGTCGGAGCTTCCCAGAACGCGGGGATGTCCTGCGAGAGCTGCTTGACGAGCTCGCGTTGTTCGTCCGTCAGCCGTGACGGCTGAGCCCGCTTGAAGTCGTCGTACTCCGCTTCGCAACGCTCGTGATCACGCAACGCCGCTTCCCACTTCTTCTCAAGCGTTCGGGCGACGAGACGGTTCTCGGGTTCGACCGCTTGGAACTGACGCTCGGCGCGGTCCGCTTCGTATGCTGATCGCTCAAGGCGTTGCCGCCAGTGTTGATCGAGCCGCTGGCGTTCTTGCTCCAGGTCATCGGTGGCGGTAAGGCAGAGTTCGAGCGACGCCGGTTGCAGGACGGCGAACACCCGTTCGGTGACGAAGCGGTCCAGGTCGCGACCGACGATCCCCAGGCAGAGCGGCTCGCCATGGTTCTGGGCGCCACGGCCGCACTGATAACGAAGTCGCTGTGCTCGCCCGCTGTAGGTCACCATCAGCCGGGCCCCGCAGCGGCCGCAGTAGACCAGGCCGCCCAGCAGCGACGGGCCTTCACGCGGGGCGCCCATCGACTTGGCTCGATTCTGGTTGTTCTCCAGCTGCTGCTGGTTCTTCTCGAACTGCTCCCACGAGAGGTACGCCGGGAAGCGGTCCTTGATCAGCACGAGGCTCTCTTCAAGCGGCACGCGCACCGCGCCCGTTCGCCGGCGACCGGCGATCTTCTTGCGTGGATCGGTGCGGTGCTGGCCGTAGCGGTACGCGCCGGCGTAGGTCGGGTGATGCAGCATGCCGGCCAGCGTATTCCGATTCGGACGATGCCACTCGAGCTGATTCCGATTCGGACCGTATCGTGGTCGCACCGGGATACGGATGTCGTTCTGCGCGAGGTACTTCAATAGCGAGTAGATCGTCCCCTGCCGATTGAACTCGGCGAAGATCAGCCGGATGACCTCCTGGTCTTGGCTATCGGGATCGAACTCGAAGCTCGTCTTGTCGGCGTTGAGCACGTAGCCGATCGGCGGGTGCACCAGCAGCTCGCCCCGCTGGGCCTTGTTGATCCGGCCCTGATACATGCGGCCTTTCAGGACGTGCAACTCGGCTTCGCTCATCGTCCCCTTGAGCCCCAGCAGCAACCGGTCGTTGAACTCTGTCGGATCGTACAGCCCGTCCTGATCGCCCAGCAGCGTCCGGAAGATGCCGCACAGCTCCAGCAGCTGATGCCAGTCCTTGCAGGAGCGGGCCAGCCGGCTCATCTCTAGGCCTAGCACTAGGCCGACCCGATCGAGGCTCACCTCCGCAAGCAACCGCTGGAAGCCGAGCCGGCCGTCAACGCTCTGCCCACTCATGCCTTGGTCGTCGTCGATCACGTCAACTTGGTCTCGCGACCAGCCGAAGGCGACCGCTCGATCGACCAAGGCGTACTGACGTTCGGTCGACTCCCGGTTCTCCAGAACCTGCTGCGGCGTCGATTGGCGAACGTAAACGATCGCCTTGCGTTCCAGATGCCACGACTGCAGCTTCGGCGACGCCAGGCTGGCGGCGATGGTTGCGTTACTCATCGCTCTCCTCCTTCCCCCGAGGAGAGGGCGCTAGAGGAGAGGGCATCGTCGCCGCAATCTGCTTGGCGATCATCTGAGCGAGCGTCGCTCCGATCGCCTCCTGACGCTCCGCCGGCAGATGCCGCCAAAGCTGATCCAGCCGAACCGGCCAGAACGTGAGCTGCGTTACGGGTGGGGGGGAGCTTGCTCGCCTCGCATGAATCACCTCCGTGTGCTGGCTGCTCGCGTTGCTGGCGCCAGAGCGCCAACTCCAACAACGCCGTAACGCTCACCCTAATCCGCGGCGGATCCTCGACCAAGACGGACTTGTGATCAGCGCACTGGGGTGCAGTACGCGTGGGGTTCGGGTCGGATCGTCGGCGAGCTCAAAAAGCTCCGCATCCAGTGCGTCGGCAGCACGACGGTCCGGACGATCCTCAAGGAGGAGGGCATCCACTCCGGCCCGCAACGGGGCAAAGGGACCTGGGACGAGTTCATCAAGATCCACGCCGAGACGCTCTGGCAGGTCGATTTCTTTACCAAGCCGGTCATTACCGCGACCGGGCTGACGCAGGCGTACGTCCTAGCGTTCCTGCACGTCCGGAGCCGCAGGGTGATCTGCACACCGGCCACGTTCCACCCGGACGACGCCTGGATGAAGACGCAAGCCGTGGCGATGCTGCAACAAGCCGAGACGGCCGAACTTCCGATCAAGCACCTCGTGCGCGACAAGGACGTCAAGTACCGCGACGCGTTCGACGGCGTCTTCGAAGCGGCCGAAGTCGCGGTGCAGCCGACGGCGCCGCGGGCGCCGAACCAGAACGCCTTCATCGAGCGGTGGATCGGCTCGATCAAGCACGAGGAGGTCTACCTGAAGGGCTACGAGACGGTCGCCGACGCGGAGCGTGGCCTGGCGTCGTACTTCGCGTTCTACAACGGCCGGAGGCGTCACCAGTCGCTCGGCCGGCGAACGCCCGAGGCGGTCTACGCCGAAGGACTCAAGCTGGCGGCCGGCTGAGGGCGAAGATTCAGAAGTCGGCGAAATCAAATGAGGACAATCCAACCGATGGCGACGCGGCCCCGCGGGGCCGCGTCCGCGCGAGCCCTGGGAGGGGGCTCGCGGGCCGCCAAGGCGGCTACCTACTAAACCACCCTTCGGGTGGTCCGGAAGATGGGGTCCACTTCATCCTGCCCGGCAGCGACGTCGATGTAGGGTCCGTTTGCTGCTCGACCGGGCCCGAACTCGCATCGGTGTCGTCGTCGGGACGCGACCTCTGCGAGTTGCGAACGATCGCTATACTCAGCGACTGGTCCAACACCAGCGGATTGGAAGCGTGTACAATCTGCAGAGGTCTCGTCCGAACGGGCTGCTAGTCGTATCCAAAGTTAGCGCTGGCCCTCGATTAGCGCCCAGGGCGGGTCACCATCGTATCGGTTCAGCCCATCCACAACGCAGCAGTTCGCGAGCCTTGAGGCTGCACAGAACACCCGCCGGTGCCGTCCATATGAAGTCTTGTTGCCTGCCAAGCGTGACTCGGAGCCTGACGCCGCTTGTCACGCTGGAATCGCTTGGCGTCCTCGCGATGGTAGGTCTTTGCGTCTCGATCGCGCCGGTTTCCGCGCAGGACCGGACGCCTAGCTTCGCTCACGAAGTGCGGCCAATCCTGTCGGACCGCTGCTTCGGGTGTCATGGACCGGCGGACCAGGAGTCGGAACTGCGACTCGACACCTTTGAGGGGGCAACCGATTGGGCGATTGTGCCCGGCGACGCCGACGGAAGCGAAGTAATCACCCGCGCTCTGCTACCCGACGACGACGAACTGCGGATGCCACCCGTCCACTCGGGCAAGGACCGGCTGACCACGACGGAGATCGACATCCTGCGTCGTTGGATCACGGCGGGGGCCGAATACGAAGAGCACTGGGCGTTTACTCCGATCACTCGATCGGAGCTACCAGCCGAAGAAAACGGCCCGACGATGATTGATCGATTCGTTGCCGAACGGCTCGCCGACGAGCAGCTTGGCTTCCTCCCGGAAGCCAATCGGGCGACCCTGCTGCGCCGTGTCGCCTTCGACCTGACCGGACTCCCCCCCTCGCCCGAGATGGCCCAAGCTTTTCTGGCCGACGAGTCGGCCGACGCTTACGAGACTCTCGTCGATCGTTTGCTTGCCTCGCCACGCTACGGCGAGCACATGGCGCGTTTCTGGCTTGACGCGGTGCGTTACGCCGACACTCACGGCAAGCACTTCGACAACTACCGGGCAATCTGGCCGTACCGCGACTGGATCATCCGTTCGTTCAACGCCAACAAGCCCTACGATGAGTTCTTGGTGGAGCAGCTGGCGGGCGATCTGTTGCCAGACGCGGGGGCCGAGGAGCTTGTTGCCAGCGGTTACAACCGCTGCAATCTGACGACCGCCGAAGGGGGCGTGATCGAGAAAGAAATTTACACCGACAATGTCCGTGATCGGACCGACACCTTCGGCACCGTCGTATTGGGGCTCACCGTGGCTTGCGCGAAGTGCCACGACCACAAGTATGACCCGATCACACAGAAGGACTACTACTCGCTCTTCGCGTTCTTCAACAGCCTTGACGGGGGACCCAACGATGGCAACCAAGCCGACCACGCCCCCGCAATGCGTGTGCCTCAACCGAATCAATCAAAGAAGCTTGCCTCCTTGCAGGGAGAGCGAGCCGACCTGCGTCGGCGACTGCTACGCAGCGACGCGGCGATGAACGCCGCCCAGGCGCGTTGGGAGGCGACCCTCGCGGGACTCGGCGATGCCGATCTCGCCGACATCACGCTTAATACACCCCGAGTGCTCGCGACGGACTGGCTATGGGCGGGACCGTTCCCATCGGTGATCAGCGACGTCAATAACGCCCACACACCCGCCGAGACCTCAGCTTTCGACCGCGATCAAAAGTTCGCGCTCCGCGATGGCCGCACCGTTTCATGGAGACCGCGGCCCGACTGGATCGACGGGAGGACGCACTACGTCTTGCCGGGCGGCGTCGGCAGCAACATCTTGCGACGAACCGTCACCGTCACCGAGCCGACCGAGATCGAGATCGCCCTCGGCTCTGACGACTCGGTGAGGGTCTACCTAAATCGCCAAGAAGTCCACAAGAGACACGAGTCGCGAGCGGTCCAACCGGGTGAGGACCGTCTCACACTGTCGCTGAAGGCTGGGGAAAACGAGTTACTCATCGGCATCGGCAATCACGGCGGCCCAGCCGGGTTCCACTTCGAATTCCTACGGGGGGCCGTAACGCTGCCCGCCGAGGCGATCGAGCTGGCATCGATCCCTGCCGAGTCGCGTACCGACGAGCAGGAACAGTTGCTCCGAGAGCTTTTCCGATGGCGTTCCCAAGCGTTCCCCGAGTTGGTCGAGCTACGCTCACAGATCGCGGCCTCAGAGATCCAGGCGGCCCAAATCGACCGCGATACGCCGGTCACGCTGATCTATCGTGAGCGGAGTGAGCCTCGCGAGGCCTTCGTTCTGAATCGTGGCGAGTATGATAGCCCGGGCGAGCGAGTCGATCGCGCGACACCCGGCTTTCTGCCACCGATGGACGAGCGACTCCCTCTCGATCGTCTCGGTCTGGCGAAATGGGCCGTGTCGCCAGAGAACCCACTCACCGCGCGGGTGGCTGTCAACCGGTTCTGGCTGCAGGTGTTCGGAGTCGGGCTCGTAAAAACTGCCGACGACTTCGGTTCGCAGGCCGACCCCCCGAGCCATCCCGAACTGCTCGATTGGCTCGGGGCGGAGTTCGTCGAGAGTGGTTGGAACGTCAAGGGGATGATGCGTCGACTCGTGATGACCCGAGCCTACCGCCAGCAGTCCGCCGCTACTGCCGATCGTTGGGACCAAGACCCGGAGAACCGCCTGCTAGCCCGCGGGCCGCGATTCCGGCTCGACGCGGAAGCCCTGCGTGACCAGGCCCTCGCTGTGAGCGGCCTGCTGGTGAACCGACTTGGCGGACCGCCCGTCCGCCCGCCGCAGCCGGTGGGGCTTTGGGAGGCGGTGGCCTATACCGGGAGCAACACAGCGCGGTTCGTCGCCGACACCGAGCGTGAGAAGATCCATCGCCGCAGCATCTACACATTCCACAAGCGAACCGCTCCCCCACCGCAACTGCTAGTGTTCGACGGGCCGACCCGGGAATCGTGCACCGTCCGTCGCGAGCGGACCAACACACCCCTGCAAGCGCTGCTGCTGATGAATGACCCGCAGTTCTTCGAAGCGGCTCGTGCGCTGGCCGAGGAGCTATTGGACCGTTATCTGGACGATACCGATCGAGCTGCCTGGCTCGTCGAACGTTGCACGGGGCGGTCGGCAACCGACGAAGAGGTGGCCGAGATCGCTGCCGCAGTCGCCGACGAGAAAGCCCGGTACGCTCAAGCCCCCGGCGCGGCCGAGGCGTTGCTATCCGTCGGCGATGTCGAGAGAACCCCTCATGATAACACCGTCGAGGCCGCCGCTTGGACGCTCATGGCCAACCTCGCCCTGAACCTTGACGAAGTAGTCACTAAGAACTGAGCCCGACCCTAGCAGTTCGGAATGCTCTATGGATCAGCAAGCCTACAACCAAGTTCGCACCGCGATGACGCGGCGCCACTTCTTCTCGCAGGGCGCGATGGGGATCGGCGCCGCGGCTTTGGCGACCATGGCGCCTCAGGCATCGCACGGCGGGGCCGTCACCGCGGCGGCTGGTGGTTTGCCCGGCTTGCCGCACTTCGCCCCGAAGGCGAAGCGAGCGATCTACCTCTTCATGGCCGGCGCTCCCAGCCAAATCGACTTGTTCGACTACAAGCCAGGACTCGCCGATCGATTCGATCAAGACCTGCCCGAGAGCATCCGTGCTGGCCAGCGCATCACCACGATGACCTCCGGCCAGGATCGGCTTCCGATCGCCCCATCCAAGTACGCCTTCTCGCAACACGGCCAGAGCGGGGCTTGGGTGAGCGAGCTCTTGCCGCACACGGCCAAGATGGTGGACGACCTGGCGATCATCAAGTCGCTCCACACCGAAGCGATCAACCACGACCCGGCCATCACGTTCATCTGCACAGGCGACCAGCAGCCGGGCCGGGCGAGCCTGGGCTCATGGCTCTCGTATGGCCTCGGGACGACGAATCAAGACCTGCCCGGATTTGTCGTGCTCACACCGAAGTGGTCCGCGAAGCGGGACGCCCAAGCGCTCTTCAGCCGCCTCTGGGGCAGCGGCTTCCTGCCCGGCAAGCACCAGGGCGTCTCGCTCCGCGCCCAAGGCGATCCGGTGCTGTTCCTCTCCGACCCCCCCGGCGTCGATCGGGCCGCGCGTCGACGCATGCTCGACCGACTCGCGGTTTTCAACGAGCGGACCCTCGCAGCGATCGGCGATCCCGAGACACAGACACGCATCGAACAGTACGAAATGGCGTTCCGGATGCAATCTTCGGTCCCGGAACTCACAGAGATCTCGGACGAACCCCAGTCGGTGCTCGACATGTACGGGCCCGAGGCCACCGAGCCGGGCACGTTCGCGGCGAGCTGCCTCCTCGCGCGGCGGATGGCGGAACGCGACGTCCGTTTCACTCAGATCTTCCACCGCGGTTGGGACCAACACGGCGACGTCGCCGGCGACCTGCCCCGCCAGTGCAAGGACATGGACCAAGCGTGCTGGGCCTTGGTCCAGGACTTGAAACAACGTGGCCTGCTCGACGAGACGCTCGTCATCTGGGGCGGTGAGTTTGGTCGCACCGCCTATTGCCAAGGCGCGCTTACTCGCGAGAACTACGGACGCGATCACCACCCCCGTTGCTTCACCATGTGGATGGCCGGCGGCGGCGTGAAGCCAGGCGTCGTCTACGGCGAGACCGACGAGTTCAGCTACAACGTGATCGATAAGCCGGTCCACATCCACGAGCTGAACGCCACGATCCTGCACGCCCTTGGTGTCGATCACCAGCGGCTCACCTACCGATCGCAGGGCCTCGACATGAGGCTCACGGGCGTCGAAAACGTCGAGCCGGTGCTCGGCTTGCTGCAAGGCAACCCGTAGCGCGCGGGCTGGTTGGCCGTTGCGATCCTGTGGGAGGCGGGCGTTGCCGCGAGATGAGTATTGCGAGTTGCGACAGCGGGCTTGCAGCTCGATATGGAAGGAGGCAGGTGCTCTCAACGCGTTGCGGGAATTCCGGAAATCGCACGCCGATTCGCATCCCGCAGTCTCGTGTTGCTCGGGCCAAATAGGGCATTACCCTTGCAGTGAGTCGTACCGGTGAGGTGGTCGGGCAGCAGCCGCCTGCCGCCCAAAGCTCCGAAGAGCTCTTGCTGAGGTTGCCTCAGCCGCTGCGACTTCGGGGCGGTACCGAAAAGCGAAGCACTCGGCTGCAGTCCGGGGAGCTCATCAAGAACAGCTGCCGGTCGCGTCCGAGCGTGTCAGCCGGAGCGGTGTCGCTGACGATGCGGCTGAGAAGCCGCGTCGGCTCGCAAGAAGCTCGGAGAGGAACTATACTCGCATTGCATGCTATCGGCAACAGTAGCCACGCGAGTTGGTGCTTCCTATCCCGGAACCGTTGGGACTTCTTACAATGACGCATCCGTCGCGATTAGTCGCTGCCGGCAACTTGTTAGCGCTCGTCCTGGCGGCGCCTAGCGTGGCGGCGCCGCCGGTCGGTCAGGGCGTCGCCTGGTTGCCGATCGAGTCGCTCTCGGACGAGTTCAACACGCTTCACCCAAACCCACGCGGCGATGGGATCGATGACTCGAAGTGGTGGGATGACCATCCGCGTTGGAGCGGTCGGATGCCCAGTCAGTTCTCGGCCGCTAACTCCTGGGTGGCCGACGGCGCCCTCAACCTCCGGGCGACACCCGTCGCCGGGGTGTCGACCGTTCCGAGCGGCACCGACGAACAGCGGAACACCCACTGGATCGACACCGCCGCCGTTGTGTCGAAGACTCAAGCGACGGCGGGCAGTTACTTCGAAGCCTCGATCAAGACGGCCGACATCTCCCTGCCGTCGTCATTCTGGTTCCGGATGAACTCGAAGTCCGAGATCGACGTCATCGAGAACATCGGAAACCCCTCGCGGCCAGGGCTCGAGCATCGTCGGTCGGAGATGTCATTCAACACCCACTTCTACAATCCCCCGCCTGACATTGCCATCGGCGGCAACGCTCAGATGACCGACGAGAGCGGCGATCCGCTACTGTCGGCAGAGAACTTCATCACCTACGCGGTTTGGTGGAAGAGCCCCAACGAGATTGTCTTCTACTACAACGACGTCGAAGTAGCGAGCGTCGCGCCGGGCGGCCCATTCGATGAGGGTCTGCACATGATCTTCGACATGGAGGCGTTCCACTGGGTTGGCTTTCCTTCCATCACCGACCTGTTAGACCCGTCGAAGAACACGATGCAGGTCGATTGGGTGCGAGCTTACCTCGCCGTCGACCTCCTGCCGGGTGACTACGACTCGAATGGCTCGGTCGACTCGCGCGACTACGCACAATGGAGAACGGACTTCGGTCTCACCGGCGGGGAGCTGGCGTCAGACGGCAATGGAGATGGGGTTGTCGATGCCGCCGACTACGTGGTCTGGCGAGACGCGGTCGTCGGGGGAGTAGGCCCGGCATCCACCCCCGAGCCGGCCGGCGTGAGCCTCGCGGCCGTCTTGATTGCAAGCAGCTGCTGCACGAGGCGCCGCTCGCGACAGCTCAACGCCAGTGCTCGCCGGGGGCATCGCCGCCCTACTGATGTCGCGAGCAGCCGTGTGCTCGTAGGGAACGATGAAACGGAATCTGCCCGGGCTCCGGCTGGTTGATGCCGTACATCTACTTAGGCGGGTCTTCGCCGCCGCCGAGGATCAAGCTTCTATGCCTAGCAAGACCGTATCCGCAACGGCCCTTACTCTGTGCCTTTCGCTTCTAGCGGCGGAGTTGATGGGCCAGGAGTTCCGCTACCAGGCAGACTGGGACTCAATACGCAGCCATTATCGCTGCCCAACGTGGTTCCGCGACGCAAAGTTCGGTGTCTTCGTGTTCTGGGGTCCGG
The DNA here is from genome assembly GCF_007859815.1 of Botrimarina hoheduenensis. GTDB lineage: Bacteria > Planctomycetota > Planctomycetia > Pirellulales > Lacipirellulaceae > Botrimarina > Botrimarina hoheduenensis. Next base: position 2,623 of record NZ_SJPH01000011.1, on the reverse strand, counting down.
CATCCGTGCCTCAAGTCGGCAACGACAAGTACGGCAAGTGGATGTACACGAAGAACTACGTCCCCAATGGGGTCGACTGCCGCCGCTACCACGAGGCTCACTTCGGTCACCAATCGGTGTTCGGCTACAAGGACTTCTTCCCGCTGTTCAGGATGGAGAAGTTCGATGCCGATGAGTGGGCTGCCTTGTTCGAGGAGTCCGGCGCACGCTACATCGTGCCTGTTGCCGAGATGCACGACGGGTACGCCATGTACGCCTCTCGGCACACGCGTTGGAACGTCGTTGATGTTGGGCCGGAACGCGACGTGATGCGGCTCTTGGTCGATGCGGCCCGAGCGCGGGATATCAAGGTCGGAATGTCCTCGCACTTCGCCTGGAACCGGGCATTCTACCCCAAATGGGACCCTTCGTTCGACACCAACGACCCGGAGTTCCGCGACCTGTACGGGGAGGCGGTTCGCAGCGACGACCCACCGACTCAAGCGTTCCTCGACCGCTGGTGGGATCGAACGACGGACATTGTCGATCAGTACGAACCCGACATCCTCTGGTTCGACTTCGGGCTCGACTCTCCTGGTTTCGAGTCCGTCCACAAGAAGATCATGGCTTACTACTACAACAGGGGTCTTGAGTGGGACAGAGGCGTCGTGCTGCAAGACAAGAACATGCGCTACGAGTCTTTTCCGGAAGACCTGATGGTGCTCGATATCGAGCGTGGCCGGCGCAGCGAGGCCAGTGAACATCCATGGCAGACCGATACGGCCGTCGGCAAGGTCTCGTGGACTTGGATCATCAATGAGAACTACAAGTCGTCCGAGTTCTTGATCGACGAACTCGTCGACATCGTCAGCAAGAACGGCAACCTGCTGCTCTCAATCGGTCCGAAGCCCGACGGGACGATCGGCGAGGCCGAGGCATCGATCTTACGAGATATCGGTTCTTGGCTCCGGCTCAACGGCGAGGCCATCTACGGCACCCGGCCGTGGAAGATCTACGGCGAGGGACCCGCGAAGTTCGCTCAGGGTGAAACCGAGTTCAAGAACAAGCACCACACCGAACACACGGATGTCGCGTCAACCGCCGCCGATATCCGCTTCACTGCGAAAGGCGACAGGCTCTACGCGACTTCGCTGGCCTGGCCCGATGACGGCGTTTTTCGGATCAAGACGCTCCGTACGGGCAATCTCTACGAGCAACGACCGGTCGCTACGGTTGCGTTCCTAAGTGGCACGGAGGAGGTCGACTGGACGCAATCGGAAGAGGAGCTTTCGATCAGGGTGGCCAGCGACCCACCTTGCGAAGCCGCCTACGTGTTTCGTATCACTTTTGCGGCTGAGTAGTCTTCCCCAGGACGCCGAGGCTGCCTCAACCGACGTCTGGTCGAGGCGAGGAGGGCCGCTCCCAGAACGAAGCAGCCCGGCCTCTGAGGGGCATCTAGTGTACCGCGGCGATGTTCCCTGACCGTATTGCGCTGACTGTTCGGGGGTGGTAGAACGCGGAGCGTTCTAACCCCACGGAGGCCGTCATGCGGGTAGCGGTCGCGATTGAGTTGACGGATGAAGAGCGGGCGGAGCTGACGTCGTACGTCCGTGGAGCGACCACGCCGCAGAGGCTGGTGAAGCGAGCCCAAGTGGTGTTGCTGGCGGCCCAGGGGATGGCCAACCAAGACATCGCCAAGCAAGTCGGCATGGCCCGCGGTCCGGTGGGAACGTGGCGGAGACGCTTCGCTGAGCAACGCTTGGCGGGCATCGAGAAGGACGCCCCGCGGCCGGGCAACCCGAGCCCCGATCGGGCCGAGTTGACCGAGCTGATTCTTGAGGCAACGACGCAGACCGAGCCGGAGCACGCCACGCACTGGAGCACGCGGACGCTGGCGGAAGCACTCGGCGTGAGCGACACGCGGGTCGCCCGCGTCTGGCGGGCCCACGGCCTCCAGCCGCACCGGGTGAAGACGTTCAAGGTCTCCAATGACCCGCACTTCGCCGAGAAGGTCCGCGACGTGGTCGGCTTGTACCTCGACCCGCCCGAACGGGCGATCGTCCTCTCGGTCGATGAGAAGACGCAGGTCCAAGCCCTCGACCGGACGCAGAAGGGCTTGCCGATCCATCCGGGCAAGTGCGGGACGAGGACCCACGACTACAAGCGGAACGGCACGACGACCCTGTTCGCGGCGTTGAACGTGGCCGAGGGAATCGTCATCGACAAGTGCATGAAGCGGCATCGGCATCAGGAGTGGATCAAGTTCCTCAAGGAGATCGACGCCCGCACGCCTCCCGAGTTGGACCTGCACCTGATCGCGGACAACTACGCGACGCACAAGCATCCGGCGGTGAAGCGATGGCTGAAGCGTCACCCGCGGTTCCACATGCACTTCATCCCGACCAGCAGCAGTTGGCTGAACCTGGTCGAACGCTTCTTCGCCGACCTCACGACCAAGCGGCTGCGCCGTGGCTCGTTCCGCAACGTGCCCCAACTCGTCAAAGCGATCCGTGGCTACGTCGAGCACCACAACGACACCACCGAGGGCTTCACCTGGACCAAAACCGCCAACGCCATCCTAGAGAAAGTCGCCCGGGCAAAAGCCACCCTCGATAAGATCAGGGATTAGCGACGCGGTACACTA
>NZ_SJPH01000010.1 GCF_007859815.1 Botrimarina hoheduenensis | reverse complement strand
GCAGGTGCACGACATCCGCATGCACTACGAAGACGGCCAGCAGGTGCAGGCCCGCGTGCTGCAGACCACCTCGCCGATCAACCCGGGCGACAGCGGTGGCCCGATCGTCAACAACAACGGCGAACTGGTGGGGATCAACTCCAGCGGCAACACCAAGGCCCGGCTGGTGAGCTACGCCATCGACATCCGCGAGGTGCGGGCCTTCCTAACCGCCTACGCCGGAGAAGGCAACCCAACGGACGACGCCCCCCGCGACCTGCTCGCCGCTTGGCCCCTCTGAGCAAAGCCGAAGGAAGAAGGCTGATACCTTTACCACCTTCTCACGCCCGAGCCGCCCGGCAAACGCCGGGCGGCTCGTGTGTTTTGGGCGGTAGAGAGGGTGTGTGATAGCGACGCTGGTTACTCGGCATCAACACGCCTAAGATGCGCTGGTTCAAGCTTCTTTCGTTTGCTCGTGTCGAAGCCAATTGTCTGCCTCGAGTCGTTTATCATCGTTTGTGCCTCGGCAATGTTCGGTATCGTCGGGTTCCTGCTTTGCGGCGTTCCGCGACGCGGAGCTTGATGAGCACGAGCGATATGTTGCGGTTCTGCTGGGCATCGCGGCGCGAGAGCTAGGCGTACAGGAAGGACTCATCGCGGTTTGCGACTTGAGCATGGCCTCGGTCGAATTCGGTGAGAAAACGCTCGAAAATACGTCAGCGGCACTGACGGAACTGCTCGCCGAGGTGTCGCGGTTTCTGCTCTCGACTCTTGCGCGCGGGGTCCCTGAGTGATGGCTCAAACTTCCACGCCGACGCACGCCGACAAACGTCCGACGGCGGTCGAGTTGATTGGCGTCGAAAAGCGATTTTCAGGCGGCGTTCACGCGTTGGGGCCGATCGATCTGGCGATCGGACGAGGCGAATTCGTGTGCCTCGTCGGTCCTTCGGGCTGCGGAAAGAGCACGGCGCTGCGGATGGTCGCTGGCCTTGCGACTCCGACGGCCGGAACGGTTCGCTCGGGAGGCCATCAAAAGGGGCAACCTGCTAGCGAAGCGGGCTATGTGTTTCAGGAGCCGACGCTGCTGCCGTGGTCACGAGTGTGGGACAACGTGTATCTGCCCCTTCGTTTGCGTGGCGTTTCAAGGAGTGAGGCCCGCCCCGCGGTTGAGCGCGTGCTCGCCCAGGTGGGCCTGGAAGATTTTGCAAAGGCCTATCCCCGGCAGCTTTCAGGCGGCATGAAAATGCGTGCTTCGATCGCTCGCGCGCTGGTCGGGGAGCCTTCGCTACTGCTGATGGACGAGCCCTTCGCGGCGCTCGATGAACAGACCCGCTTCCGGCTGAACAACGACCTGCTGCATTTATGGCAAGAAGGTCGTTGGACCGTTATTTTTGTCACACACAGCGTCTACGAAGCCGTGTATCTGGCGGAGCGGATCGTCGTGATGGCTGCGCGGCCCGGCCGCGTTTTGGCGGAGATCGCTGTAGACGCCCCCGCCGTGCGTGACGAGTCGTTTCGGCGGAGCGTTCGGTACGACGAGCTTTGCCGCAAGGTTTCTGAGGTTCTGCTGGAGGCCGCCCGTTAGCCCCGGTGATGGAAAAACAACTCGTGACGCTGCCCAACGCCCCCCTACCTTTTGTCGATCGGCTCGCGGTGCGGATCGCAGCGCCGGTGATTGTTGCTGCGCTCGCGCTGGGCGGATGGGAGGCGTATGTGCGGATAGCGGAAACGCCCAGCTATATCCTGCCGGCACCAACCAAGATTGTTCAAACGCTGTGGTCAGACCGCGCAGAATTGAGCGCGGCTTGGATCGTAACGCTGAAGACCATGTTCTCGGCACTCGGGCTGGCGGTCGCCGGAGGGGTGGTGATGGCGGTGCTGTTCTCGGCGTCACGGCTGCTGGAAATCAGTCTTTTCCCCCCGGCGGTGGTGCTCCAGGTGACTCCGCTGATCGCGATCGCGCCGCTGCTGAGCGTTTGGCTCGGCGATCAGCCGTGGCTGGTGCTGCTGCTGTGCGCGTTCATCGTTGCTTTTTTTCCGATACTATCGAACACGGTGGCGGGTTTGCAGAGCGTGGACCATGGCCACCGAGATCTGATGCGACTCTACGGCGCCTCGCCGCTGCAAAGGCTGTGGATGTTACAGATTCCTTCGATGCTCCCCTACTTTCTGACGGGTTTGAAGGTGGCGGCCAACCTGGCGCTGGTCGGCGCGATTGTGGCCGAGTTTGCGGTGGGTGCCGGCGGCAAGCAAACGGGCCTCGCCTCGACAATCCTCGAAAGCGGCTTTCGGTTAGAGGTGCCGCGAATGTTTGCGGCACTGGCGCTGGTCTCATTCACAGGGGTAGCTGTCTATTTTTTGATCCACGCCTTATCGACATGGCTTCTCAGCCCTTGGCACGACAGCGCGGTCCGACGCGATACCTAGCCCGTTGAAGACCTCCGGCTCCGCGCTTTGTCACGCCGTCGCTTGACAAACTGACTCCCAACAAAGATTTGCTGCGTTTAAAGCGGATTACGGATTCCTAGCAGCTGATGAACCTCGGCGAGACCCGCGGCTGGGATAGTCCCGGCCCAGGCCCTCCCGTGTAAAATTGGTCGTGCTGCTGGCTGCCGATAACGTTCTGTTCATCCTCTGCGAGATCATCCGATGCCCCGCCTGCTGAGCTTTATCGCACTGCTGATTGCCAGTCATCCGGCTCTTGGGGTGGATCGGGTAACGTTTGCGACCAATTGGAAAGCCCAAGCAGAGCACGGCGGTTTTTATCAAGCCGTTGCCGAAGGAATTTACGCCGAGAGGGGGCTCGATGTGCGGATCCTGCAAGGGGGTCCTCTTGTCAACAACCGCGCCCAGCTCGTAGTTGGACGCGTTGACTTTCTCATGGCGAGCAATCTGATCCAGACGTTCGACGGGGTCCGTCAAGGGCTCCCGACGGTAACGATTGCCGGATTCTTCCAGCGCGACGCGCATTGTTTGATTGCTCATCCGGGCCAGGGGAATGATCGGTGGGAAGATCTCGCGAAAGCACCGATCCTTGTCGGCAACGCCGGAAGGCAAACGTATTTCCGCTGGCTTACTTCCGCGCACGGATTTTCTGAAAGCCAGGCCCGTACCTATACGTTTAACTCGGCACCGTTCCTCGTGAATAAGCGTGCCGTCCAGCAGGGCTACGCGACGGCGGAGCCACTGGCGATTGCCAAGGCCTTGGGGCACGAGCCCCGCGTTTACCTGCTCGCGGACTACGGCTGGAGCACCTATTCGACCATGCTCGAAACACGTCGCGACTTGGTCGAATCGTCGCCCGATCTTGTTCAAAGGTTTGTCGATGCGTCGATTCTCGGCTGGGTGCGGTACCTGTATGGCGATCCGGAAGCAGCTGATCGGCTGATCAAGCGGGATAATCCTTCGATGTCTGACGAGCAGCTCGCCTACTCGCGTCGTCAGATGCTCGAGCGGGGAATTGTCGATTCGGGCGAAACGTTGACTGCGGGTATCGGTGCTCTTTCCGAAGAGCGGATTGCCGACTTCCTCCAGAAGATGGTTGCAGCGGGGCTCTACGAACCGGGGCAGATTGATGCCTCGCAGGGCTACGACTGCCGATTTGTCAATCAGGGAGTTGGTGTCGCCGAGAAGCGTGTGCTTCTTGAAGCTTCGGCGGCGGTCCGCTAACCGACACCGTCCCTGACCGTTCTCTCCCCGCCCAGCTCGGCGGCTGGAACTCCGCCGGGCGATTCTTAGTCGTCTACTGTCATCCCGATCCGGAGAATTTTTTGGCCGCGCTGCGCGACGTGGTGCTCGATCGTTTGGCACGAGCCCGCCACGAGACGCGCTCGATCCATCGGTATGCGGAAGGCTTCCATCCCGCGCTAGCGCGCGAAGAACGGCCCGGGTTTGTGCTTTGAGATTCCGCGAGGCAAGTGGCAACCTCGCTTAGGCGAAGCATCAACCGCTTGATCGTGATAACGACCTCCGGGGCACCCTACTGATGACATGCCCCCTTCAAACGCTTTCAGGTTCTGATCGAAGATTAGGCTGATGGCCTCTCGCTGTTCTTGCTACCGAGACAGCAATCATCCGGGGAACCTGATCGCGGACGAAGCGATAAAAAATGCTTCGTGCAAAGACCACGCGGCATCGGAAGCTTTTACTGGAGAAGGATGGTTCCGCGAGATCGCTTGAGGGCGTAGGTCACCGCTGGCTGTCATTTGGAAGCGTGATTGGCTGACGCACCCACCGAACCAATCCGACAGGACCGATCAGTCCCGAGGCGGGCAACGAGCTATCGGCGGAATAGTGCCGAAAGAGGCAGACAGCCTGCCGCCGTGGCTCGGGACGGTCTGTTAAGCGTCCCTCAGCGAGTCCGTCTGGAGCGGCGAGCTTCCATTCTGATCTGGGCCGCCAAGATTATCGCTACGTAGGCACCGGTCGCGATAAGCCCACCCACACCTGCCTTCTTGTAGATGGCGGATACCGAAGCTGCTGAGGCAGCCAAGACGGCCGCTCCCATGAGCACATTCCACACCCAACGCTTGATACCTCGAGGAAGTTGCTCTCCTAAAAGGGTCTTGCTGTTCATCATGGCGAAGAAGGTCAGGAAAGCGATTGGCAGCAACATGGCGAAGTAGACGCCGGTGAACACTGTCAGCCACGCTCTTGAGCTCTCGCCGCTGAACAGTGGCCAGAGCACCCCGAATCCCGAGACGAGACATCCGAGGCGGAACGGCCATCCCTTCGGCGGCAGGTTGAGAGCCTCGCACACAGCGAAACCCGAGATCAGCATCATCAGGGAGATCGACGAAAGCGTCATGCCAAGAACGCCCACGCCGAAAACGATGTGGCTGAGCCATGACCCGTCGCCACCGCTCCGGGAGTAGAGCGAATCGAGCGACTTGGCGAGATCGAACGTGTCGCGTCGTACTAGCGTGGCCGCGACCCTTCGCTCCGGCTCAGCAATCTTGCCCAGCGTGTAACCGGCGTCGTTGGCCGCGACTTCTCTCAACCCGAGCGCTCGCTCGAACGAGTCGCGAAAACGCTGCGGTGGCTCGATGATCCCTTCGGACGAGACAACAAAGCCGTTTGGCAATTGGCCATGAAATCGATCTCCCGCCGCTAGCACCACACATCCGGTAGCAATAACGAAGGGAATGAAAGCCGCCAACGCCAAGTCGGAAGCCATTAACCCGCGAGACTCTGCGCCCCATCCCCGCGACAATAGCACGTAGGGGAGCAAGAACGTTGTGTTGATACCCACGGCCAGTCCCCCAGCCGCTATCATGATGTCTCGTTGTTCGCCAACGATCATATCGGACCAGTACCGACGGGCCTCTGAATCTTGGATCGCTTCGAGCAAGGGCGCGAACGACTCTACCGGGCGGAAAAAGTGCTCCGGCTTGGGGATCAGCCCGCTGATCACCGCGGAGAAGTCGAGCCCGGAGTCTGTCATTGCGATCCGCGCAACGACGCCGACGAATGAGAGCACGATGATCGCGACGACGAGTTTGAGCGTGCGGTCGTAGATCCGCATCCCCCAGCCCTCGCGGCCATAGCTCCAGGTGACGATCGTGCAGAGCACAAGCAGCAATCCGGATAGGACCCACTTGCCGGCTCCGGATGCGAGCGTTCCGTCGCCTTGCGTGGCAGCTGGGAGGAAGTTTTGCTCGATCACCGCAACGCTTAACGAGTACTGAGGCATTGACGAGACCATATTTGCAAGCAATGTCCCGAAGAGCCACGACCATCCCAACACTGGGTTGATGTGTCGGTTGATCGCCCGCAGCGGCCGCTCGTTGATTGAGAGCGTGACGTAGCCAATCGCGCACAGCATGACGGTGCCCAAGAACATCGCGAGCGGCTGAATCCAAAGGAACGCCGCGCCGCCGATGATCCCCAGGTAGAGGCTGCTGCCCAGCGAACCCCCGCCAAGCGACAGAGCGCTCTGCAGCCAACCCGGGCCCGAAAGTCGGGCATACGCTAATAGCGTCGCGAGCCGACCGCGTTCCTGTGCAGCTTTGACAGTTGCCCGGTGTTGATCTGCGGCGTCGGGGTTATCCATGGCGACCGTGCAAGTACGAAAATAGAGAGGTGGTCTGGGTCGAGGCTGACAAGCACGCGGGAGCGAAGTTTTTTACGCGCAGTAGACGCCGCCATTGATGTCGAGCGTGGCGCCGGTGATGAAGCCATCAAACTCGGACGCAAGGAAGATGACAGGCCGCGCGACGTCGTCAGGGTGACCGGGCCTTCCGAGAGGGATGCCCTCGACGGTACGGTCGGCCGATTCATTGGTCGTGTGGGTTTGATGGAAACGGGTCCCCAGGATCAGCCCCGGAGCGACCGCGTTCACACGGATACCTTGGGGTGCCAGTTCCGACGCCAGTGACCTCGTCCACGTGAGCGTGGCACCCTTTGCCGTGGAATAGCTGAGCGATCCGGCGTGCCCTCCCTTTCGTCCGGCCAGGGAGGCAAGGTTGACAATGCTACTACCCGAGTTCTTGGCAAGGTGGGGGACGCACTCACGCGTTACAAGCATCATCGAAGTCAGGTTGATGCTCATGACCTTATCCCAGAAATCCAGGTTGATCTCGGCGAGTTGCCGGCGGCCGACCAAGTCTCCCGCGTTGTTGATGAGCACATCGATTCCGCCCAAGTAATCCGCGGCCGATTGCACGAACGCTTGGACGGACCGCTCATCCGTGAGATCCGACTGGAACGCTTGAGCCCTTAGCTTGTTCTTCTGCGCGGCAAGAACCAATTCTTCGGCGCCACCGCGACTGGTGTTGTAGTGAATCGCCAGATCGCATCCCTCTTGGATCAACCCGCGAACGGTCGCAAGCCCCAGGCCTTGGCCTCCGCCGGTCACGACAACTCGTTTGCCGGATAGCTTTCCCATGCTCTTCCCTCGGGATATCAAAATGGCAGGGTGGTTTTTTCAGACTTAGCGTCACTGATCGAGTCGGTTAGATCAGCTAGAGGGTCCGCGTCTCGCTTACGCTTCGGTGCTACTCAACTGCAATTGGCTCCACGGGCTTGTGTGTTTTGAGCCAGTCCAGCCCTTCCTTCGTTAGAAAGAAGTCCATCCACAAGTAGTGCATGCGACGCCCTTCTTCGACTATCACCCCGTGGCTTGATCCGAGCGGGATATGGAGAATCGAGAACGGAGGGAACTGAATCTGGTCGTCGTCCGCGTGGACGGTGCATTGGTTTTTAGCAAGTCCCAGGAAGAGCTGGTCGAGCATCGGGTGCTCGTGGGCACCAACTCGATCGGGCCCCGTGGTAAGCACCGTTCCCATCGCTACACGCGGGACGTGCTCCTTGGGCAGCACGGTACGACTGATGGTCTTTGGGCTCTTAATCGCCTCGGTGTACGCCTCGCAGTCGCTGAACTGCTTGAAATACAACGCAGCGGTACCTCTGGCGACGAAGCTTTTCCGATCCTCTTTATCTTGTGCAGACAACTGCTTGCTTATGTGGACGCAGTGCAGACACTCTCCCCGTTCGACGACGATTTGGAAATCGTCGTCGGAGTAAGGCACGGCGATCGACTCTGGGTCGATGTCGTAGGTGTGTTGGCCGGCCTGGAGCGTCCCTTTTCCTGCGACAAACAAGAGCACCGAATCGCAGCCTTCGGGCAACGCCACCACATGCGATATCGGCCCAGTCAACGCGAGATGCGAGGTCTTAACCCCACGGATCTCGTCAACCAAGAGCTCATCCTGACGTACCGCTCCGGTCGGTGGTGCCTGCATGTCGAGCTTCTCTGAGCGGACCTCTGCCAGCCCATAAGACCCCATGAGCATCAGCAGCATGGTCACTGCGGAACGCCAGAATTGTGGGTTGTTTCGCATCCGATCTCCTCTAGGTAAACGATTAATGCCGACGTTTAGCCGCGATCACGGCACTCGGTTAGCTTCGTGGCCGGCACGGTACCCACTGGTCTTCCCCCGATCTATGTGCCAGTCGCTATGAGAGAATCGGGATGATTAGATGGTAGTCCGCTGGCCCACCTCCGCTCCAGGGCCTGCTTCGGCTACGCCTCAGCAGGCCCCTCCGCTACGGAGGGCCAGCGGAGTAGAGTTCAACAATCCCGATTCTCTCATAGCAGGTGGTACATAGATCGGGGGAAGGCCACAGTTGGTTGCGGATCAGGCGCTAGACATCCAAGCCCTGAGGATCGTGGCCGAGGGAAACTTCTGAGCCCTTCCCGGAAGCGTGCGGCGGTGACCCGGGTGCGAGAGCAGTTGGGTCTCTCCGAGCGGAGGATGTGATCGACACGCTGGCGGAGCTCTTCGCGATGCACGGCGTGCCGGAGCACATCCGCAGCGACAACGGGAGCGAGTTCACTGCGAAGGCGATCCGTCGTTGGCTGGGGCAGCTGGGCGTGGGGACGCTCTACATCGAGCCGGCCAGCCCGTGGCAGAACGGTTACGCCGAGAGCTTCCACAGCCGGCTGAGGGACGAGTTCTTGGCGGTCGAGGAGTTCGAGTCGCTCGCCGCGGCGAGGAAGCTCACGGCCGCGTGGCGAGAGGATTACAACCACCACCGGCCGCATGGCTCCCTGGGGTACCTGACCCCGGCACAGTTCGCGGCCCGCTGCCCCGCTTCCGCTCCGAAGGCTGCTTCGGCTACGCCTCAGCAGCCTTCTCCGCTCCAGCAGGGCAGCGGCTTTACCCAACCCGTACCTTCATAGCAGGTGGTACAGGAATTCGACACTGGTCAAGAGCTAAGCCCCGTTCAATCGCGCAGGACTTCAACGCTTCAACGCGTTGCCGGTGTTCCGAGGCGCATCCGCAGGTCGTCGAGGAACACCGCTCCCCCTTCATTTTTGGGCTGATCGAGCAGCACGGAAACGCGGGCTTCCGTTGCACCGGCGGGGACGTTGGCCGCGATCTGCTGGGTCACCCATTCGCCGACTTCGGCCTGTGCAAAGTCGAACGCCACTTCTTCCTCCGCCAGCGGAGTAGCCGCCCCAAAGTACGGATAAAATTCCAGCCGCAGCAGTGCGCGATTGGAAGAGCCGATCACGGTATCCTCAGGAATCGTGCAGGCCCGTCCGCCGCAGGCCACCCGCTGTCCGGCGACAACCCGCACTCCCTGAGCAATCCCGGATCGCGTCGGCGATCCAGCAAACGCCCCGAAAATCTTCAGCGAAGCGACTCCCTCGCTTGCATGGGCGGTTGAGATCGAAACGTTGGGGTTGCCGATCACCGCGTTGTTGATGACCGACCATCCGGCAAGCGTTCCGCCGTTTTGCTCGAAGCCCCCGTTGGAGAGAACACTCTGCTTGGGGTCGGTGCCCCGGGGCGGTGCCTCACCCTCTTCGGCAACGTAAACACGGACCCAGTCGATTTCCATTCGCTGGGGCCAAACGGTCGAGTCGTCGGGGTCGTTAAGAAAGTCGCCACCGACTGCGTTATTGATGATCAACCGCATGGGCGCTGTTTTAGCGGACAGAAAGCCGGCCACTTCCTCGTCGTGGACGGTGTAGTGATGCACGTCGTCCACATAGAAACGCACCAGCGTTTCGGTCCAATCCACAGCGTAGGTATGGAAGCCAGCGTGGAAGTTGGTCAGCGTGCCCTCTTTGCCGGACTGATGACGCCCTTCGACGTAAGCGTGCCAAGCCGGCTTGGGCGATCCAAAGTGGAAAGCGCTGCTGACGAGCTGTGGCGCGTCGCCGCGGCTCTCCATGAAGTCGATCTCGCCCCCCGATGGCCACGGGTACTTATCGGTCCGGGGGAGCAACCAAATGGCTGGCCACATGCCGCGCGTGGTGGGCAATTTCGCCCGTACTTCCCAGCGGCCCCAGCGCTGCTCATCTCGCGAGCGAACCTGCCCTGAGCGGTAAGGCAGGCCGCGCGAAGGCCGGTTCTCGCTGAGCAGAATGAGTTTGCCGTCGGAGACGGTTACCTGCTCGGACAGGTAGTCTTGCTGAGAGTTGTTGGTGGGCCTGGGGGTATCGACCAGCTCCCATCGCTCGCGATCGAGCTGATCGAAGTCGTCGCTCCAGGCGAGCCGCCAGTTAGCGGGCAGGCCTTGTGCTAGGGCCAGCATCGGGGCGACGAGAAGCAGTGAGCCGTATAGGTATCGCGCATGTTGCCGCACAAGATTCTCCTCGGCTGGTTGAAGAGGTCGCTACTTGGCGGTGATCGCGATGTCGTACTCGTTCGATCCGGGTTCGACACTGACCGTAAGATTCGATTGGTCTGGTTTGGCGAACTTGGCGGGGGTGATCATGCTCGAACTGGGCATGGAGTACTGGTCTTTGGGGGGAATAATCCGGACGGCTTTGACCATCACCCGATAATCGCCCGGCATGATGCCATGCTTGGATCCCGTGTTGACGGTGTAACGCCCCGATTCGTCAACCTTAGCGGTTGCGATAGCTCCTTCGCCGACAGGCTGGAACATTACCGTACCGCGGATGTCATCGACTGCCCGGAGCGGTTCGCCATCGAGGGACACCTGACCTTCGAGCCGGGCCAGACCGTTTCCGCAACCGGTGGAGAAAGCCAAGACGGGGAGGAAGCCCAGGACCAAGCATCGCGAAGAGAATCGTAAACAAGCCGAGCGGCGCATAACGCGGTTCCAATCGAAGGGAACGAACACGACAGAAGACAAGGATAAGACGTCTGACCAAGTTTAACCTAATCGGCCGCCGTCGCCATACGGGCCCTTAGAGAGACTCGTTGACCAACTCCTCGCCGTTGCGTGTGCAACTTGTGCGGTAGACCACGTTGTTGACGCCTTCGGTGATAAACGCCACGGAACCATCCGCTCGCGCGAACTGGGCACCCCCGGGGTGCTCGCTGCGGAAGCCCTGCAACTCCTCCCATTCGTCAGCGACCCATTCGCCGGGGGCCTCGGAAATGCGGTAGTTGATCGGCGTATTGCATGCCGACCAGTCCGAATTGGAATAGTAGGCGGCCGAGTGATGATTAAAGGCGGGGATATCCTCTCCTAGCATTAGCGTCTTCGAGGTGCCGTCGACAATGTTCGAAATCTTTACCGGCTTGAGCCAGGTGTGGCGGAAGAAGATGCCGTTGCAGCGCGTCCCCGTGTGGCAGTCGCGCTCGACGCCGACCATTTGGGCGGGGGTTGCGTAGTCGCCGTTTCTCAAGCGATCGTGACATCCGCTCGGGTAAGTCGTGGAAGCCGTGGCGCTGTTGCATTCGCCATTGCTAAAGATGCTGCCTTGCTGGTTGAGATAGGTGTCGCCCAAAACGCCCTTGTAGCTGGTAGTCGCCACTTCGCATCCCGTCATTTGCCATTGATCATTGGCGAGCAGGTAAACCGACTCGTCGCTAGGGCACTGGAGAACCGGCAGCTGTCGTTTCAGTAGTTCCGGCACCGAGATGCCGTTCTTCAACGAGAACAAGCCACCCTTTTCACGCGGACGGGAGCAGAAGCCATCACGGATCTGACCCTCAAAGGCACCGCCGCTGGCGAATTGATCGTAGAAAGCCTGTTCTTCTAGCTGAGGCAGGACTTGGACAATCCAGCCCACGCCGTTCATCAGCTTGCCGTTTCCATTGCCAAAAGCCGCTTGGACATCCGAATCAGCGAAGGAAATGAAATTACTCGTGACCCCCCCGCTGATGGGGAAGTGCTGCTTGATGTCGTGATGGTTGATCACCGCCAGGGCGAGGTTTTTAAGCTGGTTCACACACTGTGCGCGGCGAGCCGCCTCGCGTGCCGCCTGGACCGCCGGCAGAAGCAGAGAGACTAAGATCCCGATGATGGCGATTACCACCAGCAACTCAACGAGCGTGAAGGCCCGTCGAGAGCCGACGGAGCGAACGGTTCGGTCCATGATTTCCACCTTAAAAACGTGCGAGCCGCTGAAGTTAGGCGGCCGACGCGACGAGTCAGAAAAAATAAATTATTAGTAAAAACTCGTAGTCGGGGTGTCGCATCCTGCGGCACCCCGGCCAGAGCCAATCTCAAGGAAACTAAACGCGACGCGACACCATGCCGGCCAGCGCCAACAGCGCCAGTGCTACGGTGCCCGGCTCAGGCACAGCGACCCCGGTGCCGAAGCCCCAGTCACCAAGCAGCGCGTTCAGCTCGCCGTTATCCACCGTTGGGCCGACAAATCCGTTGACCCAAGCTGCCGGGATGGTCGAGCTGCCCCAGCTGCCCAAGAGCAGGTTGAGGTCGCCGTTGTCGACTTTGCCGTCGGCATTAAAGTCGCCGGGTACCAGCATCGGAGCTTCGGGCGTGAGCAGACGCAGCTGGGCGTCGTCAAACCACGAGGCACCCCCCTCGTTCGCAAGCTGGATGAAGAACAGGCTCACCCGCGCAAAAGCGGTGCCCGCGGGAGCGATCGCATTTACCGTTCCCTTCACGAATTCGTCTTCAACAACGTTCGGATCGCGACCGTCGAGAAGCGGGAATTCTTGCCGATTGCGATCAACAATGTTGCCCGGATCGGCGAAGGCCTCTTGGAGCACGTTACCGCTCGCATCGAGGAACGTAATGGCGATGGTGTTGAAGTTTTGGGTGCCGACGATGCTGTCACCACCGGCCGTCTGGGCGAAGACACTTGCCTCGAACTGTTGGCCGGGCGTCGCGGCGACGTTCTGGAGAATGCCGGAAGCATCGGGTCCCCCGTTGAACGGGCCGAACATCTTCGCCATGACGACACCGTCCGGTGCCATGTCGGGAACGTTGGGATTCGTCCCGCTGATGTCATCGGCCTCGTACGAAACGTTACCGAAACGAAGCCACGTGCCGGTCGTGGTCGCCGGGACATCGCCGATGAAGGTCGGGGCGAAATTCTCTTCGAAGCTGCCGTCGGTCAGCAGGTTGCTGCTCACGACGGTGTTGATCCGATTGACCTCAACGTGGTCAATCTGGGCGGCGTAGGTCACGCCGGCACCGGGGGTCGCGGCGGGTTGGAGGGCCGCATTGAACGCCGCTGCGAAGCCCGAGTCGGGGGCCCACATGTTGAAATGCAGCTTCTGCGGATCGTTCGGAATGTTGGTGGTCTCGGTGCGCACGAGCTGATCGTTCACAAACCACTTGAGCGACTGGGGGGTCCACTCGACCTTGTAGTTTTGGAACTGCGTCAGGTTCAGTCCGGCGACGTTGTGAAACTCTAGATCTCCTCCCGAGCCCGGGCCAGTGAACGGCCCATCATTCCAGTAATTGGTCGCGGGGTCTTGCGCACCACCGCTCACGCCTTGGTTGCCGAGCAATTCCCAGTCGATCTCGTCGCGGACGAGGTTGTTAGCACCGGCGGGGCTGTCACGGGTGACGTCATACAGAAAGAACCCACCGACCACGCCGCCCGCTGTGGTCGGCTTCAAACGCATGCGGGCTTCAAACGTAATTCCTCCACCCTGCGCGAAGTTGCGCTTGGTGAGCAAGTCGGTGCCGAGGAACGCATTGCCCGGGTCGAGGGGCGAGTAGGTGTCCAGCTTGATCTCGGTGACTTTGCCATCGGTCGCGAGCGCTTCGGCTACGCCTTGCAGAGGCATATCCACCGCCGAGTCTCCACGATACTGCGTGCGACCAACAAACGTCCCCTCGGTGCCGAACGGCAGACGCCAGACCGTCGAATCAACGATGCCCGTTCCGTCAAAATCGTCGCGTAGCAGCAACTCGTTAGCGCTAGCCGCCAGTGGCGTGAGCAGCACCGCGAGCGTCAGGTAATAAGAAACGGATTTCCAAGCGAGCAGATTCATGGGGGCAAATTCCTGAGGACGTTGGGGGGGAGAAGGGCAACTCGTCTTGCCCCTGCACCACAGTGTGAGGGGGTGTTCCAAGCGAAGCCGTGGTAGCGTGCTCGCGCTCAGCGGGGGGCGGCGGAGAGTATTGGCGTAGAGATCAGCGACGGCACCGTGCGGATTGGAATCAACTCGATAAAGCGGGCCGCCATCACAGTAGCCCCGCATCGCACGGACTAAGCCCACCAAGGACGAAGCCGCGTGATCAGCAGAATTGCCTGCTGGCGAGCCGATGTGCTTGTTCAAACGGAGTTCTTGTTGGGAGCAGAGCTCTTTTCGGTAAGAGGCTCTGACAGCATCTAGCACGGACGAGCCGTGACTGCATGGATGAGGTAAATCGTGTAACAGAAGAGAAACGACAATCTCAGATTAGGCATTGGCGGGAGAACCGTCAAGCAAAATTCTCGTATCTGTTCCAATAGTTCTTGGGGGCGAACGAAGACGTGTGGTAGGGAGATCGCGGAGGAAAACGACTTTTTCTCGATTGACCCACGAAGGTTTGACATCGAGGGAACGGTGTGCAAGGATGCAGGTAACAGTTACAACCGCTCTGGTACGACAGTTTCTTTATGCCCTCCATACGCCAAGTTGCTCATAACGCCGGGGTTTCCATCGCGACGGTGTCGCGCGTGCTGAACGGCAATGCCTCGGTGAATGCCGACCTGCGCGCCCGTGTGCTCGAGGCCGCTGAGGCCTGTCGGTACGTTCCCACGGTGGGCCGACGCACGGCTGAACGCATCGCGTTGGTCTATGCGACCGATCACTTCTCGGTTGCTTCGCCTTACGATTCCGCGTGCATCGACGGCATCGTTTCGGCGATGCGTTCAACCGCCTATGACCTAGTGGTCATTGAGATGGCCCGGGATCGTCACCCGGGCGAATCGCTGGAAGCGTTCTTTGCCCGCAAAGGGGTTTGCGGGGCGATCGTACGTTCGTCGTACGCAGAGCGAAGCAAGATTATCGAGATGGCTTCAGAAGGCCCGCCGCTAGTGGTCTTGGGCGATCATTTTGACAATCCCCAGGTTCACTTCTGCTACGCCGACTCACGCGCTGCCAGCCGCGAAGCAACTGAGCACCTGGTATCGTTGGGTCATCGAGCGATCGCGTTCGCTTGCTGCGACGTTGACGACGGAGATCATATGGATCGCTTCGAGGCGTTCCGCAGTGTTATGGAGGAGGCCGGACTGTACCGCGAAGACTTTGTCCATCGCGTGCCGCCCTTCCGCATGGATGGCGCACCGCTCATCCGTCGCATCCTCAGCCGGAGCGACCGACCGACCGCCCTCTTCATCGCCGACCCCTTGGTGGCAGTCGGAGTGCTCAACGAGGCGAAGCAGCTCGGCGTAGACGTGCCGGGCGAGTTATCGATCGTGGCGGTGGACGACTCGGACACACGCAACATGGTTCATCCGCGGCTGACCTCCGTTTGCCAAGACTCCAAGCGACTAGGCGTTCAGGCTTACACGGCGCTCGTTGAGATGGTCGAAGGTGGTCGTTCCGGGGTGCTGGATGCGCAGCAGCAAGCCTGGTTCGAGCTGCACGACTCGACAGCACCACCGCCGTCTGAGATCAACCGCTTCTTGCCCAGCCCTCGCTCAAAGGCGTTGCGGTAGGCGGGGCTTTCGGCACTTTTTTTCTCGCAGCGCATACGCCCAACCGCTGTGGGTCCCCGTTTGGTTTGGGCTTCCGGTAGTTGACTCCTAAGTGCTTTGCCGATGCAGGGCCGATGCAGGGCGGGTGCAGGGTCGATCGGTTTCTCAATCGGCAGAGCCTGACTCGTCGGGAATCGCCTTGCCGTGAGGGTCGTGCGCGGTGGCACTGGTTTCTTCATCCAGGCGGTCGCGCAGCGCTCGGTCCGTTACGTGCTCGAACCGTTCGGCTTGCAGGTGGATCGCAGCAGCATCCATCCCTGCGCGATCCACCAGGTAGTGCTCCCACAGCCGGTGCGCCCGCACCAAGCCCTGCGCCGCCTCGACACCGTGTGCCGTGAGGGAATGACACTCGTTAATCGATTCGATGAGCCCGCGCTGACGTTGCGTGCGGAGGGCCATCCCTACCGTCCAGCGACTGCTTTGCAGTCGCTGGATCAATTGGTCGGTTGAGAGTGTGGCGGTGTGGTCATGCTCAGCGGCTCGATACAGCAAGCCGAGCACGTCTTCTTGGAAAACTTCCATCGCGATCAGGCGCTGACGGAGCCATTTTGCGATCACGCCTTGGCGCGGTGCGAAAAGAATCGCGAGTACGAGCAAGCCTCCTGAGGCTACGGCCATCATGCCTGCGGTGTGAGTGCTGCTATACCCCAGCCAGACGGGAATGGCGATTGCGCCCAGATGACCGACGACCGCTGAGATCGTCGCGATCACAGCTGATAGCAGGACCATCACGCTTAGTCGATCGGTCAGCAGGTAGGCAGTAGCGGGCGGCACGATCAGCATGGCAACCACCAGGATATTGCCGACGGCCTCGAAGCTGGCCACGGCGGTTACCGCCACGAGGGTCATCAGCGCGTAGTGCATCGCCACGGCGTTGACACCCACCGTTGTGGCAAGCGACGGATCGAATGAACTGATCCGCAGCTCTTTGAAAAACACGATGACAAAAGTCAGGTTGGTCAGTAGCACGGCCGAAAGAACCACTGCCACGCGGGGAGCAGTGAAGCCTGCGATGGTCCAGGTGTCGAGCGGTGACATCTCGATGGCCCCGTGCAGGACACAACCTGGATCAAGGTCCACGTGATCCACCGCCCGCACGATGAGCACGAGTCCCACGGCGAAGAGCGATGTAAAAACAACCCCCATCGACGCTCCCTCGTCGACTTGGCCGTAGTGATGAATCCATTCCGTTAGTAGCGCGGTGAGGATGCCCACGATGACAGCACCGACAAACATCGGCACGCTGTGGCGGCTGCCGGTAATCAAGAACGCGGCGGCAAGGCCTGGCAGCACCGCATGGCTGATGGCGTCGCCCAGCATGCTCATGCGTCGCAGCACGAGGAAGTTGCCAAGCAACGCCGCGGCCACCGCCGCCAGCACGCCGACCGCGATGATCCAGCCATCGATCGCCCAGCTTAGATTGAGATTGCCCAGGATCATGGCGCTGCTCCTGGCGTCTTACTCCCGTGGCTCGTGCCGGTCGCGAGCGCGTGGGGGCTCGCGGGGGGAGCTTCGGTGGTGCGTGATTCCAGCAGCCGTTCGAGCCGGGCGATGGTCTCGGGTTCGAGAACGTGCTCGATCGCGTCGGCCCGTCGATCGACACGCGCGGGGGCGATGTCAGCATGCGTTATGAGGTACAGCTCCCAGAGCCGGTGCTGGCGGGTGAGTCGCTCGGCTTCCAAGGAGCCGCGCTCGGTGAGGCGCACGCCTCCCTGCGTGAGCCGCTGTACGAGGGATTCTCGCTGCGCATGAGCAATCGTCGCGCGTAGTCGCTCAGAAGACCAGCTTCGGACCCGCAGCAGCCGATCGATCGGCACCGCCAGCCGCTCGGCACCCGCGCCGGCAACCTCGGCGATCTCATACACCGCACGTAGCAGGTGCTCGACATGAATCGCGCGCTCGAAACGGCGTCGACGGCCCCACCTTCTGAGCACACCGCGGCGGGTGCCGACCGTAGCGCTCAGGACGAACAGAGCTGTCGAGACGAGCACGATCATCGCCCCCGAAGGAAGCCGGGGCAGCGCAGCGCTGAGGAGCGAGCCCATCAAGCTGCTTGCTGCTCCGAGTCCGCCCGCAATCAGCGTCACGCCGTTGGTGGATTCGGTCCAAAAACGCGCCGCCGCCGCGGGGATCACCAGTAGGGCGATCATTAGCACCAGTCCCACCGCTTGCAGCCCAAGGATCGTGATGATCACGACCATGCCCATCAGCGTTGCATCGAGCAGGCCGATGGGGTATCCGAGGGCGGCTGCGTACGTGGCGTCGAAGCATAAGAGTCGCAGCTCTTTTGAGAGTGCCGTCGCGACGGCGAGGCACAGCAGGGCCGCCACTCCGATCATCAGCGCGTCGCTTGCCAGCAGCGAAGCCGTTTTGCCGTAGATGAAGGATTCGAGCCCCGCCGCGTTTCCTGAAGCGCTTTGCTGAACCAGGCCCAGCAATGCGACGCCGGCCCCGAAGAATACGCTCAGCACGATGCCCAGCGCCGCATCTTCTTTCAGCTTGGTTAAGCGACGGATGGCGAGAATGGCACCCACGCCCACGACTCCCGACACGGCGGCACCCAGTAGCAGAACGGGCAGGTGTTTGCCGTCGCTGCCCAGTGCGTTGGCGATCAGAAACGCCAGCGCGATGCCGGGCAGGGTCGCGTGGCTCAGAGCATCGCCTAGCAGCGCCCGTTTCCGCAACAGGGTGAAGCTTCCGACAACCCCCGCCCCCAAACCCAGCAAAGTGGTGCCGAGCACGACAATGCGGGTGTTGTAGTCGCGTAGCGTGAGAACGCGGAGCCAATCAATCGTTTCGGCGGGGCCTTCCCCGCGCAGGTTCGAGGGCAGGTCGCCAGTCGGCAGGAGCGTGGTCGGCAGGAGCGTGGTCGCAAGGAGTTGCGTGCTCGCGCACGCGCTAACGGCACCAAGTGCTAGGGCGAGCATTGCAACACAACGGAACCGCCTCATAGCGACCGCTCCCGCCTCAGCACGGCCTGGGTCGCTTCGTCGAGCAGCGTGAGCCGCCCGCCATAAGTCTTTTGAAGGTTGTCCTGGGTAAAGACCTCGTTGACCGGTCCGCTCGCCACGACCCGCATGTTGAGCAACAGCACGTCGTCAAAATAAGCGGGTACGGTGTGAAGATCGTGATGGACGACCAGCGTGGTCTTGCCTTCTTGCTTCATCACGCCCAGCAGATCAACGATCGCCGATTCGGTCGCCGCATCGACCGCAGCGAAGGGCTCATCCATAAAGTACAGGTCGGCGTTCTGCACGAGTGCTCTGGCAAGGAATGCCCGCTGCTGTTGCCCGCCCGAGAGCTGGCTGATCTGCCGATCGGCAAGGTCGGCGATCCCCACGCGGTCGAGCGCTTCAAGCGCCTTGAGGCGGTGCTTGGCACCGACTCGCCGGAACCAACCGACCTCGCGGTAGAGTCCCATGGCAACGACCTCGATGGCGCTGATCGGAAAATCCCAATCGACGCTCTCACGCTGGGGCACGTAGCCGACTCGATGACGGTTGGCTCGGTAGGTTCCGCCAAAGACTTGCACGCTTCCTGAAGCACGCGGCGTGAGGTCGAGCGCTGCTTTGATCAGCGTGCTCTTGCCGGCACCGTTCGGTCCGATGATCGCAACCAATCGGCCTGGTCGCACATTGAACGCAACGTCCCACAGAACGGGCCGACGGTGATACGCCACGGTCAGGTCATGCACCGAGAGCGGCAACGCTTCGTCTTTATCGGCGGGCTTCGTTACCAAGAAACCTCTCCCTCTGCGAGTTGTCCACGCATTCCGAGTGGGGGAGCAATGCCACCCAGTGCCCGAGTCACCGTGGTGACATTATGGTCGATCATGCCGATGTAGGTTCCTTCATAGGTGTCGGAAGGACCCATCGCGTCGGAAAAGAGCTCGCCGCCGATCCGCACCTTCAGACCCCGCGCGCCGGCTCCGTCGATCAGAGCCCGGATATTCTTCGGTGAGACACTGCTCTCGATAAAGACGGCGGGGATGCCCGCCTCGACCAGGCGATCGACCAGGGCATTGATCCGCTGCAGCCCGGCCTCGGACTCGGTTGAGAGCCCCTGCACGCCCAGCACTTGCAAGTTGTAGGCCCTGCCGAAGTACCGAAACGCATCGTGCGACGTAACTAGCTGACGCCGTTCGGCGGGGATCGTGGCGAGCGCCTCGCGGGCGTACCGATCGAGCTCGAGTAGCTCTTGCGTGTAGGCTTCGGCACGCGACCGCAAGCTCGTTTTGTGTGCGGGGAGTTTCTCGCATAGCGCAACACAAACCGCCTCAACGCAGCCCGACCAAGCCGTGACGTCCATCCACACGTGGGGGTCGGCGTGCCCTTCGGCATCGGGCGGCTCGAGTAGAGACTCTGTGTCGATCAGCTCAGTAACGGCGTAGACAGGCTTGTTGCGCGAGACCTTTACCAGCGTGTCGGTCATGCGGCCTTCGAGCAGCAGCCCCGAGTAGAAGACTATGTCGGCGGCAACGATCGCTTGCAGATCGTCGCGTGTTGGCTTGTATAGATGGGGATCGACCCCCGCTCCCATGAGCGCTTCGACGATCACAAGATCGCCTCCCACAGCACGCACCAGATCGGCCACCATGCCGGTTGTTGCGATCGCAAGCAGGGGCTGGGGACGGCTCGAACCTTCGCTCGCGGTGGCCGCCTTGGTTGTTTTCGCGTCCTCTCCGCAGCCGGGTAGTACGAACAATGGCACCAGGGCGAGAACCGCGTACAGGTGGCTAAGCGGGCGAGACATTAAGTAGATCGCGGGGGATTGTCGCAATGGCCGACGCAGCTTCCTTATCAACGGCTGCCCGTATCGGTGTTTAGCGTAGGCTAAAAATCAATTTTTGCCACCCCAACGTGAGGGAATCGGGCTGATTTTGCGGATCTGGCTGGCGTTTTTATCCTTTGCCGGCGATCCTAAGGGTTCCTCTTTGCAGCGCGACACGCTTTGGCGTTGTGCGGTCTGTCGCTGACCTCCCCTACCTCAACAGCCGTCTCCGATGAGCGTGCCTACTTCACGACAGTCCAAGCCGTTCCGCCGCACCCGCAGCGACCATGCCAGCGAGACCGCCGAGGACTACGTCGAGGCGATTGCCGAGACGCTCGCTGCCCAGGGGGTTTGTCGCAACGCGGACCTTGCCCGGCTTTTTGGCGTGAGCCACGTCACGGTCAATAAAACGGTGGCCCGTCTGCAACGCGAGGGGCTTGTTGATACCGAACCCTACGGCCCCTTAGAGCTCACCGCGAGCGGCGAACGCCTTGCGCAGGCATCACGCAACCGTCACGACATTGTGCTGCGTTTTTTACTCTCACTGGGGGTGTCCCGCGCTGTGGCCGAGATCGATTCGGAGGGGATCGAGCACCACGTGAGCAAAGAAACCCTGGCAGCGTTCGAGTCGCGGCTAGAGAACGCCCCGCCAGCGTCTGCCGAAGGCGGCCCCGCCAAGTAGTTCCCGCCAAGTAGAGCCCCCGGCAACTTCGCGGTAAGCTTGGCAAAAGCCCCGCCCCTCGCAGCAGGAAAGACATCGTTATGTTTGCCAGTCGCCGCGCCTTTCTTCGTACTTCCACGGCCTTTGCCGCAGGGCTGACCGGGTTGCGATCGGCCTCCGACCTGTTGGCAAAAGACCGCGGGAGTGCTTCGCAATCATCGTCCGCTATCGGCTATGGGGCGTTGGTAACCGATCCCGAGGGCATGCTCGATCTGCCCGCAGGGTTTTCGTATCGTGTTATTTCGCGAGCTGGCGAGCGAATGGCGGATGGACTTTTCCTGCCCGGCAAGCCGGACGGCATGGCCAGCTTTGCAGGTCCCGACGGGCTCACGCTGCTGATGCGTAATCACGAGTGCTCGGCTGAAGATCTCGGTGCCTTTGGCGAGGCCGGCGTTCTTGCGGCTTCGGTCGATCAGCGATCGATTTACGATCGGGGGACGAATGCCCCCGCTTCAGGCGGCGTCAGCACGCTTGTCTACGACACCCGCACGCAGAAAGTGGTGCGGCAGTTTATGCGGATCGCGGGCACGATCCGTAACTGTGCGGGCGGACCGACTCCCTGGGGCAGCTGGATCACTTGTGAGGAAACCATCGAGCGCGCTGGCGAGCAGAGCGGTGAGCGGTTTCGCTGTCGCGAAGATCACGGCTACTGCTTCGAGGCCTCGGCCACGGCAACACCGGGACTCGCTCCAGCGATTCCCTTAAAAGCCATGGGGCGTTTCCGGCACGAAGCCGTCGCGGTGCTGCCCGGTTCAGGCATCGTCTATCTCACCGAGGACATGGACGATGGCGCGCTGTATCGATTCCTGCCGAATACCCCGGGGAAGCTTCTTGCCGGGGGACGGTTGCAGGCGCTCGCGATTGTCGGCCAAGACAGCCGAGACACTCGCAACTGGGGTGAGAGCGATCGGATCGCTCCGGCGGATCGCCAACAGGTCCGCTGGCTTGATCTGGAAGATCCCGAGTCGCCCAACGATGACCTACGATATCGCTCGTTCGCTGCCGGCGGAGCGCGTTTTGCGAGGGGCGAAGGCATCTGGAACTGTGGCTCGCACGTCGCCTTTGCCTGCACCAGCGGGGGATCAGCGCGGCTTGGCCAAGTGTGGAGCTATCGCCCCAGCCGCTTCGAGGGGCAACCCAACGAAAAAAGTGAGCCGGGAGAGCTTGAGCTCTTCATCGAACCAAATGATTCACGCCTCGTTGAAAACGCCGACAACCTAACGGCGGCCCCCTGGGGCGACCTGATTGTCTGCGAAGACCGGAGCGGACCCGAGGTGCGGCTGGTTGGCGTCACCCCCGCAGGGCAGTGCTATCCGCTGGCAAACAACCACAAGCAAACGGAATTCGCCGGCGCGGTTTTCTCACCAGACGGCTCGACACTGTTCGTCAATCTTCAGGTTGCCGGGCTGACGGTTGCGATCACGGGTCCCTGGCACCGTGCGGTCAGCTAGAAGCGGGGCGGTCAGCTAGAACAAGAAGCCGAATCAGGCAGGCTCCGTTGGCTGCGCACACCGAATTCTGTGCCCCTCTCCACCCCGCTCTAGCGCAGGTGAAACTCTTTTTGTTGTAAACACCGTCTTTGGTGTGTAGCCGTTGGCAAAGCAATAGCGCTTGTCGATAGGCACCCGCACAGAGCCCCAGGGACCCCTAGTTTGACACAACTGGGGTGACTTTGCTGGCCTCCTGTGTCGATCGCGACGAAAGCGCTGAGACTGCCCGATAAGTAGACCCAGCGGAACATGCCGTGAGCGCGGCTGTCGGGTCAGTATTTGGCAAGCAGGGACCAGCGTGAGAATCACGGCAGCGATCTCATGGATGGCGGCGCTAGGGATTGTTGCGGCAGCCGGCTGCCGATCGACAAGCCAACCGTTTGTGGCGCGCGAAGCACCGCACTCGCTTACAGAGCGCGTCGCGCAGGTTGGCGAGATCGTGTCGGAGCCGATCGCGGTTGAGCCGGTAGTCTTTGATGACACGGCGACCGCGGAATCGCCTATTGATAGCTCGATCCCAGCGCCCCCTGATGCTCAGCTGCTGGCTCCGCAGACCTCGCTGACCGGGCCAGCTCGCGAGCGCCTCGCGACTCCGCAAGCCGATAACACGTCCACAGCGCCTTCGGCCGAACTGATCGTCACCTCGGTGAGGAATCACTTTCCGCTGGTGCAGCAAGCGATCGCCGGACGAGTGGTCGCCTCGGGACAGGCGTTGTCGGCCTCGGGCGCTTTTGACCACAAGCTGGATGCCTTCAGCCAATCGCAGCCGCTCGACTTCTATGAGAACTACCGTCACAGCGTCGGCATCAAGCGTGATACTTATTGGGGTGGGCAAACGTTTGCCGGCTACCGTGTCGGGCGCGGCGACTTTGAGCCCTGGTACCTCGAACGAGAAACAAACCGCGGTGGCGAGTTCAAGGCGGGTTTTCTCGCCCCGTTGATCCGCGACCGTGTGATCGACGCCAATCGTGCAGAACTCTGGCAGGCGCAATGGGAGCGCACCCGGGTTGAAGCAGAGATCGACATGGCATTGATCGATTCGGTGCGTGAGGGGCTGATTGCTTACTGGGAGTGGGTCGCCGCGGGTGCCAACCTGCGCGTCGCCGATGCGGTGCTTCAGCTGGGTCTGGATCGAGCCGATTTTCTTAGCAAAGAAGTCAAGGAAGGCCAAAAGGCGCGGATCGACTTGGTGGACAACCAGCGGATTATCGTCTCACGCCAAGCCAAACAGATCGATGCTCGTCGCAAAGTTGAGCAGACCGCGGCAAAGCTCTCGTTGTTCTTGCGAACCCAGGCCGGGCAGCCGATCGTGCTAAGTGCCGATGCGTTACCCGCCGATTTTCCGGCGATCGAGAAGCTCGACCAGAGCGTCGCCGGGCCGGATATTGCGTATGCCCAGTCTCGTCGACCCGAATTGGCTGAGCTCAGGGTTATCCGCCGACAGCTGGGCATTGCCCTCAGCCAGGCCAACAACGAAACGTGGGCCGACGTCGATGGCGGCATCCTTGTCGGCCAAGACGCTGGTGAACCGACTAGCTCGAAACGCGATAAATCCGAGTTCGAGCTGGAAGCCACCGTGACGCTCTCGGTGCCGCTCGAGCGACGCAAAGCGCTCGGCAAGATCCGTGAGATCCGCGGCAAGATGGCGCAGCTCAATGCCAAGTCGCGCTTTGCGACCGATAAGATCGGAGCCGAGGTGGCGTTCTCGCGGGCCGCTCTCATCGCTGCGGGAGAGCGCGTCGGGCAAACGACCGAAGGGCTACGGCTCGCCGAGCAGATGCTCTCCGCTGAACGCGTGTTGTACGAAGAAGGGCAAAGCACGCTGTTCAATCTGAACATTCGCGAGCAGCAAGCGGCCGAAGCCGCTGCCGAGCGCGTGTCGGCACAGCTCGATTACTACGTGGCGTTAGCCGGCTACGGTGCCTCGCTTGGCTTTGCAACTACTCTCAATACGGCCCTGGTTGCTTCGTTGCCCGCAGAGGACGCCGGTGACGACAGGGTCGAAGAACGGATCGAGCCTGCGGGTCAGCTCGTCGCTCCTGGGCAGTAGTCGTCCACGGTGATTCCGCAACCGATCTCCCGGTGCGAGGGATCGGTCCTGCAGGCGGACGAACCTCGACTCAGATTGCCGCGAAGACCCTATCGCGGGCGGTGCCGCCAATTAGCTCGAAGGCACCTTGGCGCTGGTCAGCGTAGATGGCTGCGAAGCCCTCAGCCCGCGCTGAGTAGGTGTCGCCCGTTGCTTCGGCGATCGGTGCGTTATTGATCAGCGATTCATTGGGTGACGTTGAACCGTAGAAAGTTGCCGTGTCGGCTCCGCCGGCTGAAGAAGATGCCACCGTGCGGTCGAAGCCGCGCGCGTCGTTCGAGAAGCCCGAGCCAGTGAGCAAGCTGCGTGCGCTCCAGGCGTAGAACTTGTCGGCACCGACGCTGTCGTACAGGTAGGCTTCGTCATCTCCGGCCCCGGCGTTGGCGATCACGCTCTTGAACCCTTGGGCCTCGTTCGAGTAGCCCGTTCCGATCATCTGCGAGCGGTTGGACCACCCGCGGAAGATATCGTTACCACTCGTGCCGTTGAGCGTAGCGGTATCTTGCCCGCCACGGGTGGCATTGGCGATCGTGCTGGCGAATCCGTAGGAGTCGTTGTAGTAGCCGGGTCCATACAGTGTTGCCCGATCAGCCCCCGCCACGAACGTATCGGCACCGGCGGAGTCTTCGAACGTGGCGACGTCAGACCCGCCGGCGATTGAGTGAGCATAGGTGGCGTCGAAACCGCGAGCCTGGTTCGAGTAGCCTCCGCCTTCCATAACAACCCGATCCGACCACGCTTTGTACTGATCATCGCCAGCGCTGTCGTAGAGCGTCGCGACGTCGAGTCCGCCAGAGGTTGCGTAGGTGACCGTGCTGTCAAACCCGCGGGCGTCGTTGAAGAAGCCGGTGCCGTACAACACCACGCGGTCTTTCCACGCCACATAGGTGTCGTTGCCGGTGCTGTCGTAGAGGGTTGCTGTGTCGAGGCCACCGGCGGTGGCGTTAGTGTAAGTTGCGTCGAAGCCGCGGACGTCGTTGGCGTAGCCGGTGCCGGAAAGCACGGCCCGGTTGCTCCAGGCGTGTAGCGTGTCGTTGCCAGCGGTGTCGTAGAGCGTGGCGACGTCCGTGCCGCCCGCGGTGGCGTGCGTATAGGTTTCGTCGAAGCCGCGGGCGTCGTTGAAGTAACCGGTGCCGTAAAGGACAACGCGATCGCTCCAGCCGACGAAGTAGTCGTTGCCCTGGGTGTCGTACATTGTTGCGATATCACGCCCGCCCGCTGTAGCCGAGGCGTAGTTTGCCTCGAAGCCCCAGCCGACGTTCGTGTAGCCCGTGCCGTACATGACGGATCCGCCACTCCAGGCGGTAAAGTTGTCGTTCCCGGCGGTGTCGTAATAGGTGATCACGTCAACGCCGCCCGCAGTCGCGTGCGAGTACGAGGAGTCAAACCCCCGCGCGTCGTTCATGTAGCCGGTGCCGTACATCACCACGCGACTGCTCCAAGCCACGACGTAGTCGTTGCCGCTGGTGTCGTAGAGCGTGGCGACGTCGTTCCCGCCGTTGGTGGCGTTCGCATAGGTCGCGCCAAAGCCGCGCACATCGTTCGAGTAACCGTTGCCCGACATGACCACGCGGTCATTCCAGGCGATGTACTGGTCATTGCCAGCCGAGTCGTACAGGGTGGCGACGTCATCTCCGCCCGCGGTCGAATGCGTAAATGTGGCTTCGAAGCCGCGGGCTTCGTTGTGATAGCCTGTGCCGTACATCAGCACGCGGTCGGTCCAGGCGATCAAATAGTCAGCGCCCGCTCCGTCGTAGAATGTCGCGACATCGTTTCCACCGGCGTTGGCGTAGCTGTAAGCACCGTCGAAGCCGCGCGCCTCGTTGACGTAGCCGTTGCCGTACATGACCACACGATCGGTCCAGGCAACAAGGTTGTCGTTGCCCGTTGTGTCGTAGAGCGAGACGTAATCGCTTCCGGTGCCCGCGTTAGCGGTCGTTTGTGCTACGCCGATCGCGTAGAAGCTCCAGCCTTGAGACGATTCGGCAACGGCGTAGCCTTTGCCGAGCGTGAACAGTTCGTTGCCCGAGCCTGCGTTGATTGTGACGACGTCTTGTTGGTTGACGTTGCCAGTGAAACGCACCGTCGTGCCGGATCCGGCTAGGGTGTAAGCAACACCGTTGAGCGAGACCGTGTTCGTGCTCGACCCTGCGGTGAAGGTGACCGAGTCGTTCGCGTCGGTGCCGAACAGGCTCATATCGACGCCGCTGTTGAACGTCAGGGCGTTGGTCAGCCGGACACTGGTGGGGTCCGCCACGCCCCAAACGCGGACGTGATATTCTTGTCCGGCGGTCACGAGGGCGTCGTAGCGCTGGGCTCCACCGGGCTGGCTGACCTCCGCGATCAGCGACTGCTGTCCATCGTAGATCGCGATCTGTCCGCCGCCTTGCAAGACTTCAGCGGTAAACAGTCCCGATCGCCCGGCGGTCACGCGATACCAAGATTCGCCCGCCACGGCGACGTTGCTAATTGTTTGCTGCGAGGCCAGCACCCCCCAAGTGGGATAGGGCGATATCGATTCGGCGGCGACCGACAAGCTGTAGTATCCCAGACCGCCCGACGACGCGATGGCGATCGAGTACGTCTGCCCCGCTGAAACTTCCATGGTGTAGGCGTCGCCCGACGATTCTGTCCAGCCGTTTCCACCGATGCCAGTCCAGTTGGCTTGCAGATTGTGTGTCAGCCCGCTGGCCGTGAAGGTCACGGTGCCGGTTGATCCGGCCGTGAACGTAAAGTAGTCCGCATCGGTGAGGGTGGTGATGGCCCCGGACAAAATCGATTGCGTTTGTGCGCCGTTCGCGGTGACCGTGCCTAAGCTGTACGCCGTCTCAACGGTGGAGCCGTAATCGTCAGCCGGCATGATCGCATCGATCGCCGCTTCGAGGTTGAGCCGCTTGTAGTTGGCTTGCGAAGCGGAATCGTAAAACGTGTCCGCCGTAGACATCATGTGGTTGAAGATGTCCCACTGGTCGATTCCGGCCCAACCCGCAAATTGCATTGCTTCGCGGACAAGAACGCTAGCGCCCGCAACATAGGGAGCGGCCATGCTGGTTCCCGACATGCTCACCCAATCGTCATCGAGCGTGTCCGCGTCGTTGCCCAGATAGTCGGGTACGGTGCTGGTGATGGTCCGTCCCGGAGCCGCGATGGCCGATTGCGAGCGCTGGCTGAAGTAGCTCAGGTTGCCGTTGTTGTCCGTCGACATGACCGGAACAACGTGGTCGCTCGAAGCCGGGTAGCTCAGACCGGGAGTGTTGTAGCTCGTGTAGCTGTTGCCGGCCGAGACGGAGATGAAGACCCCTGCGGCCTCGAGCGTGGCGAACTCGTCTTCCAGCATGGCCCAAGTGGGGGTGCTCTCCGAGTTCCATTCCACGCCAAGCGAGAGGTTGATCGCGGTGATCGGGTTGGTAAACGTGGTGCGATTGGTGATGACCCAGCGCAGGGCGTTCTCAACCCAGCTCATGCGGCCCGCGCCGGCGTCGTCGAAGACGCGCAGGCCGACTAGGTCGACTCCGGTCGCGACGCCCGAATGCGCCCCATTCGGATTGTCGGCACCGACGATGCCCGCAACGTGGGTGCCGTGGCCTCCCTGGGGACCCTCGTCGTAGAAGTCGGCATCGCCCTCGGTAAAGTCCCAGCCGCCGACGACCCGGTACCCTGCCCCTAGGCCGCCGCCCAAGGCGTAGTGGCTGTACGCGATCCCCGTATCGATCACGGCAACGGTTTGGCCGACACCCGTGAAGCCGTACTTGCTGACGACTTGTGTTTGTCCCGTTAAGTTGTTGGCTTCCGCTAGGGTTTGCTCAATTCGGTGATCAAGGTCCGTGTCAAGCTGCGTATCGGCAGTGAACCAAAAGTCGGCGTCGCCATGCGGGTTAACCGCCGGCTCGGATTCTAAGAAGGCTCCGCTCGCACCGCCGAGAAAGAAATCGGCTTGCGGCGTTTCATTGAGCGTGTGCTGATGCAGGACCAGTGCCGGGGCTTCTTCCGCGGCCAGCAAGCTGAGGGCGGACTCGGAGAGCGGGTCAGCCGACATCACGACCCGTGATTCGAGCGCTTCAAGCGAACGCTGACGTAGCGCTGGACGAGCGGAGGCAGCGGTCTTACGGCGTGGGGCCATGGCGGGAAAGCACGCGGCGGGTCGCGGCCGTCGCCTGACTAGTCAGGCGTCTTGGCCGGACGACGCCTAAGCGCCGACAGCAGAGGAGGATTGCGCCAGGGGAATGACGCGGGGGAGGAGTGAGGGAGGCGGCCGAGGCCGTCTTCCGGTGCAAACCTAGGTCACGAATCACACGCGTGTCGGCCTAATCAGGACCGCCAACCGCGTGTCCCCGGCTTTGCTGCCGAAGCGCGGCATGTTGCCAACTCGCAACGTGGCGCAACAGAATGTGGGGCCATCGGGCAACGCGGGTTGGGGCGTTTGCTCAACTGTTTCTTTTGGATGTGGTCCGCTATGCGCACACTGATTCGCAACGCCACGGTCGTGCTCCCCGCAGGCGAGAGCGTGCTCGACGTCGTGATCGAGAAGGGGCGTATCGCCGATATCGATCCGGCGGCCGCGCTTCCCACGGACGAGGTCATCGACGCATCGGGCATGCATTTGTTGCCGGGCGTGGTCGATGATCAGGTTCACTTCCGCGAGCCCGGCCTGACGCACAAAGAAGACCTGGCCTCGGCCAGTCGGGCCTGCGCGCGGGGTGGCGTGACCACGTTTCTGGAGATGCCCAATACCAATCCGACCACGACAACGTGTGCGAGGCTTGCCGAGAAGCTAGCACTCGCGTCCAGCAAGTGCTGCGTGAACTATGGGTTTTATATGGGAGCCACGCTCGACAACCTGGAAGAGTTGCAGAACGCGACCCGCACGCCCGGCATCAAGATCTTCATCGGATCGAGCACCGGCAGCCTGCTGGTCGATGACCCGGACACACTCGAGCGGATCTTCGCGCACACGAGCTTGCCGATCACCGCCCACTGTGAAGACGAAGCGACCGTCCGGGCAAACGCAGCGCGGCTGGGTGGCGGGACGGATGTCGCCGACCATTCACGCATCCGCGATCACGCGGCGGCCAGGATCGCAACCGCTCGGGCGATTGATCTGTCCGCTCGACACCGGCACCGATTTCATGTGCTACATGTCTCGACCGCAGACGAAACCGAGTTGATCGGTGCGGCGATCGCGACGGGGGGGGGCCTGATCACGGGCGAGGCCTGTCCGCACCATCTGCTATTCAGCACCGAGGACTACGCCCGGCTGGGAACGCTCGTGCAGATGAATCCCTCGTTGAAGTCTCCCGCCGACCGAGCGGCCCTGTGGCGGGCCCTGGGGCGGGGCGACCTGCAAGTGATTGCCACGGATCACGCCCCCCACACGCTGCAAGAAAAGCGGCAGCCCTACCCCGCATCGCCATCGGGCCTGCCGGCTGTGGAAAACTCGCTCGCCCTGATGCTGAACGAAGCCCACGCCGGCCGCTGCACCCTGCGACAAGTGGTTCACTGGATGTGCGACGCCCCGGCACGCACCTGGGATCTGGTTGGCAAGGGACGCATCGAAGTTGGCTACGACGCGGACTTGGTCCTGGTTGACCTCGCTGAGAAGCGCACGGTACGCAATGCCGAACAACTGACCAAAAGTGGCTGGAGCCCGTGGGACGGGGTCGAACTCACCGGCTGGCCTGTGCGCACGTGGGTCGGCGGGCACACCGTTTATGCCCAAGGCCGCGTTGACGACAGCCAGCGGGGCAGCGAGGCTATCTATGACCATTCTCGTGGCGGCTACTGGGCTACCGGCGGACACGCCGAAACGCCTTTCGCGGGCGCCTGACGCACGACACCGTCACAACCGGCCGTCAGAAGTACCCCCCCATGACCGAAGAGATCTGGTTCCTCAAGCAGTGCGATCTCTTCCGACGGCTTACGCCCGAAGAAATCGCGCGGCTTGAACCCCGTTGTCGCACACGCCGCTTTAAGCGGGGTGAGCCGATCTATTTGCCTGCCGAGTCGGCCGATGCGGCGCTGGTACTCGCGGAGGGGCGGGTCAAGATCGGCTCCGTCACCGAAGAGGGCAAGCAAACGATCCTGGCGTTGATCGAACCGGGAGAGCTTTTCGGTGAGCTGTCGGTCCTTGATGACACCCCGCGCGAAGAATTCGCTCAAGCCGCGGAGAAATCGACGGTTGTGCTGCTGCCAGCCGACGCGTTGCGTGCCCTGGTCGAGCAAAACCCCTCGGTCGCGTTGGGGGTTACCAAGCTGATCGGCCTGCGGCGGCGGAGGATCGAGCGGAGGCTGAAGTCGCTGATGTTTCGCTCGAATCGGCAGCGGCTGGTGAGCTTGCTGACCGACCTGGCCGAGCAGTACGGCGAGCCCGCCGAGTCACCACGCGGTGCCGTCCGGTTGAGGATCAAGCTCTCGCATCAAGATCTTGCCAGCATCATCGGCAGCACCCGCGAGACGGTCACGGTCGTGCTCGGAGAGCTCCAGCAAGAGGGGCTGGTCGAAGTCGGCAGACGCCGCATGGTGTTGCTCGCTCCGGCCCGATTGGCCGCGGCGGCGAACGGCCCGGGGCTGTCTCAACCGTCGTGAAATGCCCAAAGACCGCGAAGGATCGTTGGAGCAGATATTTAGGTTGTGTGAATCAGATTACGGTAGTTTTCCTCAGTTAGCCCGATACTAGCTATACGCACCGATCTGCCCCGCCGGTTGCTACGGAGGGGCACTTTACTGGCGACGGAATTTTTCGGCAGAAAGTGGAGGTCGTAAAGCGATGCGAGGACTTAAGCAATGAGCACTAATCAAGACTGGTCGACGTGCGAACCGGGCGAATTGCAGGCTCTCCGCAGCCGACTCGTGCGAAGCGAGCGCAACCAGCGAGTGGTGCGTGCTGCCGGCATCGTTAGTACCGCCGCGGCATTGATCGCGATCGCGTTGGTCGTTCCCCGGCAGTTCCAGCAGCCAGCCCCGATCGCTCAGATCACTTGCCAAGTGGCTGTCGAACGCTTTGATGATTACGGAAAGTATCTTTCCCAAGGGACCCCCCTGCCCTCCCAGCAAGCCGACGAAATGCGTCAGCACCTCACCAAGTGCGATCGCTGCCGAAGCCAGTTCGACGAGAAGTTCCCCGGCCTGCTCACCGCGACGGTTGCTGCTCTGCTGCCGCTGGTTTGGCTGACTAAGCTGCGTGCCTAACCCGTTAGAAACTTGCGATGGTGCGTAACTTGCGGGCTGATACCGCCAACCCGATGCCTCTCGTGGCGATCGTCACCGGGGCCGGTGGCGGGATCGGCAGGGCGCTCTCTCAATCGCTTGCTGAGAGAGGCTATCGAGTCGTGCTTGGCGATCGGTGCGAGGCGTCGCTGACCGCTACGCTCCAAACCCTGCCCCCCCCTGCCCTGGGGGAACTTTGGCTGGCCGATGTCGTGGACGAAACGGCATGGCAGACGCTTGCTGAGCAGCTCATCGCCCGGGGAGAAACCGTCGGCCTTCTTGTCAACTGCGCGGGCGTGTTGCTCGCCGGCAGGCTGGCCGACTCGCCTGCGAGCGAGCTGCGCCGGGTAGTTGAAGTGAATCTGCTGGGCGCGATGTTCGGTTGTCGAGCGATGGCTCCCCTGCTGGCCGCCGCCGCCCCGACGACTCGCCCGGCGTCACCGTCGGCCCCCCCTTTGCCGATCGGCGTTCTGAACGTGGCGTCGATCTTCGCTCCGCTTGCGCCACCCGGGTTTGCGGCCTACAACGCCAGCAAAGCCGGCTTAGTCACGCTCACACAGACGCTCCGCGGAGAGTGGGGCCCCCTGGGAATGACCGCCACCGCCGTGCTACCGGGCATCACCCGTACCGGTCTCTTCAAAACCGGTTCCTACACGGCAGACCGGTTAGCAGAAGCGGTTACCTCCCGCGGCGATCAAGGCACACTTTCGGCAGAATTTGTGGCGCGCGAGTCGCTCCGAGCTTACGCTCTGCGGCGTGAGATCGCGCCGATCGGACGTCGTGCAGGACTGCGGTATCGTCTGCTTCACTGGTTGCCGGGCGTGGTCAGGAGCCGTGTGCGGCGCGACGCTAACCGGCTGCTCGAAGAAAGCTCGTAAGCCACTCCCGGAAATCTGCCTCCCGTTCCTCCCGGGGGCAAGTCCCTTGCGGCGATGCGGCCTCCGCGGTGCAATGAAGCCTGTCTGCCCGCTTTGTGCCGCTGGGGAACCGGCGTACTAAGTGGCTCTCTGCGTTCTTTCTTGCGTTGATCGCGATGCTCCATCTTCAGTCCGAGACCGACTGCCGCTGGCTGGCGCAGGTCGATGCCGATCTGGAGGCGATCCTGATCGATCATGCCCACTGCGAAAAAAAAGCCGCGGGAACAGCGCTCAATCTAATCTTCGCCTATGTCGAGCATACCGAGCTTTGCCGGCAGATGACGGAAATCGTCAACGAGGAACTCGAGCACTTCCACATGGTGCTCGACTTGCTTGAGAAACGCGGCGTGCGGTTCCGGCGGCTTACACCAAGTGCTTATGGCCGAAAGCTTAACGACCTGGTTCGCAAGGCGGAGCCGCACCGTGCCGTGGACCGACTGCTAGTTGCAGGGATCATCGAGGCGCGTTCCTGTGAGCGGTTTCAGAAGCTCGCTGAGCACGTCGAAGACCGCGAGCTAGCGGTCTTTTACCAGGGGCTGTTTGAATCGGAAGCCCGCCATCACTCGACCTATACCCGCTTGGCGCGGGACTTTGCCCCGCCCGAGGAAGTGCTGGCTCGCCGCGACGAGCTCGCCGCCGCCGAAGCAGAAATCCTGGCAAGCAGCGACGATCCGCCGCGAATGCACAGTTGATGCTCAACGGACCTACCTCTCAGCACGAAACCGCTATCAGGCCTTAACCCAAACATCCTCTAAACTTAACGCGATTCCTGCGGGAGCCTCGCGCTAACGTAACCTGCTTGGCTGATAAGACCTTAGAGACAATCGGTCGAACGCCGATTACGGGGTCTTCCCTACCACACGCCGCCGGTTCATCCGGTCGGCACCGACCGCCAAGCGAACCGCTTATGTACGTCGATAATCGTATGTCGCTCGCCGAGGCACCTGCTGCATCGCCGCCGCCCCCCCTCGAGCAACCTCGAACAGCCCCTGCTGCGCGAACCGCAAAAGTCCGCGTTGTGCGTTCGCTCTTTGTGAGCGATGTCCACTTGGGCTGCAAGCATTCTCAGGCCGCGGCGCTCCTTGATCTGCTCGAACGATTCGAGCCGGCCAATCTGTACGTGGTCGGAGACTTTATCGATGGCTGGAAGCTGAAGCGTCGTTGGCGGTGGCTGCCGGTTTATGACCGCCTGCTGCAACGGATGATGACGCTCAAGCGCAACGGGTCGCGGCTGATGTACACGCCGGGAAATCACGATGAATTCTTGCGAGGATTCCTCGCCAACTTCGGCGTCATCGAGATCCGCGATCGCTTTATCCATGAGGCCGCCGACGGGCGTCGGTTTGTGGTCCTGCATGGTGACCAATACGACCGGGTCGAGCAGAGCTATCCGCTGCTCTCGCTGGTTGCTTCCTACGCCTATGACGCGCTGCTGACCGCCAACTGGATGGGCAACCGGCTACGCGGCAAAAAGCACAACCCTTACGCCTTCTGCGGGGCGATCAAGCAACGGGTCAAGAAGCTCGTACGGCACGTCAGCGATTTCGAGCACCAGCTTCGCGAAGACGCCCGCCGATCGGGTTGCGAGGGGATCATCTGTGGACACGTCCACTCCCCCCGGATCATGGCCATGGACGAGGTAACCTATCTCAACACGGGCGACTGGGTGGAGAACTGCACTGCGCTGGTCGAATTTGCTGATGGCAGTTTCGAGCTCATCCGCCAGAACGGGGACCTTATCGACCGACTCGACCCCCTGCCGCAGGGGGAGTGTCCGCCGGCCTAGGCGGGGGCATTAAAGGGGGGGGACCAAGCAGCCCCACAGGGATAATCAGACCCCCACGGCGATCCGGGCCCGCTACTAACCGGCGGTCGCCCGCACTTTGCCGCTTTTATTCCTTGCTTGGGTGCCCTAGACTCGCGGAATTGATCCCCTGCCGATCGGGGGGAGGAAACTCCCGTCGCCCCCGAATACGGTGCCGCGCGAGCAAGGAGCCCGCATGCTGGCGACCCATTTAAGCCGTGCTGTCTTTAAGCTCTGTCAC
Organism: Botrimarina hoheduenensis; assembly: GCF_007859815.1. Lineage (GTDB taxonomy): Bacteria > Planctomycetota > Planctomycetia > Pirellulales > Lacipirellulaceae > Botrimarina > Botrimarina hoheduenensis. The sequence goes on along the minus strand of NZ_SJPH01000010.1, from coordinate 117,618 downwards.
GGCAATCAGCTTGTCTACAACACCTGCTGGGAAGACCCCCGGCTCGACCGCGTCGCGCTCAAGCTCGGACCGGGCGATCGCCTACTGGTGATCACTTCGGCCGGTTGCAACGCACTGGATTACGCGCTGGATGCGCCGGAGCGTATCGACACGGTCGACGTCAATCCGCGTCAGAACGCGCTGTTGGACCTCAAGCTCGCCGCGATTCGTCGCCTTGATTACGACCGCTTCTTCCAGCTCTTCGGCCGTGGCAAGACGGACGAGTGGGACGCCATCTACAACGACGCGGTCCGGGACGATCTGCCCGAGGCCAGCCGCAAGTTCTGGGACAAGAACGGTAAGTTCTTTCTCGGCGAGGGGCGGCGTCCGAGCTTTTACTTCCGCGGCTCGGCCGGCATGTTTGCCTCGGGCATCAACTGGTACATCAACCGCAAAGCCAAGATCCGCGAAGAGATCGAGATGCTCCTCGCCGCTCAGACGGTTGAAGAACAGCGCGAGCTCTACGAAACCAGAGTCAAGCCGGCCTTCTGGGGGCCGATGATTCGGTGGGTCCTGCGGCGAGATGCGGCCCTGTCTTTGCTGGGCGTTCCCCGTGCACAGCGCAAGCAACTCGAGCGCTACTATCCGGGCGGAATCGCCAAGTTCGTTGAAGATAGCCTCGACGCGGTGTTCAGCGAACTGCCGCTCAAAGATAACTACTTCTGGCGGGTTTACTTGACCGGCGAGTACACGCCTGAGTGCTGCCCCGAGTACTTGCGGCCGGACAATTTTGCGCGCCTCAAAGGGGACCAGGCAGCCGGCGTTTCCGGCCTAGCGGAACGCGTCCATACGCACACCACGACGATCCTCGACCACATCAAGAGCGTCGATTACCAGTACTCGCACTTTGTGCTTCTGGACCATATGGACTGGATGGCGGAGCACATGCGCGACATCCTCGCCGAGCAGTGGCAGGCGATCATCGATCGGGCGACCGACCCGGCCCTGATCCTGTGGCGCAGCGCGGCGGTAATCTGCGAGTTTGTTGATCCGATCCAGGTCCGCATCGACGGTACCCAGCGCCGGCTGGGCGAGGTTCTCGATTACAACCGCGAGCTGGCCGACGAATTGCACGCTCGCGACCGTGTTCACACTTACGGCAGCTTCTCGATAGCAACGCTCCGCCGCGGTGGCCGGGCGGGCCTGGCTTCGCTGCAACAATCCAACGGGGAGAACGTCGCCGATGCAGGCGCTCAGTCAGCTAAAGACTCTGTATCACCTGACGCTCTCGCCCATTCGGGGTAAGACCCACGAGGAACGCCTCGACAGCTTCTACGGCGGTCAAGCGGACGATTACGACGCCTTTCGCAAGAAGATGCTCCACGGCCGCGAGGCGCTCTTTGAGCAACTCCTGCCTCCCGTGGGTGGGCAGTGGGTTGATATCGGTGCCGGCACCGGCCGCAACGGCGAGCTATTTGGTGAATCGATCGGCTCGCTGGCGGGAGCCACTTTTGTCGACCTCTCCAGTTCGCTGCTGGCGGTAGCCCAGCGACGCATCGAAGACCGCGGCTGGACCAATGCCCACACGCTGCACGCCGACGCCACGCAACTGCCGCTGGAGAGCGACTCGGTCGATCTGGTGACCTTCACTTACTCATTGACCATGATCCCTGACTGGTTCTCTGCCCTCGAAGAGGGGCTGCGGGTGCTGCGTCCGGGGGGCACGATCGGCGTGGTCGATTTTTATGTCTCGCGGCGCTACCCTGCGGACAATCGCCGCAAGCACGCTTACTGGGCGCGCAACTTTTGGCCCGTTTGGTTCGGTACCGACAACGTCCATCCGTCGGCCGATCACCTGCCGTTTCTCGAGCGCCGGTTCGAAACGGTCTCGGTGAGCGAGCACCATGGCAAGCTTCCGCTCGTGCCGATTATTCGCGCACCGTACTATCGGTTTATCGGTCGTAAGCGTTAGGTCCCAAGACTTCACTCACGCCCGCGAAGCCGCATGCCAACGATCTTCTATAGCGTGATGGGTGAAGGCCGCGGCCATGCCGCCCGCGCGCGGGCGATGGTGGAGCGGTTGCGAGATCGGCACCGTGTGGTGCTGTTCTCGTCGGCGGATGGGTACGAGTTTCTCGAATCCGTGTTCGGCAACGATCCCGAGATCGATCTGCATGCCGTCCCGGGCCTCGTGTTCCACTACACGGAGGGGAAGCTCGATCAGGCTAAAACAATCCGCGAGGGGGCCGCTTTCTGGCTCAACGCGAACCGCAGCGCGCAAGACCTGTTGCCCCTGTTTCGTTCCGAGCTGCCGGCGCTGGCGATCTGCGACTTCGAGCCGCTGCTGCCGCGCGCCGCGCGCCGCGCCGGCGTGCCGCTGGTGAGCCTCGACCATCAGCACTTCATGTCGACCTACGACCTGACGTCGTTGCCGGCTCGGCTTCAGCGGTGGGCATGGCGAATGAGTTGGGCAACCTGGGCCTTCGGCATCAACGCGCAAACAACCGTGGTTTCGGCGTTTTACCAACCCCCTTTGCGAAGGGGCTACGAGCACGTGGTGCAGGTTTCTACCCTGCTGCGCGATGCGGTTCGGCACCGCACGCCCACGTTCGAAGGGCCTTTGCTCTCGTATCTGCGGCGGGCCACACCGCCCCGGGTGATCGAAACGCTCGCCGCGCTTCCACGCCCCGTCCGCATCTACGGTTTGGGCGAACGCCCGCCGCAAGGGGCCGCCACGTTTCATGCGATCGACGAGACCACTTTCGTTGATGATTTGGCGTCGTGCGAGGCGTTGATCTCCGCTGCCGGGAATCAACTTCTGGGCGAGGCCTTGCACCTTGGCAAACCGATCCTGGCGCTGCCCGAGCGGAATCACCATGAGCAGTGCATCAACGCCTGTTTCTTGGAGCAACTCGGCGGCGGCGAGTGGAGCCACATCGAAAGCGTTACTTCCGCCGCGATCAACGGCTTTCTGGAGCGTATCCCGGCACATCGGGAACGGATCCAAACGGACGCCCGCAGCTACGACGGGCTCCCCAAAGCGGTCGAGGCGGTCGAGCAAGCCCTGGCCAACGCCACTCGGCGTTCCTAAGTTACCCCCGAGTTGTCACCCTCAGCACGCCTGCTGACTGCCTTACGAGGAAGCTACCGACAATGGTGCCCGCGCTGCTCTACGCTCAGCTCTTCGCGACGCTCTACATGACAGGCGTGATCTGGTTCGTGCAGCTGGTGCACTATCCGATGTTCGCCAACGTGCCCGCGGACAGCTTTGTCGAGTATGAGCGGATTCATCAGGCGCGCACCTTTTGGGTCGTGGGCCCGCCGATGCTGGTGGAACTCTTTACCGCCGTGGCGATGCTGGCCATGCGTCCGCCCGGCGTGCCGGCATGGGTTCCGCTGGTGGGCCTTGCGCTTCTGCTACTAGTCGATGGCTCGACGGCACTCTTCTTCGGCCCGCAGCACGGCCGCCTCTCCGCCGGCTTCGACGCGACGCTGCACCGCCAGCTGGTCGCCGGGAACTGGCTCCGCACGTTCGGCTGGACAGCGCGCGGCGTGCTGCTGGTGTGGTGCGCCTGGCGGATGGGGCCAGCCACCTAACATCGATTAATTTTCTTGAGGCAGCGATTCAGAACCGAAGGTTTCCAAGTGAAAATTCACTGCCGATCGTGCATCGGCAAGGGCTGCTTCTTCTGTGTCGCCTTGCCCTATCACGACGCTATTAAGTCCGAGAGGGCATGCGATGAAGCCGTCGGTAGGTGCTTTTTAAAGCTGATTCGTTCGTGCGGAGCGTGATTCTATTGCGTACCCCGGTACACGTTTGCTAGCTTCTGGTGTTTCTGGCTGCCTTAGGCGAGCAGCTTCCGCAGCACGAACGCCAGAATGCCGCCGTGGCGGTAGTAGTCCAGCTCCACCGGCGTGTCGATCCGCACCGTCATCGGGATCTCTTTCGCCTTGCCATCGGCCGAGGTCGCCTTGACCGTGATCGTTTGCCGCGGCTTGAGGGCGTCGGTCAGCTCGGGGATGTCGAACGTCTCTTCGCCCGTCAGGCCGAGCGATTCACGCGTCGCGCCGCCCTGGAACTCCAGCGGCAGCACGCCCATCATCACCAGATTGCTGCGGTGAATGCGCTCGTAGCTGGCGGCCAGCACGGCGCGGACGCCCAGCAGATAAGTTCCCTTGGCAGCCCAGTCGCGGCTAGAGCCCGTGCCGTACTCGGCACCGGCGATCACCACCAGCGGCGTGCCGTCGGCCTGGTACTTCATCGAGGCGTCGTAAATGGGCATCACCTCGCCGGTCTTCAGGTAGCGGGTCACGCCTCCTTCGGTGCCGGGTGCCAGGTGATTGCGGATACGGATGTTGGCGAACGTGCCGCGGGTCATCACCCGGTCGTTACCACGCCGTGAGCCATAGCTATTGAAGTCCTGCGGGATAACGCCCGCCTTTTGTAGGAAAAGACCTGCCGGCGAGTCTTTAGCGATCGCACCGGCCGGCGAGATGTGGTCGGTAGTTGTCGAATCGCCCAGCACCGCCAGACAGCGGGCACCCTTGAGCGGTGCGATCGGTGCAACCTCTGGAGTGATCGATGCCAGGAATGGAGGCTCTTGGATGTAGGTGCTGGTTTGCTCCCACTCAAAGAGCTCGCCCTCGGTGATGTCGATCGCGTTCCACTTTTCGTTCTTGTTCCAGACACCGCCGTACTGGTTTTCAAACATCTCGGGCAGCACCGAGGCATCGACCGCGGCCTGCACTTCTTCGTTGGTCGGCCAGATCTCTTTGAGCATCACCGGTTTGCCCGCCGGGTCGTGCCCGATCGGTTCGGTGGTCAGATCGATATCGGTGGTGCCGGCCAAAGCGTAAGCGACCACTAGCGGCGGGCTCGCCAGGTAGTTGGCCTTCACGTGAGGGTTGATGCGACCCTCGAAGTTGCGATTGCCCGACAGCACTCCCGAGACGATGAGATCGGCCTCGGTCACTGCTGCGGCAACGGGTTCGGGGAGCGGACCGCTGTTGCCGATGCACGTCGTACAGCCGTATCCGACGGTATAGAAGCCGACCGCCTCGAGCGCCTTGTCGAGACCCGCTTTCTCAAGGTAGTCGGTCACCACACGCGAACCCGGGGCGAGGCTCGTCTTGACGTACGGCTTGGCCTTGAGCCCTTTGGCAGCCGCTTTCTGTGCCACCAGTCCCGCGGCGATCATCACGCTCGGGTTGCTCGTGTTGGTGCAACTGGTGATGGCGGCGATCGTCACGGCACCGTGGGTGATCTCGCTCGAGTGGCCGTTGTCCTGGACCTTAGCCGAGCGCTTGAGGGCTTCGTCCGAAAGCCCGAAGCCTTGCGGCCCGACCGGTGCGGCAAGGGCCTCGTTGAAGGCCTGCTTCATGTGAGTCAGCGGCACGCGGTCTTGCGGACGCTTGGGGCCGGCCAGCGACGGGACCACGGTCGAGAGGTCGAGCTCAAGCACCTTGGTAAATGTCGGCTCGGGGGCGTCTTCCGTGCGGAAGAGCTGCTGCTCTTTGCAATAGGTTTCGACCAGCTTGATCTCGTCCGCGGTGCGGCCCGTTTGGGCCAGATACTTGAGCGTCACGTTGTCGACGGGGAAGAAGCCCATCGTGGCACCGTACTCGGGGCTCATGTTGGCAATGGTAGCCCGGTCGGCGAGGCTCATTGTCGAAACGCCCGAGCCGAAGAACTCGACGAACTTGCCGACGACTTTCTCTTTGCGGAGCACCTCGGTGACGGTTAGCACCAGGTCGGTGGCGGTGGCCCCCGCCGGCAGCTTGCCGATGAGTCGCATGCCGACCACCTCGGGCATGAGCATATAGATTGGCTGGCCGAGCATGACCCCTTCCGCCTCGATACCGCCCACGCCCCAGCCGACGACCCCCAGGCCATCGATCATGGTGGTGTGGCTATCGGTGCCCACGAGCGAGTCGGGAATGGCAACCGGGCCCTGCTGATCCTCACGGACAAAGACGCACTTGGCGAGGTACTCGAGGTTCACTTGGTGAACGATGCCGGTCCCCGGAGGAACCACGCGGAAGTTGTCAAAGGCCTGCTGTCCCCAGCGAAGGAACTCGTAGCGCTCTTTGTTGCGCGAAAATTCTAGCTCGATGTTCAAGTCGAGCGCCGAATCGCCCAGGAAGTGATCTACCTGCACCGAGTGGTCGATAACCAGATCGACCGGAACGAGCGGGTTGATCTTGGCCGGATCACCACCGAGCCGCTGCATCGCCGAACGCATCGCCGCCAGATCGACAACACACGGCACTCCGGTGAAGTCTTGCAGCACCACCCGCGCGGGCGTGAAGGGCACCTCGACCGGCTTGGTACCTTTGCTGTCGGCCCACGCGGCGAGCGCCTTCACGTCGTCCTGGGTGACGATATAGCCATCGCAGTTGCGTAGCACGCTCTCCAGCAGCACGCGGATCGAGTAGGGCAGCGCGGCGACCTTCGTCAGCCCCAATTGTTCGAGCTTGCTGAGCCGGTAGATACCAAGCTTGCCCTCGGGTGCTTGAAACGTATCGCGGGCAGAGAACGGATCGAAGACAGTGGCCATGGCAAGAACAGATTGCGGAAAACTGGTAGGAATCGGAATCGGCGTAAGCCCCGTCATGGTAGCCGATTGCGTCGTGTGACGGGAGACCGGCAGCGGGTGCCGGCCGCTAGGAAAACGCCGCTCGGCTGGCTCGTCTCGAACCTTCTGAGAGCTCTACCGCGCCAATTGTTTTGTCGAGCCCCGCCGCTGCGGTAAACTTGCGGCCTCTTCGAACTCGGTTACGTCTCACGGTAGGGGTCTCCATGGACGCGATTCAGTTGCTCGGCACGCTGCTTGGGGGCCAGCAGGTGGTCTCACCGAGCGGTCAGCGGGTTTTGCGAAACAACCATCCGGCCTTCCGCACGGCACCCGCCCCGGCACCCCGCGCCGCGGGCGGTTTGAGCGGTGTCCTCGGAGGGGCGGCGACGCAGTACGGGACTAGGCAGCGGCGTGCTCCCGTTGCGCAGCCCCGGGCAGGACACGCGCACCCGGATCATGCTCACCAGGGGCACGGCGGTTTCAACGCGGGCCACTGCGACGATGACTTCGGCGGCTTCGGCTACCAGGACGCTCATGAGCGTGCGCTGCTGCTGATCCGTGCGATGATTTACGCCGCCCGTGCCGATGGCCGCATCGACGATTGCGAAGAAGCCGAGATCACGCGGCGCTTCGGCCCCCATCTCTCGTCGCAAGAGGTCCGCTTTGTCCACGGCGAGATCCGTCGGCCGATCACTCCGTGCGACTTTGCACGCGAGATCCCCCGCGGTCTAGAAGAAGAGGTGTACGCCGCCTCGCTGATTGCGATTGATGTGGATAACAACGCCGAGGCCCGCTACCTACACGACTTGGCCCACGAGTTGGGGCTCTCTCATCAGGACTGCAACCGACTGCACCGTCACTTCGGCGAACCGCCGCTGTTTCCCTAGGGATTCCCGCTTAGCAATCGGCCCGCTTCAACCGGTAGCCGTCGCCAAGCGCTCCGCCAGCGCAAGCTGGCTCGCTGGCACGTCGCTGTGGGTGACGAGTCGGACGGCCGCTTCGGGGTAGCGCTCCAGCGCGTTCTCGACACCCAGGCAGGCGAGCACCACCGGCCGTGAGTCGAGCAGGCGGCGGATGAGCGCGTCTTGATCGGGGCTCAAGCCAAAAGCGTGCCAGGCGGCCGGCTTCACGATCATTGCGACAACGACCGACTCCCCCTCCGGCACGCCGGCCAAAATGTCATCCGCCAGGGCGGAATTCACCTGGGGACCCGTTTCAAAGTATCGTACCGCGGCGAAACGCTCGCGCAGCGCCGCGGCAAGTGGCTGCTCCTGCGGATCAGTCGGCCGATGATGGGGTTTAAGCACCACGGCGGTCAGGCTCGTCCCCGTTGGGAGCGGCAAGACCTTGCGATGGTCGCCGTCCAGCGTGCGAGTCGCGCTGAGCGCGATCTGCTGGGCCTCGCGATTGCCTTGTTCGCTTGTCAGCGGCGACGCTGGTAAAGGGCGTTCAGAAAAGGCCCGCTCTTTAAGAAGCCAGACACGATCGAACGCCTGCTCGACCCGTTCGGTCGAGACACGCCCCGCATCCACGGCAGCGGACAACGCGTCGATCACGGCGACATGGTCAGCGACATCCAGCAACAGATCGACTCCGGCGTTGAGCGCGGCGATGGCGAGCTCTCCCTCGTTGGCAAAGCGCTCGCGGACGCCGCTCATAAGCAGGCTGTCGCTGCAAACGACCCCGTCAAAACCCAGTTGGTTGCGGAGCAGTTCGATCAAGATGGTTGGCGAGAGGGTCGCGGGGGCACCGCTGGCGTCGAGTGCTGGATACTCCACATGCGCGGTCATCATCATCGAGACGCCCGCCGCGATCGCCGCGCGGAAGGGTGCCAGCTCGCGTGCTGTGAGCGTCTCGGTTGAGACCTCGACACGGGGCATCGCGTCGTGCGAATCCTGGTGCGTATCGCCGTGACCCGGAAAGTGCTTTGCACAGGTCAGCAGCCCGGCGGCTTCCGCGGAACGCACATAGCTGGCGACGAGCTTGGCGGCGATCTCCGGCTGATCGCCGAACGCGCGCGTGGCGATGATCGGATTGCGGGGGTCGGTGTTCACGTCAGCCACCGGCCCGAAGGTGGCGTGGATTCCGACAGCGTGGGCTTCGGCGGCGGTGATACGGCAGAACGTGTCGATCGCTGCGGGCGCTTGGTCCAGGTCCACAAAAGCGCGTTGGTGCGGGAAGACCGTGAGGCCCGCCACTTGCTGCCCGGTTCCGCGTTCGATGTCCGAAGCCACGAGCATCGGCGTGGGGGCCGCGGCTTGCAGTCTGGCAAGCGTGTCGCGTGTTTCGGGCCAGCTTCCGTTGAACAACAAGAGACCGCCAACCGGGCAGCGCTCCAGCTCGGCCGCCACGCGCTGTTCGTCTTGGTGCACGAGGGTGATCGGAGGCAGGTTCGAGCCGATACGGATCATCAGCAACTGTGCGAGCTTGTCACGCAGCGCTGTCGGCCTCGTGAGCTGGGGCGCGGCGGCTGGAGAGACTATCGTCACGGGAGTGGTCATCCGTTCGTTTCCGAATCGCGGAGCGGTGCCAGCAGGGTAATAATCAGGCTGGGGATCGTTGCCGCAAGCACCCAGTAAAAGAACCGCTCGTAGCCGAGCCACTCTTGGATCGCGCCGGAGAAACCCATCGGGATCTGCATTCCCAGAGACATAAAGCCGGTGCACAGGGCGTAGTGCGCCGTTTGGTGCTCGCCGCGCGAGAGCTGGAGCATGTACAGCATGTACCCCGCGAAGCCAAAGCCATAGCCGAACTGTTCGACAGCGATCGCTGTGCCGATCGCTGCGATCGACTCGGGCTGGGCAGCTCCCAGATAAACGTACGCGGCGTTCGGCAGGTTGATCGCGAGTGCCATCGGGAAAAACCAGCGTCGCAGTCCGTCGCGTGCCACGATCAAACCGCCAACGATTCCGCCGATTGTTAGCAGCGCGATCCCGATCGTGCCGTCAAGAAGCCCGAGCGTCTGCAGCGAGAGGCCGAGCCCCCCCTCTTCACGCGGGTCCAGGAGAAACGGGGCTTTCATTTTCGCCAGCTGCCCCTCGCTGAAGCGATAGATCAGCAGATAGGCGAGCGACGCCACAATGCCCGGTTTGCGAAAGAAAGAGACAAACGTATCAAAGAACTCGGCAACGATGCTTCGTGCGGTGCGTCCGCTACTGCGCTGGGGGGCTGCGGGCCGCGGCAGAATGACTTGGTGGTACAGCGTGAACACCAAGAACAGCGTCGCGATGGCGTAGAAAACCAACGACCACGCCTCGCCGATAGGCATCCCCTGGCTGACGCTGCCGAGCAAGGTCTTGAACGCCTCTTCCGCCCCGGTACCCAGCACACGCCCGATGGCCCTTGCTGTTAGCTGGAGCCCGCTGGCAAGGTCTCCGGCGAGGGTGACAAGCAGTCCGGATCCGACGATCATCGAAAGCCGATAGAACGTGCTCCTGATGCCCACGAACCAGGCCTGGTCGCGCTCGGGCATACTCGCCATGTAGAAGCCGTCGGCGGCGATGTCATGCGTTGCCGACGCGATCGCCAGCAGCCAGAAACCGGCCAGCGTCAGCATCAGAAAGTTTTCGGCGGGCGCTGCCGCCGCGATCGCGAACAGCCCCGCAGCGATCAATGCTTGAGCCGCGATGATCCAGCGCCGCTGGGTGCCGATGAGCTCGACGAGCGGGCTCCACAGCGGTTTGAAGGTCCAGGGCGAGAGCAACGCGCTGGTGTAAGCCGCGTTGAGCGTGTTCGAAACGCCCAGGCTCTTGTACATGGCGGTTGCCATGCTCACGACCACTACGTAGGGCAATCCCGAGGCGAAGTACAGCGTTGGAATCCACCCCCATGCGGCGCGGCGTGCGCTGCGGCTGGGGGCGGGAGGCTGATCGGACGCGTCGGCATCGGTAACGCTAGACAAGTGGGCCTTCCTTGAGAAATCAGTCCGCCGCCGGCGGGGCGATCGTGACCTGAACCGGATCACTGGCCCGGCCGAACGCATCGATCGCCGTCACCACGGCCGCGGTGGCGGGGGCCCCCTCGTCGCTCGGGCCCAGCACAGCAATCACGTTGGGGCCCCGATAGGGACGCAGCTTCGTGATCCATTGTTCTCCGCAACGCTTCTGCACCAACCACCACTTGGGCGCGGGTCCCTCGCCCGGGGCGAGCTTGAACCGATTCGGTGCCAAACCGGTTGGCGTTACGCTCGGCGTGCCCGGCCGGGGCTGATCGCCCGCCAGCCAGGGGGCCGCCGGCGGGATTGCGGGCGTTGCGTACTCAAGCTTCAGCCGATCGGCGATCCCCGCGGCATTCGCGGCAATGGCTTTCATACTGAAGTGGATATGGCCATTCGCCCGCTCGCCCAGCCCGCGTGCGACAGCGATCTGATTGGGAATCTCTTCGAGCGAATAAGTCGGGGGATTGAACGACACTTTAGAGGTGTACAGGCCGGGCCACACGCCGCGCTCCTGGGGGTTTTGTGTGACCCACCAGTTGAGGAGCGTGGTAAAGCTCTGCGGCTTCTGCTCGATGGGCCAGTAGAGTTGCGGCGCCAGGTAATCGACCCATCCTTCGCGCAGCCATAAGCGGGCGTCGGCGTAGAGCTTGGCGTATTGATCGAATCCCTGAATGCCTTCGGGCGTGCCCGGCCGCCAGATGCCGAACGGGCTCACGCCGAACCGCACATGGGGCTTCTCTTCATGGATGATCTGTCCACAGCGTCGGATAAAGCCGTTGACGTTCTCTCGGCGCCAGTCATCGCGCACGAGCCGTTCCGACTCAGGCGTGTCGGCCCGATACTTTTCCCAGCTCGCGTCGTCGGGGAACGGTGTCTCTACCTTCTTGCCAGAAGGATCGCCAGCGAGCGCGTCGCTCACCGGATAGGGGTAGAAGTAATCGTCGTAGTGGATGGCATCAACGTCGTAACGACGAACGATGTCACGCACCACCGCGAGCGAGTGTTCGGTCGCCTCGGGCTCGCCCGGATCAACCCAACCGTAGACCCCGTACTGACGCACAAGGTCGGGGCGACGCTTAGAGATGTGGGTCTCAGCGAGCTCACCTGAATAGGCCGGGTGGGTTGCCCGGTAGGGATTCAGCCAGGCGTGCAGCTCGAGGCCGCGGCGATGGGCCGCGTCGCATGCCCAGGCCAGCGGGTCGTAGCCATCATCAGGGGCAACCCCTTGTGTGCCGCTCAGGAAGGAGGACCACGGCTCGAGCTCCGAGGCGTATAGGGCATCGCAAGCGGGCCGCACTTGTAGCACCACCGCGTTCATCCCTAACTCAGCCACTTGATCCAGCAGAGCGGTCAGCTCGGCGCGCTGGGCTTCGGCCGACAGTCCCGGCTTGGAGGGCCAGTCGATATTAGCGACGGTGGCGATCCAGACGGCTCGAAACTCGCGTTCGATCTTAGGAGCGTCATCAATACGGGCTTCGGCGGCGAGGGCAGCGCTTAGCGAGAACGGTGCCAAGACGATGGCGAGTAGCAGCCCCCGAAGTGCTAGCGGGGGGGAAGGTTTCGCAGAGGCTTGAAGGGGCATCGTGAAAACCTGAGTCCTAGGTGGCGAATTGTGGCGCAAGTCGATGAAAGGGATCAGCTTAGCCGAAGGCCCGTTCACTTACCGCGGGTAAAGGCAGCGCAGTTGGCTCTTGCGAATGCGCAGCGCGTGGGAGGACGGCAGGCCTGCGTCTCCCTTGGGCAGAGCGAAAGGGTCGGTGCCGAAGAATGAGGCACCATCTCAAAGCGAGGTGGTTCTCTGGGGACGCGATAATTGGCGCAAGTCTTTTCTCTGTTGAGGTTAAGTGTGATCATCGGCGGACGTCAGCTCCGTGCTGGCACGCTTTGTGCTGCACGGTGGCCGGCGGTTCCGTAGCCGTTTGAAGAGGCACGGTATGCCGGAATGGCCAAGGGGTCGGCTTGTGTGGGCCGCACCCACGGTCGAACTTTCGGCCACCCGGCGTGTTGGGGGCTTAGGTGGTAACTAGCAGCGCCCCCACGGCACGGGTTTTGAACATCCTTCTGTGACGCGAGGTAACGATGACGTTGTGTGGAGCCCTTGAGGGCCGCCGGTGGGGAGTTTTGCTCCTCGCCGCAATGATTTCGCTGTCGTCTGTCGGGGCGACCTACGCCCAAGACGCCGCTGCCGACGAGGCAGTTGCTGAGGAAACCGCTGAGGCCGAGGCCCCAGCCGAAGAAGCCGCGGCCGAAGAAGAGGCCGCCGCTGAAGAAGCGCCCGATCTGGGCATCGGCTACGCCTTTGACAATGCCGTGCTGTTCTTCTGTGCGGTCCTCGTGTTCTTCATGCAGGCCGGCTTCGCGATGGTCGAGGCGGGCTTCAACTCGTCGAAGAACGCGGTGAACATCATGTTCAAGAACGCCATGGACATCTGCGTCGGCGTGCTCTTGTTCTATGCGATCGGCTTTGGGCTGATGTACCCGGGCTCATACGAGGGGGTCTCTTACGCTAAAGAGGGCTACCTTGGCTTCGGTGGCTGGGGGCTAGAAGGCTACGCAGCCGCCCCCGATCGGACCTTTAGCCCCGAGTGCGACTGGATCTTCCAAGCGGTGTTCGCTGCCACCGCGGCGACGATTGTTTCAGGTGCTGTTGCCGGCCGCATGAAAGTGGGTGGCTACCTGATTTACAGCGCTTTGCTGACCGGTATCTTCTACCCGATCAGTGGCTACTGGAAATGGGGCGGTGGCTGGCTCAATGAAATGGGCTTCGCTGACTTCGCTGGGTCCGCCGTGGTGCACGGCATGGGCGGTTTCGCTGGTTTGGCGGGGGCGATCGTGCTCGGACCGCGGATCGGCCGCTTTGTCGATGGCCGCAGCGTTCCGTTCCCCGGTCACAGCATTCCGCTCGCTGGATTGGGAGTTTTCATTCTGTGGTTCGGCTGGTTCGGCTTTAACCCGGGCAGTCAGCTCGCCTTCCAAGGCACAGGCGACATCGATACGACGATGCACTGCGCCGTCACCACGATGCTGGCTGCCGGTGCCGGCGGCATTGTTGCCACGCTCGTCAGCTGGATGATGTTTGGCAAACCCGACCTGTCGATGGGCCTCAACGGCATCCTCGGGGGTCTGGTCGGCATCACCGCCTGCTGCGACTGCATGAGCAACTGGCAAGCGATGATCGTCGGTGCTGTTGCAGGCGTCTTGGTGGTTGTCGGCATCCTGATGCTCGACAAGTTCAAGATTGACGACCCCGTAGGTGCCTGGCCGGTCCACGGCTTGTGCGGCATCTGGGGCTGTCTGGCGATCGGCATCCTCACGCCCGAAGTTTCTTCGCTTGCCGTGCAGGCTTGCGGAGCCGCTTCGATCTGTGCGTGGTCGTTTGTCACCATGTTCATCCTGTTCAGCATCCTCAAGGCAATGGGTCTCTTGCGAGTCTCCGCCGAAGAAGAGCAGCAGGGTCTGGATATCAGCGAGCACGGCATGGCGGCTTACACCCACTGAGCCAGTTCGCTAACGGGCCTCGATCTTCTCCCCCGCGATTGATCGAACGCCTTAAGAGAGTGGAGTGAGTGTGTGGGGGTGTGTTCCGCGAGGGATGGCGGAGCCAATTGCTCAGGAAGGGCAAAGCCGACGAAGCAGTGATCCGTCAACGGCCCGGGGTGGTTACCGCCTGGCTGCTCCGGGCCGACGGGTCCTGCGATCGCACAGCACACGCACAGCTGACTGGCAGGGTTTACGCCCAACCACCAGCCACGCGTCTGGTGTGACGGGGTCGCTGCTGACGAACAGGCGGTTTCAAACCAACCAGATGCTCCCCTGCCTCGGCGGAACGTTCCGCCTGGTCTCGCCGAGGCGGGGAGTGTTTTTATCGAGGAGCGGGCTGGCGTGGATCGCCAGATTCCGATGCCCGAACTAAGCCAGAAGGATGCCCCATATGGCTTGGGTGGGCTTGCCGCCTAGCCTGCCCAAGCCGGGGTGTCCTGCTCTTTTTCGTTGACGGCACCGGGCATCTCTGAGCTGCTCCACCACAGCTTCTTCCCACGCGGGACGGCTTTTTCGTGACGGATCTCGCTTCTGGCGGGTTGGGCCAGGCCTAGGCCGCCCCGCGATCGAGATGGCTTTCCACGCGGCTCATTCAAGCCCAAATCGCTTGAGAGTTCATGGGAGCCTTCCTTTTGGCCACATCTCCCTACGTCTTTCGGGCCGTCTTTCGAGGGCGGACGAATGAGACCGGCTTCAATCGGGCCAGTTTTCCTAGTAGGCTGTTCGCAATTGTCGCCGGCCTATTTTCTCAAGCGTCCGTGAATATGCGGTCACCCGCGCGACGCCCTGCCTCAGCCCGGCGTTGTTGCCTGCTATGAAGCTCATTATCGCAATCATTCAGCCGAGTCGCCTGGAAGACGTCAAAGGCGCGCTGTCTGAGGTTGAGGTCGTGCGGCTGACCATTATGGACGTCCAAGGTTTTGGACGGCAAAAAGGCCAGACCGAGCTCTATCGGGGAGCTGAGATCTCGATGAACCTGCTGCGTAAGGTTCAGTTGCAGATCGCGGTGAACGATGAGTTTGTCGAGCCGACCGTCAACGCCATCATCAAGGGTGGTCGTACGGGTGAGGTTGGCGATGGCAAAATCTTCGTCTTGCCGATGGACGATTGCGTGCGGATCCGTACGGGCGAGCGCGGCCCCGAAGCGATCTAAGGCCGATCAGGCCCTTCTCTCGATCGCTGACCCAAAACGGAACCGAACCCAGCATGTTGCCCTCTCGCCAGACCAAATCATTTTTGATGCGACGCCTTCGTGAGATCGGCGTTGAGCCCGATTCACGGCACGGTCAGAACTTTTTAATCGATCTCAATCTGGTCCGGCTGATCGTCGATTCGGCCGAACTGGGTCCCCGCGATGTGGTGCTCGAAGTCGGCACCGGCACGGGCTCGCTGACGACGCTGATGGCACCGCATGCGAGCCATGTCGTAACGGTTGAGATCGACTCCAACCTGTACGAGCTGGCACGCGAAGAGCTGATCAACTTCGACAATGTTACCCAGCTGAAGTGCGACGCTCTTGCGAACAAGAATCGTTTTGCCCCAGCCATTATGGAAGCGGTCGGGACCGCCCTGGCAAGCACCCCCGACAGCGAGTTTAAGCTCGTCGCGAATCTGCCCTACAATGTTGCCACGCCGATCTTGTCTAACCTGCTGTTGAGCGAGCACACGCCGACCACGATGGTCGCGACGATCCAAAAAGAGCTGGCGGACCGGATCGTTGCCGAGCCTTGGACCAAGGACTACGGCGCGCTGAGCGTGTGGATTCAGTCTCAAGCGCGGGCGGAGATCGTGCGGGTGATGCCACCAGGAGTGTTCTGGCCGGCTCCCAAAGTGACATCTGCCATCGTGCGGATTCAGATCGATCCCGAGCGCCGCGCCGCGATCCCCGATCTGCGGTTCTTCCATCAGTTCGTTAAGTCGATTTTCCTGCACCGCCGGAAATTCTTGCGAGCGAACGTTATCTCGGCCCTTAAGCGGCATGCCACGAAAGAACAAGTTGACGAACTGCTGAGCGGCATGAACTTCCCGGCAGATGCCCGCACCGAGCAGGTCAGCATCGAAACGCTGCTGGAGTTTACTGAGCGGGTACGGGCCGTCGCGCCGGATTGGAAACTGTGAGTTTCCGATTAGCACTTGGCGGCCGGGGCACAGGCAGCTGACTTGCTTGACTCCGGGCGATCTCGGCAAGAGGCAGCTAGGAGCCCGTGCTCAGTTCGGTTAGCCTGCGAAGGCAATGGCAGAGCGAGGAGCACGCGGTACGCTTCTCTCGATTACCTCTCAGCGCGCACCAGGCGGTACGATGCCCTTCATCGAAATGACAGGCGAAACGCTCGATCGACTTCTTGTCGAGGACGAGCTGCACCACGAAGATCTCGCCTCCGCTCACGTGGATGATCGCACGATTGTGCGTGTCAATCCGGAAGGAGACATCGAGGTCCGTCGTCCCGAGGGGTGGGACGTTATCGGTGGTCTGCTCGGAGAGTTCGAAGAGCGTCTCAAACGCGAGACTGGCCTGGACTGGGCATAGTCCCTCGCATCCAGTCCCTCGCATCCAGCCCCTGGGATCTAGTCTCTCGGAGCTAGCCCTGCCGGACGACTCCTTGCGATAGCCCACGGCGTCCGGTTTGCGTCAGATGTCCGGCGCTCAGGGCCGCGCTGCAACCCACTCCCACGAGTGTTCAACAAGCTTGCGGGGCAAGCGGATACGCCCCGCGATTTGCACGAAGGGCACCCTTCCGGAAGCCACGAGGCGGCGTACCGCCCGGCGTGGAACACCCCATGAGGCTGCAGCTGCAGCGAGCGAGACGGATCCCTTAAAGGGGCCGCTGGGGCCCTCGATCCCCATCCGCGGGGCACGACGCATCGGCATACTAAGATCCTCCCCAAAGAGGTTTTCGGGCGGGGGTGACACCCCGCCCTCACGCCACCAAGTTACCCGGTTCCGCGTAGGCGTCGCAATCGGCCCGCCATTTTATGTCGGTTTGGTGCTTGCGTAGCATCCGCCGACGGCTAGGGTTCTTGGCGGGGTATAGTAGGGTGGTGCCCCGCGAGGCTTAGCTAGCGCCGGCAATTGCAGCGACCCTTCACGACGATGCCGAGCTTCCACCCCGCACTTCCGAACCCCGACCGCTCTCGCGCAGCATGTCACGAACCGCGACGATTGAACGCTCTACCCGCGAGACCCAGATCCGGCTCAGCCTGGACCTCGACCCCCCGGGTGGGGGAAGCTTTGCTACCGGCATCGGATTCTTGGACCACATGCTGGAATTGTTCGCCAAGCACGGCGGGTTCGGGCTGAAGGTCGAAGCGACGGGCGATCTGCACGTCGACCAGCACCACACGACCGAAGACATCGGAATCTGTCTGGGGCAAGCCTTTCGACAGGCCCTGGGCGATAAGGCTGGTATTTATCGGTATGGTTCGATCACGCTCCCGATGGACGAAACGCTGGTCACCGCCGCGGTTGATTTCGGTGGACGTTCGGCGTTTCACTTCGGAGTTGAACTTTCTGACGGAAAGATTGGTGAATTCGACGCCGAACTGATTGAACACTTTTGGCAGTCGTTTGCGCCCAATGCGGAGTGCAATCTGCATTTCATTCAGCACCATGGCAAAAACCGTCACCACATCGCCGAGGCGGTGTTTAAGGCAGCGGCTCGTGCGATGGCACATGCGGTTTCGCCAGATCCGCGCGCACAGGGGGTGCCCAGCACTAAGGGCACGCTCAGCGGCTAGGAGAAGTGGGGCTAGCAGAAGTGCGGCCAGGAAAGTGGGGCCAGAGAGGTCTGAAGCAGTAGTATTGAGAGGCGGTGTTAAGCACGCCGGGCAGTCGAGGCGTTAAAAGGGACGTAAGCGTCGGTGCCAGGCGACCGAACCGCGGCTGCCTAGCGCAGGCGAGATACCTCTCCGAGACCGAATCTCGCTCGACAGGGGCACACGATTATTTTGGGTTGAAGCGACATATCGAGCGGTCAGCGAAGCATCTTTTCACCAGCGAAGCCATGGTTCTGCGGCATCCTTCCTCTTGCTTGCTCGTGCTGTTTTTGTGCGCAGTCGTGGGGGGGGCCAATCACTCCCGAGCCGAGGAACGCAACGGGAACTCCCAAGACGCGGCAGCGACAACGGCTGATACGCCCGCATGCTGTTTGTTGGGCGGGCGGGCCGCTCAACTTATGAGGGCCACAAAGACTCCCTCAGCGGAGTCGAAATCAAGTATGTCCGACCCGGCGGAAATCGTTACCGAACGGACCGGTGACCGCGTGCGGGTGTTGATCGACGGATTGCTGTTCGCCGAGTACCAAGCCGACGATGTTCACCAGCCCGTGATCTGGCCGATCCATAATGCCGCGGGGAACGCCGTCACGCGTAGCTATCCGCTTGGGCCAGCTCTGGCCGGTGAGGCCAAAGACCATCCCCACCATCGGTCGCTCTGGTTTGCTCACGGCGACGTGAACGGGCACGACTTTTGGCAATTGAAATCAGGTCCTACCGCCTTGCCAGTCAACCGGATCGTTCACCAAGAGTTTGTCGAGGTTCATTCCGCGGCCGAACCCGGTATGCCAGCCAGCATCATCACCCGCAATCAATGGCAGGCTGCCGATCTGCCCGTGCTCAGCGACACGCGCACGATCAGTTTTGGGCAGACGAAAGATGGTTCCGAGGCCCCTGTTCGGTGGATCGATTTTCAGATCACGCTGCAAGCCACCGAAGGCCCGGTGACGCTCGGCGACACAAAAGAGGGAACGTTTGGTGTGCGTGTTGCGGGGCCAATGAAGGTCGATTCGCGGCTTGGCGGCCGACTTGTCGATACCGCGGGTGCCCAGGACGCAAACGCCTGGAGCAGCTTGCAACCTTGGACGCTTTATTCGGGGCCGACTAGGCTTACCGATGCGGACAAGGAACCCGTCGATATCGCAGCCATCGGCATGATGAATCACCCCTCGTCTACAGGCGGTGCTTGTCGATGGCACGTGCGAACCTATGGCCTGATGGCTGCCAATCCTTTTGGTGAGTCCGATTTTAATGAACCCCATCGCGGCGGGCGTCCTCGCCTGCTCGCTGCAGGCGATTCGTGGACCTTCCGCTACCGCGTTCTGGTGTTCGTGGGATGCCCGGATGTCTCGCGTATGCACGATTTGTACAATGACTACGCAGCGACTAAGGTTGCTACACCCTGATCCGAAATCATTTCCTGGATTCTATCGAGTCGAAAGACGGTGCCTTCCCTTGGTGAAGGCGAACCCGATGACGCATCTTTGTTGCTTTGACGCCCGCAGCACTTTGATCCTTCCTCAATCTCTCTAGTAATAACGATGCTTGATCGTCGTCGATTTATCTCCACCGCGACGTCGGCAGCCGCTGTCGCGACGCTCGCTTCAACACGTCTGGCGTGGGGCGATGTGATCAACACCCGCCCGCGGGTTGCGCAGATCGGTGTCCGGGGACAAGGCAGCAGCCACCTGCAAGCACTTGGCGATTGCGTTGTTGCGATCTGCGACGTGGATCAAGAGATCGGTGCAGAGCGCGCCGCTAAGCACAAAGAGCGGCACGGCAAGTCGGTCGATGTGCTGACCGACTACCGGCGTCTCGTGGAGCGCGACGATATCGATGCGGTGTCGATCGCGACCCCGAACCATACGCACGTACAGCTCGCGATCGCCGCCATGGAGGCCGGCAAGCACGTTTATCTAGAGAAGCCGGTCTCGCACAATGTTTGGGAAGGGCGTCAGCTCGTTGCTGCGGCGCGGCGTCACAATCGCATTGTGCAGTGTGGCACTCAGTCGCGTTCGAGCGAGGCTTTGCAGGCAGCGGCCAAGTGGGTTCACGGTGGCGCTCTCGGCGCGATTCAGTACGCGATCGGCACTTGCTACAAGCCACGCAAATCGATTGGCAAGCTCGACACGCCGCTCCTCATCCCCAGCACGATTGATTACGACCTGTGGTGCGGACCGGCCGCCATGGTGGACCTTTATCGGGCACAGCTGCACTACGATTGGCACTGGGACTGGAATACTGGCAACGGCGATATGGGGAACCAAGGGATCCACCAGATGGATATCGCTCGTTGGTTCCTGGGCGAAGACCGGCTGCCAGCGCGCACCATCAGTATCGGAGGAAGACTCGGGTACAGCGACGCGGCTAATACCCCTAACACCCAGGTGGTCTACCACGATTACGCCGCAGCCCCGTTGATCTTCGAGACCCGTGGGCTACCACGCTCTAAAGCCGCGCAAAAGAACTGGGGCGATCAGATGGATCGCTTCCGCGGCTCGGGCGTAGGAGTCATCGTGCAATGCGAAGAGGGGCACGTGCTCATCCCCAACTATGGCGAAGCCATCGCTTACGATCGCAACGGTACCCAGATCCAGCAATGGAAACACTGGGGCAAGCACCATGACAACTGGCTCGCGGCGATTGCGGTTGGCGATCGCGGCTTACTCTCGGGTGAAATCCAAGAGGGCCATCTCTCTAGCGCGCTGTGCCATGTGGGGGGCGTTTCTCATCTGGTGGGCGAAAAGCTGCCCGCTGCCGACATCGCCGACCGGCTTAAGAGCTATCCGCTATTGAGCCAATCCGTCGAGCGGATGTTCGGTCATCTGCGGGCGAACGACATCGATATCGACGCGGAGGAGATGCTGACACTTGGGCCGTGGATCACGATCGACCCGGAGACGGAGCGGTTCGTTAATAACGAAGCCGCCCAGGCACTCTGGTCACGCGAGTGTCGAAAGGGGCATGAGGTGCCGGACTACGGCGTGTAAGCCCGCGTAGCGCTCGCGTAGCAGGGCAGTCGGATCTCGTCAAACTTTCCTTTCCGTCGATTTTCGGCGGCACCCTGTACGTGGCTCGGGGTTGATGGCGGCGTAAGGTTGCCCGTGTGGGGCGACCCTCGCGTCGGTCCACCGCCAGGGCAAGCACATGAGCGTCCTCAATCAGGGACGGCTGAACTGCGGCGTTCAGCACGATGGTGTTCAGCACTATATCGTGCAGCTAGGTCTGCTCGCCGCAGCGCTGACGCTAGCGAGCAAAGTCGGGGCCACCGGCGTGGTTCCCGCTCTGCCAGCGCAGGGCTTCAGCTACCAGGATGCGCTGCCCGCTTACCTGCTCGACCCCGACCTGTCGTTTGGTCCGATTATTACCTCGGACAACACGCCGGCCGATAATCCCACCACCGACAACGGTGCCACGCTCGGGCGAGTACTGTTCTATGACAAGCGGCTGTCGCACAACTACACGACAAGCTGTTCTTCGTGCCATCAACAAGAGAAGGGCTTCTCGGACACCGCCCAGCTGAGCGAGGGCTTCGACGGAGGACTGACGGGGCGTCATTCCATGCGGCTAGCAAACGCACGCTTCTTCGAGAGCGGGCAGATGTTCTGGGACACGCGCGCCGAATCGCTGGAAGAACAGGCGCTGATGCCGATCCAGGATCCCGTTGAGATGGGGCTTAATCTGACAACACTCGTCGAGCGGCTGCAGGCGACCGACTATTATCCCAAGCTGTTCGAAGCCGCGTTTGGCGACGCTCAAATCACGGCCGAACGTGTTGGCAAAGCGATTGCGCAGTTCGAGCGATCGATGGTCTCGTATCGATCGAAGCACGACGAAGCGACAGCGGCGCGAGCCGCGGTTGTCGCTAACAATCCTGACGCCAACGTTATCGCCGCGCTGAGGACCGTCTATACCGATCAAGAGCTGCTCGGCATGGCGCTGTTCGAGCCGCTCGAGGGGAGCGGACCGGGGGGGTCGCAGACGTTTGTTATCGACGGGCAATCTCGGGTCTACGCGAATCTGCATTCCGCATCGGCCCAGTGCAATCAGTGCCACGCTACAGCAGCGCAAACCTTGGGTGCCTCAGCCGATACCGCCAGCGGGCAAGAGGCTGGTCCGATAGTCGCAAATATCGGGCTCGACCCGGGAACCCCCGATCCGGGGGCCGATGGTGAGGGTGCCTTCAAGGCTCCATCCTTGCGTAACGTGGCCGTCAGCGGCCGTTTTATGCACGACGGGCGCTTCGACTCGCTTGACGCGGTGGTGCGATTCTACAGCCGCGGCATCCGCAATCATCCGAACTTGCACCGCTTTCTACGAGTCGGCGATTTGGAAACCGGAGCGGCGGAGCAGTTCAACTTTGCGCCCTTCGAGATTGACGCCCTTGTCGCGTTCCTGGAAACACTGACGGACGAAGCCCTGCTGGCCGACATCCGCTTTGCCGATCCATTTGTCACGCTGCCAGGTGACTATACCGGGGATGGCATCGTGGATGACCGAGATTACGTCTTGTGGCGCGACGCCTTTGGACAACAGGGCGGCATCGATCTGCTAACCGGGGCCGACGCCGATGGTAACGGTGACGGCGTCGTGGATCTGGCGGACTACACGGTGTGGCGCGACAACTACGGCACCACCTGGGAGACGCTCGGCGAGGGACTCTTTGGCGTTGCGACAGCCGTCCCCGAACCGGCAACGCTGGGAGGATGGCTGTGCGCGGTTCTCTGCACTCTCGCCGCGACGCGCCGTCGAGTTACTCGCCGTATTCTTCGATGTAGTCGGCCATCGCCGCTTCAACGACCATGAGCGCCCGTTCGCGTCCGTAGGGGGCATCGATACGGGTCGGGACGGCCTCTTCCGGCGTCAGGGCTTTGTAGATGCTGAAGTAGTGTCGCAACCGATCGACCAGCACCTCGGGCAGCTCGGTGACGTCGTTGACACCGCTCCACATGGCGTCTTTATCGAGGACGGCGATGATCTTGTCGTCCGCCTCTCCCTCGTCGAGCATCGGTAGTCCGCCGACCACGCGCGCGTTGACGATCGTTTCTGGATTGGTGATTGGTCGTTCGCTGATGACGCAGATGTCCAGCGGGTCGCCGTCGCCGGCAGAGGACTCCGGCATGAGCGAACGCACCCGCTTGCCGCAGAACGTTTGTGGGATGAACCCGTAGAGCGTCGGCGCGAAAGCAGAGGTCCGATTCGGCCGATCAACGCGGAGGTAGCCCGTTTTTTTGTCGAGTTCGTACTTAACGCGGTCGAAGGGGGTCAGCTCGATGTAGGCGTGGACCACGCTGGGGGGATTCGGCCCCACATCGAGCCCGTGCCAGGGGTGGGGACGCCAACGGAAGAACGGTTGCGGGAAGCTCATGGATCCGGAGACTGCTCAGCGGTTGGCGGGGAGGACGACGGTGCAGGCCGGTAGCGTTTAACCGCTTGTCGCTGCCCCGCGAGGACAGACCTAGCCGACGAGGTCTTCTTCGTTGACGTAAGTCTCGAGGAACCGAGTCAGCTTGTGGAAATCGCTCTCGGGGTCGATGTAGCGAACCACGGTCACCAGGGTTTCGGGGTCGACCAGATCTTCAAAGGGTACATACAGAAGCTGCAGCTGCCCCTCGACCGAGACCATCACGCCGTCACGCTTCTCCTCAACCAAGGCACGGTAAGCGCCGACTCCCAGCTGGCTGCCGAGCATGACGTCAAACGCATGCGGAGCCGAGCAGCGAGCTTCGTAGCCCAACTGCACGGGCTTCACCGACCGGCTCTTGCCGGTCTGCCGCTTGTATTCTTCGGCGATTAACCGGCTGAAGATGTCGTACAGCGAGATGTCGGAGATCTTGATGTGGCCGTGGTCGTCCCGTTTGGCCCCTTCGAGGTACTTGAAGGGGAGCAACTCGGCGAGACCCTCGGCAACCACCACCACGCCGTACTGCTTTCCTTCGCGCTCGCGCGTGGTCATGGTCAGCACGATGCGTCGGATGACCTCATCTAGGTTCATGACCTCACGGGTGTGAGTTTCTCCCGAGGCCGGGTCGGTGTATTCCTCGGTCGTGCGGTAGTTGCCCGCGATGTCCTCGACGCTGATGACAAGGCTCGCTTCGCCGGCAATGGCGACACCGTAGGCGAGCCAGCCTGCGCTACGCCCCATCGATTCCACGAGAAAGTAGTTGTTGTTGGCCTCAGCGTCAGCCAGCAGGTTGCGAACCGACTTGGCAAGAAAGTCAACCGCGGTGAAGTAACCGAACGTAAAGTCGATGCCCCGATAGTCGTTGTCGATCGTTTTCGGCAGGTGGACGACCGGGATGCGTGGGGATCCCTCGGGCAGGCGATCCTGGTACATCTTGAATTTGTTGGCGGTCTTGAGCGTGTCGTCGCCACCGATCGACACCAAGGCATCGACGTCGAGTGAGCGCAGGGCCTCATAGACGTTCTTGAGTGGTTGTGCCCGCTCGACGTCCTCTAGGTGCGCTGGGCTGGCGATGCCCTTGCCCGGGTTAGCGCGGGCCGTGCCGATCATAATACCCTGCCGGTTGCGGGTGCGGCTGAGCATGTGATGATCGATCATCACGTAGTCGGCTCCCTCGACCAACGGCTTGGCGGTGTCGAAATCGATGAGGTTCGAGTAGCCGTGCTTAACGCCTACGACCTTGATGTCGTTGCGCAGAAACGAAACGGCTGCCGCCGAAATCACGGCGTTAGCCGCCGGGGCGGGTCCACCGGCGAATAGGATCGCGACCTTCTTGATCCTTGACTCGTGCTTCTTGGGGCGGGAAAGGCTGCTGTCGGGCATGGCGACGCGGGGCGTTTAGCGGTGAAGGAAGGGTCAGCGGTAGAATCACAGACCAAGAGTCTACCGGCGCGTTCGCCGGGCGACAGTGGGGCATGTCAGATCCGAAGGGGCTTGTCAGATCCGATTCCCGCTGGGGGAGGTGCCTCCGCGGCTGAGTCACTGAAGAACAGCGCCCGGAGTTTAGTGACGGGGTGCCGCGGTAAGCGGGATAGGAGACTGCGGCACGCAGGTTGCAGTTATCCGCTGACATGCAAGATGAATCTTCGCCTTCGACTTTTGAAGTCGTCAATAACGGCTCGAAAAGCTACGCTAACGCACGGACGCCAAGCCCCTTGGCACCCTACGCTAGTTTTTTAGGCGCCTGGCGTGAGCGAATCGCTAGTGTTTCGCGTCCAACAGCTCCTTGCTCGCCGCAACTTTTGATTGCTTGTATGCCTTACGAGACTGCAACTTTTGACGAGATGTTCGTCGCTCCCGGCCAGCCCCGCCCCGGCTGTGCGGCATTTGTGGAGCGGCTGGGAGGCTTCTCGGTCGATGAGCTTCGCAATCGGCAGTACGCCGCCGAACTGCATCTGAATAACATGGGCATCACGTTTAACGTTTACGGCCACGAGGCGGGGGTCGAAAAGGTGTGGCCGTTCGACGTTCTCCCGCGGATTGTTAGCGACTCCGAATGGGTGCGGATCGATACCGGGCTCCGCCAGCGCGTGAAGGCGCTCAATCTCTTCATCGACGATATCTACAATGACCAGCGCTGCCTGGAAGACGGCATCGTCCCGCGGCACATGGTCGAGTCGGCTTCCGCATATCGGCCTGAGCTGCGGGGCTTTAGCCCCGCGCAGCGCGCCTGGTGCCACGTCAGCGGCGTCGATCTCGTCCGTGATCGCGACGGCACGATCTACGTCCTCGAAGATAATTTGCGGTGCCCCTCGGGCGTTTCGTACGTGCTCGAGAATCGCGAGATCATGAAGCGGACCTTCGCCACGGTCTTTAAGGGAATGGCCGTGTCCCCGGTTGAGCAGTATCCCGAGCAACTGCTCCAAACGTTGCTCGATTGCGCTCCGCCGAACGCCAACGATCGGCCCTGTGCGGTGGTGCTAACGCCCGGTGCCTATAACTCGGCTTACTTTGAGCACACGTTCCTGGCCCAACAGATGGGAATCGAGCTGGTGCAAGGGGCTGACTTGGTCGTGGTCGATGACGTGGTCTACATGCGAACCACACGCGGCCGGCAGCGTGTGGACGTGATCTATCGGCGGATCGACGATAATTTTCTCGACCCCGAGTGCTTCCGTCCGGACTCGATGCTCGGCGTGCGCGGGCTGATGCGGGCCTGTCGCGCCGGCAACGTGACCTTGGCTAACGCGCCGGGTACCGGTGTGGCAGACGACAAAGCGATCTATGCCTACGTGCCGGAGATCATCCGCTACTATTTGAGCGAAGAACCGATCATCGAGAACGTGCCCACCTATGTGTGCGATGATCCGCAACAGCGTGCGCACGTGCTGAGTCACCTCGCGGAACTCGTGGTCAAGCCAACGAATGAATCGGGCGGTTACGGCATCGTGCTGGGGCCCCGGGCCTCGCGCGAAGAGCTGGATGAGCTAGCGCTGCGGATCCGTGCTAAGCCCCGTGAGTACATCGCCCAGCCGATGCTTGAGCTTTCGACAGCCCCCACGCTTGCCGAGACAGGTCTTGAGCCGCGGCACATCGACCTACGCCCCTTTGTGCTGGCGGGCAAGGACATTTATGTCATGCCGGGGGGGCTGACGAGGGTTGCGTTGGTGAAGGGCTCGATGATTGTCAACTCGTCGCAAGGAGGCGGCAGCAAAGACACCTGGGTCATGTGCGACCCCTACGCTACAACGCCTCCCGTCGGGCAAGCGGCCGGGTTTGCGTCCCTGTAAGCTCTGCGGTCAAGCTTTTTGAAAATGCCAGCCCGTTCGGCGCTCTGCTGGCAGTTAGGCTCCTGGTGTCCGTCGCCCCCTGCTCCCCCTGCCCCTATGCTCAGCCGCGTTGCCGATTCGATCTACTGGATGGCGGTTTATGTCGAGCGCGCTGAAAACGTAGCGCGTTTTATCGATGTCAACGACAATCTGACCCTTGGTGAAGGGACCGATCTCGCCGAGCAGTGGGCCCCACTGGTCTACACGACCGGAGACCAAGAACTCTTCGCCGAGCTGTACGGCGAGCCCCGGCGCGAGGCCGTGCTCCGCTTCTTGGCGTTCGACCCGCGCAATCCGAACTCGGTCCTGTCGTGCGTGGCCGCGGCGCGGGAGAACGCCCGCAGCATTCGCGAGTCGATCACAGCTCCGATGTGGGAGCAGATCAACACGTTTCACTTGATGGTGAAATCCGCAGTGCAGGACCGTCGCTTCCTGCAAGAGCCGACCCCTTTCTGCGACATGGTCAAGCACGCCAGCCACGCCCTGGTCGGGACCACTTATACGACCATGTCGCATGGAGAGGCTTGGCATTTCTTGCGGTTCGGCGCGATGCTCGAACGAGCCGACAAGACCTCGCGGATCGTCGATGTCCAGTACTACCACCTGCTGCCTAACGTCGAGGACGTCGGCTCGGCGCTCGACGTGGTCCGCTGGAGCTCGCTGCTCAAATCGGCGAGTGCCCTGACCATGTACCGACGTATCCACGGCCGGATTACGCCCGAACTGGTGGCGGATTTCCTGTTGCTGGACCGCGATTTCCCGCGTTCGATGCGTTTTTGTGTGTCCCGAGCCCAGGAATCGGTCAGCGAGATCACCGGCAGCCGGCCGGGTACTTTTAACTGCGAGACCGAGCAGCGGGCTGGCCGGCTCCGTTCCGAGATGGATTACACGGCGATTAGGGATGTCGTTCAGCAGGGTATGCACGAATACATCGATCAGTTTCAGCTCCGCCTGAACGAAATTGGTGAGTCGTTGCAGAAGGATTTCTTCACGCTGGAAACGGAAGCCGATACGCTAGGGCAGACGCAGAGTCAGCGCAGCTTCGCCTGACCTCCCAGTCAGCACACCCGCGCCAGTCGCGACAAGCCAGCCAGCCCTCCCCCCCATCCTTCGACAGACCCCGCGGCACGGATTTGCCCGACAGGTTTGCCGCCCCATGGCCCCCACCGCTGGTGGACGGCCCGAACGGTCGATCACACGATGAGTATCCGCGTTGCGCTGAATCACCAAACCCGCTACCGCTACGATCGTCGGATCGGGGTTGGCCCGCAGATCATTCGACTGCGTCCCGCTCCGCACTCGCGGACACCGATCGAGGCTTATTCTCTCCGGATCGGTCCGGCGGGAAACTTCATCAATTGGCAGCAAGACCCGTTTGGCAATTATCTGGCCCGGTGCGTGTTCTCCGAGCCGACGACCGAGCTGAGTATTGAGGTCGATCTGACGGCGTCGCTCTCGGCGATCAATCCGTTTGATTTTTTCCTCGAGCCCGACTCCGAAGAGTTCCCCGCCGTCTACGACGCGGAGACGCGCGCAAACCTCAAGCCGTACTTTGCCAAAGACGAGATCGGTCCGCTGCTACATAAGCTGCTGGCGACCATCGACCGCCGACCGCGGAAGATGATCGACTTCTTGGTCGAGATCAACCAGCGGCTGCAGCGAGACATTAGTTACACCGTGCGTTTAGAGCCGGGGGTTCAGACCTGTGAGCAAACCCTCGAGAAGCTGAGCGGGTCGTGCCGCGACTCGGCGTGGCTGTTCTGCCAGGTGTTGCGCAACCTGGGGTTCGCGAGTCGGTTTGTATCCGGCTATCTGATTCAGTTGACCGCCGACCAGAAATCGCTCGACGGTCCCTCCGGGCCGGAAACCGACTTTACGGACCTCCACGCCTGGACCGAGGTCTATCTGCCCGGGGCGGGTTGGGTGGGCTTGGATCCAACCTCGGGCCTGTTTGCCGGTGAGGGGCACATCCCGTTGGCTTGCACGCCGCAGCCAACCTCCGCAGCGCCGATTACCGGCGGCCATGAGCCCTGCGAGGTCGAGTTTGACTTCAGCATGTCGGTCGTTCGGGTCCACGAAGACCCCCGCGTAACAAAGCCGTATACCGAAGAGCAGTGGCAGCAGATCGATGCAACGGGCCGCTTGGTCGATGAGCACCTGGTGCGCGGTGATGTGCGGCTCACGATGGGGGGCGAGCCGACCTTCGTATCGATTGATGATATGGATGGCGAAGAGTGGCAGACCGCGGCGGTGGGTCCCAACAAACGGCGTTTGGCCGGCAGTCTGCTGCAGCGTTTGCGAGCGCGTTTTGGCAAAGGGGGCCTGCTCCACTACGGCCAAGGCAAGTGGTATCCGGGCGAACAACTGCCGCGCTGGGCGCTGGCCTGCTTCTGGCGGGCCGATGGCGTTCCTGTCTGGGAGAACGAAGCCCTGCTGGCTCAAGACGGTGAGTCTTATGGCCACACGATCGACGACGCCCGGCTTTTCGGCCGCCGGCTCGCAGAGCGCTTGGGAGTGAATGCCGAGCACGCGATCGACGCCTACGAAGACGTTTTCTATTACGCATGGCGCGAGCGCCGTTTGCCTGCGAACGTTGATATTCGCAACGCGAAGCTCGAAGACCGTGAGGAGCGTGAACGGCTTGCACGGGTTTTTGAACAGGGCGTGACGAGCGCGGTGGGGGTTGCCTTGCCGCTTCAGTTCCGGTGGTGGGAGGCTGAGCCTCGCTGGCAGAGCACTGCTTGGGTGGTTCGTTCTGACGAGATGTTCTTGGTTCCTGGCGACTCGCCCATGGGGCTGCGGCTGCCGCTCGAATCGCTGATTTACGAGAACGTGCCCGCACACGCAACGGCTTACCTGCAGGCTGATCCCTTCGATCCGCGTCGTCCGCTATCGGTAAAACGACGCCATCAAATGGCGGCCCCGATGCCAGCCTATACGGGCGTGGGGGGCTACGGGGCGGTTGCGCGGAACGAAGCGCGCACGAGTTGGGCCGCAGCGGGCAGCAATGGCAGCGGCTACGACGGCAACGGAACGGCCCCGGCCGAGCAGCAACCGCGCGCAAATCGCGGGGACACCTGCAGCGATCCCTTCAAAGCAGACGTGCGTTACACCGGCTTGCCGGATGTGGTACGGACGGCACTCTGTGTCGAAGCACGGGGCGGCACGCTCCACATCTTCATGCCCCCGATCGATCGGCTAGATGTGTTTCTTGATCTGATCGACGCGGTCGAGGATACCGCCGACGAACTCAACACGCCGGTGGTGATCGAGGGATACCTACCGCCGCACGACAGTCGTTTGAAGCACATCAAGGTGACGCCGGACCCCGGTGTGATCGAGGTCAACGTTCAGCCAGCCGAGAGCTGGGACGAGCTGTCAGCCATTACCACCGGCGTCTACGAGGACGCGCGCCAAAGCCGTCTGGGGACAGAAAAGTTCGATCTTGATGGCTCGCACACGGGCACGGGGGGTGGCAACCATGTGGTGATCGGCGGAGCCACGCCCGCCGACAGCCCCTGGTTGCGGCGCCCCGACCTGTTGAAGAGCTTCCTGGCCTATTGGAATAACCACCCGTCGCTCTCGTATCTGTTTTCGGGCAAATTCATTGGTCCAACGAGCCAGGCACCGCGTGTCGAAGAGGCGCGGGGCGATTCGCTCTATGAGTTGCAGATTGCCTTCGAGCAAGTCCGTCGTGATCGTCCTTGCCCGCCGTGGCTCGTGGATCGCATCTTCCGCCACCTGTTGGTCGATGGCACCGGAAACACGCACCGGGCCGAATTCTGTATCGACAAGTTGTTTTCGCCGGACAGCAGCTCCGGTCGCTTAGGGCTGCTTGAGTTTCGAGCGTTTGAGATGCCCCCGCACGCGCGGATGAGCCTCACCCAACAGCTGTTGATCCGCGCACTGGTCGCGCGCTTCTGGGAGACCCCTTACGAGGGTCCGCTCGTTGCGTGGGGCACCACGCTGCACGATCGCTGGATGCTGCCCCATTTTATTTGGCAGGACTTTGAGGACGTGATCGCCGAAACCTGCCAAGCCGGGTTCCCGATCGAAGCCGAATGGTTCGCCCCTCACCAGGAGTTCCGGTATCCGTTCATCGGCTCGTTCACCCAACGGGGTGTCCATGTCGAGTTGCGCCGCGCGATCGAGCCCTGGTACGTCCTGGGAGAAGAGGGGGCCGCGGGCTATACGGCTCGCTATGTCGATTCCTCGGTTGAGCGGTTGCAGGTGAAAGTCTCGGGCATGACCTCGCCGCGCTACGCGCTGGCCTGCAACGGACGACGCGTGCCGCTGCACCCCACAGGGGTTGAAGGGGAGTACGTGGCGGGAGTGCGTTTCAGGGCTTGGCAGCCACCAAGCTGTCTGCATCCGACGATCACGGTAGACGGCCCGCTGCGATTTGATCTGGCCGACGAGTGGATGAACCGTTCGGCGGGCGGTTGCGAGTATCATGTGGGGCACCCGGGCGGCCTGAATCCAACTACCTTCCCGGTGAATGCACTTGAGGCGGAAACCCGCCGGGCGACGCGATTCTTCGCCTTTGGTCACACGGGCGGAAGCCTTAAGATTCCCCCGATTAGCAGGAGCCCCGAGTTCCCGCTGACCCTCGACCTCCGCCGCGGTCGATCATCAGTCTGACAGGAAGGCTCGGGATTCTCTTCTTATTCGACGTCACCCCCTGATTTTATCGATGCCCAGCCAGGCTCAAACCAACAGCCAAGCCATGGCAGGCTTGCCGGAAACGGTTGAGCAGCAACTGCTATCGACCTACGTGCCGCCGGCAGGAGCTTACGACGAGCTATACGATGCCCAGCGGGTGGCCCGCGCGCCCTGGCTGGCCTTGCTCGAACAGGTTGAACGGCTGGGAGGAGCCGAGGTCGAACGTCGGTGGACGCAATCCCAGCGCTTGATCCGTGAAAACGGCATTGCTTACAACGCTTTCGGCGACGCCGATGCCCGACCGCGTCCGTGGGCACTCGACCCCGTCCCGCTGCTGATCGCTGAGGCTGAATGGCGGGGCATCTCGGCGGGCCTGACCCAGCGTGCCAAGTTGCTGGAACTGGTGCTGCAGGACCTGTATGGCCCGCAAGAGCTGCTGCGTTCGGGCTTGCTGCCGCCGGCGCTGGTGTACGGTCATCCGGGCTACCGCATTGCGCTGCACCAGACCGATCGGTTGCCCACCGCGGCACCGATGCTTCAGTATTACGCAGCGGACCTCGGCCGCGCGCCAGACGGCAAATGGTGGGTTTTGGCGGATCGCACCGAGGCCCCTTCGGGAGTCGGCTTCGCGTTGGAAAATCGCGTTGTCACCTCGCGCATGCTGCCCGAGGCGTTTCGCGACAGCCAGGTTCAGCGCTTAGCGCCCTTCTTTCAGCAGCTTCAGACCATGCTGCGGAACCATGCCCCCACGCATCGGCATAACCCGAGCATCGCGATTCTGAGCCAGGGCGTGGGTCACCCGAACTACTTCGAAGACGCCTACCTCGCCCGTTATCTGGGTTGCTTGCTTGTCGAATCGGGGGACCTGACGGTTCGCGACCACAAGGTGTGGATGAAAACGCTCGACGGTCTCATGCCGATCGATGTGCTGCTCCGTCGTCCCAACAGCGAGCTGTGCGACCCGCTCGAGTTGCGGGGAGACGGAATTTCGGGCGTTGCCGGGCTCTTGCAGGCGGAACGCGCAGGAGCCGTCTTGTTGGCTAACCGCTGCGGCAGTGGGCTCGTCGAGTCACCTGTTTTCATGGCCTTTATCCCGCGCCTCTGTCAGGCCTTGCTAGGAGAGCCCCTCAAGCTGCCCGGTGTCGCGAGCTGGTGGTGCGGCGAGGCGGTTTCGCTCGACTTTGTGCTCGCGAATCTCGATCGGTTGGTGTTGAAGAAGGCGTATCGCAGCCGGGGCGAAGAGTCGCTTCTGGTGCACCAACTCCAACTGTTGTCGCGTGAGCAACTCATTGAGCTGATACGGGCTGCGCCCCATACCTTCGTTGCGCAAGAGCAGGTGAATCGCTCGTCGGCACCGGCCTATCGGAACGAGCGGATCGAACCCACGCATATCGCGCTGAGGGCCTTTGCGGTCTCCTCGTCGGGCGGCTACAGCGTCATGCCGGGGGCTTTGGCGCGCACGACTTCTGACTTCGGTCCGCTCGAGGCATCGACCCTTTCCGGAGAAGGGAGCAAAGACGTCTGGATCGTAGGCGATGAGCCTGTCAAAGCCGTTACGCTGTTATCGACGGAGCAAGAACCGCTCGAGCTTGTGCGGATCGGTGCCCAGCTGCCCAGCCGCGTTGCCGACGATAGCTTCTGGTTGGGCAGGCACCTGGAACGTGCCAACGCCGCCGCGCGACTTGTGAGGCTAGTTGCAACGCGACTAACTAGCGAGGGAGAGCTGTCCGATTTTCCAGAACTGCGCGCGCTGGTGCGCGGACTCGTTGAACAGGGGCAGATCGAACCCGGTTACGCAGTCGAGCCGCTCCGCACACTCTTACCGCAGGTCGAGGAAGCGCTCCCGAGTCAGGTGCTCGACACCCACCGCGCTGGGTCACTGGCGTTCACCATCGGGAGGCTCTATTCGGCCGCATCGCAGGTACGAGACCGACTCTCACGCGATACCTGGCGGATTGTGCTGGGAATCAATGAAAAGCTCTTGGCGATCGACTCAGACAGGGCCAATCTCGCCGATCTCTTGAATCTTACCGATGAGCTGATCGTTGATCTTGCTGCGGTTGGAGGGATGGTGGTCGAGAGTATGACACGCACCCAGTTCTACCGCTTTCTGGATATCGGCAGACGCGTTGAGTGTGCCAGCCAATCGGTTGACCTGTTGAAGACCTGTTTGATCGACTGCCGTGACTCTTCAAGGCCGCTGCTGGAAGCGATGCTCGAATCCGCCGACAGCCTGATGACCTATCGCTCGCGTTACCGGGCAAGTGTTCGGCTCGCTGCGGTACTAGACCTCTTGGTGACGGACGAGACCAACCCACGGAGCATCGCGTTCCAGATCGACACCTTGGAACGACACGTCAGAAAGTTGCCTCGCACCGGCGACGGCGCAACGGCCGCCTCCGACCGCGAGCAACGGATCGCACTGTCGCTGAAGCACGCGATGCAGATGATCGATATCGTCCCCTTGAGCGATGCCTACGAATTAGGGCAACCTGAGCCGCTGGCTAAGCTGCTGGCGGGGATCGCACACGATTTACCGGTGCTTGCCAGCGCGGTGTCGCTCAAATATTTGGCGCATTCGGGGCTGCCACAGCAGCTCTCTCCCTCTTAGCCACTGTTGCCTCGCCGAGATTGCTCCGCCGAGTCGCCCATGCGTTACCGCATCCGCCACACTACAAAATACGCCTACGACGACCCTGTTGCGGTGTGCCACAATCTGGTGCGTTTGGCTCCGAGGACGTCTGCCAGACAGACCGTCAATTCTTATCGGCTTGTGGTCTCTCCCGATGCGATGCTGATCGGTGAGCGAACCGATCTGTTCGGAAATCGGGTGCAGTATTTTTCTATCGACGAGTCCCACCACGGCCTCTCGCTGACCGCGATCAGCGAAGTTGGTGTTGAACCGAGCAGCGAGCCGCAGGCGAAAAGCCTTACGTGGGAGAGTGTTCGCGCTCAGATTCATAGTGCCGCAGCTCCTTTACCGCTTGCCGCATGTCGCTTTGCCTATGCTTCGCCCCATGTCCCCTTAAACGACAAAGTGCGCGAGTACGCGGCCCCCTCGTTCACTCCGGGCAGGTCGATCCTCGAGGCCGCCAAGGACTTTACCGCACGGCTGCATAATGACTTCGATTATGACCCGCGCGCCACGACGGTCAGCACGCCGATCTCGGTTGCGCTAGAGCAGCGTGCCGGGGTTTGCCAAGACTTTGCTCACGTTCAGATCGCGGGGCTACGTGCCATGGGGCTGGCCGCGCGGTACGTGAGCGGCTATCTGCGGACACTCCCCCCGCCGGGGAAAGAGCGGCTTGTCGGTGCCGATGCGTCTCACGCGTGGCTCAGCGTTTATGTGGGCGACGGCGCGTGGGTTGATCTGGATCCTACCAATAACTGCGTGCCCGGCACCGACCATGTGACGGTTGCCATCGGTCGCGATTACGGCGATGTCTGCCCGATCCAGGGAGTTTTTGTTGGAGGCGGTTCCCATACGATGAGTGTTTCGGTCGATGTGGCACCTCTGACCGCCAAACCGACCACCACGCCGTAGCGCCAGATCTCAGCGCCAGAACGACAGAGAAGCGTTCCACGGGCGCGCGAAACCGCACGATGAGACGTTGCTGTGCGGGTTCCCAGCGGCTTGCCTGATCGTTACAATCCGCCATCTTTAACACGTGGCGTGAGGCTTGCCTGCCGCGTGTTTCTCGCGATGGATCTCTAAGCCTTATGGGCTTCACTCTCCGGGAGCAACACCATGTTTCTGCGTACACTGCTGTTTGGCGCTCGCCCTGCGCGACGTCGTCCGTATCGGACACGGACGTTTTTCGGTCGTCGGCCGGTTCACGAGATGTTGGAGGCGCGACGCGTTCTCTCCGCGGCAGGGTTCGCCGGTAATGACTGTGCCCCCGAGCTCGATCTCTCAGCGATCGTTGCGCTCAGCCCCGTGGCGATCGAGGGCCAAGCCTTCACCCTCAATCTGCAAGATCCCGACGGCAATCCGGCAACCAACGATGGTGCCACGCTCATCGATCTTGATGTGAACGGCAACCCGACGGGCGATCGTCTTCGCTGGCTCGCCGACCCTGACACGGGTGTCGACTTTCCCAGTGGGGCAACGCTCACGACCGACGGCGTCTTTCAGTGGACTCCTCCGAGCGTCAGCGAACCAACTCAGTTTGTCGTAACCATTCTGGGAATCGATCGTGGCGTGCCTGCTCTGGCCGACGCGGCTCAGTTCACGCTCACGGTGCTGCCAGGGATCGATCTGGTGGACCCCGACGTGGATGTTCCCGCGGAAGACTTCGAGGTCAACGTTGGCGATCAGGTTGCCTTCACAGCACGAACGACCGAAACCTTTCCCGCCGGAGAAGTTCAGTATTCGATCGCCAGCGCGACCGTTGGCGGTACACCTGTGACACTGCCTGCCGGCACGCTTAACCCAACAACAGGGGCCTTCGATTGGACGCCCGACGCGAGCGTTATTCCTGCGGGACAGCGCACCGCTGAGGTTGTCATCACCCTGACGGCCGCTTTCTCGGATGCGGGTCTCGGTGGCTCGGTAGGAGACTCAGAGTCGTTTACCGTCACGGTGCACGAGATCAATCAGTTCCCGAATCTGGCGAGCATCGCCGACCTCGGTGCGGCCATCGGAGTTGAGCAAGTCATTGCGATTACTGCCACCGATCCGAATGCCCTCGACACGCTCGAGTACTACCTCGACGACAGCTCGCCTGACAACGCTACGATTACTAAGCTCACCAACGGTTCGGCCGAGATCCGGTGGACGCCGACGGCCGCTGATTTTGCCGCCGCGACGGACGGCCGCGTGCCGTTCCGCGTGATCGTGGTCGATGATGGCTTCTTGCCGCTCAGCGACACCGAAGACTTCACGGTCGGTGAAGTGAATTCCGCCCCGACCATTGATGCGATCACCCCCAAGACGGTCGCTGTGGGGACAACCCTGCAAGTGAACGTGACCTTTGGCGATCCCAACAGCGGGCAATCGCTGACCGCTTCGCTTAGCCCTGGGGCTCCGGACGGTGTCCAGATTATCTCAACCGGTGCGAATTCGGCGCAGGTGCGCTGGGCACCCACCGACGCTCAAGCGGGCACCAGCACGATCGGTGTGACCGTGACGGACAACGGGGTGCCGATGCTCGACGCCAGCACCACCTTTGATGTTTTCGTCCGTAGCCTGCCCGTCCTGGCGACAATCTCTGACCAGTCCGCAACCGTTGGGCGGCAACTCAGCTTTGGTGTTTCGGCAACCGACACGAACGTTGGCGAGGAGCTAACCTTCAGCCTCGATGCGGCAAGTCTCGCGGCAGGAGTCGCGGTAGCGCAGACCGCCGGCGAGCGAACCGCTGGCATCACCTGGACCCCCGCTGCCGGTGATATCGCCGGTCGTTCGGTGACGGTAACCGTGACCGATGCGACAGGCCTGGCCGATTCGCAGACGATTAACATCGCTGTGGCCGAGGCCGATCCTCCGTCGGTCCTGACGGCTCCATCAGGCACCCTGACCGAGGCTTTCACATCGATCGCCGTCTTGTTCGACGAGCCGATGGGTTCTTCGGCCTTTAATGTCAACAATTACGGCCTAGAAGTCATCGGCGGTCCGAACGACGGGCAAATGATCTTGTTGCTCTCGGCTTCGCAGGTAGATAGCACCACGGTGGTTCTCGCGATCAGCGGCGGTCAGCTGCCGAACGGCACGTATCGCCTGACGCTCGACAACACCGATCCCGATGGAATCGCCGATGTCGATGGCGACTTGCTTGTCGGCCAGCGGGCGTTCGCCTTCATGGTCGAAATTACGCCGGTGCTTTGATCGAAGCGCGATCAGAGTCCAGCGCTATTGAAGACCGTTAACTCTCGAAGCGTCCCGGGCATAGTACCCGGGACGCTTTTTTTCTAGGGCCATGGCAGCCCGCGCCGCACATGCTGGCGCTGCAATCGCACGCGGTAGTGACTGCGTACGGTCGCAAGCAGCCCGGATAACCCGAATAACTGGATTCCCTTACGCAGCTTGCCGATCACCCCTGCAGGCGAGAGTTTTCGCCCGAGTCAGTGCCTGAAGGGTTTGCGCCATGCGTTACAAATCACGTATCTTGGCTATCGCGTTGGCGGTCAGCTGCGCGTTTGCCGGGGAAGAGTCGGAGGCCCGGCGGCCGCGGATGGTCTACAACCCGGTGACCAACCAAACCGAGCCTGAGATGCGGTCTGTCGCGAGCCCGCTAAGCAAAACTTCATCCGCTGCGGTGGCAAGCCATCCGTTGGCGGCGATGGCGAAGGGCGCTAGCCCGGTGGTCGCAGCGACCGCTACCAGCCCGATCACCCCGGTGAGCTATTCGGCCGCCAGCTGCGGATGCGGCGAGGCGGGGTGTGCCGATGGTCTCTGCGGC
This sequence comes from Botrimarina hoheduenensis, assembly GCF_007859815.1. GTDB lineage: Bacteria > Planctomycetota > Planctomycetia > Pirellulales > Lacipirellulaceae > Botrimarina > Botrimarina hoheduenensis. Next base: position 80,023 of record NZ_SJPH01000010.1, on the reverse strand, counting down.
TTGGGACCCGCTTGTGGCGATGGCTGCTGTGGAGACATGGTTGGCACACCGATGTGTGGTTGCGGTGATACGCTTTGTGGTGGTTGTGGGATTGCGCCGGCGTGTTTCTACACGGGCGTCGAGTTCACCATTCTCAAGCCCCGTTTCTCTGACAATATTGCTTACACGTTTGTTGATGGGAACGTGACCGGCGACCAGGCCATCACCGACGTTCAGTTCGATCACGACGCCGAGTTTACGCCCCGCGCCTACTTCGGCTGGCGACACGCCGATGGTGTCGGCTTGCGCGTCACCTGGTGGGGTTTCGATCACAAAGCCAAGGCCGCTAGCGCCAGCCCCGAAGATGGGTTCGACGAGATCCGTCACCCGGCATTCGCTGGCATCGATCTTTCGACCGTCTTGCCAGGCGATCTGTTTGTCGCCAACTCCGATCTCGAAGCGCACTCGATCGATATCGAAGCAACGCACGATGCCCATCTGTGCGGCTGGGAGATCGCGGTTGGCGGGGGGGTTCGCTACGCCGAAGTCGAACAGGGCTATAGCGCGCAACTGATCGATACGACCGCCTCGGTTAATCCGGTGCGGGGCGCGATCAACTATCGGCAGTCGATTGAAGGCTTCGGACCCACGATCTCGCTAGGGGCGTCACGACAGCTGGGCTGCGTGACGCGGCTCTTTTGCAAGGCGCGGGGTTCAGTGCTGTTTGGCGATGGCGAAAGCTTCCTGTCGGGCAGCGAAAACACGCCCGCCGTGAGCACCACCCGCACCACCTCACGCGACGATCTGATGTCGATCGGTGAGATGCAGGTGGGCCTCATGTGGCGCGGTTCGGGACGCCGGGGACTTCCTTACCAGCCGTTCCTTTCGCTTGCCCTGGAAGGCCAGGTCTGGAACGGCGTGGGCAGTGCCACGAGTGAAGAGGGCACGCTCGGCTTCTTCGGATTCAACTCGGGGGTCGGACTCGAGTGGTGATCCGCCCCTAGGGCAGTTCGATTCGTTCGCCACCATCGATCGTCAGCATCGCGCGGAGCAGTTCGATATCGACATCTGAAGCGATGAAGCTCACGTGCCCGTCGCAAAATGCGGCGAGGAAGCCACCGGGGTGGAGGCTGCCGATCCCCTCGACCGGATTACGATCGTAGGCGGCGACATCGTAGTCGGCGGGCCGGGTCCATTCGACCGCGTGCTGGTCGTCTACCTGTATAACGGCGATTGTTGGTGAGGTTCCATCGCGGATGTCGCGAAAGCTTTTTCCTCGGCTGCCGCCATCGCAGACGGCTGCGGGGCCGAATGCAGCCAGATAATGAGTCTTGCCATCCTTTCCGTCAAAGCTCCCGCTTGGATCAATAAAATACTCAGGCATCAGCGGGAGCAGCGATAAATTGTGTGGGCTGTCCCAGGGCTCATCCAAGTGGAACTGATCGTAGAGCGCTTGCTTCTCAAGAAACGGCAAAATCGCTACACGCCAACTCAACAGAGGCTGGCCTTCATCATCGGTAATCGCCTGAGCTGGCAGATTTCCATATGCTCCTTCATAAACTAGTAAAGCCACTATCAATTTCTTGAGATTGTACATTGATGAGTTCCGCCGCGCCGCCTCGCGGGCTGCTTGCACGGCCGGGAGCAGGAGGGCGACGAGAATGCCGATGGCGCTGATTTGCAGCATGCTATTCACCTGCAGAGAGTCGGCCATCTCCGTCGGGTGATAGCCGAACACGAGTCCGTCACGCTGAGGTACAAGCATCTGCTGATACTGCGGCAGCGTGCGACGTTGATAACGAATCATCGCCTCTTGTAGGGGATCGGTCGGATCAAGCTGAGCGATCGACTCCTCGGACATGCGCTGTTGTAGTGCGAGCAGCTCATTGACCACGCCAGCCAGACGATCGGCGGCCGCGTCGTCCTTCGCTTCGATCGCGACTTCGCAGTCAGGTTGGTTGAAGAGCCGCAGCCACGCTTTGGCGTAACGAATGTCGTTCAGGTGCTTGAGATACGGCCGTACCGTATCGGGAATCTCGTCGCCGCCGGCAGCGAGGGCCGCATCGACGAGCGGTGCCAGCGGCTGGTAGTTCACGGTCACATGCAGATCGGCGTCTGCTTCCTGATTGGCGATCCAGTCGGTGAACGCTCCCTCGGTAGGCCGCCCCGCGCGGCGCGTGAGTTTCTTGAGCATTCCCTCCGAGGCCGCCAGGGCCGTCTTGTCATCGAGCATCACGAGCGTTGGGCCCTGCGGATCGGTGGCCTCCAGCCGCACGATGCTGCCCTCCTCTTCCGTCAGCTGGAAATGCTCAAGCAGCTTTGCAGGGATTTGATCGAGTGCAAAGGGCTCACTGAACCGCGCAAGCACGGCATAATACAGCCGCGTGCCCATGGGTGGCTCGACAACCACCTCGAGCGATTCGAGGGTCGTGGGGTCGAAGCCCAGCTCTTGCAGGCCCGCTGCGGTGACGACTTCGATCGGCATGAGCGACAACTCCGGCGCGAGCAGCACCCGCCGCGGACGCAGCTCCACGCGTACCAGCGTTTGCGGTGTGGCGATCGAGGTGAGCTTCGCCAGCTCACCAAGCGCGGGCGGGCTCGTCGGCTTGGCCACCGCCTGAGCGCGGGCGTGCGCAAGAGGTGCCAGGACGACCGCCGCCGTCAGCACGCTGCGATACGCCGCCGCTTCAACCCACTTCTGGTAAAGCCCCATGAGAATGATTCCTTGAGAAGATCAAGATTGCGAATCGGCCGGAGCGTGAGCGCTTGGCTTACGCTGACTGTCGGTGGGATTCTAGCAATACACGCCGCGGGTTCGCAGCGTATTCTCAGGTGAATTCGATCCACAGCGTCTGAAAGTCGTCGGCGTTTTCAAAGCCCAAGTTGCGCGAGCCGACGGCCACTTGCACCTGGACCATGCCGACAAAATCGGTGGGGGGTGTCACCGTGAGCACCCCCGTACTGCTGACCGATGACGTATAGGGGACAGTTCCTATCTGTCGGCGAAAGTAAAAGACCGGATCGCCTTCAACATCGATGCCGGTGAGCGGGACTATGGCTGGGGTGTTTCGTGGGGTCGTGATCGAAGCGATATCCGCCAGGAACGGATCGCTATTGCTGAACAGATCGCTGGTGTCCGGCGCGAGCGTCACCACGAACGTGCGATCCATCGTGTTGCCATCTTCATCGGTCACCGTCACGGTGAGGGTCGAGGTCCCCGTAGCGCCGGGTGCCGCTTTGAGGAACAGCACACCATTCTCGTTGTCGGTGAAGATGTCGATCGTGTCGATCGCTACGTCAAACACGGGCCGATCACCGGTGATCTGGCCATTGTCGAAACGGGGGTCGGTCGGGGGCAGTTGACGCAGTCGCTGGACCTGGCTGATCGCTTCACGTACCGGCTCCCCTTCGGTCATCACGCCGAAGATGGTGTGTTGGAAGTCAAGGCTCCGCGTCGCGACTTCGGTAATGAAGAACTGAGAGTTGTTGGTGTCGTCCGCAGATTTCGCCATCGAGAGCAGTCCCGGCCGGTTGTGCTGCAGATCGGCATCAAACTGGTCGTCAAAGTTGCCCAGCGCAGAGCCCCCCGTGCCATCGCCGTCCGGATCGCCCCCTTGGATGACAAAGCCATCCACCACCCGATGGAACAGGATGCCGTCGTAGAAGTCGGTCGCCGCCAGATTGATCATCCGATCAGTCGCCCGGTCGGCACGATCCTCGAAGAGCTGGAACACCATCTCGCCGTAGCCTTGCACGTCGATGTGTGCCGAGCGATTACCCGTGAGGATCTCGGCAGATACGTCCGGATTGCTACTCGTGACGCTGTAGGAGAGAACCCCGCCGTTGGGGTCGTAGCCGTCCAGCGATACGTGCAGCGGCGAGCCGATCAGCAGCGTGGTGTTCGCGAGCGAGGCCAGCCTTGGTTGGTCCGAAGTCGGAATCGCAACTCCCGAGCGCTGGCTGATTTCTTGGAGGCTCAAGGGGCCGACCGCGCGTGTGCTATCGGGGAAGAACCAGGTGCCGAGTTCCGTAATGCCATTGGTACTTGCGAAGGTGTTTAGTTGCCGATTGATATCGGTTACGTCCGTGAAGGGCAGCAGCGGAGCGCCGTCCTCAAACAATTCGCGTTGCGCGGTCGTGTCGGCATCCCACACGGCACCGTAGAACCGCGTGGTGGTTGCGGCGAGCCCCTGAGCGAAAGCGATCAGATCGGGTGCCACCGTGCTGAGATTTACGCGCGAAACGCTAGCCGCGGATCCCCCGGCGTTGGCCAGGCGGATCTCGACGATGCGATCGCCTGCCGGCGCGCTGGCGACGTTGTCGTAAGCCAGGGTCCGCAAGACGCGTGCGTAGTCGGTGGCGGGGGCTGAGCCGGTAAGGGTTAGCGTGCGCGTGGCTGTGCTGTAGGCGGAAGAAATGCCGGTGCCGAGCGTATCGACCACCAGCGACTCGGCCGCCCCGTCGGGCGTGGCGAGCAGCTCGATGCTCGCGCCGGTAAGCACCGACCCATCACCGCCGACAATCGCTAGTGACGAGGAAACGATGCTTGCCGCCCCCGCTCCGCTCACAAATTCGGCTGCCGCATCAGAGCCCGACTGGCTCGTTCCGTTCAGGTCGGCGGTGAGCGGGGCTTCGCCCACCGTGATCGCAAAGCGTTCGGAGTCCGCGAGCGGCGGCTCGCCGTTGTCGGTCACCAGCACGCGGACCGAGACGACCTGATCAAGGAACGCGTTAGTCGGGGTCCAGCGGAAGATGGCGGTCGTGTTGCTGGTTTGCGTGAGTGTCGCGCCAGCGGGGGATTCGTTGGGATCGAGTGCGAAAGTCAGTGTATCGCGCGCGTTGGGATCCGAGGCGGTCAGGGTGATTTCTACCGCCGCGCCGACCTGACGCGTGAGATCGGCAATCGGTGCCAGGTTTGGCGACTGTTGGGGATCAATCGTCACGCCGTCTAGGGTGAGCCGCTGGGCGTAGACCCCCTTTCGATCAGGAGAGCCATCGCCCCACCAAGCAATCCAGCCGGCATCGCCTTCGATTCCGACGCCGCCCAGCCACTGATGCCCCGAGTTGGCTCCCGAGACGCCCACCAGGGTCTCGACTGCGTCGGAGATGCCCGTGCGATCGAAGCTGCGGGCGTAAGCTTCCCAGCCCGCGTCTCCAGGGACGCCAGAGTTCCACGCCGCGACCCAACCGCCATCGGCGGCAACCGCGATGGAAACACCGCGCTGAACCCCCGCGGTGAGGCGGTTGAGCACGACCTCACCCGTGCGGGCGGCACCGCCCGCTGAAAATGCTCGTGCGACGAGATTGCTCGTACGGTCGCCGGCTTGGTATGCACGCCATGCCGCGACGATCCCGCCGGTCGGATCCGTTGCCAGTTGAACCTCGGTCTGGCTGGCAGCCGTGGAGACGGAGAGCAGCGTTTCACCGCTCGCGACGCCTCCGGTAGCCGGGAACCGACGGCTATAAACGCCCCACTCCGAGCCGTCTTGATGAAGGCTCTGCCACGCAACGATGAGGTCGCCTGCGGTTTCGTAGGCTAGGCTCGGTTGCGTCTGGTGATCGGCCAGCGTGGTGTTGACCCGGATCTCCTCGCCCTGCTCAGTCCCGTCGGCGTTGTAGCGGCGCAGGAACACGCCGGAAGGGTCCTCGACTCCGACGCCGCTCCAAGCGATCGCGAACGAGTCATCAGCAGCAACCGCGACAGCTGGCGTGACTTGGCGGCCGCCGATTGTTTGATTGACAAGGGTTTCGGTGGTTGCAACCGGTGTCCCGTCTGCGTTGTAGCGGCGGAAGAACACGCCGTGATTATCTCCGCTGCCCCTGCCGGACCAGACGACAATAAATCCGCCATCAGCAAAAACTGCGACCTGGGCCTCGCCCTGCTCGCCCGTAACGGTTGAGTTGACCAGCCCTGTGGAGAGAGATACGCTTCCGTCGGCGTTCGTCAAATCGAAGTAAACGCCCGCGCGGTCGATCGGGCCACGACCCTCATAGACCACGACCCGCGTGGTCGGCGTGACCGCGATTGCGGCCGGCTGCTCAGCGAGTGACTGCTCGCCAGGTGTGAACGTGTTGACGAGGCTCACTTCGCCGATTGGCTGGGCGGCGAGCAGCAGCCGGGGTTCCAACTTCTCGCTCTTTAGCCTGAAACCACTCCCCCGCGACTTGTTGCGGGGGGCGAGCCGTTTGATAAGACGCTTCATCGGCTCTCTCAGTTGCGGGGGCGGGCTCTCAGCCGATAGGACGGCGGGGCCCGGTAAAGTGCATCCGGCATTATGAACCGCGACAGAGGAGCGGGCAAACGCCGCGGATCTGTTGAGGAGCGGCCTGCTGGGGGAGGGGCAAACTCGCGGGCGGACAATTTGTTGTCGCAAATCGCGGCAAAACGGCTCAACTAGGCGGCGAAACGTATTTCGTTAAGCTGCGAGCCAACCGCGCCGCGGCACGATTGAAGTACGGCTTCGCGAACCCCCTGCATTGCCAGCGTCCGACATGAGCAACCCCTCCGTCACAGCCCCTGTCGTCCTGATCGCGGCGATGTCTCATGACCGCGTGATCGGTTCCAAGTCCGGCATGCCGTGGAGCCTGCCCGAGGAGTACGACCGCTATCTTGCCACGGTCCGCCAAGGGGTGGTTGTGATGGGGCGCAAGTCGTACGAGATCTTCGGTGCTGACCTGGACCCCCACCGCTGTGTGGTTGTCACGCATCGTGAGAAGTGGGGCTCGGCGTGCGTTGCCCCATCGGTCGAGGGGGCGTTGCGCCAGGCTGCTGTGACCGGAGAAACGATCTTTGTTGCCGGCGGCGCCTCGGTTTATCAGCAGGCTTTGCCGCTGGCCGACCGAATGTATCTGAGTGTCATTGATGGCGACTTCCAGGGCGACACATGGTTTCCCGCTTTCGATCCAGCCGATTGGCGGATTGAACGCCAGGAACGCCAAGCTGGTTACTCGTTCTTCGATTATCGACGAGTCTGACCGTCCGCGAGTCCCTCCGACGGTCGGCAGCGCCGCCGCCCCGCTCGACAGCTGCCAGCCAGATCGGTCAACTAAGCGAGCTGATGGTGTCTTCGGCTACGCCCCCCGGCGATTTTCCCCTCCCCCCACCGATCGCGACGGATCGAGAGCATGACGCACACCTTCGTAATCTTCGGTGCCTCGGGAGACCTGACCAGCCGCAAACTGATCCCCGCGCTGTACAACCTGCATGTCAAGAAGCGGTTGCCAGCGGGCACGCGGATCGTGGGCTTTAGCCGTACCGAATTCAGCCACGAGGCGTGGCGTGAGAGCCTCGCCGAATCGACGGCGGCATTTGTTGGCAAACGATTCGACGCCGCGGTTTGGGCGGATTTTGCTTCGCGTATCTTTTATCACGCCGGCGATATCGGAGACGCGGCTGCTTTCACCGCACTGGCTGAGTTCTTGAACCAGCTGGAAGGCGAGGGCCGGACCTCGCGCGTTTACTACCTATCAACGGCACCCCGTTTCTACGGCCCGGCATGCGAGCACCTCGGCACGGCCGGCCTGGCAGAGGAATCGAACGGTCCCCGGCGGGTTGTGATCGAGAAGCCCTTCGGGACCGACTTGGCTACCGCCCGCGCGCTCAACAAGACCGTCCACCTGAGTTTTGCCGAGCATCAGGTGTATCGGATCGACCATTACTTGGGCAAAGAGACGGTCCAGAACTTGATGGTGCTCCGCTTCGCCAACGCGATTTTCGAGCCGATCTGGAACCGCAACTTCATCGATCACGTGCAGATTACCGTAGCCGAAGAAGTCGATGTCGGCTCACGTGCCGGCTACTACGATACCGCAGGGGTCATGCGTGACATGATCCAGAATCACCTGATGCAGCTGCTGATGGTGACGGCGATGGAGCCCCCGGCCCGGTACGCCGCGGACCCGGTTCGCGATGAGAAGGTCAAAGTGCTCCTTTCTGTCCGCAGCAAGACCCCGGAAGACATCGCCCACGACACAGTGCGCGGCCAATACGAGGGATACTTGCAGGCAAAGGGGGTCGCCCCGGGGAGCCGCACCGCGACGTTCGCCGCCATCAAGCTCGGCATCGACAACTGGCGCTGGCAGGGCGTGCCGTTTTACTTGCGAAGCGGCAAGGCCATGAGCTGCCGAACCACGCAGATTGTGATCCAGTTTCGCGAGCCGCCCCACATGTTGTTCGACAAGGGGCCGCGCACCATGGCGGGTGCCAATCGGCTCGTGATCCAGGTCCAACCGGCGGAAGGAATCCAGTTGCACTTTCAAACGAAAGTGCCCGATGCCGGCATGAAGATGCGGCAGACGGATCTCGACTTCAACTACGGCAAAGAGTTCAAAGGGCAGATGCCCGAGGCCTACGAACGGTTGTTGCTGGATGCGATCGAGGGAGACGCGAGCCTGTTCGCCCGAGCGGACGAAGTGGAAGCGGCCTGGAATATCTGCGATCCGATCCTCTCCACCTGGGACCAAGCCGACGCGCCCCCACTGCACCCTTACGAGCCCGGCTACTGGGGCCCCACGGCAAGCTCCGACTGGATGGCGGCCCAGAACCGCAATTGGTTCGACGCGTGCCCGGTGCTCCGCTGAACGGCTATCCCGCACAACCCCTCCGCAGCCGATAGCGATCCACTCGGGTTCGGGTTAGGGTGACTTTCTGAATCAGCAGCTCACCTGAATCAGTGCCTCTGCCAGCGCTAGTTTCGCTCAACGCGTTATGTTTACCGGATTAGTCCAGAGTCTTGCCGAAGTGCTGGCCGTCGAGCCCGAGGGGCCCGGCGTGCGACTCACGGTCGGCGATGCTCCGCTGGCCCGTATCAGCAAGCTGGGCGACAGCATCTGTGTCAACGGCTGCTGCTTGACCGTGGTTAGTGTTGAGGGCTCGGCGATCGGCTTTCAAGCCGGCAGTGAGACACTTACGCGCACGAATCTAGGGCGGCTCACTGCGGGCGACCGGGTCAACCTGGAGCCTTCGCTAGCGGTCGGCGATCTGCTGGGCGGGCATTACGTCACCGGCCACATCGATGCCCTGGGCGTGGTTGACCAGCGTAACGAAGACGGTGAATGGGCCGAGTTCTGGTTCCGAGCCCCCGCCGCCCAGGCCAAGCAGATGGCGAGCAAGGGGTCGGTCGCGGTCGATGGCGTGAGCCTGACGCTCGTTGCTGTAGAAGACCTCTCCACCACCGAGGGCCGCTTCAGTGTCGCCCTGATTCCGCACACGCTGTCGGTCACAACCCTCGGCTCGCGCTACCCGGGCGACACGGTCAACCTGGAGACCGATGTGCTCGCAAAGTATGTTCAGCGGCAGCTAGGCAACCGCTAAACGGGCGGGCTAAACGCCAGGCCTAAAGAATCGACTGCCGACCCATCGTCGGAGAGACGCCGGACCGGCGGGGTAACGATGAGCACCGAATCCGTACTTTTCGCCGGCCAGCTCTTGCTGCCTGAGGGCGACAATTCGGTCCGCTTGGCCGAGGGCGTGCTGCGTGTCGAAAGTGGTGTGATCGTCGGAGTCGATGAAGGCCCCCTGCCCCGTGCATATAACCATGGCGGCCCCGCCTGTCTGATCACGCCGGGGTTTGTCGATACGCACGTGCACCTACCGCAATTTGACATGATCGGGGCCCACGGCGCGACCCTGCTCGACTGGCTGCAGGGGGTCACCTTTCCCTCCGAGGCCAAGTGGTCGGATACCGACTACGCAACGGCCATGACCCACCGCGTTGCTGATCAGCTGATCGCGCATGGCACCACCGCGGTCTGCGCGTACGCCTCGGTCCATGCCCCGGCGACCGCCGCCGCGTTGATGGCGCTTGAGCAGCGTGGCATTGGCGGAGTGGTAGGCCAAGCGCTAAGCGAACGTTTTGCCCCCAGCGAGCTTGTCGGCTCGGCGGACGAATTGCTCGATCAAACGGCAACGCTGCTCGATCGCTACCCGCCGTCGGGCCGGCTGGCGGCGGCCGTCACGCCACGCTTTGCGGTGTCGTGCGGCGAAGCGTTGCTCGCCGGTGCCGGTCGTCTGGCTGCCGAGCACGGTGCCGTGATCCAGACGCATCTGAGCGAGACACGGCAGGAATGCGATCTGGTGCGCGAGCTCTTTGGCTGCGACTACGTCGAGGTTTACCGCCGGGCGGGTCTGCTCACCGAGCGTTCACTGCTGGGCCATGGCATTTATCTCGAGGCAGACGACTGCGTGGCGCTCCGCGAGAGCGGCTCTGTTGTTGCGCACTGCCCGACGGCCAACTCGTTCCTTCGCTCGGGAGCCATGCGGCTTGCCGACCATCTTCATCGTCAGTTGCGTGTGAGCCTCGGCAGCGATATCGGCGGCGGGTACGAGCGATCAATGGTGCGCGTGGCGCGAGCGATGATCGAGACCGCTGCCGCGGTTGGCGAGAGCTTCCCGACCGCCAAGCAAGCCTGGAGCCAGATCACGGCGGGTAACGCCTCGGCCGCCGGCTTGCGTGACGCGGGCGTGCTTTGCGAAGGAGCCCCCGCCGACCTGTTGCTCATCGAGCCCGACGTGCCCTGGCAAACGCTTCCCGTCGATCCCCTGGCGACGCTGCTGTGGTCGTGGGATGACCGCTGGTTGCAGGGCGTTTGGCTCCGCGGCCAACGCAGCTACGCCTCCGCTTAGCGTGCCCTTTTCGCCGATGTCGGACGGAGCCAGCTCGGATTGCTGGCTCTCAGCTCGGGTCTCGCCGAAAAATAAGAGCCGGTGACGGGAGATCCCGGTCACCGGCTCTTATGAAATTCTTGCCGCTCTAATCGCGCTCTTAGGCGAGCCTAGATGTAGTGCTCGGCGAGCGGGGCGAAGCCGTTGAAGCCGATGCTGGCGTAGGTTGTGGTGTACGCTCCCGTGGAGAGAATGTCGATCTTGTCTCCCTCGCTCAGGGCGATCGGCAGACGGTAGTCGGTTTTCTCGTACAACACGTCGGCCGAGTCGCACGTGGGGCCGGCCAGGATCACCGCACCGGTGGGGGCACCACGCCGGACCGCCTCATCGTGAGGGGTCCGAAGGTGGTACTTGATCGACTCGTCCATGGTCTCGGCCAGACCGCCGAACTTGCCGCAGTCGAGGAAGACCCAGCGCTTTTCGTCCTGCTCGCATTTGCGGCTGACGAGCACCACTTCCGTGCGGAGCACGCCCGCGTCGGCGACCAGATAGCGACCGGGCTCGGCAATGATGCGCGGCATCCAGCCGCCTGTCTGAGGCGATCCGTAGAGCGGCGCGAAAGTCCGTTCGAGTGCTGAAGTGATCGAATCGCCGTACGCGCCGATCGAGGGCATCTGTCGCTGATAGATGCCGGGAAAGCCACCGCCTACGTTCACCACATCGAGCCGAACGGGTTCCGACCGACCGTAGAGCGAGCGGGCCAGCTGCCCGGCGGTTTCGATCGCGGTATCCCAGGCGGCAATATTGCCTTGCTGGCTGCCCACATGAAACGAGACGCCAACCTTCATGCCCCGGTCGGCAGCTAGGTGCAGCAACCGTTCGGCCTCTTCCGGCTCGCAGCCAAACTTACGGCTTAGCGGCCACTCGGCACCGGCACCATCGCAGAGAACGCGGCAGAAGATGGTCGCTTCGGGTGCCAGCTCGGCCAACTTTTCTAGCTCGGACTCGGCGTCGAACGAGAACAGCCGAACGCCCTTCTCGTAGGCGTAGCGAATGGCGTCGCGTTTTTTGATCGTGTTGCCGTAGCTGATGCGGTCCGTTGTGGCTCCCGCGGCTAGACACAAATCGATCTCGCCGGGCGAGGCGACATCAAAATGGGCACCGCGTGCTAGCAGCAGCTTGAGGATCGGCGGGGCCGGATTGGCCTTCACCGCATAAAAGAGATCGGCCTGCGGCAGAGCCGCTTGCAGCGAGTCGTAGCGCTCGCCAACGACTTGGGTGTCCACGACGACAAACGGAGTGGGCAGAGCGTTGCTATCGGCCAGAAAGGCTTCTAACCGGGCGCTAATCGCGCCGACCTCGCCTTCGTGTTTCTCCATACCATCATCAGCCAACCGTTTCGCGGTGCAAGCGGCAGTGACCGGGCAATTCAGCTTCCAAGTGCTACCAGATTGGGGTTCCGATCCGGTGGTCAGCTCAAGAAAGGAGTCCGCTGAGGGACGGTAGGGGTCTGACAATGAAGGAGTACTCCGAGGCGGGTCCAAGTTTCCGTGACTGCGCGTACGCCGCGCGACGCAGAACTATCGTAGCTCTTATCCCCTAGGGGAAGACCTATTCTGCAGCCAAAACCGCCAAATCGCTTGTGAGGCCATTTTTTTGCCTCACGAGCGGCTGCGTGCTGTCGGCGCTGTCGCCCTCGGCGGGGGCCTTAAGCCTCGGTGAACGCTACATAGTCGTCGTAGGTCGCCCCCGCGAGGCACGCCTCGATGATCTGGCGACCGCGCGGATCGAGGTCTTCGTGCAGGAACTGACGGACCTGGGCGTGGAAGAACACGGTGAGCTGGCGGGCCCCCTGGTCGTAGGCCTCGGGGCCGACCTCGGGCTGCTGGGAGACGTCGAGGAACCACTTGCCGATAGTCTGCCCCTCGACGGTCAGCGTCTCTTTATGGGCTCCCAATAAGGGGCAGCGGGCCGGCATGAGCTCGTTCGCTCCGAACGGCGCCGAGCCACGGCGGGCCAGATACTCGCGAGCAACCCACTGGGGCGCAAACCCGACCTTCCAGCAGCCGATGTGCTGGTTGGGGATCAGTACGAACCGGGTGGCGGTCGTGTCGAGAATCTGGTCCAGCAAGATGTTGGCTTGGTCCACCTTGCGGCCGGTCGCAAACGGCCAGAACGAACCGACCCCTTCGGACTGCATGCCCCCCTGATCCACGATCGACGGATTGCCGTGGCCCCGCGGTGCCACCAAGCGCCACAGCCATGCCAGCGAGGGCGGCAAGACGTGCATCAGCCCCAGGATGCCGTAGGTTGGCAATTGCTTGGTGCTTGGCGGGCAACGGACTCCGAAGCTGCGAATGTCGACCGTTACGGGCCCTGACACGACACCGTGGACGTAGCGTCGGGGGACGATCACCCGCGGATTGGGGCACGGTACGCCCGGCTCGTCTTCGGTATGCTCCCAGATGAGCGATGTAGCGCCGGGTTGGGCCTCGATGTTCAAGAACAGCAGCGGTCCGGGCGGATGGACCGTGATCGCTTCCAGGTGCGGGTCGGTGCCGTAGCTATCGATGTGATTGACCCGCACGAACCAAGCGTTCTCGGCATCAATCAGCGAGAGCTTGCCGACCGATCCGTTTTGTTGCAGCGCTGGGTGGCAGAGCGCCATGTCATCGGTCACGGGGAGCAGATCGCAACCACGCGGGAGCGTCAGCGTGCGGGCGTCGCCCGTCACGGTGTTGGTACCCAAGAGCAGCGTGCCGTCCGCTTCGCGGTGCATCTGCTCGAGCATCTCGCTCTTGCCGCCGCCGGATGCCCCCTCGTGCATGATCGTGGTGACGTTTTCGTAGGGGGTCACTACCTGCACGGTCGAGCAGTGGGCTGTGGTCCACGGCTCCTCGGCCCGCTCGCCGAGGGTCAGCAACATCCCGTATACGCCTTTCTTGGCTGAGGGGCCGGGATACAGATTGTAGCTGAACAGCTCATGCAGCCCCGCTTCCTCGAAGCGGCGATTGTGAACGACAACCTGCTTGCCTTCAAAATGTGTGTGCCGAAAAGGCGGAGCAACGTACACCACGGCACCGTGGAAGTAGTTGGCTCCGGCAGCGCGAACCTTTTCGAGGGGCACAATCCCTTGCAGCATCGCCAAGCCGAGGGCAAAGAACCCGGCGTTTGCCGGGCAGATCGCTACGGCACTCAGCGGATTCGAGGGCAAGCCGGTCTCGAAAAAGAAGCAAGCAATCGGCTGTTCTTTGAGCCAGTCGAGCGTCTCGGTACGGAGCGGATCGAACGAGGTTCCATACCGAGAGGCGTAGGTCGGTTTGTCGGTCGCCCGGTCGTCTCCCACCAGCATGCAGTCGGGGTCGCGCCGCCGCATGTAGGCTTCGAGATAGTTCGCGGCGATGCCATTCTTGGTTCGGCATACCTTTGCTTCGGCGAAGTAGCCCATGCCCTGGGCTTCGTACCCTACCTCATAGAAGCCGGCCGGATCGACTTCGGGCGTCGCCAGTTCGACGAGTTCTTCGACGCTGCCAACGAGGGTCAAGCGACCGGCCGCCTCGGCGGCTTCCAGCACCGACATGGCGGAGTGCGAGAGTGTCAATTCCGGAAGGGATTTCAGGGACATGGCAAACTTGTTGGGCTGTACATTGAGAGTTGGAGGGGACAACGATTGTCCCGCGAAAATCTTCTCCTGCCGCCAAACAGATTGGAGCCCGAGGGCACACCGCTAGGTTGAGCTCGTGTCCTTTAGTATCGCGATGGCGAGCGTGCTGTTTCAACGAGGATCACGCCGCTTGCTCAGCCAGTCAGTATGGAACATCTCGCCGCGCGGCTTGTCGGTCCGCTCATAAGTATGTGCACCAAAGTAGTCCCGCTGTGCTTGGAGCAGGTTGGCGGGGAGCGTTGCCCGGCGGTAACCGTCGTAGTAGGCCAGCGCCGTTGCAAAGGCCGGTACGGGCACGCCCTGCAGGGCGGCCGTGGACACCACGTGTCGCCAAGCACTTTGGGCCTGATCGACCGCGGTGGCAAAATACGGTGCCAGCAGCAGGTTCTCCAGCTGGGGGTTCGCATCGAACGCTTCTTTGATGCGGTCGAGGAAGACGGCCCGAATGATGCACCCGCCCCGCCACAGCATCGCGCAATCGCCGTAGTTAAGCGGCCAATCGTGCTCGACCGCTGCGGCTTGCAGTTGCACGAAACCTTGTGCGTAACTGACGATCTTTGAGGCGTACAACGCTTGGCGTACCTGTTCGACAAACGCTTTTTTGTCTCCTGCGTACTTTGGCGAGGGGCCCTTGAGAAGCTCGCTGGCCCGCACACGTTCTTCTTTGCGAGCGGACAACCCGCGGGCATAAACCGCTTCGGTAACAAGCGTGCTGGGAACGCCCAGGTCGAGAGCGAGCTGGCTCATCCACTTGCCCGTGCCCTTCGCGCCAGCGCGATCGAGCACTTTGTCTACCAGGTGTGTGCCATCGGTGTCTTTCACGCTGAAGATGTCGCGTGTGATCTCGATCAGATAGCTATCAAGCACTCCGGTGTTCCACTCGGTGAAGACGTCGTACAGCTCATCGTTCGATAGGCCGAGCGTCTCCTTCATCATCGAGTAGGCTTCGCAGATCAGCTGCATGTCGCCGTACTCGATGCCGTTGTGCACCATCTTGACGTAGTGTCCGGCACCACGCGGCCCCACCCACTCACAGCAGGGGATGTCTTCGTTGGGGCCAACCTTAGCCGAGATCGCTTGAAAGATCGGTTTCAGGGCGGGCCAGCTGTCGGTGGAACCCCCCGGCATGAGGCTCGGCCCCTTCAGAGCACCTTCTTCGCCCCCCGAGACGCCGGTGCCCGAGTACAGGAACCCGGCCGCCTCGACCTCTTTGGTACGCCGCTCGGTATCGGCGTAGTAGGTATTGCCGCCATCGATGATGATGTCGCCCGGTTCGAGGTGGGGCGTCAACTCCTTGATGACAGCGTCCACGGCGGGACCCGCCTTGACCATCATCATGACCTTGCGCGGCCGCTTGAGGCTCTTGCAGAGTTCAGCAACCGTTTGGCATCCGACGAAGGCTTTGCCTTTCGCGCGTCCCGCGATGAACTCTTCCATCACGCTCGCGGTGCGGTTGTAGACCGCGACACGATAGCCTCGGCTCTCAACGTTGAGGGCCAGGTTCTCGCCCATGACCGCGAGGCCAATCAAACCAAAATCGCAGGGTTCGCTCACTTCGTGATGGCTCCGTTGTACGCGTGAAAAGTCGCTGCAAAACGGAGCCTAAGGCCGGGTGGCCGCAGCGGTCAATCCACCCGGAACGAAGCGGGTGCCTGGTGGAGCGCATCCAGTTTAAGGCTGAGCGGGCGATACGGAGGCAGAGCCTCAATCCCACGATCGATTTCACCGATAACGGCTTGGAACCGCGGATCTCCCTGTCCGCCGTATTCTTTCATCATTTTTTCAATCGGAAGCCCCTCGGAATACCCTTCGAGAGCTGGCACAAAATTGTTGCCGCGGAACTCCTCCGCAAGCCACGCCAGCGGTGCCGTGCCAGCCAGAACGGCTTCGGCGAAACGGATCCCGGCCCGATCGGCTGCGAGATCGGCGAAGCTGAAGCCGCTCCCTCCTTGAGCGTCGATCGCCTCCTTGGCAAAGCCCAGCGCATGCGCTTCGGTGCTAGAGGTCATTGCTGCCAGGGCTGCCGAGACGGCAAAGTGCTTCAGCGTATCGTTGCGGCCGCGTACCGTTGGTTGCTGAAGCACGTTGATCCGTGCCGACCGAGCGGCATCCGATTCGGTGGCCAGCGCTTCCGCGCGGGTGCGGGGGTTCTTACGCAGTGTCTCCGAGTCATCCAGCCCCAGCCCTAATGCAACAAGAAACCGGCGGCGTGAGTCGATCGAAGGATCCTCCATCGCGGCCTTTGCAGCGCTGCGGACTAAGGCGTCGGTAAGATCGTCGCCCACCAGCCGCGCAGCCTCGCCCCGCTCAGGATCGGCGCTGAGCGGAAGTTTCCGATTGGTGGCTGCCGTAGCGGTCAGTGCCGCGAGCGGTTCGGTTCGGATCACCGGTTTCACTGGCACCCCCACCGCGCCGGCCCGGCGAGCTTGCACCCCCGCCGCGGGGTCCTCGGGCAGCGTGGCGGAGAGTATCGCGTAGATTGCGGCGAGTCGGTGCCGTGTCCACGGCGTGAGTTGGTTGGCATCTGTGACACCTCGTGAGCGGATCTCATCGCCCACGAGCGCGAGGATCAGCGTGTTGGCCACGTCGAATCTTATCTTGACGGCCTTCAGCCGCTGCCGGCGATCGCCCAGCAAGGCACGCATGACGCTCTCGGTCTCGGGGCTGTGAGCGGCCCCGAAGTGGTGCCCTAGTTCGTGGACCAGCAGTTGCAGACGCTCGTTCTCAGTCACTTGCGGTGACCACTCGCGGAGCATGACATGGCGACGCAGTGAGCCCCGTGTACCCCCCAGTTTACGGGGGCCCTCCTCGAACACGTATTGGCTCGTAAAACCAATCGCGACATGCCCCTCTGGGGGGTCAACCGACCGCTGGAATTCATCGAACGAGCGGAGGAAGTCGGTCGTGCGATCCTCGGACTGCCAGCGACCGAAACCCGCCACCCGCAGCGAGACACCGGCGTGCTGTTGCAGAATGGTCGAAGCCGCTTCGATGCGAGCAGTAAGCCGCCGCTGCCAGATCGCATCGCGAGTTGGCTCTTCTTCATCAACATACAGTACGACGGGAATGCTCCACCGAGCGGCCCCCACTACCGTTTCGGGCTCACCACGCCACAGGGGTGTCGGCTTGTCGGGTTGTTCACCAAAGCCGATCTGCTTGAGCATCACGCTGCCCGGCAGACCGCTGGAGACAATGCGGTAGGCCGCGCCATCGGCAAGCCGCTTCGACTGCGGACCGATGGTCGTTGTCAGACTGGCGTGCAACGGAGACGCTGAGAAGAGCGGCCTTGAGAAGCCGGGCTGAATCGCCACAGCGCTCGAAATGCCCGACTCGGCCGTGACCTGCACGGTTTGGATCGCCGAGGTGTGGTTGGCGATAACCGCCACCCCCGCCCAAGCCGTGCAGGAGAGCGCGACCGCAACAACCGCCAGCAGCAGCGCGGCTCTGCTGGGTCCGGAGAACGACTTAGCGCGGAGACGAATCGTCATTCAACGATTGTACACCCGTGGAGCCGTAGGCACCCGGTTGCGATTAACAGGCTGCTTCACGCCGATTGGCTGGCCGAGCCGCGATCAAGCATCCCGTCAGCAGCAGAAAGGCCGAAGCCGGCTCGGGGATGGCAAGCGAAGCGACATTCCCAAACGACGCTGCCCAAAGAGCATAGTCGTCTTGATCGATGACGTGATCGCCATCGCCGTCAGCGTCCAGCAACACGGCTGAGCCAAGTGAGTCGCGCCACACTGTGTAGTCAGCAACATCGACGACCCCGTCGAAGTTGTAGTCACCGGTGATGGAGGTGGCCGGCTTGAGGCGGAAGAACGTATCCACCGTGCCGGGCACGCCCGGTACCCCAACCGCTTCGCCCGCGACATAGACGACCGGCAGGTTGTCACCGCCCGCGGCGGTCAGATTGGTGATCTCGAAGCGGTTTAGCGCGAGCCCCGTGCCGCCAAGCGTAGCGTCGGCAAGGCCGTCGCCGTCGGTGTCAACGGGCGTTCCGAGCCCCGCAATCTTCAGGCCGTTGATGAACAGCGTATCGTTCCAGGCAAAAGCCAGATCGCCCCGGTCGTTCAGCCCCACGCCTTGGATCTGGCCGGTGAGCGTTACGCCATCGACAATCTGCCCCTCGCGGTAGGCGATCTGCCCGTTAACGATCAGCACGTCGTCTTGGCCCGCACCGCCGGTGTCGGTGAAGGCACCAACCGCCCATTCGCCGGCCTCGTTGACATCGAATCCCTGGAAGCCCTTAAAGAACTCGCCGGGAAGGCCGCCATCAATGGCGGGGATGGTCAAGTTTTCTTTCAGGATCGCCCCGCTTAGCAGGGTCAGGGCAGATCCGTTGACGACCGGCGCGTCATCGAAGGTCGGATCGCCGAAGTTATCAACGCCGCCATTAGGGATGCTTACGCTGGTCAGATAGTTTGTGCCCAGCGCCGACCAAACGATGTTGCCGCTGACCGTGGAAGAGCTGGGATGAACGCCGATCGTGCCCAGACCCGCGATGGTATCGCCCGACCGTAGGAGGACGTCGTTGGTTGCCAAACCGCGCATCAGAGCCGTCCCGGTATTGGTACCGAGCGCAGTCGTGGTGTAGTTGCTTACCCAACTAGTTACCCCCGAAGGACTCCGATAGAGGCCGCCTGGCGAATCGTAGAAGAGGCCGGCGAGCGGACCGCTGGGGATTGCATCGCCCTCGGTCCATTGAACCGTGTCGTTCACCCACAGGCTGCTGAGCCGTGACGGCCCGGCACCGGGATTGGGGATCGAGGCCGAGTAGGCGACGTTCCCCGCGTAATCCAAAGCTGCCGCACTCCCAAGTGTGATCTGCTGCAAGCCGCTCAGGGTAGCCTCGCGCCGCAAGGCAACGGGATTGAGGCCTTTAGCCTGCTGTGTTCCGAACAGATAAAAAACGCCGGCCGAGCCCGTGTTGTTGCCGGTGTCGCCCGTGTTGACGGGTGTTGCGAACGCGCCGTTGGGTAGGGCGAGCAAATCACGCTGCCCGTTGCTACGGACGATATCGCCTAAATTGGGGAAGACGCCCGTTCCCGCATCAAAGCCCGGCAGCAGGCTTGCGCCGGGCAGGAACTTGCCCTGGAGATAAATGCCCTCGATCACCGGTGCCGCGCTCGCCGAGACAACAACAGCCTGCAACAAGCAGGCGATGAGCAATCGTGACAAAGACTTTTTTGAAGCGGCCACGGTGGTACTTGCAGGGGACAAGGAAGGAAGGCAACGTGTTGTCAGGCAGCGTCTAAGGTTCGCTGCTGAGCACCATCCTAGCGAAAACGGCCCCCGCCCAGGATGAGCGGAGGCCGTTTTCTGTCTTGAAACCGTGAAAAGCTCCGCGACTAGCGACGCCGGCGGAGGCTCACGCCGCCCACAACCAGCAGTGCGGCCAGAGCCGAGGCCGGCTCGGGCACCACGGAGTAGAAGCCTTCGCTGGTGTCCGTAAAGGCGATGCTTCCGTTGTACCAAGCAAGTTGGTTGATCGTGTCCGAGCTCGGACCGGCCAGGAATTGAGCCTCCGAAACCAAAACGGACAGCGTGCCCCCGACATCGGCCGGATCGAAAACCAGCAGCGAGTCGGCGGTGCTCTCGTAGAAGTAAACCAACCCGTCCGGAGCGGCGAAGATGTCGCCGAAGCCGGCCGAAGCAGCACCGGTGACCGCGAGGATCTGAGCGGTCGAGACGACCGTCGAGGCTACGTCGTTCACGGTGTCCCAGCCGACGATGGCGTCGAAAGTGTTGGTGCCGACCAGAATCGTGTCACCCAGCACGCCGACACCACCGACCGTAGTGCCGAACGAGGTGGCGAAGTCCGCCGGCGGGATCTCGATGCTGACCGCGTTCGCGGGTGAGATCGAGACAATCTGACGATTCGCGCTGAGGGCGTCGTAGGCGTAGATTTGGCCCGAGGAGGTCACTTCAAAAGAAGCGACAAGGCTGGCCGAGCTGCCGATGGCGGCGTTGATCGTTGCGGCGCTAACGACTTCCGTTGCGGTGCCCGTGCCCAAATCGATCTCGTAAACACTGTTGTCGAGGCTGCTAACAAAGCGAACCACTCCGCCCACATAAGCGGCTCCATTGCCGGCAGCGGGGTCGTTGGTCGAACCGGTGGCCTGCCACTGGGCTACGGAAGAAACCGTGGTGAAATTCGTGCCGTCATAGGCGACCACGACACCGGCGTCGTCGGCACCATCGAGGTCGCGGACTACCGCGTAAGCTGTCGAACCATCGACAACCACGGTGTCGAGGAACGGATTGTTGATGCCACCGGCCGCTTCGGCCTCGGTAAACACCTCCACAATCGTGATCGCCGAAGCGGAGGAAACGCTCAGCGCAGCGGCCACAGCGGCCGCGAAGGGTAGAAATCTAAGTTGCCGGATCATTAGCTCTCTCACTAGGGGCAGAAAACGGAGGGGGGAACAGTTCGTGATCGGAAAGTTCGGGGCAAGGCCAAGCTTCTAGACAAGCTCGGGGCTCGGCGAGCCACGGTAGCTTGGCTACGGTAGCTTGGCCACGTTAGCTTGGGATGACGCCCAGAGCCTTGCCTGACCGTTGCCGCCAGCCCCGCTGTGGCAAGCGTCGGTTGGCAGAATTCGGTTGATCGCCCTTAACAATGTCTTAATACTACCCGACGCTATCTGGCCTTGCCGCTGTCGTCAAGCAATCACTGTGCCGATTGCGTTGACTTTTCGCACTTTCGCGGGGCGGAGCTGGCTAGGAAGCGCCGCAACCTGCCGCTGCGTCGGGAGTCCGTTCGGCCTAACGCCGTCCGGCGATTCCGACTCGGTTGGCGTCGTATCCCGGTATGCCCCGCCCCCTATGCCCTGCCCCCATGCCCTGCCCGCCGTTTCACGGCCCTACCCGTGTTTCACGACCGCCATGCCTCGCCCCCGGTCGTCCGCCAAAGGAAGAGTCTTGAGCGTGCTGTATGGTGGCAACTGGTAACTGGCAACGGGCAAACGAGCTGCAAAGCAAGTGTGAGTCGGCAACCGCTTTCTGTTCCAAAACTCGAGAGGCGTCCATGAACTTGATGTCCATTCGATCAACCTCGTTGGTTCGAGTCCCTCGATCTCCCCGCCGATCAGCGACTGGTTTCACGTTGGTCGAGCTGCTCGTGGTGATCGCGATCATTGGCATCCTGGTGGCGATGCTGCTTCCGGCGGTGCAGGCCGCTCGTGCGCGGGCGCGTTACACCCAGTGCATGAACAACCTGCGGCAGTGCGGCTTGCTGACGATCATGTATCGTGACACGCACAAAGGCCGCTTCCCGCACCCCGTCGATGATCTGGGGGGATGGGAAGAAGTCGATAATCCCGAATTCGATCAGCCCGATGGCCCCGACGAAGAGGACGAGCTGGAGACCGTCGGCGGGCTTGAGTACAGCACGAAAGTTATCGGGAGCAATAATTTCCGCGTCTCCCCGAACCGCAAATGGGCTCGGAGCACCAACGAACGCGATCTGCGTAAAGTTTTGCCAGAACGTTTTGGTGTCGAAGCGGCGATGGTGCTCAACAACTACATCGAGCCTTATTCGGGCATCTTCAACTGCCCCGATCTTGTTGAGATGGCGGCGGCGTGGGGCAATACCTATTCCTTCTCAGCTCGACCTTCCAGCATGCTGCTGAAGCCCCCGGTGGCTGACCCCGATAAGATGAAGAACACCTGGTGGATGTGGTGCAATGTGATCGATATTCCGCCGCTAAGTGGTTGGCGTGGCTTTGCGCTAGACAGCTCGATCACCCGGATCGGGAAAGCTGATCCGATGTACGACTACTACAAGGGGTTGTTCCAGCCTGCCCACGCCCTGATGAGCGACCGCGGCTGTGGCCGCAATGTGCTCTTTTTCGACGGTCACGTCGAGTACCACAGTGAAGGCTGCATCGATTGGTAGTCGATCACGGTTTTGCCCTAAAC
Organism: Botrimarina hoheduenensis; assembly: GCF_007859815.1. Taxonomy (GTDB): domain Bacteria; phylum Planctomycetota; class Planctomycetia; order Pirellulales; family Lacipirellulaceae; genus Botrimarina; species Botrimarina hoheduenensis. The sequence continues at coordinate 57,857 of NZ_SJPH01000010.1, read as the reverse complement.
TGCATGACACTAACGACGTGACGCGGCCAGAGCGAGTGATTCTACTAGAAAGAATATTGCCCTGACCGCTTCAAGCGTCCCCCCGCTAGGCCTGCAACCGTGCTCTTGAATCTTTACCGAACCCTTCGCCCGGCTTTCCTGCTCTTAGCTTTCTGCATGACTCTGGCAATGCCGGCTGTCACCCGAGCGCAAGCAGACCCGTTCAGCCAATTCAATTTCTACTTCGGGCCCTCCACGGCGGGAGCGGGTAACCTGGCGGGTTTCACGGTCGGTCCAGGCGGTGAGATATGGCTCGCCGGCACCACGAATGGCACGATTCGTCGCTTGCAAGAAAGCAATGGGGTATGGTCGGGGCAAACTTATGTCGGTTTGCTTGACTTGGCACTTTTTCACCGCTCCGAAGATGTGATCGGCGGGATCACCAATCCGGACGCCGGTGGGGTGATTGGTGGCTCCGCGGCATCGATTCTGCTCAACCCGGCTCCGCTGACGATCAATGTGACGACAGGCACGGGCGGCACGCAGGCGATTACTTACCCGGCCGGCACGATCGCTTACCTGACCGACGCGGTAGGTGTCCCTCGTTTTAATGGAGTCTCCCGCCCCGACGTTGGAAAGAAAGTCTATAGCTTCGATCTCCGACAGATCGACGAGCCCACCTCCGTTCAGCCCGACTACGATACGGCGAGCAGCGGCCCCCCAGAGATCGGCGGAATTGTCTTTGGTGAGTTTGGCTTCGCCGATTGGAATGATGTCTTGCGGCCTGTGGTAAGCGAACGTGACCTGCAAATCCAAGCAGGCTCAACCGGCAGCGACAGCTTCGGCCGACAGTTCGCGTGGTCTTCCGACGGTCAGTGGATCTACGCAGTTGATTCCAGCGTGAACCTGGGCGGCATTTACCGGATCGATCCCAAACGAACCGCCAACAGCTCGACCGGCATCGCGCGGGTCTGGGACGACGGCGGCAGCGATACCAACATGCCCAGTTTGCGATCTGAACCGGCGATTCTCTCGACCTCCGTTCGCAACTTCGCCCCTGGTGTCTTCGGGATGGGCGACCAGATCATCGTCGAAGGATCGCGAGACAGCGGCAATTCTGGCGGGATGAACGTTTTTTTTGACAACCGCACCACGAACCAGCTCGCGGCACCCCAGGTCGTTTTTACCGAGCAACAATTCCGATCGTTTGCTGATTACTACTCGAACGGTCCAGCAGTGAATGGTGTGGGTGTCGCATCGAACAGCGTCCCGCGGTACTTTTCAATCGCTTCGGATTCTGGAGGGAATCTCTACTTCTGGGAGCAAGAGACCGACGCGCTCTTTCGCTACGACACCCAGGGCCGCTTTATCAAGATCGCTAGCGAGCGTGAGCAAGATCTTTTCCAAACGGCCCAAGGTGTTGGCACCGCCACCGACGAGATCGGCAACCTGACCATCCGCACCAGCACAGCACCGGGCTTCCCCGTTACTGAAATTATGTACGCCGATGCCGAACTGGACGCTCCGGTCGGTATCTTTGCGTACAAGCCGGGTGACTTTGACCGCGACAACGATGTGGACGCCGCCGACCTATCTCTCTTTGCGGGCTCGATCGGCTTGAGGAATACGGCTGCTGATGACGAGTTTGTCCGCTTCGACCTTAACGGAAACGAAGTCGCTTTCTTATCGTTCCGTACGGACGGCCAGCCCGAGATTATTGCAAACGGAGATCAACGCCTCCGCCACACCAACAACGAAGGCATGGTCGTTGACTGGAAAGACGTGAAGATCCTGCAGCAATTTGTCGACTTCCCCAACGGCGACACCAACTTTGACTTCGCGCTCAACTTCACCGACCTCGACGTCATGGCGGCCAATTACTACACGCTGCCCGGTCAGAATGCCGAGACCTGGGTCACCGGTGACTTCGCCAGCATCGACCCCGATTACTTTTTCCTGGCCCCGGACGTGAATCTCGTCAACGAGGTCGATCTGGCGGTGATTGCTGAGGCCTGGATCAACGATCTGGGTCAGCCCGCCCCGAGCGACTCAGAGCTCATGGGCCGTGGCTATACGGGCCAGTTCCTGGCGGACGCGATCGCGGCGTTTGGCGGTGTCGGCGGGCTCGACGGCGACTACGATCGCGATGGCGACGTAGACGGGGCCGACTACGCCACCTGGGTGGCGGCTTACGGTGCCGCGGGGGTTGGATTGGATGCCGACGGCAACCGCGACGGTGTCATCGATGTGGCCGATTACACCGTGTGGCGGGACAATACCGTGATCAATCCCTCGGGAGCGGACTTCAACAACGACGGCTTCGTTGACGTCGCGGACTACACGCTTTGGCGTGACTCGCTCGGGCAGACAGGGGTCGGATTGGCCGCTGACGGCAACGGAGATGGCGTGATCGATCAAGACGACTATCAGGTGTGGAAAGATGCGTTCGGACTCTCGGCAGCGGCTAGTGCTGCCGTTCCCGAGCCTTCCGCCGCGGTGCTGTTGCTTTTCGCGATGATCGGAAAGATTCGCCGTCGCGGTGTTCAGTGATAAGCGTGATTCGAGAGAGGAATACAGCGTGCCGATGATCGTTCGCGTTAACTTTGCTCGGTTGAGCTCAGGATTATTAATCGCCGGACTGGTGAGCGGCGGGCTCGCAGGAGCCGATCCGGCTCAGCGCCTAGAAACCACGTCTGCGCAAGCAGCTTCCGCCGAAGCGCCTACCGCATCCTCCGCGACAGCCGCGGTGCGCGTCGTGGCTCAGCGGGTTTCGCGCCGCCTGGGCCTCCCCCCCCGCGAACCGATGTCGGCGGCGGAGCGCAGCGCGTACTTTGCCGAATTGCGTGAGCTTTACCAGCGACCGTCTGCCGAGTGGCCGGCTCCGACGCTCGATGCAGAGGTCGAGCACCGCGAGCTCGGTCTGCTACCGCCGATGGAGCATCCGGCCGCGAACCCGCCCGATGCTGAAAAGGCAGCCCTTGGCAAACTGCTCTTCTACGATCCGCGGCTCTCGGGAAGTGGTCAGATCGCGTGCGCCTCTTGCCACGATCCCGACCTTGGCTGGGGCGATGGACGAACCGTCTCTTTCGGACACAATCGGCGTGAGCTCGCGCGGAATGCGCCGTCGGTGCTCAACAGCGGTTATCGCACAACGATGTTCTGGGACGGTCGTGCGCCGAGCCTCGAGCAGCAAGCGAAGGATGTTCTCGCTAACGCCGACGAGATGCACTCGGGCGATGAGCTCTTCATCGGCCGACTCGCCGGAATTCCCGGCTACGTTGATCAGTTCCGTAAGGTCTTTGGAATCGAGCAGCCAACTATCGAAGAGGTAGCTCTGGCATTAGCGGCGTTCGAGAGGACGGTCGTGAGCTCGCAGACACGCTTTGACTCGTTCGTAAAGGGGAACTACCGAAAGCTCAGCGACGAAGAGCTTTCGGGCTTGCATCTGTTTCGCACCGATGCCCGGTGCCTGAACTGTCATAACGGTCCGGTGATGACGGACGATAAGTTCCACAACATCGGCCTGAGTATGTACGGACGGCCCTTTGAAGATCTGGGGCGTTTCAAGCAGACAGGACTCGCGGAAGATGTCGGTGCTTTTCGCACGCCTTCGCTGCGAGACATCACGCGCACCGAGCCCTACATGCACAATGGGCTGTTCGATATGGACGAGGTGCTCAGGCTATACAATGCGGGCATGCCGTCCGATGGGCTCCGCACGAGCAGCTTGAATGCCGATGCTCCCCGCCCGATCAAGAGCCCGCTGGTGAAACCCCTGGGGCTGAATGAGCAGGACCTGGGCGATCTCGCGGCGTTCCTGGCAACGCTCAGCGAGCCACACCGCCGGTTTCGACCTCCCCAGCTGCCCAAGGGGCTCTAAGCCGAGGGCTCGGAGGTGCCAGGTTCGCGGCACGGATCTGACGCCACCGGAGATCTCGGGGCGTAAACCGTACTAGCGATTCGTCGTGGCGTATTCTTCTCGTGTCGCGTGCAGCAGCGCGGCACCAAGGGGAATGAGTTCTTCGTCAGACAAAGTCTCAGGCTGACGACCGGATTGCCAGTCGGGATCGTCCCAAGGCGCGAGGGGCTCAGCAGCGCATTCGGCGCTCCTGATCAGCATCTCACCAACGCCGCTCAGGCGGGGAATCTCGCGGACCGCTATACCGAGTTCTGCGAGACTCTCCCCCGACTTGCCGAGCCCGCCAAAGGCCAGCGTTGCGGCGAGCCGGTACTCCCATCGGTCGGGAATGCCTGCTGCTTCGCGCTTCGCTTCGAACTGCTTTTCAGCCTCTTGAAACGATGGTCGTTGCTGTAGGCCGCAAGCGTCGCCGATGAGTCTTATCAAGTCGGGGAGAGTTTCGCTCAGCAGGTCTCGTTCGCGGCGTACAAGCTGATGATGCTTGAGGCAAGAGCGGATCGCTGCGGCGATCTCGCTGGGGTCGCAGGGCTTGTTGAGAAACGCCGAGACACATACCTCGCGTGTAGCACGAACGGCGGTCTGCATGTCTTGATTCCCGGTCAGCATCATCATGATGGAATCTGGCGAGAGCAAAGCGGCTTCGCGCAAGAACTCGACACCGTCCATCACCGGCATCCGCATGTCGCTGACGATAACCCCGAAGCTCTCGGAGTTTTTCATTGTGTTAAGCGCTGCAACGCCCGAAAGCTCCGTGGTCAGCTCGAACTCCATCCCCAGACATCGCTCCATGCTGGCGAGCAGCATCGCGTCGTCATCGACAAGGAGCACTCGATTATTCGTGATGGGAACGTTCATGAGCGTTTGTAGAAGTGTCGTGGGCGATACGTTGAGGATAAGACAAGGCTTTGCGGCCGATTAACCGGCAGCGACCGGTAACAATTCGAGCCTGTCCGCTGGGCAGGGGCTTTCTTGTCGAGGGTTGTTGGTGTTGGCGATCGGCAAGCGGACAGTAAAGGTGGTTCCGACTCCGAGCCGACTGCTGACCTCGATTCGCCCGCCGTGGTGGCCCACGACAATGGTGTGGCTGAGCGACAGCCCTTGGCCCGTGCCCCTACCAACCTCTTTGGTGGTGAAGAACGGATCAAACACTTTGGAGCGGACCGCTTCCGACATGCCACAGCCCGTGTCCTGCACCTCGATGATGGCTTCCGATCCTTGGCGGCGGGTGCAGACGACGATTTTTCCGCGGTTGGCCTCATCGGGGGCAGGGTTTAAAGCGGCGATGGCGTCTGAAGCATTGATAATCAGGTTCACAAAGACCTGGTTCATCTCTCCCTGGTAGCAATCGATCAGGGGGAGGTTGGGATCGAGTTGCAGATCGAGATCGGCCACGAACTTCCAGCGATTGCGGGTGATGGTCGCCATGCTCGTCAACGAGTTGTTCAGATCGGTCGACGTCTTTAACCGGTCACCGGGGTGCGAAAACTCTTTCATTGAGCGGACGATATGGAGGACGCGCTGCACCCCCTCAAGGCTGTCGGCCAGCGCCGTCGGCAGCTCCTTCCGCACCCGATCGAAGCGACTGGCAAGCCGAGTTGCCCGCACGTTATCGATCCGTTCCTTCCACGTGAGCGGAGAGACATCGCAATTCAGATTATCTTCGTAGCAGTCGATGACCTGCAGCAATTGGTCCATCACGTCGGAGAGGAAGTGCAGATTATTGCTAACGTACTGCAGCGGGGTGTTCATCTCATGGGCAACGCCCGCCGCCAGTTGACCGATCGATTCGAGCTTCTGCGCTTGAGCGAGCTGTGACTCGAGCTCGCGACGGTTAGTTAGGTCCATTCCGATAGCAACGTACACCGCTCTGCCAACTAGCTCGGAACGCTGAAGATGAATCATGACCGGATAGGTCGATCCATCGCGACGCTGATGATAGGTCTCGAACTCAACCCGGGGCTTCTCTCCCTGTTCAAGGGGGCGGACCAGCTCACGCAACTGTTCGAGAGTGTAATCGGGCAGAATGTCGGCGGGGGTCATCTCGGCGAGTTCCTCGAGCGCCCAGCCCAGATTCTCGCGAGCGCCGCGGTTCACGTCGAGAAAGCGCCAATTGTCCGAGTCGAAAACATAAACCTCATTGAAAGATTCTTCGATGATCTTGGCCATGCCGACGTCCTTGAGGACGGCGGTTTTGTTGGCATCGATATCGAGAAAAATGCCCGACAGGCTCTCGGGAACGCCATCGTCGCGACGCGCGTTAGCACGCCCCAGGGCATGCGCCCAGGAATAAGTGCCGTTAGCCCGACGCAAGCGGAACTGCCGGTCGTAGGGTTCTCCTAAAGCGAGGCTCGCCGCGTCGTCTTCTGTCCACAGGACGAGGTCGTCGGGATGGAGCAGCTCGCGGAACGAGTCCACCGCGGCTCCGAGGTCGGTATCGGTGTGCCCCAGGTTGACCAGCCAGTCGTGGCTGAGCTCGAAGTACCCGGTCTTGATGTCCCAGTGCCACAGACCCAGATTGCCCCCGTTAACGGCCAGCTCGATTGCCTTCTGGCTGCCTTCCAGTGCGCTGGCAAGGGTCTCGGCTTTTAGTTTGGCGTCTTGCAGTCGCTGTTCACGACGCCGTTGTTCGGTATGGTCTTCGACCAACACCAGCGCCCGCGCGCTAGCGTCGGCACCAAGCCGTGCGATCTTCACACGGCACTGAAGAGGCTCCGCTGCAAAGAGTATCGACAGATTGGTAGAGAAGTTTGGCAGGGCCCCGATCAAGATTTCGCTCAATGCGGATTGGATCTGCTGAGCACTAACTTCGCCGCACAGTTCCTTACACAAAGTTTTGTTAAAGGGTGTTCGATCGCTTTCGCTGAGCTCGGTGCCTCCCCTCTTGGTAAACGCCTGAAACAGCTCGTTGAAGGCAACGATGCGTCCCTCCTCGTCAAGCAGAGCCGCAGGGGCATCAAGCCCAGCCAAGAGGGCGCTGGCACCTTGCTCGGGTGCCGATTGACCGCAGCTGGCTCGGAGATCTTCGCCCTGACTTTTCTCCGTAGCCGATCGCGTCTTCTCACGCGGCACGAGTGCCCTCCCCTTTCGGACCCCGAGCCAGTAACCCGCGAGGGCTAACGCACTGGCAATACCGATGGTTATCGGCTGGAACGAGTCGATCGCGAACACAGCAACGCCGGGGCCTAAGGGGCGAACGTTCTATCCCCCAAACAAGACGGACAGATCTAAGAATCCTACGCCGAGCTGGCTGGCAGCTAACGACAATGCGGTCTACCACTATTCCGTCCCTCTCGGCACAGCCCGTGCCGTCTGCACTCACGCCGCGACAATCGCCGAGCGACCGTCTAGAGCGGCGTGCACCGCCCGCAGAACCCGCGCAACCGTCAGCTCCGTCATGCAATTATGATGGCCGAGCGGGCATTCTCTGGCCCAGCAGAACTGGCAATCCAACGCGAGCGAGAGTCGTTCCTCGTGTGCGTAATGGGTCTTGGTGGCCATCGGGTCGGTCGGTCCAAACAATGAGACCACCGGCTTGCCGAAGGCAATGCCGAAAAAGCGGGGCCCGCTGTCGGTGCTTACCAACAAATGGCTCCGCCGGATGATCGCTTTTGAGAGCCCGATCGGAAGCGAATCGATACGGCCCAGACTGACGACGGCAGGCGAGCCGGCGAGTTCGGCGATGCGGTTGGCGGTCTCGCGTTCGCCAGGGCCGCAATTGACAACCACGGCCAACCCTTCGTCCGCGACCAGCCTCCGCGCAAGCTCGGCAAAGTGTTCGGCCGGCCAACTCTTGGCGTCGCCGTACGCACCGCCCGTGTTGAACACCACCACGCGCTCACCTTGGGGCAGCCCGAGCTTTGACCACGCGTCGTCGGCGGCCGCTTCGTCTTGGGGAGTTGTGGCCAGACGCAGTTCGGGCGAGCGCCACGCGCCACCGGCGGCATAGGCCAGATTCAGATAGGAATCGATCTGGGGTAGCGGGGCTCTTTTACCGCGACGGCGCGGATCGCGCAACCGGGTCGAGAGCAGCCACGATCGTTGATCGCGTTCGTAGCCTATTCGCTCGGATGCGCCGCTGCGCCAGGCGAGCCAGGCCGTCCTGAGCGAGTTGGTCAGCAAGACCACCGCATCGAGGCGTTCCTCGCGCAGCGCGGCGATGACCGCGGCCCCGCTTAGCGTGCGGTCTTTCGCCCGGGGTTTGTAGAATACGTGTCGGTCGAGGGTTTCCAGACCCGCGAGCACGTCGGCCACATACGGACGCATAACGCCGACGACCCGCCCCTCAGGACCCGCGAGCTCGCGTAACGAGTCAAGGGCCGGCGTGGCCATCACCACATCGCCGATCCAGTTGGGCAAGAAGACTCCGAGACGCATCCGTGCGGCCTGGTGCAAAAATGTAGGGGGGATCTAATTCTCAGCGTGTAATGCGATTCTAAGGCACCAGCACGCTGCGCGGCTACGCGAGTTCAAGCCCCAGCAACCCCGCGGAGGCGTAGTTCAGCGGTCAGCTGCAGCGGATCCGTGAACACAATCGCGTCCCAGCCACAGGCGATCGCACCGGCCACGTTGTCGGCCCGGTCGTCGGCGAAGAAAATCCTTTCCGGGGCCACCCCGGTCAGCGCGGCTGCCCCCTGATAGATGGGCGGGGCGGGCTTCATCGCTTTCAAATGGAAGCTCCCCAATGCGATCTCAAACGCTTCGTTCAGAACCGGAAACCGACCGTCCATAAAGAATCGCCAGTGGATCGGGCTCGTATTCGAGAGCAGACCCAGGCGGTTTCCGGCCCGATGGAGCCGAGATAGCAGAGCCAGCGACGGGGCGATCGGCGTAAAAATATCACTCGCGGCGAGTTCCAGATCGGCCCGCGGAGGACGACAGCCCAGGGCGTCGGCGAGCTGTTCGTAGAAAACGTCTTCGGCGAGTGTGCCTTCCTCGAGTTGCCACTGCGAGTCGCCGGGCCGGAGCTCTCCCGAGGGCATCAGGGCCTGTCGCAGGGTGTTCTCCGGGACACCGGCGACCGCGGCCATCTGACGGACCATGCGATCATGGCAGAAGTCGAGCAGCACCCTGCCCAGATCGAAGAACAGAAATTCGGGCGGCATGCTTATCGGGACAGGGAACAGGGGAGGAGGCGCGGATCCGGTATCGAGCGGAAGCAAGATACCCGCTCTGCAGGCCGCAGTTTAGCCGATCTGTCGCAGCGGACCGGTCCAATCAGCGGGAGCTTGCCTGCGGCGCGGCACCCTCGCCCCGGCGAACCCGGGCCGGGTAAACTGCGTCTGGCGAGGAACGCCTGCGGGGGTCGCCCCCTCCTAACGAGCCGCCAATCCGATTTCATTTAACCCGCAAAATCACGCGAAATGTCTGAGCCGCTGAACAAGTATTCCCGTCAGATCACCCAGCCCAAATCGCAGGGTGCCAGCCAGGCAATGCTCTACGGGACGGGTATGACCGACGAGCAGATGAACCAGCCCCAGGTTGGCATCGCCAGCGTGTGGTACGAGGGCAACACGTGCAACATGCACCTGCTTGATCTCGCCGCGCAGGTCAAAACGGGAATGTCACCCGCCGGCTTGGTCGGAATGCGCTTTAACACCATCGGCGTGTCGGACGGCATCTCGATGGGCACCAGCGGCATGTCGTACAGCCTCCAGTCGCGCGACCTGATCGCCGACAGCATCGAGACGGTCATGCAGGCCCAGTGGTACGACGCCCTGGTCGCCCTGCCGGGCTGCGACAAGAACATGCCGGGCTGCGTGATGGCGATGGGGCGGCTCAACCGTCCGGCCATCATGATCTACGGCGGCACGATCAAGCCGGGCTTTACCAAGCGCTCGGGAGCCGACGAAAAGCGCGACATCGTTTCCGCTTTCCAGTGTTACGGAGAGTACCTGGCCGGCACGATCAGCGAGGATGAGCGCAAGGAAATCGTCCGCAAGAGTTGTCCTGGTGCCGGTGCCTGCGGCGGCATGTACACGGCCAACACCATGGCTTCGGCGATCGAAGCCATGGGCATGTCGCTGCCTTACAGCAGCAGCATCCCCGCCGAAGACCCGGCCAAGCTCGACGAGTGCCGTGCCGCCGGCAAGGCCATTCACCACCTGCTAGAGAAAGACATCAAGCCGCGCGACATCATGACGCGTCAAGCGTTTGAGAACGCCATGGCGCTCATCATGGCGGTGGGCGGTTCGACCAACGCGGTGCTCCACCTGCTGGCGATGGCCCGCAGCGTGGGCGTCACGCTGACGATCGACGACTTCCAGAAGACAAGCGACCGCGTTCCCTTCCTGGCCGACCTCAAGCCTTCGGGCAGGTACGTGCAAGAAGACCTGCATAAGGTCGGCGGCACCCCGGCGGTCCTCAAGCTGCTGCTAGAAGAGGGGCTCATCGAAGGCGACTGCCTGACCGTTACCGGCAAGACGCTCGCAGAGAACCTCGCCGAGTTGCCCGGTCTGTCCGCTGGCCAAGACGTGGTGATGCCGGTCAGTAAGCCGCTCAAGGCGACGGGGCATATCCGGATCATGCGTGGCAACTTCTGCCCCGAGGGGGCCGTGGCGAAGATCACGGGCAAAGAGGGGCTGCAATTCACCGGGGTCGCCAATTGCTTCGATTCCGAAGAAGACATGCTCGCCGCGGTGGAGCAGAAGAAAATTAAGAAGGGGGATGTCATCATCATCCGCTACGAAGGCCCGCAGGGGGGCCCCGGCATGCCCGAGATGCTTACCCCCACCAGCGTCATCATGGGGGCTGGCCTCGGTAAGGACGTGGCCCTGATTACCGACGGCCGCTTCAGCGGCGGTTCGCACGGCTACATCGTCGGCCATGTATGCCCCGAGGCGCAGGTGGGAGGGCCGATTGCGTTGGTGCAGAACGGCGACCGCATCACGCTCGACGCCGAGGCCAACCTGATCACGGTCGACGTGACCGACGCGGAGTTTGCCAAACGCAAGGCCGCTTGGAAGGCCCCCGCGTACAAGGCCAACCGCGGCACGCTCTACAAGTACATCAAGAACGTGAAGAGCGCGAGCGAGGGGTGCGTTACGGATGAGTGAGGACGATAAGCTCTTTGCAGCGAACTTTGTGACCAAGACGAATTCTGTAGGAGACAACGCGCGACCGTCAACCCTGAGTGATGCTGCCGTTCTCTCGACCTTTAGCATCTGACCTGCCAACGGAATGGAACCCCAACCCCTGCTGTTTGATTGCTCGCCCTGCCCTCCTTCGCGTACCGGCTGGACAGCGGCGGAGTACTTTGCCGGGGTCGGGCTCGCACGGATGGGGCTGGAGCAAGCGGGCTGGGTGGTCGAGTTCGCCAACGACCTCGACGAGCAGAAACACCGCATGCACCGGGGGCACTTCGGGCCCTCGCCGCACTATGTCGTGGAAGATATCCATCGGCTCTCGGCCGCAACCGTTCCGCCTACGCTGCTTGCTCACGCTTCGTTTCCCTGCACCGATCTGTCGCTCGCGGGCGCTCGGCGCGGGCTCAACGCCGGCCAGTCATCGGCGTTTTGGGGCTGGATCGACCTTTTGCGACGGATGGGCGCGGCGCGGCCGCCGCTGGTGCTGATCGAGAATGTCACGGGCCTGCTGACCTCCCGCGACGGGGCCGACTTTCGGTCATTGATCGCCGCGATCAATGAATTGGGCTACGCCGCAGATGCCATGGTTGTCGATGCCGCACACTTCACCCCGCAGAGCCGGCCCCGGTTGTTTGTCGTGGGCGTGCAAACGGAATTCGCGCCGGACGTGAACACGCACTGCCTCGACCAACTCGAACCAACAACCGTGCGGCCCCTTAAGCTGGTCTCGTCGATCCGTGCGCTGGGCGATCTTGCGTGGTCCCTCGCCGCGCTGCCCGAGCCCCCTCCCTACGGTGCCCGGCGGCTGGAAACGGTTCTCGATCGCGATTTGCCAAGCGACTCGCCGCAGTGGTGGAACGACGAGCGGGCTGAGTACCTGCTCAATCAGATGAGCGAGCGGCATCGCGCCACCGCTGAGCGGATGATCGCCGGCACCAAGACGAGCTACGGCACGGTGTTCCGCCGCGTGCGGAAGGGCAAGTCGATGGCCGAGCTGCGGACCGACGGCCTAGCCGGCTGCCTGCGAACGCCCAAAGGGGGCAGCGGGCGGCAGATCCTCTTCCAAGCCGGCGGCGGCGCGTATCGCGTGCGGCTGCTCAACGCCGACGAGTGTGCCCGGCTGATGGGGGCCGACGGCTACCGGGTGAGCGTCCCGCTGAATCAGGCGTTGTTTGGCTTCGGCGATGCGGTTTGTGTCGATGCGATTGCGTGGGTTGCCCAGCACCGGCTCAATCCGGTTGCGGATCGGCTGCTTGATCGGCCGCCGCCAGCGCTTCCAGCAGCCGAACACGCGTCACCGCATACGGCCACGTGAACGAGCGGTCTGCCGTATCAACGCCTGGCCAAACGACGTAAGCCTCGCCCATCTTCGCTGGCGCGGGGCCCTGATCGCTCATCCACCGCTGGCCCTGGGGTGCCTCCGCGTCGCGAAAGGCGAGCCAAGCCGACTGGCTAAGAAACCGCCGGAGCGGCATCTGCGAACGGTAATCGTCAACACAATCGAAAACCACAACGCAACGGTCGACACGCGCGGGATGCCAGTCTTTCGTCGCGGCCTCGATTACCGGGGTGAGTGGGACCGCAATAAAACGCTTGGCCATGTGATAGACCGGATCGCGCGGAATTGACACGATCCCGGTCAGAGCGAGCCGTTCGGTCGTCAGGAGTTCCGACACCCGCCAGTGGGTTACCGCCCGAGTCGGAGCGATTACCAACCCGCGAGCCGAGAGCATTCGGAAGTCGGTTTCCGGCAACGCCGCGCGAAAAAGACGGTCAGCCTGAGCAAGCAGGTCCGCCGGCACGGCATCCCAATCGGCCTGCGAGCGCCAGCGAATCTGCAAACGCACCTGATCCGGATTACTCGCCGGCAGCAGCGTTTCTTTACCTAGAAAACCGGGCTGGGTCTCAAGGGCTGTCGTCCAGATAACGCGATCCGCACGCAAGAATTCAGCGCGTGCCTCCGGTGCAACTTGGAAGATCAGTTCCTCGATAACCTCGCCGGCACCGGTTGGGGCCGCGCTCATGCCCAGCGCAAGCCACAGCGTCGCTAGCGCCTGTCGACTCATACGGCGATCTCGTAGCCCTTGCGGTTCTCGCGGGCGATCAGCTGGTTCGCCCGATCGTCGTTGACGAAGCGCTCGGTGGCGGGATCAAAAGTCAGTTTACGTCCGAGACGCATCGCGATATTCGCGGCGTGACAAACGGTCAGATGCCGATGGTGTGACGCGGCGTCGGAGATTGGCGTCTGTCGCGACTTGACGCACGCCATGAAGTTGGCCATGTGGGCTGAAGGGGCGTTCGGATCGGCGGGGCCATCGTAAATGGCTTTCAGATAGTCCCCGGCAAGCGGCTTGTCGGTCAGGTCCTCGACCGGCTTGCCGGTCAGCTTGCCACGGTTGACGAAGTAGCGGCCGGCGTCGCCTTGGAACAGGATGCCGTTACCAAACTTCAGCTCGTCAGAAAAATCGACGATGTCGAGTTCAATGCCATCTTGGAACGTCACTCGCAGGTGATAAGAGGTGGCGGTGTTGAAACGATCATCGAGGGTAGGCATGCCATCCTCAAAGGGAACCGGGTGCTCAGCACGCAACGCCTCGACCGTGAAGGGGCCGATTGATCCGTCGGATTTGTTGAGAGCCCACAGCGCGATATCGACATGGTGCGCGCCCCAGTCGGTCAGCTTGCCGCCGGCGTATTCGTACCACCAGCGGAAATGAACGTGTCCACGGCTCTGGGGCTGATGACCCCCATAGCCAATTCCGCTCGGCTTCTCGGCAGCGCGGTACTCGACCCAGGGGGCCGGCCCTAGCCAGCGATTCCAGTTCATTTCCGTGGGCGGTGCGCAGAGCGGCAGGGCATCGCTGCTCGGCGAGTCGTCGATGCCGCACGTGACACGACGGACTTTGCCGATCCGCCCTTCGCGCATCATTCCGGCTGCGATCTGAAAATCGACTTCGGATCTTTGCTGCGTGCCGACCTGAAACACGCGTCCCGTGTCGGCGATCGCCTTCTGGATCACGCGGCCTTCGTCGATCGTCAGCGTCAACGGTTTCTCGCAGTAGACATCCTTGCCAGCGTGCAGGGCCTCGACCGCGATCTTGACGTGCCAATGATCGGGCGTCGCGATCACCACCACATCGATATCCGGTCGATCAAGAACATAGCGGTAGTCCTCGCACTGATCGACTTGCGGGGCCGAGAGTCCGGCATCGTTGTAAACCCGGCCAAGCTTATCGGCCGCAGCGCGGAGTTGAGCACCGTCAACGTCGCAGATTGCTGCGCAGGGCCCGAAACGAACTCCGTCTGCGATCAGCGCTTCGTAGCGGATTCCGGTGCCAATGAAGCCGAAGACGGGCCGCTCGCCCGGCGAGCGGAAGCCCGCGGCCGAGAGGCGTCCCACACCGTGCAGGTTGGCGAAAGCCCCGGCGGCAATGGCAGCCCCCGTGCCAAGAAAACCGCGGCCAAGAAATTGGCGGCGATCGAGCGGGCTAGGAACCTCGAGGGGGGCAGTCTGACAATCCGTGGTGGTGCCGATTTGCTGGCGTTGGTGCATGGTGTCTGGATCAAGGAAGGAGGATGCGCTGGCACCCGACGCGTGCCGCAGATCGCCTAGCTTAATCGCTTAGCGTTTGTCGGTCACGTCGGCTTTTGGGGGGGGATCGTCAAACAGGATGCGGTGTTTGGGGGTCTCGACATCGTCGAATTGTCCGTCACGCGCCGCCCAAACAAAGCCCACGACCGCAACCGCGGCCAACACGAGCGCAATCGGTGCCATGATAAACACGACCGACACTAGGAGGGCTCCCGCTGGAGGGAAGAAGCCGAGCGCTTTGTTGTCGAGAAAGTCGCCGCCGAGGCCAGCACCGTTGCCGAGCTGATAGGCATCAGAATCGCGGCGACCAGCGGCGTGATGAGGCCGGCGATCGCGAGCGTAACCGCCACTAGGTTATACCCGAGCGATAGGCCCAGGTTGCGTCGGGCCACCCGCATGGTTTCTTCCGCCAGCTCAACGAGTTCAACCAGCTTTCCGATCCCCGGTTCATTCAAGTAGACGTCAGCCGCCGCCAAGGACACCTCGGCCCCCCCTTGAACCGCGATGCCAACGTCGGCCGCCGCGAGCGCTGCGGCGTCATTAACTCCGTCTCCGACCATCGCCACCACGCCGCGTTCCCCTTCTGGAACGCTAACGCACCGACGAACGTGTGCCAATTTTTCTTCAGGTGAAAGCTCGCCGTGGGCTTGCGTCGGCTCGATACCGACCGCCTGCGCGACCATCTGAACGGGTTGTGATGCGTCGCCCGAGAGAATCGTCGGGCACCAGCCCCCCTCAATGAGCCTTGCTATATCACGGCGACAATTCGCTTGTAGCGTATCGCTCAGCCAGATAACGGCATGAACATGGTTATCGAGGGCCACCACGGCAACCAGATAGCCCTGCGCGCGGCCGTGATCGATCAGTGTGACTTTGTCGGCAGCGATGAAGACGCCCGACTCGCGCGCGAAGCGGGGAGACCCCACCAGCATCAGCCCTAGTGGGGTTCGCGCGCGGACACCGCTGCCGTGCACTTCGGTGCGATCGAACAGCGAATCGGTTTGCTCTGCCGATACGGGGCCGAGACGGGCGACTAAAGCCTTAGCCACCGGGTGGTTTGATTCCGATTCGATCGCAGCAACCCAGGACTGTAGTTCAATCGGTCCGTGCCATTGTTCCATGCGCAGCACGGCGCGCGTGAGCGTGCCGGTCTTGTCGAGCAGCAGATGTCCGGGATTCTTGGGGCTGATCCGTGCCAGTTGCTCGAGGGCCGTCGCGCTCTTGATCAACATGCCCCGCTGAGAGCCTTTGCCGATCGCGACCGCCATCGTCAGCGGTGTCGCCAGCCCCAGAGCGCAGGGACATGCCACGATGAGCAAAGCGACGGTTGAATCAACGGCTCCGGCGAGGCCCGTTGTGGTTCCCCACCACGTGAGATTCAACGCCGCGAGTGCCGAGACGATCACGATGAACCAGCCCGCCACGCGATCGGCAAAGCGTACGATAGCCGGTTTAGTAGAGAGGCCGTCTTCCACAAGTTGGGTTAGCTTGCCGACGCGTGTCTCGGCTCCGACCGCAGATGTCTTCACCCGCAGCGTCGCGGCGAGATTCTGCGCTGCTGCGCAAACCGTGTCGCCCCGATCAACGGTGTGCGGCGTTGATTCACCGGTCAGGATCGATTGATCGATCGCCGATCGTCCGCTGATAACAACACCATCGGCGGGAAAGAGCTCGCCGGGGCGCACCTCGAACACGTCGTCGCAAGCGAGAGCCTCGATCGGCTCTTCAACAAGTTCAGCGCCGCGGACAACGCGGCACGTATCGGGCGTCATCGACAACATCAGGCCAACGGCCTCATGTGCCCATCGCTGCTGCATCGCTTGCAGATACCGGCCTACTAGCAGCAAGAAGACGAGCACACTGAGCGAATCGAAGTAGATATCGCCGCGCGCCAGCAGCACGTTTGCTGTTCCTGCTACGGCTCCAACCGCGAGAGCGCCCGCGATTGGTTGATCGAGGTTCGGTACACCAGCCCGCAAGCCCGTGATGGCACTCCTAAAGAAAGTGGCACCAGGCCAGAGCAGCGAGATCCAGCCGAGTCCCAAGCTCAACCAGCGAAAGAGCGTCGCGAACTGAGTCTCGATGCCATCAAACACTCCCGCGTAGAGTGCGAGCGCGATCAGCATGTTGTTGCCCGCTAACGCTCCTGCGACGGCAACGCGGACTAGCCTGCGGCGATTGTCGGCGTCATGCACCTGACGATTCGCGCTATCGCGGATTGGCTGCGGCGAGTAGCCAAGTCGATCTAGCTGGCGGGCAACGCACGAGAGCGACACACGCTCAGGATCCCAAACCACCCGTGCTCGTGCTGACCCCAGTGAGAGTCGCGATTCGACAACCCCGGGGACGATCTTCGGAAGCTTTTCTACTAGCCACACGCAGGCTGCGCAGTGAACCCCGCCCAACCGAAACTCGGCCGCCCGCAGGCCCCCCTCAGTGGTGTGCGTGTGACGATCAAGAAACACGCTTGAATCATAAGCCAGATAGGTTGAACCGATCCCCTGCGACGGCTGAGCCGATGAGACGACGCGTTGCCGAACCGCATAGTACTCGTCCAACCCGGCACCGTGGATCACTTCGTAAGCAACGGCACAACCACCGCAGCAGAATTGATGGGCAGCATCTGCCTCGAACAAAGCGATAGGCACGGGCAAGCCGCAGTGATCGCAGCTTACGTTTGGAATTCCCTGAGCATGCTCGACGGGCTCTTGAGCGCTTGTGGCAGAAGTCACTCGGACTGCTCCTTGCCGGCGCGACAGCATGCGGGGAGTTGATCGGGGTTGGGCACTGCGGCGGCGTGGGCGGCCGCGTCGGCAGTCGCCTGAGCCGCTATTGCCTGTGGCTCGAGCGCGAGCCGTCCGGACAGAGTAACAAGGCCAACCGCTACCAGAGCGGTCGCGGTAAGCACCGGCAGCCGATCGCCCAGCAGGCCGGACAGGCGCCGAACGCCAACGCCGAGCGTGAGCATGACCGGTAAGGTTCCTAACCAGAATACGGCCATCACCGTCGCTCCGGTGAGAGGTGCCCCTGCCCCTGCGGCGGTCACCACGAACGCATACAACCAACCGCACGGGAGCAGCGTTGTGAGCAGCCCGATGACCAGAGCGCGCGGCAAAGCAGGCTGCTTTGCCGCGAAGCGCTGGCCACGCTGGATGGTTTGCGTCCATCGCTGCGGAGGTCGCCAATGTCCCCAGCGGGCCAAGGCGTTATCGAATTTCTGCTGTCGCGCGATCTCAGCGAAGCCAAACAAGATCATCATGCCCCCGGCCGCAGCCAGAGCAAACGGCTGGAGCCCCGCAAGGGTCGAGGCCAGGTCGAGCATCGCTCCCGCACTACCTGCGATTGCGCCAACCAAGGCGTATGAGACGAGCCTGCCACCGTGGTAGGCGGCATGCAGGGCTGCGACGCTGCCGCCACGACGGTTACCGCTGACCGCAATGGCACACAACGGGCCACACATGCCAGCACAGTGGAGCGAACCGAAGAGGCTCGCCGCGAGCACCGCCAGCAAAAGGGAGGTCATGGCAGCCTTCCGATTGAAGCGGGGGACCAGATCTCCGTATCTACCAGCAACTGCTCGGCTCCGCGCTGGGCAACCGCCTTCAGTTGATAGGCACCTTCGCGACGCATCGGCAGTGCTGTGGTGTACAGACCGCTCTCGTCGGGCAGAACTTCGCTAACAAAGACCGTCCCGGGACGTGACAGGTGGTACATCTGCAGCTTTATCTCAGCGTTGCGGATTGGCTGACCGCCGCGATCAACGAGACGGATTTCGACAACACGGTCGCCGTTGAGTAAGTTTTTGTCCGTGGGAGACAACTCCAGGCTCCAGCCCAGTTGGTCGCTGCGTTGGCGAGCCGCTTGCAGATCGTCCCAGGCAAGAGCCTCTTCGTAGCCGGCCGGGGCGGTTAGCGCGGCGGGGATCCAGGCGAGCGAAAGCAGCAGAGCAACGGTAATAATCACGGCGTGGCCCCCCAGCAGCACGACAACTAGCAGCGGCCAGCGAGCGCTACGCCACCCTTCCCCGGGTGAGGGGGGATCAGTTGGCTGCGACTCAGCACCGCGGCCGACTCCGCTTGAAATAAGTTGAGGCGTGTTCATGGGTTGCTCAGGAGATTGCTGGACGGAGCAGGCGATGGCACCTTAGCGGGACCGAAGAGCCAATAGTTCAATTCGACTTGCCCCTCCGTTTGATCGCGGAAACGCAGTGCTATCTCGAGCGTGCCCCCTCGCTCGGCAAAGGCGGTGCTCGGCGCGAGCAAGCGGATTGGCTCGGTGAGAGAATCGCCGGCTTCGATTTCGAGCGTACGCACCTCGGCGAGGTGCACGGTTGCGGGCGAAAGCACCTCGATCTGATAACGATTGGCAGCGGTGCCCCGGTTAACGATCTTTGCCCGCAACAGATTCTCGATCTCTCCGCCCGGTGCTGTTGAGAACGGACGACCAAGTCCACGCAGCAGCGTGACATCAAAAGGCCGGCGGTTTGTAAGCAGGGTTAGGAACAGGATCAAGAGCCCGAGGATAACCCCGGCATAGATCAGCACGCGTGCTCGCACGATACGTGTCGGCTCCCCCGCCAACGCACGCTGCGAGCTATATCGGATCAGTCCGCGCGGCGTGCCAACCCGATCCATCACGCTGTCGCAAACATCGATGCACTGAGTGCAGTTGATACACTCAAGCTGGAGCCCGTCACGGATGTCGATGCCAGTGGGGCAGACATCGACACACATGTGGCAATTGACGCAGTCTCCGAGTCCTTTCTCTTGGCGATCGCGTCCGCGACCGCGTGGTTCGCCACGGCGTTTATCGTAGCCGACGATCAGGCTGGAGGGGTCTAAGAGCACCGACTGGAAGCGGCCGTAGGGGCAGCCGATGATGCACATCTGCTCGCGCCAATAGCAGAAATCAAACATCATCAAAACCGTCACGCTGAGAACCAACGCAAACGCACCGGGGTGCGCCCAAGGGGGTTGGGTCCAGATCCAACGATGCAGCGCCTCGACGCCAACGAAGTAGGCGAGAAACGTGTTCGCTAGGTGCCAGCAAATCACCAAGAAGACGAGGTACATCAGGCCGCTTCGCCAGGCAGGAACCGAGCCGCGTGGCTTGCCCCCCCTGCCAGACACTCCGGTAAAGAAGCGTTCGAGGGGGCGAAACACAAACTCCATATAGACCGTCTGCGGACATCCCCAACCACACCAGACCCGTCCAAAGATCGCGGTCAAGAAGAAAATGCTCAGTCCGACCAGCAGCCCAAAGACCGCCAGCAGCTCCAGGTCGGTGGGGCGGAGTTCAAGACCGAAAAGAGCAAACCGGCCATTGAAGAGGTCCAGCTGTATGGCCGGTCGACCGCCGATGCGGATAAAGGGCAGCAGCGTGTAGAGGGCGATCAACCCATAGGCTACGAGTCGTCGTCGAGACCAAAATCGTCCGGTCGACAGACGCGGAGACAACCAACGCCGACGCCCATCTTGATCAAGCGTTGAGAGGACCCGCTCTTCGGGTTGGAGGACAGGCAGTTGGTTCGTGGTAGTCATCGAAGTGAGCCTTCTGGCTCAAGAGGGTTGTCAAGCGCGCGAGCGCTGCGGCGGACAACGAGTGCCAACGCCTGGGTGCCTGACCGTCAGACCGCCGAAGTAAGGTCAAAGGTCAGCGCACTGAAGTGTCGGTACCAAACGCTTGCTGATTTTTATCGTCCGGCGCTTTGTCATTTGTTTCGTTAGGCACCGGCCAAGGAGCGATAATCTGTCCTTCAGCAGGCCGAGGCCCCGTCTCATTTTGTCCACGCAACGAAGCGACGTAAGACGAGACCAGCACGATCTCGTTCGGATGCAAGCGATTGCCCCAGGCGGGCATCGCGCCGTTCTTGGCACCCTCGGTTACGACCTTGGCGATATCCGCAATTTGCTTAACGTTCAGGTAGTGCTCATCGGTCAGATTGGGTCCTGAGAGGCCCTCCCCTTCGCGGCCGTGGCAAGAGACGCAGTTGGTGGTGAAAGTTGAGGCACCAACCTTAAGCCATTCTTCGTCGTTCATGTACTTAAGAATCGTTGCTTCGTCTGCGGTCAGGTCGCCGATCTCGCCGAACTGTAGCCGCATGTTCGCCGCCAAGTTTGCCTCGTAGCGCTTCTCAATGGTTCGGCCTTTCTGTGGCGAATGGAACCAGATTGTGTAGACCACACTGAACAGTATCGAACCGACGAACAGTAGTTCCCACCAGCGTGGTGTCGGGTTGTCGTATTCCTGGATCCCGTCGTAGCTGTGGCCAGCCAACTCGGGATTGTTTTCGTCACGCGATTGAGGATCTTGTTCGGCCATCGGACCAGAGCGTTTGCGAGGAAGGTTGCGTTACGGCAAGCGGAAACGTAAGTGGAGATAGCAGCAAGCTGCGGAAGTGAATGAGGCGGATCACACCGAGGCCGGTGTCGCGACTCCAACCTTTACGAGGGGCTGAGGATCGCAATCGCAGCGTTCGCACTTGCCACACGATTTCTTGACCGTGGGCAGTTGTGTGGCTTGGAGTCGATCGGTGGTGAGGGGGTCGGTGTCAGATGATGTTGGGGGCGTACGCGGTTGCACGGGGTCCTTCCCGTCTGCCAATGGCAGCGAAGACCACGTTTCGATATCGCGCCGCGGGCGAGTCATCGTCCACACAAGCACCCCAACGAACACCGCAAAAAAAGCGATCAGTCCCACTACCGCTATCGGTGCCAAGCCGGCTTGTGAGAGGGCTTCTTTAATCATTGTCGTTCTCCTGCGGTGGGGATCGCTCGGGCGGCTGTCCGCGCGGGCTCGGCCGCGGGGGCATCAGAAGGATCAGGTTCTTGTGCCAGGTTGGGGGCTTCGTCTTCGCTGGGGGGCACGTCCCCTTCGGAAGGGGTCGGCTCGGGGGTCTTGAACAGATCCGTCCCCACTCTCTGCAGGTAAGCCACCAAGGCGATAACCTGTTTGTCTTTGAGGTCGTATTCCCGCCCCTTCAGGTCCCGGTAGGGCTGCAAATCGTTTTGCTCTACAAACTCCTTGGCGATCTGGGCGGCTTGCGCCTCGGCGTCGGCCTTGGCTTTGTTACGGTCGTTGCCTTCGTACTGGGGATAGGGAACGCCCAGTGTTTGCATCGCACCAACCCGTAGCGGAATCGACTCGAAGTCCAGCTCCTTCCGCATCAGCCAGGGATAGGCCGGCATGATCGACCCCTGGTTGAGGTATGCGGGATTGCGGAAGTGCATTACATGCCACTGGTGGCTCTGCTTGCCCCCCTCGCGAGCGAGGTCGGGCCCGATACGACGCGAGCCCCATTGGAAAGGATGGTCGTAGACGCTCTCACCCGGCTTGCTGTAGTCGCCGTAGCGCTTGGTCTCAGCAACCGTGGGGCGAATCATCTGCGAGTGGCAGTTGTAGCAACCCTCGCTCACGAACAGGTCGCGCCCGGCGAGTTCGAGCGGCGTGTAGGGAGTTACCGAAGCGATGGTTGGCACGTTCGAGCGAATCACAAACGTCGGAATCAGCTCCAGTAGCGATGCCACCGCCACCGCCAGAACCGTCATCACGGTGAACTTGATCGGCCTGCGTTCCCAAACGCGGTGCCACCAGAAGCTGCTGAACACGTCAAGCCAGCGGGCAAAGCCAAGCACCTGATCGAGTTCAGACTGCGGCGGGCGCTCAGGCGTGAAAGCTACGTCGCGGAGCGCCGGTGCCTCGTAGACCGGAACGTCGTACACCGCGGGCCGCGACTTCCAGGTGCGGTAAAAGTTGTAGCAGCCAATCACGGCCCCAACGATATACAGACTGCCGCCGATCGCGCGGAGGTAGTACATCGGGATGATCGCTTTGGTTGTCTCCACAAAGTCGGGGTAGGCGAGCTGGCCGGTGGGGGTCATGGTCCCCCACATGAGCCCCTGCATGATTCCCGCGACGTACAGCGGGCAGACGTAAACCAAGATGCCGATGGTTGAGGTCCAGAAGTGCGCTTCCGCCAGCTTCGTGCTGAACAGCTTCGTCTGGAACAGCCTCGGGGCCAGCCAGTAGATCATGCCGAAGGTCATGAAGCCGTTCCAGCCGAGGGCACCGGCGTGAACGTGGGCGATCGTCCAATCGGTGTAGTGACTGAGCGCGTTGACCGCCTTGATCGAGAGCAGGGGGCCCTCGAAGGTGCTCATGCCATAGAACGTGATCCCTACGACAAAGAACTTAAGGACCGGATCGGTGGTGACTTTGTGCCACGCGCCACGGAGCGTGAGCAGGCCATTGATCATGCCGCCCCAACTGGGCATCCACAGCATGAGAGAGAACACCATGCCCAGCGTTTGTGCCCATTCGGGCACCGCCGTGTAGTGCAAGTGGTGTGGCCCCGCCCAGATGTAGATGAACACCAGCGACCAGAAGTGCAAGATGCTCAGCCGATAGCTAAAGACCGGCCGATCGGCGGCCTTCGGCAGGAAGTAGTACATAAGCCCCAAGAAGGGCGTCGTCAGAAAGAACGCCACGGCGTTGTGACCGTACCACCACTGCATCATCGCATCTTGCACACCGGCGTAGATCGGATAGCTCTTGATGAGCGACGGCGAGAGAATCGGCACCCACAGGTTGTTAAAGATGTGCAGCACCGCCACGGTCACGATCGTCGCGATGTAGAACCACAGGGCCACATACATGTGCCGCTCGCGCCGGGTCACGAGCGTCATGAAAAAGTTCACGCCAAAGAAGCCCGCCCAGACCAGCGCGATCGCGATATCGATGGGCCACTCTAGCTCGGCGTACTCTTTGCTCTGGGTGATCCCAAACGGCAGGGTCAGTGCCGCTGAAACGATGATCGCTTGCCACCCCCAGAAGTGGAGCCGGCTGAGCGTGTCGTTCCACATGCGTGCTTTGCACAGCCGCTGCGTGGAGTAATAAATCGCAGCGAAGATGCCGTTGCCCGCAAAGGCAAAGATGACCGCATTCGTGTGCAACGGACGCAGGCGTCCGAACGTGATCCACTCGATGCCACCGTTGAGCGAGGGAAACGGCAATTGCATCGCGAGGATCATGCCCGCCAGGAAGCCGACTAACCCCCAGATGAGCGTGGCGGTGACAAACATCCGGACGATCGCGTCGTCGTAGCTGAAACGCTCCAGTCGAGCGGTTGGAGCAGCAGACTCACTCATCGGGAAAGAACCTTGAAGACGGCGGGGGGTAACAAACGGAGGGGAGCCCTAAAACGCGCAGCGTGCGGGGTGAGAGTGTTCCTTGCAGGGATCTCGCTAATCCCCCACGTCATCGGCGGGCTTCGCCGTTGGTAAAGTCAAGCTAAAGGTGGCGGGAGAAGTGTCGCACAGCGGCTTGGAGCCGGTCTCTTGCCGAAGCAGGCCGGCAATCGTTTCGCTCGCAAAGCGTTGCTCGATACTACCGATCGCCTCGTCCAGCATCTGATGAAGCGGGCAGAGCTTTCCGGCGTGGGAATTCAATCGCAGCGGGCAGCGTTTGATCCGCTGAATCGGGTCTACGCAGTTGATGACCTCAAGAACAGTCAGTTCCTCAGGATCGCGTGCCAGGGTGTAGCCGCCGTTCACGCCGCGCTGGCTGGTCAGAATTTCGGCCCGCCCCAGCGGCTGGAGCACCTTGGGCAGGTAGTTGGACGAGACCAGCGTGCCGTCGGCCAGCTGCTGTGTTGTCTGCGGCTCGCCGGGGTTTTGAGCCAACCAAACAACAGCCCGAAGGGCGTATTCGGCGGTTTGCGATACGGACATAAGTGCTTTTCTCGATGAGGTTTGCGCTCAAGCCAGGAGACTTAGAAGGCCGGCGGGTCGCTACGAAGCCCGAATTGAGTTATGCAGCTCTCTTAGGCATCAATATCGGCCGACGGGCAATAAAGTCAAGAGGATATCTTTGTACGCAATACAAGTAGGCCCGTTTTGACCGGATTCGCTCATGCGGCTTCAGGGACCTTGCCGGGTTGCCGTGACCCTAGTGCCCCTCAACAGATTTAACGACTACCCTCAAACCGCATGCCGAAGTGACACCACAGCCGGCTATCCGCGGTGCTGATGCCGATGCTTGAAACCCCTGGGCGATTTCTTCGCCGGACGAATGGAGGCGTGTTCGGATGCGATACCTAGTGAATTCCGCGGCAATTCTTGCCGTGGCGTGCTGGATGGTGAATGCTGCTCATGCGGCACCCCGAGCGGTTGTTGACTGCTTTGAGGGAGTTCTCTCTCCGCAAGAATCGTGGACCGACACGCAGATCGATCCGGTGGGGTGGAGCGGCGACTGCTCGGCGGCCTGCTGCGGCGATAGCTGCTCTGATGCCGGCTGCTGCGGATCAACGGTTAGCGGCTGCGGAGCAGCATGTGGCTGCGCGTGCAGCCCCTGCTCGCTCGACAACTGCGGGCTGCTTGGCCAGGGCTACCTGACCTACGACGCTTGCGCCGAGGGTTGTGTGCTTCCGGAGATGCTACTGGGCTGCTTTGCTTGTCCGACCGAGGGCTGCTTCGACGAATTTATCAGCCCCATGACCAATCCGGCTTACTTCGAAGACCCACGGAATGTGAGCGAGCTGCGGGCGATCTTCCTCCAACACAAGGTGCCGCTTACCGCGGGCGGCGGCGACATCCAGTTGTACGCGCTTCAGGTTCGCGCCAAGCTAACCGATCGTTTATCACTGATCGCAACCCGCGACGGCTATGCCGTATCGACTAACCCGCTGATCGACGACGGCTGGGCCGATGTCGATGTGGGCCTCAAGTACGCCCTGATGCGCGACGCGGCGAATCAGCGACTGCTCTCAGCGGGCGTCACTTACACCCTGCCCGTCGGGTCGCAACGCACCCTCCAGGATCGTGGCGATGGCGTATTCAACCTGTTCCTCACCGGAGGAACCGAGATTCTTGGATGCGGCCACTGGGTCAGCGCATTCGGCGGACTGCTGCCGGTTGACCAAGATGCCAATTCTTCGTTCGTCTACTGGTCCAACCACTTTGACTACCAGGTGCGCCGCGGCTGGTACGCGGTGACCGAGTTCAACTGGTTCCACTACGCTCAGGACGGTGCCGGTCAGCTCGGCTTGCCCATCGACGGCGGCGACCTGTTTAACCTTGGTTCAGCCGGCATCGAGGGGCAGAACATCGTCACGGGCGCGATCGGTATGAAGTACAAGCCGAACAAGAAGACAGAAGTCGGCGTGGCGTGGGAGGTTCCGTTGACCGACCGTCGCTATGTTCTCGATAACCGTCTGACGGTTGATCTGATCCTTCGCTATTGATCCGGGTCGGAAACGACTCTTGCCCGCGTCGTTCGCCTGATCCGCTCGACGCTGCTAGATGATCCGTTGAAAGACTAACAGCCGGGTGTTTCGTCGTGAAACACCCGGCTGTCTTTCTATCGCGCGCCCGGGGTGCCACACAGCCGTGACAGGCGGGCGCTCTCAGATCTTGATCTTAGGCGCTTTTGATTTGGCGTCTTCTTCGTCCGCTGTACCGCGTGCATCGAGTGAGGGCGGGAATCCGTTCATCCGTCGCCAAACCTCCCAGCCCAGCGGGACGGTGTCGAGCAAAACCAGAGCGTTAGCCCGCACGCCTTGCCGCAGGTAAGGATACTTGGGCCAGGGCTGCTCGGGATCATCCACGCTCTTACCGATGACAGTTTCGTCAGGAATGATGACCACGCGAAACTTTCCCTTGCCGTCATCAGTGGGGTCAACAAGTGCCACCGTTCCGGCAAAGGTGCCGATAGCAACGGACGGCCAACCCGAGAACTGCACCGCGGGCCAGCCCTCGAAGGTCAAACGGGCATGATCGCCCACGTGGATCAGTGGTGCGTCGTTCCCCTTGACCCATACCTGCACCGCAGGCGACTTGGTCTCCGGGACAATCCGACATAATTGGTCGCCTACCTTAACGATCGATGACGTGTCGAAGACCCGCAGGTCCATGATGTAGCCATCGCGTGGGGCAAGGACGTCTTGGGTCTCTTGTACGGCAAGCTTGCGCTCTGAGTCGAGCAGCTTGGATTCTTTTTGATTGATCTCTTCGCGAGTCTTGGCGATGTTGATCGCGGCGTACTGGATCCCGGCCGTGGTCTTCTCGAGCGCTCCTTCAACCTTTTTAATTTTCGCCTGGTACTCCTCGCGTTTGGAGTCGCGCTCGCGTTCTTTACCGATGACCCCCGCCTCGGCAGCCGCTACTTCTTGCTCGGCGACCGCCACCTCGGCGACCGCCACTTGATAGGCTTGGTCGCTTTTCTGCTGCTCGCGTTCGGAAACGATCCCGTCGCGGAAGAGGTTCGACTGACGGATGTAGTCTTGCTCTAGCTGCACACGCTTCGCTTCGGCCCCAATCAGCTTGTTGCGGGCCGCGCTGAGCTTGTTGCGAGACTGCTCAATCTGTTGATCGATGGCTTTGACGAGCTCGTCACGTGCAACTTTGAGGTAATCGATCTCTTCTTCGACACGCATCAGCTCACGCTCGCTGGTCTCTTTGAGCTCAGTAGCGCTCAGGAGGCGTTCACGTGAGCGTTCCACTTCAGCCTGGGCGAGCTGGACCTGCGTTTGCAGGCGCATCAGATAATCGGGATCTTGGTCCTCAATACGGAACAGAAGCTGACCGCGTGTGACGTAGGCTGCCTCTTGCACGCCCGCGCCCCGCTCCGCGATACGCCCTTTTACGGGTGCCTGGACAATCTGCGGACGCTCAAACGGATCGAGCGCAATCACGGCTCCACTTCCTTTGATGACCTGCACCCAAGGCACAAACACAAGCGCTACAGCGCTGACGCCGATCAGCCAGAGCACCACCTTGCCAATTAATCGTATGCGGCGCGAGGTGCGCACCATTTGTAGAGCAGGAAAAGCCTCCTCCAGATACGCGACCTGGCTTAGCGTACGGGTCTTTTCGAGATCAATCTGAGGCTGAGTTTGGCGAGCCCGGGGCTCGACGCGCGTGGTGGTTTGGCTCATTCGCTGATCCCCCGCGAAGTCGACAGGCGTTCTTGCCCCGGTTGCTCGTCGGCCGCAAAGTGCAAGATGCGTCCGAACGGCTGGGCGATTGACTTCTTGCCGGTGGCTAGCACCAGCGTCCATTGTGCCGTCCGATCGGTCAACGCCGCCAGGGCGTCGTCAAACTCGGCATCCGGCAGTGCGTCGAGCGTTCCATCGACCATCACCAGAGACGGACGCGAAACGATGGCTCGGGCGATCATCAGCAATCGCAGCTGATTTGGCGTAAGCGGCACGCCCGAGGCCCCCAGGTGAGTTTCGATACCGTCTGGCAGTTCCAGGATGTCATCCAGCAAACCGATCGCTTCGAGTGCCTTGCGGACATCCGTCGAGGTGACTTCAGGCCGCCCGATTCGGACGTTCTCCATCACCGTGCCGGCGAATGTTTCGGGCTCGCCCACCAGGGCGATCTTTGCGCGGAGCACATCGGGCCGCAGATCACGCGGATCAGCCCCCTCGATTTCGATGTGGCCATCGTCGGGACTTTCAACACCATAGAGCAGGTTCAGCAGGGTTGTCTTACCCGTACCAGCGCGTCCGTACAACGCAACGCGCTCACCGGGCTCGATGCTGACCGTAACACCGCTCGAGAGCGCTTCGCCCCGGCCGTGGCGCTGCACGTCGGTCAGCCGAACCCCGAAGCCGGTACCCTGCGGGACACTGAGCAGGCCGTCGTGGCGCTCGATCGAGAGATCGAACAGGTGGCCGAGCTTATCGACAGCTGCCGTGAGATCGTAGAAGCCCTCCAAGTGCTTGCCTAGCTTCGCGAGCGAAGCCAGGATTGTTGAAACGATGAGTTCGGCCGCCACCAATTGTCCGAGCGAGAGCTGACCCTGCATCACCAGCCAACCGCCGCCGGCCAACAGGACCGTGCCAGCGATTGCTTGCAGCGCGAGCACGAAAACAACCTGTCGGAAGAGCAACCGAAAGTGCTTGCGACGACTGCTCAGGTACTTAGAAACAAGCAGATTGGCTCGGTCGGCCGCGAACTCGCTCCCCCCCTTCCCTTTGAAACCGGTGGGGCACCGCATCAGGTCTTCTAGCCAGGCACCGATCTTGTACTTCATCTTCGATTCGTTGATTCCCGAATCGATGGCACCGCGCCCCAGAAACAGCAAGCCGCCGATCACAACAACCGCAAGCAGCGCCGTGAAGAGCAACAGAAAGGGGTGGTAAAAAGCCAAGACCGTCATGCCGATCAGCGTCGTTAGCACGACGGTCAGACCATCGAGTAGCAACTGGGCGACGACTTTTTGGAGCGTCACGACATCGAAAAATCGGTTGGCAAGCTCCGGGGCATATTCCGACCCGAGCTTGGCGTGATCCACCCGCGGCAGCCGGTGCGCTAAATCAGCTGCCACTCTCGCAAAGAGTCGGCGCTGGATCATCTCGACGACGTAGGTCTGCAAACCGCTCATCGTTGCCGCAATCGTGAGGCAGCCGAACAGTAACGCGGTAATGACCGCTAGCTGTTGGAACAACCGACCAAACGCCACGGTATCGACCAGCGCCTCAACAGCGATTGGCGTTGCGAGACTCATGATGCCCGTGAACAGGGCGAAAACAATGATCACCCAGATGTCAGGCCATTCGGGCCGAACAAGCTCCAGCACACGGTCAATCGGCCGGTGCGTATGAGCGGCGTGCCCCGGCGAGGCACCCAACTCGGGGGGCTCAACCACCACCCAGGTGTAAACTCGCCCCGTTGAACCTTCCGCCCCGCAACGCGACTCCAGGGCTGAGCGTGAGATCTTCGTGCGGCCATCGATCGCCCCTGTGGCAACCTGCGCATTGCGGCCGTCGTAGCTCAGCAGAACCAGAACGCCGGCGTTGGGCTGGTAGCCGCCGATTACGTGCGCGCCATCTTCAACGAGCTTGAGCGCATCGTCCAGCGACAGCCGCGCCACCTTCGCCCGCAGTGCGAGTGAGTTGCTCGATTCCACGAGCCACTTCGCCCAGCGATCGGATTCTTCACCGGGCCAGGCAACCCGCGCCTCGGTCAGAAGTTGTTCGGTCCGCGACCGTTCGACCACGGCACCACAGTCGCGGCTGATGCGCAGCAGAGTCGTCGCGAGCGATTGCCGGTCGGTATTGAGCGATTCGGGGGCCATGCGGCGGCTTGATCGGGGCAAAGGGGGCCGACTCAGCGGGCTTGTACCAAGCCCCAAAGCCAACAATACGTTGCTATCCTGCAGGAGGATTGCGCCAAACTATAGAAAAATGCTGCAATCAGACGACACCAGTTTGGCGTATTTCAGCGAGATCGGGAGACCGATTCCGCTTCTTACCCAGTGGTTTAACCAGAAAGCCTTGAATAGCTCTCTCCCACTACGCCAACGCGAGACGCGGGAGGCGGCTGAAATCCGGATTTTTAAGGCAAGAATGGCCTGCTGTGAATCGTCAAACGGCCGTTGTTCCCATAGGTATTATCTATGCTTGATGGCGAGAGCGATGCCGCTCCAACAAGACGCAGGCTGATTTAGTCGTCTTGATTACGCCGCTTCATCTTTCTAGCGGAAAAGAACATCTCGCGGGCGTGCCGCACGGCCGCTTTAGCTGGCCTACTGATCCGCAGCTGGCTTGCCGGTCAGTGTTGCTCGATAAGCGGCAGGCGGCATCCCCAGCCTCGCCTTGAACTGTCGGTAGAAAGTTGACAAGTCTCCAAAGCCGCACTCGAAGGCGATTGCGGTGACCGGAACTTCGGTTTCTCGGAGCAGGCGTGCGGCATAGTCGATCGCTTTGAGTCGTGTGTAACGCAACCAAGACTCGCCCGTGTGCTGGCGGAACCTTTGGGTGAAAGCGCGGCGCGAGATCCCCAGTTGCTTTGCGGCGGCATCGACCCCCTCGGCTTCAAAGAAGTGCTCGTCCAGGTAAGCGATATACCGCGCCATATCGCTTGCGGAAGTGCTTTTTTGTCCGCCGGGGCCGTTCGTGTTCTGCGATCTCGCATCGCGTGACGCTACCGCAACCAGGTGCAGCAACCCTAGCGCCTCCGCAACCATCGGCACGCTCGCTTCATCGGCACCGTGGGTATGGTGGAATCTAAGCCGACGAAGACGCGTCTCTGCCCGATTTGCTAATAGTGCCGACCGGGGCCGCCGGCCCAAGCCGAGGCTTGCTTCGCAGCGGGGTTCAAAGCGGATCAGACGCCGAGCGATGCACAGCACATAGAGCGACGAGGGGCGACCGGGGGTATCCACAATCCGATTGCGAACCCCTGCCGGGATGACGAGCAGGTCTCGTGGAGCGAATGATTGCTCCAAATCTCCAAGGCACAAGACCCCCTCCCCTGCTAGCACGTAAACCAACTTCAAAAACGGATGGGTGCGCCATTCCATGCTGAAATCGTCAGCGTGGTGGCTTTCTAAGATGGCAACCCCCCATGGGGGCAGTCGTTCGGGCAGCGCGACACGGGTACGAGAGAGCATGGCAAAAAAGCGGTGACGAGCTACGGTGCCCAAAATGCAAATAGGTGATACCTGATTGTCCAAGACACCGCTCCGCGGGGCAACTATTTTTTTGATCGAGTTAGAGAACCGGCGTGGGGGGGCGGAATCGCTCCCTCGCCCTGCTCGCCATTCGAATCATCGTTGGAGGCTGTGCCGTGGAAGTCGATCCGCTCGAACTTATCCAACCTCGCCGCCGCATCACCGGCATCACCGCCGTCTTGCTCCCCTACTGCAGCGCGGGTGAGGTCGATTGGCCGGCGTTTGAGTCCCTGCTCAAACGCACCGTCGCCGCGGGCCTCACGCCCGCTGTCAACATGGATACGGGCTACGTCAATCTTCTGGACGATGCCACACGCGGTGCTGTGCTCGCGCGAACCGCAGCCGTCTTGGGGGGCGAGCGCTTTGTCGCGGGAGCATTTGTCGCAGACTGCCCGGGCGATGCCTTTGACCTTGCTGCCTACGCCACTCAGATCGACGGGATCCAGGCGACCGGCGGCGTCCCCGTCATTTTTCAGTCATTCGGTCTGGCTCACCAACCCGACGAAGCAATCCTGCGGGGCTATCAGGCGCTGGCGGAGCGGTGCGATGAGATGATTGCTTTTGAGTTGGGGACCATGTTTGCCCCGTTCGGACGGGTCTATTCACTGGAGGTTTATCGCGAGCTGATGGCAATCCGTCGGTGCACCGGTGCCAAGCATTCTTCCCTCCGACGGGATCTGGAGTGGCAACGCCTTGCGCTTCGCAATCGCGTTAGGCCCGACTTCCGCGTTTACACGGGGAACGATCTGGCGATCGATATGGTGGTCTACGGCAGCGATTACCTGCTGGGACTGAGCTGTTTTGCTCCGGACGCTTTCGCGCTGCGCGATGCCATGTGGGAAGCGGGCGACTCCGGCTGGAATGAGGTCAATGACTTGTTGCAGCATCTGGGTTTCTTGGCCTTTCGCGACCCGGTGCCGGCCTACAAGCATTCGGCAGCCATGTTTTTGAAGGAAAGAGGCTGGATTGGTGATCCGGCAACGCATCCCCGCAGCCCCAAACGCGGCTCTGCCGACCGTGAACTGCTGGCGCAGATCGCGACGCGGCTAGAACTCACCTTGGCGAACCAAGCCAATCACGCAGGATCGAATCAATGAGCTTTCCCAAGATCGCGTCTCTTAAAGATTATGCAGCGTTCCTCACCCATCTCGAGACGCTCGGCCTCGATCTGCCTGTGGATGAACAGGTGACGCAGGGTCCCGCAGCGCCGCTTGCGGCCGGCTTGGTCGCGGGTTCGTATAAGATCGGCAATCGCTTTTGTATCTTGCCGATGGAGGGCTGGGACGGCGACCACGCGGGTCTGCCCAGCGATCTCACACGGCGACGTTGGCGCAACTTTGGCGACAGCGGCGCCAAGCTGATCTGGGGGGGCGAGGCCGTCGCCGTTCGCCCCGACGGACGTGCAAACCCCAATCAGCTGATGCTGCTCGAAGCGAACATCGGAGCGATCGAGTCTTTGCGGCACGAGCTTGAGAATGCTCACCAGGAGCGTTTTGGCTCTACCGACGACCTTCTCGTCGGGCTGCAATTGACGCACTCGGGCCGCTTCGCGCGCCCCAACGCCAAAACCACCCCCGAGCCCCGGATTGCCTACCGGCATCCCCTGCTGGATCGGCGCGTTGGTGTTGAGGACGACGGGCCGCTGCTATCCGACAGCGACCTGGATCAGCTGATCGACGATTTCATCGCAGCGGGGGTACGGGCCCAGCAGGCAGGCTTCGCCTTTGTGGACGTGAAGCACTGCCACGGTTACCTCGGTCACGAATTGCTCTCGGCCTATGATCGACCGGGAAAATACGGGGGCGACTTCACGGGCCGGACCCGCTTCTTGCGAGAGATCGTTGCGGGGCTCGCCGCCGAGGCACCGGGCTTGAGTATTGGCGTTCGTGTAAGTGTGTTCGACTTCAGCCCTTATCATCCGGGTGCCGATCGCATCGGTGAACCCGACACAACCGGCGACTACCGATACGCCTTTGGTGGTGATACGACCGGCTTGGGGATCGATTTGACGGAGCCTAGCCGCTTCCTAAGATTGCTCAGCGAGTTGGGCATCTCGCTGGTTTGCACGACGGCTGGAAGTCCCTACTACAATCCGCATATCCAGCGCCCCGCGGCTTTCCCGCCTTCGGATGGTTACCAGCCCCCGGAAGATCCGTTGGTTGGAGTCGCACGGCAGCTCCACGCGACCGCTCAGTTGAAGCAGCAGCATCCTGAACTGATTGTCGTCGGGTCGGGGTACAGCTACCTGCAAGACTGGCTACCAAACGTCGCCCAAGCAATGGTCCTCACCGGTTCGGTGGACTCGATCGGACTAGGACGCATGGTGCTCTCTTACCATGACTTGCCCGCCGACGTTCTTCAGGGGAAATCGCTGACTCGCAAGCGGGTCTGCCGCACGTTCAGCGATTGCACGACGGCACCGCGGAACGGCATGGTTTCTGGCTGCTACCCGCTTGACCCGTTCTACAAAGATCGACCCGAGCGACAGCGACTCTTGGAGTTGGCAAAAACCAACGGCTAACGAGTGGTTCGAGATCCTGCGACTAAGAAGGATCGACAGGCGTGACAAGCTCACCCCGTAAGACGGTGATCGCCTTCCCCGCGAGCTCGACGCGATCCCCATCAGGTTGATCGCTCGCGGGATCCTTGCCAAGAACACGCACCCCAACGGTCCCGCCGCGATTTGAGAGCTGGCGGCCTGTCAGTTCGTTCTTGCCGAGCTTTGTCGCCCAATAGGGCCCCAGGCAGCAATGTGCCCAGCCGGTGACCGGGTCTTCGTTAATGCCGTGGGCCGGGGCGAAGAACCGTGAGACAAAGTCGTAGCGCGGATCCCGGGAGCGTGCCGTAATGATAAAGTCGTCTTCCTCCGCCTCGGCGAGTCGCAAGTAATCAGGAGCTGCCGAACGGATCTCCTCTTCTGTAGCCAGTTCCAGCATCAGACCCTGCGTGAAATGCCGCGTGCTAATCGGGTGAACCCCCAAAGCTTTTAGCACCGTGGCCGGCGCGTGGGTTGGAGTTGAAACCGTGGCAGGCAGGTTGAGAACAATTTTGCCGTCGGTCTGCGTCGCGATTAGCGGTCCGCTGCGAGTAGCAAATTCGATCGGTAGGCCGGCTTTGCACACCCCCGATTCCCACAGCGCGTGGGCCGCAGCGAGTGTGGCGTGGCCGCACAGATCCACTTCGACGGTTGGCGTAAACCATCGCAGTCGATAGCGATTCCCTTCCGCAACAACAAAAGCGGCTTCCGAAAGGTTCATCTCCGCCGCCACCCGACGCATCCAGCTATCGCTCGCTGCGTGGGGCAGCAGCGCGACGGCAGCCGGATTTCCGGTGAACGGTTCTTCGGCAAAAGAGTCGATCTGCCAGAGCGGAGTCGTCATGAATCTCGATATCGTAAAACTCGAAGCACGCAAAGCCTTTTCTTCCGTCTTAGCCAGCCAGCAAACCGGTTGTCTTGTTTCGCTGGCTGGCGGCTACCGTAGCGGTCTAAGATTCAGCTTACCGGTTTCTCCTTAACGCGTTTACGTGCCGCGTGCGGATCTGAGCTGTAGGGTTGCAGGTTTTCGAGCCCCTGGATATCCAGGACAAGCCCCTCACGGGTGAAGTCACGCTGCATCTCTTCCAGCTTCTGCATCACGCTAGAGTCCACGAGTAACGCACCCGACATGTCGAGCACGACGTTCCGGTGCTGGACCAGGCCGATCTGCTCAATCTGACGGCGGAAGGGGATCCAGTTGCTGAAGACCGCCGACTCCTTCGCTACGATTCGGCTGTGCGTATCGTCGATCGCCTGAACCTCGATGTAGGGCTTAAACAGCGACTTGATCGGTACGCCGTTCATTAGATGGATGGCCAGCTTGAGCATAATTCCGATGAAGATGCCGATCAGCAGGTCGGTTGCGAGCACAGCGATAAGCGTGGTAACGAAGATCGCAAATTGCTCTTTGCCGATGCGGAAAACGTGCAGGAACTCCGACGGATGGGCCAACCGAAAGCCCGTGTAAACGAGCATCGCGGCCAACGCGGCGAGCGGGATCCGGTGTAACAGCATGGGCAGCAGCGCTACGCACAGCAGCAGGAGTACACCGTGCCACAGGTTGGCATAGCGGGTGTGAGCGCCGTTGTCGATGTTTGCTTTGGACCGGACGATCTCCGAGATCATCGGCAGGCCACCGATTGATGCTGCGATGGTGTTACCAACGCCCACAGCGGTGACGTCGCGATCCAGGTTAGTCTTTCGCTTCCAAGGGTCGAGCAGATCGATTGCTTTGGTGCTCAGCAGGGACTCGATGGTTCCGATCATGAAGAACATCAAGACCCACTTCCACGCCTTCAACTCGCTCAGCGCCGAGAAGTTCGGGTAGGTGATGTCGTCGAACATGCCGAAGATGCGGGTGGGCATGCTCACTAGGTACTGTTCGCCGAGCTGGTACTGATGCCCTTGCAGGGTGTAGGAATGCGCGTGCAGTAGATCAAAGAGCATGCCAAGCGGGACCGCGAAGAGGAGCACAACCAGTGGCGCTGGAAGGACGCGCAGCGGCCCGAGCTTCCCTTTTATAAGCGGCCACAAAAACATGATCGCGATGCTAACGATGCCGATCGTGGCGATGGCGGGATTCGCTTCAAGCACGTACTTGGGAAACTCGCGGAGCATCTCAAGGGGTTCGCCACGAGCGCTCACCCCCAGGGCTACAGGAAACTGCTTGATGATGATGATCACGCCGATTGCGGCCAACATTCCGTGGACCGCAGCGCTCGGGAAGAACTCGCCCAAGATACCGCCGCGAAACAGGCCGAACGCAATCTGCAGCACCGCCGCGGCAACTCCGATGGCCAGGGCAGCCTGATAGGCCGCGGCGTCAGCATCAGACCAGCCCCCCGCCATGCCGTTACCACCGAAGTCTTCGATGCAGCCGATGGCGATCACAATCAGCCCGGCGGCGGGCCCCTTGATCGTGAGTTCGGAATTGCTCAGGAACGTTGCGACCAGAGCTCCCACGATCGCGGTGAACACACCGGCGATCGGCGGGTAGCCCGATGCAAGGGAGATCCCCAAGCACAGCGGCAGGGCGATCAAGAAGACAAGAAAACCCGAAAGAAAGTCGTACTTGAAGTAGCCGAGGAAACCTGCGCGGTCACCGATCGGTGTGATCTCGTCAGCGGCGTGGGAATGGGTGGAAGTAGCGTTCATTTCAAGAGCGGCTCGCGATAACTGAGCCTACCGGGGAGTGAAAATCGTTCGGTTGATGGTTGCTGTCGAGGTCGTTTCTCGGTCGGGCAGGGCAGCCTTTGCTCCGGACTGACGGTGTTCAAGCAGAGCACGGGCGGCGTGCTCGCGCGACGCGACGCCGGGCTGAGGAAATATTCCGCCGCCGAGGATCAGCAGCGAGAGGATCAAGACCGCGACCCGCTCGGGCGGGCTGGCCTTCAGGTTGATCGTGCCGGAGTGCACTTTGCCGGTGAAAACGCGGAAGTAGGCACGCATTACCGCGATGCCGTTCAGAGCGGTCGCAATGAGCAACATCACGCCAATTGCGGGAGCCGAGTGGACGGCTCCCTCGATGAGGATTTCAAGCGCGATGAATCCGATCGTGCCGGGAAAGCCGATGCTCGCGAGTCCGGTGAGCAAGAAGAGCCCGGCCAGTGTCGGCACAGCGTCGTGCAGACCGTTGAACCGATCGAGTGCGAGTCGCCCCACCCGGCTTTCAACGCACCGCAGTGTCAAGCCGAATCCGCTCATCGCCAGACCGACCGATAACCAGACACACAAAGCACCGGTCATGCCTAAGAGTGTGGCGAGTTCCATCCCGAGTAGCACCAGCGATGCCTGGCTCAGCAGCAGATGAGCATAGAAGCGCCTTGCATCCCGCTCCACGAGCGCCAGCCCAGCCGAGTACAACGCTGTCAGCATCGAAACGGTCGCGATCGTACGTAAAGCCCAATCGGGCGAATCGGGCAGCACCAAACGCAGAGCCGCATAAGCACCAAGCAGCGGAGTCATAAATAAAATCGACGAACCGAAGCTTGCCCTCTGAAACAAATCAGGGATCCAGCCATGCAGGGGGAAACCGCCGCAACGGATCAGCACCGCAAGTGTGACGAATGCCTCGCCGATACCGTGGGGTAAGCTTCCGGCCGCCGCGAGTTGGCGGATTGCTAATCCGCTAAAGAGCAGCAGCACGAAAAGACCCATATGTGCCACAAACACGCGTGGCGTTTGCCCTCGCCGAATCAGCTCAAGCGTGGGGGGGATGGTTCCCAACGTAAGCAGGGTTGCCAGCACCCATGGCTCGCGGGTGGCGAGCGTCGCAATGACAACCGCCTCGCTGATCAGGGCTCCGGTTAGTGAAAAGCGGCTCGCTTTGGTCCGCAGTGTCGCCAAGATCACCAGCAGAAACTGTAGGGAAGCCAGCGGGATCAACGGGGCGCTTAGCTCGTCGATCACCAGCGGATCGCCGCCCGGTAGCCAGCTCAGCAGTGTCCAACGATCGTGCGCTTCAAACGAGCGGATCGATGCAAGATCGAACCAAGCGACCAACCCGCATGTGAGCGACAGGGCTGACGCTGTAAGAGCGATGCGTCGCGCTCGATCGGGAGCCGCTCCATGGGCGAGAATTGCACCGACCAGCGGCGCGAGAATCGCCAGTTCGAGCAAGGGAAAATGAAGTTCGATCATAAGAGGTCAGATGCCTCCGCGGTGGTCTTTGGCAGGGCATCGAGTGGAGCGCCGTTCTCGGGGCCGGCGAGCCAGCCTAACCAGCGGCTTTCTAACTGCTGGCAGCCGCTAAACAGGCTTAGTAGCGGCGTCACAAGGTAGCGGTCCATCGTTCCATCCAGCTGGCCACGACGGTGGGCAAAGCGGTACAGAACACGGCTCAGCCTGGAGCGATCGGATCGGTGTTTGGGCGCGTTCAAACGGCCGCCAAGAGCATTCTCTAGTGATTGATGATCCTGCAATACACTAGGTGCCCGCAGGAGCTGTAGTGTCCTAAAACTCGCGTGGCCCAAGATGTGGATCAGGGCGAGATACTGCCATCCCAAACCGATCTCGATCGTGATCAGGCCCACCTGGGTCAGTGAGGCGAACGCCAGCGCGCTCTTGATATCGGTCTGGGCTCGCGTGACGACGGCACCGTAGACGGCGGTAATGGCACCCAGGGCAATGATGCTCGCCGCCAAGGGGACCGATTGTTGAATCAGCGGACTGACCCGCAGGAGCAGATAGGCACCCAAATGGACTGACAACGCACCGTAGAAGACGGCGCTTGAAGGGGTTGGGCCCTCCATCGCGCGGGGGAGCCACTCGCAGAACGGAAACAGGGCGGACTTACCCGCCGCAGCGATCAGCAAGAGCAGACCGATCGCGAGCGCCGGCCCCGGGGCAATCGAAGCCTGGGCATAAGGCCACGCCCCCTCGCCAGTCAGTGCCGCAAAATCGCCACCCCCAACAAGTTGGTGCATCGCAATCGCGGCGATCAAGAACGCGGCGTCCGCCACGCGGTAGACCGTCCAGACACGTTGCCCGTTCTGCACGGGTGCCGTGCGATCATGGAAGAAAGCGACGAGCAACGCCGACGACAACCCCACCAACTCCCAACCTAGAAACAACGTCTCGACCGTGCCAGCAAGGATGGCGGTAACCATTCCAAGCAGGAACAGCGAGTAGAGCGCGAAGAATCTGCCGTAACCCTTCTCGCGGTGCAAGTAGTTGTTGGCAAACGCGCCAACCGTTCCCACCAGGATAAAAGTCAGCAGGACAAACGGAACCGAGAGCCGGTCGAAGACAAACTTCAGATGAAAATGATAGGCCTCTCCGGTCTCATCCGGATGCAGAGAGACCCATTCGCCGAGTTCGACGATCACATTTCGATTGCCCGTGGTGAGCATTCCGAACAGAACCAGCGAAGACGCAAGCAAGCCTGCGAGGACCGCAGCCTGCGTCAGCCGGGCACTCAGTCTCTCGCTGGGCTGACGGGTAAACAGCGCCGTCGCGCAAAAAGCGAGCACCAGCAACGACGGCGCAATCACCACCACAAGTCCAGCAGTCGCAAGCACTGTATCCCAACTCATAGCAGCCCGCCTACCGAGGTACCGCGTGAGGGATCGATTTGAGCAAACTCCAGATGATCGCGTTGACCGCGGTACCAGGCTAGTGAGCTTGTGGCGACAGGCAGCTTCTCGCCGTTGTCGACAAATGGTTCAAACTGCCCCCGCTGAAAGAGCAGGAGTTCGTTGTTGTCGGGATCAATCGAAGCGATTTGAACCCAACTGCCGCGGACCAGTCGGTCGATCGCCGCGTTATTCGCCATGATCTTAAGAAGCACCTTGGGGGGGGCTTCGATGACAAACAGGATCCGCATGGGCTCGTGGATCTCGACCATCTGCCAGGGCAGTCCCGTTCGCACATCGCTGCCGGCACCATCCATTACACCCAGCATCGCGGCAACGTTGTGGGGCAACTTCGTGCCGCACCCGTAGCCGCGGTTGTCGACGCGCGAAAAGTAGTACTCAAGGTTGATGCCCGCGCACACGGGAATCACCGCTCCCAGGAGCCCCGCGAGGACGGTGCGCTCCTCGTTGTCGGTAGCCGGGTCGTAGCTGGTTAAGAAAGCGCGACGGTCCATAAAGAGACCGCGACTCCAATCACGACGACCGACCAAACAGGTTGCATTGGTCGCGTGACCGCACTCGGAACGGACCTGAGAGAGGTCGGCGGCACGCCCCTCGACGTGGTGCAACGCTTGTACGGTATCGGCGGTCAGGCTGGCCGACTCGAATCGGCGTGAACGCTCGTGAGCGTTTCGGGCGCGGGCCTCATCGATCGAGAGCCGTGCTCGACGTATCTTTTCCGTCACCCGAGCCGGCGCTTCGTCGAGATCGTAATAGTCGACGCTATCGTCGCACGTATTGTGGTAGGCACCGATGAAAACAGTGCTCTCGGGAATCGCCACTCCTAAGGCAAGCACCGCCTGTCGCACGCGGGGATCATTCGCCATCCGCGCAAACGCTCGTGCGTTGGGTCCGCCACGTCCGCCACCACAGGCACCGCAGTCGTACGCCGCCGCGTGCGGATTGTTCACGCTCGAAGAGCCGTGGCCGCAAATCACAACCAGCGGCGACAATCGTCCCTCCAAACCACACATCCGCAAGACAGCGGCCACAATCGCGGCCATCTCGTCAACGGTGTAGCCGTTCGCCTCGGGGCTTTCTGCCGAAGCGCCGGCTTCAATCGCCAGCCTGGTCCGCCCGCTACCAACCAATCGACGCGCGGTGTTTGCCAAACGTCCTGAACGGCGAGGGAAAACTACACGCAGCACAAGCGGCAGAGTTGCCAACGGCCCGAGCACCCCCGCCAGCAGTCCGCCCAGGATTGATTGCGAGCCACGTGTCGCGCTCTGCGCGGCCTTCCCGATCACCTTGCGAGCCGAGGCGCGGCGACGACTCGCCTCGGTCTCTGAGTAGACGGGCTCCTCGACGATATGGTGCTTAGGTTTGACATTGACGGGACACAGCGGGCGATAGAACGCTTCTCCCAGTCCGCGATAGTACATCGCCACACCAAAGAAACCTGCCAGACCAAGCGTTTCACACTCAGGATCCACTTCTTCCAGATGGCGTCGGAAGGATTCCTCACGATCGTCGATGCAACAGACTACCTGATAAGCAGGTTGCTGAGGTTTGGCCGTCGATAGGTGACCTTTCTTGCGCCCGTTTTGCACGAGAGCGTTCAGCGCCCGATCGCGATAGTGCCGCTCGTAGGCCTGATGAAAGACGCGTCGCCGCTCGCGGCTTGGGAACCGCTGCAGCTCGGTCCAGAGCGTCGCCCATTCATCGTTGGTTAGGGAGAGCAGATCGATCCCGGACCACCCACACACCTGAGCAATCTGGAACAACACATAAGCTCGACAGACCGGTGCCGAGGCCGCTCCTTCATCTTGACCCGAGGCCGACGCCGAAACGGCCGACACACTAGCGCTCGACGTGGCGAGTTCGCGAAGCAACAGTCGAACCGCCATGTACTCAACGAGCGTTCCTCGCGGAGCGGGGCACGGGGTCCACTCGGCATTGGTCTCCATTTGCCACAGCAGTCCGGCCCAACCCCGCAGAGCCAAGAGCTCTCGCTGCAAATATTCTGGTTGATCGGCAGCCGCCACTCCCATGCGATCCAGAGCAAGCGAGATCACCTCTTCCGGGGAAAGCTCGTCGCGATCGATCTCAAGAATGCGATCCGCTAGCGAGTCGAGCCAGTGATCAGCGTGCCAACCGTTTCGATGCAGCGACACAAACGCTTGGAGAAATCCGCGCCCGCGGTCGGGAAGGGTTGCCGCGGCCTGGCCCTGATCCAGGAAAGCCGCACAAAAGCGGATCAGGATCGGGTTAATTTGCTGGCCGATGGCCTCATCGGCGGCAGAACATCGCCACGGGTTATCGACGC
Organism: Botrimarina hoheduenensis; assembly: GCF_007859815.1. Taxonomy (GTDB): domain Bacteria; phylum Planctomycetota; class Planctomycetia; order Pirellulales; family Lacipirellulaceae; genus Botrimarina; species Botrimarina hoheduenensis. Next base: position 16,392 of record NZ_SJPH01000010.1, on the reverse strand, counting down.
TTACCCGCGATTCGGCCGAATGGAGCTGAGCCCCGAGCAGGCATGCGTCCCAGAGCGTCTGCAGACAGAAGGCTTCACGCTCTTCCTCATTCCATGTGGCGATCGCGCTGCGGCCACCAAGTCTCTCGACCGAGGCCTCGATCGAGTTGGCTAGCGGGCAGTGGCTTCGTGCTCCGTTGTTGTAGTCACGTACCAGCCAGCGATAGCTGGCCTCGACCGCGGTGCGGCGCGACGCTTCGGGGGCATCGGATCGAAATCGCTTGAGCGTGTCGGACTCATCAATCGACCAGCGGACTTCTTCTTCGCTACCTTCGAACAGCTCGTAAGCGAGCATGCTCATACGCAGGTAATGGAGCGTTCCTAGGTGACCGATCAATCGATCGCCCGTGTCATTTAGTTCGTCAAAAAGCTCGTGCTCAAGGTCGGCGCTAGAGATCCGGTCACACGCCACGGCACGGCGATACTCGGCTTCAGGTAGATAAGGGTGACAGTCGTAGAGATCCGCAGCGGCGTTCACTCCAGCCGAAAAGGTCTGATCTTCGAACGCATGGAGCGTGTTGTGATGGACGAAAACACTGATCGGCCCCTGCGAAGGCAGCAGGTGCGCACCGTGCTCGATTAGCTCCACGAGCAAGCCCGTCTCGCCGGCAACATGATTCATGGGGAGCCGGAGCGAAGCGAAGGGGACGGCGGTAACGATGTAAGGCGGGGCAGGTTACACCAGAAAGCGGGGCCCCCCGACTCGTCGTGGCGAAGCGAGCAGAATGCTTCATGGTGCATCGCCAAAAGCTACCCTGCGATCGGCTTCTTCGCATCACCGGCTGGATTACAATTCGTTAAGGAACCGCCAGACGGACGTCTCAATTCGTTAGGCTGATGCTAGGCTTGTCCAAGTCGTTCGAAACGTTCGCGAAACAGCCCGCACTTTCCTCCCGACGCCCCCCCAGCGCTTGTCGTCAAGGGTAGAAACCGTAGCGTATGAATATCTTGTTGATCGAGGACGACTTGACCCTCGGTCGATCGCTCCAGAAGGGGCTCGCAGAGGCCGGGATGCGATGCGAATGGCGTCGTGACGGCAAATCGGGCCTCACCGCGCTACAGGAGCAACAGGCCGATGTGGTCATTCTTGACCAACTGCTTCCTGATCTTGTGGGTCTCGAAGTTCTAAATGCTGCGCGTAAGATGGGGCTACGTGTACCGGTGCTGATCCTTAGTGCGCTGGGGTCGGTAGAAGATCGTGTTACCGGGCTCCAGCATGGGGCCGACGACTATCTTGTTAAGCCGTTCGCTTTCCCGGAGTTGCTTGCCCGGCTCCAAGCGCTCTCGCGCCGTACGCTCGAAGTGCCGTCTCAGCGACACACCGTTGGAACACTCACACTGGACCTCAGCACGCGGCGTGTCACCCGTGACGGCGAAGACATCGACCTCACCCCCACCGAGTTTAGCCTCCTCGAGTATCTCATGCGGCACGCGGGTCAGGTCGTGACAAGGCGGATGGTCTGCGGCCACCTCTGGGAAGCTGACTGGGAAGGGGTCACGAACGTTGTTGAGGTTCATATTTCACGATTGCGTGCTAAGATCGATCGCGGCCATCCCGAACCTGTACTCCAGACGGTTCGCGGACGAGGCTACCTGTTGACCGATGCCTCGCCACCCGACGCGAGCGGCTCGGCCCGTCTTTGAAGAGGGCTTGCCGGGCCAGCCTGCCTGGGGGGTCGATCGCTAAACGATCTTGCCATGCCGATTCGCTGGATAGTTCGCCTGCTTCGGTCGGTGCGTTTTCGACTAGCCTTGGCGACGTCCTTGGCGGTTGCGATCGTCGCGATTCTGACCATCTTTGGTTTGCGGCGATCGATCCATTGGGCCATGAGCAGCGAGATCGACCGGGGCTTGGTCGAAGACGCCCGAGAGCTTGGTCTGATTCTGCAAGAGCTAGGTCCACAGGGGCTTGAACCCGTCTCCGACGAGTTGCGTCGCAAAGCAACCGGCCACGCTCAGCACCGCTGGTTCGTGCGTCTCTGGGACGAAGACGAAAAGATTCTCTGGCAGAGCGAATTGGCCGATGAGGCTCCCCCCTCACCGGCGACGACACCCACCCCTACCCCTTCTCGGCCAAGCAGCCACTTGCTTTCGATCGCTGACTATCGAATCTACCGGAACGCAGCTCCTGCCAACCCCTTGTCGATCAGCTACTACGAGATCGGCTCCTCGCTGGATCGGGTCCGGGCGGACTTGGAGCGGATCGATCAGCAAGTTTTTGGCGCCGCGCTGCTTATGTTGCTCGCCTCGCCGGTGTGCGGCTATCTGCTCGCCGGCCTCGCAACGCGTGAAGTGTCTTCCATGACTCAGCAGGCGGCAGGCCTGCGGCCCACACAATTGGACGAGCGGTTGCCCGAGAGTGGGCTAGACGACGAGTTCGATCGCCTCGCTAAGACCATCAACGGTTTGCTGGACCGGATCGCCGAATTCATCCGAGAGAAGCGCACCTTTCTGGCGAATGCCGCCCACGAGCTACGCACACCGATTGCTGCGATCCGCAGCTCGATCGAAGTGGGATTGATGGCGGATCGGTCGGCAACCGAGTACCGCGAGTTGCTCGAACAGCTGATTGAAGACAGCGAATCGCTCGAAGTGCTCGTCAATCAGGTGCTGTTACTTTCCGAGGCTTATGCTCTCCAAGATTCACCGAGTGCCGAACGCGTTGCGCTCAGCACCATGATCGAACGGGCCGCCGAGATGTTCAGCGGAGTGGCTGAAGCCGGCGGGATCACCCTTGAAACCGACATCCCGCCCGACATCACCGCTCACGGATTGAAGCGTCACCTTGGTCATGTCGTCAATAATTTGATCGACAATGCCTTGAAGTACACCCCGCCCGGGGGCGTGGTTCGAATCACTCTCCGCGCTGACAACGAGCAGTGGATCCGACTCGTCGTTGCGGATACGGGTATTGGTATCGCCGAAGACGACTTGCCGCGCATCTTTGATCGCTTCTATCGGGCCGACCCGGCTCGTCGGCGCGACGGCACGCGTGGTGTGGGGCTCGGACTGAGTATCTGCAAGACGATCGTCGAGACCCACCGAGGCCACATCGAGTGCATTAGTCGTGTAGGAGAAGGCACTCGATTCGTCGTCAGCCTACCCAAGGCGGCTCTCGGATAGAGACCGCTGTCGACGCAGCCCGAGAGAGTACTCCCGGCATGTTGGTCGTTTCAGCGGGTGGTTAATCGATCAATTCGACCTCAACACGATCGATAACTCCGCTGAACTCGAAGGGGCGACGGCCTTCGTAACTCGCGCTCACAACAGAGCCCAGATCGACGCCAACGTCGAAGGTTTCGCTCGCAGAGAAAGCGACGGGGGTTGTCCTTTTGAGATCGACAGCGGCGACCTGCTTGTTATCGACTAGGATCGCCACCGTGCCGGCACCACCTAGTCGTGCGATGCGGGTAATCACCTCAACCCGATGCGTACCTGCTGCTAGCGGCTGCGAACAGCGAGCAACGTATTGCTCGATAATCATCATGTTGTAGTGGTAAACGAGACATCCTTTCTCCATCGAGAGCGACAGCCCTCCCCCCGCTCCTCCGAGCGCGTAAAGTACCCCGCTTGCTGCATCTTCGACCGAAATGTCGAGCACGACGCGGTTGCTTTGTTTCCCCAAGCCCGGAGCCGTAAATTCCGGCATACGGCGTGTCTTACCGCTGAACGTCCAATGGTCGTAGGGGGGGCGCTTCACATCCTCGGGGTGCAGGCGAAGCCAGATGCCCGCGCCCAACGGAAAAACCTGATTATCCTTCGCAACTTCGACAAACCGAGACTGTAACTCGGCAAGCTTCTCTGGATAGCGAGACGCCAAGTCGGTCGCTTGTGAAAAATCATTCCGTAGATCGTAGAGCTGCCAAACATCGCGTGCCGAGTCCCATTCGGACAAGCCCTTCTGGGCGTTGATCCAAGGCGTCAACGGTCCGAAAGTCGAAGCGAACCATCCGTCACGGTACAGACCACGACTGCCGTTGTTATCAAAAAACTGTTCCTGCTTTTGGCAAGCGGCTTCCGCGTTGGAGAAGGTGTAAACCATGCTGACGCCATCAATTGGCATCTGCTCGTGGCCGTTCACACTCTGGGGAGGAGCTATCTGGAGCAACTCGTAGATTGTAGGAGCGATATCAACAACATGGTGGAACTGCTGTCGAACAACTTTGTCGCTTCGGATTTGGTTGGGCCAGGAAACAACCAGCGGGTTTCTGGTGCCGCCAAAGTGCGCGGCAACGAGCTTGGTGCTGCGGAAAGGAGTGCAGCCGGCCCATGCCCAACCGGCATGGTACATGTTGTCGGTCTTGGCAGTTCCTAGCGCGTCGAGTCCGCCAAGCCGCTCTAGCGCAACGATCTGCTCATCAACGGTGTTTGCGATCTGGTTCTGCGCTAGCAATTCGCTGATGGAGCCCCGCTGGCCTTCGGCTGATGATCCATTATCGCCAAAGAGGTAGAAAACGATCGTGTTATCACGTAGACCCCGCTCTTCCAGACCTGAAACGACCCGCCCAACCTGCACGTCGGTGTGCTCAACAAAGCCCGCATAGAGTTCCATGAGTCGAAGTTGAAAGGCGCGCTCTTCTGCCGGCACGTCGTCCCAGGCCTGCATGGTTTCGGCGCGGGGAGTCAGCTGCGTGCCGGGCGGGATAACGCCCATGGCGAGCTGTCGCTGGTGGACTCGTTCGCGGTAAGCATCCCACCCGGAATCGAACTTCCCCTTGTACTTATCGGCCCACTCCGGAAAGACATGATGCGGGCCATGTACCGCACCCGGAGCCCAATACATCAAGAACGGCTTGTCGGGCGAATAAGCCCGGTGGTCATCGAGCCAATCAAGAGCCCGATCCACCAAGTCTTCGGTTAAGTGATAGGTCGGGTCGTCGTTGGGGGGCTCGACAAAGTTGTAGTTCTCAACCAGCCGCGGCTCCCACTGCGATGTTTCACCGGCCAAGAAACCGTAAAAATACTCGAATCCGTAGCCGTTGGGCCAACGGTCCTTTGGACCGATCGCGGTGGTTTCGGTTGCGGGAGTGTTGTGCCACTTGCCGAACGCTGAGGTCCGATAGCCGTAGTGTTTCAAGACCTCGGCGAGCGTCGCTGCTTCCTTGGGAATGACTCCCGTGTAACCATCGAAGGCAACGGCGCGTTCGGCGATTGTGCCCGATCCAACGCGCGTGTGGTTGCGACCCGTGAGAAGTGCGGCCCGGGTCGGTGAGCAGATCGAAGTCGTATGAAAAGAGTTGTATCGGATGCCCTGGTCAGCAAGCTTGCTGAGGGTTGGCGTGTGAACCTCACCACCGAAAGTCTCTGACACCCCAAAACCAACGTCGTCGAGCAGCACGATAAGGATGTTTGGCGCGTCTTCGGGAAGACGCTTTGGCTCGGCCGGCCAACGCATCGCAGAATCTTGAATCCTGGGCTTAGTGACGCTGTCCATCGGCACTGGCGGGAACGGCAGTGCCGAGCCGATGCTGGTCGGCGAAGCGTCAGTTGCCTGTGCGTGACTCGTCAACGCCAATAAAACGAACAAGCCTAGAAGACAAAAGTATTTTAGCCAGCAAGTCATGGCGTCCCAATTGCTATGGAGGTAAGCGTTTTTTTGCAATCAGTCTTCGAGGTACTTGACCTTCAAGCCGGCGATCTCGCTATTAGACTCAAAGGGAGCACGATCAAAATATGCCGGCGTGACGGGGGAGTAGCTGTCACGTCCCACGTCGAAGGCGTCGTTGGCGGTAAGACTATAGCCCGAGCTGCGAGGAGCCGTCCCCCTGCCCCGCTCGACACCGTCTACGCTGATCGTTACTTCGACAGGTCCGTTGCGGATGCCGGGCTTGAAGCGAGACTCGATCTCGATCGTCGTGTGACCAACCGGCAGTTTCCCGGATGTCGTTATCCGCGTCCGTTTAACCTCGTACAGGTTGTACTCATAGTGAATGGCACCCTCGTCAATCCAGACGGCGATGCCTCCCGAAAAACCACCGAGTGCGTACATCACGCCGCAAGGTTCTGGCTTTAGGGTGACATCGATCGTGACAAGACTGCTTCGTAGTCCCAGCTTGGGGGCCGACGCCTCGGGTACCGCGGTTGTACTGGCGGTGTAAAGAAACTCGGTGGCGGGATTCTGCTGCGTGAACTCGGGGTGCAGGCCGACCCACAGACCACCGCCGATCGGGTAGACCTTGTTGGCCTGCGCTTCCGCATCAAAAATTGCGGTTAATTCGGCAAGCTTTTCTGGACGCGACTCAGCGAGGTCGTTGGCCTGTGAAAAATCACTTGCAAGTTCGTAAAGCTCCCAGTGATCCTGGTCGGGTGTCCATTGGAAGATGGCGGGGTCGAGTCCTGACTTCCAAGGAACCCTCGGACCAAATGCTGAAGCGATATAGCCGTGATCGTAGATCGCGCGGCTGCCCATGATCTCAAAGTACTGCCGTTGCTTACGCCCTGGCGCTGTAGGTGAATCAAAAGCGTAAAGCATACTTACGCCATCCAGCGGATCCTGAGTCACGCCATCGACGAGCTGCGGGGACTGGATATTGAGCAGGCTGTAAATCGTGGGCGCTATATCGTTCACATGATGAAATTGAGGGCGGGGTCTCGCGTCGGGCTTGATCTTTGCTGGCCACGAAATCGCCAGCGGATTTCGCGTGCCGCCGAAATGTGACGCTACCAGCTTGGTTCCTTGGTACGGAGTGCTTCCGGCCCATGCCCAGCCGGCGTGGTAATGGTTATCCGTTTTGGGTCCCCCCAGCGCGTTCAAGCCACCGAGCGATTCGAGCGCTCTCAGCTGATCGGAAACCGTTGTCGCCGTACCGCTCTGCGCGAGGAACTCACTGATCGAGCCGTTTTGTCCTTCCGCACTCGATCCATTGTCACCCCATAGATAGAAGATGAGGGTGTTATCGCGGATCCCTAAACGGTCTAGCTCATCAACAAGCCGTCCAACTTGCGTGTCGGTATGCTCGCAGAAGCCGGCGAAGATCTCCATCAGCCGACTCTGAAACGGCTTCTCTTGCTCCGGAATCGACTCCCAAGCCGCTAGCGAATCCGGGCGGGGTGTCAGTTTTGCTTCCGCGGGAAGATAGCCGAGCGCCTTCTGCCGGCTAAACACACGCTCGCGCATCGCGTCCCATCCGTCGTCGAATTGTCCCCGATATTTGTCCGACCAGACATTCTCTACGTGGTGCGGGGCGTGAACCGCTCCGGGAGCCCAGTACATAAAAAATGGCTTATCCGGAGCGAGCGTTCGCTGACGCTGTAGCCATGCTATCGCCTGATCTGCAAGATCTTCGGTCAGGTGGTAGCCTTCCCGGTGTTGGGGAGTTAGTCGATTAAAGTTCTCGACGAGCGCGGGCTCCCATTGCGAGGTTTCACCAGCCAGGAATCCATAAAAGTAATCGAAACCAACGAGATTGCCGGTAGGCCACCGATTGAAAGGACCCACCGAAGACGTTTCCGCGTGGGGCGTGTTATGCCACTTGCCAAACGCCGAGGATGCGTAGCCGTAGCACCCGAGCACTTTCGGCAAGGCTGCCGCGGTAGCCGGCCACATGCCCGAGTAGCCATCCCAATCGTTAGCCAGACTGGCAATCTGTCCGGCACCCACACGATGGTGATTACGACCCGTCAGCAACGCGGCACGTGTCGGGGAGCACATCGCGGTAGTATGAAACCGATTGAACGAGACCCCCGAATCGGCGATCCTTGTTAGCGTTGGAGTGTGGACTACTCCTCCATAAGTATCGGGCAACCCCGGCCCCGCATCGTCGATCAGAATGATCAACACGTTGGGGGCGTTGTCGGGAAGGCGATTTGGTATTGGAAGTGGGCTGTAGGTGGACTCTTGCATGGTTCGCTTGGCGACACTGCCCGACGGCGTCGGCGGGAACGGCAAGACCGAGCCGTCCTGAGGAGCCCCGACACTAGCTGGTCCGCTAACCAGTGTTAGGCTGAAGCCGACCAGCGCGGCGATAAGATGGGAGTACTTCATCGCTAAGACCTTGCTTTACATCTCAGGCGGATAACTTCGAGATTGATAACCACAACAAATTTGAGCCAGCTTTTCATCTGGATCGTCACCCTGAATCACGCGCCGGCAATACTCCCGGCAAGCCGGCCACGTATCTGGAAAGTCCGACAGCTACGGCATCCAACGAGATAAGCAGGGCCCCGGCGAGCCATGGAAGGGCGGGCCCAAATGAAACGCAGCCGAAGCCAGCCTCCACGAGGTACCTTCCTGTCGGACTAAACCAGTTAGGGCTGAACTGAAGCCGGATAAATCTGCCGCCAGTCGCGCTTCATGTCGATAACCGCCCAACCTTGGACCGGAGCTTCTCGGAGTGCTCTATCGAGCCGACCCACTAAGGAGTCGCGGTCGTACGCCTGCTCGCGTTCGTTATCGGTGTGGTGGATCAGTACGCCGAGCCGCGGCCCCGATCCAGCGGTTGTCCACTCCAGCATCTGATAATCGCCATCCGAATTGCCAAATGCCAGAATCGGTCGGCGACCGATGTGCTGTTGAATACCGACAGGCTTGCCAACCTTGTCGTCAATGAAATCGATCTCAGCAAGCCGTTCGATAACCGGTGATCCGTCGCGATACTGATAGGCCAGCCTGATGCTCGAACCAACCACTTGCTCGGGGGGAACTCCGTAAACCGCTTCCGCCCAAGGCCGCATAAAGTCGATGCCGCCGCCCGAGACAATGAACGTTTTAAAACCACTCTTCCTGAGATGTGCCAAGATCTCGAGCATCGGCAAATAAACCATCTGCGTAAAACGGCGTTTGGTAACGGGATGGCGTGCTTCGGAGATCCAGTCAGAGACGACGCGATCAAACTCGTCGGTCGTCAGGCCGGCGTGCGTGGCCATGATGATTTCTAGCAATGCTGGCTCGCCCCCCTGGAGCGACGTCGCAAGATCTCCGCGCAGGATCGAAGCGAAGGGTTCGCGTTCTCTCCATTCAGGGTGCTCCGGAGCCAGCTGCCGAACGCGGTCGAAGGCAAAGAAGGCCTGCACGTACATCGGCTGCTCTGACCAGAGCGTGCCGTCGTTGTCAAAGACGGCAATCCGTTCGGATGCAGGAACCTCCTCGGGAGATCCGGGAGCCGAGACGCGTTGGATGAATCCGAGGATCGACTCTTTAGCGGGTCCTTCAGCCCAAGAAGGCAACGGATCGGAAGCCCGCACGACCATCGGCAGGAAGAACAGCGCGACCGTGACGCAGACGGAGAACAAACGCATTAATTCTTGCTCGCTGCCATGGATAAAAAAATGCCGTCGGCGGCATCGAATGCCGCCGACGGCTAGCGCGCATCAGAACCTAGCTGCCTTGATTGGCAGCCTTGATTTGCTCGATCACCTTTTCCAGGTTGAACGAACCGGGCGTCTGGCTCGGCGGGTACTCGATCATGGACTTAAGGAACTTGCCAGCGATGTTCTGCATCGGCAGCAGCACATAAGCCCGGTCGATATACCAGTCCCAATACGTATTTGAGTTGTGCTGTGACTTCTCAAACGGATCGCGACGCAGATTGAAAAGCAGGGGGATGCGGAGTTGGATAAAAGGCTCCTGCCAAACGCCCAGCTGCCGACCACGATTGGAAAGGAAGACCGCCTTCCAATCGTCGTAGCGGATCGCGACGATCTCGCCAACATCGTTAACGTACATGAACTCCTTGCGAGGCGACTCCTGGACCTTGCCCATCAGGTAGTCCAGCTGGTTATAGCCATCGACCAAGTTGCGGTACCGACGGCCGATCAGCTCGGTCCCTGCTGCAAGTTTCTCCTTGATGTCCGGAGCACCCGCGGCCGCAGCAAAGGTCGGCAGCCAATCCTCATGAGCAACAATTCCGTTGAGCGTCACTCCGGCAGGAAACTTACCCGTCCAACGAACGAACGCTGGCACACGGTAGGCTCCCTCCCAGTTGGAGTTCTTCTCGCCGCGGAACGGAGTGGTCCCCGCATCGGGCCAGGTGTTGTAGTGCGGGCCGTTATCGGTCGAGTACTGCACGATCGTGTTCTCGGCGATGCCTAACTCGTCGAGCAGGTCCAATAGCTCACCAACGTGCATATCGTGCTCCACCATGCCATCGTGATACTCGTCACCCGACTTGCCGGAGAGCCCGCGGTGTTCCTCCTTCACGTGTGTACGAAAGTGCATACGCGTGCCGTTCCACCAGCAGAAAAACGGTTTGCCGGCGGCGTTCTGCCGCTTGATAAAGTCTTTCGCCGCGGCGAGCGTCTCTTCATCAACCGTCTCCATCCGTTTCTTGTCGAGGGCGCCGGTGTCTTCAATCTTCTGGGTGCCGTCCGGCAAGGCGTATGATCGGATCACACCACGCGGGCCGAACTGCTCGCGGAAGGTCTTGCCGTTGGCAAGCACCATCTCAGCGGGATAATCTTCATTCTCAGGCTCTTCTTCGGCATTGAGATGGTAGAGATTGCCAAAGAACTCGTCGAAGCCATGGTTGGTGGGAAGATGCTGGTCGCGGTCCCCTTGGTGGTTCTTGCCGAACTGGCCCGTGGCATAGCCCTGGCTCTTCATAACAGCAGCCATCGTGGCGTCGGTTTCTTGCCACCCTTCCTCGGCCCCTGGCATCCCGACCTTCGTCATGCCGGTTCGGACGGGCACGTTGCCGGCGATAAACGCCGCGCGGCCTGCCGTGCAGCTCTGCTGTCCGTAGTAGTCAGTGAAAGCCACCCCTTCACGGGCGATACGATCGATGTTTGGCGTCTTGTAGCCCATCATGCCACGGTTGTTGTGGCTGATGTTCCAAGTGCCGATGTCATCGCCCCAGATGACGAGTACGTTGGGCTTTTCGGCGGCAAACAGACTTGAGGCGGTTGATATGCAACAGGCGATTAAACAACTCGTAACGTAGGTCACCAGTGGAGTCAATCGCTTTAGTCGAAGTAAGATCATTGTGGTCATCGCTACAGGGTCAATGAAACGGGAAGACGATGGGCTAGTCTGGCAGGACTAAAAGTTTGGCAAAGCCGCGACAATCGCATCTCGGCTTATGCCTCTTGGTGTACCCCGTAAGCACGCAATCGAAACGCAACATAGATCATAGCCACTCCGGCGATCACCGCGAAACCTCCGAGAACTTGCACAAGCAAGACCGCAGCAAGTACCGGTGCTGAGAGCAAAATGGCTCCGAATCCGATCGAGAGCAGCCCGCCCAGCACGAGCCACGCTTCGCCTTCGATCTGTTTGCGTTCCCGGATGGCGGTGATGATCTCGAGGCCCCCGCCGACAATCGATTGGAAGGCCAGCAGAAACACGAGCGTGGTCGCGGCAACCGCCCCGACTAGTGCGGGGTGCGCTATCACGAAGAGCCCTGCGGCAATGCCGATCGCGCCACGCAAGAGGGTCCACCCTCGCGAATCGACCCAGCCCATGACTCCCGCAAGGATCGCCAACACGCCATCGGCCAGCACAAAGGCACCCAGCACGAGCGTATAAGCGGAAAGCGTGATGCCGGGGGTCAACAACGCGTAGCCCCCCAGTGCAATCAGCATGACGCCGCGCAGTAGCGGCACCCACCAGAGCCTGGTGATGGCCCGGATAACAGAACGTTCCACGCTGACTTCGCTGACGGCGTTAGCCGAAGAGGAATTATCTGGCACAGGTTAAACTCCGTACACGATCGGTTATCTGCTGGTAGAAAACCGAGCTACTCTTGTGTTTCGTTTGCTTCCTCAGAGGGCTCATCGAGTCGCACGAGCAAGTAGTTCTCGGTTTTTTCGGGACCAAAGTGAACAAGCACCGGCGCTTCCTCTTGTGTCAGGTTGTAGAGCCCTGTTTCGGCAACCAGCTCGTCGTTCTCACCGAAGCGAATGGCAACACGCTGCGTCTGCTGGTCTACCGCGCCTTGGACTGAGGTCGCGTCGTCCGTTTGGACGTTGTAAAGCGTGCCGGCAACGATGCCGTCGCGATTGACGGCAAGCTGTAGGGTGAGGTTGGGATCCGTGTCACGCTCATCGGTGGAAACGGCAAAAGTACCCAGCGGCATCCACTCCGCCTCGGCCGCTTCTTCCTCGGTAGCAGGCGGCTCGACCGTAGCGAGATCCATCGCGCTCATCGCAAATTCCTCGCGCGAGGCCACCTGCGTGCCACCGACCAGCACAGAGTCCCCTTCGTAGACAACGTTACCGCCGACGCCGTAGTCGTAGTAAACCGGCTGAGACCATACCGTCTGAGGCTGCGACCAGGTGAACCAGTTAGTCACGGCAGACCATGTGGGAACGGTCCACCAATAGTTCCAACCATGGGAGTGGTTCCAGTAGTGGTAGTGCCATCCACACAGCGCGTGAGGATGACCTAGCCACCAACTATTATTGAACCATCGCCCCGCGTGGTGATGGTGCCCCCAGCCGTGACGTACCCCATCCGCCCAGCCATTCCAGTAGCCGCGTCGTGCGACCCCCGGATTGGCCCAACCAGGGCGGGCGAAGGCGTTGTTCCAGCGGTTGTGAAGATTTAAGTTCGTGCTGTTATCAATATTTGCCCAGCCGGGGCGGCGATTGATCACGTTGTTGTCGCCCCATCGGCCGCTCAAGTCGGGCCGGGTAGTGGGTCTCGCTGCAATTCCTGGTCGTCCGCCAGACCCCGGCCGTCCGCCCGGGCGATCGGGTCGCGAGGCTCCCGGCCGACCGATTTCGCCAGGAAGGGTTGTCGCCCGATCGGGGCGGCCACCGGCTCCTGGCCGACGATTGCCCGGCCGCGTCGCCAGATCGCCCTTGCCGGGACGCAGCGGCTTGTCGAGACCCAAGAAGTCCTCGATCCCTCCCGGCGTGGGCCGACCCGCTCCACCACCGCCCGGACGGCTCGGACGATTGACTCCTGGTCGACCCGCAATATCGGGCCTTGATGTCCCCGGACGATTATTCCCCGGACCGGTGGCTCCTGGCCGACCGGTGACTCCCGGCCGATTCGTGGCGGGCCGGTTGCTGCCGGGACGCGCTAGATCCGGGCGCGCGAGATCCGGGCGTGGACGCGCGGCTCCTGGTCTTTGCGGACCCGTTGGCAAGCTCACGCTGGGCCTCGCTGCCGGGCGATTCGCAACGGATGAACCACCCCCGGGACGCGCGGGAAGATTGGGCCGTGTGGTCGGGCGTGCTCCGCCAGGTAGTCGACCTCCGCCAGTCGGCAGATTGGGCTTGATGCCACCACTAGGTCGAGGCGCTGGCCGTGTGGGAGCCGGGCGCGGCGCTGGCCGACTGAGGTTGGGGCGTGGAGCTTGTCGAGGGGCACTTATGTTTGGTCGGGCTCCTCCGCCACCTCCCCCCATCCGCCCGCGGCCGCCACCTCCCCCCCCGCCGCGCATGCCAACAGCGCAAGCCACTTCGGCGGAGCCAAAGCTAAGGGCAACGATCAGAACCCCAAGTCGAAAGACGTTCATCGGGTTCCTCCGACAGCCGCGGAAGCCGCTTGATCCGCAACGACACGCACCACCTTCACGGGGTCGCTGGCCGGAACGGGCATGCCACCGATGGTCGAACCAATTGCTTCAACCTGAAAAGCGTCGTCGGCCAGACGGGTGATTAGCTGCCCCTCGGCTGAAACCTCGCCGTTGCCGCCAACATGCGTCATCTTAATGAGCCAACCAGCACCCTGCTTGGCGATGGTTCCTTCGCCGAAGGAACCATCCGAACTAAAAATCCAGGTACGGAACCCTCGGTCGCGGGGATCCCAGCCGATGACCTGCGTCCCCTCGATGCCTTGCGCATCTTTGTACTCGGCTTGAAACGAGCGGATCAGAAACGCCTCGTTTGCCGACCAACGAATCTTGGTGCGAACATCAACCGCATCACTCTCGTCACGCCAATCGCCAACCAGCCACGCGAAGTCTTGTAGCGCATCGCGTGGCGTCGTCGGCTGGGGAAGTTCACGCTCGTGAGAGCTCTCGATCACCCAGGTGCCCCCTTCTTTTACCAACACGATGGTAAAGGCCGAGCGCGTTGGCTCGTCATCGGGAACAAAGAGCGTCACGCTACCTTCACCGATCGCCACCTCCGGGCGTATCGCGCGGACGGTATCGAGCTGTCCTGTCAGGCGAGCGCGCGGATGCCTTGTAAAGAAGTCCGCAAACTCTTCTTTGATCGCGGGCCTCCCCTCCGTTACTTGGCCTGTGGCGTCGTCATAGGCCACGGCGTCGGCGGCCCAAAATCTTCCCAAGGCTTCGGCATCCCCCTCATCAAAGGCGGATAAGTATCCGGCGAAACGGGCGCTGAGTTCCGTCTGAAGCTCGGTCGCTCGCGCCGACATTGCCGGGCCTGCAACCCCGGAAAAAGCCACCATGAAAAGCAGACAAGAACGCATCGCTTCACTCCATATAGGGGCGAACAGGTGATCGAGAAGAGGAGGACAAGCAGCTTCAGCGCGTAGAGAAACTGTTTCTCTCTTTAGCTCTGACCCTGTGCGGTACTCACCGTCCCGCTTTGTTCCGGATCTTAGTTTTATCTTTCGTAAGCTACCTGATGTGCCCTGTCAATCAACTTGGCCTCAGCAGGCAGAACGCCACGCGGCTTTTATTCTGCTTCTGAGTTCCGTCAATTGCGCGAGCGACTTTTCTGCTTGTTCCGCTTAGTTCAGCGTCCTTTGGCACCCGACGGTTCGCACCCTCAAGAACCGATCACTATCTCTAGTGGACTGAATCATGTGGTTGACGTAATCCTGCATTCTGTACGCACGAGCCTTGCGTCATGCCCTTTACAAGATGTCTGCCGGCGTTGCTCATCGTGGCCTGGGGATTCCCACAGCTCCTCGGTGCCCAGCCGCTCAGCGGAGACTGGTACGGCAATCGCACCTGGATCGCCGAGCAGGGAGTCACGTTTGACCTCGACGTTGCTCACTTCTATCAGGGAGTGTCAAGCGGTGGGCTCAACCAGCACGCCAAGTACGGCGGCCACGGCGACTACGTTACCAATGTCGATTTCGGCAAGCTGGGCTTGCAAGAGGGGCTCTTTCTGAAGGTGCGCGCCGAGCACCGCTTCGGAGAGAACGTGAACGCCGACACCGGCGCTTTGTTGCCCGTCGCGGTGTTGGCAGACCTGCCGGTCCGTGGCGACGAGGATCTGCTGCTCACTAACGTCCTCTTCACGCAAGCGCTTTCTGAGCAATTTGCCGTGTTCTTTGGCAAGCTCGATACGCTGGACGGAGACCCCAACGCCTTTGCACACGGCCGGGGTAAGACGCAATTCTCTAACGTCGGTTTTGTCGCAAATCCCCTCGCGTTGCGGACCATCCCTTATTCGACTCTCGGTTGTGGCTTTGCGGTGCTGGGAGAAGAGGGGACGCCCCTGTTTACCTACACGGTACTGAACCCGACCGATACCGCTTCCACAGCAGGCTTCGATGAGCTGTTCGCCGAAGGCGTAGCGATGTCGGCTGAGCTACGACTGCCAACTTCGTTTTATGGTCTGCCGGGTCATCAGCTGTTCGCGGGCACTTGGAGCAGTCGCGACTATGTCTCACTGGGGCAAGACCCCCGTGTCGTTCTCCCCGATGTCCCGATCAACGAGGCCGACGGCTCATGGTCGGCTTACTACAATTTCGACCAGTATCTGTTTGTTGATCCGTGCAACGAGGGACGCGGTTGGGGTCTGTTCGGTCGAGCGGGAGTCGCTGACCAACAGGCGAACCCCCTCTCGTGGTTCCTCAGCTTTGGTCTGGGCGGCCATAACCCGATGAGCGGCCATGGGGCCGACACCTTTGGTGTGGGTTGGTTTGTCGCGGGATCGAGCGATCAGATCGGGCCGATTCTGGAGACCGTTCTGGGGCCGATCGAAGACGGCCACGGGGTCGAACTGTTCTACAACTGGCAAGCAACGTCCTGGCTGAATGTGACACCGGATCTGCAGGTCGTTGTCCCCTCACGCGATAACGTTGACACGGCTTTGGTCTTAGGCGTCCGCGCTGTTATGCAGCTTTAGTTGCAAGACAGTATCGCGTCTCTGGTACGCATCGAGCCGACTTGACTGACCGCCCAAAACGCCCGAGCCGCCCAGCGTTTGCCGGGCGGCTCGTGCGTGAGAAGGTGGTAAAGGTATCAGCCTTCTTCCTTCGGCTTTGCTCAGAGGGGCCAGGCGGCGAGCAGGTCGCGGGGGGCGTCGGCCGTTGGGTTGTCGTCTCCGGCGTAGGCGGTTAGGAAGGCCCGCACCTCGCGGATGTCGATGGCGTAGCTCACCAGCCGGGCCTTGGTGTTGCCGCTGGAGTTGATCCCCACCAGCTCACCGTTGTTGTTGACGATCGGGCCACCGCTGTCGCCCGGGTTGATCGGCGAGGTGGTCTGCAGCACGCGGGCCTGCACCTGCTGGCCGTCTTCGTAGTGCATGCGGATGTCGTGCACCTGC
>NZ_SJPH01000009.1 GCF_007859815.1 Botrimarina hoheduenensis | reverse complement strand
AGCTCACTCTGGTACATCCCCCCGGCCGTGTTCGCCGCCCGCTGGCCCACCTCCGCTCCAGGGCCTGCTTCGGCTACGCCTCAGCAGGCCCCTCCGCTACGGAGGGCCAGCGGAGTAGAGATCAACAATCCCGATTCTCTCATCGCAGGTGGTACATAGATCGGGGGAAGGCCACACCCAAGCTTACCCACCGCGCGGCGGCTCCGGATCGGCTTTTCTTGTCGAGCATTGCGACAACGTGACGATCGACGGAGAGTCGTTCCCGCCGCACGCCGAAGTGCCTTGATGGTGATTGGGATTGCCTCGTCGATCTGCCGCAAGGCACCATGCTTGGGTCACGCAGCCACGCAGGACAGCCACCATCGCGTCCTGCGGTAATTACGCCAGTCTTAGATCGCCTAATAGTGATCAATACTGCGAGTGATCAAAAGAGTGCCCGATGCATATTGAAAAGCCACAACTTGAACTAAACCGAAGCTTAGGGGCCAGATGAAAGCCGAATCGATAGGGTCTTTGGCGAGTTACGAGTCAATTAACACCGGATGGAGTATTCAAGGCTTCTCCCGCTGTACGACTACATGCTCAAGTATTCGCGCGAGGCGATGCATTGCGAACAGCGTTTGGCGGAGTCTGTCGGTTGTGGCTGCGTTGCTTTCCTTGGCGGTTATTGGCGTTTGCGATCAATCGCTGGCTGAGTCCCCTCTCCAGCCGAAGGTGACGGCCCCCTTCACCGAACTCGACACACTCTGCGTGAATGACTGGTGGAATCGCCCCGCATCGCGGATTGTCGAAACCCGCGTGCCACGAGACGAAGTCATTGCGTTTGGCATCTATACGGTCTCTTCTGGTCAACTGAAGCTCTCGGCCCAGCTCTTCCCTCTCTATCCCGACGAATCTCGCACCGTCCGACTCGAGATTAAGCACGACGAGAGCTGGAGTGAAGTCGCACGGGCGACAGTCAACGACCTTGGCTGGTCAGCACTGTTTCGCGTGCCCAACTGGGATACGACCACCGACATCCCCTACCGAATCCGACACGGCGTAAAAGCTGTCTACGAAGGGCTGATTCGCAAAGACCCTGTTAACAAGCGTGAAATCGTAGTGGCCGCATTGTCTTGTAATTCAAGCAACGATCGCGGTCTGCGTCCCAACTACGTGCGGAACATTAATCATCAAAACCCCGACCTCGTCTTTTTCGCTGGTGATCAGTCTTACGACCATCGTCAGCACACGGCGGCCTGGCTGAAATTCGGCCTCCAGTTTCGCGATGTTTTCCGAGACCGCCCGTGCGTGACGATCCCCGATGATCATGATATTGGTCAGCCGAATCTGTGGGGCGAGGGCGGCAAGCTCGCGACCCGCAAGGACAGTTCTGATGGCGGTTACAACTTCCACCCCGAGTACGTGCGGATGGTGGATCGTTGCCAGACCGCCCATCTTCCCGACCCGTACGATCCGACGCCGATCGACCGTGGTATCGGGGTTTATTACACCAGCCTGCTCCTCGGCGGCGTCGACTTCGCGATTATCGAAGACAGGAAGTTCAAGTCGGGTCCGGCGGGTAAGATCCCGCAACAAGGTCCGCGTCCCGATCACGTTACCAAGCCCGATTACGATCCGAAGGCGCTCGATCAGCCCGGACTTATCTTGTTGGGGGAACGCCAGCTGGAATTCCTTGAGCAATGGGCACGCGATCCGAGCCAAGTCGCTTTCAAGGTGCTACTCTCACAGACCTCCTTCTGCGGAGGACCCCACTTGCACGGACCGAACCAAGAGCGCCTCTACGCCGACCTCGACTCCAATGGCTGGCCCCAATCAGGGCGTGACCAGGCGGTTCGCTTGCTTCGCGAAGCCGGCGCGGTGCACCTGGCCGGCGATCAACACATTGCCATGCTGATTGAGTACGGCGTCGATCGCTATCGCGATGCGGGTTGGTCGTTCGCCGTTCCGGCAATCGTCAATAGCATCTACTCCCGCTGGTGGCGTCCCCTGGGCGATGCGCCCGGCGCTAATCGCGATCCCGACGAAGTTCTACCGTGGACCGGCGATTACCTGGACGGCTTTGGTAATAAGATCACGATGCACGCCTACGCCAACCCCGAGACCTCGTCACAGGGGGCGGGTTATGGTCTGATCCGCTTCGACAAGCCGACCAGCCAGGTAACGTTTGAGTGCTGGCCAAGGGATGCGGACGTCACCCAGTCAGATGCGAAGCAATTTCCCGGATGGCCGCGAACGGCAACTATCTTGCGATCGCGAGCGGCCAAGAATTGAAGCCCCATCATCGCTTCGACATCGGGCCACCTGGGCAAGAAGATTATTCGCTTATGGTCGAGCGTAGGCGACATCGGCCGCTGCAAAGCGCTCTTCGCGAGCGATCTCGCTTGGGGCTCACCGGCTCACTGATTCAAGCCGGAGCGGCTCGATATCGAACTTGGGGTTCTGCCCCAAGAATCGACACGGGTTGTTGTGGAACACCTCGATCGCTTCCTGCAGCGAGTGTCCGCGCCGCCGAAACTCCAGCACGCATTCCTGCAGGGTGAACGGATCGCTGGGCCCCCAATCGGCCGAGGAGTTCACGAGAATCCGTTCTCGGCCGTACTTTTCCAGCATATCGACCGCGCGGCGGGGCGAGCACTTGGTGACCGGGTACAGGGTGAATCCGACCCAGTAGCCCGCGTCGAGGCACGGCTCGATGGTTTGCTCTTCGACGTGATCAATCCAGATACGCTGTGGGTCAACGTCCAATCCCGCAAGCACCTCGAGCACACGCCGGGTGCCGTGCGCTTTGTCGGACAGGTGCGGCGTGTGGATTAATACGAGCTGCTGGTGCTTCATCGCCAGTTCAACATGCGCGGCGAGCGCCTCGCACTCATTCGGCGTGGACTTGTGCAAGCCCGTTTCGCCCACCCCCAGACAGGTGGGCTTGGCGAAGAACTCCGGCATGGCGGCCAGCACTTCGCGCGTGAGCGCGACGTTCTCCGCTTCTTTGGGGTTCACCGCCACCCAGCAAAAGTGCCGAATGCCGTACTCGGCAGCGCGCGTGGGCTCGAACTCGCTGATCTGCCGAAAGTAATCGATGAAGGTCTCCGGATAGCGGCGATCGAAGCCCGCCCAGAAGGCCGGCTCGGCGACCGCCACCACTCCCGACATGGCCATCCGCTCGTAGTCTTGGGCGGTGCGCGCGATGGCGTGATAGTGCGGCTGAATGATCTGCATGGCGTGAGAAGACCGTGTCGCGTTCGATTAGGAAGACGCAGAAGAACCAGACTTAGACTTTGGCAAATAACTGCAGCAAACTCGCAGCGTGCCCCTCGGACGGAGCCGGTCCCTGCAGTTGCTGAAAGGCTTCACGCAGGAGGTCGAGCTTGTGTGTGTTGTCCGCATGGTGCCCGGCGGCTTCGGTCGCGGCGTTGTAGCGATCCAGAAAAGCACCAATCTCGAGCAGCATGCAGCGGTGCTCGAGGTAATAGCGATCGATCACCTGCTGCGGTGTGAGCACGGCGAGACTCCGGAGTGGGAAGGGGATAACCAGCCTATGCTAAAGTCCACAACCGTAGCCGAGTAAGGGTCCCGGCGTCGGCGGATAGAGCCAAGCCTGCTCGGGGCCGCAATCCAGCGTTAGAAACGCTTAAGCCGAGGAAGCCTTCGAAGACAGCTGGTAGCGGCGGATCTTGCGGTCGAGCGTCGACCGCTCGATGCCCAGAATGTTTGCCGCCCGACTCTTGTTCCAGCCGGTGCTCTTGAGGGTTGCAAGAATGTGGCGGCGTTCGATCTCGGCAAGCGAAATCGCCTCGTATGCCCCGCCGCGACCCTCGGGTTGGCCGGCCTCGGTGTCGCCGCTCGTCTTGAGCGTGGAGAGCACCAGATCGTCGACATCGATCACCGTCGCGGGGCACAGCACGACGGCCCGTTCGATCACGTTCTTCATCTCGCGAACGTTGCCCGGCCAGCGATAGGTCAGCATGGCTTCCATCGCGCGGGTGCTGAAGCCTTCGATCTTGCGGGCCGTTTCGGCGTTGTAGCGCTCGAGGAAGTGCTCCGCCAGCAGGGGGATGTCTTCGGGGCGTTTGCGCAGCGGCGGGACGGTGATCTCGAGCACGTGCAGCCGGAAGTAGAGGTCGCGGCGGAAGGCGCCCTCGGCGACGCGCTGCTCCAGATCGCGATTGGTCGCCGCGATGACACGCACGTCGACCGAGATCGGCTTGCTGCCGCCAACGCGCTCGAAGGCGTGCCCTTCGAGCACGCGGAGGAACTTGGCCTGGATTGTGGGGCTCATCTCGCCGATTTCGTCGAGCATGAGCGTGCCGCCGCTGGCGGCTTCGAACTTGCCCATCTTGCGATCGGTGGCGCCGGTGAACGCGCCCTTCTCGTGGCCGAAGAGTTCGCTCTCCAGCAACGACTCGGTCAGAGCCGCGCAGTTAAGGCACACGAAGGGACCCTTGCTGCGGGGGCTGCTGTAATGGACCGCCCTGGCAACCAATTCTTTGCCCACACCGCTCTCGCCGCAGATGAGCACCGTTGCGCGGCTTGGCGCCGCGCGCGCAATGTCGCGCGTCACACGTTTGATGGCTTCGCTGCCTCCGACGATCTCGCTCTGGACGCCAAGCTGCTCGCGGAGTTGGGTGTTCTCGTCGCGAAACTTGTCGAGGTTTTCTGCGAGCGCCTCGCGACGCTCCAGGTTCTTGAGCGCCACGGCGACCGTATCGCCCACCGCGAGGCTGAACTCTAGGTCGTCCGGATCGAGCGGTTTGGCGGCGTCGGTGGCGTAGAGGTGCACAAGCCCCAAGGGACCGCTCTCGTGACGGATCGGCACACACAGGACACTGGTCGCGAGGATGTCTCCGCTGGAGTCGCGCGCACCAAGCTGGCTGTCGTCCATGATGTTGCGGGCCAAGACTCCCTGGCGTTCGCGCAATACTGTCGAAGCCAAGAACCGCGAGACGCGGTGATAACGGTGCGTGGTGTCGCTGCGAGCAGCGGTCTCGACCAGATCGTCGGTGTTCTCGCCAGTCGCTTCGCGCGAGCGCATCAACAAGATCGCCCCGGCGTCGGCAGCGGTCCCGCTAAAGAGACCGTCCAGCGCGGTGCGTGCCACGTCGGCAATTGAACCTGCCTTGGCCAGATCGAAGGCCAAGCGGCACAACATGGCCGCGGCCCGACCCACCTTGGGCGTGCTGGCCGCCGACTCGAGCGCCACGCCGCTAAGCTCTGATGATTCATCATCGGCAACCGGTCCCAGATAGCGACTTTGATCGCGACGATGGGTGATGTGCGTGGGCTCGTTCTGGTCGGCCTCGAAGATACTGGCGTCGTCTTCGCCTTCGCCGGGTTTGTCTTCCAGGAGCAGATTGACCGCTTCCAAACCGACATCCGTTGAGCCGGTGATGCGTTGTGACGCGCGCAGCACATTCTGCGAGTCGGGGAAGGCCGCCTGCAGGTCATCGACAAACGCTAAGCACACATTGCCCACGCGAATAATATCGCCCGGCTTGAGAGTCTGGTCGGCACCGATCCGAGTGCCGTTGAGCGTTGTCCCATTGCGACTCTCGAGATCGCGTAACACCCACTCGCCGGCCGACGAAAAAACTTCCGAGTGGTTCCGGCTACAGCGTTCGTCTTTGACCACCACCCGATTGGTCGGGGCCCGGCCGATCGTTACCGCCTCGCCCGGCAGCAGCCGAAAGACGTCGGTCCATTTCGATCCCTCGCGGATAACCAGGTAGGCGGTGATCTCCGCAGAGTCTGGCATCGAAGGGAAGGCTCGCGAGGGCTGACAGGAACCAGAGGCAGGACGGGAGGGGGGGCAAGCTCCCCCGCCGGTTCAAAATTACCGCTATTCAGGGTACGCGTGGACACCGGGTGCCGACAACCTGAAAGGCTGCCGAACCCGCGGTTTGGGGGGCGAGCCCAACCCGATTAGCCCTGCGGACCGTGCCAACCGGCAAGCTCGAAGCGTTGGCGGTGGCCGGTGGACGAAACCGTTTGATACCACTTAACTTACCAACTATTCTCAAGGCTTGTTGGAAGGTTGCCGGGTTGTTCCCGCCAACCGTCCCCACGAGGGTTTGGAGAGCGCCGTGAAGAAAGTTATGCCGTGTCGAGCCGATCGGCTCGTTCGACTCTGTTGTCGCCCCACAGTGCGGTTATCGCTTGCCGCGGGACTGTTCGCCGGGGCGTTCATTCTGCTGGGAGGGGCTGTGCCCGCCGATGCAGGAGGCCTGATCCGTGCTCCGGCGGTGGGCGGCATCTATATCGATACCGAGGGCGTTGTCTCGGCCCCGGCGGAAGACGCTACCGAGCAACTGCGGGCCGCGTGGGAGGCCAGCCTCGCCCCCGTGCCAGAGAATCTCGATCCGCTTGTGGATCTGCGGATGGTCTCGCTGCGTGGCGTTGAAGCCGCGTTGGCTGAGTCGGCACGCACCGACGAACCGCTACCCGACGCCGTGCGCTATCTGGCCGGCTTGCAGCGGGTTCAGTTTGTGTTTGTTCACCCTCCCAAAACGGGGGAGCCCGGCAGCGGCGATATTGTCTTGGCAGGGCCTGCCGAGGGATGGCGTGTCGATGAGCTGGGCAACACGGTTGGCAAAACAACCGGACGACCGGTGGTGATGTTGGAAGATCTGATCGTCGGCCTGCGGGCCGCCGAAGCTGCCAACGGACCGGGCATCAGCTGCTCGATCGATCCGACTCCTGGCGGCTTGGTCAACGCCCAGCGCGTGAACCTGACTCCGCAGGACGGCCCGCTAGTGGCGGCTCGCAAGCTTGAGCAGGCGATCGGGCAACAAGTGATCACGATCTCCGGTACCCCGTCAACAAGCCACTTTGCCCGCTCGCTGGTTGCCGCCGACTTTCGGATGAAGCGTCTTGCGATGGGCTTCGAGCCAGCACCGATCGCGGGATTGCCAAGCTACCTTGATTTGATTCAAAGGATGCCGCGTTCCTCGAGCATGCTGCCGCGCTGGTGGCTCGCGACCAACTACCAGCCACTGGCAAAAGACAATCAAGGGCTGGCCTGGGAGCTGCGTGGCCAAGGCGTTAAGTGCCTAGCCGAACAAGACTACATCGATGCCGACGGCAAGGCGCAGCGGGGTGCTAAAGCGGGCGGCGACGCCTCGCGGTGGGCCGACCGACTCACCGAAAACTTCGAAGACCTATCCGCCCAGGATTCGGCATTTGGCCAAGTGCGAAACGCCTTCGACGTGGCTGTAGTGGGCGCGTTGCTGCTTAAGGAAGGGCTCTGGGACGCCTCGGGCCTCGTCGCGCGGCAACTGAACGAAGAGTACGTCCTTGAAGCCTATGAGGCCCCCGAAGCGGTAGCGACCAAAGCGGCCTTCGTCAAAAAACGGGGCGGCTGGGTCATCAGCGCTTCGGGCGGTGTGCAGGTTTACCCTTGGCTCGTGGCGAATGAAACCGTTACCGAGAACGAGCGGCTGACTAACGTCAGCACCCGTGCGGTTGCCCCCGAGGGGGCCGGTTGGTGGTGGTAGCAACGCAAAGGGGCTGTTTAAACCCGTGACGGGCGGAAATGACTGCGGGGTTCGTCCCAAGGTCATTCGGAAGGTTCGGACAACCCTTGATGGCCTAGGACGCCTTGGCGATTCTCAATGAGTCGGTGGGCATTGCCGACCGCTCCAGGACCTGTCGACATGCGTGCCAAGCGTCGTCGACGCTGATTGCCAGCATGGCGCTGTTGTCCGCTTGACGCCGTTCGCGGCGTCCGCCGGCCTGAAACTGTTTGAGCAACCCCAGGTGGGGTGCGCCATAGGGCCCGCAATCCTGAGGACGCGTCGCCCCGTGCAAACCGACGGTCGGTGCGCCCACCGCAACGGCCAGATGCATCGGTCCGGTGTCAGAGCTCACCACGAGCCGCGCTAGCGAGAGAACCGCGGCAAGCTCTCGCAGTGTGGTGGCAGGTGCCAACTCGGCCCATCCGTCGCTGTTGTTGGCGATGTGCTGAGCGTCGTTCAGTTCGCGTTTGCCGCCCCACACAACCAGCGTCTTCATCCCCAGTGTTTCACCCAGGCGTGCCGCCAGGCTACCAAAACGGTCCATCGACCAGAGCTTAGAGTCCCAGGTAGCTCCCGGGTTGATCACGGCAAAGCTGCGGGCCTGAGCCCATGATGGCAGCTTAGCGGCAACCGAGGTAACCGCTTCAGCGGGGATAGGCACGTCCCAACGCACCCCCGGCTTGCCGACGAGCCCCGCCAGACCGACCTCGCCGAGCAATTCCAGTGAGCGATCGGTCACATGCGGATGACGATTCGTGACCAACCGATTGTTGAGCCAAGGGCTTAATTCACCGCCGTGAGCCCCGGCGAAGCCGATCCGCCGCGACGCGCCTGAAAGCCAGCAAGCAAGGGCCGACTTGGTGAGTCCCTGGCAGTCCAGAGCGGTCTGAAGGCGGAGCGGCCGCAACCGGCGTCGCAACGCAACGATTTCCGCTGGTTTGGTGAACCACCCGCGGGGCACCACGATCACTTCGTCGAGCACCGGGTGGCCTACGACGAACGCGGCCGATTTCTCTTCGACGACCCACGCCAAAAAAGCGTGGGGAAATGCCTCGCGCAGCCGGCACGCTACCGGCAAGGTCAGGATTGTGTCGCCGATGGCGCTCATCCGCGCGATCAGCACCCGCGGACTGCCCGCTGCCGAACCTTTGGCAAGCGGGTCAGAGGGGGGCGTTAGCGGACTCGGCGGAACAGACATCCACGTCTTCCTTGACGGGCCAAAGACCAGAGCAGCAACGAACGGCGTGCGGAACCTAGCGGGAGTAATACGCCCACTTGCGGCAAGCAGCGGCCCGATTCCTCGGTCCGCGACAGCACAGATGCTACCGTCACCACAGCCCTGCCGACAACTACGCTCCCCCCAAACGGCACCTCGAATCTCGCGGCAGCGTTAGTGCTGTTGGCGTTGGGGCTAGCACTTTAGCGCCGGCGGATCAGTCCCTCGGACCAAATCTCAAGGCGCTCGCGCCAGACCGCTTCGTCTTCGGTCAGCAGCACCTCGATGCGCGACTCGCGGCCGTCCTCTCGCGAGAGCCCCAGCAGCACCACGGGCCGCTTTTGGTGGGGGTTTTGTGGAGCCGTGTGAGTCTCAACCGCAAAACGATAGACCTGCACCCACCCGGGACGCTGGATCGCCGCCAGACGCACCTCGCGGATCTGAGCCGCGTGAACGGCGTAGCCATCGCGGCGGAGCTGGGCATGGATCGCGCGGTCGAGATCCGAGTCGCCGGTCCAATCGCTCAACCACTGGAGAAACCGCTTAAGCATGGGTCGGGCCTTTGCGCAGGGGGGACAAGCGGTAGGCTAACCGCGTGTTTAACGACTCTGTCACGCCCCCCCTCGCCCGCTGAGTAGCCGATGGTCTCTGCCGACGCCCTGCTGTTTTCCTACCGCTGGGGTGCCGAGACGCTCCAGAAACTTACCGCCGACATCGCCGATGACAAGTTCGCGGAGCAACCGATCCCGGGAATCAACCATCCGGCTTGGCTCGTCGGGCACGTCTCTCTCTACAACGACGTGATCGCAGCTCTGCTCCGCGGCCAGGCGTTCGACAACCCGTGGGACGCCCCCTGCGGTAAGAACAGCCAACCTCTGGCCGATCGCGCGGCCTACGGGTCAAAGACGGCAATCCTTGACCAGTTTCAGTCTGGCTATGAAGACGCAGCGGCGGTGATGGCCGAAGCGCACGCCGCCGCGTGGGAGGCACCCTTAGCCCATCCGACGTGGGGCAAGCAGTTTGCAACGGTTGCGCCGGCCGTGGTCTATCTGGCCACAACTCACTTGGGGCTGCATGTCGGCCAGCTCAGCGGTTGGCGGCGGGCAGCAGGCATGCCCCGAGTCTAAAAGCCACCCAAGCAGCGAGAGGGCCCTGCCTTACCGACGCCGAACGCCGCCAAAGGCCGCCATCATCAGCATGATGAGAAGCTGCGTCGTGGGCTCAGGGATCGAGCTTCCCCCTGCCGAGGTAGCGCCGAAGTTCGCGGCCCAAGCGCTGTAATCATCGGCATTGACCAACCCGTCGCCGTTGGCGTCGGCGGCATTTCCGATTTCTTGGGTTCCCTCGGCATCTCGCCAGACGGTGTAGTCGGCAACATCGACGGTCCCATCACCGTTGAAGTCGCCGACGAGCCTGTCGGCATAGGCAACGCTCAGATACTGATCGAGCGCGACATCGGCAAGAACCTGGGTCATCCCATCGGTCCAAACGATGCGGAGTTCGTCGATGAGGCTAGCGGTGCCTAAACCAAAATGAACGGGCAGATCGCTCTGATTAAACGTGCCGGCATTGGTGTTGGCTTCGCGCCGGATCGTACGTTCCTGCGGCGTGCCTTCGTTGATGGTCGCATAGAGCGTCGCTCCCAGACCGGTCGTGTTGAACGCGGCACCTTCGAGTTCCACATAGAGCCAATGATTGCCGTTGGTGGACTCATCACTTAGGTAGATCCGCTCGGGGGTTCCGCTGTCGGTCGTCGCGATCAGGTCTTGGTCGCCATCACGGTCAATATCGCCCCAGGGGCTGTCGTAGGACCCCCGATTCACTTCTTGGAGCCCTTCGGCGGCGGTCACGTCCGTGAATTGCCAGTTGCCGTCGTTGCGGTACAGCTTACGAGCGTTGTTGCGTCCGTTGAGTGGCTTATGGTCGTGAAAGAACAGATCAAGGTCTCCGTCGTTGTCGTAGTCGACCGCCTTGCCGCCGTTCAGGTCGCCCGAGACATCTGCTAGCAGCGGGGTTCCGGTCAGAAGATCGGTATCAGTGAACTGATTGCCGCCGTCGTTTCGCCAGATCTTCGAGAGCTGGCTGTCGGCACCGATCATGAACAGGTCGAGGTCCCCGTCGTCGTCAAAGTCATGGAACTCGGTTCCGTAGCTGTTCTGAAAAAACTGGGTGCCGTTCGTGTCCGCGATATCAATAAAGCTGAGCGTGCCCGTCTGAGCCAGCTGGTTCTCGTAAAAAAAGTTGCGGATGTTGTTGTTGGGGCGGCACGTTGAGATGTAGATGTCCAGATCGCCATCGCCGTCGGTGTCGCCAATCGCCATACCGTAGGCCTTTTCAGCGGGCAGGTTTTGGAAGCCCGCTGCGGCACCGACCGGGGTAAATGTGCCCGTGGCACCCTGCAGATAAATCTCGTGGGGCTCGGGACCTTCCATCGCGATCACCAGATCGAGCCGGCCATTGCGGTCCATATCGGCCCAGGCCACGTTCTGGTGAAAGCCCGGATCATTTAGTCCGAGCGAGCCGCTGCGGTTGAGAAAGCTGCCGGCTCCGTTGTTGATCAACACGTCGCCCGTTTGTCCGATATTCGACTGCCCCACGAAGGCGTCCACGAACCCGTCGTTGTCGATATCGGCCCACGCTGCGCTCCACGATCCCGCGGTCACACCGATCGCCGTCCAATCGGCGACCTCGGTAAAGGTTGGCACGCCGCTGCTTGAAAGGTTGTTGCGGAACAACAGCTGAGCACCGACCCCGCCCTGAAAAAGCAGGTCCAGATCGTTGTCGTTATCGATATCGGCAAGCGAGGCGCTGCGGGCATCGAGATTGCGGTTCAGCAGCAGCCCGCCGACATTCGTAAAGAAGGCAGTCGCTTGGCTTGCCATGCCAACCACCAGGGCAATCGAAAACAGCCGTAGGAATCGGTGATCAAACATCGAGAAGGGTACTCAACTGATGCGTTAGAAGAGGTGCTTCCCAGCACCCTAAGCGTTTGCCCTCTAGTCTAAGGGGCACGCACCGCACGATCAACGCAATTCTACATCCAAGCCCCTGCTTTTGCGCATTACTGGCTTTCCTTCGCGCAGCCAGCAGAAAACGAAAAAGGGGACGCCGAGGGCTTGCCCTCAGCGTCCCCCTATAGGTGGAAGAATTAGCGGTCGGCCAGGCCGACGCGATCACAGCGCGCGGCGCGGGCGACGCTTCTTCTGACTTGCGGAAGCGGTGGCCGTCGTAGCGTTCCCCTCGGCTGAGGAGTCGCGTCGTGCCGGGGTCGACTGGCCACTCGTTGTGGGTCGGCGGCGTGGCTTCGCTCCGCCCGCACCGGCGGCGCTGGCCGGCCGGCTTTGTGCCCCGGGGGCACCTTGTGCGGCGCGAGGCCGGCGAGGCTTACCCGGCTTGCCCGGCCCGCTGGCTGCCTTCGAACGGTTACCGCCATGCTGCGGACGACCACCACCTCCGCCGCGACGGGGCTTGGCGTCGTGCCGTACGGGCTCAGTGGGTTCAAAACCCTCGATCACGGGCTCGACATCGAGCGCACGGTGGATCAATCGCTCGATCTGCTTGAGCAGGCCACGCTCGTCACCCGCACAGAACGAAACCGCGATTCCTTCGGCCCCAGCGCGTGCGGTGCGACCGATACGGTGCACATAGGTTTCGGGCGTCTCGGGAAGGTCGTAGTTGATAACGTGCGAGACTCCGCGGATATCGAGCCCGCGTGCCGCGATATCCGTCGCCACCAGCACCGGCGGCTTTTCGCTCTTGAACTGCGCGAGGGCTCGGTTGCGGGCCCCTTGGCTCTTGTTGCCGTGGATCGCGGCCGCGTGCAAACCGTCTTTCGTAAGCTGCTTAACGATCTTGTCCGCACCGTGCTTGGTGCGGCTGAACACAAGCGTACGCGACCGCGGTGTCTGCTTGAGAAAGTGGCTGAGCAGGTCGGGCTTGCGCTTCTTATCCACCAGATGAACCGACTGGGTGATCTTGTCGGCCGGTTTCGAGATCTCTGCAACCTGGATCTCTTCCGGTTGGCGCAGCCACTGCTGGGCAAGCTGGCGAATCGCGTCCGGCATGGTGGCGGAGAACATCAGCGTTTGCCGTTGAGCCGGCACCGCCGCGACAATCCGCTTGAGGTCGGGCAAGAAACCCATGTCGAGCATCTGGTCCGCTTCGTCGAACACAAGCACTTCGATTTTCGAAAGATCGATGTGGCCCTGATTTTTTAAATCGAGCAGACGACCGGGCGTAGCGATCAGGCTATCGACCCCGCCGCGGAGCGCTTTGACTTGGTGGAACTGGGAAACGCCACCATAAACGACGACATGCCGCAGGCCGCTTCCCTTGCCGTACTTGGCAAGGCTATCGCCGATCTGGGCGGCGAGCTCACGCGTGGGGGAAAGCACGAGCGCACGGAGCGGACGCGAGGGGGCGCTGCGGTGATGGCTCGCACCGCGCCGTCCGCTTGAACGCTCGGAGGACGAGGAACCTTGGTGAGCAGAGGGTGCTCCACCGGTGGAAGATTTTGTAGACGCCAGCAGCCGATCGAGCATCGGTAGCGTAAAGGCGGCGGTCTTGCCGGTACCGGTTTGCGCACAACCGATGAGGTCACGGCCAGTAAGAATCACCGGGATCGCGGCGGCCTGGATCGGAGTCGATAGCTCGTAGCCCGCTCGGGCAACGGCGTTGAGCAGCGGCTGGCTCAAACCGAGCTCAGCAAAGGGGGTCTTGTTCTCAGACATAAAAATTCGGAGTTCCTGCTTGGGGAGGTAACAACACGACGTACCGGCAGCGAGAGAGCGCACAAAGATGGCGCTCTGCCATTAGTCGGACGACGCGTGCCCCGTTGTTTTCGGGGCGATTGCCGGGTGTCGGCTTCCTGGGCCGCAGCGGTCACACGACACGCAGGGCTGCCGTTTGCAGAAGTGCCGTGGAGGCAACCGATTGCAAACGGCCGAAGCCGCAAGGGGCAAGAGAATCAATCGCGCCGGAAAGCAAGAAAACCGCTGGCTGGGCTGGTGGGGGCCCTCAGCCAATTAGCGAGACAAGCTCGCTAGTGGAGAGGACGGTGCCCGGCTGGAGGGCCGCAAGCATCGAGCAAGAATGAACCTCACCGCTTCGCTGCCAGCACGGGGGCGTGCTAAGCAGTACTTCGAGCGGAAGGTCTCACACCTTGTAGTGTTCGAAAGTTTAGCACATTCGCCCCACCGAGCAACGGCAAATTGACCGAAAACAGCGCTCTGCTGTTTGCTGCCGCTCGCTTCCGATCGGGCAACCGACTATTTTTCCCCTACTAGTCTCGCCCCGACAAGCCATGTGACTGTTTTCTGGCCCGTCTTTACGGCCGCCTGCTCTGCCCCGTCTCGCTTGGTTTTGATGCGCCCGATCCTCGGAATTGACCTCGGCACGACTAACTCGCTGTGTGCGGTATTCCGCAACGGTAAGCCTGAGCTCGTGCCCAACGTTCACGGCGATGCCATGACCCCCTCAGTCGTCGGGGTTCTACCGAGTGGGGCCATACTGGTTGGAGCGGCCGCGAAGGAGTTAGCCGTCACGCAGCCCGATCGTGTTGTTTCCTGCTTTAAGCGTTGGATGGGCAGCTCTCACCAGGTCGAACTCGGCGGGCTGTCGTTCTCTGCCGTTGAACTCTCCTCGATGGTGCTCAAGTCGCTGCACCAAGACGCCTTGAATCTTCTTCAGGGCGAAGCCGACGAGGCCGTGGTGACGGTCCCCGCCTACTTTAATGATCACCAGCGTTCTGCGACCAAAGTCGCGGCAGAAATGGCCGGCCTACGCGTGCGCCGGATTCTTAACGAGCCGACCGCCGCGGCGCTCGCCTATGGTTTCCACGAACCCGATGCCGAGCGACGCTTGCTGGTGATCGATCTGGGCGGCGGTACCTTCGATGTAACGCTGATGGAGGTGTTTGAAGGCACTCTAGAGATCCTTTCAACGGCCGGCGAAAGCCAGCTCGGGGGCGAAGACTTCACGTCGCGGTTGCTTTCCGAAGTGCTCAAGACGCAGAACCTGCAACTCGAAACCGCAGAGCTCAAGACACCACTCTACGTATCGCGATTGCGTGTCGAGTGTGAACGCGCCAAGCGTACGCTGGGCACGGATCTCGAGGCTTCGATTCGGTTGCCTGACGAAGCGGGCACTTTTCCCGACGGCGGTAAACGGGTTCGTGTCAGTGAGAAGGCCTTCGCTAAAGCCTGCACGCCGCTTATCGAGAGGATCGTCAAACCCATTGAGCGCGTCTTGCGAGATAAAGAGCTCCGAACCGGCGATATCGATGAGGTGATTCTCGTTGGTGGAGCAACCCGGATGCCGCTTCTGAAGAAGCTTGTCTACGAAGTCTTCAGCCGCGAAGCTCTCATGAAGCACGACCCCGACCAAGTGGTTGCGCTGGGAGCAGCAATCCAGGCTGCGCTCATCACCGACGATCGAGCGGTGGAAGACATGGTGATGACGGACGTCTGCCCCTTCACGCTGGGCGTCGATACGGCAAAGCACTTTGGCTCGCAGCTACAGGCGGGCTATTACTCACCGATCATCCATCGCAACACGACGATCCCCGTTAGCCGAGAGGAAGCGTACGCGACCACTCACGCCAACCAAACCGTGATGCACGTCGATATCTACCAGGGGGAGAGCCGGCGCGTCGAGAAAAACGTCAAGCTCGGAGAACTAACGGTGACGGGGATCCCGCTGGGGCCCGCGGGACAAACTGTCTACATCCGCTTTACCTACGACCTGAACGGCATCCTTGAAGTTGAGGCCTACGCCGCGGGGGCGGAGGACCGCAAAGTGAGCACGATCATCGCGCAGCAGACAGCGGGTTTAGGAGCGGCTGAAATCGCGGCGGCGAAGGAGCGGATGAAGGCTCTCAAGTACTACCCGCGCGAAGATCAAGAGCTCCAGCGTTTGCTGCGTGGGGCAGAAGCTTTTGTTGGCGAAGTTAGCCCCTTCCAGCGTGAGGGGCTCGAAGCCGCCATCGATGCCTTTGAGGCAGCACTTGCCGATTCAAACCGTGCTGCCGTTGAGTCGGCTCGTGAGACCCTCCTGCACGTTCTCACCTCGCTCGGATACCCGGAGCTGTAACCGCGATGCCTTCACGGAGTCTGACGACCGAAGCCGCCCGGCAACATGTTGCCAAGTGCTTACGCATCAATCCAATCTGGGAGGCTGAGACGGTCATCAGCACGCGTGCGAAGACGCTGGGCTTCGCTTTGGGGGAACAGGCAGAAAGCGGGGCAGCTCTCAAGCGAATCGAGCGCCGAGCAGAGGTGCGTCAGCAGCTGTTCAAGATCCGCGATCAGGTTTGGGTCGCGCCGCTGGAGCATCTCGGCAAGCAACTAGAGGGCTTGAATTTCTACGGCGATACCGAAATCGAGGGCCTCGCGGAGCGGTTGCGTGTGATCGTTCGCAATCGGCCGGCCCTGCCTCAATTGACCGCAGAAAAGCATTTCGACAGTGAGTTTTTCTCTTGCTTCCGCGAGGTGCTAACTGCCCTGCCCCGCGAGGCGGCGGAGCTACGCCAGCGGGTTAGCGCTTCCTTCTCGGGCCATCGGGGACTGCGGCGCACTGGTAAACGGATGATTCGTTTGCTGGAGGAAAAAACCCCGGAGCTCGCCGCTCTTGAAAAAGACTGGCTGACGCGGCTCAAGTTCCAGCGTGGTGTTTGGTTTCGGTGGAAAAAAACCGCGTCAAGCGAATCCGGACAAGGCGGCATCCGCTGGTACTGGTGGTGGTTGGCGTTGATCGTCCTTCGCATACTCTTCCGATTGGGCAACAGCGGTGACTGACGAACCGAAGCCTGAAGGCTCTGAACCAACAGCGGCACCCGACTGGTCGCTGCTGCCCCGCCATCCGGAACAATTCTTTGGACTGACGGCGGGGTTTGATCGCCGTGTACTCAAGCAGAGTTACAACCGACTCCTGCGTCGCTACAAGCCGGAGAAGTACCCCCAAGAATTCCAAAAACTGCGGGCGGCTTACGAAGAACTAGAACGCCGACTGCGTTACAGCGGAAGTCGTCACAGCGAGGAAGAACCTACTCCGTGGAGAACCGCGAGCGCGCCGACACGAGCCGTCAACGATACGTTGCCCGCCGAGAATCCTGCCAGCAGTGCTCCGCCGAGCGCGCGTAAACGCTCACCAAGCCGTGACCTTAAGACACTCGTCGAGCTGCTTGAGTCGCGGGCAGAAACACCCGAGCAGCTTTATCAACAGCTGTGCCAGGTCGCAACCAAGTCTCCGCCCGACTATTACGCGCTAGCCGTCCTGTCGGAAGTTGTTCTGCCCAACCAGCCGAACACCTTCCTTAGCTGGCTGGTGAAAGGTCTGAAGCAGTGGCCGCACGATGCGGGACTGGGGCGCTTGCTTTATGAGGTGCTGCGTCTGGAAGTTCCACTTGCGCAGCTCCCAAAGTACTTGATTTCGCTCAGTAAATCGCTCTCTTCCGATTGCTTCTATGAGCTGACCGAAGGAGGATGGCAGCGATTGCTGCAAAGCGACGATCTCCAGCAGTTTGCCCACACGATCAAGGTCTGTGAACAGCACCAAGCCGGGACCCAGCAGCTAGGCGACTCGCTGACTCAGAAGCTGACGTTCACGTTACAGGCGTTGCGCTACACACTGTGGAAGGACCGTACCGACTGGAGTGAAACGGCTTGGGATTTCATCGAGGATCACGACAATGAATTGCCTAACCACTTACACCAAGACCTCGATGTACTTGCCTACGTCCGGCAGTACCTAGCTGTACGCGAAGATTTTATCGCGATCGGGCCTCTGAACGAAGAGCTCGATCGGGTTTTGCATCGGGCGCTTACCAGCAACCAATTGGAATCCGACGAGGCGATGCAGCAAATCAATTTACGATTGCTGGACAATCCCGCTTTGCTGAGCGCAAGCTTTCCGATCGACGGACCTGAAGTCTCGATACCGTTTTACATTCTGTGGCGCTGGGCCGCGGAAGAAGCGGCGGCCCGCTATGCCGCGGGATCGTCAACCGATCAAGAGATTGGCCTGTGGATGAACTCGATCCGCGAGTCGCTCCCAAAGACACTATCAAAAACCCGATTCACCAACACTCTCTGGAAGTGCACCGTTCACTTGAAGAACTGGCTCGTTTGGGGCACCGCGATCGTAACGGCTGGCGTCGTTCTGGTAACTACCACAGCAGCAATACTAGTCCCGCTTTCCTCTCTGGTGAAAGATCGCAGTGACTTTCAGCAGGCAACGACAGCCGCCGCGGTGATCGTAGCAATTGCTTGCGCAGTGGTTACCTTGATCTACACCTTGAAATTTCAAAACAGCCGAATCGATAAGAACTGGGAAAAGATTCCCAAACGTTTCGCCCGGTCATGCTATCGGCAAGCTTGGCGAAAAGATGCGTTCGATTTCTTGAAGCACTCGCATCTCGACTATTTCTCGTACGCCCAACTGATCCAGCGACAGTCGCGCGATGATTGGCGGGCCGGTTTGTTTGTTGAGCTTGTGCAAAGGGATTACGCCCTCGCGATGTACTCGATAGCGCAGCAATTCCGCCTCTGAGGCGATTCGTCGGACCTCAAGGGGCGACGCCCGCGGCAGATTGCCGGCGGGCGTCGGTGCTTTTTGGTTCTATCGCTCGACCGAGGCGCTATTCCACGCGGCCCTTCTTATCGCGCTTGGCGGCCCGCTTCTCTTTGGGGGTCTGTTGCGGAGCTTTCTTCGCTTCGCGTTTGCCTTTATCTTTACTTCCCTTGTCGCCCATCGTTTGGCTGCCTTAACCGGTCTAGCGGTTGGTGAGAGGAGCGTCTGCCACGAACGCCGCCAGCAGCACTTGCCGCGGCGCGGGGACGCTTATGCTGTTGTCCGACAAATGAGCGGCCAACGCAAGCGGAAGCGTAGCGCTGAAGACCTACACGGAAGCGCTGAAGCGAAGTCAGCGGGCCAGAAGCGGCCGAAGCGGCCAGAGAAGAAGGGGCGGCACATTGGATGCCGCGGCCGCGGGCGTGCCGCCGGGGCCGCGAACAGCGGCCCCGGCGGCAAACGCCAAGCGAACGTGTGAGCAAGCTCAGATCACGCGGACGTTCTCGGCACACGGGCCTTTCTGACCCTGTGCTTCGGTGAACGAAACGCGCTGCCCCTCGCGGAGCTGGTCGTAGCCGCCACCTTCAACACTCGACGAGTGGAAGAACAAGTCCTTCGCGCTGCCGACGTCGATAAAGCCAAAGCCTTTTTCGGTGAGTCGCTTGATCGTGCCTTCAGCCATTTTTCTTCACTCGTTTTTTCTAAAAAGTCATGCGTCCCGCAGTCGTGCGGATGACGCTTCGGTCGCCGCAAAGGGCAGCCACCGCATCGGAGAAGTCGTAAACTTAGCAGCGTGGAGCGGATAATGCTATCGGTTGCGGCCCGACATTCTTGGAAAGGCTCGTCTTCTTCAGTGGGACAACCGGCACGGAAATCGCAGATTGCCAGATCGAGCAAAGCGGAGGGATTACGCCCGCCAGGGCATGCAGCCGGCTTGCTGCGGTTGTCCTACGGTCCTCTATAACGGCCGCAAAACCGGTTCCGATTGCGTGTTTTCGAGAGATAATCACGCAATCGCCACACGCATTCGTTGTTGGATCCGTTGGCCTGATTTATAAAAAGAAGGAGCAGAGCGTGTGGTGGCCCCCGTTTGCCGTGAAGGCTGTGCGGACGTCGCGGCGCTTTTTGGACAAGTTCCCACCGCAACAAGAGGCGAAACCACGGATGCTGAACCGAACGAAGCGAATCTCCTTGACGTGCTTGGCAGCCACTCTGCCCTGCTTGGCAGCCACTCTGTTGGTTCCGGCGATCGCCGTGGGCCAGCGTTCCCTGGGGATCGATGTGTCGGCTTGGCAAGGCAATATCTCGCAGAGCGAGTGGAATCAGCTACGGAACAACAATAACCGCGAGTTTGTCTTTATCCGCTCCAGCCGCGGCGGAACGACCGGCTTCTACAACCAGAACGACGCCAACAACAACCAGGGCAACAACACCCTCTCGCAAAGGTACGACGACCCTTACTTCGTTCAGAATATCACCCGCGCTACCAGCGTCGGGATGCTGGCGGGTCCCTACCATTTTTCGCGTCCCGACATTGTCGCCTCGACACTCAACTCGGGGGGGATCGCGAACACCGGCACCGATGAGGCCAATCATTTCATCCAGATGGCAGGTGCCTGGATGCGGCCCGGCTACCTGCTGCCCGTGTTCGACCTTGAAGCGGGAGACGGCATCCGTACCGATCAGCAGATCACGCAGTACTCGATCGATTTCTCGAACCGGATCTACGAGGTAACCGGGGTCCGTCCGATCATGTACATCAACGGCAACTACGCGGCGTTCGTCGTGCAGTCGCCGATCCAGGACTACTTTCCGGTGCTGTGGACAGCCCGCTACGCCAACCAGAGCGACCCGGACTCGATCCCGGTCCAAACCGGCCACCCTAAAGACACTTTCAGCCAGTTCTACGGGCCTTGGGACACCCCCGCGGATCCCCATCCGTGGGACTTTTGGCAGTACGCCAGTACCGCGCGCTTGAGTGGCTATCGGAATGGCGGGGCTAACCTCGACGTCAATGTTGCTCAGGGGGGCCCCGAGTTTCTCAAAGACAACCTGGTGCCTGCCCTGTGGGTAAGCGGCAGCAACGGAGCGTGGAGCACCCTGTCGAACTGGAACAGCGGCCAAGCCCCCGTGGCACCCGTCCAAGGTCCGGGCCAGGGAACCCGCGTGGGGCCGCTAACGCTCCCCGCCGCTCGGCTGCCGGGTCCGCTGGACACCGTGATTCTTGATCGAACGGCAGAAAACGTGACCGTCACGATCGATGGCGGCGTCCACGAGGTCCGCAAGCTCGTGGCGCGCGAAGCATTAACCCTCTCGGGCGGATCCCTGACGGTCAATTACACGCCGGTCGCTGAGTCGACCCCCTATTCGGCCCAGTTCTCTGCGCCGGTCAGCCTCGCGGTGGGATCCTTAAGCGCGCACACGCTCCTGATCGATGCGGTACAGACCTTCACGATCAGCGGCGGCGAACTAACGTTCGATCGGGTCAACCTCACCCCGCACAGCCTAGTGCCTGCGAGCATCGCAATCAGCGGCAATACGACGTTCAGCCCGTGGGGCACAACCACCGCCACCATCGGCAGAGGTATTGGGACCGGCACCTCGGGGACCGTGTCTTTGACCAACGGTTCGCGAACCCTGACCGTTAACGATGGTGCCGCGGAGGTGGACGTCTCGATCGACGCGGAGATCACTGCCGGGTCACTGGTCAAGCAGGGCGACGGCGTTCTGCGACTCACGGCAGCCAACACCCACAGCGGCACCTTTGTCACCGGGGGCAAGTTGCTGGTTGAGAACACCACCGGCTCGGGAACCGGACTTGGCCCCGTAGCGGTACTTGCTGGTGCTACGCTCGGCGGCAGCGGTGCTGTTGCAGGGCCAACGCTGATCGACGGAACCCTGGCACCGGGGGCTTCGATCGGCACGCTGACGATCGCTTCCGTCGAGATGCGAGCGGGCTCGAAGCTGGAGATTGAGATCGACTCGGCCGTGAGCTACGACCAGTTGACCTTGCTTGGCGCTCTGACGGTTGATCCGTCCGCAACCATCGAAGTGACTTTTGGTGCCGGTTACACACCGGCCTTCGGCGACAGTTTTGCGATCGTCGGCGGAGCGTCGAACGTCACCGGGGAGTTTGGCAGTGTGGTCTCCTCGGGGCCCGCGTTGGTCGCCAGGAACGTGGCAGGCGGCGTCGTTCTGGAAGTGCTTTCCGGACTGCCTGGCGACTACAACAACGACGGCTCCGTGGACGCGGCCGACTACACGGTGTGGAGCAACAACTACGGCCAGTCGGCAACCAATCTGCTCAATACCAACGGAGCAGGCGAGGTCGATGCCTCGTACTACACGGTGTGGCGTGACAATCTGGGAGCCTCGTTGCCCACAACGGCGAGCGCGGTACCCGAGCCGGGAAGCCTCGCACTCGCCATGCTCATGGGGATGGCCTTCGCCACACAACGCCGCGGCCAATAAACAACGCAACGACAAGCAGCCCAATCAAGACCTGTTAACGGCCCTCTGCGGCTAGAAGTGCGTCGGTTGCCTCTTCAGAAATTGGCCGTGCCCTAATTGGCCGACAAACTTGCCATCGCGGACCATCACTTCTCCGCGGACAGTCACCGCTTCGCACCGCCCTTGGACGCGCCACCCTTCAAAGGCGTCGTAGTCGGTCGCCATCAGATGCGTTTCGGCCGATAGGGTTTCTTCGACCCCGGGGTCGTATACAACCAGATCGGCATCGGCTCCGACGGCGATCGTCCCCTTGCGGGGGAAGAGTCCGAAGAGTTTTGCCGCCTGCGTGCTCGCGGCATCGACGAACGTATTGAGGTCGATCCGTCCGGTTGCAACACCGTGCGTGTAGAGCAGCCGAATCCGGTGCTCGACGCTCGGGATGCCGTTGGGGATCTTGGTGAAATCGCCGCGGCCCATTTCTTTTTGCCCTTGAAAGTCGAACGGAGCGTGGTCGGTTGCGACGGTGGAGACGGCGCGGCTGCGGAGCGCATCCCACAGGAAGGGCTGATGGCGTGCTGCTCGGATCGGGGGCGACATGACGAACTTGGCTCCCTCGAAGTCCGCGTGGCCGGTTGCAGGACC
Organism: Botrimarina hoheduenensis; assembly: GCF_007859815.1. GTDB lineage: Bacteria > Planctomycetota > Planctomycetia > Pirellulales > Lacipirellulaceae > Botrimarina > Botrimarina hoheduenensis. Next base: position 135,453 of record NZ_SJPH01000009.1, on the reverse strand, counting down.
CCGCTGCGCGGCGGTGTCATCGAGCACCAAGTAGGGGATCACCGTCTCGACCCACGCGTTCACGCCCCGCAAGCGGGCTTCCGTCGCGGCGTGAACGGCACCCTTGCAGCTTGTGTGGACCACATAGACATGCGCCCCGGTCAGTTCGGCGAAGGTCATCAGATGGCGCACGCCCTCCGTTTCAACCTGCACCGGTCGCGAGGGCTCGTGCCACTCGGGACCGGTCTTCCCGCTGGCGAGTAATTCGGCTTGGAGCTTTGCTACCAGCGACTCGTTCTCGCAGTGAGCCGTGACAATCACGCCCAGCTCCTTGGCTAGCTTCAGCGTCTGATACAGCTCGTCGTCGTCGACGCCCAGCGCCCCTTTGTAGGCCAGAAAGACCTTGAAGCTTGCCGTTCCGTCGGCAACGATCTCGCGCATCGCAGCGGGCGTCGACTCGTCAAACCGAGTCACCCCCATGTGGAACGCGAAGTCGCAGGCCGAGGTTCCTTCGGCCTTAGCCTTCCACTGGTGATACGCCTGAACCGGGTCTTCCGCCCGACCCGGGCAGACCATCTCGATCAGTGTCGTCGTGCCACCGACCAGCGCCGCCCGACTTGCCGAGTCGTAGGTGTCCTTGGCGTAGGTGCCCATAAAGGGCAGATAGATGTGCACATGGGGGTCGATAAAGCCGGGAAACACGAGCTTACCCGTCGCGTCGATTACCGTGGCATCGGCGGGTACGGCAAGGTCGCGACCGAGGGCGACGATGGTTTCGCCCTGGCAGTGGATATCTCCCACAAACGAATCGGTAGCGGTGACAACTTGACCGTTTTTAATTAGCAGCGACACGGCTAATCCTTGCTGAAACGTTGAGTAATCAAACGCGAGGGACTTCGACAGAAACGCTCGGAGGGCCGGTTCTCCGCCGCAGCGCGGTTCGCGCCGCGGCACCGGGTCTGACTAAGAAGATAACCACCTCGCCTGTGCGGACGCGACCCGTACGGTACATTTGCACGCATGGATCCGCTCGACAGCGTCGCCCCTTCTGTTGCCCTGGACCGCTTGCTGCGGATGATCGGCTCGGTTGGCACGGAAACGCTGCAGCGACCAACCCCGCGCGAACTAGCGGGGCGTGTCCTCGCGGAGCCGCTGGTACTCGATCGCGACAGCCCGGCCTGCGACGTCAGCGCAATGGACGGCTTCGCGGTCCGGATGGCAGAAATCGCAGCGGGCCCGCTGCCCGTCGGTGGCGAATGCCGGATCGGCACCGCTCCCCCGCGCCTCGCGGCCGGCATCGCCTTGAGGATCTATACGGGCAGCCCCATTCCAGCGGGGGCGGATACAGTCGTGCCGCTCGAGTTGGTCAAGGAAACCGATGGCACAGTTCTTCTGCACGCCGTCGATAGCCTGACAGCGGGGGCTAACCTCCGCCGGCAAGGCGAGAACGCCCGGTGCGGAGCCCAGGTGATCCCGGTGGGCACGATGATTTCGCCAGCGGCAATGACCGCGTTGGCCGCGGTCGGGCCACCTACCGTGGCGGTTTATCGTCGTCTGCGTCTCGCTATCTTGACGACTGGCGATGAACTGGTCTCAGGGCCAACAATCAGTCATGGCACAACGCTCACTCGTTGGCAACTACGAGACAGCAACGGCCCCGCATTGGAGGCCTTGTTCGGAACGGCCAGTTGGATCGGTACCGTAACGCGGGGCCACGTTCTGGACACGCTTGCGGGGCTGAGCGATGCGATCCGTGCGGCAAGCGCGGAAGCCGACGCGCTCGTGCTCACCGGCGGTGTCTCCAAAGGCGCTTACGATCACGTGCCCGCTGCGGTTCTGGCCGCAGGTGGCGAGGGGGTGTTCCATCGGCTGAACGCCCGCCCCGGCCGGCCTACTTTTGCGGCCGTGATCGATGGCAAGCCCATCATCGGGCTGCCTGGCAATCCCCTGGCGGTGCTGACCAGCGGCCGCCGCATCGTAACACCAGCGCTCCGTCAAAGGGCGGGCTTCTCCGCGTGCGATCCCCCCTCGCCAACCGTGGAGCTGGTGGAGTGGAGCGGCAAGTCGCTGCCGCTAACGTGGTGGCGTCCGGTGACATTGATCGGCCCGGGGCACGCAACGCTTGCCGACCTGCGGGGTTCCGGTGATACCTGCGGTCCCGCCTCCAGCGACGGTTTTATCGAGGCCCCTCCCAACTCGGACAAAGCAGGAATCTACGGGTACTATTCCTGGATGATCTAAGCGCTCTGCCGCGTGCCACCAAGCCCTCTTGCGTACCCCCCCTTGCCTGCCCCGCAGGTAACGACCGAAAGATCACGCGCCGATGTCTGAAGCACAACTAGCTCATCTGGATGCAACGGGGCGAGCACGCATGGTGGATGTCGGTTCAAAACCGATGACCGACCGTCAGGCGGTCGCCGAAGGACGCGTCGTCGTCGGCCCGAAGGTTGCAGCGGCAATCCGCGCCAACACGCTGAAAAAAGGGGACCTGCTCCAAGTGGCAAGGCTCGGCGGCGTGCAAACCGCCAAACGAACCGCCGATCTGATCCTCATGTGTCACCCCTTGCCGCTAGCGCACATTGAGGTCGAGGCAGAGCTTGACGGCGAAGTTGTTTTGATCCGAGCCACGACGCGTGTGGTGGCGCAAACCGGTGTCGAGATGGAGGCGCTTGCGGCCGTGGCGGGTGCTGCACTGAACGTGGTCGATATGGGCAAATCACTTAATCCGGCCATCACGATCGAATCGCTCCGTGTTGTTGAGAAGCACGGGGGGAAGTCGGGCCCGCGTGTGAAGCCGATCGCGGAAACCGGGCTGCGCTTTGCCATTCTAACGGCCAGTGACTCGCGCAGCTCCGGAGCGATGCAAGACCTTGCGACAGGCCCGCTCGCCGAAGCGGCGGCCGCGCTGCTCGGGGCAAACCTGGTCGCTACGGCGCTGGTGCCCGACGAAGAGAACACCATCGCCGGACAGCTTGCACAGTGGGTTGCCGCCGAGCCGGCACCGCACCTGATCCTCACGACCGGAGGCACGGGGATGGGACCGCGTGACGTCACGCCCGAAGCCACAGCGCGGGTGATTGAACGCCCCCATCCGGGGCTGCTCGAGCTTGCACGGTCGCGCTGCCTGCCGGGCAAGCCACACGCCTTTCTGTCGCGGGCGATCGCCGGTGTCGCGGGCAAGACCCTGATCATCAATCTGCCCGGTTCGCCGCTCGGTGCGGTCGAGACGCTCCGGCTGATGGCCGACGTGCTACCGCACGCGCTCGAAACGCTCCGCGGTAGTGAGACGACTCATCCGCTTGCCTGATAGAAAGTTTGGGCCACCGTTGCGCTAGCGGCTAGTCGTTCGACAAACGGTAAACCGGCATTTTCCAGAGCGGTATTGATTGCTTCATCTGGTTAATAAACCGATCGATCGCCCCGATCGCTTCAGCGCGATGAGCCGCCGCAACGATCAGCCGAAACGAGACCTGCCCCGCCGCCACACAGCCGACGCTGTGCTCGACCCGCATTGCGATCAGGCCAAAGTCCGTAAGGGTCCGGTTCGCCAAGCGCTGGAGCTCGCGAGTCGTGAGCGGCTCGTAGGCTTCGTAGTCGAGCGCATCGAGAGGTTCCCCGTTCTCGGTGGGACGAACGATTCCCTCAAACAAGAGCACGGCTCCCGCGTCGCAGGCAAGTAGCGGCCGAGAAGGCCCGATCGGTCCCGTGACGAGTTGTACGCTGATCGCCGAATCGCTCATCCGCCCGACACCATTCCGATCAGCGCGACTTCATCGCCGGGCTTAATGGGTGTGTGACTCTCGGCGAATTCATGATTGACCGCTAACCGACTTGCCGGCAACGAAGCGGCTAGTTGCGGCACGGACTCCGCCAGGGTGGCGAGAACCCGCGCGGCGGTAATGCGGTCTTCTAAGATTTCAACGGGCAGGCTAGGGCTACCGACCAGGCGAGCTTGCGGACCGAACAGAAGCACTTGAACCACCATCGCGCTAGCCCCCGATTGCCGACATGGTGCGTAGCGGTTGGACAAACCCCGGCAAGTTGACGCCGTGACCGGCCGCCTTGCCGCGAATCGAGGCAGCCATCAACTCAGCGATCCCTTCGTCGCCAACGCCAGTCCGCATGGCACCGCGTAAATCGGTCTCAGTGGAACTGAATAAGCAGTTACGGGCCTGCCCATCGGCCGTAACGCGAAAACGATCGCACGCTGCGCAGAAGGGCTCGCTGACTGTGGGAATAAATCCGATCCGGCCACGGCCGTCGATGAACTCGTACTCGGCTGCCGGGCTACCGGTGGGCCGTTCGATCGGGCGTAGCGGCATAATGCCCGCTGCCAACGCTTGCCGAATCTCATTCGCGTAAAGCACTTTGCTGCGATCCCATTCGTGCGTGGCATCGAGCGGCATGTACTCGATGAAGCGGACTTCCCTACCGGTATCGCGAGCGAAGCGGCCAAAAGGCAGCACCTCTGATTCCGTCACACCGCGAAGCGATACCACATTGATCTTGATCGTTTCAAAGCCGGCAGACCGGGCCGCTTCGATCCCTGCCAAAACGCGGTCGTAATCGTCGCGACGGGTGAGCCGCTGGAAGACGACCGGGTCGAGCGCGTCGAGACTGATGTTGAGTCGCTTCAGTCCGGCTGAGCGAAGCGCCGTGGCCTGATCGGCCAATAACACACCGTTGGTCGTCAGCGCTAGGTCTTCAAGGCCGACTGTGCCCGCGAGCATCTCAACCAATCTTGGCAGGTCGCGCCGCACCAAGGGCTCGCCGCCTGTCAGCCGAACCTGCCGAATCCCCGCGGCCACAGCGATGCGGACCAATCGAGCGATCTCCTCGAAGGTCAGCAGATCGGCTTTAGGAGCCAGCGGAATCCCTTCTGCCGGCATGCAGTACTGGCAACGCAGGTTGCAGCGGTCGGTTACGCTCACACGCAGCTTGGTGTGGCGGCGACCGAAGCCATCGATCAAGGGAGTAAACGGCACGAAAGATTTGTCGGGGTCTGCGGAACGCGTTGGTGGTGGAAAGTGCTTGCTGTGGAATAGCCGGGAAGCAATCGGCAAGCAACCAAGTGTACCGGAACCTACCGAGGCCAAAGCTGATAGGACCGAAGCGAACCGTTGCGGCTGACCGCAGTGATGCTAGTATTAGCGACTTGGCTAGCGAAACCTCGTTAGATTTATCGCCAAAGCGGAATCCTATGAGGGCTTGCTGCCTCTCCCCTTATCTCCAGATGATCGCCTGACAGATGTACTCAACTCCGCGTTTGGCTACCACGTGGGCCCGATTAGCTGCCTACCGGGCGAAGCTCTCGCTGCTGATTGTTGGTTGCGCACTGGCGGCTTGCCAGCTCCTTGAGGCACAGGAAGTGCCCGAGTGGGAGAACCCGGCAGTCTTTGGCGACAATGAGTTGCCCACACGCGCGTCGTTCTGGCATTTCCCGACCGCCCAGATGGCGCTGGAATCGCTCCAAGCGGGCGGCAATCGGCGTGACGCCTCGCCCTACGTGCAGTTGCTCAACGGCAAATGGAAGTTCCGGTACTCAGCCCAGGTAGAACAGCGGCCGGCGGACTTCTTCGAGCCTGAGTACGACGACTCGGGGTGGGGATCGATCAACGTTCCCTCGAACTGGGAACTGCAAGGGCACGGCACGCCGATCTACACCAATATGGTGTATCCGTTCGACAAGAACCCGCCCAAGATTGCAGGCCACAACGGTCGGCCCGTGGGTTCGTATCGTACACGGTTCAGCGTTCCTGAGTCGTGGCTCAAGCGCCGCGTCGAGATCTGTTTCGATGGCGTCGAAAGCGCGTTCTATCTGTGGGTCAATGGCCAGAAGGTTGGCTACTCCGAAGATAGTCGCATCCCCGCGCGTTTCGATCTGACGCCCTACCTCAAGTCGGGCGAGAACCTGCTAGCGGTGGAAGTGTATCGCTGGAGCGACGCCTCGTACCTGGAAGATCAAGACTTCTGGCGGCTGAGCGGCATCTTTCGCGATGTCTTCCTCGAGCGTTTGCCCGAGGCACGCCTCGAAGACCTGAGCATAACCCCTCAGGTGAGCCCCGATGGTTCACGCACGGGGGTCAATCTACTGACAAGCGTCGGGGGTTCCGCCAAAGCTGTCCGAGTTGTTGCCGAATTATTCGACAAGGAGGGGCAGAGCGTCGCTCGTTCCGATTCCGGTACGGCTAGCGGCAAAGCCAAGATCGGCTACGGATTGGTTCTCGATAAGCCGCAGCTTTGGACCGCCGAAACACCGTATCTTTATCGACTTGTCGTGAGCCTGATCGATCCGCAGCGGGGTATCACCTATGACGCCACGGCCGTAAACGTCGGTCTGCGGACGGTCGAAATCAAGGAGGGCGTTCTGCTGGTGAACGGCAAGTACGTTTATCTCAACGGCGTGAACCGACACGAGCATCACCCGGTAACCGGTCACACGATCGATCGGGCGTCGATGATCGAAGACATCCGTCTTATGAAGCAGAACAATATCAACGCGGTACGGACCTGCCACTATCCGAACGTGCCAGCATGGTATGACTTGTGCGACGAATACGGCCTCTACGTCATCGACGAGGCCAATATCGAATCGCACGGGATGGGCTACGGCCCCGAGTCGCTGGCGAAAGATCCGGCTTGGGCCGCTGCGCACCTAGATCGCACTCGACGCATGGTTGAGCGAGACAAGAATCACCCCTCGATCATCATCTGGTCGCTCGGCAACGAGGCGGGCAACGGCGTGAACTTCATGGCGACCTATGACTGGGTCAAACAGCGCGACGCTTCACGGCCGGTCCAATACGAGCAAGCCTATTACAAGGATCGAAACACGGACATCCGCTGCCCGATGTACGACACGATCGATCGGATCGTCGAGTATGCGGAAGGCCGAATGCCCGGTGTCACGGTGGATCGCCCGCTGATCTTGTGCGAGTACGAGCACGCGATGGGCAACAGCGTTGGCAACCTGGCCGACTACTGGAAAGCGATCCGTTCGCACCGTGCTTTGCAGGGCGGTTTCATCTGGGACTGGGTCGATCAGGGGCTCGTTAAGAAAGACGCTGCTGGGACCCTGTTCTACGCCTACGGGGGTGACTTCGGCGACACGCCCAACGACGCCAACTTCTGCTTCAACGGCCTCGTGCAAGCCGACCGCAAGCCCAACCCCTCGCTCAGCGAAGTCAGGAAGGTCTATCAGCGGATCGAGACGCTGCCCGGTAGCGACTCCGCTGATCATATCTTGGTCAAGAACGCCTACGACTTCCGCACGCTTGATGGGGTGCAGATCGAATGGCGTTTAGAAGTGGACGGAGAGCCTCTCGCGAGCGGAACGCAACCCTCCCCCGCCGTGCCTGCGGGCGCGCAAGCCAATGTGCAACTAGACGGCTTTCCTGCTCTGACCGCGAACGGCAAAGAAGCGTTCTTGCTGGTACGCTTCGTTCAGCCAGGGGCGACCGCCTGGTCCGAAGCGGGGCACGTGCTGGCATGGGACCAGCTGCCGGTGCCCGTCACCATGAGGCCCCATGTTCCTCGCCCTGTGTCAGCGGCGGTGACTTTCAGCGAAACGCCAGAAGTCATTAATCTTCAAGCCGCGGGGTCGGCTGTCACCATTTCAAAGCAAACTGGGCTTCTCGTCTCATTGCGCCACGACGGAAGCGAGTTGCTGGCTTCACCGCTTAAGCCAAACTACTGGCGTGTGCCTACCGACAACGACCGCGGCAATAAGATGACCGAACGGCAAGGCGTGTGGCGAAAGGCGAGCGAGTCACGCAAGCTAGAATCAGTTGAATCGAAATCCTCAGCCAATTGGCATGAAGTGCATGCCAGCAGCAAGCTGCTGGACGGTCGCGCCCGTGAGGAGTTGGTTTATCGGCTCTCCTCGGAGGGGCAACTCGCCATTTCGCACCACGTGCAGCGAGAGGCATCGCTACCGGAGTTTCCCCGCGTGGGGTTGACCACCACGCTGCCCGATCGCATCGAAGAGTCATCTTGGTACGGTCTGGGTCCGCACGAAACCTATTGGGATCGTAAAGCCGGCGCATGGGTCGGCCTTCACAAGTCTCCCGCCAGCGAACTGGCGTTCGACTACCTGCGTCCGCAAGAGAATGGCAACCGCTCCGAAGTCCGTTGGCTGAATCTGGTCGATAGCCAGGGAGACGGCCTCCGCGTTACCGGCAATCCCCGCTTCGACTTCAGCGTCTGGCCTTACACAGCTGACGACTTGCAGCAGGCTAAGCACCCCCACGAAATCGTCCGAGGCAAGACGCTCACGCTCAATCTTGACTATCGGCAAATGGGCGTGGCGGGCGACAACTCCTGGGGAGCCTTAGCGCACCCCCCCTATCGGCTGTCCAAACCGGAGTACCAATGGCGCGTGACGCTTTCCCCGACAAGAGCCGCCCCCTAGATAGCTACCCGTTGACTTGCCGACTCGCACTGGCTTATCCCTCAAACAATCAAACCGAAGTTACTCCGTGGCGCTAGAATACGCTGTTCCGCTAGAAGCGCTTGTCGACCGCGCAGTTAACGCTTTCCGTGGGACCTACGGTCGGGAGCCAAGCGTTGTTGTGGCGGCACCGGGGCGGGTTAATCTGATTGGCGAGCATACCGATTACAACGATGGCTACGTTCTGCCGATGGCCATCGAGCGCTACACGGTGGTGGCGGTGGATGCTGCTCAGCATGACGCCGTGCGTTTGGAAAGCGCGACAATGGGCGACACGGCAACGCTCGGATTAAAGCAGCGTGCCGATCTGGCGGAGCAGCCCGGTTGGGCTAAGTACGCGCAGGGAGTGCTCGACGCGTTGCGCGAAGCCGGTTTTGTTCTCAAGCCGATGGAGGGCGTGATCGATTCGACCGTTCCGCTGGGAGGCGGGCTCTCGAGCAGCGCGGCTCTGGAAGTGAGCCTCATGACGGCGATCGAAGCGGTTTCTGCGCTCGCAATAACGGCGCAAGAGAAAGCACTGCTCGCCCAAAAGGCGGAGCACAAAGCGGGCATGCCCTGTGGGGTGATGGATCAATTCAGCTCCGCATTGTGCGAGGCAGGCAACCTGATGCTGCTCGATTGCCGCTCGCTCGAGCGGCAATCGGTTCCGCTGGCTGATCCCAATATTTCCGTGCTGATCATCAACAGCAACGTCAAGCACGAACTTACGGGCGGCGAATATGCCGAGCGTCGCGCTCAGTGCGAAGAGGCCGCCAAGCTGCTGGGGGTCGCGTCGCTACGCGAGGCGAGCCTCGATCAGCTGGCCGCCTGGGAGCCCTCGGCCCCACCGGTCGTGTTTCGCCGGGCTCGGCATGTGGTGGGCGAAATCGCCCGAACCACGCAGGCGGCCCAAGCGCTCGCGGAGGGGGATTACGCCTCGGTAGGCCAACTCATGTACGAAAGTCACGCCGCGATGCGTGACGACTTCGAAATCACCGTGCCTGAGATCGACACCCTCGTCGAGCTGGCTCGCGAAATAGGGCTCGAAGGTGGCGTCTACGGCTCACGCATGACGGGCGGCGGCTTTGGCGGCTGCACGGTATCGCTTGTTCGCACGGCCGACGCCGAGGGCATCGCCAAGTCAATCGCCGAGGGCTACACGGCCCAAACCGGCCAGCGCTCAACCCAGTTCATCACCCGCCCCGCCCAAGGCGCGCGCAGACTCTAGCGGGCGGCAATCGGGCGGTGGAAACCGTATCGGCTAGCCTTGGCCAACCGACCTTGGCATAATCCTCGCAGCGTGGCAGCCGAGGTCAACGACCAAGGGGCGAAGCGCCTCGTGCCTCACACTCCTTCTTCTCTCATCTCGTAGCTTAGGCAGGCGGACGTGAACGCAGTCGATATCGCAGTCTTTGTGGCGTTTATCGCCTCGGTTGTGTTCGTTGGTCTGTGGAAGAGCCGCGAAGCGGACGGCGAAAAAGACGCCCAAGATTTCTTTCTTGCCGGTCGGGGGCTCACCTGGTGGCTGGTCGGCTTCTCGCTGATCGCCGCGAACATCAGCACCGAGCAGTTTGTCGGCATGAGCGGCTCGGCCGCGAGCCACGTGGGCTTGGCGATCGCCAGTTACGAGTGGATGGCCGCCGTCACCCTGGTGGTCGTGGCGTTCTGCTTTCTGCCCTACTTCCTGCGGGCCGGCATCTACACAATCCCCGAGTTTCTCGAGTACCGCTTCAACGGCTGGGCCCGGCTGATCATGGCGGCGATGACCGTCTTGATCTACCTGTTGCTGCTCGGTGCCGTCACTTACTCGGGAGCATTGACCGTACAGACGCTCGGTAAGACCTATGGCTACACCATTGAGCTGTGGCAACCCTCTCTCGTGATCGCGCTGATCGCGATGGTCTATGTGGTCGCCGGAGGATTAAAGGCATCGGTGTGGGCCGACCTGCTGCAGGGTTCGGCGCTGATCCTAGGCGGTGCCCTGATCATGTGGCTCGCGTTCGATCGGCTCGGGTCGGCAACCGAAGCCGCCACCGTTGGCGTCGGTGGAGCCGTTGAAGTTCTAACGCTCGATCCCGAGAAGGGGGCGTTCGAGCGCTTCATGGACCTCAACTCGAACCGTCTGAACATGTTTCTGCCCGAGGACGACCATGTGCTTCCTTGGACTGCGCTCCTGCTGGGTCTGTGGATCCCTAACTTCTACTATTGGGGCCTAAACCAGTACATCACTCAGCGCACTCTGGGTTCTTCGAGCCTTTCTCAGGGACAAAAAGGAATTGTCTTTGCTTCTTATCTTAAGCTCATCATTCCGTTTGTCGTGGTCATCCCGGGCATTATCGCCTTCAACCTCTTTCACGAAGAGATGCGTCTGGAGGCGCGGGGCGACCGGGCAGGAGCGATCGCCCTCTACTCCAAAGCGAATCCCGAGACGCGCTTCGTACGCATCCTGGATAACGCTCAGCCGGAAGAACTCGATTCCCATCAAGGGCCCGATTACCTCGTCTCGGTTTACGATAGCGAAAAGCCCACGCTCCCCAAGAACCCGCTCGTGATGGCGATCTCTCGCAAAGATTACGACGAGATCAAGCCGGCTCAGCATCAGGTCTTTAGCTACAAAGAAGACAAAGTGTGGGCCACGCTCAACCCCGAATTCGCGGAGGAGATCATCGGCTATAACGCCGTGGTCGACAAAGCAGCGAAGTCCTCCAAGCTAGCGACCACCTCCGAAGCACTCGTGGCCTACAAGTACGATACGGCTCTCGGTTTGCTGCTGGCGATGCTGCCGAAGAACACGGGCATGCTCGGCTTCGTGCTCGCTGCGCTTTTGGGGGCAGTGGTTAGTTCACTCCCGGCGATGCTGAACGCCGCGTCATCGATCTTCACGCTCGATCTGTTCCAGAAGCACGTCGCTCCGAACGCGTCGCAGGCAACGATTGTGCTGACCGGCCGGATCGCGGTGGTTGTCTTTGCGATCGTCGCGTGTGGGCTCGCACCGCTGCTGGGCGACCCGAACATTTCCAATTCAATCTTTGCCATCATCCAAGAATCGCAGGGGCTGATCTCGCCCGGCATCTTGGCGGTGTTCATCACCGGTTTGTTATTGCGGCGTTGCCCGCGGTGGGCGGGCACGATGGGCCTGTTGACCAGCATCGTTTGCTACGCGGGCCTCAAATACATCGCCCCCGAAATCCAGTTCTTAAACCGCATGGCGATTGTCTTCGCGCTATGCGTTGCGATGATGGCGGCGGCAACCAAGCTGGCCCCGCTTGCCGAGCCCATCGTCTTCGAGACCAAGACCCAGATCAATCTGGACGAATCGAAGGGGGCCAAGACAGCGGGGATTATTTGCGTGCTGTTGACACTAGCGCTGTACGTTGTGTTCAGCCCGCTGGGCGTGGCACGCTAAGAGCCCAAAACTCTCAACCGAGCTTGCGAATCAGGGATTCGCAATCTCGGTCCAGCTCGTGATCCGCAAGCCGGGAGTCGCTTCGCCGTAGTACAACGCCCGCGCCTCCTCGCCGCCGATCGGCCGGTTGTAGAGTCGCACGTCGTGTAGACGGCCCGCAACCGAGCTATCGAGGCATTGCCCCAGCAGCAGCGGCGCGTCGGCAAAGCCGAGCGTCAGCCCCGTGGCGTCGTGCCGATCGACTTCGACGCCGTCCAGGTAGTAAACCACCTCCGAGCCATCGAAGCTGGCCGCAACGTGGCGCCAGGCGTTCATGGGGATCATGCGGTCCCCTTCTTGCGCGAAGAGGCCGGCATAGCCAGCAGGCAATCCCTGGTTCAGTCGCAGCACGGGCTTGTGGTCCGCCGTGACGCTCAGCGCCACGGCCTCTTGCAGGTCGGAGCCCAAGATGTTGAACCGATCGTCCCCTCCTTCGTTATAGACCCAAGCCGCCACGGCGACGCCCGCTTTCATGTGGTAGTGACGGGTCGAATCGACCTGCACCATCGCTCCTCCGGAGAAACGCGTGCCGTAGGGCCCTTCGGCAAGCGCTGGCAGCCCTTGCTGATAGGCAGGCGTGCTGAGATAGGCGCCATGGTTGCCGATGCCTGAAGAGTCGACCGCCACGCCGCCACTGGTCTCGCTCAGCTTCCAGCGGCCCACCATGCCGTGCAGCTCGGCGATTTCCCAGCTATTGAGCGCGCGTGAGTAGACCCGTACGTCGTCGATGGTCACGTCGCTCTGCTGCGAAGGATGGCGAGCCCCCCAGTAGAGCGACCCGTTGTTCCAGACCACCGTTCCGTTAAGCGTTGTGGATCGGTCGAGCGCGCCATCCACGTAGATCGACAGCTTGCTCCCCTGTTTTACGTACGCGACGTGCCGCCAGACGCCCGGATCAAACGTGGCCTGCGTGTCGGCGGTCCCTTCGTTCCAGCTATGCGTGGTGCTGATACGCACGTGCATGCGGTTGTCGGATGGGCGCAGCCACATCGCCGGTGTGCGGCGCGTGCCGTTGAGGTGCTTTTTGAGCGTTTCACGCCACTGACCGGTGTAATCTTTGTTGCTCTTCAGCCAGTAGGCGACCGTGAAATCGGCGTTGTCTCTGCCAAGTTCGAGATGGTCATCGTTCGGGATGTCGGTCTCCTGCCCCGGCTGGAAACGCACCGCGGTCTGCACCGCGGGGCTGGGGTAGGGGCTAGTCTGCTCGAGTGTCGGCGCGTTGTCGTACTTGCCATCGTTGGCGAAGACGGTCTCATCGTGCACAACAGTGTCGCCAGTGATTTCGTCCATCCGCCAGTGGCCGACCAGGCCGTAGAGGTCGGCGACCTCTTCGGCCGAGAGGACGCGGCCGTAGATGCGGAAGTCGTCGAGCGTCGCGGCGAGCTGCTGGCTGCTGACGAATCCCCCGCCGACGGAGTCCTGTTCCTGTCCGATCATCAGCCCCCCCGGATCGACATCGAGCGTGGCGCGGGTCGGGTGCGTGTTTGTTGAGATCAATTCGCCATCCATGTAGAGACCCGCCGCTCCGTCTGATGAGCGGTAGGTCATCGCATAGTGGCGCCAGCGATCGTCTGAGATCGCGTCCACGGACCAAGTTGTGAGCGACTCGTTGACGTACAGCCGCAATTGCTGGTGGTTGCCAACGTAAACGAGAAAGGCGTTGGGGCTGCCCGAACGGGCGCCACTAAGGATGGCTTGCTCGCCCGTCTTGGTCGTCTTCATCCACCACGCGACGGTGATCTCGTCCAGCCCGTCTACAACCGTGTGCGGCAACTCGGTGCGGTCCCACCCGACAGAGTTGAGGTACGGGGCGCCGCGCTCGATGATCGCCTCGTCGCCCAGGGTTGGCATGTCGACGTGCGTGCCATCGTTGCCGAACGGCGAGCTGTCCTCGGCGACCGTGCCGGAGGTCTCGTCGAGCTTCAGGTGCAGCCGCAGCCCGCTGCCGCCGAGCTCGAAGACCTCCGTGTCGGTCAGGACGCGGTTGTAGATGCGCACGTCATCGATCTGACCGGTGAAGTAACGGTTCGGTGTTTCCGGTGTCCAGGCACAACCAATTATGGCGCGGGTCTGCCAGTGATAGTTGGACCCTGCTTTCGAACCGGTTGCTACGAGCAAGCCATCAACGTACAGCTTGTGACCTCCGGGTCCCGTTGAGTGAGCGACATGGTGCCATCTACCATTGTTGAGCCCCCCTACTGAGCTTATTAGGGTCTCATCGCTCCAAGTCCTGCAACGGACCTGCCCGCCAGACAGCCATAGGTGACGATCGATGTTGCCGTCACCTGGTGTTGCGTTGGTGATTGCGAAGAAGCCACAATTGGCCTCGGTGGTCTTGAACCACAGGGATGAGGTGTGGTCCGTCTCGCTAACATCGATTGGTACCGTGACCAAGTCGTCAACACCGTCGAATTCCGCAGAAGAATCGACTGCCCCCGGCTCGCCCAGGGTCACGCCGTCGCGGTACTCACCGTCGTGGCCGAAGACGCTGCTGTCCTCGGCGACGGCGCCGCTGGTTTCGTCGAGCTTGAGGTGAAGTATCAGGTCGGCGTGGAGCTCGGCGACCTCTTGATCGGAGAGCGGATAGTCATACACCCGCACATCGTCGAGGTCGGCGTACGGGGTGCCCCACCATGATTGCCGACCAATACGTAGCTCCCCTTTGGTGGCGATCGACACGCCCGTCATCACGTGCGATCCGTCGAACTCACCGTTGACGTACCAGCGTAACTGCTGACCACTCTTGACGATGCACAGGTGATGCCACTGGTCTTCGTCGAGTTCCGCGCTGGTCCATCGGCCTTCGCCGCCCGGCACCGCGTCGGTCGAGAACCACGCGTGGACTCGGCGGTTGGGGTGCAGCATGATGAGCGGCCCCCGATCGCTCGAGTTCTCGCCTCCGATCATAAAGAGATTGCGCCAGTCGCTGTGCGGCACGGCGGAGGGACGAACCCAGAAGGCTATCGAGACATCGCCACCGTTAGCGGTCAAGTCCGCAAGCTCGGGCTTGGCTGGGACAAGCACGTACTCGCCGTTGGCGTCAAAGCGGGCCGCTAGACCACGCCGCGCGGGAGTAACGCCAAGAGTCACGGCCCCATTGATGGCGCCATCAAACCCGGACGGCGAACTATCGATTGCTGTCGTGGCTCCACTTGCTTCATCAAGCTTATAGTGGGCTACGAGCGAGCCGGTATTTGCTCCCGACGCCCAACGGAGTGCGTCATAAAGTAAGCGCGCCCCGTCGCCCCAGCTCAACTGATGACGAATATCAAGCGCATTGCCCCCCCAGGGCAGTCGCACGCGTGGGCCAGCAGCCACGTTGCTGCTGTTATACGAATTGGCTAGCTGATCGCCCGCTTCGACGATTGCCAGAGTGGTGTTGCTCCATTGGGTCCCCAACTGACGCAGGTCCGGCGCAGCTGTTCCCTGCAAGCGAGCGAGCGGCTGATTGTTACCAGGATAGTTGTTGTTGGCGTAGCTGAAATCATGAAAGAGAGTGTAACCATAGGCCGGCCCTGCAAAGCTGAAGCTTGAAGAAACCGGGTGCGAACGATCGAGAATGTAAATCCACGAGGCGTTGGTGTAGATGCCATCGGAAGTGGCGTAGCCCAACTCCGTGTCGAGTTCCGCCAGCTCGCTAACGACGCCGCAAGTCGCCTCGCGGAGCTTGTAGCCGATGTCGGCGGCGTCGCACGAGGCGGCGATCCACACCGCGTCGGCCGCGGCGATCGCGGCGTCGTACTGGACTTGCGAGGCGCCGTCCCAAAGGAGGATCGTTTGGAAGTTCCAGTGCTTGAGGCGTCGCAGACGCCAGCGATCTTGATCGCTCAGAACGCCATCTTCATCGACGACGAGCACGATAGTTGGCCCGGTCGCGTCAGGGGCCTCAGCGCACCAGGAGAGTGCGTCTTCCACCAACCGCAAACCGTTGGTTGAAAGATTGGTGTAATCAACCGGCCCCGAGCCCCAGGGAAGGCGCACCCGCTTGCCCGTGGCGACGCTGGTCGAGCCGATCGTGTTGGCCAGCGCCCCACCGGTATCGATCGCTACTAAGCCAGGGTCAGCGCCAAGATCACCCAGCCGCGAAGCCCCCAACGCTAGCGGCAAAGTAACCGGCGAGAGCGATGTCGATCCAGGAAAGAGCGCTAAGACTCCAGCGCCAACATTCGCCGTGACGGGGTGCGCCGCGGTGAGCGTCGTGACGGAGGTCCCCGTCGTCGCGACGCCATCGGTCGCTGAGACGCCGAATTCAGTGTCGAAGGCATTCCCCTCGATAACCACTCCCCGCTGATACAGGCGCATCTTGTCGCCCAGCACGGTCGGATCGATCGATCGGGGAACGTACCAGGCATCGGCGAGTCGGTTTGCGCCATAGGTTGTGAACCACGACTGGGTGTTACCCGCCCAGTCGCCCCGGGTGGCGAATCCCATTCGCTCGAACGACCACCGACGGGCGTTCTCGTCCGCCGTTACTCCGTTAACGTTGTCTGCGTAGATGAACGACACCCGCTGAGCCAACGCCGAAGACGGCACCCACAGCATGAGCGCAACCGCGAACGACCAAACCAGCGATCGGGATTGATCGCCCCGTGAGTTGTAGAGCAAGAACATGGCAGAAAGTGACGCAAGCGGAACGGACTAAACCGTCCAACCCTACGCCACCTCTGCGATAAGGGCCGCTAAGGAAATGGCCCTGCCGCTCTTAGGCTAGTCTCGGTCCTCGCTATGCTCCGTCTGGACGGTACAAGCCGCACAATCCGAGCCTGCGCTGACGTCGCCGTGACGCGTATTGCGGGTCGTCAGCCCGCGACGGTCCCGTGTGTCTGCTCGCCGAGGCCCTCGATCCCCAGACGAACCGTCTGCCCGGGCCGCAAGAAAACAGGGGGCTTCTGCCCCATGCCCACGCCGGGGGGCGTTCCCGTCGAGATCAGATCGCCCGGGTGCAAGGTCATGAACTGGCTCAAATAGCTGACCAGCTTGGCGACGCCGAAGATCATCTGCTCGGTCGAGCCGTCTTGATAACGACGACCATCCACTTCGAGCCACAGCCGCAAGCGCTCAGGATGCGGAACCTCATCGGCCGTCACCAGATAGGGACCGATCGGCGCAAAGGTGTCGCAACTCTTCCCCTTAGTCCACTGCCCACAACGTTCTTTCTGAAAAGCCCGTTCAGAGACATCGTTCATCACGCAGTATCCCGCAACGTAGCCAAGCGCATCAGCCTCCGAAACGTACTTGGCTTGCTCGCCGATCACCACGCACAACTCGACCTCCCAATCGGTCTTTTCCGAGGTGCGCGGGATTTCGAGCGGGTCATCCGGGCCCGTGATGGCGCTGATCGCCTTCATAAAGACGAGCGGTTCGGCCGGCAGGGCCGAACCCGATTCGGCGGCGTGGTCGGCGTAGTTCAATCCGATGCACAGGATCTTCCCCGTCCCCGCCACGCACGGGCCGCGGCGAGTTACTGGCGAGACGACCGGGAGCGTTGAGAGATCGATCGCGTCGAGTGTTGCCAACGACTCCCGCGCAAGCGCATCTCCGGCGACATCGTCGATCACCCCCACGAGCGAGCGGATCTGACCATCGGCATCGAGAACACCAGGCCGTTCTTGGCCCGGCTCACCGTATCGGAGAAGTTTCATAGTGGCAGTCAGCGCTATCGATAACCGGGGGGCCCCTGCCCTCCCTGTGGTCTAAGCACTTTACTGCTCCGCTGCCGCCGGTGGCTAGGCGGCCCGATGGCAGGCGGTCCGATGGCTCGCGGTCAGGCTGACGGGGTATCCGCCAGATACTCTCTGCTGGTCCGGCGGCGTTGGCTAAGCGGCATCGCTGAGGGAGACGCGCTCTTTGCCTTGGTTCCAGATGCCGTCGAGAGCCGCGGGCAACGAACGCACGTGCAGGTCGCACTGCGGGAACGCGATCTCGATGCGGTGCTCGCGGAATAGACTGTCGATTGACATATTTAGCTCGTGTCGTAAACGCCGGAACATGGCTAACTCGCGGACAAAAACCCGCAGCTCAAACGTCAGGGCGCTATCGCCGAACTCGGTAAACACAACAACCGGCTCGGGCTCAGCAATAACATTCGGGTTTTCACGCGCCACGCGATACAAGAGCTCGGTAGCGAGCTTCGTGTCGCTGCCGTAGGCAACGCCGACGGTCAGCACAAGTCGCAAGTTAGGATTGCTCAGAGTCCAGTTCACGAGGTTGCCGACAACAAATTCTTTGTTGGGAACGATCAGCTCTTTGTTGTCCCAGTCAAGGATCGTGGTTGCACGGATCCGGATCTTAGTAACCGTGCCGGTGATTGCGCCAATGGTCACCGTATCGCCCACGCGAGCGGGTCGCTCGAACAGCAAGATCAAACCTGACACGAAGTTGGCAAAGATCTCTTGCAGACCAAAACCAAGGCCCACGGACATGGCCGCCACGAGCCATTGGACACTCGTCCATCCCACGCCTAGGTACCGACAACCCACCATTGCGCCTACGACCATGATCGCGTAGCCGGTTAGTGAACTAACCGCGTAACGTGCCCCCGCATCGATTGGCAAGCGCTGCAGGACGGCGATTTCTAACAAGCCCGGCAAGTTCTTGCCGGCGTACCAGGTGAGAAACAGGGCAAGTCCCGCCCACAAGGCATCGGCAAGGGTGATCCATTCGGCAGGCGCGCCGGCGGCACCGGCAATCGACCACAGCTGAACACGGCTGATCACTCCCAGTGCTGGCAGGACATCGCTCCAGACAATGCCCATGGCACCCAAGAACGCCAACGCAGCGGCCATGCCGACAAGACGCCGGGCCTGGCGGTTGATGTCGCTAAGGCTTACCTGCGGCGTGGTTTCAATGACCGGCGTATCGGAGCCTTGCTCCTGGGCATCAGCCAGGGCGCGACGGCGTTCTTGTGCTCGGCGCATCGCGGCGCGCCGATACGACACAAGCAGCCACCGTGTCAGCATGGCGTGAAGCGCGAGGCATCCGAAGACCACAACAATGCTGATCAACGAGAGCCGCGTCAGCTGCATGGCGGTGTAGTGATAGCCGGCGGTCGTCGCCACGAAGATCCCGGTGATCATCAACAGCGATACGGTCCCCGCACAGCGCGCTAGAGCTGCTGCAAACGGGTGCTCGACGCCCGTGACGATCGAGAGCACCACCGCACCGCGTGGCCGGAGCACCGTCCACGATACGCCGGCGATCACCAGCAGCGCACTCATGAGCGCAAAACGCCCGGGACCGCTGATCAGCTCTGCTTGTCCGGTCAGTTCGATGCCGATCGCGGTTGCCAAGAGTGGGGTGGCGAGAAGTTGGAGACGTCGACAACCACGGCTGAGCTGGCGCAGGGCGTTAGAATCCCACCCGAAATGGCGATCCCCCAGTCCTCCCACACGACAGGCGTGGCGAACCGTATTGAGCATGGCGTAGGCACCGGCAACAAGAACCAGCGGCCACGCGATCCAGGTGAACAATCCTGATCCGGCAGCCACGTGGTGCATTCTCCATCCCAAGAAGGCGATCGCTAGCGGCAGTGGTGCCGCCATAACAAGCGTCGCGAGGCTAGCGACCAGCGTTGGTCGAAACTCGGTCGATCCGACCCGTGACGCCGCTTCGCCGCACTCTAGCAAGCGTCGACGAACGCGCCGTCGGGTGATCAGGAAGCCGATTAATGTCAAAACAAGAAGCATCCACAGTGCCGGTGCCGAGCGTAGGTCATCCGTTAGCCGGGTAAAGATCCCCGCAGACACCTTCCCCAGAGAATCCATCTGACGTGGAAGCTGTGCAACCCGCATGCCGTCGGATAGACCGATTGGTGCCGCGCTGCGAACCCAGAGCACCTTCTCGGCAATGAACGCATCAAGCGTCTGCGCAACGCTCATCAAGCCCGTTTCAGCAGCATCCAACTCTTCCAAGCGGGTCGCCAGATTAGCGCCGTTGCCGATCGCTTGCGTCAGCAGCTCGCGGCGGGCGAGCATCACACCTCTCATTGCCGAAACGACATCCGCATCGGTCTCCATTCCCGCAAGCTCTTGCTTGACGGCTTCTTCGATGTTACGCGACAAGTGACGCTGATTCTCCCAGTCGTATCGCTCAATCCCCAGTTTCGAGATCCGCAAAGGACGCTCACGCAAGCGATGACGATAGCCCGCTAGGTCCGGCATCTGCTCACGCAGGGTGCGCAGCAGCTGGCCAATCTGCTGCGATCCCGCGGAAGCTTCGCTCCGCTTTTGCACGTCGTCGAGCCGATGCTGTAAGGTCTCGCGCAGCGAGGTCGCTTCTTCGATCATCAATCGAGAGGCCTCGATGTCGGCAACGAGTGCCGTATTGCGTTCAGCCAGCTCGGCATTCTCCGCGGCCGCCGAATGGATCGCCGGGTGAGCACTCGCCGCAGCCCATTTGGCGACCCGCGCCTGCCGCTCAGCTTCTTTCTGCTGAAACTGCGCCGCGTGTGTCTCAAGCGTCCGCAGCGACGCGGCGGACGTTTCGACCGCGGACTGAGCCTTATCGCTCCGTTCGAGCCACAGACGAACGCCCGCCTCGTAAGTGCGGGTCTCTTGGTCGAGGGTCTGGATCTCTTGCTTCTTGGCGGCGAAGCGGGCCTGTAGCCACAGCCGGCGAGCCCGCTGCACCAGTGCAGGTGCCGAAGGATCGGCACTCTCGGCCAACAACAATTCCGTCTTGCTAAGCGTCTCTCGGCATTCGGATTGCAGCGCCGGTAGCCGTTGGCGGCGTTCGTTGCGTCTCGTTATCTCTCGGTTCAGTTCGTCCGCCTTGGCAACTAACACATTGTGCTGCTCAGCAGCCTGAGAGATCCGCACGCGGATGGTCTCTAGGTCGAGCCCGACCAGGGAAACCTCGGCAGCGGCAGGGATATCCTTGGGGACCTCGGTCGGAACCGGTTGGCTTCCTTCCATCTCCGCTCGAAGCTTCGCGGCCAGGTTGGCGAGCTTGATCTCGTCCGCCAAGCAATCGCTCGCCTTGTCACACAGGGCCAGAGCGGCTCTGCGCGGTTCCTCGGCCAGGCCTTCGGCCTTGCCGATTTCTTCTTGGAGCGACTTAACTTGATCCTTCAACGACGCGATCGCTTCGTCGGCTCCTGCTTCAGACCTTGGAGCGGGAGCCGAAACGTCGCTGGTTTCTGCTACCGTATCGGCAGCCGGAGACTCAGCTAGCGCAAGCGGGCTGAAGGCAAACGTGAGGGCAAGAGCCAGAAACTTCATTTGGTGCGCCTTCCATGGCAGCTCTAGCCTGCGACAACAGCCGTTGCTAGCAAAACGTTCCCGACATCCTTGTCGCGGAAGTTGAGAGACTAGCGACAAGAGCAAGCCCTCGAAATACCGAGAATGACCGATTGCTTGGTCCGGTGTTGTGGCGTCGAACGCTCCTGTACGATAGGCATTCTTTTGTGACCCATTCTCTGCCCGCCCCTAAGGCTAGCAATGCCAGCCGCCACCGACGCTAGCGAGCCCAAGGGGCCCAGCTTCGGCACTTTTGGGGGTGTCTTCACGCCGTGCACGCTGACGATTCTCGGCGTGATCATGTTCCTGCGGTTCGGCCAAGTGGTCGGCCAAGCCGGTTTGTGGGCCGCACTGGCGGTGGTACTGGCATCGAAAGCCATCACCACGCTAACAAGCCTCTCACTATCGGCGATCGCTACGAACACACGTGTTCGTGGTGGTGGCGCTTACTACCTCATCAGCCGCAGCTTGGGGGTAGAGTTTGGCGGGGCGATCGGCGTGCTGTTTTTCTTAGCGCAAGCCATCTCCGTGGCGATGTACGTCATCGGCTTTACCGAGGCCGTTGTCGCGACGTATCCGACGCTCGCGCCGCACTCGGTGACGATCGCCAGCTTTGTCAACATGGCCGTGTTTGTCTGCGTTTACATCGGGGCCGGATGGACCATCAAGGTGCAGTACGGCATTCTGGCGGTGCTCGGACTCTCGATGCTGTCATTCTATCTGGGGGCGGCGACTGACTTCTCGACCACGTTGCTGGCAGACAATCTTTCGCCGCACTATCGGGAAGGCCAGGGCTTCTTCACGGTTTTCGCGCTGTTCTTTCCCGCTGTCACCGGCATCATGGCGGGTGCCAATATGTCGGGCGATCTCCGCGATCCGGCTCGTTCGATTCCGCGCGGAACCCTCGCGGCAGTTGTCGTCACCTCGCTCATCTACCTCACACTGGCGGTCTTGCTCGCCGGTGTGCGCCCCCATGAAGAATTGATCGACAACAACATGGTGATCCGCGATGTCGCGGTTTGGCCCCTGCTGATCACGGCGGGCGTGTTTGCGGCCACGCTCTCGAGTGCGCTGGGATCGATGATGGGCGCACCGCGAATCTTGCAGGCGTTCGCTCGCGACGAAGTGTTTCCTTGGCTCAAATTTTTCGCGGCGGTCAGCGGGCCGTCGCGCGAGCCGCGTCGTGCAACGGTCTTCTCGTTCGTCATTGCTGAGGCTTGCGTCTTGCTGGGCGATCTGAACGCCATCGCGCCGATTATCACCATGTTCTTCATGATCACGTACGGGCTGCTAAACCTCGCGACCTTTTACGAATCGATCACACGCAACCCAAGCTATCGCCCCACGTTTCGCTACTGCCACTGGTCGCTTTCGCTGCTGGGCGCGGTCGGGTGTTTGGCGGTGATGTTGCTGATCAACTGGCTCTGGGCGTTGGTCGCCATCGCCGTGATCGGGGCAATCTACGCTTATATCCGTTTCATGGAGATCGAAGGGCGGTGGGGCGACCTGCGCGGAGGCGTTGCCTTTGAACGGGCACGGCAAGCCCTCCTCCGTCTTGAGGAGGAAGCTTACCACCCCAAGAACTGGCGCCCCGTGGTGCTCGCCCTCGCCAGCAGCGCCTGGAGCCGACCGTTGTTGGCGATCTATGGCCAGTGGCTGACCGCCGGTCACGGTGTGCTGACGCTTGCTCAGGTCGTACGCGGCGATGTGGAAGACCATGCCGAGCGCCGGCAACGCTACGAGAACGCGCTTAAGACGTTCATCGCCAAAGAAGAACTCCGGGCTTTCGCGGCGGTAGTGGTGGAGAACCATCTGTCCGATGGCGTGGAGTCGCTCGTGCAGTGCCACGGTATCGGTGGTTTCAAGCCCAACACGGTGCTCTTCGGCTGGCCCAAGTCGGAATCGGCTTCACTCGCTTTCGGAGCGAGTCTTCGACTGCTCTCGAGACTCCGGCGGAGCGTTATCTGCGCCCGACTCACGGCAGACAACGCGCCGCCAGAGCCGGGGATGTCAGAGCAACAGACTCACGACGCGCTGTGGGACGCCCCTGTCGGAACGATCGACGTTTGGTGGCGTGGCATGCAAAACGGTGAGCTAATGATGCTGTTGGCGCATCTGCTGCAACGCAACCCGGAGTGGCGCCGGAATCAGATCCGTGTGCTTCGCGTTGTCCCCAACGCCGAAGCGATCAGCGACGTGCTTGATCACATCAACGAACTGGCGGCGGCGTCGCGTATCCGTGTCGAACCCGTGGTCGTCGTCAGCAACGACGCGATGCGGACAATCCGCGAGACCTCCGCGGCCGCAGCGATCGCGCTGCTTGGCTTCGAGGCACCCGTTGAGGGAGACGAAGCCGCTTTCTATCTGCGCATGGAACATCTGGCTGGCGGGCTGCCTCGGGTGCTCTTTATCGCCAGTGCCGGTGGCATGGCGCTCGATTCGTGACGTGCTAAGATGACGCACTCACGGAAGCCGCAACGCATCGACAAGGCTTGTTAACAAGGCAGGATTCTAATGAAGCTGGGCATTCTTTCGGCCGCACCTAAGTGCTACAGCACACGCCGTTTAAAGCAAGCCGCCGAAGAACGCGGGCATACCGTAAGGGTGCTTAATACCTTGCGCTTTGCGATCGAGCTCGAGGAGGGAGAGCCCAACCTCTTTTTCCGCTCCAAGCAGCTCTCGGACTACGATGCGATCCTGCCCCGGATCGGGGCGTCGATAACGTACTTCGGCACGGCCGTCGTACGGCAGTTTGAGCAGATGGATATCTACACGCCCAACACCGCCAACGGCATCGCCAACTCACGCGACAAGCTGCGTTCGTTGCAGATCCTCAGCCGGCACCAGATTGGCATCCCCTACACCACGTTCGTCCGAGACCGTGCGGACGTGATGCCCGCCATCCAGCGGATCGGCGGTGCGCCGATCATCATCAAGATTCTCGAAGGCACACAGGGGGTCGGGGTCATCCTCGCCGAGACCACCAAAGTGGCCGAAGCGATCATCGAGACGTTACAAACCGCCAAGCAAAACGTCTTGATCCAGCACTTTGTCAAAGAGAGCAAGGGACGCGACATCCGCGCCTTTGTGGTTGGCGACACCGTGGTCGCGGCAATGCGCCGTGTCGCGCAGGGCGACGAGTACCGCAGCAACGTCCACCGGGGTGGTCATACCGAGGCGGTCGTGCTGGACCCCGTGTACCAAGAAACTGCCGTGCGGGCGGCGCAGATCATGGGACTGCGTGTGGCTGGCGTAGACCTGCTGGAAGGGACCAACGGGCCGCAGATCATGGAGGTCAACTCCTCTCCCGGGCTGGAAGGTATTGAGGGAGCGACCCAGCTAGACATCGCGGGGGCGATCATCGACTACATGGCCAATCAAGTGAATTTCCCCGAGATCGACCTCCGCCAACGCCTGACCGTGTCAAAGGGTTACGGTGTTGCCGATGTGATGATCCCCGAGGGATCGGAGTATGTCGGACAAACGATCGCCAATTCGGGTCTCCGTTCTAAAGATATCGTCGTTTTGAACCTCCATCGGGGGACAAGCGTGATCTCAAACCCGCGTGACTCACGTGAGCTCGAATCTGGCGACGTGCTCTTGTGCTACGGGAAGCTTGAATCGATGCGCGACTTGGCACCCAAGCGGCAACGACGCAAGAAAAAGATCAAGGCAGACCGACTCGATCCGGCCACGGTCGAGCGGCTGGAGAGCTGAGGCATGAAGACCCTCCGAGAAGATGACTGGTTTGGCCACACCGTGCCGCGCGGTTCTTGCGCTTCCGCGGAAGTGATCGTCTCGCAGAGCTTTTCTGGCTACGACGTGAAGATCCCGCTGCACGTCTGGCGCGGTCCCATCGACGGCCCCACGGTCTCGATCACCGCAGCGGTGCACGGCGATGAGATCAACGGCGTGGGGGCCATCCGGCGGATCATCCGCGACAAACCCTTCGAGTTGTTTGCCGGAACCCTTGTCTTGGTCCCGGTTGTTAATCTATTGGGGTTTGAGCGCCATGCCCGGTATCTGCCGGATCGTCGTGACCTCAACCGCAGCTTCCCGGGATCAAAGCACGGCAGCCTGACAGCGCGTTACGCCCGTGCTTTTTACGAAGCGATTGTCAAACGATGCGAATACGGTATCGACCTGCACACCGCGGCACTGCGTCGGACCAACTTTCCGAACGTACGGGCCGATCTATCGGACCCACGCCTCGCGGCGTTCGCGAGAGCGTTCGGAGCAGAACTAACCATCGACAGCAAAGGCCCCCCCGGTTCGCTCCGGGCTGCCGCCTGCAAGGCTGGCTGTGCAACGCTGATCCTAGAAGCAGGAGAGGTCTGGAAGGTCGAGCCGACCATGGTCGAGTACACCCTGCATGGCATTGAGAACTCGCTCCGGAGCCTGGGAATGGTTGCCGGGGAGCCGCTCGAGCCCGCGTACCGACTCGAAACCGATGCCACCCAGTGGATCCGCGCCGCCTACGGCGGCTTCCTCGAGTTTCACGTCGCACCGGGAGATATCGTTTCCAAGGGAGATCGAATCGCCACCAACACCTCTTTGGTAGGGGATGAGCAATCGAGCGTTGTTGCACCGCGTGACGCGGTGATTCTGGGCATGACGACAATCCCTTCGGTTGGCCCCGGCGACCCGGTTTGCCACCTCGCTTACGCGCGGCGTAGCAAGCTGCGCAAAGCGGAAAAAGCCGTCACGCAGATGGAGGTAGGCAGCCTGCACGAGCGTATCCGCGATGACCTGGCAAGCAATGTCGATGTGCTCGACGACCCTGACCTAACGACAACCCCGGGATGAGCAAGACTTCTACGGTTGCTGCGTGGTGTTAGGCTTCCGGCAGTGAGCCTCGGCTCCATGAGACGGGACTTGCTTTGGTCGCCCTACGAAAGAATGGCGACAAGCTGGCAAATCGGGGCTGCCCCGTCAATCAACTCGGAACCAACCGGAATGCGACCATCGTAAGATCGTCTGGTTTGCTTGGTTGCAACGGCTCGACACCCGCCATGCGCTCATGGGTCAGATCCGCGAGCCTCTCCAAGGCACGTCCTAAAGGGCCTTTACGAACAACTTCAACGACCTCATTGATCGAGAGATTGTCAAAGAGCCCATCCGTGGCCAGCAGCACCGTGTCGTAAGTCGAGAGCTGTAGCGGAGGCCCGATCTCGATCCTCATCTCCACGGTGCCAACCGCATTCGTCACAAGGTGACGATCTTCATGGTGCATGGCCGCGGTGTCGTCCAGCACACCGGCTTCGACTGCCATGCCTACGGGCGAGTGAGAAACGGTGAGGAGTTTGATCCGTCCACGTTGCCCTACCACCAAAATCGCCGAGTCACCAACGTGATAAGGGCGGATTGTATTTCCCTGGACCTCGACCACCGCAAGCGTGGTAGCGGCTCCGATCCGCATCTCCAGGACCGCTTGATTGGCCGATTCGATGCCGTTGAGGATCGCTGTGCGTAAAGCGACGTCGTCGCCGGCGTTGCAGACGGCTTGCTGTAGCGCGTCTAGCGTAAGGCTCGAGGCGCGTTGGCCTGCAGCGGCACCGCCCATCCCATCGGCGACAATCAACACTCCTTCGTCAGAGTTCCGCGCTATCACCGCCGCGGCGTCCTCGTTTGCGCTCGGTTTGCCGGGAGAACGCGACGAGTAAACGACAACCTGCCCCGGACGATCGAGCTCGTCGGGCTTCGTCATATCTTGGTCGCGGTACAGCGCTGAGGATTCGATAGCGATCACGCCTTAGTACATCGCTTACTGGTTAATTGCCTTGCCACACCAGGGGCAACAGGACCAAAATTCTCCGACAACTCCCCAGCCACAACCCGTGCAGGTTTCGTCGGATCCCTCGATCTTCCACTTGCGTTTCACCTTGCGATGGCACCAGGGGCAGTATCGCATGAACGCCATCAACCGGCGGTCTTGGCAGTTCTTATTCGCGCACTTGGCTGTGTAGGCCACGTCGCTATACGAACGATCGGTGTGAACCTCAAAACCGGGCCCGTAACACCAAGGACAATAGGGCCAATCGGGCTTGAGGCCTCGTTCGCACCGTGGGCAACACTCATCTGTCCGAGATTCTCCGACGTGCTTGCTACGTTCGGCAGCGCACCAGGGGCAGTACTTCATCGATTCGGCAACGGGGCCCGAGCACTCGCTGCACTGGCAGCGTGTCGCCAGCTGCTTGCCAAACAGACGTTGAAACTGGCGCCACTGCACGGTCTTCCAATGCCGTTGAGTCGTGCTTTTCGTCCGCGTGAGGGATCGTGCTCCCGAGTCGCGTGCGGCGTGGGGTTTCGCTCGTAGGAAAGCGGCAAGCATCGGTGCCGCCGTGGCGTAGCGCTGCCGAGGGTTGAGCGCGATGGAACGTCGCAACACCTCTACAAGATCCGGGTGGGCCCGCTGCTTTAGACGATCGAAACCTGCTGGAGGCCAGTCAAAAGGCCACTCGGGCAACTTGCCCGCGAACAGACGATACCCGACCAACCCTGCGGAAAAAACGTCGGACCGAAACGAGGGCTTGCCCATCGCCTGCTCGGGAGCGCAGTAGCCGACAGTCCCCGATCCTGAAGCCTTGATCGTACGCAAGGCGATCTTTGCGATCCCGAAATCCGCCAAATAGATCTCGTCGTCGATCAAGATCAGATTGTCGGGCTTGATGTCACAATGAATGACCTTCTGCTCATGGGCTGCGGCGATCGCCTCGAGCATCTGCCCGAAGTACTCCAGCGCGGTGGCGAAGGTCAGTCGGGTGTGCAATCGATCGTCGAGGGTCTTATCGCCCAGGGGATAGGTAAGCACTAAGCGGTCATCGATGTAGTCCGCACTTTTCAGCGGCAAGATCCTTGGATGACGCAGGCGAGCCGCGAGGCGGACCTCGCGCAAGAAATCGTCTTTGCTCTCCGACTCCACCACGCTGCCGTTGGGAATCTTCAGCGCAACACGCATCCCTTCGAGCGTGTCCATAGCTCGGTAGACCGTCGCGAAGGCACCCTGCCCTAGCTTGCCCTCAATACGATATTTGCCGAGGCGCGTGCCTGACCGGATAACTGCCGAACGGTCGACTGCTGACATAGCATCCAACTAACAGGGAAACCAGAAACTCAGGGCGCACGCTCTAGAATACCTCGCCCCACGTGGTCAACGGCATACCGAAATCCGAGTCCCGAAAAAAACGGCGGTTTGTTGCCAACCGGACTTCGTCGAAGGGGTCCACAGACAGGGCGACTAAAGGCGTTTCGCAGGGGACGACCTCCCCCATCACCCGCTCTGCGGGCAAGATGCGGTTGCCCTAATCCTCAGACCAAGGGAAAACGAACCCTCGAAGCCCCGTGTCGCAACGGTTTATTACGCTTGCGGTGTGTTCCGACGCCTACGACCCCCCTTTGAACGACCTCCACAATGAGCCGATTCTCACTCCTGAAGAGCCTTTTAGTTGCCCTTTTCCTCGGTCTGCTGGCGGGGCCTCTGGAGACTGCCATCGGCCAGACCCCCGCTCCGTTGCCGTCCGTCCCCCCACCGACGCCTTC
Organism: Botrimarina hoheduenensis; assembly: GCF_007859815.1. Lineage (GTDB taxonomy): Bacteria > Planctomycetota > Planctomycetia > Pirellulales > Lacipirellulaceae > Botrimarina > Botrimarina hoheduenensis. The sequence goes on along the minus strand of NZ_SJPH01000009.1, from coordinate 106,826 downwards.
ACCGGCTGCTGTCGCCCCGCCGCCGCAACTCGCCTCTGTCGCGTCTACGGGAATCGTCTCGAACGAATCGCGGGTGATCGAGGACGCGACAACCGTCTTCCAAGAGATGCTCAGCACCCCTGGAGCGGCGATTCCCACCGCCATGCTCGCGGGAGCCGAAGGGATCGCGATTGTTCCACGGGTAATTAAAGGAGGATTCATCGTCGGTGCCCGCCACGGTCGCGGAGTCGTGATTGCCAAGGATGCACAGGGAGTGTGGCACGCCCCGATCTTTCTGACCCTGACAGGCGGAAACGTCGGCTGGCAGGCGGGCGTGCAGGCGACCGACGTGATCCTGGTGTACCGCACTCAGCGGAGCATCGACTCATTGCTACAAGGCAAGCTCACCATCGGTGCCGATATCGCCGCCGCCGCGGGCCCGGTTGGCCGTCAAGCAGCCGCGGCAACCGATACCGGACTCACCGCGGAGGTCTACTCCTACTCACGCAGCCGCGGCTTGTTCGCGGGCGTCTCGCTGGACGGATCGGTCCTGAAGCTTGATCAAGCAGCCACGGCGGCGTACTACCGACCCTTGAATGCAGCCGGGCTCGCTGGTGCCCCGCAAGTTCCATCAGAAGCTCAGGCGCTCGTTAACCTCGTTGTCGCGTATGTTGAACCTTCCAACACCGTTACGGCCCCTGAGCCGACAACTGCTACGGACAGTTCAACAGCCACCTTAGGATCGCGCCACACGCTGGACGAAGCCGCTTCGATTCGTGATCAACTGGCCGAATTTTCTCCGCGGCTCTTTCGACTGCTCGACCCTGGGTGGCAGCAGTATCTGTCCTTGCCGGTTGAGATCTTCCAAGAGAGCGGTCACCCCTCGCCAGAGACCATGTCGCTCGTCACGCAGCGATACAACGCCGTTGCTGCCAACCCCGGCTACGCGGGCCTCGCCAATCGGCCCGAATTTCAGACCGTGCTGGGCTTGGTGCGACACTACACCCAGCTGATTGGTAATACCTATCAGCCGCTCGTTCTTCCGCCACCGCCGCAGTAGCTGCACCCCTCAGAATCAAAAAAGCGTCTTCTGGAGACCGTCCGCGATGAAGGGATGGCGCGATGTGGTCAGACTCGTTCGCCCTCGCACTCCACCTTCTCATCTTGTTAGCGACACCACGAGCGACCGCTTGCCCCAGCACGGTTCGTCTAGCACTGGTGTATCGCAAGCTATCGACCGGCTTACCGGCTGGCATCCATGCTTACCAAGTGCTTGTCGAGCAACCGTGAGAGCAACGCCCCAAGCATAAGAGCTGCAATGGCAAAGAGGGTCGCTTCGCCCCACCGGCCAACGGTGGCGACGGATAACGCCAGCGTGCCGGCACCCACGGCGACCGCGCCGATGACCGCAACGCCCAATCCGCTAACCAGCAAGCCGGTCGGCGGGGGGGTCCACGCGGGATCATGCTGAGCCAGGCAAGCTTTGCGAACCGGCCCCCATAACCCCATCGGGCGGGCCCGTTTGTAGAACCGCATCAGCACGTCCAGCGGCTCGGGTTGAGTGCAGAGCGTCACAGCAACCCAGGCGACCAACGTGAGCGCCATGCCGATCGCGGCTTGGAGCATCGCCATACCGTCTGCCGCGGCCGGACCTTTCTGGACTTGCTCTGCCCACCAGGCCCAGCGCGGGAGCAGTCCGGGCACGAGCGGCGTGCCACCCAGCGTGACGCCTCCCAGCAGAGCGTAGGTGATCGGCCCGCCGACCATCGCGGTGAGCCAGCTCCAAAAGTTCACGCGCCACCACCACCATTGGCCCCAATAGACCGTTGCCGTGGCACCGTACATGCCGGCCAGCACGATCGCGATGCCGATCAACGATGTCGCATTGAAGGTCACGATGACACCCAATCCGAGGATAACAAGCATCAACAACCGGCCTGCCCACACCGCCGATGCGGTGCCAGGAGCAAGCCAGCGACGTCCGGGCAGCAGCGGACGCAACACATCGTGCAAGAGCGTCTGCGAACCATAGCTCAGATGGCTCGAGATGGTGGACATCACGCTGGCCAGCAATGCGGCCAGCGCGATCCCAAATAAGCCGGTTGGCAGATACTCGCTGAGCAGCAGCTCATAGGCCTTTTCGCGCTCGGCGGGTGGTGCCGTGTACAGCTCAGGATGATTTACCAAGAGCCCCAGCGCCGGCAGGGTGAGCAGCAAAAGCATGAAGCACAGACCGATCAAGCCCCACACGTTCATATGAGCGGCATCGCGATCGCTCTTGCACGAAAACAGGCGCTGACCTTCTAGATCGACAATCCCGCCGCGTCCGACGGTCGGAACGATCAGCCAGGTAAGCACCACAATCGGGCCGAGCACCGCGTGGTCCCAGATCGGCCATGTCGAAAGGGCTTCAGCGGCCTGCTCGGGCGGCAGGGAGGTGCGCAGCGCATCGGCAAGACCGGTCGGACCGCCGTGCTCGAGAAAGACAGCGCCCAGCAGCATCAGGCTGGCTCCCACGATCACCAGTGATTGCATCACATCGGTCACCACAACACCGGCAAAACCGCTGGTCCAGACGTAGAGCATCAGCACGGGCATCACCATCCCGAGCGTCACGAGCTTGGGATCGACGCCCCAGCTCGCAGCGAGCGGGTCGATGTCGAACGCCGGACCAAAGATCTTGTGAACGCCAAGCATGCCGGCACCGATCCACGGAACCATGTTCACCAGCACCATGAACAGCGCCATATAGATGCGCATGATCCGTGTACGGCTGCCGGAAAAGCGGACGGCGTAGAATTCCGGTCCTGTCCGCACCCCCAACTGACGCCAGCGCACCGCAAACAGCACCGCCGCGATCATCCATGCCAGCGCAAAGCGGGGCAGATAGAAAAACGCGACCGGCAGACCGATGACGACCGCGAGCCCGCAGTAGGTGGGGCCAACATCGGCATTGAGGGCGGTCGCGGCAAAGGAAACGCCGTTTACCCAGCCCGGAACGCGCCTCCCCGCAAGGAAATAATCGTCCTCGCGATCGGATGCCTGGTCGCCGGCCTCGGCCTCACCGGCGGAGGGCGACTGGGGGCCGCGCAGCCACCGGCTGGCGTACAGCCCAAGTACTAGGCTACCAAGCAAATAGACCACCACCACGGCTTGGTCGGCGAACTCGGCTACCGCAACTAGCGGTGCCGTAGTTAGCAGCGTAGTGGTTTTCAGTGCGGCGATGACCATCCCCGGAATCGTTTCGGAAAGCGAAGAGTCGGACGAAACGCGGCGCGGGCTAAAGCGTTACCGGCGCATTATGCTCGCTAGACGCATAGATGGCATCAACCAGAGCTTGCACCTTGCGCCCTTCGGCTGGAGTGGCACCAACACCGTGCTGGCGAGCCGCTACGGCGTTGGAAAAGTCGACCATCTGCAGCGCCATTTGGTCGGCTTCGGGTAGAGCGAGCTTAGAGTCGGCGTTGCGGCCGCCGATCTCGTGTGCCAGCCGCAGGTGGTCACCAAAAAGCTCGAATGTGAGTCCGCCGCGGTCACCGAAAAGCCCCATGAGCGAGTCCGGCAAAGCGCCACTCGGCAGGTTGCCTGCCCAGGTGACCTGCAGATCGAGAGTCGCCCCGGTGTCGAAAGTGATCATCGCGTGCGCCGAATCATCGACGTCAAAAACGCCGTCGTAGTTCGGAGGGCCCGCCCACATTGACTCGTAGACGTAGTCGCGCATCTTGACGCCGAATTTCGAATAGGTCTTGCCGCTGACCGCAACCGCCGTTGGCTGCCCCAGCAAAAAGAGCGATAGGTCCAACAGGTGAACCCCCAGGTCGATCAGGCAGCCGCCCCCTGACATTGCCTTCGTGGTGAACCACCCGCCCAAGCCTGGGATGCCCCGTCGTATAAACAGGTGAGCCTTGGCGTGATAGACATTGCCCAACTCGCCGGCATCCACGACCCGCTTGGCACCTGAACCAACCGCCGTAAAACGATGCACGTACCCCACTTGCAGGAGCCGACCGGTATCTTCGGCAACGGACATAAGCTCATCGCACTCCACCGCGGTCAGCGCCATCGGCTTCTCAAGCAGAACGTCCTTGCCGGCACGCATCGCGTCGATCGCCAGCGGCTTGTGGAAGCAATTCGGCACGCCGATCACTACCGCATCGACATTTGCGTCGTCCCACAGCGACTTGGGGTCATTCGAGGATGCGGCATCATAGTTCGACGCCAAAGCGAGTGCCCGGTCGCCATCGCGATCGACAATCCGGGTAACTTCCACGCCCACGCTGGTCGCCGCGTTGGCGTGCTTCTCGCCGATCGCCCCGGCTCCGAGGATTCCTAGTCGCATCTTCGTTTGGTCCTGCTTCTAAAGTGGGGGCTTTTCAACGGCTCCGCTGGAGGGGTGCGGACGCGGTCTTGACTGGTTAACCGATTCAGATTTCGAGGGGCTTGACTCGCGCGGCGGGCGAGGCGACCCCTTCCAGGATTCGCATGACGGCGAAAGTTTCGGCTCGGTCGATCAGCGGACCGTCGCCGCGGAGGGCCGCATCGAAAAAGTCGAGAATCGCCCGAGCGGCATCAACGAACAGGGTGGTATCGACAACGGTTACGGGCTTGGAGCCCTTGGCGGTCGTTAGGACCGTATCGAACGGGGTCCACTCGCCGGCGTTGAAATCGATCGTTGCGACACGTCCCCCCGAGAAGTCGATCACGATCGTCGGATGCCTGTCCGCACCGGTGACATAAACGCGTTGGGCTTCAGGGCCCAGGCAACTCACCGCCAACTCAACCGGGTGGATGCCGTACTCAGCAAATGACGCGCCCCCTGCCCATTGCGACAGATTTACGAGGGGTTCCGTGAGCTTTGCGACCTCGGCTTGAACATTCGTCGTTCGTAGCGCCGACGTTGTTTGCACGGCAACCCCGTGTTGATCGGCTAGCGCGAAGATCTTTTCTGCTGTGGCGATATCCGGAGCGAAGGTTTTATCAACAAAGGTCGGTTTGCCGTGTGGGAGCACACGTTCGCAGAGTCTCCAATGCGTTTCGGGAGTGCTCGGGGCGAGGATCGCAAACACATCGACTTCTGCCGCCAGGGCATCCACGGACTCGAACCATTCAACCTGCTTAGCGTGGCACCACTGCTTGGCGGCTTCGCCGGCGAGGGCTGTGGCACCGGCAACCACATAGCCTCGATCGGCGAGCGGCCCGCGCAGCGCAGCCAGATAAGTATTGGCATGAAAGTTATCTAGCGCGTCGTCGACAAAACCAATCCGCAGGGGGGTGTTCTGGGGGATAGCCATCAAGTGTGTCTCAGCAGGTGTTCCGTCGGCTCGCCCACGCGGGCCAGTCGAGAAGATTAGACCCGGTGCGCAGGCCCCGCCAGTGGCAACCTTGGGTCGAATCGCCCTGAGTGGCTGTTGCCCGGGCTGGCGGTACAAATCAGGGTAGAAGTATGAATCGGCTGCGTTCGTTAGGAAAGTCGGGCGATTCGGACAGACTGGCAAACCGGGCGTAAACCCTACGAGTCTTTGGCCACGACCCTCTTCTGGAGTCGGTCACCAGCAGCGGCTGCCGGGCTAAAGCTCCCTCGCTACGGGGTCGAATTGAGTCGGCAGGCAAAGGTCCGACTCCGGTCGACACGGCCCTCAGCCCCGCTCACCCCTGAAAAGTACTCGACTGCGTCAGCAATCCCCGCGGTTGAGCCTTGCGAACTGCGATAGCGGAATCCGACACGTGTGCCTGATTGCTCGATCCATTCGAGAAAGATCACGCTGTGCCCCGAACCGTTGGTACGCCAAAGCTGCAGAAAGTCGCCGGGCTGGGAATCCTCGAGGGCAACCGCTTGGCCCACACCGAGCGTTTCTACTGCCAGGACGCAGAGTGTGTCTTCCTTTAGCTCGGTCGCACCATACCAGAGCTTCTGAAAGTGCTTTACTTCAGCAAAGCTCTTGTCGTTCAATAGACCGCGTTGCTGCAGTGCCTGCATCGCGACGCAAAAGGTAAACCCGCAGCAGTAGGTGCCGTCTGTGCCGGTCGCCAGCACCTGCTGACCGCGATGCATGACCGCTGCGGGCGTGCCCGAACCGGCCCAGGTACGGTTGTAGCCACCCCCATCGGGATACGAGCGGGCGATGGCCAGCACATCACCTTGATCGGCCCGAGCAACCGCCGCAGCCGCCGCGATCAACAAGATCGCCGACGCCTTGCCGCTCACCGAACTGCTGGGGTTGAGATCAAACACCTTTGCTCCACCATCGCGACGCCTATCTGAAAAGTGAGAAACGGGGCTAGACCAGCCCTTCAAGGTCACCCTTCCAGCGGACAAAGCCTTCGATTCCCTCGAACTCGGAGAGACCCAGCTTGTCATAGAGTACGGCGGTGCCTCGGTTGCGGTCCTCGGCACGCTGCCAGAACTCACGGGGGTCGCTGCCCGGGAACAGCGCCCGATCTTTCTGTGACTCGTGCTTGAAGATGGCTGCCCGCTTACGAAGCAGTTCTTGCGGGCTGAGCGGGACCGCCATCTCGATCTGATGGGGCTCCCATTCCTGCCATGCGCCACGGTACAGCCAGACCACGGCTTGCTGGCACCAGTCTTCGTCCTTCAGCCGATCAAAGGCGGTTAGTACCGCGCGCAGGCAGGTACGGTGAGTGCCATGCGGATCCGAGAGGTCGCCCGCACAGTAAATCTGATGCGGCTTGATGCTCTGGAGTAGATCAACCGTGATCTGGATGTCTTCCTCGCTGAGTGGCTTCTTACGGACCCGTCCGGTCTGATAGAAGGGCATGTCCATGAACACGCAGCGCTCGTTGGGCACCCCAGCGATCCGTGCTCCCGCACGCGCTTCGCCCCGGCGAATCATCGCCTTGATGGCCTGTACGTGGTCGCTATCAACCTGTCCGGGCTGCTTGTTCTTGACGAACTGCTCGACGTGATCTTCGAGCTCGTCGGTCTTCTTGGGATCCAGACCAAAAGCACGGTTGAATTCGGAAACGAATTCGCTGAAGCGAACGGCATCGTCGTCAAACACGGCGATGTTGCCCGAGGTCTGATAGGCGATGTGGACCTCATGCCCTTGATCGCACAAGCGGATCAGCGTGCCGCCCATGCTGATCACATCGTCATCCGGATGGGGCGAGAAGCAGATCACACGCTTGGGGAAAATCTCCTCATGCCGCTGAGGACGGTCGCCGGGCTGGCGGGCATGGGCCGGCTTGCCGCCGGGCCAACCGGTGATGGTTGCCTGAAGATTGCGGAACACTTGTAGGTTTAAATCGTAAGCGCGACCGCGGCTGGCGAGCAGCTCTTGTAAGCCTTCTTCGTTGTAATCTTCCTCGGTGAGCTTAAGGATCGGCTTGCCGATCTTTGTGGCGAGCCAGATTACCGCCTTGCGCGTGAGCGGTTCGTCCCATTCCAGCTCGCCCCCCATGGGGCCCAGCAGCCACGGCGCTTCGTAGCGCGTGAGCTGCGCCGCGGCGGCTTCGTCGAAGATCGCCTTAGCGTTCTTGTGAAGCTGCAAGAAGGTCGCGGGGACGCTGTTGCTTACATCGCCCTCGACCGTCCGCGCAACCACGCGTGACTTGCCCTCGCCAAACGCCAACAGGTACACCTGCCGCGATTCGAGGATCGTGCCGACCCCCATGGTGATCGCCCGACGGGGGACGTACTCCTCACCGAAGAAGTCACTCGCGGCGTCGTTACGCGTGACCTTATCGAGCGTGATCATGCGGGTCCGCGATTCGCGGCTCGACCCCGGCTCGTTGAAGCCAATGTGGCCCGTACGACCGATCCCCAGCACCTGGATATCGATCCCCCCCAGTCCGGCAATTTTCTCTTCGTACTCCAAGCAGTGTGCAAGGACGTCTTCGGGGGCCAGCGTGCCATCGGGGATGTTGACGTTCGCCCTGTCGATATCGATGTGGTCAAACAGGTGTTCGTTCATGAAGCGGACATAGCTTTGCAGCTCTTCAGGCTGCATGGGGAAGTACTCGTCCAGGTTGAACGTCACCACTCCCGCAAAGCTAAGCCCCTCTTCTCGATGCATCCGGACGAGTTCGTCGTAGATCGTCGTGGGGGTGCTGCCGGTAGCCAAACCAAGAACGCAGGGCCTGCCGGCCTCGGCGCGCTCGCGGATCGTGTGGGCGATCTGCTGCGCAACGTAAACGCTGGCGTCCTTGGCATCGCGGAACACATGACAGGGGATACGCTCGATCTGGCTACGGGGATCGAGTTGAGCCATCGAAACTGAGTCCACTTCGGTCGGCATGACGAGGCAATAAGGGGGGACGTGTGCGGTAGGGTTGACTGAAAACAGCGTCGAGCCTCGGCGGTGCCCGACGGGTCGGCACGGGTCGGTTCGATCGACGTCAAGCTGCGATTCTATCCGCCCGCGACGGGGGTTGTACCGTCGAGCAGCTCAGGACCGCGATGAATCGAGTAGGTATTTCTCGCTTTAGCGCAGCCAGCGGCGTTTACCGCTTAACTGCTTAGTTTTACCGGCTTCCCCGCAGCGAGGCTCTTTGCCTGCAAATGACAGAGCTCGATGGCATCGCGGGCCAGCTGGGGCTCAAGCGCCGATGCCTCGCTGTCGGTCGATATCGCCCGCATGGCGTCCCGCAGCTCGGCTTGAAAGGCGTGCATCGGATCGCCGCCGGAGAGCTTCACCTGCTTGGCCGCCCCGGAAGTGGGGATCACGGTCGGGGGGCATAAGTAGGCCGCCTCTTTGCCGAGCACCGCAAAGTCGAAGACCAGCGTGGCACGCTCGAATTGCAGCTCAAAGCCGTGCTGGAAAGGCCGGCCCGGTTGGTTGATCGTGCCACTGACAGCGTGGACCGTGGGGCCCCCGGCCTCGTAGATAAACTGGGTGTTCCAGAATTCGGGCAGTCCGTTGCGAGTGCGACCGCTCGTGAAGAGCGAAACGGGCCTGCCGAAGAGCATGCGAATAAAGTGGGCGTCGTGGACGTGCAGGTCGAGCAACGGTCCGCCGATGATTTCGGCCGACCAGTAATTCGCCAGCCAGGCGGGATCCGAGATGACACGCTTGAAGGAGCCTCCAAGAAGCCGGCCGTGCTTGCCGCTGGACGCTTCTTTCAGAGCCCATGCGTACTCGGGGAAGTACGGCAAAACGTGTCCGACTAACAACCGCCGGTCGGCCTTGTGGGCGGCACGCCGGATGCGGTCGCAATCGGCCAAACGCATCGCCAGCGGCTTCTCACAAAAGACGTGCTTGCCTGCTTGCAGCGCGCGACACGCGACATCAGCGTGCAGCGCGGGTGGCAGCGTGATATCGACCACCTCGACCTGAGGATCTGCCAGCAGGTCATCGACCTCGGCATAGGCCGTGACGCCCGCCAGGTCCGTACGCTCGCCGGGAGGGCCGAAGTTTCCTTGGATGCCACGCCAGTCCCCCGCGCGCTTCTTTTCGTCTCGCTCGCAGAGCGCCACCACCTTTACGCCACGCACTTTCGCGTAGGAGAGGTAATGGACCATGCCCATGAAACCCAGACCAACGATGCCAACTTTGATCACGACGGAGACAGACGGTTTGAGGCCAATGGTCGCAGGAATGTTCGCTCAAGACGTATCGGAAGAAGGAACTAAGAGTCGAGCCGTTCCCGCTGAATCGTGCGGAGCAGGTCCAGCGCGGTGCCGATCTCCATTTTTTGGCGACTCGGCTCTTGAGGAATCTCGCGCTCGATCGTCAGCGGACCACGATATCCGATCTCATCGAGCACCGCGATGAACCTTCGGAAGTCGACTTCCCCCGCGCCAAGCGGCGTCTCGACCCCCCAGGTCACCCCCGGCTGATCGCTCCCCGTTGCGTCTTTGCAGTGGACGCTCTTCACGTAGGGTCCCACCTTCCGCAGCGCCTCCAAGGGCTCGCCACAGCCGTACAGAATCATGTTGGCCGGATCGAAATTGATAAACAGATTGGAGCGGCCAACCGCTTCAAGAAACGCCAGCAGCACCTCTGCCGGCTCTTGACCGGTTTCGAGATGAACCGCCTGCCCGTGAGGGGCACAATGATCGCAGATGGAACGGGCTGCGGCGACAATCGCTTGGTACTCAGCATCGTTCTCGTCATGCGGCACGAAGCCAATGTGCAAACCGACCGGGATCATGCCCCCGCCGTAAGCCACGGCATCGTCCGACAGCTGTCGAGCAAAGTCGGCGATTTCTTTCAGCTCTTCGAGGCGTTGGGAACGCGTTGCGGCGGGGGCGAGGCCCACGGTGCGAGCCGTTGTCGGGATATCGGCGTAGCTCTCTCCCTCGAAACCCGCGAACACCACCGAAATCTGAATGCCCAGCTCGCTGAGTCGGTCCCGAAAGCGGGCCGCGTTATCTTCAGTGCGTGTCGTGGCCTGAGGCGTGTGCAGGTGGATCGTCGGAACGCCCAGCTCGTGAACGACGTCAAGATGCACACCTAAACCGGCATCGATACTGGCGAAGACGCCTAGCGGGCGTGAAGACATAAAACAGGGTTCGCAAAGGGGACAGTAGTAGGTCGGTTATTACACCCGCATCAGCCGATCCGGCAGGACGCGAGGATCAGCTAGTGTTGTGTTTCGCAGCTCGCTGATCGTCAATAGTCCATCGCGGCCAGCTCTTCACCACTCCTTCACCACGCCCGTCGTCTCCCTTTGAGCCATTAGTTGTGGCGGAGCGCCTCAATCGGATCAAGTCGCGCTGCGCGGACCGCCGGATAGACACCAAAGACCACGCCCACAACGGCCGAGATCCCGAGCGCTAGCGGAATCGACCACGGGACGAGCTGGGGCTCGATGTTGCGTACGATATCGGGCAGGGCGGCCATCTGCTCGGGGATGGAACGCTCCAAAAGATCGCGTATCCACAAGGCTCCCGGCCGACAGAGCAACCCGCCCGCTACTCCGAGCGCCCCGCCAACAATCGACAGCACGACGCTCTCGGTCAGAAACTGCCCGACGATGTCACGGCGTTTGGCCCCCAGCGCACGGCGGATGCCAATCTCGCGTGTCCGCTCGGTCACGGTGGCCAGCATGATATTCATGATCCCGATGCCACCCACCACGAGCGAGATCGCCGCGATGATGCCCAGCAGCACCATGAACATCAGCCGTGTCGTGTTCGCTTGCTCCAGCAGCTCCATGGGAACGGTTACGGCATAGTCCTCGAGCGTGTGGGTCCGATCCAGCGTGTTGCGGACCACGTCGGCCGTACGAATCACTTCATCTGGCTGCCCGACTCGGAGGGTGACCTGGGTCATCTCGATAAGATCGCGTCGAAACTGTCCCGGTTGCACCTGGATGATTTGGTCCCCCAGTCGCTGCCACATCGTCCGGATCGGGATGTACACATCCTTCGAATAATCTTCTGCGGCCATCGAGCCTCCGATGCCGGCCGATGCCGCACGGGGTTCGACAATTCCAACCACTTTGTAGAACTCGTGATCGACCTGCACGAAGTCCCCAAGCGGAGAGCCAATCGGCCAAAGCTTCTCCGCGACTTGAGCCGAGAGCACGCAGTGATTGCGTTGGCGTTCGCCATCGATATCGGTCAAGAACCGACCCTCAGCGATTTTGAGGCGCGCGACCCGCTCGTATTCTGGTGTTGAACCAACGAGTCTTCCTTCGTACGAGCGTCGGCCGCGGCGTAGCTCGGCCTTTACTTCTCGAATCGGAACGGCCGCATCGATGGTTGGAAGCGTTGAGTTAAGCGTTACATAGTCGGCGCGAGTCACCCCGTATCCGCTGCCGTCAAAATCATCGCTCGTGGGCTTGATCGTACGCACGATAATGTTGTTGGCCCCGAGCGCTGCGATCTGCTGCTGCGAGGCCTGGCTAATCCCCTCGCCAATCGCGAGCAGCCAAACCACACTCGTGACCCCAATCAAGATGCCGAGCACGGTGAGTGCCGACCGCATGGGGTGCAAGAGCAAACTCTTGATGCTCAGCCGCACTGTGCGGCTATAGCGTGCCAGGGCAGCGGTCATCGGTGTACCTCCGATGCCGTCGCGCGAACCGCTGTGGCTTGCAGCGCGGCTCGGGCACCGGTGGGGGGGCCATCGTAGATGAGCCCCCCGTCACGCAGCACGACGGTCCGACGAGTCAGGTCCGCGACCTCCGGCTCGTGGGTCACGAGCAAGATGGTCCGCCCTTCGTTATTGAGTTCGGTCAGCAGATCGAGGATCTCGGCGGTGGTTGAAGTATCCAGGTTCCCGGTCGGCTCGTCGGCGAGCAAGAAACGCGGGTCGTTGACCAGGCTGCGAGCGATCGCCACCCGTTGCTGCTGTCCGCCCGAGAGCTGCATCGGGCGGTGATCCATCCGATCCCCCAGACCGACACGCTGTGCGAGTCGTTCGCACCGCTGCCGCGAGGTACGACTAAGCTGTCCGCTGTAGTGCAGCGGAAGCTCGATATTCTCTAACACCGAGAGGGCGGGCAACAGGTTGAACGATTGAAAGACGAACCCCAGACGATTGGCACGCACATCGGCGAGTTGATCGTCTGACATCCGCGCCACATCGTCGGTGCCCAAGAAGTATCCCCCGCTCGTGGGCCGATCCAAGCAGCCCAGGAGATTGAGTAGCGTGCTCTTACCCGACCCCGAGGGCCCCATAATCGAGACAAAGTCTCCCTCAGGCACATCGAAGGAGACGTCTCGCAGCGCGACAACAGAGCCGCTGCTCAAGCGGTACTCTTTGCACAACTGGCGGATGCTCGCCGCCAGTTTTTCTGTGCGGGGTGGCAGGTCAGCGGCAGGCATCTCGTTAGATGCTGAGGCGGGCATGCAATCTAGCCTCCCACCGGTGCCGTTGTGTCGGCGTCGGTGGTGGTTTCGGTCGCAGTGCTCTTCACTGCGGCAGCGGGCTCGGCCTTGCGGGAAGCGGTGCGCTTACGCAGCTCGTTCGATCCTCCACCCGTATTGACCGCTTGCTGCGACTGTTCGGGGGTCAGCTCGGGCAGATCCACTCGGTCCACCAGCCGCCGCGGATTGATCGCCACGCGATCGTTTTGCTCGAGCCCCGAGCGCACAACAATGAACCGATCGTTTGTCGGTCCGCACTCGACGCGTTGCGCTTCGAGGCCATCGCCACGGTCCACAAAACAGTAGTTGGTATCGCCGTGGGCGTAGATCGCTTCCACCGGAGCCTGAAGCACCTTCGGTTCGTAGATCGAGCTAATCGTGACCGAAGCCGTCATGCCCGTTTTAGCAGCGTCGGAAGCTTCATCGATAGCAACAAGCGCCTTGTACTCCTTGACGTTCGCGCGGCGCCAATTGTCGGGCTGAGCATATTGGTTCACCTTCCGCACGGTTCCGCTCAAGACGAGCCCTTCGGAACCGACAAGCGAAACCGACGCGGGCATGCCCTGCTTTACATACTGAACCAGCGTCTCGTTGATCTCGACGGCAACCTCCATCTTGGTCGGATCGGGAAGCCGAATGATCATCTGGCGTTCGCGAACCTTGGCTCCCTCCTCGACAACAAAGCCGTCGTTATTCCATCCGTTGTTGTCGTGGGCATAGTTAACCACTCCCGACTTGGGAGAAGTGATGAGGCACTTCTTGATCTGGTCTTCGATCGACTCCAAGCGTGCCGCCTCTAGGTCATAAGAGCTTTGCTCTGAGTCCCACTTGGCTTTGGTGATGATGATCTCGGATTCGAGCGTCTTGACCTCTTTGGCCTTGGTGTACTCATCCAGCACGCGGAGCTTGGTCTTGGCGGCGTCGAGTTCGTTACGCGATTTTTCTACCGAGAAGCGATCGGCTTCAAGCTGCAGCTCGTTGACATAGCCCTTGCCTGCTAGCCGCTTGCTGTAGGCCAGATAGTCAACGGCCCGGCTTAAGTCCTCTTCCTTGACAAAGACCTCGCTGAGAATGGTCTGCCGCTCTTGCACATACTTGCCATTAACGTACTCTTCGAGCGCGATCAAGGCGGTCTCGTGCTTATTACGTGCTTCGACCGCAACCGCTTGCGCGGTGTTGACCTTTACCTTTTGGAGGGTCCTCTCCGACAGCAGCGATGAGCTGTCCAGCTCGACAAGAAAATCCCCTTCTTGGACCTCGGTCCCCTCGGGAACGATCCTCAAGATGGCGACCCCCGCGGGATCGGTTGCTTGCACCTGCGAACGCACTTCAGCGCTGCCGGCCGATTCGATCGTGCCACGCTCCGTGACAAGCAACTCGAAGTCATCCCGCTCAACTGTGTGCAGCAGCGCGTCGTGCTTCTTGGTATCGATCGGAGCCGGCGACAGCAACTGCCAGGCCCACCAACCACCACCGGCGGCACCCGCCATCAGCAGCAGCATCCAAACCGCACTAGCTGCTCGGCGATCGCGTCGTAAAGCAGGCATTGGGGGAGACCGTTGATGGGTGAAACCGTCGGAATCAAATGACCCGCTCCCGGATCGCACGAGTCGACCACGACAGAGAGTCCACCAACTATTATCCGCACTGCGGAGCGGTTCGCCCAGCCTAGCTGGGGGCTAAGCGCCCGCTTTCTCCAGAATGTTGGAGCCTTGCGCGGGGGGCACAGGCAGCGGAGCGCTGCTCTCCTGCTTCGGGAGAAGCGCGCCGTCCGATCGCGGGGCCTCGGCTGCCTGCGGAGCTTGGATCGCAGAATTGTCGGTACGCGCCGATTGCCCCAGCGGTAGTACCTCGCGCACGTCGGCTCCTCCGGGGCAGGGTCCGTCCGGAACAAATGATCGCAACGGCTGATCGATATCAACCCGCAGCCCCTCCGAGTCGACCAGCATCAGGCCCAGATCGAGTTCAAGGTTAAGCCGCTGCACCCGGTTATTGACCCACACGCTTAACAGGTCGTTCTGTGCATTCAGCAGGTCGCCGAGAGCTTGCACGAGGTCGCGGGCGGTTGTGTTGTTGAACTGATCCTCTTCGCCCGGCTTGGGAGGCTCCGAAAGCCGGAGCCGTGTGAGATCCACCTGAGCGATCGCGACAAAGACGGCCTCCCTTCGCAGCTCGAGATTCACTTCGTTTAGCCTCACTTGGCGGAGCGTACCGCGGAGGCTCTGGTGGATACCGTCCACAAACCGGTAGTAGTTCCGCCGCGCCTGTTGGTATTCGATGAGCGACTGGCGGTAGACGTTGCGTTCGGCGAGGCGCGAGGTTGGCGAGTCAAACTCTAAACCAACACTGAGGCGGCCGTTGTCGGCACCAATCGGAAAGGGATCCGCCGTCGTGCTACCGATTTCGCCGTCGACGACAATATCGACGGCGCTCTGCAGATCGTTGGCGTTGAAGTGGACCAGTCGCCAAGAATCGACCAACGAAGCGCGGGCGTTGGCCCAGTCCCGCCGCCGCACCCGTGCGATCTGCATGGCCTCTAGCGAGGTGATCTCGGTCGGCTCGATATCGATCGTATCAAGCCGGGCCCGTGCTTGCAGGAGCGACAACTCTAACAGCTGGGCCGAGAGCCGCGCGAGGAGCGGTGCGACCGCGTCTTCGTTGGTCTCGAGGCTGAGGTCCGCTACCGCGACGGCGAGTTTCTCAAACGACTGGGCCCAGCTCGCAAAGTCTTCATCAAGTGCTGCGATCCGCTCGTCAAGCCGTTCCGGATTAACCAAACGAAGATCGATATTGGTAGCGGAAACTTCTTCGCGTGTGGCGAGCTCGAGCAGATGGGTCTTTCGCGCCGGCGCAACCGCGTGCAAGCGCTGAAGGTCCGCTTCGACTGCTGCCGCCAAATCGATCGCCGTGCTCATCAATTCGCGTGCTTCAGCCACCAAGAGCGCGGGCAGAGGGTTAGCAACCAGGGGCTCGGGCAGGATCTCATCCTCGTCGCGTGCTTTGGGCGGTGCCGCGACTAGCGCCGGGCCAATGCCTTGGGCGAGGGCGTCGGAGTCCGAGGAAACAACGCGGATCCGCTGCAGAGCATCCGAGGTCGCGTTCTGCAGGTCGGTCAGCCGCGGTTCGAGCAGATTAAACTGATCAAGCAAACGGTCGCGAACCACAAGGGGCAGATCGGGCGGCAGCCCGAGTCCCGTCAGGAAGTTGTCGAGCGACGTTTGGTAGTTCGCTTCAGCGCTTAGCAGCACACTCTGTGCGTTGAACAGCGCTTGCCGTGCAAGATCGACCTGAAAGCGGTCGATGCGGCCCGCATCGTAGGTCGCTTCGAGCTGCTGGGTGCTTTCCCGCAACCCCGCGACGTTTGCCCGCTGATTGCGGAGCACCTGCTGGGTTTGCAACAGCCCGAGGTAGCCCCCTGCCCCAGCCGCACCGGCTCCGCCACCATTGCCAAAGCCACCAAAACCGCCACCACCACCGCCAACGCCAAACGCCACCCCCGTAAAGTTGGTGAGACCCGCTCCGCCGAGCAATCCGCCCCGCCGCTGGGGCCCTCCGCTCGCGAATCTCCCGGTGACGATCTGCAGATAGTATTCGCGTTGGAATCGCTCCATGGCACGGACGTTGGCCAGCAGCGTCCGCTCGGCAACGGTTAGCCGTTCCATCACGCGCACCCTGCCGCCGCCCCGCAACAGCGGTTGCACCAGCGAAAAATCGAGCAACGTAGACCCCCGATAGCTATCCGTCCCGGCGAGCTGCCAAACCAGCGAGTTGGCGAGCCCCACCGTGAGCTCCCCCCCCGTAGCCGTCAGCCGCTGGAGTCGCCAGCGATTGCCAAAGTCGCTCGGCTCAATGATCACGTTCGAGGTATCGAGCGCGCCATCGACTTCGTAAAAGGCGGACACCCCGCCAAACAACTGCGTGTCGAAGCGGAATCGTTCAAACGCCACGTCGAGCGCCGAGAGGTAGAGTTCCTCTAGCTCACGCTGGTATCCCGGATCGTGCAGCAGCCCAAGGCGGACCGCCCCTTCGGTGTCCAGCACCAGCTTGCCGCGCTCATCGAGCGGCAGGCACGAGCGCCACTGGCGTGCCTCGACATAGGGGGTGCGCGGCGCTTCGCGCCAGCACTTAGCCCCCCGCTTGTTATCGACACACTCCATGTAACGGTGCGAGAGCGGATCATCGGGCGGCATCGGGGGGCAGTCGGGATCGTTCTCGTCGTGCATCCGCGAGCACGGATCAATCCCGATGCGGTAGCTCCCTTGCCCTTTTCCCGCAACGACCGACTTCTGATCGATGAGGCAATAGGCCTCGCGGTCTGCGCTGCGGCGGGCGCGCGACCGGCTGCACCCCGATAGCGATGCCAGCACCACCGCTGCCGTGAGCAACGCCAAAGTGGCGCGCACAGTCCTCGGCAGGGTGAATTGAGGCATCGGAGCAAAGGGAGATGACAGGGCAAACCTAGCGTTTACGCAAGCTGTGCGCAAACGCCGGCCTGTATCAGCTTGATCGACCCCGCGGCCCCGACGACTCCAGCCCAGAGCAAGAATGCTCCACGCGAATTCCTCCTTCGCAAGGCTTAGACCCTAACCCCCCGCCTTAAAGGTAGGGCGGCAGAGGCTATTCGGCTGCCTTCTCGCCCAGAGCCGCCTCGCGATCAACCCGGTCCCAGAACGCCAGGAAGAACACGACCGCAATAGCAGCCGCCATGCCCGCGGGAACCAGCCAGAACTCTTTCCATTGGGCCATCGTCTCGGACAACAGGGCCGGATCGATGCCCGCCGGCATGTTCTGAGAGAACATCTTCCCGAAAGACTCGAAGAAGCCGACTTCCGAAGCCGGCCGCGCGGCGGCGATCGCTTCGGATAGCTCGGCTTGCTTGGTCATGGTTTTCCCAAAGAGGTCTCCCGCGATCCAAAAGCCGAAGTACATGCCAATGCCCTGCGTGAAGAAAACCAGCATGCTTTGTGCCTGACTGCGTACCGACTCCGGGGATTTTTGGTCGGTGTACATGAACCCGGTCACAAAAAAGAAGTCGTAGCAGATGCCGTGCAGGATCACGCCCGCCAAGAGCATCCATGTCGCTTGATCCGGGGCTCCGAACGCAAACAGCAGGTAGCGCAGAACCCAGGCCAGCATGCCGATCAAGATCATCCACTTCACGCCCAAACGGCGGAAGAAGAACGGGATCAGCAGCATGAAGATAATCTCGCTCATCTGGCCGAGCGTCATCGTCGAAGCCACCTGCTCAAAACCGGTCTGATCGAGCAGCTTTGAGGTAAAGCTGTAGTAGTAGGCCAGCGGGATACAGACGAGCGTCGAGCACGCGATAAAGACGGCAAACGAGGGGTTCTTCAGCAGCCCAAAGGCGTCCACCATGAACAGGCTGCCCAGGTTCATGGGTTTGCCCTTGGCGGGTGGCGGCGTGTGGGGCAGCGTAAAGCTGTACAGGCCAAACGCGAGCGAGGCGTAGGTCGCCAGCCGCAAGATTTCTGTGCTGTCCGACAGCCCGCGTGCGCCAACGTACAGCCCCGCCACGATCCAGCCGATGGTTCCCCACACACGGATCGCAGGGAACTTGTTCTGGTCATCGATGTTGGCAAAGGCGATCGAGTTGCCCAGGCCCAGCGTTGGCATGTAGCACAGCATGTAAGCGGTAAACAGCCACACGGCACGCGTCCCCTCGCCGGCCTCGACCGCCGCTGTCGCCAGCCACATCAGCCCCGCCCCCAGCAGCATCAGTGCTCCCTGGACAATCTGTGAGGGGAACAACCGGTCGGCAATCAAGCCCAGGAATAGCGGAGCGATGATCGCTGCGATTGGGGCGCTCTGATACGCCCCTCCGATCGCGTCATCTAACCCTTTAGCGCCAAGGCACAGTGCCAGCGTGACGAACCACGCCCCCCAGGTGAAAAACTGGAGGAACATCATCACCGAGAGGCGGAATGCAACCATCAGAAGGACTCAAAGTGGCGGTTGAGGTCAGACAAGATAACCGTAGCTGAGCGTCACTCCGCGGTGGGGACGACGGCATCGGCAGTTAAGCACCCGTTGTTGAGAAGCTTTCAGCCGCCCTGAGAGGCCTTAACCGACGAGCCGACGAGCCGACGACGCTTGACGGCAGGCCATACCATAGCCAGCACCAGCGGTGTCAGGAAACCCGCCAGGGAGCCATATCCTGGCGGCTCGTTCAGCACGCCAAACGAATAAACGAGCCAGGCAAGGTAGGCAGCGTAAAGCAGCAGCATGGCGATCCCCTCGACCCTGCTCACGGACTTACCGGTCAAAAATATGGGGTAACAGGCCACCGAAACCGCGACCATGAGCGGTATATCGAACCGCAGCGATTGGTCAGCGACATTCACTCCTTCCGGGGCGACCGTCGCTGACAGACCGAGGACGGCCAGAATATTCAGAACGTTGCTGCCGACGACATTTCCAACCGCCAGATCACGCTTGCCGCGCAAACTGGCGAGGATCGAGACAACCAGCTCGGGCAGCGAGGTGCCGATGGCGACAATCGTTAGGCCAATCACCAGTTCGCTGACCCCCCAGCGGGTAGCCAGTTGAACGCAACCTTCCACCAAATAATTGGCCCCGCCAATCAGCAAGACCAACCCCACCACAATCAAGAACAGATTCAAGGCGTAGGCACGCAGACCGCTCGGTGTCGTCTGCGGGGTAAGAACCTCCAGCTCTTCCTCCAAGCGCTTTGCGTCGCGCTTGCCCTCAACCACCGTCCACGACAGATAGAGGACCATCAGAATCGCAAGGGTGATTCCCTCCGAACGCGAGATGCTGCCGTCCGACCCAAGGGCATACAGCGCCGCGGCCGCGGCTATCATTACCGGAATATCCAACCGAAAGAGCTGATGGCTAACCATCAGCGGCGCAACCACTGCCGCCGTACCCAAGATCAGCAGGATGTTTGTCAGATTGCTGCCCACCACATTACCAACCGCGAGGTCGGTTTTGCCGACATAGCACGACTGGACCGAAACCGCCAACTCCGGCGCACTGGTGCCCAACGCGACCACGGTGAGCCCGATGATCAATTGGGGCACACGTGCCGCAGCGGCAAGGTTCGACGCCCCGCGGACCAGCAGCTCTCCGCCGACCACTAACCCGACCAGCCCGCCAAGGATCATGAGAGCTAACACGAGGTTGTCCATAATGCCCTGCCAAGTTGCTTAGAACCGACGGCCGAGCAGCCCGCCGGTTACCGATGTCAAAGTGGTCGATTTTACGGGCATCACGCCCCATTTCGCCAGCGCCGCCGCTTCGCGAGCGCGCCCCACCCCTCTCAGCCCGCGCGAAGCCTGCCAGCGTTTTGTGCCAGCGTTTTCTTCCCAGCGTTTTCTTGCCAGCGACCGGGGCGATCGTCCACGACGTTTCGGCAGCAATCCGGCCTTAAGGCACTACCAGTTGGTTCGGTCGCTTCTCTCCGAGTAAGCGGTGGAGTAGGATAAGAGAAGACCGGGGGCGAACTGGGTTCGACCGGGTTGTCGAAGCGTAAGTGGCGTGTCGTGGTTGATCGGTGGCCCACGTAAAAAGCCGATCGCACACCTTCAATTGCCGAAGGTAACTACGCTTTGGCTGCCTAGTTAACGCTAGGCCATAGCCAACGTGGCCTGGTCGCTCGCCGGAAGCTTCCAACGCAACGTATCACCCCCTCCGGATCGCTTGCGGGTCAACCCTCCGGGCACGCCCGCTGCTAACTGAAGTACTCGGATAGTTCGTTGGTAGCCGTGTCAGGAGGGGCGCCCAATGAGCAAAACCAAAACGCCTGACTACACACGTAGAAGCTTGCGTGGAGCGATCGCGGGACGCGGGTTCGATTCCCGCCGCCTCCACTTTTCGCCGGTTGTGCCAAACAAGGCCAACCGGCGTTTTTTTGTGCCTTATCCCCTTCTCTACAAGGGTTTGCGTCGTCCCCCGGCGTATCTTCGCCAGGCTGCGTTGTGCCACCAGACGACCCCTTGTGACCATCGGCGTGCTCCGAAGTGCAGCCATAGTGCAGCCAACTTTCGCCGGCGGGCAGCTTGGCGATCGCCTTGGCTTGGTCTTCCAAGCCGATGTGCGTGTACTTCATCGTCATCCGCACGTCGCTGTGCCGGGCCAACTCCATGGCCTCGGGGAGGCTCGCTCCGTTGCGGAGCAGCTCAGTGATATGCGTGTGCCGGCCGGCCGCGTGAAAGTCGGCGACCCTTCCCTTCGAGTCGCGGTAGGCAATCCCCGCCCGCTCCAGGTCCTTCTTCACCATCAGCCAAGTGCGGCGTCGCTCTAGGCGGGGGAATAGCTTGGCGTCGGGGCTCAGTCCGCTGAACCATTTCGGCAGCATACTGGCGAGGTCCGCGTGGAGCGGCAGGATGTCCTTGCGGCGGTGCTTGGAGCACGCCGCTTGCAGGGTGAGCGTCGGCGTACCGCCGTCGAGGTCGAAGCTTGCTGGGGTGAGGCTGGCTATCTCTTTGCGTCGCAGGCCCGTCATGTAAGATAGGATGTAGAGACGGGCCCGCTGTTCGCCATCGAAGCACTGGATCGAGACCCCACTGGTGCGGGCAGACTCGATCAGTCTGGCGAATTCGTCCGGAAGCAAGGCCCGCCGCTCGTGGCGGACGTCTTCCTGGGCATTCAGCCGTTTCATCCCTTGCAGCGGGTTGTGCGGCAACCGCTTGGGGACCATCCAGTTGCAAAAGCTGTCGATTGCTTGGACGTAGTGGTTGTAGGTACGGAAGCCGATCTCCTCGCTCACGAGACGCTCTTGCAACGCTTCATCGACCGCATCGACCTCGATATCGTCGATCGACTCCATCCCGGCGTCGCCGACAATCCGCCGCACTCGCGACATCACGAGCTTGACGTGCTTGGGGGAGGTTTTTTGAAGGCTCCTCTCAAAAGCGGTTAGGTGCGCCTCGATCGGCGTCCTACGGCTGTCCCGAGCAAGCTGCTGCGCGGGGTCGATCAAACCGTCGCGGCACAACCGGGCGTGTTCTTCCAGCTTCGCCGCCTTCGCCTCGGTCTTCCGCTTATCGGTGTAGCCCTTGGCGGTCCGCCGTCTGCCCGCGTCGTCGAAGTACTGAATCCACCAATAGGCGTTCCGCTTGCCGGCGTCGCGTTTGCGTTTGAAGATCGTCGCCATGGGTTGCATCTCCTTTTGAGGTCATTCTTCGCCTGGCTCAACGGGCGGACAACCCGCTTCGATCCAAGCGTCTAACTCGGCGCGTCGCCAGCGCGTGTTGCCGCGGACGCGCAACGGTTCGATGAGTTCGCCCGAACTCAGCAGCCGCCAGACGGTACGCGTCGAGACCTGCAGCAAGGCGGCGACCTGATGGGCCGATAGGAGCGAAGAAGGCTCGTGGGAAGTATTGGATTGCATCGGGATGGTCCTGCGGTCGCGTGGTGAGGATCTGGCTATGGGCCGGTCAAGGTCTCAACGGTCACTTTGTCGATCGAGGGGCTCGACTCGGGGCGGTCGAACGTCCGGGGACCAAGTTCACTAAAAGACTTGATCTTGCCGGAGCTGATCAGCTCGGCCAACTCGGACAGGTTGCGGCCCGTCACCGAGACGTGCGTCTTTTCCATTCCCAGCAAGCAAAGCTGGACGTGTCCCGCATCGCGGACGCGGATTTCGCGGAGGTCGCAGTAGGAATAGCTAATGCTGCGGCCGTCGCAAAACCGGACTTGAAACATCATGGGGAGCGGCTCGGTCGACTTGACGCGACTCCATGGCGGTTTCGCCGCCTTGTTATCAGCCGCAGCCGCAAGCCGCGCGTTTTCGTTGGATGGAAATGGCAAGCTGCTCATACGCTACCCCCTTCCTGGTTCGAGTTGCGTGTGGATTGGGATTCGAGGACGACTTGGCTGCGCCGTTGGTCGGTCGCGTCGCTCTATCCGCGCGTCCCACCATTGACGCGCCCGCTCGACGATCGCCCGTCGCTGCCGGTCACGTTGCTGGAGTGGCTGCCGCGCCTCCGGTGCGGGCATCTTGACGAGCTCGGTCGCCGAACGTTGCTCGCCCCGGTTTTGGATCGCTTGGCGGATCGCTTGCTTGTCGTCTACGTAGATCGCGACGTCCTTTTGGCCCCGCGATACCGTGACGTAGAATTGCCGAGCGTTCACCGCCGCCAAGGATTGTGACCCCATCGCTGCGATTGCTGTCTCGCGGTCTTTCCCCTGAGCGGCGTGGCTCGTCGTGACATAGCCCAGGTCGAGGTGGCCATAATCTTTGGCGACGGTCATGCCACTTTTTAGGCGGAGGTTGCCTTGCCGGTCGAATCCGGCTATTTCGTCGAGGCGCCCATTACTGATCCGGCGTTTCTTGTCAGTCGCCGTCCCACCCAGACTAAATCGCACCTTGTCGCCGACCGCAAAACCGATCTTGTTTTCGCGGTAGACCTCGAAACGCTCCGGGTTGGTTAGCGGGATCGGCTTCGAGAGCCCGCCGCCAAGTGGCTTGAGGCAGGCTGCTCCGTCCGGTTGCTGCTCCACGCGGTACCGCCCCCCCCGCTTGAAACCTCCTGCGACGTTCTGGTGGAACTGGATCATCATCCCTGGCTGCGTATACGTGACGGCGGCGGACTTCTGCGCCTCGGAGAGATTCAGAGAACTTAGCTGCAAGAATTCACGTTCTTCTGTTCCTATCGCCCCCCGCTCGCGCAGCCCGTGGCGAATGTGATCGGTGACAGACCGTCCCTCGGCGTGCGTGGGCGCCACCACGAGGGGCGTCTTCTCTGGAGGGGCAGCGAGGTACTGTTGGGCCAGGACCGCGTGACGTTCTTCTGATCGAATTTCTTTGATCTTGCCGAGGCGATCGAGGAGGTCAAAACCGGCGACGAGCCCCGAGAGCCCCCGCTGCTTGTCAACAATTTCATCGCCACGACCGATCAATTCGACTGCCCGCTTGTAGTCGCCCTGCTGGCGTTGGATCGTCTCGACCCGACTGATTTGGAGGCCGGCTTCTTTTTCTAACAGCCGCATCGCTTCACCCCGCCGCGGAGACGCATGCTGGCGAGTATCGCCGGAGAGCACCACGCGGCAGTTCTGCGCTTTGGCGATGTCAAAGATCCCGTTCATGGTCCGAACATCGAGTTGTCCGGCTTCATCAATCCACAAGACGTGATCCTTCAGTTTCTCGTGGAGCTTCTCATTCCGCAGCAAGTGCTCGGTCGTCTGTGCGTCCGGGAACCCTTTTTCTTCCAGGACTTCTCGCGCCCCGGTGCTGGGGGCGAAGACAAACAGTTTTTTTCCAAGAGTTTCAATTGCTTCGGCGGCTTCGCTCATCAAAGTCGACTTGCCCGTACCAGCGGCACCCATGACCGCCATGATCGTATGGCGGCTTTCTAGTACGCTACGCACCGCCTGCTTTTGCTCGGCATTCATCCAGTCACGTTTGAAGGTGTGCACTCCACGGCCGATCGGCATCCGCGTGCCCCGTCCATCACGAGCGAACGCAATCATGCGTCGCTCAGCGTCAAGCACGTCGTGGGTCGTGACAAAATCACGCGCCGCGCCGCGGACATCTTGCGGCCGCTGGATCACTTCCTGTGAGTCGAGCGCCGCTTCTACTTCTTCGGGCAGCAGCGTTAAACCATGTTCTAAAGCGGCGCCGATAACCGCTTGTTTTTCCACGGTAGATTGGCGGTAGAGGTGGTGATCAAGGGCATAGCGGATGGACTCGGCTGCCCTTTTCGATACCGGTGCCTCAACCTCTGCTCCTATCGCCCCCGACCGCAGTCCATCGAGCTGCTCCCGCTTCGCTTCGGTCAGCCGGGAACGCCACTCTCGGTGAAGCTGTTCGATCGATTGCCCCTTCTCCTTCTTGGCGCGGGTGCGGACCCCGAGCTTGCCTTTCTCCGCGGCGTCGATCACACCGTACTCCGCGGCGTGGGCTTCCACCTGTTGGGTGCGGGCCGAGAACTTCTCGATCAGGCCGCGGTCGATCCCCCTGATTTCCCAGCCCGCTTTCATCCGCCCCCCCTGCAAGAACCGCGTCTTCTCAACCGGAATGCCAAGTTCATGTTGCATTCGATGGGCGAGCCGCGCTTCGAACTTGGCCTGCAGGCTTGGACGTTGCCGCACGATCTCTTCCATCTCCGCGGCGTAGAACTTTCCGCCGTCGGCCGTGAGATTCATGACAAAGGCGTGGATGTGAAGATGCGGATCAACCTTGCCTTCGACCGGGCGTGCGGTGAGGTGAAGAAAGTCGACCCAGGCAAGGGAGCCGGTCGGGGTGCGGTCTTTCGATGCCGCTTGACCGCCCGCCCGCACCCGCCGGCACATCAAGGGCTGCACGTCTTTTTCCATTGTTTCACGAACTGTGTCGCGCAACGCTTGGATAAGCCGTTCGTCCTTGAAGAGCGCCCACCAGACGCTGAACGACTTCGGCGGGCTGAAAGTCAAGTCGGTTCCCGGACGGCGGTTGTGGGCGAGCCGTTGGACCAGTTTTTCTGCCATGGTTGGGTGGAAACCTCGCAAGAGCCGGCTGAAGGGCTCCCGGCTTGCCGCCATCCCCTCGACGCCAAGCAGCGTAGCGAGATTGCCCTGGAAGGCGCCGCCGACTTCGGCGCCGTCGATGTAGTAGTCGCCCTTCGCGAGGACCGTGTCGAAGTACTTCTCGGTTCCTTCGATGCTTTTCGCTTGTGTTGCTATGAGCATAGTGCTACTCGTAATTCTCGAACTTATTGCAATCGCTACTGGGTAGCGGCCGGCGTCGGCGTGGTCCGGAGCGGGGGCTCCTGGTTAAGGTAAAGCAACTCTTGAATAGTGCCTGTAAAAATGGGTAATAGGCTTGTCTCCTCTGCAGTGCTCAGAGGCCCATTCAGCCTGCCTGAATCCGCTTCCGTGATCAACGCGTGATTCGTGTTGACGCGAATCGATCCACAGCTGGTTTCACCTCGTGCTCCTCAGTAGCACCCGCCGCGACGCCGTGCGGATAGTCACCAATCAGAAGCGATACCGTCCCGTCGATGTTCACCGTAAACTGCCGCTGCGTACTCTTATCATGGAGCACTTCTTCAACCCGCCTCATATAGCCCCGCAGATCGCGTCCAGGCAATTCTTTGAGCTTCGCTTTGGTTTGCTCGATCAGTTCGTCTTGCTTGATGCCCGGGTTGTTCGCCGCCAGTTTCACCATGATGCGGCGGACCTCTTGCTGCGTGGTGGTCGGTGGTTCCCCAGCCTTGGCGGGGCGCTTCTTGCTCTTCTTGGGGTGGCTCTTTTTACCGCTGAGCAGGTCCCGCGCGCCCCGGAGTCGGTTCAACTCAGCGTCCCTGGCCTGCTTTTCTTGCGTGGCCACCGCGACCCTCTCTTTCCACAGTCGCTCAGCGGCGGCGTCTTCTCTTTCGAGAGCTTCGATCCGGGAGTTCATGGCGTCTAGGATGACTTCATCCGGGTTCATGGCGCGGCTCCGATCGGGTTCTGGGGCAGGAGAGGACGACTCTAGGTCCCTTCAGCGGAGGGCGGTATCGCCGGGGGCGTACCGGTTGGGAAGCAGCGGCAAAGGAGAGACGCCAGCGAGCGACTCGTCGAGCTGGTGACGCGACGCGGCCTGGATGTAGGCGATCAGGTAGCGGAAGCAGAGCGCGAAGTCGCGTCCCGTCTCGACGCTTTCATCAAGAGCAAGTCGGCAGATTTCCGCCAGGCTCCAGCCGTAGTCAGTCTGGAGTTCTTCGGCCACAAGCCAGTGGTGCCGAGTGGCCGTGACCTCGACGTGGCCTCCAGTGGGCAGCGCGAGAATGCGACTTTCTGGGAGCAGGAGGGCTTCTGTCTGTGCTTCGTTTAACGGGTCCATGATTCACCCTATCGCGCTTCGGTGGCGATGCGCAACACCTATCTGCTGCGGTCGTCGCGGGAGTTGGCGTGCTTTTGCTGCAGCCGTTTCTTCAACGCCGCCTGCCGGGCTTTGGCGAACACCTCTGGCGTGTTGGACTCGCGGAGATGAACAGGCCGAATTGTGACGGCGTTGAACCGGCGGCTGGTTGTGACTGCCGCTTCTCGCCACCGCTTCATCTGCAGATCCTTCTGCCGATTCCGGGCGAGCTTCTCTTGGTCAAGTTTCGAGTGAATCTCGGCAATCACTTTGCCGGAAGGGGTGTAGATAGCATGCAGGTCAGGTTTGCCTGTCGTCTCGCGAGGGCCTTCGTGCGCGGCGACGAAATGTTGCTTGAGTGGTGGAGCGTGATAACGAAGCGGCGCTTTCTCGCGTTCGCCCGAGGATACTTGGTTGTACTCTGATCCAATTTTCTTGATGTGGGAGAAGGCCTGCGGAGGGCCAGAGAGCGAAACAGAATTGCCGGGCTTTGGGTAGCCGGCCGCTGCTTGGTTGGTCATCTGTCGGCCTTTCGGGTAGCGAGTCAGTCGAAGAGTTCACCTAGGTCAAGGTCGTCGAAACAGCGCTTTCCGTGGATGAGGAAGGGCTTGTACGCCATCCGTGAAAGCCACATCGGCGGCCCCCCCTTTGCCGGGAAGACGATTTGGTTGCGGGAGAGTTGCGTCAGCGTGTCCTGCACCATACGACGGGTCATGAGCGGTTCTTTCGTGCGTTCTTTCCTTTCCGACAGCAAAGGCTCACCAGGGGCGAGTCGAGTCACGATGTGGGAACCGAGCTGCTCGGAAACCCAAGCTGCGGTGTCTTCGGAGTCGTTGTTGACCCCAAGCACTTGGACGGTCGCGTTCTGCTCCAAGAGACTGGTCTGCTCGCCAAGAATAGCCTTGAGCTGACTCCGTTTCTGGGCGAGGATATGCAACAAGCAGCCGGCCGAGCGAAGGGTTGCGAAGCCGGCGGTCGTGATCGCTTCGAGCCCACGGGCGTACTGAGGAAATTCATCCAGGCCGAAGTAGACCGAAGGACTTGGCTTCTTGCCCGTCCGTCGAAATTCGGCGCCAATGTGGTACAGCGCGGTGGCTACCATCATCCGGAGGTAGCGCTGATGCTCGTGCTCGTTCCCCATGCCAACACTGACGAAGATGCTGGGCTTCCTGCTACCAGCGGTCGCCAGTTCTTTCATCTCGAAGTCATGCCCGGACAGATGATGCTGCATGGCGGGGGACGCCATCCACTTGATCGACTTTGAGAGGGTTGTCTTGAATGAACCTCCCTCCCGGTCACCGGCGTCGTCTAGCAGCTTTGCCGCCTGCGAACAAACGCCGATCGGGCACTCGCTCATCTCGGCCACGGCCTGTACAAACACCTCCGGGTCGTAAGCACCCGTCGATGGTTCTTGCGAGTTGAGCAAGCGGTAAACGGTCACAAGATTGCGGTCCGCCGGGGGCAGTGATGCACACACCCAGGTCGTGATCCCTTCAAAAATAGTTCCCGCGTTGTCGGAAAAATGCGGCCCCGCATTGGTGTTCTCTTCCGGGATGATCAAGGCGTTGCGGATTGTCTGGATCAACCGCAGGCCCTCCTCGGTGTAGACATCGATCCCCGCGAGCGGGTTGAAGCGAGCGCTCGGCCCCTGCCCGAAGGGGTCGCAGTTGTAGACGTCTCCAAGTTCCGTTCGACGCCGACCAACGGACTTGAAATACTCACGTTTCTGGTCGATGACGAAGGCGGGGCCACCGTAGAGAGCCAGGTTGATGAAGCCAGACGTAGCCGCCTTGCCGCTGCCCGCCATGCCATAGGTAATCAAGTGGACGTCTGTACGCAGACCGATGTGCCGTGGCGTCACGTCGTGGCGGAACTGGGTCATGCCCAAGTAGAGGCAGTCGAGCCAACCGAGTTGGCCGTTCCTTCGGCGAGGAAGCTCGATGATATCTTGATGGTATTCACTGCGAGTGCGCCACTGTGCATTGTCGCCATCGCCGTGACGGACGATCTCGCGGTACCAAAGGCTGCGATAGATCCAGTGCCCGATACTGCTGATAGCGAGCGGGCCCGCCAAGAGAACCGATGGGATGAAAGCGGCCCATGACAACCACCATGCCTGATCACGACCCACGCTGACCGCCGTTTGATAATAACCCCAGGACGCTAGACCTAGGCCAACCGGCAGTAGCAAAGGAAGACGCAGCTGCTTGCGGAGTGCTGGGAAGCGGTAGGATAGCAGGTAGAGTAAGGCCGCCGACCAGACGATCGCTCCCCAGAATAGTGTCTCTCCGCGTAGGTGGACGGGTCCGGCAAGCCGCGTGGCGACCCAGAGCCAGGTTGACGTAAGAATCGCTCCGGCGAATATGTTCAGCAGCACCCGAGGGCCGTAGCTGTTCATGGAAAACTCTCCCGTGGTAATTGGATCCTCTGACGTTACCGAAGGCACCTTCGATTGATGCATAGAGAAATAACATCTGCGCAGGGCCGGCATGCTTTTCCTGGTATCGCGACAAGGAGATGAGCACGTTGCAGAGACGTTCACCAAGCAATCGCGGCACATCGCTTACGATTGAAACAAACGATCACTCTTCGTTCTTACTCTGCTGGCGGAGTATCAAAGCTGCCTCCATACATCTGTTGGTAGATCGTCTCTTGCTCGCGAGGCGGAGCCTGTTGCCGAGACGTTTTGGGTCCGAGAATTGCCGGCAGCATCATCAAGATGACAATGAGCGGAGCAAGAATTAGGCTTTGCGGATTGGCAAATCTACGGAGCAGCGTGAATACGTTGTGTAAACCCCTGAAGAACCGTCCGGTGTATTTTAATAGCGACAGAAAGATCATGTCACACCTCGTTAAAGGATTAGTCGACCGAAATAGGGAATTAGCCTTTATTGCCGTGGTCCGCCCAGAAGCGCTCCATGCCTGTGCAAGCTATTAGGCAGCCGAAATTGACGCCACCGAAAGCCGCTTCGCAGACGTCCTTGGCGGGGATTTCAGCGAAGAGACCGCTCTTAACCAGGTAGATATCGTAAGGGCTAAAGAACTGGGCGCGGGTAAAGAACATTGAAACCCATAGCATTAGGAAGGGAACCCAGATCGACCAGGCCACGTACCGACTCCTGGTAGGCGCGATGGTTCCCGCCACAACCGAAGCCACGATCGGCTGCGTCATTGCACTAACCATCACGACCATGATTCCGCTGAACCACCAGTGCCCCAGCATTAGCCCACCGAGGAGCAGGACCACGGCGGTGGCAAGCTGGCCGGATAGAATGGCGGCGGGCCAAAATAGTATCCATCGAAGGGATTCCATACGGATGCTCCATCTGGACCGAGGAAGACCGGCAGGTTCGCCAAGCCGTGGGTTATTTCTTGCCGGTGCCGTGACAACGCGGGCAGGTTTGTGTAGTTTGCGGGATACCAAATAGGGTTCCCAGACGCCACGAAGGAATCTGGCCGGAGCCGCCGCAATGCAGGCAAGTTTCTTGCTTGCTCTCCATGATTCATAAGTCCTAAGTATTGGGATGCATTGCCATGAGGCAGTTTTCTGCCGGAAGCATTAAGGGAAAACAGTGAGCGACCGCCGCGTGTGGGCGGCCGCTCACTAGACGAGGATCGGCTAGTTTTTCTTCTTCTTATTGACGGCTTCTCTTTGCATCCGCTCACGCTCACGATTTCGTGCCGCGACAGCGGCTTCCGCCTGCTGGTGGGTCATGCCGGACGTGTTGACATGGCCACCAAGGCGTGCGATGTCTGCGCCCGACTTGCCAGTTTCGGTACGGTTTGGAAATAACCAGCTCATCGTGTAGGTCCTCGCAGAAATAAGGAAGAATTGGCGGTGAAAACCCCGCCGGGCTTGCGACAGTGCGTCGCCGGACTGAGTTATACCCGATTGGGTGTACCGGGCAACACCCAATCGGATGTTTCTGTGAAAAAAAGGGGGGACGCTACCGTAACTGCATGCTAGGAAGCACTTTACGGTTCGAGAGATGCTTTCCGCCCGCGCCGGTCTCCCGTACGTAGAAGGTCATCCCTGTTCCTCCTTTACCGTAATTCATGGCAGCGGCGCGTAGGACGCAATTAGTTTCTACGCCCTTCTCAACGTAGACTAGTGAAGCGCTCCAATGGTCACGAAAATAATTGATCGCTTCAGCGACAGCAGGTTTTTGCTCGTCCAGCAACTCCTTGCCAGCTTGCTCGCGGAGCCATGTGTTCACGTCTTTGAGCTGCAAGCCATCCGGCTTCTTGCCAAGCGTCTGCGCATGTCGTGCGAACGCCACAGCATCGAAAAAACTCTCCATCAGGCTTTCTTCGCGAGCTACCTCTTCAACTCGTGCAGAGAGTGCTTGTACCAAATCGGCAATGCTGGCCCTCGCCCACTGATCGGAAACGTTGCTATCGGGCGGAGAATTCAACCCCTTGCTGCTGCTAACACTGTCACTTTTCTCTGAGATCCGATCCTCCGCTCTTACCACCTGACTTAAAGACCTACTTTGCCAAACTCCATCCTGCTTGTCACCAAAAATCTTAGAATGCTGCGAAGATAAGGCATCGATTATCGCCAAGCAGACAGCCTTCACTTCTTCAACATTGATGGCGAAGTAAAGAAGTGCGGCCTTGCGACTCTTCTTCCGGCGCGGCAAGAGCCGTTCAAGGGTTGGCGCATTGCCTTCAAACTCAGACTGCAGCAGCTGCAAGAGACTCTGCACCCCCTTGTCACACTCGCCGGGGCTTAGACGATGCGCGCCGGTTGCTCCCGCTTTGCCAGAGCTGAAGAAAAAGGCCAGGTCTTGCAGGTCACTGACGAAGTCGTCAGAAAAACGGTGCGCCGCAATCTCCGCATCAACAGCGTCGTCCCACCCCTCGACGAGCGTGCGCAGAGCCGGCGGCAGTCCCTCTAACCCGCGCTCTAGTAGTCGCTTCGCAAATAGCGATTTCAAACCCACTTAAATTTGCTCTCTAAGATGCTTACCGCAGACAACGGATTTCTTGCTCAATGCTCTGATTTTACCATAAACCATGGGCGCTATCAGCGGTTCCTTGACGCTACCCAGCTTCCCTGGCAGCGTACCCGCCCCATACCGCAAACGCTGCCCAATAGTACGGCGACCCGAACGGAGGGGTCGAGGGGTGTTCCGCCGCGTGTGCCTTCGCCAGACGTATGAAGTGCCGCCGATCGATCGAATCCGCTACGGAATCGAGGAGTCCCGAGTGCTCCCAATAGGCGAGGACCGCAGGCCCATCGGCTAGGCATTCCCCCTTCCGATCTGGCGCTCCGCGCAACCACTTCTGAGCTTCGGCTAGTGCCGGCACCGCCCCCAATCCACCACGCCAGTTCTCATAAAAGCGCTGCGCGAGCAAGCAACTCGCAATATCGTCGGCTCTCCACAGCGTCGCCAGTACCACCCCCGCACCCGCGTACATGAATGCGGCCGGGAACGAGACGTAATCATCGTCTGGGCTGGGATTCAACTGCCCCGTTTCACAAGCACCTAAGAACACTAAGCCGCCTGGGTTCATGCGAAACCGCAGATAAACATCTTGCAACCAAAGATGGGGGCATTCCTGCCCATCGTGACTTGTGATTCGCAACTTTGACCGCAACTGCTCCGTTGGATAAAACTCTGCATGCCCAGTAAAGTGGAACACATCGGCGACCGACGACGCCTGTAACACTGTCGACGCCGTGTCAGGCCCCTCACCGATTTCAGTCACATGACATCCCGCAAACGCATTGCGTAAGACCTGTGATTCAAGGTCCGCCAGCGGCAGTCGGTCTTGCTGCCTTCCTGGACAGCAGGCATGTACGACGGTCGTCGTGGAACTCGACGGTGACTGACCACACTTCGCGAGGATAGAGAAACTTGGGGCGTAACTGACGGCGTATCGGTCGCATAGCCGCACCCCCTCTTCCACCCAGCAGGCATGCAACGGCAGCATGTGCAGAGCATGGTGAGGAGAAATGATCAACTTATTGATGGCCTTGGGTATCGCTTCCAGCAGCGGCGACAGCATCATTGAAGATATGCGAAGGAGAATTTCATCGAGCAACGACATGAGTAGTTCGCGATCGTCATCGCTCTCTTCGCCATGCAGCGATTGACCTTTTCGCCAAGAGACTGCTTCTTGCAATACCGCATCGACGGCTCCCAGGGGCAATTCGACAACAGACGTCTTGTTGATTGTGGCGATGATCGCGTAGGCACGCTGCTCAAGAAGGGTGTACTGGATAGCGGCCGTGTTGACATCCGCAAGGCGATGCCGCGTTTCCGAAAGTGACTGACGTCGCAAAGAAGACCTTGGACTATAGGTCGGATTAATCCGCTGAATCTCGTGGAGAGCCACTTGCTCGGCTTGGTGTGCGGCGTTGAGGATGTCAATCAGTTCGAGGTTTCTCGTGCGGGCATCCTCCGAGATTTCATCGCCGTCTAGGTCGCTACTAAAGGTCGTAAGCGACAAGGCCGCGGCGCGGCGGCGGCGTAGTGCCTCACGATAAGCCTCCAAGGCATCATTCGGAACACCTCCGGGCAAGACCGTCTCGTCTTCGAGCATCTCCAGCAAGGTTCTTGCACGCAGCGCCTCGGAAGCTTCAAACGCCACATCGAGTGCTCCACTCGATGGATCGTTCGTGTGCTGTGCTAACGCAATCTCATACTGCAGACGTAACGATCTACCTAGGTCGCCGAGCAGGCGACGACGGAGGATCGGATCGCGTGAAGTTACCAGGCAACGCTCGCCGGCAAGTCGTGCCGATGAAGCGCACGCTGCCGCTTTATCCAAAAATCCGCCGCTAGCGGCTTCCTCGCTTCCGGTCACCTCCAGCAGCAGAGAGGCTTCTCTTGTTTTCAACCTCAAACTATCGGCAAGCACGCGCTCCGGCAGTGCTACCTCGCTCTCGTCAAGCAAGGCATTTGCTTTTCGGATAGTACCGAGTGCTTCTTCCAACTTTCCCAGGCTCGCCAGATGATCGGAGTCTGCTTCCAGGCAACCAGCCATTTCGATCGCATAACACCCCGGATAGCTCGTCTTGATCGATCCGCAGATCTCTTTCGCTGTGGCGAACGCCTCCTCCGCTTCCGCATGAATGCGTAGGCCGCTAAGAACTTTGCCAAGCCCAAGATATGCTCTTAACACGTAGACGGCCCATACCGGAGCTCCCGCTCTTGTCCGTGCAGAAAAAATGGCAATTGAGCGGTTGTAGTTCTGGATGGCATCTGCGCAGGAGATTTCGTCACAAATTCTCTCGGGTGACAGCAGTCGGCGGCTTGACTCTGCCAACCCGAGCAAGGCTCTGCCCACAGCCTCCCCGTAGGCCATGGCGTCTTCTGCAGCGAGGGCCATCAGGTTAGTGGCGGCGAGTGCATACTGTCCTTGCGCTTCTTCCCAAAAGCCGCACCCTGCTTGCATATCGGCCAGGTCGAGTCCGGAGCGGTATTGTAACGCAGCGTATTTACCGCCAAAGCGTTGCGCCAGCTCAAGGAACTTGTCGAAAGACTTCTTGCCAGCCTCCGCAGCATCCTCAAGGCTGCCCATCTCGAGAAGGACCTCCGACAGGCCTTGAAGTGCCGACGCGACACCTACACTCGCCTCTCCTAGATCCCCTCCCTCCAAAATCTCATACCGACGTAGGGCGTTACGAGCATCCTGCAGGGCTGCTTCTATGCCGCCCGTACGCCGTAATACGAGTGATCGCCTTAAAAGAAGGTCCGGAATGAGCTGCAACGCGTCCGCGGATGAAACCTCGTCCAAGTCTAGGACAGCGATCGCTTCGTCTGCCGACGCCAGGGCTTCCTTCCATCTGCATTGGTGCTGGTAGATGTCCTCAAGCCTTGCCAGGCTCGCTGCTAGGTCTTCGCTGAAGGCAGAACGCTCGCAGGATAGGAGAACACGAAACAACGTGACGCTGTGCTCGGCCATCTCGATCGCATCTTGATAATGGCCGTGCTGAAAGCATCCCCAGGCAACGCTCCGATGGAGGCGTCCGGATAGGCGACCATAAACATAGGGCCATTTCCCACATTCGCTCTCTTCAAACATCTGATAGGCGTTCCCGTATGCCTGCATAGCCGCTTTCGTAGATCCCGCCTTTCTAAAAGACTCGCCCACCAAATTGAAGAAGTATGCTGCGGTAGACTTGTCGCGCAACTGCTTGCAAATGTCAGCGCATTCTTGCGCCGATTCCACATCTAGTTGTACCGCCGCCCCATGTAAAAACAACAACCGAAAAGAAAGCAGCTCGCCATCATTCCATTTGCCAGGAGGCACTTCACCTTGTTCCCAGTGCCCTCCCCCGCGACGAAAAGCGATGAGCCGCTTCTCGACTTGCTGTCGCTCCTGCGACGTCAGATGCGGCTGCCTTCGGAGGCACTTCAACGACGCTTCCTCACACGCGTCCTCGGACAGGCCGAGCACCATATCAAGCCGCATGATGGCCGCCCAGTCGTGTTGCTCTACGAGACAGGCGAGCAGGCTTGGCAGCTCGTCGTAATGTTCCATGCAAGGCCTTCCAGGTATAAATCGTGCAGCGCGAACGACGGTTCTGGATGCTCTTTTCTGTGGCTAACGCTGCGCAGCAGCACTGGGAACTTTACGCCAAGTGCGACATCTTAATCCGTATGCCTGCTCTTTGCGACCACACGATCATCGGCTTAGCGCATCAGCGTCCGAGGCCGTGCGATTTGCGAACAACCCCCTGGAAGTAGGCCGACGGCCGTCCGACCGGCTTAGCGGTTCTGCTTGTCGCGTGATCGGTCAAAATGAGGCAGCTAGCCGCGCCGATACGGCCCAGTTGACGGCATGCATCGGCCCATGCCTGCTTGCTTATGCCTAACTCTAGTCGCCGTCGGTAAGCCGCTTCGATGATGTCGTCAAAGGCGAGTGGTTTGATACTAGCCGGAAGATGGGCTCGGAAGGACCCCGTCGCCTCACGTGCAATCTGCTCCGGCAGTCTGTTCCCTATCGCCTGTCGTTGCTTTTCGCTAGATCGACGATACTCAAGATACGGAGTGACTCCGCTATTTTTTTCTGGTGGAGTGGTGTGTTGTAGGTGCGCGAACTTTTGGGCGTGTCTGCACGAACGCTTTCGCGTGGTGGGGGCGATAGCGGGAGAAGCCGTTAAAGGGGACAGCTGATCTTTGCTGCCGAGTTGCATCGCCTCTTGTAGTTGGCGACAGAGCTTGCTGTGGGCTTTGGCTAGGTCACGGAGGCGATCTAGATCGAGGTGGCTCCGCAGTTCGATGGCGATCTTGCGGTACTGCTGCTCGCAGGTCTCGATCCGCTCCGGCTCGCCCCCCTCCTCCCGCCAACGGACGAGCAACTCGCGAATCTGCCGCCGCTGCTGAGAGATCTCTCGCTTCGTCGTCCGCCAGGCTTCGGCGTAGAGCTGTTTCTCCTGCAGCTTTGCCTCCAGCTCCTCCTTGAGGTAGGCGAGTGGCGTCAGATCGACCCCGTACGCAAACAGCAGCCTCCCCGTCTGGGGACTGCGGCGTCCGTACCGCTTGTGGTTGCCGCTGTCATTCCAGGTGATCGCGCCGAGTTCAAACAGCCGTTTCTCTAGCTTCTGAATCTGTCGCTCCCCTACTCCCAAGTCCATCGCGGTCCGCGCGAGCGATTGGAAGACGATGGGGCGACTCCCCTCCTCCCAGTCAACCTGCGTGGTGAAGGCCATGTAGTAGTCCAGCAGCTGGATCATGCGTGGCGTGAAGCCAGCTTCCTTGCCGACCCGCTTCACCAGCAATAACAGTTGGTAGCGGTCGGTCGTCTGGTCGAGCCCCCATAAGTCGAGACAGGGTCCAGTTGAGTGGCGATAAGCGTCTGTAGCGCTATGGTCGCCGCCGGTTGTGTCATAAGTAATAGTTGATTGCATTCATTCTTAAGCGTTCCCTCATCAGCGTGATGGATGAAGAGGCCTTTCTTGGGACGCGCCAAAGCAGCGCCGAACCAAAAAAGGTTTGCATCTTTATCCAAAGAGCGCTACGGTACATCTATCGAACCATGCAAAGACGCTCTTTGCCTCCAAACCGCCGCGCCAACGGCGGTTTTTTCGTGTCATCGCGACCTCTTTCGGGTGACGCCCTCCTTGGTCTGGGGTTGATACAACAGACCCTGCTCGCGAACGGAGTAGGGGGTCGACCTCCCCTGTAAGCTTCTCGAAAAGAATCCCCAACAAAAAGAATCGACTGCCTGACAGTAGCACATTGTCAGAGTGTCAATCAAGTTGACAGTATCTGACACTCTGACCTGACACGCGGAAGCCTTGCTGCTTGCTGCGATACGCAACGTCTTGTCAGGTTGTGTCAGGCTCTTGACTGTCAGATCCGACAGTCATGCCGTCAGTCTGTCAGGTCGGGCTTTCAGAAACTTTTGCTGGTCTTGTGGCGCGAACTGTGGCACGCTCCTACTCAGAAGTGTCTGTCAGGAGTTGTCAACTATGTCCAAAGTAAGCGTCCGAGAAGCCGCCCTGTTGACGGGCAAGAGCCGCGAGACCATCAACGCCGCGACCAAGTCGGGGAAGCTCTCTAGCGCCCGGGACGGGACGAATCGGAAGCTCATTGATGTCTCCGAGCTAGAGCGTGTCTACCCGCTCGTGAAGACGATTGACCAGATCCAGCAGCCGTCCGAACCTGTCAAGCCGCGTCAGGTGGTGTCCGAATCGGACGTCCGAGCGGAAGTCGTTCGGCTCAGCGAGCGTTTAGCCGCGAGTGAAGCGATGCAAGATAACCTGATTGCAGAGCGTTCCCGCGAACGACGGCAGCTCGAAGACGAAATCGCCAATCTCCGCGAGAACCTTGCGCGGGCCCAAGAGCAGCACAGCAAGGCGCTGTTGCTGATCACCGACCAGTCGCAACAGGCCTCGACAGGAGGAGGGGACTGGGAACGCTCGATCAAGGCTCTCGAGAAACGTCTCGCGAACCATGAAGAGCAGGTTCGCCGTGAGCGTGAGAAGAACGAAGAAGCCGAACGGAAACTGGAACGCTACAAACGGGCCTTGCACAGCGAACGGAACAAGTCGCTGTGGAAAAAGCTGTTCGGGTGAGGAGGGGAGTTGGCCCGCGGAGACCTTGATCGCGAAGCAGAACTGGACGCCTTCAAGAAGCTCAATCTGAGTCTGATCGCGAGCGCCCACGGCTATGAGATCATCCCCCGAAAATCGACCAAGCACTCCGTGCTCATGCAGAGTGGGGGAGATAAGATCATCATCGCGCAGCAGGCTGGCCACTATGTCTATTGCAGCGTTTACGACCCGGCTTCAAGCGGCACCGTCATCGACTTCGCGCAGCGGGTGATCGAGCCGGGCTGCTCGTTGGGGCGCGTCCGGCAGCTGCTGCGGCCCTTCTTGAACGGCGGCTACGTTTCTACGCTCCGCGAGCGGCACGCGGCCCAATACGCGGAAGCGATCCGGCCCAGCACGCTCGACCTGCTGGGGGTCGCCGCGCGGTACGCCGCTTTCGATCCTATCGCCCAACCCCACGATTATCTTTGCCAGACCCGGGGGATCCCGTTTGACGTGCTGCAAAGCGACCGGCTGCGGGGGCGCGTGCGTCACTGCACGCAGCGCGGGACCGTGATCTTTCCCCACTGGGGCGCAGCGGGAGGAGGGGACGACGACCGCCAGCTGGTCGGCTACGAGGTCAAAGGACCGGGGGTGAACTTGTTCAGCAAAGGAGGCCGCAAGGGGCTGTGGATGTCGGCGGGACTCTCCGGTGATCGGGTGCTGGCGTTTGCCGAGAGTGGCCTCGACGCCTTGTCCTATTTGGTTGTGCGGGGAGGCGAGGGGACTCGCGTGGCGTCGGTGAACGGCCGGATGAACCCGCAGCAACCGGAGCTGGTGCTCTCGGCGATCCGCCGCATGGAAGAGGGGGCTCGGATCGTCGCCGCCTTCGATAACGATCAGGCGGGTGACGAGCTGACCGCGCAGCTGGCTGACATTGTCATCAGCTCCGGCCGCACGGACGTGAGCTTCTGCGATGATCGACCGGTGGAGCGGGGGGCTGATTGGAACCAGCTGCTCGTGAGCCGCGAGAGATCGTCGGCACGTCCGGCGTTCAGTACGCTTGAGCTTGGGCGGTAGGAAAAGGAGAGCCGGATGACGAAGCCTTCCTCGCCCGGTTTGAACAAGACGCTCGTGATGACGCGATTGCTGGTGGCGAAGTTTGGCATGGCGGCGGGGGAGCCGGTACGGACCAAGAAGAAGCGGCGGATCGCTCCCAAGCCGAAACGACGCCGGCGGCCCCGACCTAAGCCGCAGCTCAAGAGACGACGGGCGCCACGACCAAAGCGCTGAAAACGCTTGGCATTGTCGGCCCGATGTGGCAGTCTCACAGCACGATGGATGACTGCGACCAAATCCAAGCCAAGAAATACGACGCTCATCCGATCGTCCGACAGATCATCGACCGTGATTGCCACGTCGCCGAGCCGTACCTGGCCGTTGTCCGCCACGTGATCAGCAAACTCAAGGACGGCTACCAGACCTTCCGCGAACTTCCCAAGCCCGAGCGCCGTCGCTTCATCGAGCAGTGCCTGGACGTTCACCGCGCGAACCGAGCCGAATACGAAGCTGTGATGTGGCCGCGCTATAGCAGTCCTGAACTACCCGAACCTTAAGTAGTCGGTGCGGTATTTTCCAGAATCTATATTATCACTCCAACGATGATTCGTCAGTCGTCGACCAGACAGCCAAGCTCTTGGAGTACACTCTTGAGCCTTGCGACAGTAAGGTAAGGTGCGCATGTGCCGGAAAACATTGTGGTAAACTTTTCTCGATGTCTATTGAAGGCTGCAAGTATACACTTGGCGTCGCTTGTTGATCTGCACTGTAGCCCGATTACACAGTCAGACAACGCAACCCGCTTCCTACGCAAGTAGAGGCATGCCTTGTCAAGTGTTGGCGCGCCAACTCGCGGCAACAAGATTGCAGGACCAATTACCGAAGGACGCCATGGGTGGCCACAGTGTCCATTTAACTCGACTCGATGGTCGCGCATGTCTGTAGTGTGAACAAGTGTTCGTCCAGCTTCAGGCAAGTCATGCATTTGGCTTGTGCCACGAACGACCTGAACGCGTACCTGCTTGCCACTGCTTCGTGACACATCAGGCTCTACCTTATTACTCTTCTTCACCTGCATCCGCGGAGATAATGACACCAGCACATACTTGACTCGGCACCCCTTGAAGTGACTACTAGATGCAGCGTAGTCGCAAGTTAAGCTGTAGAAGTGCCGCAGGTACCTGACCGCCTGTCGGTCCTTCTGACTATTGAGGGCGTTCGACGGGAGGACCGCTGTAAGCTCTCCACCTGGCTTAAGATACTCCAAAGCTGTGATCACGAAAGCCAATGCTTGACCGCACTTAAACGCGCCATGCCGAGTGTTCGTTAAGAACGATGTGCCGCCGCGGCAAGAAAACGGCGGATTGAGAAGAATCTGGTCCACCTCGCCTAATAAGCTAGGAAGTGTACGCGATCGGGCTCGCGAAGACGCGTCTAAGAAGTCGCACTTGGTGCAAGACCAATTCTCATGCGTCTTGCGAATTCGACGCACGGCAGTGTCACACAAGTCGGCCGCGACGATCTCTGCCGTCCGCCAACGCAATTCTGCAGCTCGTAGAAGGGCGCCATCGCCAGCCGCAAAATCAGCTACGATCCGGGCGCGATTCTTACTCGAAAACGCGACCACGGCTTCGGCTAGCCACGACGGAGTGTAGAATGCATCTGTACTCATGGCGACAGGAACCCATCTATATCGTAAACGAGAAGTCGTGACGCCCCAGTGGTTCGCTTCGCTTTGCGGATCGGATGATCGTAGACAATCTCACGCTGTGCAGTATTGCCAACTACGAATAGAAGGGCACCAACTGCGTGCGGCTTGGTTCCAACTGGAGCGACCTTTATGTGGCAACCCGATTCCTCGCTAGCTAGCTTTTCAAGGGTCCAGAAAAGGCTAAATGGACAGCTTGCATCTGCGAAACGTACTTGCCGCCACGAGTCGGATTGCTGAAGTGCAACCCGATTACCCAAGTAAGTTGAGAATGGATACTCCGCTCGAAATCCAGGTACGCCGATCACAGGAAACACTCGATCGACTGCGGGTTGGATTTGCTCCAACAAATGAGCAACTCGCGTCCCTTCGAATCCCAAAAGCGGGGCAAACACCATGCTGTCTGTGACGCGCGAGAATGAGGCTAGCCCAGGAATTGGTTCGACACCTTCGATTTTCTCACTAAGATCATATATCTGCCCCTCCGTTGGGTTGACGCTAGCTTGGTACTCGCGTGGCTCGACGTACACAACGTGTGTCTTCACGTCGGCGAACAACGCAGTTCTAAGCAGCGGCATCCAGACGTGGTGCCTCAGCCCAGTTATGTCGATATACGCCGCACAGCCAGTGAACTGCGCCCAGAACTTGCCAAGCTGGCCTGTGCTTCGGAGAGGGTAGACTTGAACGCCTGAGGCGCCAACCCGCAGGGTCACGGATGTTCTTTCCTCTGCGACTACGCTCGCGTAAGTCACATTAGCGAGCCCCTGCAGGCGAGCAGAATGAGAGGCGCGATCTTCGATTCCCTGATCCCTCGCAACGTAGACGGCTCCGACCTTCGGTGTAAAGTCCAAAGGATCGTCATACCACGCAGTAAATGGGAGTTTGTCACGATACGCCGTCATAGAATTTCTCGAAGAGCAGCATTTGATCCGGCAAAGGATCATCTAAGGTTCTTTTAGAGCGTGAAAGCAGCTCCTCAACTCCTGATCGTGGATCATTCACCAACGCAAGAAGTTCACGCCCGGTAATGGTCATCTTTCGCTTGCGGCGATGGCTAAACACGAAAAACGGAGCGAACACTGGATGCAATGAGTAATCGTAATCGCGGATGTCATCATCGCCCGTGGGCTTGGTACCACTGAAACGCACGCAGGCGAGGTGCATCACTGCTGCACGCATCAGCTCGCTCACGTCCGCTGACAAGTGAGCATCCGAAAAGGTAAACTGGTTCACTTCTGGAGTATGACCGCCAGCATCAGCCGCCATTACTCCAAAGACACGGCCCATACCAAGTAGCATGCGAGTAAGCCTGCCTCCGTATACGCTTAACCCTTCTAGCTCGGATAGATTCTTGCGTCCGACATGCTGCGCGGACTCAGTCTGAAGTTTCGGCGATACTGGTGTATCGAGATTATTCCCTTCGGCCAGATGCGAAATGAGACTCCTGTCAACTAATTCCAGAAGGTACCTGATATTGGAACCAGCCAGATGAGTAAACGTATCCCAGCCGCAAAAGTACTTGCGTATTCCTCGTCGCCCTCGCCGGATCGTGAATAGAGCTGCATAAGCGTAGTTGCCACATTTAGTCTCCCAAGAGCCTGGGTTTCCCATCGCACTACGAAATACATCAACCAAATCCTCGGAATTGCCCTCTGTCCAGTAGTCGATTAGAAACAGTTCAAAGTCGTCTAGGACTTCCAAAGACTTCACTTCCTCAGCGTCTAGTTGGCTACGCAGTTTTTCGCGAATAGGTCCTGCTAACTTTGATACCTCTAGCGCTGTCGCTTCCTCCTTAATCGACATTCCAGGGAAAAGCGTGACGACATCGGGCTGGTCTCCGTCGAGGTACTCGGAAAGCCTCTGCAATCGGGAATTGCAAACCTGCTTTGCAAAATCACTGAACTCCCTTTGTGGCAGTTCAGCTGCTATGTCGATGAGCCGGTAATCTGCGGGGCTAACCAGCGGCTCTTCAGGGTTCAATGTCGTCTTGCACTTCCAGCACAGCTCTCTGATGCCAATCTTAAACACATAGCGATCGCTGCCGTGCTTTATCAGGGTGTTCACTACCTGTTGCTGGTTGACATCCAGATTCTCATACTCGTCGATAAGGAACGAGAAGGTCTTGCCGTGCAATGCCCCCGATGATGTCAACGCACGAATCAAGAGATCGACCGGTGCGCCTTGTGAGGAGAGTGTAACGCTACCAGCATCAGCGATATTGTTAACGTACACTTCGAACTGCACCATGGCGTCTTGTACTGACTCCTTAAGCGCAGTCAGTTCTGTGCTTTCAGCGAGTCCGAGACTCGACGCTATGCGCGTGCAGTCCTTTGCGTCGATGGTAACTGTGATGGAAGTAGTCTTTTCATACCATGAGGTAAACTCTAGCAGTAAGTCCGTTAGTAATAGATTAAAGTAGTGAGCGAATAGCTTTTGCCACTGCGGACTTGACGCCTCATCGCCTGCGAATGCGGTAACTCGATTTGTGTCGATGCGATGGTAGACGCCGTAAGTTTCCCACGAAGCTACTGCGCTTGAATCTCTGCCAAGAAGAGCGAATTGACCTTGGTAGGAAAGTCCACGTAGCACTGTTGTCTTGCCGGTGCCGCGTCCACCGATC
Organism: Botrimarina hoheduenensis; assembly: GCF_007859815.1. Lineage (GTDB taxonomy): Bacteria > Planctomycetota > Planctomycetia > Pirellulales > Lacipirellulaceae > Botrimarina > Botrimarina hoheduenensis. The sequence goes on along the minus strand of NZ_SJPH01000009.1, from coordinate 63,891 downwards.
AAAACACATGGGTAATGCGTGGCCAGCTCCGGAAAGTACCGCGGCTCCAGAAAATATGAGAATATGTCCTCTTTCAGCCATTCCGCTTTGTAAGCAAAGACGGCGTTAAGAGCGCGGCGAATATCAGAAGCACTTGCCATCAGTCCCTCCTCCATAGCGGTCGCCATCCCGATTGCGTTGTATAGAAGATTGGAAGGCAGGCGTCAGGGATTTGGTGCTCGAATGCAATGCCAAGCCCTAGTCGTGCGAATCCCTGCCAGTCTGTAGTGGATGCTCCGTTGGTGTCATCTAGGCATAAACGCTCGCTCACCCTCTTTACAAAAGCTGGGCCATCTGACGCTAGCGCAGCGGGCCAGAACACGGAAGGGGCATTAAGCGCGCTGTATTCATCTCCGAGAACGTGCAACGGGACGCATGAAATGTTTTTGGGCAAGAAGGTAAGTGCATTGTTTACAGCCAGCGAGGTGCAAAAGAGCGGTATGTAGAAGCATGTAGGAAGCGACGATGCTAAATCTGCGAAAGATTGACTCGCCGTTCCGTATTTCCGTTGGATTGTTGTAAGAAACTGATTGCCGCTGCCGACGAAATCGTCAACAAAGACAATCGCAGATACCGAAGCAGTAGTCGCTATTTCGAGAGCTCTCTCAGGCGACATAATTCGCTCTTCAGGAATACCGAGTAGGTCCCTCGCTCGGCGCACGAACAAGTGGCCGCTGTCAGCGTCTGAAGGTGTTTCCCCCGTTGGATAGGTCACGACAAGTTCATCGAAGAACTTTGCCCAAGCGGCTTTGGCAGCAACTGCAGGAGTGCCAGGTAAGACAACGTGGCGACTCAAGCGAAGAAACGAGGCGGCAAAAAGCTCATCTACCAAACGATCAGAGAAATAGCAGAAGCCATTTAAGAGGTGTACGGCCAACTCCTCCTCGTCAGGCTGAAAGTTGCGAAGCCATCCATCGGGGTCTAATCGTGTTTGAAGAGGCCATACGTGCGACTCCGTGAAGAACGAACTCTTCTCTCTAACGAAGGCACGATTGACGGAGTGGGCTAGCACGACAGTGGCGAGACCTATGAGGTAATGGAGTGAACAAACCCAGCTAGGTTGTACCTGGAATCGATGACTCTTTACAGCTCCCCTCGAAAAGCTTGGTCGAGAATCGAGGGCAGAAGTGCCTCAAGGCGACTAGTTACCGACGCCTTCTCGCTTGCTGTGCCCAATATCGCATTCCGGATATGGCGTAGACGATGTTGCGATTCCATTGGAGGCAAAGGCATTTCGAACGCCAGAAAATCCTTTGGATTAAGTCGCCGCCGCCGTTGATTTGTGCCAGTACTGGACCCCGCAAGGCGAGGCCAGACAGAGGGAGAGCGAAAGTAAACGTCTAGCACCTCTGGCAGTACTTTTGTCTCATCGACCTCAAAGACAGGGTATTCTGGCGATACGTAGAGCCCGTCGCACTCTTCTGGGACAATCCCTAAGGCACCTTCCCAGGCCATTAGTTTTGGATAAATAAAGTTGTCTTTATTCAGGCGGGAAAGTTTAGAGTAAGAAAACTCCATTCCGGTTTTCGCGTCACCCTTGAAAACGCCGCGACCGAAACAGTAAACACCGGCAAAGTGATACTTCTCCGCCGCCTGCACTTGAACGTCTGGCTTTCGCCAGTTGACGAGTTCGGATAGCTGTGTAAGCTCCGCCTCACTAGAGCTGTCGTGAATCAGCGATCTGCAAAGTTGATCCGCCAATTCAGAAGAACTAACGCGCAGCCCCCGCGCCTCCGCAATCTTCCCCGCCAAGCTTTCGATCTTCGCCACGATCCGCCGCTGCTCCGCAAGCGGTGGCAATGGGATCGTCTGTCGCAGGAATACATCTTCCTTCAGGCGAACCCGGTTGGTTGTCCCTTCGCTTGCCCGCCGACAGGCATCAACGAACCCTCGCGTCTTTGACAGCCATCCCAAGTACGCCGGAAGCAGCTTGTCCGGAACAGCATTGAAGGTTGGGAAATCGTTCGAGACGACAGCGCCATCCAGCCCGTCGGGCACAATTCCAGTAGCCCCGTTTCTGGCGTCGATCCGCGAAAGGATGAACTGGCCAGAGCGAACAATGGAGCGTCGTGCGGCAGCCATCTCGCTCCCCAGGGCCTCGCGCCGCTCGATGACGCCACGACCCCATAGCTTGACGGTCACCTCGCGGTAGAGTGCGTCCGCTACGATATCGATGGTATCGTCATTCTTTTCAAGCACTTCTCCAATCAGAACCTGTGGTGCCCAGCCATTGCTTTCACTCATCCGGCCGCCCCCGCGAGTTCCGCCTCGATCTCTTCCATAATCTCGATGATCCGCCGCTCCTTCTGCAGGATGTCGGCCACCAGCTGCTCGGGGGGCAGGTGCTCCAAGGCCTCGGCGCTGTTGGGGTTTTTGATGTCGAGATTGCAGCTGACCAGAGCGTCATTGTCGTCGTACTTCAGCACGTCACTCGCTGGCACTTTCCACGCCTGGTCGTTCTCACTACGGCGCTTCAGCCGGAACCACTTCAGGCAGTCGCCGAACTCCTCGAACTGCATCGGCTTGGTCTTCGAATAGTTCTTCCGCCCCTCGGGGAGCGGCAGTTCGTAGTACCAGATGTCCTTGGTTGGACCGCTGCGATCGAAGATCAAGAGATTGGTCGGAATTTTGGTGTACGGCTCGAAGACGCCGTTCTGGAGCCGCACAATGGTGTGCAGGTTGTAGTCCTTGAGCAGGGATTCCTTGATCCGCGCGCAGACGCCATCGCCGAACAGCGTGCCGTTGGGCACCACCACCGCGGCGCGGCCCGGCTGCTTGCCGCCCACAGGCCGCCGTAGCCGCCGCATGATGAGCTGCAAGAACAGCATCGCCGTTTCGGCGGTCTGCATGTCTTGTGGGAAGCCGCTCTTGATGCTCGCCTCCTCTTCGCCACCGAACGGCGGGTTGGTGAGGATCACATCGACGCGATCGCGGTCGCCGATCTCGGTCACTTTCAAGGCGAGCGAATTGCCGTAGTCGAGCTGCGGCGACTCCATGCCATGCAACAGAAGATTCATTTGGCACAAGAGATAGGGAAGCGACTTTGCCTCCTGCCCGAGTAGGCTGCCATTGTGCAGCGTCTTGCGGTGCTTGGCCGTCTTGACTTGTTTCTCCATGTGCTCGAAGGCTTCGACGAGGAAGCCGCCGGTGCCGCAGGCCGGGTCGAGCACCGTCTCACCGAGCTGCGGGTCGAGCGCTTCGACCATGAACTGCACGACCGGCCGCGGCGTGTAGAACTCGCCCGAGTCCCCCGCCGCGTCCCGCATCTCACGGAGCATCGTCTCGTAGAGCCGGCTAAGCGTGTGGATTTCTTCGGTTGAGTCGAAGTGGATGCCATCGATCTTGTTGAGCACATCCCTCAACAGATACCCGGATTCCATCCGGTTGCTAACGCCGCGAAAGACATTGGCGACAACTTCTTCGCGGCCACTCCCCTCGGCCGATTGCAAGCTCCGCAAATGGGCGAACAAGCCGGCCCCTTCCTTGCCATTGGGAAGCGTGGCCTTCTCTTGATTGATGAACGCGATCAACTCGGGACCGGTCAAGCCATCATCGGCGGAAGCCCAGTCCCGCCAACGGTACGGCTTCTTGATGAGCGGCCGGAAGCGATCGCCACCGAGTTCGGCCTCTGCTTCCCTCAGGCGTTCCATGTCGTCAAGGAACTTGAGGAACATGATCCAGGTAAGCATCGGCAACCGGTCGAGGTCGCCGTTGAGACCTTTATCTTTGCGCATGATGTCGCGGCACGACTTGACGAGGCTACCGAGCGACTGCGCGGTGGTCTGGGGTGTGGCGGCCTTCTTGGCTGCTTTCTTATTGGCCATCTGATGTTCCTTCCTTGGTGTTTTGACGAATGCGGTTCGCGACTTTATTCCTTGTGGACTGTCGGCTAACGACCCCCTTCAATGCCTCCGTCATATGCATAGCGCTGAAAATCGTCCACAGTTGCGCAAGAGCAAGGCCGCTTAGCACTGCGAAAGACGAGCCGCGGAGTAGCTCTTTGTGCGCCACAAGAGTTGTGCTCTGTCGAAGCAGAGGGTGAGCCACAACCGCAACTAGGGTGAGCAGTAGAATAGCGAGTGATAGAAAAAACGGCAGCAGCAGGTGATCGGCAACCTGGTTGTCGTCGTCTCGCTCATCTGAACGTATACAATCAGCGCGTGATCGCTCAAACACGCGTTTCCTCAACCCAGGATATAGCAAACCTATCCAGAGGCCAAAAACCGCGAACATGATGCCACTGACGTTCTGCAAAACCTGGTAGACGGCAATCTGCTCGCTGATTGCCACTGACCTTCCAAGCACGAAAGACCAGCACACAGCTGCTATGGCCAATATGGCGAGCAATATTCTGGCAATCTGCCGATAGCTAGGCCGTGACATGTTCGCCCTCCCTCGCCAAGCTCAACACGCGCTGACGGCGACGGCTCAACTGCCTGAGCAATGCGTCTCCATCGAGAACGGCCGCGTTAGAGAAAGTAAGCTCTAGCTCAATTATGTCGGACGCCAAGCTTCGGCTTAGCCAGTACGTTGTGGCGTCACCCTGCAGGCGAAATCCGATGTCATGGAAGCGGCCCTGACTGCCGCTCAGCTCTTGGTCGGCTTGCCAGTGCTCAACAATCGCCTCAAACTCTTCCGCTGACGGTTGGCACTCTAAATCCAATCGTAGACGGTGTTGGCCCGTAAGCTCTCCTGAGGGGTTGCCTGACAAGCTTCTCCAGACTGATTGCCAAAGCGCGATATCCTCCCGCACTTGATAACTGAGCACATCGTGCTGCTGAACTCGTCGGATGCGAGATCTGTTTTGCCGGAGGAAATCTATCTCCCCCGGTAGGCGGACAGGCCCGCACTGGTAGGACGGCCGGACGCTTTCAATCGCTTCTGGATCACCCCCCTCTGCATAGCCCGCGATCACATCTTCTTCTTCAGTTGATTCGATTTGATCAAGCACGACATGCTTGGAGTACTTGTCGAGGAAGCCTCGAAAAAAGCTCCGTAGGTTCGACCTCCCATTCAGGCGGTTGCGGACCTGAATGGTCGCGTACTTGTCAGTGTCGTGCGGAAACCAGAAGTACGATGGATAGCCGGTAACGTAGCCTTGCCTGACTGGAGAGGTGGATACGGCTGCGGCGTTGACTTGTCCCGAAAGCTGGACCGACGCCACCGCCCCTTCCGTTGTCGGGGTTTCATTCCAAGTTATGAGAAGCGTATCTCCGTTTCGCTGCGTATGTATTCCATAGCAAAAGGTACGCAACAAATTCCCATCTTGTTCTTCCGACGGCTCATAGGTTGCCGTCTCACTTAGGCTCTTGCCGTCAACCCAACTCTTGACGTCCAACAACATGTCGGCAAGCCCGCCAAATTCAGCGGTTGTAGCACCGCGACGGTAGTAACCGCACTTCTCAACCTCGAAGAACTTCATTCTGACTTCGTCCGCCATATCCAACTCCCTTACGCTACGTACAACTGATTTTGAAGTTGGATTACGGCGGCGCGCAAACGATCCGCTCCGCCGAACAACTGAATGATCTCGCGCACGTTGCCCCGATCCGAGATGGGGGGCACCTTGAGCACGTCCGGGACTTCGAATTGCCCGGCCCCGTGGTCTTCGTACTTAAGCAGGATTTCTAGCAGCACCCCCTTCGCTTCTTCCCCATACTGAGCGAAGAAGTCGCTCTTCTCTTTGCGTACTCGCTCGGCGCGTTCTCTCCGTGTACGCAAGGGTGCATTGAAGGCGATGTGGCAGAGCAGGTCGAACGGATCGGCATCGCGATGACCTGCCGCTTCTTCCAGATCGGTAAAGTCGATGCCGCGGCTCTGTAGCTCGGCAATGATCTCTTGCCGACGGTGCCCGTCGAGCCATCGGTCGAGCAGATCGTCGGGGTCGCGGCAGAGCGACCGGACGCGGCCGGCGGTGTAGTCAATGAACTCGGTGACTGTGAGCAGCTTGCCATCGGCGGTCAGGTCCTGGGTGACCTCGTGGGCGATCCCTACTCCCGCATCCCTATCGATATAAAACTTGCGTGGTTCTCCACCACCGGACGAGTCGTCGATGATCGTCGTGCCGCCGGGAGGTGGGTCTTCTTCAGTCCCATCAGGGTCGCCGCCATCCCCCGGATCGACCGGGTCGACAAGAACTTCTTCCCCCTCCCCGTCGATCGTGATCTCCTCGACCAACTCGGGTTCGCCATCGAAGTCGGGGTCGGCAAAATGGCTAGTCGCCGTCCCCGTGTAATCGAGGATCGAAAACCACAGCTTGCCGTAGTCTTCGTCGATCCGCGTGCCGCGGCCGATAATCTGCTTGAACTCGCTCATCGAGCCGACGACCCGCGCTAGCGCGACAATCTTGACCATCTTGGCGTCAACGCCGGTGGTCAGCAGCTGTGAGGACGTAAGGATGACCGGTTCTTCGGTCTCCAGTTCCTGGAAGCGGCTCAGATGGCCGCGTCCGATCTGCCCTTCGTCGGCAGTAACACGAACGACATAGTTCGGGTACTGCTTCGCCCGCTCAGGGTCGTGCTTGGCGAGTAATTTCTGCAACTCGCTCCGCATCTCCTGGGCGTGTTCCTGATCGACGCAGAAGACAAGCGTCTTCGCCATTGGGTTGTTTTTCTGCAAGAACCCGAACAAATGCTTGGCGATCGCCTGAGTACGGGAGCGGAGTGCGACAACACGCTCAAAATCCTTGGTCTGGTACTCGTCGTCAGGGATTTCACGGCCGAAGCGATCAAGCTCACCTTTGCTCGGGCGCCAGCCGGTGGCATCGGCTGTAGTAACAACGCGGTGAACTCGGTAAGGGGCAAGAAAACCGTCTTCGATTCCTTGCCGCAGGCTGTAGGTATAGAGCGGGTTTCCAAAGTACTCGTAGGTATCGCGGCTGTCGTCGCGGAGCGGCGTCGCCGTCATGCCGAACTTGGCCGCGCCGGTGAAGTAGTCGAGGATCTCGCGCCAGTTACTGTCGGAGCGTGAGCTGCCACGGTGGCACTCGTCGATAATGATGAGGTCGAAAAAATCGGGGGCGTACTCTTTGTAGAGTCCTGGGCGACGTTCGTCGGCCGCGATCGCCTGATAGGTTGCAAAGTACATCTGGCGACTCGTGATCGCTTCGCCTTGAATGCGGTGACAGGCGTCGCCAAACGGAAAAAAGTCTTTCGTCAGCGGGTCTGAAACCAAAATGTCGCGGTCGGCCAGGAAGAGGATGCGGGGGCGTTCGTTCGCCTTGCCCCGGCGGTTCCATTTGGCGTTCCACAGCTTCCAACAAACCTGGAAGGCAACGACCGTCTTGCCGGTGCCGGTCGCCATCGTCACCAGCACACGGTCGCGGCCCTGAACGAGGTTCTGGACAACGCGATTGATCGCGATCTCTTGGTAGTAACGGGGCACCTTCTTTGGCTGGATATACGAGCCTTCAAGCAGCTGCTGCGCCTTGTGGTCATCTAGACCGTCAGCCTGCTTGATTCTGCTTAGCAGCGATCCCGGAGTGGGAAAATCAGCCAGCTCGCTTTCCGAGCCTGTGGCGAAGTCAAACTCGACGATCCCTTGTCCGTTTGTCGAGTACGCGAAACGCAGCCCGAGCGCTTCGGCGTAATCTCGCGCTTGCTGCAGCCCGTCGGCTGGGTGTTTGAATTTGGCTTTCGCCTCGACGACTGCGATCGGGAAGTCGCGCGTGTAGCGCAGTAGATAATCGACTCGCTTCTTTTCGCCGCGGCGGGTCTTGGCGTCGGGCTTCACGAACACACGGCCATCAGTGAACGTGCGTTGCTCCGTGAACGAGTGCGGCGCAGCGTCCCAACCAGCCGAAACGAGCTTCGGAACCACGTACTTAGTGCAAGTATCCGCTTCGTTCATCGAGGTTTTCTCCCCCGGTATCGACCGTGGAGCTGATTCTCGTTGGCCACCTCCTCCAGCACGTAGTGCCAGACCGTCCCCATCCGCTCGGCGCGGATCGCGTGGCCGCGTTGCCGCAAAGCCATTACGGCCCGCGAAATCGTAGGGACCGAGACACCAATCTCCTCCGCCAGTTCGGGCGTGGAGTACCGGCCCGTCGCGATCAGGTCCAGAATCGCCTGGAGACGGTTTTCGATTTCTAGAGAACGCTCGTAGAGCATGATGCTCCCTCCTTGTGAGCCCCATGTCTATCACTTTCTGATAGCAATTGCAATCAGCGCCCAGGGCTGTCGAAAACCCTCGCCCTGACGCTTTGGAGTTACGGTGTCTCCGGGGCGTTCTCGGCCTCTAAACTTACGCCGAGGATATGATCCGCCGCCCGCTGCCCCTGCCCGGCCGCCTGCACCACGAGCTTCTTGTCGTCCTTGAGCTTCTTCCGCCAGCCGTCGATGTAGGCGGCCGATTGCTCGATCGTCGGCGGACTGATGCCGGCTGCGGCGCAGAGAAAAGCCGAGCCCATCTCGGCGACCAGTTCCTCCTTGGAATAGTCGGGCGAGCCGAACGGGGCCGGGGCTTCGTCCAGGCCACGGTTCAGACGCGACTTGTGGCCTGTCGAGTGGGCTAGCTCATGGAAGAGCGTCGCGTAGTACGATTCGCGCGTCTCAAAGCGGTCTGGCGCCGCGATCCTTACCGTGTCGATTTTGGGGAGGTACATGGCCGCTGCGCCGGTATGCAGCACAAGCGGTCCTCCTGCGTAGCTGGTGGCAATCCGATCCGCCTCGGCGATCGGCTCGAAGGGCTCAGCAACTACGACGTCGGTCGCTTGGTCGGGCGTTTTGAGCCCTTCGCACTGCTCGGCGTTGAAGACGTTGTAGTGACGCAGGACCGGGATCGTGATCGCTTCGCCGCTCTCCTTGTCGGTAGTCGCCGCTTGCTTCCAGAACACCACGAGCGTTGACTTCTCCCCTTTGCGGACTTTGCCGTTGTTCTTGGTGACTTGATTGAACGTCGCCCAATAGTCCGATCCGTAGCCGTGCGCCCAACTGGTCATCGCGAGCAAAAAGACGTTGATGCCGCGGTAGTTCTTGCCGGTCGAGAGGCTCTTAGGCATGCCGTCGGATGTGTTGGATCGCTTGATCGGCTGCCGCCACGGCGCTACCCCCGTTTCGAGCAATTCAAGAATCCGGCTCGTGACCTCCTGATAGATGTCTCGCCTCGGTTTCTGTTCCGCCTTCTTCCTATCGCCCCACGCCACGAAATCGCCTTTGATACTCGGTTGCTCTCCTTTCTGATTGCCATAGAGCGCTTGCGCGAGTCAAGCGGATTCTCACCGGCTGATATCAGACCCCATGAACGCGCCCTAGAGGCGTTTGTCGTCGGGACGCGGGCCAGCACGGCCTTACTCCCTAATCGCTTGGTGAAAGTCTTCGATGCAGCGTGGCGGCCGCGATCGACCGTTCAAGGGCATGGCTGCAGCGGGGCCCCTTCCCCCCTTCGCCCTGTCCCCGTGGGGCAGACCCTTGAGCGGCTCGCTCTGAGCGGTCGCCAGGGGCTCGGCATCTTCAACCAAGCAGTAACAGGAGCAGACCAATGACCAACTCCACGAATCCAGTCCACGCCGACCGGGCCGACGAACTTCGGCTCTGGTCCGACAAACTCGATCGGGTCGCCGATCGCTTCACCGAGCGGCTCGACTACGACCGCTACACCGGACTAACCGAGCAAGCCTGTGAGCTACGGGCGGTCGCAGAATTACTTTCCAGTCCCAACCGGTTCGCCCACGTCGCCCAACTGATCGAGCTCGCGCAGGAGCACCTTCGCTCCATCGAGCAGACGTACGGCAAGGAGAATCGCGATGACTAATCCCGCCAAGACAATCGGTCGCTACGACCTCGATGAACTACTACGGCAGCGCCGGCAGATTGCCCATATCTGGAGCATCGAAGACGTTCAGTCGGTGCGAACCGACTTAAGCGACGAGCAGGCTTGGCTCGTTCTGCAAGCCGTCGATCGCTGCAAGGATGCCGAGCATGGCATCCACTGGGAAACGATCCGCGTGTCTGCGGAGCATCTCTTCCCTGAAGCCTAGCGTTCCGGTGAGACCGTCCACGCCGTGTGCGACGGTCTTTACTTCCTCATGGGCTTAAAATCCACCTACCCTGCCTTCGCTCCGGAGTTTCTTCCTTACGCCGCTATGCCGCGTAACGCGAGTAACCTTGTAGCAGTCTGACTCGCATGCTCCCGCCACCGTTGTGATCTTCAGAGAGCCCCCTCCGCTTCGGGGCATGGCTGAACGTGGGCCAGACGATAAGCGAGCGTCGCGGACGATCGTCAAGGGACGCCTGCAGACGCTGCGCATCTTCGGCGTACCCCGGTGGGGCACACCCTGGACGCCGCCGCGGGTGGCCGCTCGCTAGATTCGCTCGGCATCGTTCAACCAACCCTCGAAAGGAGGAACCTACGATGTCTCAAGACCAACAGATGGCCGCACAGTTGCGGAACGAACTTCAGCACTTCACTGGCGACTTGGAGCGCTACCGGCACCCGATCAACCGCAAGGTGATCTACACGCCAGGCGTCAAGCACGTAGCCGAGCGGGCTGGCGCTTACTGGCTCATCGACGCCATCGCGAGCTGGATCGGCAGCCACTCGTTCAACGAGGCGCTCAACAAAGACGACCGGATTGCGGGGCTTCACCGCTGGCGACTAGAAGTCGCTGCCGATGTATCCGCGACTTTGCAGGCCTTGATCGAAGGGGCTGAGCCTCCCTACGCACCGATGGCTTTCATCACACAGCGAATCCCGTTCACGGACTTCCCGCTGGAAAGCATCGAAATCTGGGCCGGCTTTGACGGTCAGCACTGATCGCTCACCGAGCCGGGTCGCTTCCTAGGAGGCGGCCCGGTTCTCTAGTTCAATTTTGTGCTTGGTTGTAAATCGCCGGACTGCCCGATCAGCGCCTGATGTTCGAGCGAGACCATTTCGATTCGGCTGCGATAACACTCGCCGCCTCGCTTTTCGTTAGCACGGCGTTTCGCTCCTTGGCACCTCGCCTGCAATCTCGCGGCGTCTATTACGGTTGCGCGAGAAGCTCCTCTATCTACGCACCGCCGCGGTCAAGGAACTTGACTCGCGCAGTTGATCTGCGCTAAGCCGATAAGATAGAAACCAGCAACAGAAGGAGTAACTCAATGAGCGATACCAACAACAAACCGGTCCAGGAAGTTCGCGACGGCGGCCTGCGGATCGCCATCTTCCGCAACGAACCGAAGCAAGAAGGCGACCGCCCCCGCTACTCGGGCAAGCTAACGCGGAGCTACCGCGACGCGCAAGGCGATTGGCACGACACGGAGTACCTCTCGGGGACGGAGTTCCTTCGGGCGGCGAGGCTGATGGAGCAGGCCTACGATGCCGAGTTGGCTCAGAGATCAGCGGACAAAAACGAAGCCCCCGAGCCGACCGCTTAGGTGCTACTTAAAGTGAGGGCGGCGTTGCACTGGTGATGCCTCCCTCCTCAAACGCGCGTCGGTGAACACGAACCTCGGCAGAGTCGGGTACTTTCTTCGGTGTCGCGGCTGAGGCAACCGACGCGCACTTCCGCAGCACGAAACTGGAGGCGGTGTCCAACTCAATCCGAGACCGCTGCGCCTCGGAGAAGATTTGTCGGCCGTCGTGCGTAAGTGACCCAGGACGGTTCGACATTGGCCACGAACGCAGCCGCTCCAAGGTCTCCAAACGTTGCCGGTTGCGATCATTTTGACAACACTTTTCGCTCCCCCGAATTTGCTGAGGAGTCTTCCGCCGCGAGACACCTCCAGCAGTTCGCCAAAGTTCCAAACCGCCTCGGTTGATGCAACCGACCGCAGGTCGGTACGCCCTCCAAGTCGCCTCGGTCGGTCGGACCTGTGAGGATCGCGGGATCGGTTTCTTGAATGCTTCGGTGAAAACAACCTCAGCGACTTAGCCGGAGCCCTAGAGCGGATTGCTCTTTGAGGTAACGAGGCTGTTGAGTTAAGACTGGGGCTTCCACGGACAGGAGGTCGGGCATGGCGGCGTACTCATCGGACCTGCGTGAGCGGGTGTTCGAGGCGTATCAATCGGGGCTGAGCAGCCCGCAGGTGGCCGAGCGTTTCGGGGTGAGCGCCCCGTTCGTGCGGAAGCTGGCGTTGCTGCACCGCCGGTATGGGTCGATCGAGCGACGGCCCGTAACCCAAGGCCGCAAGCCGGTGCTCGACGACAAGCAGCGCGATCGGCTGATCGAGCTAGCGGGCCGTGAGCCCGACCTGACGCTCGCGGAGATGAAGAGCCGCCTGCGGCTACGATGCTGCGAGACGACCGTCTGGCGGGAGCTGAAGAAGGCCGGGTTCTCTTTCAAAAGAAGTCCTTCCAAGCTAGCGAGCAGCTCCGGGAAGACGTCGCGGCAGAGCGCGAACGTTGGGCCCGCCGCGTGAAACGGGCCGACGCCCGCCGGCTGATCTTCCTCGATGAGAGCGGGGTCCGGGTCGGCATGAAGCGGCTCTACGGGCGATCGGCCAAGGGCTGGCGGGTGGTCGATCGCACCTCGGGCGGACACTGGCAGACGCACACCATGACCGCCGCGATCGGGCTGGGCGGCATCGTCACGGCGATGGTGACCAAGCGGGCGATCAACTCGATCACGTTCCTCGGCTTCGTCGAGGAGTTCCTCGCCCCGAAGCTCACTCCGGGCGACGTGGTCGTGATGGACAACCTGGCGGTCCACCGGGTGAAGGGGGTCGAAGAAGCCCTCCACCGATTCGGAGCCCGGGCGTGGTTCCTGCCGCCGTACTCGCCCGACTTCAACCCGATCGAGCAGGCTTGGTCACAGGCCAAGAGCTGGCTGCGGAAGAAGTCACCGCCGACCTTCGACCGATTGGTCGATTCAATCGGCGACGCCCTGCGTCGCGTCACCCCCGAACACTGCCGCAACTACTTCATCAACTCCGGCTACCGCGTTACGCGAAAGAACAAACCGCCCTAACTCCGCGAAGTCGATGCAACCTCGGCAGTTCACGAGAGTCCCTCGGTCATCGGCGGATGCGGCAGTGGTATTCTAAAGGCCCTACTGATTCGACCGCGCCGACATGGGTTAGTGTCGGCGAGACAACCACCGCCCCGATCACGCTCAGCCGGTCGCGTGAGTCCCATGAACGCTGCACCGGGGTGTGACCCGCAGGAGCCCAAGTCCGCCGGTCCACCGGCTGGAGCATGAAACCCGTTTCGTCGAGGAAGACGACGCTCCCCCTCTTCTCACGGGGACTTTTTGATCTGCGGCCACTCGATTTTCAGCCACAGCTCGACCGCTTCGGGGTATCGCCCGCGGGTGCCTGGCCTGCTCCCCAAATCCTGATCCAGTCGTTATGAAGGTCACACCCGCCCGAAGGGCCAGGAGACCGAAGGATGAGTTCGAAGCGTAGGAAGCGGCACACGCCGGAGCAGATCGTGAAGACGCTTTACGTGGCCAAGAGCAGCCCGTGGGAGCACGGTTACATCGAGAGCTTTAATAGCCGCTTCCGCCAAGAGCTGCTGGAGCGCGAGCTGTTGTTGGGCCTGGAGGACGCCCGCTAGTGCGTCGATCGATGGCGCCTGGACTACAACCACCACCGGCCACACAGCTCGCTGGGGTACGTCCCCCCGGCCGAGTTCGCCGTACTCTAGCCCCCCTCCGCTCTGGAGCCTGCTTCGGCTACGCCTCAGCAGGCCCCTCCGCTACGGAGGGCCAGCGGAGTAGCGTCCAACCAGCCCGATTCTCTCATAGCGCCTGGTACATGAATCGGGGGAAGGTCAGTTCCACATCTGCGCGTACGTCAAGTTTTCTTGTCTACTCTATATGCAACCGCCAGGGCAACTATCGTAAACCCAATGGGTACCAATACGAGAAATCCGCTAAATGCCCCCACCGCTACAGTAAACAATCCGCAGATGGCTGCATTTCTCCTTTCCGCTGACCTTGGCAATATCGTCGGATTGTCATTTGCGTACAGCAGGAACCAAATCCAAATGCCCGCAATGCCCACCAAAAAACCAAGTGCAACTGATACGTATATTGCAACACGTGCATTCCCAGAGAATGCGTCAGCGTGGAAAAGCATGTTGTATAAAGGTGATACAGCTGCAAAGGCGAGCATCAACGCTATTGCAAACAACGTCTTGGTCTTACTCTTCATGATTCGCTCCCCATATGAATACTCTGGGGCTTCTCGCTATTCCCGCCGTTGCACGAGAAGCCCCAGATGGATACAAATCTATCCACTGTAACCGCACGCTACAAAGGGCTACTCTGGCGGGCAATTAGCCTTACACTGTTCTCTCGCCGCTTTTGCATTCGCTATGCATGCCGCGTAACTATTATTTGCATTTTCTAGGCAAGTATCTCGTGTGCTATTTGCGTTCTCTATGCAAGTATCCAACGTATTACGTGCATTTTCCACGCATGTTTGATAGTTATTGTTAACCCCCGCTATGCATGCAAAGAAGCCTGCGTGTGCAGCAGCCTCTGCAATAGCATAAGCCGCTAGGCAAGCCGGCGTTGCGGCACCCCAGGTTCCAGCCACGCAGGCGATAAAGGCCGCTGTTGCGACTGTCACCGCGGCTGCGTAAGCAATACCGCAATTTTGTGTATGTGCGTCTTGATTATTGTTGCAATTTTCTATTGCTGTGTCAAAGCTGTTTTGACAATTATTCGTGGCAGTCTGGTATGAATTATTGCAATTCTCACGGGCCGCATTGAGGGAATTGGTGCAGGCTTGTACAGCCTGGTTATAGGCGTCATCGCATGCTTGCAAGCAAGACGCCCTGTTGGCGTATGCCGACATTGGCTGGTATGCAATCATAGAGGCGACTGCTATCCAAGAGGATATATGGCTTAGTAAATTCCTGCGGCGATACATATAAATACCTTTATAGCTAGTAAGGGGTGCGAATTGCGCGAATCAAATACACTACGATTTAGCATTTCTTGCCTTAGTCAGCTTGCGGACTAGGAGCACAGCGCCCAATAAGAAAACCAACAAAGCATTGATGGTCAGAAACAAAGTTTTATAGGTCCAACCGCTAGCCGTATAAACACCTTCGGAATCAATCTTAACGTTCGAAGGCTTTTCGCTATCTACCAGTGCGCGGAAGTGCTCTTTTGTCATCTCTGGCGGCACAGGCGGGATTGCAAGCCCAGTATCTGGGTCATACTCTATCTCCGGCAGTTTTTGCATGCTTCTGCGGAGAGGGGCTTCTGCGATTGCGCCTCTTTGTCGGCGAGCGTCTTTCACGAACAGATTACCTACAATTTGCCCATACTCTAATACAGTAGCCGGAACCTCCGTCCGAAATCCTGACGGGAGTATAAACATGTCCCTAGGAAGCTGTTCATGCTGTATATCGATAACCCTAGTCGTCTGCAGCGTCCTTCCGTCTATGCCGTATGTTTCGATTGCGATTGGCAAGAACTTATTAGTATCAATTACAATACGGCTCCCTCCTGGTAAAGCCGCGGCAGCAGATCGCGGCAGCTGCTTTGCAAACTTCTTGATTGCGTCCACGTTGGCCGCCATGTCTATTTGGTAGCATTTCACTCCATCGAACACTATATCCGAAACATCTGCCTTGGTGCTGCTTAGAGCGCCCGCTCCCCCAGCCACCACTCCACCGATCTGTTCTCTAACACCAGAAATGCAATTACTAGTGTCGATAATTATTTTTTCCTCAACATGCACCTCATATCGCTTATCGCTATACGCGATGGTCAGCATACGCCGTGGCGTAGTTGTCTCGGTTCTTGTGGCTACCTCACCATCTTCCATCCGCTGTTGGGCGACGAACGTCTCCACGCCGGATGAAACATAGGTGTACTGGATAGGTGGAGCAGTAGCTTCCTCATACAATCTTATAACTTCAGCATCATCCAATTCGCCCGCATCAACCAGAGCACCATTCGCCAACGCTGCAACCATCGCGTACAAAAAAATGCACAGCGGCATTTTAGCAACCCCCATGCCTTCTGATGGGTTTGCGCCCCTTCCCTGCAAGGCCATATACATGGCGTTGATATCCCCGTGAAGCACGTCGCCTACTGAAAATCTAGTTGCGCACTTTGACCCTGACACCATACACCTTTGTTATTGCGTCGCTAAATCTAAACGTTACCATGTCGTAAGCATCACCCGAGGACCCTAAGTCAACGACGCTCACCTCGTAACCAACCGCAGACTCCGTTTTCATATTCTGACTTACACTCACGTGCCCCTTGCTGACCTCGGCCCGAGATAAAGAACTCAGCACACCCGGCACATCGGAACTCAACACAAGACTTAAGGGCTCATACCCTCCGTATTTATTCTTAATAAACTCAAGCTCTCTCGGGATGGAGAATATTCGACGCGGAAAATTAGCTCTTAGTGTAAGAGCTATTTCCCCTAACCTTGGGTGCTGCGAGTCTGTTTTAATCAGTAGTCTGCCAACCTGCTCCCCACCAGAGCCGATTGGAATCTTGTAGGCAACAGAGAGCGACTCACCGCTTTTCACATATCGACCGACTTCTACGCCAACATCTTGGCACCCACAAGACTTAACGACGTCGGTTATAGTAAACCCCTGATGTCCGGTGTTAAGTATTTCGAATATGTACTCGGCATAGGACGCATTACATACCGTTCCTGCGTGAACATCGCGGCTACGATTTCCCTTCGATGCAACCTGAGAATCTGTTCCTTCGTCGGTCGTCCGATACGATGCGATGACCGCCACGCATGAGACAATAAATATGCATCTAAATCCAATACCCGTGCTAAACATGCTATTCATTCATTTCCATGGTTCCATCCTGCATCGCACACCGTTTAGACCTCCAGCGAGCCCCCAGCTACCTTTCGTACACTCGATGCGTATACCCCAAGAATCGCACACGCCCACAACCTACAAGCGATGCTACATTCTCAAGCGCATCATTTATTGGTCGCGACTTGACACCAACCCAAGCAGGCATCGTGCTGCCCTTAATGAAGCTTGCCGCAATAACTAAAATATTAGGTACGCATTCGACCGATTCACAGGGCCTTACATTTCTCATCTTCACAACTGGGTAAACATAAGGCAAACAACGCACGGTCACAACTTTTCCCCGGTCCACCCTAGACAAAAAGTCCTCTAAGTACCTGTAATCTTGACCCCAGTCTAAATTGCTTCCAAGTAAGTAGTCGCTACCGTGACGAGGGCCACTTACTACCTCATTGAAATAACTTAAGCTGTGAGGATAAACCCACAAACTACTCACAGAAAACCAGAGAAGAAAGAATACAGGATACGCTACCAAGAGCCGCCTTGCTACGCCAGAAGTCACACCGCGTGGTATTAGACAAAATCTGCGGCTTAATGCAAGCTTTTTTTGAACCAATTCCGACCAAGCGTTGCCAGCTGTTCCTCCTAGCCAGATGAATAAGTGCGGAAAGATTGGCAGGACGTAGCGGAAGTGCTCGCTGAAGCCTGTCTTGGAACTCACCACGCACACCACCACCAACGCGGGGGTTAGCAGGATCAGCATATCGCGTGCCGAAGCCCTTCCAGCTCTCGATTTTGGGCTTATCCACCGTGATATTAGAGAGAAAACACCTAACCCCCAGAGCCCCAGTGGCACTTTGATGAGCCCTGCATAGAGGTAGTAGTACCACCACCCGTGATCTCTCCACTCGCCCCGCAAGTAGGAGGGGCGGCCATAGCTCTCAAAATCCTTCTGCTGGATGTCGATCCCAAGCAGGTAGTTTTTCGGGAAGGGCACCGGCAGGGGTGACAGCGCTGTGTCACTGAAGCGATTGGTTGCCTGAGAGTCAGCCGACTCGCCATCCTCCAGGTTGCCCGTGAAGAGTTGGCTGACGAAGTGGTAGTCCCCCAGTGGCTGGAAGCTGCCTTCAAAGCCGTAGCCTAGATTGACGACGTAGAGCCCGATCGCCATCCTCAGCATCAGCATTCCCGCTTCGCGTCCCCACATGCGGACGGTCATTGAGGCACGATCCTGCCAGCGATAGATCAGCCAAAGCAGTGGCCAGAGCGGATAAAACAGGAGGAGAGTCGTCTTAGCCAACTCGGCTAGGCCTAGCACAACGCCCGTTATCGCCGCCTGCGTCCAAGTCGGTTTCTTGAGCCAACGCCAGAACGTGTAGCAGGCACTGAGGCCCAGGGCTGTCGCATGAGCGTCGGCGGTGTAGAGCGAGGCATGGGCGAGGATGTTCGGCTCAAAACACCAAATGAAGCAGGCTGTTAGTCCGGCCAATCGACCGCACAAATCACGGCCCCACAGGTAGCAAACAATTGCCCCTAGCCAGCTGAACGGCATACACGCCCAACGGGCGATCATGGTGAGGTAGAAGGTTCGTTCGCCGTTGGCCGCTACGAAGTCTTCCCCCATGCCAAAAACTGGTCTGGCCCCAGGCCCTTCGTAGAAGCCTGACCAGTCTCCCTCATAGCCGGCCGCTATGACGGGCAGCGCGGCCACCATGCGCACCAGCGGTGGGTTCACCCGGTACAACTCAAACCGCCCAAATTTCCAGTGGCTGAGCCCAGCTACCAAGTGCGCGGGTTCGTTGAGCGTCGGGCTGTGCACGTACGCGCTGTACATCAGCAAGCCGCTGTGCACGACGAGCAAGGAGAAAATCGTTCTCCACGCGACACGTGAATTATCAAAGAACTGATACGCCTTTGCGAGGCTGATCAGCAAGCGAGTCGCGAGCACAGGGACTCCAGTACGAAGCCAAATTCTCGCCAATGAGAAGAACTAGACGCATGTTAAAGCTTTGCTACGGAAAGTCCAGAAAGTTCCTGCAAAATCCTGCCTCGCATTCTCGTTTTTCCTCGCGGCGGATTATTGTGCCACGTGTCATGGAGATAGAAAAGATTTGTCCGCCGTCAGAAAGGTGGAAAAGTGATTGCCTGATGCCAAAGCTTTCGGGTAAAATCAAATCATCGCGTTACGACGGTATAACCCACTTGGCGGAGATCAGAAGGTGGCGATTCCGCAACGCCCCGCCGATGGGCCCGAAGAACCGATCCCGTTTTGGCAGTTCGCCCCCGCGATCGAGTTCCTCTGCTGGGTCGTTGTCAGTCTGGCTCCGATACTCTACCTCGTTAACGGTCCGCCCGTTACTTCTGACCAAGCAGTCTTCCAGATTTCACTTGTCACCTTGGCGGTGGTGGGCGCCGTCGCGTTACGGGTCGTCAACCTCCGAAACTCCAAGCGTTGGGAAGAGTTGTTCGCTAAGCTGGCTGAGAAGGGAAAACCATGACTTCCGATAACCTGCAAGCTCCGAGGCGGGTTGTGGCAGGGAGCATCGTCCGCATCTTCCTTGGTGTTCTGCTGGTCGTCGCTGCTTTCGCCAAAGGGCTTTCTCCGGCGGGTTCTGCTGAGGCGATGTTCGACGGGTGGCCATTTGCAGCAAGACTGTTGGCCGTGCAAGCGGAGATGGCGTTCGGAGTCGTACTGCTTCTGGGCCTCTGGCGGTCGCACGTGCATAACGCCGCTATTGTGATCTTCACCGGGTTTGCCTTGATTGCTCTGCGGAGCGTTTTAGTCGGCGAACAGTCTTGTGGTTGCTTTGGGGCCATCGCCGTCGATCCACGCTTGACTCTGCTCATCGACTTTGCGGCAGTCGTTGCCTTGCTCTGGACGCGGGCAACAGGGTGCAAGGAACCCTTCTTCGTAGCAGGTAGGCGAGTTGTTGTCGGCGCCGTTGCATTGGTGGCAATCGGCGTCCCACTAGGAGTAGCGATGGCGTTTAGTTCACCAGTCCGGGATGTTGCGATAGCTTCTACAGTAAAATTCGTGCTTCTAGAGCCTGAAACCTGGGTCGGCAGGCGGTTGCCACTGCTTGGCGTCTTAGAAGGGGCATCGGGGTTGGCGTCCGGTGAATGGACGGTGCTCATGCACCATCACGGCTGTCCCGATTGCGAGCGAGTGCGGCCCGACTATGAAAATCGGATCGTCCAGGGTGAGCAAGTGCTGCTTGTCGAGACACCACCGTATTCTGAACCGGACGCGGAGTTAGACTCAGGCCACGCGCGGCTTCCTAGTGACCGCGAATGGTTCGTTCACACCCCGGTAGAGATCGTTGTTGCCGACGGGGTTGTCGTCTCGGTCAACCGGGAACTGCTTTCCGGCGAGGAGGCGAGGCTATGACCGCCGCAAACCATGCGTTCATTGAAAAGAACTCCCTTGTGGGGGAGAACGACGCTTCGCAAAGCCCTTCTTTTCCGTTGTCAGTGGTCGTGCCTGTTTACAACGAGCACCGGACCATCGCCCAGGTCGTCCTTAAACTCCTCGAACTTGAAATTGTTGCTGAAGTCGTCGTCATCGACGACGGCTCGGACGCAGCAACTCAGCAGGTTTTGGGGCAACTTTCAACGGAGCGGCGTGTCCATGTGCTTCGCCATCCTAGGAACCGCGGCAAAGGCGCCGCGCTGCGTTCAGGTTTCGCCGCGTGCACCGGGCAAGTGGTCGCTATTCAAGATGCCGACCTGGAGTATTTCCCCGAGGCTATCCCAGAAGTTGTTCAGCCGATCTTGGACAGCGAATCGGATGTCGTCTACGGTTCTCGTGAACTGGGAAGCCGTTATGAAGGCGCCCCCTGGATTCGTCGCATGGCGAACCGCTTGTTGACATGGCTATCCAACCGGCGGACAGGGCTGCAGCTAACCGACATGGAAACCGGGTGCAAGGCGTTCAGGAGGGAAGTCCTGGAAGGTCTGACGATCGAAGAGGATCGCTTTGGCGTAGAGCCCGAGTTGACCGCCAAGGTAGCTGCGGCCGGATGGCGCGTCACAGAGAGGCCAATCCGCTACTCACCTCGTAGCTATCAAGATGGCAAGAAGATCGGCTTTCGCGACGGCTTGTGGGCACTCTGGTGCATCGCGCGCTATTCGCGACGACGAGCAAAGGTAGATCGAGATTCTAGTGGCGACAAGAAACGGGGGCTGGCGGGCAAAGATCTGGATGCTGTGTCGGTTTCTATCGCCTCTCCTCTTGGCTTCACGCTGATTGAGGTCTTGGTGGTGATCGCTATTATTGGTGTGCTGGTAGCGATCTCGCTACCAGCGGTTGAGATGGCGCGCGAGGCGGCGCGCCGGAGTTCCTGCGGTAATAATCTCAAGCAGTTGGCGCTTGCCGCCAAGCTTCACACCGACTCGCACCAGCATTTTCCTACCGGCGGGTGGGGCGAGGAATGGGTGGGCGACCCCGACTTAGGATTCGGGGTGAGACAGCCGGGAGGATGGGTCTACAACGTCCTGCCCTTTGTCGAAGCAGGCACTCTGCGTGACCTCGGGAGTGGCCAACCGGCCGAGGAAAAAAATCATTCCCTAACGCAACTGATGCAGTCGCCCCTAGAGGTTTTCAATTGCTCTTCGCGTAGGGCTTGTTCGATTTATCCCTATAGTGGACCACAACCCCTGAGGAACGCTAATCCACCAGAAAAAGTCGCCAAAAGCGATTACGCGATCAACTTGGTCGTTTCGTCGAATAAGTCCGAGGTCATCCTCTCGGAAGTCCAGCTTGACAAAGGAATGAGCAAGACACTGCTAGTTGCTGAGAAGGGACTTGCGCGAAGTGACTACTCGACAGGCCGAGGGGCTGGCGACCGACTTAGCATGTATGCAGGCGATAGCGAGGACATCCGCCGTTCTGTTTCACCGGTACCGACAAGCGATCGCGAGGGAGGGGGAGGATTCGGCGGTCCTCACCCAGGGGGCTGCAACGTGGCCTACTGCGATGGCTCCGTACGATTCGTAATGGTGGAGGGACCGCTTGAACCGTGAGGAAGAAGTGAAACCGACGCCAGAGTCGGTGGGTTTCGGACGACTTGAGCTACTCCTCATGCTCAGCATGCTGGCGTTGGCCGCGCAACTGGCGACGCCTTCGTTAACGGCATGGCGTAACCGACCTCAACCCGGACAACAGGTCGCTACCGCCCTGGGTGCATATTCATGCTTACTGTACTTGCCGAAACAAATCCGATCTTCGGAGAGTTCTTGGCCATTACTATTGTATCTTCACGGCGCCGGCCAAAGGGGTAGTGACGTGGACTCTTTGAGGCTGATGGAACTGCCTGCACGCATCGATCAGGGATACGACTTGCCTGCGATTGTGGTCTCCCCGCAATGTCCGCTCGGTGAATCTTGGCGTCCGGACAAATTGTTGTCGCTCATCAAGGCTGCCGAGCAACGGTTCCGTGTTGCGAGCGTGGCGGTGACCGGTTACAGCATGGGTGGGTTCGGCGCGTGGAAACTTGCGCAAACTGCCCCAAGTAAGATTACGGCGATAGCCCCGGTTTGCGGTGGAGGAGACGAAACAAAAGCGGGTTGCTTAAAAGACGTATCTGTTTGGGCTTTTCATGGCGCGAAGGACAAGCTCGTTCCCCCAAGTTCGAGCCGACGGATGGTGGATGCGGTCCGGCAGGCGGGCGGTGAAGCAAAGCTGACTATCTTTCCGGAAGCCGGTCATAATGTCACTTCACTAGTCTACAACGACAATGAGATTTTCGACTGGCTACTCACGAAGCGTAAAAGAAACTTGACTTATCGCGTACCGTCGATTGAGAGTTTACATGAACGCTAACCCTTCAAGCGACCGACTGTCTTTACCCTGGATTGAGATCGCCCTTGGCGTAGCGCTGGTTGCGCTCGGGTTCCAGTTGTTCCCGGCGGCGTGGTGGACCATGCTCCGGGCGTTTGACCTCCGCAACTGGACGTGGGGAGCACGGTTTCTAGGGACGGTGATCGTATTGTTTGTCCTCGTCAGTATAAAATGGAGCCCAGGCCTTTGGGACGACTACCAAGAGCGGAAGAAACAACGATCCGAAGTTCGCCAGAAAGCGGAGCAGCTTAAGTCGGCGCGAGAGCGTAAGCAGAGGATCGAAGGGATTAAAGAGGGTAGGTGGCGACGGCTGTCTTGACGAATGACAAAGTGTTTGTCACTTCCTTTTCCTCCTTGACCATGACCATATTGCTGTTCGCGAAACGACCAAGTTCTGTAGGCATCATTTAGCAGGATCAGCCTTGCCACGACGGCGTCTCCAGGAGAAATCATTGTCATGAGAAACTCAGCATCTACGCGCGTAGGCATGACCGTGGTCGAGATTCTTATCGTTATCACAATCATTGCTCTGCTTCTCCAGTTGGCCCTCCCGGCGGTAGAAATGTCGAGGGAGGCGGCGAGGCAGACGCAGTGCCTGAATAACTTGCGACAAATAGGCCTCGCCGCGCAGTTGCACGTCACCACCCATGGACACTTTCCCACCGGGGGTTGGTCGAGTGTTTGGAGTGGCGATCCTAAACGCGGCTACGGGCCAGACCAGCCCGGTGGGTGGTGCTACAACGTTCTCCCTTACCTTGAAGAGGTATCGTTGCATGACATGGGGCTCGAGTTAGCGCCGATCGACCAGCGCGCGGAAGGAGCGAAAATGTTCGAGACGCCAGTTCCCGTCTTCGTCTGTCCCTCGCGGCGACTCGTCCGCGCTTGGCCTTTCGCCCGCACTCTCTATAACATCGCGGACACCGACAAGGCTGGTCGGAGCGATTACGCCGCCAACATTGGCAGCCTGGAACCGCGCGATCAGAGGAGTCCCGGTCCGGTGTCGTATGCCGACGCTAAAGACTGGGTTAAAGGAAACGACATCTTCAAGAACTGGGCGGCGATGGGGCATAACGGCGTGGTCTACCAGCGGAGCAAAGTGTCGCCCGCCAAGGTGACCGATGGCCTCAGCAAGACTTTCTTCGGCGGAGAGAAGTTCTTGTCCCCAGCCCACTACAAGGACGGAAACTCTCACGGCGACGACCAGAGTTTGTATATTGGATTCGACCGGGACACGGCCCGTTCAACTAACACTCTCCACCCCCCCCTCCGAGACGCTAAACGAGAGAGCGCGTGGATGCGCTACGGCGATTCCGCAGATGTGATCGACTGGAATTTTGGCAGTCCCCATCTCTCATCGTGCAACTTCGTCCATTGTGACGGCTCTGTCAACAAGGTGGCGTACGACGTTGACATGGAACTGTTCTCGGCGATGGGAAGCAGAGGCGCCGAGCCGTCCGACGTGAGTCTTCCGTGATCGTTATCCTTTTGGCATCGAGCGACACGTAGCGAGATTTAAGGAGCCAGACTTGGGAAGAATCGAAATCGCTCTATTGGCCGCACTACTGCTGCTGCTTTGGCAAGTAGGCGTTCTTCAGGGGGCTGATTCAGTCTTGGTAGACGGCTTCGGCAATCTGACGCGGTCACAATGGATCGCGATCAACGCGATAGCTCTCTTGGTGTGCGTTATCATACGGCTCCGGCTATTGCTCTGGAAGGAGAGCCCTCGCACTGACGAGATAACAGAGCCTCTTGAAGTCGGGCATGAATAGCTTTCGTCAGCCACAGGAGAATCACTTGAATAGCCACTATGGGCCTGAGTGTCGACAAGGACAACGCTCCAAGGGAACACAACACCCTCGTTTCGGCGTCACCTTTCTGGAAATCTTGATCGCCCTCTTGGCGATCTCTCTCTTAGCTCAGCTCGCTGTCGTAGCCCTTCAGTCGTCTCGTGAGCGAACGCGACTTCTCTCCTGCCACGACCAGTTGCGACACATCGGGCGAGCGATCCAACTCCATGATGACTCACTGCAACACTTTCCTCACGGTGGGTGGGGGTTCTTGTGGCTCGGCGATCCTGACCGTGGCAAGGGTCGCGAGCAGCCAGGAGGTTGGACGTACAACCTCCTTCCTTATGCTGGATACGAGAAGATCCATGACATCGGATCAGGCCTCAACGGAGAAGAAAAGATAAAGGTGGGAGGGGAGATGACTGCCCACGGCGTCCCACTTTTTGAATGCCCCGGGAGACGAAACGCAGCCGAACCGATCGCTTACAACCATCGCACGCAGCGTTATCGCAACTACTACCCAAGCGACTTCGTTGGGAAAGGGGACTACGCAGGGTGCGCCGGCGACCACTACCCCGAGGACGCGGAGGCGAACTGGGGGCCCCGTACCTACGAGATCGCCGACGCCGAGGAGAACTGGGAGACTGCTCCCTTCTGGATCATCCGCGCGACGCAAACCGGCGTCTTCTACCAAGCAAGCCTCACCCGTAGCAAAGACGTCGTAGACGGGCTCGGCAAGACCTTCTTCGTCGGTGAAAAGTACCTTGACCCGCTGCGTTACCGGGCGATGGTAACGACCTTCGGTGATAACCAGCACCTTTACATCGGCGCCGACAGCGACACGGTGCGTTGGACCGGCCACTTCCGCGGCCATCCGCTGCTTCCTATAGCTGATCGGGAAGGGTTCCAGCACGACGAGTCGTTCGGATCAAACCACCCTGCAGGCTGCAATTTCTTGTTAGGAGACGGTTCGGTGGAGACGGTCGCCTATGATGTCGATCCGGTTGTTTTCATGATGCGTTCCAACCGGAAGGACTCGTCGGCGGCTGCCGAAGAGCCAGGGTATGTTGATTAACTCGTACCGCTAGCGTTTTGGGAAAGTCAGCCATCTGGCTTCAATAATCTCATTGATTTTTTCGTTGAATTGACTTGCATGGCTTGCCTGTGGATGGTGATGGCAATTGCCTCGCTTCCGATCGACGAGGTTCCGTCCGGCGAGGTGCTCCGCCTGTTCGACCGGCATTACTACGATGTCCAGTACGAACACGACCGCACCAAGAGCTACATCTACCATCTCTTCAAACCACCGAAACTGACGGCGGGTCGCAAGTACCCTCTGATTGTTTGGCTGCATGGTTATGGGGATGTTGAGTTCGAGGAGATTGGCTCGGGCCACCTAAAGCATACTGGCGCCGTATTTAGTTCAGTGGAAGATGCTGACGAGTTCAATTTCTACTTCTTGGTCGTGCAGTGCCCTTCCGACCAGCGAGGCTTCTTTCTAGAGGAGCAACCTGATGGTGTCCCCCAGCCTGGTGATGTTACCGCTCAGCTAATCGAGAAGCTGATCAACGAGAAGCCGATCAATGCGGAACAGGTGACCTTGATTGGCATCTCCGGAGCCGGTGCCGACTGTCTGGAGATGGGCATGCGTTATCCGGGGAGGTTCGCCGGTATGGCGCTCCTAGGTTCGCCTGAAGGAAAGTTATCCCGACTAGAAAGCCTCCTCGAGACACCAATCTGGGCTTTCCATGCGTCGGAAGACCCAAAGATTTCGAGCGATGGCATCCTTCGGAGTTTGACAGCCATTCAGGAAGCCGGCGGCGATACTCATCTGACAATCATCGAGGCCAACTACCACAATTGCTGGGCTGTTGCTTTCCGAGACTACAACGTGCTCGAATGGTTGCTCTCACAGAAGCGAGGAGATTTTTTCGCGCCGTCGCCGGGTAAACCGCCAGCTTCCTTTTTGCGCCGTGTACTCATCTGGTCAGCTGGACTCTTGTTGTTAGCGGTACTACTCCGCAAAGGACGGCGACTTAAGAGAAACCCGACGATCTAGGGCGGTTTGTTCTTTCGCGTAACGCGGTAGCCGGAGTTGATGAAGTAGTTGCGGCAGTGTTCGGGGGTGACGCGACGCAGGGCGTCGCCGATTGAATCGACCAATCGGTCGAAGGTCGGCGGTGACTTCTTCCGCAGCCAGCTCTTGGCCTGTGACCAAGCCTGCTCGATCGGGTTGAAGTCGGGCGAGTACGGCGGCAGGAACCACGCCCGGGCTCCGACTCGGTGGAGGGCTTCTTCGACGCCCTTCACCCGGTGGACCGCCAGGTTGTCCATCACGACCACGTCGCCCGGCGTGAGCTTCGGGGCGAGGAACTCCTCGACGAAGCCGAGGAACGTGATCGAGTTGATCGCCCGCTTGGTCACCATCGCCGTGACGACGCCGCCCAGCCCGATCGCGGCGGTCATGGTGTGCGTCTGCCAGTGTCCGCCCGAGGTGCGATCGACCACCCGCCAGCCCTTGGCCGATCGCCCGTAGAGCCGCTTCATGCCGACCCGGACCCCGCTCTCATCGAGGAAGATCAGCCGGCGGGCGTCGGCCCGTTTCACGCGGCGGTGGTCTTCCCCCGATCTATGTGCCATTCGCTATGAGAGAATCGGGATGATTAGATGGTAGTTCGTTGGGCAGCTGGAGCGGAGGGGCCTGCGAAGCCGTAGGCTGAGCAGGGCCCGGAGCGGAAGCGGCCCAACGGGCGGCGAACTCGGCCGGAGGGATGTGACCCAGCGAGCTGTGCGGCCGGTGGTGGTTGTAGTCCAGCCGCCACCGATCAACGCACCACCGGGCATCCTCCAGCCCCAAGAACAGCTCACGGTCCAGCAGCTCTTGGCGGAAGCGGCTGTTGAAGCTCTCGACGTATCCGTTTTCCCAAGGGCTCGCCTTGGCGACGAACAGCGTCTTCACGCACGCCCGGTCGAGCCATCGACGGAGGCTCTTGGCCACGAACTCCGGGCCGTTGTCACTCCGGATGTGCTCTGGGGCACCACGCACCGCGAAGAGGTAGCCCAGCACATCCTGGACCTGCCGGGCCGTGAACGACCGCTGCACCTCGATCGCCAGGCTCTCCCGCGTGAACTCGTCCAGCACGCACAGCATCCGCAGCTGACGCCCACGCTCGGTGAAGTCGGTGACGAAGTCGTAGCTCCAGATGTGGTTGGGATACTCGGGCCGCTTCCGCACGCAGCTGTTATCGCTCCCGCCTAGCGATAAACGCAGCCGTTTGTGGCGTTTCTTGGGCACCTGCATCCCGTGCTCTCGCCACAGGCGTTCGACCCGCTTGTGGTTCACCTCGCGTCCCTGCCGACGCAGCGCCTCGTAAACCTGAGGGCTGCCCCAGCAAGGACGTTTCTCCGCGATGCTCCGCATCTCCGTGAGCAACTCCGCGTCGAGCGTCTGACGCTTCGACTGGTAACGCTGCGTCGCACGCTTACACTCGGGGCTCACCAGTTTCCCTTGGCGGCTTCCTTCAAGATCTCCATGTCGAGCGCCTGATTGGCCACCAGCCGCTTCAGCCTCGCGTTCTCCTTCTCCAGCGAACGCAGCTGCTTCGCCAGGTCGGGGGCCATGCCCCCGTACTTCTGACGCCAGCGGTAGTAGGTCTGCTCGGTGATCCCGAGCGTCTTGCAGACCTCGGGGACCTTCGCCCCTTTACCAAGAACCACGTCCGCCTGACGCAGCTTCTCGATGATCTGCTCCGTCGTGTGCCTTGTCCGCTTCATCGAAAGAATCCTCCAAAAACCGGGGACCGCCCGGCACGAGATTCTCTCAATCAGAGTGGCTCTGTTTCAGGGGGGAAGACCAGCTCACCCCGAAACGCTCGGCCACCTGCGGGCTGCTCAGCCCCGATTGATACGCCTCGAACACCCGCTCACGCAGGTCCGATGAGTACGCCGCCATGCCCGACCTCCTGTCCGTGGAAGCCCCAGTCTTAACTCAACAGCCTCGTTACCTCAAAGAGCAATCCGCTCTAGCGGCGAGGCGGTCTTCGCCCCCTTCACGCCCCCAACGCTTCCCGCTGCTGCTATCGACACCGAAACGTTCGGCCGCCGTGCGAACGGACTCCCCGGCTTAGAAGCACGCCGAAGTGCGACCGTGCCAAGCTTCCAGCTCCGCCACACAGCCTGTGGGTCTCATGGACCCATTGCAACGCTACCGATGGGAACGGCTCATTCGCGATGCAACAGTCAATAACATCACTCCATCTGCTTTCGACTAAAATCGCTCAGAGCAACCGACAGGCCCTCACTTGTGAGTTCCCGTTCAGCAGCGACTGCACGTTTAGATTTCCCCCCATCTACTGCCTCTTGCAGGTCTTTCAGGAATCGCTTCAGCGGACCCTCAACACTCGTCCTAAACGAGCTTTCTGCGATCCCACAGTCGCCTGCAATGGTCCTTATAGATGCTGGCTTTACGCCTTTGGCAATCTTGTATCGCCGTTCCACCACGAGCCTAAAGCGTCTTTCAACTTCAGGATCGCGTCCTGGGACGGCACTCTGAAGTACTCTTTCCGGGAGGTGCCTCTCTTCTAGAAACTTAGAGTTCCCACTGTTGTCGTAGGTATCCAGAACCACACGTACTAGTGTACCGCGTCGCTATTCCGTGATCTTATCGAGGTTAGCCTTTGCCCGGGCGACTTTTTCGAGGATGGCGTCGGCGTCGTGGTGTTTATTGCGCTACTAAGCATCGCGGGGTTGGGCGGGCACGGGGAGCCGCACGGAGACATCAAGGACAAGGCCGAGGTAAGTGGCGTCGTTGAACCGATCCAAAGAGATTCCGGCGTTCGGTCCAGCGCGGATGCCGGTCCCTCCGCCGTCCCGCTTGTCCAGCCAACCGAAGCGGTACGACTCGAAGGCGAACACCCCCACGAAGTCCAAGAAGGCATGGTAGGGAACCAGACGGGAGCGTTCGACGTCGCCAAGCTCTTCGCCCTGGAAGCCGGCGGGGGGATTGCGTTGGGATTCGTATTGGGGCTGCTCGCCTTTTCCTTGTTGCGATCGATCGATCACTACGCGACGGAGATCCTGCTCTCGCTGGCGGTAGTGACCGGCGGGTACGCCTTAGCGACGAAGCTGCACCTGTCCGGGCCGTTGGCGATGGTGGTCGCCGGGCTGATCCTGGGTAACCATGGCCGAACGCTGGCGATGTCCGACAAAACGCGCGAGCACCTCGACACGTTCTGGGAGTTGGTGGACG
Source organism: Botrimarina hoheduenensis (assembly GCF_007859815.1). Taxonomy (GTDB): domain Bacteria; phylum Planctomycetota; class Planctomycetia; order Pirellulales; family Lacipirellulaceae; genus Botrimarina; species Botrimarina hoheduenensis. Next base: position 34,304 of record NZ_SJPH01000009.1, on the reverse strand, counting down.
AGCTGCTGAACGCGGTGTTGTTCGTGCTGATCGGGCTAGAAGTCTTGGTGCTGTCGTTCGAGGAGCACTATCTGCTGGCCGGGGCTCTGGCGATCCCCGCGGTGCTGCTGGCGCGATTTCTGTCCGTCGGCGCGGTGGTGATCGCCTTGAGGAAGGCGACCGTCCGAGAATTCACCCCGCATACCATCAAGGTCATGACCTGGGGCGGCTTGCGCGGCGGGATCAGTGTGGCACTCGCGTTATCGCTCAAAGAAGAGATCCACGCCCAACAATCGCAGTACGACAATGTCGGCGAACTCGTCCTAACTATGACCTATGTCGTTGTGGCCTTCTCGATCCTCGTCGGCGGGCTAACCATGGGGCCGATGCTGAGCCAGCTGGGTCTCGCGGGGCGGGGCAAAGCAGACGTCGTTTAGGTTCGGGTAGCGGACCGGTAGCAATTTTCTAGCGAGTACGGAGTCGCGTGCTCGTAAACGCCCCTAGCAGACCGATCGCATGTCAACTCAAGTCCGCCGTAGGTCTTTTTGAGCGGACCAACCCCAGTCGATTGGCCGTCCGCTATAGCGACGGAGGTCGTCGCCGGGCCGGGGCACCTCAGCGAGTTGGCCGGAGGTACAAGTCCGCGAAGTCGATGCAACCGCCCGCTGCAACTAAATCGCGAAAGAAGCGTCGGTCTTGATACCTCGTCGCCTGGCCTATTCTTCACCTCGACGACAATTGTTTGATTTCGCCACACCCCTCGGCTCTAATATTTGGTGCTATGTGGAGTTCTGAGGGAACTTGGTCGTGCCCAACTCGTCGCAGCAACGCCGCTCACCGCTTGGTTTGTTCACCGACAAGCCGACGCCCCGGCTCCATGACCACATGGTCGAAGTGCTTCGCGTTCGGCACTACAGCCGGCGAACGAAGGAAGCGTACGTCCACTGGGTCCGCAGATACATCGACTTTCACGATAGGCTCCATCCCCGCGAACTAGCCGAAGACGAGGTCAACCGTTTCCTGACTCACCTGGCTGTCAAAGAGCATGTTGCTGCGTCTACGCAGAATCAGGCGCTCTCGGCGATTCTCTTTCTCTACGAGCATGTCCTGCAGCAGCCGCTCGACCGCATCGAGGGCGTTGTGCGTGCCCGGCGGCCCAAGCGATTGCCCGTTGTTTTGACGGTCGACGAAGTCTCGCGAGTGATGCCACATTTGGCTGGCGACAGGTGGCTGGTCGCCATGCTGCTCTATGGGGGCGGGCTGCGTCTGCTCGAAGCACTCCGTCTGCGGGTCAAGGATTTGTGCTTCGAGCGTGGTGAGGTGACTGTTCGTGAGGGGAAAGGGGACAAGGACCGCATCACCACGATGCCGCGAGCAATCGTGCCCCCCCTGACGGAACACCTGCAGCGAGTCAGAGCGATCCACCAGCAAGACGTAGCCGATGGTTACGGCAGCGTGGACCTGCCCCACGCGCTAGCCCGCAAGTACCCCACCGCCAACCGCGAGTGGTGCTGGCAGTTCGTGTTCCCACAGGAACGCCGTTGGCGAAACGCCAAGACCGGTGAGCAGGGCCGGCATCACATCGACGAATCGTTGTTTTCGCGGTCGCTGAAGACCGCGGTGAGGCAGGCAGGTCTCACGAAGCGAGTCACGAGCCACACGTTCCGCCATTCGTTTGCCACCCACCTGCTTGCCGACGGCTACGACATCCGGACGGTGCAAGAACTGCTGGGCCACAAGGACGTTCGCACGACCATGATCTATACGCATGTCCTCAATCGAGGCGGCCGCGGTGTCCGCAGCCCGGCAGACGGCCTGGCTCACGGGCCAGTGGAGCGATAGACGGAAACATCCTATCACGCCGTGACAATCGCGATTTAGACGCAACCAAAGAACAGGCAACCACTTACAAGGATCGGCGTACGGCGCGTTAGGTTGACAACCTTGCTGCCTACAGGTGATACACTGATCAACCTATAACTAAGTTAGCCACCTATACATTCACGGGGTACCTCGATAATGGACGAAACCATTCGCATACTTCGTTGCCACATCGCCGGACGCTGGTCAGCAGATGAGATGGCGCGCTCTTTTGCTCATATGCGTGACCTCTACAACCTTCGCCTTTTACTCGAAATCAGCGCCGAAGATGAACGTGACCTCGAAGATTTTTATTTTCACTATCGCGATATGGTTCCGTGGCGACGTCGGAAATCAAAACGTTACCCACCCTTACCTCTTCTTTTTCCGTTTGCGTACTCACCATTTCAAAGCCTCCCCCTCGATCCTGCTGAACTAAACCGTTTAACCGGGTTCGTACTTCCTGGCGAAGTATTGGAGGTACGCCGTGTATCGTACGCCTCTCCTGGCCTGAAAGACTTTGCCGGATTCGGCGAAATCATCGGCCACGTCAAGGATTTCCTAATCTATCTATTGGAGTTTCGAGAGCGCCGCCGCCAACTCAACTCGGAAAACGAAGAACGTGAGCTGCGGAACGATGCATTGAGAATCGACAATGCGCGGCGATTCGTACGATTGCGGAATGAATCAGTGCGTGCTGATGCCGAAGAGCGACGACTTATTCAATGGGTTGACGAGCGTCAACAGACATTTATTGACCTTGTTGACCAGCAGAAAGTAAGTGGCGTCGAGGTTGTAGATGAAGAGCCAAAAAATGATAGAGAAGGTGGCTAACCACCGGCTGCAGTTGACCGGCTGCGCCCGCGTTATGATGTTGTTGTCGGTTTGGAACCTGCTCTCCGCGGGCGGCCGGCAACTGAGCCTTTTACGTTATGCGCAGCGGTCTCTCTTTGATGAGGATACCTCGGGCAGTCCGGGCAACTCCTTTCGCGCCGAGGCTGGACCACCGAATGGCACTTAGTTCTTGCTAACCCCTTTGAGGATATCGAGTTTGGTTTCTGCTCGAGATTTCATGAGCAGATCGTAGGGCGCCTTTCGCTTTTTCTTCCGTCGGGGCTCGAAGCGATCGGGTCGGTCGGCGACCCGGTGGGTGGCGATGGCGTCGATCAGCTCTTGGTAGAAGTGACTGCGGCGAGAACGGTTGCGTGGCCCGATCTGCGCGATCAACGGCTGGAAGGCTTCGAGCGTTTGTATCGCTCCCTTGAAGCTGAGGGTCCGAGGCAGCACGCCGTGCTTCGCGGCGGCCTGCGCCATGACGGTGCGGATCAGGTTGTAGGCCAACAGATGGGTCCAAGCTTCCTTACGGACCAGCTCGGGCGTCTTGCATCGCAAGACATCCATCTGCATCGTCGTCTTGATCGACCGCAGGTCGAGCTCTTGGTTCCAACGCGCCCGGTACAACTCGGCCAAGTCTTCCTTCGGGTACTGTTTCGGGTCGAGCAGCGTCGTGACGACGATGATCTCCTTCGTCCGGAAGCCGGGCGTTGTGATGCGAACCCGCGCCTCGCGGACCGTCAGCCAGTCGGGCAGTGCGTGATAAGTCGGCCAGTCGATGGTTCGGATCGAGCTGGGCTTCGACCATTGGACGATGTGATCTTCCTTCCCGAGCCGCTGCCCAAGTCGGAAGTCCGCGCTGCGGTGGGCTCGGTTCATGCGGCTCACGAAGTCAATCCCCCGCCGCTTCAGCGTGAGGATCTCCTTCCAAGTCCCCAGCTTGCAGTCGGTCAATAAGACATCGCCCTCGGCGAGCACGCCCCACAGACGCTGAAGCAGCGTGACCTCCCCGGTCCCTTTGCCGGCGTACGGGCAGAAGCCCAGGTTCAGCACGGCGCCCGTGCACAGCGACGAGATCACGCCCAGCCGAGCGATCGGGAAGCCGGCGCCCGGCTTCGACTGGATCGTCTGCGGGTACTCGGCTTGGTTGGCCGCCGTGTCGGGCATGGTGACGGTCGATCCATCGAACATCCGGACCCGGCGTCCCTTCCAGAGCCACTCTTTCTTGGCCTGGGCGTCGAGCGATCGCCCTGTCTCGCGGACCGCTTCGGCGAAGAACGCCTCCGGCAATCGCTTGCGAGCTTGGCAGTACGCGCCGGTCTCAGCGGAGCAACGGCTCTCGCCACCGGCAACCCGGTGAGCGATCAACCTCGCTACAGCCGCTCGGCACGAGTGATCGGCGCTGAGCACCTGGCCGAGGAAGACCCACAGCGTCGTCAGCGGTGTGTAGATCCGATCGACCCAACCGCCCTCGATCGTGGCGAGTGCGGTTGATAACGTCTTCGCGCTCAGCACGTCGCCAAACGGTAAGCCCTCGTCCTGCAAGAACTGCCGGCGCAGAAAGCTGATCTGGCTACGACAGCGTCCGTCGGTAACACTTCGCATCGCGGGGCCTCCTTGCCTTGGATGGGTTGTCTGACAACTCCCATCTAGGCGAGCGAGGCCCTTCTTCGTAGGTCAATTCATAACAACGACTTGCGGCCAACTACGTGCCATTCGTTGGACCAGCCTCAGCAACTTCACAACCAGAGCGTTCGCGAAGGTCTTGCCCGAGCCGATACACCGCTGCGAGTTGGCCGCGGCCCACACGATTGCGACTAGGTACCGACATCTCTGCCTTCGCAACTCCACCGGTATTGGCGGGTGGAAGTCAGTCGCCCGGCTCTGAGTCTTCGAGCTGGCGATTTGCGAACTTCTGATTCTGCCGAACGGTTCTTGGCCGCAGTTGGTCCCGTCGCTCTTTTCGCTTTCAAGTCAGATTGACTAGCGCTATCCTGCCCCCCGCAGCGGTCGAGTCAAACGCCAAAAACAATCTCTACAGCCGCTGCGCTAGAGATTCTTTGGTGGTCCCTCCGGGCAGACGTTGGACACGCCCGCTTTGCGGTGGACAAATCGGCTGCGTAGGTCAACTAGCATGAAAGGAGAAAGACCATGACGAACCAAACTACAACTACCAACGAACCTGTCGCCCGCCTCAAGGACGGCCTCTTGCAGATCGCCATCTGGAAGAACGAGAGCGAGAACGGCCGCGGCTTCTACTCGACCTCGCCGGTCCAGCGAAGCTACAAGGACGACGCCGGGAACTACCACGAGACCACCTCTCTGAGTGGGACCCAGCTGATCCAAGCGGCACGGCTCTACGGCCTGGCCTACGACAAGGTCCGCGAGCTCGAAGAAGCCGACTACCTGGCGAGCAAACCCTAGCCCCGCCTACTCCTCAAGAGCCGCCTGGCAACGGGCGGCTCTTTTCTTCTGTTCCTACAAACCGCTCCGCTGCAACGAGATTCCTGACCGGTCTACTGGAGAGTTCGCGAACGCTACTACGTATCGCCGATTCTTCGTTCGAGTTCTTGTTTGCACGCTTCAGTGAGCGTCGGCCAAGCCCTTAGAAGTGTGCCGATGCGTGCCAATTCCTGCTTATCGGCGACCTGCGAGTGCAGCCATAGTGCAGCCGCGCACAACGGGCATCGCTCTAAGTCGTTGTCGCTCAAGCCACTTGCGTCGAGAGAAACCGGGGTTCGATTCCCGCCGCCTCCACTTTTCGTTTGCCCTAAACTGTTTACCTGTAACAATTTAGCGATTCGAAGGACGCGGGTTGCAACCCGCGTCCTTCGATGTTTTTCGGCAATAATCGCTGCCGAACAACGTGTTGGGGAGCAATCAAAAGTTGAAGGCTGTCCGAAATGCAGCCCTATTGCAGCCACTTCGCCGGCCTTGAGTCTCTTCGCTCGTCGCCGCAGCGCCTGTGGCAATTAACTCCCTGCCCCAGCCTCTAAGCAGGCTTTCTTCCGGCAGTTCAGCTCAGAAAGGTCGATCACGGCACGGGATCGTTCCTAACCAGCACGTGCGTCTGATCGACCGCGCCCGACTCCCCAGGAACTGAGGTCGGTGCGGACGACCTCGGCAGGTTCGGCCTTACCATTCGGCGCCGCGGATGAGGCACCCTCAGCGACTTAGCCAGGGGCGAAAGTCCGCGAAGTCGATGCACCCGCCGAGGATTGCCGCTAGCAGGACGAGAAGGGCTCCGGCGGTTGAGGGCTCCGGGACCAACACGATTACCGACGCGGACGATCTGCCGTAGTTCTCTCGCCACGTTCGGTATTGGGCCAACGCGATGACACCGCCATCGGCGTCATTAGGCAGCGCGCCCGCCGGAGCGCCCACGTGGTCACGCCAGGCGGTGTAGTCCGCAGCATCGACGTGCCCGTCGGCGTTGTAGTCGCCGGCCAGATCGACGAGCCTAACCGTCGCCGAGGCGTTCTGCTGAAGTCGAAACGCCAGATCGACCCCGCCGGGGAGGCTGCCGACCCCGCCCAGGTATCCGCTGCCGGTTACACGTTCTCCGGTAATCGACTCAAAGAGAACCGCAGCGGCAAGATAAGACCCGAGCGAGTTTTGGTGGGAACCATCGGTGTCGTGCAGGGCTGAAGCCAGGTCCAAGTAGCCGTAGGCGTCGTACCATCGGCGCCAGGCGTCGCCGACCGGGGCGATTTTCGTGATGTCGGAGAGGTCTCCGGCTGGACTGCTTGACCGGATGTGCTCGTAGCCGAGATTCGTAAACAACTGCATCTCAACCGGATTGTCGTTGAACCACGTCGCCAAGTCGTCGTCGGTAGCGGGCTCGAGACTCGGGTGTCGGGCCCAGGTGCTGAACAACACGACTTCGGCTTGTGGCTGGTGGACCCGGATGTAGTCCTCGATCAAGACCGGGCCGCCTTCTTCGAGTCCCGTCAATTGGGCGCCGCCGAACTTGATCGCGCGGCCCGGCCGATCGCTTCGCTCTTGCAGAACGATCACGTCGTAGAACCCGGCGTTGGCCACCAGCAGCGCGACCGTAGCCCCGTCGGGTTCGGCGTGGCTCCGCAGCGTGGCGCCGCCTTCGGAGCGGTTGATGACCGCGCCGTTGACCGTCGGCGACGCGTCGAAGAACCCCTGCAGGTCCGCGTAGGTGGCGGGTGCGGAGGAGTTTCCCTGCGTGAAGCTGTTGCCGACCATCAACACGCGAAGCGTGTCGCCGGACGCGAGCGCGCCAGTGGCCGCGTGTGCGATGACCCCACTAAGGACCAACCATCGAAGGCTCGCAAGCATGTGAGACGCAACCTCAGCGCCGCGGGCGTCGGCAACCGCCGACCGCGCCGAGCACCCCGATAGTGATTACGGCCGCGGTCGGTTCGGGAACCGCGGACCCGGTCGAGCTGATAACCCCGGTGGTCTCGACGCTGGCGTTCGAGATGACGTACTGCCAAGGCTCGTCGGGGGTTGGGGAGCGGTTGAGATCGGCGTTGATGAAGAATCCCAGCCGGTCCCACTCGGTCACCGCGGCTACCCGTGCGGCGGCCGCCAAAGGGTCACCATCGGTGAACGAATCGTTCTCCTTAATGGTCGCGGTGTGCGTGATCGTTGGGTTCACGCCATCTACGATCTGGTCGAGGTTTGTCCAGGTCATCTCCAGGTCGTAGCCGTCGGCTACGCCGTCATTGATGCGTGTCAGCGTCAGGGTGACCCGGTGAGTGTCGGTCGTGTCGTTGAACGCCACGATGTCTTCGGTGTCGCGCTGACCGAAGTTGTTAACCCACGTGGTGTAGTCAGAGCCGTCGACGGTCCCCGGCGACGGGTCGTTGGGGAGCGTCTCGCTCGAGGGGTTGTTGTCGCGCCATACTGTGTAGTCGGCGGCGTCGACGGTTTGGTCATCGTTGTAGTCGCCATCGAAGGGACCGAGGCCCAGGTTGAACGGATCGTTCTGCGACTGGGCGATCCGGGCCTGGTCGGTGGCGAAGTCGGGGATATTTCCCGAGTTGTTCGTGCCGGTGAATGCGAAGTCCATGTCTCCGGCGGGGACACCGCTGTCGGTGCTGGTCGGATTGACCTCGGGGTCGGCGAAGAACTCGTAGTAGGTCGTGCCGGCTAGATTTCCGATATCGAAATTGGCGCCGAGGGTCACTCCACGCCCGCCATTACCGGACATGCTCACGAAGCCGAACCGCCAGTCCTGCGATTCGTTCGACGGCCGCTCCGTACCCATCCACAGGATGTCGTAGCTCATCGTCAGCGTGCTCCCGACAGCGCTGAGGTCAACTGTCGAGAAATCGTTGAACACCTTAGCACGGGTCCGCGTGTCAGGATTGGTCGTGCCCGGCTGGTTGCCGGTCGTCCCCTCGCCAAGGAACGAATAACCGTCTGCGCTGTTGCCACTCAGCTGCGCTGTGTTCTCACCGCCGGGACCCGCGCCTTCGTTGAGCATCCAAGCCGAGCCCAGCGGCGTCTCGACGCCATGGGACGGCGCGGCCAGCACAAGCAGCAGTGTGGGAGCCAACCATACGAGCTTCGGATAGGTCATCGGTGGTGTTGTGTCGGAAGGTGTGGGGTCACAATGTGCGAGCTCGTTAAGCCGGTCAAATGCCGGACGGCAGCACTTCTTCGCCGTTGAACGTGCAAGCCGCGACGTAGGAGTCTGGATCGACGTCGTCACTCTGGAAGCGAACACTAGAGTCCATCCACAAGGTGTTCACGCCGCCGGGGTGGCGGCTCCTCGCGGTGTGCTTGAACCATCCGAAGGTGCCGTCCGAGTCAGCGCAGGGAGCGTCCGGCTGGTTGTCGCAGAAACGCGTGACGTCTTGCTCATTGGTGTTCGGCGTGTGCGTGTGAAGGTAGAGGACGCCGGCGCCCCAGTGCAGCACGCCGCGGGTGTCGTTCCCCGGCGCCTTGACGATTTCGGCGACGCCGATCGTCTTGCTGAGTCCGTCGATGATTTGGCCGACCTTGAGCTGCCGGTTCACCATGAACGGGCCGAAGCCCCGCAGCGCTGAGCGACGTTCCGCTTTGAACGTCGGGTTGTAAAGCAAGAGGCCCTCCGGGTCGGGAGTCACCAAGCCGTTCTGTTGCCAAAACACGTCGCGGGCCCATATTCCGCTACTAGGGCCGGAGTATCCCGCGTTGCCGGCGTAGTTCCCGCGGGCCCCGTACCGGTCCGCGTCGCTCGGAGGGCGGACCAGCTGGATGCTTGAGCTGTCAAGGTCCGAGGGACATTCGAAGACCTCGAAGTACTGGTCCTTGAGATTGACCTCGGTCTGCTCGTAGTAGGCCACAGTGAAGTCGATCTGGCCGTGCAGGTTCGCCTCTTCCAGGTAAGGAAGCGAATGGGTGACCCAACTTGATAGCGACTTCAGCTCGCCGCCATCGCGGGTCCGCAGGTCACCCGGCGGGAAGACCCCGTTCGCCGACTCGTAGTTCATTAGTGCGACCCCGATCTGCCGCATCTGGTTGGTGCAAGAAGTCCGCCGCGCCGACTCCCGCGCGGCCTGCACAGCGGGCAGCAGCAGTGCGACCAAGATCCCGATGATCGCGATCACGACCAGCAACTCGACGAGCGTGAACGCGGCTCGAGATCGGTTGACGACAGCCATCGGGTTGCTCTCCTTGCCAGGATGAAAAGGGGTCGCCCGCGGGCGCCAGAGCGCCTTCGATCACCGGCGTTGTCGCGCGAGCAGGGCGAACGTTGCGAGGCCTGCCATCGCCAGCGATCCCGGCTCCGGTGTGAAACTCACCGAGTTCGCGCTGCCCGGGGTCATCGTGAACAGCGGGTTGAAGTTGCCGACAACCAAGTCTGATGCGTTCAACGCCCGGCCTCCGGTCGTCCCGACGACCCAAGGGCCGTCGTCCAGCGTGTCGTCGTCGGTCGTGAAGGCGTCGAAGGCAAACTCACCGTCGGGTGCGAAGACGTACGCGTCGGGGTCGAATAGCCCGTTGTTTCCCGTGAACGTGGTCCCACCCAACGCGGCCGCGTAGGAGAACTCATCGCTCGTGCTCGCCTCGGTCCACCCAACGACCGAGACAACGCTGTCCCATGGCGTTGCATCGAGCACGCCGTCGTTGTCGGTGTCCAGGTCATCGCCGCCCGCTCCCGTAAACCCGGTGACGATCGCGTAGGTCGATGAACCGTTCTCGAGGTCGTCGCCGCCGCCGTCGTCATTGACAAACTCCACAGCGTTGATCGGCGTCGCGGGGTCGGCCGCGGGGTCCCAAGCGGTCAACCCGTCGGTGAAGAGGACCAAGCCGTTGGTCCCAGTCGAGTAGGGGCTAAGGTCGAGGGCGAAGTCGATCACTCCGGTGTTGCCGCCGTCGCCCTCGATGTAGAGGAACGTCAAGCCGGCCATCGCCTCAACGCCGCCCGTGGTGCTACGGAACTCGAGGAACTCGCGGTCGTCGTCGGCCGCGGTCAGATTACTGGAGTGATTGATCAGAATTTCGTTGATTAGAATCGCCGCGTCGGCGGGGGCCAACGACCCCAGCAAGAAAGCCGCGACAACAATCCGAGAAACAGTCACTGGGTCTCTCCTTCCGGGCGCCGAGCGCTACCCGTTCAAACAATGATGAGAAATCGAAGATGAGGAAGGCGGCCCTCCCAATCGACGAAATCGCTTGGGAAACCCCCGGCAGCAGAGCGCAACATAGGCTGCGCCACCCGCTGCGTCAAGCGTTTCCCGGGTGCGGAAACCCCGCGACTTGAGGTAACAGTTTCCCGGGCAGCGGCCATTCGCGTTCGCGCGTCGGTGAGCTCGTCGTCGCGAACAGTCCAAGCTAGAACGTGGCAAAAGTCCACGAGCAAACCGCTGTCACTACGGCGACGCCGATCAGGTTGAGCACGAAACCCTCGGTGGCCATCGTTCGCATCCCGACACAGCCTGTGCCGAACACCACCGCGTTGGGCGGTGTCGCTACTGGTAGCATGAACGCGAAGCTGGCGCTGAGCGTCGCGGGGACCATCAGCACCCGGGGATCGACACCCGCCCCGTGAGCGACCGCCGCCAGAAACGGCATGAGAAGGGTCGCTGTTGCGGTGTTGCTCGTCACCTCCGTGAGGAACGTGACGACCATGCACACCATAGCGATTAGCACGGGAACGGGCGTGCCCGCGACCGAAGAGAGCGACTCGCCGATGGCATTGCTCAGGCCCGAAGATGTAAAAGCCGTCGCGATGGCGATCCCCCCGCCGTAGAGGATCAAGATGCCCCAGGGGATACGCACGGCGGTCTCCCAATCGAGTAGCCTCTCGCCCCTGCCGTTGGGGATCAGGAACATCGCGACGGCGGCCAGCAACGCGACGCTCGCGTCGTTCGCTTGGAGGAGTGAGGCCCAGCCACTCCACCCACCGAAAGGCTCCTTCCTTGTGATCCAGAGTACCGTCGTGACCGCGAACACGGTCAGGGTGCGCAACTCCTCGGACCGCCACTCCCCGGCGCTGGGCAGCTCGATCGGCGAGGACTTACCGAGGTTGCGCGTCAACCAGAGCATTGCCAGAGGACCCATCACGATCGCGACCGGGAGAGACCACGACATCCACTCCAAGAAAGTCGGCTCGCTCCCTGCGACGCTTCGGTACACCTGCATGAAGACGAGGTTCGGGGGCGTGCCGATAGGCGTCCCGATCCCGCCGATGCTCGCCGCATACGCGATGCCCAGCATCAGCGCCGTCTGCAGCTTTCTGTCGTCGGTTTGCTCAATCACCGCGAGCGCGATCGGCAGCAGCATTAGCGTGGTCGCCATGTTCGAGATCCACATGCTCAGGACGCCCGCCGCGAGCATGAACCCACCAACCAGCCAGCGGCCGTTCGACGCCCCGAACAGTGAAACCATGCTCAAGGCGGTCCGGCGGTGGGCCCCGCTGCGTTCCATCGCCGTGGAGAGTAGGAAGCCGCCGAGGAAGAGCAGCACGAGGGGATTCCCATAGGCTTGCCCCACTTCTGCTGGGGTGAGCACCCCGACCAGCGGGAACAACGCGATCGGGATGAGAGAGGTCGCGGGAATCGGCACGGGTTCGGACACCCACCAGACGGCGCACAGCACCACAACCGCCGCCGTCCAGGCGGCCGCCGCTCCCAGGCCGCTGAGGGACGCCGCCCATGCCGCAGCCGCTCCGAGCAGCGGCCCGACGATCAGCATCGTCCGATCCATTCCGAGCTCATTCTGGGAAGAGATGCCGCACGGCGTGGGATGCCATGTGCGTGTTGCTGTGGCCAACCCCGTTCACGACCTCGAGGCGCCACGCAAACGGAGCCCCGAGGCGATCCGACTCGACGAGCGCGGACCGGAAGAAGCCCAACCCCCGGGCGAACACGTTGGGGCCCTGCTCCAGCGCTTCGGGGCCGTTGCTCAACGGGTGCTTCCGAGGGCCGGTATCTCGATCTCCCAGCAGTACGACCAGGGGGCGAGAGAACCACGCCCGGAGATCGCCATCCGAAACGGCGGCGCCGCCCACGCCGAACGGGTAGGCGTTGTCCGGAACGGGGTAGGTGCAAAACGCCGGATTCGCGGCGACCGCTCGATCGACCCTGGCGTTCGGCACCTTCAACAGGAACCGGTGAACGAACCCGCCGCCAGCCGAGTGCCCGTAGATAGAGTAAGACCGACTCCGGAGCCCGAAACGGAGCCGGAACCCGTCGAAGAGCGGCTCGATCGCGGAAAACAGCCACTCATGTTGAGGTCGCAACCGTCCCGTGGCGTCGACGACGCCTCCGGCGTTGTAGTCGTACTCGGTCGGAAAGTGCTCGTGCGTGGCGCCCGGCGTGACCACGACGAATCCGTTGGCGACCGCCAGGTCGATCCACTCGTCGCGGTACTCGGCGGTGTTACGACGTGCGCCGGGGATGACAATCAGGATCGGAGAGTCGGGCGTTGAGTCTGCCGGGACACAATACTCGACGCGGAGCGGGACCCCGGCGGGTGTTTTCGTGTCGTAGCCGCCGATCGGCCCCGTTTCGAAGGGCCTAACCACAACCGCGCCGCCCTCGGCGCCCAGCGAGATTGCCGGAGCGCTTGCGACTGCAAGCAGGACTGCCCACAAGGCCGATCGGTCGAGTCGCTTCGTTACGCCGATCCCAGTCATAGCGGGGTGTAGCAGACGGTGTTGGACAGCAAGATCATCACGAAGATGAGGCAGGTCGTCATCGGCCCGAGGTAGATGCGCCCCGTCATGCGAAAGAACCAGCGGTGGAAGAACGGCAGGACAAACATGATCGGCGCCACGGCGAAGAGGAGGTTCACGTAGAGCCAGCCGTCTCTCCAGAAGACCGTCCCGGTTGCCGCGAAAACGGTGTACTGGATCGCCAGGATCGAAAAGAGGCCGAGCGAGTTCGCGACTCCCGCCAGCAGTGTGCTACGCCACTCCGACTCGCCTTCAAAACGCATCGCGCCGTTGACCCGCAACGAGTTGGAGAGGAAGAACACGAAGAAGATCGGCGCGTACATTGCCAACAGCAAGAACATCACCGGCTGGAAGACCCGCGCCCCGAAGAAGACAAAACGGTAGTCGACGTGCAGGAAGTAGTAGATGGCAAACAACTGCGCGAAGAAGAAAGCGAACAAGCAAGTCGCCAGCGTGAGCGACTTGCCGAGTTCAGCGAAGGTCGTGCCGGCGCCCCACGTGGCGACGCGAGCGCCGCGGTGATGGCCAAACCACCGGTGCGTTAGGAGCATCGCCATGAATCCAAACACCCCGTTCAGCACCGCCCAGAGCATGACCGCGTTGTTCATCCGTTGGGGGAAGAACCAGGTCGCCTCGCGGTCCGACGCCGCGGCGAACAGGGATTGGGACCAGTAAGCCAACGGGATATAGCTGAAGCAGGCGACCGCCGCGGACAACGCCAAGACCCCCCAGAAAACCGATCGCCCCGCGCCGCCGGGCCGCGGCGACGGCGGCGGGCACGGGCGCACGAGCGACCCGAAGAACGGCGTCCGCAGTAATAGTCGGGCGAGTGGGACCAGCGTGGAGAACGCCGCGACAGCGGCGATTAGCGTCATCAGCTCTTTCCACCACCAAACCTGATCGCGGGGCAAGAGGCTCGGCGTCAGGTCGAAAACCCGCTCGAAGTAGGCGAGTTGATTCGCCGTGGCGCCAACGTCGTAAGGTTGGAAAGGATGGATAAGCCGTTCATTATGCATCACCCGCAGCGTCCCGTCGGCGGCGTCGCCGTAGTATCGGCCAATCTCGACCTCTTTCACGCGTCCGCCGTCTGGCAGGGCCGAGTTGATGAGTCTCAGCGCTTCGGGGGCACGCCGCATGTCTCCATCGCCGAGTTCGTTGCGGTAGGCGCCCTCGTCGTAGAACGCGTAGCTGGCGCCCATATTGCAGCGAACTGGCTTCAGCACCCTCTCCGTTAGCGTCAGGACATATCCCGACACGAAGACCGATTGCAATTTGCACGGCTTGCCTTGCTTCGCAGCCAACCTTCCGAAGTAGTTGGCGCCACGGATCGCGGCATTGCCGCCGGCCGAGTGGCCCGTCGCCGCGATACGCCGCTTATCGACGTAGTTGAGGTTGGGAGTGTCATGCGCGTAGTGGACGACGGCGAACATCCCGTAGCCCTCGGTCGTGGCTGCGCGTCGGCTGAGCGAGGAACTCGACGCGCCCTGGGCGTACGGGTCGATTGCGATCACAACGACGCCACGCCGCGATAGCTCGATCGACAGGTTCGAGAGGGTCTCTTTTGACCGCTGGAACCCGGGAACGACCACCACGAGGGGCGCAGGGTTCTCTTTGGTCGCGCTACTTGGCTTGAACAGATCAGCGACAACCCACTGGCCATTCTCGGTCGGAATGGTGAGCGATCGCACGCTGACCCGTCCCCAACTCGACTGGACGCCGGACGCCACGATGCTCGCGCCGACCGCGACCCCCAACCCAACGGCGAGACGCCACCAGTCCCGGGTGGGCGATGAGTCCGCGGGCACTAGCCCCGGGGGACCGGCATCGGATAGACCCTTCAAGAAGAGATGCCTCGCTATTCTGGCTCACCGCGGCTCTGCCCAGTCGGCCGGGCCCCCGCCTAGTAACGTATCCAACGGGGCGTGCGAACGCCAGTTGGCCTCTAGCCACTCCGCGAGGGCCGGCGGGAGCGCCGCTGCACGTCCCATCGCAGAATTGTCGGAGTCCGACCGGACCGAATGAGGCGGCCTGGCGACGAATTCGCGTCGGCTGGACCAAAACCGCTCAGTTCGCCATCCGCCGAACACGCAGAGGTCTTGGCCAAGCTTGGACACCGCTGCGAGTTGGTGGACCCGTCATCTGCGGCCGGTTGAGGCAGCCGACGCCGCATGGGCAATCTGCGAAGCGTCCGAAATTAGCTGCACCGCTGCGACTATGCCGTACACCGAAGGTGGTGAGAAATATCACTTCTCAGCACCTTCGGCGGCTGTAAAGAAACCAGCCCGGAGCGTGACAGTACTCTTTTGAGTCTAAGCCGGTCGTAATCGCAAGTCTGGTCGTATGGCTAAAGGCCGTCGATATCGACCATCTTGCCGTCTTCGCGATTGGCCAGTTTCGCGAGGACACCGAGTTCGGTGTCGTCGCTGACGAATCGGATGGACCCGTCAGCTAGCGCGAACTGGCAGCCGCCCGGGTGGTAGCTGCCGAACCCACCGACAGCGAGCGGGTTGTTCGAGTCGCCTCCCCGTGGGATGTAGGGGTCATCGCTTTGTTCGGCGTCATCCACCGGAGCTTCGTCGCCCGACTCTTCCTCGAGGCCCTCATCACCTCCGAAGTCGTCACCGCCACTGCCGTCGTAGGTTTGGTAATTTGCCGCTGATTCCCACCAAGGTGGAAGCGAGCCGCCGCCCCAGCGATCGGCTTCCTTGCCGCCGTTCTCGTTGATGGGGACGCCAACATTGCGCAGCGTTGCGGGCGTTCCGCTCATCCAACCGAGATCGGTCAAGCCGTCAGTGATCTTCTCTCCCAGCAGCAGTGTGTAGCCGGCGCCGTCCAGCATCTCTTCGAATCGGATGCGGCTGTTGAGGTACAAGAGGCCCGTATTGGTCTCCGCGATAGGCGCCTCGGCGTCATGATGGACCCCCGCGTAACTCGAGTAGGGGTAATTGTCCGCGGGCGTGCTAGGGCATCGCAAGAGCTGAATCCCCGACTGCCGCACCGCGTTGTTCAACCGATGGTAGGCGCCTACCTCAAGGTCCATCGCGCGGTAACGCACCTGCTCGCCCATGTAGGGGAGGATCCGCACGATCCAACTCTTGTGATCGCCTTCGGGCAGATTGCGGATCGGTCCGGTCGGATTGGTCGAGCCGCTGGGAAATCTCTCGAAGGCCGCCTCGAAGTTGTGCACGCCGATCGTCACCTGCCGTAAGTTGTTCTGGCAGGACGATCGTCGGGCGGCTTCGCGAGCCGCTTGGACTGCTGGTAGCAGCAACGCGACCAAGATGCCGATGATCGCGATCACTACGAGCAGTTCGACTAGGGTGAAGCCCAACGACCTTCGCAGGGAGCGACGTAGTAGTGCGGACATGGCGACTCGTTTCTTGTTGAAGGTGAACCGCAGTTCAAAAGCGGTGCGATACCGTGTGGCGGACAGGAGAATCGGCGATGGGGGACAACGCGACCTGGGCGATGACACGCTGCGCGTCGCCACTATCGGTCGCGTCGATGGTGATCTGCACTTCCGCGCCGTATTCTTGACCAAGCTGGACGGCGCTAACCTGCCAAACTTCGCCGACGTAATCGGGCTCGGCGTACAATCGAGCGACTGCGCGGGCGACGGCGGCCTCGGCAAGCCGCTCGGCTTGCCGTTGCTTAAGCTCAAGCCGCGCCTGACGACGCCCCTGAAGAACGCTCGTTGTCCAGCCCGTTGCGAGGGCGGCCGTGACCACGAGCAGCACGAGGACCGCGATCATGACGAACCCGGGCCGCTGGGCGAGCTTCGAACGACGTTGCTGTCTCATTCCGAGTCCCTCGCGATCCGAAGACGGGCGTTACGATTCAGTTCCGCGACGAGAGTTCTAAAGACCGGCTTAGCTTCGCCGTCAGTTGGCTGTGACCGGTAGAAGTTCAGCTCGAGGACTCCCTCATCGTCCAGCCGATCACTCGACACGGACCATCCCACGTCGGTAGGTAGTCGAAAGTAGGCTGACTTTCCGTCCGAACGTCTCTCCCATCGGCCCGCCTGAGGGATGTAAGTGATGCTCTCTCCGTTCGGCAAAGTAAGGCTCAGCGTAGGCGCTTCGAAGCGAGCTTCTTCGGCGGCTCGGACATCGGTCCGGAGGCGCGCGGCGAGGCGCTCGAGGTCGCCTAACTCCGCGCTGACTCTATCGAATCGGCGATCAACGCGGGCGAGGCTTGCGAGCCCGTTGCCCACCAGTCCGAACGCGATGGTAACCAGGAAGATGACGACGACGAGTTCGACGACGCTGGTGCTGCCGCGACGGCGAGATTGGACGGTGCGTATCATGGCTCGACCCCCTCTAGGGGATAGACCCAAGTCGTCAAGCTTCGGCGAAGGGGTTCGGCTGCTGGCGTTGGTTGCCAAGTGAGAACGAATTGCAGGCGTTTGCCGGTGGTTGGAGTGGCTTCCTCTGCTACCTCGGCGGATAGGGTCCATCGATGCAGCCTCGCTACGGCATGCGGCGATGGCTGGATGTCGGCTAACCTCTCGGCAGTGATGTCGCTCCAGTCGAGTGCGACGGCGAGTTCCATTGCATTGTCGAGCGTTTCGGCGGCGAGCCGCTCTTGCGTCGTCAGACGCCACTGGCGGTCGATTGTCTGAGTCGTGCGGCTGATCACAACCAGGGCGATGCCCAACGCCGCCAGCCCCGCGACGCACTCCAAGAGGAGCGACCCCTTGCGGCTTCGCGACGTGTGATCTCTGGAGTGATGGAACATCAAGCGAGTCCGTTGATTAGCTTGACGAGCGGCACGAACAGCGCGATGCAAATCCAACCGACAATGAGACCGAACAAGACTATCGCAAGTGTGAACACGATCTGTTGCCACGCCTCCCATCGAAACGCGGCCTTGGCGACGCGACGGTCGGCTATGGACCGCAATGCCCAGGCGGTGTTGCCGGCTGATTGAGCAGCCCGCAGTAGGTCTCTTTCAACCGGATCGATTAAGTCCGCCCGTTCGAGTGAAATCAACCAGTCGGCGCCACCATCTATCTCGTCGTGGCATTGGCGGAGACGATGGGCGATGAAGCGAATGGGGTACCTCGGCGTACCTTGCGCGAACCGTTTGATCGCATCGGGTAGCGGCATTCGGCATTCTATCACCTTCGCCAAGAGCCGCAGGACATCGGCCCGACGCCAAGCACTAAAGAGGTAGTCGGTTAACAGTCCTAAGGCGGGTAGGTCGACTGCGTAGCAGAGCATGACGACCACGACGAGAAGTCCGACGAGAACCAGCGTCAACGAAATGAGACTGACCAATAACTCGGCGAACGGAAACTGATATAGTCCAAACAGTGAAAGGCTGATTGCTGGCAGTTCTAACCCGATATCGACGAAGATCTCTTCGAAGATCGCTTCGAAGGACGGGACGATCGCCACGAAGATGCAGGTCAGGATGCCGATCATCAGCAAGGTCACCCATGCCAGATAGCTGAAGCGGCGGGTGAGGCCCCACACTTGCGAGCGTTGATCCTCTACCGGCTCAAGACCCGCCACGACCGAGATCGGCAGTCCCCCGTCGGCCGCCAAGGCGGCGTAGGCCTGCGCCATCGGCGGGAACGCTCTTGCGTTCTTGCCGATAGCGACGGGCAACTCCGTTCCCTTCGCAAGGTCCTTGACGAATCGCCGCAGGCGTCGGCGGACCGGCCCGCGAAAACGTTCGAGGCGCCCTTGCAAAGCGGGCCCAACGGGGAGGTTGGCGGCCATCGCTCGGGTGACGATCGACCACGCTTCTTGACGCATTTGCGATCGCTTCGCCAGCGTCATCTCGAGCCCTGAGTACCACACGACAAACACGGGGACGACCCCCCAAAACAGCGACAACACCGCGAGCACGCAAGCAAGCGGGATCAGCAGCAACCAGCTGATGACGCGGAATAGCGAGTACACTGGGTCCCGCCGTTCGGGACCGCGTGCTCCGTACGTAAGGCACAGCAGGAACCGGATCGCCAAGCCGATGGCGAGCGTTGCGAAAACGATGGTTAGCGGATTGATGTCCAAAGCAGCCGGCGATTCAGGAAAGCCCTTCGATCAACTTGACCATCGGCAAGAAGATCGCGTGGACGAACAGCATGAGAAACCCACCCACTAGCAAGATCATGAGGGGGGGAAGCGTGGAAGAGAGAAATTCCAGTTGTCGTCGTGCGTGGGCCGAATAGTTCGACGCAGCTGACTCCAAGGCGTCGGGCAGGACACTGCTTTCTTCGCCCTCTCGGATTTGCCCGACCAAATCCCTTTCGAAGTGACGCGACGCACTCATCGCATCGGCGAGACTTTTGCCTTCGTCGCAACGTCGCGCGACTTGCTGCGCCGCCGTGGCTAGATTTTGATCGACCAATCCCGCCGCGACGCAACGCAACGATTCGCCCAGCGGAAGACGCGCCTTGGTGTAGGCCGCCAGCATTCTGGCGAGCGAAGCATGGCCTTCGTAGGTCCACAGAGGACCAATAAAGGGCAAGCTGCCAACGAACCAATGCACGTAGCGAGCCAACCCCGGCGTCATTGCCATCACGAAGAGTCCGGCTACTGTCAGCCCGATAAGTAAGATGGTGAGCGGAGCCCAGCGGCCAAACCAGAAGAAGAACTCGGTAGCCGCCGGGAGCTGGAGCCCGAAACTGCCGTACATCGAGGCGAATTCAGGGACAAGAACCCAAGATGAAAAGAGGACGACCCCCACCAGCATCGTCGATACGAGCAGCGGGTAGGTGAAGATCGCAAACAGACGGCTCCGTAATTGGCGTTCACTGGTGACGACGTTCGACAAGGCCGGCAGCACCGTTGATAGATCCCCACCCGCTTCAGCGACCATCTGCAATTGCTTGCGGAGGCTCGTCGGAAAGCGCGGTGAAACCTCCGCGAGGGCGGCTTTCAGCGAGCGGCCGCCATCGAGCTCATCGGCAAGCAATTCAATCGCAACGCCCACACGGCCGCCACGCTCTTCCCCGAGTGCGCGCAGCATCGCGGGCAGCGGCAACTGCCACTCGGTTCCCAACGCGATCTGAGCGGCGGGCGTCACCCGGGCGCCGTCGTTGGCGGGTCGATCGATCGAGGTGTCTTCAGACGGAAACACACGGGGCCTTCGTAGAGGGGCCGATGCCGAACGTTAAAACCACCCCGCCATCTCTTTCAACGATTGGATGTACGGCCAGAGCATTAATACCGCGTAGATTACTACCGCGCTTCCACCAAGAACAGCTGAAGAGATTACTGGCAGCATAACGGCGGTGGTGTCGGCCGCCAACGAAGCTCGCTCTTCGTAAGACGAGGCGGCTTGGTCGATCGCCTCGCTTAAGACGGCGGCGTCTCCTTGCATCGCCACGGCCGAGCGAACAAGGGGTGGCAGCTGCTTCAACGCATCGCCTTCGTCGCTAACCGCGTTTCCTTGACGGATCGCCTCGGCGAGCCGTTTAGAAGGCCCTACATACCGTGGCCATCCTGTCGCCTCGGCGGCGAGCTCTAACGCGACCGGCAAGGATGTTCGTTGCTTTAACATCAGTGTCAGCAGTCGGCAGTAGGTGGAGGCTGCCGTCAGCCTGAGGACGTTCCGCACGCCGGGCAGATTGGCGGCGGAGCCCAATGGCGCCGCCAATACTCCTCCATCGGGACCACCTCGCGCCACAACCCACAGCACTAACGCGCCTAAGAGGAGGGGCACGCCGTAGAGGAATGCCCCCATCACCACGCGCCGCGACTCGGCGTCGGGATTGCCGCTAGGCGACGCGGTGATCCAGTCGTACTCGGGCAGCAACGATTGGCTAGCGAACAGCAAGAGAGTCCACGCGGCGACGGCCACGAACACCGGGTAGACGGCCGCCATTACACAAGTGCGCCGCAGTTGCAGCGAGCGTGTCAGCGCATCGCTCAGTTCTTGCAACGCCGCGGGTAATTGGCCGCAAGCCTCACCGGCTCGCACCAACGCGGCGTAATAGCGGGGTAGAGCGCCGTCGGCCTCAATTGCCTCGCCGAGAGTCTGACCCGATTGGATCCTCTCTCCCAGCCGGGTCGTTATCGAGTCGGCGCCCTTCAACATGCCGGCGGCTTGCGTAAGCGTCGGGGCGAGCGGCAGCCCACCTCGTGTGAGAGCTAAAATCTCTGCGTTCACTGCGATCAGCTCTTCGAGAGTCGCGCGCTTCGGCATCATTGCTATCCCGCTCCACCAGACAAGGACAACGCCGGGCTACGCGCCAGCGCGTTCGTTCCACCCTAATACGCGATCGACCTCGAGCTGATCCGTGACCCCGGCAGAGACGAGGTCGGCGGCCTGCGAACGTAGGCAAGCGACTTGGCGATCTTGGAGTTCCTTCGCGAACTGTACCCGATCGTATCCGGGATGAATTGAGTCAGCGAGTGTCGATGTCGTGAGGTCGACCGCTTCGGCAACGACGACACGTCCCCGGTACCCAATCCCTCCGCAGGCCTGGCAATTACTGTGTGTCGCGGCACGCCGGCACTCGGTGCAGAGTCGACGGAGCAAACGCTGGGCGACGATTGCCCGAGTCGCGGACCGAATCATGTACGCCGGCGCTCCCATGTCGAGCAGCCGGGTGATGGCCGTCGCCGCATCGTTGGCGTGGAAGGTCGTGACTACCAACTGTCCGGTAACCGCCGCTTGAAAAGCGATGTGCGCCGTCTCGGAATCGCGGATCTCGCCGACATAGATGACTTCCGGGTCTTGCCGGACAATTGCCCGAAGGCCGGCATGCATGTCGAAGCCTGCATGGGGATTGGCCTGCGATTGTGCGACGC
Organism: Botrimarina hoheduenensis; assembly: GCF_007859815.1. Classification (GTDB taxonomy): domain Bacteria; phylum Planctomycetota; class Planctomycetia; order Pirellulales; family Lacipirellulaceae; genus Botrimarina; species Botrimarina hoheduenensis. The sequence goes on along the minus strand of NZ_SJPH01000009.1, from coordinate 12,725 downwards.
CGGGCACAATCACCTCGACGGGGTCTTCGAGCGAGACCACACTCCGACCGCCAGCCGACTGCTCGCGGATCGTACGCAAACTAGCGTAAGCCGTCGTCGTTTTCCCGGCGCCAGACGGACCGACAAACAGCACCGCCCCGCTCGTTTGAGCCAGAGATCGCTCAAGGACTCGCGCTACGTCCACCGGCATCCCCATACCACTCAGCGTCGCAAGTTCCCCGGCGTCTTCCGACATGACTCGCGCGACGATTCGCTCGCCGAAAACCGTCGGCAGTGTGCTGAGGCGCATCGGTCTGCCCAGCCCTTCGAGGCGGAGGCGTCCTTCTTGCGGCTTGTTGGTTTCATACGTCAACAGACCAGACAGCACCTTCAATCGCGACACGATATTCGGGCCGATCGAAGGCGGAAATGTCACGATCGTTTGCATGACGCCGTCGATCCGCCACTCGGCTACAAGCCCCTCGGGCGTTGGCGTCAGGTGCAGGTCACTCGCCCCTTTCGAGAGAGTCTGCTCGAGCAAGACTTGGACGAGTTCCGGCGCATTCGAGGGCCATGTCATAGCGTTAGGCCGATTCTCGAATGGCGTGGGGCAACAGATGGATGGCGATGAGCAACCTGCGAAGGTCGGCCGTTTCCTAGCCGCACTCATTCTAAGAAAGATGGCATTCTAAGAGACGTCGCGACCCTTCTCCACCCTTTCACGGCGCCGATTCAGCCAAGTTGCAGGCCCAGAAATGTCGGCGAACGAGCAACGCCGGCTCGCCGAACGGAGGTTCGACTCACCGGGGAAGCTAGTGAGCGTCGTCCGTATACTACTTACCGGTTTTCGACATCCGCCAAACCTGCGGAGTTTTGATCGTTCTCAGCAGTTTTGACTATCCCCTTAGCCCGCGTCGGTGGACATTGCTTCCTTCTGAATTCGGCTCGGGCCAAGTTGCCGAAGTTGGACCACCACCAGCGGCTCAGCCAGACCGCGAAGTCGCAGCGGTCTACCTTCGGCGATGGCACCTCAGCAGGTTCGTCGCTCGATTTGAGCACCGCGGGTGAGGCAACCTCGGCAGCTACGCACTCAATGCAAATCACAGCTGCCAAGGTCGCGCAGTGCGACCTAGCCGCCCGTTGAACTATCGGGTTCAAGCGGCGATCGCGAATGGAGCGGTGTCGATTCTTCGATTGTTTGCTGTTTTCTGTGGGCAACGCCACGGCGGCGGTAGGAGGGCGATGAGCCGCCGCGTGGCGATCTGGGCGAGCCACGCAAGCGCAGCAAGCGGCCTGGGCTTCTGCAGGCCCCTTGGCGTGCCCATGCCCAGCAGCCGACGCATCACCAGGCCCAGGTTCCGCGTCATCGCCGACGTGAGCAGCCGCTTGCGGACCTTCTCGATGCCGTGCAGCCACGTGCGTCGCGAGCCGCCCGTCTCACAAACGTGGGCGAACGATCGTTCGGCCCGCTCCGATCGCAATCGCTGCAGCCGCTTGTTCTTGGCGGTCTTCGTTCTTCGACGGTTGGCCCTCACCGCCTGCTGCTGCTCGAAGGGCTTCTCGCTCAGCCGCGACTTGCCCCGTTGTTTCGGCTCCGGGATGTAGGTGCGGAAGTTGAGTGAATTGACCAACTCCAACTGCGCGGCCGAGTGCCTGTGTTTTCTGGGAGTGGCCTTTGTCAGCCACCACCTCTTCGATCTCCTGGTCGCTCTTGGCTTGCTTCGTGTTCTCGACCGCCTCCATCACGCTGTCGGCCAGCGTCTGTTGGTCGCTGTGGTCGGCGTGGTAAACCTCCGCCGCGAGGATCAACTCCGTGTCGATATCCACCACGTGCTCGGCCTTGTAGGCCAGGTGCGTCCGGCCGTCCTTCAGCTTCGCGATCCGAGCGTCGGGGTCGGTCGGGCTGAACCACTCCTCGTTCGAGACCCGCTTGTTCTTACGCTGCTTGTCGAACCGGCGGAGGTCCTCGTCGCTCGGCTCATCGTCCTCCTCGCTCAGCCCCTCTTCCTGCATCAGCCGCCGGAGGTACTCCTTCCAGTCCTCACCCGAGTCTCTGCGGACGATGCTCTTCATCGCCGCGTCCGCCTCGAGCGTCGTCGAGTCGACCGCCACCGTCTTCCCCTTCAGCAGGCCCTGCTCCTTCGCCAGGGCGAGCACGAACTGGAATACCCGCGTGTGAATCTCGATCGAAAGGCGGTCGCGGATCCGCGTCAGCGAGGAATGGTCCGGCGTGCTCTCGGTCAGCGGCACGCCCAAGAACCCCCGCAGCGACAGGCTGTCCGCGCACCGCCAGGCGATGCCCCGCTGCGACCCGATCCCTTCGAAGTACCCCACCACCAGCATCCGGAAGTAGACCCCCGGCGGGACCGACGGCCGGCCGCCTCGCGACGGGTCGGCGTAGCACGGCTCGCAGAGACCCTCGACGAACGTGTCGAAGCCCGCCTCGCCGAGCAGCCCGTTCAGCTTCCGGTAGAAGACGTGCCCCTCGCTCTTCGGCAACCGGTCCGCCGTCACAAACAGCTCGGCCTGCTGCTCTCGACCTCGTCGTCGCATCCCCATCGCTGACCTCCTGGCGTTCAATTCTTCGGCGACGCGAGTCTAGCGCCTTCATGCGGCGGATGGAGGCGGTTTTTCAACGGGCAGCTAGGGACTGTCCCTTCGGCCTCGTCGCCAGTTGCTTGGCGAAGCCACGTCGGGGGCGAAGATCGGATGCGACGCCACACTACAGGACACCGTTCATGTCTTGGCGCTCACTCGCCAAACGATTCCGAAGCTTTCTCGATTGCTATTCGCCCGCGTGCAGATACAATAATGGAATCTACATTAGGGCGGGGTCTTCACAAGCCGGAGTCGATCGGATGTCAGCCGTGGTCGTCTTGCGGGAAAACTTCGCCGCGGACCGGCAGGGTAGGACGTTCTCCGATGTCTTGAACGACCCCGCACAACCGCTCGACGAGGTGCTGGCTTTCTTCAGCGATGGTGACCGCCAACGAAGGATGGAGGAGTCGGAGGTGCATCACGACCGCGCAGCTCTCGCCGGGGTGATCCGCGAGTTTGAGGCGCACCCCTCGATCGACGCCTACTTCGCAGCTGTTCACCCCGTCGAAACGAAACGCTTGCGACAAGCGGTTGGTGTCATCGTAAGGATGATCATGGAGCAGCGAGGCTGGCAGAAGACCGGTCGCAAGGGATCGATGGGGGTTCGCGCGCCAGCCGCTGAGGGTCAGCCGTTGCACAATACAGGCGGGTTGGCTTTCTGGTTTGTCCGTGCTGAGCGTTATGAGCTTGCCGAAGGAATGCCCTTCGCGTCCGTGTCACAGCGCTGCAAGCGAATGGCGGATACTTCCAAAGCGAAGCCGTCGAAGCGAAGCTAGACAAAGAGAGCAACCAACGAAGGCCGACAATCCAAGGGATAGCTCGTCGCAAGACGGAGATTACTCGTGTCTTGTCGTTGTTGACGGAGTGGAGTCGGCACTCGCCCTGCTCGCCTCACTCAGTTCAGAGTTTGTCTTCAAGACGAGCGAGCCGATTATCTCCGGCTCGGCGCCGGGAAGTGTCAGCTTCCGGGTGGCTTACGGCCCGGGCATCACGGACCGTCGCCTGGGAGGCTTGTTGTCCGCCTATCCAGGCGCACGACTAGGGATTGTCCAGTAACCAGCCAAGGAGGGACGGGTGCTAGTTTTAAGCAGACGAACCGATGAGCTGATCCGGATCGGCGATCACATCCTGCTGAGGGTGCTCGGCGTAAAGGGTTCGGTCGTTCGATTGGGGATCGACGCCCCGGCAGATCTTCCGATCCTACGCGGCGAGCTGCTGGCCTGCGAACCGGCAATCTATCCCGGTTCGGTCACCGTGCCAGTGCCGAAGCGCCGAGAAGTCGCTCAGGACGAATCCATTGGAGCCACATGACGATCCTCCAGGCGACCGTGTTGGCGCCGCGCTACGTGCTCATCGACGACAACGCACGACCTAAGGGCCCGCTCTGCCGGGACTACGCGGGGAAAGCGTGCGTGGCGGTCTACGGTTTCACCGATCGATCCGCGTACGAAGCCTTCCGCCTTGGCGCTGAGGCTCTGTCGCGGCCGTACCCGCTAGTCGCCGGCTACCTCGGTCGCGTTTTCGACCAGGCCCAATTCAGCCTCATCGTCACCAACCCGGTTGGTCCGGATGAGCCGTTCCTCAACGCGGTCGATGCCGAGGGCGTGCCCTCCGGGGCCGCTGAGGAAAGCCCTCCGGCCACGCAGCGGTACTGTTTATCGCGTGTCACCGGGACGAACGAATACGAAGTAGCACGATCGAGTTCTCACGATGCGGGGTGAGTCGCCTCCAGGTTGTTCTCCAACAGCCGGCAACACACCCCATTCGAGGCAGCAAGCGGAGGGACGCATGAGCTGGGATCAAATCAAGCGGGAATGGGCGTTTGTTTGCCAACGGGTGCTGCTCACTTGGGGCAAGCTGAGCGAAGACGACCTCGCGTTTATTGGGGGAGATCGTGCTCGGTTCATCGACCTCTACGAGCAACGTTACGGAGGCGGCAAAGCGAGGGCGGGCGAACGCATCGACGAGTTCGCGATGAGACTTACTTCCCGGCCGCAGAATATGGATCGAGCCGCATGTCGGTGACCAGCGAATGCGTCAATCATCTTTTGTCGGCCTCGAACGAAGACGCCCATGCCGAGCCTCGTTCGCTCGTCTCCGATCTTCTCTCCTCTTCCGCGGCGACAATCAGAACAAAGGACCCTTCTCGGTGAGCAACAAGAAGCCAGAGCCCCTGATGAAGCCGCAGTCGCAGAAGAAGTGCCCGTTCTGTGGCCACGCTTCTTACTCGGCTGGCGGAGTCCATCCCCAGTGCAGCCGCGACCAAGCCGACAAGCAACGTCGGGAGCTACGCACCGTGGAGGTCGCCATCGTGCCCAGCACGGACGGGGAGCGTGCGGCCCAGCGGAATCGCTTCAACCTCTCGTACCAATCCGGTCGATGACCGACTCGAAGGCAAGACAGCGGGTGCTGAGCCCCGACGACCTGACTCCCCTCGATCGTGCTTTCCAGGTGATCGGCGTCTTCAACCCGGGCGCCACGCGTGTCGTAGATGAGACGATGCTCTTGGCGAGAGTTGCCGAGAGGCCCCTCCCGGATCAGCCGGGGTTTGTCGGGCTGCCGCGGGTTGGTCCCAGCGGGGCGGTGACGATCGATTGGGAGCCCGAGGCGGCGTTCGACCTCAGCGACCCGCGCGTCGTCCGCTCTAAGCACGACGGCGTGGCCCGTTTGACCTCGCTGTCTCATCTTCGTGTGTTCCGTCGCGGAGTCGGCGAGTCAGAGCCTTGGTCAGCGGGTTCGGTCTTCGTGCCGGAGTCTCCTGCCGAAGAGTACGGAGTCGAAGACCCGCGCATCACGACGATCGACGGAATCCACTGGATCACCTACGTCGCCGTTTCGCGGCACGGGGCGGCGACCGCCATCGCTTCGACCAGCGACTTCGTCCGGTTCGAGCGTCACGGGATCATCTTCCCGCCTGAGAACAAGGACGTCGTCTTGTTCCCTCGCAAGATCGCCGGCCAGTACGTCGCGCTGCATCGTCCAACGACGAAGACCGACTTCTGCCGCCCCGAGGTGTGGATCGCCCGATCGCCCGACCTGCTGCACTGGGGCGGGCACGAACCCCTGTTCCAGGGGATTAGCGGATGGGAGAGCGATCGAACCGGCGCTGGCGCGCCGCCGATCGAGTTGGACGAAGGTTGGTTGGTGATCTACCATGGGTGCGGTTCCTCGGAACGGCCCGGCGATGTTGGCGCCTACTGCGCGGGGGCCGTCTTGCTCGACCGAGACGACCCCACGCGTGTCTTGCGTCGGAGTCGTGAACCCCTCCTGCGACCAATCGCCGACTTCGAGCGTTCCGGGTTCGTGCCGAACGTGGTTTTCCCTACCGCCGTGATCGACCGCGAAACGGGGCTGACGATCTACTACGGGGCCGCGGACACCGCGGTCGGCGTTGTGGACACTTCACGCGACGCGGTGCTGGCTTCCCTTCACTAACGTGCGACCGCAAACCCCAACAAGGAGGCCCTGATGTCCGAGCCCGATATCAAGAAAGTCGCCTTCGTCGGCGATTACCCACCGCGTAAATGCGGCATCGCGACCTTCACGCACGACCTGAGCGGCGCCGTCGCGGAACTCGCGAACACCGAATGTCTTGTCGTGCCCGTGGACGACATCGAGGGGGGGTACGACTACCCGCCCAGCGTCCGGTTTCAGATCACCGAACAAGATCGGGAATCCTACCGACGCGCCGCGGACTTCCTCAATTTCAGCAGTGTGGATGTGGTCTCGCTCCAGCACGAGTTCGGGATCTACGGCGGCCCAGGGGGCGCTCACGTCTTGAGCTTTCTGCGTGACCTGAGGGTCCCGGTGGTCACGACACTGCACACGGTCCTTCCTGATCCCGACAAGACGCTTCGCCGAGTGATGGAGCAGCTGGTCGATCTCTCAACGCGCCTAGTCGTCATGACCGAGCGGAGTCGGCAGACGCTCCTTGAGCAGTACCGAGTCCCCGATGAGAAGATCGATCTGATCGTCCACGGCATCCCCGACCGTCCCTTCTCCGCCCCAGACTTCTACAAGGACCAATTCGACCTCGCGGGGAAACAGGTGGGGCTGACGTTTGGCTTGCTCTCGCCGAACAAGGGGATCGAGGTCGTCCTGAAGGCGTTGCCCGCCATCGTCCGGGAAGTCCCAAACTTCGTCTATGTCGTGCTTGGGGCGACCCACCCGAGCCTGCTCCGCAGCGAGGGGGAGTCTTATCGGATCGGCCTCGAACGGATGGCCAAGGAACTGGGCGTGCAGAAGAACGTTGTCTTCTACAACCGCTTTGTCGAACTCGAGGAGCTGACCAACTTCATCGGGGCGACGGATGTCTACATCACGCCCTACCTGAACGCCGCGCAGGCCGTCTCGGGTACGCTCGCCTACTCGTTCGGGTGCGGGCAGGCGGTGATCTCGACTCCGTATTGGCACGCCGAAGAGTTGCTCGCGGAGGGGCGGGGCGTATTGACCCCTTTCGGCGACTCGGCGGCAATCGCGCGCGAAGCGATCGGCCTGCTGCAAGACGAACCACGCCGACAAGCGATGCGGAAGAAGGCTTACGTCTTGGGCCGCGAAATGATCTGGAGCCACGTCGCCGGTCTTTACGCCGACTCGTTCCAACTCGCCAGGCACAGCCAGTCGGCACTGCCGAAGCCTCTGGCGATCAAGACGCTAGACGAACAGCCGCTGGCGCGCCCCAAGATCCGCCTCGACCACGTGCTGCGGATGACCGACTCGACCGGCATTTTCCAGCACGCCACCTTCTCGTTGCCCAACTTCCAAGAGGGCTACTGCACGGACGACAACGCCCGCGCGCTCATCCTCACGGTGCTTCTCGAGGACTTGGGGCATGATTCGATCGAGCTGCACCAGGCAGCCTCAAGCTACGCCGCGTTCCTCAACCACGCGTTCGACGAAGACCGCTGTCGTTTCCGGAACTTCATGGGCTTCGACCGGAAGTGGCTTGAGGTGGATGGCTCCGACGACTCGCAAGGACGCACTCTGTGGGCGCTCGGCGTCTGTGCCGGTCGATCACGGCGGAGGAGCTTCCAGTCGTGGTCGGTGCAGCTCTTCCAGAAAGCCCTGCCCGCCTGCGCGAAGACGACATCGCCGCGGACCTGGGCGTTGGCCCTGATCGGCATCCACGAATACCTCCGGCGACTCAGCGGCGACCGGCTCGTCGATCAGATGCGTGACACCCTCACCGACAAACTGATCGACCTGTACGAGCGGAGCGCGACCAACGACTGGCCCTGGTTCGAGAGCATCGCCTCCTACGCGAGCGCCAAGCTGTCCCACGCGCTGATCCTCAGCGGTCGGTGGAGCGCTAACGAGAAGGCGACGAGGATCGGCCTCGATTCGCTGCGTTGGCTGGTCGCCAAGCAGGTCTCTCCGGAGGGGAGGTTCCGGCCTATCGGCAGCAACGGATTCTGTCGCCGCGGGCAGCCTATCGCCGCCTACGACCAGCAGCCGATCGAGGCCCACGCGATGATCTCCGCGGCAATCGAGGCCTACAACGCCGAGGGGGATTCGTTCTGGGTCGACCAAGCACATCTCGCCTTCGACTGGTTCCTCTGCCGCAATGATCTCGGGCAGCCTCTCTACGACACGGGCACGGGGGGCTGTCACGACGGACTGCAAGAGGGCCGCGTCAACGAGAACCAGGGCGCCGAATCGACGCTGGCGTTTCTAATGTCGCTCGTTGAAATGGAGCAACTCGAGAACTCTCTGGCTATCAGCGCAGCACCGAATGCCGTCACGACGACGGCCGGCAAAATGACCAAGGAAGCCTTGCGGCTCGTCGATGCAGATTAAAAGAACCGGGATCGTCCTCTCGCCTAACAGCAAGCGGGTCGTCCTCCGCCCCTTTATCCCGTTCCCGGAGGAGCGGAAGCTGCGAATCATCGCGCGCCTGTCGGCGTTGCCGGAATCCGAAGTCGATCGGCTGATCGCCCAGGTGCTCGAAGAGTTTCACGGGCGTCACCAACGCCCACGGGACTTCCTGCTAGCGCGGTTTGAAAAGGTGCGGGAGTTTCTTATCACCGACGCCCCGTTGAGCGAGAACCGTCGGCTGCTGATCGGCGCGTACTTCACCCAGGAGTATGCCGTCGAGTCGGCGGCGCTCTTCAACCCATCGATCGTCTGGCATCCCGATCAATCGGGCTTGCCCGCGGGCTCACGCCGCTTCGTGCTCAGCCTACGGGCCACCGGCGAGGGACACCTCTCTTCGATCACATTCCGATCCGGGGTCATCGACGCCGAATGCACGATCACGGTCGATAAGCCGACACGCTTCGCGACCCCACCCGACGTCGTCCCCGACACCTGGTATCAAAAAGCCTTGTTTGTAAGAAAGCTAAACGAACTCGGTCTGGCGGGCTTGTTCACCAACCACGTAATGGGCCGGCTCGAAGAAGAGTTCTCCCTCGAGCAGCTGGGAAACGCCCTAAAGCTCACTGTCCGCGAGAATCGAACGCGACACCACGAGTTCGAAGCGGCATTCGACGGGATCATCACGCTCGCAAAGTCGAACTACGAGATCGTCTACCTCCCGGAAACCAAGCTGTCTGAGCGGCTCGTCTTCCCCTACAGCCCGACCGAGACCGCCGGGATCGAAGACGCCCGCTTCGTCCGCTTCCAGGAGGAGGACGGCTCGGTGCGATACTACGCCACCTACAGCGCCTACGACGGAAGAGTGGTGCTGCCGCAGCTGCTAGAGACCGAGGACTTCCTGCGATTCAAGATGCACACGCTGAATGGTCCCGCGATCGCCAATAAGGGCTTCGCGCTTTTCCCACGGCGCGTCAGCGGCCGCTACACGATGCTCTCCCGGCAGGACGGCGAAAACCTTTTCGTGATGACCTCCGACAACCTCTACTTCTGGCACGCCAAGCAGATCGTCGTAAAGCCGACCTTCCCTTGGGAGTACGTGCAGGTTGGCAACTGCGGCTCGCCGATCGAGACAGAGGCGGGTTGGCTCGTGCTGAGTCACGGGGTCGGGCCGATGCGGAAATACTGCATCGGAGCCTTCATGCTCGCACTTGACGACCCGACTCGAGTGATCGGGCGCCTGTCACAACCGCTCGTCACGCCCGATGAGAACGAGCGCGAGGGCTACGTCCCGAACGTCGTTTACAGCTGCGGCGCCGTCGTCCACGAAGGGCGCCTAGTTCTCCCCTATGCCATGTCCGACTACGCCTCGACATTCGCAACCGTTGGGATGGACGAGTTGCTCGCGGCGATGGAGCCAGTCTGACGCCGCCCGACAACCGCGAGAGCAGTCAGCGCGTCGATCGCCCGGAGTCGCCGTGAATTTGGCGCTACGCGGACAAAGCCCGCTTAGCGACAGAGGGCGTCGGCGTCGCTGTGGCACAATACCATGCAACGAGGGCGTTCCATGACTCGCGAATGCGCACCGACCAGATCAAGCAACCGACGCGAGTCTGGATGGTTCTAAAGTCCAGTCGGCTGGACCATCACGAGCGACGTCTGCCTAGGCCAAACTCTCTGAGGTCTTGCCCGTGATAAGGCACCTCTGCGCTTCGGCGGGATGGCGTCAAGCGGGCGATCAGGCAGCCGACCGCGGATGGAGGCATCGAGGGAACTTCCTGTTGCTGCATGGCTGCGATCGGCGCGTCGTGCCTGACGCGAACGACGCGCAGTCGGGATCGCGTGTACCTCGTGAGAACCCCCCGAAAGCCGGTCTCGCCCGAGCGCTCGCCGTCTTGTCATTCCTCGCCCTGGCGGAGGCGGTAGCTCGTGCTGCGGCCTCGACCCGGATTCGGGACCAGCACGCCCCGCTCCACGAGCTCGCGGATGTCGCGGAGCGCCGTGTCGGCCGAGCACTTCGCCAGCCTGGCGTATTTCGACGTGCTCAAGAAGCCCTCGAAGCCGTCGAGCATCCGGTTGATGACGGCGCGTTGCCGTTCGTTGACCGGGCGGTCTTGAAGGCTTTGCCAGAGGCGGGCTTTGTTGAGCACGGCGGCGAGGCGTCCGTCGCTGTTGTCGATCGTGCGGCTGAGGCAGCCGACGAACCAGGCCAGCCAGCCCGTGACGTCAAGGTCGCCGCGCTGCGCCAGTTCCAACTGCCGGTAGTAATCCTTGCGTTCGGCCTCGATCTGCGACGACATGCTGTAGAAGCGGTCCCTTGAGCCATCGGCGCGGGCCAGCGACATGTCGGCGATTGCGCGGGCGATGCGGCCGTTGCCGTCCTCGAAGGGGTGGATCGTCACAAACCAAAAGTGAGCCAGGGCGGCCTTCAGAACGGGATCGTTCACCTGTGAGCTATTGAACCAAGCCAGGAATTGGTCCATCTCTTCAGCCAGACGGTCTGCCGTTGGCGCCTGAAAGTGAACCCGTTCTTTTCCTATCGCCCCCGAAACGACCTGCATCGGGCCCGCCTCGTCGGTGCGCCACTTCCCGACGTCGATCTTGTGGATGCCGCTGTGGCCGGTCGGGAAGAGCGCCGCGTGCCAGCCGTAAAGGCGCTCGGCCGTGAGCGGCTCTTGGAACTGCTGCGTGGCGTCGAGCATCATCTCGACCACGCCATCGACGCTGCGGCTCGGCTGCGGCAGGCCCGCTACGTCGAGGCCCAGCTTGCGGGCGATCGAGGAGCGGACTTCATGGGGGTCGAGCTGCTCGCCTTCGATCGCCGAAGAGTTCACGACGTCGGCCGTTAGCACGACGAGGCTCGCCTCGTTCCGCAGGTCGAAGCCGAGCGTCTCCATCCTGCCGAGCAGCCGCCCTTGCTGATGACGCACTTCAGCCAGCGGGGCCGCCAGCTCGTCGTTGTCCCAGGTCAGCTGGGGCCAGTCGGGTTGTTCATGGATATAAGGCATCTATTCACCGCTTCTCCTGCGGTGATTATAGCACCTATTCGCCGCACGGCGCAAGGCTGGGCGGAGACCGCCCCAGAAAACGCGGGATTATCGCTGCAACACCACCCAAGCCGCCGCCCCGATCATCGCCGTCGGCGCCCGGCAGCGGCGTTTGGTTTGTGCTTGCCCGCTGTCTGCCGGCCGACCTCCCTTCACGCGGCGCTTGGCAGACGAGCACCTCACCTTCGGGAGCAGCTCGGGCCGCACTCTTTGCTTGCGCCCGGGATCGTTCTCGTGATCGTCCGGGCAGTTCCGCGGCCCAAGACGGGGTCGAGGGGGGCGTCCCTCCTCTCACTCATCGTCAGCTAGCGACTTGCATAGGCCGGGGTTTGTGCGAAGCGTCCGTCTCGTGTGTTCGGTTCGTCGCTCTTTTCGCTTTTCAAGTCAGATTGGCTAGCGCTATCCTGCCCCCCGCAGCGGTCGAGTCAAACGCCAAAAACAATCTCTCAAGGCGCTGCGCTAGAGATTCTTTGGTGGTCCCTCCGGGCAGACGTTGGACACGCCCGCTTTGCGGTGGACAAAGCGGATGCGTAGGTCAACTAACATGAAAAGGAGAAAGACCATGACGAACCCAACTGCAACCACCAACGAACCTGTCGCCCGCCTCAAGGACGGCCTCTTGCAGATCGCCATCTGGAAGAACGAGAGCGAGAACGGCCGCGGCTTCTACTCGACCTCGGCGGTCCAGCGAAGCTACAAGGACGACGCCGGGAACTACCACGAGACCACCTCTCTGAGTGGGACCCAGCTGATCCAAGCGGCACGGCTTTACGGCCTAGCTTACGACAAGGTCCGTGAGCTCGAAGAAGCCGACTACCTGGCGAGCAAACCCTAGCCCCGCCTACTCCCTAAGAGCCGCCTGGAAACGGGCGGCTCTTCTCTTCTGTTGGTAGTCGTTGGGAAATCGCTGCGCTGATACGCGATTCGCGACTGGTCGACGGGACAGTTCGTCAACGCTACTGAGTATCGCCAATTCTTCGTTCGAGTTCTTGCTTCCGCGCTTCAGTGAGCGTCGGCCAAGCCCTCAGAATTGTGCCGATGCGTGCCAATTCCTGCTCATCGGTGACCTGCGAGTGCAGCCATAGTGCAGCCGCGCACAACGGGCATCGCTCTAAGTCGTTCTCGCTCAAGCCACTTGCGTCGAAAGAAACAGGGGTTCGATTCCCGCCGCTGGCCTTCCCCCGATCTATGTACCACCTGCGATGAGAGAATCGGGATTGTTGAACTCTACTCCGCTGGCCCTCCGTAGCGGAGGGGCCTGCTGAGGCGTAGCCGAAGCAGGCCCTGGAG
>NZ_SJPH01000008.1 GCF_007859815.1 Botrimarina hoheduenensis | reverse complement strand
TCTCGATGATCTGCTCCGTCGAATGCTTCGTTCGCTTCATCAAAGAACCTCCATGCCGGGGGACCGCCCAGCTCGGGATTCTCTCATTCAGCATGGCTCAGTTTCAGGGGGGAAGACCAGCGAACTAAACGATGTTGTGTTCTTAGCAGACCGCGGCGTACTGCTCGACGCTAATACTTCCTACTGGTTTGTCCTGGGCGTTGCCGATGGCTCGCTTGATTGGTCGTACGAAGATTCGACGATCGGCATGGGCCAGAACACGTACGGGCCGGGCAGCATTGTGCTGTTTGCCGACTCGACCGACGCCGGCACCAACTGGACGTATTACTCGCCACTCAATCCGTACCGGATGCAGGTGAACGTTGTCACCACGCCAACTCTGCCGGGCGACTATAACGGAGACGGAACAGTCGATCTGGGCGACTACACCGTATGGCGCGACGGTCTCGGGTTGGCGTACACCCAAAATGATTACGACGTATGGTCGGCGAACTACGGGGCGGTGGCCGCCGTCCCCGCAACGATCGGCTCTGTACCCGAACCCAACGCTGCTCTCATGCTGCTGTCCGTAAGCATGGCATTGCTGCGACGCCAACAGCACTTCTGACAATCAAAGAAAAGCATAGCCAGCAGTTCCGATAACTAGCGAAGGCCCGCTCTATCAAAAACTCACCGCCCGCTGCGCCAGACCGGGTCGAGGTGGCTCTCGTCGGTGCGTGGCCAGCGGGTGAGCGTCACCTTCTGACGCGTGTAGAACTGGATCCCTTCTTTGCCCTGGATGTGCAGGTCGCCGAAGAACGAGCGGTTCCAGCCCGTGAACGGGAACCACGCCATCGGTGCCGGCACGCCCACGTTGATGCCGATCATGCCGGCGTTGAAGCGCTGCTTGAACTCGCGGGCGGCGTAACCGTCGCGCGTGAAGATGACGGCACCGTTGCCGAACTCGCAGCCGTCGCCCAGGGCGAGCGCGTCTTCTAGCGAGCCGACGCGCGAGACGCTTAGCACGGGGCCGAAGATTTCTTCTTTGGCAACGCGCATCGTAGGAGCGACATGGTCAACCACGCTGGGTCCCAAGACAAAGCCGTCGCCCGACTGGGCCGCGGCGGCCTGCCGCCCGTCGAGCGCGATCTTGGCACCATCTTCAGCGGCGATGTCGAGATACGACGCCACCCGGCGGCGATGGTCCTCGCGGATCAGCGGCCCCATGCCGATCGATTCGGCTGCGGCGGACAGAGCCGGGTCGCTGGCACCAACCTGCATGGCGGTGCCCAGATTCACGAGACCGTCCACGAGCGGATCGCCGGCCGAGCCAACCGCCACCGCGATGCTGCCCGCCATGCACCGCTGACCGGCGCAGCCGTAGGCGCTGGCCGCTAGCTGCTTGACGGTTTGATCCATGTCCGCATCGGGCATGATGATGAGATGGTTCTTGGCACCCCCGGCGGCCTGCACCCGCTTGCCGTGCGCGGTGCCCGTTTCGTAAACGATCTTGGCAACGGGCGTGGAACCAACAAACGAGATGGCGGCAACCTGCGGATGCGTCAGAAGCGCTTCGACACAGTCACGCGCGCCGTGGACCAGATTAAATACCCCGTCGGGCAGACCGGCCTCGGCCAGTAGCTCGCCGAGCAGCACCGCCGAGAGGGGCGTCTTTTCGGAAGGCTTCAGCACGAAGGTGTTGCCGCAGGTGATCGCTACGGGAAACATCCACAGGGGCACCATGTTGGGGAAGTTGTAGGGGGTGATCCCCACGCACACGCCGACCGGATGGCGGACGCACTCGGCGTCGACGCCGCTGGCGATGTCGGGCAGGATCTCGCCGGTGATGAGCGCCGGGATGCTGCACGCGAATTCGACCATCTCGACGCCACGGTTCACTTCAGCGCGAGCCTCGGCAAGCGTCTTGCCGTGCTCACGGGTGAGCAGGGTGGCGACTTCTTCGAAGCGTTCTTCCAGCAGGGCGCGGAAGCGGAACATGACCCGCGCGCGCTCGACGACGGGCGTTGCCGACCAGTCGGGCAGGGCGGCCGCCGCGGCCCGGACGGCGGCGTCGACTTCCGCGGCACCAACCAGCGGGGTCCGCGCGATCACGGCACCGCTCGAGGGGTTGAAGACTTCTTCCCACGCCGAGGCGGCGGGCTCGATCCACTGGCCACCGATGAGCAGGGGGACGGTCTTGGCGGCGACAGGGGCGGCGGTCGACATGTTCAGGACTCGAGAGAAAGAGCTAGGAGGTCTGTTAAGATTGGGTTAAGGTAATCCCCGCCAGGCGCAGGACACAAGCACGACCATCGGAATACGGACGACCCGCAGCAAGAACCACACCGCCGCCCAGAACAAGATTATAGGGGCCAGCCGCGCAGCGGTTCGCGCGCTTCTCACCCCCGAACGGGGTGACGGACCTCCGGTTTGTTGAGAGTTTACTCCGGGGCTTCCGGACTGGCTCTCGGGGAGGTCTTGTGTTGGGTCAGCACGCGTCGTCCTTCAGAATCCCCCTGTCTCCACAAGCAGCCCGTCTACCCCAAGAGGAAATGTCGATGGCCCGACCTGTCCGCGGCGCCCTAATCCAAGCGACCACCTGCGAGCCGAGCACGTCCCCCGTCGCCAAGATCAAGCAGGCGATGATCGACAAGCATGTGGCGATGATCGAGCAGGCCGCCTCCCAGGGGGCCCAAGTGGTTTGCCTGCAAGAGCTGTTCTACGGCCCTTACTTCTGTGCGGAGCAAGAGACCAAGTGGTACGAGCTAACCGAGCGCGTGCCGGACGGTCCAACAACGCAGCTGATGATGCAGCTGGCCAAAAAACACCACATGGTGATGGTCGTTCCGCTGTACGAAGAAGAAATCACCGGCGTGTATTACAACACCGCAGCGGTGATCGACGCCGACGGCACGTACCTGGGCAAGTTCCGTAAGATTCACATCCCCCAGTGCAACCCCGGCTTCTGGGAGAAGTTTTACTTCCGCCCCGGCAATCTGGGCTACCCGGTGTTCGACACCGCGGTCGGCAAGGTGGGGGTTTACATCTGCTATGACCGCCACTTCCCCGATGGCGCGCGCTGCCTGGGTTTGAACGGTGCCGAAATCGTGTTCAATCCGTCGGCGACCGTCGCGGGGCTGAGCGAGTACCTGTGGACGATCGAGCAACCGGCGCACGCGGTGGCGAATCAGTACTTTGTCGGCGCGATCAATCGGCCGGGCTGGGAAGAGCCCTGGCGGATCGGGGAGTTCTACGGCCAGAGCTACTTTGTGGATCCACGTGGCCAGTTCATCGCCAAGAGCGACAAACGCGATGAGGACGATATCGTCTTGGTTGACATGGACCTCGACCTGATCCGCGAGGTGCGCAACACGTGGCAATTCTTCCGCGACCGCCGGCCGGAGACCTACGGAGCGATCACGGAACTGTGATACGTACTCCTGAAAGGCCTACCGAACATCGTGGCATCCTCTACGGCCTCGACGACAAACCCCCGTTTCCGCGGGCGGTGGTGCTGGCGATCCAGCATGTGCTGACCATGTTCGGCTCGACCGTGGCGGTGCCGCTCTTGCTGGCACCCGCGATGGGGATGAACGCCCAGCAGACGGCGCTGCTGATTTCGAGCGTGATGCTCTGCAGCGGCGTAGCGACCCTACTGCAAACAACGTTTGGCTCGCGGCTGCCAATCATTCAGGGGGTGAGCTTCTCGTTCCTGGCGGCGTTCTCCGGGGTGATTATTCCGACGGTGCTCGCGCCGGTGAGTGAGGGGGGGCTGGGCGGCGACGGCGGCGATTGCATGCGCTACATCGCCGGTGCCGTCATCCTGGGTGCCATCGCGGAGATGGCGCTCGGCTTCTCGGGACTCGTCGGTGCCTTGCGGCAGTACCTTTCGCCTGTGGTGGTGGGGCCGGTGATCATGCTGATTGGTCTCGCGCTCTATCAGGCCGGTGCGCCGGTGGCGGCCAGCTATTGGCCGATCAGTATCCTGACGATGACGCTGATCATTGTGTTCTCGCTCGTCCTTGCGCTGCGCAGCACAGTGTTCCGGCTCTTCCCCATGTTGCTAGCGATCCTGACCGCGGTCGGGCTGTGCCACTTGTTGACTGCGATCGGATGGTTTGGTGCCGAGCACCCCGCACGGGTCAGCTTCGCTGCGATGCAGAATGCCGAGTGGCTACGAACGACGAGCGTGTTCTTCCCGTGGGGCGCACCAGCCTTCACAACGGGTTTTGTCGCGGCCGTATTAGCCGGCTACTTGGCAAGCATCATCGAATCGTTCGGCGATTACCACGCTTGTAGCCACATGGCGGGCGGAGGCGATCCGACCGCCCAGCAGATCTCGCGTGGCATCGGCTGGGAAGGCGTTGGCTGCGCGCTGACCGGCGTCTTCGGTGGGTTCAGCTCAACGAGTTACTCGGAGAACGTCGGCCTGATCGGCTTGACCAAGGTCGGCAGCCGCTATGTGGTGCAGATCGCCGCGGTGCTCCTCATTCTGCTGGGCCTGTTCGGCAAGTTCGGGGCGATCGCCGCCGCGATCCCCCAGCCGGTGGTTGGGGGCCTGTACTGCGTGCTCTTCGGACTGATCAGCGCCGTCGGCGTCCGTCAATTCGCTAAAGCCGAACTGGACAGCAACCGCAACCTACTGATCGGCGGCTTCGCGCTCTTTATGGGGCTCAGCGTGCCGGCATATTTCAACAGCGAGGCGGGCGCGGCATTGATTGCCGGTGTGCCGTGGGGGATCGGCCCGGTGCTGGGCGCGATTGGCAAGACCGGCATGGCGGTCGCCGCGATTCTCGGTATCGTGCTGGACAACGCGATTCCTGGCACACCCCAAGAACGCGGGCTGGAAGAGGGACCCGGTGTGCTGGTGCCCGAAGCTGCGGATATCGACCAAGTCGAAATGACCGTCTGACACATCTTGGCCTCCACCACTGGTGGAGCAATTTTGACAGCCCCCGACATCATTATGGCGACCACGACCAAGCCCCAACTGCCCCCGTGCGATCACACCCCAACGCCCTACGACGGTCCGTCGCGCGAGGAGGTGATCGCCCTTCGCACGCAGTACGTCTCGCCGGGGGTGATCACCTACTACAAAGACCCCTTGATGATCGTCGAGGGGAAGATGCAGTACGTGTGGGACGAGAAGGGCTCGCGCTACCTGGACGCCTTTGCGGGCATCGTTACGGTCAGCGTCGGGCACTGCCATCCGCAGATTATCGAGAAGGTCCAAGCCCAGACCGGCAAGCTGCAGCACACGACGACCATTTATCTGCATCCGACCATCGCCCAATTTGCCGAGAAGCTCGCCGCTAAGATGCCCGAGGGTCTCTCGCGCACCTACTTCACCAACTCCGGCAGCGAAGCCAACGAGATCGCGATCCTGTCCGCCCGCGAGCACACCGGCAACACCGACGTGATCGCCCTGCGCAACTGCTACCACGGCGGCACGGCAACCACCATGGGGCTCACCGCCCACGGCACGTGGAAGTTCAAGACCAACCCGGCGTTGAACGTGCTCCACACGCACGCCGGCTACTGCTACCGATGCCCCTACGGCCTCAGCTATCCGTCGTGCGACCTGCGGTGTGCCCACGACGTGAAAGACGTGATCCAGTACCAGACCTCAGGGGAAGTGGCCTGCTTCATCGGCGAGCCGATCCAGGGCGTTGGCGGAGCCGTCACGCCGCCGAAAGAATTCTTCCAGGTCGTCTACGACATCGTTCGGCAGCACGGTGGCCTCTGCATTGCCGACGAAGTCCAAGGGGGCTTTGGCCGCACGGGCGAGCATTATTGGTCTCACCAAAACTGGGGAGTCGTCCCCGACGGCATCACGATGGCCAAGGGGATCGGCAACGGGGCGCCGCTGGGTGCCTTTACCACCACTCCGGACATCTCGCAGGTGATGAAGAATCGCATCCACTTCAACACTTATGGCGGCAATCCGATTAGTATGACCCAGGGCCTCGCAACCCTCGAAGTGATCGATGAGCAAGGCATCCAAGAGAATGCACGCGTTATCGGCGGGCACCTCAAAGAACGCTTGCTCGGCCTGCAGGAGAAGCACGCCTTGATCGGCGAGGTGCGCGGCATGGGGCTGATGCTCGGCGTCGAACTGGTGCGCAATCGGCAGACCAAGGAGCCCGCCAACACCGAGGCGGCGAGCGTTATGGAACGCATGAAGGAGCACGGTGTTCTCATCGGCAAGGGCGGACTCCACGGCAACACGCTCCGAATCAAGCCACCGATGTGCCTAACCAAAGACGACGCCGACTACTTGGTTGACACGCTCGACATCTGCTTAGATAAGCTTAAGAGCTAGTCATTACCCCAGCCCGTATCCGCACTGAGGTCGGCTCTTCTGCGGCCTCACGCTCAAAAACGCCCTGCTCGCGACCGCCTTCGAAACCCCGGAGTAAACGATGCCGACGCTCGCCACAACGGTCGATGGTCTGAAGCTGCCCAATCCGTTTGTCATCGGATCCGGCCCTCCGGGGACCAATGGCAAGGTGATTGCGCGGGCCTTTGACGACGGCTGGGGGGCCGTGATCTGCAAGACCGTGAGCCTCGACGCCTCGAAGGTCATCAATGTTCAGCCCCGCTATGGTCGGCTGCGCAGCCGTGAGTCGCAGGAAATCTATGGTTGGGAGAACATCGAGCTGATTAGCGATCGGGGTTTCGAGACCTGGCTCGACGAGTTCAAGGCTCTCAAGGACTCGCACCCTGAAGGGGTGCTCATCGCCTCGATCATGGAGGAATACAACAAGAACGCGTGGCAGGAGATCGTCGGCCGCTGCGAAGAGGCAGGCGTCGACAGCTTTGAGCTGAACATGAGCTGCCCGCACGGCATGCCCGAACGTCGCATGGGTGCCGCCGTGGGAGAAGACCCCACAACCCTGGAAGAGGTTTGCCGGTGGGTGATGGAGGTCGCCACGAAGCCGGTGTGGGCCAAGATGACCCCCAACGTCACGCACATCGAAGACCCGACAACCGCGGCGTTGCGTGCCGGTTGCCAGGGCGTTTCCGCGATCAATACCATCCGGAGCGTCATCGGCGTCGACCTAGAAACGCTCCGCCCCGAGCCCAACGTGGAAGGGTACACCACACCGGGCGGCTACTCTTCGATCGCGGTTCGTCCGATTGCGTTGCGGATGTGCATGGAGATTGCCACGCTCATCCAAAAAGAATTCCCGGGCCGCACCCTGAGCGGCTTAGGGGGCGTCGAGACCGGTGAAGACGCCGCCCAATTCATCTTGCTAGGAAGCCACACCGTGCAGGTCTGCACGGGGGTCATGAAGATGGGTTACCGCTGCGTCCAGCCCATGTGCGAACAACTGCTCTCCTTTATGGAGAAGCATGGGTTCGAAACGCTGGACGACTTCCGCGGCAAGAGCCTCCCGTACTTCACAACCCATTCGGACCTTGTCCGACGCCAGACTGAAGCTCGCGCCGCCAAGAAGGCCGCGGCCGAGGCAAAGCAGATGATCAAAGGAGACGAGGAGTGGACCGGCGACGACTTTGTCGATCAGAGCGACGCCCTCGCTCGCGGTTGATTCCCCACTCGATCGTGACCAGCCGCCAGCAGGATTCCGTCGCGACCTTTAGAGTGCTTAGCACCATTCATCCCGACACCCCCGCTCAGCGGGGGTAGTAGGGGCCGTAGCCATCCGAAGCAACGTCGAGCGTTTCGTCTTGGAAGAAGCGGGTCGCTTCTTCAGCAGCGAGCTTGATTTCGAGATCGCGGCAAAGAACTTCCGCACGAAACAGGTGCGTCCCTTCAAGCTTCGCCTTGGCACGGATCTTGAAGACCTGCTCGGCTCCTGCGGCCAGGGTTGCGATCGTGTCGAACGCGACCCGGCCGTCTTGGATCTGGCACATGGCGCCGTCCGCCGTCAGCGGATCGATCCCCTCAGAGAACATGCCGATCACCCGCACATCGCGTGCAGCGTTGGCACCACGATTGGTAACGCGGATCTCGTACTCGATCTCTTGTCCCGTCGCGATCGGACCCTTGGGATCAAGGATGTCCAGCTTCAGGTCTGCCAACGCCACGACTTCGGTAATGGCCGAAGCATTTTCTGACTGGGTAGCGTCACTGCCTTCGGCGTGCAGAACCAGCTCATTCGTCCCCTCTGCCTCAAAGACGCCGCGCAACTCGAAGTAGCGATCCTCGCCGGCGTCCAAGGCTCCTACCGCATACGTCAAACGGCGACCATTGGTCGTGCGGCCCTCACCGGCATTCAGCACGCGGAAACCGTGGGGTAGGTCCACGGTCAATTCAACACCAGGAGCCTCAGCGTTACCCGGGTTGCGCACCCGGAAGTAGTAGAGCGCTGGCGCACCGGCATAGCGCTCGTCGGGTCCTCGCCAATCAACTACCAGCTCTGCCTTACGGCAAAGGATCTCACGCTCGGCCGCGGCAGTCAGACTGCCCGCTGCTGTAGCATCGGCGGTGATCCGGAGCGGGCCTGGCTCGCGGGCGACCAGCTCGACCTCAACCGACCGGCTGGCGCCGGCTGCGAGGGATCCGAGGTTATGAGTTGTCGTTCGTGCCCGACTGCCGGGCGGAGTGAGACGCAACACCACGTCTTCGGCAACGCCGGTTCCCGGATTCGAGAGCGTCAGCCGATAAGTTTGAGGCTTGCCGAACAGCACATCGTCCGGACCTTCTAGCTGCATCTTGAGCAGGGGCTCTTGTACGTTGACGGTCGTTGCGCCGTCGATGGGGCGATGCTCACACGCAACGCCCAGATCGATCGGCTTACCGGTGCGGGCAATCAGCCGCAACTCGATCGACTCGGTCGACTTATCGACGAGTCGATCGAGTTTCCAGAGCAAGACCTGAGAATCGTCCGCTTCGGCACTCCGCGTAACACGCCCCTGCTTGGCAACCGAGCCAACCAGTTCCGCGCCAGCGGGAACCGTGATCTTGACGATCACTTGGTCGGCAGTGGCGTCGCCGCGATTTGCCAGTACCACACGGTAGGTTGCCTCGCGACCGACGGTGATAGTCCGCGGCCCTTGCACCCGCGAAACAAGCATCGGAGCGGCCTGCGTCAGCAGCCAGCGGTCATCGCCGACAGCAGAATCGCCGACAGCAGAATCGGCGCTGGCTGTCGGTGCCGTGGCTACTCGAGTGCGGGCAGCCGGGATCGACGAAGCAGCTATCTTCGCTTCCGTCTGACCACGATCGTAGCGTTCGCCAATAAAGAGCGGCATCGAATCCGAGAGTTTGATCTGAATGTCATCGCTGCCCGCTTTACTCGTGTTCATCGCGACACGGACACTTTCCGCGCTGCCCTTACTCGTTGAACTCGTCGCGTCTGCCACGGACCCCGTTGTGGATTGCGTGATCGGCGGAACGATCGAGTAAGAGTCTTGTTGCTGATCGTTGGTGGGCGGGAACGGGTCGTCAGCCATGCTGCGCGCTACGTCAGCTGCGATCGAACGGGCCAGCGCCGCAGAGGCACTCGAACTACCGGGTCCCTGCGCCGTTGCGATCCCTGCCGGGGAGGCGGCAACATCATCCCCCGAGAGCACACTGCCGGCTCGCACGGGCGCTGAAGCATTGGTGCGGTCAGTTGTAACAACAACCGGCCTCCGCGTAGCAGGGACTCCCAGCAACGATCTCCCCAAGACCTGAGGAGCGGTGCCGGCCGGTTGAGCGCGCAGGTCACGCAGCATGCGCGAACGCGCCGAACCATCGACTGCCGTACCATCGGTCGCGACTGCCGGCGGGAAAACCTCGGCGCCCTGAGCCGAACCGCGTGCGTTTACGGGAGCGCTAACTCCCTCGCCGAACCAGCGACGGGGCAAGACCTCGCGCGGATCGACCCGTGGCACATCGCCAGCATCGTTCGCAGGCTTTGCTTGCGGTGCGGGGCGTGTGGCTGCCTCGGACGAGGACTGATCGCTAGCAAACGACCACCCCTTGCGGAGCGCCCGCAACCGGTCGGCAAGCGAGTCGGGCGACTCTTGCGCGACAGCATAAGGAGAAAACGAAACGCTCAAGAGCGTGGCGAGAACGAACAAGCGGAGTCGAATCATGCTTCGCATCCTTGCGGGAGCATCAGTGGCTATTCGCCAGCGGCGATAGCAACACTGCCGGTCTTCGCGGGATACAAACCCGCTTGTCGGTCGTATCGACTAGGTAGACTCTCCGGGTTGAGGGAAAGGCGTTGAGATTTCCGCGGGGCGGGATCGCGGCCACGCAAAAAAAGCCGGAAGGTTTGCTAGCAGCAATCCTTCCGGCTTGGATGGCACTTAAAAACAACGTCACAAAGTGGCGAGCGTTAACGCTCAGTTGCCGGCGGCCTCGCCCGTCATGACAACCTCAAAACCGAGGTCGGTCAGCATGTCGTAGTCGGCCTGCGGGGCCTGCCCCTTGGTGGTGAGGTAGTCGCCCACGAACAACGAATTGGCGGCGTAGAGCCCCAGCGGTTGCAGGCTGCGGAGATGAATTTCGCGGCCCCCGGCGATGCGGATCTCACGGTCTGGATTCGCCAGGCGGAACATCGCGAGCACCTTCAAGCAGTAACGCGGATCAAGATCGCTGCGTCCCGCGAGCGGTGTGCCATCGATCGCATTCAGGAAGTTAACCGGGATCGAATGCACCCCCAGATCGCGCAGCAGAAACGCCATCTCAACAAGATCAGCCGGCTGCTCTCCCATGCCGACAATCCCGCCCGAGCACATCTCCATGCCAGCGTCACGCACGCTGCGGAGCGTCGCGACCCGATCCTCGTGCGTGTGGGTGGTGCAGATCTTGCTGTAGTAGGTGCCACCGGTATTGACGTTGTGGTTGACACGATCCACGCCGGCGTTGCTCAGGCGCTGCGCTTGCTCGTCGGAGAGCAGTCCCAGGCAGGCGCAGATCTTCAGATCGTGCTGGCGTTTAATTTCGGGAACAATGGCCTCGACGGCGCTGATCTCGCGCTCATTCGGACCCCGTGCTGAGATCACGATGCAATAGGTGCAAGCCCCTTGCTCGGCAGCGATGCGGGCCCCTTCCAGCAGGCGTTCGCGATCCAACAGGTTGTACTTGGGAATCTCCGCCTTCGAGATCTTGGACTGAGAACAGTACGAACAGTCTTCAGGGCACAAGCCGCTCTTGGCGTTCATCAGAAAGTAGAGCTGAACCCGGTTGCCGAAGTGCTTACGGCGGACACGATACGCGGCATCCAGCAACGACAGCAGCTCATTGTCAGGGCACGCCAACACGGCCAGCGCCTCGGCCTCGGTGATCGGCAAACCCGCCAGCACACGGTCGGCAAGCGACGACCAGACTTGCGACGCCGCGACGGGGGAGTTGGTACTTGAATCGGCTACAGCGGGAGGGGTCATCGGTGGGTCACGTCTTGGTGAAAAGGGATCTTGGCCCCATAGTATCCTGAGCCCAGCGGCCGCTTCGCAAGGGAGCGGCCCCCCCGGGGGCCCACGCTCGGGCCATTTATTCAGACTTCAGCCCCGCTAGCTCCTGCATGATCCATCTCGTTCGCCTTGGAGCCATGGGGGCCTTCGGTCGGTTTCGCTCGACGGAGGGTCTCGAGTTCCCGCTAGGGGCGCGGGTCGTCGTTCGTTCCGCACGGGGGCTGGAAATCGGCGAAGTGCTGGCGACCGAGGCCGCCGTAGCGGCTGATCGGGCCGATGGCACACTGCTGCGGCGCATGGCGGACGCCGATGAGCTGCTGGCCCAACGCCTGGAAAAAAATCGTGACCAAGCGTTTCTCCGCTGCGCTGAGCTGCTCGCCGAACGCGGGTCCGGATCGCTGCTTATCGACGTGGAGCATCTCTTCGACGGACGCGGGCTGTATTTTTATTTCCTCGGCACCCCCGATGCGATCGCCGAACAGCTCATCGCCGAGCTCGCTGAGGCGTACGACGCCGAAGCACGCATCGGAGCCTTTGCCGACGCTCTTGAAACGGGGTGCGGCCCCGGTTGCGGCACCGACGAAGCCGAGAACGGCTGCTCCAGTTCGGGCGGCTGCTCCACCTGTGCGATTGCCAAAGCCTGCAGCGCGAACGCCTAAGTTCCTATGCCAGTAAGGGGCCGACGCGATTCATCGCTATCTCGGATAAATCGTACGCGGAAAAAGTCAGGCTCGACTAAGCTCTCGCATAGCATTCGTGGTCCTCGAACCCTTATCTCAACTCAGCCCCCCAAGCTCACCATGGCCATCAGTACGAGCCTCCGCGACGGCGTTCTTGTGATCCAGGTGCAAGACCAGCGACTGTTGGACGAGTCCCAGATCGGCAAAGTCGATCAGGAGATCACCGCGGTCATCGAGAAGTCGGAGCAAGATCGGGTTGTCTTCGACTTCTCAGCGGTGCAGTTCATGTCGTCTTCGATGCTCGGCAAACTCGTTGCGGCGCACAAACGCCTGAAGGGCTTTAAGGCAAAGCTCAAGCTTGCGGGGCTGTCGAGCGACATCCGCGAGGTGTTTAAGATCACGAAGCTCGACAAGCTGTTCGATATCGAGCCCGACGCCGCCACGGCCGTAAAATCCTTTGCGAAGAAGGGGCTGTTTCGGTAACTCCTCCCCTCAGCGAACGCATCGGAACGTTTAGCTGGTGAAGGTCTTGGCCATTGCCGGCTTGCCGTACAGGTACCCTTGAGCGCTCAAGAATCCGAGCTCTTGGCAGACCAGGTGGTCGGCCTCGGTCTCGATGCCCTCGGCGAGCGGGATGATGCCCAGCTCGCGAGTCATCTGCACGAGCCGACCCACCATCTTCTGCCTCTCGGGCGAGGCCACGCTGAGGTTTTGCACGAGCTTCATATCAAACTTGAGATAGTCGGGCGGCACTTCGACCAACTCAATGAGCCGCGCTTGGCCCGCCCCGAAGTCGTCGTAGGCGAGGCCAATATTCAGATCGTTGAGCTTCGCACGCAGCTCGCGCATCTGACTGGTTTGGGTCGCGGTCCCTTCGTGGATCTCGAGCACCAAGGGGCGGTTGGGCGACGCCTCGCGTAGCTCACGTAACGAAAATTCGAGCAGCTCGGGCTCATCAATCTCGTTCGGGTGCGTGTTGGCAAAGAGGATGGCTTGCGGGGGAAAGAAAGTGGACTGCGCGAGCCCTTCCTCGCGGAAGATGCGGCTCAACTCCGACTCGAGATTGAGCACTGCCGCCGCGCTGAACATAGTGTGCGGGTCGGTAAGACCGAACAGCCGGCTGCGGCCCAGGATCTCGTAGCCGAGCGTCGCCCGACCCTTGATCGAAACGATCGGCTGAAAGTGGGGTACGACGGCGCGCTCGGTCATCAGCTTGTCAAACTGAATGAGCGACAGAGCACGGTCGGCCGAATCGTCCTGTACCGTCTGACTGTGGTGCGACTGGACGTTCTGTCCAACACGAAACACCACTTGAGCAAACTGCACCAGGTCGCCGTGATTCACCACGCACGACTCCGTGACGCGTTCACCGTTGACGAACGTACCGTTCGTACTGCCAAGATCCCGGACGATCAGGCGGCCCGCTTCGTCCAGGCGCATCTCAGCGTGGCTGCCCGAAACGGTCGCTGAAGGAATCGTCAGTTTCTGGTCGGGGCGGCGTCCAACCGAGAACGGAGACACGTCGATCGAGATCTGACGCATCGGTTCGTCATCGCTGATCTGGCCGCTTAATAGCCAGGTGGCACGATCGGTGGCACTGTCTAGTACATTCATCGGAATCTCGTAGGTGATCAGGGCAAGCCGATCAGAGTGGTTCTTAAAAGTGTTTGCTCTACGTTCAGTCGCGTTTCGCTAGCTGTTATCGAAGAATCGCGGTGTCCATCGGGACACTGTCCCATGTCGATGTGTTGGTGGCGTTCGTCACGGACCCCTCCGCCCGGGTTTCGTTGACGCCGATCCAGGAGATATCACGCCGCGTGCGAACCCGTTCAGCAAAGGCGGCGTAGTCGCGCCGCGCTGAGATCAGATCGGCGGCGACGTGCGGCAGAGACATCCCCACTAGTTCGGTAATGAGAACCGACTCTCGCTGTCCGCTGACAACGTGGGTGACGTTCTTGAGAACCTCGACACAGCTTGGAGACAGTGACTCTGCCGGAGGAGCAACCGCCAGCCGGCAGAAGCGCCCACCAAACTCCGCCAGCGGGGCCTCGGCGAACTGCAACTCTCCCATCGTCTGGGCAGCCTCATCTGCCGAGCCAAAGTCGCTCACGACACTCCGCACCGCATGTGTGATTGCACTGGTAAGCTCTTGGACCGACTGATTGGTTGCCAGCGTGGCGAGCAGCCCGCCGTTGGGTTTGAGGTGATCGGCTTCAAGACGCTCGCGCAGGGCTTCCACCAACTCGGTTGAAGCGGATGGCGTGGCATCGGCTTCGGCCTCGATAGTTGCCTCCGCGAGACGGCTCTCGATGCGGCCCAGCAATTTGCCGATCGATTCGAGTTCGTGGTCAACCTCCGAAACATGCCCCACCAGGCTGCGCGAGACACTCGCGGCGGCTTCAAGCGCCACTAAGTCAAGCGCGAGTTCAAACATGCGCAACAGGATTACCTGCTCGGGCGATTTTTTCGCCGCCTCATCCTGACGACGTTGGAGCTCGGCACCAATCGAGACCGTCACCCGCTCAACCTCTCGGGCCAAGGCACGCAGATAGTCCCGGCACCAGCCGGCGGCACGTGACGCGCCAGAGAGTCCCTCTCCTGGCTCGTCGATGCGTGAGAGCACCCAGCGTGAGATACCGGTGGCGAGCTTTGCTCGCAGCGGCTGAACCAGTTCGCCGAGCGGTCGTCCATCGATCTCGCTGGGCCGCCCCGTTGCCGGATCGATTGTCAGCATGGCTTGCAGCAAGCCGCTCGCGGTGTTGACACCAGCGTCGAGCAGGCTTTGGGCATAGGCGCGGGCGTCACCTCCGATCGCGGCCTCGATCAGGCACCGACAATTGGCCGCTAGCGTTGTTGCTTCTAGCTGAGACTCACCGATAAACGCCACGGCACCGTGCACAATTTGGTCGGTCTGTGTGGTTGCTGCCGCAGCGTCAGCAGCGCTGTTTGTCTCGATCGATTCGCCAACCCAGCGCCGAACAACCGCTCGTGCGGCGTCGCTCTCAAGCGGGCTGAGCTCTTCACGACCACGCGCTTGCCGCCGCGTTACGGCGATCGATCGCAGCGCATGAGCGTCGGTGCCAGGCGCAGCCCGCCACGCGTCGAGCGCTCGCTGCGCGGGCGTGAAGACGTCGGCAAAGAGGTAATCGGCCACCGAACGGGTCGCGATGTCGTAGCCCGCCGTATCGAGCCGTTCTCCGAGCGGCACAAGATAGGTGTGGTCGAACGGAGCAACCCCCGGCTTGTGCGCGGGGAGTCCGCAACTTGAATCGCCGGGAAACCCCGCGCTGCTCGTGCGGAAACGCTCGAACTCGCTCAGCCAAGAGTAGGCGTTGACCCGTGCCAGATCGCAGCGGGTGGACTCCCGATAGGTCGAGTGCAGCATCAGACCCGTGACCGTCGCGTCGTCAATATTGAGCTTTTCGAGCAGCGAACGCACCGCGTAGGCAACGTCGATCGACATGCCGCTGCCCGCACCGCCGGAAATCGACGCAACAACATAAACTCGCAGCTTGTTGTGGGCGAACCGCTGCCCCGTGGCCGCCTCGGTTTCGATCACCGCTTGCTCCGAAGCAGCGTCTTGCAGCACGGTGCGGATCCGCTGGAAAGTACGGCGGGCATGGTCCACCAGCGCCAGCCGGCCCAGGGGACGAATCCCCTCAGTGGTCAGCGAGCGAGGAATGTTGTACAGCCAGCGACGCCCCAACCAACGCAGCAGCGAGTCTGCCCGATCGCGGTAAGCATGGGGCCGGCGCAACGGCAGGGCCACGGTGTCACTGGCACAGAGCCCGGCACCCGCCTCCCCGCCGCGCGTCGCCCATCCGAGCGCTGCCGGGTCGGTGTCGAGCAGCAGGAGCGGGAACGCTCGCAACGGCTCCGCAACACCAAAGTGCTGCGTCATTGATGCTCTCAGCCCACGTAGCACCCGGCCGGCCGTGCCGCCGATGCCGATCACAAAGGTTGGCTGGGCATAGAATGAGCGAGGATCGTACTCAGGGATCGGGGTATCAACGGCTTCCCCCCCCTCGAATGTTGGGACGGCGAAAACGATCTCTCCGCCGCGCGCGTCAGCCGGAACTCCGGGCTCGTCGAACACTTCCGTGGCATTGCAGCGATCCGCGCGGTGCGGCGTGGCACTTTCGGTGGAGTCCTCGTCGGTGGGAGACGACGCCCATTCCGAAGTGAAATCGGTGCCCGACCTCACGGCTTGAGTCGCAACCGGTGACGAGGCGTCTTGAGCCCCGCCAGTCCAGTTGACAGCGCTGCGTAACTGACGCACAAACTCACTCGCCGATTCGTAGCGGTGTGCGGGATCTTTGCTGAGCGCTCGCGCGATCGCAAAGCGATCTGCTTCGGGCAGCGAGCGAAGATCGGGATCTTGGTTGAGGTGTTGACTCGTTAGCTCGGCCGCGTTAGCTCCGTTAAAGGGGAGGGCACCCGTGAGCAGTTCCTGATAAAGAATCGCGAGGCTGTACTGATCGCTCTGGCGGCCGGGCGAACCGCGGAATACTTCGGGGGCGGCATACGTAGGGGTCATCCCACCAACGAGCGAACACTGCGACATATTGCCGATGTGCTTAACCAGCCCGAAGTCGCCCACCTTCACGTGACCCGCCACTAGCAACAGGTTTTCGGGCTTCACGTCGAGGTGCGCCAGATCGTGCCGCGTTGCAAGATAATCGAGGGCATCGGCCGCATCCTCGAGATAGCCTAGCAACTCTTCACGGGGGATCCCCGGAAGTCCTTTCTGATAGCATTCACGCAGCCGATCGCGCAGGCTGCCATCTGCCAGCTCCGTAACGACCAGCAAGCGATTCTCGACAATTTCAATGCGTTCGAGCGAAAGCAAGAACGGATGCCGAACCTGCTTGATCTTCTCCAGCGCTTTGAACTCGTGCTGTGCGCGCTTATCGAGGTCGGTCCCGTAGACATACTTAATCGCCTTCTGGAGACCACCCGGGGCGCTAGCGCTCCACACCTCGCCATAGCCTCCCGATCCGATCCGCTGGATCAGCTCGTAGCCCGCGAGTTGTTGCTTTGGTTGTTCGTGAGATTCGGTCACAATGACACGCCGGTCGGTGGGAGCGGGTTAGCAGGGTTTGGCCTTCTCGGGCGCGATCGCCGTGAAGTACGCCGAAACGGCTCGATCGAGGTAGTCGGGCCGCAGCTCGAAGGGGAGCCCCTCGTAAGCACAGTAGTTGCGGATCTGCGTCAGCAAGTCGCGAGGGTGGCAGCGTCGCAGAGGTATGTTGCGTGGCTGATAGTGCTTTTGAATCAGGTAATCAACTGCCTCGGCACGGCGCGCACAGCCCAGCGATCGACAGGCCGCGTCAAACAGCTGACGGAACTCGCCGATCGAGGGGTCCTTGATCTCCACCTTGTACGGGATCCGTCTCAGGAACGCCTCGTCTGCCAGCTCGTGCGGCTCGAGATTCGTCGAGAAGATAATCAACTGATCGAAAGGTGCCCGGATCTTCTTCCCGCCGGGAAGGGTTAGGTAGTCGCAGCGGTTCTCGAGCGGGATAATCCACCGGTTGAGAAGCTCAGTCGGCTCGATGCGTTGCCGCCCGAAGTCGTCAATCAGCAGGCAGCCACAGTTGCTTTTTAACTGCAGCGAGGCTTCGCTAACGTTCGAGACGGCGTCGTGCCGGATCTCAAGGTTATCCATCGTCAGTTCGCCGCCGACGATCGCCGTCGGCCGACGGATCTTGATCCACCGCGTGTCAACCGCTTTGCTCAAGAGCGATTCCTCTTCGACCGGAGCAGCCGAATGGACCGCGGTGTCGTAGAGCTTGATGATCTGCCCGTCTTCGATCAGGGCGTGGGGCACCCAAATGTGGCGACCAAAGCAACGTGTGATCCGCTGCGCGAGCGTTGTCTTGCCGTTCCCCGGCGAACCGTACAGGAACAGCCCCGCACCCGAATTGACTGCCGGGCCCAAGACATCGTGCAGGTGAGGCTCAACGCTGATGTCGTCAAAAGCGGCTTCGAGCTGATCGCGACGCACCGCCTCGGCAGTGATCGTCTGCGCCTCCACCGAGAGCACATAGTCTTCCAGCGGAACGGGCGTGGGCCCCGTGTAGGCGCATGCCTTCATCGCAACCGCAGCACGCTCGCGACCCGTATCGGTCAGCGCGTAGTAGTAATCGTTGAGCGTCGCTTGCCCCTGGTGATACGCGGTCTGACGCGACCGCATGCCCTCTAGCAGCGGCTCGACCAGACGGAACGGCAGGCAGATCCGCTTCGCCAGATCATGCCCGGTTGCCGACCCAAGCTGAAGCATCAACTTCTCGAGTAACGACTCGATAAAGACTCGGCTGACACCGGTCTCTTCAATCGATTCGGGCGCGCGGGGACTGAACGAGTCCTCGGAAAGAAGGGACCCCAGCAGCGGGCTTTCAGCGGTAGGCGAATCGAGCGTGAGCATCTCTTGTTCGATGGAGAGGGAACCCTGCCGAGCGGACTCGCCAGCCGAACCAACAAGCGCATAACGAGCGCCGTGTTTCGCCGCGGAAGTCCCTTCGGTTTTCGAAAGGTAGGTCATGCTCACCACCCCGCTTTCTGGCTCCGGCCACCGGAGCGGCCGCACCGATTGCAGCAACCGCTACGACCGGACCGATGCTCGCGACCGGGCACCACGGCGGCGGTACCCCGCAGCAAACGGGGGGGTCAGCTAACGGCGGGTCGCTATAATCGATCCCCATACCCGGCGATCTGTCGTCGGACCGCCCCCTCTGTGCCACCCCCCGCGCGCCCCCGCTGCCGTCCATGAACGCCTCACAGCGTTTTATCAGCCGTTTTGCCGAACGCGCCGTGCAGGGCGAAAGATTAGTGCTGGTGACGGTCGTCGAATCCAACGGCACGGTCGGTCGCGGCACGAAGATGCTTGTTGGTGAACACGGTAGGGTGCAGGGGCACGTCGGTGACGGGGCTGTCGAGCAGAAAGCGATCGGCTTTGCGCGATCGATGCTCGAAAGTCTTCGTCCCCCTGGCCCGCAGTTGGTTGAGTGGCACCTCGACCGCAACCTTGGCATGCCCGGCGAGGGAACCATGACACTTTTCTTTGATCCACAAAACACGCGCCCCTGGCGGGTTTACCTGTTTGGTGCCGGCCATATCGGGCAGCGGTTAGCCAGAGCCTTGCTGCTGATGGACTGCGAGGTGATCTGCATCGATTCTCACCGCGAATGGGTCGGCCTGCTTCCCGCTTCGCTGGGACTCGAACGCCTGTGCCGCTCCGAACCCGCCGATCTTGCCCAACGACTCGAGGGAGATGAGTTCGTGGTCTGCGCAACCATGGGCGTCGAAACGGATTATCCGATCCTGCGTGCCATACTCTCACGCGATATAGAGATCCCCTATCTCGGTGTGGTTGGCAGCAAGGAGAAACGCCGCGAGTTAGCCCAACGGCTGGTTTCCGACGGAATGAGCAAAGAACGAGCCCTCTCGTTCCGTTGCCCGATCGGCGTTTCGATCGAGGGGGGCGAACCCGGCGAGATCGCGATCGCGATCGCGGCGGAGATGCTCGCCGTACGTCAGCAAATGATCGCCCAGGTATTGGGCCGGTCGAGTGCGATCCCGGGTACGGCGGCTTCCTAGTCGGCCCCGATCTTGGCCGCCCTTACGACCGAACGGCGGGGGCAAACCTCGTTGGCTTCAGCCTCTCAATATGCTCTTCGCTCAGGGGAGGGTTGGCTCCCGTAAGCTCGGCGACGATGAGCTTGGCTGTTGGCGGAGAGAACTGGAGCCCCGAGCGATGATGCCCGGCTGCGACCAATAAGTTGTGATATCCCGGCAATCTGCCAATCTGTGGCAGAGCGTCTGCGGAAGCAGGTCGCAGGCCCGACCAAAACGCCTCGACCGGTGCCGACCCCAGCCCGGGCATCATCCGCTCGGCGGCTGCAAGCAGACGCGCTCGCGCTTCGGTGGTCACGCCGCGTGCGAAGCCAACGTTCTCTACCGTCGCCCCCACGAGCACCAAGCCGTCGCGCCGCGGAACAAGGTACCAAGGAGGATCGTGAATGATGTGTGGTGGCGCTTTACGCGGCCTCATGAGCAGAATCTGTCCACGGACCGGTTGCCCGGGGGCCACACCGTTCGTCAGCTCGGCGAGATGAGGGGTCCAGCACCCCGCGGCTAGGCAGCATGCCGCCCCCTGATAGTCGCCGTCAGTCGTGCAAACGGCGGACAACCGATCGCCTTGGTGCTGGAAACCCACAACACGGGCCCCTTCGACAATCTTGCCGCCGCGGCGAAGCACCGAGGCAATGAGCGCGCGAAGGTGCCGAGGATTGCGAACCTGAGCCTCCGCTGGCACGTGGACAAAGTGCTCATCGTGTGGCTCGATCACTACGCCGTCTTGCTCCCAGCGAGCCAGCGTGGCGCGTGTCTCCGCCGCCGAGGCCCCACGCACCGGATAGGTGCTTCCGCAATGCCAGTACTCGTTGTCGATGCCGGTCTCTTCCAGGAGCCGAGCGGACCACAAGGGAAACAATTCGGCGGAACACTTTGCCAAGCGATCGAGCAGCGGATCCTTCACGTACCAGGAGCGAGGCGGAAGGATGCCGGCACCGGCCCAAGAGGCCTCGCGGCCGCAACGCCCCCGTTCGAGGACGGTTACGGAAAGGCCGGCCCGCAGCGCCTCATCGGCGATCGAGAGGCCGATCACACCGCCGCCCACGACAACTAGCTCGCTCGATCGATTTACGGCTGACATTTTTCATCCCGCCGAAACCGGTGCCTGCTTCGCCGAGCAACTCTGGTGAGTTTAGATCGTGCTCGCTGAGGGCGGCCCGAGAATCGCGGTTAACTGTTCTTGCAAAGTGCTGAGGGCCCCATCACCCGTGCTTCTGCACAGACGCACACGCAGTTCGTTGAGTGCATCGAGGCGATCGATATCGTACCAGGGTGTGACCGTACGGAAATCGACCCCTTCACGCCATCCGGCCGCGATGAGGCGGCTGACAGTAAGCGAGTAAACCCGAGCGGAGCCCCACGGCATGTCGTCGAAGACGGGCGGCAGTTCGCCTTTGGCTCCGATCAGCCAGTAGCCCCCGTCCGAAGCTGGCCCCAGCACAAAGCGCCTGCCGGCACAGGCCAGCCACGAGAGCGCCTCGCGCAGGGCTTCTAGCGGGAGATCGGGGCTGTCAGAGCCAATCAGGATCGTGGCACCAGGCTCAGCAGCATCGGCTCCGGAAAGATAACGGCGCATGCGGTCACCCAGTGGCCCCCCAGGTTGAGCGACGCAGCGCCACTGGCCGGATATTTCCTGCGCAATCTCTAAGAAGGCTGGCTGCGCTTGGGGGGGGGTGAAAGCCACGAACCGCTCTGCGCCGATTGTCGAACAGCGGTGCAAGGTCGCCATGAGCATGTCTCGTGCAACGGCCGCTGCAGGCCCGTCACCAACCGAGGCCGCTAAGCGTGTCTTGGTTTCGCCGGGGGTCCAATGACGAGCGAAGACGCCAAGCCGACTTCCCCCCCCCTCGGCCACACCCCCCCCGTTCGGGTGGAATTCCTTGCTTGTCCGCAGCGGTTCTGACGGCTCGGTCATGAGGGGAGAGGATGCGTTTTACCGCACCCCCCATTTAGGGGGAAATTTAGATCGGTTTGAGGTTTCAGCGACGCGGGTCAACCCAAGTTGCGAAGGCCACCCAATTTGCGTCATTTCCACGCGACGCAAACCCCATGAGAGCCGCTTCAGGGGACCTCGTTAAAGCCGATTCAGCCCGCCAAAACGCCGCTGCAATCCATGCGTAAGTACTTATATGAAAACAGTTTATGGACTTTTTTGCGAACCTAGCCAGACCGAGTCTAGGATGAGAACCAGAGAGACTTTCTGTGCGTCATCAATCACAGAGGCCCCTTCCTCGGCGGGTCAGCTTCGGCGGATTCGTCCGGTTTGTCACCCCGGTATGGAGGCCGATCGAGCAACTACGGACCGCGTCATTCGGTCATACGCCAAGGTTTCGATCGCCATGAAAAATCACAAGAACTCAGGCCGTTCGCGCTCACCGCAGCAAGCGACGCACCGCGCGCCGACACAGCTGCGCCAGGCGCGTGGCCGCAACTCCGCCGCCAACGCGCGCTTGTCGCGGAGTGTAACGCCCCAATCGCTGCGTGGCGTCGCTCAGCGAAACCTGGAGCTGCCCTTCTCGCCTCCCGAGGACTGGCACGAGCCGACCGAAGCCCCGCACCGCGTGCGGTATGTCGTCAAGAAGCCGGGCTTCGGCTATCGCCACGTCGTTACGCCCGCGGAAGTCGCGGATCGGCTTGCTCAGCTTCCGCAACACTTCGTGAAAGACCTGCAGGTCATCCAATTCAGTCAAATGACTCGTAAAAAGCAGAGCTTGCCGTGCTACGGCATGCAATGGGGATCGACGCTGTACCTTTATCCGGTCGATGAAGGGCTCATCGAGTACTTCCCCACTCCTCCCCCGCCGGCGATCGCGAACGAGGCTCGCATGTACGGAGGCGTGTGGCGGCAGGGTGATGCGGGATCCTGGACGCTGCATTGGACCACAGAAACGATCCGCGACTTCTACTTGAACAACATCCTCATCCACGAGTTGGGACACCTGCTGGACAACCGTAATGCTGGCTATACCGATCGCGAACGCTACGCCGAATGGTTCGCAACCGAGTTCGGTTACCGCAACACAGGTGGCTGGCGCGGCCGTAACCCCTCGAAGCAGATCAATCGCCGTCACCATACCGTGTGATCTGGCTTACTGAGCAGGAAACGGCTCGGTTTCACTCCGCCCCCTTAACACGTTAAGCTCGCGGCCCTGGTAGGGTCCGCGAGCTTTTTCGTTTCACGCGGTAGTTCCTGCCTGCCAATTTTCGTTCTGTACCGATGCTCTTGCCGCTCGTCCCGCTGCCGACGTTTCGTGAACAGATAGGGGGCACGCTGCGCGCGGCGGAAACGCTCACCACCCTCCAGATCAATGTGGGGCTCGCCTGCAATCTGGCATGCCGCCATTGCCATGTGCAGTCTTCGCCGCTGCGGACCGCGGCCCACGAGAATCTAACGGAGGAAACAACCGGGCGGCTGCTCGACTGGTTGGCGGCTGCCTCTGATGTGACCACGGTTGATCTGACCGGTGGCTCGCCCGAGATGAATCCAAACTTCCGTCCGCTGGTGGAGGGCGTACGGAAGCGGGGAAAGCGGGTCATGGACCGCTGCAATCCGACGATCCTTCAGGTTCGCGACGCTCGCGAGAAGTTGGTCTACGACTGGGTCCCCGATTTTCTTGCGGAGCACAAGGTTCATGTCGTGGCGTCGCTCCCGTGTTACCTCGAAGAGAACATTCGCAAACAGCGTGGATCAAACGCTTATAGCGATTCGATCGAGGGCCTGCGGCGCTTGAACGCGGTGGGCTACGGAACCACTCCTGAGTTGCGACTGACGCTGGTCTACAACCCAACCGGGCCTTCGCTGCCGCCCCCTCAGGGCGTGCTGGAAGCGGACTACCGCCGTGAGCTGAAGGCCCGATTCGACCTGCACTTCAGCGAGTTGTGGACCATCACCAATATGCCGATCGCACGTTGGCGCGACGATCTCCAGCGCCGAGGCGAACTGGAAAACTATGAACGTTTGCTGCGCGAAGCGTACAATCCCGCTACGATCGACGGGCTGATGTGCCGGCGTCAGATCCACGTGGACAGCCAAGGCAGGGTCCACGATTGCGATTTCAACTACGCCCTGCAGCTCCGCACACCGGGCTGCGAGGATCGGTTCTTGTGGGATCTCGATCCGACGACCCTCGTTGGTCGTGAGATCCGCACCGCCCAGCACTGCTTCGGATGCACGGCCGGTGCCGGGAGCAGCTGCACAGGTTCGCTGACGCAGTAGCGAGCCGAATCAGGCCGCGACACGCTGCGGAGCGTCGGTGGGCACGCCCAGACCGAGCTTGGCCCGCAAGGCCCGCTGAAGATCGGGGTCGAGGGCGCTGAGCACGGCGTGCTTCTTGGCAATCCGCCGCGTACGGCCCATGGCCAGCAGAGTATCGAACAGAGCCGGGGCCAACCGCTTGAACCCATGGACCCAACGCCCGACGGGATCGATCACAACGCGCTGCTGGTTGTAACGGATCGCACGCACGGCGCGGCGGGCGACCCGCTCGGGAGACACACACATCCAGCTAGGCGGCCGCTTGGGCGAGCCGCCAGGCAGTTCAGGCCGCGCGGCGGCAAACAGACCGGTCTCGACAAAGCCGGGGCACAGCGCCGTCACCCCCAGACCGATGCGGCCGTACTCAGCGCGGAGCGCTTCGCTAAAGCCGACCATCGCGAATTTGGTGGTGCAGTAGGCCGCCACGCGGGGCATACCCGACAGGCCCAAAACGCTGCACACGTTCAGAATGTGCGCTTCGGGCCGCGCGAGCAGTGCGGGCAGCAACCGCTGCGTCAGCCGCAGCTTGGCATGGAGGTTGATCGCGAGGAGTCGCTCCCACTCTTCGGCGGGCATGGTGTGCGTGGGGCCGTGATAGGTCACGCCCGCGTTGTTTACGAGAACATCGACACCCGCCCACCGCGTCAGGGCCACTTCGGCAACCTCGTAGACGCGTGCCACCTCAGAGAGGTCGGCGTGGTGCGTCGCGACATCGACACCAAAAGGTTCGAGATCGCGACGCACCCGCTCAAGACCCAAGACGTTGACATCGACCAACATGAGGTCTACGCCGCTCCGGCCAAGCTCGAGCGCTATCGCGCGGCCAATGCCGCTCGCTGCGCCGGTGACCAGAGCACGTTGACCCCGAAGCAATCGCATATCGACGTCTCTCCCCCCCGGGAAACGGTGTTGTCCGTAGCCGCGCTACTAGGCCGCGGCACGGAGCGAGTGCGGCGTGACGCCGCGTTGTGACACAGCCGGATCGATCGTGCGGCTCAGGCGATGCTGATCTTCGCCCCGCAACTGAGCAACGCCCCAGTTATCGAGGTAGTACTTGCCGCCGTTGTAGACCGAGCGGTAGAACTTTTTGCCCGGGTAAACGGCCACGTCGGTCGGAATAGCGCGGATGTTGAACGCCAAGCGATGGCGATCGGTCGTGTTGGCCGCCGAACCATGGATGCAGCGTTCGGTGAAGAGGATCATCTGCCCCGCTCGGCAGGGAACCTCTACGATCTCGGCTTCAGATTCTTCAAAGTCGAGCGAGAAGGACGCGTTGTAAAATCCCTCGTTGCCGCCGAAACTGATGGTCCGAATCCGGTTGTGCGTGCCCGCAGCAAAACGGAGGCAGCCGTTCTCGGTCGTGGATTCATCCACCGCGATCCAGGCGGTGATCTGGAACAGATCGTTCCGATCACGCGGAAAGAGAGCCGGGTCTTGGTAGTCCTCTACCATGAACGTGCTCGCCTGGTGCCACTGAATGGACGGCGAACCGGGCCCCTTATAGAAGATCTGCGAACGCCAGCAAAGCAGATCCTCGCCCAGCAGTTGGGCGATGCGGTCCGTGACCGCGGGCGTCTTCATGTAGTCCCACAGACGGGGCATCTCAAAGTGCCGATCGCGCGGCGTCTGGAAGCCGTACGTGCTGCTCTTTGTTCCCTCGATCGCGAGCAGGTCTTTCTTGAAATCCTGCATCTCTTCCGGCTGGAAGACATCAAAGGGGCCGGCGAAGCCGCGTTTGTAGAACGAGTTAAGCTGATCCTGGCTCATACGATGCTCAGGAGCCACGACCGCTTTGGATTCGATCTTGGCGGGGATGCGAAACTCGCACGGCTGATCGATGTAGGCCTTCGTCAGACCCGATCCGATCAGCTTGCTGAACATCCGCGGATCCCAGTTGCGGACGATCGCCTTGATGTCGCGCGGCAAGACCGCATGCGGCAGCCGAAGCGTTTTGTACGCCCAGAGCCCGCCCAGAGCACCGCACAAAGGAATCCGCTGCCAGAGCGGACGAATCTTGGGATGCATATTCATTGAAAGAGAACTCGCAACCAGTACTTAGGGGCGGAATAGCGAACAGGTCGGGGGCTGAAAGAGGGCCGGAATCCGCACGCGCAGGGGCGTCTCCCAAGCCACCACGCCATCTCCGCGGCGTCATGTCTCTCAACACCCGCTGATATCGGCACTGCCCAGGCCTCAGGATGAGAACAACCCGCAAGACCCGCACTGTCGCCCCCCCCAACGAGGGTCTCACGCGGCGTATACTGGAAGGCCTTCCTTCGCCCACCGCCTGCTAGCAGCCCCGCAATGCACTCCGCTTCTTCATCAATGCCGCTCGATAGCAGGCTCTTGTGGGGAGCAAGGTGTCTGCTTGTGACGGCGCTGGGGCTGAGCATTTACCTGATCATCGCCGGAGCCCAGGCTGGAGCCGTCGCGGGGTGTGATTTCTTTAGCGCCTTTGATTGCGAAGCCGCGTTGGCGAGTCGCTGGGCCAAGTGGTGGGGAGCCCCCGTCGCGGCGCTAGGTGCCGGCACCTATCTCTTGTTGCTTGCAGCCACAGCGCTGATCGGACGCCACAACGCAGCCGCCGCGATGGGTTGGCGCCTGGTCGAGGGGCTCGGCTTCGCGGCCGTTGGGGCTGCCTGCTGGTTCGTCGGGGTGCAAGCTACCGCGTTGGATTCTTTCTGCATTTACTGCCTAGCGACCCATGCGTGCGGAGTGCTGGCAGTCACGGGTCTCTTTGTGTTGCGTGGTTATCGCAGCGCCGATGCCGCCCCGACCGGGGCCGCACTGCTAGGTAAACCCGTTAGCGCGCCGCTGGCTGGCAGCCCACCGGCCTTGGGAGCACCCACCCTGCTAGGAGTGCTTGCCGTTGCGGGTCTGGCGTTGGGGCAACTCTTCGGTCCGGTAAGCGAGGGTCCCCCGGCGACTGAGTTCACGGCTCCAGAAGACTTGCAAGTGACGGGTTTCGATCGGCCTCCTGCTGCAAAGGCAACGCCGGCGGACGACTCTGCGTTCCCGCTCACTTCGCCCGACGATTCCAACGGGCCGTCGAGTGCCTCAGAAAATAAGGAGTCGGCAAGCGAACTTTCCAGCTACCGACGACCGGGCGGCTCGCGAAAAGTTGCTTTTCTCAACAATCGGCTCTCAATCGAGGCCTATGAACACCCGGTGCTGGGGTCGCCCGAGGCACCACACATGGTCCTGGAACTCATGGACTACGCGTGCCCCCACTGCCGCGAATTTCACGAGCTGTTAACCGAAGCCCTCGCGCAGCGTGACGGTCAGATAGCCGTTATTGTGATGCCCGTTCCCGGCGAAGTTTTGTGCAATCCCTATGTGGCCCGCGGAGCCAAAGAGCGCCGCGG
Source organism: Botrimarina hoheduenensis (assembly GCF_007859815.1). Taxonomy (GTDB): domain Bacteria; phylum Planctomycetota; class Planctomycetia; order Pirellulales; family Lacipirellulaceae; genus Botrimarina; species Botrimarina hoheduenensis. The sequence goes on along the minus strand of NZ_SJPH01000008.1, from coordinate 130,855 downwards.
AGCGTGCAAGCTCGCGAAGCTGTCGCTCGCTGTTTCGGAGTTGGCACCTGAGTCCTTTGAACCCATGCATCGCTGGTTGCTCGAAGGCGACCGCCTGCCCAAGTACACGGCCGCGCTGCTCGAGGCCCGCCGGTTCGTCGATGCCGATGCCCTGAGCCTCAAGCTGCGCGACGAGTCGGGCCAACTCGATCAGCGGCTCAAACGCCACATCGAGTTGTTCGCCACGCTCAACTCGATCAAGCGTATCGGCCTGCCTACGCAGGTGATCGGAAACAATGTCGCCGGGGGCGGAATCAAGACTACCGAACAGCTGCTCGAATTCTGGGATCGTGAGTTTGGGCTGACCTTGAAAGACAGTCCCGACGAGACTTCTCTCTGACGACGTTGCCAGCACCGCTAAGCTTGGCAACGATCGCTTGAGCCGCACATCGTCCGCGATCGCGGCGACTGGCCGCGTGGCATCCGGCCAGCAGGTTAAACCAATCGTCGCTACGTCAACCGATGGTTAGCGCCGCGCCGTCGCTCATGGCATCGCGTTGCCGGGCGACCATCTCGCGGTAAGGCCCGCCACGCCGCATCAGCTCTTCATGCTTGCCCCGCTGAACGATTCGCCCCTCGTCTAGCACGACGATCTCATCGGCCTGGGCAACCGTCGAAAGCCGGTGGGCGATAACAAACGTTGTGCGTGTGTGCATCAGCGTATCGAGCGACTGCTGGATAAGCTGCTCAGATTCGCTATCGAGGTTGCTGGTGGCTTCGTCCAGGATCAGGATCCGTGGATTGGCAAGGATCGCTCTGGCGATCGAGAGTCGCTGCGCTTGCCCGCCTGACAAACGCACGCCGCGTTCGCCGATGAGCGAATCGTAGCCAGCGGGCAGATCCGTAATAAACTCGTGGGCGTTAGCCGCTCGCGCGGCTTCGATCACCTCGGCATCACTCGCGTGACGGCGGCCGTACGCGATGTTGTCACGCACGCTGCCGTCGAACAAGAACGTCTCCTGCTGGACGACGCCGAGCAGGCTGCGATAAGAGTCCAAACGCAGATCACGCAGATCGATCCCGTTGAGCGTGACGCGCCCCTCGGTCGGGTCGTAAAAACGCGCAACAAGATCGGTAACCGTGGTCTTGCCGGCACCGCTGCGGCCGACCAAGGCAATAACCGATCCGCCGGGGGCGGTCAAATTAAATGCGTGCAGCACGGGCACGCCGTCGTTGTAGGCGAACGTGACGTCCTCGAAGCGGATCTCATCCACATGGCGCGGTGCCTCAAGAGCGCCTGGCCGATCGGGCTTATCCTCGGAGCTCTCCAGCACCTCGAACACACGCTCCATGCCCGCCAGCGAACGCTGCATCTCGCTGAACGAGTTAACAATCTGCCAGACCGGATTGAGCAGCATGAAGGTGTACCACTGGAAGGCCATAATATCGCCGACCGTAGCGCTCCCCGCGAGCTGCAGGAATCCGCCGTACCAGATGATCACCACGTTCACGGTGGCCAAGATCAGGGCCCAGCTGCTCCAGAGCACGATCTCACGCCGGTGGGCGAACAGTTCTTTGCGGGCGATCGTGTGACGACCCACCAGGAAGCCGGCCAGTTCCCGGGTCTCACGTTGGAAAGACCGCACCACGCGGATGCCGCCAAAGGTTTCGCTAACGCGGGCGTCGATCTCGGAGTTTTCCTTGCGCATCGAGCGATAGATGGGTCGGATACGCCGTGCCACCCACATGCTGATCAGCATGGCGGGGGGGATCACCGTCATTGCCGTCAGCGCGAGCCGCCAGTTGACCGCGAGCAAGATGCCAACCGCGATCAGCAGCCTCGCCAGCGAGACCGCCGGCGAGATCACCGCCAGCTGCATCAGCCCCGTCGTGCGGTCGATATCGCCACTCAGACGCGACAAGATCCCGCCCGTCTTCATGTCGTTGAGCTTGCCGAGAGGCAAACGCAACAGTCGCCCGAACAAGGCCCGCCGCAGAGAAAGGACCACCCGCAGATTGAGTAGCCGCTGCTGACAGTTCTTCCAGATATCGAGCAACCGATCCGAGAGAACCACCACCAACAAGACGGCTCCGGCCACATGCAGCCGGGCAAGACGCTCCGCACGGGTGAGCCCCTCGCGCAGGAGCACATCGTCAACCACATAGCGCATGAAGAGTGGCTGGGCGACCTCGAGCGTTGCCACCGCCAGGGCCAGGCCCATCATCAGCAGGATGGCACCCCGATGAGGCCAGAGCCACGCCAAGTACAGCCGAAGGTACCGGCGGCGTTCGTCATTGCCGTGCCGATCTTTCTTTTGATCCGAGGCTTTGGCGGCTGACGGAGCTTCGCTTTCTTCATCGTGGGTGTAGGAGCGAACATCGCCCGTAGCGTACGCCTGGCGGAACCGCTCAAACCGCGCCCGAGAAGGTTCCTGGCGATGCGTTTTGGCGGAGGCGGGACGGGCAGAGGGGGGCGTCGAGCGGGACAATCGGAGGGCCTGAGGGGAGAGCTACTTGAATGCCTCGCAGAAGGCTGCCCGGGTCTCGGCACCAGGAAGGCGACGGGGCAAACCGTAAAGGGGGGCGAGGGCTTGGGAGGCTGGCAAGGTGGCACCCAACGTGCCTGTACCATGACAAACTAGCGCGATCCGCCGTCGGGGCAAGGGGACAGACGGAGAAAGCCCCCCCCCCGAAGCGAGCCTCGCCCCGTCTGCAGACATCGTGCAGGAGACACCTCCGCTGCGGGCATTGACCAGCTCCAGGTAGTGTCCCGGCCTGCTTGTGCCTCGCTTTGCCCGACGCAAGGGGCCGCTATCACAACCCGATTGTTCGTCACAATCGTCAAGATCGATCGAAGTCCAACGACCGTACGGGTCGATAGCGGGAGTGTAAGCGATCGATTTTCGATCCAACCACAAGATGGCAAGATGGGGGGGCCCAATGTCTGCCAGACACGCCTGGGGTGCGCGCCGCGCAGCTGTTGCAAACTCGTTCTTGATGGCGCTGTCGCTGACTTCAGCGGCCTTTGCCGATCAAGATTTCTACGCCATCGAAGAGCCGCAAAGCACGGTCGTGTTTGTCGGCGACGGGCCAGAAGCCCCCGCGGCGGGGCAGCCAACCGCCCCGGCTTACCGCACGGTATCGACGGGGGCTGACCTCATCGAGCGAGCCTGCCATCCCTCGCCGGAGCAGTGCTTCAATTACGAGCCGGAGTCTTGTGACTATGGCTATCAGCCGGCTTGCGACGCATGTGGCGAGCTTGCCTGCGAGTGCGGCCCGCCCTGTAAGCCCCGGCACCACGGTTTCTTCTTTGGCGAGTTCCTGTATCTGCGGCCCACGGGCGGCGACGTCACGCACGCCCAGCAGCAAGACGGGATCGGCGGAGCCGGCACCGCGCCTTACGGACGTATCGCATCAATCCAGCAAGACTACGAGCCCGGGTTCCGTGCGGGCATGGGAATCAATCTGGATGACTGCGCGAGCCTCACAGCGTCTTACACGTTCTTTGAATCGAGCGCGGCGGATTCGCTCATTCCGCCAGTTATCCCGGGGGGCGGGGGCGCTGTTCGCTCGTTGGTGCACCACCCGCTTTCCACCATCACCGCGTCGGTCGGGCCTGTTGACGCGACTCAGAACATCGACTTTCAACTCGTCGATGTGCTGTTTCACGATCAGCTGCTCGGCTGCGACTGGTGCTCGCTGGGCTACTCGCTAGGTGCTGTCTATGGCAACCTCGAGCAGGATTTTGCCCAAACGGGGGTCTTCTCCGGCGGAGCCGCAGGAACCATCGACACCGACACGATGATCGATTTCGATGGCGGAGGACTCAAAGCGGGCCTCGATCTGGAGCGTCACGTCGGACGCGGGATTGTGGTTTATGGCAAGGTGTCTGCTGCGGCGATGAGCGGCCGCGTCAACGCCGACTACACGATGGTCAACTCGACCACCGACGTTCTTCTTGCCGAAGCACGCTGGCAAGACAATCGCGTCATCTCGCAGGTTGAATACGAGATCGGTGTCCGGCTTAAGACGACTAACGATCGCATGCGGGTATCGGCCGGCTACCAGTTCCAACACTGGGGCAACGTCGTCACGACCAGCGACTGGGTCGATGCCGTACGGGCCGACAACTACACCGACTTGGGCGACACGATGAGCTTCGACGGGTTGGTTGCCCGCGTGGAACTTCGGTACTAAAGGCTCACAAACCCCCTGCACGGGGGGTCGCTTCTTGGCAAACCGCCGAGAGCGGCAACAAGATTGCACTAAGCAACCCGCTCGCGCGACAGCGCGAGCGGGTTTTTTTGTTGATTTGACGTTCTCAACAGGGCCGCGTGGCATCGGGTTGTCCGCAACAGTTGCTTGATCCCCTCCGCAAGGAATGCCTATACTCCGCAACCAACTCATATTGCCCATCCATAAGACCCGCTGCTAGCCGATCTGCTGGCACGGTCTCGATAGCCTGCCCCCCCAGACAGACCGCCATGTTCCGATTCGTCCGCCGCGGGAAAGCGCTGCTCACCGGTTCTCGCAAGACTTCCTCGATCGACCGGGTGCTGGATTGGAAACGGGGGCGTCGGCTTAGGGCCGAACCGCTGGAGGACCGCCGCCTGCTGGCAGTGCTGATCGGTGGCGGGGCAGGGGGCGGAGGCAACGACATCGAGGCATTGAACGACCTCGAGCCGCCGCTGGGGCAATCGATCGGTTCGGAGCCGACGGTCTCGATCGCCAACTTCCGCGTGGATAGCGCCGTCGGCGACCAAACCGATGTGTTTCGCTACCGCGCTCACCAGACGGGCAAAATCGTTCTCGAGGCTTTCGCCACCAACAACGCGATCGATATCGATGTGGTTGATGATCTGGGCGCGTCACTTATCGGCGGGCCCCGCGCCGCGTCGGAAGTGATCACCCTGCCCGCGATCGAGGGAGAACTCTACTACTTCACGGTCACGGACTCAGACGGCGCGCTCGGTTCGGGGACCGTTTATGCCTTGGAAATCGAGAATCTCCACGCGCCGGTGCCCAGCGGCCTGGCGCTCACGCCCGACTCCGACACCGGGGCCTCGAATTCAGACGGTATCACCTCGGACAACACGCCTTCCTTCGTCATCCAGAACGATCTGGAAACCTTTCTCGAGATTCCCCGCGCCGACGTTCAGATCGGCACCATCGATAGCGAAGGTGGCATCGGTTACGACACCGATCTGCTGATCACCAATCGCACCAGCGGTGCCGTAACGGTGATCGATGCCGATCGGCTCGGCCTGAGCGCAGCATGGACCGCCACCGCGCCCGCGCTGCCCGATGGAGAGTACATCGTATCGGCACGCACGCGGGTGATTCTTGGGCAACCGCTCTTGAGCGCCGAGAACGCGGTGTTTGTGATCGATATCTCCGGCAGCACCGGCAACACTTTTGCTGGCGATTCAATCGGTGACCAAAACGGCGACGGGACACCGAATACGATCCTCGACGCCGAGATCGCGGGGTTCAAGGCGCTCAATCAGCAACTGATTGACCGCGGCAGCGGAAACACCGCGATGGTCTCGATCGTGGCGTTCGAATCCGTAGCGAATCTGATCGACATGGACCCCGACACGCCGGGGATTCAGTTCTTCACGACGCCGCTTGCCGACACCGATGGCGATGGCACAACGAACGTCGAAGAGGCGTTGATGCTGTTGCGCGACACCGGCGGGACGGATTTCGAATCCGCATTTCAAGGGGTGTTGTCGTCGCTCAGTCAGGCGGGTTTCCCCAACGGCTCAACGGACGTGGTATTCCTCTCCGACGGTGACGGCGGCTCCGGATTTGCTGATGAAGTCGCTACGATCCGCGACACCCTGGGACAGAACATACGGGCCTTTGGCGTCGGTGCGGGCTCGTCGCTAGACCTGTTGTTGGCGATGGACCCCGCGGCGATCCGGTTCTCGAATACCAATGAGCTGATCGCGGCATTCAATGGGGGGGGCGGCGTGGGTGGCGGCGCTGTTGGCTACTCGCTGCTTTCCGAACCGATCTTCATCACGATTGCCTCGGAAGGAGAGCTTGGTGCTCCTGCCGCTCCCGACCTGCTGGCTAGCAGCGACACGGGCATGCGAGACACGGACAATGTCACCTCGATCCGCCAGATCGCGGTCAGCGGCTTTGGTCCGCAGAACCTGGAGGTTGATGTCTTTGCCCGCCGGGTTGTGAACGGCGTCGCGGGCCCCGCTTTGCTGGTCGGCGAAGGCACGATCGGAACCGACGGCAGCGACGGCGTTGCGGGCGACGGTCAGGGCCTCTGGGAGATCACGCTCGAACCGCTTGCCGACGGAACCTATGACCTCTTTGCGATCTACGAAAACGCCGCCGGTGTGCGTTCAGCCGAGGGCGACGCGCTGCGTGTCTGGATCGACACGGACGCGCCCAACACGCCGTTCCTAGACCTGACGACCGACGCCGGACGGTCCAGCGCCGACGATGTCACGCTGGTGTCCCGCCCGACGGTTGTCATGCGGAGCAACGCCACCACGGCGGGAGGAGCCACGAACGGCTTCCCCAATGACGTGAAGTTCCGTCTGTACGTGCGTCCCGACGGCAACGTGGGAGCCAGCGAAACGCTCGTTTACGACAGCTTTGCGGACACCGGCGACTTTGTGACATTTGCCGACATCACCCGCCAGATTTCGCTCACCCTGAACAACACGAACGGGACCGCCATCCCCGACGGCGTTCACAACTTCAAGCTGGAGATCGAAGATCGCGCGGGCAACATCAGCCCCGACTTCTTGCTCCCCTTCGAGATCGATACGGTAGCGCCCCCTGTAGCGTTCGGTGATCCGACCGATGCGACCGATGGGCTGGACGCGGCGAGTGACACCGGAGTCGCCGCCGACCCCACCACGCTGAGCGATCGCATCACAAGTGACTCGACCCCAACGTTCTTCGGCCAGGCCGAAGCGAACGCCATTGTCCGGCTCTTTGCTGATCTGGATGGCGACGGTGCCGTCACGGCGGGCGATCTGTTGCTCGGCCAAACCGTGGCGATCCCCCTAAGCGGTAACAACGCCTTCGCAACCGGTCGGTGGGAGATCACTTCGGCGATCGACCTGAATGCGGCTTCGGTCTTCCCCCTGGATGGTCTACGCCAACTGCTCGTGACCGCCGAGGATGTCGCCGGCAACGTCAACACCGCTTCGGATGGCGAAGGAGACACCGAGCAGCGGCTGGGTATCTTCCTGGATACGCAGGGACCCCAGGTCGGCGGAGTCTATGTCACCGGCGAACGGGACTATGACCTATTTGATCCCAAGCCATCGACCGACGGCCCAACACCGCTGGTGAACAGCCTAGACATCGACTTTGTCGACTTCCCGATGCGGGGAATGGGAGGCGCGGTGGGTGCCGGGGCAATCGATGTGTTCCTGCTGTTTGACGATACGGGAAGCTTCTCGGGAGTCGCCCCCACCCTGACGAGCCAGTTCCCCAGCATTATCGCCGCCTTGCAGGCAGCCATTCCCGGTATGGACCTGGGCTTTGGCGTGGGACGTTTCGAAGACTTCGGCAACGGTTCGGGCAACAGCACGGGCAACAACCTGCCCTTCATTCTGAACCAACCGATCGTCCTGGATAGCACGGTCGGCTTCACCGACGCAATCAACAGCGCCTTGACCCGAGTGGCACCAGGCGGCGGAGACGACTCGCCCGAGTCGGGAATCGAAGCCCTGTTTCAGATCGCGACCGGGTTAGGGTACGACGGCAACTCGAACGGTTCGGTGCTGGACAACGGGGTCGCGGGCTCGCAGGGGCCGGGAAACAATCCGCAAACGAACCCGGGCTCCTCGGGCGATGTGCCCAATTTTGGTTCTTACACCCCGGCCGGCATGCAGTTGCCGGCAGCGGGAAACCGGGGCGGTGGCGGCTTCCGCGACGGAGCGACCCCCATCATTCTGGTCGCCACCGACGTCGGCACACGCTACTTCGACACCAATTCGGCTGATAGCGGCGAAGTGTTTGTCGGAGTCGATGGCGTGATGGTTTCCGAAGCGAGTTTCTTGCCCGGCAGGGACACCGAGTTTTCGGGCCCGGTCGCCGCAGGACGCGGGATCCAGGAAACCATCGACGCGCTGATCGGGCTTGGCGCGATCGTGATCGGCCTGGGAGACAATGCCAACTTCAACGGCTCCGGTCCCCGCGATTACCTGGAAGCGGTTTCGCGCCTGACAGGCTCCACCAACCAAAGCGGGGCGAGTATCGCGAGCGGCATCGCCGGCGATCCGATCGATCCGGGCGATCCGTTCTACTTCCAGATCGATCCCAATTCGGGCGAGAACATCGCGAGCGCGATCGTTGCGGCGGTGACGGGGGCGGTCGGCGGCGGCTTCGTCTACCCGGCAGTCGCGGACACGATCGCGACCAATCCGGGCCGCTACCGTCTGGTTGGCGATCGGGTAGGCCTGGTCGCGATCGAGTCAATCGAGTTCATCGACAACACCATGTCGGGCGGCCCCGGCGAGACCACCATCCGTCTCAATTTCTTCGATCCGCTCCCCGACGACCGGTACACCCTGACGATTGTCGATTCGTTGACCGACGATCCGGGCAACCGCTTAGACGGCGAGTCGAACGCCGCTGAGCCGCAGGAGACGCCGCTCTTTCCTTCGGGAGACAAAGTGCCGGGCGGTGACTTCGTGAGCCGCTTCACCGTTGACTCCCGGCCCGAGATCGGAACCTTCGTCGCCGCCAACATCTCGATCGATGCCAACGGCGACTTTGTCTGGAATCCCTCGACGAGCGTTATCGGTGGCGACGCGACCAACGCAGACCTCTCGTTCACGCTGCCCGTGCGAACACCGGCCGGTGCAATCGGTCCGGGCGGATACAACGTTAACGACCTTGCTTTCGCCGGCAAGTTCAGCCTCGACACCGCGGGGCAGTCTGACGGGTTCGACACGCTTGCCGCGTTCGGTTACTCGGCCGAACTGGGGATCTATCGCTGGCTGATCGATCGCGATCACGACGGCGTGGTGTCGCTAGGCTCCGGCGATATCATCGCGGCTCAGAGTCGCTACGTGCAGTGGTTTGACACCGCCGGGGCGATCCCTGTTGCGGGCAACTTTGACGGCAACCTCGCCAACGGCGACGAGATCGGCCTGTACAACCGGGGATCCTGGCTGCTGGACACCAACCGAGACTTTGTGCTCAGCGGAGGCGACGCGCTTTTCTACAATGGATTGATGGGGCACCCGATCGTTGGCGACTTCGATGGCGATGGCCTCGATGATGCTGCGGTGTTCAACAGCAACCAGCTCTTTTTTAACTTTGCCAACGACGGTCTCACCGACGCCGCGGAAGAACTGATTATCTGGGGCTATCCTGGGGTGCTCGACCGTCCCGTTGCCGCCGACTTCGATCAAGACGGCATCGACGACATCGGGCTGTGGGTCCCGCGCAACTCCTCGGCAACGCCGCGGACAACCTCGGAGTGGTACCTCAAGCTGTCGGGCAACCCCGACTCGGCGGCCCGTCCCGCCAATTACGGCAGCGCGACCTACCTCAACCATCCGTTCACACCAGCTCCGTTCGGCAACGATCGGTACGCCGAATTCGGCGATGAGCTGGCCCTGCCGATCGTCGGCAACTTCGATCCGCCGGTTGCGGGGGGAGCCTCTTCGGCCGGCACGACCAGCGGTGCCCTCAGCGCAGCCACGCGCAGCGTGACACCAATGCCCGCATCGATCGCTTCGGCGATCGTCATGGCAGGCGACATCGACGCCAACGGCAAGGTCGATATCGCCGACGAGCTGGCGTGGCGAGCAGCCTATGGCTCTTCCGATCGCGCGGCCGATCTGAATGAAGACGGCGAGGTCGACGTCGCCGACTACACGGTCTATCGCGACCACGCCGGCGCGGTAGCGGCGGGCTTCTCGGTCTTGCAAGCGACCGCGATCAAGTCTTCTAGCATCGCCACCGGCTCGATCGGCATTTCGGCTTCGCCCGTGGTCGTCGCTCCGCTCGCAGCGCGGGAAGCGACCACGGCGGAGACTCCCGCCAGTACGGCGGCCGAATCGCTGGCGGAACCGGGCGCATCCGAAGCACCGCCAACACCAGTTGGCTACAGGCTCGCTACCGCTGCGTCGTCACGAGCGCAGCGGCTCGTAAGGTTACGCAGCACGGCACGCACCGGAGACGATGCCCTGGGGCAAGCGTTGCTGCTGCTGGCTTCGGACCCCAATGCCAGCGATTCGGAGCTCAAGGAGAGTGGTCTGAAATCAGACGGTCGCACGCCAACCGGCAGCAAAGCCTCGACCGATCCGCTGGATGAGGCCCTCGCCACCCTTGCCGGTCCGCGGTGGCGCGGCGTCTAACGCTAAACGCTTAGCCTGCCCCTTAGCTAAGGGCTCGGTACCCGCTCAGGGCTCTGACGCCGAGAGCACGCGATCAAGGGCCCGGACAATTTGTTCCGACCAGACCGCGTAGCCCTCGGCAGACAAGTGCAAATTGTCCTCGCGATACAATGAGAGCTTAACACTTTGCCCGTCTTCGGTGAGAAAGTGGTTTGAAGTATCGACGTAGTGAGTCCGATCTCGCTTCTCGCAGGCGTGCTTAAGGGCGGCGTTGCCGGCCGCGATGTCGGACCACGCTTGAAAACGTAGGGGCGTAGGTCGGACATCGACACAGAGCACTTGAGCCTCGGGCTCATGGTGGTGCAACCGATCCGCGACATAGCCGAACCACTCACCAAGTTCGGCCGGACTCTTGTCGCCAGCTCCTCCGGTGATGTCGTTCCCGACAAAAACGACCGCCGCGCGATACGCATGGGGCTCGATCAATCGGGGAAGGTAGTAGGCCAAATCGGAGTACTTGGCACCGCCGTAGCCGCGTCGGATCACCCGGTAGGGGGCGAGGTCGGCATCAACCGACTCCCACAGCCGAATGCTGCTGCTGCCGACAACCAAAATCGAATCACGGTGGGGGGTGGGCTCACGGATCGCTTCTAGCTTAGAGATGTCGCTTTCCCAGCCCGCGATCTCTGCCCGATAGGGCGTGAAGTCGGGGGGCGTGGGCAGGTCGGCCCACGCGACGAGTGACGCCAAGAGCAGCCAGCACTGTGCCAGCATGCCGATCCAGGGAAAAGAACGTGACACCGGACGAGGGAGTGGTTTCAGCATGAGGTGCACCGGGGATAAGGCCAAAGGGGTAGCCGAGCTGTCAGTTCGATACTGTAACCAGCAAGGGCGTATCGCACGGCGTGACTGCGTACTCTTGCTCCCCTGCGTACAGCTTCAGGCCCCTCCTTTTCACGAGGGTATTCTGTGCCAGGAGGATCGCCCTCGGCAACTAAACTTAAGTCGTCGGCAGCCGATCGGTCGGGCGCCATAACGCCAGCAGTGATGCGTCGCGAAGGGTGGCAGTCACCGCCATTGAGGCTGGATAGGAGCGCGTAAGTTACTCGGCAGCGTGCGGATTTTGCGCGGCGACTGCTGCCTGCTCAGGGCCTCCACAATCCGGCGTTTGGACCCGGCGAGCATCTCGCCAGCGGTCCGGTGTGGCTGTTCGGCTACCGTTTGGCTGGCTTGCCAGGATATGATAATCTAGCAGCCTTAGCGCGGCGTTCAGATCTCGGATCTGCCCCTCGGCAACCGATCCGGCGGCCGCACCAAAACTCCTTCCGACAACTCGTGCATTATCTCCGCAGAATCAGTGTCGCCCATGAGCCGGGCTTCTTCCGGCTGTGGGGCATTGGATTTATCTGCGGTACAGCGTGACCTAACCAGGAACGTGCGAAGCGATGAAGAACTCCGAAAACAAGAGCGGCCCTGTGTCGCGACGTGACTTTATCCAAACCTCGGCCGCCGCTACCGCTGCGGCGGCGGTTGTCGCTCCGGCGGCGCGAGCGCGAGCGGCCGTGGCGGCAAACGAGCGGCTCCGCATCGGCTTCATCGGCGTGGGGGGCAGGTGCCAAGAGCACGTCAACTCCGCCATCCAGCTGCAGAACAACCCGGGCAGCGTTGAGTGTGCGGTCGTCTGCGACGTGTTTAATGAGTACCGCGATGGCACCGCACGCAAGATCGAAGAGAAAACCGGCAAGGCACCGACCAAGACGGGCGACTACCGCGACATCATCAACGATCCGTCGATCGATGCGGTGGTGATCGCGACGCCCGATCACTGGCACGCCAAGCAAACGATTGATGCGCTCAGCGCCGGCAAGCACGTGTACTGCGAGAAGCCGATGACGCACACCGTCCAGGAGGCCCTGGACGTTCACAAGGCCTGGAAAGAGTCCGGCAAGGTCATGCAGGTGGGCGTGCAGTCCACCTCGCTACCCGTTTGGAAGAAAGTCAACGAAGACATTCGCGGCGGCAAGCTCGGCAAGGTGCTGCAGTACCAGACCGAGTACTATCGCAACTCGTCGATGGGTCAGTGGCGTTACTACACCCTAACGCCGGCCATGACGCCCAAGAATATCGACTGGGACACGTTCCTCGGCCACGAGCAGGGACTGGCCCCCAAACAGGCGTTCGACCGAGCGAAGTTCGCCCAGTGGCGTTGCTACTGGGACTTTGGTTCGGGTCTGTACACCGACCTGTTCGTGCACCGCACGACGTCGATGCTCACCGCAACGGGGCTCCGCTTCCCCGGGCGGGTGGTCGGTGCCGGCGGCATCTTCTTTGAGTACGACGGCCGCGAGGCGCCGGACGTGGCGACCGTCGCCGCGGACTTCCCGGAGGGCGTTCAGGGCCTAGCAACCGCCACCATGTGCTGCTCGAACACCCCCATTAAGCAGCTGATCCGCGGCCACAACGGCTCGGCTGTCTTCGGCACGGGTGAGGAGTTCACGGGCTACGATTTCGTCGCCGAGCGACCGCAGGTGACCATGAACTCGAAGATCAAGAGCGAGCGCGTCGACGTCACACGACCCGAGAGCACCACGTTCGCACACTTCGATAACTTTGTGGAAGCGGTGCTTGCCGACGACCCAGCGATGGTCAACTGCGATCCCGAGCTCGGTGCCGCGGCGATGGTGATCGTTAAGCTCGGTGCGATGAGCTATCGCAACGGCAAGGTCTATCACTTCGATCGCGACACGATGACCTTTGGCACGGGCGACAGCTCGTGGGCAAAGCAGTGGGAAGAGATGTCGTACGCCCACGCTGCCCCCCGCCACGTTCCCGGCTGGACCGCCGGAGACACTGGCAGCAAGCTGTACCCCGAAGATTATCAGAAGCTCGCCGGGCCCTGGACCAACGGCGTCGATCCCGCGCAGAGCTAAGCGGTAGCGGCCATTTTGCTTGCCGCGTCGGCTCTTGCCGACACCGATTGAGTTGCTGAACAATCGCGTCTGAGCCCCTGCCTCCTCTTGATGAGAAGGCAGGGGTTCTTCTGCATTAGTGGCTCGCGGCCAATCATCGCCAGCCGCCCCCCTCACGCGAACCCGGGCCCGCTGGGCCCTGTCTGCACGTAGGTGTTCAGATAAACCGCCCCCCTCACTTTGGTTTGCAAGGCCATGGCGCGCTGGATGCTTCGCCGATACGCCGCCTCTTTCGAGGGACTGCCGCACAAGGTGTGGCTCGTTGCGCTCGCGCTGCTGCTTAATCGGTGCGGGACGATGGTCTTCCCGTTTCTGGCTTTGTACCTGAGCGAAGTCCGTGGATTCGAGCCGCTGGCGATCGGCTGGATACTGGCGGCGAGCGGCCTGGGGGGAGCGCTGGGGTGCTATCTGGGCGGTTGGCTCACTAGCCGCATCGGCCCCGTGGCGGTGATGCTTGCGTCGTTCGCCCTAAGCGTACCTGCCTACGCCGTGATTCCCTTCTGCAGCGAACTGGAGTGGTTGCTGGCCGCGCTGGTACTAAGGCAGTTCATGGCCGATCTGGCGCGTCCCGCGGCGGCAACGGGCGTCACTCTCTTTGTTGACGAAGAACAACACGCCCAGGCGATCGCGCTGAATCGTCTGGCAAACAACCTGGGGTTCTCGATCGGGCCGGTGATAGGCGGCTTGCTGGCGGAAATCAACTTCTTCTGGCTTTTTCCGGTCAACGCGGCCGCCAGCGGCATTGCTGCGGTGGTGGTGCTAACAACACTCGGCAAACACCTGCGCGAGCTTCCCGATACGAGTGATGGCAACCTGCCCGCCTCGACCACGCGGGGTCCATGGACCGACAGACAGTTCTTGGCCTTTCTCGGCTTGTTCATCTTGATCGAAGTTGTTGCCTTCCAAACTGTGACAACACTTCCCCTTTTTTGGCGCGAGCAGTGCCACCTTAGCAAGTTCGCGATTGGCGTGCTCTATGCGGTAAACACCTTGATGGTGGTCCTCTTCGAGATGCCGCTCACGCATTCGATCAAACGCTTTCCACCGCTCATGCTAGTCGCCATCGGAACGATCTTCGTAGCAATTGGTTTTGGGCTGACGCCGTGGTGCGGATCTTTCTTGGCAGCCGCCGCGTTGGTCGCTCTCTGGACAGTAGGCGAGATGATCTCGGCCCCGTTCTCGGCGACCTACGTCGCTGGCCGGTCGCGCCGCTCGCAGCGAGGAGCTTACATGGGGGCTTACTCGGTCACGATCGCGGTCGCCGGAGTGATTGCGCCGGTAATCGGTACCGCGCTCTATCGCTCGGATCCCAACCTGCCGTGGTGGTGCGCTATCGTCTCGCTCGGGACCGCGGCGGTAGGGATGGCGGCGCTGGCCAGACGAGACCGAGGCCCGCTTTCGCGTACGCCGGCCATCCTGCTGGAAGAGGTGGATTCGCCATCGGCGGTGGTCGGCCTATAGTCGGAGCGTACCGTTTTGCACGGTGTTTAACGCAGTATCGCGCCGCGCAGCGATTTCTTCCTTCAGGCAAGCCCCCGATTCCGCCGATGCCCCTCGACACCGCCGCGCTTCCCCGCACCCTTTCCGAACTACGCAAGTCGGGCTGGCGGAGTAAAACCGTCAAGCAAGAGATCCACGACAATTTTCTGGCCAAGCTACGCGCCGGCGAGGAGCTCTATCCGGGCATCGTGGGCTACGAAGACACCGTCTTGCCGGAGCTGAACATCGCGCTGCTGGCTCAGCACGACCTGCTGTTTTTAGGCGAAAAGGGGCAGGCCAAGAGTCGGCTGATGCGGCGACTAGTGGACTTTTTGGATGAAGAAATCCCCTACATCGATGATCCGCGGATCCCGCTGCACGACGATCCCTATCGCCCCATCACCAAACGGGGCAAGCACCTCACGAGCAGCACTCCCGCCGATGAACTGCCAATCGCCTGGTGGTCGCGTGAAGAACGTTATGCCGAACGGCTCGCACCGGGCACAAAATTCGCGGACCTGATCGGCGAGATCGATCCGGCGATGCTCGCTTCGGGCATCAGCATGGGGGCCGAGGAGGCGCTGCACTTCGGCCTAATCCCGCGCATGCACCGGGGCCTGTTCGCCATGAACGAACTGCCCGAGCTCGACGAACTCGTACAGGTTGGCCTCTTCAACATTCTCGAAGAGCGCGACGTTCAGATCCGTGGCTATCCGGTCAAGTTTGACATCGACGTGATGATCCTCTTTAGCGCGAACCCCGCCACCTACAACCGTAGCGGCAAAGTTATCCCGCAACTGAAAGACCGGATCGGTTCGATGATTCAGACCCACTACCCGCGTGAGCGCGGTATTGGGGTGGAGATCTTAGAACAAGAAGTGCAGACCGAGCATGAGTCTGAGCAGGACTCCGGCTTGGCCGTGGTGGTTCCCTACTTCATGAAGGAACTTATCGAAGAGATCAGCCGCGCCGCGCGACAGAGCAAGTACATCGACCACGATTCGGGCGTTTCGGCGCGGATGTCGATCGCCAACTACCGCACGATGCTCGCTTCGGCACGGCACCGGGCCGCGGTGCTGGGCGAAGCGTCGGCGGCACCCCGCATCAGCGATCTTGGGCACCTTTACGCCAGCTCGCTGGGCAAACTCGAGCTCGACCTGATGGGCTCACATCAGATGAGCGAGGCACAAGTGCTCGACGCCGTCGTCGCCGAGGCGATTGGCACGGTCTTCTCCGAATACGTTGAAGAGCACGGACTCGCGGAGATCGCCGAGATCTTCTCGCAGGGAGTGAAGATCGAGGTGGGCGACATGCTCCCCTCGTCACACTACGCGAATCTGCTGAAAAGGGTCCCCCCGGTCTGGGACAAGGCCTTTGAAGTCAACGCCTCGGCCGATCCGGCGGTCCGCGCTAGCTGCGTCGAGTTCGTGCTCGCGGGGCTGTACGCCACCGACCGCATCAGCCGCAGCCAGCAGCATGGCCGGATTACCTACGAGACCTAGTTCATCGGCTTTGCCGCCTTGACGCTGCAAGACCGTATCGCGAGGGTTATCGCATGCCTGCCGTCGGACGATACGATCTTCAGCGCGAGAGCGCACCCTCCCTTACCCTTCGATCAATCCCCTCACGCACGAACCTCTCGCCATGAACACGCACGATGCGATCGAAGCCCGCCGCGCAGTGAAGCACTACGACCCTAACTTTGTCATGTCCGATACCGACATCGATCGGCTCATGGACCTCACGCTGCTGTCTCCGACATCGTTCAATATTCAGCACTGGCGTTTTGTGTTGGTTCGCGACAACGAACTCAAACAGCAGCTCCGCGCCGCGGCGTGGGATCAGGCACAGGTGACCGACGCCAACCTGACGATCCTTGTGTGCGCCGATCTGAAGGCGTGGGGCAAAGAGCCCGAACGCTACTGGCGCAACGCGCCTCAGCAGACGCAAGACATGCTCGTGCCGATGATCAGCGGCTTTTACTCGCAAGCCGGCCCCCAGATGGAGCGCGACGAAGCGATGCGTTCTGTCGGCATCGCCAGCCAGACTCTCATGCTGGCCGCCAAGGCGATGGGCTACGACTCGTGCCCCATGATCGGCTTCGACCCGGTGAAAGTCGCCGAGATCATCGGTCTGCCGGACGAACACGTGATCGGTCTGATGATCACGGTCGGCAAAGCACTCAAGCCCGCGCACAGCCGCGGAGGTCAACTCACGAAAGATGAAGTCGTCTTCATCGATCGATTCCCCAGCTGAAAGGGGCCGCCCGAATCGTTACTTGCCGACAATGCTAAACGGCACGGTCTCGGTGCCGATCTTGTTGGCAAGCTGATCGGTGATGGTCAGCTCGAGACGGTAGTCGCCCGCATAAATGGCGGTCGGTAAGGTCACCCCGTACGTGATGTGGAAATCGCGGCGACGCGTCAGGCAGTGATCCTCGACCAGGGGAAATTCGCCCCGGTCCACAATCCCGCCACTCTGATCCAGCACGCGGTAGCTAGTGGCGAGCGAGGTGTGATAGCCGTCCTCGGTCGAGTCACTACGATAGTTATCGACCTCCACATAAAGTTCAGCGTGATCGCCCGCCTGAAAGTGCGGATCAAGATGCGCTTCGTAGGCACCGTAACCGTAGATCTCTTTACAGAAGTTGGCGTTGCGCACCTGCAGGGGACTCAACTCTCGGATTGCCGCGAGCGCGTCGGCTTGATGCGTGGCGGCCATCGCCGAGCGACGGCCCCGATCGGAGATGCGCTCAGTGTCTAAGAGCATCGCCAGGGCGTAGATCTGCTTGGACCAATACGATTGCTCGGTCGTTGAGAGTCCGGGGGGAGCCGCCACGGCCGAATCGCGATCGCCTGCCGCCAGTTGCAACAGACGGAGCCGTACGTGGTCGTGGGCCTCTTCGGTCGTCCGGGGCAAAGCGGCGGACGACTCCGCCAGGGTACGGATGGTTTCGTCTAGCTCGGCGCGCCAGTCGCCCGCCGCACCGGTGTGGCGCGATACCTCACGCGACGGCGCTAACTGATTGACCGTCGCAGCCGAGGCCAGTCGCATCACGGTTTGCGTGTCAGGTAGCTCGTCAATAGTCGCGTGAGCGTGCTGGTTCTGGATCACCTGGGGCGCTCTGCCAACAAGATTCTCGCTAGTCTGGTTCGACGCCGGTGTCACGGCACGATCCATCAACGACAGCGAGCGAGGCGTAATGACGGCGGCACCGTCGAGCGGATCAGGCTGGGTGACGGGGTAAGCCGTCGGCGGTGTCGTGGGGGCAGGCCTGACCGCCGGGTTCGGGGCATCGGGAGGGGGCAGGGTTGCCGGACGTGCCGCCGGGCGGTTGGGAGCCCCGATTGCTCCAATCGGTGTCTGATTGCTCGCGACCCGGACGTCACCGGGCAGTTGTGACTTAGCGGCGAGTTGTTCGCGGAATTTCAGCGTTGATTCGGCCCGTTCGACGGTCTGCGGCCAGAGCGAAGGCTCTGCCGCGGCCAGCTGCTCCAAAACCTGAGCATGGGCGTCGGGATCGGTAGCGGCGAGGCGTTGCAGCGTCGGCAGCACCTTCTGCAGCGCCTGCTGCTCGGTCAACTCAGGATAGGGGCCAACATGCCCATCGGATGGCTTGGAGGCCACGGCGACCGGTTGAACGGCTGCCGGGGCAACCGCTGCGGTCGCACCACCACCGGGCCACACGGTTTTGCAGCCCGACAGCCCGACGCACAAGCATGCCAGCGATCCGGCGCAGAGCAAACGCTTCGGCACGAGAGTCCTCGTTCAGCAGGGGCAGGGAGTCGCACGCAGCGAACCTCGTTGGCACGCAGAACGACCAACGCGATCGCGGCGGGAGGGTAGGGCACCCTGCGGGGTGCAGCAACCTCATTCGCCATCGACTCTCAGCCCCCTCGCCGAGACTGCTAGCTTAAGCTCCGAACTTTGCGAGTCGGCCGGCATTGGCCAGCGCTAGCGTCATCAGGTGCTTGGCCTCGAACTGGCCCAATCCGCCCGTAACGCACTCGCGCTCGCCGAAGGCCCGGGAGGCATCGCACCGGCAGTTCTTGGCCCACAGCAGAGTCGGGACCGGATGCCAGCTATGGCTTGCCAGCATGCTGGGGGTGCTATGGTCGCCCGTGGCGATGAACACATCGGGCTTGAGAGCCATAATGCGGGGCACCGCGGCGTCGTACTCCTCGGTGCGCTTTACCTTGGCCTCGAAGTTACCGTCCTCGCCGGTGGAGTCGGTGTACTTGAAGTGGATAAAGAAGAAGTCGTAGTCGTCCCAAACCCCCTGCAGCGCGTCGATCTGTTCGTCGAGCGTCTGCGCCTCGCCGATGATGTCCATGCCCACGAGCGAGGCCAACCCCTTGTACATCGGGTAAACGGCGATTGCCGCCGCCTTCAGGCCGTAGACGTCTTCAAAGCTCGGGATCGAGGGCTTGCCCGTGATTCCTCTTAGCGTGCAGCAATTCGCTTTCTTTTCACCCGCGAGAAGCTTCCGCACCTGGGCGACGAACTCGTCACAAATCTTGGCGGTCTTCTGACTGGCGGCGTCTTTTGCGACCGCCATTAGAGGCGGCACTCCGGTCGCCTGCGGGTCGGTATCGTGAACGTTGCCAACCAGCCCGCTGCCGCGCAGGACGACCACAAACCGATGTTCCTTAACCGGGCGCACGATCACCTCGACACCGTCAAGGGTGATCTCTTTCGCAAGGCGCTCGACGATCGGTGTGGATTCTTCCGTCGCGATGCGTCCGGCACGGCGATCTGTGATCAGGCCTTGGGCGTCGATCGTGCAGAAGTTGGCCCGAATCGCGACGTCGCCCTCCTCGAGCTTGAAGCCGATGCCGGTCGCTTCCAGGGCCCCGCGTCCGATCAGAAACTCGATCGGGTCATAGCCAAACAGTCCCAGGTGCCCCGGTCCGCTTCCCGGTGAGATGCCGGGGGCCACGGGGATCGATCCGCCCAGGACGCCCTCGCTAGCCAGCCGATCGAGATGCGGGGTCTTGGCGGTTTCCAGTTCGGTCTTGCCGCCGGGTTGCTGGGGCAAACCACCCAAACCGTCCGCCACGTACATGACAATCTTCGATCCGTTCTTCTGGACGAGCTGGCGAAGGAGGGCGTGGGTATTCATGCGAGGCTAGAGTCAGGGGGCTAGAGATCGTAGGAAAGGGAGCGTGCAACCCGGGGTCGCCCCCGGTCGGGGCTGTCGCCCGATTCGCCTATCGTCGATAACCCTCGCCCCGTCACAAGTCCCACCACGCCCAAGGTCCTCCTCTCGTAAGATGAAAAGAACCAATTTGGTGCTGATCGGCATGCCGGGATCGGGCAAGAGCACCGTGGGGGTCGTGCTGGCCAAACGGCTTTCGCTCGGGTTTGTCGATACCGACTTGGTGATCCAAGCACGTGAGGGTCGGCCCCTGCAGGCGACCGTCGATGCCCTTGGCTACGAAGCCCTGCGAGATATTGAGGAGCAAACCCTCTTGGAACTCGCCGTCGAGCGCCATGTGATCGCCACGGGGGGCAGCGTGATCTACAGCGAGCCCGGCATGAGCCGACTTGCCGCTCACGGCGTCGTGGTCCACTTAGACGTGCCCCTCGACGAGCTCGTGCGGCGGGTGGGGGACTTCTCTCTCCGCGGCATCGCGATGCGTCCCGATCAGAGTTTTGCCAACCTCTTTGCCGAACGACGCCCCCTCTACGCCCAACACGCCCAGCACACAATCGACTGCCAGGGGCTCGACCTGGAGCAGGTTTGCCAGCAAATCATCGCGGTTGTGGACCGCTGACCGGCGGGCTCAGGGGCGATAGAATCGGGGGGCGTTAAGAGCCTATTTTCCTCCAAGCCGAGCCCTGCCGCGATGCTGATCAAGTACGAACCCCACGGTGCCTTCTTCGATCACGGTGGCACCAGCGCCTTGGAGCTTGCCGCGATCGGCCCCCAGCTGGAAGCGGCCCGCGCCGAAGTGCTCGCCGATGCCGAGCTATGGGCTGCGGGAGCAGCGGTCCCTGCCAGTAAAAACCCGCTCGACGCGGGTTTTCATCAGCTCCCCGATCGTCTGCTCGCTGAGCACTCGGCGCAGGGTGCCAAAAGCGAACTCGGCCGCATCCAAACAACCGCCGACCGACTCGCCGCTGAGTGTCGCAGCGTGGTGGTGCTCGGCATCGGGGGCTCATATATGGGCGCACGGGCGCTGCTCGAAGCGTGCTGCCACCCGTACTACAACGAGGTAGCCCCCGCCACACGCGGGGGGCGTCCGCGAATCTATTTTGAAGGCAACAACGTCGATAACGACGCCGTGAGCGGGCTCGTCGAGCTGCTCCGGCAGCGCGATGAGCCCTGGGGAACCGTCGTCATCAGCAAGAGCGGCGGTACGCTCGAAACCGCGGCCGCCACGCGGATCTTTCTGCGTGAGCTGCGCGAAGCGGCCGGCGATCGACTGGCCGAGCGATTCGTCCCCGTGACCGGCACAAGCGGCAAGCTCTTCGAGCTGTCGACAGCCCTCGGTTGCAAAGCGATCTACGAAGTGCCCGACGGCGTTGGCGGACGATTCAGTGTGCTTAGCGCCGTGGGGCTGTTGCCTGCTGCCCTGATGGGACTCGACATCGTCAAGCTCCTCGAAGGCGCAAAGGCGATGAACGACCATTTTGCCAGTGCCCCGCCAAGCGACAACGTGGTGCTCCAGTACGTCGGCGTCGGCCACTTGCTGGAAGAAACCGAAGAGTGCTCGACCCGCATCCTCAGCACTTGGGGCAAGCGGTTGGAAGCGACCGGTCTGTGGTACGACCAACTCTTGGCAGAGAGCCTGGGCAAAGAAGAACGCGGTGCCTTCCCGCTCACGGTCGTCAACACCCGCGACCTGCACAGCCGGGGACAGCAGCACCAAGAGGGGGTACGCGACAAGCTCATCACGAACGTGATCGTCGGCTCGCAGCACAGCAAGCCGCTGGCGATCGGCATGAGCGACAACAACCAGGATCAGCTCAACGAGTTGGCCGATAAAACGCTGCCCCAGATTCTCTCGGCCGCGATCGCCGGCACGAACCAAGCCTATCGCGACGATGACCGCCCGACCGCCGATATCGTCTTGCCCACGCTGGACGAGCACACGATCGGCCAATTGCTACAGATGCTGATGCTGGCAACCGTGGTCGAAGGCCGCCTGATCGGTATCAACCCCTACGGACAGCCCGGGGTAGAAGCTTACAAGAAGAACATGAACGCGATCCTGCGGTCGTAGTTTCCTAACGCAACTTGTGAATCTCACTTCATCGGCAGGCGGCGCTCGCATGGCTATCAAGATCACCTGGCTGGGCCATAACGCGTGGGCGATCGATACGGGCAGCGGTCGGCTGCTTATCGATCCGTTCCTGGATGACTCGCCGACTTCCCCCGTCACTGCGGACGCGGTGGAGGCTGACTTTGTGCTGCTCTCGCATGGCCACGGAGATCATCTGGGCGATACGGTCGCGATCGCCCAACGGACCGGTGCAACGGTGGTTACCGCGTACGAGATCTCGTTATGGCTGACAGGGCAGGGGATCGGGGCGAAGAAGGTGATCGGCATGAACCCGGGCGGAGGAGTCGACCTTCCCTGGGGACGTCTTCAGATGACCCCCGCGCACCACTCCAGCAGCCTTCCGGACGGAACCTATGGGGGCGTCGCGATGGGTCTCTTGCTGACGATCAACGACAAGCGGCTGTACTTCGCGTGCGACACGAGCGTCTTCGGCGATATGCGGCTGATCGGTGCCGGCGGGCTCGACCTGGCCGTCTTGCCGATCGGCGATCTCTTCACCATGGGCCCCGCCGATTCGATCGAGGCCATCAAGCTCCTCGAACCGGCCAAGGTCATGCCCTGCCATTACGGGACGTTCCCGCCCATTGAGCAAGACGCCGGGGCCTGGGCTGACCTCGTGCGGCATGAAACCCGATCCGAGCCGGTCGTGCTCGCGCCCGGCGAATCGCTCGCGCTGTAAGATTTACTGGCATTGATCAAGATCGCCCCGTACGTATCGAACCATCCCCAACCTTTGTGACCTGGGTCACGTAAGCCCTATGGCCCGCTCTTTGCGGTGCCGGCGGCCCGCACTCACCTGCTAGGAACTACTCTCATGCGTACGGCTTCCGCGCTGCTTTTCTTCGCCTTAGTCTTGTGTATCGCTTCGGCCCGCGCCGGTGACACCCTGCGTTGGAAGTGGGCCCCCGGAGATGAAACCCGCTATCTGATGTCGCAGACGATGAACATGTCGCTCAATGGCGGGCCGATGGGACAGATCAACTCGACGACCGATCAGAACATGCTGATGTCGTGGCGGGTCTCTGAAGCACCTGCCAGCGAAGGTGCCGAGCTCGTGCAATCGACCGAACGGATCGTGATGAACATGAAAGGGCCCATGGGCCAGGGGTTTGATTACGACTCGGCCAGCGAAACCGCTCCGGTTGGCATGGCCGCGATGGTGGCACCGATCTTCGACGCTCTCGTTGCGGCCAAATTGAAACTGGTGGTCACCGAGCGGGGCGAAGTCGCATCGGTCGCGATGCCCGAGGAACTCACCGCGGCGTTCGAGAACATGCCCGGCGGAGCGGTCTCAGCCGACATGGTGACTCAGATGAGCAAACAGGGCATGCTCAAGTTTCCTGAAGAGCCGATCGAAGTCGGCGAGTCGTGGACCGACTCGACCGATGTCGCCTCGCCACAAATGGGTGCCATGCGTATCAACATCACCTACACCTACAACGGCATGAAAGATGTCGAGGGGCGTCGCTTGGCCGCTTTCACCCCCCAGATGTCGATGACCATCGCCGACCCTGAATCGCAGCCGATGCCCGTTACGTTTGAAACCCGTGAGTCGGGCGGCGAGATCCTGTTTGACCCCGAGACGGGTCGAATTGTCAGCTCACGGATCGAACAAACGACCGACGTCATCGTGTCCGTTAACGGCCAAGAGATGCGTAACGAGATCCAGCAGACCACCACCATGCGAGCGCTCGCTCCGGGCGAACAGCCCGAGCTCTCACCGCAGACAGACTCAAACGCCGAGGTGTCACCCAGCCAAGAACCCGCTGAGGTTGCCCCGTGAGTGAGCCGCAGCCTTCGGTGCCCGCGGGTGAAGACGAGTTCATCACGGTCGCAAAACTAGGCGACCTGGCCGAGGGAGAAGGCCGGACGGTCGAGGTGGGCAATCGTTTGGTTGCGCTCTTCTTGCATCAGGGTCAGCACCTCGCGATCGATGACTTCTGCCCCCATCAGGGGGCTTCCTTGGGCGCTGGCTGTCTGGATGAAGAGGGGGCGGTCGCGTGCCCGTGGCACGGGTGGCGTTTCCGGATGACCGACGGTACGTGGTGCGACAACCCGCGGATCGGCGTCGATCGGTTCGCCGTGCGGATCGCCGGCGACGAGGTCCAGGTCTCGCGTCAGCCGATCCCTCCTTCCGACGAGTCGCCAGGGCCCGCTTAATCGTTATAACCCCCTCGCTGAATACGTCCGCCTGAGGAACGAACCACGGCGGCGGGTTCTTACTCGTGCTAGCTTTGCCCCGGAGGCCGATATTTCCGCTCTGAAAGGGAATCGGTCTGTCTGATTCATCCGGCTGCTGGCTAAGTGGGGTTTCTCAAGATGACCAACGCAATCGCTGAGGCTTCCGCAGAGTATGCCGCGCTAACAAGCGTCTTTCCTGCGGGATTTGTTGACCGGCGTGAAGAAAAGTCGGGTGCCCCGCTGCGTGAACGCCGACAGTTTACCAACAGCCATGCGGGCCTCTCGGAAGAGGCTGCCGACTTGGCGCGGGCGATCGATCATTACAAAGCGCAGCACCGCCGCCGTTTCATCGATTATGAAGAGATGCTCGCGGTAGTGAAGTCGCTGGGCTACAGCCGCTAAGAGCGGCGCATCGCAAGACCGCCCCGTCACGAGCTTGCCTCAGCAGATCGCGCCTCAGGCGTGGTCCCACATCGCTTGTTGTAAGCGATCGACGCTGACAAAGCCGATGACCCGACCGCCGTTGGCGACAACCGCCGCCAGGGGCTGCGAGTTGGATTCTAGGTGCGTGATCACGCGTAAGAACGGAGTTGCTTCGGCAAATTCAGGCAGGGCTTCGGTCGGCAAAGGTTTGTCAGAAGACGCCAGCAAGCAACGCGACGCCCGCACCGTGCGATAGCCCAAGCGGGCCCCGGGCGAGCGTTCCAGCGGCAACGCATCCACACGGTGACGCCGAGCCAGCGCTAGCACGGCCTCGCGATCGCTGCCCGCCACGAGTCGGGGGTGCCGTCCGAGCGGCGTCATAAAGTCTTTGATGGGGCGTCCCGCCAGATCGAACGTCGCGAGCGCCAAGTCACGCTGCGCAGGGGAAAGCAGCCCCACGGCATGGCCCTCATCGAAAACGCTCTGCAACTCGTTACGACGCAGCACCATCCGGAGCGGTGTACTCGCCACGCCGGTAAATCGGCTCAGGACACGGCTCAGGGCCCATAGCACGACGCTCACCGGTGCCAACAACGAAGCGGCCAGCATCAGGGCTGGCGCACAGCGACGCAGCAAGCGGTAAGGCGCTTCGAGGAAGGCTCGCTTGGGCAGCAGCTCCCCTAGAAGAAACACCACCGGGGTGGCGATCAGGGTCGAGAACAGCTCCGTCGTGACCCCCCCCGAGGGAGCGATCGCCTGCGCGGCCAAAACCGTCGCGAACGCCGTCAGGTTGTTGGCGACGTTGTTTCCCACCAACGCGGTCGCGACGAACGCCTCGGGATGGTTCGACGCCCACAGCAGGCCCTTGGCGATGCGGTCACCGCCGACGCCATCGATTACCAGCCGCAGCCGTGGTACGCGATAGAAGCCGGTCTCTGAGCCGCTAAAGAACGCGCTCAGGGCAAGCCCTACCGTAAAGAGCAAGATCGCGAGGATCATCTCCCGGCCCCCCCCGACTCTGATGAGGTAGAACCCTCTGGCGGGGCCACCGACAGACGGATCGTAAGCGGCTCGTCGCTGGCACCGTCGTCCGCCAAGAGCGGCCCCGTTACGACACGCCATCGCAAACCCGCAAAGCGAACGTCGTCTCCGCGGAGCGGCGACCGATGCAAGAGCTCCACCAGCAGACCGCCCACGGTGCTGCTCCGCGCGGTACGGATCGCTTCGCTCGCAGCCTGTAGGATCGAGGTATCGCTGTTTTGCTCATCGATGGGCAGGCGACGCAGTGCATAGGCTAGCCGCCGCAGCGGTGTCGAGCCCGAGACCATCCACGCCCCCTGATCTACCGGACGCAGGATATGGCTGTGGATGTCATTGGGATCAACGCGGCTCGTGTCGCGGAGAACGTGATCCAAGAGCTGTTCGATCGTGACGATGCCGATGGTTTCTCCCAGCTCGTTCAGCACCGCTGCCACACGCCGCCCTTCGGTTCTCAAAAGTGTTAGCGTCGCCGCAGCGGAAGCACACCAGGGCGTGTAAACCACGGCCTCGGCGCGGGCGTGCAGACGATCGGGCGGTAGCAGCCCTAGGCGGCTTAACGGCAGGGCGGCCCCGATCTCGTCCGAGTCAGGCTCGGTGACCAGCACGTATTCGCCCACACCATCTGCCTGGCCTACGAGATCGCTCAACGACACGGGCGGATGAAGCACCAGGCACCGACGCCGGGGTCGCATGAGGTCCTGGGCGGTTGAATCCGCAAGCTCCACGACGCGCTGAACCACCTGCCGCTCTTGGATCAGCAGCGGCTCGTTGTCGTAGGTCTCATGCGAGCCCAGATCGACTGCTTTCTCCAGATCGTTCAGCTCTAAGTAGGGTTCCGGTTGCAGCCGTGGAAAGAAAACACGGGCGCATGCGTCGTTAGCTGCTTGCAGCAGCGGAAATACCGGATCGAGCACCCGCACCGCCACCCGCAGCAAAGGAGCCAGCAGCGGGGCAAGGCGCAGAGGATGCAGCACACCAATACTTTTGGGCAGCAGCTCACTCGCCACGATTAACGAGAGCAGCGACCCCATCGCGAAGGCCTGCGTGCTCCAGCTCGGCACCAGTCCGGCTTCCGCGGCTTTGCTCAGCCGCAACGAAACGACGGACGACAGGGCGAAAAACGCCATGTTCACGAGCAGATTCCAGAACAATACCACCGTCAGCAACCGGTTCGGCTGCTTCAGCAAGTCTGCCGCGAATTGCTCTGCCTTGCCCCCCTCCCGCAAGCGGGCTCGCTGCTGGCGAGTCAGCGAGAAGAGTGCGGCCTCGCCACACGAAAAGATCGCCGACGCAGCCATTAGCAGGGCCATCGTCGCGAGTTCAATGATCTGCTCCGAAAGAGGCACGGGCGGGGCTACCGTTCCTGCGGTTGCGGAGGGAAGGGCGACATCGGGGCATCTACAAGTAGACTGTGCGGGGTCTGAACAATCATCCGTCGCGTGACCCCGATCCGGAGGCAACATCCAGCTCTGATAAGGCAGGCACCAACATCGCCGCGGTACCAAACCCAAACGTCAAGACCGTCGCGATGGCCGCCAGACTCGGCTTGGCATCGAGGAAGCTCACGATCGCATAGAACGTCGCGAGCGGGGCCAATAAACAAGCGATCCCCATCGCCGTCGAAGGGTTGCGCCAAGCGAGCGCGGCGTACAACGCCACGCCACCACCAAAGACGGCACCTAAGAACGGTGGCAGCTGGTACTCGAACGATCCGCTCAGAGCGAGCATGACCCGCATGCAGGTCGAAACGCCGAGGAACAAAAACAGTAGCGTTCCGACACTGACCGCAATCGCCTTGCGGCTGCTGGCGTAGATGATCCCGCAGTGCAGACCCAGCACCCCCGCAAAGCCGGTCAGCACCGTAAAGCCGATCGCCAGCAGCAGGCTCTCCCAGCCGGTCGTGGCCCCCGCGTAAACGAGGTACCCGCACAGTCCCAGGGGCAGCAAAATCATCTCGCGCGTGTTCCACAACGCTCCCCCAAGCTTGCCCAAGATCAGCTCGGGGGCCGTCAACTCGCTGGCCAGCAACAGGTCCAGCGACTTGGCGTCACGCTCCCCCGTGAGGGAAGTCACCGCCAACGCATTCACCAGCACCAGGCTGAGGACCGCGACCGGAGCTATCGCCATGGTCAGCGGATGGACCCCCTCGACAGCGCTGAGGGTGGACTCGGCGTCGGCCGTCCGCGCAACAGCGGCCGCGGCCAAACAGAAAATCACAAAGTAGGCCGCTTTAACGGCAAGCACTTTCTTGCCGTAGGCCCATGTGCGAACCTCACGCCACAAGACCGGATTATCCCAAACCTCGCGCCGCTGCCCCGCAACACGGTGGACCTCTGCCGACTGGCCGCGCGCACGGCGGACAACGGCATCGGCATCGGCGGACGGACTGGAAGGGGCTTCGGCCTCGGTGGATTGCGTTGCGGTTTGCGGCCCCCCCATGGGGCGTGCTTCTCGCGAGGGATTCCAGACCCGTACCAACGCGATCGCCAGGACATTGAGCAATAGCCCCAGTCCCACTGAGAAAGCGGCTCCGGCTGCCCAATCGGGGGTGACCGTCGCGATGGCACCGGCGATCGGGGGGGCTTCGCCAAAGCGTGGGGTCAGCGCCGCTTGCAGGGCCTGCCACGGGCTGACGATAGCCGCTACTTGCGCGGCCGAACTGCCCACCAGCTCACGACCAAAGACGCCCGCCGCGATCGCCTCTCCCATCGCGATCCACAAAAACAACACCGCGGCGGTTAAAGCGAGCGCTTGGAAGGTTTTCTCACGCCATAGCGCGAGGGTCGAGCCAAGGCTTCCCGCCGCAAAGGAACCGGCCGCCGTAACGGCCACGGCACCGAGCACCTGCCGCAGATCGATCCCGCCGAACAGGGTGAGCATGAGATAATAAGGCGTCACCGCGATCATCGCGACCAGCACACTGAGCAGGCTGGCCAGCAACCGGCCCAAGACAAGCTCATGATTGCGCAAGTCCGTCAGCAGCAGCAGGATCAACGTGCCGCGGCTTTTTTCTTGCGACACCGCGGCAGCCGACAGCAGAGCGGAAAAGAGCACCGCAACGGTTAACGCCAATGGCGTTACGAGTCGAAACGCTACCGCGCCGAAACGGGAGAGCTCTCCCGGACCTTCAAGCGATCCCGAGCCCACAATCACCTGCCAAGCCGTGAGGGTCAGTCCCAGCAGCGCGGCAACCGCCAGCACCCGCACTGCGAAGTGCTGCACGCGTCGCGGTGCCGTGAGCGCTTCACGGGTAAAAAGGGGACCGATGAACAACGCGCTGAAGGGCAGGGGGGCAGACGGGGCAGACGGGGCAGACAAACCGAGAGATTACCAGTGTAACGACCCTGCCATTCGGCCGCGTCCCCACCCACCCCGGCTTCCCCCCCAGGAACCTTTTGGGGAGAGCTTTCTGGCAAGCGGAATTGATCACCGGCTTAAAAACGGTGCGGCTAAGCCTCACAGCGCGTCGGCAACAATTTGGCCGATCTCGTCCGTGCCCAGGCCGCTCCGATCGAGACTCTTGCCAGCAAAGCGGGGCGTTGCCGCTCGTACCGCCTGGCCGATTCGTTCGCCCGCTTTCACGGCGGCGGCATTCGCATGGATCCGACCGGTTTCGCGGAGCAAGAGGCCCAGCGAATCGATCGTCGCGATCGGGTTCGCTTGGTTCTTGCCGGCAATGTCGGGTGCCGAGCCGTGCACCGGTTCGAACATGCCCGGTGCCACGCCGTCGGGGTTCAAGTTGCCGCTGCTGGCGATGCCCATCCCGCCGGCGATCGCGGCCCCCAGGTCGGTGATGATGTCGCCAAACATGTTCGGCACTACAATCACGTCGTACACCTCGGGCTTGGTAACCATGAACATGCAGCACGCATCCACATGGTGATACGCCGTTGTGACGTCATCGTATTCGACGGCGATCTCCTGGAACGCGCGGTGCCAGGTGTCGCCCGCGAAGGTCAGCACGTTGGTTTTGTGGACCAGCGTAAGGTGCTTGCGGGCTCTCGTCTTGGCTAAGTCGAACGCGTAGCGAATGCAACGCTCAACGCCAAAGCGTGTCGCGATCATGGTCTGGCTCGCGATCTCCTGCGACGTTCCCTTGCGGACAAACCCGCCGACGCCGCAGTACAGGTCCTCGGTGTTCTCGCGGACACAGACGAAGTCGATGTCGGCCGCCGTCTTGTTCTTGAGCGGCGTTTCGATTCCGGGGTAAAGCGACACGGGGCGCAGATTGATGTACTGATCGAGCTCGAAGCGGAGCTTGAGCAAGATCCCCTTCTCGATCACGCCCCCGGCGAGCCGGGGATCGTTCGGCAGGCCCCCCACAGCCCCCAACAGGATGGCGTCGAAGCCCCGCAGTGTCGCAATATCGGCGTCGCTCAGCACGTGCCCGGTAGCGAGGAAATGGGCCGCCGAAAACGGGAAGTCGGTGGTCTCGTACGTCAGGCCACACGCGGGTGCCACCTTCTTGAGCACCTCAAGCGACGCGCCGACCACTTCGGGTCCGATGCCATCTCCGGCAATGACGGCAATCTTCAACGGCTGGGGCATCGTGTCACTAACTCAGCTGAGAGGGAATGAAGGCTACCGTGCGCGAACAGCGGATCAGGCTACGCTCCCCCCAAACACTTATGGCGAGAAGTGGCCGAATCGATCCGCTTCGCAAAACAGCGTAACCAACGCACGGGGCGGTCGCGAGTGGCGTTGGGGCTTGGGGCTCGCTAGGAGGGACTACGCTTCAAAAGAGCGGGCCCACCGGCTAACGGATTGAGGTCTCGGCCCCTCCGGCGGCCAGCCGGGCGAGCAACGCATGAGCGGGGCCGTGTCCCGCATCGGCCGCCAACGCCCGCTGGGCTCCGGCGATCGCCTCAGGAAGCCGCCCACACGCCGCCTCGGCTTCGGCTAATTGACATAGCAGGGTTGCGGGGGCTTCGCCCCGGGCCGCCGCCTCACGCAAAGTATCGGCAGCATCCTGGGGCCGGCCCATGCTCAGGTACGCCGAGCCCGTCATCGCAAGCACTTCGACGGGCTCTTCGCCCGGAGCGTAAGCGTCGAGCAACTGGTGCAGCGTGGTGAGCGTACGGCGTTCGTCGCCACTGGTGTGATACAGCTGGGCCAGATCCCTGAGCAACGCCTCGTCATCCGGGGCATAGCGCAGAGCCTGCTGCAGATCCGCAACCGCCAGGTCAGTTTCTCCCCGATTCCATAAGGCCCGTCCACGGAGCGCCCACGCCGATGCGAGCCGCTGTTCGACGGCAATCGCCTGCGTCGCCCACTCGATGGCGCGCGACGCATCTCCCTGATCCAGCCGCATTTGGCCAGCACGGACCGCGCCGTGTGCATCGAGCGGATCACACTGGCATGCCAACTCGGCGTGCGTTAGCGCTTCGCGATGGTCACCGCTTCGCCAGAGCGCTTCGGCAAGGTGCCGGCGGGCGTCGCCGTAGTCCGGGTCTGCGGCCGCCGCGGTGCGGAGCAATTTTTGAGCGTTGGCGAGTTCACCACACTCCAGTGCATCTACGCCTTCGCGGCACATCTGCCGCCCGAGCGCCGCTTGTTCCTGGGTAGCGCCCCGCTGGCGGATTGCTGCGCAGCCGCTGCTGCCGACCACTATCACCGCCATTAGCAACGCCAGCAGGCATAGAGAAGAGCGTCGGTGACAACGGATCCAAGACATTCGCTGCTAATTGCCCAATGACACAAAGCCCCCTAAGGCCTCCCCAGGCTCGCGCCCGGGGCCGCGAACCGTAGCCGTTGTCACGCCTCACCGGCAACGGCAGCCAGGTGGTGTTTTCGTGCGCTTCGCCAGGGTAGGGTGGGGGGAAGCAAAGTCGCCGCGTGCTAGCTGTCCGGCTCGTCCCTGGGGGAACCCTTCTGTGTATTCGGTTTACGATCGTCACGGCCTACAGATCGCTTACCCGGCGAACTGGCACCTGGAGGAAGAATCGGACCAGGACGCGCAACTCCAGCTCACCATCAGCAGTCCAGCCACGGCCTTCTGGACGCTCGCGCTGTACCCTGGCCTGCACGACCCAACCCCGCTAGCAGAGCAAGCCCTGGCGGCACTGCGGGTCGAATACCCCGACCTCGAGTCGGAGCCCGCGGACGAAGCCATCGAGGGCACCCCGCTTGTCGGCCGCGACATCAACTTTATCTGCCTGGACCTGACCAATACGGCCCGCGTGCGCGTGGGGCATTGGGGCGCTTCGACACTGGTGCTCTTCATGCAAGCAGAAGACCGCGAGTTTGAAGCCGCCGGGCCGATCTTTCGGGCGATCACGCAAAGCCTGCTCGTTGGCCCGCCGCGCACGGTGGAAGGTTCCCCTGCCGAGGACTGAACCCAGCAGCGGGTCAACAGCCCTGCAGCTAGCCACGGCAACCCTTCAACTCCGTTACTGGTCGCTACCTGGCTGGGACTCGCCGGTGTCGCCCGAGGGGGAGGAGCCCCCCATCTTTTTGTTGAGCAGCCAGTCTCCCCAGCGTGGGGAGAGTTGGCTCAGCACAAAAAGCCAACGCGCCTTGGCGGGCACGATCAGTTCGGCTTGGCGACGCTCGCACGCCCGCAACACCTGCCTCGCGAGAACGTGAGGGTCGATCACTGAGACCCGTGCGCCGCCCGCCGGCTTGCGCAACCTTTCGGGCAGCCCCGCCGATTCGGCGTTATAGCGTTCGCCCGCATCAGCACGCGACAGGGGTCCCGGACAGACCAACAGCGTGTGATGCCCCCGCGGGCCTCGTTCGAGCCGATACTGCTGGGCGAGCGCGGCAAGCGGATGCTTGCTGGCAGGATAAGCTCCGAGGCCCGCCGGCGCGACGCGTGTCGCAAGCGATCCGATCAGGATCAAACTCCCCCGCGAAACGCAGAGGGCCTCGGCCGAAGCCGCTGCCAGCTCCACCGCCGCCAAAAAATTGATCCGCAGCAATGCTTCAAATTCTTCGCGAGGGGTTTCGGTGGCCCAACCTCGGCTGGAGCGTCCCGCCGCGTGGCAAACCGCATCGAGCCGACCGCTTGCAGCGATCGCGGCCTGGACCACGCGAATGCCTTCGCCCGGCATCCCCAGATCCGCGGAAAGCGTTGCCACACCGGCGGCCCCGCCGCACTGAAGCGTTTGTGCAGCGGCTTCTAAGCGGTCCGCAACACGACCGACGATCGTCAGTTGGTACCCCCGCTCGGCATAGGCCTGGGCAAGAGCGAGCCCGAATCCGGCAGAACCACCGGTAATAAGGGCGTGCTTGGCAGGTGATTCAGAAGAGAGAGTCACCCACGCAGCTTAGCCAGCCCGGCAACGGCTAGCCACCTCCGCCCCGCGCGTCCCCCTGGCAGGGCGTCGTAGCAACCGCTTTGCTCGGTACAACCGGCATGGCAGGCGTACGGTTACCAACAAGGGATCCTCCCCGCTCAGCGACTTAGCACCGAGCCGCAATCACGTGCCAAGCTAGGGCATGCAGCGGCCTTACGGTCGCGAGCCAAGCCATCCGGCTGCCCCCCACCCTTTCTCGACTCCGTCCGACCCACGACGATGTCTACTTTGCTGCTGGAACCGATCGAAGCCGCCAACAGGCTCCTCGAATCCGGTCCCTCTGACCCGACCGCTGACGCCCCAAGGCTAACTATGCTGACCTCCGCAGAGATTCATGGCCGCGCGCGGACCAAGATCGTGGCGACGATTGGCCCTGCCTGTTCCTCGCCCGAGATGATCCGCGAACTCGCGATCGCCGGGGTCGACGTGTTCCGACTGAACATGGCTCACGGCTCGATCGAAGAGCAGCAACAGCATGTCGAGTCGATCCGCCGCATCAGTTCCGAAATGGAACAGCCGATTGCGATTCTGGTCGACTTGGGGGGCCCCAAGTTCCGCTTGGGTGATGTCGAAAACGATTGCGTCTTCTGCGAAACCGATCACGAGTTCTTCTTCGTCGAGGGCAATCAGCCCGCGGCAGCCAACGAGCTAACCTGCACCTACAAGCCGCTGGTGCGTGAGCTCTCGGTGGGCGACATGGTCATGCTGGCCGACGGCACGGTAAGCATGCGAATCGTCGAAAAGCTGACCGACCGGGCGCGGGCACGGGTTGTCCAACGGGGCAACATCCGCAGCCGCCAAGGCATCAACTTGCCGGGAGTTAAGCTGAGCGCACCGGCCATCAGCCGGCGCGATCACGAGCACGCCGAGTGGGCAGCCCAGGCGGACGTCGATTTCGTCAGCCTGAGCTTTGTCCGCAAACCGGATGAGGTGCATGCGCTCCGCGACATCCTGCGGTCGAACTCCTCCGAGGCGATGGTGATCGCCAAGATCGAGAAACGCGAGGCCCTTGATCGGCTCGACGAAATCGTCGCCGCGGCTGACGGCGTGATGGTCGCCCGTGGCGACCTGGGCGTCGAGATCGACGTCGCGGAGATGCCGGTCGAGCAGAAGCGGATCATCCGCACGTGTCATCGCCATCACAAGCCGGTCATCATCGCCACGCAGATGCTCGACAGCATGCACGATTCGCTGCGGCCGAAGCGGGCTGAAGCGACCGACGTGGCGAACGCGATCCTCGACGGCGGCGACGCCTGCATGCTCTCGGGCGAGACCGCCATCGGTAACTACCCGCTGGAAACGGTGCGGATGATGAACCGTATCGCCCTGGCGACCGAGGCCAGCGTCGCGGACCGGCCGCCCCGCGCCCCCGACGCCGTGCCGATCGGCAAAAAGCTGCACGAGATCACCAGCGCCGTTGTGAGTGGTGCCGGGACGATGGCTCACACGCTGCGGGCCAAGCTCGTGGTGGTGGCCAGTTTCTCGGGCCGAACCGCCCTGGGTCTCTCACAGCTGCGGAGCCATGTGCCAACGATCGGTGTCAGCACGAGCGACCGCACGCTGCGCAAGATGTGCCTGTATTGGGGCGTCACGCCGCTCAAGGGGGCACCGGCTTCCGATACCCCCGGCCTGATCCGCTACATGGATTCCTGGGCCCGGCGTCAGGGCTTTGCTCGCGCGGGAGACCGGATCGTCATCGTCGGCGGGTCGCACCTAACGACCGGCGGCGAGGAAAGCAGCCCAATGAAGGCGGGGGTGCACGACATTGTGATCGTGCATGAAGTCGAGGCCGAATGAACCGCGGACGGCGAAGCAGGCGATCGACTCAGCGACACCGGTAGGGCGTGGCTACCAGCAGTGCCGATGGTGATGGCCGTAGCCCGCGCGGAAGTAAACCCGCGGAGCCGGCTCCAGGAAATAAACACTGGGGCGTTCGACCAGCACCGATGCCGGCGCAGGGGGCAGATAACCACCTTGCGGCCCGGTAGCTGTCGCACGCTGAGCTGCCATTAGCACGGCATCGCTCACGCCCGCCTGCTTGAGCTGGATGAGCCCCTGGGGACTCAGGTCGAGCCGTGCCCCACGCTGCTGAATCGCCCCGACTACGACCGCTTCGCTGAGTCCCGCTTGGGTCATCTGCGCGAGGTCATAGTTCGTAACGGCCTGCTGGGCGGCTTGATAGTTCGCGGCGTTGGTTGCCGCGTAGCCGGCATTTGCCTGCTGGCGATCGGCCGCGTCTTTCGAGCGGCCGAACAGGTTGCCGGCAATCGCTCCCACGGCACCACCGATCAGCGCACCCTCGGGGCTTTTCCCCTCGGAACCGCCGATCAAGGCACCCGTGATCGCTCCCAGTCCGCCGCCCACCACGGTCCCCTCAGCCGTATCGTTACGGTAATAATCTCGCGACGGGGCGTAGTAATACTGGGCATCGACGCTTGGGGCAGCGACGAAGATCCCCAGGACAACCAGCAACAGCCGAGACAATTTGGGCGCCAGCATGGCACACCTTAAGGGTTTGGAGGGAGCATTCCGCGGGAAGCGGAGCGTTAAACGTCCACCAGGGGTATGTATCGACTCGTGGGGCCCGGTGCGAAGACCAATTCGCCATCGGTTCACCTCCACATCGCACCCCGATCAGGGCTCCGCCGAGCGAAAACATGCCTAGACCGGTGCTATGGCCGATTGGCCACCGACGCCGGCGCTGCTAGCAGCTTTTCTTCCAGTCGGGAAAGAAAATGCATGCTGCTGGAAGGGCCCGCGAAGCCCAGCACCCGTTCATCCCCATCGAGCCGTTGCGAAACCACCCTTCCGCGCTGGATGTCGAAACGGATCAGCCCTTTCACATGCCGATGGGCGAGTTGGCCATCGATCTCGGGAGTGGTGGGCGTGAGCACTTGAAACTCTGACTCAATGACCGCCACTCCGTTCTCCACTTCTTTGAGGCGATGCTTTCGGCGGGCCTCGATCGAGCGCGTGCCGCCGTCTTGGATGTTCACCCTGATCTCTTGCGGCTGGGACCAGGTTTCGCCAATCCCGATCGGTCCCTCGGGGAGCAGCAGCACGATCTGCTCGTGCGGGTCGGCCGCCGGCTGATGGTGCTTCACCTCGCGTTTTGTGATTTCGCCGCGGGGGTTGATCGTAATCGCCGAAAGCGGGGTGCCAACAGCCCGCGCAACGTCTTCGAATCCGGGCGGAGTCTCGCCGCTGGCGCTGTCAAACTTAACGGGGGCCCGATCGGGCAGATCGTTCGCCATCCGAACCCGTTCCACCAGATTGATAAACTCGATTTCTCCCGAGGGGAGCACATCGATCACCTTCCAAGCCTTGGTGGAAACGGTCTTGGTCTCGGTCTCTTGGGTGGTTCCCTCGATCGTGCTGCGGACGCTCGAGCGGACGTCCACTTCCCACCGCAGCACGTCACCGGTGGCGAACTTGTATCGCAACAAATGCTTGCCGGCGTCCTCGGCAGCAAAAGCGAACGAGCCGACGCTCGCGCCTAGCAAAAAGACTGAGGCGAACCCTAGGTGAACCCTCTGTGACATCCTTGTCATCCGTGGTTAAGTGCAGATGGAATGGTGCGCAAGCTAGCGTCGGTCACGGGGGCGACGTCCCCAGCCGAGTTTGCCACGCAGTGTGCGATAGTAAGTTTGGCCGGCGACCTCGACAGTCTGGAACACAGCCGGCGACTTCTCGACCCGAACCGTGTCGCCCGGTTCCAGGGCCCCGACAACCTGGCCATCGACCATCAGCCGGGTTCCCGGATTAGGCTGGGGAACATTCAATTCGTAAACGCGGTCCGCCGAATCAACGACGGGCCGCACCGTGAGGGTGTGCGGATTGATCGCCGAAACGACCAGGGCGTGCAGGTCCTTGCGCAGGATCGGCCCACCGGTAGCCAGATTGTGCGCTGTCGAGCCGACAGGCGTCGAGATCAACATGCCGTCGCTGGAGTAAGTTGCTGCCAGATCGCCATCCACACGCAGATCGACCTCGATCATGGTGAACGGCTCGCCCGCCAGGATCGCGGCTTCGTTGAGACCCAAGCGGGTCGAGAGCACCTTTCCCGATCGAACGTGCGAGCACGCGATCATCAGGTGATCCACAAGCCGGAACCGCCGGGCAGCAATCTCGGGGAGCGCGGTCCCGAGATCTTCGGGATTGATGCCCGCCAGAAACCCCAACTTCCCCAAATTGACGCCCACCAGCGGCAATTGATCATGGCCCATCAACCGAGCGGAACGCAGCACCGTGCCATCTCCCCCCAGCGCGATCGCGATCTCGGCATCGCGGGGCTCGAAAGGAGGCTCGAGGTTGCTCTCGATTGCGGCGATCGGCAGCACCTGCTCGATCGTCGGCCGTAGCGCCTCGGCTCGCTCGCGCAGGGCGGGGCGATCGCCATCGTACATCAGGATTACGCGGGGCACGGTTGTAGGCATAGGCGCTTAGCTTAGTCCCCCTTGGCAGTCAGCCACAGAGAGGCCGCCGCCCCTCTCGTTGCTGCTGCTTGAGAGATCAGCCGGCAAGGTTGGCGGCGGGGGCATGAGACAGCTCACGGCAAACCCGTGCAATGCCCGCCGCGTCGATCCCCAGATCGGCGAGTAGTTCTTCGCGCTCGCCGTGCTCAACGTAGTGGTCGCCAACGCCCAGTCGGCGGAATTGCCCCGGTGAGACACCGGCGTCGCTACACGCTTCCAGCACCGCGCTACCGAATCCACCGGCTACGGCCGCTTCTTCAACGGTAACCACAAACGGACTCTGCTCGATGATCGGTAGCAGCGTTTGCGTATCGAGCGGCTTGATGAACCGGGCATTCACCACTGTTAGCGACAGGCCCTCTTCGAGGTGGAGTTGTTCGGCGGCCTTGAGGCATTCACCGAGCAGCGCGCCGCCGGCCAGGATTGCGCCGTCGGGGCCCTCGCGTAGCACCTCGGCCTTGCCGAACCGCACGGGAGAGCGTTGCCCCGCAACCACGTCGGCCGCGGCCTTGGGGTAACGGATTGCGCACGGCTGCGGGTGCTCGAGCGCGATCGCGAGCATCGGGGCAACTTCCGAAGCGTCTCCCGGTGCCATGACAACCATGTTCGGGAAGACCCGCAGATAGGCCAGGTCAAACACCCCGTGGTGGGTTGGTCCATCGGGCCCCGAGAGCCCGCCCCGATCCAGCATGAACGTGACGGGAAGATTCTGCAGGGCGACTTCCTGGAAGATGTGGTCGAACGAGCGTTGCAAGAAGGTGCTGTAGATGTCAACGATTGGCCGCATGCCAACCTTCGCTTGCCCCGCGGCAAAGGCGACGGCGTGTGCCTCGCAGATACCGGTGTCGAAAAACCGATCGGGGAATTCGTCGCGAACCTTCTCGAGCTTGTTCCCCTGGCACATCGCGGCCGTGAGAACTGTTACACGGTTATTGGCGGCCATGGCATCGCGAATCGAATCGCTCGCCACATGGGTGAAAGTTCGACCTGCCGACTTTGCCATCGCCACGACCCGGTCGCAATCCCGCTGAAAGACGGGTGGCGCGTGGAACGTGACCGGGTCTTCCGCAGCCGGACGGAAACCGTGCCCTTTCTCAGTGACTACGTGCAACAGTACCGGACCGTCACCACGCTGGGCCATCCGCAGGTACTTGCGCAGCAAGGCAATGTTGTGGCCGTCGATCGGACCGACGTAGCGCATGCCGAGGTCTTCAAAGAGCATGCCGCCATGGAAGCCGGCCTTCGCGGCCTCTTTCATCTGGGCCAGCAATCGCTCGACCGGGTCCCCCAGCAGAGGGACCTTCGAAAGCACCCGAGCGACTTCTTCCTTGAGGCCCGAGTAGATCGGGTTCATCCGCAGCCGGTCGAGATAGTCCGCAACGCCCCCCACGCGGTGACAGATTGACATCCGGTTGTCGTTGAGCACGACCAACAGGCGTTTGCCGTTGCGTTTGGCGTTGTTGAGCGCTTCGTAAACCACGCCGGAGGGGAACGCACCGTCGCCGATCACGGCAACGCTCCAGCGATTCTCGTGGTCGCGGAGCAACTGATCTCCGCTGGCCAGTCCCAGCGCAGTCGAAACACTCGAGCCCGCATGCCCCGTAACGAACAGGTCGTAATCGCTCTCGGCCGGATTCGGGTAGCCCATTAGTCCGCCCTTGGTGCGGATCGTGGGGAACTCGTCGTAGCGGCCCGTGATGAGCTTGTGGGGATAGATCTGGTGACCGGTATCCCAGATGAGCCGATCCCGCGAAAAATCGAAAGCGGTATGCAGTGCTAGGCAGAGCTCAACAACACCCAAATTGGAAGCAAAGTGAGCGCTGCGTGCCTCAACAAGACCGCACAGCGTCTCGCGGATTTCTCCAGCGAGCCGTTCGAGGTCTGCCGCGCGGAGCCCCACCAAATCCTTCGGTGAGTTGATCGTGGGCAGTAGCGGTGGATTTTGCATAATCAAGCCTGCGGCAGGCGGGGCTGCTAGCTAAGTCTATCGGTCGCGTCCAAGGATCTGACGGGCGAGCGACCGCAGGGGTTCCGCACATCCGGCCAGTGTGTCGAGCGAATCCAGCGCGGTTGCGATCAGCTGGGCCGCGTGGGTCTGGCTGGCTTCGACTCCGAGAAGGCTCGGATAGGTTAGCTTGCCGCGATCGAGGTCTTTGCCGACACGCTTGCCCACAGCCGCTTGATCGCCCTGGGCGTCGAGCAGGTCGTCGGTCACCTGAAACGCCATGCCGATCGCTTGTCCGTAGCGGGTCAACCGATCGATCGTTGGCTTGTCAGCGTGGGCGATGATCGCGCCCAGCCGCAGCGAGACGGTAATCAACGCGCTGGTCTTGCGAGCGTGAATCCGGCGTAGATGAAGAAGCCGAGCCTCGGTTTCCGGCGGTGCCGCTTCGGCCCCCGCCAGGTCATCGACCTGCCCGCCGACCAGACCGCCGGGCCCCGCCGCGGCAGCCAACTCGGCACACGCCCGCGCCGCGACGCGGGGGTCAGCGAGCCGGGTTGCCAGAGTCTCGAACGCCAGCGCTTGCAAGGCGTCGCCCGCGAGAATCGCAAGCGCCTCGTCGAATTGACGATGCACGGTCGGACGACCACGCCGCAGATCGTCGTCATCCATCGCGGGCAAGTCATCGTGTATCAGCGAGTACGCATGAATGAACTCAACCGCAGCAGCAGCCGGCAAGGCATCCTGGATCTTCGCCCCACATGCCTGGGCGGCGTAGGCCACCAACCGCGGCCGGAGCCGTTTGCCGGGGCCCATCACGGCGTAACGCATCGCCTCCATGAGCCGTGCGGGACGGTCGGCATCGTCGGCCAAGCAAACCAGCAGCTCTTCGGTGAGGGCATGCGTAAATGCGGGCTCATCCCCGAGAGGGTCGCCCTGGCTAGCGCTATTGGCCAAGCTCGTGTCTTGCGAAGGGGTCGTCAGGATGTCCAAGGCGAAACCGAGCGTGGGAGTAGCGTACTTTTTCAAGGAGAGGTAGACGCTGCCGAGGGGGCACCACGGTCAACGGAGAGCCTGTATCGCTAGGAAGCTAACCACCAAACGCCTCGCGATGTAACGGGCACGACGACGTAAACCCTTTTCGGATCGAGCGTTATCGTTTTCAACGTCTGCGTCTTATCTTAGAAGAGCGGCGTCGAATCGTCCACGCCACCACCTGCTTTCCGCCCCTTTGCCCGCTCAGAAACCGAAGTTCGCTTGGCGGACCGGTTGTCCGCATCGGACGTCGCTTCGGCGTCATAGGGGGTGGTGACCGGGTTGCCGTCCGCGTCGAAGCCGCTGAGCAACTCGATCCGTCGCTCGGCGGTATCAAGTTGCGCGTGGCAATTCCGCAGGCGTGTGACCCCCTCTTCGTAGCGTGCCAGAGCCTCGTCCAGCCCGAGCTCGCCTCCCTCCAGGTCCGCGACGATCGCTTCCAGTTCGGCCAGCGACTCTTCGAACGACTCATCGCTGGTTGTGGCCGGTCCCCCGGTTTTGGGTTTTGCTTTTTTCTTTGCCATCGGTCACGGATCCGAGTGAATACTTTTGACGATGCTGGCGACCCGCCCAACGGCGAGCCGCGTGTGGATCAGGTCGCCGGGTGCCAATCGGTCGGCCGACCGCACCACGCTGCCGATTTTGCTCGGGCTCTCACCGTGGCCCGAGCTTTCACCATGAGTGGTTAGGCTATACCCGCGAGCGAGCACTCCAAGCGGGCTCAGCGAATCTAACTGCCCGGCTATTCTCGCCAGCAACGCCTGGCGATCGCCCAGCTTGCGGCTGATTCGCTCACCGGCCATCCGCTCGAGCTCGTCGAGCAGCCGCTGACGATCTTCCAACAGCACGAACGGCCGGGCGAGGGGCCGACGCGCCGCTAAGCCCGTCAACCGTTGTCGAGAGGCCTGAGTGCGTCGCCACACCGAGCGATGCAAACGATCGCGTAATGAA
Source organism: Botrimarina hoheduenensis (assembly GCF_007859815.1). Classification (GTDB taxonomy): domain Bacteria; phylum Planctomycetota; class Planctomycetia; order Pirellulales; family Lacipirellulaceae; genus Botrimarina; species Botrimarina hoheduenensis. The sequence continues at coordinate 89,465 of NZ_SJPH01000008.1, read as the reverse complement.
CCGATGCGGCTCGAGAGCTCGGCTGAGGACGGCGCGATTCTTTCGGCCGCCTCGCTAGGCGTTAGCGCACGCAAGTCAGCCGCTAGATCAGCAAGCGTCACATCGATTTCGTGCCCCACGGCTGAAATCGTCGGAATTCGCGAATTGGCGATCGCCCGGACAACCGGCTCTTCGTTAAAAGCCCACAGGTCTTCGAGGCTTCCGCCCCCGCGACCGACAACCAACGTATCCAGAGCGGGTCGAACCCGATTGGCGGCGCGGATGGCCGCCGCGATCTCCTCAGCAGCGCCCTCGCCCTGCACGCGAGTGGGAATCACGAGCACCTCGACGCCGCTGCTACGCCGCCCGAGCACCTGCAGGAAGTCGCGGACCGCTGCACCGGTCGGGCTCGTCACAAACCCGACACGACGCGGAAACCGTGGCAGGGGGCGTTTCTTTGCCGCGTCAAACAGGCCCTCCTTCGCGAGCCGAGCTTTCAGCTCCCGCAGCGCCTGCTCAAGGGCCCCCACGCCGCGGGGCATCGCCCGATCGATCACCAGCTGGTAGGTGCCGCGCGGTCCGTAAAGATCGAGGTGACCGTGACAAATTAGCTCGACCCCGTCACGGAGTTCGAACGCCATGCGGCTGGCCGACCCGCGCCAGATCACCGCCCGAATCTGGGCGACGTCATCCTTGAGTGTCAGGTAACAGTGCCCCGACTGCGGTCGCGAAAAGTTCGAGACCTCGCCCGTGACCCATACCGAGGGAAACGTCTCTTCGAGCGTTCCTTTGATCTGCGCAGTTAGCTGCCCGACCGAGAGCGCTTGCGGCTCGGCGGGCGTGGTTTTGTCAACGGGAAAGGGTTCGGTGGGCATCCTGCCTGTCCATTGTGACCGCGGTTGTCCCCGAGCGGTAGCCGAGGGCTGCCCCCCTGCGGGGGCCTCAACCGAGCCGCTCGTGCCCGCGACACCGGGCCCCGCGTGCCTTGATCACTTATCGGATCGCTCGACAAAATATTCTTTGCGTAAGGTGCCGATCGATTGATCGGATGCGCACCACAGCGGCAGGCCTAACCTCACCAAATCTTCTCGAAGATCACTCTGGCCAAGAGCCCTCGAACACGGTTACGGCATCGCCCGTCATGAGCACCTGTCCCTCGTCCTCACGATAGTGAACCTCGAGCGTTCCGCCACGCAACTCGATCGTCACGAGACGGTCGGCTCGATCGGTCATCACCGCCGCCACGGCGGCAGCGCAAGCGCCGCTTCCGCAGGCAAGCGTCTCGCCCGCCCCGCGTTCCCAAGTGCGCTGACGCAGATGACCACGGGCTACGACCTCAATGAACTCGACATTGGTTCTTTCCGGAAAGACGGATGCCGTTTCGATCGCAGGACCGATTCTTAGCACCTCGGCATGATCCACCGAGCGATCAGGGAGCGTATCCGTAAAAACCACGCAGTGCGGGTTGCCCATCGACAGGCAGGTGACCTTCACGGCTTCGATCGAAGCCGTACCCGGCGGCAGCGCGAGCGAAACCTGGCGGACCAATCCGTCGGCCCCGGCCGGTAACGTGGTGGGGATCTCGTTGGGAGCGAAGCGGGGGGAACCAAGGTTCGCCTCGATGCGGCTTTGTTCGGCAGATTCTTGCAGGACGCGAATCGGCACCCGACGATTTGCCGAACGGATCACAAACTCTCGGCTGTCAACTCGGCGGGTATCGCGGAGATGCTTGGCGACGCACCGTACGGCGTTGCCGCACATCGCAGCGAACGAACCATCGGGGTTGTACATCCGCATCTCTGCGTCGGCAGTTTCGTCCGGCAAGATCAGCACAAAGCCGTCGGCCCCCACGCCGCGCCGACGATCGCAGACCGCGCGGATTAAAGGCTCGAGATCAGCGGGCGTAGACGCTGCGAGACAATCGACTACCACATAGTCGTTCGCGGTGCCGTGCATCTTGGTGAACCGCATGCGACAACTACTGACGAAAGGGGGGAGCGTACAGGGACTATGCACCGCGGCCACCGCGATCGCGGTGCCCTATCCCACCAAGTCTAGCGTGCTGCCGGGTTCTTCGTCGTCTCCGGAAGAGATTCGGTCCCCCTCGGCCGATGCAGCGTTCTCGGACTCTTCTTGGTCGGGCGACGGCTGTTCCTTGTGTTTGCCTTGCGGAGGGTGCTCCCACAACCGCCGGCCATCGGCATCGCGGTCCGATGATTGCTGATCGCCCTCGGTCTGACCGATCCCCGCTGCCTTCTCGGCCTTGAGATCCAGCTCGACACCGCGTTCCTGCGCCGCCGCGTCGCGGCCCGCCCTTTCCGCCGCCGCACCTTTCGTCTGAGACAGCGGCGTACCGGCCGCGCTGCCAAGAATGCCGCCTAAGGGTCCGATGCTCATCGTCACACCTCGCTGCGCAAGAATATCAGAAAAAAGGCGTCCGTTATCGAGTTGGGGAGGATCGCTGTGCCGACCGTGGGGTGTTTGACAGCGCGGGTGAAGTGATCGTTGGTGAGCCCGTCTCGGAACCGATCGGAGTGGGCCGCGCCAACCCCGCCTGGATCTGCTCGATCATGTTGCCGACGATCGGCAGCGCTTCGCGGCGGATCTCGGGCGCGTCGAGCGTTCCGGCAACGTGCAGTTGCAAAAGCTGCTGGCTTGCCTGGCCGAGCAACGAACGCAGCGCCGGGGCGGTTAGGTCGTTGCGACCAACAATGCTGTGGAACTGAAGGTCCAGCTGGCGATCCAGATTGGCTCGGCCGTTGCCGTAAAAACTGACCGCGTCGCCGAGCAGATTGAGCTTCTGAAAATCGATCTGCTTACCCTGCTGGGTGAACTGCGCCTCGCAGCGATCAAACGCGGTTTCGTCGGGTGCGCGATTACGGAGCACCTTGAGCAGCCTCACCAGCAACGGCAGCTCGTACAGATTAGCGTCGCGGACGTTCAACTGGCCGCGGCCCTCGACCCCGTAGATCGAAGATCCCACGCCCTGAAATTCCAGACGTCCGTCGAGCTTGCCGCTGATGGACTCGGTCCGTGCTAGCCACTCCGACGACAGCCGCGAGACCTCAATCCCCGCCAGATCTACCTGCAGACCGTAGCGCGGTCGTCCGCCGTACTGAATCAGGCTGTTGAGTGTCACGTCTCCGCCGTAGGCCTTCGCGCTCACGCGGCGTGACTCGCCACCGCCCGGCTTGAGTGCAACGCCCTCACCAACCACACACTCAACCGCGTCGCAATGCAGCGGTCCGCGAATCCCGGACAGTTGCAGATCGTTCCACACCAGCGAGTCGAGTTCGAGCTCGCCAAGCGTCGAGGCGCTAGCGCCGTCACTCGAACCGCTCAGCCGGACCAGGCCCGAGATCGCTTCCAGCGGCACGCCAACGTTGAGCGACACCTGGTGGCAGGCCAGGGCCAGCCGCCACTGCGCTTGCGCCGCCGCTCCGCGTGCGGGGCTGTAGACATCGAGTGAGCTGTCCCACAAATCAACGCCGCCTCGCGGCTCCAGCTGGGCGACCACCGCACGCAGCCCCGCGGGGGCCGCGAGCAAAAAGTCGTGGTTAAACGCCATCCGATCGGCCCGCAGCCGTCGCAACGCGAGTCTCCAAGCGCCGCTCGGCTCAAGATCCCAATTGCCATCAACGCCGTACGCCGTCCGGCCGTGCACCGCGCGGACGCCGACCATCGTCAACCGACTGTCGCGCCAGTCGAAACGACCATCGAGCTGCTCAAATCGGTATCGGTATCCGGTGCCCGAGAAGGCCGGCTCAACCGCCACGCTCCGCTCGAACGGCGTCATCGAGAGCTGCACGCGGGGATTCTCCTCGCGTGAGTTGTGCGTCACCAAGGCATCGAAGTTAAACTGCCCACGCGGTAGCAAGAACTCCCACGCCTGTCGTGCGTCGTGCGGCAGCGCGACGCGCAGCCGCTCATCGAGCGGCACACGTTCGCCGCGCAGTCGGATTGTTAGTCGACTATCTTCGGGGCCCGGCTCGACGCCCCCCTCGCCCGAGACGATGAGTCGCCCCTCCGCGTCGTGGCTGGCGAGTTCGGTAAACGTCCAGCGCTTTCCATCGGCACGCAGCCAACCGGTTACATTCGAGAGCTCATAAGGGAATCGCTCGTAATTGACCGCACAGCCGGCAAGACGAACATCAACGCTGGTCTGAACCTCGGCGTCGAGGCGGTCTTCGCGATTGGCCCGCCAGCGGACGTCGATCCGGCCTTGGGGACGCAGCGACCGCACCACTTCGCGCGCGCTCTCGTCGGGGATCGCGGCCACCAGCTGCGGTGTGATCGGGATGGCGTTGCCCGAGATCTCGATCGTTCCGGGCGGCATCGGCGGACGGATTCCCTCTTCGGGTCGGCCGACGCCCTTAAAGTCCATCTTCAGGCGGACCGGTGCCCCCTCAACCACCGCGGTCGTATCGATCGCGATGAGGTGTCCGGCGTGGGGGACAACCGCCGGCTGCGCGGCTCCGACCCCCCCGTTGACCAGCACCGAGCCGCGGCCCCCGGTCAAGCGATAAGGAAATTTCTCGGCGTCCTCGAATGCGGCATTCTCAAAAGTCATCGTCACACGCGGGGCAATCTGGCTGCCATCAAAAAACCCCTCCGCCTCAATATGCGCGATACCCTGCGGGCGGAAACGTTCCCATAAACGCATCGCGATATCGGGCAAACCGGCGGGCGGCTGCGGATCGACCGACAACCCGACAACCCGCGCTCGGAACGAGCCCGGGGCGTTGCGGGTCCAGCTCACACGGTGCGCTGCGAATTGGAGTTTTGCTTTGCCCCAGGTGGCAGCGCTCTCACTGATCCGCAAGCCGGCCGTATCGGCCTGAAAACTCAGTTCGATATTCTCCAGCGGTTTATCGATCAGCGGGCTTGTGAAGCGACCGCCCACAAGCTTTCCCTCACTAGCCCACCGCAAAGACTGGCCCGGCTCACGAGCCACGGTGACCGATCCGCTGGCAACACCGGCAAAAGACGATCCGCGCGGCGCTGGTGTCAGGGTCGCGAGCGCCTTAGACGCCCGTTCGTCCATCTGTAGATGCTGAATCTCGGCCTGACAGCGCAGGGCACCATCGGCGGGGCGCACCGCCCCTTTCAGGGACAAACGCTTGGCGATCCCCCCCGTTGAGTTCGCCTCGATCCCGTACCAGCCCGGGCCGATCTCGGGGGATGGCGTGATGGTCGCGTTAAGGTGTTCGATCGTAAGCGGATCGATCGCCAGGCGTGCGTCGCTCACAACGACCGATGCGTCCTGAATAATCACTGTTGGCGACGGTTGACCAGCGGCGTTCGGCAAACGCAGGCCTTCGATCCCCCAGCGACCCTCTAGGTCGCGCTTGAGCATTAGCTGCGGCTGCTTGAGAACGAGCTTGCGGATCTGGGCCTTTCCGCGCACAAGCGACGCCACATCCAGACGCCCCTCAATGCGTGTTTCGGCCATTCTCAGCGAACAAATAACCTCTCCGTTGGGCATCGCCCGCATGAGCGACAAGTCGCGGAGCGTGACACCGCCCCCCGGGGCGTAGTGCGCTGAGCCAATCGCCACCTGGAACGGATGACACAGATCGCTCAGTCGTGCCTCGGCAATGCGGCGTGTCTCGTCATCGACGCGAAAGTAAAAATGCGCCGCCACCGCCAGCGCAGCCACAACCAGCAGCGCGATTCCCGCCTTGAAGAGCAGCCAACAGGCGTTGACCAAACGAGTAAAGATCGGCTGCTAGCTCCGCAGGGGGGGAAGGACAATCGAGCGAGCGTAGGGAGACCTAGGGCCGAGGGTCAATCGCAGCGGTCGGTCTCCTCAGCGCGGATCAGCCGCAGATGCTCGCCGGCGATCTCCCCAACGATGCCGCTGGGGAGCACCGGAAGAAAAACCTCCCGTTTCGCCTGAGTCGCCCATTCCCCGAGAGCCCGCCAGTGTGTTGCCGTCATCGCTTGCTCGGGCCAGCCAGCGCGGCGCCACAAGATGCGGAGCGCCTCACGCGCTATTGGTTCCGGTGCGGCACGCAGCACCCCGGCTCGCAGCACGAGTAGCGTGGCGGGCGCTTCCGTCGACTTTGCTTGCGTTAGCAAAGCCACATCGCAGAGCTGCGCGGCTTGCTCGACGATCAGAGCATGGTGTTCGGCCGCTTGTTCCGCCAGTCGGCCAAGCGCCTCAGCGGCGGCCGGAAACCGCTCCTCAGCCGCGGGAAGCAGGACCTGACGGATCCAGTTGCGCGTCGCCTCGGTCGTGGCGTTGGTGCTATCGATCCGGTACTCGCTGCCCAGGTTCGCTAGGTAGGCCAGCAAGTCTGCGCGAGGGATCGCGAGCAGCGGTCGCACGATCGTTAGGCCCCGATGAACGCTCACGAACGGACGAATACCTGATAGGCCGTGCAGCCCGGCACCCCTCAATGCACGAAACAGGACCGTCTCGGCCTGATCATCGGCGTGATGCGCGAGCACGATACAGCGGGCACCGATCTGGTTGGCCGTTTCCACGAGAAAACGCCGCCGGCTGCCGCGTAGCACCGCTTCCGAGGCACGCGGGGGGGGTGAGGGGGCGTGTTCAGCGGAGCACCACTGGCCCTGGTGGTATTTCACCCCCAGGCGAGCGCAAAGCGCGCGGACCCAGGCGGCATCGGCAGTTGATTCCTCCCCCCGCTGGCAATGGTCGAAATGCGCGACATGGATCTCTCCTTTGGCAGCGGCAATCCGCCCCGGGGCTGTCGCGTCCCCCGACGAGCCAGCCTCGCGCGCCGCAAGCAACGCCTGCAGCAGCGCCACGCTATCAGCACCGCCTGAAACGCCGACCAAGAGATTGAGATCACGCCACGTAGCGGGGTCCCACGCCTCGGCAAGGCGTTGGGGGACGGTCTTCCGTTGTGCTCTATCTTGCCTTGCCACAACGGTTTCGGTACACCGTAGCGAGGCGCAGCCGAGGTTCGTCCTCGGTAGCTTAGAGACGCGCCGGATCGCTAATACTTCCGCTCAAATTACCCCATAAGCCGCTGCGAAGCTGCGAATTCCCCCCAAACGTGGGGGGTGCTCGTGAGCTATCAGCCCGCTTCTCGACCGAATCATGCCCACCGCCCCCCCCGGGAGCCGTCGCCACCCAACCGGCGCAGATTTCAGCCGTCGCACTTGTTCGTCACTTTTGCGATCGCCCGCCACCAACGGAGCGCCCCCCCCCGAGAGAGGCAAACGGATCGTCGAGAAACAACGGGGATTAACGAAAGCCCAATCGTTTCATGGAACCCTTGACCGCCATTCTCCTTGCCATCGCTGCGGCGTTGGGCATGGGAGTGATGAAGTTGCTGGGCTACCTACGCAAGTGGGACGCCGAGAAAGAAGCCGCTCAAATCATCGAACGGGCCCAGTACGAGGCCGAGAATCGTCGTAAAGATGCCGAGATCGAGGCCAAAGAAGTCGCCCTCGCCGAAAAGAGCCGCATCGAGGAGCAACTGGGCGCTTCGCGCGAAAAGCTCCACGAGCGTGAGCGACAACTCGACAAACGCGACGACGCCCAAACCGCACGCGATGAGCAGCTCACCAAGCAAGAGCGCATGGTTGAGAACAACCAGCGGCGCCTGGAAGAGAAGCTCTCCGATACGGAGCGACGCCAGAAGGAACTCGAAGACCTGCTCGATGTCGAACGCCAGACGCTGCACAAACTCAGCTCCTTAGGGCCCGACGCGGCTCGCGAAGAGCTGCTGCGTCGGCTCGAATCGGATCTCACCGCGGAGCTTGGTGCCCGGATCATTGCGCATGAGAAGGTCGTCACGCAGAAGTGCGAGGAGCGGTCGCGCGAACTGGTTATCTCTGCGGTGCAGCGTTTCGCGGCGGCCCACACCGCCGACGCCACGACCAGCACCGTCGATATCCCGAGCGACGAGATGAAGGGCCGAATCATCGGCCGCGAAGGACGCAACATCCGCAGCTTCGAGAAATCGACCGGGGTTGATGTCATCATCGACGACACCCCCGGCGTGGTGATCGTCAGCTCGTTCGATCCGGTTCGGCGCGAAGTAGCGCGGCTCTCGCTCGCAAAGCTGATCGCCGATGGTCGGATCCACCCGAGCCGTATCGAAGAGCTGGTTGCCGAGACCGAGAAGGAAGTCGAAGCCCTCATTGTTCGGCACGGCGAAGAGGCCGCGCAAGAGGTCGATGTGCGGGGCCTCAACAAGAAAGTCATCCAGCTGCTCGGCCGGCTCCGTTATCGCACCAGTTACAGCCAAAACGTGCTCAGGCACTCGGTCGAAGTCGCGTTCGTCACGGGCATGCTGGCCGAAGAGCTCGGCCTAGATGGCGATCTGGCACGCCGGGCCGGGCTGCTGCACGACATCGGCAAAGCGGCCGACCACGAGGCCGAAGGCGGCCATCCCAAGATCGGTGCCGATCTGCTCAAGCGTTACGGTGAGAATGAGGTGGTCGTCCATGCGGCGTTGGGCCACCATGACGATATTCGCCCCGACATGCCCTATACCGTGCTGTGCGCCGCTGCCGACGCCTGCAGCGCGTCGCGTCCGGGAGCGCGCCGCGAGACACTGGACCGCTACATCAAGCGGATGCAAGAGCTAGAGACGATTGCTTCGGCCTTTGACGGCGTACAGCAAGCCTTTGCGATCCAGGCAGGTCGCGAGGTGCGGGTGATCGCCAAAACCAATCAGACGACCGACGAGTCGGCTGCGAAGACGTGTCGCGACATTGCGAAAGCTTTCGAAGAGCAGCTCACTTATCCGGGCGAGATCCGGGTGACCATGATCCGCGAATCACGTTTCACCGAGACCGCCAAGTAATAAACACCTTGTGAAACCACCGCGGGATGCAGGGATTCAAGAAAGGAAGATCGGGCGGAAATCGGAATGCGGATTCGCCTGCTGATCGGTACCTGCCGCATTCCTTGGGCCTGACCTCCGCAAGCCGTTGCGACTCCTGTTTATCGGTGACATTGTCGGCAAACCGGGGCGCGAGATCCTGTGCCATGCGCTGCCAGCTCTGGTCAGCGCCCAGCGGCTCGATCTGATCGTCGCCAATGCTGAGAACGCGGCGGCCGGATCGGGCTACACGCCCAAGATCCACGCCGAGCTAATGGCTGCGGGCGTCGATGCGATTACGCTGGGCGATCACGTCTACCGGCGTCGCGAGGTGTTGCCGCTGCTTGAGAGCGAATCCAATATCGCGGTGCCAGCAAACCACCCTGACGAGGCAACCGGCCGTCGATGGGTGAGCGTCGTCGCCCGCAACGGCGAGCTTGCCATGGTTACTTGCGCCCTGGGTCAGCTCTTTATGAGGCCGATCGATTCGCCCTGGCGCGCGATCGATCGGGTCCTGGCCGAGGCCCCGTCGGAGATCCTCGTGCGGCTGGTCGACTTCCACGCGGAAGCGACCAGCGAGATGCAAGTAATGGGACGCTACCTCGACGGACGTGTCTCCGCGGTGGTCGGCACTCACACGCATGTGCCTACGGCCGACGAGCGGGTGCTGCCCAGCGGCACGGCTTTTCAGTGCGATGTCGGCATGACCGGCCCACACGAAAGCATCATCGGTCGGCGGATCGATCGCGTGTTGGCAGCCACGCTGACCGGCATGCCCCACCCGTTCGACGTGGCCGATGGCGACGTCCGCATCAACGGGGCGGTGATCGAGACCGATCCCCAAACGGGGCTAGCAGTGAGCATTGAACGGCTGATGGTCACCGAGCTAGAGGCGGCCCGCCTAGCCAGCTCAAAGGGCCAATAAGACCCCTCCGATTGACGCTTGCCAAAGCCGCTAGCAACGCCGGGCTGCCGGCGATCTTCCGTTGCATCGGCGGTAAGATCTCGCTACGGTTCCGCCGCTTGGTGCCGTGGCTCCGCCGAGCGGCACCGTGCGGTACCGTGCGGTACCGTCGCAAAGTCTCCGGCGGCGAGCCCGACCGACCGATAGAAGCCCTCTTGGCAAGGATGCGAAGATGACCCGCTCACACTCGCCGCGGCGCCACGCCTCGCTCTGGTTTTCGTTCGCGCTGGCGGCAGTGGCTTTGGTGCCCTCGACGGGCTGCCTGCACCTGCTGCTGGCAACCGGCATCTACGTCATGCAGGGCGGCAATCTGGTTCCGCCCGAATGCGACGCCCTGGAAGAGAAGCGGGTTGTGGTGCTCTGCCGACCGCCTGCATCGCACGAATTTCGGCAAGCGGGTGCCGCCCGACAGCTGGCGGATCGTGTCTCGGGGTTGCTGCAAGACAACGTTCCTGGGATCGATGTGGTCTCGCAGCGTAAGGTCGATGAATGGATCGACGAGAACGATCCGGGTGAGTTTGAGGAGCTGGGCCGTGCGGTCAACGCCGACCTCGTTTTGCTCATCGAGTTGAGCCACTTCGAGCTCTTTAACGGACAGACGATGTACCAGGGAAACACCGACGTGACCCTGACGGTTGTTGATGTAAAAGACAAAGGCCGCCGCGTGTGGGACAAGCCCATGGGCGAAGTACTCTTTCCGATCCACAGCGGGATCGCGGTCCAGGACAAGTCGGCTCAGCAGTTCCAACGCGACTTCGTAGCGGTGGTTGCCAACGAAATCTCGCGCAACTTCCACAAGCACGATCCGCATGCCAATTTCGCGATCGACGCTCTCGCGAACAAATAGAAGAAGCTCCCAAGCAGCAGCTGGGGGCAATCAGAGCTTGGGAGAACGCCGCGGCTTCGCGGGTGGCGGAGGGCGGTTGTTGGGACGCTGAGCGCGCTGCTGGGCACGCTCGCGTTGGTTTACCACATCGCGATAGTCATCGCGCCAGGCCCATCCCAACGGTTGCTGCTGTTCACGCTCCGCGAGCAGCGCCCATGGCGTGCCGGGGTGCTCCTCAACAACTCGGGTGAGGTAGCGCCGCGCATCGGCCGCGGCCGCTGCGAGTCGGCTGTCAGACAGCTCGCCTTTCGAGGGGTCAATAATCCAGGTGTCGCTTGGCGACCGGGTCGGCATCAACCCGCCACGCGCCGTAGCGAGCGCGGCGTTGTAAGCCTCGGCACGCACGGCAGCGGCCAACGCCGCCCCCATCGCCAGGTCGTACCCTGCCTGCCACCGGGGGGATCGCTCGCGATCGCGATCACGCTCGCCACGTCGCAACGCCGTGACAAGCGTTTGGAGCTGAGGTTCGACGATCGCAGCGGCCTGCTGGGCCTCAGCGAGCGCCGACACGAACTCGGCCTCATCGACCGCTGGAAACTCGCGGCGCACATCACCGAGCGGAGCAGCCCACGACATCGCCGCGGACTGAACCAGCGCTGCGCGAGCGCGATTTTCGCGGACCCGACGGTCGTACTCCGCGAGCGGCACGTAATCGGGCCGATAGCGCCGCATGAGCCGTTCATCAAAGAAGTAATCGAGACGCGCGACCAAATCGCCCGTCGGTCCGCGGCGGGCCCGCCCGCTATCCACGCGGAGCGGATGGACCGCGATGAAAAAGCCGCCCGTCTCGGCGCACAGACGCGTCAGCCCAAACGGCCCGAATCCCGAATCAAGCATCGGCCCCGAGAAGTCTCGCCCGCCGATAATGCCAAGCTTCAGCCGCTCCGCACGAAGCGATTCGGGTCCCTGCCGCACGGGTAGCCACTGCACCGATTGATCGTACTGCGGATCGGGATCGACATAGCGCACATAGGACTGATCGCGGCCGAAGGGTGCCGGCGCGCCAATCGCGTAAACCGGCATGCGCAACTTGCGACACTTCTGTACCGCGGTATCGAGCCGATCGAAATCATCTCCCGACTCGTCGGTGACAACGATGACGACCACGTTGCGACGCGGCTCCTTCAGCCGATAGCGTTTGTGCCGCTCGGCGCAGGCCTCGACCGCGGCAAAAACCCGCTCGGCTCCGCTCTGATCCTCTTCGATAGCGCTAACGGCAGCTTTAATCTGGGCCAAGTCGGCGGTCGGTTGCGGCGTAAGAAAGCTGTTAGTCTCGCCGAACGCCGCGATCGTGGTGAGCAATGCGGGCTCTCCGTCGTCGGCCAGTGTCTCGGCATGTCGCGCGCCGATCACGCCGAGTTCTTCGTAGACCTGATCGAACCGCGCTACCATCTCATCGCGCTGCGAACGGAGGCTCGCCGAGCGATCAAACAACCAGACCACCACCGTCGGACTCTGATCAAGTGAGTTGAGAATCTCACCCGTGAGCCGATCGACAGCACCGCGGCTGCCGGTGGCCCCAACCGCCCCGACGCCTTGGATAAGGTTCTGCGTGTTGGGATCGGGGCTCATCAAGACCGGAGTCGTGTCCTCGAGGGACGGCACCTGCCCAAAATCAATCATCGGCGTGAGATTGAGAGCAACTTGGCTGGTAGCGGCTTCGACCGGGGCGGCCGCAGCAGCGTCTCCCTGCCCCCCGTCGGAGAGAGCCCCCAGGTCGAGCGTCAGCTCTTCCGAGACCCGAAACGCCTCTTCTTTGAGGGGCTCCGGCTCTTCGACACTCGAGAGCAAAAGCGGAGTTACGGGCGGTGCCACCAGCCAAGTGGTGGTCGCCAGCACCAAAAGCGCTGTGGCGTGGGTGGCAAGACTCGCCAGCCAGGCAAGACGCTCGCCGATCCTCAGCCGCGACACCGGCGGAGTTGTCTGGGGCACCGCCGTCTCGGGCGGCAGCGGGGTCGGCAGCGGGGGCGGTATGTCTGACATCAAAGTCTCCGTACGCTTTCTCTCCGTGAGGGGTCGCTCTCCTTTTATACTAATAACACCACCCGAGGCGTCTCGGGCCGGAGATCTCTTCAAGAAACGCCCGTCGGAGCCCCCGCCGTGACCACCAATGCCCGCCGCCGTATCCGCCGCTTTCCTGCTCGCCTTGGGGTCGCGTTGAGCACGGGCGCCTTCTTCGGATTCGTTATCGGGGGGGCGATCGCTTCCGGGGATATTCCGCCGTCGCAGCCAGTCGAGGTAACCACTTCCGATGCGATAACGCTACAGGCGACTTTCTACCCGGGGATCCGTGGCCGCGAGTCTCCTGTCGTGGTGCTGTTGCCGGACGAAAAGCAATCCCGCAGCAGCCTCGAACCGCTCGCGCTCGCGCTGCAGTCGCCCCCCGATGGCGGCGTGCCGAGCGCTGTCCTGGCGGTCGACCTGAGAGGGCAGGGAGACAGCCGCGCCAAAGAAGTCTCCGGCACGACCCGACGCACCAACGGCCGCGTGGAGATCGCCAAGATGGTGAAGATCGATATGGAGGCGGTCAGGGCGTGGCTCGTGACGCAAAATGACAAGGGCCGCGTCAATCTCAATCGCCTGGCCTATGTGGGCGTCGGCATGGGAGCGGTTGTGGCGCTCAATGCTGCGGCGATCGATTGGTCGGTGCCCGACCTCGCTTCGAGCAAGCAGGGCCGCGACGTCAAAGCCGTTGTGCTCATCTCGCCCCCGTGGCGACACTCGGGCCTCGGCGTGCTGGACGCGCTGCGTCAGCCGGGGGTTCGGTCTGAGGTCGCGTTGCTGATGATGTACGGATCGCAGGATCGTGCTCAGCAGCAGACCGTCACTCGCATCCTTAACGAGCTGGAACGCCCCCGTGGTGCCGCGGGTGCCGCCTCGGACGATCCGCTGAGCTCACTCGTATCGGCCAGCAGCGAAACCAAACAGTCGGGCGCAGCGCTGCTCAAAGCGGGCGGGGAAAGGGCGACCTTGCTGGTCAGCCGGTTTCTTGACCAGCATGTCGCCCAGGCCGACGCCGCGTGGGTACAGCGCCGGCTCGAATGATCGGCGGATGCCCCTGGAGGCGGGCCCTGCAGCTACGGAATCGCTCGTTCAAAAGCACCTTTGGGCCTCGGCATGAGCTGGCACATGAGCGCTCCGCCGAAGTAAAGAAACACGAGCGGGATCGCCATCAAGATCATGCTGTAGGGCTCGGCCGGCGTGAGCATCATCGAGATCACCGCGATCACGAGCACCGCGTAACGCCAGTAACTGAAGTACTGCGCGACCGTGAAAACGCTGATCCGTTCTAGGAAGAGCATCACCAAGGGAAGCTGGAAACTCAGGCCAAAACCGATCGGCAGCAGCAGCACAAACCCGAGCCACTCGCTGATCCGCGGGGTGGGGTCGATCTGCATCCAATCGAAGAAGTCGAACAAAAACGCCAGCACAAAACGGAACACCACAAAGAACGCGAGTGCGGCCCCCGCCAGGAACAGCCCGATGCTGATCGGCAAGAAGAGGTGCACGTAGCGCCGCTCGTGGGGGTACAGCCCCGCCGCGACGAACGACCACAAAAAGTAAAACACAAAGGGGCTGGAGAGGATGATCCCGACCACCAGCGAGGTCTTGATGTAAACGGTAAAGGCGTCGGGGACACCGGTGCCGATAGGGCGGACGCTCGAATCGTTATCCAGATCGCGCCACAGCGTAAGCGGAACCACTGCGGGCACCGCCGCCAGCTGCTGCTTCTGGAACGAAACCCCAAGCGACTCGAGCAGCTTGGCTAACTCTTGGGTCTCGACCCGCTGCGCCTCGGGAGCCCACCCTTCATCGATCATTTGGTCCGCGACACCGCTGCTCTCGATGCCCAGTTCAGCCCGTTGTCGCAGCCGCTGCTTCATCCGCAACTCTTTCATCCCTTCTACCAGGGGCGTCTGGATGAGTTGGGCGACCGGATAGCCGACGATCAGGCCCACGCCAAATCCAATAGCTATCGAAAGCACCGCCTTAAACAGCGCGCTGCGAAGCTCATCCAGGTGCTCGCCGAACGACATCCGGGTGTCGGCAAAAGCGTCTTTGTCGTCGGAAGTGGGCACAGGCAGGGGGAGCTAAAATGACTCTCTGTCAACACGCGGAACGATGTGGCGGGTGGGCGGCTGCCACACCGGGAGGATCATGGCACAATAATGGTCGTCCCCGCTGGCCACAACTCGATGCCGCCCGGTCGGTATCCGTCCGAACCGGGCGGGGAGTGATCGGTTCCGGATGTGCCGAAGCTGTCAAGTACGCGGACACGGTGCCGGTGCAATCCGCCCTGGGGCCGTACGACCTCAGCCGTTAAAACCCCCGCAACGGCTGGCCCTCGGCTGCGGCCCCTTTTTTCGTCAGACTCGCGCTTCGCCTTATGCCTACGCTCTACCCGCTGCGTCTGGAGCCGCTGTTTCAGCAGTACCTGTGGGGGGGCAGACGCCTCGCCTCGTTGCTGGGGAAACCGCTGGGGCAGGGCGACACCTACGCCGAAAGCTGGGAGGTGGTCGATCACCGTGACGGCCAGAGCCGGGTTTTAAACGGCCCCTTGGCCGGGCAAACGCTCGGCGAACTCGCCCGCCGGTACCCCGCGGAAATGTACGGAGCTGGGTTGAGCGGCGGCGAAGCACCGGATCGCTTTCCGCTGTTGCTCAAGTACCTGGACGCCCAAAAAACGCTCTCCGTGCAGGTCCACCCCAACGATGCTCAAGGCGCAAAACTAGACCCCCCCGACCTCGGCAAGACCGAGGCCTGGCTGGTCCTGGCGGCTGAGCCCGGTGCCAAGATCTATGCGGGCCTGTCAGCCGGTGTCGATCGGGCGGCAATTGCCGCGGCGCTTGCCGAGGGTGAGTGCGAGCGCTGTCTGCATGCCTTTGAACCCGCGGTGGGTGACTGTGTGTTCATTCCAGCAGGGACTGTACACGCGCTGGGCGAA
The DNA here is from genome assembly GCF_007859815.1 of Botrimarina hoheduenensis. GTDB lineage: Bacteria > Planctomycetota > Planctomycetia > Pirellulales > Lacipirellulaceae > Botrimarina > Botrimarina hoheduenensis. The sequence continues at coordinate 73,887 of NZ_SJPH01000008.1, read as the reverse complement.
GGGCTCGTGATCGCTGAGATCCAGCAAGCCAGCAACACAACCTTTCGACTGTTTGACTGGAATCGACTCGAAAAAGACGGCAAACCGCGCCCACTGCATGTGGAAGCCTCGCTCGACACGATCGACTACCAGCGCGGCCCCGTAGCGCCGCAAATCCCCCAACCGCTTGGCGAGGGCTCCGAACGGCTCGTCGAGTGTGACAAGTTTATTTTTGACCGCTGGCGTCTCTCCGCAGGGCAGGGGGGGGTGCTTTCCGACGCCGGGGGTTTCCGGATCTTGACGGTGGTCGAAGGGGAGGTGACCGTTCGTTCGGACGATGGCGTGGAAACGCTGGGGCTTGGGCAGACTCTGCTGGCACCCGCTTGCTGCTCGGGGCTTACTCTCGATGCTGGCACCGGGGCGACCGTGCTCGACATGCGTTTGCCGTAGCTGTCCTCCCAACCGTTCCATCTTGCCCAGAACGGGCTAGGCAACGTCGATGCCTGGCGACTGAGCGTGCAGCCGCAGCCTCAACCGCGACGATGCAGCCTGCGGTGTCCGAGTGTCGTAGGGGAGAGGTTGGCTGTAACGGCAGATCGCCGTTGGGGCGAACCTGCCAGAAGCCTAAGCTCGGCCACCCTGTGCTTCCGTTTCAGGCGAGGGACAACAACCCCGCCCCGAGAGTTTCCTCCGCGTCGAGTCTTTTATGCCGTTCTCAGCCAAGCGTTTAACGCTCGCGATCGCCGCCTCTGTCGGGCTGGCCGGCTGTAACGGCACGGTGAAGAAGCCCTCGTGGTCAAATCCGGGCAACACGGCAACGCAGCGTTACGAGGCGATCTACCACGATCCCTACCCGCTCAACGACGTCGCCCCGGAGATCGTCGGCGGCCGTCCGCGCGAGTACCAAACGGCGGTCCCCGAGGTCAAGCGAAGCCGCTTGTTCTCTCCGCCGCAGATGGTCGCTCCGCCGCGTTAACGGCCCGCTCAGGGTCGGAGGTCGGCGTATCGAAGACGGCTTGGTGGTATCTCCACGAAGCTCCAGCAGCTACGCTGAAGGGTTTGTACGCACTGGCATAAAATTGTCGGGGCGAAGGCAGTCCTTCACGGCATAGAACTTCGATGGCCAAGAAACGCGCAAATCGGCGCCCCCCCTCTGGAACGCCCCAACCGGGGTCGGGGGCCCGCGGTTCGAGCCGCGGCGCGGCAAGCGGGTCAAAGACCGGCAAGCCCAGCAACGGTAAAGGCAGCGCTGGCAAGCCCAGCGCCGCCAAGGGGCGGCCGGGCGGGAAAGGGAGTGTCGGGGCCAAAAACGCGACCGCCGGCAAAAGAAAAACGGCCAAAGGTGCGGGAAAGCCACGCAGCAGTGCCAACACCGGTCATGGCAGCAAGCCGATCCCGGTCGTCAAGCGGCGTGCCGGCACCGTGGCTTCTCGACCCCGCCGCAAGCCAACACCGGTGGCGGAATCAACGAATGTGACCCTCCCGCCACGCGAGCGGGGCGAGCGACTGCACAAGGTGCTTGCCGCCGCCGGCATTGCCAGCCGCCGCGAGTGCGAGTCCTTGATCCTCGAAGGACGCGTCGAAGTTGACGGCAAAGTGGTCACCGACCAGGGCGTACGAGTCGATCCGTTCAAGTCCAAGATCTTTTTCGATGGCGAAGCCTTACCGCGGCCCCGGCGTGTCTATTTTGCCGTCAACAAGCCCGACGGAATCGTCTCCACGTCAAGCGATCCGAGCGGTCGACCGCGCGTGACCGACCTCTTACCGCCCGACGTCGGGCGGGTGTTTGCCGTGGGTCGACTTGATATGTCGAGCGAAGGCCTGATCCTGGTCACCAACGACGGTGAACTGGCCAATGGCTTAACACATCCCCGACACGGCGTTCAGAAGACTTACCACGTGCAGGTTGCGGGGGTTCCCTCAGCCGAAACCCTGGGGCAACTCCGCCAAGGCGTTTATCTGTCCGATGGGCACGCTCACTTTGTCGATGCCAAGCTCAAGCGGCGCCGTAAACAGGGGGCCATTCTCGAAGTCGTGCTCGACGAGGGCCGCAACCGCGAGATCCGCCGCTTGCTCGCCCGGGTTGGTCACAAGGTGCAGAAATTGACGCGGATCGCGGTCGGACCCGTACGCTTGGGCGAGATGGAGCCCGGCTCGTATCGGCCGCTGACCCCCGAGGAGATCACGGCCCTGCGGCGTGCCATCGCCGCCCCTGCGGTCGTCGCCGACGCGCCGTCGGAGGAGTCCGCTCCCGGCGCAGCGCGGCCCGCCCGCCAGGGCAAACGCGACGCTTCCTTCGGCAAGCAAGCAAAGCGGCGGCCCGCAACGGGCGGTCGGCCGGTAAAGGGATCTCGTGCTGCCAAGGGAAGCCGAACGGTCGGCAAGCCGGCTGCCGCTTCGAAGTCACGCTCCACGTCACGCTCCACACAGCGCCCCGACGCTAAGCCGGCTCAATCTGCCTCGGTCGATACCCGCTCGGGCCGCACGGTGCTGGGTTCGGATGAACCCGTCTCCGAACCGGCAAAGCCGCCGCGAAAGAAGCCGGCTTCGACCAAGACTACCCGTCGGCCTAAGCCGCGTGGCCCCTCTTCGCGGGGTAAACGATCGTGAGCCGCTCCTCAACCGCTACGGACTGCGCTGCCGCGTTGGATCGCACCAAGCTGCACGCAGCGCACTATGCCGACAACGCGGGCTTCGTAGCGGCCGATATCTTGTCCAACGAGCCAATCGCTCAAGACACGTTTCGTTTGCGAGTTGCCGGCGCGGAGATCGCACGGCGGATCACGCCGGGACAGTTCGTGATGCTTCGTCTACAAGGCTGCGACGACCCGCTGCTCGGACGCGCCTTCGCCCTGTACGACAGCACCGCCGCGGGACAGCAGCAGGAAGCAACACTCGACCTCGTCTATTTGGTACACGGCAAGCTAACGACGGCGCTTGCCACACGCCAGGCAGGCGACCGGGTTGAGATCTGGGGCCCGCTCGGCAACGGCTTCACCGCCCGCGATGCCCAGCCCTCTGCCGCGGGTGAGGCACGGTTTGAGCATCTGATCATGGTGGCGGGGGGCATCGGCCAAACCCCCTTCCTGGCATTGGGGCGCGAGGCGTTGGGCCGACAACGGTACGGCAATGATTCGCGTCGCCCCGTGATTTCCGCGGAGCGCGTGACGCTGTGTTACGGGGTGCGCAGCAAGGCGTTGTTGGCCGGAGAAGCCGACTTTCGCGACGCGGGGTTCGAGCTGCGGATCGCGAGCGACGATGGCTCGATCGGCCATCATGGTTTGGTGACCGAGGTGCTCGGCGAGCTACTGGATGGCGTCACCAGCCAAGCACAAACACTCGTGGCGTGCTGCGGGCCCGAGCCCATGATGCAGGCGGTCGCCAAGGCCTGTGCAGCCGCTGGAGTGCGCTGCCTGGTATCGCTCGAAACCCCCATGGCGTGCGGGATCGGCGTGTGCTTTAGCTGTGTCGCACCGGTTCGCCAAGAAGATGGCGAGTGGGACTACAAGCGAACCTGTGTCGAAGGGCCCATCTTCGACGCGGAAAAGATCGCTTGGTGACAGCTCGCTACGGTGCGTCCCGGTTAGCGACCGATTCGCTAAGTCGCCATGCGTTCATAGGCACCGAGCTACCGCCCGAAACCGCTACAGAGGCCGCGCTCGAAAGAGGTTTGACTCCCGACCAAACACTCCCGACCAAGCGCTTTAGGCGATGCCCTTAGCGGTCTTGATCGCCTTAGCAAGGCGGCTCTTCAGACGGGCCGTCTTGTTGGCGTGGAAGATATGGTTGGCGGCAGCCTTGTCGAGCTTCTTGACGGCCAGACGGAACGCCTCTTCGCTCTTCGCGACATCGCCTTCCTTCAGGGCAACGCGGACCTTCTTGATTTGTGTGCGGATGGCGGAGCGAACGCTCCGGTTACGCAGACGAAGGTCTTCGCTCTGACGGAGACTTTTTTTAGCGCTAGCGGAATTAGGCATCGTGAAGGGCGTGAAGGGGACGTACGGGGCCTCGCGAGTCGTGGCTGCTGCCACGCCGGGGAATCCTGCCCGGCCCGACCCACAGGGTCGAGTCACGTAGTTTTGCGGACCCGAGCGATCTTGTCTAGCCGTTCCCCGACATCCCGGTAGGCAAAATCCACACTCGCCAGCTCGGTCAGACGCTGCTCAGCCACTTCGAGTTGGCCCATTCCCAGGGCTAAAACCCCGGCCCGGTAGAAGCACAGCTTCTTCAGATCCGACCAATCGCCCGCCGGAGTAGCGGCAATTGCGGCTTCGTAACTCCGCAGGGCAAGCTGGTGCTGGCCGATCTGCTGAAAGCACTCGCCCAATAGCAGATTGGCCTCGGCTCGCTTGGCGGGCTCGTCTCGCGAGGCCTGCAGGGGCTGAATCGCCTCCCGGTATTTGCCCACACGCTTCAGACGGAGCCCCAGCTCGTACTGCATACGGGCATTTTTGGGTTCCCGGTCGGCACGGGCCGCGTAGACCTCGACCTCGGCTTGATTGGCTTCTGCCAGGGCCTGGGAGGCCAGTTTTTGGGCGGCTTGGTCACCGGCTTGCTTCGCGGCCCGACTAGCGGCGATCGCGGCGCGCTCGCGCATCCGTACGAGACGCGTCTCTTCGAGCTTCTCGATGAGTCGGAGGTCGGCTCCACCGGCGACTTCCAAGCCCTTACGGTACAGCGTCTCCGCGTCTTGCAGGCGGCCCTGTGCCACATACAGGTCGGCCAGCCGGCCGTAATGGCCCGGCTCCGCAGGCTCATGGTCGATTGCTTGTCGGTAGGCCGCTTCGCGTGCGGCCGGGGTTGCCCCTTGAAGCGGATCCACCGGCGCCGGTGCCGCTTGGGGATCGTGCCGCTGACCGCTCGCGTCGCTCAGCGCTACGGAGGCAACCCGTTTAGGGTTGGGCAGGGTCACGTCGGCAGCACCGTGCAACAGCGCCGGATTGTAGCCCCCGTCGTCGATGGTTTTCTCAACGCTCAGCCGCGCGATGGCGTTGCGGGCCTCGGCGTCTTGGGGCTGCTTCTGCAGCACGCGCGTCCAGCAGCCGATCGCTTGATCGAACTGGGCGATCGATTCGAGGACCGCAGCGGCTTGGCGATTGATCGCGGCATCGGTCGGCGCGACGTCCAGTGCCCACCGCAAGTAGTACAAGTGCGTCTCGATGGCACCCAATCCGCCGCACACCTCGGCCAATTCGCTCAGCACGATCGTGTCGTCGGGGGTTTTGCGGAGCGCCTTGCAGCCGACGACAAAGGCGGCCTGCCACCCCCCCTTATCCGCTGCCTTCGCAACAGCCCCGCGACCGCTGCCCAGCCGTGGAAAGGTTCTTCCAGACGATTTCTTGCCGCTGCGTTCGTGGATCTGCGCCAGATTGGCACGCAGGTGCTGCGCATAGACCAGCGTGGCGGGGTCCTCGCCCACGCATTCGGCAAACAGATCGTGGGCGTAGTTGTAATCTCCCTTTTCGAGACATTTTACGCCCCGCTGGAAGACCTGCTGCAGCCGCTGGCGGAGGGCCGTTGAGATGGCGGGCCCGCCGATCCGCGTGGGCCCCCCCGAAGCCTTCGGAACGCCGGGCTGAGACGGGGATGGCGTCGGCGCGGTTTCAGGAGGAAGGGCCATATCTACGACTGACGGAGGGGTAGCGAAACCGAGCGAGTCAGCCGCTCGCCTGCGGACCGCTCTCGCCGATAGACTAGTGTACGTGTTGCAACAGAGGTCGCCCACGAATCCGCGGCGATCAAGCCGCCGACGCTTCAAGCAGGTTTACCTCTTGTAACAGAAACGCCGATTGAGGGGGTCGCGCGGCCGTGCCCCGCACGCGGGGGGGGTGTCAGACGCGCATTGAGTAGGGGGGACTTCCCCCCGTGTTTCGTTTGGTCAGACCGAACTTATTGAGCCTTCGTACTGCTGAGTCAGCGGCTTTGAATCGTCCGGGCAAGGTCTATCTGGTTGGTGCTGGTCCGGGCGATCCGGAATTGCTCACGCTGCGCGGACGGCGACGGCTCGCTGCTGCCGACGTGGTGTTGCACGACTATCTGGCGAGCGAACAGCTGCTGCGTCACGCCCCCCTTCACGCGGAGCGCGTCTGCTTCGGCAGCAGCCATCGGGGAAAGACCTGGACCCAGACCCAGATCAACGAGCGGATGGTCTCTGAGGCGCTCAGCGGGAAGACCGTGGTGCGGCTCAAGGGGGGCGATCCGTCGATCTTCGGTCGGCTGGCCGAAGAGGTCGAAGCGTGCCGTCAGGCAGGCCTCGCGTTCGAGGTTGTGCCGGGGGTCACCACCGCCACGGCGGCGGGAGCTTACAGCGGCGTCACGCTGACCGATCGCGACAAGGCTTCTTGCGTGACCTTCATCACCGGCCAGGAGCAGCCTCGCAAACCCGAGGATCAGACCCTCGACTTTGGGGCTCTCGCGGCAACCCCCGGGACGCTGGTCTTGTATATGGCCGCGGCCAATGCCGCGGGGTGGAGCGGACGTCTGTTAGAAGCCGGCAAACCGGCGCAAACGCCGGTAGCGATCATCCGTCGGTGCTCGCTCCCCGATCAAACGACCCGACTCACCACGCTGGGCGAGATCGCGGGCATCGCGGATCAAGAGGGGCTGCGTCCGCCACTGATCGCCATCATCGGAGAAGTCGCTCGCGAGACGGCTGTGTCGGCCTGGTTCACGCATCGTCCGCTCTTCGGGCAGACCGTCGTCGTGACTCGGCCCGCCGATCAGTCTGAAGCGATGGCCGATCGGTTGCGTGACGCCGGTGCGCGGGTGCTGCTGCAACCGACCATCACGATCGGCCCGCCGGATAGCTGGGCCGCGGTGGACGTAGCGATCGATCGGCTGGGAAAAGCCGATTTTGTCGTGTTCAGCAGCCGGAACGGTGTCGAAGCGTTCCTAAGCCGGATGAGGCACCGAGGGATCGATGCCCGTGGATTCGGCGCAGCGCGTATCGCGGCCATTGGTCCGGCCACCGCGGCGAGCTTGGCCGAGTGGCGGTTGCGTGCCGACCTCGCACCATCTGAGTACCGAGCCGAGGCGCTCGCCGCGGAACTGGCTCCGCAGGTAAGTGGCAAGCAGGTTTTACTGGTGCGTGCCAGCCGCGGCCGAGAAGTGCTCGCCGAGGAGCTCGCCAAGGCCGGGGCCATTGTGGAACAGGTGGTCGCTTACCACAGCTCCGATATCGTGAGCGCCGATGACGAGGTGCTGACCGAACTAGCGGCGGGACGAGTCGACTGGATAACCGCCACGAGTTCGGCCATCGCGCGGGCAGCGGCCCGGCTCTTGGGCGAGGCGATCGAGCAGGGCAGGGGGGTCGGCAAACCGGCACGCTTTGCGGCCATCAGCCCCCTGACGGCTGAGGCGCTCGCAGCCGCGGGTCAGCATGCCGAAGCGATCGCCGAGGTCTACACGGCCGACGGAGTGGTGGACGCGATCCTCGCCGCCACTGGCGGTGGTACGGGTTAGGGTGACCCCAACCCGTGCGGGGCATAAGGCACATCGCACGGTTGTAGGCGGCGGTTGTACGGACGTGGATCCCAAGCCATGGCGCGCCGAAACTTATGAGTGGCGTCCGTGCGCTCGGACGCTACGCCGAACGAGTCGGCGACCCGCTTGCCGATGTCCCCTTCGCTTCCGAGCCAACCAAACACCGGCGCTTAAGACCTCGCCTGGGGTTCACGGACGACCCACAGGACGGCCCTCACCGTTTAAGCGCGTTCCTGGTTTAGGGAACGCGACGGAGCCGTCGCTATGCCTGCCGTCCCGCCGCGCTCGACCGATGATCGGGCCTCAGAGTCGTTACCTCATTGGCGTGTTGATCGCGTTGTGCCACGGCTGGATCGTTTCGATCCGCTTTCGCGCCGCGAGCAGTTGCTCGCCTACATTCTCCAGACCCACCAGCAACGACAGCTCGCCGAACAGCGTGGCCTCAGCTCCGGGGGCGGACCTGAGCTATGAACCCCTGGCGTCTCTCCTTGCGATTCGGGATGGTGCGATCCTACGCGGTTGCCGCCGTGTTTGTCGGCATGGCCTGCGAAGCCGCGCCGCCGCGCGCGGCGGTGTGCCGGATCGAGGTCGCCGAGAAGGGCGGACAGGCCTACGGCAGTGGAACGCTGATCGACGCCCGCCAGGAATACGGACTGGTCGTGACCAATTGGCACGTGGTCCGCGACGCCACGGGGCCGGTAACCGTGATCTTTCCGAACGGCTACCGGAGCGAGGCGCGGACGGTCAAGCTCGATGAAACCTGGGACCTGGCGGCGCTGGTCATTTGGCGGCCGCCCACGGAACCGGCCCCGCTGGCCGCAACGCCTCCGCAACCGGGCGAGGTCCTTACCATCTGCGGATACGGCCAGGGAGACTACCGCGAAGCCACCGGGCGGTGCACCGACTACTACGCCCCTGAAGTCGGCAAGCCAATGGAATTGGTTGAGCTGAGCGTGGAAGCCCGCCAGGGAGACTCCGGCGGTCCCATCCTGAACCAAGGGGGGGAAGTTGCCGGGGTGCTGTTTGGAGCCGCACGCGGGGTAACCCTCGGAAGCTACGGCGGCCGGGTCCGGGGCTTCTTGGCTTCGCTCGCCCCCGATATCGGATTGGAGGCGCCCGCGCCGACCACGGCGGTCGCCTTAGGCACGCCCTCAACTTTCTCTCCAACCAATAACCCGTCACAAAGCGCGACGCCCTCGGTTGCCACGTTCGCCTCAGCAGGCCTCGCGGCGGGGGGGGGCCGCCAAGCCCCCGCGGTGGCCACCAAGCCCAGCGGCTCCGCCATTGATCCGTTTCAGCAGGCAGAACAGAGCGGCCCCCGGGCCCCAGCGACAACGCTCGGAGACGGTATTCGCCCGAACTCGGCGTGGCCCAACCCGATCGCCCAACCGGGCCAATACGCCACCTCGCGCCCAGACCGCCACGACTGGCGGAGCGTTCCCTACGACGCTTGGGAAGTAGCCGCCAAACAGTCGCCCCCTGGGGCGGCGATGCCTTTTCCCCCCGCATCGACACCGATTGCCAACCAGCGCTCGAGCTCGGACTACCGAGCAATGGCCGTGCTCAGCGCTACTCCCCAACTTGAGAGGAACGCCAATCGATCGGCGATCGCTCCCGCCGGTGACTCTAGGGACTTGGCCGGCAGCTCGCTCGCCCAAACTTCTCTTGAGGGCGCTCTCGACTGGGACACCGAGCGAACAACGCTGGGCGTGATCGTTGGAGCCGCGGCAGTGGTTGTGCTCATCGGTCGGGCGTTCGCGTGAAAAGCGGTCCCGAGACCGATCGTGATCTCTCAGGTCTCGAGCTTGCTGCGCAACGCGGGGATAATCTCGCGGGGCACGAACCTCGCCAGCTCGTCGTCGCTCGCCAGGACCGTGATCTGCTTGATCAGGGTGCTCGAAACGTGCGAGTACTCGTCGCCCGCCATAAAGAAAACCGTCTCGATATCGGGATCGAGCTTACGATTGGCGAGGATCATGGTGAACTCCGACTCCATGTCGGTCACCGAACGAACCCCCCGCACGATCAGCCGCGCGCCGCATTCCTTGACGAAACGGACGGCAAGACCTGAAAAGGGCTTCACTGTTACGTGGCGGAAGCCGGCGTGATCGACCACTTTTTGGACAAGCTCAACACGTTCTTCGGACGAGAAGAGCGGCGTCTTATGAGCGTTCAGGCCAACCCCGACCACCAGCTCGTCAGCAACTAGACTCGCCCGCTGGATGACGTTGAGGTGACCAAGCGTGATCGGATCGAACGAACCGGTGTAGACAGCGCGGCGGGTCATTACGGTGCGGGGGGAAGGGTGCTGACGAGGTGGTCCACCTCATCCTTCGTCGTATAGGCATGGGGACTCAAACGTAATCGGCCCTCTCTAACGCTAATCGCGATTCGCTCCGCCGCACAGCGGGTGCGGATCTCCCCGGGATCATGGCCTGGCAAAGACACCGAGACGATCCCCGACCGCGGGTCGTGCCCGTTGTTGTAGCAGGAGCGGTGCGAGTGGATCGACGCCCCGTGCCGTCGCAATTGTTGACATAGGTAATCGGTGATTTCGAGAACCGCGGCGGCCACCTCGTCGCGATCGTGTCCGAGCAGCAGCCCCAGACTTGCTCCAAGGGCCAGCTGCCCCGCCATGTTGATTGATCCCCCCTCGAACCGCGCGGCACTGGGCTTGAATTCGAGTTCGATCTTGCCGAATTCTTGGCAGCCGACGACGCTGTTCCAGCCGACTCCTGTTGGCCGGATTTCTTCAAGCCGTTCTTCACGCAGGTAGGCAATGCCCGCCCCCTCGGGGCCGAGCAGCCACTTATGCCCATCCGCCGACAGGAAGTCGATCGGCGTTTGCGAAACGTCGAGGGGAAAGACGCCCAGCCCCTGGATCGCGTCTAGCAGGACCCACGCTCCGCGGCCGCCGTTGGCACCGCACTCCTGCGCCACCTCGATAAACGAGTCGATATCACGCCGTTCTCCAGCCCCGTACGCGATCCAGCTAAATGTAACGAGTCGGGTCCGGCGGTCGCAGGCCTCACGGAGCTTGTCGGGATCAACACGGCCCGCATCGGTCGAGACCAGCCGGGTCTCGACGCCCCGGCTTTTCAGATGCATCCACGGGTAGAGGTTCGAGGGAAACTCGTCGCAGAGCACCACCACGTTATCGCCCGGCAACCAATCGAGCCCTTCCGCTACCAGATTGATGCCGTGAGTCGTGTTGGTCGTGAGCGTGATCTCATCCGCTTTGGCACCCAACAGCTTTGCCGCCCGGCGGCGGGTGTGTTCAACGCCGTTCTTCCAGGTCAACCAAACGGTGTCGCCAGCGTGGCTCGCCTGGGTGGCATACAGCTGGATCGCTTCAGCGGCAGGCTGACAAAGGGGTGCCACGGCCGCGTGGTCAAAATAGGCCCAGGCTTCGGTGATCGGCATCGCCGCGCGCAGATCTGACTGCACTAGGCCCCCATCGTGGCGTGCTCCGATAGAAAGCATTATAAAAAGCGTACCAGCTGGTGAAGTAAATGAAGGCAACGATCGGCGTAGGCTTGGGGCTCGCTCACGATAATGACCCCTTCACCAGCAACAGCCCTTCGGTAGCAATCCGAGTGCCTTGTAACACCGGTCAGAGATCCGCGGCTTACGAAAAAAACGCCTCACCAATCAATTTCAAATAGACACTCTCAAGGAAGCCTATCCGACATAATCCCCGCTCATTTTCGGCAGCCACAACCGCAAGCAGCAGCTTGTGTAAAGCACTAGTTATGGCTGACTATCTGCGCGACAGTCGATGGGGGCTTATTTGGGTAGAATTATCTGGAGCGGCATTTGCGGTAAATGGCTTGCGTTGGCTCCAATTAACCGGCTTGTTAACCGGCTTGTTTCTTCACCCTATGGCCGGCGAATCTTCCCCACAGCCGGGGGATGCTAAGTTTTTTTAGCCTATCAATTCGGCGCTTCCTAACGACCCCCCCCACCGCCTGCAGCGATATTATAGGGCCAAAAGTCATTACAATTTGTAACTGTTTCGCCAACAGCACGCGCATGACAGCTGCCAACACTTCACTGCTCCGGTGCCTGCCTATCGTAGCGGTAGTCTTCGCCGGCGCGCACCTGACGGGGCTCGCAACGGCACAATCGGCCTCGTCCAAGTGGGACCAGCTGCGCGAGCAGATGGTGTTCCAAGAGGTGCAATCGGCGGGGATCACCAACGAGCGCGTCCTCGAAGCAATGCGGGCTACGCCGCGTCACGAGTTCGTGCCGCTCTCACAAAGGCGGCTCGCTTATCAAGACATGGCGTTGCCAATCGGCGAGCAGCAGACCATTTCGCCACCGTTCGTCGTGGCCTACATGACCGAGCAGATTGATCCGCAACCCACGGATCGTGTTCTGGAGATCGGCACGGGCTCCGGCTATCAGGCGGCCGTGCTCGCTCCGCTGGTGAAAGACGTTTACTCGATCGAGATTGTTCCGGAGCTTGGAAAACGAGCGGCGCGCACACTCGAACGACTCGACTACAAGAACGTTCACTGCCGGATTGGAGATGGTTACGCCGGCTGGGCCGAAGCAGCGCCGTTCGACAAGATCATTGTTACCTGTTCGCCCGAGGAGCCGCCCAAGCCGCTGGTTGAGCAGCTCGTGGAGGGAGGCCAGATGATCGTGCCGGTAGGCGAACGCTATCAGCAAAACCTGGTTCGACTAACGAAGCGCAACAACACGCTCGAACGCCAGACGCTGCGTGCGACACTCTTCGTGCCAATGACGGGTACGGCCGAAGACCGCCGCGAACGACAACCCGATCCGGCGAAGCCCCAGATAGTGAACGGCGACTTCACGCAAGCCGCTGCGGACGCCACCGAGAATCGTCCGGCAGCATGGCACTATGTGCGGCAGGCAGGGCTCGTCACGGAAGGGGGACGCGGCGGACCGGGCAACCGCTGCCTGCGTTTCGCGAACGAAGAGCCGGGGCTGGGCAGCCAAGCCCTGCAGGGGTTCGCCGTGGATGGGCGCGAGGTGGCACGGCTAGCGGTGCGTTTCGACGCCCGCGGCGAGGGGATCCGGCGCGGACGCTCCAATGCCGAGTGGCCTTATCTGGTCATCACCTTTTACGATCATCGCCGCGCGACGCTGGCCAGCGAGGTCATTGGCCCGCTACGGGGAACTTTCGAGTGGGAAACCTTTGAACGCGCCCTGCCCGTGCCGATCAAGGCCCGCGAGGCAATCGTTCGGCTGGGACTCTTGGGGGCGACCGGCCGCATGTGGATCGACAACGTCGGCGTGGCGGCTGCCAAAGACTGATCGTGAGGTCTCTGCCGGACCTGTCACGGGCCTCTGCCGGACCCGTCGCTGGAGAGTCAAGGGCAATCCCTTTGCGGCCCGAACGCCCAAAACCCCAACCGGCCAGCCCGCCACCTTAGCGGGCGAGAGCCTATCCGCCCCTGTCCGGAAGAAGACTTCCAGACCTCCTATTCCACAGAATCATCCTTTCCCGCGACCGCAACCCAAACTCCTTGATTTGACATGGGGTCGCGTTATTCTAACGTTGATAGCAATCAGGGAAGGTGCGCCGGGCCCAAACGCCCGCCATGCCCCTCCCTATCGAGGCTCTCACCCGAGGGATCTCGTTGATTGCCGAGCCAGCTTTTGCCCGCCGCCGAGCCCTGCGGCGTTCGTACCCGACCCCACCGAGGAGATTCATCAGGATGACATCAGTTAAGGATTGGAGCCGCTTCGCGGCGTTGTTGGCAGGCATCGCGATCCTCGGCACGGCCGAGATCAGCGACGCCTTCTGGGCGAGCCACGGCGGCTTCGGCAGCCGGGGATCGCGCGGCAGCTATGGCGGGGTATCGGTCGGTTCGGCCGGCTCTTACGGCTCGGGCGGCAGCTATGGCTCAGGTGGCAGCTATGGCTCGGTCGGAGGAGCTTCAATCGGCAGTGCTTCGCACGGCAGCTACGGCGGGGTTCGCTACTCGGTGAGCTACAGCAGCACGGGCTCTTACGGCTCCGCCGGCGGAAGCTCGCACGCTTCGGCTGGCAGCCATGGCTCGCACGGCCACGTTGGACCGCTGCGTCGCTTGGCGATGCACCTGCGTGAGAAGCGCGCTGCGCGTGGCTCACACGGCAGCTACGGATCAACGGGCGGCTACGGATCGGCCGGTTCGCACGGCTACGTTTCCTCTTCGTCACACGGATCGATGGGCAGCTATGGCGGCGTTACCATCTCCAACGGCAGCACCGGTTCGCACGGCAGCTACTACGAGAGCACCGGTAGCGTTGGCAGCCACGGCGGATACTCGTCGATCACGAGCAGCTCGGTCATCGTTGCCGAGGCGAGCGTCTCCAGCGGGCAGTTGATGGTCAGCGTTCCCGCCGACGCCAAGGTCTTTGTCAACGATCGCCCGACGACCAGCACGGGTGAGCTTCGCAGCTACGTTTCGAACGGGTTGGTGTCGGGTAAGTCTTACACCTACGCGGTACGGGTCGAGTACACCCGCGATGGCGAGCAGGTGGTCGAGAACAAGTCCGCCACGCTGACTGCCGGTAGCGAAACCTCGTTGGCATTCGGTGGCAAGACCGCGACGCCGATGATCGCCTCGGGAGCAGAAACCAAGCTAACGCTGACACTGCCCGCTGACGCACAGGTGACGCTGGCCGGCTCGGAAACCGCCCAGGTCGGTGCCGAGCGGACTTACAAAACCAGCCGTCTGGCCGCTGGTGAGGCGTGGGACGATTACGTTGTGATGGTCACCGTCGGCGAAGGTGCCGACGCCGAGACTCAGCAGCGTGTCATCACCCTCCGTGGTGGCGAGAGCCAGCACTTGGTGTTCGACTTCGACGAGCCTCAGCTCGTTGCCTCGGCCAACTGACACCGGCTTCGCGGCCGACAATCCGCTAAACACCCCAGCCCCCGCATCAGCTTGGCTCGTGCGGGGGCTGTGGCTTTGGGGGAAGTCGGACAGACGCGATTCATACCTGGGGGGGCGACCGGCATGCCCTTTCCCCGTGCGCTGCTTCCCCCTTGCTAGCCACCAGGAAAAGCAACGGGCCAAGATCCCGGGGCCAAGCTGCCAGAAAACAGGCGGCCACGCGGTTTTCTGCAGGCGACTCCTGCTGCTAGCAGCACGCTCGTTGTGATAGCCGTTGGCGGCGCTGGGGGCATGCTGTACATGAAGGCCTACCTCATTGGATGGCTAATCACCGGGTCCGACAGATCCACGAATCGCCGAGCGCGCTGTGGCAAAGAGCCGCAAAAATTCCGAAAAGAACACCGCCGACGACGGCTCAGCGAACGGACCGAGCACCACCCTACGGGTGGCGATCGGGGTCGCGGTGAGCTGGCACCTGCTGTGTGTTTTTATCTCGCCGTTTTCTGTTCGGCCCAGCTCGGAGCTTGCCGAACGGCTGGCGCAAGGCCCGTGGATCAGGTGGTACACCGATCCGCTTTATCTGAATCACGGGTACCACTTCTTCGGCCCCGAGCCGCCAATCAATCAATTGATGCGGTACGCGGTTTACGACGAGAACGGTGCGGAGCTCGCGACGGGGGAGTTCCCCAACAAGTCCGAACAATGGCCACGCCTGTACTACCATCGGCACATGATGCTCGCAGACCAGGCCGACTTGGCACCCGGGCAATCGATCGAAGAAGCCGTGCGACTTTCCCTGCGTTCCTACGCGCGCCACCTGCTGCGGAAGCACGACGGCGCCGAAGCGCGGGTGAACTGCGTACGGCACGCGCTGCTCGACCCCCAAGAGGTGCTGCGCGGCGTTGACCCCAACGCCGCCGAGACCTTTCTGCCAGTCGATTCCGTCATCGAGCGGGCTCGCGACCTGTCCACGCCCCTTGTCGGCCCCGTGAGAGGGCAGGGCGGGGGAGAAAGCCTTCCATTCGGTGGCGGCCTGCCGCAGGGAGGGTCGCCGTGAAGAATCTGTTTGCCGCGTTCCGCGGCTACCTCACCGATTTAATCGCCGCTTGGGACAGCTTCTGGTTCACGCCGGTCGATCCGGCGGTGCTCAGCGCGATCCGGGTTGTGACCGGTGCGCTGCTGCTTTGGACCCACTTGATTTGGACGCTCGACCTGGGCGCTTTCTTCGGGCCCGAAGGGTGGGTCGCTCCTGAGATCGCCGCCGCGACCCACGTGGGTCGGATGACGATCGACATTTTCCCGTGGCTGGGGGGGGGGTGGCTGCTCGGCCTGTTTCACGCGTTCAGCCTGATCGTCTTCTTCCTGCTGATGATCGGCTGGGCGAGCCGTGTGGTGGCGGTGCTGGCGTTTGTGCTGGCGGTGATGTACGCCACCCACGTCACGCCGGGGGCCTTCTTCGGGCTGGACAAGATCAACTGCCTGCTCGCCATGTACACCCTGCTCGGTCCGTGCGGAGCACGGTACTCGCTGGATCGGCTGCTGCGGCGGCGGCGTGGCGAGAACGCCGATCCGCCGGCAAGCGTTTCGGCGAACATCGCGTTGCGTTTGCTGCAGCTCCACCTGTGCGTTGTTTATTTGTTCTCCGGGCTTGGCAAGCTGCAGGGAGTCCGTTGGTGGGACGGCACCGCCACGTGGTTTGCGGTCGCCAACACCGAGTACCGCTCGCTCGACTTCACGTGGCTGGCCAATCATCTGTGGCTCGTCGATCTGCTGACCCACGCGACGGTCTTCTGGGAGCTGTTCTACTGCGTGATCGTCTGGCCACGTCTGGCCCGCCCCTGGGTGCTGCTGACCGCGGTTGGCATGCACGGCTTTATCGGCCTGGGGATGGGCATGCCCGAGTTCGCGCTCGCGATGCTCGTGGCAAACGCGGCGTTCCTCTCGCCCGAGTTGGTGCGAGGCCTGTTGGATCCGGTTGCTAACCGAGTGGCGGGCCTGCTCGGCGGGGGCGGTTCCACCTAAGCGCACGCCCAAAACGAGACGGAAGCCATCGGGCAACGGAGCGGCTCAAGACCGCTTGCAACGCGAGCTTCTCAGACCAACCGTTAGCAGTGCTGCTAGCATCAGCCCGCTCGGCTCGGGTACTCCCGAGGAGGTAACGAGCAGCCGATGGGTAAAGTCTTGATAGAAGGTGTAGCTACTAGCTGGCGCAAACGCCGGGCTCGCAGCCGATCCAAAAGCGGCAGCACGCCCCGTCACGATGCCCGTAGGCACACTGCCGGGGGCTGGTGAAAGGCCCCAGGTGTAGCCCGAGTTGAGACCAAGCGAAACAAAATACTGCCCGGGTTCGAGCATCAATCCCTGAAACACCAAGACATCGGCCAGCGGGATCAGGACACCGGTTGGTGTGGGAGGCAGTTGAAACTGCGCAACAACGTGCGAGCTGTTGGTGCCCGGCCCGACCTGTGTCGACAGATAGACTTCCGCACCAATTGTGGCCCCGAACGCCCGGAGTCCGATCGAAATCTCGACGTCGGATTGAGATTCGCTAAGCGTGAACCCTTGGGCGTTGGTGGTGCTGGCACCTCCCGCGTTGGCCGCCCCCGTATCGATAACGGTGATACGCTCAGCCGAGCCCGATGATGTGGCCAACACCAGTAAGGTGCTCACCAGCCAAAGGCGGTAACGATGTCCTTGCATGACAGCTCCCCCAGTTAGATCCGGTTGGTCAATGCCCTCGGCAGGTTCCTGCGGAAACTACCATGAAAAGGTCAGTTGGGTAGCAGCGTAAGTGAGCTGGCCGGCATATGCAAAGAAAAAACTATGCGTCAGCCGCTCTTTAGCTAGATCCTGCGGATGGCCGCTGAAGGGCAGCGACTCAGTGATCTGCCTATTGAGAGTTTTTAGGGCAGCTGACAGACTGCCGTGAACAGGTCGGGTTTGTTATTGGCATCGCAACAGCATGTCGTTAACGCCATTCATGCCTGTTAAGCGTTCGCTGCGACATCTTGCTACCCGCGATTTTTATGACCCAACCGATAGATCTCAGCGAATTTGAGCAAAACATCGTCCTCAGGCAGCTCACGCTGGAGGATTTTCCCGCAATCAACGAGATGCAGAGTTTGTGCTTCCCGGGAATGGAGCAATGGAGCCTCGAGCAGATCGAGAGCCAGCTTAAGCACTTCCCTGAGGGGCAACTGGGAATCGAAATCGATGGAAGACTCGCGGCCTCGTCTTCGAGTGTCGTGCTCGACTACGACCCCGGCCTGAAGTGGCATGACTGGCATGTGGTTGCCGACAAGGGGTTTATCCGCAACCACCGGCCCAAGGGAGACACGCTCTACGGGCTAGAGATCATGGTCCACCCGGACTTCCGCGGGATGAAGCTCAGCCGCCGGCTCTACGACGCCCGCAAAGAACTGTGCCGCGAGAAAAACTTGATGCGTTTCATGGTCGGCGGGCGCATCCCCGGCTACCACAAGCATGCCGATCGGCTCACCGCCCGTGAGTACATCGACAAGGTAGTTGAGCGGGCGATCTATGACCCTGTGCTAACCGCCCAGATGGCCAACGGTTTCGCGGTGAAGGGGATCACTCCCAACTACCTCCCTTCGGATACCCAGTCTTGCGGCTACGCCACGTATCTCGAATGGGCGAATCTCGACTACCAGCCGACCAGCAGCCGTCGCAGCCACAACGCCGTGGAGATGACCCGGCTGTGCGTGGTGCAGTACGAGATGCGAGCGGTCGAAAGCTTTGACGACTTCGCGCGCCAGTGCGAATTTTTCCTCGACACGGCCTCTGATTATCAGTCGGATTTTGTGCTGTTCCCGGAGTTTGTGACGAACCAGCTGCTCTCGATTATTCCGCCTGGCAGACCGGGCGAAGCGGCGCGCAGTGTTGCCGGGTACACGCCTCAGTATCTCGATTTTTTCAACTCCGCAGCGATCAAGTACAACGTTAACGTAATCGGAGGATCGCACTTTGTTGTAGAGAACGACAAGCTTTACAACGCATCGTTCCTTTTCGGGCGCGACGGCTCGATCTGCCGCCAAGACAAGATTCACGTCACGCCTAATGAACGTCGCTGGTGGGGAGTCAGCCCCGGCAACAAGCAGGAGGTCTTCGAGACCGATTGCGGCGAAGTAGCGATCCAGATCTGCTACGACATCGAGTTCCCCGAACTAACACGGGCCGCGGCCGCGGGCGGTGCTCGCATCATCTTTGTGCCCTTTGATACCGATACCCGGCACGGCTACCTGCGCGTGCGGCACTGCGCGCAGGCCCGCTGCATCGAGAACCACGTTTACACGGCGATCGCGGGCTGCACGGGTAACCTTCCGTTTGTTGACAACGCGGACATCCACTACGCCCAGTCGGGGATCTTCACGCCGGCCGACACCGAATTCGCCCGCGACGCGATCGCCGCTGAATGCAACCCGAATGTCGAGACCGTGATCATCCATGATCTAGACCTCGAAATGCTGCGGCGTCACCGCGAGACCGGTTCGGTCCGCAACTGGCACGACCGCCGCACGGATCTGTACCGCGTGGTGTTCAAGAACGAAACCGGCGGATTCGAGATCTAACAGGGGCGTTCCGCAGCAGTTCTTTCAGCTTGCCCAGCCATCGGTAGACGCGGGGCAGGGCAGGGCGGAGCAGGTGTTATTTGGGTGTGCGGCTGGCCCCCGGGCAGCCGGCTGAATAAGCTGGTGGCTTCTCAAGCGCCGTGCGCCGACCGTCCTTTGTGGGGACGGCGGAGAGCCCGGCCCGAATGTTGTGTTGGAGCCCTACTTACTGTGTTCGAGACCATCGCCATTGTGGGCGCCACCGGCGCCGTCGGCCGCATCATCCGCCAGCTCCTCGCCGAGCGTAACTTCCCCCATAAGCGGATCCGCTTCTTGGCGTCGGCCCGCTCGGCTGGCACGACGATCGATTTTCAGGGCACAACGATCGAAGTCGAAGAGATGACCCCCGCGGCCTTCGAGGGGATCGACCTGGCGATCGGAAGCACACCAGACCCCATCGCCAAGGAATTCGTCCCCTGGGCCAAAGCGGCCGGGTGTCTTGTTGTTGATGAGAGCGGCTACTGGCGGATGGACGCCGAGGTGCCGCTGGTCGTCCCCGAGGTCAATCCGGAAGCTGCCTTCACCCATAAAGGAGTGATCGCCAGCCCCAATTGCAGCACCACCCAGATGGTGCTCGCGATGAAGCCCCTGCACGACGCGGGACGCATCAAGCGCGTTGTGGTGAGCACCTATCAGGCCACCAGCGGCGCGGGAGTGGGCGGGCAAGCGGAGCTGATCGACGCCTCGCGCGCGGCGCTCGCCGGATCAGACCATACGCCGACGACCTTCGCCCATCCGATCGCGTTCAATCTGATCCCTCAGATCGGCTCGCTGAAGCACGCCGGCTACACGTCGGAAGAAATGAAGATGGTCTTCGAGACTCAGAAGATCTTTGCCGACCCCACAATCAAAGTTTGCCCCACTTGCGTGCGGGCCCCGGTCAGCAATTGCCACAGCGAGAGCATCCTGGTCGAAACCGAGAAAAAGATTACGGCCGAACAAGCTCGCGCGCTATTCGCCGCGACGCCCGGTTTGCGCGTGGTCGATGACCTCGCCAACGGCGTCTACCCGATGCCGCGCGACTGTGACGGGTCCGATGACACGTTCATCGGCCGGATCCGGGAAGACCTCTCGAGCGACAACGGACTGGCCTTCTGGTGCGTCAGCGATAACCTGCGTAAGGGCGCGGCGACCAACGCTGTGCAAATCGCCGAGCTGCTTACCAAGCACTCCGCAGCGGTCTAACCCGCGATCGCCCTGCCGATGAGCTTTCTCAAGCTGACGGTCGCTTACGACGGCACGGGCTATGCCGGCTGGCAGATTCAGCCGGCAAGCCCGACCATCCAAGGAGCACTGGCTCAGGCTTGGCTCCGCATCACCGGCGAGGAGCCTAATTTCTCGGCGAGCGGGCGCACCGATGCCGGCGTCCATGCGGAAGCTCAAATCGTTGGCGTTGAAACGCAGAGCACGCTTAGTCCCTGGCGGCTGCGCAAAGGGCTTAACGCCGTCTTGCCCGAAGATATTGTGGTGCGCCTCGTCGAACCCGCCCCCACGGGGTTCCACGCCACTTACGACGCGCTCCGCAAGACCTATCGGTACCAATTACACGATGGGCCAGCACCGCCGCTCTTTGACCGTCGCTATGTCTGGTGGTGGCGGGCCGGACGGCTTGACGACCTGCAGATGGGGCAGGGTGGGGAGCGATTTGTTGGTCGTCATGACTTTGTTTCGCTGCAGTCGCTCGGGTCGGATCGCTCGACAACCGTTAGGACGATCAGCAACCTGAGCGTCACACGCACCGGCGATCGGCTCGACATTACCGTCACGGGCGACGGTTTTCTCTACAACATGGTCCGCACGATCGCCGGCACCCTCGTCGAAGTGGGCAGGGGGTCTAAGCCTCCCGAGTGGATCGCCGAGGTGCTCGCGGCACGGGATCGCTCCGCCGCAGGGCCTACCGCGCCCGCCGAAGGTCTGGTTCTCGCTTCGGTCGAGTACCAGACGGCCTAGTGCCGCGATCGGCAGAGGCATCGGCAGGGGCAGGAGCAGAAGCGGGGTATCCGAACCCGACGGAGGGCATCGCACTTTCTTGCGAGGGGACCGGGGCCTACAATCTAAGCTTCGCCGGCATAATGGTTTAGATCGCCGTAACTGGCAAACTCTGAAGTTACTTTACCGGAAGAGAGCAGCGTGGCGAGCAAGAACGAAATCGTTGGCGACTACCGGATGTACCACCTCATCAGGGCGGGGGCGGTCTACGAGATCTGGGCCGTCCGCCGTACTTCCGGCTCGGACAACGACGTGTATGCCATCAAATGGCTGCCCAAAGATAGCAACCGCTATTCACGCCTGGCGGTTACTGAACTGAAACACGAGTACACGGTCGGCAAAGCTCTCGATCACAAGGCCGTCATCAAGACCTATGACTACGGTACCGGTGCCAACGGGGCGTGGCTGGTCATGGAGTTCTTTAAGACCCCCAACCTGAAGCAACAGATTATCGCCGACGTTGCGGCGCTGCAGTGGCGTGTGAAAGAGGTTCTGACCGCCGCCGCGAGCGGGCTGGCGCACATGCACGAGCGCGGCTGGGTCCATCGCGATATCAAGCCCGACAACTACTTGATCAACGACGATAACGAGGTCCGGCTGATCGATTTCACGATCGCCGCGAAGCCCACCGGCGGCCTCAGCAAGCTGTTTGGCTCGAAGACCAAGGTGCAGGGCACCTACAGCTACATGTCTCCCGAACAGATCCGCGGGCAGGGGGTTGATCCGCGCGACGACGTCTACAGCTTCGGCTGCTTGGCTTACGAACTGCTCGCCGGCAAGCTGCCTTATACGGCCAACAACCCACAAGAATTGCTGCAACGCCACTTGAAGAGCAAGCCGCCATCGCTGGTGGTAAATGACCCAAACATTCACCCGAACTTCGACAACTTCGTTCGCCAGATGCTCGCCAAAACACGCGAGGAACGGCCAGAGAGCATGAAGCAGGTGATGATGAAACTTCGCACCGAGCCGATCTTCTACACTCCGCCCAGGAAACCGGTCGAAGCGGACCCCGCCGCACAGACCGACAACCCGAACTGAGCGCTCAGCACCGCTGGCCATTTCCAAGCTGGCTATTTCCAAGCTGGCCAAGTCTTCCACCAAGCCAAGTCTTTCTTACCCCGTACCGTTTATGGCTGCTCCCCAATTATTGGAGTTCGAAGAGCCGCTGGTCGCGATCTACGAGCGCCTCGAAAAGCTTGAAGCCATCGAGCCCAAGACTCCCGCCGTCCACGACGAGATTCGGGGGGTCCGCCGACAACTGGCGGACACCACCCGCGAGGTCTACAGCGACCTGGACCCTTGGGACACGGTCCGCGTGGCCCGGCTTGCCGAGCGGCCAAAATTCACGGACTACGTTGAGCTGGTCTTCGATGAGTTTGTTGAGCTGCACGGCGACAAATTCTTCGGCGATGATCGCGCCCTGCGCACCGGCTTCGCCAAGCTCGATGGCATGAAGGTCATGGTGGTCGGCCATCACAAGGGGAAGACCTTCAAGGAGCGCACAGAGTGCTTCTTTGGGTGTGCGCATCCGGAAGGCTATCGCAAGGCGATGTCCAAGATGCGCATGGCTTCCAAGTACGGCATGCCCATCATCTGCCTCATCGATACGCCGGGGGCTTATCCGGGGATCGGCGCCGAGGAGCGTGGCCAAGCACAGGTGATCGCTCAAAGCATGCTCGAGATGTCGCGACTGCCGACGCCGATTGTCTGTGTGGTGATCGGCGAAGGCGGATCGGGCGGCGCGCTGGGAATCGGTGTGGGCGATCGCGTGGCGGTGATGGAGCACGCTTACTACTCGGTGATCAGCCCCGAAGGATGCGCAGGCATCTTGTGGAAGAGTCACGACCACGCTCCCAAAGCGGCCCGCGCGCTGCGGCTCACATCAAAGCATCTTAAGCAGCTGGGTGCCGTCGATGACGTGATCGAGGAGCCGCTCGGCGGTGCCCATCGCGATCACTACCAAATGGCATCGCGTCTGAAGATGTATCTGGTCAAACAACTGCGCGAGCTGCGCGAGAAGCCGCTCGATGAACTTGTCAGGCAGCGCTACGACAAGTTCCGCGCGATCGGCGACTTTCTAGAGAATCCTGTCGCCCCGGCCGGTGATGCTTAAGCCGAATGCCGCTCCTTCATCCGAGCACAACAATCCCCCGCGCCGCTCGCCGTCAGCAGCAAAGCTGTTAGCGCCGCCGATCCTCATCGCGATGGGTTTGTGGATGCTTCTTGTGAGTCTGTTCGTTCACGAACTCGGTCACGTACTGGGCGCGCTGGCAACCGACGGGCGTGTGGTGTCGCTGGAACTGCGGCCTGGCCGACTCGGGCACACGCTCGTAAACCCCAACCCTTCGCCTGAGGTTGTGCTGTGGAGCGGATTGTTATTCGGATGGGTGGCTCCGTTCGCAACGTGGCCCGCCTGGCGGCTCCAGCGGGGTCTTATCGGTCCGACGCTCCGCGCGACCACCTGGTTCAGCTGGCTCGCGCTGGGAAGCTACCTGGCGGTTGGCGGCGGCGAGCGCTGGAGCGACACCGGGCAGCTCATGAGCGCGGGCTGGTCGGCGCTGCTGCTTGTGGCCCTCGGAAGCGTGGTCGCCATGATCGGCTACGCCGGTTCACGCCACGCTTGGAGCATCCTCAACGAGCGGCTCGAAACGCTCGCGAACTCCCCCGACGCTGCGCCTCATGGCGTCGCGCGATTGGCCGCAGGCTGGTGGACATGGCTGGTGCTGTGGTGGGTGCTGCAGCACGCCGCTGGCGGGGCGATTGGCTCAGCGCTTGGCTTAGGGATTGCAGCCGAGCCGTAGCAGGTGGCAGCAATTGGTGCTTCAGGACCCCTGACAGCAACGTCCGATAATCTCTGTTATGTTCGTTTCGGGCCGGTTTTCGCCGGCGATTGCCGTCCTCGCGGTTTCCGCCGATAACGACCTTCCCTACGACCTTCCCCATGAACTCCGCGCACGACAACGCTTCGTGCCTTGCGTCTGCCCCCGCCTGATCATGCTGACGATCCGCGTTGCCGACTTGGCCAACACCGACGACGCGACGAGCGTTGTTGAGCTCACCGACGCTTACTCGCGGGATCCACTGGGCGATGGTAAGCCGTTGGATCCTGCCGTGCGCGAGCGGCTGATCCCTGCCCTTCGGGCCCACCCCACCACCGTGGTGCTGCTCGCGTTCAACGACGGCCAGCCGATTGGTATCGCAACGTGCTTTGTCGGCTTCTCGACTTTTGCGGCAACCCCCCTGCTCAACGTTCACGACCTGGCCGTCCTCCCCGGCCACCGTGGACTTGGTGTCGGGCGCGCTTTGCTGCACGCGGTAGACGAAGAGGCGCGTTCGCGGGGTTGTTGCAAGGTGACGCTCGAAGTCATGCCTCACAACACGCCGGCGTTGACACTCTACGAGTCGCACGGCTTTCGGCCGGCGATGCTGCATGACGGCGGCGACGGGGGGCGTATTTATGCCAAACCGCTGTGATAACCGGAGCTGATTCGCTGCCGCGAGAGCAAATTACCGATTCGGCGCGAAACCCGCGGGCTGCGCGGGCGTTGCGGCAGGTGACGTCGGCCAGCCATTGGGCGACGAGTAAGACTGCGGCTGCGCTGGCCAACCAGCCGGCGCGGCAGGGGGACTATTTTGTTGTCCGCCGGCGGTGGGCCAGCCCGGCAAACTCGCGGGGGCGGCGGGCCAGGGCGACGCGCCGCCCGACGGTGGCGTTTGCGGCACCGAGGCGGGCCAACCGCCGGGCTGCTGCGCATAACCCGCCGGCTGTCCGTTGGCGACCGCGCCGCCGCCGTCGAGTTCATTTTCCAGCCGATCCAAGTAGGGCCCGATGATCTGGTGTACCTCGGGCGGGAACAGGCTGTGTGTTTCATCGAGCAGCCGCGCAATGTAGCGACCCGACTGCGAGCCAATGATCTGCTGCTTAAACGACGGGGGCAGCAAAGTGACCGCGAAGAAAGTCACTCCCACACACCACAGCACGCCCCGGGCGAAGCCGATGATGGCACCCATCTGGTGATCGAAACCTTCCATCTTGACGCTGTCGATCGCTTTGCTGACCACGCGGAACAGCATCCAAACCGCGAAAGCGCACACCGCGTAGATGATCAGCATCGCGACAAACTTATTGGCCGGCGGGTTCACAAACGTGATGCTCGGTGCGAGCCGATCGGCGTACTTCGTCGCCACAAAATATCCCGCAACAAACGAAGCGATGTACGCGATCTGCCACGCCATGCCTTTGAAGTAGCCGTAAATCGTCAACCCGCCGAGGATTGCTAGCATCAGCAAGTCATAGGTCTGCATGGTGGTGCCAGCGTTGCTACTAGGTGTCGGTTGGGGGCGGGCAAAGCAGCACGCCGTTAGGTGGCAAGGGTTGGCTCGATTCGCAGCAGGGCGTCGAGTCCGCGCGAATCGTATCGATTCGGGGCTCCGGGGCGAAGATCAAGTCGGCCGCCGAGCGATCTTGCAGCCAAGCCCTTGGGCGGTCTACCGTCCGCCGCTAGGTGCCCCCGCAGATAACGGCGGGAGTGGCTTTGGTAACTGGCGTCGAACCGCACACGCACAACGGCGACGACTCCGCTGGGTAACCGACCGGCACGCGTTGAGTCTGCTTTAACGGCAAGAATCGATGGCTGACTTCCGCACACACGTGACCTTCAGCAGCGCCTTGGGCGCTGGCTATGCGGTCGTGGCGTCGGGGTGCGGATTCGACATGTCGACAGCGCTGGTCGCGGGCGGGCTGTGCGGCGTGTCGGGGATGCTGCCCGACGTTGACAGCGATTCGGGTGTGCCACGTCGCGAGGCGCTCGGCTTCGCCGCGGCGATCGTTCCCATGCTGCTGCTCGATCGCTTTAAGCAACTGAGCCTGACCTACGACCAAGTGGTGCTGCTCGCCGCGGCGCTCTACTTCGGCATCCGCTTTGTTGCCGCAAATCTGATCGGCAGATGGAGCGTGCACCGCGGCATGTGGCACAGCATCCCCGCGGTGCTGATTTTCGCCGGCCTGGCGTTCTTAATCACTAGTCCTGAGAACCCGATCTTCACACGCTATCTGAAAGCCGCCGCCGTGGGGCTGGGCGCGCTGAGCCATCTGGTGTTGGACGAGATCTACAGCGTCGATACACGCGGCGTTCTGCCACGGTTCAAGAAATCTTTCGGCACCGCGGTCAAGCTGTGGGGTAGTAGCCCCACGGCCAACTTCTCCGTCTACGCCAAGCTGGCTGCGGTGACGGTCGCCATTTTGATGGAACCGGCGGTCATCGAGCGGATCGACATGCGTAATCCGCAACTGGCCGAACAACTGCGTGAAACCAAAGAGCGGCTCGCAAGCGCGACGCCCCCCCCCGCCGGCGGCGGCGAGCAAGTGCTTCAAGCGCTGGCCGGCAACCACGAGGCGCCGGCGGATCGTTCGCGCATGCCTTTTCTCTCGGCGCAACCGCGCGCCAATGCGCCCCGCGGCGACTTCTCGACCCCGATCTTCACTGGCGGCGCTGCAGGCCGACCGGGGGGGTTCCTGCCGAATCGGGGCGACGCGCGAATGGCGCCCGCGATGAGTCCTTCGCAAACGCCCTACTATCGCTGATGGGCGCCCCGCCGCTAAAGGCGCCCGACCCTGTGGGCTTACCTGTGGGCTTACCGACGATAGCGCCCCACGCAGGTCACGCGCGCGCTCCGTCGCAAGGCAAACACGCCCACCGCCGCGCCTAGCGAAAGCGACGACGGCTCGGGGACGACTGTGTACGTAAATGATGCGGTCGCCCAAATAGCCGGGCCGGCAAGATTGGGATACTCAACTCCCGGTACCCAACTGCTAGCCGCTGCGGCCGGCTAGGTTGTCGGGGTTCATCAGCCTTTCCTGCGCCGCCGCGTCGAGCCCGGCAGAAGCGTATCCCTCAGTGACGACGGTGCCGATCACCACGGTGTTCACGCGGATCTGCTTGGCGAACAGGTGCGCTAGGCCGTTCATCAAGTGGTTCAGGGCCGCCTTGGCGCCGCTGTACGACGCCTCGACCAGGGTCTCCAGCACGCCGATCGCGTGATCCGCCAGCCGCGTGCCGAAGACGAACCGCTGGCTCTTGGGGAAGCTATCGACCTTCTCCAGGATCCAGCGCGTGAGGTCGTACCCCCGTCAATGCGAAAACGCAGCACCAGCAGGACCGGGGGCTCACGCCCCGGTCCTGCCAGGTCCTTGCGTCTCATCGAGAGACTCCGTTCTCCGAAAAATCTCGCGTGCCCCGATCTCCAGAAACACTGGCGGCGGCAAGAGAAAAGAAGAAAGGGTAAAAGGGTAAGAGCACCGAGAGTGATCCTAAGCTCTTCTCCGCAGCAACAGCCCACACGCTGCCAAAGCCCCCATCAGCACCGCACTTGGCTCAGGGACGGTTGCCACGCGAAAACCGACGCCGCTGTCCTCGAACGTGGGGCTGCCGAGGTTCCGGAAGCCGGCCCGCAGGTTGAACCAGAAGCTGACGCGCGAACCACCCCGCACGCCGCGGAAAGAAGAACTAACGACCGCTTCGTTCCACTCCCACACGTTGCCGTTTTGGTCGAACGTGCCGTACGGGCTTGCCGCAGCCGTGTAGGCGCCGACGTCGGTGAAGAAGGGGTTCGTGCTGCTGGGGAAGCTCCCCGAGCCGTTCACCGCGTAGCCGTCGTTGAAGCCGTTGGCGACGCCGTCGTCGTTGAAGTAGTTCACCGCCGCGGGGTTGTCCCCCGGCTGGTCGCTCACGGGGATGCTGTCGCTGCCGGTGGCGTAGTCGAAGTAAACGCCCGCCGTGCCGGCCGACGCGTCGTGGTACGCCGCCTTGTACCACTCGTCTTCGCTGGGGATCCAAAACTTGGCGCTCGCCGAGCGGACTTCGTCGAAGCCATTGCCGATAGTGTACGCGCCTGTTTCGGTGTCTCCGCTGCCTTGGCCGTTGTGCAGCCAGTTGGTGAACCGCATTGCGTCGAAGAACGAGACGTAATTCACCGGGTTTTGCTCACGGCCCGCTTGGGCGACATACCGGGCGCCGTCCACCGCACCGGTGTTCTCGATGCCACCGAAGATGCCCGCCATGCTCGTGTTGTAGAGCGCCAGCGCGTTGGCACCGGTCGGGTCGACCGCGTTGAGGAACGCCGTGTACTGGGCGTTGGTGACCTCGTGCTTGCTGATGCCGTAGGTGTAATCCACGCCGCCGTGGCCGGTGCCGCGGAAGTCGCCGGCGTTGCCCGGGTTGGCGACAAACGCCCAGTCGAACGTGACCGGGCTGCCCGAGGCCGGCAGGGCCGCCACGGCGGCCAGCAGTAGCGTGGGGATCAAGGTGCGGACTATCAAATGACTCATCAAAAGCGTCCTCTTGAGGTAGTTGTAGCTCAGAATGGTTCGTTCGTTGTTGCTTTGGCCCGGTTTAAGCCAGCAGAGGAACAAAAAAACCACCGCGCCACTTTCTCCTCCGCCCACGGCTAGGGGCGCTGAAGAAAACGGCGAGGTGGTTCAGGAATTAGCGTTATTTAGTTAGCTGTTGTGGATCAACTAGCAGATTGCATTCTAGCGACCCCACTCCCTCGAAAGTATCGCCTGCAACAATAAAGCGTAAAAAATGGGCGATGGGTAGGCGGTGTGAGCGCCGCTCCCCTCAAAGCGCCTCGCCGGAGGCGCCCTACCCTGTGGGCGTATCGACGATGATCGTCACCGGGCCGTGATTCACCAGCGAGACGTGCATCTCGGTGCGGAACTGCCCGGTCGCCACGCGCACGCCACGCGTGCGCACCGCCGCAACGAATTGCTCGTAGAGCGGCTCCGCCAATTCGGGGGGCGCGGCGCCGAGGTAACTGGGGCGTTTCCCCTTCCGGCAATCCGCCAGCAGTGTGAACTGACTGACGACGAGCATCTCACCCCCCGTGTCGAGCAGCGAGAGATTCATCTTCCCCTGCGGGTCGTCAAAGATGCGCAGCCCGACAAGCTTCTCCGCCATCCAGGTGATCTCGCGATCGCCGTCGGCTTCGGCAACGCCCAGCAGCACCAGCAGCCCGGGACCGATCTCACCGACTACCTCTTCAGAAACGGTCACCCGCGCTGAAGTGACCCGCTGAACAACACTACGCATTCGGTAGAGACTCCCTTGCCCGCCGCTTCGGGGCAGCCCTGCACAGGGGCAATAACTACGTGGCGAAGAGCAGACTCACGGAGCCCGCTCCGAACGGCCTCCCGATCCTGACCGCTGCCCGGCTGGTATCAAAGGGTCAGGCGCTGCGGAAGGCGTCCCAGCTCATGTAAGCGAGCACCGCACCACAGAAAGCAAACGCGATGCTCATCAGCGTGTTGGCTTTGCCAAACGGCACTCCGATCGCAGCGTCGAGCCCGAAGACCAATAAGATCAACAGAGCGACCACCATGCCGAAGATCGCCAGGGCTTTGGCCATCGTCGTAATTCCGGGGCGGCTTGGTGAGTCGGGAGGGGAAAGTTCGTGGTCCTGCATGACCGCGAACGGGCTGAACAAGCCCACTATAATCGCCAAGCCCCCCGTTTGCCGCCAGCCCCCCAATCGCTTTGGCTGCGCGTGAGGGCCGCGTGGCGGTTTCGACGGGTTCTGACGGTTATCGGGGGCTTTCGCGGCGATCGGCGAGCGTCGCGAGACTCTGCGCCGCTTCGGAGCGGTGACCGGCAGCATCCCAAGCGGCAAGCGGCGTCGCGAGGCGGCCCTCGGCGTATTGCCCGCGAGCAGCCAGAGCACCGTTGCGGTGCCACCACCGCCACGAGCCATCGGCAACGCCTTGAAAGTACGCGCCCGCGGCCGCGAGCTGACCGTTCTCGTGCCACCACTGGGCTGGTCCCGTCGCCACGCCCCACTCGTAGTGCGTGGTCAAGCGGAGCTGCCCGCTTCGGCTCCAGACTTGGCGCAAACCGTGACGCAGTTCTTTACCGCGCGCGGCGTAGCTAGCCACTTCAAGCAGCCAGAAATCATCTGGCGTCGCTTCTCGCAGCACAGGCCCCAGAAGCTCTTGGCGGACCCGCCCTGCCCCATCGTCGGTGGGCTCTTCACGCACACCCACTTCTCGCCCCTCAACGTACTGTGCTACTTCGGTGAGGGCACCGTCGGCATCGAGCGCTTCGACGGGTCCCGAGAGCAAGCCCGCAGCGTAGCGACTGCGCTCTTTTAAGAGACCCGCGGAGTCGAAAAAATGGGCCTCACCGTGCCGCTGACCGTCGCGGAAGCTGATCTCGATCGCGGTGCGACCCGCGGCGTCGAACACGCTCCAGGCACCCTGCAGACGTCCATCGCGGAAGGTCGCTTGGCTGAGAAAGGGGGCCTCGAAACCCACCAGCCGAGCAGCCATCGTCGGCGACAGTTCATCTTGCCCGGCCCACCGGCACCACCCCCCCGTCCGTTCGCCCGCGGCGTACCGGCCCTGCCCGATGAGCTGCCCCTCAGCATCCCACGCACGCCAGTTGCCGTGGTTTTCGAAGTCGCCGCGCTCGTTCAAGCGCACCTCGCGCGAGATGCGGATCACGCCGCGCTCGTCACGCTCGTTGACGACGCTGTTGTCATCACGGGCGATTCGATGCCCACCCTCGCGGGGGGAATACGCACCGACCGGAGACGCCGCCCCGAGCGGTATCGCAAGCGTCGCAGCGAGGAGCAGGCGAAACAGCAACCCCAGAGGCCTCCAACAACAGGCGGTGCGGGCGGTGAAGATCGCCGCGCTTTCTCAGAAGCCTATTCGGCCGCGCTAGGGCCAGCGCTCCGGGGCAATCGCTTGCGTCGCTGCCACCGGGCGAGCCCCTGCGATCAAGCGCACCGCAGCCGGTGCCGTAATCGATCGATCTTGCCCGAACGGACCACAGCGGTCGGCCCACAGAGGCTCAGCGGTGAGCAAGAAGTGCGAGGGCATGAGGTTTCTGTCCGGCGCGAGCCGTGGGCGCTACAATCAGACCTGCAGACTGATACAACGGGAAAAGCTTGTTCACATCCCGCCCCCCTAACCGCAATTCGCTCCCGACCGCGCAATGACAACCGATCTGGCGGCCCCCGCCCTGCCCCGTCTCGCCCTCACCATGGGAGATCCGGCGGGAGTAGGACCCGAGATCCTTGCCGCGGTGTGGGCGGATCCCCGCATCTGGCAGGTCTGTCGCCCGGCCGTCTTCGGGGATGCCGCCACGCTCCGCCGCGCTGCCGACCTGCGCGGCTTGAAGGCCGAGGTCGAAGCGGCACCGCTCGCCCTGGCATTCGAGCGGGCGGCCCCCGATCGCGTAACCTGCGTTGGCTCCAACGCATCGGCATCGCTCGCGATCGCGCCGGGGGTCGTGACCGCACAGACTGGTGCGGCGGCCTACGAAGCGGTTGTGGCTGCCGCTCGGGCAGCGCTGGCGGGAGATTGCGAGGGGATCGTGACGGGGCCGCTCAGCAAGGCCGCCCTACACGCCGCGGGGCGACCTTATCCGGGCCATACGGAGTTGCTCGCCGAGCTTTGCGGCGTGGACGACTTCGCCATGATGCTCTACTTGCCCCCGTCTCTGGTGCCGAAGACACGTTGCGGCCTGGGCGTTGTTCACGTGACGCTGCATGTTGCGCTCCGCGAGGCGATCGGGGCCCTCACGATCGAAGCGATCGAAGAGAAGTGCCAACTAGCGCACCAAGCGGCACTGGCGTACGGGGTGGATCGCCCCCGTGTGGGCGTTGCCGCCCTTAACCCGCACGCCGGTGAAGAGGGATTGTTTGGTGACGAAGAAGCCCGCCTCATCGCCCCGGCCGTCGCGCGGGCTCGCACCGCGGGCATCGATGCGACGGGGCCCTGGCCTGTCGATACGCTGATGGTCCGCGCAACCCAGGGCGAGTTCGATGCGGTTGTAGCGATGTACCACGACCAGGGTCACATCGCGCTGAAGCTGCTAGGCATGCACGGGGCGGTGAATGTCACGCTCGGTTTGCCGATCGTTCGCACGAGTGTCGCACACGGTACCGCCGCGGATCTGGCCTGGCGTGGGGTCGCTGAAACCAGTGGCATGATCGCGGCAATCAGCGCAGCGGCCTCGCTGGCACGTCGTCGTGCGGGACAATAAGCCCTTGCCCCCCCGCCTCCCCTGCCCTGCTCTTAGCCCCCCTGCCCTACCTCAACTGTTGCGATTGCTTAGCGCTATTCGCTCTGTTCGCACTCCCGCTCTCTGGCAACATGATCAATCACGCAACGGAACACGAGCTGATCGAGCCCCTTAAGAACGACGAGTGCGTGCTGTACCTCGTCCGTCACGGCGCGACGCCACCGAATCTGGTCTCGCCTCCGATCATCCAGGGGGCCGGTATCGACGAGCCACTGGCACCGCTCGGAAGAGCGCAGGCTGACCGGGTCGGCGCGTCGCTCAGCGGCGTGGGGCTAAGCGCGGTTTATTCGAGCCCGCTGCAACGGGCGTTGGAAACCGCCCAGGCGATCGCCGCTCCGCACGCACTTCGCGTCGAGCCGATCGCGGCATTGAAGGAAGTTGAGGTCGGGCACTGGCAGGGACTCGACTGGGACGTGATTCGCCGCGATGACCCCGACGGCTACGCACGCTTCCACAGCAACCCCGCTATCAACGGCTACCCCGGAGGCGAAACGCTCCAAGGGTTGCTCGATCGCGTTGCGCCGGCTCTGGAAGCGCTGATGGCGCGCCACCTCGGTCAGCAGATTGCCGCGGTCGCGCACAGTGTCGTCAACCGTGTCTACATGGGCGCGCTCGTGGGCGTGCCGCTGCAAAACGTCTATCCGCTCCGGCAAGACAACTGCTGCGTGAACGTCGTGAGGTGGCGCAACGGTGCCGCGCAGTGCGTCACGATCAACGCTGTGCACCACTTGGCGTGAGCCGTGCCGCGGAATGAATGGCTTGCAGCTCGCGTTGCGTTTCATCCCGCCACGGAACGTCTTTCGGGCGTTCGTAAGCGAACGCTGAGTCGGGAATGGCGAGGCCTGTCTGAACGTCGGCACAACGCATCCGTAGCAGCGGCTGCCGACTGGGCTGCAACCGCGTTTCGAGCGGAGTTCCGCTCAGCGACAGGGGATCTTCGAACCCACGAAACTCGATCAAACGGGGCGTTAACGAGCGCTCCTCGAGCGCTACCAGCACGTGGTGCGCGTCAGTCGGAGACGTGTCGGGCCAGATCACCGGGGTCACCGGCGTGCGACGCTCTCCGATCAGCGCGAGGACCCGATCCCCGCCCAGCTGAAGCATCCGCGGTGCCGCGAAGTCGTGGTCACGCGCTAGCTTCGCCAGCAGTGTTGGCAGACCACCGAAGCGGTCCTCGAGCGCGGAATCCGCAGGGTCTCCCTCCGTGTTGCCGGGATGCTCCCCGCCGTCTCGGCCGATTCGTCGCAGATCGATCCGGCTGATCTGGCGATCCGCCGGATCGGGCTGACCGTCTCGGTCGACAGCGTCCCAGATCAAATCATTCCACAGGAATCGACTGTCCGAGACTCTCAGCAAACGGGCGGGCTCATCGGCAAGCTTGCCGCGCAACAACAACGAAAAGTGCAGATTGGTCCCCGCGCCCCGCTGCAAGTAGCGTCCGGTCAGGTTCGTGATCCGCTGGGCTGAGATGCCCTCGTAGCTAACGCTAGCAGAGAGCGACTCGATCTGAGCCAGTCTTAGCTGAGCCTGGGCGATGTAGCGGTTGCCCCGGGTATCGTTCGCGGCGGGTGTGGCCAGCGGGGGGGCACCGGGAACAACGGGCGCTTCGTCCGGGCTGAAGGCGGTTCGCGGGCTGCGATCGAGCGGCATCAGCGCGTTATCGATCGCCTGTAGGCCGATAAAGGCCCCGCCGCCGACTGCCACAAGCAGCAGCGCACGCCAAAGAAAGCCGGTCGCCCGATCACGCAGCCTGTTGCCCATGGGCGGGTTTTGACGCTTTTGCCAAAGAATGGGGTTCTGCGGGGCCGAACCTATGGCCAGGGAGCGATGCCCCCACAGGGCACCGGTGGTCTAACCGCCGACGGCCGCTGTTGCTTGATAGCAAGTGGTTGGCATCGCACCGCTAAGGGAGACGACGGCGGGAGTCTAGAGAGGGCTCGCGACGGACGTCTACCGCGATTTGCTCTCGCCGCTAGCGTGGCGAGCCTCTCGCGGGGCAAAGAAACAGAAAACACGATGCCGCTCGCGAGACACGAGGTCTCGTGAGGCGCGTCGCGGTCACGCCGAGGGGGGACACGATGAGCGTGAAGACTTGGATCACAAACAGCTTGGTGATCGCAACCATTGCGGCCACCGGCTGCGCGGGGCGGATGGCTTATAACCTGCCGCCCGCACAACAAATGATGCACCCGGGCCCCGGAGTCGGCGGCCCCGGCCCCGGCGTGATTCCCGTGGGCGGTCAGATGACCGCCCCCATGGGTTCGCCCGCTGCCTATGGCCCGGGCGGAACCCCGCCCAGCTATGGTGCCACCCAGTGCCAATACTGCGACGATGGCGGTTGCTCGACCGGCTCGTGCGGGATTGGCGGCGGTGGCTGCGCGATGGGGGCCGGCCCCGCAACCTCACAGGTCCAATTCGTTGGCGAAGAGGGTCTGCAGGTTTCGTGGGACGTGTCGGGTGCCGGCATGTTCGACTCGGCACCGCTGTACGTCCCCGGACGACAGGACTTCCCGCAAGGGGCGATCTATCGCTTGCAGCTACAAAACATTCCGGGCCGCGCTGGGGTAACGCTGTACCCGACACTGGAAGTCGCCCCGGTCAATCCGCGGACCGACGCGTTCCTCGCGCACGCTCCGGTGCCCGTTCAGTTCACCGAAGAAGATTTTGATCAGGTGATGAGCGGCAACTTCGTCACGAAGGTCATCTATCTCCCCGATCCCGAATTCCAAGAGCTGGCTCTGTCGGGCGTTGAAACGCTTGTCAGCACGCGGCTCGATCCGGGTGTGGACCCGGTCTCGGAAGCTGACCGCCGGGGCTCGATCCTCGCGGTGCTCCGGATCGGTAGCAAAGACCTACGGGCCGAAGGCGGTGCCTATGCCGACAACGTGATGCCCGCTGGATACGGCGAGAATGGCGAATCGTGCGGACCCGGTGGAGCGCCCTACATGTCGGGCCCGACCATGGACGGTCCGATGGCTCACCCGGGGATGATGGGCGGTGCCCCGATGAATCAGCCGATGGGCATGCCGACCGCCGGCATGGCACCTCCCGCGCTGCCGCCGCACATGCTGGCCGGAGCCGGCCCGCAGTACGGCATGCCTTACACGGGCACACCGATCGGCTTGCCTGGACCGCCGCACATCCCGCTGGGTTCGCCCGCTGGTCTGCGGAGCCACGTGATGACCAACCGCACCCGCGTTCACATGCCGCCGCCGACTCCGCAGATGCATATCTCGGTGAAGCAGCGTCCGGGCATGAACTACCCGCGTCCGGTGAACAAGGTAACGATCGACGAAGTCCACCGCGCTCCGTTCCGGCCGATTGGTGGCACGGTGCCGAACCCGGTTGTTGGCGCTGCGACACGGGTGGGCGCTGCCCTGCACGGTGCCGGTGCCGGTGGCGCGAACGAAGCCTACTGCGAGTAACACGGCGAGCGAGATCAATTCGGCGGTTCCGCTCGGTGATTATTAGCATCCCGAGCGGGACCGATCGATCTCGACCGACGCGATATCAATTGACCTGAAGGAACCATGACAACGGTCCGTCCCCTCACCATCGACGCGGTTCGCCGCGATCACGCCATGGGCAAGTTAGTATTGGCGGTGGGGATGTTGCTTGTGCCAAGTCTGTCTCTCTTGGCCCAATCACCCCCCACTCACCGGCCAGGAGCCGGCGCCATACCTCCGGGAGCGATTGGCGCCCAAAGGCTGATGAGGGGCGGTCCGTTGTTGGGATACACCCAGCCCGTTGAGCTGCGTGCCCCCGAGGGCATTATCCTCTCCGCCGTCAGCGGAGCCGGATACTCCACCGCTCACGATCAGCGGATGCTGGTCGGCATGGCGGTCGGCTGCGTCTATGGCTTCAAAGCGGTCGGCGTGCCGAGCTATCCGGAGATCGAGCTCTACCCCTCGGTTGAGCTGGTGGATCGGCTCTATCCGCCGCCGGGCAAGGCGCTGCGTTTTCCGGTGCCGATCGAGCTTACCGCAGACGACCTGCGGATCGCGGCGCAGGGGGGACTCGTCACCCGCGTCATCTATGTGGAAGACCCACGCACGGCCCTGCCTGTCGTCGAGTTGAACGGACAGCAATGGTTTGAAGCCCGGACGGGTGACGACCCGCTTGCCCTGGCAGACGCAATGGGTCGCCCGATCGCGATCCTGCGGATCGGCAGCCGTCTCGCGTCGCCCGGGGGGAGCGCGTTCGCTGAGCCGATGATGCTCGCAAAAGAATCCACCGACGATCCGCGCGTGCTCCCGGCGACCGCGTCACTACCTTAATCATCAACGGGGAGAACGAGACGCCCTGCCTAATAGGGCAGCGTGACTCGTTAGGCACATGGCTGAATCACACGCGAGCCCCACGTGGCTGCTGATGCCCCGCTGGTTTCGGCGCGGGCTAATGATCGCCACCCTGCTCACCATGTGCTCGTGCAGCGCCAGCGGTCAGTCGCTTGCCTGGCCCGCCTGCCAAAGCTGCCCGGCGGAACAAACCGACCAGTGCGACAAGCACTGCGTCTGCGAGTGCCCGCCCGGTTGGCCTGTCGGCCCTTCAGACGAATACCTGTGCGACGGCGGCGACAACGCGTCGCCGGTTGGCGCGACGCACGACAACCAGATCGTCGGCCTTGAGCAGGAAGATACCGTCGGTATCTACCGCACCGATGATGGTCGCACGCTGGTTGCCCCCAGCACCCGCACCTGTATCTATGCGCCGCGCTTCGCCGCGGTGCGGCATGTGGTCCAGCCGATGGGAGCCCAGCAACGGATGTTTGTCGATGAGGTCGGCGACGCCTTCGCGGCAGCCGAATCGGAGCTGCGTTTGTTGCCCGGTACCGGCGTGCTAAACACAACGCTGCGTCAGCAACGCGGCGAGCGACCGCCGAGCCTGTTCCGTGGTCGGCAACAGGCCGGTGCCGCCGAGCGACTGCTCGCCGTGGCGGAAACTCGCGGGCTGGTGGGCCCGTACGCGAATCTGCAGATCGTTCATTTGGGGGTCATGAACGGCCAAGAGAATCCGATTGTCATGCGCCACTCGCTGGCCGCGATCACCTGGACCGGCGACCAAGAGGTTCAGGTAACAATCTCCGGCCAAGGCGCTTCGGCGGTCTTCGCCGCCAAACAGCCCGGATTGATCTACGAACTGGGCGTCCCCAGCAGCCCGCGCTTGCGGCTCGTCAAGCTCGCCTCAGAGAACGAGGCACACCCGGGCGACGAGGTCGAGTTCACGCTCCGCTTTGACAACGTCGGCGACGCGCCGATACGCGATCTGGTGATCGTCGATAACCTCACGACTCGGCTGGAATACGTTGAGGATTCCGCCAAGGCTTCGGTCGATGCCGACTTCACGACGACCCGCAACGAAGCCGGGTCATTGGTCCTTAGCTGGGCGCTCAAAGAGTCGCTGAAGCCCCGCGAGGGGGGCGTGCTGACCTTCCGCGTGCGTGTGCGCTGAGTAGGTCGGCGGGAAAAATCCGGCCGCAGGCGAACCCCGCCGGCAATTGCGGTTCATAGGCGATCAGAGGGCTGCCGCCTACAATGCGGATCCCCACCGCCCTAGGACAGCTCCCGCCTGTGATTGCTTATTTCCAGTTCGCTCTGATCTGTCTGTTCTTCGGCTCGAACTTCATCTTGATGTCGCGGGCCT
Organism: Botrimarina hoheduenensis; assembly: GCF_007859815.1. Lineage (GTDB taxonomy): Bacteria > Planctomycetota > Planctomycetia > Pirellulales > Lacipirellulaceae > Botrimarina > Botrimarina hoheduenensis. Next base: position 36,225 of record NZ_SJPH01000008.1, on the reverse strand, counting down.
CGCGGTGGTTCGGGCCGGTCGAGATCGGCCTAGGACGGGTCTTTGGTGCCGCGATTCTTCTGGCGATCGTGTGGATCGTTGCCGAGCGGTCGCGGCGGCTGCGTCCGCGCGACCTGCGAAACATCGCTCTCGTGGCGGTGATCGCCAACGCCTATCCCTATGCCGCCCAGCCCACGCTGATCGCGAGCTTCGGGGCCCACAGCTTCTTCGGCATGACGGTCGCGTTCACGCCGTTGTTGACCATCTTGGTCTCAATTCCTGTGCTCGGGATCCATCCGACATGGCGTCAGATCATCGGCGTGATCGGCGGCTTGGGCTTTATCGGCATGCTGCTCAACGCCGGTGCCCTACAGGGAATCACGGTCGGCATGCTGGCGATGGCGGTGACGGTTCCGCTGAGCTACGCGCTGGGCAACACCTGGCTGCGACGCACGCTGCGTGACGCCGACCCAACCCCGATGAGCGTCGCGATGCTGATGATCTCGTCGCTAACGCTCGCTCCGCTTGCCTTGGCACCGGGTCTGAGCACAACGCTGGGAATCGGGCCGCCGACACCGCGGACCGACTTCGCCATTGCCGCCGCAGCGCTCGGCGCGTTGGGCGCGCTGGGAACCGGGGCGTGTGTCTGGATGTTTGTGAGATTGGTGCAATCTCACGGACCGCTCTTCGCCGGCATGGTGACCTACGTGGTCCCCGTCATGGCGATCCTCTGGGGTCTCGCCGACGGCGAGACCATTACTTCCCAACAACTGATCGCGGTCTCCGGCATCCTGTCGATGGTCGCGCTCGTCCAAGCGCCAACTCAAAAGCACACCGCCGAGGAGTCGGGCGAGTGGTCGCCCGATCCACTCACGGCCGACGCCTAGTGCGTGTCGCACGGACATATCGCTTCAGCGGGGTTTAGATTCACGACCTGAAACGCGCTCAAAGTAGGCTTTCTCTTACCAAGAAAGCCAGCAATCCCCCCTGCCCTGCTCTGCGCCTTCCGCACCATTTTTTAACGTACCGACTGGCTTAAGCACTTATGCCCGCCCACCCTTGGCTCGCCGACCGCACCGACCGATTCGATTCCTCAGGAATCCGCAAGGTGTTTGACCTCGCGGCGAAGATGGCCAACCCGATCAATCTGTCGATCGGACAGCCCGACTTCCCGGTGCCCGACGCCCTGAAAGAGGCCGCATGTCGGGCGATCCGCGAAGACCGTAACGGCTATAGCCAGACGCAAGGCGTCAGCGAGCTGCGCGAAGCGCTGCAGGCGCAGATCGATGCCGAGTGGAAACACGCCGACCGCAAAGTGCTCATCACCAGCGGCACGAGCGGCGCTCTGAACCTAGCGATGTGGGCCCTCGTGAATCCGGGCGACGAGGTGATCATGTTCGATCCCTACTTCGTCATGTATCCGACGCTCACGGAGATGGTCGGCGGGGTGCCGGTAGTGATCGACACTTACCCGGACTTCAAGCTTGATCTGGCACGGGTCGAGGCCGCCATCACACCCCGCACCAAGCTCATCCTGCTGAACAGCCCCGGTAACCCGACCGGTGTTGTGGCGAGTGCCGCCGAGGCTCGCGGTCTTGCGGAGCTTGCCAACAAACACGGTGTCGCCTTGCTGTCGGACGAAATCTATCGGCAGTTCACCTACGATGCGGCGCTCGATAGCCCCGCGCGCTGGAACGAGCAAACGCTGGTGGTCGATGGTTTCAGCAAGAGCTACGGCGTTACGGGCTGGCGGATCGGCTGGATCCATGGCCCGAGCGCTCTGATCGACAAGATGGCGGCCCTGCAGCAATACACCTTTGTCTGCGCTCCGCATCCGCTGCAGCACGCTGCCCTGGAGGCGTTCCACACCGACATCACTCCGCTGGTGAGTTCTTATCGAGAGCGCCGCGACCGGGTCGTCGGTGGATTACGCAGCGCAGGCTATGAGCTCGCCGATACGGGCGGTGCCTTTTACGTGTTTCCCAAAGCGCCGGCCGGCTACGCGACCGGCGGTGCGTTCGTCGAGCGGGCAATCGAGAACGAACTACTAATCATTCCCGGCGGAATTTTCAGTCGCCGCGACACGCACTTCCGCATGAGCTACGCCGCCTCGATCGAAACGATCGACCGCGGGATGGAAGTGCTTGCGAGACTCATCCGATAGCACCGCGCTGAATCTCGCCGAGTGCTAGCACTTGGCGAGCTTTGCTCAAAATCGCTCTAGGTGATTTCTTCCTCGTTGAGTTAGGGTTTCCCGCCAACGCGATGGACCGCGTCGAAGCCGACGCGAAGTGACCGTCTCCGTTGGTTCGGGTTAGCCCCCCCTCAAGGAAATAAGGGAAGAACTTCATGCGATGTGCCACTTGGATTGCCGCGGCCGCGGCGTTTTGCCTGATTGGTGGGGAAGCCCACGCCACAAACGTTGAGATTCAACTTGTTGACGTTGACATTGAGTACAACGCCAACACCGGTGTGATCAGCAACGCGGGCTTGGTTAACGACGATCTCGCGGGCATCTATTTCTTTAGCGATGGTGCGCAGGTCGGGTCGTTGCTCTCGCCCGCCGCTTCACTCGCCATCAACCTTTCGATCCCCGGCGTGTTTGGCATCGACCCCAATGGCGATTCGGTTGTGTCCGCAGCCGGCGGAACGCTCGAGCTGCTGATCCCCGACAGCATCCTCAAGCTGACCCTGCAAGCCGCTGAGATCATCTACTCACCAACCGTGATCGGGCAAGAACTCTTCCGTTTCAGTTTTATTGGCACCGTTGGAGATATCGTTTCTCAAGCGCTGCCGTTCGGTCTGCAGATCGGCAACCCGGTCGCAGTCACCCTCTCGACTCGGGCGCGTTCGATCTCGACCTCGCAAACGCGGGTCGAGAGCTTCGAGGCCTCGGGCAGCGGCGAGTTGAACGCCGAATTCTCGACCGACCCGAACAACAACATCCCCGAGCCGGGCTCGATCGCCCTGCTGGCGACGATCGGTTTGCTGGCCGGAGGCCGTCGGCGTCGCTGAGGTCACGAGGCGAATCAGAAAACCACCCAGCGGAGGGGGCCGAATGGCCCTCTCCGCTTTTTTATTCGAGGTTGTTAAGAATGCAGGAGGAGAGATTTCAGGGAGGATCCCCCCTCCCGAGGGGGGAAGGGCCAGCAATCGGCGTGCTTACCACTTGTAACGCCGCAGCGATCCGTCACAATGCCAGCCTGAGGGCCTTGCGCAGTCCTCATACTCTGCCACCATAAGCCTGCGCTAAAACAACCTGCCAAGCCCCGCCGAGCTGCTCGGCTGCTGTACTCTCTCCCGAGGAACGCCTAATGAGACGCAACCTGCTCTGTTCCCTCTTTGCCGCAGCGTGGCTGTGCGCGGTGAGCTTGACACAAGCCACCATGATCGAGATCCAGCTCGTCGATGTTGACGTGCAGTACGATTCTTCGACCGGTCTAATCACCGACACGGGAGCCCCCCGTGATCCTCTGACCGGCATCTTTGTTTTTGCTGGCGGTGCCCTACAAGGCTCACTGACCAGCTCGAACCTTTCTTTTGATCTTTCGATTCCCGGAGTGTTCGGGATCGATCCGTCCGGCGATACCGTGACTTCGGCTGCCGGGGGCTCGCTGTCGATTTTCACCCCGGGGCTGATCCTCGACCTGACGCTTGACACCGCCGACGTCATTTACAATCCGTTCGGTGGTAGCTTCGACTTTGTGTTCGTCGGCACGGTTGGGTCGATCAACGCTCAGAACCTGCCCTTCGTGCCGGGCATTGGTGGTGCCGTGAGCGTCACTCTCTCAACCCAGGCTGACACCCTGATCGCAAACGCGACCGAGGTGACCAGCTTTACCGCGTCGGGCACCGGTGAACTTGAAGCCGATCTTGATCTTGATCCCGATAATGTCGTTCCCGAGCCCGCCACACTAGCGCTGCTCGCGGCAACGCTTGCTGCGGTTGCGGTCCGTCGTCGCGACTAGTTTCCTGCTCGCTCAACGAGCTCTGAAGATTTAACAGAAAAGGCCGGCCGGTGCAGTTGCACCGGCCGGCCTTTTCCTTTGTAAACGGGCGACTGGACCCTCGGCGGCAGCAGCGTCTAAGCGCCCCCGCCCCGAGATTGAACGTCGCCCTGTGACTGATAGCAACCCGGTAAACTGCGCGGCTTTCGCTGCGCGGTTCAAGCACTCTTGGCTTTGAGTCCTCGCCTGCCAGGCCCGTGTCTCTCTAGCTCTAGGTGTCGGTCAATTGAACGGCTGGCCTGATGCTCGACTGGAAGAATGGCTCAAACCGGACCGGCAAGCGTCACGGTGTGTGCTTGCCGGTCCGCTTCTCGTTAAAGAAACCAATCGGCTTTTTATCTCAAGCGCTTTTCTTTTCAGGCGCTTCGGCAAAGAGTTTGTCGCGGCCAACCACCACGTCCTCGTTGATGGAGTAACTCTGCCCGCGTGGCTGATCGGGCAGATCGAACATGATGTCGAGCATGACGCTCTCGATGATCGATCGCAGGCCGCGCGCCCCGGTCTCACGTTCGTGGGCACGACGAGCAATTGCTTCGAGGGCACCCGGCGTGAACTCAAGGCTCGCCTCTTCCATGCTGAACAAACGCTGATACTGCTTGGTCAGCGCGTTGTTCGGCTCGGTGAGCACCCGCACCAGAGCGGATTCGTCGAGCGGACGCAGCGTCGAGACAACCGGCAGACGTCCAACCAGCTCGGGGATCATCCCGAACTCGATCAGGTCATCGGCGTTCACTTGCGAGATCGCCTCAGCAAAGCTGACCTCTTCGTTCTGCTGAACGTCTTGGCTGAAGCCGATCGTCTTTTTGCCAAGCCGCTTGCGAACCACATCTTCCACCCCGGCGAAGGTTCCACCGCAGATAAAGAGGATGTTGGTCGTATCGATCTGGATGTACTGCTGCTCGGGGTGCTTGCGGCCACCCTGGGGGGGGACGTTCGCAGTGGTCCCCTCGAGCATCTTCAGGAGCGCTTGCTGCACGCCCTCTCCGGACACGTCGCGCGTGATCGAGACGTTCTGGCTTGTCTTGCCGATCTTGTCGATCTCGTCGATGTAGAGGATCCCCCGCTGGGCGGCCTCGACGTCGAAATCAGCGGCGTGCAACAGCTTGAGCAGGAGGTTCTCAACGTCCTCGCCAACGTAGCCCGCCTCGGTGAGGGTCGTGGCGTCGCCGATCGCGAACGGCACGTTGAGGCTCCGCGCCAGGGTCTTGGCGAGCAGCGTCTTGCCGCAGCCCGTGGGGCCCACTAGCAAGATGTTGGACTTGTCGATCTCGACATCGCCCTCGTCTTCTGCCGCGACAAGACGCTTGTAGTGGCTATGAACCGCAACGGCCAGGACACGCTTGGCGGAGTCTTGCCCGATCACGTACTGATCGAGTTCGGCAACGATCTCGCGTGGCGAGGGGATCTTGGTAAAGAGCTGCTTGCTATCGCCGCGGCGCTTGCGCTCTTGGTCCAGGATCGATTGGCAGAGCTCAATGCACTCGCCGCAGATATAAACATCGCCCGGCCCCTCAACGAGCGGGCCGACGTCGCGATAGCTCTTGCGACAGAACGAACAGAACGCATTCTTCTTTGACGTACCGGTACGACGTGTGCCGGTGATCTCTTTACCCGAAGGCATGGATAATTCTCCTTAACCCGACTGTGCGTGGCAGCGATGCTCCCCAGGATTGGAGGGCTAACTCGCCGCTGTGCCGTGTGGTGGCGCCGCTCGATGCTCACTTGCCGCGGTCCTCAAGCTCTTGGTTCCGCGTTTCCCCCTCCCGACGCGCTTCCCGACGCCGAGTTCGTTGGAGGAAATGACCCAAGAGGTTTCAGAGGACCGCTGCTCGCTAACTCCACGCCAGGCGGGGCTTCCTTGTCCACGCTTCTCTTCGAGCAGTGTGTTCGCGTTCGATTACGCAAGTCCGACGAGGATCGTTCATCGACTCTCCGAGTCTCCGACACCACCCCCCGGGAGGGACAACCGCAAAACCCTTCCAGGCAGTGCGGGCGGTCCGGCCACGAGAGGGAAGCTATTTTTTCGGAAACCTAAGCGTCGGGGATGAATTCGATCGAAGGATCGGCTGGGTTGTCGTTACGCGGATTGCGAGGCTTGCTGGCACCGGTGCTGTTGGCCGACGAGGCCGCTTGCAAGTCTGGTGCTAGCTTCGTCTTGATTGTTCGGTACTCGGCGTCGCTGAGCCCACCACGAGCGTAAAGATCTCGAAACTTCGCGAGCAGTTCGCTCGCATCAACCACGTCTTCGCCGGTGCGACCCGCCCAGCTTCGCACGAGCAAAACCGCGGCCGCCGTTACAGCGATCACGAGCGCCAACAACGCGGTCGCTTTCGCAAGCGGGGGAGTCGCCCAAGCAAGCATAGCCGTCACGAACAGCGTTAGTCCGAGATCGTCTGTCACGCGTAGGCTCGCCAATGGTTCTCTGCGGGAGCGACGTATCGCTTGTTGCTCTAAACGCCTCGGGTGTGCTGTCAACACGCCGTCTTGCGTGATTATGTCGGTTTATAACGCTTGCGTCTACAAAACCCTCCGTAACGACGCCGGGTAGACGGGGGGGCGCTTCCCTCACAAGCCGATAAACGCAGTAGCGTGCTGGCGATGCTAGACCGCCTGCCAGCGATGAGGCCCCCTGCCAATCCCCACCCCGTGTCTTCGGAATAGCGTCCTCTACCGGATGTCTCGCCTCCGGCAAACGCTTCGCCATGCAACCGGCACGCGACCGATCGCTATGCGCCCGCCTCAGCCCGCTTTTGGCGGTTTGGGCAGTCTGCGCTGGTGCTGGTCTCGCTCTCGCCGACCCCTCTGACCCGATTTTCTGGGGACGTCACGACCTGACCGTCCCCTACCGAGTGGCCCCCAAGCTTACGGCCACAGGGGGCGAAGCTCCGCTGCGGGCGATTCTCTACGCCTCGCGAGACGGCGGACGTAACTGGGCACTGGCGTCCGAGGCCTCACCACAAGCCGGGTCTTTCGCGTTTCGAGCGCCTACCGACGGTGCCTACGCCTTCGCCGTGCGAACCTACGACGCCTATGGCAGAGCGACTCCCGCGGGTCCGCTCGAACCAGAAATGCGCGTGTTGATCGACACGACCCGCCCGACGCTGCTCCCCCCCCAGGCGCAGATCCGCGACGGCTTGGTCCAGATCGAGGTGACGGCCACCGACGCTGTTGCCATCGCGCCCGAGTCACTCCGGGTCTATGCCCAAGCACCGGGTCAGCCGCACTGGACACCAGTGGTGATACAGACCGCGGATGCAAACCCAACTGACCCGCGATACGCCCGCGTGACCGGGGTGTGGCGAGCACCGACTTCCCTTAGCAGCGTTAATCTGCGGCTGAGCGTCGATGACCGGGCGGGCAATCGAGAGGAAAAGGCGATCACGACACCGCTTATCGCGATGGCAGCGATTTCACCGTCGGGCCCGCTGCCGCCAGAAAGCGATCCCGTAGCGGTGTGGGGCCAATCGGCCAACAGGCTCGCGAGCAGCAATCCGCTCGGGGCGGCATCCGCTTCTTCAGGCGACCCGTTTCGGTTGGCTTCGCAGTCCACGGGATTTTCGAGGGCCACGCAGGACGGTTTGGAAGCGGCACCGCTGACCCGCCTTGATAATTTCCAGCGGTCCCCCGCACCCGGTGGGTGGACAAGCGAGTCGGCGGAAACCTCGCAAGAAGCGTTCGCGCGCACTGGCTCGACCGCTTGGCCGAGCGACGCAACGCCCCGCTCGCAGCCCCTCACATCGGCCGGGGGCGATCGTTCCAGTCCGTTTCGGCAGGCCAGTCTCGCTCCGCCGCCGGCTGGAATTGCGCAGGCGGGTACCGACAGCCTCGATACTGGATCACGAGTCGTGGGCAGCACCCGCTTTGAGTTTGACTACGAGGTCGAATCAACCGGCAGGTGGGGGGTCTCTTCGGTCGAGCTGTGGGGCACCGCTGATGGGGGATCGTCCTGGCGCCGATACGCGATCGACAGCGACCTACGCAGCCCGATCCACGTCGAAACCCCCGGCGAAGGGGACTATGGCTTTCGGCTTCTGGTAACCTCGGTCGGCGGTCTCGATCCGATCAAGCCGCGGCCGGGAGACCAGCCAGAGGCAACGATACGGGTGGATCTACGGAGGCCCGCCCTGGCGATTACCGGTGTCTCTCAGGGCGAGGGGTACTTTGCGGATCAGCTCTCGGTCACCTGGACCGCCGACGACGAGAACCCCGCTAAGACCCCGGTCGATCTGGCTTATGCCACGCGGCCAGAAGGACCTTGGCTGCCGATTGCGTCGGGACTCACCAACTCCGGGCGGTACGACTGGCGGCTGCAGCGTCATCTGCCACGTTCGCTGTTTGTACGGGTGCGGGTGCGTGACGCGGGGGGCAACCTTGCCACGGCGATCACCCCCGAGGCGGTGGTGATCGACATGCCAACCCCGGCCGGGGCCCTCATGGGCGTGCGTGCCCAGCAGCGTTGAAAAGTCGTCCGGCCGCTGAACGAGCAACCCGCTAGCCGCTAGACTGGTGGTTACTTCGGGATGCAACGCCCCCCGCTCCGATCGACTCAGCATGGCAAAGTCCAAGCCGGCCGGCGTGACCGGCCTTGAGTACCTGTTAGCACCAACTACGCCGACCGCAGCGCTCGGCGTAGTTAGCGGCGACGATGGTTTTGTGCGCCACGAGGTGATCGCGGTCCTGCGTGAACGCCTGGTCGGCAATGATGACACAGACGGTGGTCTGCAATGGCACTCGTTCAACGGTGCTGAGGCCGATTGGCCCTCGCTGGCGGATACGGTCAACACCCGCTCACTCTTCGGCGGTGGAAAATCGATCGCCTACGTGGACGAGGCCGACACCTTTGTCACCCGTTACCGCGACCAGCTCGAAGGCTATGCCGCGAGTCCGTCCAACGGGGTGATACTGCTCTCGGTGAAGTCGCTGCCAGGAAACACGCGGCTCGCCAAACGCGTCGCCGAGTTTGGCCTGCACGTGCGATGCGAGACCCCCACGCGTGGTCCGGAGGTCGCCAAGCATCGGCGTAGCGCCGCCCGTTGGCTGGTTGAACGGGCCGGGGCAGAGCACAACGTTGAGCTTACCGCGGAGGCGGTTGAGCTCCTGTTCGATCGGCTGCCGCTCAACCTCGGCGTTCTCGACCAAGAGGTCGCCCGGCTTGCGTTGCTGGTTGGCGAAAACCGCCGCATCGATCCACGACTCGTTGATCAAGAAGTGGGCGGTTGGCGGACGCGAACCGCGTGGGACATGATCGATGCCGCAGTTGAGGGGCGAGCCGCCGACGCCCTCACGCAGCTCGATCGCCTGCTACTGGCGGGAGAGCAGCCGATCGGTTTGCTCGCGCAGCTCAGCTCGACGCTACGCCGCTTCGCCGCGGCGGCCGATGACATCCAAGCTTCGGAACAACGAGGGCGGCGGATCGGATTGCAGCAGGCGCTCGAAGCAGCGGGAGTCGTCCGCTTTAAGCTGCAAGACGCGGAGCGGCAGCTACGACTCATCGGCCGTGCTCGCGCGATGCGACTAGCCGAATGGACCCTCGAAGCCGACCTCGCGATGAAGGGTTACGATTCTTCCCCGACACGGAGCCGGGTGCAGCTAGAACGGTTGATCGTGCGATTATCTCGCGAAGCAGTTATTCCCGCCTAAGCCATCGGCAGCGTTACCAAGCTATCGATCCGGGGCCTCGCCCCCGTTGCCAGACACCTTAGCGTTGTGTTTAGCGATCGCGCGGGCGATCTCGGCATCGGGCTGACCGCTAGGGGCGATCCCCTGGGGGTCCCAGGGGCCCTCGCTCCAGAGAAAAGCACGCTCGATGCCACGATCGAACGGTACTGACGTCAGGTACTCACAGAGCGCTGCATAGTACTGCCGACGCAGTGAAGCGTACGCCGGATCTCGCCAGGGGCTGGGCGCGCCAACGCCGATCCCCTCCCAGGGTCGCGCGGCAACCTTGGCGAGGAGCAGATCAGCCGCTTCGCCTGCTTCTTGCCGCGCCCCCCCTCCGATGCCAACTTCGGAGATCTGCCACGCCATGGTCTCGGTGGTGAGGCCGAGAGATTCAGCCTCGCGGACCGAACGGGTCATCGCCTTGCGAAAGTCTTCCGCCGCGGGGGGTACGCTCACCGGCGCGTAGCAAGAGAAGCCCACGAAATCGATAGCGTCGGCCAGCGCTTCTATCGCAGGAGGGTCTCGCTCGGCCGCTCTTAGTTGTCCCGCACCGTCACACCAGTTGAGCGCAACCCCCAGCCGTAGCGCTCCTGCGGGGCGACCTTGGCTGAGCCGCTGCCGAGCAGCGCGGGCAATCGCGGCGTACTCGGTAGCGTGCGAAAAAAGGGAGAAACCCATCTCGCCCGACAGCGCTAGATCGACCCGTGTATCGGCCTGAGTCGAACGCTCGATCGCCAACAAAATGGCTTCGAGCAGTAAGGAGCGATAAGACGCCCCCGCGAGGACTGCCTGGGGAGAGAAGTCGAGATCGTTCCGCCAGGATTGAACCGCCCCGGCCGTATCCAGATGGGGCACGATCGCGATGCTCAGACCGCGTCGGACCGCCTGCTGGATCGCCGCACCGAGTTGTTCGGCACAGCGGTCCCGCAGTGCGGTGGCGTCTGCGGGGCTTAAGACTTCGCGGAAGTTTTCCGGGGCTTCCCAGGACGCGGCGTGGTTGATCCGCAGGCCAAACGCTACCGGGCGTCGATCGGCGGTCGTGCGAACATGCAGTGTTGGCACAAGCTGCACCCACCGGGCGGCGGGAGGGGCCTCGGCCAGGAGCAGCGCGACACGGTTAACGTGCTCGGGAGCGCGAGCCCAAGAGTCCTGGTCCACCATCAGCACGCTGGGGCAGAGGGGCGCTACCCGCTCAGCCGCCGGCAGCCGAGCGGCGCCGGCCATCCAGGCGACCAAGAGCACTGCCGACCGCGCCCGCCAGTCACGCCGATCAAGCGAACTCCGTTTCACAACAAACGGCCTCCGCGCCGTCAGGGGCAACGCACATGCGGGACTCTCACTCGGGCAAATCCCGAATGCTGAACCAGGTTAACCCGGCGAGGATCCAGACCGTAATACAACGCTGGCATTCGGGGGTTGCGACACGGCGGCGGCAAGGTCAGTTCGCCGTGGTGCTGGGCACTGTGTCGAGGCTGGCGTCCGGTGTGTCGTCGGTATCGATGGGGGCCGTATCTTCTTCTGGCGGAAGAGGATCGCTCTCGGTTTGGCTTTTAGCCTCACTCGAGGCTTGTTCGGCAGACGCGGCGCGCTTGGCTTCGCGCTCAGCGGCTTGGGTGTCGAGCTTCATGAGCTCGGCGGTCACTTCGGTCGGTAATCCTTGGCGGAGCGATGAGAGCGTCTCGCGGAGTGACGCTACGACTTCGGCATCAATCGTCGCCTTGGGGTCGTCGTGGAGCGAGGCGTCGATCTTGGAAAGGCCGGCTTCGAGCTTCATGAGCTTCGCCTCAATCTGGTCACCAACCTCTCCAGGCATCTTCACAACCTGCGCAACCGTCTGCACGGCGTTAAAACGCTTGCTGACCTGGTGCAGGGCGTTGTGGGCTTCGGCGGGCTTGCCAGCTTCACAAGCCGATAGGATCTCGTCGCACATTTCTTCCACCGCACGAAAGGCGCGGGGGAAGGCGTCAGCGGTCACCTGCGGTCCCTGGGGGCCTTTTGAGCAACCAAGCAAGCAGAGTGTCGTAACAGCAACCAGAGCGGTAAGCCGAGCGGCTAGCGATGAGGGGTTCATGGCAGATCTCTTCCGTCGGTGGGGGGGTATTACGACAATCCGCCGGCTCTGTGCCGGTGCCGCCGAATCGTTACAGGGATTGTAAACGTTGGGGATCCTAAAAACGAGTCTCACCGTTCGCCGGGGGGCGGCACGGCGGCTTGTCGTTCGCGGAGCCTTCCGCCACGGCTGACCTGCCATAATCGGCCCGAAGTGACCTCCAAACCGGTCAGCCAGCCACCGGCGTAGCAGTGGGTGTCAATGCACACCAGCTGCTGCGTCCACAGCACCTCGCCGCTACGCTGCGCGGTGTGGCCGACAACGGCACGTTTGCCCGACATGTGCCGGCCGGGAAAATGCTCGGCAAGGCTCTGCCAACGCAGGGCCTCGGCTGGTTGGCTGATGAGCGGCTCCGACGCAACGTAATTGGCGTGGGTAAAGAACCAGCTATCGGTTTCGTGATACTCCCGGCATGTGGCAAGCCATTCTCGATGCTCCTGCAGCAGGCGCGGCCCCTCTGCCTGGCGATCATAAGACTTCTGGGTGGCTTCACCACCGTGGCTCAGCCACCAGCCCCGCGGTGCACGGCCGTCGAGCGTGGAGAGCATCATCTCCTCGTGATTGCCCAGCAGGGGAACTAGCTGGCATTGCGAGGCCAGCAACCGCAGTCGCTCCACCACTCCGCAGCTGTCGGGTCCGCGGTCAATGTAGTCGCCGAGCGTTACGACAAGATCATCCGGCTGCGGCGCAATGGCTTGCAGGAGCGCCTCAAGCGCCTCCAGGCAGCCATGCATATCACCGATCGCGATTACGCGTTGCAAAACAAACCCAACTTATAAAGCTGTCTCAAGAAGCGCGCTTCAATCGGAGTCGCCAAACGTCCCTCGCTTCGGAGTGGTACTCCTGAAGAATCGGCGTGTTCGAGTAAAAAGAGTATCCCCGTGATCTGACTGACCGCCAGTGGTGCTTATCGGGATTGGGCACGGTCAAAGTGTTCCGATAGCGTGTTTAGCGGCTGCAGCACGTGAGAAAGAGCGACAACCTCTTGAGTGATCCATCGCACCGTGGCCGATGATTCTCCGGCGGAGCGTGTTCCGCGAGAGACCCCTCTGCTTGAGAAGCCGTATAGTGGGCAGACTTGACACCGCTCACTCCACTCCGTGATGCCCGCCATGCGTGAATACGCTCCCTCCGTCTTCAGGCGTTCAGCGCTGTGGCCAAGCTGCAGCGCCCTTCGGGCAATGTTGCTTGCGACGATCGCGTTTGTCGGCTCCGCCGATGCGAAAGAACTGCTGATTGGCCAAGCAAGCCCCGGAGAAGCACGGCTTCCGCTCGATCAGATCGAACACACCCCCTGGCATACGCTGCTGCAACGGTTTGTTGATTCTGAAGGGAGGGTCAATTACCGCTCCTGGCACGCCGACACCGGTGCTCGGGCCGCGCTGACGAGCTATCTAGAATCGTTGGGGCCCGTCGAGCTGGAAGCGGCGGCACCGATTGAAGCCGCGCTCGCCTACTGGATCAACGCCTACAACGCCCTCACGATCGAGGGCATCCTCCGCGAGTACCCGACCAGCAGCATCCGCAATCACACGGCCACCGTCTGGGGCTACAACCTGTGGAAGGACCTGAAGCTGCGTGTTGCCGATTCGACCGTCTCGCTCGATGACATCGAGCACCAGCGGCTCAGACCGCGGGGTGACCCCCGCATTCACTTCGCGATTGTCTGCGCTTCGATCGGCTGCCCACGGCTGCTGAACGAGGCTTATCGGCCGGAAACTTTGGAAGCACAACTCGAAATGAACGCTCGCCACTTTTTTGCCCAGTCCCAGAACTTTCAAATCGACCCCGCAAGCAACACGATCCATCTGAGCGCGATCCTGAAGTGGTACGGCGAAGACTTCGGCGCCACGCAAGATCAACGCTTGCGCAGGATCACACAATGGCTTCCGACCAACGCAGCGCGTTCACTGATGACCCAACCGAACGCGCGTGTCAGTTATCTCGAATACGACTGGCACCTTAACGAACAACCCTGACGGCTGCGGGACTGTCTTGCTGAAAGCCGCTCTTGGATTCGGCAAGCACGAGGGTTCAAGCGCAGGCCGCCAACAGCCCCGTCTGCCCCTCGTACTTGATCGTTCGCCTGACCTTCGTCCCGGATCTGCGATGGCTGATAAGCTCGCGAGAACGCCACCGGAAGACACCACCGCAGAAGCTGGTTCGCCCTCCACGGCGTCGCGATCGGCCTCTTCTCAAGGGTTAGCGAAGGCCGCTCTCTTGGGGTTGCTCGTCATGATTGTGGCCGGGGCTTACTGGAAGTTCGGCAACGCGGAGACGCTTGCTTGGCTCGCCGAGCAAGAAAGCACGCTGCGCAGCCTGCAAGCCAACCGACCCGGGCTGGTCTTCGGCCTCGCCTTTTTGGTGTACGTGACCGTGACGGGGCTTTCGTTGCCGGGGGCGGCGCTGATGACCTTGCTGATGGGGTGGGGCTTCGGCTGGGGCCCCGCCACGCTGCTGGTGAGCTTTGCGGCCACTGCCGGGGCCACAATCGCGTTCTTGCTGAGCCGCTACCTGTTCCGCGAGGCTGTGCAGCGACGGTTGAGCGACAAGCTTCAGGCGTTCGATCAAGCGCTCCAGCGAGAAGGGGCCTTCTATCTGTTCACCTTGCGGCTGATCCCGGCGGTGCCCTTCTTTGTGATCAACACCGTGATGGGGCTCACCAAAATCAAGGCCGCGACCTTTTGGTGGGTCAGTCAACTCGGCATGTTGCCGGGCACAGCGGTGTACTGCTACGCGGGCTCAAGAATCCCCGACTTACAGACGCTCACGCAGCAAGGTGCCGCAGCCGTTTTTTCACCTTCACAGCTGACTCAGATCGGCGTCGCTTTCACTTTGCTGGGGGTGTTCCCCCTGGCCGCTAAGAAAATGATCGGCTGGCTGCGGCCAACGCCCAGCTCCGCAACGAGCGATAACCCTTTTTAACCGAAGTTAGGCCACTCGCTATCCCGCCTGCTTCTTACTTGTACTTCTCTGCCACGCCCCCCTGCCCCGCCCTGAGCTTCAATGCCCACCTTTCCTGAGTTACTGCCCGCCACCGAAGCTAACCTGCGGCTGGAGGCGAATGTCGCTCCGCCCGACTGGAAGAATCCGCCCGCTGCGGATCGGTATCACTTGGTGGTTCTCGGGGCCGGTACGGCGGGACTCGTCACCGCAGCGGCCGCCGCCGGGCTCGGTGCCAGGGTAGCGCTGATCGAGCGCCGTCTGATGGGAGGCGATTGCCTCAACGTCGGATGCGTTCCCTCGAAGGGGGTTATCGCCGCGGCGCGGGCGGCAGCGGCCGTTCGCGATGCCAACCGGTTTGGTGTCCACGTCGCCGGGGGCTACCAGGTCGATTTTTCCGCCGCGATGGAACGGATGCGTCGCCTCCGGGCTGACATCAGCCCCCACGACTCGGCAGAGCGCTTCACGCTAAAAGGGGTCGATGTCTTCCGCGGTGAGGGCCACTTTGCCGGCGACAATACCCTCGCCGTAACGGGAATGGCGGGCAGCGCGGTGCTGCGTTACCGCCGCGCGGTGATTGCCACCGGGGGCCGGGCCGCGGCACCGCCGATCCCGGGCCTTGATTCGATCGAATATCTCACCAACGAAACCGTCTTTTCCTTAACGGAGCTGCCCGAATCACTGGCCGTCGTTGGGGGGGGACCCATCGGATGCGAGCTGGCTCAGGCGTTCGCGCGGCTCGGCAGTCGCGTCACGTTGTTCACGGACGACAAGGGGATCTTCCCCCGTGACGATGCGGATGCCGCTCCGCTATTAGCCGCGTCGCTAGAGCGCGACGGAGTTCAGCTGCTTGGCGGGGGGACAGAATTGTCGGTGGCAGCGGGCCCGCACAGCAGGGTTATCGTCAGCAGCCCCCACGGTCAAATCATCGCACAACGTCTGCTAATCGCGGTTGGGCGCGCGCCGAATGTCGAAGGCTTGGGACTGGACGTCGCGGGGGTTGAAGTTGACCCTCGACGAGGGATCCGGGTGAACGACCGACTGCAAACCACCAACGCACACATCTACGCCGCGGGCGACGTCTGTTCTCCCGCCAAGTTTACGCATGCCGCCGATTTTCAGGCACGCCTTGTTGTGCGTAATGCGCTCATGCCATGGCCCGCCAACCGTGGTAAGGCGTCGTCGCTGGTGATCCCCTGGTGTACTTATACCTCGCCCGAGGTAGCGGGGGTCGGCCTGACCGAGCAGCAGGCCCGTGGACGGGGTGTGCCGGTCGATACCTACCGAATCGATCTACGCGAGATCGATCGCTCGTTGCTTGAAGGAGAGACCGAGGGATTCGTCAAGCTGATTACCAGCGCCGGGACCGACAAGATCGTCGGTGCGACGATCGTGGCGCCCAATGCGGGAGACATGATCGGCGAGGTTTCATTGGCGATGACCCACGGAATTGGCCTGGGCAAGATCGCCGGAGCGATTCACCCTTATCCAACCGTCGGCGAAGCGATCCGCAAGCTCGGCGACCAGTACAACCGCACGAAGCTGACCTCGACAGCGCAGTGGGTTCTCGCAAAATGGTTCGCTTGGACCAAGTAACGGTCCCGCGGCTAGCCGCGGGACACACGCTTGATGCCGCCGTCAATCCTTCCCGAACCATCGCAAATCCAAGAGCGCTCGATGAAAGCTTCTGATCTGTTTGTCCGCGCGCTTGAGGCAGAGGGCGTTGAGTATCTCTTCGGCATCCCCGGAGAAGAGAACCTCGACCTACTCGATTCGCTCTCACGATCGAACATCCGCCTTGTGCTGACACGCCACGAGCAAGCGGCTGGTTTCATGGCAGCAACCTATGGTCGGCTGACCGGAAAAGCGGGCGTGTGCCTCTCGACACTGGGACCGGGAGCAACCAACTTCGTGACGGCCGCGGCCTACGCGCAGCTGGGAGCCATGCCGATGCTGATGATCACCGGCCAAAAGCCCATCAAGTCGAGCAAGCAGGGCCATTTTCAGATCATCGACACGGTCGACATGATGCGACCCCTGACCAAGTACACCAAGCAGATTGTCTCGGGAGACAATATCCCGTCGCGCGTGCGAGAAGCGTTTCGTGTTGCCGAAGAGGAGCGCCCCGGGGCGGTCCACCTCGAGTTGCCCGAAGACATCGCAAAAGAAAAGACCGACGCGCCCGTTATGCCACGCAGCAAGGTCCGTCGCCCCAGCGCCGATGAGAAGTCGATCCAGCACGCGATCGAGTTGACCGAGACGGCCAAACGGCCGCTGCTGTTGATCGGGGCCGGTGCCAACCGTCGGCTCTCCAGCCGCATGCTGCAACGCTTCGTCCACCAAACGGGGATCCCCTTCTTTACGACGCAGATGGGTAAAGGAGTGATCGACGATGATAGCGAATTGTGTCTCGGCACGGCTGCGCTCTCGGCGGGCGACTTTCTGCACCGCGCGATCGACGCGGCGGATCTGATTATTAACGTGGGCCATGACGTCGTGGAAAAGCCGCCCTTCTTCATGACGCCAGGCGGCGTCAAGGTGATCCACGTTAACTTCACTTCAGCCGAAGTCGATCCGGTCTACTTCCCGCACGTTGAGGTTGTCGGAGATATCGCTAACAGCGTTTGGCGGCTGGGTAACGAGATCCGTCCGCAAAGCACATGGGATTTTTCCCGCTTCTTCGAGGTCAAGCAGGCGCTCGAAGCCAACCAAGCCGAACACGCCGCCGATGATCGATTCCCTCTCACGCCAGCCCGCTTGGTTTCCGAGGTGCAGACCATAACGCCCTCGGACGGCGTTCTGTCGCTCGACAACGGCATGTACAAGATCTGGTTTGCACGCAACTACAAGGCGCACGAACCCAACACGCTGCTGCTGGACAACGCGCTGGCCACCATGGGTGCGGGGCTGCCTGCCGCTATCGCCGCGCAGATCGTTCACCCCGAGCGATTCGTAATGGCCATCTGCGGTGACGGGGGATTCTTGATGAACGAGCAAGACCTCGAAACCGCGGTCCGTCTGAAACTCAATCTGAACGTGCTCATTCTCAACGACTCGGGATACGGCATGATCAAGTGGAAGCAAACCGCTGAGGGCTACACTGATTACGGCCTCGACTTCACGAATCCCGACTTTGTGAAGCTCGCCGAAGCCTACGGGGCCCGCGGACACCGGATCGAATCGGCCGAAGACCTGCTTCCGACCCTCGAGCGCTGCCGCGATACACCGGGGGTCGATATAATCGACTGTCCGGTAGATTACTCGGTAAATATCGAGTTGCTGAACCAGCAGATCACGGAGCTGGCGGCTGCGTTGTAGCCGCAGCGTGCGGGTTGGCTTTCTCTCTGAGAATGCTGCCCCGCCCCACTCGTTCACTCTACTTCGATCGCTATCCTCCACCGCTTGCCGCGCAATTCGGCTTGAGGTCCTTCGGCGGAAGACTTCCATGCTTGCAGACTCGTACCCTTTCTACCTCGCCAACAAGCCCGAGGCCCCTAACACCGACCTGGAGGTAACCGACAAGTTCACGGGCGCGGTTGCCACGCGTGTTGCGATGGCGTCATCGGCCGACATCGAGCGGGGAATCGCTGCAGCGGTCAAGGCCACCGAGCCCATGCGGCTGATGCGGCCGTACGAACGTCAAGCGGTGCTGCAACACTGTGTGGATCGGTTTCGCGATCGGGCCGATGAACTGGCGATGAGCCTCTGTATCGAAGCGGGCAAGCCGATCAAGGACGCCCGGGGCGAGGTCGCGCGGTTGATCGATACGTTTCGCATTGCCGCCGAAGAAGCGGTCCGGATCGACGGAGAGATTCCCACACTCGAGATATCGGCCCGCGCACGTGGTTACCGGGGCTTTGTGCAGCGCGTGCCGATCGGGCCCTGTTCATTCATCTCGCCGTTTAACTTCCCGCTCAACCTGGCGGCCCACAAAGTCGCCCCGGCGATCGCGGCGGGCTGCCCGTTCGTGCTGAAGCCGGCCAGCCGAACGCCGATCGGTGCCATCGTCATTGGCGAGGTCCTTGCCGAAACCGACTTGCCAGCTGGAGCGTTCAGCATCCTGCCCTGTCATCGCGACGGAGCGGATCAGTTCACGACCGATGAGCGGCTGAAGCTGCTCTCGTTCACCGGCTCGCCGGCTGTGGGTTGGGACCTTAAAGCCCGCGCAGGGAAGAAGCCCGTGATCCTCGAACTCGGGGGCAACGCCGCTTGCGTTGTCGATGAAGACGCCGACCTGGATGACGCGGTCGGACGGCTGGTCATCGGGGCGTTCTACCAATCGGGCCAGAGCTGCATCGGCGTGCAGCGGATCTTGGTTCACGAGAAGATCTACGACGCCCTCAAAGAAAAGTTGATCGCGGCCACCAAGAAACTCATCGCCGGTGACCCCAAAAAAGAGGACACTTTCATCGGCCCGATGATCAGCGAAGGCGAGGCCAAACGCCTCGACGGATGGATCCAATCGGCTGTTGCCGCCGGAGGAAAAATCCTGTGCGGCGGTCACCGAGACGGGGCAATGCTTCAAGCAACGCTGCTGGAAGGCGTGCCTACCGATCAAGACCTTTGCACCGAAGAGGCTTTTGGTCCCGTCGCGTTGCTGAGCCCCTTCAAGTCTTACGACGCCGCGCTCAAGGAAGTCAACAACAGCAAATTCGGCCTACAAGCCGGCATCTTCACCCGCAACTGGGACAAGATCCAACAAGCGTGGGACACACTCGAGGTGGGCGGCGTTGTCATCGGCGACGTCCCCAGCTGGCGGGTCGACAACATGCCCTACGGCGGCGTGAAGGACTCAGGCCTGGGACGTGAAGGCATCCGCTACGCGATCGCCGACATGACCGAAGAGCGGCTGCTCGTCATCCGTACCAAACAATAGGCCTGGGTCAGCGAGCTAAACCCGCTGTTGGCGAGGACGCTTGCTGCGGAACCTAATAGCCAATCATTTGTTCACAATAATGATCGGACGGGTCGCGTAGTGCGCGGCCGGACGTCCGAACACGCTGCCATTGAAGTGCGTGCCATACATGCCCGAGAAGGGCGTGGCATTGGTGCGTGGACGGGCTTGTGAGTACCCGTACCACTCTTGGGCAGCGATCCGGCTGGCACGCTGCGCGCCCCGGCTTTGGGCCTTCTGCTGGATGATCTGGGTCGGAGTGGACGGTGCCACGCTCTGCTCATAGTCCCAGCCGGACTGCCGCTGCTCGGCCGGCACCGATTCTCCGTCGAGCGCCATGTCTTGAGCCGTGGCCAAGCTGCTAACGGTCAGCGCAAGCACAGCCAAGAGCAGTTGAGCGGAGTAGCGAACGTTCATCGTGACCGGTAGCTCCGGGAGGACCAGAGGGGGTGGACATGTCTAACACCGGCACGCCACGCAGTCCGACATCGACGCGTTGCGAGCACCCTCCCCAGGAAGCTCCCTTCCGGCGGCACAATCGGTGCCGGCCTCAACGCTCACCATCCGCAAGCCTGAAAGATGCCGCGATCGGCATCGCTTGACCATTCCCCCCGCATTTCGTACTTTCGGCTTTAGTGCGGTGGTGTCACCGGTCGATACATCCTGCACAACCGTCGCAGATAGTCTGTCATCGGCAAGCGTGGGGCGACATGCTCGGACGTTTACGACCAGATTTCTCGCGACAAAAACTGGCGCCGTAGCCAAATGGCTAAGGCATCGGATTGCAAATCCGACATCGGCGGTTCGATTCCGCCCGGCGCCTCTCGCTCGAACCCCGCGAAACCCCAGCGTTTCGCGGGGTTTTTTCGTTTCTTGGCTGCGGGGAGCGAGGGGGCGAATTGTCAGCAAGAGCCTCCGGTTTGCCCCAGTTTCCAGAATTTGGTGCAACCGTTGGTGCAACCGAATGAACAACGTTTGGGTTTGCTGTGCTTGCGGTTTGCCCTCGATCGTAAGAGCCGGTCGCTTCGCAGGGGTGCGGCTTATAAGGTGAGCCTTCTAGCGGCAATGCTGGCAGCACATTGAGTGCGCCAGCAACGTCGAGCACCCTCGGATCGGTGTAGACGTTCATCGTCAAATCGATCGACGAGTGCCGCATCGCTGCCTGAGCCGTACGGGGCGAGACCCCGCCCGCCGATAACAGCGAACCAAACGAATGGCGCAGGGCGTGAACGTCGAGAGTGCGTCCGCGGTCGTCTTGTTTTGCTATTCCAGCGACGGCGAGGTCGGCGTCGAAAATCTTGATTAGCTGCGGGGGTACAACAAAGAGGGGAGTCTGTGGCGTCAAGACTGCTGGCATACCTATAGCGGGTAAACGCACCATTTTGTCAGATCCGGTCTTGGCCGACTTCGTCGCTAGCAAGCCGCCGAGCCATGTCCGTAGGTCGTCAGCGAGGTCGGTACGCAACGGCAGCTCAGCAGCTTCGCCGTTCTTGGCATTGGCTGCGTCAAGCACCAGTCGTGGTGGCTCGGCGTCGAGGATCGCATCGGCCACGGTCAGGCTAGCAAGCTCGCTGCGTCGCAGGCCGGTGAGGACAAGCGCCTTATAGGTCAATGCACGGCCGCGGCCACGGCGTTCTAGCTTGGCGATCGTCTGCGGACGGTCGGCCAGTCGTTCCCTTGCCCGTTCAACTGCGGCGGGCAGGTCGGCCAGTGTGAGCGGAGCAAGAGTCCAGGTGTCGCGTTTACCGCGGCGCTCTGTCCGGGGCTTAGCTACGGTAAGGCGGCCCCGTTCGGCGAGTGGTCTCCAAGTGGTGACGTAGATCAACCGCTGCAGTTCTACCGGTAGCATTGATCGCCGACGTCTTCGTCGGTCACATGATTCGTTGACCTTGGCGATGCTCCGAGTCGGATCAGCCAACAGTCGCCCTTTCTCGACGCACCAGCGGCAGAATCCGCGCACTGCTTGCAGGTAGCTGTTGCGTGTTCGCGGCGCTAATCCTTCAACCGATCGATCGCGGAGCCACCGCTCGACTGGTCCAGCGGTAACGTCACGCAGGAGTATCATGCTGCAATCGTCAAAGACTCTGCTCGTTAGTCGTTGACAGTCGGCGATATGTTTCACGCTGCGTCCGCGGTCCCTCAATTCGCTAGTGTAGTCGGATATCGACTTGGTGATCGGAGTCGGCAGCCAGTCACGCACGACGTCGTCGGCGGCCGTGACGACGCCGGCGCGGACCTTCTCGGCCCGTTCCACAAGGTCGCGGAGCACAGCGAGCGCGGCGTCTTTGCTACGGCAGCCGGTAGAGACTTCGCGGACGACGCCCGAGCCGTCGCGGTATTTGGCGATGTACGTTGCCGACTCGACGCTAACCCGCAGCGTCCCGTCGCGCCCTTCGATGACGGTGCCCGTGCGGCGCTCGCCCTTCCGATCTCGCCAGCGGGCGAGCTGTCGGCCCTTACGGGTGAGTAGCTCGGCGCCCTCGGGGAGCGGGCGGGTGACAGTTTTGCGGTAGACGGTTGCCATAGCTCACTACTTCTTTGATAGGTAATTGCTGCGAATCGCCTTCATCGGTACGACAGAGCCGCCATCGACCGCAGTCTGCCAGAACGTCCAGCCGTCGGTCGCAAGATGGCCACCGCCCCCGTAGACGCTCTTCGCCGCCGCTCCTGCAGCAGATAGCGATTCGTACTCTGCACCATCGAACTTGACCTTTCCAGCTTTCGTTATCGTTGCGGAAATATCTGCGCCACGGTATCGAGCCAAGAGTTCTTGCCCCGCAGCGACATAGCCGTGCTCCATCAACACGCTCAACTGTTGACGCTTCTGCACTCCCATGTCTATCAGTTGACCACTAGCCGAGCGCGGCCGCTTCGGCGTTTGCCGCGACGGCTTACGTCTCGCCTTCGCGGGCGGCTTACGCTTTAGCGGTGAGTCTGGCGAGTCGGTAGGGGCAACGGGAAAACTGACGGTCACTTCAGCGCGCCGCAGGCTCGCCCTAATATCCTTGTTGGCAAGATTGGGTAGCCGCTTGCTCAATATTCTCATCAGTGCGGCGTCACCGCCATCGAGCAGAAGCTCATCAATAGCGGATCGCACTTGCTTATCGATAAAAAAGGCGTTCCACAAACTGTCAATCTCGTTTCCTTGCATTCGGTCGCGGGACAAGAGACAGAGCGTCGCTGCGGCGTCCTCGATCGAGTCAGTTATCTTGACGCTCCTGAATAACTTCTCTTCAACAGGTACTGCGGCGTGAGTGTTGTACAGCCGATACTCGTTGCCATCGGTCAGCGCTACCCAACGTACGCCAGCAACACCGGCATATCCCATAAATTGACTAGCCCACTTACGGTCATCGAGGTTCTGGCCCAACGCCTTAGCCTCAACAAACAAGCATGGTGTACGCAGTAGCATCAGCGCGTAATCCACCGGCTTATCCTGCTTCCGCGGCTTGTATTCGCGCTGAACGTCTTCGAGGTCTTCAACGTCCCAGCCAAGAGTTCGCAAGATCGGCTGAATCAGCGTCGCCTTGGTGTCTTGCTCATTGATTCCTTTGACACCGTACTTTTCGATACGCTGCTTGACCTTCCGAATCTCGTCGACTAGTTCACCCACTTCGCATCCTCAATACGGAGAAGAGCCAGTTGATAGAACGCCGCCAGGCGGTCCGCCAGGTCGAGCCGCAGCGATCGCTTGCCCTCGGCGAACGCCATCAGACTCGTGCGGGTTAGACCCGTGAGCTTCGCCACTTGGTTGTAGCTACGCGGGTCGTTCAGGAGAGCGTCGCGCAACGCTTCGGTCATCGTCAGGAAATGTCGCCCAGGCATGTCACAATTAGGACAACCGGCGCGGCTCAAGTCAACGCCGGCGGGTTGGTTTCTTGCGTTTGGGCGGCACATACCCATAGAACCAGCCGCGGAAGCCGCAGGCGGCTCAGCGGTAGCCCGGGCGTTTTGGGTCGGTGGCCAATTTCCAGACGGCCGGGTCGCGGTGGTCAGGGGGGCAGCGCGGCGGCGGGTCGATGCCCGAACGCCGTTGCTGAGGGTTAGTGGTTTGTTCCCTAGGCGCCGCAGGCCGGTTAGGATCGCGGGCGTGGGGGCGGCTCTTTTTGGTGCGTGACGCTTCGTTGCGCAGCAACTTCAGAAGCGCTCACGCCTTCTGGTTTTCTGGTTCATGGGGCGCGGGTGGTACTAGCAATAGGGCGCAGGTGGTACTTGGCTAAGGCTCACTTGTGGTACTTGGGCCGCTGGTGGGCTTCGGCCGCTTGGGCGTGGCGTGAAGGCGGTACGTCGAGGGGCCGCGCCGCCAGCCACCCTGTCGCACTACGGTTAGCAGCCGCGCCGACTCCAACCGCCGCAGCGCTCGCGTCACCGTCTTGCGATTGACGCCGACGCACTCGGCGACCCGTTGGTGCGAGACGGTCGCTAGCCCGTCGGGCTTCGTTTCGCGATAGAGAACCCACCAGCACGCCTGCGCCGTAGTGTCCACCAACCGGGCGCCCGTATCGACGAACCGGTTGAGCGTGGCGAAGCGCCCTGCGGCCTTCTTTTTGGCGACGGATTGCGCCGCATTGCGGGGCAGATCTGAACACTGTGATTGCGGGCGCGGCGTCGGCGGCGTCATTGGCGGCAGCACGTCGCAGCCTCGTGGCGGTTGGCGATCATTCATGCGGCGCCCTCCGTCGCGTTCCACAGCTCACCGAGCGATTCAACCGCCCCACCGCCGGCGAAGTCGCCTTGCGTCTCGAACCGTTGCAACGAGCCGTCGAACTGCAGCCGCAGGTCGATCAGCTCCCCGTGGCGGTTCTTGAGGCAACGCAGATCGGCCACGTGGGGCCCGCTGCCGCGGCTGAGCATGTAGGCGCTGTCGCAGCCGAACTCAAGCTCACTCGATTCGCGGAAGCTGGCCAGCCCGAGCCCCTCGGCGGCGTAGCTGCTGCGGCCTTTGGCGTCTTTCGTCCGCCCAACGGCTGCTAGGGCGAGCACGCCGACCCCTGCGCCGGCGAACCGCCGCAGGTAGTCCATCAGCAAGTTGACGGCATTGCGTTTGTCGGCGTGAGGACCAGCGTCGATGCGCTGCGCGTAGTCGAGCACCAGCAGGTTGGCGCCGAAGTCGTCGGCGGCCGTGGCGATCGACGGCAGATCAAACGGCGGCGTCAGGAACGCCAGCCGGTCGGCGACCGCCTCGACGGCGTCGATGCCGAACGCCAGCCGCTCGCCGTGCAGCTCGTCGAACCCCCGGTCGCGAACCGTGGCGAGCGGGATGCCCGACAGCCTCGCCAACTGGCGATCGAGCAGGACGGCGGGCGTTGTCTCGACGTTCACCACCAGACCCCGCAGGTCGGGCGACAGCCGCAGGGCGTCGAGCGTCCATTGCATGGCCAGGGCGGTTTTGCCGGCCCCCGGCGCGCCGCCGAGCAGCACCACCAGCCCTGGCCCCAGCTCGATCGGGTCGAACACGGCCGGTCCGACCGGCCAACGCGGCGGCCGCTCACCGGTCATCAGGTCGTCGCGCCAGGTGCCGAGCAGGTTGCCGGCGGTTTCGTAGCGGTTGCTCATTGCTTGACGCCCTCCACTCCGCACTTGATTTGCCGCGCCACTTCCGACGGCGGCAGGCCCGAATCGAGGGCGGACTCCGTCAGCAGCGCGGCGGCCAGCTCGTAGCTCGCCCCGAATTCCGCTAGGTTCGCCGCTGCCGAGTAGAGCAGCCGGTGGCGGTCCCCTTCGCTGGCGCCGTTGCGGATGAAGTCGAGCGTCCGGCGGTTGAGCGTCACGCCGGTCGCCGCGGCCCGCCGCTCGGCGCGGGCGTCGTCGTCCGCCTTCACCGCATCGGCGGCTTGGTTCCAATCGGCGAGCGCTTGGAAGTCGAGCGCGGGCGCCGTCGGCAGGTCAAACGGCTCGGGGGCCGCAGCCATTCGCTCGATGGCGTCGTGACGCAAGCCGAGCAGTTCGTCGAACGTGAGGCGGCGCTTGTAGCGGCCCGTCCTCTGGTGGCGGCTGTTTGGCGAGCGGAAGAGCCGCACACGATCGTAAACGCCCGAGTCGATTTGCAATCGCAGCCGCTCGGCGGTCGCTTCGGCGAACCGGCGCGCAACGCGGTGGAACCCCGCCGAGGGCGCGGGTGATCCGCACAGCGCCGTCGGCAGACCAACGTGGTAGCCCTTCGCGCCCGAGTAGAAAATCAGCAGGTCGTCGCCATCGATTCCATAGCGATCGATCAGCCCCGCACAGAGCCGCCTAGCGGCGTCGAGGGTGCGGCTCGGGTCGTCGGCGTCGTCGAGGTCGAACCACAGCCACAGCGCGCCACAGGGCCCACTGTAACCCTTCACGCTGCCGGTGTCGGCCAGGTGGTCGCGTAGTTCATCGCCGAACGTGAACGCCGACAAGTAGCTTTCGCGGTCATTCTCGGCCCGGGCTTCGCAGGCGGCGTGCCCGGCCAGGGCGGCTTGCCAAGTGACAAGCCGCCGCAGGCCGTGGCGCCCGCCGACAACACGAAACCCGTAGGGCGTCGCGTTGTTATGCGGCATCGGTTGCGTCCTCCTCTCCATACAGCGGAGCGTATGGATCCGCCTCGGGCGTCTCAATCCGCAGCACTTCAAATCGCTGGACCCGATTACGTTCCGTGCCGTCGTCGTCACGCCGCAGAGCAAGCCGGACTTTGCAGACGATTCCTATCGGGATCGCCCTCTCCAGCTGCGTCGGATCGGTGACGCCAAGCTTTGCCAGATCCCGCTTCGCTTGTGGGAGGGCTGCTCTTGTTAGCCATACATCATGCCAGAAAAGTCGATCAGCGTGGTCACCTTCGGCAACTCGGAACGTCAGCTTGTAGCTGGGCGTATCCTTTGAGCCGACCGTCGTCAATTCACCGTGCTGAATCGTCGCGACGTACTCACCGGTTGGTAGCGGCTCGAACTCGTCAGCCGCGACGGTCGATTGCCAATTCTTCGTAAAGTCGTCGCCGCCAAAGCCGCCGGCGGCTAAAATGTCAGTTAGCTTACCCACGGTTTGAATCCTCCGAGTTGAGGTTTGAATCGTCCAAATCGCCGTCTGGTAACGTGGGCGTTGTTTTGTTTATGAGGTTGTCGCGCACCGCTAAGAGCCGCGCTCGGGAAGAGATACCTCTGTCGCGATTAGCCCGCCTCCAGACCGCGACCGTGCCAAAATGGCGAGACGGTCGCTCGCTCACCGTGTAGCCGACTCGTTCGATGAGGCTTTGGGCTTTGAGTCCTCGGACGACTTGCC
The DNA here is from genome assembly GCF_007859815.1 of Botrimarina hoheduenensis. Classification (GTDB taxonomy): domain Bacteria; phylum Planctomycetota; class Planctomycetia; order Pirellulales; family Lacipirellulaceae; genus Botrimarina; species Botrimarina hoheduenensis. The sequence goes on along the minus strand of NZ_SJPH01000008.1, from coordinate 9,392 downwards.
CACGCCAGCGGCCGCCGCTTGTAAAGCTGAACTCTCGTTCGACGGGGCTCGTTGCATCGTCGATTGTTGCCTTCCTGTCTGCAGACTGAAGCAGTGCGCACATCAACGCCATCTGTCCATTCACCACACGAAGGGACATCGGATCAATTTGCCGTGTGGCGTCGATACTCAGATCGCTATCGCCACTTCGGGGGGCGCGATCGACGGGCCAGTGGTCCCGAGGGCTGCGAAGGTCATCGGAATCTCTCTTCGTCCTGGTCATTTGGCGCCCCTTGCCCGCGACGGGCGGCAAGTCGGGCAACCGTCAGAATCCCAACGGTCGAGAGTGGTAACCGCCCACCTTACAAGACGCCCGAGCCGTACTGGCTGGGGAGCGCGGCCGGCGTCAACCAGCCTTCTCCAATGGGAAGGGGACACGCCGTAGCGAGACGCGCAGGTCTCAGCGTTCAGATACATAGGCGCGGAGTCGACCGCGTAAGCCATAGTAGTGGTAGCCATATTCGGCCTCCGGTTTCTGCTACTTGCCCGCCCCTCACAGGGCTAGTCATCAGCAAGCCGCTATAGAACGGAAACCGGATCGAGGCGGATCGTGGACGATCCGCCCAGGACTATTCGGGGGATACTGCTAATTGCTCGCAATTTGCAGTACGAGGATTCAGACCGGATTTCTGAATAAAATCCGGTCTAGTCCGGTTTGCGAGGTCGGCGACCTAAATCTCGGACGCTAACACAATCGATCCTCCGGACGGGCGACTCGCCCGAGGCTGATTCTTCTGCCCGCCGAAGTGTTTGCGAGCCGCCCGCAATTGCCGTTGCCAAGTGTCGCAGGATGGCAATTCGTAATCTGCAAGGGGGCCGACGAACAGCTCCGCGTCGCATTCGGCCAACCAATCGTAGGTCTCCCTGTCCGTCCTACCGAGCCCTATCTTCGCTTCCGCTAGTAAGTAGCTAGCCCAGGCCTTCTGCTGAGCGGGCTGCAAACTCACTGCATCTTCTGACTCATCCCGAGCGGATGTCACGGTCTGGCTGCTACCTCCGACCGGCTGAACTAGACCGACGTATCGGCAAGCTTCAGCGTCCTTGATATAGCTTCGTAGCTCGCCTAAACCCTTGGCCCAGCTTTTTACAGGAGCGAGACCACGTGACAATTCCAAGTACTGCCGGCTTGTGCTGGGATAGTTGAACGGCTTGCGATCGTCTTCAAAATAAGAGGGAGAGTACTTGAGTGGGTCAATCACTTTCCGTAAGAGGCGTTCACGCCAGTTTCTTGCTCCAAGACTATCCACCGCTCGAATCCATTCGGGAGACGCGGCTCGTAGACTATATTCAACTGAAGTGATCGCTGTTTCTAATTCAGAGTACTTTTCACGAAAGCAGAGGCAAGGTTCTGAAGATTCGCACTTCCTATAACCCATCCATTCCGGCGCTTTACCATTGAACAAAGCTTGGAAGGTTTGCTTAATTGGCTGTGGAAAATCGGGCTTGTTTAGATTCCTTTCTTCTGCGTACTCCTGGACGGAAAACATGGCTTCATCCAGCCGATAACGCCAATCTTTGCGATGGAGTATCTTTGGCACCCAGTTAGGCCAGCCACCCCGCCAGTTCGCATCGCCCTGTGGTGTAATGATTCCGTAAGTCCAAACGTCGCCCTCGTCATCGCTTGGAAACACGAAACCGCCAAAGTCAAAGTCCGCACTTAGGTGCCTCGAGTCTTCGTACAACGAAGCAAGAGCACTCGCGAGCGCGTTAAGAGAATCGGCTACCGTATTCGAAGCAGCTTGGTGCATCTCATCGATTGTAATAAGCGAGCGGTTTAGTAGGCAGTAGCGAGCACTGCATGAGGGCGGTAATGATTATCTTATTTGGCAGCTGCTCGTACGGGGAGTCCGGCAGGCTAGGAGCCTGGGAGAACCTTCAGAGACAAGCACGTCGATCAGATTACTCTGTTGCGCTCGGGTTGGTGCTGATGGTCGTCTTCCACTCGGCCAACTTACAAGACCACGACCGGGCGTGCTTCATGCTCTCGCGGATGAAGTAGCGTTTCAAGCGGCGGAAGGTCGTGTTTTCCGGCTCGGCTTAAGGACACAATAACCTAAGAGGATACCCCGTTGTGCTGGGGCGTAGACACCTTTCAACGGAGGTTGGACGTAGTGTTCCGAGCGGACCGGTCCCGAGCGCGGAGAGGCATTGGCAGGCTTGCCTCATCCGTTTGCGGCCGGGCTTGAAGTAGGCCACCGAAGAACAAAACCGCTGCCTTGAGTGCGACAAAAATCGTCGAACCACGACACGGCTCTGTTTCCAATAGCCTCGCGGCGGAAGCATGAACTTGCGATAAACTCACAGCTTGACTTCCTTGCGGCATGTTTCCTAGTCAGGATTTGCCGCCATGGAATGCTAAAACTGAGCAAGTAGCAATTGCTCCCCATCCTTTTCGACGAGTAGTTGACCATTAAGCCTAACTTTTTGATGGATCTCTTTTCCAACGACCACCACTTCGTCCATTTTCTTAAGTTCTGCTTGCGCTTTCGGGTGACCAGCGTCGAATTCCTGTACCACCTGCTATGAAGGTACGGGTTGGGTAAAGCCGCTGCCCTGCTGGAGCGGAGAAGGCTGCTGAGGCGTAGCCGAAGCAGCCTTCGGAGCGGAAGCGGGGCAGCGGGCCGCGAACTGTGCCGGGGTCAGGTACCCCAGGGAGCCATGCGGCCGGTGGTGGTTGTAATCCTCTCGCCACGCGGCCGTGAGCTTCCTCGCCGCGGCGAGCGACTCGAACTCCTCGACCGCCAAGAACTCGTCCCTCAGCCGGCTGTGGAAGCTCTCGGCGTAACCGTTCTGCCACGGGCTGGCCGGCTCGATGTAGAGCGTCCCCACGCCCAGCTGCCCTAGCCAACGACGGATCGCCTTCGCAGTGAACTCGCTCCCGTTGTCGCTGCGGATGTGCTCCGGCACGCCGTGCATCGCGAAGAGCTCCGCCAGCGTGTCGATCACGTCCTCGCTCGTGATGCTCCGGTCGCACTTCAGAGCCAGGCACTCGCGCGTGTGCTCGTCGATTATCGACAGCCACTTCAGCTGGCTCCCCCCCGTCGTCTTGTCGAACACGAAGTCCCAAGTCCACACGTGGTTGCGGTGCGCCGCCCGCCGCCGGTCGCAGCCGTTCTCCGCCAACCCCAATCGACGCCGTTTCCGCTTCTTCCCAGGCACTTTCAGGCCCTCCTTCCTCCAAAGACGCAAGATTCGCGACTCGCTCGCACCGAAGCCCTCGGACCGCAAGAGCGCCGCAACACGCCGGTAGCCGAACCGCGGCCGCCGACGCACCAGCTGCAGCATCCGCTTCACCAACCGTGGCTCGTCGCTCCGCGGCTTCGACTGGTATCGCTGACTTGATCGCGGCTGGCGGATCGCCTTGCACGCCCTCCGCTCGGAGAGACCCAACTGCTCTCGCACCCGGGTCACCGCCGCACGCTTCCGGGAAGGGCTCAGAAGTTTCCCTCGGCCACGATCCTCAGGGCTTGGATGTCTAGCGCCTGATTCGCAACCAACTGCTTCAAACGACGGTTCTCGTCTTCGAGCTTCTTCAGCCGGACCGCTTCCTCCGACTTCATGCCGCCGTACTGCTTCCGCCAACGGTCGAGCGTCGATTCGCTCACCTCCAGCGTCTGCAGCACCACGGCCTGATCCTTGCCCGCTGACAGCATCGCGTCCGCGTCGCGCAACTTCTTCACGATCTGCTCGGGCGTGTGCCGCTTCCTACGCTTCTGGCTCATCCTTCGGTCTCCTGGCCCTTCGGGCGGGTGAGACCTTCATAAAGACTGGATCAGGTTTTCGATAGCAGGCCACGGGATGGATCGCTCGAACCGACGTATCGCACTTTGAGCGCGTCGCTGTTGCGATTGGGCCTGGCGTAGCTTGGCGGCGATTGCGCCAGCTTGCCTAGGATCCCCGCTTCCCTGGCTTCTGAGAGATGCTATCTCCGAGTTTATGCCTGGCAAAGCAGCTTTCGCGTTGCTTAGCGTTTGGCCTCCTTGCGTGATGGTGCGCTTGAGGCTGTTAATCACCGTCGTGATTTTATCGGCGACTAAAGGTTGGTGCCGCTTCCCTTCCGTTGCATAGTAGATGCGCCATTCTAGGGCCAGCTGGCCTTCCCCCGATCTATGTGCCAGTCGCTATGAGAGAATCGGGATGATTAGATGGTAGTCCGTTGGGCAGCTGGAGCGGAGGGGCCTGCGAAGCCGTAGGCTGAGCAGGGCCCGGAGCGGAAGCGGCCCAACGGGCGGCGAACTCGGCCGGAGGGATGTGACCCAGCGAGCTGTGTGGCCGGTGGTGGTTGTAGTCCAGACGCCACCTATCGACGCACCAACGAGCATCCTCCAAGCCCAAGAACAGCTCGCGGTCCAGCAGCTCTTGGCGGAAGCGGCTGTTGAAGCTCTCGATGTAGCCGTTCTCCCACGGGCTCGCCTTGGCGACGAAGAGTGTCTTCACGCACGCCCGATCGAGCCAACGACGGATACTCTTGGCAACGAACTCGGAGCCATTATCCGAGCGGATGTGCTCGGGCGCTCCACGCACCGCGAACAGGTAACCCAGCACGTCCTGAACCTGCCGCGCCGTGAACGACCGCTGCACCTCGATCGCTAAACTCTCCCGAGTGAACTCGTCCAGCACGCACAGCATCCGCAGCTGGCGGCCTTCGAGAAGAGCTTGCAAAAAACGTCCCCCAAGCACGTCAAGCTCGTCATGTCGCGGGTGCGGCGGATCGTCCAAGACGCCAGCATGGAGTCGATCGTCGACATCGACATTGAATCGGTCGAAGAGGTGCTCCGCGAACGGCTCGCCACCGGCGAGCTCGGCTTTCGCACCTACAACCACTACGCCCAGGCGATCGACAGCTTCTGCAACTGGATGGTCCCCAAGCGGATGCCGCACAACCCGCTCCAGGGGCTGAAGAGGCTCAACGCCCAAGAAGATATCCGCCACCAACGGCGGGCGCTGCTCCCCGATGAGTTCGCGACCTTGGTGCAATCGGCACGGACGAGCGGCGTTTCGATCCAGTGTTTCGATGGCGAGCAGCGGGCCCGCATCTACATCATGTCGTACATGACCGGGCTGCGGCGGCGAGAGCTCGCGAGCCTGACGCCCGAGAGCTTTGACCTGGAGGGAACGCCCCCCACGCTGACGATCGACGCCGCCTGCTCCAAGCACCGCCGCAAGGACGTGCTGCCGCTGCACGCCGACCTCGCCCTGCGGCTACCGGAGTGGTGCGCAGGCCTAGCGCCCGACGAGAAGCTGTTCCCCAAGCTGGATCGCCGCCGGACTTGGTTGATGGTCAAGAAAGACCTGGAGCGGGCCGGTCTCCCGTACCGCGATAAGAAGGGGCGCGTGGCCGACTTTCACGCGGCCGGGCGGCACACCCATATCACCGAGCTGCTGCGGAACGGGGCGTCGGTGCCGGAGGCCAAGGAGCTGGCGAGGCACAGCGACGTTCGGATGACGATGAAGTACACGCACATCGGTTTAGCCGATCAGGCGAAGGCCATCGCGAAGCTCCCTGCCGGGAAAAGTTGGCTGCATATTGGCTGCATTTCGGGGCACGCTGATGGTCACAAGAAGGCATCTGGTGACACAACGCAGGCTGGGCAAGATACGCCGGAAGACGCCGTAAACCCTTGTAGAAAAGGGGTTTTGGCACAAAAAAACGCCGGCTGGCCTTGTTTGGCACAACCGGCGAAAAGTGGAGGCGGCGGGAATCGAACCGGGCTCGGATATCGAGCTAAGTCACGTAAGCCTATGCGATTGCGCTGAATGCAACCGGTGCTGCGCTGCAAATGCGCTGCTGGATTGTGGCCCAAATTGTCGCTGCGAGACATTGCGCGACAACAACTTCCAAAAACTCGTGCGGCAGTGGGAATTAGTTTCGCCGCCGGTGCGGCAAGCAATCTTGGCGATTGCCGGCGATGCTTTTGACGTCGCCAGATAGCTCCGGCGCCTCTCGTCGAGTTTGAGCCGTTGGCGGTTCCTGAAATGATTGACAAGCCCGCTTGGCTTGTGGCAACGTGCTCGTACAAGAGAAGAGAGCGCTCGATGCAACTGAAGAAGAACCTTGTACCCCTTAGAATCCGCTTTGCCAGATACAGCGAAGCGCGGCTTGCCAACAAGCAGCGATACTCGCCCAAGTTCCACTGGCTCGCGCCCAAGCCGAAGCGAAGTTCGCCCAAGCCTCAGCCAAAGCTAGAACCACGCGGCCCGTCACCTCGTGGTAAGCGGAAGGGCAAGCGATGAGTCGCAGGACGCCCAAGCCACGCTACGAAGCGGCCGTCTACCAAGACGACCCCGACGCGATCGCCACGGTGAGCGTCTTCGACCCCGATCGCAACTCGACGATCCCCGTCGAGATCGGCTTCTACTATCACGAGAAGACTGTGGGCAAGATCTACCTGCTAGGTGACGTGCGATCTCGCCAGCTGCTCTCAGAAGCCGACGCGATCGATCTCGTCCGATTCACAAAGTCCAGGCCCTCGGACGCGGCCCCAAAGCAGGACGTGAAGCCCGCCGCCAGTTACCGCCCGGTGGCGGGACCAACCCGTCAGTAGACCAAGACCCCTCTGGTGACCGGGTGTCTACTACTTAGGCCGATTATCCTGGTTTTCCAGGGCTTTGGCGGTAGCCCCTTGCGCCGTGCGGCGAATACGGGCTATAATCACCGCATGGGGTGCGGTGAATAGATGGCGTATATCCACGAACTGACCGGTTGGCCCGAGCTGACTTGGGACAGCGACTCGCTCGCTGCTCCACTGGCAAAGGTGCGCCATCAGCAGGGCCGCTTGCTTGGCAAGATGGAGACCCTCGGGTTCGATCTTCGGAGCGAAGCGAGCCTCGTCGTGCTGACCGCGGACGTGGTGAAGTCGTCCAAGATTGAAGGCGAAGCGCACGATCCGAACGAGGTCCGATCTTCGATCGCGAGAAGGCTGGGCCTCGACGTGGCGGGGCTTCCTCAGCCTAGTCGTAGCGTCGATGGCGTCGTCGAGATGATGCTCGACGCCACCCAGAAGTTCGATCAGGTGCTGACAAGGGAACGACTGTTCGGCTGGCACGCCTCGCTCTTCCCAACCGGGCACAGCGGGATCAACCGCATCGCCGTCGGGCAGTGGAGAAACGACGAGGACGGTCCGATGCAGGTCGTCTCGGGTCCCATCGGCAAGGAGAAGGTCCATTTCCAGGCTCCGGGCGCTACGCGACTGGAAGAGGAGATGGAACGCTTTCTTGCCTGGCTAAGAAAGCCAAGCGAAGTCGATCCCGTGTTGCTGGCGGGCCTTGCTCACTTTTGGTTCGTCACCATTTACCCGTTCGAGGATGGCAACGGGCGGATCGCCCGTGCGATCGCTGATATGGCGTTAGCGCGCGCCGATGGCACCAAGGATCGCTTCTACAGCATGTCGTCGCAGATCGAGGCGGAACGCAACGAGTACTACAACCAACTTGAGCGTGCCCAACGAGGCGAACTCGATGTGACAGGCTGGCTGTTATGGTTCGTTGACTGTCTCGACCGCGCTATCGAGAGCAGCAACGAACGCCTAGCCGGAGTGCTCAACAAGGCTCGCGTTTGGGAACGTCTCAACAACAAGACCGTCAACGAGCGTCAGCGCTTGGTCATCAACCGGATGCTCAACGGGTTCGAAGGTTTCCTCAGCACGTCGAAGTACGCCAAGCTCGCTAAGTGCTCAGCTGACACGGCGCTGCGAGATATTCGAGAGCAAGTAGCTCGGGGTGTCTTGATGAAGAACCCTGGCGGCGGCAGGAGCACCAGCTACCGGCTCGCGGGGCCTGAGAACATCTCCGACTGACGCCGTTTTGCACCACAATGTAAGCAGTAGGGTCTGTCGGCCGAGTTTATGGACCATACGCCATTGATTGCGGAGCTACACTTCAAGCTGGTCGAGGCCTTCCCTGATACGCCAAGCAGCCTTAGGGCCAGGCGTACCGATACCGGTCCCTCACTCCACCCCTGAGAGTAATCTCGTTGATGGGGGACGCCTCAGCACACGATTTCGCCCGAAACTCTGTCAACGAAAGAGAGGCCCGGATGAAGTTCCCAATGACGACGAGCGACGGCCGTCGCGTGCGACTGGCATCCGCTTATCTTGAACACTTCGGTGGCGGCCATCTGGAAGGTAATGTGGCCAGTATCGCGGATGCCGTCCTTCTAGAGCTTCCCAAGCGGGCTGCGAAACTCTTCGGTGATCACCGCGGGCTCTATGTTGAACCGCTCGGATTACCCGAGCCGCTATTCGCTGGCCTCAGCGACGGTCCCGTGGAGTTGCCCGTCGCCTTGTTCTTCTGCCTGTTGGAATCAGATCAGCTCGTCGCGGGCGGCGGCGACTATCCGGTCGAAGGCTCCTCCGTTGTCGCCGTTCTGTCGGCCGGTAGCATCTACGAACCGATCACCGACGTGATCGAGGGATGCCTTCCAGCGATCGATTGGCGGAAACACGCGACCGATTGGTGGTTTTAGGCCGATCTCTTGACGTCATCCCGTCTCGCGGCCATCGGCCAGTGTCTACCTGTCTTCGTAGCTCTCGCTCTCACTCCACCCGAAACACCTTCATCACCTCGTACCCGAGGTGATTGATCACCTTGACGGCAATGCGGCCGCTCTTCGGGCGATCGAAGGGGCGGCTGGTGTCGCTGTTGAGGGTGCTCCAGGCTTCCTCGTCGATCTCGGCCTTGAGCGTTGTCTTCATGGCCTTGTAGGGGTCGTTCTGGCCCAGAAAGTAAGCGTGCCTTACGAAGAAGCTCTCCTCGTTGTAGTCGTCGTCGATCATCCAGCAGGCGATGCCGTCGGCACTGTCGCTGCGGACCTCGCCGGTCGAGGGGTCGAAGACATCGACGCCGCGTACCTCGACGAAGAGCTGGCCCGCTTCGGTTGCTGAGGCACGCTCCTCGAAGGTGCGGAACCGGTCGAGCTGGGCCCGTTCGTCGGCGGTGTGTTTCTTCTTCGCCTCTAGCTCCGAAGCCTGTTCGCTGCGGCGGACCAGTTCCTCGCTGAGCTTCGGCGTGCTGCGGACGTAGAACTCGATGTCGGGCTCGCCGAAGATTGGTCTTCCCCCCTGAAACTGAGCCATGCTGAATGAGAGAATCCCGAGCTGGGCGGTCCCCCGGCATGGAGGTTCTTTGATGAAGCGAACGAAGCATTCGACGGAGCAGATCATCGAGAAGCTGCGTCAGGCGGACGTGGCACTTGGTAAGGGGCAGAAGGTTCCTGAGGTTTGCAAGACGCTCGATATCACCGAGCAGACGTACTACCGTTGGCGTCAGAAGTACGGGGGCATGGCCCCCGACCTGGCGAAGCAGCTGCGGGCGCTGGAGAAAGAGAACGCGCAGCTGAAGCGGCTGGTGGCCAA
>NZ_SJPH01000007.1 GCF_007859815.1 Botrimarina hoheduenensis | reverse complement strand
TCCCCCCGGCCGTGTTCGCCGCCCGCTGGCCCACCTCCGCTCCAGGGCCTGCTTCGGCTACGCCTCAGCAGGCCCCTCCGCTACGGAGGGCCAGCGGAGTAGAGTTCAACAATCCCGATTATCTCATCGCAGGTGGTACATAGATCGGGGGAAGGCCACACCCGGAGGCTTGCCCGCGACTGCGGGTAGCGCTTATAATTTCCGGGTCACACGACAGCTAAGCCCCTTTGGGGATCCCGCATACGCTGCGTCGATGCTCGCCCAGCTCGGCGTTCTCTCTTGCCCCCGAAGCGTTTGGTCGCGCTTCGGGGGCTTTTTTGTTGACCACGGTTCACAAAATCTCAGCCTGGTAAACTCTCGCGCATTCGGTTGAGAGTCTCGCGCTCGGCTTTCTCGTTCAGTCTGTGTTGCTCTAGCGCGTGGCTGTCGATGTGTTGCTCGATACAGTCTCGGCATAAGTCGCGAAGCCGGTCGGGCTCGATAGCCTCCAGCTCGACGCAAGGCCCCCGGAAGTTTTTGACGCGGGAGTCGGTACGCTTCGGCGGCGCGCCGGGTAGGCTCCAATCGGACACCTGTTTCTCCGTGACCGCGACCCGCACGAAACGGAACTCTCCCGATCCGTACCGTCGAACACTTTCTAGCGCGCTGCGGTCGATGTCGTTGCCGCTCGGATCGCGGTCCCCGAAGTAGTAGCACGTCGCCGGCTTGTTTTGTTCCCGAAGCGTTCGCGCTACTTCGTAGAGAAACGTCCGCGATCCGTAGCCCTTGAAAGGCCGCAATGGAACTCCCCATTCGTAAGTGATCGCACAGAGCACGCCCGCAGCCGATTCGCTCTCGCACCAGATTTCCACGTACTCCGGCTGATCCTGCCAGAGATTGCGGCGGTACAGCCGCTGGGTTTGCTCTAGGAATTCGCCCAGTCCACTGTAGCTGGCTCTCTGTCGAACCATGCGTGAAGAATCGACGATCCACGACCAAGGCAGGTCGCCACTCTCGCGCAACTGGCCCGTCAAGCGGCCGACGGCCTTGTAGCCCGCCTCGGTCTTCTGAATGTGCTTCCGCACCACCAATCGGTAGAACAGCTGGCGCAGCGTCAACGGCTGATAAGTTGCCGCTACGTTGACGATCCGCTGCCTGAGAAGGCTAACTTCCGCCTTCGTTCGGCGTTTTGTGAACCGTGGTCCACAAGATTCCGCGCGTTGTTTCAACCGGCCTTCGGTAGAATCCATGGCGTTCTCCAAGTTAAAGCCGGGCCGCCCTGCCTCCACAGCGGGCGGCCCGGCTTGTTTTCCGGTTTGCCCCCTCAGATAGCGGCCGCGCGCTCGATGAACTGGATTACGTCGGCGCCCCGGGCGTACTTGCAGCGCCCAACGCGTAGGGTCTTCAGCTCGACGCCAGCCGCACGGGCCTTCCGCATGGAAGTAGGCCCTAGGCCGGTCGCCCGCTGGAACTCGCGCAGCGTGTACAAAACTTGGGGATCGATTTTCGACGGCTCAGAACGCCGCTTTTGTTTCGCTGCTGGCATAGCACGGCCTCCGCTGGGCTAACGGGGGCGCATGCGGCGGGCAACAGAGCGCGCAGCCTCACCCCCCCAATGTGGAAGGGTGAGGCGCGGGGCGATGCATGCATCGCAGAGACCCCTTATCCCGACAGAATCGGGGCGGCGCATCGAGCGCGGCCTTCTAGGTCTCTGCCCTCACTTACAGGCCCGCTTCGCGGCTCGATCCGCGGGGGCCATCATCTGGTGATTATGTCGCGATTATAACGCGATGCGAGCAGCAGGGTAGCTGCGACGCAAAATAATTGCGGGGGTGTAGTGACGCGGGTGTTACCTCAAATGTTACCTAACGTGGTAACAACGCGCCAACGCATCACCAACGCACTAGCGTTTCTCCCGGCGTTTCCGGTGTTGTAGTGTTGTTAGCATGCGTGCTGTGCGACTTCTAATCCGCAGGTCGCAGGTTCGAGTCCTGCCGGGCGTGCTTCTCTTTCTCGTTGCCCATCAACGACTTACACAAAGTTTCTCCGTCAGACCCCCCGGATCGGCCTGGAACAAATCTGGAACACTTAGGGCACTTGCACGGCTCTCGCGTTGATCGCTCGTGCGACTGTCGCAGCGCAGCATCCTTCGAACCCATCGCTCACGGCGTTCTTCGGAGGAAACAGCATGCCCAGAGCGGATTGCTCTCTTCTTCAAGGCTCTTCAGCTTGCGGACCTCGGCGACGCCCATCCCGGCGTACCTCTTCTTCCAACGGTAGAACGTCTGCTCCGCGATCCCCATCTTCCGGGTGATCTCGGCGATCGCTGTCCCCGATTCGTGCTTGCGGATCGCGAACGCGATCTGCTCTTCCGTGTAACGCTTCCTCGGCATAGCTCTGGGCCCTCCTTACAAGTGCAAGTACTGAAAAAACTCGCACTCCGCTTGGGCCAGGAAACGGGGGATGGGGCAATAGGCCGTGTCGTTCTAACGACAATCGGTGCGTTGCCCCGACTTCGCGCTGCGCTGGGCTGCCAGAACGATGCCCATCGCCCGAAAGGCGTCTTCAAGACTCGAAGGACGCAGCACCAGGCTCGATACCGAACGGTGAAACTGCATCAGCAACTGCTCGCCGAGCGGGCGCTCATCTTGTAGCGACTCGATGTGCTGGCCGGCTTCGTCGAACCACACCAGCGAACCGGGCAGGTCCAGAAACGCGATGCCGCGCTCACACACCACCTGCAGGTCTGCTGCGCGGCGGAACGCGGCGGCCTCGGTCCACCCGGATGGCACGTAGCCGCCACAAGCAATCTGAGCGAGGACCGGCCGGCCCGGCGCGCTCGCATCGGGCTCAAACTCAAGCGTTACGAGCGAGTAGTCATGCTCTTCGGTTCCGCTGGTGGAAGGGTGCGTTGCGCACTGAACGCTGGTTGGCTCGCTCGCCGCGACATAACGGCACCAATCGACCATCTCAATCAAGCGGCGTGTGTGGCTCGGCGGACCGCTCTTAATACCGCCCGGACCCGAATGCTCAGCGCAGGGTTGGGCCACATGACGCTCGTTGCAGAACATCAGTCGCGGTTCGCCCAAACGCGTGGCGATCAGTTCCTTCAGACGGATCGTAGCGGGGGCCAATCGGAAGGGCAGCTCTGCCATGAAGGCGACACCCGACCGACGGACCCGGTCGCAGAGGGTCGACGCCTCTTCGGCTTGCATCTCGACCGAAGCACCGCAATAGACCGCCTTGCCGGCGTCGCAGGCCGCGTGGATTGGCAAGGCACCGAACCAGCGTCCCGACAGCATCAGGACCGCGTCGATATCCTCCGCAAAGGCGAGCGCGCGAAAGCCATCGATCGGGCGCGCGTGAAACTCTTCCGCGACCTGTTGGGCGCGGTGCGCAACCGGATCGCAGACCGCGCGGACTTCGTAACGCCCGCTGAGCGCTGCGAGCGCGGGTTGATGCCGACTCTGCCAAGTAGGGCCCAGGCCCACGACTCCGACGCGTAGCTTCAAGCAGCCGATCCTTGATTTATTCCCGCCTAGATCCGCTCGCCGCATTCGGGAAGCGTTCAGCAGACAGTATAAGGAATCGGCAGCCAAAACCACAAAACCAGTTAGAAACGGCTTTCGTGCGGATTAGCGTGATCTTACCGACGCTGAACGAGGCCCCAAATGTCGCGGGGGCGATTGCCAGCGCTCGCGCGATCGACTGCCCCCAGGCCCCCTTGGCAGAGGTAATTGTTGCCGACGGCGGCAGCGATGACGGAACAACGGACCGGGCGCAGGCTGCCGGCGCGACCGTTATAAACGCCCCCCGGGGCCGCGGGCGGCAACTGCGGGCGGGGATCGCTCGGGCCACGGGCGACGTCCTGCTGATGCTGCACGCCGACAATCGGCTCCCCCCCACGGCGGGCGAGCAGATCGCTCGGGCGCTGACCAATCCGCGTGTGGTGTGCGGCGCTTTCCGCCAACGGATCGACGCCACGGGATTCGGCTATCGGCTGCTCGAACAGGGCAACGCCTTCCGCGCCGGATGGCTGGGCCTGCCCTACGGGGACCAAGCAATCTTTCTGCGGCGCGAAGCGCTCGAAGCCCTGGGTGGCGTTCCGCCGCTTCCCCTCCTGGAAGAGATTGCGTTGATGCAGCGGTTCGGCCGGCAACGCCGAGAACGCGGCTATGGCCGACCCGTTCTCGTCCCGGGTCCGTTGCTGGTCTCAGCCCGCCGCTGGCAGCAAACGGGCGTTGTCCGGCAGACCTTGCGCAACTGGGGAATACTGTCGGCGTTCCTCCTGGGTACTCCGGCCGAACGGCTTGTTGCGTGGTATGCGCCGCCTAACTCCCCCGCCGAAGAGCGCGGAGAATCTTTGCCGCCTGCTACTTGAGCAAGGCGGACACTTCAGGCGTTTCCAGCTCACGCGCTGCCGCAGGCAGTCGCGGAGCGATCCAGCCGACCTTGCCGCGTCCCTCGCGTAGTCGATCTTCGACAGCGCGCACCACGTCGTCTGTGTCAGCATCCCAGACACGTGAGGCAAGCTCCGCATCGATCGGCATCATAGGCCTTACAAGCCGGAAGCCTACTCCGTTGGACGGATAGCTGGCAAACCACCAAGGGCTGCGTGGGAGATTGGGGTCGGCGTCCTTCCAGTCCGGATTGGTAACCAACCGAGCGGTGACGCTGATCTCTTCTAGCTCAGAGTCATAGTGCCCCCCTTTTGCTTGCATGGGGTAATCTTGCTCGGGCCAAGCGATGGCGGTTTGCCAATCAACACGTTTGCCGGACAGCGCGGGGCGACCTGCGGGCGTGGCGGCATCGAGCACCAGTTCTGCCACGTTGCCGAGCATATCGTGCAGCCCCCACGCATTGGGAAGCTTCTGGCCGACGGGGTGCGCCACGTAATCGGAATTGTCGATCGTCCAAGCGACCGCATCGAGATCTTTCGGCTCAGCGGCGGCGTCGGCTTGTGCGGCGTGCTGCCATTCGGCTTCGCTCGGCAGGCGATAACTCACCCCCGTGAGGCGACTCAGCCACTTCGTGAACTGCTTGGCGGCGAACGGTGTCATCGACACCGCGGGCAGATTCGGTTCGCGACCCGATTCGTAGGTGGTGCTGCTGTCATACAAAGCCGTTGGTGCCGTTACCGCGTCGATCTGGCAAAGTTCTGGCTCGCGAAGGATTGCTGCCCGCAGATTGGCGTGCTGAGCAAGCGTCTGCTCGACTTGGGATCGCCGCGGACCACGCGATAGCGTCCGTAGCTGTTCGATGCCGGTGAACGTGGCGTCCAATTGCATGAACTGCCAGTAGGCTTCCCAAGTGATCTCATGCCGACTGATCCAGTACGGCGCTAGTTCGACCTCGATGTATGACTCTTCTTCGGGGGTTGCTGTGGCATCCTCTGCATCAAAAGGCGCTACTGAGATGCGCACCACGCCGCCCGGGACCGGCACCATCTCGATCGTGGCCTCCGAGCCCGGCAGCGTCTGGTTGTAGGCAACCATGTGGCCCTTGGGAGTTGGTATCACGAGGCCCTCCGAGGGGGGCTCGGTGACAAGCCCCCGAGGCGCGCTGAGCGTTTCCGCCGGTGACTGCGCGAAGCTGCTCGTGCCGATGCCCAGCACCGTCAGCGCTGAGAGGACCAGTGTCACGACAATTGGGGCTGAGGTCATCAAGATTCGCCCGGGCGTTGAGAAAGATACCTTTAGCACGCGGCGGTTCTCAGAGGGTTGATTTTAAGGAGGGGTGAACACCGCGATCGGCCAACAGCTCGGCAACGCGCTCCATCGGCAAGCCAACAACGTTCGACTCGCTGCCGGCAACTACGTGGACAAAGCCCAGTCCATCTTGATAGCCAAAGCCGCCCGCCTTGCCTTCCCACGCCCCACTCTCCGCGTAGTTGGCAATCCAGGCCTCGCTCAGATCGTTCATGCGTAGAGTGGTGATAACCGCTTCGGCGTAGGGTTGACCGCGGGAGGTGAGCGTCGCGAGCGCCACCCCCGTGTAAACTCGATGCTCGGTGCCGCTAAGCATCCGCATCATAGCCACGGCGTGGTCTTCGTTGCGGGGTTTGCCGAGCACCTGGCCGCCGCATTCGGCAACCGTATCGGCCGCCAGAACCAGCGTAGTTGGCCGGGGATCTGCTTGCGCCCCTTTTAGGCGGAGTTGATCCAGCACGTCGCGGAGCTTTGCCACGGCCAGATCAACCACCAGTTGGGCCGGTCCGCAGGCCGAGCAAGCGCCCTCGGGTTCGGCCCCTTCGCGCGGCGATACCACCTGAAAAGCGTAACCGGCCGCTTCGAGCAGCTCACGGCGACGGGGTGAGGCACTGGCAAGGATCAGCTGGGGCGAACACATTGGCTAATTGGGGGGGGAGCAAGCGCCTCTCGCCGTAAGCTGCCCAACAGCGGGCGCGGCGGTGGCCGATTCGCGGACGATTAAGGCGGTAAACGATTATGCGGGTGCTATTTGAAGATAACCATCTGCTGGCGGTCGCTAAACCCGCGGGGCTGGCCACCATGGGAGTCGAAGCCGAGCGTGACTCGCTTGTCCAACAAGCCAAAGCCTATTTGCGTGACAAGTACAACAAGCCGGGCGAGGTGTACCTGGGGGTTGTCAGCCGGCTCGACCTGCCGGTGAGCGGCGTGCTGCTGCTGGCGCGCACCTCCAAAGCGGCGGCCCGACTGACGGCTGCTTTCAAAGGCCGAGAAGTGGAAAAACGCTATCTGGCCTGCGTGGAAGGGCGGCTCGAACCGGACGAAGCGACCCTCGAACATCATTTGGCAATCGACGAACGCAACCGCAAGACTTACGCCACTCAGCCCGATTCACCGGGCGCTCAACTGGCGCGGCTGCACTATCGGGTCGTTGCCCGCGAGCGCGAGACCAGCCTGCTGGAGGTGCGTTTAATCACCGGCCGTAAGCACCAGATCCGCGTACAGCTTGCCAAAGTAGGGACGCCCGTGGTGGGCGATGCTAAGTACGGGGCCACGCGCCCCTACAAGCCGGGCATCGCGCTGCACGCGTGGCGTTTGGCGCTCGAGCACCCCGTGCGACGAACCCCACTGCTTCTGGAAGCGCCACCGCCGAAAGGTTGGAACAAATGGTTCGACGCGGAGATGAAGGAAATACGCTCGACCCCGTAAGTTGGTCGTAGCCACTAGCTCCGTAGGCCCCACTGCTAAAGACTTCTTGGCGTTCCGACGACAACGGAAGTAGGGGTCGCGCCTGCGGAGGCGCACGGATGGTCGGCTACGGTTCCCGTCAAGACGATGCGCCGAGCAGCACAGCTATTAATGCCGCTAGTTTTTGTGCTAGCACAGGGAGCGCTAGCGGTCCTCGCTCGCGCCGAGCAACCCCGCGGCAACAACGCCGAAGCCGTTAAAGTTACCTACGTCACTGAGGCCGATCGACTCAACGTTGCTAGCGGAGGTGGGAGCTTTCCTCCGGCGTCGCTTTGTCTGCTCCAGATCGAGGGGCCTTCTACAACAGGCACGCCGGATCAGGCTGGCGTTACCCTTGTCGTTGAACCGCAGCACGAGAAACTCGGCTGGTGGGCCCGTAAGTTCGGCAAGGCTGCCGAGACGCCAGCGCCTGCGGCTGTTCGCAATCTAGTAATACCAACATCTGAGTTGCAGACGCTGCTAAGCACGCTCGAAACGGAGCGATTCTACGTGCGGTCCAAACCGCTGACGACCGATGTGTTTATCGCTGTAGAGAGCAGCGGAAAGCGGTTTGCGAAAGACTTCTACAGCCTGCCCCAGCTCGACGCGTTAGTGCTGCGCACGCTGCGTGAAGGCGAAGTGCCACCGACGATTGCTAGCAGCACTATCGCTCAGGTGCCGGCTCAGGGGTATCCAACAACGGTGGAGTTTTTGCCGTCTTCCGCAAACCAGTGCCGACGACTTCCACCGGTTTCCGAAGCGCTGCTTCGCTAGCTATGGCAGACCGACTGGCCGACGACTCGGCACGACTTCGGATTATGCGGCTTGCGTTAGGAATGCTCAGCAAACGCCCCATGCTGGTTTCCGCATCTCTGTGGAACGATAGAAGAAGTTAGCTCGGGCCGCCAGCGTCTGACGTGGCGTCCAATCAAGGAATAGCTAACAACTAGAACCACGGAGGGTTCGCGATGAGGCGGAACATTCTGGCGATCGCTGCGCTGGCGGCGTGCATGATCAGTGGTGGTGCCCACGGCGCCGAGCTCGACGCCCAACTGGCTTCGGCCAGCGACATGGACTCGGCGATCGAACTCTGCGGCTACAGTAACGCCTGCTGCTGCAACACGGGAATGCCAACCGTGGTCTTCGACGTCGACTTTATGTTCCTCAAGTACAACCAGTCGGGCGGCGTGCAGTCGAGCGACGCCGGCGAGATGATCGGCAACAAAGGTAACGCGGAGTTCGACTTCGAGTTCTCACCCCGCTTTACGCTGGGTGTCGAGAATTGCGACGGTCTCGGCGCACGAGTCCGTTACTGGTACTTCGACGAGTCCGCCCCCACCACGGGCAGTGGCGGTTTTGTCGCCGTCGATGCTTACACCTTCGACGCCGAAATCTACAAGCGGGTGCAGATCGCCCGCTCGACGTTCATCGAGGGCTTCGGTGGCATCCGCTGGAGCGAGTTTAATCTGTACGACGACACCGACCTCGAGTGGACCGTCGATGGCGTCGGCATTACGACCGGCTTGGAACTCAGCCAATACATTCGTTGCAACCACCGCTTGTACGCTCGCAGCCGTCTGTCGGTTGTGGCGGGCGATGTCTTCCTCGCGGATGAGGGCGATCTCGATGACTCGACGGGCATGGGTTTTGACAACACCAGCCTGCAAGTGGAACTCGCCGCTGGTTATGAAGGCAGAACGCGGATCGGTCGGGGCGTAACGCTGGTTTACGGAGCCGGCGCTGAGCTACAGAACTGGAGCGATGCGGCCATTAAGGGCGACGCCTCCGACGAAGCCTACCTGACCGACGCCGGCTGGAGCGGCTTCACGTTCCGCCTTGGTGCCGAGTATTGAGCAAGGTCCAATCTCTGCTAATCAGTCTCGATGCGATTCTGCCGTGCAGAGTCGCATCGAGGTTTTTTTTACGCGGTTAGGAGCACGTTCGGGCAGAAGGTCAGCCGCTAGCGATCGAATCGTTCATAAGGGTTTGCAGGCGCAGGAAGCTTGCGTCTATGTTGGCGGGGCGCTTGGCTGGGTCGCAGCCGGGCTTTTCATCTCGTTGAGCCGCGCTCTTGCCTACGCCCCCTTCTCCGCCGCCGCGTGGTGGTTCGTTTGAGCCCCCGCCTCTTCCCTCTGCCAATGACTTGGCAGGCGGCGCGTTGCGTTCGACGCTCTTCCGTCAAGCGCTCGTGACGAGCGGTTTGGTCGATGCGCTGCTGTTGAATCGCATTGATTCGGCGGTAGTCGCCAAGCTGCCCAAGAATGAACAGCAACAAGACGAATACTACGCGGCGCTATTGATCGAATCAGGCCGCGTGAATCGTTGGCAGATCGAGCAGCTCAACAAGGGACGCACCAAGTTCACGCTCGGCGCCTATCGCATTCTCGATTCCATCGGCAGCGGTGGTATGGGGCACGTGTTCAAGGGAGAACACGAGCTGTTGGGACGCGTCGAAGCGATCAAGGTGCTACCGCACAACCGCTCCACGCCTGAGGCCATTGCCAGCTTCCGGCACGAGATCCGCGCTCAAGCGCAGCTCGACCACCCGAACCTGGTGCGGGTTTCTTACGCCGATCGCGATGGCGAAACGTATTTCCTCGTCACCGAGTACGTGCCGGGAATCGACCTCCGCCGGTTGATCCGGCGCCGCATGGGACCGCTCCCCGAAGGGGTTGCCGCCTGCTTGATCGAACAGGCCGCGGTGGCGATCGACTACGCCCATCGCCGCGGACTGGTACACCGAGACGTGAAGCCCGGCAACCTGCTGCTGACGCCCGAGGGAGACGTCAAGGTGATCGATCTGGGACTAGCCTGGTTCCTTGACGAGGACGCCACCGGCGTCACGCCGCAGGGCAAGGGCAAGATCGTTGGCACGAGCGACTATCTGGCACCCGAGGTGATCCGTCATCCGGGCCGCATTGTGCCGGTCAGCGATATCTACTCGCTCGGCTGCACACTGTACTACGCGCTCACGGGCAAGGTTCCGTTCCCCGGTGGCAGTCACCTCGAAAAGATGCGTCGTCACGTGTCCGACGAGCCAACCAATCCCCTGACCCTAAACGACAAACTCTCTCCTACAGCGATCAATTTGCTTGGACGCATGATGGCCAAGAACCCCCGCGAACGCATCGAATCGGCCGCTCAGGTGGTCGACGCGCTCCGCTGGCTGCACGGCGAGCACGATCAACTTGCCGCGGCCGATCTCGTGGCGCAAGCGCTGCTGCGGCCCACCGAACGAAAGCGGCTGCTAACCAACGATCCGAGCGGCAACCTACCGGACACGATCGGTCTGCCGACCGACGTTTCGAGCCGTGTCGCCGAACAGCTTCACGAGCGAGAAAAGCAAGAAGCGGAGGACCCGGTTTACGACGACGGCGACACGCCCGCTTCGGAACCACCGGGTCCGAGCGGCTCGCTGTGGCGCCGTTTCACCGGCGGTTAGCGCGGCAAGAAGCTCCGCGTAACGCTGTGGCGACGCAGCAACCGAGGACATGGCTGAGGCGTTGGGGCATCGCTCATACGGCGGGGTACGGATCAGCCACCGGGTCGGCTGGACAGCACCTCGGCCTCAAGGTCACGCACCGCACGCGGATCGAAAGCGGCCGCGATCGCTTCGCGTGTCTTCAAAAATAGCCGTTCCAAACGCTGCTTCGAAACCGGATGATCGGCACGATACAGCTCTTCCAGCCGGGTGATGCGTTGGCTGAACTGAGCGCGTCCGGGCAGCCGCTCAAGCCGCTGGATCAGCTCACGCGCACGGTCGCCCTCGCCTTCCTCCAGACTGACCCGCGCACGTGCCAACAACAGATTCCGCCGTGCGGAAACGTCGAACAATTCTTCTTGCAGCTGGCTAACGCGTGTTTCGGCTTGCAGCCTCGGTGACTCGTTAAGCAAGGCCACCTCAACCACCGGCTCCGCCCCCGCGACAATCGGCAAGCTCGCCACCACAGCGCGACCGCAGCGTACGTGCGCCATAACGATCGGACGGGTAGCGGGGATCAGCGCTTCGCCTGCCGCATCGGTACGAGTCAATCGTTCAAGCTGATCGGACGCCCCGACCTCGCTCAGCAGCACTTCGTAGCCGCGCAGTCGCTGTTCGGGATGTTGCTGATCGACCAAGCGGAGCCGAGTCGGAGCCCGCTCTTCGCGCCGCACCGGGATCGCGATCTGTTCGACCCGCCCCCGACGCCGCGAGCCAAACGGGAGCCGCGTATGGCTCACCACGCGCGCCGTGCTGCGGGTTGAGTCGGCATCCTTCGCCTCGGGAAGCGCAATCAAGTAAGTCCAGGGCGTGATCTTGGCCCCCTCGGGCAGGGGCTCTCCCTGCCGATCCACGCGACGGGTGAACGGCAGCAGCACCGCATCGGCGGCAACGTTCGCGATTGCGTTGGTGGGCGCTAACTCAGCCCCGCGAAACGCCAACCACACACGACTCGGATCCTCGGGATCGACATCAAACGCTGCGATCGGACGGAACACATCGGTCACGGCGCTGAACACCGCATCAGGGGTCAGAGCCACTTCCGCGGCATAGGAGACCAGCGGGTTGCTCCATCGTCCCAGCGTTGTGTCGTACTCACGCGTGGTGAGCGTAACGCCGTCAGCTTCGGCGAGCCGGATGTCGAAGACTTTGTGGGGCGTCGGCGCACCGGTGAGCGGGGGGGCTTCTAAGCCGTCGGCAACGGTATCGCCAGAAGCCCAATCGATCTGAGCACGCCAGAATGAACCCAGCCTTGCTGTGAATCGATATTCCAACTCACGGGAGAGTGCCGCCCGTGCCGATTCGGTCGTCAGATGGGGACCCTGGCCCTGGAGACGCACCAGCACGCGATAGGGCGAGGCGGTCCACAGCGCCGGTGCCGCCTCGACACCACGGCACGGTACGAGAATCGCCAGCAGCGCGAACGCGATGAGCGACAGCCTAAGGTTTCGGAAGCAGATCATGGCTTGCCCCGTCGGCTCTGGTTTTGCCAATCGGCAAACGTTTGATAGAGATCAACCGTTTCATCGGGCAAGCCGGCGAGACTTTTTCGCCACGCGAAATGATCGACCGTTTGCCAGAGGGGAATCACCTGCAGATCGCCGTAAGCGATTTGAAAGATATCCGCCATCGCTTCGCTGAGTTGCTGTCCGCTGCTCGCGCGGGGCACGCGTTCCAGGGCCGCCAACAACGCCGAAGAACAGTCTCCCGCCACGCCGCCCGGACCGAGCACCTCCCACGCCTGGGTCATCGGCTCGTCCACACGGATCTCGGCGTAGCGCAGATCGTAATCGGTGGTCGTGGTTAGCTCGATTTCATCGACGATCTCGCGCAGCACGACCGTGGAGCCAATGGCCGAAAACTGCTCGGCGATGGTCTGGCACGCAAGCCGGGCGACGGGACTGGGCGGGTAGATCAGCACCAGCGGTGCGGGGTCTTCTTCTTCCGCATCGGCTTCTGCTTCGGTGTCGGTGTCGGTGTCGGTGTCGGCTTCTACCTGTGCCGAGCCCTGCGCCTCGCGCTGGAGCTTTGCTGCCAGCGCCAACAGGAGCCCTGCTAGACGCGGCTCGTGGGCCTGGGGGCTGATCGAATCTTGATAGGCATACCGGAGCGGATCACTCAGGGTCAGGCCGTAAGGAAACGGCCCTGAGATCGGACCGAAACCGCTCTCGCTCCGGCCGCCTAGTAGCAGTTCTTCGACAAAGTAGTCGCGTGGGACCAAGTAGCTCAACGCCCGGCGCGTATCGCGCTCGACCGCAAGCCGCGACTTGGGGCCCACCACAAGACAGTGCAGCGTGGGGGTGCGGTAGCGACCAACCGCCACCGCCTCGGACTTGCGAAGCGCCGCGATCCGCCAGGGTGGCACGTCGGCAAGCACGTCGAGGTCGCCCGCCAACAGATCACGCACCGCGTCGGTGTCGGTGCTGTAGCGCTTTTCGGCAAAGTAGGAAAAACCGGTTGGTCGTTTGGTCTGACTCTCGTAGACGGTCTCGTCGCGGGTTTTTTTGTTCAGCTTCCAGCCCTGCGGGGCGATACCCTCCAGCGACTGCGGGAGCGGGCCCAGCAACAGGCTTGGCGGATTGAGGTGGGGCACCTTGAGTCCCAGCTCGACGGTCCCCGGTGCGACCACCCGCACCGTCTTGAGCAATTCTGCCAGCGGCGCGAAAGCGGCTGGGGGATCCGCGGTAATCGTCAACAACTCCCGCGCCACCAAGTAGGCCGCGTCCGCCTCGGTTTGCAGAATCAACGGATCGATCAGGAGGCTCACCGAACGGCGATCGTCGGCCGCGATGACCTTGCCCAGCGGCGATCCGTAGACGCCCCCCTGCCCGCGGTAATCGTCGAGCCAGACCAGGGCATCGCTTCTGAGACGTCCGAGCCTGCGCGATGCCGGCCGGTCCACGCGACGCGGGGGTGCCGCTTTCCAGGGGGCCGGGACGAACACGCCGATCCGCACGGCGGGCGTCGCCCCCTGGATCTGCGAGAGCAGGCGTTCGCCACGCTCGCCTAGCGGCAGCAGCGCCGCAGCACCGAGCGCTTTTTCACGCGCCGCCCAGAATTCGCCCGCGGCGAGTGCCGCCTCGGCCTGATCGAACAGGGCCTGCTGAGCGACCAGCAAGCGCTGTTCCCAGACTTTCGGCGTGCGGAGCTTGAGGCCGGGGAACTGTGTGTTGAGCACGTCGATCGTCGTGCGCATGCCCCGATAATCTTCGGCCGTCCAGAGCGCTTCGAGCATCTGGCTGCCCACCGCGTCAACCGCGTTGGCGGTACCGCTGGCGGAAGGGGACCGCTCGTGCAAGGTTTGCAACAAAGCCAAGGCGTGGTCGTACTGGCCCTTGCGGAATCGTGCGAGCGCCTCCGCACGGAGCAGCCTCTGAAAGCCGACTTCTAGCCCCGGCCAGGCCGCGTCTAACTGCTCCAGACGAACCAGCAGCCGGAACGTTTTGCCGAAGTCTTGCTCACCCAGCGCCGAGGCCGCGGACTCAAGCAGCCGATCTTCAAACAACACCAACCGGCCAACAGCCGACCACTCGATCGTGAGCTGCTCGGCCGCGGCGTTGCGGGCGACTGCCTGCACTCGCCCCGAGGTTGGTAGACGAAACCCTCGACGAGTAGGCAGCGGCAACAGTTCAACACGCAGCTCGGTACCTTGCTTCAAGACAATCGTGTCGAACGGCTCGGCGCTCTCGACGGGCGGTTCTGCCCGCAAGAAGGTGCCGCTGAGGAGCCCAACACCAAGTGCCGCCAGGAGCAGGCCGCCCCGCAGCGGCACCCCCTCTCGCCCCGCTAGCGCGCCAAGCAATTGGCTGGTCTTGGCTAAGAAGTGCATGGGGTACGGAGAGACAGGTAAAAAAGGGGCGGGCAACAACGATTCAGCGATTTAGGGACTCGACACGACTAGCAGCGCGCCGTCGGCAGCGCAGATGAGCAGCCGGCTTCCCGACCGGCTGGGACCCGAGCCGAGGGTTTGGCCCAGATCGACCCGCGCGAGGGTCTCTCCCTCGTTGAGCGAGTATCTTCGGAGCACGCCCCGATCGGTTGCCACTAATACGCCGGGGCCCTCCGTCAGCGGCTCTCCGAGTGGCATCCCGTCGGACAGTGTTTGCCGCCAGACGACCCTGCCCTCGCCCGCGGTATCGAGCAGCACGAGCTCGCTCGCCCTGTCCTGCTGCGGGGCTGTCGCGAGCAGCGCCAGCGTTGAGTCGTTCTCGCCCACGGCGAAGGGGCCCCATACGGTTGGTGCCCCGATCTCGATAAAATGTGGTTCACCAAGGGCGGGCTCCTCGTAAAGCGCCATGCGGCCGGCACTGAGCCCGACAAGCACGCGTCGACCAACAAGCGTGATCGGTCCGGTCGGTTGAGCGCCTTCCAGGCGATGTGAGCCGGCTAGTTCGAGCGCCGCACCGTCTGCCGAAACTCGCAAGCCGTACACCATCTCAACCCCGTCAGCAATCACCGCCACAGCGGTGCCATCGACCGTCCCCGCCGCGGGCGCAACCCAAGCAATCGGCTGACCAGGACGCAGCGTCGGTTGGAAAGGGGTCGCCAGGTTCCGGCCCGCCTGGTCGAGGTACAAAACCTGTCCGATTTCTAAAGGGGCAAGCCACCCCTGCCCCAACGCCGTAGGAGCGGTTGCCAGTGTCTCGGGCAAACGGATGGTTGCTGCTTGCGGCCGGGGGCTGAGGGCGACCGCCAGATAAAGGTCTTGCTGCGGGTTACTTATCACCAATCGCCCGCCTCCCAGCGACGTTAACTGCGTGTATCTCTCGGACAGGCCACGCCGTGCAGGAGCTGTAGCGGTCGCTCGGTCGATCACGCCGGCGCTGATCGCGTCGCGGTCGATCAGGTACACCGCTCCCGACTTGCTAACGGTCATCACTCCCGCCGGACGAGCCAGTGTCTGCGGAGTCATGAGCGGTGGGGCCGCAACCTCGGTCTGCCAGACAGGCTTGCCCGTCGTCATGTCGGTCGCCGCCAAGGCGACCGCATCGCGATCCTTCAACCGGCGCGCATGCAGCAGTGCCTTACCGTTTACAACGAGTGGTCCGACAAAGCGATCGCCCGAAAAGTCCTCGGGCAGTCGCTCCACGACAAGCCGATTCTCAGCGAGCGAGGCCAGGCTTTTCTGCAGTCGCTCTTCCGCGATCCACAGCGCGCCCTCAGCGTAAGCGATCGATTGGGTCGCCGTCGCGTCGCGTCCTGGCGACCGCTTGGCCACGCGATTCACTTGGACATTATCAGCGTTGGAAGTGATCTCGAAGATCGAGACTTCCCCCCGGTCGGTCGCGACCACCAGGCGTCTGCCCGCCACCACCGGCGGAGCCGTCACCGCCCCTTCCAGACGTTCTTGCGCGAGCAACTCGCCGGGCAGGCCCCCGTCTCCCAGACGATAGACCCGCAACTCGGCGGTCTGATAGCCGATGTTCTCGATAAGCGACAAGGTGCGCTCGATAACGGCGGGCGGAACGGCGATGCTCGCGGCGGCGTGCCCCGTGACGGTTACGGCTAGGCAATCCAGCGAATCGGCATCGAGCGTGTAGAGCGACGCGCTCTCTCCCAAAACGTAGAGTCGGCCGGTGACCGGGTCGCGGCTCGGCGGGGTCCGCAGGGGCTGCGCGAAGACTACGGCACCCTCGCGCTGGCCGCTGGCCGCCTCAAAAGCCAACAGCGATCCCGCCTCGGTCGTCATCAACACCCGCTTGCCGGCGATCAGAGGCGTCGAGCCGGGGCCAGGAAGGGGAGCTCGCCAACGATCCTCGCCGGTTTGGGCGTCCACCGCCACCAACTCGCGGCGACGATCATCGACAAGCAGCCAAGCGTCACCGCTCGCGATCGGCTGTGATGGTGTGACTTCCACCCCGATCGGCCTACGCCAACGGAGCGAACCGGTACCCGCCTCGACGGCGTAAGCGAAACCGTTATGCACCGATACCATTAGACCCGGGGCGTCGATTTCCCCCGCAAGCGTGCGATCGACCACCGCAATCGTGCGGCTCACCGAAGAAGCCGCGGCACCGGTCTCAGCCGGAATCGGTTCGGCGGTGAACTTGGCAGCGACACGCTCGGCCTCGGCCACAACCCCCAGCGCTGCTATCAGCTTGGGTTCGCTGGCAAGCTGCGGATACGCCCGCACAAACTCGGCGTGCGCCGCAAAAGCATCGCGGATTTCACCGCCGCCACTGGCGCTCTCGATCCTTTCGATCACCTTGCTGAGCGCCTCAAGGGCTTCCGCCCGAAGCTCCACCCGGGTCAGCAGCGCACGAATCGCGGAGAGCTCGCTCTCTTCGCGAAGTGATTTGGGGACGTACTTCGTGTTGGCAATCATCGCGAGCGCCTGCTCGGCCCCCTTCGCCGCGGTTGCCGCGCTCGCGCTGTCGCCGCTGCGCGAAGCGGCGTCGGCCTTCTCGGCCAAGAGCTGCGCGATCTGCGGCAGCAAAGCCGCCAGCTCACCGCGGGCTTCGGAGAACGCTTCTTCGTCTTCGATGAGAGGAGTTTCGGTCGCCGCAATCTCGAGCGCCAACGCGGGATCGCGGGCCGTGTCGAGCGCCTGGCGGATTCTGGCGACCGATAGACGCACGCGCGCGGCGCTGTGCTCGGCATGGGTCGGGTAATCCGCGACAAATTTCTCGAAGCGGGCGATCGCCTGCTGATAGGAAGCGGTCTCGTACGATTCCTGAGCGGTGCGAAAAACCTCGTCTCCCGACTCTTTTCCGATGAGAAACACCAGCGCACCGCCAACGAGCAAGAGCAACGCCAAACCGCCACCACCGAGCAGGAACAGCGGTGAATCGAACTCGTTGGCCTTGGCCTTCTTCAAGTGACGGCGACGGGTCGAGCGGGCCGCGGGCGCGTCTTCGGACGCGGCCGATGCGTCGGCGTCGAGCCCTTCCGAGTCGAGATACTCGACTTCGGGGGCGACTTCATCCGACAGAGCCGCGGGCAGATCGTCCTCATCCGCGACGACACTAAAGAGCTCCTCGTCGTCGGGAGCGAGCAGCGCTTCGCCGAACGGGCTGTTCAGCACCTCGTCGGCTTGCTCTTGGGTTAGCGCCCCCGCTTCCACCAGGAAACGGGCAGCCGCGGCACCCGAGAGCACGCCGCTGCTGCCCCTGACTTTTTGGCGCAGCCGACTCAACAGCGACTCGGGAACGAGCTGCCGGAGGGCAACGGCTTCGATAAATTCTTCGGCGGTGAGCACGGCGGCGGTGTTGCGGGGGATCAGTAGAAAGGGTTAAGCGGCGTTTATCACAAACGGGGGGATGGCCGTATGATGTCGGCAACAATTCGGTCAGCAGCTACTCGTCGGCGTCCTCGAACAGCATCACGCGGATCTGTTCGACCCCGCTCGAAGAGCCCGCGTCGAGCGCAGCAACGACAAACTCGTGCGTGGCATCTCCGCTGGCCTGAACCAACAAGCGATTGAACGCCTCGACTGCGCCGGGCGCTGCGCGCGCCTCGCGCACCCGGGTCCGCATCGACTGCTTGCTGGGCGAACGCTTCTCTTCGGTCCATGCGGGACAGCCGACCCAGTAAATGTTGTCGCTATCGACACGCACCACGATCGAATCGGCTTCCAACTCTTCAACGGTCTGCACCGATGCCGATTGGTCCTGACTGGCGGGCGGCACCTCGATCGCCTTCTGCAAAGCGAACGCGGCGGTAATCATAAAGAAGATCAGCAGCAAGAACGTCACGTCGACCATCGGCGTCATGTCCAGCTCGTCGTCTTCGCCTCCGCGGGCCCGCACCCGCAAAATCGGTAGCGCAGCCGCGACCACATCGGGCGTCTCGATCGCTTCGTTGTTGGGGCTGCCGCTTTGCATGCAGGGAAAAGATGTTATTGAGGGACGGTGTTGCTGAGGGACGGTGTTGCTGAGGGACGGTGGCGCTGAGGGGAAGGTGGTGGGACCGTGTGAATGATTGAATCGCTACTCGTTGAATCGCTACTCGTTGTCGAGCACCGCCAGGTGCAGTCGCACCCCTTCGGTCTGCGAGGCATCGGAGATCAGCTTGGCGACCTCACGGTACGGCACGCCGCGGTCGGCCTTGATGACAACACTCGTTTTGTTCTCACGCAGGCCTTTGCCGATGGCGTCGCGGACCTGACCGGCTCGTTCTTCGGGGTCCTCAGAAAGCTGGGCCTCGGGCACACGGCCGTCCGCCGCATAAACCGGTGCCGAACCGACACCCGCTTCACCGATTGTGAACACGATTGATTCGAGCTGGCTCACCGCTTTGCCGTGCAACGCATCGGGCAACTCGATAGCGGTCTGCTGATCGGGCACGGAACTCACCAGGAAAAAGATCAGCAGCAAGAACGTCACGTCGATCATCGGCGTGATGTCGATATCTTCTTCGTCACCGCCGCGTTTGCGGCGGGCGGCGGCGGCGGTCGGTGAGGCGGCGAGCGAGCTTCGCAAGAAAGGGTCCGTAAGAGTTTCAACGCAATAAACGATTCAAAGGGTTGGCATTCCCCAGCAGGTCAACGCAACCGCAGGGACTCCAACAAACGCGAGAGCCCGGCCGCCACAAGGTCTTCCATCTTGCGGATGCGTGAGTTGATCCCTTCCTTGGTCAGCAGCAGGGGTACCGCGATCGAAAGCCCCAGCGCGGTCGTGATCAGGGCGAACATGATGTCTTCGGCCATTTTGCCGGTATCGACCTTGGTCCCCGAGCTGAGATTGGCGAAGGCCCCCATCATGCCGATCACCGTTCCGAGCAGACCCACCATCGGGGCGCTCTTGATGACGGTCGATACCCAACTGAGCCGATGCTCGATGTCAGCCAAGACGTCGAGCTGAAACCGCTCAGCGAGCTGGCGTTCGATCCGCTCGGCCCCCTGCTCCCGGTTCTCGATCGCGTACAGGGCGAGTTGCGGCATCGCGCGGCGGTCATCGACGCAGACCTCGATCGCTTTATCGATCTTGCCCTGCGCGAGCTGCTCATCGAGCTCGTCAAGAAAAGCGTCTTGCTCTTCTTCGTTGCGAAACCGCGTCGCCGAGACCCGGCGCCAGACCAGGATCGCGCAAAAGGCACCCCACATCGCCACGGCTGCCAGCAACCCGTAAATGAGGTAGCCGATGATCAGAAACAACTGTTCGAACTGCATGGTCGCCAGAACGAGTTAGAGGTTGGCGAAAAGCCAGTGGCATGGTGACGGAGGCGGGCGACGCGTGCCCAGCCGCACTTTTCGGGGGGGCGTCAGGACTTGTAGCGTTGTTCCTCGACTCGCAGATTGAACCCTCCGGCAGCCCGCTCAACGCGGAACACCGTTACGCTCACTTGATTCAGCGGACGATCGCCCGCTTTTTCCTTCTCCAGGGCCAGCAACCGCTGGGCGGTTTCGGGACCGCAGAACAGCAGGATGATCGTCCCCTTATCCGAGATGCCTGCCTTGCGAGCCAACCGCAGATCGAGCGGTTCAAGCGGCGTGTCGCGGGTGTTGAAGTATAGTCGCCCCTCGGTGGCGGGGTCTCCCGTTCGGATCGTGGGCCGGTCCTGCGCGAGGTTCGTGGCGTAATAAACCTGATCGTCCGTCCCCAGCACCCCCAACTCGATACCCGCTCCGTCCATCCAACGGGCGTACTCGAGGAGCGTGTCGGGCTCGAAACGCAGCTGCCGCTGGGGCTCTTCGCCGTAACGCCCCGTACCATCGGTGTTTGTTGAACGGGAGTCGCCCAGCCCGTCGCCGCGGGTCGGCTGCGAGGGGTTGGTCGCCTCGTCGTCGAACAGCGCGGTCTGCGACGAGATGAGTCCCTCCATCAGATTCAGCTTGTCCGATAGCTCGGGTTCGATCTGTTCGGGCGCGTTGTCCAGGCCGGGGGTTCCTTCGTTGCCGGCACCACGGACCGGATCGTCCGCCCGCGGCAGGGGCGAAACCGCCTCGACCGGGATCGCCGCGGTAACTGTCACCACCCGCGACGTAAAGAACACCACGACGAGCCCCGCGACGACCAGCGCCGTGATCGCCAATAACGCCGTCAAGATGCTCGACGCCCGGTCGAACGCGTTGACTTGCAGCGCGTAGTGTGACTCACCCTGCCTGGCGGCGGAGCGGCTCGTCGATGTTACGCGGGCGGGTGGCAAAGAAAGGCTTCGAGGGGCGTAAGGGGAAGGCTTAAGCGGAGGGGGGTAAGCAAGACCAGCGAACTAATTTTTGTTCGAGCGGGGCTGTTCGAGCGGGGCTATTCGAGCGGGGCCCCCGGCCGGATCCCAAGGTACCAGCGCTTCCAGCGATCGATCGTCGCAAAGCGGGCCGCGTCGTCAAAGTCGTCTTCGAGACCGAAGCCACGGCTGCGGCGGCTGATCTCGCGCAGTGCGTCGTCTGCCGCGAGCACAACGCGGCGTTCAGGGTCGGTCATGGCGTACAACAGGTCGGGCACGTTGTCGAGCGAAGCCAGTCGGCCCAAGGCCGTCGCGGCAACATAGCGGGCGCTGGGCCCGCCGCTGCGCAAGAGCTGCTTGAGCCGGCGTAGGTCTTCCTGTTTGATCGCTTCCAGATTCAACGCCGCGGGGTCCTCGGCAAGAGAATCGAGGCGATCGGCGTCCTCTTGATCGAGGATTTCGAGGAAGCCCTCCACGTCGGTCGGCGGCAGCTCGGCGATAACGCGCCCCCCCGAGAAGCGTGCGCCGCTGAGGTGCTTAGGTAGCCCCCGACCGCTGACGAGCGTCCCCTCGCCGATTCGCTCCTGGATGCTCCGCTGCGTGGAACGCAATAAAAACAGCACGGCCAACGCGGTGTCGGCCTCCTGCCCACAGCTGGCGTTCCAAAGCCCGCTGGCGGCCTGCGTCTCCTTCAGTTGCTCGTATCCCGATCGATACCATTCCGGATCAGGATCGATCGCCCCCGACCGAAACTCCTGAAAACTCTTGTAGCGCTCAAGCGCGTACAAGTAGTAGATGGGGTACTTCTTAGCGGGCAACTCAAAGTTCTTGTCCATCCAGCGATCGCCGTTGTCGATGGTCTCGAAGGCTCGCTTCCATGCGACCGCGGCGGAGATATCGCGGGCCCGTCCCCGTTCTTTCTCGCCGATCTTGGCCCGAGTCACGCCGGAGGGCAGCTCCTCGGGCAACTCGTCGGATTCGCCGTTGATCTCGGCCTTGGTGGCGCGCAGCTTGCCGCACACGTCCGCGGCAATCATCAGGCTGCCCAGAGCAGCGGCTGCCATGGTGCAGGATATCTGGCTCTGGGCGGCGAGTTGGTCGCCTTCAGCGAGCACGCCCTGATACCCCCACCCGCCATTGGGGTCCTGGGTATTGATCAGCCAGTTCACCAAGCCGCGAACCGTTTCGGCCGGCATGGGGTACCCCGAGACGTGCGCCTCCCACAGCCCCAGCGCCATGTACTGCGTTTGCGAGGTATCGCCCGCATTGCTGTAGGAATATCCCCAGCCGCCGTTGGGTTTTTGGCGCCGGAGCAGTTCATCCAGATAAACACGAAGCAGACGTTCGTGATCGTCCGAACGATCTTCGCACAGCAGGATTAACGCCAACCCGAAGGAGTAGTTATCGAGAGCTTGAAACTCGTCTTTATTGCTGGCGACACGAGCGCACTGCGAAACAGCCTGCCCGATCCGCGGATGGCTGCGCTGACCGTCTTTGATAAAGGCAATCGCTGAGAGGCAACCTGCGCCCAGCTGCGCGTCGTGCTCAACCTCCTCGAGCGCCTTCAGGCCCGCATCAATCAGCTTGCGCACCTCGGGGCTCTCGGGTGAGAGCGCCCAGCAGGGGCTGGGGGCGAGTAGTCCGTCCCCACCCGGCAACCCGCCGAGAACCGCCGCAGCGAGCAGCCACAGCGGTGCCCGCCTGCGCGCGAACCGGCCGATCGGAGGTCGGATCATCTAGAAAATACCTGGGTCGGGCCCCTCGCAACGCGTCGGGGCTGTTCCTTCCCCGAGGACTCGCGTGATTGGCCGATCTCCCGCCGGACACGATTGCTCGCACGGAGTCGAGGGCTCCGGGGGGCCAGGTGTCGGGCAAAAGCTAGCGGCCTAAGCTCCTAGGCTAATTCCCTGCCCACCAGGGCGTCAACGCGCCGCAACGTCGATCGGCCCCCTGCGGGCCCGGGAGCGCGGCTACCGACGCCGTTTTTGCGGCCCCCCGGGGCGATCGTTGCAATCAGGAGCTCAGCGCCGGACAAATCGATGGCGAGGGCCGTTTGACAGACGTCGTCCGGACCTTAAGATACGAAGCTTCGACGTGGCCGACGGCCACTCGGGGTGTATAGCTCAGTTGGTTAGAGCGCAGCCCTGATAAGGCTGAGGTCCCAAGTTCGAGTCTTGGTACACCCACTGCTCCCGCTTCTTAGGGCACTGCTCCCGCTTCTTAGGGCACTGCTCCCGCTTCTTAGGGCACTGCTCCCGCTTCTTAGGGCACTGCTCCCACTTGTTAGGGAGCGTCTTTCTTCATGAGCGCTTTATGAGCGCTGGCCCCCTCGGCAAGCGGCAGGCCTCTAGCGGCAGGCTTTCTGCGATCGTCAGCACCGTCAGTCCGGCCGACGCCAGCGTGGCCCTTGCCGTGATTGGATAGCAAAGCCTCAGCTGTTCAGCTGAATCGCCCGCACGATGGCGTCCAGGTCGTTCTCCACCTGCACCGCGCGGTTGGCATAGGTGGCGGTGTTCACGCCCCGGCTGCCGAGCACGCGATTGAACTCGTTCTGATCGCTCGAGTGGTAGGCGACCGTCGCGGTCGGGTCCTTTAGCTGGTGGCCGGTTAGGACGCACACCACCTGCTCATCCGGATCGATCACGCCCTCTTCACGCAGCATCTTGGCCCCCGCGACACTCGCGGCGCTGGCAGGCTCGCAACCCAGTCCGTTGGCGGCCACCTGGCTTTTGGCGTCGAGGATCTGCTGGTCGGTCACCTCGCGTACGACCCCGCCCGTGCACTGCAGCGCGCGGAGGCACTTCATCAGGTTCACGGGGCGATTGATCTCGATCGCGCTGGCGATCGTGTCGGCCCGCTCCGAGGCGGCGTCGAGCTCGGCATAGTAGCCGTCGATGATCTTGGTGTCGGGTGCGCCGTCGTTCCAGCGTAGGCCCCGCTTCTCATACAGTTCATAGAGCGTGTCGGCACCGGCCGCATTGATGATCGCGATGCGCGGCATGCGATCGATCAGGCCCAACTTGTGCAGCTCATGGAACGCTTTGCCGAAAGAGCTCGAATTGCCCAGGTTTCCGCCGGGCACGCAGATCCAGTCGGGCATCTGCCAGTTGAGGCTCTCCAGCACCCGCAGCATGATCGTCTTTTGCCCTTCTAGACGGAACGGATTCACGCTGTTGACCAGATAAATGCCCAGCCGCTTGGAGACCTCGCGGACACGCTGCATGGCGTCGTCAAAGTCCCCGGTGATCTGCATCGTCAGCGCCCCGTAGTCGAGCGCCTGCGAGAGCTTGCCGTAGCTGATCTTCCCCGAGCCGATAAAAATGACTGCCTGCATCAGGCGGCTCATGCCGCAATAGAGCGCGAGCGACGCCGAGGTGTTGCCGGTCGAGGCGCACGCCGCACGCTGGGCGCCGATCATGTGGGCGTGCGTGAACGCGGCGGTCATGCCGTTGTCTTTAAAGCTGCCCGAGGGGTTCATGCCCTCATACTGCAGCAGCATCCGTCCGGGATTCATGCCGACATAGGCGGCAACTCCCACGGAAGGGTGGAGCGGGGTCTGTCCCTCGCCGATCGACACGATCTTCTCGTCGGGAGCAAACGGCAGCAGCTCGCGAAAGCGCCACACCCCGGAGCGTTCGAGAGGCTCGTTCCTCCGCGACCACTTCCGTTCGAAATCGCGCAGGCTGGTGGGGGTCGGCAGCCGGTCCCAGTCGTAGGTGATGTCGAGCAGCGCACCGCAGGCCGGGCAACTCGTATGAACCTCACCCACGTCGTAGGTCGCCCCGCACGCGGGCATCATGCACTTCTGATAAGCCGCGGCAGAGGTCGCGGTGGCGGTGGCAGTCGACATGGTAGTAGCAGCCTCTCAGGATCTCGCGAGCCGCGGGACGCTAATTGGTTTAACGCAAGGTATGAAAACGACTTACAGCAAGATTAGCCCAGCCTAAGCCGCCCGGCAAGCGAAACCCCGGCACCCCGTCAATGGACGGCACCAGAGCGGTCTGAGTAAACTAGCGGGTCTGTGAGCGTTCTTCCGCCCCCCGCTGGGGGGCGGCCCTCGGTTCAACGATGATTTCGCCCCCCCCGGGTCGTCTATTGCGGGCGACCCCCCGGCTCGGCAACGTGAGACCTCGGAGCTAAGCGATTATGAAGAAGGCCGACCTGGAAGCTTATCGGCAGCGGTTGATGCTTTTGCGAGCACGCCTTTGCGGAGATGTTTCAGCGCTTGCCAAGAGCGCCCTACACGGTGCCGCCGAACAAGGCGGCGCGGCTTCGTCCATGCCGATCCACATGGCTGAGTTGGGCAGCGAAGCGTTCGAACAAGAATTCAACCTCAGCGTCATGGAGACCGAAGAGGATGCGATCTCGTCGATCGATGCGGCCCTCCGCCGGATCGAAGAGGAGACCTTCGGCACGTGTACCGGCTGCGAGGGGACGATCCCCAAGATGCGGCTCAACGCGATCCCCTATGCTCCCATGTGTGTCCGCTGCGCTGAGCAGGAAGAAGCCCACTGAGTGGTAACGCGGTGTCGTAACGCGGTGTCGTAACGCGGTGTCGTAACGCGCTGCCGTCACGCGGTTTAGTAACGCGGCGTCGGCCCGCCCGCTTTTCGGGGGAGAGTCCCCCAGCTTAGGGGGGGTACGGACGTCTCGACAACGAACGACCCAGGCCGCCGCGATTTTCCTGTGACAGGATGGACCCTGTGAGTAACGCCCCCCACCTAGCGAATTCACCCGTCGCGGCCACTTCCGGCGGGCCCCCGCTATCGCGCTACTTGGCGTTCGGCGTGCTGACCGTAGCCGGTCTGGCTGCCGATCTGCTGACCAAGGCGTGGCTGTTCTCATGGCCCGGCGGGTTGGGGCATATCTACTGGCTGATCCCCGACTATGTCGGCCTGCAAACCAGCCTGAACGAGGGAGCGCTGTTCGGCATCGGTCAGGGGGCGGTGAGCCTGTTCGCTGCACTGAGCCTTGCCGCGGCCCTTGCCATCCCCGTCTGGCTGTTCGCGTTTCGGGCGGCGAACGATTGGTGGCTCACGATCACGCTCGGCACGGTGATGGGGGGCGTGCTGGGCAACCTGTACGATCGCCTCGGGCTATCGGGCTTGCGGTGGGGACCTGCCGACCCGCGTGCCGGCGAGCCGGTTTACGCCGTCCGCGACTGGATCCTGCTGCAGCTGGGCGACGCGTGGCGTTGGCCCAACTTCAATATCGCCGACTCGCTGCTGGTTGTCGGCGCCGCGGCGCTGTTCCTGCGGGCGTGGCTCGAACCGGCATCGCCCGCCTCCCCCTCCCGAGGTTCTGACGCGCTTACTGAAGAACCGTCTCCCGACCTCCCGAACTAAAGCCGATCGGCCGGCCCTGCGTTTGCGGAGTGACCGCCACCCGATAGCCACGCTGCTCGAGCGCGGCCTTCAGGTTGGGAGTTTCTTCAAAGCTATCGGGAAACGCGTGAACGGTGACCACCGTGCGATCGGGGCGGATTCCGCTCAGCAGCGTGAGCAACCGACTGCCGTCTTCCATCGCGATCTCCACCGGCTCGTAGAGTGTTTGCGCGTTCTCTTCGATGCGCCCTTGAACGAACTCGGATCCGTAGCCGGTCCCTTGTGAGGTCGATACCACACGTTGACGGGCCAGCAGCCGCATCGAGAACCCTTCAAAAGGTCCGACCACACGCTCGTAGTACACCGGCTCGCCCGGTGCCGCTTCGAGCGACTTGTTGATGCTGGCGAGCAGCTGCCCGATCGCGCTTTTGAAATCATCCATGGGGATGATCGTCACGCGCCCGTTACGCAGAATCAGCCGCACCTGTTCCTCGACGCGCGAGCTGACGATCGGCGTTGGATTGACACCGATCACCTCGGTCGGTACGGCGACCGCCGCATTGATGAGGCTCACCTGTCGGCGGGTTGCGTCGTCTAGCTTTTGGCGGGCGGCGACCAATTGGTTGCGTGTGGCGAGCGTCCGCTGCGTGTTTTCGTCGAGCTGGCCGCGTTCTTCATCGAGTTCGGCCTTCAGCTCCGCGTTGTACAGCGCGATCGTCGCGCGGATCTGCTCGCGACGTTCCGACTCGATGTCCGCGAGCGCGGCTTGTTCGATCAAACGGGTTGTGTCGCGAGCGGCCTTGATCGCGGCTTGCTCGGCGGCGCGGGCTTGCCCTTCGATGGCCACGATGTCGATCGGCTCTGCCGCGGGCGGGGCGGGGGCAACGTCGCGTGCGGCGCGCACTCCGACCACCACCACCAGCAGCACAAGGATGCCAACGATATTGGCGATCACGTCCAAGAACGAGTCGCCGCCGGGCATCTCTTCGACGTTATCGTCTTGGCGTCGCATCGGGTGCCTCCCCTTGTGAGAGTCGCGTTGGGGCTTGCACGCCCACGCCCGCACCACGCAGCAAGTCGGTGATCTCTGAGGCGCGGCCTTCGGCGCCGGGCGCAACGATCAATTGCACCCGCGGCTTCCAATGCATCCCCTGGCCGGCGATGCCCCACGTGTCGGCGTGCCGTTTCAGCGCCCCGAAAACATCGCCGGCCTGCGCCGAAACCGGCCCTCTGAGCGGCGTCTCTACCCCTTGCGCAGACGGCGACAGACTGGCGCTCGACTGGCCGCGATCGGGCAAGATCACGATGGCATCAGGACGAACGACCATCTGGATCGAACGAACCACCGCCATGCCCGGTGTGGTCGGTTGGTTGCGCGCCACACTCCCCGGCTTGCCCGGTGGCTGAGCGGCAATGTTTAGCGTCGGCGTTGGTGGCTGCGCCGCTGACGATGAGGCGGGCTCACCGAAGGGCGATGCGGAACCCGCATCGGCACCCGAGGCGCTGCTTGCGGAAGCACCCGCTGTCGGGCTACCGCTGGCACTCGACGCCCCCTCAGCGGCTGCGAACGACGGCCCCTGATCGCTCGCTGATCCATCAGCGCTCATCGCGGCGTTGGAACCGGTTGCCCCGCTAGTGTTCGGGCTGATGGTTTGAGAAGTCTGCCCCGCAAAGGTTTGCTCGCCTGGCGTTTGCGTGTCAGAAGCCGAACCGCCCAAACCGCCGGCTTGCTGAGGATTCGATCCTCCTCCTTGGCCCAAGCGGCTCGCGGCCGAGCTGGTCGTGCCCAGGCCACTCGGCAGACTCCCCTCCCCTGCGGAACCCTGCGAGGGGGCCGCGTTGCCGGCCGCTGAGCCGAGCGCCGGGCTACCGCTCACTTGCCCCGCGCCAGACGATCCGCTGGCAGGATAGGCCCCGGCGATCGCAGCAAACGGATTGGAACTGCCACCCGAGCCGCCGCGGATCGGCCGACCGCGACCGATCGCGAACTCGTCGATCTCAACGTCTTCGGTGTTCCAAGCCCACGATTGGGGTCGCGGCGCGAAAAGCTGCGGGGCGGCAAGTGACATGTCAGCCCGCTCGGAGCGGGCGATCGCGATCGCCCGCTCGACTCGCTCGGCGAGTTCGGGATTGGGAGCGTCGTACTCCATCGGCCAATCGGCGGCAATCGGCTGATAACCGTAGTCACTGTCACGTCGCGCGAGCACAGGTTCGGCATCCTTGAACGCCGGCACGCCATCGGGGCGGATGATAAAGAGCGGATAGGGATCACCCGACTCGCCCGCGGCATAGGCACCCGGGCTGTCGCGGTAGTACTGACGCACGGCAGCGACCGCGGCCCCCAAAGGACTGCTGACAGTGGGGGCAATAAAGTCCGCACGCTCGAAGCGGATCCCCTCGGGCTGCAAGATCACGGCATCGGCACGGCACTCGAAGTAGATCGCCGGGCGGCGGGTACCGGTCACGGCGTCGCGGAGCGGAACGATCGCGTAGCGTCGTTGCCGATTGCCCGCTTCGGCTTCAAGCTCTTCGATCTCTTCTTCAAGCGTCGTGACCAGCTCGTTCAGCCGTTGCAGCTCTTGCTCGGCAACGCGCTGGTCGTCGTAGTGCTCTTTGTCAAGCGAGAGCAGCTCACGGGCTTCGTCTCGGAGCCGTTCCGCCTCGTCCTCGAGGCGACGGATCGTGTCGTCCAGCGCGGCCAGGCGTTCTTGCTCGGCGGCCAAGCGCGCTGAGGCGGCGTCTCGCGCGCCAGTAATCTGCTGGGCTTGGCGCTCCATCTCGCGGCGCAACGCCTCGGCTCGCTGAGCCTGTGCATCGTCCTGCGCTCGATCGACCGCGGCTGCGGCGACAGCAGCGGCGTCCTTCGCCTTCCCCCGCGACACATGCGCCATCGCTACCAATAGCACAACGAGCGCCCCCACGGTGCATAACAGCACCGCGAGGAAAGGAAAAAGCGAGAACGCTGATTCGGCCTGCTTTCGCGGCGAGCGTTTCATGCCGCGTGGCTCTTGGGGGCCTTGGAGTCCAAGACGCCCGCACGAACGCTCAGCAGCTGAATGGCTGCCGAGAGGCTCATGAGCGTCTCTTCAAAGTTGTGGGTACGGCCCAACGTGGCGAGGTTGCGGTTGAGCGACTCTTCCAGCTGGCGCACCTGACCGGTCGACTCCACCACGCGGAGCAGCACTTCGCCCTGTTTGACGAGTTGCTCTTGGTGCTGCACAGTGGCACCGGCGGCCGCCACGAGCGACTCTTGCATGTCTTTGAGCAAGCGCTCGCTCTGACGGATGAGTTTTTCCTGGCGATCCGCGGCCACAACCATCGATTCGCCCAAGGCGGCTTCCACCTCGGACAGATGCCGGCGGTTCTCGCTAGCGAGCTCGCCCTCAGCTTCGGTGAGGACCTCTCCGTGCCGTTGCAAGGCCTCGACCAGCAGCTCGGCCATCCGCTCGAGCCCCTCGCGCAGGTTGCCCAGCAAACGATCGGCACCCTCGGCCAGGCGATCGGTGTGCTGCTTGTCGGCGGCGGTAAGCCGGGCCGTGTGTTGCGACTCGATGTCGGTGAGCTTCTCGATCCGGACACGCGTGGCGGTATCGATCGCAGCGGTCTGATCCGAAACGCTCTGACCGATCTGCGCCAGCTGCTGCTCGATCTTGCTGGTGATCCCCTCGCCGTGCAGCCGCAGATTCTCGGTAAGCCCCTGCCGGAGCGTGTTGACCATCAGCTCGCCCGCGGCGGCCATGGTATCTGACCAACGCGATTGCGTGGCGTCGATTGCCATGCGCCAGGTTTCTGCCTGCTGCGCGGTGAGGTGATCGACCGCGGAAATAACCTGTTCGCCCATCCGCCGGATCGACGCAACATTCGGATCGTTAGCGGCTCCGTATTGATGGAATCGACCGAGCAACGCCTTGCTCGTTTCATCGTGCACACGATCCAAGAGCCGCTCTTCAAGGCGCTCGACACCAAACTGCACAAACCACAACGCGAGCATGAGCGACATGGCCTGCGCGGTGGTATCGAAGGCGATACTCAAGGACCCCATCACCGACGTGAGCGACTGCTCAAGCGCCTCGGGCGATAGCTGGCCGATGGCCATGGTGATGCCTATG
Source organism: Botrimarina hoheduenensis (assembly GCF_007859815.1). Lineage (GTDB taxonomy): Bacteria > Planctomycetota > Planctomycetia > Pirellulales > Lacipirellulaceae > Botrimarina > Botrimarina hoheduenensis. The sequence goes on along the minus strand of NZ_SJPH01000007.1, from coordinate 136,877 downwards.
ACCGTGCCCAACATGCCGACGATCGGCAGCGTGGCCCGCATCAGCCGCGGGGCAGCGTAGCCGGCATTCATCTGCTCACGTGCCGTCTCGTTGAGCCGATCGAGTTGATCCTCGAGCGAATCGGCCGTGCCCACATCGTTGACGTAAGCCAAGGCATCACGCAGGCGCCGGACGAGATACGTGCCCCGCAGATGGATCGGCATGCGATCAAGCCGGGCGAGAAGCGTCGCGGCCTCGCTCACCGGCTGACCGGCGGCGGGGCGATCGCCCAGCGGAACCGATTCCAGAACCCCATATTGCCCGACCAGACCGCCAAAGCGGATTGTTAGCGCCGCGGCACCAAGGGCAAACAGAAGCGTTGAGACCCATTCGACCGGGTGGGCGGCAAAGTACCGTTCAATAAGCGGCGAACCGATCCAGCCGGAGGTAATCGCCGCGTAGAACGCCAGCGTTGCCAGCGACGCCCACACCAGCGGGAGCCTCAGAAACCAGTTCGCTAGACCCGTGACTTGTGACATGCCGAGACCCGCTCACTTGAATGGTCGTACGCTCAGGGGGACCGCCGGACGCGACGGCCCGCTAGCGGCGCAGTCACCCACAAACCGGGCAACCGCGCATCCTTAGGAGCTTCATCGGATCAATCGTCACATTGCGTTGAACCATTCCGACCCCAAAAGCTTACCTAAGCGGAGCGCACGCTTGCCTTGCTCCCGCAGCAATCCCCGCACGGAGAGGATCAAAAAGCTAGGCGAGGGCCCAGGTTGCGGCTATTCTGAAGGGGTCTCTGCGGAACAGAGCGAGAAGCCCTTCCCCTTATCTGGAGCAGGTCGGATGCCGACTCGCTACCACGCTACGCGGCGAGATTCTTTCGTCGTCCGTCACGCCTCGTTGGCTCTCGCGACGCTAGCGCTGCTTTCGTTTGCTGTCGAGGGGCAGGCACTGGTGCTGGGCACATGGGCTCAGCCGGGGGTTGGTGGCTCGTCCACCGTGACCCCTTCAAGTGTCAACACCACCGCCCCTGCAGACGATCCGGGCTGGGCTAACTCCGGCGGCGGACGCTCGGCGATCTACCTCGGAGATCAGTGGGTACTCACCGCTCGGCATGTAAGCACGGGGTCGATCATTCTCCCCAGCGGCACCTATGAACCGGTGCCCGGTACGGAAGTCATTCTCAGCAACCCAAGCAGCTTTCTGGGCACAGCGCTCAGCTCTCAGTCCGACCTGAAGCTGTTCCGGATCCAGACCCATTCGACTACCGGCCTAACACCGGAAGAGATGGATCCCAATGTGCAATCGATCCAGATCGCGACGCAAACCCCCACGTTAGGAACCCAGATCACCGCGATCGCCGCGGGTAATCGGCGGCGCGTCCATCCCTCGCAGCCGAATGGTCACTTTCGCTTCAACTCCTCGTTTCAGCTCACCAGCGACGCAGCGGCACCCTATCGCGGCTACTTTTTCGAACAGCTTCCAACCGGGGGATCGGTCCGCGAGAAAGCCTGGGGCACGAACCGTATCGATAACCCCGCAGGCGTTACGGGACTGACCGACAACGGGCTTAACGCCGTGATCTCCGTGCCCGGTCTTAACGACACCATCGGGTTGGTCTCGCGCTTCGACCAAGCGTTCAATGACAGCGGCAACGTTGTCGAGCCTTCTGCCACGGCCGACGAATTCCAAGGCTCGGGGGGCGACTCGGGCGGCCCCATCTTTGTCAAGAATGGGCTCGGAGAATGGACTTTGCTCGGGGTGTTCCACGGCATCTACCTGCTGGATGGCCAGCCGACCGCGGGCACGGTTCCCATGTTTGGCCAGCACACCGGTTTTAGTGATCTGTCTAACTCGCACTATTACAACCAGATCGACTTGCTCCGCAACTCGCAGCAGTACTCCGTAATGGGAGACACCAACCTGGATGGCGTCGTTAGCGGCGAGGTCAATAGCGGCGGTGCGACGGGCGACCTCGCCAATCTCGTGAACAACTGGCTCACGACACACAGCGCGACCGGCGTTCAGGCCTGGAAGCGCGGCGATCTCAACCAAGACGGCATCACCGACATCGGCGACTTTGTCCTCTGGCGCCAGGGTGCCGGGGGGACCGTTTCCGTCGAAGCCTTCGCGGCGCTTGTGGGTGCCGGAGCGATTCCCGAGCCCACCAGCGTGGGGCTGACCTGCTTGCTGCTAGGCTTGGCCAGTGCGCGGCGTCGCCGCTGATTGGCGGCTTGAGGTGACGGGCCCAACGGCATGATAATGAACGGGCCGGTTCTGCCGCTCCGATGCCAGCCTCCGCCCCCCTACCCTCTCGATGGCCAAGAAGAAGTCTGTCTCGCTCGCCGCACCGCACGGCGGCCGCATCGCAAAGCTCCGCAAAGGGCTCGCCGCACATCGGCTCGATGCCCTGCTCGTAACCGACTTCACGAACGTCACCTATCTGACCGGCTTCACCGGAGATGATAGCTATCTGCTGGTGACCGGCGACGGCCCTCTGCTGGTGACCGACCCGCGCTACACCACCCAGCTCGAAGGCGAGTGCCCTGACCTACCGCTTAAGGTTCGCGAGCCAGGAGAGTTGATGTGGCCGACGATCGTCGAGCTGGTGCGAAAGACCGGCGTCGAGCGCCTCGGTGTCGAGGCCGACTCGCTGTGCGTGGGTGACCACGCCAAGCTGCTGGCAAGCCTGCCTGACTTGGTGATCGAACCGGCACCAGGCCTGGTTGAGGGGCTGCGAGTCATTAAGGACAACAGCGAGGTCGAATCGATACGCATCGCTTGCGACCATGCCCGACGCGCTTACGAAATGGTTCGGGCCGGTTGGTCGCCACGGATGACCGAACGCGAGATCGCCCGCGACCTGGAGTACTTTGCCCGGCGGGTCGGGGCGCAGCGGTTGAGCTTCACGGCGATCATTGCCGCCGGACCGAACGCCGCCCTGCCCCATGCCCGCCCAACCGACGCCGTTGTCGGCGACCACCCCTTCACGTTGATCGACTGGGGAGTGTACACGGGGCTTTACGCGAGCGACCTCACACGGATGGTGGTCACCCAGAAGCCCGGCAAGCGCTTCACCGAGGTCTACCAAACCGTCCTGCGAGCCCAACTTGCGGCGATCGACGCCATCCGGCCCGGAGTGACCTGCGAAGCGGTCGATGCGGCCGCCCGCGACGTGATCACCAAGGCGGGCTACGGCCCTAAATTCGGCCACGGAACAGGTCATGGCCTTGGACTCGAAGTGCACGAAGCCCCCCGCCTGAGCCGTAAGCAACCGACTGAACTGCGTCCCGGGATGGTTGTCACGGTCGAGCCAGGCATCTACTTGCCAGGCTGGGGCGGCGTGCGGATCGAAGACGACATCCTCGTGACCCCAGCCGGCCACGAAGTGCTCTCGAACGTGCCGAAAGAGCTGGCGGATGCCTGCCTCTGAAGCCCTAGGCAGGTGCCCCTAGCCCCAGCAAGATGTCCCTCAAAAGCGGCGGTTTAGCGAAACCGGGGGAAACGTGCGGGGTAGTTCTACCGTCCCGACCGAACTAAACTCTCCGCTTGGTTTGTAGTCCCTGGGGGCGCTGCCGTCGTTGCTTCACCGCGTTGCTACCGCCACGCTGCGGAGCCGCTTTACGCCGACCCGCCCCGCCCCCAGCAACCGCAGAGAAAACACGCAGTGGAAAACGACAAGACAAATAGTGGTAACGATGTGTTCGACGTGCGTCGGGTTCGACGCCTCGTGGAGCTGATGAACGAGCACGAGCTGGCGGAGGTCGATCTTCGGCAGGGAGAGCAACGGATCCGCTTGCGGCGTGGCCCCGAGACCGAGGTGCTGGCGGCGATCCCGGCTGCACCGGCACCCGTCGCTCCGGTCACCCCCACCCAGGCCACTCCGGTCTCGGCCGCCGCCCCCGCCGCCGCCGAGCCCGCCGGTAAGGTTATCCCCAGCCCGATGGTGGGCACCTTCTACGCCTCGGCAAACCCCGATGCAGCGCCCTTTGTCAAAGTGGGTGATCAGGTCGGGACTGACTCCACGATCTGCATCATCGAGGCGATGAAGGTCTTCAACGAGATCCCCGCTGAATGCAGCGGCAAGATAGTCGCCGTGCTGGTCGAGAGCGGGGCAACGGTCGAGTACGGCCAGCCATTGTTCCGCATCGAATAATCGCAAGCGTGGTTCGTTAGCCTCGGCGAGCGCGCCGGGCTCGTGTCAACCGACGCCGTGCAGGCGTTGGCCAGGGAACTGAAGGCGTAGCGTCATGTACCAGCGGATTCTGATTGCCAACCGCGGCGAGATCGCCCTGCGTGTGATCCGCGCTTGCCGCGAGATGGGTGTCGGCGTGGTCGCCATCTACAGCGAGGGGGACCGCGGTGCCAATTACCTCGAACTGGCCGACGCGGCGTATTGCGTTGGCCCCGCCAAGGCGGCCGACAGCTACCTGAAGATCGCCAACGTCATCAGCGCCGCTGAAGTCGGCAACGTTGAGGCGATCCACCCGGGCTACGGTTTCCTCTCCGAGAACGCTCACTTCAACGAGGTCTGCCGCAGCTGCAACATCGATTTCATCGGGCCCAGTCCCGAGGCGATGGCTAAGCTCGGCGACAAGAACGCCGCGCGCGAAATCGCCCGCGCTGCCAACGTGCCGGTGGTTCCTGGCAGCGACGGGTGCATCACCGACGAGAACGAAGCGATCCGCTTCGCCCACGAAGTGGGCTTCCCCGTGCTGATCAAGGCGACGGCCGGCGGCGGGGGGCGTGGCATGCGTGTCGCCTCGAACGATCTATCGCTCAAGTCCGCTTTGCAGCAGGCCCGGGCCGAGGCCGAAGCCGCCTTCGGTAACGGTGCCGTCTATCTCGAAAAATACGTCGAGAACCCACGCCACGTTGAGGTTCAGGTGCTCGCCGACTTGCACGGCAACGTTGTGCATCTCTACGAGCGCGATTGTTCCACTCAACGGCGCCACCAGAAGCTCATCGAAGAGAGCCCCAGCCCTAACGTCTCGCCCGAGACACGCGCCGCCATGTGCGAGGCCGCGGTCCGTTTGATCAAGCACGCCAACTACACCAACGCCGCAACGGTTGAGTTCATCGTTGATGGCTCGAACAACTTCTACTTTATCGAGGTCAACGCCCGCATTCAGGTCGAGCACCCGGTCAGCGAGCTCATCTCGGGCGTCGATCTGATCAAGGCCCAGATCCGCATCGCGGCGGGCGAGCCGCTCTGGTTTACCCAGGACGACATTCAGCCACGCGGCCACGCGATCGAATGCCGTATCAACGCCGAAGACCCGTCACAAAACTTCCGTCCTTCGCCCGGACGGATCGAACGGCTCATTGTTCCCGGTGGCTTCGGTGTGCGGTTCGATTCTCACGCGCATAGCGGCTATGTCGTGCCGCCGCACTACGACTCGATGATCGGCAAGCTGCTCGTCCACCAACCGACGCGTGAAGAGGCGATCGCCGTGATGCTCCGGGCGTTGCAGGAGCTGAAAGTCGACGGCATCAAGACCACCAAGCCGCTCCATCAAGAGATCCTCAGCCATACGGCTTTCCACGAGGCGCGGATCGATACGAAGTTCGTCGAGCGGACGTTTACGAACTAAAACGAAGCGTCTTGCTGGTGGTCCGATAACGCGCCCCACAAAGCGCAGCGCCGGCAGAAACTCCCGAGCAAGCGTGGAGCAGCGCAACTCGCTACTCCTTGTGAAGCGTCGCTTCCTCGGAAGCCTTGGCCTTCGTTGAATCCAGCCGATGGGGACGACGCATCCACTTTGCCCGCGCGCTATCAACTCGCCTGCGCAGGCTCTGCTTCAGGTGGCCCAGCGTTCCGCGCGGGCGGTCAGCTTCGGCACGCAAGTGCTCGTTCTCGGCGTACGCCTTCTCGACCAGATCACGCCATAAAGCGGCCTGGGCGTTCCAGTGCTGCTGCGACGCTTGCTGCTGCTCTAGCATGCCGCGGAGCTGATCGATCTCGATTTTCGATTGCTCAACAAGGTCGCGCCACAGGGCTGCCTGATCGTTCCAGTGTTGCAACGATGGGTGAGGACTCTCGGCAACTCCTTGCCAATGTTCGGCCTGGGCCCGCCAATGCTCGTACGCGCCGTGCCAGGTGCTCAGTTGTTGCTGATGCCAGGCAAGCACCTCACCGGCTTTTTGCGATTGCTCGTTGAGGCTCGTAATCTCGCTGGTTAGCCGCTCCACTTCGGCTGACTTGCTCGCTCCGATTTGCTCCCAAAAAACGGGAGCCGGCATGTCGATTTCTAGCAGCGCTAGTCCGGCGGCGCACTGGCCACCGAGTTCCAGCACCTCCGCTAGCTCTTTGAACAACGGCAACGGCTGGCGGGCGAGATCACCATAGTTTGCCGACCAATCGGCGGTAACCGCTTGCTGACTGAGCTCAAGCCCCCGGCGAAACCACGTTCGCGCTTCGTCGTTCAAACGATCGGCCACCGCCAGCCGGGCCAGCAGCAGCGCCGCACCAACCGTCTTGGTCCCCAAGACAGGTGAGTAGCGCATGAAGGGCAAGTCAACGGCTTGCTGGAGCAAGCGCTTTGCGCGGTCACGCTGGCCGGATCGCATCGCGAGCAGCCCGCCGGCGTAAGCAAGCGAAACCGCCCAGCGGACCTCAATGGGCGGTCCTGCCCCGACATCCACCGAGCCGGCATACCGTTCGCACGCTTCGACCACGGGCTCGCTCTCCGACCAAGCTGACTCCCCCCCCAGCTGCACGTAGGCCTTTACGCACAGCGCGGCCCCCCGGTCGGCGGAGCGCTGCGATCGGCCGAGGACTTCGTCGGCTAGCTCGTGCTGCAACGCGGCGCGCTCGGTGCGCAAACCCCGCGTAATGAGGCTCCGCACCAGCCACGGATTCTCATACTGATTGGAAAAATCCATGACGTTCGACGACTGCCCTACCGCCTCGGCGAAGGCCGAATTCGTGAACGCCGCCTTGGTGTTTTCAAAGGGGCTTTTCATGGCCAGCAAGATGCACCACTCGCCCGCAGCGGTTTCCACCGACCGGACCTCATGCTCGCGCCATTCGTAACCATGCGTCGCCCACGCGCCGTCTTCTTTGCGGCGACTGACGGTTTCGGCGACGGTTTGCTCGATCAGAAAGCCTTCTTCGCGCAGCTCCTGGAGAATGCGATTCCAGGTGTAAACGTGGAAGTGATGCGGGTTGGGATCCTTGCCGTCTGCTTCCGTCCAATCGTTGGGAACGCTGAGCATCAGCCGACCGCCGGGGGTCAGCAACCGACGGCACTCACGCAAGAAGCCGGCGGGGTCTTGCAGATGCTCGAGTGTTTCAAAGCTCGCGATGAAGTCAAACGAGTCTGCTTCTCGGGCCGCTAAGCACTCGGGCAACGACCCTTTTTCGAAGCGAATGGCCGCGGCTTCATCACCGAAAGATGCCTGCGCGTAGTCAATCGCATAGTCACTGTTATCTATCCCCAGATAAGACGCGCAGCGCGAGTTGTGCGTGATCTGCGTCGCGCCGTAGCCCAGACCGCAGGCGATGTCCAGCACGCGATCACCAGGCCGCACGCGCCGCGCCGCCTCGAAGTACCGCATGTTATGCGCGTCGGAGCGGCGCCCCGCTTCGCGACTCATGTCCGTGTGCAGCTGACGCTCCGCGAGCAGCGCTGCCAACGGATAGCGCTCGAGCGCTTTGTCCTTGATCTTGCTAAGGACAATCGTGCAATGATCCGTTTGCTGATCCAAGCAGCCAAAGGGGCTCGCCAGAAAGTAACGCGGGTGCTTGCGAAACCCTGCTTCGTAGCAACAGGTTTCCCACCATTCGCGATCCTTCACCGTTAGATGCCAACGATCATCGCGATCCTCCTTCAAAGCAATCCGCAGGTAAACATCCTGCCGCGCAACCCGCCACAGTTCCGCGAGGGCGCGCGGCACATCGGCCTGCTCGAGATGCTCGAAACAATCCGTGCTCACCACGCAGTCAAACGACGCATCTTCGAGCGGCAAATCGAGAATGCTGCCGAACTGGAAGCGCCCGGGGCTCGTGGCGTTGGCTGCGTCAACCGCCACGTTCGAGACATCCACTCCCCGGGCGTCGAATCCCCGCTGATTCAATTCGCGGACCAGGTGGCCGTGGCCGCAACCAATATCGACGATCGAACCGACACCTACGCACCGCTGTATTTCTTCGGCGACGGTGGAAACGCACCCGAAGGAACTCTCCCCCTGGCGATCCTCACGATTCCAGTACTCGTCATAAGTAGCCCGGTAGTCCATCGCAGATCCTTCTGGCAACGCGGTCTTGGTGACGCCAAATAGGCGACTTCGCAAGAGTTATCCAACCAGCCAGAACCTTACTAGATCCCCCAGCTTCCAGCCAGACGAGATGCACGGCTCTCCCCGGGCAGCGGGGCGGCGAGCCCGCGTCAAACGCCCTGCTTGGCTGTCAGCTTAGGATGCTGCTCAAGATCGGCGTCTTCCATCACCGCCAGGTAAGGCAGATTGCGGTAATGGTCGTCGTAATCCAGGCCATAGCCGACGACAAACTCGTCGGGGATATCGAACGCGACAAAGTCGGGCAGCGCGTCCACTTCCTGGCGACCGTGCTTACGGAGCAGCACCGCCGAGCGGAGCGACTTGGGCTGCAGCTCGCGCATCTTGTCCAGCACCCGTACGAGGGTGTGACCGGTATCAAAGATGTCATCCACCAGCAGCACGTCGCGCCCCTCGATGTCGAGCAGCAGCTCAGCATTGATCGTGAGCTCGCCGCGAGTGGTCGTGGCTCCGCCGTAGCTGCTGGCCTCGATCACACCCACGCGGATCGGCATCTCGAGTCGTCGGATCAAATCCGCGAGCAACACGATGCTGCCGGTGAGCACGCTGACTATCGTCAGCGGGGTCTCGCCGTAGGTGGTACGGATCTCACCCGCCATCTTCTCGACGCCGGCCCGCAGTGCTTCTTCTGAGTAGAGGATCTTCATGATCGGGAAGTGTCGCGCGTGGAGGATAGAACAGAGAGAGGCGTGCGGGAGGGGCGATCACCGCGCCGCTGCTTTCAGATGAGCAGGCCGGCGATACATGCGGTCATGAACGCCGCGAGCGTGCCCCCAATCATCGCCCTTAATCCGAGCGTCGCCAAGTCGGCACGGCGTTCGGGAGCAATGCCGCCGATCCCCCCCAGTTGGATACCGATCGAACTGAAGTTCGCGAAGCCGCACAGGGCGTAAGTCATGATCTGGCGGGTGCGGGCGCTGATCGCTTCGGCCCCGGCAGCGATGCCGTCGGTGCCAGCAACGCTCAATTCGGCCAGCCGTCCGTAAGCAACAAATTCGTTGGTGGCCATCTTCAGTCCCATCAGCTGCCCCGCGGCGCGACAGTCGCCCGACTCGATGCCGATCAGCCAGGCCATGGGGGCGAAGAGCCCGCCGAGGATGCCTTCCAGTGTCCAGGCGGTGGTGCTGTCGGGGACGGCTTGCCCCATCCGCTCGGCGGCCCACCAGTAGCCCTCTCCTGCGAGACCCAACAGCGCGTTGACGACCGCGATAAGCGCCAAGAAAACGATGAGCATGGCTCCCACGTTGAGGGCCAGTTGCAGACCGCCCGTCGTGCCGTTGGCAATCGCTTCCAGAACGTTGACGCTGTCATCATCCACGTCTACCCCCACGTGGCCGAGCGTGCGGGGGGTATCGACTTCGGGCTGCATAACTTTCGCCAGTAGCAGCGCACCGGGTGCCGAAATGACGGAGGCCGAGAGCAGGTCGCCCGCGTTAATGCCCATGGCCGAAAGAGCCCCCAACACCCCCCCCGCCATAGTGGCGAAGCCGCCCACCATGACCGCGTTCAGTTCCGAGCGGGTCATGGTGCTGATGTAGGGCCGGATAACGAGCGGTGCCTCGGTCTGACCAACAAAGATGTTGGCGGCGGAAGAAAGCGTTTCCGCGCCGCTCGTGCCGAGCGTCTTCTGCATTACAATTGCGAGCGCGCCGACGACCTTCTGAATCACACCGAAGTAGTAGAAGATCGACATAAATGCCGAGAAGAAGATGATCGTCGGCAACACGCGAAACGCAAAGAAGTGGTCCTTGAAGCTTGAACCGAACAGGAACTCGGCACCCGAGTCAACGCAGTTCAGCAGCGAAACAAACACCTGATCCACCAGCGCAAAGACACTTGCCCCGAAAGGCGTGCGGAGGATCAGCACCGCAAACGCGAACTGCAGCAACAGCCCACACACGACGATCCGCACCGGGAACCGCTTCTTATGCGAACTCATCAGCCAGGCCAGGCCGATAATGACCGCAATCCCGAGCAGGCTTGTGAAGCGTTCCATGAACCAGTCCTGAGACGGATAAAAAGGTGAGCGGCGTAGCGCCTTAGCGCTGCGGGGTGTTAAAGATCCGGTCGCCGGCGTCCCCCAATCCCGGAACGATGAACTTATTCGCGTTCAACTCGGGATCGATCCGGCAGACAAAGATCTGCACATCGGGGAATCGCGCCGCGAAGTCGTCGATCCCCTGCTGTGCGGCAAGCACGGACAACACCTTGATCCGCTGCACGCCCCACGCGTAGAGCGTCTCCACCGCCGCCATAACCGAGCCACCGGTCGCGAGCATCGGATCGACAACCAGCGCCGTATCGACGGGCCTGCCGGGGGGCAACTTGCTGTAGTACTCCACAGGCTCGGCGGTTGCTTCGTCGCGATAAAGCCCCAGATGCCAGACCTCGGCCGAGGGGATCAGGTCGAGCACGGGCTCGACCATGCCCAACCCGGCCCGCAGGATGGGCACCAGTCCGATCCGCTCGGCGAGCTTGCATCCGGCGGTTTCTGTCAGCGGCGTGGTCACCCGCGTGGCCTCAACCGCCAGGTCTTTAGTGGCCTCGTAGGCAAGCAAGGTGGCCACGCGCCGCACGAGGCTGCGAAATTCCTCGGGGCGGGTCGTAGCTTCGCGGAGGCGAGAAAGGTGGCAGTCGATAAGCGGGTGCTGGACTTCGTAAACGCCTGCCACGATCACCTCGCTACTAGGTATCGACTCGTTGTGGGTCTGCCTGACTCGCTGTGCGGACAAAGGCGAAAGCCCGCAGGCCCGCCCCAACCGCGGTGCTAGCGGCGGAGTCTACCCGGCGAACCCCCGTGCGCAAAGCTGCTACAGACCCCCCAACGAAAGAGTTAAGATCTCAGCAGCTTCGCGATCCCCCCCTTCCCCCCCAGCAACGACCGCCAATGTTGGCCCAATCAAACGCTTGGCACCCCGTCCCCTTTCTTCTGGGGGCGCTCGGATGCTTCCTTGTGGCGAATGCTGCCGCCGAAGAGGGCACCCTACGCGTAGCGACCTACAACGTGGCCCTGTACCGCGCTGCGGCGGGACAGCTGGCCGCGGACCTTGCCTCGGGCACCGACGCGCAAGCCCGCCAGATTGCCGAGGTGATCCAGCGTGTCCGGCCCGACATTCTGCTGCTGTGCGAGATCGACCAGGACTCTCAAAAGCATCCGGCAACACTCTTTGCCGAGCGCTATCTGGCCGTGGGGCAAGCCGGACAGCTGCCGATTGATTACCGCCATATCTTCCAGGCACCGGTCAATACCGGGTACCCCAGCGGCCGCGATCTCAACCGCAACCAACAAACGACCGACCCCGAAGACGCCTGGGGCTATGGCAGGTACCCGGGTCAGTACGGCATGGCCGTGCTCTCGCGATGGCCGATCGACACGCAGGCCACACGCACGTTTCAGCGTTTGCCGTGGAGCACGCTTCCCAACGCCCGCCGTCCCGTGCTTCCGAGCGGAGAGTCGTATTACGACGATGCAACCTGGGCGGCTCTCAGGCTTCCGTCTAAGAGTCTGTGGGACGTCGTGGTTCGGGTGCCCAACGACAGGGCGCTGCACCTCATCTGCTCGCACCCCACGCCACCGGTCTTCGATGGGCCCGAGGATCGCAACGGCTGCCGCAACGCCGACGAGGTGCGGCTGGTGCGTGAGTACACGGCCGGTCAACTGCCCGACTACTTTGTCGATGACCGCGGCCAAAGCGGGAGCTTATCGCCCGGTGCCGAGTTCGTCGTGCTGGGCGACCTGAACGCCGATCCGCTAGACGGATCGGGACAGACCGAGGCGATCCGCCGGCTCTTGAGCAGCCCGTCGCTCGCGAAGGACCCCCGGCCCCGCAGCGTGGGAGCGATCGACGCAAGCCAGAACAACGCGTCGCTCAACGCGGATCACCAAGCCGACCCCACGCACGACACGGGCGACTTTGGTCGCGACGGCCACGGCAACCTGAGGATCGACTACGCGCTTCCCTCGGCAGGGTTGAGGGTCGTGGGTTCGGGCGTCTTTTGGCCCGTGGCGGGTGAGCCCGGTGCCGAAGCCGCTGCGGCTTCGGACCACCGACTGGTATGGGTCGACCTTAGCCTCGAGGAGACGAGCGCCGACCACTCCCCCACCCCATACCCAACACGATCAGAGCCAGCGCCGAAGGCTCAGGAACAAGGGTCCCCATGAAAAAGCTGGGGGGCATGTCCTCGTAAGCCATCGCGGTGTTCCAAACAATGACGTCCGTAAGCGTCATCGTCGCGAGATCGACGCCGACCGTCGAAGCGAGCGATATCAATTCAGCGTCGCCCCTGTAGAAGAAGCGATCGCCGTCGCGTAGGCGTGTGAATTGATCGATGAGGGCGGTCCCCATCAGTTCGCCGACACTCGCTCCGGCCAATTGCTCTTCCGCCAAGGCCCCGACCCAGGGGTCGATGTTGTCGACGTCGCCATAGAGCAGTGCGAGACTTGCTTGCACGGCCGCATCGCTCGTGATGTCGGCAAAAGTGGCGGCGGGCGACAAACCGTACGCAACCCGGAGCGTGTTGTAATCGGGCAGTCCATGGTCGCGGCCGCGTTGGATATTCAACGAGGCCAGGTCCGTGCCAACACCGCCGCTGGGCGCAAACAAGAAGTTACGCACGCCATCGATTAATTGTGTATCCAGCTCGTTCGCCTGCTGAGCCATCAACCCCATGAGGGTCTTATCAATGATTTCTGGCGAGTCGATTACCAGCTGCGGATTGAAGAAGGATTCGACGAGTGTCAGCGCACCGGTTTGCTGGCCCGCGGTGTCCACGAGCAGCAGCTGCTCGTTGAGCATGCTGTGGCCAAGGCGGAAGAAGGCGGCCGAGAATTCCGTTGCGATCGAGGCATCGACGCCCGCCGAGTAGCTGTAGCCACCGCTCGTGGGGGCGTAGACCCCCATCAGCGCGGGCAGGAATTCGTTGTACGTGATCGCCTGCACCTGGGCTCCCACGATCGCGCGGGCCGACTGGTAGAGACGCTCGTCATCCCAGGCGGTGTCCCCCGCATGCAGCGCGGAGAGCTGACCCGCCACGCGGTTGTGCTCACGTACAAACAGCGTGTGCATCGCCGTCAAACCGGTTTGCTCATTCGCGCGGATATCGCCGGCGACAAACAAGGTTGTCGCTCCCAGGCCGCCGTTATCGTTGGCCAGTGTGCCGAGTCCCGGCAAGTTGCTGGTTGGCAACAACAAGCCCCCCGCGCTGGTCTGTAAACGTCCGCCAGCGTGCTCGCGCAGCGCCGTCGCGCGGGCCGCATCGGATCCATAAACCATCGAGGCGTCGATGTAGCTCGTGATCTCGTTCACATGCTGACGCACTCCGTTCGAGTCGGTCACGCTTAGCGATCGGCTGAACGGCACCATCGCCATGCCATAGGGATCTGCCGGCGAGAAGATCATGGCCGGGTCAGCGCTGTTGGCCAGGGTCAAACTCAGATCATGATCCAGGAACTGCCCCCACTGCCAAACGCCAGCCGTCATCCCCCGCGCGTTGGGGGTGCTGGTCACCTGCGGGAAGAGCGTGTTGCTGATGGCTCGCGGATTGGCACGGTCCGGCGAGGAGAGGATCGTTGATCCCGACCCGTCACCGGGGTACGCGGCAGGAGCTACCCGCTGGAGCACTTCGCCCGCCGCCCCCCACGAGGCTTGCACGAGGTTGTTGCCCGTCCCCTCAATGGTGCGGTACTCACTCTTGGCTAAGACTCCCCAGCCGAGAATGCCAACCAGCATCACGCAGCGTGTAACTGACTCTAGTTTCATCGGAGAGGGCTCGGCAGTGGTGTCTTGGTCAGGTTGTGAAGGCTTCGATCGAGCGGATCGATTTTCCAATTAGCACTCCCCCTTATGGCTGCTTGAAGGGATCTCCAACGGAGGCCCTTTCTACAAACAACGTCGCCGCAGGGTTGGGGATCTGCCGCAAAACAGAAGAGGAAGATCACCCCTGGCAACGGGGCGTTTGCGGCTAGATCAGCAGAAAATCGATCGCTTCGTTAGCGTCTCACTCGGCAGTGGTCGATCAGTTGCGCGGTGTCGGCAACGTACCCCACTAAGAAGGGGCCGAATTCGGCGTACCGCGCACTCGCTTCATCGAATCGCATCTCATAGACAATGTCTTTGAGATACTTGGGGTTTGCCCCCCAAAGGGTGACTCCCCACTCCCAGTCATCCATTCCCAAACCGACCGTGATGAGTTGGCTCACCTTGCCGGCGTACGCCATACCGCTGCGGGCGTGTTCGCCCATCATCCGGCTGCGTTCCTCTTTGCTCAGTGTAAACCAGTTTTCGCCGACTTTCCGCTTCTTATTCATCGGATAAAAGCAGACCGCGGGGTACGGCGGCAGTTCAGGCGTTAGCCGCTGCCGGTTCATCCCCTCCAATCGGTCTGAGTAGGCCTTCAGCTTCGCGTTGTAGGCGGGCGAACCCTGTTCATCTCCCTCGGAAACCAGCCGCTTGCCATACCCCTCCACAGAGGGGACGTACTCGCTGATCTCCGTGACCGAAACGAACGAGTAGCCCGGGCGTAGGACCGCGCCGGCAGCGCTCGCCATAAGTCGCTGATGGATCGCGTCGATCACCAGCGGGTCGGCGTTGAGCATCACCACGCCAAAATCGGCCTTATGCCCGCTGACAATCTGCGTCTGCAAGCGTGTCGGTGCGTGCGCCGCAGCGGGATCGAGCGTCTCTGTCAGCGCGCGGGCAACGGCCTCGCGCTGGACCGACGCCATGGCGTTGAGCGCCACACGGTCAAATGAGTAGTACAGATGGCTGCAATGCCATCCCCCATCGTCCGGCGCAAGCGGATTCACGTCTTCGGCCGACTGATTGGCCGGCGTGGCGGCGTTGTGGTTCGGACGATCAGCGACGGGCGGACGGTTCATCGACAGCAGGGGACCGAGGGGCGAGCCAATTAAGAGGGAGAATCGCTGCGGGGCCGGTTTTCGCTGCCCGACGACCGGCGGCGGCGGCCGCCACTGTTTCCACCGCCGCTGTTTCCACCGCCGCTGTTTGCGTTTCCGCTGCTGTTGCTGCTTCCGCCACGCGAACCACGGCCTCCGCGGCCTCCGCGGCTAAAATCGTTGCCCAGCTTCCGGCGGTCGGGGCGTGCCACGATGTTGGCATCGACCAGAACACCGATCGCCTCCTCCCAAGGTGTGATGTTGTGGTGGCTCGGTTTGACGAAGTCGTCTTCTTCGTCTTCCTCTTCGAGCGTCTCGGCACCAGAACGTCGTCCGTAGGGAGCACCGGATGAGGTCGGGGTGTCGTCAGACGCTTCGTCCTCGTCGGCGTCAGCCGCGACGCTCGTGTCGCCTTCTTCCGATGACTTGCGGCGACGACGACGGGGCCGTCGGCGACGCTTCCGCCGACCGTCTTCGCTCTTTTCTTCGTCGTCTTCCGAGTCCGCATCGCTAGCGGCACCGGCCGCGTCTTCATCGTCTCCTAGCGAAGCTCCGTCTTCCAGGTCTTCTTCCGCTGCGGTGACGGTCCCCTCTTCGCCCGCATCCGAAGCCTCGCCTCGACGCTTTCCGCGCCGACGTCCGCCCCGGCGGCGGCGACGGCGCTTGGGCTTGTCTTGATCTTCGTCGGTTTCGCCCGCGTTCGGATCGGCGGCGATCGTCTCCGTTTCCTCTTCCGACGCAATAAACACATCGGTTGGCAGTTCGGCTTCTTCGAGCGTCTCGGGCTCTAGGGCGGCTTCAGCAACTCGTTTTGAGCGCCGGCCGGCAAACGGAAACCAGCCCCCGAACCCGAAGCCACCCTTTGCCTCTTCTGATTCGGAAGCAGCCGGCGCTGCCTGAGCAGCCGGGGCTTTTGCCTTCGATACGGCGGGTGCGGGTTGCGGTTTCGGCGGGGCTGTCGGCTGCGCAGCCGACGGGGACGGAGCGGTGCCTTCCGCAACCGCGCTAAGTGGTTTCTTTGCCAGCGCCTCGGACTTCACCCACTCGCGCTTCGGCGGCGGCTTCACCGAGGGAGCCCCCGACGTCGGCGGGTCGGTGGGCGACTTGTCGCTGTCAGCGGAGCGTTTGGCGGACGCTCCCCTGCCGCTGGAAGCGGCAGAGTCCCTCGCGCTCTTCGGAGCCGCCTTCGAGGCGGGCTCGGAAGCGGCAGAGGAAACATTTGCCGGGGCAGAAGCGACGGTCGGGGGGGACGGCTTGGATTCCCGCGCAGGGGCGGGGTTCCCAGCTGCTGGCGCTGGGTTTCTGGCTGCTGGCGCTGCGTTCTTGACTGCTGGCGCAATGCCCAAGTCATCCACCAACACATCCCAAGCGCTCGGCTTGGGCTTCGGATAGGCGTCGGGCAGCGGGGCAGCGGCAGCCGGTGCTGCCGGCACGGCGTCGCTCACCGGAGCGGACGGAGCAACCGGAACGGGCTGAGCCGGCGCAGCGGCCGGCTGGCTGGCTGCTGGCGGAGCGGCGGGTGTGCCAAGGTCCGCAAGCAAAGCGTCCCAGTTGTCTTGGCGGCCTCGAGAGGGCGGATTCGGCATTCGGGCAGCGGGTCGGCTTCCCCTGTCCGCTTGGGACCAAGGGGCGACGCTCGCTGAGCAAAGGAGTGGTGTGGACAAACAGCACGGGCTACGAAAACCCGCACGACGCCCTAGTTTACGGCGTTTCGCTCGGGTTTCCAAGCCGTGAAAGGTTGCGCTCGACGGGTACCAGGACAGAAAGCCCGGCCCGTAGCGTCTCGGTGCAGCCTTCAACAGGGATACATGACGCGAGACTTCGCATGGGTGCTTGCGAAGCAGAGCGGACCTTGTGACACCGAGCGATGCCTCCGAGCAGTCTCCCGCTAACCAACGAATTCGTGATCTTCAAGGGCCTGACGGCTGGGAGCGCGCACCAGCCGCTGACCTTGAGGCGACTCATAGGTTTTTCGAGATCTTAAGCATCGGAAAATGTTTGACATATTGAACTCATGACGGATACGCTCGGCACCCGGTGCGGGCTTCCGCACCGATGCCCCCCGTCCTAACTCCCGGACCGCTCATGAGCCGCAACCACTTCGCTCCCTTGCTGGGAGCCACTGCCTCAATCGCAGCGGCACTATTTTCAGTCCCACTTGCACAAGCAGGTGTTGCCGAGACGGTTATCACGGGCAGCATTCTTGAGATCCTCGACGATACCGGCGGGCGCGTCGGCAGCACGGTCGATTGGTGGCTGTTCACCGTGATCTCGCCCGGTGTCGTGACAATCGACACCCTCTCATGGGAGATCGATTCCGAAGATCTGCTGGATGGCGACGACGATTTTGATGAAACCTTCGACGTCAACGGCGACGCCCAGATCGCGTTCATCGACCCCTACATCTACCTCTTTGAAGATAACGGGGCGATGGCTCCCGGGACCTTTATCGACGCAAACGACGACGACTTTTCGTCGACCTACGGCGATGGCTCGATCTATGGGTACGACTCGTACCTGTCGATTTTTCTCGCGCCGGGCGACTATCTGCTCGCCATCGGTAGCTTCTTGCTGTCCGAGGAGGAAGCAATCACCGCATACAACGATGAGAGCTTTTATCCGACGTCGAGCGACGGCCTGGACGGTTTTTTCCCGGTACCTGAGGGCCCCTATCGGATCACTTGGTCGGGTGAGCTGTCGGTTACCGGCTTCATTCCCGGAAGCAATGCGCCGCGTATCCCCGAGCCCTCCGCCTTGGCGCTTGCCGCCATCGGCATGCTTTCTGCCGTGCCGCGACGCCGAATCGCCACGTAACGCGTTTCCTTGCGTAGTGAAACCGGGGCGGAACCGTTTAGCCGGAGCGGCCTAGCGTGGCATCGCTAGTACTGCCCCCGATGCAGACCACCTGTCGAACGGCCCCGGGGCACGGCGTTCCAGAGAACGCCGGCCCCGTAAGCCATTCCCGACACCCCTTACGGTTTGTCGTCCACAAAGAACGACCCATTATCAGCCACGTTAAACAGCGGACGGAACGGGGCTCCGTAAGACTGACGAGCCCGCTTGCCGTAGTGCCACACCAGATTCATGCCGATATTCCAACCTTCCTGAGTCGATCCGATGCCAGCGGTATCGTCCTCGGGAATGAGATACGAGAAGCCCGACTGCAACGACCAACGGTTGTTCAGCGGGACGTCCACATCGGCCCCGACGATGCCCATGTTGTCGTCGTCCATGCCGCCAAAGAAGCGGAACTCGCCCCCCTGCTGGCCCGAAAGGCGATAAAAGAGCAGGTACTGATCGACACCCTCATAGGTTTGTCCGGCGAGGACGTTGTCGCTCAGGTGCCGGGCAAACAGGAAACCGATCTCATGACCGCGCGGATTGCGGACACTGATCAGACCGCGGAGCTGGCCGAAGTCGGCCGACTCGATCCGTTCATCCTTGAGCAGGTCGTAAACGACGCCGTAGTTGAGCCCAACACACTGGCGGTGGAACAAGCCGGCGGTGAAAAACTGCTGCGTGTGCGGGTCGGCCGTATCGCCAATGTCTGAGCCGTGCAGTTGGCTCGAAACCGCGCGATACCCGAGCTGATAGCCAAGTCCCGGCAATGGCAGCCAAGCCATACGACCGCTGAGGTTGACACCAAGGTTACCGCCAAAGTTGCCCCGGTCACGGTTGGCATCCAGCGCGCCCTTGAAGGCTTGGACACCACCGAAAAAGTTCAGGTTCTGGATCGGCGGTAAAAAGAAGACGACCGGCACGGCACCGCGTGACAGGCAATTGCCGACTCCGGCACCGCAGCCACAGCCGCAAACGCCCTCGCCACACATGCCGCCGCAGCCGATCTCTCCGCAGCCGCAGCTATCATCGCAGGGGACGCCGCAAGCAACGTCGCCACAACCACCCAACCCACACGAGGGGTCCATCAACGGTCCGGGCATGCCGCAGCCGCATTCGGGGCCACAGCTGCCGTTGTAACAAGCGGGGGTAATCGCCTCGCCAGGGCTAGCCGCCGCGCGGGTGTCGCTCGGCATCTGGCTGGCAACCTGATAGGCAGCGCGACGAACGGCCTGAGCCCCCTGAGCGCTGGCCGGCGGATTGCTCGAAACCCTTGGAGCCGGCTGCTTGGCAGCAACCGGTGCGGTCGCAACCGCCTGCGTGGCACGGCTCGATGAGATCGGCACGGAGGGTGCCTTGGGACGCAGCTGGGGACGCGAAGCCGCAGCGTGCGCAACCGGTGTCACCCCGCTGGGCTGCCAGCGAAGCGGCTCTCCGGCCAAAGTTGCCGAAGCCGCGGTCAGCAGCGAGACAGTAAGCGTGAAGCACTTGGCCAGACGCATCGCAAGATCCTCAAAGCGGGGGGCGTGTCAGGTCCGACGGCATGCCGATCGCGCTGAGGCTTCCCGTAAAGCGGAAGCGATGCGACGGCGCTGCACGCCAGGCCCCCCTGGATCACAGCTATTCAGACGTATCGGATCCCCCCCGGCCCCGACTCCAGTAAAGTCTGCCTAATCGACAATCTCACTGCTGGCACCGCTGGCCATCGGACGCCCTGCCGCTAACATCCTGGCATGAGAACCTGCTTATTCGATATCGATGGCACCCTCCTTCTGACGGGGGGTGCTGGCATGTACGCCTTCGCCGACGCTTTCCAAGCGGAGTTCGCCGTAGCCAAGCTGTCACGCGAGGTGCCGTTCGCCGGCCGCAGCGATCGCGGTATCGCCGCGGCGTTGTTCGAGGCGCACGGTATCCCGAACACCGACGAAAACTGGCGCCGCTTCTACGCCGCCTATGTCGCGCGGCTCGACGATCACCTGCACCGCTGCGGGGGCGAAGTTTTGCCCGGCGTGATCACGCTGATCGAACGGCTTGAAGCACAGGGGAACGTGCATCTTGGCCTGCTCACCGGAAACGTCGCGGCCGCGGCGAAGCTCAAGCTCACCCACTACGGCTTGTGGGACCGGTTTGCGTTTGGCGGATTTGGAGACGAGCATCCCGACCGCAACGATATCGCTGCCACCGCCCTGGATCGGGCGCGTGAGCACCACGGCCCCTCGACCGGGCAAGAGCGCGTGGTTGTCATCGGCGACACGCCCAACGACGTCCGCTGCGCGCGTGCTATCGGGGCTTACGCGGTTGCCGTGCCGACCGGTCATACTGACGTGATGGAGCTGGCGGCCGCCAATCCCGACGTGCTCGTAGAAAACCTCACCGATCACGCTGCCATCCTCGAGTACTTGGCCGCCTAGCCGCAGTCGCTGCTGAAGCACTCGCGTCGCGAGGGCGATACCTCGTTACCAACGGCTTGGGCCTACTCGGCCGCCAAAGGGCTTGAGCCCTAGTCGGCTGCCAAGCGGCTCATGCCCTGCGGCTGACCACACCCGCACGACCCGCACAACCGCTGCGGGGGCCTTCTGCCGGTACGGTCCGCGTGGCGTTCCTGGACCGCTATGCAGGATGCCACGCCCCGCGGCCTAGGTTTCTCGGTGCGACGCCGCCCCCTACGTTGGGCCGCGCGTCCCCCTACCGAATACAGAACTCTTGCGCGGGCAAAGCGAACATGGCAACACATTACGACTTGGTGGTGGTCGGCTCAGGACCCGGCGGACAGAAGGCCGCCATTGCCGGTGCCAAGCTTGGCAAACGGGTCGCTCTCGTCGAGCGGCGCCGCGAGCTCGTCGGTGGCGTCTGCCTGCACACCGGCACGATCCCCTCTAAGACGATGCGTGAGGCGATCTTGCACCTGTCCGGCTTTCGCCAACGCGAGGTTTACGCCGATCAGTACCGCTCGCGCGGCAATATCACCATGGACGACCTCCGCCAAAAGCTGGCGCATGTCTCCGAGCGCGAGTGGGACGTCATCCAGGATCAGTTCGATCGCAACGGTGTGAAAACAATCGTAGGCGAGGCCCGCTTCGTTGGCCCCCACGCCATCGAGGTCGTTGGCGAAGGGGAACCCCTCTACCTCTCCGCCGACAAGATTCTGCTGGCCCCCGGCACCAAGCCGTCGCGTCCCGAACATATCCCCTTCGACGGCCGCACGGTCTTCGATTCGGACGAGTTCCTCAACCTCGACCACATCCCGCGTTCGATGATCGTCGTTGGCGGCGGAGTGATCGGCGTCGAGTACGGGCTGATGTTCGCGACGCTCGGCGTGCGTGTGACAATCATCGACGGCCGGGATCGGCTGCTCGACTTCTGCGATCGCGAGGTGGTCGACTCGCTGGTCTACAACGCCCGATCGATGGGGGTCACTTTTCGCTTGGGCGAAAACGTTGCTGACGTGCGTCGCTTGAAGGGGGGCTCAGTCGCGGTAGAGCTCGAGAGCGGCAAGCGCGTGCTGGGCGAGACCGTCCTGTTTAGCGTCGGACGCCAGGGCGACACCGAATCGCTGAACCTCGAGGCCGCGGGCCTCAAGCCCGACAAACGCGGCCGGCTGTACGCGAACGAACGCTTCCAAACGGAAGTGCCGCACATCTACGCCGTGGGCGATATCGTCGGCTTCCCCGCGCTGGCGAGCGCCTCGATGGAACAGGGACGCCAAGCGGTGGGCAACGCTTTCGGCGTGCCCAACACCGACATGGGAGAAATCCCCTACGGGCTGTTCACAGTTCCTGAGATCTCGCTGATCGGCAAAACCGAGCGGCAGCTCACCGAGGAGCACGTGCCCTACGAGGTAGGACTCGCACGCTTCTCCGAGATCGCCCGCGGGCAGATCGTGGGAGATCACACGGGGCTTATGAAGCTCCTGTTCCACCGCGAGACACGCGAGATCCTTGGCGTGCATGCGATCGGCGATTCGGCGACCGAAATTATTCATATCGGTCAGGCAGTGATGCGCTTGGGCGGCACGCTCAACTACTTCCGCGATACGGTGTTCAACTATCCGACCATGGCCGAGTGCTACAAGGTGGCCGCTCTGGATGGACTGAACAAGTTGACGGCCTATGCCGACGACGACGAGGAGTCCGAGAAGCTAGCCCCGCCGCCATCTCAAGCGGTCGCTGAACCGGCTGGCGAGCCGGCAGCGATCGGTGCCGAGCACGCCAACGTTGGTGCCTGCAACGCTGCCAACTAGCACGAGCCACTTGCGCCGCGGTTGCTGCGAACCGCGGCGCAGGTTGCCGCGTATCTTGCCGGGCGGCGGGCATCTATGCCGGCCCGGTGCGGTGCCGGCAAGGTTTACGCCACCCGCACCACGCCACACTTGGCCGCGGGCTCTCATGGCCGCGGCGTGGCACGCCGATGTCTCGCTATACGGATGATGATGCGGCCCCGGACTGGATGCTACCGGGTCGCTTGCTGTTCACGGACGAATCACCAACACCCTCGCCGCTGCGCGCCCCCTCCGCCACGGAGCCCCGGCCGTCTTGCAGGCGTCAGGTTCGGGGTACGCCGTGACTGAACTCTCGAAAGTCGTTTCTTCCATCATTCTGCTTGGCGTGGGCTTCTTTGCCGCGTCACTCTTTGGTCCGCCCGACCTGGCGGAGCGTCTCGCGCAGCGGCTGCGGCCGGCGGCTGGCGAAAGCACCTCGTGGCTCGAGCCCCTCGCCCCCAGCGGCCCCCCGCTGCAAGACCCCACCCAGTCGGCGGCGCCGCTTTCTCCCTTGCCTTTGGCAAGCACGCCACCGGCCTTAGCGGCAACCCCCGCTCCCGCCGCTGCCACGCCAAGCGTTACCGCATTCGCGCCGGAAGTGGGCGTGCAGGGGGTTGCGCCCACCGCCGGTGGAGCCAACGATTGGTACAACGCCTCGGCCGGTTGGGGCGAGCCCACGCTGGGCTCCACCGGCCTGTCACTACCCCCCGCCCCGGCATTGCCAAACGCTGATTGGCCTGATGCTTCCGCCCGTTTGGCCGCGCCGATTGCAATGCCGCCGAGCAGCACGCCCAGCGAAGCCCGGGCATTCCCGCCGGCTTCTCCGGTGGCCAGCGCTGCGCCTGCCGCGTCGTCTTGGGGACAAACGAATTGGGACGCCCCCGTGGGGGGGCAACCGTTCGCTTCCCAGCCCGCGGCTCAGCAGGCGATCGGCACTGATTGGGGCCAGCCCGCGGCCGCCCAAACACAATTTGCTCAACCTGACTATGCTCAGCCCGGCTTCGCTCAGCCCGACTATGGCCCGGCTTACTTGGCTGGCAAACCATCGATCGGTGCGCCGGTGCGTGAACCCGCTCCGATCCGGATGGGGACGCATGTGGTTGCCGACGGCGACACGCTGCCGCTGTTGGCAGAACGCTACCTGGGCGAGGCGAGCCGCGCTCAAGAGCTGTTCCGCCTGAACGACGATCGGCTCGATTCGCCCGATCTGTTGCCGATTGGTGTCGTGCTGCGCGTGCCCGACGAACCGCGGTCGGTTCGCCCGAGCCCCCTCGCCGCACCGAGCGTGAACAACCTGGCGGCACCCAACCTGGGTAGCGATCCCTGGTCGAACGGACCGGGATTCGCGCCGGCCAATCCCGCCTACAACCCCAGCCCCGCGTTCCAAGCACCGCAACGCCCCAGCGGGCGTGTCTCGGCGATCGGCTTTGCCGACGGTCCGGCCCTGCCCGGTCTACCAGCGGCGACGCCCCCCGCGACGCCGGCGACCATGGAACATCAGCCCTCGCGGATGGTGCCGATAGGCGATCCGCTGGAACCGACCGCTCCGTTGCCGGCGCTCGGCTTCGGCGCTGGCGAAGGCCCGCTGCCGCGTGCGATGAGCGATCTCTCGTGGTGAGTCATCCGCGCTGAGCGGGTTTAGAGCGTCGGGTTCAACCCGGCCGCAGACCGCTGCGCGGCGGACATTATCACGCTTCTTGCGAGACCGTTCCGTCTGAGCGTACCCGCAGGCGGGGCTTCTCGAGCACGACCGTCGAATGCGGCTCAACGCTGCGTGTGATCCACACGCTCGAGCCGATCACTGCGTCGTGTCCGACGACGGTCTCGCCGCCGAGGATCGTCGCGTTGGCGTACACCACCACGCGGTCCTCGATGGTCGGATGACGTTTCTGTCCGCGCACCAAGTTGCCGTCTTCGTCTTTCGCGAATGAAAGCGCCCCCAGCGTCACGCCTTGATAGAGCTTCACACGCTCTCCGATCTGGCACGTCTCGCCGATCACAACCCCCGTGCCGTGATCGATGAAGAAGTACGGGCCGATGGTCGCGCCGGGGTGGATATCGATCCCCGTGCGGCCGTGAGCCCACTCGGCCATCATCCGGGGGATGAAAGGAATATCGAGCTCATAGAGCAGATGAGCCAACCGGTGCACGGTGATCGCTTCTAAGCCCGGGTAGCAAAAGATGACCTCGTCGGCCCCCTTGCAAGCGGGGTCGCCGTCGTAGGCCGCCTCGACGTCGGTCGCAAGGGTGTGCCGCAACTCGGGCAAACGATCCAGAAAAAGCATCGTCTTGGCTTGGCCGAGGGCCTCGTAGTCGGCCTCCGATTCGCAGTCACCAACCAAGCCAGCGCGGACGGCTTCGTGACGCAGAGCCCGGCCGATCTGTTGCGTCAGCCGGTCGTGAAGCCGATCGACGATATCGCCAACGTAGTAAGCGATATTCGCACGATGCAGGCCCTCACGGCGGCGATAGCCGGGGTAGAGGATCTCCATCAGGTCGGCGATCGCCGCCACCACTTCTTCGTAGTTTGGCAGCGGGCAATGATCGAGGTGGTTCATCGTACCCACCTCGTCGTAGGTGGCGACGATGCGCTCGGTTAGCTTGGGAAGCTGGTCTTTGAGACGGAAGTCGGTGGCCATCGGTCGGGGTCTCACGGAGGGCGGCGCTCGTTGTACTCCGAGCGGCGCGGGCGATGCGAACGTGAACGAAACAGGCTCGTCAGAGGCGGGCCACCCTTCTGCTGGGAGGGCGGTGTCGCTTGCTGCCCCGCGTTCGGGGTGCCAGCAACGCCGCCGCACATCACTAGGCGGAGGGGTCGTCCGGGGGAGTCCCGCTCCGGCTCTATTGCCGGGCGGGCCACGTACACACGCCGATGACGGCAACCGCTCGGCACATCAGTCGAGCGGCGTCAGCGGCGATCTCGTCGAGCGGAGCAACCACAATCAGCCCAGGGGACACGTTGCACGCAGATAAATCATCAGGAGCGCGGGAACCGACACGCGGCTCCGTTATCGATAGTTTCGGCGTCGGCGGCGAGAGGCATGCAACGATTCTGTCCGACGCTATGAGTGCTAGCATGTGGTCGAGCTGATCGGGGCTCAGTTGAGCGTTGGATCCTCGGGTGCCTCGTCCGGGTCGAGCCCCGGTAGCATGATATCCAGGGCAATCCGTTTGGTTACTTGCGCCCACACGGTTTGGAAGTCGCCAAAGACATCTTCGACCCCACCCGCGATGGTGAGCCAACCGCCCTGCCCCAATTCGGATTCGAGCTGCCCGCCACCCCAGCCGCTGTTTCCGCTGTACAACCGAAAGCGGTGCTGACTCTGCCGTACGAGCGGATCGACGTTTTCTTTTTGCATCGAGAGATACAGTCCCGGCAAGATGCGTTTCTCGCCAAGTTGTTTGGAAGTGTGCAACGCGATCAGCGGACCCGGCACGGGACCGCCCAAGTTCAGCGGTTGCTGATTGTCGCACGGCTCGAACTCGACCGCTTCCCAAACGTCTTCGATCGTTCGATTCGTGGGACGATTGAGCACGACCCCCAGCGCCCCGTCGTCGTTGTGCTCGAGGAGCAGCACGACGGTTCGGCGGAAGTTGGGGTCACGAAGCTGTCGCGAGGCGACAAGCAGATGGCCAGCGAGTGACACGGATAGGTCGACAGGAAGGCGGCGGAAGCCGATGAGCAACGCGCTCTCGATCCCCCAAATCGTCGCTCACCAGCCGCCTCGACTCAACCCACCACCGCCGCCGCGGGGCTCGTGGGCAGCAAACTTTGACGATGTCCTCTCGCCAGCGGCTCCGCCCCTCGCGCGCGGCGGCCGAGGTTCAAGCCCCCCCGCGGTTACGCTCTTGCGTGATCTCGATCGCCTTGAGCAAGCCGCTGGCTTTGCTGAGCGTCTCCTGATATTCAGCGGCGGGGTCGCTGTCGGCAACGATTCCCGCCCCCGCTTGGACGTAGGCCACTTCGTCTTTGACCACGACGGTCCGCAGGGCGATGCAGGTGTCCATATCGCCGCCGAAATCGAGATAGCCGACGGCCCCGGCATAAGGGCCGCGGCGGTGGGGCTCGAGTTCGTCAATGATCTGCATGGCACGCACCTTCGGAGCCCCCGAAACGGTCCCTGCCGGCAGGCATGCGGCCAACGCGTCGAAGGCGTCCTTGTCGGCGGTAAGCCGTCCCGTGACGTTGGACGTGATGTGCATGACGTGGCTGTAACGCTCGATCACCATCACATCCGACAACTCGACCGACCCGTAGCGTGCCACGCGACCGACGTCGTTGCGTCCGAGATCGACCAGCATCACATGCTCGGCACGCTCCTTTGGATCTGCCAGCAACTCATCCGCCAACCGCTGATCTTCTTCTTCGGTGGCACCGCGTCGCCGGGTACCGGCCAACGGCCGAACCGTGACTTCGTCGCCAACGACTCGCACCATGATCTCGGGCGAGCTGCCTACCAAGGTGCAGTCCGGCGTCCGCACATAAAACATGAACGGGCTGGGGTTAACCACGCGGAGGGTGCGGTACAGCTCAAAGGGGTCGCCCGGCAGCGGAGCTTGAAAGCGCTGGCTAATGACCACCTGAAAAATATCGCCGGCGCGGATGTAATCCACACACTTGTCCACCGCGGCTTTGAAACGTTCTGGAGTGAAGTTCGAAGCGGTCGGCTCGGGCGCTGGGCCGCTCGTATCGATATCAGCGGGCACGAGGCGCGGGTCGGCGTGGGTAAGCCGCTCGACGTAGGCATCGACCCGGGCAGCCGCATCGGCGTAAGCCGCTTTCAGATCGGTCCCCTTCAAACCGGCAACCTTCGCCAGGGCGATCACGGTCAGAGTTTTATCGACGTTGTCAAACACCAACAGGTGGTCGAACAAGCCAAACGCCATGTCCGGCAGCTGCCGATCGTCGGGCGGCGCATCGGGCAAGTGCTCGACGTAGCGGACCGTGTCGTAGCCGGCGTAGCCGATGGCTCCGCCGACAAACGGGGGGAGACCCGCCGGCTTGGCAACTCGCACCCGAGCCACCTCCTCGCGGAGCGCTTCGAGCGGGTTCTTGGCCTGCCAGGTTTCAACCTCAGGAGATGAAGTGGCACGCTGCCCGGCCCCGGCCGGCACGCTGTAAGTATGCCGGACAACGTTTTGTCCGCGGGCTTCAATGAGCAGGTACGGCTCGGTCGCAAGGAAGCTGTAGCGGCCGACTTTCTCTCCGCCGATGACGCTCTCGAACAGACACGCCACGGCCGAAGCCGCCCCGGGAGCGCTGCTCTCCAGCGCGCGAAACGCGGACACGGGCGTCAGGGCGTCGCTCACCAAGCGTCGCCAAACCGGCACGTAATCGGTGCCGGCAGCGAGCTCTTGAAACAACGGGGCCGAGGGCAGATGCGTCACGTTCTTGGCGGGGGGGGTTCTCTGATATTGATACTTGCGGGGTGTCGTCGGGCTTGCCCGACAACTTTGTTTGACGCGAGATAGGACCGCCGATCTGGCAGCAATGTTCGCCACCACTTGCCTGAAGCAAGCACTCTAGCAGCCCTCGGGGAGCGTCACAAACCGCCTCGCACGGCGCGTATCTCTCGTTCCGATAGGAGCTTGCGTTGCGGCTACCCCGCCGGCCATCGTCTTGCCGGTGTTTGCCCCCACCGATACGATTCGGACTGCCGGATAGGTTTGCCGGATAGGTTTTCTAAGCAAACCAAAGCTTTCTAACGCCCCCGTGGTGGAGCGAACGCAATGAAGTGCCAAAAGTGCGACCGCCCCGCCACCTTTCACATCACCGACCTGGTCGATGGCAAGGCCAAAGAGGTGCACCTGTGCGAGGAGTGCGCCAAGGAGTTTCTCTCGCCGCTCGCGGCGGAAGCCGAGTCGGTCGTGCCGCAGATGGCCGGGCTGCTCGCTCAGCAATTGGCCGTGGGCCAAACGGCCGAGGAACTCGCCCGGCTCGATGAGCGTGTGTGTCCGGTGTGCGGGATCAGCTTCTTAGAGTTCCGCAAGCAGGGGCGGCTTGGCTGCCCGCACGACTACGTTCACTTTGCCAAAGAGATCGAGCCGCTGCTGGTCAACATCCATGGCGAAACCCATCACGTGGGCAAGACGCCTCGGCACAGCGGTGCGGACACCGAGCACCAGACCCAGCTCATCCGCCTGCGTCGGGAGATGAAAGAGGCGGTCGCGAAAGAAGACTACGAGCGGGCTTCGGTTCTGCGCGACGAGATCCACGCGATCGAGCAAGCCCCCCACGCNGAAACCGCCGCTCACGAGCCCCCCCCCGCCACAGACGACTAAGCCGCCAGGAAGCCCCAACAGCGCCGCCAGAAAGCCCAACAGCGCGCCGCCAGGAAGCCCCAACAGCGCTCGCCAGAAAATCGGTACGGCTGTCGCGGTCAAGCGAAGCCCGCACGCCCCCCGCCCCTCTAAAACCTCCGCCTCTCAGCCCAACAACGCACCGGATGTCTTTCGACCTCGACAACATGGCTCAGGGCTGCTGCGAGTGGCTGCGTGGCTCCGGCCCCGAGTCGGACATCGTCATCAGCAGCCGGGTGCGGCTGGCACGCAACCTTTCCGACTTCCCGTTTATCGCGCGCGCTTCGACCGCCGATCGCGAGCAGATCGAACAGATCCTGCACGAACGCTTCGAGGCGATCCGCGCCTCCGGCAAGCTGGGCGGCCAATTGCACTACGTGGACGTTGAGGAACTCCAGGACGTCGATCGGCAGTTTCTGGTCGAACGACAGCTCATCAGCCGCGAGCACGCCGAGGCCGAGGGGGCCCGCAGCGTGGTGATCGACGCCAACGAAAAATACAGCGTGATGATCAACGAGGAAGATCATCTGCGGATCCAGGTGATGCACTCCGGGCTCGACGTCGAACACGCCTGGCAGCTCATCAGCGAACTCGACGACCTGATCGAGGAGCAGGTCACCTACGCCTACAACGATCGGCTGGGCTACCTCACCGCTTGCCCCACCAACGTCGGCACCGGCGTCCGCGTGAGTGTCATGCTCCACCTGCCAGCGCTCGTCATCACGCGCCAGATCGACAAGGTCTTCCGCAGCCTGCAGAAGATCAATCTGGCGGTCCGCGGCCTGTACGGCGAGGGGTCGCAAGCCATGGGCGACTTCTATCAGATCAGCAATCAAGTGACGCTCGGCATGGGCGAGACCGAGCTGGCCAGCAAAGTGGCCGACGTTGTGCCGGTGCTACTGGACTACGAACGCCAGGCTCGCGATTTTCTCATTCGCGAGAGCCAAGAAACGCTCCACGACCGGGTGAGCCGCGCCTACGGCATCCTCCGCACCGCGCAGACCATCAGCAGCGAAGAGACGCTGCACTTGCTGTCCAGCGTGCGGATGGGGGTCAACCTGGGCCTCATCGGCGATGTGGCGATCCCGACCGTCAACAAGCTGTTCGTCCACACGCAGCCGGCCCACTTGCAGAAGCTGGCCGGCATGGAGCTGGACCAATCGGACCGCAACATCGAACGGGCCAGCTACCTGCGCCGCCACCTGAACCAGGGCGGCGCGAAGCCAGGGTCCAACTGACCGCGTCCGCTGCGATCCCGCGGAGCCGACCCAAGCCCGCCGATGAGCTCGCCTTCGATCTACACCGTCGGGTACTCGATCCACGAGTGGCCCGCTTTTGTGTCGCTGCTCCGCGGGGCCCGTATCACGGCGATCGCCGACGTGCGGTCCCATCCGGCCGCCCGTCTGCCGCAGTACCGACAAGAGAATCTGTCGCCCGGCCTGCGTGGTGAGGGGATCGCTTACGTTTGGCTGGGAAAAGAACTGGGGGCCCGCCGCGACGAGCCCGAGGCGTATCTCGACCACCGTGCCGACTACGAGCGGATCGCCCGCCTGCCCCTTTTTTTGGCGGGGATCGAGCGGCTCCAGCGGGGCGCTCGGACCCACACCATCGCCCTGATGTGTGCCGAGCGCGAACCGCTCGACTGCCATCGGGGCGTGCTGATCGCCCGCGTGCTGCAACAGCGCGGCTGGGGGGTAAAGCACCTGCTGGCCGACGGCACGGTGGAAGAGCATCGCCAGACCGAAGCCCGGCTGATCGACCGCGTGGGGATCGATCCGCTGCTCGACGCTTCCGCCGGGCGGGCCGAGCTACTCAAACGGGCGTACGACGAGTACGGGGCGGTGATGGCCTACCGGCGTGACGATTTGCGCGAGGCGCCAAACCCCGAGCCGTAGCAGCCCTCGGCGCCACTGCCCGGTTGCTTCGCTAGTGCTTGAACCGGGCACCCGACTCAGCCGGACACGCTGGATAGTGGTACACGAAGTCTAACACAGTCCAACACCGTTCGGCGTCATCCTTCCACTCTCTCATTCCGTTCACCACACCCCCGCCTCCACCAGTTGCTGCTCCGCCGCTGCGGCCCAGCCGCGGTTGGCGGCGGGGCTCGCCGGGCTGGGGTGCAGGATGCTCGTCACCCGCACCTCCGGCGGCACCACGCGCAACAAACACTTCTCGGCATACTTGCCAACACCAACGGCCCACTCGGGCCGCGTGGCGGCGATCAGCTCCGCTAGGTGCGCATCGCACGCCGCGTCGAGCGGCGCACGCTCGGCGGCGGGCAGCTTGTCAGGCGTGTGGTTGGCACCCGTTGCGGTCATGAACACCAGCGGGCAGTAGTTCGCCACGAAGTGCTCGGCGAAGAAGCTCTCGGCCGTGCCGAACCGCTCCTGAAACAGCCCCCACAAGCGGCGCCCCGAAACCTCGCTCCGCTGACAAGCGAATCCCTGGATCGGGCGATTGGGGTGCTCCTGGGGGGGGCACTTTACTTTCGCTTGACAGCCGAGCCAGTCGCGGGCGATAGCCACCTCTCCGAACGGCACGCCGGTTTGCGCCATGCCCCACGGCCCGGGGTTCATGCCCAGCAGCAGCACGCGAACCCCTGCCGGGTTCAGCCACCGCACATACTTTTCGTGCGCCGCCCGCGCGTAGCTCAACGGATTGTAAACGTGTGTCACCGGCTCCGAGAAAGTGAGCCGATCGACAGCGCGGCAAAGCCGGCGAGAAGCGGCGATCGAAGCCTGGGCAGCGTTCATGAGAGCGTCAGCTTACGCCAATCGCGACGCCGCGAGAACATCCCCCGGCCGGTTTCCGGGGGCTACTCGACCACAATCCCTTCGAGCCCCGCTTCGCTGGGCGGGATCTTGGGGTCCATCGCTTCGAGCGTTTCCCGCAGCAGCGTGCTCACCACTAGGTTGCGGTACCACTTGCGATCGCTGGGGATAATTCGCCACGGGGCCTCCGTGGTGTTGCAGCGATGAAGGGCTTCTTCGTAGGCCGCCTGGTAATCGGGCCAGCGCTTGCGCTCGGCCAGATCGCCCGTGCTGAACTTCCAGCGCTTCTCCGGATTGTCGAGCCGCGCTTGCAAGCGTTCGCGCTGTTCTTCGTAGCTGATATGCAGGAAGCACTTGACGATTGTCACGCCTCCCTCGGTCAAGAGCCGCTCGAACTCGTTGATCCGCTCGTAGCGGCTGCGCCACTCGATCTCGGGCACCAGATTGTGGACCCGCACCACCAGCACGTCTTCGTACTGCGAGCGGTTGAAGATGCCGATCTCACCGCGGCGGGGAACCGCCTTGTGGATCCGCCACAGAAAATCGTGGTCGAGCTCCTCGGAACTGGGCTGCTTGAACGACGTGATCTGGCAGCTCTGGGGGTTCAAGCCGGTCAGCGCGGTGCGGATCGTGCCGTCTTTGCCCGAGGTGTCCATCCCCTGCAGCACCAGCAGCACGGCGCGGCGGTTCTCGGCATAGAGCCGATAAGCCAGCTCACGCGAGACGAGCGTATTCTCGCGGATCCGCTCCTTGGCGGTGACCTTGTCCCACTCGCCATCCACCTTGCGGGGATCGATCTGCGAAAGCCGGATTTTTGAGCCCGGCTTGAAGGTAACGGGGCGACACATGGGGCGGATTGGGGCAAGGGGGTTCGGCACAGATGCTCCTACTCTAATTCGGCCCACGCCCGGGGCGTACCGTCTTCGTCCAACTCGACGTGGATCACGTTCGCCCGGCAACAGACCGGGCAGTCCTCAACGTATTGCTGGTGCTCGCCCTCGGTGGGGTCGATCGGCACGACGATCTCCTCGCCGCACTCGCCGCAGATGTAGGTGGCTTCGTCTTGCATAGAAACAGTTTACGCCGTGTCGCCCGTTTCGGCACGCCTCGTTCTAGCCCCTCTATTCCGCACGATCGGCCTGTTCTCCCCCTGATACCCGAGCGGTATGGCAGGGCAAGGTGGAGGTGGTGAGCTATTTTCCTAAGACGTCGCTGGCGGCGCACGTCACCCAGTTGCCCCCCATCCGATACGACTCGCAGCATCTCGAAACGCCTATGTCCGCTCCCAAGACCGCTACACTCTTTACTCCTCTCTCTACTCCGAGCCTCGTGGCCGATAAGTCGGAAGCCAGCAGCACCGCCACCATCGCGGGTTACATCGGCCAGCTCTCGACCACCATGACCGCGGCGATCGAAGAGATCAACGACGTCAATGCCAACACACAGTTGTTGGCGCTCAACGCGCGCATCGAAGCGGCTCGCGCCGGACAGGCCGGAGCCGCATTTAGCGTGGTGGCCGAAGAGATGCAGGCCTTGGGCTCCAAGACCTCGACCATCGCCACGGGACTCGCCAGCACCACACGCAAGTCGATCGATCAGTTGCTGGATTTCATCGGCAACAACATCCGCGGCACACGGCTGTCGGACCTCGCCCTGACGAATATCGATCTGGTGGATCGCAACCTGTACGAGCGCACGTGCGACGTGCGCTGGTGGGCCACCGATAGCAGCCTGGTCGATGCTCTGACTGACGGCACCCCCGAAGCAATCAAGCACGCGTCGCAGCGCATGGGAGTGATCCTGGGTGCCTATACCGTCTACTACGATCTCGTGCTGTGCGATACCCAAGGCCGCATCGTGGCCAACGGCATGCCGCAGCGCTTCGGCTCCCAAGGTCAATCCGCGGCCAACGCCAGCTGGTTCCTCGAGGCCATGCACTCCCGCAGCGGCGATGAGTATGGTTTTCAAACGGCCCACCACTCGCCACTCGTAGACGGTGAGTCGGTCCTCGTTTATTCGTGTGGCGTCCGCGAAGGCGGCAGCTCTACCGGTAAGCTGCTCGGCGCGCTGGGCATTCTCTTCAACTGGGAAGGCCTCGCGCAGACGATCGTCGAGAACGTTCCGTTGAGTCCCAAAGAGCGTGAAGCCACCCGCTGCGTTCTGTGCGACGACGCCGGCAATATCATCGCCGACTCGTGGGGCAAGCAGCTCAGCGATCGGCTCGCGTTGCCCGGACAGAAGCAGCTCTTTACGCAGCCCAAGAACTACGAGACGGTTGAACTCGACGGCCGCCCGTGGTGCGTTGCGCACGCCCAGGCACCGGGCTTTGAAACCTACTCAACCGGCTGGCACTCCGTGATCTTGCAACCGATCGAAGCCTAACGCCACGGGGTACGGCAAACGCAACCGGCCATCGGCTCATAGCGCGAACCCTTCACGAGCCGAGTCGCCCCCCCACGGGGAGCGGCTCGGCTCGTTTTCAATCGGTCGCGGTCCTTGCCCGGGAGTGCTTGCCCGACCCCGCTTGCCCGGACTCTCGTGCGCACGGGCGCTTGGCCGGCCCCGCTTGCGCGGGGGCGCTCAGTCCTCGGCCCGGCTGCCATCGCCACACATGCGGACGATCTTGGGATCAAACCGGGCCAGCACCTCAACCAGGTCGGTCTGGGCCGCCATGACCGCGTGGATGTCTTTGTAAACACCCGGTGTTTCGTCGGCTCCGGCCGACAGCACCTCGATTCCCGCGTCGGCCAGCCGCCGCTGTTCCGCGGCAAAGCGAAACCGATCCCGCGCAGCCCGGCGACTCATCCGGCGCCCGGCACCGTGCGCCGCCGAGGCGAGGCTCGCGGCGACCCCCTTGCCCCGCACCACGAACGCGGGCGAGCCCATCGAGCCGGGAATCACGCCCAGCACGCCCGCCGCCGCCGGAGTCGCCCCCTTGCGGTGCACAACCACCTCACGCGAGCCGGCCCCCTCCAGATCGTGCGTCTCCTTCCAAGCGAAGTTGTGATGGTTCTCGACCCCCGCCACCACGTGGGCCCCCAACCGCTTGGTCACCAGCCGATGGATGACGGCGTGATTGGCCGCCGCGTAGTCGCCCATTAGATTCATCGCGGCCCAGTAGGCTTGCCCCTCTTCGCTGTCGAGCGACAACCACGCCAAGCGGCCAAGGTCGGCGTAGCCCGCGGGCAGCAAGCGCTGCGCGATCTGGCTGTAAGTGGCACAAACCGCGGCACCCACGCCCCGGCTGCCGCTGTGGCTCAAGAGCGCGGTGTAGCGCCCCGCGTCGAGCCCGAGCGATTCGTCACGCCGCGCAAGGATCAGCTCACCGAACTCGACAAAGTGGTTGCCCGAACCGCTCGTGCCCAACTGTTTCCAAGCCGTGTCGCGTTTCTCGCGCGTGATGCGCGTTACGGACCAGTCGGCATCGAGCACCGCGTGCTGCTGCTTCGGATGATGCTCCACCCCCACGCCGAACCGCGTGCCCCCCAAGAGGGCCTCTTTGAAATGCGAACGCCGGGTCGTCAGCGTCTCGGCCGGTAGGTCGAGTACCGACAGCTTCATCCGGCACGCGATGTCCACACCAACCGCGTAGGGGATCACCGTGTTCGCGCACGCCAGCACGCCGCCGATCGGCAAGCCATAGCCGACATGCGCGTCGGGCATCAGCGCAGCGCCGACCGCCGCCGGAACACGACACGCGTCGGCCATCTGCCGATGAGCGGCCCGATCGATCGCGTCGGCGGGGCTCGTCGCTTCCCAAACGCGGTAGGCGATCGGCTCGCGCTGCGGCAGATCGTTCAGAGCCACTAAGGACTGGGCAAACTCTCCCCACAGCTGGTCCTGGCTGTAGTCGTGCGGCGTGGCCAGCACCGCGGCGACCTGCTCCCGCAGCGCACCGCCCCGGACGCCACCGCCGGCGTTGACCGCCCGGCCCACACCGCGCAGCGCCACCGCGACAACCGCCGCCGGCACGCCGAGTTTCTCAAGTTGCTTGCGGTTCATAACGCTCGCTGTTGATCCAAATCTTGGCGGGTAAGTCTCTCGCCGTTACCGACCGGGCTGAGGGGAAAGGGGTTCGGCTAAGGCGGCCCTGTGCCTGGTAAAAAAGCTTTCTGGCACCGCCCCCCATCTTGCAGCCCGTGCGCAGCAGCATCATCCCGCCTGGAGCAGCGCCAGCCAGCCCGGAGCGAGCGTGTCAAGAAGAATGCTAGCGCGAACCTCCGAGCCGAAAAATCGGTCTAAGAGATCGCCTGAATAAGAATCTTTCGGAGATTTCGCTGCTGCGTCATCCCCGAACGCCGATTAAAATACAGGCAGAGATAGTGTCGTGCGAACGCAGCACGACGGACGATTCGGCCTCCCGTGACGTGTCTCTGGCATCGGGTCGCGGCCGGCCATCACTCGCAAGAAAGGAGGTGGTACGTTGTTCGACTGTACTGATGGTAGCCAGCTAGGTGGTCAAATCTGACGACCGGCGGGTCGCTTCAGGCGGCCACCACCTCGGCTTCGCCCAATACCTGAGACTCTCCTTCAGAGAAATCAGGAGCCCGGCGAAGCCACGCTACGACGACCCGGCCCCGTCGCTGACGGGGCCGGGTTCTTTTTTTTGCGCGGCTCGACTTGGCTTCGCCAAGATCTTGCTCGCGGGGGGCTTTTGCACGGCTCGACTTGGCTTCGCCAAGATCTTGCTCGCGGGGGGCTTTTGCACGGCTCGACTTGGCTTCGCCAAGATCTTGCTCGCGGAGAGCTTTTGCACGGCTCGACTTGGCTTCGCCAAGATCTTGCTCGCGGGGGGCTTTTGCACGGCTCGACTTGGCTTCGCCAAGATCTTGCTCGCGGGGAGCTTTTGCACGGCTCGACTTGGCTTCGCCAAGATCTTGCTCGCGGGGGGCTTTTGCGCGGCTCGACTTGGCTTCGCCAAGATCTTGCTCGCGGGGGGCTTTTGCACGGCTCGACTTGGCTTCGCCAAGATCTTGCTCGCGGGGGGGCCTCGCGGGGTGGGGCGTCGAAGCGATCCCAGCGCGCATCCCAGAATCCCCCTCACACGCTTGCGGGGGAGGGGTTAGGGGAGGGGGCTGACCCCGCGTACCCACCTCGCCATCTAATCGTTCCCCCCCCGGGGCTTCCGCAACCCGCCCCTCGCTCGTTCAGATAGCGGCCATGAACGATCCTGAACTCGAAGCCGCGCTCGACGCGCAGCAGACGCTCGTAGAAAGCTCGCTGCCGCTGGTGCGCGAGGTTTTTCTGCAAGCCCAGCGCGACCGAGTCGCCCACCCGCTGGTGGTGCTGATCGACTGCGAAGACGAACTCGGCGGCGATGTGGCCCGAGGCTGGCTCGGCGACGAAACGGTCAACGACGCCATCGCGCTACAGCACGCGGAGCAGGTTGCCGCCCGCGAGAACGAGGCTGCGGACGAACCAGAGCACGATGAGGATCACGACGAGCCGGCCACAACGGTCTACGCCCACGGCATCGCCTGGAGCGAAGCGCGCGGCGTGCTGAGCGCGGCCTTTCCGTACTTGGAACCGATTCTCGATATGAAGCCCGCGCCGGAGGGAATCCTGGTGATCAGCATCACCGCCGGCGGCGCCTCAGCGCTAACCGCCCCGCTGAGCGATGAGTGAAGCGGAACGAGCAACTGCCCACCATTTATAGCCTACAGGTATTACCCTGACTCTCCAAGAAGCGGCTAGCACAGGCCGTCAGCCGCGTGTGGGTTTGTCAGCCGGATCAGCTTGGCCCGGCTGATTGTCCGTGCTAGGTTGAAAAGCTGTTGTTGGCTTCTCCGACGAGGAAACCCAGCAAAGGGGTCCCCTTATCGCAAACCCTAATAAGGAAATCGCACTATGTCACGTTACAAAGGTGCGATCGCGCTCGTGGCTTCGGTTCTTGCGGTGACCACATTGGCTCTGGCCCAACAGCAGCCTAAGCCTGAAGAAGAAACTATCGGCTCGCTGTTAGGTGAACGTGAGCGCGTGTTAAACACACTCGTCAATATCGCCCGGATTGAATAGGAGGATGGAATGACCTCACTCGATCAATTGATCGCCGCTGAAAGAAGGCTGCTCGAAGCCAAGCTGGAATCGACCGTGTCGCGCGATGATCGCATTGAGATTCTGAAGTCGCAACTAGATCTCTCGCAGAAGTTAGAGAGTCATTTGGCGGAACTTGCCGATATAGGTGACGTGCCAGATAAAGAATTGCTGACGGCGAAAGTCAGCCGAATGAACGCCCATCTTGAACTGTTGAGGGAGAAGCAGGCGCAATAGCCTTAACGGTGCCGATAAACGGCCGAATGGGCTTGTCGCCAACAGCTACGCCGTCGCCTGCCGACTGTCACCGCTATTCGGGGACAGGTAAACCAAACACCCTCAGCGAACAAGTCTTGTCGTTCGAGAGCGTGATCGGAACCAGAACGGCCACTCAACCCCGTCTATTAGGTGCCGCGTAGCTAACTGCGACATCATCTCCCGCATGAGCTCGCTCCTCGACGAATATGAGGCTGGGCTTATACGCCCTGGCCTGCCCCGATGACATTGAGCGAACGATGCTTTTTCTTATGGAGGCACTTGAAGCCTTGCCCTACCAAAAGATTAAAGAATCCGATCACTTGTGTTACCGATTAGTAACCGCGCACATGTTCGTGGGCGAAGAGGAATTCATCGGTGAGGAAGATACCGCGAAAGTCTTGGCAGACTTTCGTATATTTCTCGCTTCGCTGCTGTCCAGCGGTTCTGGATAATCCGCCGCTGGAGCGGACTGCGACGGCGGCATGATTTGCCTGCTATTCGACGCCGCAACCGGCACGCACCGTCAGCCGCGAGCGGCTTTGCCAGCCGGTAAGTTTAGCGATAGGCCTCGCTCCACTCGCACCGCCTTACGATCAATTCTGCCACGATTGCACGAGGGTGCCCCACACCTTACCCGGCGTGCGGTGGTAGGGGCGCGGGTTCGTTAGCGAGAGCCGCATCGCGGCCGGGTGGGCATCAACCCCGCGGAAGACGCCGTCGTTGGCCGCCGCGATCGCTTGCAGCTTCGCGACATCCTCCGGCGCGTGGTTGCCCATGCCGATCGTGTGGATCGTGAAGTCCCACGCATGCGGGTCGGTCAGCTTGCTCATCACAAACTGGCTGTGAATCTCGCCATCGGAAAGCAGATAAACCACCTGCGGCTTCACCGCCGCGGCCAGCTCCACGGCGTCGAGCAAGCGGCCGCCGATGCACATTTCGACCGTCCCCAACCAGCGCGACAGCCGGTCTTGGTTCTGCCGCGTCGCGGGGAGCAGCTCGTTCACGGGCTCGGGATAAAACATCGGGTAGGCCTGATCGCTGAACAGCACCACATAGAACGATTGGCTGTGCGAGAGGCGTTTGATCGCGTTGTCGAGTTCGGCGAGCGTGGTTTCGAGCCGGCCGCGCTGCATGCTGCCCGAGTTATCAACGACAAACGCCACGCGGTCAGCAACCGCCTCCGAGCCAAAGAATCGCACGCCCCCCGCCGACCGATCGTTGCCCGGCGGCGAGGACGCACGCTGGGAGCTCGCCGCTTCGTTCTTGCCCTCAGCGGGTCCCACTTCCTGGAGCAGGCCCGTCGAAGCGGTGGCCAGCAGGTCGCCGAGATCGGTGACCGCCACCCGCTCCAACGGCAGGGCACTCGCTAGCGGCTCGGACAGCGAGACGAGCTCGACCGATGTTTCGACGGCTTCCGCGTCGTGCGGTATCTCGGCCGTGAACTCGGCGAGCGCCTGCTCGTCGGCGACGGCTTCCCACGCGGGCTCGGCGGCGTTCAGCGTCGCGGTCAGTACGAAGGGGGGCTCGCGCCAGGCGGCAAAGCTCAGCAGCGCCAACGCCAGCAGCAACCCCACGTGTGCGGTCAAACTCAGCGCCCAGGGGGGACGCCGACTCAACCAATCGCGCCACGCCGCCACGGTGCCCTGCGCGAGCCGATTGCGAAGACGAATCGCTTCGCGCGGCGGCGGCGACGAAGGCGGTGAAGAAGGCGGAGATGACGGAGATCCCTTCGCAACCGCAGGCTGCGCATGGCGACGGACACGAGCGGGCCGAACGGCGGCCCCCCCGTCGGCAGCCGGGACGCGACGGCTTGGCCGTACCGCGGGCGGCGCTGAGGGTTCCGTCGACGTGCGTTTCCGGCGGAGCGCCGCTTGCGATGCTGAAGCGGACGGACCTGTGTGAGCGGCCGGCGGTAGCGGTGCAACCGCTCGCGGTTCGGGTGGGCTGGGGGCCGTGGCTTTCCCCGCCGTGGCTTTTCGCGCGGTGGCTTTCGCGGCAGGGCTCTTCGGTGCTGTGGCCGGTAAGGTTGTGGCTGCCGGAGTTTCGGCTACCGGCGTCTTGGCTCCCTGAGCCGTGGTCCGCTCGATAGCGCGCACAATCCGCAGGGCTTCGGCCTGCTCGCCCGCGGCGACCAACCGTGCGACTTCCGCGCGCTTCATCCGCCACGCTGCCTCGGTCAGCCGGGCTTCGCGGCGCGCTTGCGCCAGTCTTTCTTCGAGCGACTCGGTTCGCGGGGCTGCTTCGCTCGGGATCACATGGGCCATGGTGACACGCGCGGTGAGGGGGGTGAGGCGGCTGCCGGGAACGCCGTCGCTCCCGACACCTGCTCTGCTCCGCACGCACCCTAATCACCAGCGCTGGGGCGTGCCCGCGCGAGGCGGCCCCGCCGGTGACACCTGTCTGTCACCCTGCCGCGGCCAGACGACGCAACGTCATGTCGATCCGGGCCAAGCTGCGCTGCTGACCCAGGATTTCCAGGGTCTCGAACATCCCGAAGCCAACGGCCTGACCGGTGACCGCCACCCGCAGCGCGTGAATAATCTGGCCGATCGCGATCCCTTGGCTCTCGACGAAGGACTTGAGCAGCGTCTCCAACGAAGCCGCGTCGAAGGGGGACGCTTCGGCGAGCGTGTCGCGAAACTTGGCGAGCAGCGGTGCGGCATCGGCCGGCTTCACGAGCCGCTTTTCCCACGCCTTGCTGTCGTAGACCACTTCGTCGTCGGGCACGAACAGATAGTCGTAGTCGAGGATGTCGCCGTAGGTGCGGATCCGATCGCCCGCCGCGGCCACGATCTTGCCAACAGTTTGCGCCGCGTCACACGGTGGCGGGTCGGACAGCATTCCGGCGCGCTTGAGCACCTCGACACACCGCGCTGTCTTCTGCTTGGCGGGCACGAGCTGCATGGACCGCTCTTGAAAATTCAACAGCTTGGCCGGATCGAAGCTAGCCGGTGCCTTGTTGACCCGCTCCAGCGAAAAGCTCTCGATCATCTCTGCACGGGTGAAATCCTCGCGCGAGTCATCAAACGACCAGCCGAGCAGCAGCAGGTAGTTGAGCACGGCCTCGGGCAGAAAGCCGGTCTGCTCGTAGAAGTCGACGATCACCGGAT
The DNA here is from genome assembly GCF_007859815.1 of Botrimarina hoheduenensis. Classification (GTDB taxonomy): domain Bacteria; phylum Planctomycetota; class Planctomycetia; order Pirellulales; family Lacipirellulaceae; genus Botrimarina; species Botrimarina hoheduenensis. The sequence continues at coordinate 96,128 of NZ_SJPH01000007.1, read as the reverse complement.
TGAACGTCTCGGCAGCGGCCTCAATCCCAAGCCGCTGGGCGATCCGCGCCCCGTACTCGTTGAGCGACGCGAAGTCGCGGTTCTTGAGGTACTTATCGAGCTTGCGTTTGCTCAGCTTGTTCTTGCTGCCCGGCTCCGCGACGTAAGGCAGATGGGCGAACTGCAGGGGGCGGTAGCCGAGCGACGCGGCGATGAACACCTGGCGGGGCGTGTTGCTGAGGTGCTCTTCCGCGCGGATCACGTGCGTGATCGCCATGGCTTCGTCATCGACCACGGTAGCAAGGTGGTAGATCGGCGAGCCGTCGGCGCGCTGGATCACATGGTCTTGCTCGCGGGCCCAGTCGAAGCGGACCTCGCCCCGGACCAGGTCGTTCAGGACAAGGGTCCCCGCGCGAGGCATCTTCAAGCGGACGACCGACGTCCGCCCTTCGGCAAGGTAGCGCTGCGCCTCGGCTTCGGTTTCGGCGGCGAAGCGCCGGCTCGCGACAAACGGCTCGCCCGCCGCTTGAGCCGCGTCGCGTTCGGCTTGCGACTCGTCGGGTTTTGAAAAATCTCGGTAGGCGTGCCCGCTGGCGAGCAACCGCTCGACCGCGGCGGCGTAGAGATCGTTTCTTTGCGACTGATAGTAGGGCCCCGCGTCGCCGCGCGAACGCTTACCGGGCCCGGGCTCGGGGCCCTCGTCCCAGTCCAGGCCGAGCCACTCAAAGCCGTGCAGGATCGGTTCGAGGGCCGCCTCCACATTGCGCTGCTCGTCGGTGTCGTCCACACGCAGCAGGAACTGGCCGCCGTGCTGGCGCGCGAACAGCCAATTGAAGAGCGCTGTGCGAACCCCGCCAATGTGCAGGAAGCCCGTAGGACTGGGGGCAAAACGCGTACGAACCGACATAGTTGAAGCCGCCAGCGAAAAACGACAGACGATGAACCGCCCAGCCCGCGTCCGTTTGGCCCGGGTCATCGGGAAGACTGTGGGGCAACCGCGCGGGGGTGCGACTCAAGCTAGCCGGTGCGGCAGCCCTGCGGAACCAGCCGAGGAACCAGGGCCGGTGGCGGCACCGATCAAGCGGCGTCGCGCGCCTTCAGTTTGCGAAGCCGCTTCCGCTCGGCCTTGCTCATGCGGCCCGGCCGTTCGTCGTCTTCGTACTGATCCGCGTAATTGTCGGCTCCGTCGGTCCAGACCGTCGGTTTGGCGACGGGCTCGGTAGCCTGCACTGCAGTTCGACTGGCGTGACGCTCCTTCTTGCGTTGCGACTCACCCGGAGCCGGCTCCTCGGACGGTGTCTTGGCCTCTGGCTCGACGGGCGCGGTGACGGCCAGCCGGGGCGACTCGGCGGGTTTCGCGCGTTTGACGGGAGGTGCGGCTTTGCCCTCGGCTTCGGCAACAATCTGGCGGCTCACCAGCAGCAAGGCCAGCAGCACCAGCATCGGTCCGGCCACAACACAGGCGGGGCCGAAGATGGCTGAGGGCACGCCGGGGAGCACCCCTGCTAGCGCGCGGTCGATAAGACCGGCTTCGGTGATCCAGCCCAGGGCGAGTATCGCCCAAGCCACCCCGCCGACGGCGACTCCGGCGCGACTGGCCCGCGAGTCGGCAAGCAGACGCAGCCCCAGCAGGCCCAGCACCGGCCCGCCCAGCGCCAGCCACCAAAAGGCGTTCGCCGCTAGCGGCGAGAAGCCACTCGTATCAGCGAACCACCCCGCCAAAAACCGATGGGCATGGGTAGCCGCGTTGAAGCTGAGAATGAGCGCCGCGCAGGCACCGATCAGCCACCATCGATAAGCGCCGCTCACGTCGTCCATCCGCTGCCGACGCAAGCCAAACAGCATCAAGGCGGTGGCGGCGATCACCATCCACACAACACTCGTTACCCAGCCGGCAATCGATCCCACTCCGTCGAGCATCATCAGTCGCCCGCCGGGAATGCCGGCAGCCGAGACCGCCAAGCCATACGCATCGATCGCGACCAAACCGGCGAGCGTGATTGCCGCACCGAGGCTGAGTCCTGCCAGCAGGCTCCAGGCTCGGGGGGCCACGCCGGTGGCAATCGCCAGGCTCACGCTATCGTCGCGAAAGGCGTAGCGGGCGCGTGAAGGAGATTGATCCTCGGCCGAACTAACCGGGGTAACCGGGTTAACGGAGCCGTCTTGAAGCAAACGGCGGCGACGGCCATCACGGGCAGAAGTCATAGCGACGCGATCCCTCGCGAACAACGATTAAACCAGGGTTGAAGCCGAAACGCCGCGTTTCCGCACCGCATCCTTGCGGGACAGACCCTCGCGTCGAGAACTAAGTCGGCTAACAGATGTAGTTCGGCACCCGTCGCGGGTTGGCCTGAGCCGATCCGACCGACAGCAGCGCTAGCAACGGACCGACTGTAAGGATTAGGAGGCCTGTGGCGGGAGTGGTTCTCGCCGCCCCCGCAGGCGAAGCGCGTGCGGCGCCGCGCATGACCTAGGGTTTGATAACTCCCAGCCCCTTAGCTGCTCCCCCGCCTAGGCGGTCACTACGGGGCGTCGTGCCAAGCTCGAATACCTTAGCCGTTCATCTGCGCATGCTCGCCGCCACGGAATCCGCCGCCCCGGAGATCGCCATTTCCGAGGGCAGCCCGAACGAGGTGTTTGCCCCGGCAAAGGCCGCAAGCGCTCTCCGTAGTCTCGACGAAGCCGCCCAGGAGATCGGGCGGGGATCGACCGAACGTGCCAAACAGCAGGCCGAGTTGGCCGCTCAACTCGCGGAGAATCGGCTGGGAATGGTCTCGGCCCTTTTCGCGACGCTACAGCTCAAAAATCCGTCCGTCGCGGCGCACAGCCTGCGGGTCGCTATGGAGTGCAGCCGCTGGGCGGCCACGCTCAAGATGCCCGACAAGCTGCGCACTCAGCTCGAAGCGGCCGCGTTGCTGCACGACATCGGCAAGATTGGTGTCGCGGATGCGATCCTCCAGAAGCCGGGTCGACTGACGCCCGAGGAACTCGCCGAGATCGATGACAGCCGCGTTTCGACCCGCCGCATCTTGGCGGCCGCGGGCGCGCCGGCCGAGGTGCTAGACGGTGTCGAGGCGGCCGGGGCCTGGTTCGATGGCAGCCATCGCACGATCAAGCTCACCGGTGAGCAAACACCGTTTGTCGCACGCATGATTTCGATCGTCGATGCGTTCGACTCGATGACGACCGATCAGGTCTACCGCTCCGCCCGCTCGCGCGATCGGGCGCTGGCTGATCTGTACCAAGGATCGGGCACGCAGTTCGATCCTGAACTGGTCGCCAGCTACTGCGAGGTGCATACCCAAAACCAGAGCGAGCTGGACGAAGATATTGCTAACCGTTGGCTACAGGCCGTGGTCGGCAAGTCGGCTTCGCCATGGCCCGTTACCCCTGGGTTGGATGCCGAACAGCCCGCGGACCTGACAACCAACATTTTCCAGAACAAGCTGATCGAAAACCTGCGCGACGCGGTGGTTTTTGTTGATCGCAAGCGGGTCATCACCCACTGGAACACCGGTGCCGAACGGCTAACCGGCGTGGGGGCCTCGGCGGCGATCGGCAAGACCTTTACGCCGTCCTTGCTGGACCTGTCGGACGACAAGGGATCGCTGGTGACCGACGCCGGGTGCCCCCTGGCCGAGACGATTCAGACCGGGCTTCAGAAGCTCGCCCGCTACAACCTGCTGGGCCGCAACGGCCAGCGAACGAGTGTCGAGTTCCACACGGTCCCCGTCGAGAACGGCGTCGGCTCGAACCTCGGAGCGGCGGTGCTGATGCATGATGTGACCAGTCAGGAGACGCTCGAAGTTCGCTGCCAAGAGCTTCACCTGGAGGTCACCAAAGACCCCATGACGCAGGTCGCTAATCGCGCTGAGTTCGACCGCATGCTCTCGGCATTCGTTGACGCCCACGAGGCGACCGGCCTGCCCTGCAGCCTGATCATGTCGGACATCGATCGCTTCAAGAGCATCAACGACACGTTCGGTCACCAAGCCGGCGACGAAGCGATCATGACCTTCGCCAAGATTCTCAAGACGATGTGTCGGTCGGGCGACCTGGTGGCGCGCTACGGCGGCGAGGAGTTCGCCATCCTGTGTGCCGACTGCAACAACGCGACAGCGGCCAAGCGTGCCGAAACCATCCGCAAGAAGCTCTCGGAAACGCCCCACAGTTATCTGGGCGGCAAGAACATCACCGCCAGCTTCGGTGTGACCGAACTCCAAACGGGTGACACGCCCGAAACGCTCCTCCGCCGCGCTGATCGCGGACTACTTCAGGCCAAGGACCAAGGCCGCAACCAAGTTGTACAGCTAGGAGATGGTATGTCGGAAGCCACCACGTCCAAGACAAGCTGGTTCGGCAAGTGGTTCTCGGGCGGTCTTGTGGGCGGCTCGGGTCGCGTCATCGAGACCCGCCTGGTGAGCAACGTGCCCATCGAATTAGCCGTTGAAAAACTGAAGGGCTTTGTCGCGGACCGCGATGTCAAGATCCTCAAAGCGGGTCTCAACGAGCTGCGATTGCTCGTTGAGGACCGGGGCGGCAGCCATAAGGGCGAGCGTCCGATCGAGTTCCTCATCGACTTGCAGCTCTCCGAGACCCACGTCGAGCGGACCAACACCCAAGGCTTTGCCGCGGGCAAGTACGTAATCACCAATGTCGATGTCTCGATCCGCGCGAAGCGCGATCGTGACCGTCGGCGGGGCCGGGCGATTGAGCGGGGCCGCTTGATGCTGGGCAGCCTGAAGTCTTATCTGATGGCGCGCGAAGACGACTCCGAGCCGGCTCCCGAGGCGGCCCAAGCCGCGAAAGTCTGACACACTTGGTAGCCCCCAGTGCGTTGCCTGATTAGTTAGTCCTGGCACACCGTCGCGCCGCTTGTAGGCTAGCGTGCCAACTGGTTAGGCCGTTCTGGGCCGACCACCTCCTTCGCGGCTGACCACGTCACGCCCGGTGAAGAGGTGCTTGCCGGCGGATATTTACACCTGAGAACCGGCTCGGCTGCGCTGCCCGATCCGAGTCGGCGTGGAGCGCCACCGGGTTGGCCCCTGAGCCGCGCCGCCCTACAGTCAGGGCTGATGATTGCGAAGCCCTGTTCGGCACCCTGCTCGGCACCGGAGCCCGAACCGCGGCTTTTGTGTTCAGCCTGCTGAACGCCCTTCCTCCCGCACTTCACCCCACCGGACTTATTTTCGCCATGGCTTACTCCTTACCCGAGTTGCCCTACGCGGCCAACGCGCTTGAGCCGCACATCGATGCCCAAACGATGGAAATCCATCACGGCAAGCATCACAACGCCTATGTCACCAAGCTGAATGCGGCGCTAGAGGGCGCGGGCGTTGCGGAGCAGTCGATCGAAGACTTGTGCCGCAACATTGATTCGGTGCCCGAAGCAATCCGTGGGGCGGTCCGCAACAACGGCGGGGGCCACGCCAACCATTCGCTGTTCTGGACCACCATGAGCGGCTCGGGGGGTGGAGCCCCGGTCGGTGAGCTCGGTGCCGCCATCGACGCGGAACTTGGCGGATTCGACAGCTTCAAGAAAGCGTTCTCCGACGCGGCGGCCAATCGCTTTGGCAGCGGCTGGGCCTGGCTGTGTCTCAACGCTGAGGGCAAGCTGCACGTCGAGAGTACGCCTAATCAAGACAATCCCTACATGCACGGCCACACGCCGATCCTGGGGATCGACGTCTGGGAACACGCCTACTACCTCAAGTACCAGAACCGCCGCCCCGACTACATTGCCGCGTTCTTCAACGTGGTTGACTGGGCAAAGGTCAACGAGATCTACAACGCTGCCAAGGGCTAAACGGCTCACTAGCCTACGCCTGGGCGGAGGGCTTCCTGCTGCTGCCATGCCCTGCCCTGCCCTCTTAACGCGGGCCGACGCTGTCGATGACGGCGCCGGCCCGCGTTCTTTTTTGCTGGCGCTGCGCGCACGCAGAGGTCAACCTGAGTTGACTTGTCGGCAAGGTTTCACGTAAACGGGCTCCCACGTCGCACAACGCCGCTCAAGCGGCAAGGTTTTGCTGTTCCGCACGACCAGGTTGCGCCGAGGAAGCCGCAAGATGAGCAGTTCGGTTACGTCGCCTGTGGCGTGGCACGACGCTCGGGGCGGCTCGTTTCGCCTGAATCCACTCTCCGACACCGTCACACGATGCGTTTGGCCATGAATTCCACGCTGCTCGTGAACCGTTTTGTCGCGCTCGCCGCGGTGGTCCTTCTCTCGACCGGATGCCAGTCCAGCGGTTCGCGTTGGGCGCGGCTGAATCCCTGGTCGGGCAAAGCAGATACCGCTCTGGCGGAGTCCGATCCCAAGCTGCCGACCAGCGTCGGGAGCCCTCAGGTGCAGGGCCTTGCCGCTCCCGCCACGGCGGTCGCGAGCACCACGACCTCTGGCAGCGAAGCACCAGCGTTCGTCGCTTCGACACCCGCCACCCAAGCCACACCAAGCCTCAACCGTCCCGCGGCAGCCCCTTACCGGTCGCCAGCAACGCCAGGCATGCCCAGCGCACCGCCCACACAAGTCGCGGCGACGACGGCTCCGGCAAGCAAGCCAGCAACCGGCGGCCCGTACGATCCCAACGCCTACCCGGCCAACGATCCGATCGCTGCTGTCGCCGCCAATCTCCGTCAAACCGCGACGACGGATCAGCAGGGCGCTGCGGCCACGGGCGACCGCTATGCGAACGTTGCGGCACCGACCTTTGAGCTGCCCGATTTCGGCGCCGTCGATACGATCAATTCGACAACCCAAGCCGTGGGGGATCGTTACGCCTCGGCAACGACCGCGGCGCAGCAGACAACCGACAACCTGAAGAGCCAAGTGGCCGGCCTGCCAGCGAAGGCCGAGCAAGCGATCGCCCAGCCGGCGGCCGCTCTGGCAGCCCGTGCCCAGCAAGCACTGCCGACCCTGCCTGCGGCACCGACCGTGGCACTTCCGACCGCAGCCCCGACGGGCTACCCGGTGGCAACAGCGGCGGTCGCCCCGGCGGGAGGGACCCTCGCCGCCGCCAACAGCCGCGTGACGCTCGCTTCATCCCCCGGCGAATACCGTCCGGCCGGGACGGGATCGTATCTGGGTGCGGTCAATGTCGCGTCGCGTACGACCGAGGCCACAACGCCGGCGACCGGCACGGGGTCGGCTTACCCGACCACCACGCCGCGCTATCGCTGAAGCCCGCAGACCGTCAGACGCTCCGCTCAGGGCGGCGTCATCGGCCCGATCAAGGCGGGCAACGACCCTCGTAACCGAAGCGGTAATCATGCGGTGGTTCGCTGCCTTTTGGCGCTGGCTACCAGCCCATGACCATGTTCGACTCGATGGCCTTGCGAGCCTGTTCGAGATCGACCCCCTTGTCCTTCATGTACAAGCGGATGGCATGAACCTTGTCGCCCCCGGCGCGCGACAGGCAGTCGCGGGCGGTTGTGCAGGGGTCCATGGTGGCGGTGATACCCAGCGCCGCTTTGGAGATAACCCAGGTATCACGCGGCCGCTTGGTAAGCCGCAAGACCTCCTCGTTGGGGAAATTATCGGTCACGACTTTCTTGGCCGACTCCGGGTCTTCGGCCCATGAGATAACAATGTGGCTACCGGTTTCGATCTCAAAGAGCGGCATGGGCGATTCCCTCAGCGGGGGGTAGGTGGCTGCCGGGGGCTCGCTCAGGCGGAACCCGCCGCGAGCCATCAGCTTCGATCCTAGGAAACCCCGGTTCGGCCCGTCAACGAGCCAACCCCGATTGAAGGCAAGCGGGGCAGAATCGGCCGGGCAGTCGTTGACAGGTCGGCGGCTCCCCCTCTACGCTGTGGGGCTTCCCCCGGACCTCGACAGACAGAGGTAGGGGGCATCGATCGATCGACTCCCCTTTCTCGCCGACCCTAACCGCTCGCCTTGTCATGGCCGTCCCCAAGCGTAAGCACTCCAACTCTCGGTCCGGCAAGCGCCGCTCGCACGATGGGCTGAAGGCCAAGGGCCTACAATCTTGCCCCCGCTGCGGGACAGCCAAGCCCTCGCATGTGGTTTGCCCCAACTGTGGCGTCTACATGGGACGCACCATCGTCGAGACCGAATAAAGGCGTCGCGACCGAGCAAAACCGTCGAGATCGAGTCAACAGGCGCTGCGACCCCTGCTTAGAAGGGTCAAGACCGAGGGATCTCGTGCCCGCGTGGGTCAGTTCGGGCAGGCCGTGTTTTTCGGAAGCCTTCGACTCCCGAACCCAGCACCCGGCAGCAGCTCCTGCTGCAGGGCAAGAGGAATTGGCAAGACCGCTGGCTCACCAGGATGAGCCCTGCCGTCGGAGCCGCTGATTCGCTCCGCCCAGCCCGCGATGGTTGAACAGCTTCCGAGCAACGACGGTCATTCGATAATTTGATTCACCGACGGAAAGACCCTCCAACGCGACCGCCAGTGACAACGGTAAGCAGAAGGACCCTGGCAAAAATTGCCTAAGCGGCTTCTAAAACGGTTGCGTCTCTAGCCACGCGATCCTCCCCCCGCCTCTCTCTCCCCCTGAATCGGGCCCTCCGATGTCCGCCGGCCCCGCCTTCCTCTTTCCCGGCCAAGGCGCTCAGCACGTCGGCATGGGAGCCACTGCGCTGGGCGACTGCCCCGCGGCGGCCGAGCTCTTCGATCGGGCCGCAGAGATCCTGGGGTTCGATCTCCGCAAACTGTGCCTCGAAGGCCCTGCGGAGCACCTCGACGCAACCCTGAACAGCCAGCCGGCACTCTACGTATGCAGTTTCGCCGCATTGGAGCGCCTCAAGCAGCAAGACTCGGCCCTGGTCGAGTCGTGCCAAGTCGCAGCCGGACTGAGTCTGGGCGAGTACACAGCGCTGGCGTTCGCGGGGGTGATGTCGTTTGAAGATGGGCTGCGGGTTGTTGCCGAACGCGGGGCCGCCATGCAGGATGCCGCCGAAGCCATTCCCAGCGGCATGGTGAGCGTGCTCGGACTCGAGATCCCCCAGATCGAAGCGCTGTGCGACGAGGCGCGCGGGGCCGACGTGTTACAGATCGCGAATCTGCTGTGCCCCGGCAACACCGTGGTTTCAGGCGGCACCGCGGCCTGTGAGCGGCTCGTTCCGCTGGCGGAAGCGGCCGGGGCCATGCGGGTCATCCCGCTGGCCGTCGCGGGAGCGTTCCATACGCCAATCATGCAGCCCGCGGTTGAACGCCTAAGGGCCGTGCTGGCTGGCGTGCCGATGCAACCGCCGCGAATCCCGGTCCTGTCGAACGTCGACGCCCAAGCCCACAGCGATCCCGAAGAGATCCGCGATCTGCTGGTCCGCCAAGTCGTCAGCCCGGTCCGCTGGGAAGACTCAATTCGGCGCGTGCTTGCCGACTACACGCCCGCAACCGTCTACGAGATCGGCCCGGGGCGGGTGCTGCGGGGCCTGATGAAACGGATCGATCGCAAGACCGCCTGCGAAGGGATCGAAGCTTAGCCCCGTCGCTCGGGCCGCCTGATTGTCGTCGCCTGCAACGCCGGCAGCGGCTCGCTAACCGCGTCCCCACCGGCCCTCGGCCGAACATAAAAACGAACAACGAGACCCCCAAGGCATATCCACCATGGCAGATGGCAGCAGGATCCAGGTTGATCTTTCCGACCAAACCGCAATCGTCACGGGTGCCTCGCGCGGCATCGGCAAAGCCGTTGCGCTCGGGCTTGCGTCCGCTGGAGCGAAAGTTGCCCTGGTTGCGCGCAGCGTGGAGCGCCTGAACGAAGTCGCTGACGAGATCCGCGCCGCCGGTGGCGAGGCCGCCGTCTACGAGGGCGACGTAACCGACAGCGACACCTCCACGCGGATTGTCGATGGTGTCGTTGAGGCTTGGGGCAAGCTCGACATCCTCGTTAACAACGCCGGCATCACCCGCGATACCCTGCTGCCGCGGATGAGTGACGAAGACTGGGACGAGGTGATCGCGGCCAACCTGCGGTCCGTATTCTTGTTCACCCGCGCGGCCGGTCAGGCCATGATGCGGACCAAACGGGGCCGGATCATCAATATGTCGAGCGTCTCGGGGCTGATGGGCAACCCGGGGCAAGCCAACTACTCCGCCTCCAAGGCGGGCATCATCGGTTTCACGCAGACTGTCGCACGCGAGCTGGCGAGCCGACGTCGGGCGATTACGGTTAACGCGATCTGCCCCGGATTTATCGCCTCGGACATGACCGACGCCCTGGGCGAGCCCCTGCTAGAGGCCGTCAAGCAACGCGTGCCCCTGCAGCGATTGGGCCAGGCGGAGGAGATTGCCGACGCCGTGCTGTACCTGTCCAGCGACTCAGGTTCCTACATCACGGGCCAGGTGCTGACGATCGACGGTGGCATGACCGGCTAACCGCCAGTGGCTGCCCCCCTCCTGCGGGGGGGAACCGCGATCTGGCTGACGTCTTGACCCGATTTGCTGAGACCCTCTATTTTGTGACGCTTCGCTAGGGCGAGGGCTTGCCCCCGCGAGACCCCGGAGCGAACAGACCGTTAACTTTCTTTCCCTTCCGGGGACGAACCCGACCGAAGAACGCCGTCGACGCTAGCTTGCACTCCTAACTTGCACTCCTAACTTGGACCCCCCGGCCCCCTTGGCCGATCGGTTCCGTAGCCAAGGTGCCAGCCAAGCTTTTTAGACGACCTACTCGGACGCGGCCCCACTTACCAGGCGTGCAAGGAGAACCACCGTGGCGAGCGTTTTGGAACGCGTAACCGATATCGTGTCGGAGCAGCTAGGCGTCGATAAAGACAAGATCACCCCCGAGACATCGTTTGTAACCGATCTGGGGGCTGACTCGCTCGACACTGTCGAGCTGGTGATGGAGCTCGAAGAAGAGTTTGATGTGACGATCCCGGACGACGCCGCGGAGAAGATCCAGACGGTCGGTGCCGCGGTCGAGTTCATCGAGGCGAACCAAGGGGGCTGATCTCAGCCCGCAGGTTTTCCCCGCTTCCCCCCATCCCCCGTTCCGTCCCGAGGGGGCTCGCGCTCGGCCAAGCCTGAGCGCGCCCCCCCTGGTCCGCCCCACCGGATAGACGGCTTCGTGTGACTCGCGTGCCGATTCACGACGTCTCCCGGCGCGGCCCAGGCCGATCGGCTTGAGGCTTCGTTGTGTTATGAAACGTCGTGTCGTCGTTACTGGCATGGGTGTCGTCACGTCGCTCGCTTGCAAAGTGAGCGACCTCTGGTCCGCTGTCCTCGCGGGCAAGAGCGGCATTCACACGCTAAGTGTCTTCGACACGACTGGTCATAAGGTCAAGTTCGGCGGGGATATTCCCGACTGGCAGACCGATGGTTACATCGATCGCAAAGACGCCAAGCGAATCGATCGGTTTACGCAGTTCGCCATGGTCGCCGCGATCGACGCGGTGACCGACTCGGGGCTGGATTTCAGCAAAGAGGACCCGTTCCGCTGCGGCGTGGTGGTGGGGTCGGGCATCGGCGGTCTCAACGAGATCGAAACGCAAAACGAGCGGCTGTTGACCAAGGGCCCTGACAAGGTCTCGGCGTTCACGATCCCCAAGCTGATGCTGAACGCCGCGAGCGGTCACATCTCGATCAAGTACGGGCTGCGCGGCCCTAACTACGCGGTCGCGACCGCGTGCGCAAGCGCCACCAACGCCATGGGCGATGCCTTTAAGGCGATCCAGTACGACGACGCCGACATCATGGTCACCGGCGGTGCCGAGGCGGCATGCACAGCGATGGGCCTCGCGGGCTTCGCCAACATGCGAGCTCTTTCTGAACGCCACGACGATCCGCAGGGCGCAAGCCGTCCGTTTGACGCCGATCGCGATGGGTTCGTGCTCTCCGAAGGTGCGGGCCTGCTTGTCTTTGAAGAGCTTGAGCACGCCCGAGCGCGCGGTGCTCATATCTATGGCGAGGTCCTCGGCTGTGGAGCCAGCGGAGACGGCGGCCACATTACCCAACCCGATGCCATGGGGACCGGTGCCGCCCGCGCCATGCAAGCCGCTCTGACCGACGCCAAGCTCAATGCCGAACAGATCGACTACATCAACGCGCACGGCACGAGCACCCCGCTGGGTGACAAGGCCGAGACAACGGCGATCAAGTCGGTCTATGGCGAACATGCCCACAAGCTCAGCATCTCGAGCACCAAGAGCCAACTGGGCCACTTGCTGGGTGCCAGCGGCGGTGTCGAGCTTGTGCTCTCGCTCAAAGCGATCGAGAACAACACGTGCCCGCCAACGATCAACTACACGACCCCCGATCCTGCTTGCGACCTCGACTACACGCCCAACGTCCCGCGCGAGCGTGAGATCAACCTGATCATGAGCAACAGCTTTGGTTTCGGCGGGCACAACGCGACGATCATCGCGGGGCGGTTCGCCGGGTAATCAGCGGGGCAGCGTAAGCCCGCTGCCAAACCGGCGAGAAACCGCTGCGGAGCTCCGTTAAGACCGTTTTGAACGGCCTCCGATTCACCCCGCGGCGGCAGAAAAGCCCCGCGGCGGACACGAAAGCTTGCTCCTCGGCGGGGCTCGCTCTAGCCTAAGGGCATTAGCCCTCCCGCGCCCGGAACCGAGAAGGCCCGCGATGCCTACGCTCCCCCTGCCCTGCCTCGCGACAGCCACGCACCCAACCTTTGTCGGCAAGCTTGCCCTGTCACTGGTCGCAACGGCGGCGGCGCTGGCTTACGCCCCGCCTGCCAAGGCGATCAATCTGGTCCTCGATTACACCTACGACACGAACGGGTTCTTTAACCCGGGCACGACGGCGGGACAGCAGGCTCGGGCGACGGTTTCCGCTGCGGCGTCGTTCCTCTCGAACCTGCTCGAGGATTCGTTTCCCGAGGTCACGGCGCCCGATCCGTTCGTTAGCACGGCTCCCGGCCAGCCCACGCTGACCCTCACCTTCGACTGGACTCGCAACTTTTTTCATCCGGGAACCGGCGCGCTACTGACGCTGCCCGGCGGGACGGTCGCCGCGGATGACTACGTGATCTATGTGGGGGGGCGTCCGCTCCCCGGCTCGACCCTCGGCAACGGCGGACCGGGAGGTTGGGGCACGAATTCGACGGGCACTTACTACTCCTCCCCCGCCAACATCAACGCGGTCAATGACATCAGCAATGCGTTTGTGGGGTTGCTCACAAACCGCTCGCAAGCGGACGGCGACTTTGGCGGCTGGGGCGGGGCCCTCACGTTCGACAGTGACGTTAATTGGAACCGTAACCATCTGGTGTCGCCCAGCGGTTCGCAATCAGATCTGTACAGCGTAGCGCTGCACGAGTTGGTGCACGCGCTGGGGATCGGCGGCTACAAACCGTCCGATCCCACCGAGTGGCAGATGAACTTCAACGCCGCCCAAACGGCTTTTGTGGGCAGCGCGGCGGTCGCCGCCTACGGCTCGGCCGTGCCGCTAAGCCCCGATCGGGGCCACTGGCTGGAAGGGACCGACAGCACGGTCTTCGGCTCGCTAACCCTGCAAGAATCGCTCATGGACCCCAGCATCACCACAGGCACACGCAAGCAGCTCACCCTGCTCGACGCCGCGGGAATGATCGACATCGGCTGGGAGATCACGCTGCCCGGCACCGTGCTCGCGGGTGACTACAACAACGACCTTGTTGTAGATGTAGCGGACTACACCGTTTGGCGCGACAACCTGGGCGGAGCCAGCCCGATCGGCTCTTACGCCGAGTGGGTTGCCAACTACGGTGCGACGGCGGGCGTTTCGCTCGCGGTCCCCGAGCCGCTGACGCTGCTGCTGGCGCTGCTGGCCGTTGTGGGCCGCCCGCGGCGTTAACACGGGGCCCGCATCGGTGGAGCGTGCTCACCCGACTTTTGCGGCGGGCATCGGTTTGGCTCGGCTGAGGGAAAACCGCTAGCAGCCGGGGCGGTGGTTCTTGGGGCATGGTTCTTGGGGCATCGCTCTTGCCGCATGCCGTCCCGGACCAGTACGGTCCGCGTCGCTTCTCGCCCCACGCCCTCGACGCCCGCGCGCTGTGTGCGGCGTTCGTCGTCCCCACGGAGTGCTGCTAGGCATGGATCGCCCCAAATGTCTGCCGACTGGTCGTCACCCGTTCGGCCGCCTGAGCGTAACTGCGGTCTGTTGCTTGTTGCGAGTCGCGTTCGGCGCCGCGCTCGTAAGCAGCGCTAGCGCGCAGTCAGCGGATTGGGCCAACACGGCCCCGGCGGCGAATCGCTACGGCCAGCCCGCCGCGCCGGCCGCCGGTGCAAGCCGCTACAGCCAATCGCCCGAAACGGCAGCGGCTTCGCGGCCAGGATTCGGATCACTGACCGGCACCCCCGCCCAGGAAGCGCCTTCCCAGCTCACGCCCGTTGCGGGGTCGCGAGCGCCTCTCGGGGGATACAGCGCTGGCGAGTCGCAGGCGAAGGTTTCCAAGGGGTCCGGCAAGCTGCCCAACGACGCCGGCCAAGTGTGGCGCGAGTACGATATCCGCCCCTACACGCTCCGCGTGGGCGACCAACCTCGGCCTCAGCAGGCAATCGTTGACTGGATCCTACGCGAGACCGGCTACGAAGCCTGGCACAGCGAGACCTTCGGCATTCTCAACGCCGATCGCGAAAAGCTCACCGTATATCACACCCCCGCCATGCAGGGGATCGTCGCGGACATTGTCGATCGGTTCGTCAACAGCAGGACCAGCGATCGCGCTTTCTCGATGCGGATCGCCACGGTTCGTAATCCCGACTGGCGTGTGAAGACCCTCGGACTGATGTCGCCCGTGCCGGTGCAATCGGCCGGGCTGCAAGGGTGGATCATGCCCAAAGAAAACTACGCTCTTCTGCTGGCAGAACTGGGCAAACGGGGCGACGTCCGCGAGTACAACGCCGCCAACCAGGTGGTTCCCAACGGACGATCGACCACATTCAACACGATGCGGCCGCGCAGCTATGTGAAGGGGATCGTCCCCACCCGCTCCGCTTGGCCGGGCTACCAGCCTGAAACAGGTCAGCTGGAAGAAGGCGCGGTGCTCGAATTCAATCCGCTGCTGTCGCTCAACGGCGACAACGCCGAGGCGATCATCAAGCTGCGTCTGCAGCAGATCGAAAAGATGTGCCCCGTCACGCTCGACCTGCCGGCCCCCGTCACCGCCGCAGGAGTCAACAACTCGGGCCAGCGCGTGCAGATCGAGGTGCCGCAGATGACCATGGCGAACCTGCACGAGCGGTTCCGCTGGCCGTCGAACCAGGTGCTGCTGCTCAGCATGGGCATGGTGGCCCCCCCCGCCCCCGAAGCCGGCAACGCCCTGGAAGAGATGCTGCCGATGTTCAAGTCTCCTTCGCGTGCCGACGCCCTGCTGGTGATCGAGGTCCGCGACTCCGCGGCACCCGCAGCCCCCGCGGGTTCAGCCGCCTCCACCGCCAGCCGGATCCCCGCCACGTTCAACGGGCGGTACTGAGATTCGGTCCGCGCCGGTGCCGGGCGGTTTCCTGACGCCGCGGACGGCACCCCCACCCCCCTGCTCCCTCGATTCGGGGCCTCAGCCGCGTCCTGCGGAGACGGCCGTCAGACGGGGGGAGTTCCCCCTCTGCTTAGCACCGCCGGGTCGGTAGACTAGCGAGACTATGACGAGCGTATCTTCCGCGGCCCCGCGCCGCGTTGTTATCACCGGTGTTGGGTTCATCAGCCCGCTGGGCAGCAATGTTTCCGAACTGTGGGACGGGCTGTCCACGGGGCGGAGCGGCGTGGTGCGCCGCGAGGGCTTTGGCGAGCCCGTGATCGCGGGCGTAGCGGATCAGTTCACCGGCGGGATCGACGACTTCGGCGACCTTGAGGGCGGGCAGAAAAAGGCGATCCGCAAGGGCCTCAAGCTCATGTGCCGCGAGACGCAGATGGCCGTCGCCGCGGCCCAGCTCGCCCTGGCCAACGCCGCCGGTGCTGAGAGCTTTGACCCTGAACGGGTCGGCGTTGTCATGGGGAGCGACTACATGCTCACCATGCCCGCGGACTATGCCGACGCCATTCGCAAGTGTGGCGTGGCGGAGGAAGGGGGCCCGACTCGGTTCGATTTTTCGCGCTGGGGGGGCCCGGGCCTGGGCGATATGCAGCCCCTGTGGATGCTCAAGTATCTGCCCAACATGCCGGCCAGCCACATCGCCATCTACAACGACCTGCGCGGCCCCAACAACTCGCTGACCATGCGCGAGGCGTCGGGGCCGATGGCGATCGGCGAGGCGGCACGCATTCTGGCACGCGGCAGCGCCGACCGGATGCTGGCCGGTGCCACGGGCACGCGGATCCTTCCGATGCAGGCGATCCATGCCCTGCAGACCGAGCCGCTGGCCACGCTTTCCGCCGACAACGCGGACGACCCCGCCACCGCGTGCCGACCCTTTGCAACCGATCGTAACGGAATGGTCTGCGGCGAAGGAGCTGGCATGATCGTGCTCGAAACGCTCGCTGCCGCCACCGCCCGCGGTGCGAAAATTTACGGCGAACTGCTCGGATTTGGTTCGAGTGTCGTGTCCGATAATTCGCTCCAGGGGAAAAACGACCTCGCCCTGGCCAATGCCATGCGGCTTGCCCTGGCCGACGCCAAGCTCGCCCCCCAAGACCTGGGGCACGTCAACGCCCACGGCCTTGCAACACCGGACGACGATCGAGACGAAGCCCGGGCAATCCGCGCCACGCTGGGCGACGCCGCCGATTCGACACCGGTCACCGCGCTCAAGAGCTACTTCGGCAATCTGGGGGCCGGTAGCGGGATGGTCGAGTTCGTCGGCTCGCTGCTGGCCTTGGAGCACGGCCAGTTGCCGATGACGCTTAACTGCAAAACCCCCGACCCCGAGTGCCCCATTCTGGTGGCCAACCAGTCAGGCGTTTCGGCGGGCGACACGTTCGTCGCCCTCAGCACAACGCCCCAGGGACAAGCCGCCGCGGTCTGTGTCCGGCGGGCCGGCTAGCCTGCCCGATTCCGCAGCGCCACCCGCTGCTCAGCTCACGCCCCGTTTCTTGCCAAGAACGGCAAGCTTTGAGCGAACCGTCTTAGGGCAGAGCGCTAGAGCGAAAGAATCGTAGCGGCTCCAGGATCAGCCACTCACGATCGGCCACAACTGATCGGCGACTGTCGGCTGGTGCTCGCTGTCCCGTCCCTCCGCCCCCATTAACCGCAGGTGCCCGGTCATGCTGATCTCCACAACCCCCACCATCGAAGGCCGACCGATCCGCGACTATCGCGGTGTGGTGACGGGCGAGGCGATCATGGGGGCCAACGTCGTCCGCGACCTCTTCGCCAGCGTTACCGATATCATCGGTGGCCGGAGCGGTGCCTACGAAAAGAAGCTGGCCGATGCCCGCCAGATCGCCCTGCAAGAAATGACCGAAGAAGCCGTCCGACTGGGTGGCAACGCGATCGTCGGGGTCGATATCGATTACGAAGTCATCCGCGACGGCATGCTGATGGTGGCGGCCAGTGGGACCGCGGTGGTGCTCAGCTGAGCCTCTGTTGACGGAGCGCCCCGCTGAAGGCATGGTGACCGAAGTCTGCGTCGCCACCGCTTCTTCGAGCGGAGTGAGCGGCACGGCATCACCGCCCCCCCGCTACGCGGCCACCCGCTTTGTCCTTGAGCCCCGACCTGCTCGCACTGCTCGCCGTTGCACCGCTGCTGGTGGCGGGGGTGCTGTTGCTCGGTTTGAGGTGGCCGGCGCAGCGGGCCATGCCGATCGCTTACGCCGCGACACTGTCAGTGGCCCTGGGTGTCTGGGGCGTGGCACCGATCACCGCCCTGGCGGCGTCGCTGCGTGGGGCGATCATCGCGCTCGAATTGCTCTCCATCATCTTTGGAGCCGTGCTGCTGTTGAAAACGCTCGAACGGTGCGGAGCGCTTGCCCGGATCCGCATGAGTCTGGCTGAGGTTTCCGAAGATCGTCGCGTTCAGGTGCTGCTCGTGGCGTGGTTCTTCGGAGGATTTATCGAAGGGGCCGCGGGCTTCGGCACGCCCGCCGCGATCGCTGTGCCGCTGATGGTCGGCCTGGGCTTTCCGAAGATGCCCGCAATCTTCGCCGGGCTCGCGATCCAATGCACCTGTGTTTCGTTCGGGGCGGCCGGGACGCCGCTCTTGATTGGCGTTTCCAGCGGACTCGCTGGCGATCCGGGTGCTCTCGCGTTGGCCGCGGAACTCGGTGCCGCTGAGGGCTTACGCGACGCCGAAGCCTGGCGGGGGCTGCTCCAAGCGATCGGCCTGAAGATCGCGGCAACGCATGCCCTGGTCGGACTCTTGGTGCCGCTGCTGCTCGTTGCGCTCATGACCCGCTTTTACGGCGCACGACGCTCGTTTCGCGAGGGGCTCGAGGTCTGGCAGCTGGCGCTCTTTGCCGCGGCGGCGATGCTGGTCCCCTACCTGGCGGCGGCGGTGCTGTTGGGCCCCGAGTTTCCGACGCTGGTCGGATCGCTCGTCGGCACGCTGCTGTTCGTCGTCGCCGTGCGGCGTGGCTGGTTCTTGCCGTGTGGCGAACCCTGGGACTTTGCCGACGCCCAGCCGGCCGCGCTCATCGCCCCCGACCCGCGGATCGGGACCCGACTGGCCTGGGCACCCTATGCGTTGGTCGCTTTGCTCTTGATCCTGACCCGTCTGCCCCAGCTACCGCTGCGATCGCTGCTGACAGAAGCCGTTGTTCATTTGCCAGCGCTGCTGGGAACCGAACTCCAATACGACCTGCGCCCGCTGACGCTGCCTTCGACGATCTTCGTGAGCGTCTCGGTACTGAGTTTCTTGTTCTTTCGACACCGTGTGGGCTTAGCGGCCCGCGACTACGGTAGCGTGTGGCGCGCTTCACTAAAGACCCTGCTTCCCGCCATCCCCGCGTTGCTGTTCTCGGTCATGCTGGTGCAAGTGTTCCTGAACAGCGGCGTCGGCAGCCAGGCCTACGAGACGATGCCGCTCGTCCTGGCGACGCGTCTCGAGGGGCTCTTCGGGGGGGCCTGGCCCGTCGCGGCACCAGCCGTCGGCGGCTTAGGAGCCGCGCTGGCGGGGAGCAACACGTTCAGCAACATGCTGTTCTCGTTGCTGCAGTTCAACATCGCTGAGCGGATCGGTGCCGACCCCCTCTGGATCGTCGCGTTGCAGGCGGTCGGCGGTGCCGCGGGAAACACCGTTTGTATCCACAACGTGGTGGCGGCTTCAGCGGTCGTGGGCAGCCACGCCCAGGAGGGGACGCTGCTGCGCCAGACTGGCTGGATTTTCCTGTATTACTTGGTCGCTACGGTTTTGCTGTACGTCGTTGTGGTTGGAGTGATCGCTTCGTGATCGGCAGGGCCGGGCGGGTCCCTGCGTGGGCCGTCTCGATGCAGCGCAGCTTGACGCCACCGGCTGGGCGTCGTAGGGTTGCCAGCTGGAGCAGTAGGGCTCGCTTTTCCCCGTGACCCGGGTGATCGGGTAACCGGAAATACGAAGAACTACTGCTTCTGGAGAGAAGAAGCCGGCCTTTGGCCGGCTTTTTTCTCATGCTGACCGCGTCGCCCGGCCACAGAGGGAGCAATGCCTTGCTCCTTTGCCCGTCGTGACGCGAGACAATTTGGACAATTCGACAACCTAAACAGGCCGCCCCTCGCCGGGCCGAAAGCACCGCCATGAACGCCAACGAGATCCTGCGGATCGTCGATGCGATCCACCGCGACAAAAATATCGCGCAAGAAATCGTCTTCGAGGGAATCGAAGCGGCGCTCGTCTCGGCGCTCCAAAAGTACTACGGCGAAGAGGCGGCGATCACGGTCGCGATTGACCGCAAGAGCGGCGAGATCGACGCCGTTTGCGACGGCGAGCAGCTTGACTCCGAAGAGGTCGTCGGCCGCATTGGTGCGCAGACTGCCAAGCAGGTGATGATTCAGAAGATTCGCGAGGCCGAGCGCGACGCGCTGTACGACGAGTACAGCGACATGGTCGGCCAGATGGTTAGCGGCGTTATCCACCGCAACGAGGGTGCCGCGGCGACGGTCGTGTTGCCCAATGTCGAGGCCTTGCTGCCGCGCAGCGAGCAGATCCCCGGCGAGACGCACCACGTCAACGAGCGGGTCCGCTGCACCGTCTACGAGGCCCGCAAAGCGGGCAGCCGCGTCAAGGTGATCCTCAGCCGGAAGATGCCCGCGCTCGTGCAACGGCTCTTCGAGCAAGAGATCCCCGAGATCGCCGACGGCATCATTGAGATCCGGGCCATGGCCCGCGAGCCCGGCTACCGTTCCAAGGTGGCCGTCATCTCCAGCGACGCGCGGGTTGATTGCGTGGGTGCCTGCGTCGGCGTGCGCGGCAACCGCATCAAGAACATCGTCGACGAACTCTCCGGTGAACGGATCGATATCGTCCGCTGGGACGACGACCTAGAAGTGCTCATCCCCAACGCTCTGCAACCCGCCGAGGTCGAGCAGGTGATCCTTTGCAAGATGCTCGGCCGCGCGATCGCGCTGGTGCAAGAGGATAACCTCTCGCTCGCGATCGGCCGGCGTGGTCAGAACGTGCGACTCGCCAGCAAGCTCAGCGGTTGGGACATCGAGATCATGACCCAGGACGAACTGGCTGAGAATATCGACCGCGCGATCGATGGCTTCAGCCAGATCCAAGGCCTCGAGATGGAAGTAGCCGAGAAGCTCGTGGAAGAGGGCTTCTTGAGCTACGACGACCTTTCGATCATCGAGCCCGACGACCTGCGCGAGATCGGGGGTCTAACCCAGGAGCAGGCTGACAACATCATCGAGCAAGCCGAGTCGAAGGCCGAGCAGGCTGAGCAGGCGGCCGCTGAAGCCCGCCGGATCAAGCGTGAACAAGACAAGCTGGATGAAATCCAGGCCGCGGCGGATGCCGCCGCGGGCAAGACCGCTGGCGAGGGGGAAGAGGAAGCGAACGCCGCGGACGAGGGCGAATCAGCTAGCGACGATGCTTCCGCCGACGACGCTTCGGCCGACGAGGCTACTAGCGAGAACGCTGCTACCGACGACGCTGCTACCGATGACGCTGAGGAGACGAAGCCCACCCCAGAATCTTAAAAAACAGGTCCGGACCCCCTCCCCCCACCAGCCTCACCCCGGACGCCCCTAGGGCTGCCGGCCGTGCGGAGTGGAAAATCGCCCTGGTGGATCCGCAACCCCACCAGCGGTTGCCTCACAGAGGCCGCTGGCGGACAGGTTTCAGCGGATTTAACGGTTATGGCACCTCGCACGCACGCTGAGAGCGTGGCATAATATCGGGTCTGCGCTAGGAGCGCTGACCAGCACTAACGTCTCGCTCGGCTAGCACCGAGCGGGCCTGTCCAAAAGGACACGTCCCGTCCGGGACGGTCCCCGGGCAGCGTACTTAAGCAAACTGAGCGTTTTTACTACCCACCTAGAGAGGCGTGCGGATGGTTTCGTGAGTGCCCCCCAGCAAGGCCACCTCGGCGTGAGCGATCACCCGAGCGTTGGCACCGCGAACCGCCCGCTCCTCCGCAGGAGCCGCGTCCAACGCTGACCGAATCGTTTGGTCAGCGCCGCGACACGGCGACACGGAAGCACGGAGATACGAGACCTTGGCGGTCCGCATATATTCACTCGCGAAAGAACTGAGCATCGACAGCAAGGAGCTTGTTGATGTGTGCGCTCGTGCCGGCGTGACCGGCAAGGGTTCGGCCCTGGCGAGCCTCACCGACGACGAAGTCGTCAAGGTGACCGATTTTCTGAAGGGCTCGTCGGCAAAGTCCGGCCCTAGCGCGGCAGCAACCGCAAAAGCCCCGGCCTCTCGCTCCGCACCGGCAATGGTGCGTCCAACCCGGGACGGTGCCTCGGATCGTCTGCGCACGATCAGCGCCCCCAAAGCGGGTCGCTCGGCAAATGCGCGACTGCAGCGCACCGATCAAGAAATGATCGCCGAGGCTACCGAAGAGACACCCGCGGCAGCCGACAGCGGCGATCAGGAACCAGCGGTCGGCGAAGCCCCCGCAACGGAGACCCGGGCCGAGGTTGAGACCTCCGCACCGGTCGCCGAAGCAACTGACCACGTAGCGCCGATCAGTGAATCCGAAGAAGCACGCAAGACCGATCTATCACAGCCGGGCCCGTTGGCTCGGATGATGAAGCGCGACGACTACATGGGCCCCGGCGGCGCAGGCGGCAAGATGCCCGTCATCGGTGCCAAGCCCGGAGCGGGCAAACCCAGCACGGGCAAGCCGCGTGAGGCGGCCCCCAAGGCGCGCCCGGTGGTCAAGCTCGCTGCGCTGCCGACCCCCGCGCAGAAAGCACCGGTGAAGGCCCGCGCGGCGGACGACGGACCGACCCAAAAGCCGGACATGAAGCTCCCGTCCGAGGTGATGGGGGCATCGCGCAGCGGCGGGGCCAAGCCGCTTGCCGCTCAGCTCAAGCGCGCCGAACGGACCCTCGAAGCCGCCAAACTTCGCGACAAAGCAGGAGCCGAAGAAGAAGCCGAAGGCAAGCGCCGCGGCACCCCGATGCTGGGCGGCCGCGAGGCCCGTCAGCTCAACCGCAACCGCAGCGGCCGCACCGCCATGCGGCCCCGACGGATGATGAGGCGGACACGCCGCACCGGTGTCAACACCGCGGCACCGCGTAAGGACCGTATCGCCGTTCAGTTGCCGTGCTCGGTCAAGGAGCTTTCCGAAGCCGCGGGGGTGCCCGCCGTGCAGATCCTGCGGATCCTGATGGACGAGGGCGTGATGACCAACATCAACGCCCAGATGGACCCCGAGCTGACCGAGTTCATCGCAGCCGAGCTGGGCGTTGACGTCGACTTCCTCCAGCCCGAAACGCTCGAAGACCGTGTGCTGATGCGGCTGGAAGAGATCGAGGATCCGGAAGAGTCGCTCGTCGCGCGGGCTCCGGTTGTCACGTTCCTCGGACACGTTGACCACGGCAAGACGTCGCTGCTGGATCGTTTGATCGGCATTGATGTGGCCGGGGGCGAGTCGGGGGGGATTACGCAGCATATCCGCGCGTATCGAATCGAGAACAACGGCCGACCGATGGCGTTCGTCGATACGCCGGGCCACGAGGCGTTCACCGAGATGCGTGCCCGCGGTGCCGGCGTGACCGACATCGTGGTGCTCGTTGTCGCCGCCGACGACGGCGTGATGCCGCAAACCGAAGAAGCCATTAGCCACGCCAAGGCGGCGGGCGTGCCGATCATTGTCGCGCTCAACAAGATCGACCTCCCCGGGGTCGATCCGCTGCGTGCGATGACCGACCTCAACACGAATGGCCTCCAGCCCAGCGAGTGGGGTGGCGACACCGAGATCGTCAAAACCAGTGCCACCACCGGCGAGGGCCTCGACGAACTGCTCGAGACCATCCTCACGGTCGCGGAGCTGAACGAGTACGTGGCGAATCCTGACCGCGCCGCCATCGGCACGTGTCTCGAAAGCCAGCAAGATGCTGATCGCGGTGTGGTCACCAAGGTGCTCGTGCAGAACGGCACGCTAAAGGTGGGCGACATCGTGGTCTGCGGCGACGCCTACGGGCGTGTCAAAGCGATGCTCGATCCGCTCTCGCCGCGTACACGCCTGGAAGAAGCGGGCCCCAGCGTGCCGGTGAACCTCACCGGTCTGGATATCGCCCCCTCGGCGGGCGCGCGGCTCTACGTTTTGGACGATATCGCCGAAGCGCGTGAGATCGCCGAAACACGCGGCAAGAGCCAACACAACGAGTACCTGGGGGCCACCGGCTTCCGGCAGACAACGCTCGACACGCTGTTCGAGCGGCTCGACGGTGCCGACGAGGTGCAGACGCTCAATCTGATCCTGCGGGCCGACGTGCGGGGCTCGATCGAGGCCTTGGAGAAAGAGCTGTCCAAGCTCGAACACCCCGAGGTGCGGTTGCGCATCTTGCAGCGCAGCGTGGGTGGCGTGACCGAGGGCGACGTTGTGCTGGCCGACGCCTCTGAGGCCGTAATCATCGCGTTCAACGTGGTGGCGGACGACAAGGCACGAGCGAAGGCCTCGGAACTGGGTGTCGAGATCCGTCGCTACAGCATCATCTACAAGGTCGCCGAAGACCTGAAGCTGGCGCTAGAAGGGCTGCTGAAGCCCGAGCAGCGTGAGGTTGAACTCGGCCGCGTGCTGGTGCAGATGACCTTCAAGATCAGCCGTCTGGGCGTGATCGCGGGCTGCCGCGTGCTGCAAGGCGTGGTCGAACGCAACGCCCGCGCCCGCGTGATCCGCGACAACACCATCGTAGGCGACTACCCCATCGACACCCTGCGACGCGAGAAGGACGACGCCAAGGAGGTCCGCGAGGGTTACGAGTGCGGTATCAAGCTCGGCGGCTTCAACGACATCAAAGAGGCCGACCTGCTTGAGGTTTACAAGGTCATCGAGGTCACGCGTTCCTTCGACGACTGACCCGGCGTGTAAGTCCTCCGCCGTGCCCACACAGTGCTATCCCCCGTTTCCCGCTTGCTCCGCTCCCGGAGTTGCCCCCCGCTTCGCCTCCCCTCGCCGTCTATGTCGTCTCGACGTGTCCT
Organism: Botrimarina hoheduenensis; assembly: GCF_007859815.1. Taxonomy (GTDB): domain Bacteria; phylum Planctomycetota; class Planctomycetia; order Pirellulales; family Lacipirellulaceae; genus Botrimarina; species Botrimarina hoheduenensis. The sequence continues at coordinate 71,736 of NZ_SJPH01000007.1, read as the reverse complement.
CAAAGCCGCTGAAGCCATTCGTGAGGTCGTCGGAATGGCGATCCTTACGGAGCTGCGCGATCCGCGTATCGAGCACGTGACGGTGACGGGGGTCCAGGTCTCGGGAGACATGCGGTCGGCCAAGGTGCGTGTCTCGATCATGGGGGACGAAAAGCGGCAGCAACTCGCGCTGCGTGGGCTGCAGAGTTCTGCCGGATTTCTCCAGGGACGGATCAGTGATCGGATCGACACCCGCTACACGCCAAAGCTTCAGTTCGAGCTGGATGAAGGCGTGAAGAAGTCGATCGCGATCGCCAAGATGCTCTCCGACGTGCTGCCGGAAGAGGTGGCGTCAGAAGAACCCGACACCGATCCGGATACGGCGGGCACCGCCGAAGCCGAGTGATTATTATCGCCCCGGCGGCGCGCTAGCGCCCGCACGGTTCCACGAACACCCGCTCAACGCTTAAATGGCTGCATCGAACCGCTCGGCCAAGCTTACGAAGCTCATCGCCGCGCTCAAGAAGCGTTACAAGCCAACGACCCCGGCTCCGCGTCCGCTTTTTGAGACGCTGCTCTACGCTTGCCTGCTCGAAAACTCTACGCACGAGGCGGCCGAGAAGGCGCTGAGCGGGCTCGAATCGGGCTACTTTGACTGGAACGAGGTTCGGGTCAGCAGTCGCGCGGAGCTGACCGAGGCGCTCAAGGCGCTCAACGACGCGGGCTCGGCTGCCGATCGTCTGAAACGCACCCTGCAGAGCCTGTTCGAGACGTTCTACTCGTTCGATCTTGAGGGGATGAAGAAGCAGAACCTCGGTTTGTCGGTAAAGCAGATCGAGAAGCAGGACGGCGTCACACCGTTTGTGGTCGCGTACGTCACGCAGAACGGCTTGGCGGGGCACTCGATCGCGTGCAACAACGGGCTGCTCGTGGCCATGCATGTGCTGGATATCATCACGGACGCCGAGCTGAAGAAGGGCCAAGTGCCGGGCCTGGAACGGGCCGTTCCCAAGAACAAAGGGATCGAGCTCGGCTCGGTGCTGCATCAGTTTGGCGTCGAGATCGCCAAGAATCCGTACGGCACGGCGACCAAGAATCTGCTGCTCGAGCTTGATCCTTCTTGCAAAGACCGGCTGCCCAAGAAGAAAAAGAAGCCCGCCCCCGTGGCCCCCGAGCCGGTGGTGCCCGCTGCGCCCGAGCCGGCCGCTAAAGCGGAAGCCAAGAGCGGCGGAGACAAGAAGGCCGCAACCAAGGCACCGGCGACCAAGGGGGAAGCCGTTAAAGAGGCTAAGGCAAAGGCGGCGACGAACCCCGCGGCAAAACCTGGGGCTGCAAAGACCGCTGTTAGCAAACCGGCGGCCCCGAAAGCAGCGGCCAAAGCCGTAGCGACAAAGGCAACAGCGGCCAAAAAGCCCACCACCAAGAAATCGGCTCCGGCCAAGCCCACCACGAAATCGAAGCCCGCGGCGAAATCGAAGCCCGCGGCGAAAAAAACGGCCGCCAAGCCGGCTGCGAAGAAGCCCGCGACCAAGAAGGCCGCGGCCAAACCAACCTCAAAGCCGACAACCAAGACAAAGCCAACCGCGAAAAAAGTCGTTGCCAAGAAGGTGGCAAAGAAGTCCGCGCCGGTGAAAACTCCGACTAAGAAGACGACCGCCAAGAAGGTGACCAAGAAGAAGCCGCGGTAATTCGTGTCTTCGACGGCGTCTGGCATCCGGCGGAAAAGAGCACCGGTTCGCGAACCGCTGATTCTCCGTGCGAGTGACTCCGCTCGTCTTTTTTCTACTTTCCGCCGCTTGTGCGCGCTGTGCCTGTCGGGCAGGCCGCGGCGATCTTGATTAGGTTGGTGAAGCCAACCTTCCCCCCGTCTTCTACCGGCGGGGGATGGCGGCACGGTCCGCCCCAATTCTTAGGGGCCTGTTCTACCCTCTCTTCTTTGCGAATCGAAGGAAGCTCATGAGTCTCTCACGCACCCTGATTTCTTCTCTCGCGGCCGCACTCTTGTTCCTCTGCCAGGCTCCTGCCAGCGCCGGACAAATCACCGGTTTCAGTTGGTTCTCGGGGGTCGCCTCGGTGGCGGGCACTACGTTCTCGCCGCCGGTTGCCCCGAACAACGACAACGCTGTCGGAACGTCTCCCAACAGCATCTTTGTCACCCAAAAAGACTATCGCGCGATCGGCCCCGTCGATCTGGTCTTCGACGTCACGGACACGGGCGGCGTCACCGAGTACTTGGTCATGGAAGGCGTGCAGAACAGCACCGGCCTCGACTGGACCAGTTATCACATCGAACTGGGCTTCGGCGAGGGAGCGGGCTTCGTCAAGTCGCTGCCAGGCGACGGGCTCGATTTCGATTCGCCCGACTTTGATTCCGACCTCGATTTCAACCCGGGCGGGTTCTTCTTCCCGATCGTAACGGCGAGCGAAGATGACCTGTTCGCTTCAGGCGGAACCCAGCCTGACTTCTCGTTCGCAGGCAACTATCTGTTCCACATCGACGTGCCGGACGGCATTACTTCGTTCACGATCCGCCAGTCGCCGATCGCGGTGCCCGAGCCGACAAGTCTTTGTCTGTTGTTGGCATTTGGCTGCGCTTCGCTCGTTGGCCTCCGCCGCGAGTGAGCATCGAGAATCGCAAACCGCTTACGGGGGGAGCGAAGCCATGCGGGTCGCTCTCCCCCGCGGCGGCGGTGCCCGAGTCGCTCAACGGTGCCGGTTTGCGCTAGTTGCCGCTCGCCGGCGGTTGAGCGATCTCTTTAGCGACGAGGCGCAGCAGCTTTTCTCCTACCGCGTCGATTTCCCACTCGCCATCGGTGTTCGTAAGCACGGCGACAACGGTTTGGCTGGTAGGCAACCACTGCACCGTTTGGCCAAAGCCGCGCGTGGCACCGGGGTTCGTCAAACGAAACTCATCGCCGACTTTGTCGCGCAGCCAGCCGCACGTATAGCTGTGGCGGTTTTCATACTGGGTGCCGTGTTTGCCGTCGGCATCGACAAGTGTCGATTGCATGAGTTGGACCACTTCGTCGTCAAAGACGCCAGTCTCCAGCGCAACGAACCAGGCTTCTAGATCCTCGATCGAGGCGTAAAGACAACCGTCACCCCGCATCCGGCTGTAAGGGGACTGGTCTTCAACGCCATAGCCTTGCGCGGTGAGGGCGAGTTGCTGCACAAGCGCTCCGGCGGCCTCGGGGCCGAGCGCTTGCACCGTGGGATCGTTGAGAAAGCGGTGGATCTCTTCGGCCGGCAACGGCGAGACGCCAGCGATGCGATTATGCCCATAAGCACGCTCTCCCGGCTTGAAACCCGCTTCGCTCAAAAAGCCCGCGTGCGGCATGCTGGCCGGTTGCAGCACGAGTGCTCGTAGCGCTTGCTCAAAGGGTTGTCCTGTCACCGCCTCGATTACCAGCCCGAGCAGCACGTAGTTCGTATCGATATAGTGCGTCGAAGTTCCGGGAGAAAATTCCAACTCGGGATCTGTACGAAGCCAAGCAAGCACATTGGCGTCGGTGTAATAGGACTCGCCATCAGGCTGTTGGGGAGGGCTGTCACGCTCCAAGCCGGTCCAGTACTGCGGCAAGCCCGACTGATGTGTCAGCAATTGCTTGATGGTGATGACGCTGATCGCGATCGGCAGATCATCGACATACGCTGAGACCGGGTCGGTAAGTTGCAGTTCTTGCTTCGCGGCGAGTTGCAGAACGGCGGTGGCCGTGAAGGGTTTGGTCGCCGCCGCGAGGCGGAAGAGGGTGCTCGGCGTCACGAGGTCGGCGGTGCCGATCTTGCGAGAACCATAAGTCTCTTTCAGCAGGGTCTTGCCTGCGCTGCGGACTAAGACGGTCGCCCCCACGTGCCGGGACAGCGCTTGCTGGACCTCCGCTTGTAAGGATTTGGCCGGCGTGAAGACGCCATGGAACGCGATGGTTGGCTCCGCCGCGGCGATCGCCGTGATGCCCAAAATCACCAGCCCGATTGCTTGTCGCATAGCCGCCCCAAGGTTGGTTAGATGGCCTAAATCGTGTTCTGTGATCGATCATTACCCTACCACAGGTGGGTTGGGAGGGGGAATCTTATGCCTTGCGGCGGACCCAGCGGGCGGCAAAACTACTGGGCTGGGAGGACCTGTCTAGCGGCAGTCGGGCCGCTGACGACGCTACCCTTCTCTCCCCCCTCACCTAAACCTTGCGAAGCGACACTTATGGCAGGCCACTCCCACTGGGCGAATATCGCTCACAAAAAAGCGGCGATCGACGCCAAGCGCGGCAAGGTCTGGAGCAAGCTCAGCCGAGCGATCATCGTGGCGGCCAAGCATGGCGGGCCCGATCCGGATACGAATCTCAAGTTACGCTACGCGATCAATGACGCCAAAGCGATCTCGATGCCGAAGGACAACATCGAGCGTGCGATCGCCAAGGGTGCCGGCGACACGAGCGGCGACAACTTTGAGGAAGTGCTCTACGAGGGACATGGCCCGGGCGGCGTCGGCATCATGGTCGAGATCCTCACCGATAACCGCAACCGCACCGCTCCTGAAGTGCGCAAGATCTTCGAGGTTTGCGGCGGCAAGTTAGGCGCAACGGGCTGCGCTGCTTGGATGTTCGAGCGCAAGGGGCTGGTCGTCATTCCCGCTGATCAAACCGACGAAGAGTCGCTGCTCGAACTGGCGGTGGAGGCGGGGGGAGACGACGTACGGCTCGTCGGCGATTGCTTCCACGTAACCTGTCCGCTCGACGCTTACAACGATTTGACCGCCGCGATCGAAGGGGCCGAAGGCCTGACGCCCGAGAGACAGTTGCTGGGCTATCTGCCTAACGAAACGGTAGTGCTCACGGGTACCGATGCGAAAAACGCCGTGAAGCTCATGGAGCGGCTTGACGACCATGACGACGTCCAGCAGGTGGCCGCCAACTTCGAAGTCGATGAGGCCACGCTGGCAGAAATCGCAGGCTAGCGGTGATGTCGATCAAGGCTTGGCGCAAAATTTTTGTGTCCGCAGGGAAAGACTTTTCAAGGAATCATGCCGACTTCGTGAAAGAGTCTTGCAAGTCGGATTGCAGTGGCTAAAACGGCTCAAGACGAATCCTACAAGGGGCTTCGTTCCCACCTGACACGGCCGCCTTGGGCGGCACCCGAGCCGTGTCTTCAGCCCGCCGTTCCCCGCCCCCGTTCCTCGCCTCGGAGAGCCCCCGATGGTGACCTTTCGCCTGTTTTTTCTTGCGTTAGCCCTCAGCCTCACCGCACCAATACAAAACGCATCGGCACAAGCCGCCGCGCCCACCGCAGCCGCAGCGCCCACCGCAGCCGCAGCGCCTAGCGCAGACACAGCGCCAGCCGCAACCACAGCGGCGCTCTCCGCAGCGGGCCTCTCGCCGGTCGATCCGGCAAACGCTCCCAAAGCGGACCGTCCGGATGCCTCACGTTCCGTTTCTGCCGGGCCCGCTTCACCACGTAGGAAGCGCCGGCCACAGCTTCCGCCGTTGACCCTTGGCTCGGCCCAGCCGCTGAGCTTTCAAGCCCCGCCCCGCCCCACCGTGGTCGCCCGCACGGCAGCGTCCACCGTAGGGGCTGTCTCCACCAGCGGCTCAGCGCAGCAGACCAATAAGCCTGTGGTTGGATCTTCCAAGGCAACCGACCCGACCATGGAAAACTGGCTGAGTGCTGCCGGCGGAAAATCGCTCGCGATCGATCTGCCCCGCCCCACATCGACCGAGGACTTTACCAGCAGCGGAGCAAAGCCGACGCCTTCACAACCAAGCCGTACGGGTGCTGCACGCTCGCCCCTGTCCGACGGGGGTCTCACAAGCTTGAACTCGGCTTTCGCGCCCGCGTCGCCGGCGATTTCATTGATCCCCGCCGAAGGAGCCAACGAATGGCTGGCCCAACCGATGTCGATACTCCCCGGAGAGTAAGGCGCGCTTTGCCGTCGCCTTCAAGCGGACGAGCGTCGTAAGACCATTTGTGTCTCAGACGCCTTTCCAAAGCTTGCGATCAAGGTTGGGAAAGTACTGTGTCCAGCGGCTGTCCGTGTTGGGGCAGTCGTTGATGAGGCCGCTCATGCTCGCGAGCTTGGCGTCCAGGTTGTCGAGCTGATGCAGCGCCACCGCCTCGAGTGTCATCGGCAGCTTCGCGCTGCCGTAGGCGTACTCGCCATGATGGCTAAGGATCATGTGCTTAAGCTCCATGAGCAGCACGGGCGGAAAGGCGATCTGGCCACGGCGTTCGGCGTCCTTGGCCTTCTGCTCAAGATGGCTGATGGCTTGGCACATGTGGCCGAGCATCTGGCCCTCGTCGGTGTAGGCGATTTCACGATCGTAGCTGAGCTCGTCTACCTTGCCCGAGTCGTGTAACAACACGCCGAGGAGCAGCTTTTCTAGATTGAGCTGCGGATAGCGGGGCGCGATGAGCGCGGCGACCTCCATCATGTTGAGCGAGTGCTCGAGCAGCCCCCCCTGATAGGCGTGGTGGTTCTTCATGCCGGCGGGGGCCCGGCAGAATTTTTCCATGAAGACCTCATCCCCCAGATACGCCTCGACGAGGGCCGCCAGGGCGGGCGACTTAACGCCGCGGAGGACTCCGATCAGGCGATCTCGCATCCGGCAGACGTCGTCGGATTGCAGCGTCTGATAGTCGGACTCGTCCACCTCATCGGGCCGAGCGGTCCGCAGCCGCTGGGCGATAAGCTGCAGGTTTCCCTGAAAGAGCTGAACGGTGCCATCGACGTAGACAAAATCGCCGTTCTCGAACGACTTGTAGTCGGTCTCGCTCGCATTCCACTTGCGTGTAGCGATCGTTCCGCTGCGGTCCGAGAGATCCAGCTGCAGGTACAGGTTGCCCTGACGATTGGGACGCAACTGCTTATTGCTAGCTAAAAAGACCTGCTCAACGGTCTCGTTGTGATTGAGCTGGGAGACAAAACGGCGGGACATAACCGGGGCAGCTTTCGGCGGGAGGCTTCAAACGGGAGAGTGGGAACCCCTAGACCTTACCAAAGCGGGGTCGGCGTGCCGCGGGGGCCGCTGCCGCCTGGGGCAAAGATGCGCTATAAATCCGCCGTACGACGGGCCTCTGCCGAGGCACGCTGCGTTCGGTATCGCCCCCCCCCGCTCCCGCCCCATTATGCCCAAGACCGCGATTTCTCCCTCCCGCGCTGAAAACTACCCCGAGTGGTACCAGCAAGTGGTCAAGGCCGCCGACCTGGCCGAAACGTCGGACGTACGCGGGTGCATGGTCATCAAGCCGTGGGGCTACGCGCTGTGGGAGAACATCCAGCGACGTCTCGACACGCGCTTCAAGGAGACGGGACACGAGAACGCCTACTTCCCGCTGTTCATCCCGATGAGCTTCTTGGAGAAAGAAGCGGAGCACGTGGAGGGGTTCGCCAAAGAGTGCGCGGTGGTGACACACCACCGGCTTGAGCCCGACGGCGCAGGCGGCCTACGGCCGGCACCGTCCGCCAAGCTGGAGGAGCCGCTGATCGTGCGGCCCACGAGCGAGACGATCATCGGCGCGACCTTCGCCCGCTGGGTGCAGAGCTATCGCGACCTGCCGATCCTGATCAACCAGTGGGCCAACGTGGTGCGTTGGGAGTTGCGCACGCGGATGTTCCTGCGCACGACCGAATTTTTGTGGCAGGAAGGCCACACCGTTCATGCCACCCGCGCTGAGGCCGAAGAAGAGACGCGTAAGATGCTGGAGGTGTACGCCGACTTTGCTGAGAACGCGATGGCGATGCCGGTCATCTGCGGAGAGAAGACCGCCGGCGAGCGTTTTCCGGGCGCGGTCTCGACGTATTCGATCGAAGCGATGATGCAAGACCGCAAAGCGTTGCAAGCCGGCACGAGCCACTTCCTCGGCCAGAACTTCGCCCACGCCCAGGAGATCAAATTCCAAAGCCAGTCGGGCGATATCGAGTACGCCTGGACAACCAGCTGGGGCGTCAGCACGCGCCTCATCGGCGGTCTGATCATGACCCACGCCGACGACGATGGGCTGATCGCGCCACCCAAGCTCGCGCCCGCGCACGCGGTGATCCTGCCGATCTACAAGTCGGATGAGGAACGGGCCGCGGTGCTGGCCTACTGCCAGGCGCTCAAGAGCGAGCTCGAGCAGCAGCACTACGACGGCGAGGCGGTGCGGGTCCGACTGGACGACCGCGACCTGCGCGGCGGCGAGAAAAAATGGCAGTGGGTCAAGCGGGGGGTGCCGCTGAGGATCGAGGTCGGCCCGCGCGACGTTGCGGGAGACTCCACGTTTGTGGGGCGTCGTGACTCCGACGGCAAGGGTGCCGCGACACCACGGGCAGAACTCGTTGCCCAGATCGGACAAACGCTCGACAGCATCCAGCAAGCGCTGTTCGATCGGGCCCGTCGCGCTCGTGACGAGGCATCGGTCGTGATCGACACGCTGGCTGACTTCGAGGCGTTCTTCGCCGAGGGGCAGCCGGGCGGACTGGCGTACTGCCACTTTACCGAGGGGCCCGAGATGGAAGCCAAGTGCAAAGAGCTGAAGGTCACGCCGCGCTGCGTGCCGCTTCAGCCGCTGCTGGGCGACGACGGCCCGGGCAAGTGCCTGTTCAGCGGAGCCCCCAGCCAGCGCCGGGCGGTGTTCGCCCGCTCTTATTGAGGAGAGGATCTTTTTATCGAATCTCGTAAGAGTCGCCGGACGATTACCGCGGATCTGTGGGCAGCGTCTAGAATAAGAGCATCTCCCCTACGGGCCGAAAAAGGGCCCGGTGACGCCCGCGCTCAGCTCTCCATCTCAGCGACTCTGTTAATCATCAGTGGTTGGCCCTGACCGGCCGACAAAAACTCATGCGTAGCTTACTGCTTGTAGTGCTGTTCAGCGCGGCCGTTGGAGCGGGTGCCGGAACCTGGCTCGCGCTGCTGGACGTGGGTGAAGTGACAAACGACTTCATGCCGTCGGCCGATCTGGCGGCCGGCCCGGTCATCAGCGACGCCGAACCTCTGGCCGGTGCCCCCAGTGTCCGCGAAGCCCCCGCACCACGCGTCAAGGTCGATGACGCCGCTTACGACTTCGGCACGATGGCGCGCGGTGCCACCGAGACGCACCAATTCGTCTTTACCAATGTCGGCACCGAACCGCTGCGGCTCGAGGTCGGTGCGACCAGTTGCAAGTGTACGCTCGGCAACGTCGAGACCGGTGAGATCATGCCGGGCGAGTCCTCTCCGGTTCGGCTCGAATGGGTCGCGAAGGTCAATCCAGGACCGTTCCGCCAAACCGCCACGGTGCTAACCAACGACCCCCGCCAACCACGCGTCGAGCTCTCGGTCGAGGGGCAGGTGACCGAAGTGACGGGCATGCAGCCGCGTGAATTCCTGCTGGGGGTTCTCGGCTCGGGCGATGCGGCCAGCGCCTCGATCTATCTGGGAGCCTACAAAGACGAGCCCCTCGAAGTGTCCGCCCAGATGGCACCCGGGTCACGCAACCCCGAACGCTTCCAAGTGAACGTCACCCCGGTCGAGCCCGCCACCGCACCGATCGACGGGGCAACCGCCGTGGTGAGGATCGATGTCAAGGCGGGCCCCGGCCTGCCGCTGGGCGGCATGACCGAATGGGTTGAGATCAAGACCAGCTTGGCCAAGGCACCGCTGTTGCAGGCACCGATCCTGGCGGTGGTGCAGGGAGACATCTCGCTGCACGGACGCGGCTGGAGCAAAGAGGCCGGCGTCTTGAACCTGGGCACAATCTCTGCCGCCGAGGGCAAAGAGGCGCAGCTCTTGGTCTCGTTCAAAGGGGAGCATGCCAGCGGGGCGACCGCCGAGGTGGTCGAGGTCGATCCGCCGTGGCTCATCGCCGAGCTGGGCGAACCAAAACGCCTGAGCGACACCAAAACCCATCTCCCGCTCACAATCCGCGTGCCGACCGGCCAGAAGCCCGTTCTGCGCAACGACACGGCTCAGAGCGATGGCGACGCCCGGGTTCTGCTGCGAACCAACCACCCGGAAACCCCTGAAGTGGATGTCCGCGTGCGCTTTATCCTGACCCAGTGAGCGGCCCCTCCGGTGGACGCACCGCCCCCGGGTGTGCTAAGCCGTAACGACACGGATGTTTGGGCAAAGCCCCCTGTACGGAAACCCGGCTCGTTGAAGGAACTAGCGCTTTGAAGCGGCACCCCCTCTCGCAGCGGCATGTCCGCGGCATGATCAAACTCTCGGTCTTGTTGGCCGTGGCGGTCACCCTTGCCGGTGCCCTGCAGGCGACAGGCCGACTGGGCGTGGCACCGGAGGGCGAACCCGCCCACCTGGTGGCCCCTGCCGAACTCCGCCCGCTGGCCGACAAGTACGAGCTGGACGAGGAAGCCCGCCAGCGGCTGCAGAGGGCCTACGAGGCCTTAGAAGCGCACGAGGCCAAGCCCAAGCCCGACCCGGTCGAGACCAACGGCCCGATCTTCACCGATTGGCCCGTCCCCCAGGCCGCGCTGGTCATCACCGGCGAACAGGTCGGTTATCTCGAGCCGTGCGGCTGCGCGGGTCTCGAAAACCAAAAGGGGGGCCTCAAACGCCGCCACTCGATGGTCAAGGTGCTCCGCGACCAGTGGAAGTGGCCGCTCGTGATGATGGACGCCGGCGAGCAGGTTCGCTACGTCGGTCCCCAGGCCGAGATCAAGTATCGCTACTCGATCGAATCGCTCATGGAGATCGGCTACCACGCCGTGGGCTTCGGACCGAAAGACCTGCGGACCGACCTGCTCGGGCTGGTGATCAACCTGCCGCCCGACCAGACGCCGCTCACCAGCGCGTCGATCGGCGTGCTGGGGTTTGACCCCGATTTCTCGAAACGGCTGCGAGTGGTGACCGTGGGCGAAGGCGCGCAAGCGGTGCGCGTGGCGATCACACACGTGATGGGCCCCCAGGCGCTCGCCGAGACCGCGCCGAGCGACGATCTCGACAAGCTCTCGCCCAACGAGGCGCTCGCCGCGGTGCTCCCCGAGATCGCAGCCGCCAAGGCCGATCAGAACGTGCTGATGGTCTACGGCGATCGCTCAGAAGCCGAAGCCATCGCCCGCGAGCACGATGTGTTTGATTGGGTGGTTGCCGGCCGCGGCTCGGACGAACCCCCTTCGACTGCACGCCGCATCGAGGGCTCGCGCCGCGGCGGCGGGGCCATGCTGGTGGAAGTGGGGCACAAGGGCATGTACGCCGTCGTCGTCGGCTTGTACCGCGATCAGGCCGCCGCCGCAGAGGGCGCGCTCAAGCCGGGCCAGGGGTGGCTCGCACGCTACCAAAAAGTCCCGCTCGATCACCGCTGGGCCGACTCGCCCGAGATGCACGCCAAGCTGGTCGCCTATCAGCAAGAACTGGCCACGCTCCGCTGGGAAGGCCTCGGCCTCAAGCCGCGCCGCCATCCCACCAACGAGGAGTTCGCCGGCTCGGCCGTGTGCGCCGATTGCCATACCGCAGCCTGGGAGGTCTTTGAAAAGACCCCCCACTTCTGGACCACCGAAACGCTCGTTGCGCTCAACCCGGCTCGGCATCTCGACCCCGAGTGCATCTCGTGCCACGCCGTCGGTTGGGAGCCGCAAAAGTACTACCCGTTCGCCAGCGGTTGGGTCAGCCACGCCGCCACACCGCACCTCTCGGGCAACGGCTGCGAGAACTGCCACGGCCCCGCAGCGCGGCACGCCGCGGTTGAGCTGGGCGACCTCGACGTCGACGAGGCCGAAGAGACGGCCCTCCGCCAGGCGCTGCACCTGGAGGTGCAAGAGAACGAGGGCAACATGCCCGGTCAGGTGCTCGGCAAGGCGGTGGACAACTGCCTGCAGTGCCACGACCTCGACAACTCGCCCGACTTCGACTTCCAAGAGTACTGGCCGGTGGTCAAGCACGAGGGCATGGACTGAAGCCGCGGCTTAGCGTGCAATCGCCGCCGCAGCAGCCGCACCCGCACCCGATAGGAGAACCGGGGGCTATCCCCCCGATCCTCACGAGCCGTCCCGCTGATGCGGGTTGAACAACCGGCGTTCGGTGCTCAGGCGGGGCACTCCTTTGCTCTTGGCGACGACCAGAACAGCCGCGCAGAAGCGATAGGTGGTAGACGGCTTTTCGCCTCGGCTAATCCGCTGAGGTGACGGGCACCGCCGCGAGCTCGGGCTCACCGGAAGTCTCCTCGGGCGATGCAACCCCTGCAGTTCGCCTCCGGCTAGGATGGCGTGCTCGCCCCCATCTCTAACCGTCGCGAGGTGATGGGGGAACCTGTCGGTGGCAAGCCCACCAGCAAAAACCAGCGTCACGTCGACAGAACCACCCATCCTACGAGCTCGTTGGCTTGACCGCTTGGGCGTACAAACCGAGCATCGCTAGTCAAGACACTGGCGGAGCCAGTGGCACCCGAAAAGAGGTCTTTCCCAGTGCCACCCGCCGCGGCGTGGTCAGGCGGGAGAGTGGTAGCTTGGTGATAACGCTCATTCCGCGGGATAACGAGCCAAGCTCAGCGACCCGGCGCACGGGACGCAACAATTGCAACCGCGAGGCCCCGCCGGGTTCGCTGCAGCGCATGGTTAGGCATCGTCAACCTCCGGCAAAGGCCCAAACTCCTCGGGATGCTTCGAGACAAATATGAAAAGAAGATCCGTCAGATTGTGAGGATACTGAAAAAACTCGCTATCGAGTGCCTCCAACTGCTCTGTGATGTCGTCGGTGAAATCTGCGGCAGCGGAAGAAATAGCCTCTGGAGTGGACGGCAAGCCGCCGGGGAATGCACCAGCAACGGCACGGCGACAAATATCCGCAGTGCGCGGAGCGTCGATGGCCTCGAACGCCTCGAAAACAAACGGTGCAGTCTCGCAACTGGTGTTCTGGAAATACTGGGCGAAGCCGCCATTGTTGATTTCCGATTCGGCTGCCCAAATCGCAGAGAAAACCTTCTGCGGAAACGACTGAGCCGAGAAGTCCTCCTTTCCGAACTTCGTGCGCTCGGACTCCGACAGGTCTATGAGGGCGCTGTTCTTGTTCATGACGGTAAGATACCTAACGTCTGAGGTAACCGGGTTGGCGGACCAACACGAGAGACCTTGAAAAACCAAAAACCTTAAACGCAGGAAACGAGATTGAAAAACGGAAAGGCGAGCCAACTCCGGTTCACCGATTTGTTCGGCGACGGACTCAATTTCCAACGAGTGAATCCCACCACACCAAGAGACCAATTCCGATCACTCCGCCGATTATCCCCGAAATAATCCATTCGATGATCCGCTGTGTATTGTGCCGAATCCACCACTTCCAAGGATGTGCTGCGCGCTGCCACAGTTCATCTTTGCCCGGATTAATTGTGTACGCCTCGAAACCGTCAGATGCAATCACGGGCACGAGCATGCCATCGTGAACGAAGTCGGAAAACACGAGGAACGCTGTTCGTTTATCGAGTTTCAAGCATTCCGGATCGGAATTCGTGGCTGTTAAGACTGTCCATCGCCACCAGTCGACGCGTCGATCCTTCCTCTCATGCATCCAACGCGCTGCGCGGGCACGTTGGTTGGAAAACGGAGTGCTAGCCATTTCGAATTCCTTTACGCTTATAGGGTGCTTCCACAATTCTGGCACTTGCGAGCACCGCGAACGGTGGTGCCACCACATTCCGGGCACTTCGGACGCGTGTCAGGCGCGATGACGATGACGATCCAACCGATGGGGCCGAGCAATAGTCCCCAGATGCCACCGGCAGCGGGCCGACCTTTTGTATTACCGATGATTGCGCCGACGACGGGGGAGATTAGCCAACTGATTACCCAAATTTCCACAACATAATCCCTTTCGTAGCATAGTCGCCGAACGGCAGTGGTCACCCGGCACGCGCGGTTGACTCTCCATTTCAAAACGCCCAGCTCGCGTGCTCGGGTGCACCACATGGTTCGCCGGTTATGTTTCACCATCGAACACGCCCGTTTCAACATTGGCGTTTGGATCGCCTTCGTAAAGCAGAGATGCGTTCCCATGTGCATATTCATGAAAAGCAAAAAACGTAGATGGCGCAAGAACGTCACCCAGTTCATTGATTGGCGTGTCTGTATTCAGAAATCGCCGAGTAAAGCACAACAGCGGGTACACTTTTTCCGAGTCGGACGTCGGTTTCAGCCATCCTTGATCGTGCAATTCTCCCATTGCAAACAGAAACGATTCGCAGATGCTTCGTCGCGCAGCAGGATCAGTTACGCCGTTCTCCTGAAGCGATCTGTCAAGGGTTGCGACTTGCACGCATTGGTAGGACGCTCCCATTTCTTCGTAGGAATCGTCGCGAACTAATCGTGTTGGCTCAGGCACCTGATGTGCTCCTTTATCGGCGAACGTAAAAGGCTCAGTTGCCGGCCGCCCGCGGAAAGCAGGCTCCAAACCGACAACAACATTCTACTCGCGGGCGCAGCCGGTCAACTGCAGCCGGTGGTTAGACCGCCTCTCGCCAGTGATCTTCGATGCCGCTGTATTCGAACGCGGCTTGCGCCTTTGCGTCGTCCAAAGTCTGGTGCCACGTATCAGTCGCAGGTTCCCATCTTTCATCACAGTAAAAAAGATAGAACCCGCGATCGTTGTCGTAGGAGCATATAGCCAAACCTGCACATGGCCCCGCGACTTCTCCACCAACTCGATGCGTTGTATTGCCCGTTGGAACGATGTCTTGATTTACCATCGCCCAAGCAATGACACGCGCATCATCGATCTGTTCGGGGCAGTCGTTCACAGGCGGTCTAACGTAAAAGGCTCAGTTGCCGGCCGCCCGCGGGAGCAGGCTCCAAACCGACAACAACATCATAACGCGGGCGCAGCCGGTCAACTGCAGCCGGTGGTTAGCTGCCGTCGGTGATAGCGTGAGCCGGTCTTTCGACACCCTCTAGTAAAAGCTTATCGAAGTACTCAGGGTCCTTGAAAACAGTCCATGAGGCGATTCCATGCCACGCGGCCAAGAACTTCGTCAGTATTCCGCCAGTGTATGATTTGGCACCGATATAGCCATTGTGGGCAAACTGCTCGTTCGGAAAGTCCTTGCGACGCGCGGCAGGCAATGCCGGCCCAATCCGCAGAAACGTACCAAAATCAAATTCTTCGTCCGACACAGCAATCAATGAGATGATGCACGTGTCTGCATCCACAGTAGCGGATGATGGAAACTCTTTTGTGCGTTGATCTGTGACTGCTGTGTATATCCAATGCGGCATCCAGTGATCGACCGCCTGGACGACGCCGAATGAGCCATCTGTGAGCGGTACTGCAAAGAGGTCGCCGTGATCCCATTTGACTCGCTTGCGACGTGGCATAGGCAGCTAACTTGGTTATAGGAAGTTTCTGCCTATCACCTATAGGCCGCACGTTTGCGGCCTAACGCGCAGGCAGTAGATCGCCGCAACTTGAAATGTAGCAGTAGCTTGCTTCTATGGCACCCCTGTTTTTGCGTGATAGGCCGACCCTGCCTAGCGCTCATCGAGGCCGGTGGCGCAGCCCGTCGGCTGGACTCCGGACACCGCGTCCGCCGCGATTCAGGACATGCGTGTAGATCATTGTCGTGCGAACGTCCTTATGCCCTAAAAGTTCCTGCACCGTGCGTATGTCGTACCCGTCCGTCAGCAGGTGCGTGGCGAACGAGTGGCGGAACGTGTGGCTCGTGACTCGTTTCGTCAGCCCAGCTTGTCGAACAGCCTGCTTGATGGCCTTTTGGACAAGAGACTCGTGAACGTGATGTCTTCCTTGGTCGCCGGACTTCGCATTGTTCCAGCGATGCTCTTGAGGAAACACGAACTGCCAAACCCATTCGCGGTTGGCATTGGGGTACTTGCGGGCCAGCGCGTGCGGCAGTTCCACGCGGCCGTAGGGATCGGAAGACGTGTGCGGCGTGAGCCCGACCGGGTGGCCCTCGCGCGGCAGATCGAGATGATCGTTGGAGCCGCCGGGTCTGCCGGCATGATGCCCGCCGACCTGGAAAAGGTTGAACAATGGGGGCAACGTGCCAAAGACCCGATGTCGCCCGACCAAGCTCATGACGGGCACAGCGCGTCGGGCGTGTAATTCCGCTGCTGCGGAAGATCTCACCCCGCCCGCTCTGCTCAGCTTTGCTGATCTGCCCTGCTACGCTCTGCTGCGCGCAGCTTCAAGCCGCGTTGGATAGGTACGCCGACATGCCGCCGACGCGTTGCAAAAGTTCTTCCAGCCGGCGGGCTTGGCCGTCGAGCGAGTGATCGAGCGGGAACCAATCGCGGCGAGGTTTGTAGCGCTCGCGCGCGGTGTGGACAGCAAGAACCGCGTCGGCCAGCTCATCGGCGGTTGCGCGCGAGAAAGAGCCTCCGCCCGGCTGGCGGTCGCCGAAGTGCCGGTCGTACGCCGCCGGGATGTCGGCAGCGGTGATCGGCCCTTGGTAGCCAAAGCCTGCGGCGAGGGTCGGGCGGCCGTTGTACAGTGCTTCGAGCGCCGTGTAGCCGCCGCCGACAACCAGCGCCGCGCCGGCCATCTTGCCCAGCGGATCGAGCGTGAAGCCTTCCACACGCAGCACCTGTCGCCCGATCGTAAGATTGGTTTGGCGTGCCAAGCGACGCAGCACGCGGCTCCGCGAACCACCGCCGACGAGCGTGATCCGCGCCGCGGGGATCCGGCGGACGATCTCGGGAGCCGCCCGGATCAGGGCCTCGCCGGACCACGCCTTCGAGCCGCTCATGCGGTTCATCCAAAGGATCGGAAAGCCCTCGGTCGGGGCGATGCCGAGCGCGCGCTCAAAGACCGGCCGGGGCCAGACGGCGAGCTTTTCGTGCGGCACTCCCAGAGCGGCGGCCCGATCGACGATCGGCTGCTCGACCGCCACAACAGCGGCGCAGCGCTCGAATTCTTCGATCGACTGGCCCTCTTCGATATGGTCCTGCAGCGTTACGACACACGGCAGGGCGAGCGCCTCGGCCGCTGTGTAAGCGGCGAAACGGAGCGAACCGCGGCCGGCGGTCACAACCGCCTCGACCCCGGCCCGGCGAGCCCAAAGCTTCAACAACGGGGTTGCCAGCGGCCCCGGGGGGGTGAGCCAAACACGCGCACCGATCCGCCGGAAACGGCTCGCCAAGCGACCCGGTCCCGCGGCGAAGCTCACACGATGACCGCGACCGATGAGGCCTTCAGCCAGCATCAGCAGATAGGTCGTGTCGCCAGCGACGCTAGCGTCGCGTTTTACGAGGAGCACGTGCATAGCGAGCGTCGTAACGCAATCGCAGGGGGAACGGCAACGCCGATTCCCTCCGCAGTGCATCCCCGTCCGGCGAAGCACGGGTTTTGAGCCCGATCGACGCCCGCCCGGCGCACTGGCCGGGCGGGCAACCGAAGGGGTAAAACGCTCAGTCGTCGGAACTGGGCGAGGAGAGAGCGATCTGACGCCGCGATTCAACGGAACGAATCTGTCGGCGAGAGCGGGCATTGAGCCGTTCAGCCACACGGCGGCGGGCCCGCTTAAGGGCCGTCAGAATGACCCCTAGGGGGTGGGTGCCGCGTTCGCGAACGGTCACGTCCGGGGCTCCTCGGAGCGAGATCCGGAGCAGGCAGCTCTGGTCGTTGCCTCCGCGGGGCCCGTTTTCGTCGCGGACCCGGACCACCACGCCACGGATCGACGCGCCGTAGCGGTCGAGGGCCTTCTGAATCCGGCCGGTGGCGTCAGCCGCCAAGCCGGGAGCCCCCTGAGGGGCAAAAACTGATACTCGCATCGCATCTCCCAGTGGTTCTCGTAACAAACCGAATTGGTTGAAGCACTTGGTTTGCTACGCCCGGCGTGGGAGAGTGGTTTCCGCCGGGCAACGTGCCGCGACGTTTTTTCCTCGATTCGCTCAAATATCGGTTTGGGTATAGGACGCACCAATGGATGAAGCTCTCCGCCAAGCGGTGCTGAACTACACCAGCAACACGGCCTATCGGCCCGCCAAGCCGCGCATCATCGCCGAGCGGCTCGGCCTGGAAGGAGACCAGATCGCCCTGACTAAGAAGACCATCAAGAAGATGGTCCAGGCGGGGGAACTGGAGTACGGGCCAAATCACTTGGTTCTGCCGATCGATCCAAATCATCCGGCCCGCAAGGGATTCACCCGCGATGCCGGCCTGCCAACGTCAGAAGGCAAGCGGCCGCGGGCCGATCGCTTTGTCGTGGGAACCTACCGCCGCGTTTCGTCGGGTGATGGGTTTGTGCGGCCCGAGGGGACACCGGCCGCCGCGGGTCGCGATGACGATGTCTATGTGCCGGCCAAGCTCGCGGGCGACGCCGCGAGTGGCGACAAGGTACGTCTGCGGCTGAGCGCAAGCAGCGGCCCGCGCGGCAAACCTTCGGGCAAGGTGGTCGACGTCATCGAGCGTTCCACCAACCAGTTCGTCGGCTCGTATCTTGAATCGGCCGGCATGGCGCTTGTGGAGATCGATGGCGGCGTGTTCGGCGCACCGGTTTATGTGGGAGACCCCGGTGCCAAGGGGGCTGCCGATGGCGACAAGGTGGTCGTCGAGATGGTCCGCTTCCCGTCGCACGTGCGCGACGGAGAGGGGGTCATCACGCGCGTGTTGGGACAACGCGGCGCGCCGGGCGTGGACACCCTGGCGATCAAGTACGAGTACAGCCTGCCGGGCGAGTTTGCCGAAGACGCACTCGAGGTTGCGCGATCACAGGCGGCGGCGTTCAATGAGTCGATCCCCGCGGGGCGTCGCGACCTGACGGCCGACGTGGTGATCACGATCGACCCCGCCACAGCGCGGGACTTCGACGACGCCATCTCGCTGACGCGGCTTGACGGCGGGCACTGGGAGCTCGGGGTCCACATCGCCGACGTGTCGCACTTTGTGCAGCCCAAGACCGCACTGGACCGCGAAGCCTACGACCGTGCGACGAGTGTTTATCTGCCCGACGAAGTGATCCCCATGCTGCCGGAGATCATCAGCAACAATCTGGCGAGCTTGCAGCCCGACAAGGTGCGTTATGCGGTGACGGCGGTGCTCGAATTCACCGCCGAAGGGGTTTTCGTCGGCTCAGAGGTGTTTAAGAGTGCGATCAAGAGTCGGCGGCGATTCACCTACGCCGAGGTCGACGCCTACCTGGTCGAACGCAAGCTGGTTACGCCCGAATCGGCGACCGCCCGGGTGGCGCTTGCCGCGAAAGTAGCAACGCCCGACATGACGCCGGAGGTTGATCGCTTGCTGGGCGATATGCACCAGCTGGCGATGACGCTCCGTCGACGCCGTTTCGAGCGTGGCGCGCTCGAGTTGTCGATGCCCGAGATCGAGATCGATCTGGATAAAGAGGGGCGGGTGTGCGGCGCGCACGTCGAGCAGAACACCGAGAGCCATCAGATCATCGAAGAGTTCATGCTGTCCGCCAACGAGGCGGTGGCGCGGCAGCTTGCCGACGCCGGGCTGCTGTTCTTGCGGCGGGTCCACGGCTCGCCCGATCCGCGCAAGTCGCGCGCGCTCACGGAGTTTGTGCGGAGCCTGAATCTGCCGGCCGAGAATCTGCAGGATCGGTTCGAGTTGCAAGAGTTGCTCGAACGCGTGCAGGGAGACCCACGCCAGCCGGCCGTCAACTACGCCGCGCTGCGATCCATGCAGAAGGCGGTCTACAGCCCTGAGGAGGAAGGCCACTTCGCGCTCGCCAGCGGTTGCTACTGCCACTTCACCTCGCCGATTCGTCGCTATCCCGACCTGACGGTTCATCGGCTGATCGAGCAGCTCAACGCGCATCGCGGGGGGACGGGCCCCAAGCCCGTGCAAGAGGTCGGCGCGCTGCTCCAGCAGGGGGATCATTGCAGCGAGCGCGAGCAACGGGCGGCCAAAGCGGAACGCGATCTGGTGAAGGTCAAGCTGCTCAACTATCTGTCGAGCCGCATCGGCGACTCGATGGAAGGGATTATCACGGGCGTAGAAAAGTTCGGTCTGTTCATCATGGGTAAGGACCTGCCGGCCGAGGGCTTCATTCATATCACCGCGCTGGGGGACGATTACTTTCAGTACGATCGTGCGAGCCACTCGATCACCGGTCGGCGGGCCGGCAACGCCTTCCGGCTGGGCGATACGGTGCGGGTGGCGGTCGGAGCGGTGGACATCGACGCCCGCACGCTCGATTTTCGGTATCTGGGCCGAGGCACGAGTTCTTCACGCGAACGGTCTGCCGGGCCGCCGGACAAGAAAAGCCCGCGGCGTGGCGGCAAGAAGCCGCAGAACAGCGGCAAGCCGGCGGGGAAAAAGATGACCCGCGGCAAGAGTGACAAGACCGGCAAGCATCGGCGGAAGCCCGGCTAACCCGCGCTCCGCCGCACTGCTGGCGGTTTGCATGGCTGATCAGCTTGGACTTGGTCGTCTATTTTTAGCCCCACAGCCAACCGAGCCGCCCGCCAGAGACCGAGCGATCCCGTGGGCTTGCTCCCTCAAACCCCTTCCGGGAAGCCATCGAACCGCTAAGGTATGGCAAGTCCCGGAAGACTCCCCGCCCCGCTAACCTCTGGCACGGATGGCATCCACCGCTCAGTCCGTTGATTTGCTCCGCACCCCGCTCGCCGATTGGCACGCGGCCCACGGGGGAAGGCTCGTCGATTTCGCCGGCTGGGCGATGCCCGTGCAATACGGTTCGATCGTCGAGGAGCACGTTGCCACGCGAACGGGGGTCGGCCTGTT
This sequence comes from Botrimarina hoheduenensis, assembly GCF_007859815.1. GTDB lineage: Bacteria > Planctomycetota > Planctomycetia > Pirellulales > Lacipirellulaceae > Botrimarina > Botrimarina hoheduenensis. The sequence continues at coordinate 51,142 of NZ_SJPH01000007.1, read as the reverse complement.
CGACGTTTCGCACATGGGGCGCCTAGCGGTCCGCGGTAGCCAAGCGGGCCCGTTTCTTGATCATGTGCTGACACGCCGCGTGACGGCGCTCAAGCCGGGCCAGATCCGCTATTCGCTGGTCTGCAATTCGGCGGGCGGAATGCTGGACGATGTGCTGGCCGGACGGGTCGGTGTGGACTCGGCGGAAGGCCCCGCGTTCGCGCTCGTTGTCAACGCCTCGAACCGAGAGAAACTCAACACATGGTTTGCCGAGGAAGCTCAGCACTTCCAGGTCAGCCTTGATGACCAAACCCTCGCCACGGCGATGATCGCGGTTCAGGGGCCACGGGCCGTGGCGATGGTCGCCCAACTGGCGGACACCGATGTCGCGGCGCTGCGCTATTACTCGGGCTGCGAGGCACGCGTCGCTGGCGTCCCCTGCGCCGTCAGCCGGACCGGCTACACGGGTGAAGACGGTTTCGAGCTTACTTGCCCCGCGCAAGAGGCGACGGCGCTGTGGCAAGCGCTGTGCGCAGCGGGCGGCGTGGCCTGCGGCCTTGCGGCGCGCGACACGCTCCGGCTAGAAGCCGGCATGCCACTCTACGGACACGAACTGTCCGAGCAGCTCAATCCGCTCGATGCGGGGCTCCGTTTTGCAGTGGACCTGTGTGACAGCGGCGGCCAGCCCCGTTCTTTCGTTGGCGGCGACGCACTACGCAGCGCGGACAGCAGCGGTCCGCAGCGGCTACGAGTGGGGCTGGCGATCGAAGGCAAGCGGCCGCCGCGTGAGCAATACCGTGTGCTCACCGCAGGACGCGCGTGCGGTGTCGTGACCAGCGGCACCCATTCTCCGACGCTCGGCAAACCGATCGCGATGGCTTACGTCGAGCCACCCTACGCCACCGAAGGAACGTCGCTGACGGTCGATATCCGCGGCACCGAGACCCCCGCCACGGTCGTCCCCCTCCCCTTTTATCGCCGCAGCTAGCGGCACGGTTTTACTTAGCCGAGCCGATCGTTGAACGTTCTTCGCGGCTCGCCCTCCCCCCCACCGCTCCACTCTTCCAACTGTCATGAAGCCTGAAGAACTGCTGTATGCCAAGACCCACGAGTGGGTTGCGATCGAAGAGACCGACGGCGGCAAGACCGCCACGATCGGCATCTCTGCCTACGCGGTAGAGTCACTCACTGACCTGGTCTTTATCGAGCTGCCCAAGCAAGGCCGCACGGTTGCGGCTTTGGAATCCTTTTGTGAAGTCGAATCCGTCAAGGCGGTTAGCGATATCTACAGTCCGGTAGCGGGCGAGGTCACGGAAGTGAACACGCCCCTGGCCGATGCGTTGGAATGGCTAAGCGACGACCCCTACGGTGCCGGCTGGATCGCCAAGGTAAAGATCACCGACGACGCCCCGCTGGCCGGCCTGCTGGATTACGACGCCTACCAAAAGATGTGCGCTGAAGAGGCCTAAAGAAGATCCTCTCCCCCCGCCCGCCCGGCGTTGCCGCCTAACGCCGAAAAGATACTCCCTCCCGCTTTGGTTGCCTCGCATGCCGTTCACCTACAACACGCCAGAAGACGAAGCCGCGATGCTCGCGGCGATTGGCGTCGGATCGATCGAAGAGCTGCTGGAACAGGTTCCAGCCGACTTTCGGCTCGATCGCCCGCTGCGGTTGCCAGCGGCCCTGGGCGAGATGGAACTCGACGCACACACGCGCCGGCTCGCAACCCGCAACGCCAGCCCGACTTCGCACGCGTGCTTTCTCGGCGGCGGTGCCTACGACCACTTTGTGCCGGCGGTTGTCGATGCCATCGCCAGCCGTGGCGAGTTCTATACGAGCTACACGCCCTATCAGGCGGAGGTCGCCCAGGGCAACCTGCAAGCGATGTTCGAGTACCAGTCGCTTGTCACACGGCTTACCGGCTTGGACGTTTCTAACAGCAGCCTCTACGACGGTGCCACGGCGGCTGCCGAGGCGGTGCTGATGGCGCTCGCCGCGAGCAAGGGTCGCACCGAAGTCGTGCTGCCCGACTCGCTACACCCCGAGTACCGCCAGACAATCGCGACCTATCTAAGCAACTTGCCGGGGCAGGTCGTCACGCTCACGACGCCGCACGGTGTGATCGAAGCCGAAGCTTTGCGGGCGTCGGTCAACGAGCAGACGGCGTGTGTCGTGATTCCGCAGCCGAACTTCTTCGGCTGCATCGAAGAGGCCGACGAACTCACGCGCATCGCGCACGAGGCAGGAGCGCTGGTGATCGCGGCCTACGATCCGATCAGCCTGGGTGTCCTCAAGCGGCCCGGCGACTGGTCTGGCGAGGGTGCCGGGGCTGACATCGCTGTCGCCGAGGGGCAATCGCTCGGATCGCCGCTGCAGTACGGCGGGCCCTATCTGGGCATGCTGGCTTGCCGCGAGTCGCTCGTTCGACGGATCCCCGGGCGCATTGTGGGGCAAACCACTGACCGGCGTGGGAATCGGTGCTTCGTGCTCACGCTCCAAACGCGCGAGCAGCACATCCGCCGCGACAAGGCAACGAGCAACGTGTGCAGCAACCAGGGCCTGCTCGCGCTGCGAGCGACCGTGTACCTCGCGCTACTGGGTCCGACCGGCCTGCGCGAGACAGCCCACCTGTGCCTGCAGAAAAGCCACTACCTAGCTGAACAACTCTGCCAGTCCGGCCGCTTCGAGAAGGTCTTCGCCGCGCCAACGTTCAAGGAGTTTGTACTCCGCGATCGTCAGGCTGATGTTGCCGGCTTTATCAACGACGGTCTGGAGCACGGCTTTCTGGCGGGCATCCCGCTGGGCCGCTGGTACCCCGAGCTGGCGGACTGTGTGCTTATCTCGGTGACCGAAAAGCGCACGCGGGAAGAGCTGGATCGGCTGGCCGCGATCGTCAGCAGCACGCGCCACGGCGATGCAATCGCTGCTCACTCGGCTTTGCAAACCGCCTGACTCGGCAACCACGCTTCGTGGCTCTAAAGAATCCCTTCGCCCTGCTTCGCGCCGAAATTCATGCGTAACATCCACGACACCCAACTGCTGTTCGACCTGTCTAAGCCAGGACGCCGAGCGCTACGGTTGCCAACGTGCGACGTGCCGGTTCAGCCGATCGAGACCTTGCTGCCTGCCGGGGCGATCGCCGAGCAAGCTCCGGCGCTCCCGGAACTCGCCGAGCCCCAAGTGGTGCGGCACTTTACGAATCTCTCGACACAGAACATGTCGGTCGATTCGCACTTCTACCCGCTTGGCTCGTGCACCATGAAGCACAACCCCAAGCGCAACGAGCGGGCTGCGGGACTGGCCGGGCTGGGCGATCTGCACCCCTACCAGCCCGAATCGACAATCCAGGGCATGCTCGCGCTGCTGTACGACCTGCAAGAATTTCTCAGCGAGATCTCCGGCTTGCCGGCCTGCAGCCTGCAACCTGCAGCGGGTGCCCACGGCGAGCTAACCGCCCTGTGGGTCGCTGCGGCCTACTTCCGCGATCGGGGCGAACAACGCACCAAGGTGCTTGTCCCCGATAGCGCGCACGGCACGAACCCCGCCAGCGCGATCATGGCGGGCTTCGAGACCGTAACGGTCAAGACGCTCAAGTCGGGGGCCGTGGATATGGAAGACTTCCGCGCGAAGCTCGATGACCACATCGCGGTGTTCATGATCACCAATCCGAACACGGTGGGGATCTTCGAGCCCGCCATGCGCCAGATTGCCGATGAGGTTCACGCGCGGGGCGGCTTGATCTACTTGGACGGTGCCAACATGAACGCCATTCTGGGCGTCACACGCCCCGGCGACTTTGGTGCCGACATGCAGCACTACAACCCGCACAAGACCTTCAGCGGTCCGCACGGCGGGGGCGGCCCCGGTGCCGGCCCGATCTGTGTGACAGAAAAACTCGCGTCCTACTTGCCCGCGCCGATCGTCGTGAAGCGCAACGATGACAACCAGGCTCCCGTCTATTCGCTGGACTACGAGCGCCCCAAGTCGATCGGACGGGTCCGCTCGTTTTTTGGCAACACGGGCGTCTTGGTGCGTGCTTACTGCTACATCCGCACGCACGGCCCCGACGGGTTGCGGCGTGTGAGTGAGCAGGCGGTGCTGAACGCCAACTACCTGCTCAGCCGCGTGAAGCACTTCTTGCCCGTCCCGCAGGGCGATCGGTGCATGCATGAGTTTGTCGCATCGGCCAAGCAGCTCAAGACGGAACGCGGCGTGTCGGCGATGGACATCGCCAAACGGCTTCTCGACTTTGGCGTGCATGCCCCCACGGTCTATTTCCCCCAGACGGTCCCCGAAGCGCTCATGTGCGAGCCAACCGAGACCGAGAGCAAAGAAACGCTCGACGCGTTCGCCGAGATGCTGTTTCGCATTACCGAAGAAGACCCCGAGCTGCTCCACACCGCACCGCACACAACCGCGATCAGCCGACCCGACGAGGTCGCCGCTGCCCGGCAGCCGACGCTGTGCCACTGCGGCTAACGCTATTTGGCGAGCCCCTGACGCCAACGAATGAGCGGGCCCGCTGTCACGCCTCTCACAACTTGGTTAGCACACCGTTGCCCGCCCTGCCCTGCCGCCTGCTGCACAACGCCCCCGCGGCGGGTGACTGGAACATGGCAGTCGATGATGTCTTGCTAGACACCGTGGCGGATCAAGGTCTTGCCGCACTCCGCTTCTATCGATGGGGCGAGCCGACTCTCTCACTCGGCTACTTCCAGGCACACACGGAGCGTAGTCGCCACAGCAGCAGCCGCGCGCTACCGATGGTGCGTCGGACCACCGGTGGCGGTGCCCTGGTGCACGATCATGAGCTGACGTACGCGCTAACCCTGCCCGCCAGCAGCGGCCACACGAAAGACCCGACCGCGCTAACTTGCCTAGTGCATCGCGCCCTGAGCGAGGCGCTGGCCTCGCTCGGGTTTCCGAGCGAGGCCATTTCGACCTGCGCGGCCGCAATACCTGCCGCCGACCAGCCCGAACCTTTCCTGTGCTTCCAGCGGCGGTCGCGGGGCGATCTGCTGGCCCGCGAGGCAAGCAGCAAGAAGCTTCCGATGCCAGCGGCCGAGGGGCTGCATAAAGTGTGTGGCAGCGCTCAACGCCGCCGCCGCGGGGCGCTGCTACAACACGGAGGGGTCCTGCTTGGGCGAAGCCGCCACGCTCCCGAGCTGCTCGGAATGATGGATCTAGGTATCGAACCCGGGGGGTGCATCCCCGATTCGGACTTCTGCGAGACACTCGCCGAGGCATGGGCGACGCGGATCGCCGAAACGGCGGGGCTAACTCTTGCTCCCAGCGAGCTTTCCCAAGCGGAGCAGCAAGCGGCCCAAACCCTGATGGAGGAACGATTTCGGTCCACCGAATGGACCCAGCGACGCTAAGCTACGGACGAACCCGCTAACGCTAGCCGTAGTGGGGGTCGAAAATAACTAGTGAGCAAGCAGAAAAGGCGATTAGTAGCTATGCTAAATAATCGCGCGAAGGTGTTGAGAGTCGGCGCAAGTCACGGTCCAGAGCGGATTTCGGTCTAGGGATTTTCCGCATCCTCGGCCGATCGCTCAGGAACAGCGACCGATGAAGGCACCGCCAGCGTAAGAACAGCACGGATACCGCTGGAATAGCAGGAACAGAGAAGGCATCCGGGCGACGTTGTCGCCGGCGACCGATGTGACCGCCCAACTGGGGGGGTAAGTCGATCGCCACGGTAACGACCGCCCACCGCGAGCTGATTGCTCGCGGCTCCTCGTCGTAAGGACACTGCGATGAAGCTGGTAGTATTAGCAGGGTCAAAAAAGAACTCCGCCGTACCGCTCAAGAAAGACCGACTAACCGTCGGCCGGTCATCGGAGTGTTCTTTGCGTGTGGGCAGCGACGCGATCAGTCGCAAGCACTGTGAGTTTGTCCGCACCGCCGAAGGGGTCATTGTTCAGGATCTCGGCAGCCGAAACGGGACAATCGTCAACGAGGTCCGCATCGAGCAACCGACGCGGCTCAATCACGGCGATACGATCAAGATTGGCCCGCTCGAATTCCGTTTCGAGCTCGAGGCCGAGCTAAGCGATCTGAAGCTCCCTAAGGTAGACGGCGTTGCCGATGCGGTCGCGCGCACCGCTGACAAGGGGCGTAAAGGTGCCGCCATCGACGACAGCATCAGTGATTGGCTGCTGGGCCCGCAAGAAACCGTCGGCCCGGGCACCTCCGTTAACGAAACGCTCGCCCTCAGCGCCGACGAGACGCGCGCGATAACCGAACAATTTGCTTCGGCCGACTCCGATGTCCCGCCAGAGGAAGCCGCCGCGGTGGAAGCCGAAGATCCCAAGGATAAGAAAAAGAAGAAGGAGCCCGGCAAGCTTCCGGCGAACGCCTTTGGGCCCAAGGCCAAAGATAGCCGCGAAGCCGCCGAAAAGATTCTCCGCGACATGGCACGGCGCCGCTAACACGTTGCGCGGCGGACCGTTTATGGCTCTCTTGATCGAGTCTCCCCACCGATCCACTATCTCTCGGCGATGAAAAAAAACTCTCAACCAACGAGCCAACCCTCGGGCGGCGTTCTCGGTTTAGGGCTCGACGCTACCGACGGTCACAAGCGTCTCACGCGGGGCCCCGACTTCTTGCTGGCGGGCGGTTCCGAAGAAACCCACGCCACGATGCAAGAAACCATGATCAAGGTGACCGAGAAGCTCGGTGCCAAGAGCAAACGCATCCGCGACGCCTCGCCCGACGAGCTGCGCGATCTGATCGCCGAGTCGCGTGGTTAACGGCCCCATTCTTCAGATCGACTAAAAACCAAGAGGGCGGCGACCGCCGATGGTCGCCGCCCTCTTTCGTTTCGGTGGTTCTTGGAGGCTGCTACTTCACGTTGGATCTCGCAACGTGGTGCCGTGCTGAAAATCAGTCGGCCAGCAGGGCAGACGACTCTCGTAACGCTTCAGAAGCAGCGGCCTCGACGGCCGACTCGAGATCATCCGCGTCGGCCGGGGCCGCCGCTTGGCGGGCCGCCAGCTCCGTGGGGGTCAGCTTGGCATAACCCAGCGAGAGAATCACCTCCAGCACTTCGCTGCAGGTGGGGAACATCCGACCGCTGGTGCGCTTGTACTCGTCCAGGGCGTTCATGAACTCGACCTCGGCATCCGAGTAGTCGCGTTCGCAGGTGGTCGGGTCGATCTGGCGACGACGGTTCACCTTTTCTCGCCGCTCCAGCGGAGCGGCGGCCTTGGTCGGCTCCGCGGCAACTGTCGGCTTAGCGACCGTCGCCTTGGCAGCGGTCGCCTTGGGCGTGGCTGACTTAGACTTGGCTGCCTTAGACTTGGCGGCAACGGGAGTTTCGTCCCGTCGGCCCGCACGACGACGATCGATCGTGACTTCCGCGTCCGCGATCTCTTTTTTCGCCGCCTTCGCCTTGGCAACGGGTCGGCTCTTGGCGGCTGACTTCTTGGGGAGGGTGGCCTTCGTGGCAGGCTTCTTGGCAGCGCTCTTCGCGGCCTTGGTCTTGGTCGAACGGGCGGTCGACTTGGTGGGGGTCTTGCTCGCGGCCACTTAGGAAGCTCCTGGCAAAGCTGTCGAGAGGGGTAATCGCTCCTCTGCCCAGGCAGTCTGGGTCAGATAGGGAGACTTTCGTCCCACCCTGCTGGCAAACTATGACGATCGCGTACTTTTTCATGCTGGCGCAAAGACACACGTTTGGGGGGTGCTGACGGCCTGCGCGGTTCGTTCGGTCGGCCGGCCCGTTGACCCGATCGGGTTGCCCCCTGGATGCCGTCTTGCTACGGTCTGCCGCCGCCGAGGTGCCGGACAACCCGCCGAGCCGAAGCAATCCGCCCGACCCGATCCCCCCGTAGCGAGTCGCCCTCATGGCCCGCCACACGTACTTCTGCTCGCTGCCGACGCCGGTTTCCGCCATGGGGCGTGCTCTTTGCGCGGCCCTACCGGGAGGGTTGTTGGCCGTCGTGGTCCTGGCGACCGGTTGCAACACCGTCCAGAACCAAACGCTGAACGCTGAGGGGGTGGCCCTGTACCGTCAGGGGGCGTATCCCCAAGCCGCCGAGAAATTCCAGACGGCTATCAGCAAGCAGCCCGACGCCGCGGATGGCTACTACAACCTAGCCGCTTCGCTGCACCAAACGGGCGTGCGTTTGAATCGTCCGGCCGACCTCCAGCAGGCAGAGGTTCTCTACAACCAGTGCCTGGAGCGCGACGCTAACCATGTCGAGTGTCACCGGGGGCTGGCGGTTTTGCTGAACGAAACGAATCGCCCCGACGCGGCATTCCGGCTCATGAACAATTGGGCGATGGCGAGCCCCAGCAACCCGAGCCCGCGCATCGAGCTCGCGCGATTGCTCGAGGAGAGCAAGCAGCCCGAGCAAGCCACCACGCAGCTCGTGCAGGCGCTGACGGTTGATCCGAACAACGCGCGTGCGCTGGCGGCGTTGGGCCGCATCCGCGATCAATCGGGCGACTATCAGCAAGCCCTACAGAACTACCAGCGTTCACTGGCCGCCAACCCCAGCCAGCCTCAGCTTGCGGCGCGCGTTGCGACGCTCACCTCCGCCGCAGGAGGCCAGGTCAGCGGTCTGACAGCACCAGCCGGACAAACCCGAATGGTAAACCAGTGGCAAGGGGCACCCGCCCGCTACTAGGCGCGCACGTCATGGGAGCACCACAGCGCACCGCTCCTTGGTGCGTACGGCCCCGCTTGTTTAGCGGCTTGCGTGGAGCGCGATGAGTGCTTCGCACGCCCGTGTGAGCGCCTGTTCAGAATCGATTGAGAGAGCGATCTCTTGCGCTCGCGAGGCGGCCTGCGGATCGTCCAACAATCGGCGGAGCTTGTCCGCGACACGCGACGCCGTGAACCGTGCGGGTTTGAGCTCATCGCCTACCCCCAGCCGCCGGAGCCGCTCGGCGTTGTCAAACTGATCGAACCCCAGCGGCTGAATCAGCTGCACGATCCCCGCGGCCAAGCCTTGGGCACAACTGCCGATGCCGCCGTGATGAACGAAGGCATCGCAGCGGGGGAGCACCTGGCTCAACGGCTGGAAACCGACCCAGCGGACCGTGTCGGGCAGCTGCGCCGGCAACTGCTCCGGGTACTTGGTCAGCAACACCCCGCGCCGCCCGAGCCGTTGGCACGCACCGACCGCCGCCGAGAAAAAGCGCTCGGCAACGCGATTCGCCGAGCCCGGGGTGAAGGCGAGCGGCGGATCGCCCGCGGCGAGAAACGCTTCGACCTCGGCGGGCAGGTGCGGGGCGTTAGCGCCGTCCCAGAGCGGGAAGCCCGTGAGGGTCGTCCGCGCAGGCCAATCCCCGGGATCTGCCGCAAACCATTCCGGAAACAGGCACACGGGCGGTGCCACGCCATAGTACCAATCGAAGTAACGCTGCCGGAGCGGTCCCAGACCGACCCGCTCACGCAACGAGTCGAGCGCACGCTGGACCGGATGACTCCGGAGCATCCGCTCGACGAGACGAAATTGCTGGCGGGCAAGCCACGCCGGTCGCGTGAAGCCAAACGGCATCCGCGGCGGCGACCGATCGCTCCACAATGCCATCGGCGCGTACACGATCGAGGCCACCGGGGCTCCGAGGGATTCGGCCGCGACGCGACTAGCCAGATCCAGCCCGTGTGCCGCGATGACGGTCTCGCCCGGGCGATAAGCCGACGCAACCACCTCATAAAGCTCTTGGAGCAGATCGATCACGCCGTACTGAAAGACGACCCGCATGCCACTGAGCGGCTTCCACAGATCGCGCCGCTGGGTCAGCGTGTCGTACGCCTCGGCGCTCGAGACCGCGAGAAACCCTAACCCGGCCCCACGAATCAGCGGCTCAAAGTGAGGGTTACTCACCACCTCGACCCGATACCTCCGCCGCGCCAGCGCAACGCCCAGGCCGATCATCGGATGGACATCGCCGTAGCTCCCCAGGGCGGTCAGCAAACAGTGCATCGGGATCCGGCAAGACGGGTTAAAATGAACCGGTACTGCGTACCGCGACCTAGAACATCAATGGAGCTTAACCCTCGCCTCGCGGCTACAGCCCCCCTGACTTGCTCGGCCCCGCCCCCAAGGGGAAGAATCCCGAGCCGCAGAGCGTCTTTTGGAACCTACGCCCACTTGATGACAAACGATCGATGACGAACGACGACCCTCTCAACCGCGATCGCTTCTACTCCGTCGAAGACGCGGAGCCGAAGGTTGTCAATCAGGACGACCAGGAGGCGGACGACTCAGCGGAGTACGAGGTCGAGCCGGTCGATGAACATGTTGCCGAACAAGCACGGCTGCGTGCTGTGCAAGCGCTGCGCGAAGCGGAGTCGGCCATCGACATCAACGCGATCTATCACGAGATGAAAGAGCCTGTCCAATGGCTGCCGTCGCTCGGATCGTTACGGCTGCGGTTTGGAGTGAAGCACCTGCTGATCACCGTGACCTGTGCCGCGATTGTGCTGGGAATGCTCCGCGGTGGTCTGCTGGGCGGCCGTGCGATCGCGATCCTGATCGCGCTAGTTTTTGTCGCAATCCTGATCGTGAACGTCTGGGTGTCGTGGCTGGAGAATCGTCAAGAGCGCCGCGCGATCCGCCGCCGCGAGCATGCCCTGGCGGTCGCTCGCGGGGAAGAGGTCGAGCCGCTCGACGACGACGGTGAAGACTCGTTCGAGTCCAATCTCGCCGAGTTCTACGAAGATGTCCGGAGTGGGGTAAAGAGCGCCCGCTTCAGCACGGCCGACCTGCTCGGCGGGCTGGGTGTCGCGGCGCTGCTGATGCTGCTGCCCAACTTCATGGGTGTGGCCAATGCCTGGTCACTGATTGGACTGTTGATGGTGATCGGCATAGCGGGTGCCGTCACAAGTCTGTTCTCTCCGCCGCGAGTGGTGATGGTCGGCTGGGGGTTGGCGGTGATCGGCTATCTGCTGCTTTCCCTAGCGGTGCTGCTTGCCAAGTCACTGGGATTCATCTGACGATCGGGGAATCCGCCGCTGGAGCCTCGTGAGCAACCCGCTGCTCTTCGAGCCACTCGTTAACGAGTCGCTCCAGCACGTCTAGCGGCACGGCACCGTTGCGGAGCACGACGTCGTGAAACTCGCGCACATCAAACCGCTCGCCGAGTCGTTGTTCCGCCAGCCCGCGCAGCTCGCGGATCTTGAGTTCACCCGTCTTGTAAGCGAGCGCCTGACCGGGCCAACCGATATAGCGATCGACTTCCGCGCGGATGTTATGCAGCGACAACGCGGAGTTTTCGGTCATGAACGCGATCGCTTCGTCGCGGGTCCAACCGTTGTAGTGCAGCCCCGTATCGACAACCAACCGGCAGGCCCGCCAGATCTCCATGCTGAGGCGGCCGAAATCGGAATAGGGGTCTTCATAGAAGCCCATTTCGAGCCCTAGCCGCTCCGCGTAGAGCCCCCACCCTTCGACGAAAGCGGTGAATCCGCCGTTCTGGCGCAGCGGCGAGAGCCCTTCCAGCTCTTGCTGCAGTGCGATCTGCAGGTGGTGACCCGGGACGGCCTCGTGCAGTGCGAGCGCCTCCAGCATGTACAGCGGCCGGCTCCGCAAATCGTAGGTGTTGAGAAAGAAGAACCCGGCCTTTGTCCCGTCCCCATTGGGACGCATGTAATACGCGGCGGTCGTTTTCGGAGCGATGTAGGCCGGGACCGGCTTCAGGCCGTACGGCATGCGCGGCAGCGCGCCGAACAGCGTCGGCAACTCGCCATCAGCCCGTTTGAGGATCGCCGCACACGCCGCGAGCAATTGTTCGTCGGATTCGGCATAGAAGCGTGGCTCGGTGCGCAGATGCTGAACAAACGCCGCAAAATCGCCGTCGAAGCCAACCCGCTCGATCACGCGCGCCATTTCGCTGCGGATCCGTTGCACCTCGGCCAAGCCTCGTTGGTGGACCTCCTCGGGCGTGGTGTCGAGCGTCGTGAACTTACGCACGCGGAAGCGGTAAAAATCCCGCCCGCCCGGCAGGGCTAAGGCACCGACCGACGTTCGGCAAGCCGGAACGTACTCGTCGGTCATGAAGCGCAAGAAGAACTCGTAAGTGGGGAGGATCGCCTCGGCGATCGCCTTGCGCCCGGCCTCGGTCAGTCGCTCTTGATCGGCGGGGCTGATCGTGGCGGGGAAGTTCTTGAACGGTTTGTAAAGCAGACTTGTCTGGGGCGATGAGACAAGGTGGGCCGTGATCGACTCCTCGAAGCCTTCCAGGATCACGGCCGGCGGGGTGATTCCTGCCCGCACCCCTTCCCGCATCAGCTCGACATACCCCCGCGCTTGGGCAGGAAAAGCCCGCAGGCGCGCCACATAGTTCTCGTAGTCTTTGACCGTGCGTAGCGGCACCCAGTCGGGTAGCTCAGGAAACTCGATGTGGAAGCCCGATCGCCCGTCAATCGGCAGCAACTCTTGACGAAACGAATGCTCCGCAAGGTTATTGCTCAGTTCGCGGAGCAGCAGGTCGCGCTCGAGTCGCGCTGCGCTGCCGAGCGCCTCGGGGTCGATCGCCCGTAGCCGCGTGAGAAACGCCTCGGACTGGGCCGCACGGCGGGCTGAATCGGCAAGCGAGATGCTCGTCAGCCGATCATTTGCCACGTGAACGCCACTGCGCGTCGCGGATTCAGGATACTCTTGCAATCGGTACTGCCAAACCTCGTCGAGCAAGACCGCCACTTGCTCATCGGGCGTGGCCGCCTGTGAGACGTACGGTACCAATGCCACCAGAGTGGCTAGCAAGAACAGAAAGATCGGTCGGTGCATCTGCTCGAATCAGGGGTCGGAGGAGTGCGGCAACAACGCGCCGCCACGCAGCGCTCACCAAGTGGGGCTCTTCCCCATCAAGCGTCGCAGCAGCACGATCTGCCCGCAGTGCATCAATTCGTGTTGGCTACACCACTCGATCGCGCCCAACTTGGTGTCGAAAACCGGATGAGCTGGCAGCGTGGGGACTTCAAGCTCCTGGTCGGTGCGGTCGGTGAGCTCGGCCAGCGATAACTCAAAGACGCCATCGAACACGCGCCGCAATTCGGCGGGGGTTTCGTTCTTTGCGGGATCGCCCGAAGGGGTCGATTCGCGTTTGTAACGCTTGAGGAACGAGGTCGAGATCAGGCTCTCATCTGCCTCGATGCGATCGCGGACACGCTTGAGGCACAAAAAATACTGGGCAAAGGCAAGATGCCCCACGTGCCAACCGATGTGGTTCATCTCGGGCTGAGGCTGCCAGAACCATTCGTCCGCCGTCAGCCCTTCGAGAAAGGTGGCGGTCATCTGGCGGCTGAAGCGGATCCGCTCCAGCGCGGGCGCAAGTCGCGTTTGCATACGGTCCCCCTAATGAGAAACGAAAGACCCCCGCCGAACCGGGACTAGCGCTTCTCGATCGGCACAAAGGACCGCTCAACCGGTCCCGTGTACACCTGCCGCGGTCGGTAGATCCGTTTGCCGGGGCTTTCGCGCATCTCTTGCCAGTGAGCGATCCAGCCGGGCATCCGCCCGATCGCGAACAGCACCGTGAACATCTCCACGGGGATGCCCAGCGCGCGATAGATGACGCCCGAGTAAAAATCGACGTTGGGGTAGAGCTTGCGCTCGACGAAATAGGGGTCGGTCAGCGCGACCTCTTCCAAACGTAGGGCGATGTCAAAGATCGGATCGTCGATGTGGCCGCGGTTCAAGAGGTCGTGGCACGCCTTCTTGATGATCTTTGCGCGGGGATCGAAGCTCTTGTAAACGCGGTGGCCGAAGCCCATCAGGCGGAAGCCCGCCGTCTTATCCTTGGCCATTTTGACGTACTTATCGACGTCGCCCCCGTCCTCGCGGATCCGTTCGAGCATCGAGACGCAAGCCTCGTTAGCACCGCCGTGCAGCGGGCCCGAGAGCGCGGCAACCCCCGCTGAGATCGAAGCAAACAGGTTCGCGTCGCTGGAGCCGACCATCCGCACGGTGCTCGTGCTGCAGTTCTGCTCGTGATCCGCGTGCACGATCAGCAGCAGGTTCAATGCGGCGGCGGCGACCTCGTCAATCTCGTACTTCTCCGCCGGAACCGAGAACATCATCTGGAGAAAATTCTCGCAGTAGTTCAGCGTGTTATCCGGGTGCATGTACGGCTGGCCGATCGACTTCTTGTAGGCGTAGGCGGCAATGGTCGGGGCCTTGGCCAAGAGTCGCATGCTACAGCGGTGCACATCGCTGGGATTGCGCACGTCGAGCGAGTCGGCGTAGAACGTGCTCAGCGCGTGGATGACCGAGCTGAGGATCGCCATCGGATGGGCGTCGTGCTGGAAACCGTCGTAGAACTTTCGCATGTCTTCGTGCAGCATCGTGTGCTGACGAAGGTCGTTGCGAAACGCGGTGATCTGCTCCTCGTTGGGCAGCTCGCCGTGCAGCAGCAAGTAGCAAACCTCGACGAAGTCACAGTTCTCGGCGAGCGCTTCGATCGGATAGCCGCGGTAACGCAGGATGCCCTGCTCACCGTCGAGGAAAGTGATCGCGCTCTGCGTCGAGCCGGTATTGACGAAGCCCTCGTCGAGCGTGATGGCCCCCGTCTCGGCACGCAGCTTGCCGATGTCGAGGCCAACCTCTTGTTCGGATCCGCGGACCACCGGCAGCTCTACCGACTTGTCGCCGATCGAAAGCTTGGCTACCTCGGCCATCCACTTCTCCTCTGGGTTGCACGCATGGGGGCGAAACTGCCGCCGCCTTAAGGACGCGGAGTTCCCTAGCGAACTCCTCCCCCCACAAGCACGGCGAAACATTGGGCGAACCAAGAGTCTACCGGGGGGGATGGGCAATGCCAATCGGCAGGCAAGGCACTCATCCGTCAACCCATCGTCGCCAAGGCAGCCCCCCTGCAGCTGGCGAGCAACTGCCCTGGCAAATGATTGCTCCGGCTACCAATCAGTGCCGACCGATCGCATTACGCGGATCCGTACAACGCCATCGGTCCGCGTCACCCGACGGGGTGTTTTTCGGCCGAATAATCTGGCGGGCGTGGCGTTGGGCTGCGCACCGCACACAACGGCCCCGGCGCTCTTGTCCGCACGTTAGGCAACGCGTCGGCGGCCCCGATCCGGTGGCGGAACTAACCGGGGGCTCGAGCACGTCCTCGCGGGCGTAGGGGCTCCGTCGGCCGTTTGCCAAGCTGTTGACAGACGAGCGACTCACGCCGGTGAGGATCGCGATCTGACGGTTGGAGGGGCGCTCGGGCAGGGCCAGCAGCTCCAGAACCGCGTCAATTTGCTCACGTGTTAGCAAGGCTGTTCCTTTTTGAAGCGACCAAAGAGAACGGAGAAAACTGGTCAAGACGACCGGGCTCCGTAGAAAAGCGGCTCCGTAGAAAAGCGGCACCGTAGAAAAGCGGCACCGATCGCTAAGCGTCGAGATCGCTGTCCCGTTCGATCCAAAAATCACCGGGCTCCGGCAGGGCTTCTTCGTCGTCGGGCAGAAAATCGTCGAGCCACGCCGATTCTCGCCCCTCACCGTTCTCCCAATCGTCATCCGCTGCTTCGATGTCCGCCGCTTCGCTGTCCACGTTGTCGCTGTCAACTTGGTCGTGGTCCTCGCTGCTGATGAGCCAGCCATCGCTGGTAGCGTGTTGGTGATGGCCAAAACGAAGGTCTTGATCGCCTTCGGCCGACCCTTCTTGGAACAGATCCTGTCGCATGGCCCCCCTAAAGTGTACGCATGAACACTACCTAATAGCGTCACACTAGCAATTAAGTTGGCCAATTACAACTACACTAACCATATATTGTGCATATTTTGTGCAAATACGCCGAAGTCTAGGGGCTTTCGGTGGTTTGGACTTGCTGCGGCGATCGGGCTGGTCGCCCCGCTCGCAGCGA
This sequence comes from Botrimarina hoheduenensis, assembly GCF_007859815.1. Lineage (GTDB taxonomy): Bacteria > Planctomycetota > Planctomycetia > Pirellulales > Lacipirellulaceae > Botrimarina > Botrimarina hoheduenensis. The sequence goes on along the minus strand of NZ_SJPH01000007.1, from coordinate 35,340 downwards.
GCCGAAGACATGGCAGCGGGATCGTTTATCCCTCCTTCCACCAACCGCTTGCCGGCGCGGCATCTACCGACGCCGAGCGGCCCTCCCCGATAACGGGCACTTTGGCCCATGCACGAGCATCATTTGCTGTTCGCCTTGCTAGCGGCCGCCTTTGCGCTGATCTGGTCCGCGATCGCTGCCATGTCGGTCAGCGACGGCCTGAACGCAACACGAACCCGCCGTTTACGCCAGCCGCAGCTCAATCGGGGCGCTGGGCAGCTCGCGCCGCCAGCGCCGCATCTGCCGACGAGCCCGACCGAGGCTCACCCCCGTTCGGCCAATTTAGAGCGGACGCGAGCAAGCTCTTCGGCGAGCTGAGCCGGTGCCTTTTCGCCCAGGCTGTCGAACCGCTCGAGTGCGGTGCGTGCATCGTCATCGCGACCAGCCTGAGCGTAAGCAATCGCTAAGCCTGCCTGGCTAAAGACTGCGAACTCGGGGGAGGTAGCGCCCTCGGCACCGAGTCGGCGCAGCTCGAATTCGGCGGCCTGAGGAGCATCGCGCTCGAGCAGACAAGCCGCCAACCCACGTGTGGCGAGCAACAGGAAGAAGCGGTCTGCCTCGGGGTGGTAGCGCGCGACGGCCCGCCAAGCGTCGGGCGTATCGACACGCTTGGCGATCAGCAGCTGGGCCTTCGCAGAATCGGCCCGTGCGACCTCAGGCGCACCGGGTTGGGGCAAGAGCGGCTGCGGGCGAAGTAGCCCTCCGAGAATGGCTCCGCCGAGCACCGCCGCGGCGATCATCCAGCGTGCGTAGCGGCCCGTGCGACGCTCGCGACGCATCGCAGCCGACAGCCGTTCACGCTCGACACCTAGCTCACGTGTGACGGTTGCCGCCCGCGCTAGCGTATTGGTCAGCCCCGCCGCCGAACTCTCGGACCAGCCATCGCGTTCGGCATGGCTAACCGTCTCGGCGAGTGCGGCGAGCAATGCCTCGGGAGAAAGGTAGCGCTGATCGGGAGACTTTTGCAGCAGCTTGTCGATCACTTGCGCCAGAGCGGGCGGTGCCTCGGGGTCGCGCTCGCAGACCGTTGGGGGGGGGCTTCCCACGTGTTGCATGGCGACCGCCAGGGGCGAATCCCCCACAAACGGTGGGTCGCCCGTCAGCAGATGGAACGCCGTTACACCGAGCGAGTACAGATCGCTCCGGGCGTCGATTGGTCGCGCCTCGACCTGCTCGGGGCTCATGTAGAGCGGCGTGCCCAGGGCCACCCCCTCGCGCGTCATGTTGGTGCCTGCCTCGGCGAGGCGGGCCAAACCGAAATCCGCCACCTTTACGGCACCGGTTCGGTCAAGCATGAGGTTATCGGGCTTGATGTCGCGATGGACGAGGCCGCGCTCGGCCGCAGCAGCGAGTCCTTGGGCAACCTGCCACATCACGCCGAGGACCGCACCGGGAGCCAGACGTCCCTGCCGACGGAGCAAGTCGCCCAGGCTTCCGCCGGGGACGTACTCTTGGGCCAAGTAATAGTGTTCACCAACCGAGCCAACCTCGTACACCTGTACAATGGCCGGGTGCGTCATCGACGCGGCTGCGCGCGCTTCTTGCTGAAAACGAGCGACCTGCCTCGCGTCGCCGGCGAGGTCCGGATTGAGCACCTTGATGGCCACACGCCGCGCAAGCGACTGCTGTTCGGCCAGATAAACGGTCGCCATGGCACCACGACCGATCAGCCGCAGCAACCGAAAGTCGTTGAGCTGCTTGCCGGTGAGATCCATCGGTATGCCAAACTGAAAAAAACGTTGCGAAGTTAGCTCGTTTCACGCGGTCGATGCCGCGAGTGCTGGTTGCGGTTTCCTGGCGATACTCCCTTCGTAGGGGCGATCTAGCTTGCGCCGGCAAGCGCCCCGCGGTCAGCGACCTCTCAGCTCCCCTGCCGTGACGCGTTAACGATCGGACAGAGTAACCGCCTCAAGTACCCGGCTGGCGGCTTCGGACTTGTTCAGCACGTAATAATGGATGCCCGGCACGCCGCCGTCGATGAGCCCCTGAGACTGCGCGGTTGCCTGTTGGACGCCAATCTCGAACTGCGCGGCGGCGTCCTCGCTCGCCCCTTCCAGAAGACCGAGAAAATCGGCGGGGAGTTGGGCCCCGCACAGGCTGGCGATCCGCTTAACCTGTGCCACATTCGTCACGGGCAACAGTCCGGGAATGATCGGCACGTTCACTCCCACGGCGTCGCAACGCTCCCTGAAACGAAAGTAGTCGGCGTTGTCATAGAAGAGCTGGGTAATGACGGCGTGCGAGCCGGCATCGACTTTGCGCTTCAGATTATCGAGATCCGCTGCGGCGGAGAGCGCCTCTTGATGAACCTCGGGGTAGCCGCCAACGGCGACCCCCATGTCGGGAAAGTCGTGGTGGATCATGTCCACCAACTCGTTGGCGTAAGAATAGCCGCCGGCAACGGGGCGAAACTCGGTCTCTCCCTGCGGCGGGTCGCCACGCAGCGCGACAACGTTTTGCACGTCCGCCTCTTGCGCGCGTCGCAGATAGTCGCGGATCTGGTCGGCGGTGCGCCCGACACAGGTCAGGTGCGTCGCCACGGGCAGATGGTACTCACGCCGCACACGCGCCGCGATCTCGAGCGTTTTGTCTTGCGTTGACCCGCCCGCTCCGTAGGTGCAGGTGATGTAGCTCGGGGCGAAGCGCATCAAGCGATCCGCGTGACCAAACAACGCCTCCAAACCTGCCTCAGTCTTGGGGGGGAAGAGCTCAAAAGACAGAGCGAAATCGGTCTGGGCGTAGATGTCCGGGAGTCGCATGGCGTGTGGCATCAACAGCAGTTAAAGGGAAATAAGCTTGTCTATGGTCGCAAAGTGGCCGGGGGGCCTTCACCACAGCCGCGCGTCTTGATTCTCGGCCACGTACTGGGCCACATGGTCCTTGTAAGCCGCGGCAATCTTGCGGGTCAGCTCGCCGCCGCCGGCGGGCAGGTCACGCCAAGCGCCAACTTCCAACCGGAGCGCGGCCAGCGGCATCACCTCGCGCGTTGCGCTCGTGACAAAAGCCTCGGTGACACGCAGCAGGTCTTCTTGGGTGATCTTGCGCTCGGTGATCGGCCATCCCTGTTGCTGTCCGAACTGCCGTAGGGCAGCCCCGGTGATGCCCCGCAGGTTGCCCGACTCGTCGTCGGGCGTGACCACTTGACCGTCGAGCACGAAGAAGACGTTGCTGTTACTAGCCTCGGTGACGTGGCCGGCGGCGTTCAGCATCAGACAGTCGTCGGCTTCACGCTTACTGGCGTCGGCGACCGCCAGGATGTTGTTCAGATAGTTGCCGCTCTTGATGTTAGGACTGAGCGACTCGACGCTGTTGCGCCGGACCCCGGTGACCGCCACCCGCAGCCCCGTGGTGTAGTGGAGCGGATTCCAGGTAGGAACCGCTTTGACCATAATCATGTAGCTGGTACGCAGCTGCGGATCGGGAAACAGATCAACCGGCCCCACGCCACGCGAGACGTGCCAGCGCACATAAACGTCCGTGGGCTTGTCGAGCCCTTCGAGTGCCGCTGCAACGGTGCGCCGGATCTCGCCCATCAATTCGTCGCGCGATTGCGACAGCGGCATGTGGATCAGCCGCGCTGAGTTCTCAAGCCGATCGAAATGCTCGCGCCAGAAGAGCGGCACGCCGTCGTAGGTGCGGAACACCTCGTAAACCGAATCGCCGTAGAGAAAGCCGCGGTCCAGCACAGGGATCCGCGCCTCGGCCAGGGATGACAGCACGCCGTCAACATTGGCGGTGGGAGTGACTGCCGACAAAGTAAGCGAAGCGGTGCTCATACCGAACGTGTGAAACAAAGGGATTTCGACAAACGGCGCAGACCGGGCGGTTTGCGCCTGTGCGATGTCAGGGAAAGCCGCAGTCGGGAACCGCGCTGAGGGGAGGATGATCGGGTTCGCGGGAAGGCCCTATAAATTTGGCGAGGCCCCGCTGTCGTCGAACCGTTCCTCTCGCAGCGGCTCACGGACCGCGGATCGGCCGAACACCTGGAGATAAAGCCTAATCTAGGCGCGGCCGCGGTGCCGCGGTAGACGCGGGGTGAATGCTAATCGGCCTCTTGCGTCCGAAGTACCCACCCGATGAAAAGCGGCCCGGGTGCCATCGTTGCTATTTCCCCTGGCGTCAACACCCCTCAATTCCGCTATACTCCCCCCCCACAGACCAACCACTAGCTCCAGCGGCAGAGCAAGCGGCCTAAGCCGTTTCAGCGCTACCTCACCGCCGGACACTACTAAGCGACCGTGATCGCCCTCTGCCGGCGACGACGGCCCGCTTTACCTGCCCCCTTTCCCTCCCTAACAGCGCGATCGGACACGACACGATGAGCCAAGCCGAATTGACCCCCCCGGCCAACGTCGAGCGTCAAAACTGGACCGAGATCACGCCTGAGGCGCTCTACAACAAGCTGCAAACCATCGCCGGCAATCTCTGGTGGTGCTGGCGACCCGAAGTGGGCAACTTGTTCCGCGAGCTCGACCCGGTGCGTTGGCGACAGCTCGACCATAACCCCAAGGCGCTGCTGGCGGAGATGACTCCGCAGCAGGTTGCCGAGCGGGCGAACGAGCTGGCGATGTACACCCGCATCAACCAGGCCCACCGTCGGCTGACCGAGTATCTGACCGACACGCGCCACACCTGGGGGGCCCGCGAGGCCGGCGTGCTAGGAAGCAAGCCCGTCGCGTACTTCTCGGCCGAGTTTGGCATGCACGAGTCCGTGCCGATCTATTCCGGAGGCCTCGGAGTGCTCTCGGGCGATCACATCAAGTCCGCCAGTGGCTTGGGCGTGCCGCTGGTGGCGATCGGGTTGTTCTACGACCAGGGCTACTTCAAGCAACATCTGGATGGCGAAGGCTATCAGCAAGAAGACTACATCGACACCAACGTCGCGACGCTGCCGATCAAGCCCGCCCTGGATCCGCAGGGCAAGTCGATCACCGTGTCGGTGGAAACTCGCGGTGGCTCGCTGCTCGCCAAGGTCTGGCTCGTGAACGTGGGCCGCGTAAAGCTCTACCTGCTGGACTGCGACGTTGACGGCAACAGCCCCCAAGACCGGGAGCTAACCAGCCGGCTGTACGGCGGCGACACCCGCACGCGTATCCGCCAAGAGATGGTGCTGGGCATCGGCGGTGTGAAGGCGTTGCGAGCCCTGGGCATCACGCCCGGCGTTTATCACCTCAACGAGGGCCACAGCGGCTTTGCTCCGTTAGAAGTGATCCGGCTGCGGATGCAGGACGACGGCTTGTCGTTTGAAGACGCCCTACGCGAGGTGGCTCAGCACACCTGCTTCACCACCCACACGCCCGTGCCCGCCGGACACGACCGCTTCAGCGCCGACCTGATTGAAGAGCACCTGGGCCCCACGCGGGAAAAGATCGGCATCTCGCACGATCAGCTGATGGGCCTCGGTCGGGTCGAGCCGCAGAATCACGAAGAAACGTTCTGCATGACCGTCATCGGTCTGAAGCTCTCTCGGCACGCGAACGCGGTAAGCTCGTTGCACGGCCATATCTCGCGCCGCATGTGGGCCAACCTGTGGCCGTGGCGTGTGGAAGAAGAGGTGCCAATCGGGCACATCACCAACGGCGTCCACGTTCCGACGTGGCTCGCCCTGCCGATGCGTCAGCTCTATGACCGCTATCTGGGCGTCAACTGGGCCCGCAAGATGTACGACCCCGACCAGTGGCAGAAAGTCTACGACGTGGACAAGGGCGAACTCTGGGAGACGCACCACGCGCTCAAGAGCCGGTGCCTGGACTTCGTACGCCGCCGCTTGAGCCGACAGTGCCGCCGCCGCAGCGAGGACGAGTCGGCCGTTGATGCGGCCCGGATGTCGCTCGATCCCGGGGCCCTGACCATCGGTTTCGCGCGTCGCTTTGCCACCTACAAGCGGGCCGACCTGTTCCTCAGCCGGATCGACGAGCTCGCGGAGCTGATCAACAAATCGGATCGGCCGGTCCAGTTTGTTTTTGCCGGTAAGGCGCACCCGGCCGACATGCCTGGCAAGAAGCTGATCCAGCGGATCGCCAACCTGCGGAACGACCCCCGCTTCGCCGGGCGCGTCGTGTTTGTCGAGGACTACGACATGAACGTCACGCGACACATGATCCAAGGGGTCGATGTGTGGCTGAACAATCCGCGCCGACCGCTCGAAGCCTCGGGCACGAGCGGCATGAAGGTGGTCCTCAACGGCGGCCTCAACTGCTCGATTCTCGACGGCTGGTGGGGCGAAGCCTACAACGGCAAGAACGGCTTCGCGATCGGCAACGGCACGCAGCACGTCGATAGCAAGATCACCGACGAGCGCGACGGAGACCTGCTGTTTGAGGTGCTCCGCGACGAGGTCGTCCCCTGCTTCTACGACCGCGACGCCGACGGCTTGCCCCACCGCTGGATCGACATGATGGTCGACTCTATTGCAACCCTTGCCGCCCGCTTCAGTGCTCACCGCATGGTGCAGGACTACGTCAAGATGTGCTATCTGCCCGCCGCGGGTGGTCTAAGCGCTGAAATGAAGAAGGGCTGAGCAAGTGGCCACTAAGAGTCGGTAGCAAAAGTCGCCTCTCGCTATGCAAGATCGCATCCAAGCGCCCGACGATGTCGAGCTACGCACACTGTGTGATGAGCTCGCTCGTCGGGCTGGCGAATTAGATCGGACGGGCGATTGGCCGGCGGAGCAGCTCCGCCGATGCGGCGAGGCCGGCGTCTTCGAGTGGTTCCTCCCGATCGAATACGGCGGCCAGGGCTGGGACGACGTCGCGATCACGCGCGGTTATCTGCAATTGGCTCAGGCTTGTCTGTCCACCACCTTCGTCATCACCCAGCGGGTGGGGGCCTGCAAACGCATCGCCGGATCGACCAACGAGGCGCTCAAGCAGGCGTTGTTGCCGGGCCTCGTCAGCGGAAAAACCTTTGCGACGGTTGGCATCTCGCACCTCACCACAAGCCGTCGCCACTTAGCAACCCCGGTGCTCTCCGCCGAGCCCACCGCCGACGGCTACACCCTGAACGGATACGCTCCGTGGGTGACGGGTGCCCAATCAGCCGATCAGGTGGTCGTCGGAGCGGTTCTTGTTGAGAACGGCCGGCCTACCAACGCTGAGTTGCTGGTTGTCGTCGATACGTTGGACCCAGCGGTCAAAGCGCCCGATCCGTTTCCGATGGTCGCCCTGTCGGCTAGCAAAACCGGCGCGCTGCAGCTCAACGGTTACCAGGCGTCGCGGAGCCAAGTGATCGCCGGGCCCGTGGAGAAGGTGCTGACACAGGGTTCGGCGGGCGCGGCCGGTGGTCCCCAGACCTCAACGCTAGCCGTTGGAGCGGCGTCAGCCAGCCTCGACCTCTTGGCCCGCGAAGCGGATCGTCGCCCCGAACTGCACGAAGCCCACGCCGCGCTTTCGGCAGAACACAGCGATCTGGAGTGTGATCTGATCGCCGCCGCGAAGGGCGAGCCCGCTTGTTCAAGTGAACAGCTCCGCCAAAGAGCCAACAGCCACGTTCTCCGCGCTAGCCAGGCAGCCCTTACCGCCACCAAAGGTGCCGGCTACCTTGCCGACGCCCAAGCCGGTCGGCTGTGCCGTGAAGCACTCTTCTTTTTGGTGTGGAGTTGTCCGGCCCCCGTGCAGGCGGCGAGCCTGTGCGAACTGGCGGGGCTCACCGATTGAGTGCCGCGGTCGGCGGGGGATAAAGGCCGCTTCAGCGAGCGGGAATAGGTTCCCTTTCTCGACGCCCCCCCCGAGCCCCCCCCTTGATCCGCTAAGCTGACAAGCATGTCCGATGAAGAACCGATCGTTGTTTGGCACGAGCAGGCGATCGATCGCGCGGCGCGCGAACGGCTCGCCGGCCACCGCGGAGCGGTTGTGTGGTTCACCGGCCTGAGCGGTTCGGGCAAGAGCACTATCGCCAATGCCGTTGATGCGCTGCTCCATGCACGCAGCGTACGCACCTATGTGCTCGATGGCGATAACGTGCGTCACGGCCTCAACGCGGCACCCGCGATGCTGACGCCGGCTTTTGGCAAGGACTTCGCACAGCGCTTTGGGCTGGGCTTTGCTCCCGAAGACCGTGTGGAGAATATCCGGCGGATCGGCTCGGTGGCAAAACTGTTTGCCGACGCGGGGATCGTTACGCTCACGGCGTTTGTCAGCCCTTACCGGGCCGACCGCGATACGGTGCGGAGCACGCTCGGCGGCGGTATCGCGGAGGGAGGTGACTTTGTCGAGGTCTTCGTCGATACACCGTTAGAGATCTGCGAAGCCCGCGATCCCAAGGGGCTCTACAAGAAAGCGCGTGCTGGTGAAATCAAAAACTTCACCGGGATCGATGACCCCTACGAAGCCCCCGCACGGGCAGAGCTAACCCTCGCCGGCGGCGCGCATGACGGCGCTACGCTTGCTCAGCAAGTGGTGCAGTATCTGGAGCAGGCCGGGGTCCTTCCGGCGCGGTAGCGCTGCGGCTGAGAGCCGGTCGTACCTCGCTCAGCTTTCACCCTTCAGCCGTTCCGGTTTCAGACGGTTTGTCTTCCGAAACAGCGTACGCAAGCTGCTCCTGCCAGGGATCATCCGCCAGCGCTTGTTGGGCGATCGCTTCCAGTCGGCGCGTCAAGTCGGCTTCGCCGACGGTAAGCACGACATCGATGGCAACCGCACGGAGCGGCGTGGGGCCTAGTGTCGCAACGCCAACCTTAACCAAATCCTTGTGCGTGCAGACCAACGCCTCGGGCTGAAGCCGTTCGGCAAGCGCGGCAAGCCGCGCGATGTCGTCCGCGGTAAAGCGGTGGTGATCCGGAAACTCGACCCGCTCGAGAACCTGTGCGTCGAGCGACTGAAGGGTTTCGTAGAAGGCGGCCGGATTGCCGATCGCGCTGAACGCTACCACGCGGCACCCGGCGAGCGAACGGGCCTCGGCCACGTCGCGGACCGCGTCGTCATAGGGCCCGGCATCTTCGATCGCTTCGAGCAACCGTGTGGGCCGGGCTTCGGCCTCGCACCAGATTGTGTGGGGAGCCAAGCGTTGCAAGCGCTCGCGGATACGCAGCCGAGCAGCGGCGTCAACCAGATTCGCGCGGGTCAAACAAACCACGTCGGCCCGCTTGAGGGAGCCGAGCGGCTCGCGGAGCGTTCCCCGGGGAAAGAGGTGGCCGAATCCATACGGCGCGGTCGCATCGATCAGCACGATGTCGAGATCGCGCGCGAGCCGCCGATGCTGAAACCCGTCGTCGAGAACCACGGCTTGCGTTGCCAATTCATTGATCGCCGCTTCGGCCGCCGTGACACGATCAACATTTTGCAGGTGCGGCACATCGGGCAAGCTCTGTTCGAGTTCGAGCGCCTCGTCGTTGGGTCCTTGCGCGCTGGCACCGTAACCCCGGCTGACGATCGCAACGCGGACACCGTTAGCACGGAGCCGGCGTGCCACCCAACGCACCATCGGCGTCTTGCCGGTTCCCCCGAGGGTGAGATTGCCCACGCTGATGACCGGTACACCCACACGCCGAACCGCTGCGGGTTGGCGGTCGTACCGACGGTTGCGCCACCACACGCCCAACCGATAGGGCCCTTCTAGCAAAGCGAGGCCGACCCGCGCGGCCGCTGCCGCCAAGCCCCGGCGTCGACCGCTAACCAGCTCATAAAAGTCGGAAGCCCGCACGCCCAATTGCCCCGCACGCCCAATTGTCTGGTGAATATCGTAAATCTTGGGGCATTCTTGCCGTGCGACACGGCATAACGCGTGCAAAAAGCACCCCGGGGGCCCTCAAGTCGCAGCGCTGTTGGTCGTCCGGTTTACGCCCACAGGCGTATACTCAGGCAGGGAGCCAGCCTGTGGCTAGCCCCGCCGCCTGCGCCGATCGACCGCTTTCCCGTAGCACCGCTCCCCATGCCCACTGCTCCGGCTCCGCCGCCCTCAGCGACAGGACAGCCCGCGGCGTCGTCCGCACGGGGGGCTTCGCGCCCCGTGCCGGCCTCGGCAGTGGATCAGCGGGTGCGTCGAGCCGCGCGGTCGCTGGCAGCGAATGAGATCGCAACCGCGATCGCCACGCTAGTCATCGGGGGGCTGCTGTTCCTGGCCGTCGCCGCGCTCTTGGAACACTGGGTAACCACCAGCGGCCTGCGTCACTCGGAACGCTGGGCGCTGTGGTCGGTGGGGCTGATCGGCGCAGCGGCCTACGCCCTGCGGCGGATTGCTCCGCTGTTAGTCCGACGGATCAACCCGCTCTACGCAGCGAGCCAGATTGAGCGCGAAGCGCCGACCCTCAAAAACGCTCTGGTCAATCTTCTGCAATTGCGTTCGCCGGGGGCCGTCGGCCGACAGGTGCAGCAAACCCTTGAGCAGCAAGCTGCCGAGCGCCTCGCCGCCGCGGGCGAAACGCCCCTCGACCGATCGCGACTTGTCCGGCGAAGCTACATGCTGTTGGCGTTGCTGGCGATCGCCGCGATTTACACCGTGATCTCGCCGAAGAATCTTTTTGTGTCGGCCTACCGCATCGCGGCACCGTGGGCCCGGGTGTCCGCCCCCACGCGGGTCAGCATCGCCGGGATTGAACCGGGCGATGCCCAACTCAATCAGGGCCAATCAATCGAAATCTCGGCGAGGGTGCTTGGCACCGCTTCCGACGAGCCGGTCGAGCTTATCTACACAACCGCCGATGGTCGCTTGCGGAATGCACGCCTCGCGATGCGTACGACCGAAGACAACCTCACACGCTACCGTTTGTCTCTCCCCGCCGATGTGGGAACCGAAGCCGCCTTGGGCCTGCAGAGCAATATTACCTATCGCATCGAAGCCGGAGACGCCCGCTCGGAAACCTATCGACTAACGGTGCAAGCTGCCCCGACGATCGCTCCGACAAGCGTGTCCTATGATTACCCCGATTACACGGGCTACGCCGATCGCCTATCCGAAGGGAGCGGCGACTTACGGGCGATCGAGGGCACGCGTGTCACGCTGTTTGTTCGCGCAAATCTGCCGATCGAAAGCGCTCAGGTCGATCGGGGGGCCGATGGCACACCCGATGTCTTGATGAAAAAAATCGAGGGCGTTAACGCGACGGCCGAGTGGACGCTCGCACGCACCGCGGAAGCAAGCGGCTCGGCACCCGAGGTTTCGTCCTACGTGCTGCGGTTCAGCACGCCCGATGGCCAAGCGAACGCGGATCCGCCGCGGTACCAGATTGAAACCCTCGCCGACCTGGCTCCCGAGGTGCGTCTGATCGCTCCGGCCGACGAAACGCTGACGGTTGGGCTGGATGATCCCATCGACTTTGCGATCGAAGCTCTCGATCCCGACTTCGCCTTGTGCGCCGTAAAGATTGTCGGTGAGGTTGAAGGACGCCAGCGTGTGGATGAAGCCCTCTTTTTCGCCCGAGGCGACGTGGCGCAGCACGAGGGTCCACTCGAACGCACAATGCGGCGCACTCCACGCGAGTTAGGTCTACGCCCGGGCGAGCAGCTTCGTTACGCGGCCGTTGCGGTCGATAATCGCACCCCGCAGCCTCAGTCAGCTGTTTCAGAAAAGCGCACGATTGTCGTCAGGTCGGCAAGCAGCGACGCTCCGCAGGGGAACCAAGGCCAACAGGGTTCTGAGGGGCAACAGGGAGAAACGAGTCAGCCCGGTCAGCAAGAGCAGCCGGGGCAAGAGGGCCAAGCAGCCGGTAGCCAAGAAGGAGGTGGCCAAGCAGCAGGCGGCGAACAGCAAAACCAGGCGCGCGAAAGCGGACAAGCCACGGGCTCACAACCGCCCCCCGCTGGCGCGCCAAACCAACCGCAGAAGGACTCCACAGCGGACGAGCAGGCTTCCCCTGCCGACGGTGCTGATCAGCCGCAAGACCCCGCCAAGCCCCAGCAGCAGGAACAGCGGCAGCAGCAAGACGGCGAGCAGCAGTCCGGCTCGCAGGAGGGCGAATCATCCGTTTCGCAGCAGGAACCGAAGGACCAGCAACAGGGCCCCGGAGGCACGGACCGCCCGGGGGGCCTGCAAGCGCCCAGCCAAAGCGATCAGCAAGGCCAACAAGAGAACTCTGCCCAGGGGGGCAGCGGGGCCGAAGGGACGAACAATTCGGAGTCGGGCTCCGACTCCGCCGGGGGCGATCGCCCGTCCAACCAGCAAGGGACGGGCAATGGCGAGCGACGGCCGGGGTCTCCCCAGGGGGGCGAAACCGAGCCAGTTGATCCCAACGGAGCCAACGACGCCGAAGCCTTCGATCGGATCCGGCAGCATCTCGATGAAAAGACGGGCGAGAGCCGCGGCCGGAAGCCCTCTGGCCAGGAGTCGGCCGACGACGACGCTCAGCCCCAGAGCGAAGGGTCGGGCGAGGGCTCCGGCAAGAACAACGCTAACGCCGATCAGCCGGGCGGTGCCAACCAGGGGGCCAACCCACGTGAGGCGCGCGGCGAAACGCCCGAGCGCGAACCGAGCGACCCCGTCCCGCAAGAGGGTGCCAAAGGCGAGCGTTCGGACTCCGCAACGGGCGAGTCGGGCCAGCAGGCCCCCCCGGGCCAAAATAGCAAACCGAATGCCGGCCCCCGCGAAGGGACCGGTGACGCTGGCCAGAACCAGGCCGCGGACGAAGGAGGCGGTCAGGCGGGCGACCAGGGCCTCGGCGAATCCTCCGGAGAACAAGGCCGCCAAGAGCTTGCCGAGCGGCCCACCGGCGAGTCCAGCGGCAACCAGCGTGGCGCGGGCTCTGAGTCACATCCGGGGGAACAGCGTAGCGATAACGCTGAGGAGCCGGGCGCCGGTGGCGACGGGACTGCTGCGGACCGACCTCAGGACGGCACCAACGGAGCCAGAGCGGGCGACACCGAGAATCCGCGGGGCGGCCGCCCCGCCGCCGGCGACCGCGAGCGTTCCGACGACGACGCCTCTGCTAACAACAACACCGATCAACCGGACAACGCGCAGCGCTCGGGCGAGCAGCCCGGTCGCGGATCGGCAGGAAAAGAGGCGGGCCAATCCGGCGCTGAGGGCGAGCGCGATCCGCCGAATGGCGGCGAACCTTCTTCGGGCGATCCCTCAGAAGATGCCAACCAGCGCTGGTCGGACGAGCCACAACAAGGGAGCAACTCCGAGTCGGAAGCACGGGGCGGAAACGAGCCCTCGCAACCCGATCGCACAACCAACCGCAACGGCACGCCCGATGCCCCCGGAGACGCCGCCAACCTCGACTACGCGCGCCGTCAAACCGAGCTGACGCTGGAGCGCCTCTCGGATCAGCTTGCGCGGGGCAAAGCGGATCGCGAACTGCTCGACAAACTCGGCTGGAGCGAAGAGGACCTGCAACGGCTGGTGCAGCGCTGGCGCACGCGCTTGGATCGGGCCGAGCGAAATGAGCAGGGCGCGTCCGAGCTCGACGCCGCGTTGCGCAGCCTAGGAATCGGCGAGCGAGGGCCAACCGGCAAATCCACTCTCACGGACGACGAGCTGCGTGACCTGCGCGACGCACCCCGTGCGCCGGCCCCCCCTGCCCTGCTGGAGCGGCTCCGCAGCTACAACCGGGGAGTCAACGCCGCGGGCGAGCGTTAGCACGACCGCGGCCCGCGAAGAGGCCAACGATCACCAGCAAGAAGCCCGTGTGCGGCTCGGGCACCGCTTGCGACAGCGAGGCAGCCGCCAAGTAGTTGTCGCGCCACACGGTGTAGTCAGCCACATCCACCACGCCATCGTTGTTGCCATCGGACTCGAGTTCCGTCTTCCAGCCAAACTGGGAAACCAACAACTCCAAGTCGGCATAGTTGACCCAGCCGTCGTCATTAAAATCGGCGGCTTGATAGGCGAGTGCCACGTCATTCCAAATGGTGAAGTCGGCAAGATCGACCACCCCATCTTGGTTGCCATCGGCGGCCGAGGGCCCGACCGTTCCGTAAGCGGCTGCCCACAGGGCATAGTCACCGGCGTCCGGCCTGCCGTCTTGGTTGTAGTCTGCAACAGGATTGAGCGCGCTCTGGTAAACAGCGATATCGGCCGAGTCGACTCGGCCATTCTTGTCGGCATCAGCCGTGATTGCTTCGTTGAAGCCGAACTGGTCGTTCCACAATCCGTAGTCGATCTCGTCGACAACGGTGCTGACATCGAAGTCTCCTTCAGGCGACACCCCCGTCCAGCGTTGCCGCCAGACAACATCCCAGATGATCTCCTGAAACCACGCGGCCTCTTCATCAGAGACGAGGTCTTCGGTCCAGGCTCCCTCGCCCACGCGGGGAACCGGTAGCCCCATCGGATTCTGCTTGAGAATCGTGGCGTAGACGGTCGTCGAGGCGACGTACTGTCCGGTGGCGTTCAAGTGAATCGGGTCGCGATACAGCCGGTTGATACTATTGAAGCGGGCGGGTGCGGTGCCTGCCGTAATCTCGTCACGAACTCGGTTGAGCACTTCTCCTACCGGGATCAGTCGAAATTCGCCCGGAGAAGACGCATCGAGGTGATTCATCAAGAGATCGAAATAGGGTTCGCTGTGCTGCGTTGATTGCGTGGGGCTATCAACCACCGGGTTGTCCCAGTTGTTCCAGTTGGTGCGCCAGGGCCAAGACTGATAAACGTAAAAATTAGTTGCGGAATTGGCGGGGTTGCTTAGCGTTAGATCGCGATAGTTGGCGAGCTGCTGTAAATCCCCCTCAAGATCTGAGTTGAAGTCGCCAAAGATCTGCAGCGTGACGTGGTCCCAATGGTTATTGGTCAGCGCCGTATCGAAGGTGCCGAAGCTGCTGATCTCGGTATAGTCGTTCGGATTGCTCGCGATCATCTCCAGAGTCGAGTTGGTGCGGATGTGAAATCCGCTCGTGAGTTCGTAGCCCCCCTCAGCTGCGGTTAGCACCGTTGCAGCGGGCCGCGAGTCTCGCGTGAGGCTATTGCCTACCTGGAAAAGCGAAACCTCGACTGCGGACGCCGAGCCGACCACCAACACCCCGCACCAACACGCCGCGACGAGCAGGCTGCGCCGCGTTGGTGAAGATTGCTTCGGGCACGCCGAGGAGAGGCCCCTCGCGCAGCGCTTTTGAACAGTACGATGCCTCATCACGGTCACTCTTCTCTGATAACTATTCCGGTTAGTTCGGCCATCTGCGCGGGCTTGCCCCCTAACCCGCTCAGGCCGATTCACGCATTATTATGAACGTTTGGGCGAAAAGGGCGAAGCGGATTCGCCTAAAACACGGCATTTCGTCCGTTGTGTCCCTTGCAACCGATCCCTTAGCGGTGCGTTCCTGATGCTTCCCCCCCCCCCCTCTGATTCTGTCGCGAACGCCTCGCCACGCTATCTGGCCCCCTTTCATCCCAAGCGGATCCCGCACCATTTTGTCGATGTTCTGGTGATCGGCGGGGGCGTGGCCGGGCTGCGTGCCGCCATGGAGGTTGATACGGGGCTCTCGGTGCTGATCGTCACCAAAGACGCCCTGAGCGAGTCCAACAGCGCCTACGCCCAAGGCGGCATCGCGGGCGTCATGGCCCCCGAGGACGAGTTCGAGAACCACGTCCGCGATACGCTGATCGCCGGCGGGGGGCTGTGCGACCGCGCGGTCGTCGAATCGGTTATCCGCGAAGCCCCCGCACATATCCGCAACCTGATCGCCTGGGGAACGCGGTTCGATACGTCTCAAGACGGAGAGCTACGGCTGGGCCGCGAGGGGGGGCACAGCCATCACCGGATCGCGCACGCCTTTGGCGACGCCACCGGACGCGAAATCATGCGGGCCATGCGGCGGCACGCGCGTGAGACGCTCTCGGCGCAGATCTGGGAAAACACTTTCACGATCGATCTGCTGACCGCCCCTCGGCAAGAAGATTCCTTGCCCGAGTGCCGCGGGGCGCTGGTCTGGAACACCGACCACGGCAAGACCTTCGTGTGGGCCAAGCAAACGATCCTGGCAACCGGCGGTGCGGGCCAGCTCTACCGCGAGACAACCAACCCGGCAGTTGCCACGGGAGACGGCCACGCGATCGCTTACCGCGCGGGCGCTGAACTCGCCGACATGGAATTCATGCAGTTCCATCCCACGGTGCTTTACATCGCCGGCAGCAGTCGGAGTTTGATCACCGAAGCGCTCCGGGGCGAAGGGGCATGGCTGGTTGATGACTCCGGCAAGCGTTTTATGCCCGACTACGACGAACGGGCCGAACTCGCTCCGCGCGACATCGTCAGCCAAGCGATCGTCCAGCAGATGGAGACCACCCAGCACCCCTGTGTTTACCTCGACCTCAGTCACCTGAACGCCGAGCATGTGCGTGAGCGCTTCCCGGGCATTACCCGAACCTGCACCGAGTTTGGTATCGACATCACTTCCGACCGCATCCCCGTGCGGCCCGGAGCCCACTACATGATCGGGGGCGTACGGGTCGATCACCGGGGCGCGACCAGCCTGCCGCGACTGTGGGCAGCCGGCGAGGTCACCAGCAGCGGGTTGCACGGGGCCAATCGCCTCGCTTCGAACAGCCTGCTCGAAGGGCTCGTCTATGGCGGACGCGCTGGGGCTGCGGCTTCGGCCGCCGCTCTGGTCGAGCCGGACGCCTTCCATGCGATCCCGCTCGAAAATCCGGTCCACGCGTCGACCAGCGAACCGCTGGACGTCAAAGACATCCGCAACTCGTTGCAGAGTCTGCTGTGGCGCTCCGCCGGCGTATGGCGTAATGCCGAGCGGCTTAATGATGCGCTCGCCAGCATTCATCGCTGGCGGCGCTACGTGCTGGACCGCCAGCTCACGACTCCCGCCGGCTGGGAATTACAGAATCTGGTGGAAGTGGCCGAACTCGTGATCCGTTCGGCCCTGATCCGAGCCGAATCGCGCGGGGTACACCTGCGGACCGATTTCCCCAAAGCCGCCGAGCGGTTCGCCAGCAGCCGCGTCCTGGCTCACCGGACCCCCACCGGCCCGGCCATCGCCCTGAGCCCGACCTAAGCGGGCAGCGGCCAAACCCTCCCCTGCCCTCGTACTCCCTGCCCTCGTACTCGCTGGTCTCGTACTCCCTCTTGTGTGGCGGGGATAACGCTGCGTGCGGCCAGCAGAAAAACGGCGGGCCCGCGAACCCTGCCCCCGTTCATCGCGTAGCCGCGATCAACGGAGTTCGAGGAGTCCGTTCTAGCGGATCAAGGACCGGGTCTCATCGACTGCGTGGGATAGACAATTCTGCGGCGTGGGGGCTAACCTTATCGGTCTTCCGATCGGCCCCGGCCGCGTCGTACACGTCACTAATCAGCACGGTTGAGCGGATGTCTGACAAGCCTACCGACCACAAGACCCCGCAGCCCCACGCAGGGCCGTTGCACGATCGGCCGATGATCGAAGCCGACGGGCTCTCGAAGTTCTACGGCGATTTCGCCGCGACACGCGACGTAACGTTCACCATCCGCGAGGGCGAGGTGGCGGCGTTCCTGGGGCCCAACGGTGCCGGCAAGAGCACGACGATGAAGCTCTTAACCGGCTATCTGGCCCCTTCGGCCGGATCCGCGCGGATCGCGGGGCACAATGTTTCGAGCGACCGGATCGAGGCGTCGCGTCGGCTGGGCTACCTGCCGGAAAACGGCCCGCTGTACCCCGACATGAGCCCCCGTAGCTTGCTGAGTTTCTTCGGCCGGGCCCGCGGAATGACGGGTGCCAAGCTTCGCAACGCGACCGAGCGAGTCATCACGCAGTGCCGGCTCGAGGCGGTCATCGGCAAGCCGATCGGCAAGCTCAGCAAAGGCTATCGTCAGCGGGTCGGGATGGCCCAAGTGCTGCTCCACGAGCCCGACGTGCTGATTCTGGACGAACCAACCGCCGGCCTCGATCCCAACCAGATCCGCGAGGTCCGCAAGCTCATCCGCGAGCTGGGCGAGACCAAAACGGTGCTCCTGAGCACTCACATCCTTCAAGAGGTTGAGGCGATGTGCAATCGCGTTGTGTTTATCAACGAAGGCCGCGTCGTCTTTGACGGCACCCCACAAACTCTCGGCGAGGGCGTTAGCCACCTCGACGAACGATTCCATGAGCTTACCGGTACGACAGTTTGAACAGGAAAGCCTAGGGCCGGCTGAACGGGTGCCGTCGATACCTCAACGGCGCTTTAGCCTCTCGGGCGTTCCTTTCACACTCTCTCCGCGTCACAAGTTAACCGTCTCTTTCGATTACGCCATCGCTACCCGGATCTAATATCACCCTATGAATCCGACTGTTCTTGGCGCGATCTTTCGTCGCGACTTCGTCAGCTACTTCTCGAACCCGACCGGATACGTTTTTATCTGCGTGTTCGTCATGCTGAGCGCGCTGGCCGCTTTCTGGCCGCCGGAGTTCTTTAGCAACAACCTCGCGAACCTCGATCAGCTCTCGGGCTGGATGCCGTTCATCTTGCTGGTGTTTATCCCGGCGATCTCGATGAGCATCTGGGCCGAAGAACGGCGGCAGGGGACCGACGAACTGCTGCTAACCCTGCCGGCCTCGGACCTGGATGTGGTCCTGGGCAAGTTCCTGGCCGGCGTGGCGATCTACACGGTTTCGCTGCTGTTCTCCATGTTCTCGATCTTCCTGGTCTTTTCCTGGGGACTGGGATCGCCCGACGGCGGGCTCTTTATCGGGTCTTACCTCGGGTATTGGTTCGTCGGCATCGCGATGCTGTCGGTCGGCATGGTGGCCTCGTTCCTCACTAGCAACCTGACAGTCGGCTTCATCCTGGGCATGGTGTTCAACGCCCCGCTCGCTCTGTTCGGCGTGGCAGAGCTGATTGTTAAAGACCCCGCCACCGCGCAGGTGATTCGTCAGTGGAGCGCTCTGGAGCAGTTCCGCGACTTTGAACGCGGCGTCGTTAGCATTTCGAGCGTGGTTTACTTCCTGAGCATTGCGGCCGTAATGCTGTACGTGAGCATGGTGCTCATCAGCAAGCGCCACTGGGCCGGTGGTGACGATGGCGAAACCAAAGGGGGTCATTACCTGCTCCGCACGATCTGCCTGCTAGCGATCATCGGTGCCGCGAACATCTTCCTTACCAACCACGATGCCCGGGGCGACATGACCACCGAAGGGCTCAACAGCCTTTCCGCGCGGACCATCGAGATGGTCAAAAACCTGGGGGCGGATGACGCGGTTCCTCCGATCCGGGTCGACGCGTATGTCAGCCCGCAAGCGCCCGCCGAGTATGCCTCTCAGAAACGCGACTTTCTGGCAACGCTCGACGAGCTGGCCGCGGCCAGCGGCGGCAAGATCCGCGTCACCAAGCACGAGATCGAAAATTTCAGCGAGCAAGCCACCCTGGCCGAACGGGCCTACGGCATCGAGCCCCGACAGGTCATCACCAACGTGCGTGGTGCGCGCAAGACGGAAGAAATCTTTCTCGGAGCCGCTTTCAACTGCGGCCTGGATAAGGTGGTGCTCCCCTTCATCGATCGGGGCATCCCGGTCGAGTACGAATTGGTGCGCTCCATCACGACCGTTGCCCAGCAGAAGCGGCAACGGATCGGCCTGCTCAAGACGGCGGTCGAGCTGAACGGCGGCTTCTCGATGCAGGGGGCAATCGATGAGACCCAACTCATCCGTGAGCTGAAGAAGCAGTACGACGTTGTCGAGGTCGATCCGGCCAGCCCGATCACCGAGAAGTACGACGTGCTGCTCGCCGTGCAGCCGTCGTCACTTGGCCCCGCGGAGATGGATCATTTTGTGGCGGCGGTCAAGAGCGGCCAGCCGACCGCGATCTTTGAAGACCCGTTCCCCATCCCCGGCTTCTGGCCGAATGTGGTGGGCACGTCGCAGCCCAACCCGCCCGCTGGCGGGGGCATGATGGGCATGTTCGGCGGGGGCGGTGGGCCCCCTGCTCCCAAGGGAGACATCGCTCAACTGTGGAACCTGCTCGGCGTGCGTCTGGTCGGCGATGAGATCGTTTGGCAAGACTACAACCCTTATCCCAGTGCGGGAGACATGGTCGAGTCCACCTGGGTGTTTGTGGACGAAGGCAACGGCGCACTCGAGCCCTTCTCCGAACTCGATCCGATCACCGGCGGATTGCGTCAGTTGCTGCTCCTCTATCCCGGTTCGCTCCGCGGAGACGCGCGCGAGGGGATCGAATTCACCCCGCTGGCGGTAACCGGCAGCAACACGGGCACGCTGACGCACAGCGATATCCAGATGGCTGCCCGGGGTGGTTTCGGCCTCCGGCAGAGACGCACCGGCGAGCAGTACGTGCTTGCCGCCCGCATCGCCGGCGAGGCCCAAACCGTTGAAAAGCTGTCGCTCGACGCGCTCAACGAAAAGGCCGCCGACAACGAAGATGAAGCCGACGCCGACCAAGAGACCGCCGCGGCACCGGCTCCGAGCCCGCTCAACGCGGTGATCGTGTCCGACATCGATTGCCTCGCGGATCCGTTCTTCGCGATCCGCGAGATGGGCTCGAGCGACGACATGCTCGTCCAGTGGAACTTCCAGAACGTGGCGTTCGTGCTGAACGTGCTCGATTCGCTGGCCGACGATGATCGGTTCCTGGAGGTTCGCAAGCGGACTCGTCAGCACCGCATTCTCAGCAAGATCGAGCAAGCCACCGAGGACTTCCGCAAGAAGGCGAGCGAGAAGAGCGCCGAATTCAAAGACGAAACGCGCGACGAGATCGCCGCGGTGCGGAGCGAGTTTGACGAAGAGATCGCAAAGATCGAAGCACGCACGGACCTGACCCCGGTCGCCAAGCGTCAGCTCGTGGAGTTCACGCGAACGCGGCTCAGCCGCAGCCGCGACGTGAAGATCGAAGCGCTCGAGCAAAAGCGTGACCGCCAGATCCGCCAGAGCGAGCGGGACCTCGACGCACGCATCCGCGGCGTTCAAGACTTCTACAAGGCCGCGGCCGTGCTGCTGCCTCCGATCCCCCCGATCCTGCTGGCGTTCTTCGTGTTCTTCCACCGCCGCTCGGCCGAGCGCGAGGGCGTGGCCAAGTCGCGTCTGCGTTTTGGCAAGGCCCCCGAAACCACCCCGCAAAACACCTGACCTGAGACGCCCCCCAACGGCCCGACACTGGTGCCGCTCTCAAGCACTGCGAGCGACACCGCCTTTGCTCCGCGCCAGAACGCGTCTTCCTTCGGTACACCTGACGGCTACGAACGATGAAAGAAAGCTCGACCACCCTCGCTTTCCTCGGCACCGCCACGCTGGCGGTGCTGATCGCCATCGGCACGCGCCCCTCGGACGCGACCTACGAAGTGGATGACCTGATCGGCAAGCCGCTGACCAAGGCCTTCACGCCCGAAGAGGCCAAGTCGCTGAAGATTCTCAGCTTTAACGAAGAAACCGCCACACTGCGCGAATTCGAGGTCACCGAAGCGGACGGCGTGTGGAGCATCCCCTCGCAAGGCGGCTACCCGGCTGACGCCGAGCAGCAGATGGCCGATGCCTCGACGGCGGTGATGGATCGCGAGGTGCTAGCGATCGTCAGCCAAAGTGCGGGCGACCACCCCGAGTTCGGCGTGGTCGAGCCCTCGCCGAACCTGCAGGTCGGCCAGACCGGTGTCGGAAAGCGTGTAACGCTCGCCAAAGGAGACGGCACGGCGCTCGTGGATCTGATCATCGGCAAGCAAGTGAAAGACGAACCCGATCAACGCTATGTTCGTCGCGTCAATCAAGACGTGGTCTACATCGTCGATCTGGACGACGCGAGCCTCTCGACCAAGTTTGAAGACTGGATCGAAGACGACCTGCTCGATCTCAGCCCGTTCGATATCGAGCGGGTGCGGATCAAGGACTACACCGCGGAGCTCGTGCTGCAGGGCTTTCAGCCCAGTATCGAGTGGGATCGCCGAACCGATATGACGCTTCGCTATGACGATAGCGAGTCCAAATGGCAAGCCGATAAGCTGCTGGCCTTCGACACGCGTGCGAACGACTACCGACCCTTCGATCTGAGCGAGCTGGAGCAACTCAACGACGCGAGCCTCGGCGAGCTTAAGAGCGCACTCGATGATCTGCGGATCGTCGATGTCGAGCGCAAGCCAGCCGGTTTGAGTGCCGACCTGCGTGCCGGCGAAGACTTCCTTAACAACCGCGAGTCGGTCGGCAGCCTAGTCCGCCGCGGCTTCGCACCGGTCCCCATGGAAGACGGCCAGACGGAGATCCTCTCCAGTGAGGGCGAAGTGGTTTGCTCGCTCAAGACGGGCGTGGAATACGTGCTGCGTTTCGGCAATCTCCAGGCGGCAACCGAAGAGGGCTCGGCCGACATGGAAACCGACCCCGCCGACCCCAGCGCTACCCCGGCCGAAGGGGCGGGCGTGAATCGTTATCTGTTCCTGAGCGTACGACTCAATGAGGACCTGATCGAGAAACCCACGCTGGAAGACCTGCCCGAACTGCCCGAGGGTACCCAGGACGGCAACACCGACGAAGCGGCTGACACAGCAGACGACGAAACTCCGAATGACGAGTCAAACGAGGCGGACGAAGACGGCCAGACCGATCAAGACGCGGCGGACGCCGCCGCCCCGTCAGAGGAAGTGGCCGCGTTGATCGCTGAGCGAAAGGCGATCGAAGAGCGTAACCAACAGGCGCTCGACTCCTACCAAGCGAGCCTCAAGAGCGCCCGCGAACGGGTCGCCGACCTCAACGCCCGCTTCGGCGACTGGTACTACGTTATCGCCAACGAAGTTTACAAGAAGATCCGCTTGGGGCGTGATAAG
This sequence comes from Botrimarina hoheduenensis, assembly GCF_007859815.1. GTDB lineage: Bacteria > Planctomycetota > Planctomycetia > Pirellulales > Lacipirellulaceae > Botrimarina > Botrimarina hoheduenensis. The sequence goes on along the minus strand of NZ_SJPH01000007.1, from coordinate 12,707 downwards.
GTGATCACCGCCAAGGAGCCGGAAACCGACGACGCGACCGCCCAAGAAACGACGACCACCACGGGCTTCGGTGCGCCGGGTGCGGCGATCCCCGGCCTGCCTCAACTCGGCCTGCCCGCCGAGGAAGAGGACACCCAGGAAGACGACGACGAAGAAGCCAACAGTACCGAAGGCGCTGCCGCCACAGGCTCAGAGGACGCGCCGGCGGATGTCGAGCCCTCGGCGAACGCCGACTCCTAAGGCTTTCGCAACGATTTTTGCGGCAGACAGCGGAGCCCGCGCTCGCTTGAACTGAGCATCGGGTTGAGCTGAGTTGACGGGCCTAATTCGGGTAGTGAGCCCCGCCCGTCGATCGAGTCACATCGCCCGACGGCAGACTCGCTTAAGCCTCGGCTTCGCCGAGGCTTTTGAGCAAGTTGAAGTTGAAGAGGCCGGTGTTGTGGCCATCGCTGAAGTCGATGCGGTAGGCGTACGCGCCGACGGGGCTCATTCCGGCAACGCTCAGCGGCCGCGCCTCAGCGGCAGAGAGCACAGTCAATTGGTTGGCCGGCGGCGGGGGTGCGGAGCGCTTCTCACGGCAGGTCGCGCAGGGGCAGGCCTCGCGGAGTTCCGCGGCGCGGTAAACGCGCTGCTCCCCGTCGCTCCACACAATGCGCACGCGCGCTTCATCGGGCCGGCTGAGTTCGACCGGCACCGGCGTTGCGGGGGAAGGCTTGGGATTCATACGACAACGTCCGGTTGTTTTCTCAGATCGCGGAAGCGGCGTGATTTGCCCTCGGAACGGGGCAAACTCTGCGGCGTGACCAGCTGCACTTCGATCCGCAGACCGAGCCGCAGGCGTAACTCCTGAGCGATGCGTTCGGGGAGTCCCAGGCGGTCCTCCACTTCGACAACGATCTCATCCATCTGACCACGTTTGCGGACCGTGACACGGTGCTCGGTTACCTCTGGAAAGCTGTGCAGGATCCGCTCGATCGAGGAAGGAAAGACGTTCACGCCGCGAACAATCATCATGTCGTCGGCACGGGCCAGGACCCCGCCCTCCAGCCGCACGAAGCCGCATCCGCCTTCGACCACCGGCCCCACGGGCCAAGCCGGGCGCACCAGATCGCCGGTGCGGTAGCGGATGACTGGCGATCCGAAGCGTCCGAGCGGCGTGAGCAATAGGTGCGAAAGCTCACCCGCTGCGGCGGGCTTGCCCGTCTCGACCGAGAGAAACTCGGCCAAGAACTCCGTCTCGATCACGCGCAGGCCCGGGCCGACCGCTGCCCCCGAGATCGGGGCGAGCCGTTCATCACCAAAGCCCCATGGGCCAACCTCGGTGGCACCGGCGTGGTCAATGACCTCGGCGTCCCAGGCTTGTTCGATCCGCTGGCGTGTCTCGGGGATGCTCCCCCCCGGCTCACCGGCGAGCAGCACCTTCTTGATCGATGACCGGGTGGCCTTCATGCCAAGTTCTTCGGCAAGATGCAGCGCATAGGTTGGCGTGGCGAGCAGCACGGTGGCTCCGCTGCGTGCGATCAATTCTCCACGAGCACGGCTGCCCATTCCGCCGCCGGGGATCACCCGCACCCCCTGCGCGACCAACGCGTCGAAGGCGCTCCAGAAACCGATAAAAGGACCAAACGAGAACGCGAGCAGAGCCCGATCGCCCGGTCCGATCCCGGCGGCATCCAGCACGTGGCCCCAGGTGTCGATCCACCACTGCCAGTCCTCGGCGGTGTCGAGCACTTCCAGCGGCTTGCCGCGGGTGCCCGAGGTCTCGTGCCGACGCACGTACGCGCGGTCGGGCTCGGTTCGCCATTGATCCGCTTCCGCGGCGGAGAGGAGCTCTTCTTTGCTGGTGGTCGGCAGCGCCCGAAACGCTTCGAGCGAATCGAACCGTGGCGGCTCGGCACCGAATTTGTTGCGGTACAACGGGCTTGAAACAACGGCGACCGTCAGCAAATGGTTGAGCCGATCGAGCTGCTCCGCCTCAATCTCGTGACGGGGCAAGAGCCATTGGCGGCGGCGATCGGGGGAGGGTTGGTTCACCCCCGTATTCTATCCGCTAAGGGAGACTTGTTCCGAGGTGCCCCCCCGGGAAGGGCCTGGCCCGGCAGTCGTTCGTTCCGGCGGTGGCCTGCCTGGGCGTTGGCTCGGCCTTGGCAGAGACCTCGAGGGATCGACGCGCCACGCTTCAGCCTCGAAACTAGGCGACCCCCTTTCTAACTAGCACGCGGACGCACCGCGGACCGGCAACACCGAGCGGCGGATGGGTTGGGCAACCCCTGAGAGTTATTTCGATCAGCTCGAACGCTGGCTAGCGTTAGAGGGCGAAGCCGAGCGCGAACGGCTCGCGGACCGGCGTCGGCAGCAACGCGCCGGTAACCCCGAGCGATCGGGCGAGACGCTCGTCAACCTGCGCGTGACGGACCATCGTACGGGGCTGGCGGGGCGGCTGCTGATGGACTTCGCGAAACCGGCGTCCGAGCCACTGCCGATGAACCGACTCAAGGTCGGCGCGCCGGTCGTTGTTTCGGGCGAAGACGATCCCGATCTCAGCGGCCAGCCGGGCGTTGTCAGCGCACGACGTCCGAACACCATCCAGGTGGCTCTAGACGATTGGCCCGAAGGACGCCGCTTTCGGATCGATCTGTGCCCCGACGAATCCACCCGGTTGCGACAGCTCGGGGCGATGAGTCGGGCGCGTGGTTTGAGCGGTTCGGCAACACGGTTGCGAGAGGTCCTGCTAGGGTTTGAAACGCCCCGCTTCAACGATCTGCCGCGTGTGGAAATGGTGACCGCCTTGAATCCGCCGCAAGAAGAGGCGGTGCGATTCGCGCTGGCGGCGCGCGACCTCGCGATCGTTCATGGCCCCCCCGGAACGGGAAAGACAACCACCCTGGCGGAGATTGTGTTGCAGGCGGTGCGGGCGGGAGAAAAAGTGCTCGCCTGTGCTGCCAGCAACACGGCGGTCGACAACCTCTTGGAAAAGCTGGCGGGGGTCATGCCGTCGGTGCTGCGGGTGGGACATCCGGCGCGGGTTTTCGAGGCGTTGCGCGGCCACACGCTCGACGAACTCGTCGAGAACGATGAGGCTTCGGCGATCGTCCGCGAGATGCACCGCGATGCCGATCGCCTGCTCCGCGCCGCCGACAAGCCTTCACGCTCACGAGACGCACACCAGCGCAGGCGTGAGCTGCGAGCCGAAGCCCGCGAGCTGCGGCGCGACGCCCGCCATCTTGAGCGGCACACCATTCAGCAAGTCATCGACGCGGCCGATGTTGTCTGCACAACGCTCACGATCGATGAAGAACTGCTCGGAGATCGTCGGTTCGACCTGGTTGTGATCGACGAAGCCTGCCAAGCGACGGAACCCGCCGTATGGCAGGCGGTTCTGCGGGCCGAACGCCTAGTGCTGGCGGGCGATCACTGCCAGCTGCCGCCGACCGTGCTCTCTGCCGAAGCGGCGCGCGAAGGATTGGGCGTCAGCCCTATGGAGCGCCTCGTCGGCAGCGCCGGCAGCGATGTGTTCCGGCGGCTGACGGTCCAGTACCGTATGCACGAAAGGCTGATGGCCTTCCCCAGCGCGCGTTTCTACGCGGGCGAATTGGTCGCCGACGCCTCGGTACGCGGCCGTCGCATCGCCGATCTGCCGGGCATTCAACCAGAACTGGCAGAGCGACCAATCCTGGAGTTCTGGGACACCGCCGGTGCCGGCTGGGACGAGCAGCTGGAACCCGATGGCTCGAGCAAGCAGAATTTGAAGGAGGCGGGCTGGGTTGTCGGGCAGGTCCGTGAGCTTCTCGAAGGGGGCGTTCCGGCCGATGAGATCGCGGTGATCGCCCCCTATGCCGCGCAGGTGCGGCTCTTGCGTGGTCGGCTCCAGGTGCCGGGGCTTGAGATCGATACGGTTGACGGTTTTCAGGGACGTGAAAAAGAGGTGGTCGTTATCACGTTCGTACGCAGCAATCCGACCGGTGAGATCGGCTTTCTCGGCGACACGCGCCGAACGAACGTGGCGCTCACCCGGGCAAGAAGCCTGATGAGAGCGATCGGCGACAGCGCGACCTTGGGCGGCAACGAGTTTTACGCGGCGCTGCTCGACGATATCCAGCAGCATGGCGAGTACCACAGCGTGTGGGAGCTGGGCGACGGAGCTTAACGAACCCGTGAGGGGGGAGCCCCATCACCAAAGGGCCCGCGCTCGACGGGGTGGCTGACGCGGACGCGGCGCTACCACCGGCAGACTTATCGGCGGTGGCGGCCTGCTGCACAGGAAACAAGCAGGAGGCTGAGCGTCGCCGGCTCGGGGATGGCGGTTCCAACCCCCCAATTGCCGAGCAGCGCGTTCAGTTCGTCGTTGTCGATCGTGGGTCCCACCGGCGGGTCGCCGTTCCAACCAACGGGCAAGGGGCTGGCGGCAACGCCCCAGTTGGCGAGCAACAGGTTCAGATCGGCGTTATCTACCTGACCGTCTCCGCTAAAGTCGCCCGGTACGGCCGCTGCTGCAACCAAGCGCAGCGTGCTGACGCTGTAGGCCGGCATGGTGTAGCGGAAGGCGTTCACCAGATCGATCGAGAGCTGCCCCGCCGCCACCGGGTTCGGATTAGCACTCGTGAGCTGATACACCTGAGCGGTCGTGTAGCGACGCTCATCGGTCACGGTGACCGCGGCATCCAGCGGCGCGCCGGTCCGGTTGATCGCAACGATGACCAACTCGTTGGGATTGTCGGTCGATTGGCTGGCATAGACCGACGATTGGGCGATGTCACTCGTCGCCGCTGCGACCGAGAGATCGCCGAAACGGCTCCCCTGCCCGTCGAAATCGGTGAACATCTCGAAACCCGCGGCCACAAAGGGGGCGTTCGCCTCGCCCTCGATCGGCCACCAATTGGCGTTGAAGACGCCCTCGCGACCGAACACGCCGAGCACGTCGGCCTGGGCGATGCCCCCGGAGATGTGGTTGCCGCCGCCGTAGTTGTATTCCGAGATCGAGATCAGCGTGCCCGGCTTCAGCTCGTCGATATCCGCACGGACACGGTTGAGCAGCTCGACCCCCTCATCATTACCGGCACCGCTGTAGTCCTTGGTGATGAACTCGGTGATGTAGCTATCCTCGATGTAGGTCGAGTCCCACAGGGATCGCGGTGCCTGGACGCGGGCCTCGATCATGGCGGGCGTGTTGTTGGTGTTACCGATGATCCGTACGCCGCCGCCACGAGCCTCGGGATACCAGTGCAGGTCCAGCGCGTCCATCAGCACGCGTCCCTGCTGCTGTTCGGCAGCGGCCATCGTCGTCAGCAGCCAACGATTAAAGTGCAACCCGTCTGCCGCACGCGGCTGGGGCACCTGCTGATTGAAGTCGGGGGCGCTGTTAAGACTCTGCATGGCGTCCCAGCCAAACGTTACCCCGCCGAGAACTTTTGCACCGGGTGCCACCTCCTTGATGGCCGAAGCGTGCGCGATCGAACGCTGCCCGACATCGGCGAACGTAGGGCCCGTTGTGCCGTAGAGACGCGGGTGGGTGTTGTCCCACAGGCCCGGCTCGTTATCGAGCAGGTACATCACCTCCTGGCCCGCTTGGCGATTCGACTCAACCCAGTTGACGAACTCATCGGTGAACACATAGTCATCGGTCTTGTTGGGGGCGAGACTCAACGGCTGGCCCGGATAGATCGCCGACTTCTTGGCGCGCACCTGATGCCACCGCGAAGAGGGGGCGGCTTGCGAAGCAAGGACGGCCTGATTGTTGTCGGCGGCGACATAGCCCGCCATCGGCACGGTGACGGCGGTGCTCACGCCCAGCGCGGCGGCCTCTTGCAGCGTTGGCAACACCGCCTGTCCGGGGGGCGTGTTCGGCTGAAAGCCCACCAGCAGCGCGTCGCTGTAGTGCAGAAAATCTTCCCCGGCGTTGGAGCTGTTGGTCTCCCAGTTGTAGCCGGTCCAGCGATTGCCCCCGAGCCGCAGGCTGCCCACGCCCGCGGGGCGGAGCGAGCCGTTCACGCCGTAGATCCGCGGCGAAATGGGCGTCGTGCCGGCCGCAGTGCTGATCGTTAGCGCGATGTCTCCCGGGCCCGGGTCGCCCGGCTCGATCGCCTCCGCGGTACCTGACCCTGTAAAACCGAGCAGGGCAATCATCACCGCGGCGCTGAGAGATTTTCGGAACATCGTTCGATCGGTGCTGATGAGGATCGGTTGGGCTGGCGAACCGGCGGGCGGGTGCCGCCGCCCGCCGGCAGTAAAAGCCACGCCGGTTTTGGTCGCAAACGCTTGAGCGAAACGCCGACCGGCACACCTCAGGGGGTGCTCGCCGAGTCGAGTGCCTCGGTACGGAAGTCGAACCGATACGTCCACTCGTCGAAGTAAAGATTATGACCATCAATCTCCACCTCACCACGCTGGAAATCGTTCGGCTCACTCCGAAAACTCGTCTTCGGGGGGATCAGCTCGCGGGCGTAATCCAGATTGACGATCATCCGATACGGGTCGCGGGCACCCAGATAGAAATCGGCAACGCGCGGATCGTCGCTCTTGCGCACGCCATACGATGCGTCCACCGGGAGCCAGCCCCACGGCAAGACGTAGATCTCCGACCAATCGTGCAGGTTCCACCGGCCGGGCTGGGTCTCCCACCCCGACTGCCAGCGGGCCGGCACCCCGGCGGCCCGACACAGCGTGACGAACACCGTCCCCTGAACGCCGCAATCGCCCCGCCCCTCGGCAAGGCCCTTCTGCGAAAGGCTGGGGATCAGGCAGTACTCGTACTCGCCCACCCAGAGGATGTTGGCCGACACCCAGCGGAACACCCGCCGCGCCTTCTCAAGCGGATTGGTCTGGTCGCCCACGATCTCGTCCGCCAGACGCCGCACCGCGGGCGTTAGCGCCTCGTGCGGCAAGCGCTCGGCCGTGTAGCGCCGATAGTTTTCGTCCGCCGGGTCGTAGGGCTGAACCTGATCCGGATCGATCCGCGGGCAGTACGCCTGCGAGACGAACTCGACGGTCATCTGAAAGGTGGGGGCCTCGCTCTCGCTGGCACCGAGGGTCTGCTCGAAGTACGCCGACCGATGCGGCACCCCGTTGGGAGCAATCAGCTTTACCGGGGGCTCGCTGCTCACCAGCCGCACCTCGGTTTGCGGGCCGTATTCCTGCGGAAAGGGCAACCAAGCCCGCACCACGGCACCGGGCCGCAAGCGCGGCTTCACTCGCGGATGCGTGCCGTTGATGCGCACCTCGTACTCCAACCGATGCCGGATCGCGGTGAGCCGCTTGGTCGGCTCGGTCTGCGACTGATCGACAATCTCACCCAGCAACGCATCGAGATCGAACCGCTCGCGCGCTTCGTCCGGGGGCCGCTTGGCGTTTGTCGCGTCTCGGCGCCCGCGGGCTGCGGGTTCGATCAAGAACAGGTTGTTCGGCGCTTTGCGGAAGTAGCGAACCTGGCCGTCGATCACACGATGCTGCAAGGCTCCCGCAGCGGTCCAGCGATCGATCTGCTCGTCGGTAACGTCGGGCAATCGGCTCCGTAGCGCGACGAGTAATTGGTCTCGATCGAGCGAATACTCCAGCCGCGTGCGGCGGAGGATTTCAAGCTGCCGGGCCGCGTCGCCGACAACCGGCCCGAGAGGATCTGCTACCTGCGTACGCAACAGCGCCTCCGCCTGAGCCAATTCGCCGCGTTCAAGCAGCGTGGCGAGCTCGTCCGCGGTGGCAAGCGTAGCCGCCGAGAGCCATGCGGCGCTCCACAGGACGAGGCAGGTCGTGAATCGTTGTCGGGACATGCCCCTAAAGTAATCGCTCGGGACCTCAGCGGCGATTGGGACTTCGCCGGGTACTCGGCAACCCCTGCCGGACAAGCTGGACCGTGGCACCCGTTTAGCAGTGCCACCAGCCGCTGTCAGCGGGGGTCAACGCTGACAGCAGTCCATCCCGACAGCGGTCGCGGTCCGATTTAGCTGTTCAGAACGATCGCAATGGAAACAACTCCAGACAAGATTGCTCTAGATGATTCATCAGATGGCGAATACTGGACAGCAATAAAGGCTAGGCCCGCAACTGCAGCTGTCGGTAAGCCTTTGAGAAATATGCTGAGGTAATTCTGATTCGTCACGCTAACGCTGTTGATTCGATTCTCAAGTCGGTTGGGGAGTTATCGTCGAAAGTTGTGGATGGCCCTGGTTGAAGAGGGCGGCGGGTTTGGGGAGAAGGGAGTCGCCTGACTTCCAACCCTTTGCCGCTGGAACCTGCCGCCATGAGCGAAGCTGACCTGCCCCCACGTGTGGAACCCGTCAATAAGTTAGGGTTTGGCGAACCGGCTGCCGGCACCCCTTCTATCTTACCGTCGGTGGCCTCTGCCCACCCCGGCACCGCGCTTCAGCGGTTCAGAAGTTTACCGTTTCACCGTTTCACCCTTCCCGGGGAGTGGTGAAACGCGGTGAAGCGACGGGAGCGGCCGCGTCGCGGCGGGGCGACACCGCCAGCCGTTAAAAGCCGTTGCTAGGGCTCTCGGTGAGCCGGCGCGCCGGGCTTTTCGCCTTATTCTGGCCCTAGACGCAATGAAGGGCCCTCACAGCGACATGAAACAGCAGCAGCCCACCGCCGCTTCAAGCGACTAGGCCCCAGGGTCTAGCGACTAGGCCACGGGGTCTAGCGACTAGGCTGGAATCCCCTGCCCGGTTGGCTGTTCGTGCTCCGCCCTCCCGCCAGCCGCCAGAATGCCAGCCCCAAGCGAGTTAGCCATGACGAATCCTGTTTTTCACCGGATGCGGTTTACCCCCCTCGTCGGTCGCGGCTGGCCCCTGGCGATCGCGTTGGTCGGGCTGCTTGCCATGCCGGCTGCCGGCCAGGTGTTCAACGCGGGCCCGGCCGACTCGGCGCTGTTCGATACGGTGATCAACCTGCCACCCGCCCCCAGCATCAGCTCCGGCCAAAGCATCGGGGGCGACGGCCAGACCACGCAGGTCAACCTGGGCGACGGCGGCTTCATTGGTTCCTTGTTCGACGTCCTAGAGGGCGGCGAGCTCAACATGACCGGCGGCCGAATCTCGACCGCGATCGATGTCCGTTCTGGTGGCGAGTTCAACCTCAGCGGCGGCTCGATCGGTTTCACCGGCCAGGCGTTCTCGGGCAGCTTTGTGACCATCACCGGCGGCCTGATCAATCAGGGTTTCGAGGCGCTTGCCGGCAGCACCGTGCTGCTCAAAGGCGGAGCCGTGAGCCGGCGGTTTGAGGCCAGGGCGGGCAGCGGCGTCGAAATCTTCGGCCAGGACTTCCTGCTGAACGGCGTCGCCATTCCTGCGGCGAACCTCGCGAACGTCTCGCTTGCCGACACCGACGTGCTGACCGGCGTCCTCGAAGACGGCTCAACCTTCATCTTCAGCCCGCAAGCCCAAGACGTGATCCTCGACGTCAAGCTCACGCAGTCAGCACTCCCGGGCCCGGCCGACACCACGCCGATCGTCGTCGACACGGCCAACCCGGTCCGCCCCTCGGGTGTGCGGGCGGGTCAAACCTTCACGCTCCGCGCGGGCGGCGAGTTGCCCATCAACTTCGAGGCCGTGGACGCCACGGTGAACATCGAAGGCGGGGTGTTGGGCGATCACTCGGGCTTCTCACGCAGCACGGTCAACGTCAGCGGAGGATTCGTTGATGCCTTCTCCAACGCCTACGCCGGCGCCACCCTCCACCTCACCGGCGGCGAGTGGGGCCGCTTCAGTGACGCCCACTCCGGCAGCGTCGTCAACGTCAGCGGCGGAACTCTGGGAAATTTCTTTGAAGCGCAAGCCGGCAGCACCATCAATATCAATCAGGGCGTGGTGAGCCGCAGCTTGACGGCGCTGGCCGGTAGCAACGTGGATATCACCGGCGGGGCGATCGGGTTCGACTTCGACCTCCAGGCGGGCAGCGACGCCGAGCTGTTCGGCGGCGAGTTCCGCTTGAACGGCGAGGCTTTCACCGGCTCCACGCTCACCCTCGGCGACAACGACGTCTTCACCGCCACGCTCGCGGACGGCTCGTCGCACATCTTCGCCGGCAACCGCAGCGACGACATCGTCGGCCTGAAGCTGACGCCGGTCGAGCTGCCGACGCTCGACACCACGCCGCAGGTGATCAGCACCGCCGACCATGGCCGCCCCTCGGGCCTGCGGGCCGGTCAAACGCTGACCGTCGTCGAAGGGGGCGTGCTGGGAAACTTCTTCGAGATGGTGGACGGCAGCACGGTGAGCATCTGCCCGCCCGCGGAGTTGCCCGCGGCAACTGCTTCACCGCTTCACCGCTTCACCACTCCCAGGGGGAGAGTGAACCCGGGGTAAGCGGTGAAACGCTGCCACGCACGCCGCGGTGGGTGGCGGCGGAGACCGGCCCCAACGCCTGCCCTTAGCGCGCAATGCCGTACTGCTCCACCTTGCGGTAGAGTGTCGCGCGGCCGATGCCGAGCAGCTTGGCCGCCTCGGGGATCGCCCCCTTGGTCCGCTTGAGCGCCTGCTGAATCAGCCGCCGCTCAGCGTCTTCCAGCCGAAGCGACTGCGGCTCGGCGTCTTGCCGTCCCACGCCACGCAGCGCCAAGTCAGAGGGAACGATCGCGTTGCCCTCGGCCATCACCACCGCGCTGTCGATCACGTTGCGCAGCTGGCGGACGTTGCCGGGCCAGTCGTAGCTGAGCAGCCGCTCGCGGGCGTCGCTCCCCAGGTGCAAGCCCGGCCGACCGTGCTCGGCCCGGAAGTGATCCAGGAAGAAGTCGATCAGCCGTCCGACATCGTCCTCGCGATCCCGCAGCGGCGGCAGCAACAGCTCGAACACGCTGAGTCGATAGTACAGGTCCTCGCGGAACTTGCCCTGCTTGACGTAGGTCTGGAGATCTTGGTTCGTGGCGGCGATCACCCGCACATCGACTGAGATCGGCTCGGTCGCCCCGACCGGCAAGAAGGGGTGCCCCTCCAGCACACGGAGCAGCTTGGCCTGCCCCTCGGGCGTCATTTCGCCCACTTCGTCGAGGAACAGCGTGCCGAGGTCCGCCTGCTGGAAGTAGCCCGTGTGGTCGCGGTCCGCACCGGTGAACGAGCCGGCCTTGTGGCCGAAGAGCTGGCTCTCCATGAGGTCGTGAGGGATCGCTGCGCAGTTGACGCTCACCATCGACCTCTCGGCCCGCTGGCTGGCCCGATGGATCGCCCGCGCGACCAGCTCCTTGCCCGAGCCGCTCTCGCCCCGGATGAGCACGGCCCCCTTGGCCCGCGAGATGCGACTGATTTTGTTCTTGAGCTCTTGCATGGGCGGGCTATCGCCCACCAGCTCGTCGTACCCGGGCGACGACGCCACCAGCCGATCAAAGCTCGACCGCAAGCGCGTGAGTTCGAGCGCCCGATGCAACGCCACAACCAGCAGGTTGGCGACACTGATCGTGAAGTCGAAGTCCGACTGCCGAAACCTGCCCGACTCAAGGTACGCGTGCAACGCGCCCAGCGCACGCGGGGGCTCGCTCGTCGGAGCGCGGCGCGTGGTGCCACGGATCACAAGCGGGGCACAGATGGCATCGGCAAACGCACCGAGCTTGCCGCTGGCGTCGGCGGCTCCCTGATTGGCCACCCACACCGCGTGGCCCGCCCCGGCCACCAGTTCGGCCAGCGAGGGGCTGAGCACCATCCGCTCTTGAGCTTCGGGGGGCGATGCCAGCTTGGGCACGAGCGTCCCCTCGTCGGTCTGCCACAAGAAGCCCACGACCGAGGCGCCGGTCCGTTTGCGCATCAAGTCCAGGGCGGTCTGAACAAGGGTCTCGGGGTCGCTGGACCCCAGCAGCTTGATGCACAGCTGGTACAAGAGCATCAGCTCTTTGACCTGCTCCGAGTTGGGCAGCCCATCGAGCGACGCCTCGTCCACGCCGCCGGTGAGGACCGGCACCTCGTGGATCAGCGTTTGCGTCAGGGCCGGGTCGTCGCCCTCGGCGGTGGGCGGCTCTTCAGAGGCGTGAAACTCGAGCTGAGTCGAACCAATGCGGATCAGATGGCCGTCGCCCAGGGCCGCGTCGGACGCCTTCTGTCCGTTGACAAACGTGCCATTGCGGCTGTTGTTGTCACTGACGCGCCAGCCGTCGTCGACCCAGGCAATGCGGGCGTGAACGCGCGAGCAGAGCGGATCGCCGACCGCGATCTGGCAGGCTCCCCCCCGGCCCAGCAGCACTTCGCCCGAAGGGGGCAGCGGAAAGCTGGCACCCGCTCGCGGTCCCGATAAAACGGTCAAGTAAGCGTACAACCGAGCCCCGTTCCGCATCGCTGCCGTGGTGTTGGTTTGCCCCGACACGTTAATCTAAGCGGCAAAGGCCCCGGCGACGAGGGAATCGCCCGCCGTATTTTGCCAACGGGGCCGGCAGCGGGCCCAAAAAGGGCGTGCCCCGCCCCCGCAGCACCCGCCAGGCGGCCGCGAAAGGGGCGGTCCCCAGCGGCTGGCCCAGCGGCTGGCCCAGCGGCTGGCCCGGCCGCGGGCTGACCATCTTGGAGCGGAGCGAAAGCTCTGCTACGCTGTGCGTTCACGGGCTGTAGCTCAGCTTGGCTAGAGCGCTGCGTTCGGGACGCAGAGGTCGAAGGTTCGAATCCTTTCAGCCCGACTCTTACTAGTGTACCGCGTCGCTAATCCCTGATCTTATCGAGGGTGGCTTTTGCCCGGGCGACTTTCTCTAGGATGGCGTTGGCGGTTTTGGTCCAGGTGAAGCCCTCGGTGGTGTCGTTGTGGTG
>NZ_SJPH01000006.1 GCF_007859815.1 Botrimarina hoheduenensis | reverse complement strand
GTCGGGTTTAACTTCTTTGGGAACGCCAACAATCATTGCTCGACTCGGGGAGGAAAGGCAGCCGACTGGATTCGGGGGGAGAGTTTCGGGGGGGGTGAGTGGGTGGGGCCAAAGAAGCCGGCTAAGCCCGCGGGGGGCACTCGGTGGGGGGGGAGCCCTCTGGCTCGAAGATGTCAGGCTTGTATACCCAGCCGCGGCCGAAGGTCCCAGTCGTTAGTTTGCGCAGCGAAACCCGCAAAAGCGGGGAGATCGGCCAACTCACCCCCCGCGAGCACCATCAGGCCCCGTTTGGGCAAAAACACGTGCCTCAGACCGCTTGCAGGGGTCTGGGGGGACCGCTATCCTCTTGGATTCGACCTGTCGGGCCGGGCCCGAGCAGGCAGCACTTAGTAACTCACTAAATGGCGTCCCCGACCACAGGGACGGGCCGATACTCGGTCCGCAACCCACTGGTCGCCTGCCACGGCCTCGCACAATCAGCGACGCCGCTCGACGAACTTAACGATCCGGCCGAGAGCCATCGCGATGAGAAAGATCAGCCAAACCCACCAGCGCACCACCATCATGAAGCCCGCGGAAACGGATCCGCAGTGGGTTCTGATCGATGGGACCGACCAGATCGTTGGTCGCATGGCGAGCAAGATCGCGATGATGCTCATGGGCAAGCATCGCCCCACGTATACGCCACATGTGCTCACGGGTGACTTTGTCATCGTGACCAACTGCGAGAAGGTGAAATTCACCGGCAAAAAGTGGGAGCAAAAGACTTACGCCTGGTACACCGGCTACACCCGTCAGCGGACCATGACGGCCGAAGATCGGTTGCAGCGTCGCCCGGAGAAGATCGTCCGCGAGGCGGTTCGCCGGATGCTGCCGAAGAACAAATTGGCCTCGCAGATGCTGGACCGTCTGAAGATCTACGAGGGTGCCGAGCACCCGCACCAAGCCCAGCAGCCGCAGACGCTCGAAATCGCCTCCGCGAGCTGATTTTGTAGCGTCTGCAGCGCGCGACCCTCACTCCCTAACCGCTTAACGCACTCCGACTTCCGCGATCTATGGCCACAGCAGAGAAGACAATCGACGCCCTCGGCACCGGACGCCGCAAGACCAGCGTCGCGCGAGTCCGGATCCGTCCGGGAAGCGGCAAGATCACCGTCAACAAGCGTGAGATGGAAGAGTATTTCCCCACGCCGCATCACCAGAATCTGGTGCTTGCCCCGCTCGATTTCTGCGAGGTCCGCGGGTCGGTTGATGTGGTCATCCTGTGCCACGGTGGCGGCCTGACCGGTCAATCGGGTGCCTGCATGCAGGGCATCGCCCGAGCGCTGATCAAGCACGATAGCGAGCTGCACGACAAGCTCCGCGAGAAGGACTTCCTGACCCGCGACTCACGCATGAAAGAGCGTAAGAAGCCCGGTCTGCGTGGTGCCCGCCGCGGAACGCAGTTCTCCAAGCGTTAATCGCCCGCTGCAACCACCTACAGATTTCAAAAAGGTGTCCTTCGATTCTCGAAGGGCACCTTTTTTTGTTTGCCCCCCCTTTTGTGCCGAAAACGTGGTGGGGCCGTCCACAGGCTACCCGGCATTCGACTTTCTTTCGGCACCCCGCGGTCCATCTGGGGTTAAACTGCGGGGGCAAAGGTCTGCTGCCCCCGACTCCGATCGCAGCGGACCGCTAAGCAAGCAATCGGGAGGCTGCAACCGGTGATGACCAATAGCCCGCAATCCGCTCGCTTACGCGTGGTCGCCATCGCTTTTGGCAGTCTGACGCTGCTGCTGGCTTCGGCGACCTCCGCTACAGAGGGGGTGGATTCTTCTGCCCTGTCGGTTGCCCGCCAAGTCGATCAGGTCCTGCAGCAGCTGCCAGAGAACCGCGCCGCTCAGTTTGCACCGCTGGTGAACGAGGCCGCTTTTCTGCGCCGAGCATCGCTGGATGTGGTCGGCGTAGCCCCCCCCACCGCCGATGCGCAGCAGGCATGTGCCGCTGGAGACGCTGCGGTGACTCCTCAGCGCCGCAGGGCGATCGCAACGCAACTGCTGGAGGACCCGCGCTTCGGCGACAACATGGCGCGCTACTGGCGCGACGCGATTTTGGCGCGACGGCTCGAGGAACGGGCCCGAGTTGTGGCCGAACCGCTGGTGAAGGATCTGGCAAAATGGATCAACCAGAACGACGGCTGGGACGAGATCGCCCGCCGCTTTATCACGGCCGAGGGCTCAACGGATGAGGACGGTGCCACCGCGATCATCATGGCTCAGGACGGTCGCAGCGAGGAGATCGCGGCCGAGGTATCGCGGGTGTTCCTTGGCATCCAGATCCAGTGCGCCCAGTGCCACGATCACCCGTGGGACGAGTGGAAGCGGGAAGAGTTTCACGAATTGGCGGCATTCTTTCCACGGATTGGCCTTCGTCAGCGGCGTGACACACGCCCTCCGGTGTTCGATGTTGTGGTGAACGACCGTGCGGATCGCCCGCGTTTCCGCAAAGCGGACAACGCTAATCGGCGGGGCCGACCCGAACACTACATGGCAGACCTGGAACACCCCGAGGAGCCCGGCAAGCGGATGACCCCCCGGTTCTTTCTGACCGGGCTCGAGGTTTCCGTGGGGACCGAGGACGCCGAGCGCCGCGCGGCGCTGGCGACGGCGGTGATCGAGAACCCGTGGTTCACACAAGCGATCGTCAATCGCGTCTGGAGCGAGCTGATCGGCTACGGTTTCTACCCGACGGTAGACGACCTGGGTGCCGAACGAGAGGTTGTCGCTAAGCCGGCTCTCGACGCGCTGGTGGCCGGTTTCGAAGCCAACGGCAGCCGGCTGAAATGGCTGTACGAAACCATTCTTCTGACCGACGCCTACGCGCGGCAAAGCCGTCCGCGCGACGAAGCAACGGCCGGCGTCATGACGGCGACGGTCGCTCAGCCGCTCCGCTCCGACGTGCTGTTCGACACGCTCGTCCAGGTGGTTGGCGTCGCGCGGGAAGAGGATCGCCGGGCAAAACGAGCCCGCGCACAGCAAGGACCCCGCGAGCGTCTAGCCGAGGTGTTTGGGTTCGACCCGAGTGATCCGCGCGAAGATGTTGTGGGGACCATTCCCCAGTCGCTGCTGCTCATGAATTCGCCGGCAGTCCATCGGCTGGCAAAAGCCCGGCCGGGCACCCCCTTGGCGGAGCTTATCGCACAGCACTGCCCGCCAGACGGCGAGGCCAATCACCAAGCAGCCATCCAGGAGCTGTACTTCACCGTTCTGACCCGTAAGCCGACTGCGGAAGAGAGCCAGCGTTTGGTCGCCTACCTCGAGTCGTCCGCCCGTTGGCAGCCCGCCTACGAAGACATTCTGTGGGCTCTGCTCAACACGGCCGAGTTCAGCCACCGGCGCTAGCCTTCCCCCCCTGCTGGAAATCTCGCCCCAATGAGTTCACCGTGGATCTCGATGAGTCACGTGCAACGCCGCTCGCGCGGTTTTGATCGCCGGGATTTCCTGAGCCTTGTTGCTGGTGGAGCCATGACGATGGGCCTGCCAGCGCGGCTGGCGTTGGCAGCCCCCGTGCTGCGGCAGCAGCAGAAGCGGTGCGTCGTGCTGTGGATGGCAGGCGGGCCGAGCCATCTGGAGACGCTCGACCCCAAAGAGGCTGTTGCCGGTGCCGTTGGCTCAGCATCGATCGCAACCGCCGTGCCCGGCATCCACCTTTCAGAGAACCTGCCCGAGCTGGCAAAGGTGATGGACGAGGTCGCGATCGTCCGCTCGCTCACCAGCCGGGAGGGAAGCCACCCACGAGCCCAGCACCTGATGCAGCACGGCTACCTGCCCATGGGCGGGGTGAAGTTTCCGGCGTTGGGGGCCAACGTTTGCGACCAATTGCAAGCCGCCGCGGGAGCGCTGCCCGGCTATGTGCGCATCGGCGGGGGTCGTGTCTACAACGGCGGCGCTGGCATGCTCGGCGTTGAATACGCTCCGCTGGGGGTGCGTGATCCCAGCCGTCCGCCCGACAACACCACGGCGATGGTTTCGGGCGATCGGCGCGAGCAGCGCCTCGCTCTGCTCGATCTTATTCAAGCCAACTTCGGGGCCGCCGAAGGAGCCGATCGTGTCGCTGAACGCCGCCAGCTCGTGAACGCCGCTGAAGCAATGATCCAATCGCCCGGCATGGAAGCGTTCGACCTCGCGCAGGAAAGCTCTGCCGCACGCCAAGCGTATGGCGAGGGCCGCTTTGCTGAGGGCTGTCTGCTTGCCCGACGGCTGCTCGAGGCAGGGGTGACTTTCGTCGAGGTTGTCCAGAACGGCTGGGACAGCCATCAAGACAACCATAAGCAGGTCGCCGCCCAATGCGCCCAGGTCGATCGGCCTGCGTCCCAACTGCTCCGCGACCTGCGTGAGCGGGGCATGCTCGATTCGACCCTGGTGGTCTGGCTGGGCGAATTCGGACGCACGCCGAAGATCAACGCCCGCGGGGGCCGCGATCACTACCCCAAGGCCTTCAGTGCTTGGCTGGCCGGTTGCGGCGTGCGTGGCGGGCAGGTTATCGGGGCCACTGACGAGCAGGGTGCCCAGGTGATCGAGCAGCCGGTTTCTCCGAAAGACCTGCACCAAACGATTTACGCGGCCCTGGGCATCGACGCCGACTACGAGAACACCAGCTCAACCGGCCGTCCGATTCGATTGGTCGATGAGGGGACGCCGATCGAGGGGCTGCTGGGGTAGCGGTGACAGACATGTGTCGCGAGGGGGGACGGCAAGGTGGTTAGCGGTGTCGATTGCGGGCAGTACGATGCGGACCAATCCCCGCTCATGCCCCTTGAGCCTCGGAAAAGCGCTCAGCCCTTCGACGCATCGGATGCCATGCTGCTCTTCAAGCGGAAGTTTCTGGAAGCGATCCGCGCGGGGGAGAAAACCCAAACCATCCGGCTGTGGAAGCACCGGATGATGCGTACGGGGCAACGTAGCTACATTCCGGGCGTTGGCCCTATCCGGATCACGCTGGTCAACTCGGTCGAGTTGGAGAACCTCACCGACGAAGACGCCCGGCCCGACGGCTTCGACACCGCCGATGCCCTCCGAGCCGAGCTGCACACCATTTACGGTGATAAGCTCGCCGCGGGCTACCAAACGTTCCGAGTCGTCTTCGAGCGTCAGCCAAGCCCTGAGCCCCCTGAGACGTCTCAAGCCCCTGAGTCCCCGGCCGAAAGCTGAAGGCTCGACCAAAACCACGTGCGAGTCGCACGAACGTCTCGCGTTAGCGGCGATCCCCATCACGATCGGTACCGCAAAAATGACGCTACGGGTATCAGCAGCGCGATCCCTTAGGATGCGAGGGGGTCAGCAACGATTCGGGCCGATCTCGCCGGCACAGGCCCCGGTTAACAGCCGGCCCGGCCGGCCGGTTGACGAAGGTGTCGTTCTGCGTAAAGCTATTGCTAGTAAAAGCTTGAGCCCGTAGCTCAGTCGGTAGAGCATCGGACTTTTAATCCGTGGGTCGTGGGTTCGAGTCCCACCGGGCTCACTCACGGCGTGGTTTGCCTCGGCATTCTGCCACGCTTCTCTTCTAGCGGCGGACAGCGCACGCGGCGCTCATCATCCCAAGCATCAGCCCCAGTAGGGCTAAGAGATGCGGTTCGGGAACTTCCGCGACCCTCTGCTGTGAATTGCCCTGCTGGGCCTCGTTCCGAGCGGGTCGGTTCGTGGCGGGCACCGTGAGCGCCAAATAGTTGTCACGCCAAACGGTGTAGTCAGCCAGATCGACAACGCCATCGGCATTGGCATCGGCAGGCGAGGCGGCCGTGGCGAGCGCTGTGCTCAACCCGAAGTGTGAGCGCCACACACCGTAGTCGTCGGGATCGACGTCGCCATCGCCGTCGAAGTCGCCGGGTACCGAGGCCGGAAGTCGCCAGGGCATTGTCGGCAGCTCCGAAAGGTCGATTACTTCTTCGGCACCGACAATCGCTTGGACCTCAGCGGGCGTGTGGTTGCTGGCAACGAACTGCTCGTTCCACGGCATGAAGTAACTCCAGGCGACCCCGTAGCGGTCCAGAACCTCGGTCGGCGGAAGCGTACCGGTCTCGGTCAGAGCGATCAGCTTCTTGCCATCGAACTCCTCGAGCAGAGCGCCCCATTGGGTGGTCATCGGGTCGCCCGCTTCGCTGTAAACATCGACCCCCACGACATCTACATACTCATCGCCGGGATACCAGTCGCGCCAAGCAGACTCTCCCACCTGCAGGGTCGAAGCCCAGATCAGATTGTCCAGACCATGGTGATCGGTCAGTCGGTCGTACATGAGACGATAGAGCTGCTTGAAGCTCTCGGGACCGCTATCGCCCCACCAGAACCAGGCACCACTGGAGTTACCCTGAGCCTCGTGCAGCGGTCGCCAGAGCACGGGAATCTGTGCATCGCGAAACTTGGTTAGCTCAACCGCGATCGCATCGATGTCGCGCAGCAAGAGCTGGTAGCGTGAGCCGCCGGGGTCCGCGAGCGCGGCCCCCAGATCGAACGTTGTCGCCTCGGTATAAAACCCGCGCCACCATTCTTGCCCCGAACCGTTGGGGCCATCGATGAGGTCGGTCGGCGCGTTCCAGTGCCACATCAGACTGACCACACCGCCCGACTGCTGGGCCCACTGGATCATCCGCTCCGATTCGCCCCGGGGATCCTCTCCCCGCGCTAGCCGCGACGGAGAGTAGTTAATCAAGTCCGAACCGATCAGCGCGGGGAACACCCCGCCGGTACGTGTGAGATAGGTATCGCTCAGGATCTGGTTCTGGTTAGAAAACTCTCGCTGCTGGCCGAAGAGTGTCTGTTCACCGTAAGTGTTAGCCAGATAGTTCATCAAGAATTGCGTCCGGGGCGTGGCGTTGGGATTCACCAGCGTCGGATTGACGGGCAGTGCTCGGCGAACCGTTGCCGGTCGAAATTCGAAGTAATCGACATCGTAGTAGCCCCAGCTCTTCATCAGATCGATCGAAGTTGTGGGGCTATCGAGATAGAACTGCCCCGCGTAGCTCTCGGTAAAACTACTGGATTGATCGAACATGCCCGCCGAGCCCGCCCCGCCCACATTTAGCGAGTAACCCTTCGGGCCGTACTGCGATCGGTAACCAATCCATAATTCGTAGAGGCCCTGGTCGACCGAGACCGACACACCAACCGCATCGCCCTCGTTGTCGAAGCCGGTCACGTAGCCGCTACCAGAAAATCCGGAAACATTGCTAGCGACCTGCACCCCGGTAAGCGTGCCCAGTTCTGCTTCGTAGCGATAATTCTGTGCGTTGCCTTGATGGACGGGTCCGGCAATCAACAAGAAGACGCCAACAATGCGCTGCCAGAAACCGGACATCAGAATCACCCTCGAGAAAAGCCGTGGAGCCTGCGAACGCGCCCTCATCGAGCACGCTACTAGCGACCGCGTTGGGCTGAAGCGGCGTTCATTCTAGCTGCTTTCGCGAATGAAGGGGATGTCGCAGGGGCCATAATACGCTCCCCGGCGAATGAAGCGCATAGCAAGGGCACCGACCACGCCTGTTTTGGAGCGCGCCGCAGAACCGCCATTCGACTAGGATGGGGGTTCGGGGGTGGGTCAGGCTGGAATCGGCTCGCCTAATAGGGCCGCTCTCTCGTAAACGGCCTCGAACAACCACCGCCTCTTCACCGCCTTATGAGCTTGCCGTTCAGTCCCTCCGACCCGCTCTACCAGCTTGCGATTGTGCTCGTGGCGGGCATCGTTGGGGGTGAGCTTTTTAGCGCGATCCGCCTACCACGGGTCACGGGCTGGATCGTCACCGGCATCTTGCTGCGGGCCACGTCGGGTTGGCACGGCGAGGCTACCGGTCTATCGGCGTTATCGACCGAGGCGTTTCGCCCCTACATGAGCTTTGTGCTGGGCTATATCGCGTTCACGGTCGGGGCCGCGTTGCACTTTGCGAGCCTCAAGAATTCGGGCATCCGGCTCGGGATGCTCTTGCTCTGCGAAGCGCTCATTACACCAACGCTGGTCGTTGCAACGATGATGACCTTGGGGGCCTATCTGGCTCCGCAACAGATCTCGCTACCGACAAGCGTGCTGCTGGGGGCGATCGCGATCGCCGGGGCTCCCGGCACAACGGTTCTGGTGATCGAAGAAGCTCGTGCGAAGGGGATCCTCACACGCACGCTCCTCGCGGCGATCCCGCTGATCGACATGGTGGCGGTAGGAATCTTCGTCTTTGCGGCGTACTTCTTCGCGGAGAGCGGCATGAGCGGTGGGGCGTGGCTCAACGCCGGACCGGTGGCAACCGCCTCGGTCGCACGCGAGTTTGGCTTGGCCTTTAGCGTGGCCGCTGTTGGCGCGGTCATTGCGCTCGGATTGAACCGCACCGTCGTGAGCCCCGCCTACTTGGGTCCGACGATGGTGGCGCTGATTTTGGGTGCCTGGGGAGCCGCAAAGGGGCTCGGTGCCTCGGGGATCCTCGCTTGTTCTTTTGCAGGAATCCTCGTGTCGAACCTCCGACACGATACCGTACGCTCGACCGAAGCCTATCTGCACTCAATCGGTGCGCTACTCTTTGCCGCGTTCTACACGCTTGCCGGCATGAACCTGGACGTGGCCATGGTGCGCCGCGTGGCGGGGCTTGTTGCGCTGTATTTCTTGGCCCGCTTCCTTGGCAAGTACCTCGCTGCCTTCTTAGCAATGTCGATCGCTCAAGCTCCGGTCCAGATCCGCAACTACCTGGGGCTGGCCCTCGTACCGCACGGCGGTGTGGCGGTGGGGCTGATTTTGGCCGTGCAGGCCAACCCACGATTGGCGGACATCGCTCCGACTGTGACCAGCGTGGGCCTCGCGGCACTGGTGATCAATCAGCTGTTGGGGCCCAGCGGGCTGCGACTCGCCCTGAAGAACGCGGGCGAAGCGGGCAACGGAGCGCCCCGTTTGCTCGATTTTTTGGACGAGAACCACATCACGATCGGACTCGTCGGCGGGTCGAAAGAAGAAATCATCCGCACGCTGACTGCCCAACTGTACGCGATGCCCGATCGCCCCAAGGTTTCGCAAGAGGTCTTTGTCAACAAGGTTTTCGAGCGTGAATCCCTCGCCAGCACCTGCCTGGCAGAGGGCTTCATGATCCCCCACGCGATCCTCGATGGCGGGCAGGCCATCACCGGAGTCCTCGGCCTCAGCTCCCAAGGCATCGATCTGGATGCGCCCGATGGCCGACCCGTTCATGCCGTTCTGCTGCTGGCGACACCGCAGGCGGACCGTCAACGGCATCTCGAAGTGCTCGCGGCGTTCGCGCGTGCGATCACGCGTGACGCCGGACTCCGTGAGCAGCTGTACCACGCCCGCAATGCGGCGCACGCCTATGTCGTTCTGCACGCCGAAGACTCGCACGACATCAACTACTTCTTGGAAGACGCGATTACCCGGGCCTGAACGCTGCACTGATTGGCTCAGCACTGATTGGCTCAGCACTGATTGGCTCAGCACTGATTGGCTCAGCACCGGTTAGCTCAGTACCGCAGTCTGCCGATCAAGCCTCGTCCGACGCGACTGATCGGCCTGGTGTGCACGGTGTGGCTTGCCGGCTTGAGCTTGGCAATCGAGAGAAGCGTCCTAGAGTGCTAAACTAAGGAACACCGTCCGCAGGAGTTCTTCACAACCTCAATTGCAATGACCGCATTCTCCGCTACCGGCACAACTTCACCGGACTCTGCTTGCCCCCCGGTGGCGGCCGGCAAAGCCGTTGAAGTCTTTTACGACGGGGATTGCCCGCTCTGCCGGAAAGAGATCGGGATGCTGCGCTGGATGGACCGGAACGAGCGCATTCAGTTTACCGACATCGCGGCCGCAGGTTTCTCTCCGCCCGATTACGGCAAGTCGATGGAGGAGCTGATGGCCGAAATCCACGGTCGGCTTCCTTCTGGCGAGTGGATCCTCGGCGTCGAGGTGTTTCGTCAGCTGTACGCTGCGGCGGGTTGGGGATTGCTGGTTGCCCCCACACGATTACCGGGCGTACGACACGCTTTAGACCTGGGCTACCGCTTCTTTGCTAAGCAGCGGCTGCGACTAACCGGTCGGTGCCACGACGGGGCCTGCCGAATCGATCGGTAGTGCCGCATCGCACCTCACGCTTCCACAGCTCAAGCATGTGGTCGATTTTAAAGCGGTCGTTGCCGGAACACTTTACCCGACTTAGCTGTGGCTACTAGTGTGGCTACTTTTCGGCGTCCGGATGAACTTCGGCCGATCCGTTAATGATCTTGTCGGCACCCGCAACCTGCTCCATGCGGTACAGGATCGCGTCGGTCTCTTCCCGCAGATACTTGTAATTATCAAGCACAAAGCGTCGTTGGCGATCGTTGTCATTGTAAGCGACGTAGGCGATCCCCTTATCGATCCACTTGCGTTTGTCGATTTGGGTAACCGCCGCGAGGGGGAAGCTTAGTCCGCCGCTGGTTATTAGCTCGTTGTCGTCCACCTCAATCCAGCGACCATTGGTACTGATCAGCACGCCAAAGAAGTACGTCGTCGCGAGCGTGCAGAGGCCCGCCATGACGTACTGCATGATGATATCGTTATCCGTGTGGGCCTTCTCCGGTGGCTCAACCGGCCAGCTCTTCTCTTCGGCGATCGCGAGCCAGCGCGCCCACGCATCACTCTGATCACGAAGCTTCTCAACGACCCGTTTGTAAACGTCGTTGAGATCATGGGCTCCGTCTTGGCACTCTAGAAGCTCAGAGCGTGAGAGCTCGTCCTCGGCGATCACCATGATGGCATCGGACCGCACTTTCATGTCGGGGTAATTCACATACCCGTCGTAAAGGCTCCACAATCCAAACGCGAGCGCTCCCAGACCGAGCCACTTAAAGCGCGCGTAGAAGCGGGCATTGTTGACAGCGCGGATCGTCGATTGGTCGTAAAAGTGCACTATCTGCCTCGAACGAGATAAGAGCTCAGGGCGGTGTTGGGGCTTCGCTGAGAGGCCCCTGGTGCCTGGTGTGCAACTGGGGGGCGTCCGCCCTAGTCTAGACGAGATAACGAATTTCGCATCAGGTGGTTCACCACGTCGGCCGGCTCGGTCGAGCCCGAGCCTGCGTATCCGCGCTATTCGCTACAACAATCGCGAAAACCGCCCCCCTACAGGATGTAGCGGCTCAGGTCCTCGTCCTGGGCTACCGCTTCGAGGCGTTCGCGCACATAGGCTGAATCGATGGAAGCCGAGCCGCCACGCATATCGGGGGCCTCAAAAGAGAGCTGCTCGAGCAACCGCTCCATGATTGTCGCGAGACGTCGGGCACCGATATTTTGGGTCGATTGGTTCACGCTGTAGGCGTACTCGGCAAGTGTCTCGATCGCATCCTCGGTGAAGTCCACACGGACCCCTTCGGTCTCCATCAACGCCACATACTGCGCCGTGAGCGAACCGCGTGGCTCTTGCAAGATTCTGACGAAGTCCGCTTGTGTGAGATCCTGCAACTCGACTCGGATGGGGAAGCGTCCCTGCAATTCGGGCATCAGGTCGCTCGGTCGCGCCTGATGGAAAGCGCCCGCGGCAACGAACAGGATGTGATCCGTGCTGACATAACCGTATCGCGTCTGCACGGTGGTGCCTTCGACAATCGGTAGCAAGTCGCGCTGAACGCCCTGGCGCGAGACATCTGCCCCTTTGCCCCCGTCGCTTGCCACGACCTTGTCGATCTCGTCTAAAAATATGACGCCCGACTCTTCGGCAAGCTGAACGGCTTCGCTATTGACCTTCTCTTCGTCGATCAGCTTTTCGCATTCCTGCTCAAAGATCAGCTCACGTGCTTCGGCGACCGAGACCTCTCGACGGCGGACCTGTCGGGGGAGCATCTTCTCGAGCATCCCCTGCATGTCGAAGTCCATCCCTCCGCCGGGTCCCCCCATCCCCGGCACCATCATCGCCTTGGGCTTGCTCTCGATCGTCATCTCGATCCGGCGCTCTTCAAGTTCCGCGGCAACGAGCATGGCACGCATCTTTTCGCGGGTCCGCTCGTGTCGCTCCGCGGCGTCTTCGACGCCTACGCCCGTATCGATGGTGTGCGGCGAGGGGACCAGCTTGTCTAGCAGACGTTCGTCGGTCCGGCGACGAGCCTCAGGCTGAACTTCCTCGCGGAGTCGTTCACGCACCAATCCGATCGCGTTCTCGACGAGCTCGCGGATCATGCTCTCGACATCGCGACCGTAGTAGCCGACCTCGGTGTACTTGGTCGCCTCGATCTTGATAAACGGAGCGCCGGTGAGCTTTGCCAGCCGCCGGGCGATCTCGGTCTTACCCACCCCGGTGGGTCCGATCATCAGAATGTTCTTCGGCGAGACCTCTTTACGCAGCTCTTCGCTCAGCTGTTGGCGGCGCCAGCGGTTACGGATCGCGATGGCGACGCTCCGCTTGGCGTCGGCCTGGCCGACGATGTAGCGGTCGAGTTCTTCGACAATTCGTTTGGGTGTCAGGTCGTTCACTGAGGATCAGCTTGGTGCAGGATGGCGTTCTATCGTGCGGAGGCCTTCGACGAGTCGGCCGGCATGGCCAATTGTCGCCCCTATCCGGCCAACTCGTTAGGGGCCTCGCCCCGCTCGCTTACTCGGCAAGTTCGATCGGCGCGGTTGGCAAGTTGTCCTTCAGGAGCAGCGACAGCAGCTTTGGCACCCCGCGTGGGGAGAAAACCTGTGTGGCCGCCGCGGCTTGCAACTCGGCGGTTGTCCACCAGCGATGCTCGCAGAAAATCTCTCATTCAAGCCGAGAGGCGTGGGCGTGGCTCACCTCGATAACGCTGTTCAAACGCAGCAAAAAGTAGTGTGAATCGGAATCGATGAGCCGCTTCCCCCAACGCCAGCGAAATTTCCGACGCCACACGCACGGACCAAGCTCACACGCTCGATAGCCGATCTCTTCGTACAGCTCACGCAGCGCTGCTTCGCGGGGCGACTCACCCTGCTCGCAACCGCCGCCGGGGGTGATCCACAGGCTCGGCTGATCGATCGCGGGGTCTTCGACGCGTAAGAGCAGCAGTCGCTCTTGGGCGTCGATGAGCAGGACACGTCCTTCAACGCGCGACTCGGCAAGCGGCGGGCCGCTCATGCTGCTGTCGGCCCGATCGTTTCCACGACCACATTGTGGTTCGAGTAGACACAGATATCCGCGGCGATCTTGAGCGCCTCGCGAACGATCTGTTCGGCCGGCAAGGTGGTGTGGGCGAGCAGGGCACGGGCCGCGGCGGTGGCGAAGTTGCCCCCCGAACCGATACCCAACACACCATCCGAGGGCTGGATAACGTCTCCGGTGCCCGAGATAAGCAGCGTGTCGCGGCCGTCAGCAACGGCGATCAGCGCTTCGAGTCGCCGCAGCACTCGATCGGTTCGCCAATCGCGAGCAAGCTCGGTCGCCGCGCGCGGCATGTTCTTCGGATGGTCTTTGAGCTTGGCCTCAAAGCGTTCGAGCAACGCAAAGGCGTCTGCCGCCGAGCCCGCGAAACCGGTCAGCACGCGTCCATCTGAAAGGGGACGCACCTTGCGGGCGTCGGCCTTCATGACGGTGTCGCCCAAGCTAACTTGGCCGTCACCCCCCATGGCGACAATGCCGTCACGGCGGACGGTGAGGATGGTCGTCGAGCGAATTCGGGGACGATTCATTGCGGTTATTCTCCGTGTTACGCTCCCTCTCGCTAGCCCCACGGACTACCGCAGCGGCTCATCCCGAGGCCGTCAGCAGCGTCTTGGGCTTGCAGAGGATCGCTTTACAAGCCGCTGCCCGACCGCATTTGACGCATACAAAGCGGGGCTCCGCAACGATCTGCGTTAGCTCAGCGAAGCGCTCGCGCAACTCCTTCTTTGACCAATCACACAGATTTTTGCGGGGCTTGCTCATGGCACCAAAATATAGGGAGGGGGTTCGAGCGGTAGCATCCTTCGGGTGAGCCTGCTTATCGTACCAATCTTGCTCCGTGCCAACGCCCCAGGGGGTCGGCTCGCGATCGATCCGACTCTCTCTCCCCCCAACCACACTCCCACCCGATGGCCGCTCCCCTGCTCCGCAGCCCTGACCTGATGAACCGCAACGACACCGTGCTGCTGGTGATCGATGTGCAAGAACGGCTGCTGGCGGTGCAGCCCGAGGCCGGCCGGATCATTTGGAACTGCCGACGCTTGCTCGACGCCGCGCAACCGTTGGGCGTGACCGTTGCGGCACGTGTGCAGGCACCAGAAAAGCTCGGTCCGCTCGCCACGCCGCTGGCCGAACGTTGCCCTGAGCCGATCGGCAAGACCTCGTTCTCCGCCGCTGACATCACGCTCCAGCTCGACGCGTGGCGCGACGCCGGCGTGCGGCATGTGTTGCTCGTGGGCATCGAGACCCATGTGTGCATCGCCCAGACGGCGATCGATCTGATCTCACGCGGCTTCGATGCGAAGGTCGCGGTGGATGCCGTCGGATCGCGTCACGAGGAAGACCACACCGTCGCGCTGCGACGCATGGAATCGAGTGGCGTGATGCTCACGACGACCGAAGCCGTTCTTTTTGAATGGTGCGTCAACGCCCAGGACCCGGCCTTCCGCAGCATCAGCGCGCTCGCCAAGGAAACGCTCGACACGTGATGGCTCGTGAAGCGGGAGAGTAAATCCAACCGATCGTTCGCCCCCGCAACCACGACGGGATGGCTTCTACTTGATAGCTTCGGGGGTTGTCGCTTGGGCCGTCTTGGCGGGCGTTTCGCCCTTGGCGACACGCGGCTCGATACGCAGCTGATAGCGAACATCGATCCGACGCGGCGTGCCGGCAACCGAGTCGAGCGGGCCCGTCTTGGCCACATACTGCTGGAGCCGATTGATTTTCGCTTGGAAGCTCGGCTCGCCGGCCGGTGCCATTCCTTCAACGGCACCCCAGACGATTACCGTGCCGCTCCGTGTCCTTAGCACAAAAGTCGGAAAGGCCGCTGATCCACGGCGTTCGGGTTGCGGATTTGCTGCAAGGTCTTCCAGGCTAAGCGTCTTCCACAGGGGTCCTAGCCTCGCCGCTAGCCGAGAAGCGCCCACAACGCGCACGTCGTTCCAAGCGGCCCCGACGGCAGGGGGCCCGGGCAGCCCAGCCGCCTCCAGCGGCGATAGCCGCAGGCGGGGCAACGCCGCGAGGTCTGCGCTGGTCATTCGACCCCGCGGCAGCCGGACAGCCGATTCATCGAGCGGTTCCGAGCCGGTGCTGGTAATCGCGAGGGCGGCCGGAACGCGGTAGTCGAGCTCGATTGCTACGCGATTGGGCGGCAGCCGGCGGACCCGCCCGACTCGCAAGACATAAGGGCTGCGGGCAAACGCGGCGGCCAAACGCTGCTCCACTTGCCCGGCCTCATCAAGCACCGAGAGCGATTCGCCCGCTCTGTCGAGTCCGGCCGACTGCAGCGCGGCACGCTTGAAATCCGGATCGATCCACGCTGGAGCTGGAGTCACCTGGATCGCATCGGCCTGGACCCGATAGGCCGCCGTAGCGCGAACGCTTGGCTCCACACCACGCCACCCCAGACGCCCGATACCGAGCACCGCGATCAGCCCCACCAGGGCCGTCAGCAGCCGGCCGCGCGAAGAGGCGAAGAGCAACGCCACACGCGAGTCCGTGTCCGGGGTGTGCTCCGCGGCACGAGCCGACTTGCTTGCGGGCTTCTTAGCGTTAACACGGGCGGGCATGCGATCCTCGGCACGGCAGAACACCGCGCCGAGCCGCCTAGCGGCGGCAGCCACGAGGCGCGCAAACGACCTCGACGCGGAACCGCCGGATTACCAAATCTCAATCGCGAGCTCTAGTTCGACTCCCATCCGCTGGCGGACGCGATCGCGCACGTTGTCGATCAGCTTCAGAATGTCGCTAGCAGTGGCACCATCGCTAGCGACGATAAAATTGGCGTGCTGTTGGCTGACCTCCGCGGCTCCGGAACTCGCCCCTTTGAGCCCCGCCTGGTCGATTAGCATGCCGGCGCTCATGCCACGCGGGTTGCGGAAAATCTGGCCTGTGCGCTGGTGCGACATCGGCTGGCTCGCCTTGCTGACGATCCACTGCTTTTGCATCCGCTTGGTCAAGACGGCCGGATCAACCGGTTCGAGCTGAAAGACGGTTTCGAGGATCACTAATTCGTCGAGGCTGCTCTCGCGATAGGCGAACACCAACTCATCGCGCTGGCGGACGATCGTCTCGCCCGAGCGGGTCAGGACGGTCGCCTCGACAACCCACTGCCCGATATCCCCTCCGCGACCGCCGGCGTTGTGGTGCAGCGCTGCGCCAACCACGCCCGGGATGCCGATCAGGGGGTCGAGCCCGGACAGGCCGGCTCGAACGGTCTCGTTGATGACTGTGGCCATGACCGCGCCGCCGCCCACACGAACGCGATCCCCTTCGACCGTCACGGACTGGAATGCCGGGTGATCGAGCGACGTGATAACCGCATCGACGCCGCTGTCGCCTACGAGCACGTTCGAGCCCCCGCCGAGCATGCGGATGGTGGCACCCTCGTCGCGGCAACGTTTGACGAGCGTCACAAGTTCTTCGAGGTCCGTCGGCTGCGCCAACCACGATGCCGAGCCGCCCACGCCAAACCAGGTTCGTTCGGCCAGCGGGGCGTCGGCCGTCAGGATCGATTCAAGACCAGTGGCGAAAGGCATCGCACAGCACCGTGTTTTGAGGGGGTCGGCAGCGTTGGCCGCTAAGCACGCGTCAGGCCTGTATTCAAGGGGAATCACGCCGCCAACGGAAGAGCCGGGGGGCGATCCGGTCCGGTCAATTGCCGGTCGGCCCGCTTTGCAAGCCGAACTGCCGATGCGCCTCGTAAGCGGCCACGGCGACGCTGTTCGAGAGATTCAGGCTACGGACCAGCTCAGAGGTGGGGATCCGCAAGCGGCGGCCGGCCGCCTGATCGAGAATCTCGCTGGGCAAGCCGCTCGACTCGCGACCGAAGACCAAGGCATCGCCCGGCTGGAAATCGGCGTCCAGATAGCCGCGGTCTCCCCGCTTGGTGAAGCACCATAGCCGCTCGGTTGGCAGCTCGGCGAGCAGCGTCGGCCAGTCGTCAACCACCTGCCAGTCGAGGTGCTGCCAGTAGTCGAGCCCGGCGCGACGCAGGTGGTGATGATCCACGCGGAATCCTAGCGGCCGCACCAACCACAGCTTCGCGCCCAGAGCAACACACGTCCTCCCGACACTTCCCGTGTTGAACGGGATCTCGGGCTGATAGAGAACGATATGTAATTGGGGCGAATCCACAGCGAGCCCGATCCTTGAGCAGCGAGAGCCAGCACAAAAAAAGGCGGGCCTTTCGGCCCGCCTTCTGGTTGTGATCCTAGGTGCGGATCAACCAACCATGTCCTTGAGCTTCTTGAGCGGGCGAATCTTCACCACGTTCTTGGCGGGCTTCGCCTTGAAGATCGTCATCTCGCCCGTGAACGGATTGCGACCTTCGCGTTCCTTCGTGGCGGGCTTGTGCTGCAGCGTGATCTTGCACAGACCGGGCAGCGCGAACACCTTGGGGGCGCCACGGCCGGTGAGTGACTTCTCGATCTGAGCGTCGAGCGCCTCAAACACCTCGCTGACCTGCTTCTTGGTCAGACCGGTGGTGTCGGCGATGTTTGCGTAGATCTCGGTTTTGGTAAGCGGTTTCGGGGCGGCTTTCGCCATGGGTTCAGATCCTCGTCCGGTAGCCTGAAATCCGTCGCAGGGTCCGCCCGGCAACGGTAAAACGTGACAGCTTTGTCGATTGGGTCAAACGACCGCGTGATTAAAACGTTGCCGATCGAATCGCGACAAGGCGAAAAATCGCCTATTTCCCGAGAAAAACAACCCCCCACCGGTTCACTTCCGACCGGGGGCACCGTTTGTAGGCCCCCTGCCGGATGCTCCATACAGACCGCGCAAAGCGCCTGGTCTGATGGATCTAACCCTAGTGCCCACTTTAGGTTAGCAGCCGAATCGGAATGATCCTCCGACAGCTCTTCTCGGCATTTCGTTGGCGTTAATCACGGCCGCGAAAGGTACCCCAGCCGCCTAAGACCGTCGCAAAGAAAACCGAGCCGAAACATGCGATCAGCAGGCTTTACTTCGGCTCACCGCTTCCCCGCGACCACCGAACGGACCCAATGCTTCGTCCTGCCGGGGGCTGGTCAGCGGGGGAGAGAACCGCTAGGTCGCGGCAGCGATCAAGGCCTCTTAAAGGGGGCTGCGAAGCGATGCTGCCCAAGGCGACGCGGTCGTAGGGCATCGGTATCCCGTGTGCTGGGGAGCCGCTTTTCGAACCGTTGTGAGGGCACCTACAAACCGGCCCGGTACGCTCATCGAGCAGGGGGCGATCGACAAAGCCATACCGCTGCTCACCGACCTGCTAACGCAGAGGTAGGTACAAGAAATCCCGGCGGTCGCAGGGCGACCACCGGGATCAGATCGATTGCTTGTTCTGCTTAAAGAGATCAGACGCGGCGACGCGTTGTGACTCCCGCAAGCAGCGTGCTTGCGACGAGGGCCAGCGAGGTCGGCTCGGGGATGGCCATTTCGCCGGTGATCGTCATCGCTCCGGAAGCCACAAGGCTACGGATGCCGTTTTGGCCATTGATGACCATCACCTCAGTGGCGGTAAAGCTGACGAGGACGTCTTCCGCGTACTCAATGCCGTTGGGAAGCGACTGACCGACCACCTTGCCCTCGGCGAACCAGTTGAAGAAGTTCAGGCTCGCGATGGGGGTCGTAACCAGCACGTAGTTGATGTCGGCGATGCCGATCTGCAGCTTGTGACCGGTCGCGGTAAAGAAGTCGAAGCCGAAAGCGGTCGGGTTGCCTGTTCCACCTGCGTTCGAAACCAGTGCGCCGGTTGACAGTTCCGAGCCAAGATTTCCGATCA
The DNA here is from genome assembly GCF_007859815.1 of Botrimarina hoheduenensis. Taxonomy (GTDB): domain Bacteria; phylum Planctomycetota; class Planctomycetia; order Pirellulales; family Lacipirellulaceae; genus Botrimarina; species Botrimarina hoheduenensis. The sequence goes on along the minus strand of NZ_SJPH01000006.1, from coordinate 153,424 downwards.
GCAGGTCACCGAACAGAGCGTCCGGAGGATTCATCAGCATCGCGGCGGTGGAACCACCAACCTCAACCTCGAAGGAGCTAAACGTCCGTGCCTCAGCAGGATTCAGGTTGCCGCCAAGCGGACGGTTGAAGTCGGTCAACTCGCCGGTCGCGCCGTCGAAGGCGATGTCAAAGTTGCCGATAATGGTGTTGATGAGAGCCGCCTCGGAAGAGGTCGCGGCAAACAGCCCCGTAAACACAAACGCGATCGCCGTTGCAGTGCGTAGAAGCATGGGAGTCAGTCCTTAGATGGTGCGCCTAGACCGAAGGGTCGGGGCTGGGGCTTTTGGTTTTTCAGCTTGCGGCTGGAGGAAACGCGCTGCGTCAGTGCATCGCGGAATAAACTGGAGGCACAAAAAAAGAAGCGGCGACATGAAACTCGCCGCGCTGAGCACCCATATCGGGAGCCAGGGGGAGAGTCTCTTGTCACCGCTTCTGGATTAGTTCTGCTCGGTTGTTGGGCCGGTGGGCCGTCTGAATTTGCTGAATGCCAACAAAAAACGGCAATCAAACCCCACGCTACATCGGCAATATGCCGACTGCGAGAGAATTGATTGCCGTTTTCTGGATTAGCGGTCCGGTTATTAAGCTCATTAAAGGCGGGACGGGCCGACACGCTTCGCGTCGACTAACCTACCTCACACATAGTGATTAGAAAGTGCCGGCGGCTGGGAGTCAACGGATTTCCCCACTAGAACGGCAAAATTCTTCTTCATGCGGTTAACTGCACTCCGATTGGTTGCCTGCTGGGTCTGGTGCTAGGCCCGCCTCGGCAACCCCCAAGCACCTTACCGGAGTTCCCCGGGGCAAGATCCGGTCGATACTCGGATCAACGTAACCTAAAGCTGACAAGTCTTTTAGCGACCGGCAGCCGGCGGGAGGGGAAACCGCCTTGAGCAGCACCAGACGGCCTGGTAACAGCGCCGCGATGCGGGCCGCGATCGAGTCGCTCGTCACGTCCCACGAAGCCTCCAGCCGCTCGCCGGGAGCAGCGGGCTCGGCGGTCCTCAAGAAGTAACCGGTCGCCATGAGCCAGTCACCAGCCATATTCTGCCGCACCGTCTCGAACGACTCCGTGTAGCGCCAGTCCGGTAAGCGGCTTGCTAGCAGCCGGGTGTTGGTGTCCATCGCATCGATCGCGGCCCAGTGGCTTGCCTGCGCCGAAAAAGGGTTGGCCCGATCGATCTGCCGCAGACCTTCCACCATGGGCCCACCGCCGACGATCAGCAGGCGCTTCGTTGCACAGCGTGCAGCCGGACTGCCGAGCCAGCCGCACAGCGCTGCGACTCCCCCCGGCGACGCCAGCCAGCTGCCGCCGACTTTGATCACCATCGGCATCGCCATCTCAGCGGCTTCGTCCGATAAGCTCATTGAGCGGCGTGGCTCCCTAGCTTGGCGTCGGCCGAGGGCTGCGCGATCTCGAGGTCAGCCAACCGTGCCGCGGCATAGGCCGGCCCACACTCGCTGGCGATCGGACCGATCGTTTCCGACAAGCTAACAAGAGGGTTCTGCCAGCCGCGCAGTTGCTTAGCGTAGCGAACAACGAAGTCGCCCTCGCCGGCGGCGATCAAGGTCGCCCCGGTCGGGAGGAGCCGATCGAGGGCTTGAGCCGTTAGGGCGACCTGTTTGTCGGCGACGGCTTGGGCCACCGCGCGGGCGTCGGCGAGCGTAAAATCCTCTTCGTCGGCACACACACAGCGCGCTAGCCGTCGCTGCGTAGCCCCGAGCGACAGGGGCATGCCGTCTGCCGTATCGGTGCGTTCGCTGGCAGGCAGCGCCCCCTCAATCAGCCACACGTCGGCGGTGGTGGCGAACCATTCGGCGGCGATCGGGCACTGCGTACCGCGGTAGGGCAAACGATCCACTAGCGCACAGATCGGCGTGCGACGAACGCCTTGGTACAGCAGCTCGCCGGCGATGAGCCGCTGCGTATCATCAGGGCTTTGACCAAGGATGCGTCCCTCGCTGAGCAGCGTCAGGTCGGTCGTGGTTGATCCCACGTCAACCACCATCGCGACCGCAGCACCGGTTTGGGCCGCCGCCCACCGAGCCAGCAGCCGCCAATTAGCGGCAGCCACCAGCAGGGGTTGGGCCCGCGCCGCCGCGCTACCAACCCAGCGATCATCGTTCGTTGCGATCCACAGGGGCGAATCCCCGGCCAGCTGGCTCAGGGCGTTCACAATGTGCGTTACCCCGGCGGCCTTGGTCGGATAGCAATCCGCCAGCTCACCGGTCATCGTCGCGGCGTAGGCATCAGCCGGCGGCAGCCGTGTGATTAACGCGCGGAGTGCCTCGCTCAGCAGTTCGGGCGTACGCCACAGCGCGAAGGGGGTCGAGACGGAAACCACGCCGTCGCTCGCCTTGAGGTTCGCTCCGCCGACATCCAGGCCGACCCAGCGGGAAGGCTGACCGGGCGGCGACTTGGCGAGAGTTGGCGGCCCGGTGCTCATAACGCCGCGTAGTAGACCGTGCCATCGGCATCGAATTCCAGCGGGCGAGGATCGAATGAAAGTGTCGCCCGCCGCCCCTGTTGGGCGTCGATCATCGCGGCCACCAGCGACTCCCGACAGGCCGCCCGCAAGCCGACCAGCGACGTCGTTAACCGCGGGTTAACCTCAATGACCAAGTCTCGCGCACCGGCAGGATCATCTCCCAGCACGAGGTCGATCCCCAGATAGCCGACCGCCGCCGGGAGCGCCGCGAGCGTCGCGCGGGCCAAGCGGTGCGCCCGCTCGGTGAGCGCGTCGGGGAGCGGTGTCTGGCCGCCCAAGTAGCGGAAACGTCCGTCGCCACTGAGCCTTTGTCGGCACGCTGGCAGCAGCAACGGCTCGGCGGTACCGTCGCTAATCAACGCCACACTCGCCGGCATTCCAACCGCGTAGCGCTGCAACAGACGGGGCCAAGCGTAAGCCGGAGGAGCATCGGCGACGCTCATAACCGCATGGGTATCCTGCGAGCCCGCACCGTCAATCGGTTTGATCACCGCCGGATACGCGAAGTCACGTGGCAGGGGCGCACCGGCTTCGAGGTACAACGACTCGGGGGTCGGCACGCCGGCCTGCGACAGACACGCTGCGGTAAGGCGTTTGTCAGCCGTCAGACGCACCACCTCCGATCCGGGCGAGGCGAGCCGAGCGCCAACCTTCTCGGCAGCACTGACCGCTGCGAGCAAGGCCCCGTCGGTTTCCGGCGCGATCACAATCGTGGCGTCCGCTTCAGCGGCGAACTCGGCGAACAGCCGATCGTGCGCCGAGCGCGAGTCGACGCTAGTGATTTGGGCCGAGGGAACACCGATCAGTGGCACGCCGAGGTCACGCATCAAGGTCACCTCGATCCGAGCCGCGGCCGCATCGGCAGCAACGGCCTGAACCATCGCGAGGCCCTCGCGCAGCAACGAGTCGGGGAGGCGTCCCTCACGCCCGGCCATCCCCCCGCCGGTGACCCACTCGTAAACAAAGAGCCGCATGAAGCGCTACCGATAAAACGGGCCGACAACACGCTCCGAGCACAGCATGCCGCGCGTTAGGCGTCTGGTCTGGTAAGGGGCTCGCGACTGAGCGACACGACGTCGGGCTCAGTCGTGGTGAGCAGGTCTTCAACACGCCGCCCGGTGCGGGTGGCCTCGTAGAGGATCCCCGCCCGAAAACTGCTGCGCACCAGCGGGCCCGAGGCGACACCGGCGAAACCTAAGTCGTAGGCCGCATCGCGATAGGCATCGAAGCGCTCAGGCGAAACGTATCGATCGACCGGCAAGAAGCGCTCGCCCGGCAGACCGGGGGTGAGATACTGGCCCAGCGTGACAATATCGACAGAGGCTTCGCTGCGTAGCCGCTGGAGGGCGTCGAGCACTTCTTGGTCCGTTTCGCCCAGGCCGACCATCAGGCTGCTCTTGGTGGCCAGGCCGCCCTCCGCCACGCTGCCCGGGCGGAGTCGCTTGGCTTCGCGCAGGATCGCAAGCGATTGAGCGAAAGAGGCCCGCGGGTCGCGAACCTGCTTATCTAGTCGGGGCACACACTCCACGTTGTGCGCGAAGACCCGCAGGGGCAGCACTCGGGACTTATCCGCCTCCGAACTCAGCGGCTCGGGCAAGGTCGTGCCAAGCAGCAGGCGGAGCGCCGCAGGGTCGCCGGCCAGATCGCTGCCGAGCAGTTCGATCCCCACCTCAGGAACGCGGCGGTGTACCGCTTCGATGCAGGCTCGGTAGTGACCGGCACCGCCATCGGGCAGATCGTCGCGATTGACCACCGTCACCACCACGTACTTGAGTCCCATCCGCTCGACCGCGTTGGCCAGGTGCTCGGGCTCATCGGCTTCAGGCAGAGCAGGAGCCTTCAGCGTTTGGACGCTGCAAAAGCGACACCCGCGCGTGCACTCTTTGCCCGCTACCATAAACGTGGCGGTGCCGCGGCCCCAGCAATCGTGCAGATTGGGGCAGCGGGCTTCTTCGCAGACGGTGTGCAGCGCGTTGCCCTCCACCGCCCGATCCGTGCGATTGAACAGCCGCAACGCCTCGCCCGACGGCAGCTCGGCCCGCAGCCACGACGGCAGGCGTGGGCGGGTCGTCTTGGCGTCACGAGGGGTGGCGGTTGTCATTGAAAGCTGATCGCTGAGGGTTCCGTTCCGAGCAGAAGTGCTACGCACGCATTATTGACGTAACGCCGCTCTCGGCGAGGGGGCAAGAGCCGGCTTCTCACAAACAAACGAGGACTGCTCAGTGATCCTCGCGGTAATGCCGCCGCAGCGTTTGCTGGCCAAAGTCGTCGTCGGTCGAGTGCCAAACGGCGTGTACATGGTTCGCTTCGACAAAGTCGTATTCCAGCACAAACGTCGGTCCGTGGACCCGAAAGTAATGCCTATTGTCGGTGAGCCGATCCTCGGCGACGGACGCCCCACCAGCCCAGGCAAAGTACAACCGCTCAAACCCCGCGGTTTCGATCTGCTCAAGCAGTTGGCTGGCGAGTTCGGGCTTAAGCAGCCGCGCGAACGTTTCCACGAGTTGGTTGACCCGTCCACGTTGCTCCAGGGTCATCGCTTGCACCGACAAACCCAGAGGTCCTTCCACCGCGGGAGGTGCTCCCGGAACACCGAAGACGTCTGCCGGGGCGATATCGGCAATAGTGGCGAGGGCTTGTTGCTCGGCATCGAGCGAGGCCATGACCGCACACCCGAGATCGTCCTCCGCGCCGAGGGCCCGTCGGCCTTGCGGGGGGTCTCCCTCAACTTGGGCGGGGCTGGCACCAAGAAACAGCGGAGTCGCAACCACGGTGGGGGCCGTCTCCACCGACGTAAAGTTCAATGAAATGTGATGCCCCTCGATCCGCCATCCCCAGGCTTGGTCGTCCGCCGCGGCGGGATCACCAAAGACCGCGATCCAGTAGCGATCTGGGTCGCGAATCGATTCCACACCGGGGCGCTCGGCCTCGATCTCGCGGAGCACCAGTTCGAGCGAGCGGATCGCGGCGACCTTGTTCCAACCCCGTTCGCTTAGCACCGTCCGAAGCAGCACTTCAGCCGCAGCCCGTTGCGACGGGGTCATCGCGCCTAACGCGATGCCGCGACGCGGTTTGGGCACAAAGTGCCAGTCGGTGCGGATCTCGCTCCCAAAAGGGAACACCGCTTCCCTGCGTTGCGAAGGGTCTAACAAGGCGAGCCACGCAACCGTCGCGGTCCGCATGGCCTGGGACGCCGGTGCCGTTTGCTCAACCGGTTGCGAAGCCGCCTTCACCGCCGGTGCTGTGGGTTGGGCCCGAAGTGACACGGGAGCTACGAGCATCGCCAGGACAACGGCGAACGCGACCTGCCAGGACCTCTTCGAGGACCGCTCGGCGCGAGGGGAGTGGTTCTTCATTCCCCCAGTCTAGCTACGGGAAGACTCACACGGGTGCCCCCCTCATCAGCGTGGCTTTGCCGCCCGAGGGCTAGCGATAAAGCGGGGCGTCACGCCGCTGGTCGGCGATTTCCGCCGCGCGGAGCACGATCGGAGGAGGCGTTTTAGGGGTCGCCAACGCTTCGGACGGGTTGTCGGACGGTCGCGGAGCGATCGGTTCGGGACGCGGCCGACTGCCGGTTACGTAGTTGATGACCGCCAATCCGACGACGACGATCAGGCACGTGATGGCCGTGAGGAACCAGCCGACGCGCGAGGCGTCGTCGGTGGCCGGGGAGGGCTTCGGTTGGCTGGCGGGCTGTTCGGTCGGCATTGGCCGGCTTGTCGCAGGCTTTGCCCTGCGCGTCAACAACGCTCTGCGACCCGCAGCTTCGCGCTCCGCGAACGCGGATTCGCGGCGATTTCCTCCGCGGTGGGTATCAGCGGCTTGGATGCTAGCGGCCGCAACCGTTCGTCGCGTCGAAAGGCAACTTTCACCAGCCGATCCTCGAGCGAATGAAAGCTGATGACGACAAATCTGCCGCCCGGTGCGAGCAGCGTGGGAAGAAGTTGAAGGGCCCGCTCGAGGTGATCGAGCTCGGAGTTAACGGCAATCCGCAGTGCCTGAAACGTACGGGTCGCCGGATCGATACGAGGGTCGTAGTTCTTGGGCACGGCCCGCCGGATGATGTCCGCCAGATCCTCGCTCGTCTGGATCGGGCGCTCACGACGGCGATCCACAATCGCGGCAGCAATTCGCCGGCTGCACCGTTCTTCGCCGTAGGCATAGATCAAGTCCGCCAGGTGCTCGGCACTTAATCGAGCGATCAGCTTGGTGGCGGGCTCACCGTTGTTGGGATCAAAACGCAGATCGAGCGGTCCGCGGGCGTGGAAGCTGAACCCCCGTTGACGGTCTTCGAGCTGGTCGCTGGATAGCCCCAGGTCGAGCAAAATGCCGTTGAGCCGCTCGATCGAGGCCTCGGCAAGGACTTCTGCGGCTTCGGCATAGCTCGCGTTCGAGACGAGAACGGGCAGGCCTCGGAGGGTCGTTTCCGCGCGGGCGACCGCCACCGGATCGCGATCCACGGCCACAACGCAGCCGTTGGGGCCCACTTGCTGAGCGATAAGCCGCGTATGCCCGCCCCCCCCCAGCGTACCATCGAGGATGATATGCCCCGGCTGGATGGCGAGTCCTTCGATCGCCTCCCGAGGCATGACGGGGACGTGAAGGGTCGAAGCGGGCGGCGGCGATTGCGGTTGGTCCATTCTCCGCTTTGCTATCCTCTGGGCCCTGCGGCGGCAATGGGCTCTGGCTTCCGCGACGGCAATGGCCTTGGGGCGCAGCGGCGGCGACAGCCTCGTCACACTCTGGTGACAATCGCGTGACCCATCGCCGGGCCGCCCCGCCTTGCTTACGATGCCCCGTTCGATTGCTCTCCCCCCGCGAGCCGCCCCAAGAAACGATGCCTGACGACAACGATGCCCTGCTGTTTGACTACGATCTGCCGCGTGAGCTGATCGCGCAAGAGCCTCTGGCCAACCGGTCCGACGCGCGGCTGCTGGTCGTCGATCGTCAGGCGCAAGAGCTCTCGCACCACTACGTGCGCGACCTGCCCGGCCTGTTGCAGGCCGGCGACCGACTCGTGCTGAACGACACCCGGGTGATCCCCGCAAAACTCGTCGGCCACCGCTCTGCGACCGGCGGTGCTTGGCAGGGATTGCTGCTGGGAGTCGAGCCCAACGGCGACTGGCGGATCGTCTGCAAAACGCGCGGCCGACTGCAAGAACGCGAGTGCGTGACACTCACCGACCACGAGGGCCGGGAAACCCTTAAGCTGTGGCTGCTTGATCGACTCGAAGGAGGAGAATGGCTCGCCCATCCCGAGAGCGAGACCCCTTCGGATGAGTTGCTCGCCCAGGTGGGCCGCGTCCCTCTGCCGCACTACATCCGCGGCGGCGATATGGCCCCGACGGATATCGAGCGCTATCAGACCGTCTACGCCCGCAAGCCGGGGGCTGTTGCCGCGCCGACCGCCGGATTGCACTTCACGAAGCCCCTGCTGCGCAAGATCGAAGAGGTAGAGGTCGACTTCGCGGCGGTCACGCTGCATGTGGGGCTTGGAACCTTCCGGCCGATAACGTCCGACACCCCCGACAAACACCAGATGCACGCCGAATGGTGCGAACTAACGGCCGAGTGTGCGCAACGGATCAACGGCACGCGGGCCGCGGGGGGCCGGATCATCGCGGTGGGTACCACCGCGGTACGCACCCTCGAGACCGCCGCTCAACACGCTCAGCCGGGCGAGGCGGTTGGCCCGTGGCAGGGTGAAACGCAACTTTTCATTAGACCGCCCCACCGATTTGCCGCGGTAGACGGGCTGATGACCAACTTCCACTTTCCACGCACTACGCTGCTGCTGTTGGTACAGGCGCTGGGTGGGGTTGAGTTGGTTCGTCGTGCCTATGAAGAAGCCCTCCGCGAACGTTACCGCTTTTACAGCTACGGTGACGCGATGCTCATCTTGTGAGGCAGAGGGGAGGACGGCAGGAGCCGCACGCATCAGCTGCGCGGAGGAACGCTTCCCGTGGCGTGCGGTTCGGTTACGAACCCAACGCCCCCGAAAGCTGCGTCGCAGAGCTGTTGTAGCTGTTGCCCGCGGCGTTCGACATCGCCAGCACCGATGCGATGCACGCCCCCGCGATAAACGCCAGGACCACCGCGTATTCGACGGTGGTGGCGGCCTCTTCGCGGCGGATCAGACGCGAGACTCGACGCATCGGTGCGGCTCGGTTTGGCGACGAAAGGGCGGACAAGAAACGGCTCTGCCCAAGAAGGGCAAACCGACACACTCACCAGAAGCCTAGCCCGCGCGGACAGCGGGGGACCGCAAGAAACCGAGAACGGCCCCGCTGAGATGGCTCAGCGGGGCCGTTCTGCGCAATTTATGCTGATTGTGCGGGCAAAACCTACCCAACGCCGCGGGAGCACCCCAGCAACCTTGCTGGCCTTCCCGCGTGTCGGGTTCGATCAGGCCTGGAATGAGCTGCCGCAGCCGCACGACTTTACGGCGTTGGGGTTCTCGAACGTGAAGCCCCGCTTCTCGATGCCGTCGTAGAAATCGACCGTGGTGCCGTCGAGGTACAGCGCGCTCTTCTTGTCCACAACGACCGAGACGCCGTGAAAGTCGAACTTGCTATCGACGGTCTCGTCGTAACTGGTGTCGAATCCCAAAGCATAGGAAAAACCGCTGCATCCGCCGCCGGTAACCCCGACCCGCAGCACGGTGCCTTCCTCCAGCTTCTGGTCATCAACGATCCGCTTGACTTCGGCCGCAGCCTTTTCGGTGAGCACAACGCCCATAGAACTCTGCCCTTAATGGTTGACAGCCGGGTCAGACCCGGCGACTAGGTGATTCAATACCCAAGTATAGCCATCTGTGCCGTGGGGGGAACGGAAGTCGTCAAATCCGTGGCATATACCAGCGCTACCCCTGCCCCCCGATCTGCGCTATGACCGAGGAATCAGCCCTTACGCAGCCGGTGCACGGCGTCGCCGATGGCCTCGATGGCCTGCTCGATCTGGGCCATCGTGTTGAACCGCCCGACGCCTAGCCGGAGCGTGCAACGGGCCTCGTCGGCCGAAAGTCCCAGCGCGCGAAGCACGTGGCTCGGCTCGGGATCGGCCGAGGAGCAGGCGGCACCGCTGCTCATCGCGACTTGGGGGGCTGCAAGCATAATCGTCTCGCCATCGACCTGGGGGATCCACACGTTCAGATTGCCCTCCAGGCGGGCGGTTGTCGCGGGATCGGGGCCGCACATTCGGAGGTCGGGAATCTGGGCAACGAGTCCCGCTAGCAACCGATCGCGCAGGGTCCGCAGATGACGGCGCTCCTCCTCAAGCGTTTGCGTGCAAAGCTCCACCGCACGAGCGAAACCGACGATGCCCGGCACGTTGTGCGTGCCGCTCCGTCGGCCCCGTTCTTGGCCGCCCCCCACCACGAGCGGGGCAAGCCGCACGATCGGATCGCGACCACGGACATACAATGCCCCCACCCCCTTAGGCCCGTAGAGCTTGTGTGCTGAGAAGCTCATCAGATCAACGCCCAGAGCTTCGACATCGATCGGAAGCTTGCCGACCGCTTGTGTGGCATCGGTATGCAGCAGAGCCCCAACGGCGTGCGCCGCAGAGGCAAGCGGGGCGAGGGGCTGGATCACACCGATCTCGTTGTTCGCCAGCATGACCGAGACCAAACAGGTGTCCGAGTCGATCGTTTCGGCGGCTTGCTGCGGATCGACAACACCGGCTTGCGACGAGGTGTGGGGCTCGACCGATAGAAGCGAAAGTCGGTGCGTTCCCCGCGCGAGTCGTTCCAACGGTTCCAACACCGCGGCGTGTTCCGTGACAACACTCACCAGATGGTCGCCTCGCCGGCGGGGTCGCTCGGCAACGCCGCGGATGGCCAGATTGTTGCTCTCGGTCGCACCGCTGGTGAAGACGATCTCCCCCGGCCGCGCACCGATCGCCCCTGCAATGGTTTCGCGTGCTTGCTCAACCGCTTCGCGAGCGGCATGCCCGTAAGCATGCCCCACGCTACCCGCGTTGCCATACGCCTCGGTAAACCACGGGAGCATCGCTTCCACCACACGCGGATCGACCCGCGTGGTGGCGTGGTTGTCCAGATAGATCGGTTCGCTGGGTGCCATGCGGCTGACGTTTAAAACGCTAGCGCTTAAGGAAATGCCGTCGCAGCGCGGTCACGCGATCAGCCAAAGAGCGCGCGAACCGCGATCTGCGACCAGGACTCGTAGTGCTCGATCTGGGACAAGATCTCATTTACCGGCAGGAAGCGGGCGTCTGCCAGGTCGTCTTCACACGGTGTGACCTGAGGGGATTCGACATCGAAGACGTGAACGACCCCCAAGTGAACGAGGCCGACGGGGGTCTCATCGTCGTTGATCAAACCGACCATCTGTTCGCGATAGGGGCCTTCGATGCGCACTTCTTCCGCCAGCTCACGCTCCAAGCCGCGACGGTACAGTCCCGCATCGGCTGCCGCCTGCGAGTGGTTGGCGTCAAGCGTCGAGATGTGCCCGCCGACACCAACGCTTCGCTTGGCCCGCAACCGCGACTCGCCTCCGCCCTGCCCGCGCTGGTAGGTGAACAGCCAGACGACACCCTGAGAGTCCGTATGCCTCATCAAGACGTAGGGGATCAACTGCTTGAAGGAGGGATCCTCTTCCATCGCGCTGCGTGGCCGATAGGCAAGTGCGCTGCTCGCCAGCAACGGCTTCAGATAGCGATCCACCTCCGCCGAGAAACCCTGAAAGTGACCGATCGCGTGCAGCTCAGTGGTAGGGACCACGAGCACCTGCTCTTCGCTGACGGTAGAGGTAGCCGACATCTTCGCTCCTGATGTTGTATTACTTCTCCGCGGCCAAGGGGGCAGCGGGGTCGCGCCCGGCCTGGATCCGCTCGGGCCGGATTCCGCAGGGCCCTCAATTGACAGGCCTTTTGCCAGAAGCACCGGAGTATACCGGCTCTCACGGCTTGGCGGACCGGTCCACGATCTCCCAGCGGTTTTCATCGCTGTTGCCTCGAAGCCGCGGGGCATACATGCCGGTAACCGTCGCGGGCAGAGCGGCGTAAACACCCGGGCTCTCGGCCCGCAATCGATAGCGCAGCGCGTGCTCGCCGCGTGGCAAGGACCGCACATAGAACCGGGCCCCCGCGTCGCGATACTCGGCATAGGCCCCCAGCCCGGCTCCCAGGTAGCCGCTGCGGGTATCGACCGCCTCAAAACCGGCCGCGCGCGGGTCTTCGATCACGACATACTCGTAGTCGTTCTTGCTGGTGACGATCAGTTCGACCTCGAACACCGCCCCACTTGGTGCCACACCCCGGTGCGGCGTTGCCACGCGGCGCGGCGCGGCCTCGTCTGCGAGAGCGTCTTGCAACAGATACAAACGACGTTCGATCCGCACCTCAAGTCCGGCTGCGCGCAGGTCGGGCTCCAGCGAGAAGTAGCTCAGCGAAGCGCCCGCGTAGAGTCGGCCTGCGTCTCGTTTGCGTAGCTCAAGCGTATGCCGTCCGGAGTCAAGCTCTTCGCCACGCAGCACGAAGCGACCGTCAAACCGCAGCGCTTCACCGGACTCGACCCGCGTTTGATCGCGTTTACGACCGTCGAGCCACACCTCGTACTCGCCCTCGGCGGCGGCCTGACCGCTGGCAAGCGCGTACTCCGAAAGGGCCTCGATCACCAAGGCCGTATCGCGGGTGCTGTTCCACCGTGCGCCGTCCAGCCGGGCATCGACCAGATGCTTGACGATCCGCGAGGCGGTCTCGCCGAGCGGTTCGGTGGCCGCAAGCAGCCGCAAGAACATGGCGTGGGTCTCGTACTCGCTCCCGTACCAGCGCCACCAGTTGTCGTCGGGCAGGTTGAGCCGAGCGGTTTGGTTCTCATCATCGACGGCAACGTATTGCCGCAGGTTGCGCAGCACGCGGTCGCGTAGCATCGCAGGCCGCGGATTGTTCGCCGCTGCAGAGGAATTGGCCTCGGCGTGCAGGGCCAAACCGAGCATGGCCCGGCCGTAGACCGCCAGCTTGAGCCGATCCGTGAAGAGTCGCTCGCGCATCGCTTCGTTGTGCTGCCCGGCTTCGGCGAGCGTCAGATGGACAAGGGCGTCCAAGTCGTCAGCGTAAGGCTTGCTGGGCGAGTCGGGATCGTTCGGCTTGCCCTCCGGACCGTAGTTGTCCCGAGCGCTGAGCTCGACGCTGCGGTGCGCATTGAGCCACGCGATGCCGCGGTCGAGCATCGGCTCGGCAACGGCGACGCCGCTCGCCCGGGCAGCGATCAAACCCCGCACGACCACGGCCGTGGTGTGGGCTGTGCTACGTTCGGTGAGGCCACTGAACCAGCCCCACCCACCATTGGAGAGCTGCATCTCCTCCAGTCGGCGGAGTCCCTCGGCTACAAGCCGGTCGACCTCACGCAAGTTGTTCACGGATTGCCTGACGCCGTCCGGCGGGCCCACCAGACGATCTGCTCCGGCTCTCTCGGCGAGATCGACCCCCAACTGCTCGACTGTACGACGGGTAATGACCGCGGGCAAAAAACGGTTGAGGGTTTGCTCGGTGCAGCCGTGCGGATACTCGATCAGGTAGGGCAACGCGTCGAGCATCGCGCCGACCAGGGTCGGCGTATAGCGCAACTCCAGCCGGGTTGTCTCGACACGCCGTTTCTCGGGAACAACCAGCTCAAGAGTCGCTTGACGTTGGTCGGGGCCCAGCGTTGCGCTGAAGGTTTCCGTGCGGAGGGACCCGTGCACTAGCACCGTCAGGGGCAGTTGAACCCCGTCACTCGCGACCAGGTCCGCTTCCGGATTCGGTCGCGCCTCGGCAAAGACCTGAACCGGCGTCTCTCCGGCAGTGCTGGCCTGCACGGTCCAGTCGATGCGTTGTTCGGCACCGGCGGGAATCGGCACCACGCGGCGTGCGTCGCTGGGCAGCTTCAGCGACTCTCCCGCGGCTTCCAACCAAACCGTGACCGACTGCGGTGTTGTTAGTTTGTTGTGTACAACGGCCGAAAGGGTCGCGGTGTCGCCTTCGACTAGTTGGCGTGGCATCTGCAAGCGGACCATCAGGTCCTTGCGCGTCACGACCTCGGCAGAACCCTCTCCGACACGCACGCCATCGCTGATGGCCCACACCCGCACCCGCCACGCGGTAAGGCTCTCGGGAAGCGTGATCGGCAGCACGGCGAAGCCGTCGGCATCGGTCACTACCGCGCCGACCCACAAAGCGGTGTCAGCAAAGTTCGTGCGGAGCGTTGGTTTCTCGCCTGCTGGCTCGGATTTTGCCATGGCGCGCGTCGCCATGGGCATCCCGATTGCCATATCTGCAACTTCGCTGATAGCACCGGCTCCGCCTCCCCATCGCACGCCCCTGCCCAGGATCCTATCGCCAGGATCCGCGAGCAGTAGGTCATCAAAAACGCCCAGGTACCCCATCGTCAGGCTATCAGGCAGCTGAATCGGGTAGCTGCCCGGGCTCTCTAGCGAGGCAGCGCCTGCGGGCGAATGACTACGCCGCCACTGCCAGAACCGCTTGACGAAATCTCCAGCCGATGCCGCGCCCGCCAACGCATCGACGCTACGGTCATAAACCGCCACGGTCGCTTCGCCAACGATCGGCACGCCTTGCGCATCCGTTAGCCGAACGCGCAAGGTTCCTTCTTGTCCCGGCAAGTAAGCATCCGCCGAAGGCACCACCTCAACGTCCAGCACACGCGGAGCGGGAGGAACCACAATCTGCTTGACCGCCGTGTGCATTCGTCCCTCGGCAATCGTCACCGCCTCGACAAAGATGTTCGGCTGATCGGCTGCGGTGATCGGCAACTCGAACACGTAGCTCTTCCCGGGGATCCGGATCACCTGGGGAGGAGCGTAGCTGCTCTGTTCCGCCCGCAAGAACAACGCCACGGTCGAGTTGGGTGCGTCGGTGCTGATTAGCAGCCGTGCGGTGTCACCCACCGCATAGGTGGGTTGGTCGGGAACGATCTCAACCGCGTTGTAGCGGAAGCCGTCGCCGTCGTAGCCCGGCCCGAGAATCGAGAACAGCACGCCCCCCGTGACCTCCGCCCCGTCGATCGCACGGCACTGATACACCAGCCGATAGCGGCCCGGTTCCGATGCTTTGAGTTTGAGACTCGCTGCTCCTTGCAGATCGGTCGGAGTATCCCAGGCCTGCACTTCGGTCTCTTCCAGGGTCGTGAGCTTATCGGCAGGGTCCTGGTCCGATCGCTCAGAGCGGGTCACCTTGTAAAGCACAAATCGTCCGGCACCGCCGACCGCTTTACCGTCGGGCAGCCGCACTTGGGACGTGGCGTTGATCGTTTCACCGACCGAGTAGAAGCCCCGCGCCAACCAGACCGTCGTCACGGCCGGCTGCTTCGACACGAGCACTTTCCCCGTCGCCGATTGCGTTCGGCGTGAAGCGTCGGTCACTTCGACCGACACCGTGTACTCGTAGCCCGGGACCGAAGGCGCGAGATCCTGGTCATCGCCGTCGGTTTCGATGCTAAGGCGGAGCCGTCCCGAGGCGTCCAGCCGACCTGTGCCCGAAAGCACGGTGGTCGCCGGCGCGCTCCAGCCGGGCGTGTTCCACTCGGGCAGCGGTGCCGGGCATCCCCATCGACCCCACTGCGGATACCAAGGGGCGTCTTCGGCGAGCCAGCCATAGCCCCGTCCGTACAACCAGTCCCACGGAGCCGGCGGCAGTGGCGAGCCCGACTTAACTCGACGCTCGACGCGATAGGTAACGCTAGCGCCAGCCACCGGATCGCCAAAATAATAGTCGGCCCCGATCACGGCTTCGAACGGTTCGTTCCAGCGCACCGCTTCGGCCGGGCCCTCAACCGTCACTTCGAATTCGGGTTTGCGATACTCTTCGACACGAAATGCGCCGCCCCCAAAACCGACGATCTGGATCCGATACACCCCCAGCGGAGAGCCCGCCGCGGGAGTGAACTCTCCCGCCAAGCCGCCATAGGTTGTCGCGGTCAGCAATCCCTGCCAAACCTGCTCCCCTTGGGGGTCGGTGATCTCGACCTCAAACGCCTGGTGCGCAAACTCGTTGCTTGCCTCGGTCGGAGGCTTCGAGTAATCGGGGCGTGCGATCCACGCCTTAAATTTAACCGTTGCCTCCGGCCGATAAACCGGTCGATCGGTTACCACGTAGGTCCGTGTGGCATTAGGTAAGCCTTCGGCGGGCTGGCGCCGCCAAAGCCGCTCAAAACCCAGATAGGCAGAACGCCCATCGGTGCCGCGTGCACGGCAAAGCCATTGCATCGGCTCTTCATCGGCGGCGGCCGGTTTGAGAAACACTCCAACCCAGCCGCTCGCGTCGATCTTGGCTTCATCACGAAGGGTTTCGATACGCGGCTTGGTGCGCTCCTTGCCATAGCGCGAGCGGTAGCCAAATAGGCGGACCGTGGCGTCGGTAACGGGGCTTCCGTCGCGAGCGTCGAGCACGCCGAGCACCATGCCCTCAGCCGCAGGCTTGCGCACCAGTGCGGTGTCCACCACGCGCACGATCTGCTGAAACTCGCTCCCTCCCGCCGGTCGGCCTGTCACCAGATAGACGCCCGCTTCGGGGAGCGGCACAGAGACCACGGTCGCGGTGTCGCCGTGATCGGCGGCGCGTGGCGTCGGTGTCGACCATTCCGCTAACAAGGGCCCCAAGTACTTTGCCGCTTCAGTTTGGAGCATCTCCCAGCCGAGTCCCTCGAGCATCTGCAGACGTTCGGCCGACTCGCCATCGCTGGCTTCCAGGGCCTTTTCCAGATCATCGAGAAGCGTGTCTACCGCTATGCGTCGCGCGGTAAAATCAATCCGTTCGGTATTGCGATGCTCGATCCGCAACCGCGGGGCCTCGCCTGCCACGTGGCGGGTCTCGCCCCAAGCCGAGGTGCGGGCCCACGGACGTATGATCTGATCCAGTTGCTCTGCTGCCAATTCAGCGTCGAAATCGTTGGCCGACTTCTCGGCAGTTTGCAACGGCACTTCCGCCAGGGCCGTTCGGAGCACATCGGCCGCGCGACCGCGTTGACATCGATTCAGATACTCCTCCGCCAGCGACTGCCAGGCTCCGTACTTGGCCATCCGACTCATAAATCGGTGACCCTCGGGCAGGGCATAGCGCTTTGCTCCCTGCCCAACGTCGGCGATGACCTCGTCGTCCCCCAGCATCGATAGATCGGTGACAAACGCATCGTCTTCGGGATAATCATTGTTGAACGCGCCGATTCCAAGAAACTCTTGCAAGAACTCGGCGTAAGCGAGTTCGGCATCGGCCGGGCCATCGGGATCCAGGCGCCCCCATTCGGCGAGGGCCCATCGCCACCGCTCGCCGTCGGTACGCGCGGCCTCCCAGCTCTCCGGAATCTCGTGCAACACCAGCGTGCCGTCTTCCTTCAAGAGCAACGGCGTAAGGGTCTCTTCGTTTTGTCTGTCGAGCGGCGGCAGGCTTTCCAGATCGGTCAGCAATTGAAGCGGGGGCGCACCGCGCGAGTAACTCTGCGGGAAAACATTGCTGGCCAGTTCGCGGGCGATCTCGGCACGCAGATCAGCCTGGGAGTCGCTCAACCGTAGCGCTCGGGTCAGCAACTGCAAAATGCGCACCCGATCCCGGGCTGCGGCATTCACGGAGCGATCACCCCCGCGCCAGGTACCCCGCTGGAACACCTCTCGCAGCAGCACCCCATATGCGGGGAGCGCCCGATACCCGCGCGCCGCGGCAAGCAACAGCGCCGGATTGGTGGCGTAGCGTTCGACCGCCGCCTCGATCAACGCATCGGCTTGGTCAATCCGGTTGAGCTCGGACAAGCAGCTTAGCGCTGCGCTCAGATCCGTCGCATCGGCGTCGCCCACTTCGAGGCGCTGCTGAGCCTGTTGCAGGGCTTCCTCCCAATAGCCCTCCGTCATCGCGGCAGCGACGGCGGGACTGCTTGGAAGTGATTCGTTGAGAGTGATGGCAACACTCGGCAAAGGATCAGCGGCGCGTACCGGTCCGATGACTCCCAATGTGACCAGAACGACCAACGGGAACACCACTTGGCCCGTCCGCCGGTTAGCGGTCCCGAGAGCGGGCAGCAGGCGTTGTAAGAAAAGGCTGAAAATCGACATGCCGGCTCCGTCTGACACGCTCCCCCAAAAGTACCATCCTGCGCGACCGGCAGAATCCCCCTGGGCTACGGCCCTCAACCTACCGGATTCTGTGGCTTAGGGCATCCGAGGGGGGTCGTCTTTACCGCTTGGGGCCGGACAGAACCTAGGTTTGGGGGTCTGCCAGTCGAGGCCGAATCCGCCTCCGCTGCGCACTCCCTTCACCTAAGACCCGACGACCCGCTGATGAGCAACCTGCAACGCGGCATCACGACGGCCCCTTCGCTGCTATCCAGTCTGCATCGCCTGCTCGACGGGGTTGCGGTAACCGTGGTTTCGTACCTGGCGGCGCAGCTCACCCCGACCGGTGGCGACGCGGGACACTCGCTCGTCAACGAGTGGCTTGGCGTTACCGCGGCGGCAATTGTCGGCTTCCATATGATCAGCGAGCTGACCGGGGTCTACCGAAGCTGGCGCGGAGCGCGGCTGCGCGGCGAGTTGGGCTGCCTGGCGCTCACCTGGGCCTACACGGTCGCCACGCTACTCGGGGTCGGCTTGATCACGGGTTACAACGCGCGCTTCATGTATGAAACCAAGATCGTCTGGATCCTGGGCACACCGGTGGCCATGCTGGCGCTGCGCTCGCTGCTGCGCTTGGTCCAGCGTCGCTTGCACGCCGAGGGATGGAACGCCCGGCGGGTGGCGATCTGCGGCGTCAACCAGCTGGGCATTCAGCTCGCTCGCAACCTGCAAGAATCTCCCGAACTGGGTCTCAAGACGGTCGGCTTCTACGACGATCGGGCTTACGATCGGCGGCAAGGGCAGCGACGCTCAGCAAGCCGCGAGAAGACGCCGACCGCTTCCAGCGATTCCGATCGCCGCTCCGAAACGGAGTTGGCCAACGTGAGCGCCACGCGCAAGGCGACCGTTCCGGCCGATCTGGGCGAGGTCGTCGGTGGGGTCACCGAGTTGCTCGAGGCCGCTCGCCTCGGTGAGATCGACACGATCTACTTGACATTCCCCATGCGCGCCGAAGCCCGCATGAGAAAGGTGCTCAACCGCTTGGCGGACACGACGGCCGATGTGTACATCGTCCCCGACTTCTTTGTGTTCGAGTTGCTCCACGCGCGGCTGACCAACGTCGGCGGACTGCCGGCCGTGAGCATCCACGAGAACCCGCTCTACGGCATCGATGGTTTGTTGAAGCGCGCGGCCGACCTCGTTTTTGCCACCTTGCTGCTAGCGATTCTTGCGGTGCCCATGATGGTGATCGCGGCCGCCGTGAAAATCACGAGCCCCGGGCCGGTCTTCTTCCGCCAGAAGCGTTACGGGCTGGACGGCCGCGAGATCATGGTCTGGAAGTTCCGCAGCATGCGGACCGACCAGTGCGAAGTCGGCACCGCCGGCACGGTCCTGAAGCAAGCCACGAAGGGAGACCCGCGCATCACACGGATCGGGGCCTTCCTGCGGAAATCGAGCCTCGACGAGCTGCCGCAGCTGTTCAATGTCATCGGCGGATCGATGAGTCTCGTAGGCCCCCGGCCGCACGCCTCGGCCCACAACGAGCAGTATCGCTCGCTGATCGACGGCTACATGCTGCGTCACAAGGTGAAGCCGGGGATCACCGGCTTGGCGCAGGTCATGGGCTATCGGGGCGAGACCGAAACGCTCGACAAGATGGAAGGCCGCGTCCGGTACGACCACGAGTACATCCGCACCTGGAGCTTCTCAATGGACATCGAGATCCTTTTGAGGACCGTGTTCGTCGTCTTTGGGCAGAAGAACGCCTATTAGGCCGCACCGCTGGTTGAGCGCTCCCCTAAGAAGAAAGCGACCACGCAGAAGTCGATCCGATCTGAACTAAGATCCGAAAGATTTGCGCCGGTTCGGGGCCGATAACGCTACTAATGGTTGTAGCGATTCTCCGTACCGTGCTGCTTGCTACGCTAGCGTCGCAGACGTTCGCGGGAGAAACACTGCGCCGCTTGCCTCCCGTGCAAGCAACCGCCGCGTACCCGACAACTTCTTCCCCAACCGGCAGACTCACGCCGCCTGCCTCGGTGATGATCGCGGCCGCCTACGAGGCACCGCACACGACATCACCTGCGGTCGAAGAACCGCCAGCGCTGCTGGGGTTTGAATCCGGGGACGACGGCGTGCCGCTGTACGAGATCGGCGCGGTGTTCGATAAAGGGCTCTTTATCCGCTCGACCGATCTGCAAGCACGCCCGTACGCTCTGTACGTTGGCGCTCGGATGCAGCTGAGGCACACCGGCTTCATCCGCGACGAAACCACCTGGACCGATGCGGCGGGCGTTACGCGTGAGATTCGCAATCGCAACAACTTCGACACCGAGCGGCTGCGGCTCAACCTGCAGGGCACGGCGATCGATCCCGCGCTGAGTTATTACGTGGTCGTCGATGGCGACGCCGACGGCGCTTCGTCCGCCGACTTTCTCGCCTACATCGCCACCTACGAATTCGACCCCGCCTTCAAGGTGCGGATGGGCCGCTGGAAGGCCGCCAGCGATCGCGAGTGGCTCGAATCGTCGCGCTTCTTCCGGATGACCGATCGCTCGCTGGCGACCGAGTACTTTCGCGTCGGCTTTACCGACGGCGTGTGGCTGCTGGGCGACCTGGGCGATCACTGGAGTTACGAAACGTCGCTCACCAACGGGTTGCGCACCTCTACTCGCCGTCCGTTCGATCAAGACGATAACCTCGGCGCCGCGGTGACGATCGCTTACGAGCCGCTCGGCGACTTCGGCCCCGGCGAAGCGGACTACGCCTGTCACACGACCCCCGTCGTGCGGCTGGGTGGGAGCTTTGCGTACGACAAGGCCGACGACCGGAGCGACGCCGGCTTCCCGCTGGGCGATGATAGTTTTCTTACGCTCTCCGACGGCACGCGGCTGAGCGACGTGGGGAGCCTAGCGCCGGGCGTGCGTCTGCTGGGCGATCGCGTGCTGAAGTCGTCGCTCGACTGGGGCGTGAAGTACCGCGGCTGGAGCTTCTCGGGCGAGTACTTCATCCGCTCGATCCAGGACCTCGTGGCCGATGGTCCGTTGCCAATGACGCAGTTGTACGATTACGGCTATCGGGTTGCAGGCGGCGTGTTTCTCGTGCCCCAGCGGTTCGACGTGAACGCCGGCATGTCGCAAGTCTCTGGCTTGTACGGCGACGCCTATGAGTACCTCGTCGGCTTCAACTGGTACTGGGGTTCGGGCCAGCGCGACGGCAAACTCGACGACCGCGTGAACAAGTTCTCAATGGACGTGCTCGAAGTGAAGGGGAGCCCCGTCACGAGCACGCCAGCCGACTTCATCGCCGGCGACGACGGCGTGATGTTCCGCACGCAGGTGCAAATCGGCTTCTAGCGGCGGTTCGCTCACCACGCTTGGTCAGCAGCGATACCTGACCCGAGAGCCCGGTTCTTGTTTGCCCGGCCGCTTGTCCGTGGCTGGCAGCCCGAGAGGTTGGACTATGCTAGCCAAGACACTGGCGGAGCCAGTGGCACGCATAAGACGGATCTACGAGTGCCACCCGCCGAAGGATCTTCATTTGACTCGCCAACCGATTAGCGGTCCGGGCGCCAACCCGCGAGTGGCTCCGCACTACCTCAGCGGAAAATCTTCTCGCGATGGTGAGCCATGTAGGCCTGTGTCCCCTCGTCAGGGCCCCTCCTCAGCGCCAATCCCTCCAGGCGCAATAGCTGTCTCTCGCCGACTGGCAATCGCTCCGAGACCATCAGTCGGCCCGCGGGATCAAACGTGATAAGCCCCGCGTCGAACAACGCGTCGGTAGTGGCGACCAGAGGCAGGCCGTTGGCCGGGTCGAGCCGTTCTTGGTTGTCGCTGTCGCGCCACGGCTTGATGTGCGAGGCCCGCACCGCTTCGAGCGTCGCGACTCCGGTCACGCAGCAGCGGCCTCCCCAGCGGGCGAGCACCTCCGACCGGAACCGCCCCTGACCGACGCGGGCGTTGGCCAGCCGCTCCTTCTCGGTTTCCTCGATCCTCATGCGGAGGATCTGCTTGAGGTCGAGAATCAACGTGCTCTCGGCCGTCGGCGGCTTGCGGAGTTCCGCGACTGGGATACGCTTGGCGACGACGCCGTAGGTCGCCGCCCCCTCATCGATCACGCCGCCGAACCGCAGCAGCGACTCGTTGTCGAACGACTTGATTTTCCGCCGGGCCGAGTTCGGGTTCTTCACGGTGCAGACGACGCCGTACCCCACGGCTCCCGCGCGGATCGCCTCGACGTGCCGCGCGCGTTCGGGGAAGCCCGCCGACTTGCCAGACCAATCGGCGTTGAGCAGCAGGCTGCGTTCTCCGTCGGGGGTGGATTCGATCTCATCCGCCCACACGCGTAAGAACACCTCGTTAGTCACCGGGTTGGTGGCGCCCCACGCCCAACGGGCGTTGGCGAGGTTCGCCCCGAGAGTCTCTGTAAAGAAACGGCTGATGCTCATGAGGACCTACCTCCCTTGGACCGCCGGGTGGCACCGGCAGCTCATCTTATAGCGTGCCACTGGCTCCGCCAGTGTCTTGGCTAGCATAGTCCAACCTCTCGGGCTGACGCCCACGGACAATCGGCCGGGCAAACAAGAACCGGCTCGCTGAACCTAAAGCGGCCGAGGGTCGATACTAACCACTGCTCTCCTCTCCCGATATGAAATCGACTCGGAGCGTGGCGCTGTGTCGTTGGGCGCCATGCTATCCCGGATGATTACTGCTGGGAAAGGCGTTTGGCTTCGCGCACCAGGCCCAGGAACTCGGCGCGGTCGCCGTGCGGGTCGTCGCCCAGGTTGCTCTCGGCCCGCTGCAGGACGGCGTCGTAGGACGCGGCGCCGCGATGCTGTGAGTTCCGCAGCAGCAGCCCGAACTCCGCTACCGCCGAGGCGAACTGGAAGTCGGCACTCGCGTCGGTAAGGGATGCTTCCTCGTCGACGAGCGGGAACTCCAGCTTGGTGCTCGTGTCGCCGTCGGGCTGCTTGTAGCGGATCTTTAGCGTCAGCAGCTCAGGCGATTCGGGCAACTCAGGCGCGTCGGCTTTTGCCGTCTGAGCGCTGCGTTCTGCCGGCTCCTGCTGATACTTGAGCGGATCGACCCCCTCAGCCAAACCGGTCGGGACGATCTCATACAGGGCGGTCACCGTATGGCCGGCACCGATCTCCCCGGCGTCTTTCTGATCGTCGTTAAAATCCTCGGCGGCGAGCAGGCGGTTCTCGTAGCCGACAAGTCGATACCGCGCGACCTGCTGCGGATTGAACTCGACTTGCAGTTTCACATCCTTGGCGATCGTGACGAGCGTGCCCGACATCTGCCGCACCAGCACGCGATGGGCTTCTCGATCCGAATCGATGTAGGCGTACACGCCATTGCCGCGTCCCGAGATGGTTTCCATCATCGCGTCGTTGAGGTTGCCACGCCCGAACCCAAGCACCGAGAGAAAGACGCCCGTCTCACGGGCTTTGGTCTCAACCAAATCGCCCAGTGCGGTGTCGCCCGTCAGACCGACATTGAAGTCGCCATCGGTGCACAGCAGCACGCGGTTCATCCCGCCGGTGATGAAGTTTTCTTCGGCTGTTTGGTAGGCCAACTGGATGCCGGCACCGCCGGCGGTTGATCCTCCGGCGGTGAGCCGATCAAGCGCAGCGAGGATCGTCGGCTTGTCGGCCCCCGAGGTGCTCGGCAGCGCGAGACCCTCGCTCGACGCGTACACCACGAGCGCAACCCGGTCGTTCTCACCCAACTGGCGTACAAGCCGTTTCAAACCTGCGACCAGCAGCGGCAGCTTGTTGGGCTCGTTCATCGACCCGGACACATCCACCAAGAACACAAGGTTCGAGAGCGGACGCTTGTCAGCCAGCACCTCGCGTCCCTTGATGCCGATCCGCACCAACCGATGCCGCGCATTCCAGGGACAATCCGCCACTTCAAGATTCGCGGCAAACGGAACCTCACTCTCGGCCGCGGGAGCCTCATAGGCGTAGTCGAAGTAGTTCACGAGTTCTTCAATCCGCACCGCATCGGCGGGCGGCAGCTGATGACGCTGCTGCAAAAACTGGCGAACATTGGCGTAGCTGGCCGTGTCGACATCGATCGAGAACGTGCTGAGGGCTTCGGCCCCCTGGGCGAGAACGAACGGGTTTTCGTTGATCGCGGCGTAACGATCGCCCCCCGCGATTCCGGGCAGATGTTGCCAGGAGAATGCCTGATCTGCCTGCCGGGCACGCAGATCGACGCGGCCTTTAAGTTCCCGTCCGTAACTGTCTGCCGAGAAGACGAAAGGAGGGCTCGCGGGCGAAGCGCTGGACGCGGGCGTTCGGCCGGAATAGCTCGGCGATTCCAGCGCGGGTGTCGCCCCTGAGCTGATGGCGGATGGCGTTCGCGCTGGTTTTGCGGCAACTCCTTCTGCTGCCTCCAAGCCGCGTTGGAGCCGATCGGTATCGACCCCTTCGCTGCGGCCAAGCCCTAAGGAGTCGGGGGTTTCGTCCGCGAGAGCGACGCCGCCTCGAGCGCTCTTGCCGAAACTAGCGCCGCTCGCCTCCTCGGTCGGCATGGACTCGGATTTCGAACTAAACGATTCTCCGTCGGCCACCGCGGAAGAGCGCTCGCGGTTGCCTTGCTCAGCCGTAAAGGGCTGCTTTGGCATTGGCGGCTTGGAAGCGTCCGCGGGCATGTTGATCGCCACCTGATCGGCCTCTTGCAAACCGTTCGGCAACAGCCCGACGCTAATGCCAACCAGCAAGCAAGCCGCGATCGCCAGCGAAACCCAGCGCCACCGCGCGGGTTTGCTTTCCGCAAGCGCAGCACCGGACTGACCACGGGACAAGATTGCCTCGCGCAGGTCGGGCGGTGTTTCGCCACCTACCGCCTCGGCTAGCAGACGATCGGTTACCCGGTCGTGCAAATCGTTCGTTGAAAGATTGCGTTCAGACATGACCATCGCCTCGCTGGGGAAGCGTTAAGGGGAAAGATTAGAAGGTTGGCACGCCGGCTTCACTGTCGGTAACCGACCTACGGCAACGAACGTCGCCAGCGCTCGACACACTCACGCAGAACCGCCCGGGTGCGCCGCAGGAGTGATTTCACGCCATCAGGAGACAGGTCCAGTTCGGCGGCGATCGCCTCACGACTCGCTTTGTCGCGATAGTGCCGATCGATCGCCTGGCGCGAACGCCCCTCGAGCTGAGTAACGCAGTCGCGGAGCGCTTCCAGTTGATCGTCCCACAGCTCGGGCTCACGCTCGATCCAGACTGCCTCGGCCGCTTCGAGGTCAATCACGGTGGCTTCGCGTTGCTGACGACGGCGGAGGGTGAGCAATTGCCGGCGTGCTACGGTACGGAGAAAGCAGGCCGCTTGGGCGTCGCTGCGGTGCTCGTAGTCACTGCGCGTGACCGCCAGAAAAGTATCTTGCGTTAAGTCGTCTGCCTCGGATTCCTGGGCCCCCAGATAGCGCAGATATCGCCATAGGGCGGCCTGATGAAGCTGCACCAATTCAAGAAGACGGTCTCCGGGACCCTCTCCCGGGGGCTTTGTGGCGCGGCGGAGGTCCATTCGCAACGGCTGGCTGACGGCGTTCATGCCCCTACAGCGGCGCACGATGTCCAGAGGGTGCAAGAAATCGGGAAATTTTTTCGCTAAGACTAATCGACTAACAGAAATCCGCACCAAAACAGCGGGTGCGATCCATCGACGCCCGCCTCGGCCTCCTCGGCCGAAACCCGCGGCTCGGCGCCCAGATTCAACAGCCGCGTTCGGTTTAGCTCGACACTGCGCCGCCACGCCTCGCCCGGCGGTAACGAACGCACGCCCACCATGAACTCTGCGATCAGCTCTCGTTCATGGAGCCCGCCGCTCGACCATTGCGACATCAGCACGGTTGAGGTTCCCGGCGCCAGCAAGGAACAGACCGCATGAAACACCTCGTCGCCAATCCGCCGCGTGCCGCGCTTCCGCGAGCGTAACGCGGCCTGTAAATCTTCCGCTGCCGAATGGAGGCCGGTCAGCACCACCATGGTGGGTGCCACGGTCGGCAACCGTGTCCAGCCCTCGAGTGTTGCGAAACGACCGCGGCCGGCCGGCAGCAGTCGCAACGCAAGGGGAGCCTCGATCTCTAGATCTTGATCGATCGAGATGATCGCGGCATCGAGCAGTGTCTTGAGGGCTGCTGGCGATGCGGCGGGCTTGGCCTCGATCACCACCGCGCCGGGGGCGCGTTGCGCAATCGGGTCTTGCGGGGCATCGGCACCGGGTAAGAAACCAATCACTCCCGTTGTTTCGAGACGGCGCCGCTCACCGCTTGGCTTTAGCGCGTGTCCCAGTGTGGGGGCCAGCGCGAACGACCGCTGCTCGATCAGAGGGGCAAGCCCTTTGGTTTCGTCGCCCACCATCAGCGCCGGCCAGGGGGTGTGCCACAGCGAGGCGTCGGGGATAATTGTCAGGTGATCGGCCGACCGTATCTCGGCCGGCGCGCCGCTGAGCAAGAGCCCCGCCAGCTCGGCCGACGCGTCGCGCCACGCCGTGTCGACGAGTGCTGCTACCGTCCAGCGTTGCTGCCGACCAACCCCGGCAATGAGCTTCAGCACCGCGACCAATTGACGATTCGTTTCACGTTCATCACCGATCCGCCAGGCCTCGACGCCGGTGGGCGACACCGCCATGCCGAAGACCTCGCCCGCCCCAACGCGCAAGAGCAGGATTGCGCTGCCGGGGGTCAATTGCTTCGTGATTTCTTTGCCCGCTGATGGGGCTGCGACGAGCGGCGTCGGTAACCGCGAGAGCGCGATCTGCGTGAGGATCGCCTCGCGTGCGTCGAGGGTTGCCTCCCAATCACGCTGATCTCGAGCGGAACCCGCGGCCAGTTTGAGCTTGGCCAGCAGCGGCTCAGCACGAGCCGAGAATTCGACAAAGTCGCGGCGGCGATCGAGGATGGCCCCCTTCGCATCAACCGCCTTATCTCCCAAAGCCTCGGCAGAGGTTTCGAGTAACAAGCGTAAGCTCAAGACGCGGCCGCCTAGTGGCTGCCCCGCCAGAAACCTTCGCCGCGATTGCTGCTCGGCCACGGCAAGCATCGTCTCGGCGCTACGCCGGACCGTTGCTGCGGCAAACCAGCGATCGAACGAGTTGGTCGATTCGTCAGCCAGATCCGCGAGCGTATCGAGCGGATCGTCACGCCAGTCGGCAGCGGACGGATCGGCGAGCAAACGCTCGTACACCCGTTCGGCGTTACGTGGCGAGAGAAGCCCCGATTCGATCGCCGCGTCGGCGATACCGCGTCGGTATCCGCGCAATGAGTAGGACCTCTGTTTGGTGATCAGTTGGGCCGCCTGCAGTTCGGCCTTTGCGCCGGCGCCCTGTTGGGCGGCAACGATCAGCGAAAGCCGTTCGGCCTCGCGTCCTAAGGGCCCGCGCCCCACGAACCGATTGCGGCCCATCACACCCCGCAACAGCGCCGCCGCGTCGGCGGGCCGGCGGGCTTCGAGCGCGCACTCGGAAAGAGCAAGTCGGCAGCGGATGGCCGTCTCATCCAGCCCGCGCTGCGTGCACCACGCCGCCATAGGCTCAAGCCAAGGAAGCGGTCGGGGGTCGATGCTCAGTTGCAACTGATGGGCGTAGCGAACCGCCTCAGCGACAACCAGATAGTCTTCGTAAGCGACGCCCGCCATCGCGGCGTCGTGTAGCAATTGAGGAGCGACGGCTTGCTGCGCTTCGAGCGCAAGCCGCCCCTGCGCCAGCAGCGCGATCCCGGTAAGCGGGTGATCAAACGGCCCCATCTGCGTGGCCTGTTGCAAGTGAGGCAGAGCGGTCTTCGGGCTCTCGAGCGAGAGGGCGGCAACGCCCTGCCACAGATTCACCCAGGCGTTGCTCCAGGCCGTTGCCGGGGCTAAACCGCCTCGCGCAACAAGATCGCTCACCGCTTTTTGACGCGCGTCGTAGGGTGCCAGCGGGCCAAGCAACTCACCTCGACGGTAGATCGACCAAGCGACACAGCGGGCGAGCTCTTGGGCATCGAGCTGCCAGAACTGCGCCGCTTGGATGATGCCCCCTTGCTGAGCCTGCTGCGAATTGTCGATGCGTCCAATCGTTGCCAGAAAAGTCGCCGGCACGTCGCAATAGCGGGCTGCCCGCAAAGGTCGAGCCCAAGCCGGCATGCGGCGTGGCAGATTGAGGTCCTCACGCACCGGCTGGTTCAGCTGTACCGTCGTAAGCCAAGCACGATTCGCCATGAAAAGGTCGATCGCTTGATCGAACTGATCCAGAGCGGCCGCGTGTGCGCCCTGCACGAAGTAAGTCTCGCCGAGCATCGTGAAGTAACAGATCGAGTCGATCCACCGCGCTTCGGTCGTCTTGATCCCCCCACGCAGTTCCGAGACGAAGCCGCGTTCCGCCCGCGTGTAGTCGGCGGCGTAAAGATCGTCCAGAGCCGCAAAGTAGCCCGCTCCGGGGATCGCCCGGCCCGTCTGCGCTGCCAGCGGCACCGCTGCTAGCAAAGCCAGGATCGGCAAGGCCAGCAACGCCCGGAAAGGCAAGTAGGCGGAGCAACGACGGCGGAGGCGGTTCATAAACACGGTCTTGCAAGCGTACGCGATAACCCGCCTAAAACCGGCTTTCTCGCCCGAGTTTGTGCGAAACGAGGCGCTTCTTCGTGAGCCATCGCGCCTAGTGGTTCGTCTGGCGTGGAGACTTTTCTCTCCGGATTGGTCCGATTGTGTGGAGTTTACCGCTCGTAGCGACGATGACGGTGGTAACGGCGTGAGATTCGTGCGACCGGCTCGCTTGTTTGCCTCCCCTCGCTCCCGCCGCTGACCGCTTTCCGGAGACGACTAGCGATGAATAAGGGCAATCAGACGGCAACGGCTTATGGCATGGTCGCTGGCTTGCTGCTGGTGGCTTGTGCCGCGTTGACCGGGTGCCAGATCGATGTTGCGGGGCAGACCCTGCCCAGCCCCTACTATCTGACCGACGATGTTCAGTACTACGCGCCGAGCTCGGAGTTCAAGCTCGCTAAAGAGGCGGCCGCGTTGAAGGCCCAGTCCGAAGCGATCAAGAGCGAGCAGCAGTCGAACTAACGGCCTTGCCAAAAGGCCGACCAAGCTGCGCCCGCACCCAGCGGCCCGCGCCAACCAGTTGCGGACGCCATGCCGTCAACGGCGTGTGGGTGATGCGTGCGGTGGTGGTGACCGACGTGCGGTACCGCTTCTTGTAGTTTTCGTCGCCGGCTCCTAGATCAAGGCGGCGATCGCCCAACGCGAACGCCCGTTCGATAACCATACCAAACAACACGGCCCCGGCGCCCTTGGGCGATGCGGGGTCGTAGCCCATTCGTAGCCCGCTGGTTACGCCATGGCAGTGGTGCCCGTAGAAGAACGCTGACGGAACGCCGTCGATCGTGAGCAGATGCAGGTCTAGCATGCCGAGCCGAGCAGCCTGCTCATGAGCGGTGCGGAGCATCGGGTTCACACGGCGGTCACACAGCGTGTTGCCCGTGTTCGAAGTCGCTTGCCACGTGAGTCGCGAAACCGCCACGCAGTGCTCGAAGAGATCCCACCGCGGATCGCCGCCCCCCTCGCACAGAGCGGTCGGACGGTAGTGTAGGTGCTCGACGACACCGGCCCGTTCAAGCTGGCGACGTTGACGCCGCAGCTCATGCCGCACCTTGTGAGACCGCGAGTACAGGTAGGAATCCCAGTCCGCAAAGTGATCGCAATCGATCACCGAAGTCGACCAGTCATTCGACAACGTCGCACTAAAACCGGCCCCACGCATCGCCCTTAGGGTGCGGCCGTGATCGTCGGAATCGTGCGCCGTCCAACGCGGCTCAAAGACATCCCAGGTGCGTGGGGTCTGGGAGATGTGCCGCATCGCCAAGGTCATAGTGGCGGTCGTGAACGGGCCAATCGGGCCGTAGACCGTGCCCCAATTTTCGAGCGGGTAGGTGAGCACCGTTACCGGACCGAGGCTGCCGCTCTCGCGGACCTCGCACAGGGGCACGATTCCGATCGGTCGTCCGCTGCTACGAACGATCAGCACCCGCAGGCGTTTCCCTTTGCCGTGGTGGTTCCAGTAAGCGGTCAGCCACTCGAGTGTATGGAAGAAAGAGGCACCCGGTGTTTCCGCGTGCAGCGCTGACCATGCCAGATGGTAAGACTGAAGGTCTTCGATCCGATTGATTTCGATAACGTCGGTTCGACTCATCGCTCGCGTTGCTCGTTTGGAGGCGGGACGTTTCGGACGACCGGCGGAAACCGATCACGGCTTCGCTTCGAGCCAGATACAGAGCAACCGACGTACCCACCGCGTTGCAGCCCCTTCGGGGGGCCGCGTTTTCGTCCTGATTGTCACAGAGCAGCGCTCAGCGGTGGCCCGATCGCCTCGTGGTGCGAAAACACCACCTCTCCGGCTCAGCGTCGGTTGCCGTTCCGCGACACAGTCGCCATGGTGAGTGGTATTCCGGCAACAAAACGAAGCTCTGCACGCCTCCTCCCCTGAGGACGATAAGTGGCGAAACCTGCTGACCTCCCCTGCAACCTCTCCCTGGAAGCCGCCGTGCTCGCGGCCGGTCGGCGGATCGTCTTGGCGGCTGCCGGTGGAGGCAGCGGAGCCATCGGCCGGCTGCTGGGTGTCCCCGGTGCTTCAAAGAGCGTGCTCGAAGCGATCGCCCCCCAGGCAGAGGCAGCGCTAACGGATTGGCTCGGGGCGAAGCCTGAGCAGGCTTGCTCCGAAGAAACCGCCCGCGCAATGGCGATGGCGAGCTGGCTTCGTGCCCGGCGGCTCGCGCCCCATGCCGAGCCCCGCACGCTTATCGGCATTGGTGCAACGGCGAGCCTCGTGACCGATCGGCCCAAACGGGGCGAGCATCGTCTGTACGTTGCCGCTCAGACCACCGAGCGGACTCTGGCACTGTCACTGCATCTGGAAAAAGGGCGACGCACCCGGGCGGAGGAAGAATCCGTCACGGAGCGGGCGCTCCTCGCCCTTTTGGCCGACGCCGCCGGTGTCCGCGAACTCGACCTTAGCAAGTCGCCTCCCGGTATCGAAGCGAGCATCCGCCGTCACGGCAGCGAAGAACTCGGCGCTTTGCTCTCCGGAGAGCAAAGCGTGTGGGCAACGCCAGATGCTCCCAAAACGCCGCGCTTGCTGCTTCCCGGATCGTTCAATCCGTTCCATGAAGGGCACGCCCGCATGGCGGCCTATGCCGAAAAGCTACTTGGCAGCGTGGCGGTCTTCGAGCTGTCGCTGACGAATGTCGATAAGCTACCGCTCGACTTTTTGGAGATTGCCGAGCGTCAGGAAGGGCTCGCTCAGCGTCCGCTTTGGATCACGGCAGCGGCTACCTTTGTTGAAAAGGCGCGCCTGGCTCCGGGCTGCGTCTTTGCCGTGGGGGCCGATACCCTGCAGCGCCTCGCGGACGCGCGCTACTGCGGCGGCGATCCGCAGGAGCGTGATCGGCAGTTTGCCGAGTTCGCCGAGCGCGGGTGCCGATTCCTGGTCTTCGGCCGGACGATGGGCGAACGCTTCGTCGCGCTGGGCGATCTCGCCCTCCCCCCGAAACTCGCCACCCTCTGTGACGCGGTTAGCGAGGAAGCGTTTCGGCTCGATGTCTCTTCGACCGAGCTACGCGCTAACGGGCAGCCGGGCTGACAAGCATCGGCGCGGCGAATTTCTGCCGATAGGTCGTGTATCCCCCGGAGAGATTCCGCACCTTATCGAATCCGCTCTGCAGTAGCACACGCGTCGCCAAGTAGCCCCGCATGCCGACTTGGCAGTAGGCAATTATCGCCCGCTCGCGCGGCAGCTCTTGCAGCCGCGCGCGCAGTTCTTCCATCGGGATGTTGATCGCGGCGGGGATCGCTCCCCGCGCAAATTCAGCCGGCGTTCGCACATCGAGCACGTAAGCACCCGCGGTGACAAGCTCCTCGATCTGATCGGCGTGAACAATCGGCTGATCGCCGCGAACCACGCCCGCCGCCACAAAGCCCGCCATATTCACCGGATCCTTGGCGGATCCGAATTGCGGCGCGTAACACAGCTCGGCTTCCTCAAGATCGAACACCGTCATGCCGGCTTGAAGCGCCATCGCGATCACATCGATGCGCTTATCGATACCCGCTCCGCCAACGGCTTGGGCCCCTAAGACACGGCCGTCTTGCGGATCAAAAACCAGCTTCAGCGAAATGCGCTCGGCTCCCGGGTAGTAACCGGCGTGATGCGCGGGGTGGACGTAGATCTTCTCGTGAGCAATCCCCGCTGCACGGCAAGCTTTCTCGCTGAGCCCGGTCATCGCGGCGGTGTGATCAAACAGGCCAACGATGGCGGTCCCCTGCACACCACGAAAAGTAGAAGTGCGCCCAAAGCACGCGTCTGCCGCGATGCGTCCCTGTCGGTTCGCGGGTCCTGCGAGCGGGATCCGAGTGGTTTCTTTTGTAACGACGTGTCGCACTTCCACGGCGTCTCCGACCGCGTAGATGTCCGGATCGCTAGTCTGCATGCGGGGATTCGTCACGATTCCGCCGCGCGCAGCGACTGCGAGCCCGGCGGCGCGGGCCAGGTCGTCTTCGGGGCGGACCCCGATCGCGAGCACGACAAAATCGGCTTCCAGAACATCGCCAGCCGAGGTTTCAACGCTGATGCCGCAGGGCAACTCACCGAAGGCGGTCACCTCTTCGCCGAGTCGCAGATCAACGCCGCGGTCGCGGAGCGTTTCCGCAAAAGCCGAAACCATTTCCGGATCCCAGGGCGTGAGCACCTGCGGATTTCTTTCGAGCAGCGTTGTCTTGATTCCCCGGCGAAGAAGATTCTCGACCATCTCGATGCCGATGAAGCCGCCGCCAACCACCACCGCTCGCCCCCCCGCTTTGCTAGCGGCAAGCAGACGGTCCGCATCGGACAGATTCCGCAACGTGTGTACGCGGGGCAGATTAACTCCCGGCAGCGGGGGCCGTAGCGGCGCAGCACCGGGCGAAAGAATCAGTCGATCATACGTTTCGACATACTCCTTGCCGGTATCGACTTCGAGAATGCGCACCGTCTTTCGAGCACGATCGATGGAAAGGCATTCGTGCCGCGTGCGGACATCAAGTTTGAGACGCTCGCGGAGCAGCTGCACGGGAGCAACGAGCAGTTTCTCGCGGTGAGCGATCTCGCCACCGATGTAGTAGGGCATGCCGCAGTTAGCAAAAGACGGCTCGTGCCCCCGCTCGATGAGGAGGATCTCGCTGTCCTCGCTCAATCGCCGCGCGCGGGCGGCCGCGCTCGCGCCCCCGGCAACGGCCCCCACGATGACGATCTTAAGGGGAGGAGTCTTCGCTACAGCGGCGGAAATAACGTGGGTCACGGCAAGCTCGGGTGAGATTCGTTTGGGAAGAGATTCGGGTTAGCGGGTGCAGCTGGTCGCACGTTGATTCCAAGGCATCCGGGCCAAGAGCATGCCCATCCCACAGGTGTCCGTGACCCCCGCAAAGACCAGGCCAGCGCCCACAAAGCCGGCGAGCCCCAACCATGCCGGATGCACCAACACCCCCAACAGGACGCTCAGCACCACGAGCGACCCGGCAGCGATACGGACCTGACGCTCAAGCGAGATCGCCTTGGCCCCCCTCACCAGCGGCAGCCCGCCGGATTCGCAAGCGGAGGTGCCCCCCTCGACGTTCACCAAATCGAGAACCCCGGCCGACAGCAGTTTTTCGCAAGCCTGCTTTGCACGCCCGCCGCGTTGACAGATGACGTGCAGGGTTCCCGGCTGGTTGAGAAACTTCGACGGATCGAGCCGATCAAGCGGCACGTTTCGAGCGCCCTCGACGTGCGCCTCGCCGAACTCGGCGGGAGTGCGAACATCGATCAACACCACGCCACTGCTCAACTTGGCGCGAAGCTCTTCGGGAGTGATCGTAGGAACTGCGCTCATGAGGGGTTACCCGGGGTAATTGGTTGAAGAATTTCTCAAGGGTTTCAAGCGGCACCGAAGCGTGACTCGATGCAGGTCAAGATCGCCGTCAGATGCGGGACGTGTTCCTCTGCCAAGCGGTAATAGCGGCGGCGGCCTCGTTGGTCTGCCACCAAGAACCCGCACCGCTCCATCAGCCGCAGGTGCTCCGAAGCAGCGGGACTCACGATTTCACAAGCCGCGGCAAGCTCGCCCACGGTGAAGTCCCCCTGGCGAACCAGCTGCAGCATCCGCAGCCGGTGCGGGTGGGCGAGCACACGCAGGCACTCGGCGGCTTCGGCGAGCTGATCCAGCGGCGTGATTCGGGGGCCGGCTGGCGGAGCCGATGTGGTTTTCTTCTTTCCCATAACACATCAATATATCGTCACATTCCGATATATCAATAAGTTTTTTTGCCGCGGCATCTTGTCGCGACAACTGTCGTAGACGGTGCGCTGAGCCAGGGCTGGCTTGCCGTTGGCGGCTCAGGTTCGGAATTGCGAACCAGCAGCACGCCCCTTACGATCCTTGTGCGTTAGCCGCACACCACGAAACCCGCTTTCCTTCTCGCTCAACTCGCAGCCCCACCGCTCAGCTATGCCCGAGGCCAACCAAGCGGCGGTCTACGCCGGTATCGATATTGGCGGAACCAACATCAAGATCGGGCTGGTTGGCGACGACGCTCAACCGATCGCGTTTCGTTCGATCCCTACCCAGCAAGAAGACGGACCCGGAGCCGTGGCGGAGCGTGTCGCTGCGACCCTCCAAGAACTTGCCGCCGAGGCGGGTCTCAAAAAAGCGTTGCACGCGGTCGGCCTCGCTTCGCCCGGCCCGATGGACCTCAAGGCCGGCATGCTGCTCTGCCCCGGCAACCTGCCCGCTTGGCACAACACACCGCTTCGGGATCTCTTTGCTAAAGCCACGGGCCTCCGCGTCAACTACGAGAACGACGCCAACGCCGCGGCCTATGGCGAATACTGGGGCGGAGCCGGGGCCAAATACAACAGCTTGGTGATGGTCACCCTCGGCACGGGCGTGGGCGGGGGCATTATCCTCAACGATCGCGTGCTCGACGGCGAGCACAGCTGCGGCGGCGAGATCGGCCACATCATTATCGATGCCTCTCCGACTGCCCCGCTCAACTCGCTCGGGATTCGCGGCAGCCTGGAAGGCTACTGCGGTAGCTACGGCGTGGTGGCGCAGGCGCGCCGCATCTTGGCGGATCAGTTCGTCGAGACTTCGCTCCGCGATAGCATCGAAGCGGGCGAAGAACTCTCACCGCTACTGATCGCCAACGCCGCCGAAGCGGGCGACGCGATCGCCCATCAGATCGTGCTCGATACGGCTCGTTATCTGGCGATCGGGATCGTCACCGTGGTCCACACGATCGATCCCGAAGCCGTCGTCATCGGTGGATCGCTGACCTTCGGCGGTGCGGGTCACCCGCTGGGGGAGCGTTTCTTAGCGGAAGTGCGGAACCAAACCCGTCAGCGGTTGATCCCAAGCCTTCGCGACGCCATCGCCATCGACTTTGCCGAGCTTGGCGGGAACGCGGGCTACATCGGTGCCGCGGGGCTTGCCCGAGCGGATTGCCTCAAGGGCTAAGCCCCCACGCCGAGCCGTAGTGGCAACCGACGCTCGATCGGTTTAGCCGCGATTTTAGGCTCGATTGGTCGTACCTTGATCGTTTGACCTAGACCGGCGTTAGACCGCAAGCGTAGGTTGCGGGGCTCCAACCGTATGCACCACGCAGGCCGCCCCCGAATGTCGCCCCCGAACGCCGTAGCCACCCCCTCGGCAGCGCCACGCCGGATCGATTGGCCTGCACTGGCAACGGTGCTCACGATCCATCTTTTGGCCGCCACGGCGTTCTCACCGTGGCTTTTCAGCTGGTGGGGCGTGGCGCTGGCCATCGCGGGCTGCTACGTGTTCGGCACGCTGGGCATCAATCTGGGGTATCACCGCCTGCTGACCCATCGGAGTTTTCGCTGCGCTGCGTGGCTCGAACATCTGCTTGCCGTGCTGGGCGTATGCTGCCTCGAAAAAACTCCAGGGCATTTTGTCGCGACCCACCGAGCTCACCACCAACACTCTGACCGCGAGGAAGATCCCCACTCGCCGCTTGGTTCGTTGTTTTGGGGACACGTAGGATGGGTGTTCGTCGAGAATCCCTCGCTCAACTCCGCGGCCGCCTATGAAAAGTACGCCCGCGACGTGCTCCGCGACCCTTTTTACCTGGGTCTCGAACGCAATCTACGCTGGGTCTGGGTCTATGCGGCCCATGCCGCGCTTTTTTTGATTGCCGGCTTTGGTGCCGGATGGCTCGTGAGCGGATCGGCACAAGAAGCCTTGCGACTGGGCCTGAGCGTGCTGGTGTGGGGGGTCTTCGTTCGCACGGTGCTTGTTTGGCACATCACATGGAGCGTGAACTCGATCGCGCACACCTGGGGCTATCGCAACTACGACACACGCGAGAATTCTCGCAACAACTTCTTGGTGGGGCTCATCAGCAACGGCGAAGGATGGCACAACAACCATCACGCCGATCAGCGTGCCGCCGCCCACGGCCATCGGTGGTGGGAAATCGACGTCACTTACGCTTCGATCCGGCTGCTGCGTGCTTGTGGGCTGGTGTGGGATATCGTCCCCGTGACGGCGGTGAGGGAAGCTGCCGCCGCGCCGCTGCACCACTTGCAACCACGCTCAGAACCTCCGAGAAAGAAGGCAGCAGCGCCGCACGCTGCGTCACACAGAGCACCTGAGCTGACTCCCCGCCAGGAATCCAAGCATCCATGACCACGCCACTCGAATCGCTCATTGCCTGCGGAACCAAGCTGTGGCTGGACTCGGTCGATCCCGAGCTCGTCGAGCAGAATCTCGATTACGGCGCAACGGGTGCCACATCAAACCCGGCAATCATCGCCGACCTGATCGGCACCGGGCGCTTCGATGACCTCATCGCCGAGCTAATCTCAGAGGGTTTCGACGACGACGACATCGCATGGGCCATGGCCGACCATGTCGTGAGTCTCGCGCAAGAAGCTTTTCTACCCATCTGGGAAGACACCGGCTGCGACGACGGTTGGGTGAGCTTCGAGCTCGACCCGTTGATCGAAGACCCCACGCTTAATCTGCCGCACGAAGAGCGTGTGGCGCGGTATATCGAGCTGGGCAACGAGTGGAGTGTGGGCCAAGAGAACCGCATGATCAAGGTGCCCGCTACCCCTGCGGGGATCGACGCGCTCGAGGAGCTTGCCGCCGCGGGGATCACGCTCAACGTGACCCTGCTGTTCACGCTCGAACAGTACGAGCGCGCGCGCGACGCGGTGTGGCGTGGTGCCCTGAGGAGAGAGACACTCTCCGGCTTCAAGAGCGTCTACAGCATCTTTGTCTCGCGGATCGATGTGTACACCGATCAGCACTGTTCGGAACTGTCCGCCCCAACCCGCGGACAGGTCGGCATCGTGAACGCCAAGCAGGTGTGGCAGGCTAACCAAGACTTTTGGAAGAAGGCCGCCGCCCAGCACCCCGAGCTGGACCTCCACCAAGAAATCATCTTCGCGAGCACCGGCACGAAGAAGCCGGAAGACAAGGCCTGGAAGTACGTCGAGGCGCTCGCCGGGAGTGACATCCAGACCAATCCCCCCGCTACCAACGCTGCGACACAAGCCAGCGGGCTGACCTTCGGCCGCCGTGTCGATGAGCAGGCCGCGCCCGCGATTCTGGCCAACATCGCCGCTCAGGTTGATTTCGCACACCTGGAAACGACGCTCATGCGCGAAGGGGTGCAAAAATTTGCCGACCCGCAGAAGCAGCTTCTGGAGACGATCGCCCGCAAGCGGGCAGAGCTAGCGAGCCGCTAGCCGTGAAAAGCAAGGCGTCGGCTTCGACATCGCGCAGCGATCACCGTTGCTGACCACGCTTAAAAAAGCTTGCCTCTCGCTAGAGAAGTTGCTTGTTTGCGGTTTCCAAGCCGCCTAGCATCGCGAGTGAGGATTATCTCACCTGACCGGTCCGAATTTTCGGTGTCGATCTCCGTGTGTGCCCTACAAGAGCCCATGTGTCCCCTTCCAGAGAAAGCCATGCGCCGCCCTGCCCTGCTTTGCTGCACCGTCGTTTGCCTGCTGCAAGTTGCCCCCTGCGGTGCCGTCGATCTCGAAGCGGTCCGTCGGCAGTGTCTTGGGACCTGGGAAATTGAGTCCAACAACAACGGCGTGCGTCAACGCAACGTGAAAGAGGTCGACGAGGATCACGAGACCGTCACGATCTATCTTGACGATGTCGTCTCGATGAAATGGCGCTGTGAGTGGCAGCTCGAGGCCGTCGGCGAATTTGTGCTCTACAAGTTTGGCAACTTTGAAAGCCTTGAGGGCGGGCGGGTCTTTCCGCCTAGTTATGCGGGACAGTACCTGCTGAAAGTCACGGACGACGCATGGTACGAAATGGTGCGTCTGGAGGCCGACGCGATAGGCCCCCCGCGTTTCGACGCGTTTCGTCGGGTGACTACGGGGGCCAATCGCCCCGTGCGGCCTAGCAATTCGCGTG
Source organism: Botrimarina hoheduenensis (assembly GCF_007859815.1). Classification (GTDB taxonomy): domain Bacteria; phylum Planctomycetota; class Planctomycetia; order Pirellulales; family Lacipirellulaceae; genus Botrimarina; species Botrimarina hoheduenensis. Next base: position 115,384 of record NZ_SJPH01000006.1, on the reverse strand, counting down.
TCGCCCCTTTGGCACCAACCGCCCAATTTGTCCCCGGCAAAGCGACGCGGCTGTGGCCCTCGAGCAATGCCGAACCCTTCCAGATCAACCGCTCCGACGATCAGCGGAAAGCCGAACTCGAACAGCTTGCGCTGGGCACCTGGCGGTGTGAACGCCCCGACGGGACGGTCATCGAAAAACTCGTTGAACCCGGCGTCGAGGCGGTCCGGCTGAGCCGCGACGGCAAGACCGTGCGGATCTGGAAGACCGACTGGGAGATCCGCGTCGCGGGCGGAGTGGCGACTTTCTGGTTCAACAATTACCAGCTCCTGGAGGGAGAGCGGTCTGCCCCCGACGGAATCTCCGGCGGATACGCTCTGTCCCTTGTTGACGGCACCTGGACCGAGGTGACGGGCATGATCGGCACAGCACCGAGCCCCCCCGCGCTCAACGTTTTTCGTCGTTTTGAAGGCCAAGCGGCGGCGGCCAGCAGCCCGTGAAAGCCCGACGATAGCAGCCTGAAGCCGAAACCCTCGGCGGGCGTCGCTCTTCCGTTGCCGGTGGTGGCGAGGTCAAATAGACGGTTTGCCTGTAAGTTGCCGTCCCTCACCGAGCAAAGTGCCGCTCAGCGTGCTCGGCGTACCGATTGGCCCCGCCTTCGCTCCCTCCGACACCGCTCGACACGCCGCAATGGCCGACGTCCCCGCTACGCCCACGCCGACCCCCCCCAGCGCCAGCCCGGGCACCTCTGCCAAACGCGGCAAGCAAGCCCCGCTGATCGACCCCGCGCGGATCCGCAACTTCTCGATCATCGCGCACATCGACCACGGCAAGAGCACCCTCGCGGATCGCCTGCTAGAGGTGACAGGCACGGTTAGCAAGCGCGACATGAAGGAGCAGCTGCTCGACGACATGGATCTCGAGCGGCAACGCGGCATCACGATCAAGGCCCGCGCGGTGTCGATGCGCTACACGCACCACGGGACCGAGTACGAGCTCAATCTGATCGATACACCCGGCCACGTCGATTTTCAGTACGAGGTCTCGCGTTCGCTCACCTGTTGCGAAGGAGCGTTGCTGCTGGTCGATGCTTTCCAGGGGGTCGAGGCCCAAACGGTTGCCAACGCCTACAACGCGATCGAACACAACCTTGAGATCATCCCGGTCCTCAACAAGATCGACCTCGTCCACGCCCGGCCCGAAGAGGTCAAGGAAGAGATCGAGCAAACCCTCGGTCTCGACGCCGAAGACGCGATCGGCTGCAGCGCGAAGACCGGCCTCAACTGCCAGGCCGTGATCGACGCGATCATCGCTCGCGTTCCCGCCCCCACGGGCAAGCTGGACGCCACGCTCCAGGCGATGGTCTTCGACAGCGTTTACGACGAGTTCCGCGGCGCGATCATCTACGTGCGAGTCATGAACGGCGTCGTGCGCAAAGGCGACCGCGTCAAGTTTCTCCAGGCCGGCACCGCCCACGAGGTTGTCGAGCTCGGCCAGCTCGCCCCGCGCCGCGTTCCGCGTGAGCACCTGTCGGCCGGACAGGTTGGCTATGTGGTGTGCAACATCAAGTCGCTTGGCCAGGTCCACATCGGCGACACGCTGAGCGTCGCCCAGGGCGAACCGGCCGCCGCCCTGCCCGGCTACGAACAACCCAAACGGATGGTCTTCTGTGGGCTGTACCCCTCCGACGGCCAAGACTTCGAGAACCTGCGCGAGGCGCTCAGCAAGCTCCAGGTAAACGACCCCAGCTTTGTGTTCGAGCCCGAGACCTCCGACGCCCTGGGCTTCGGCTTCCGCTGCGGCTTTCTGGGCCTGCTGCACATGGAGATCGTGCAGCAGCGGCTGGAGGGTGAATCGGATATCGACCTCGTCCAGACCGCGCCGAACGTCACCTACCGCATCAAGGTCAAAGACGGCGACTGGATCGACGTTCACACGCCGCAGCGCGTGCCCGCCAACGGCGATATCGAAGACTTCCAGCAGCCGATTGTCCGCGTCAGCTTCGTCCTGCCGGTCGATTACATCGGTGGCATCATGAAGCTCTGTGCGGACCGCCGCGGGGTGTTTGTGCGGCAAGAGTATCTTTCCCCCACGCGGGCAATGCTGGTCTATGACCTAGCTCTGGCCGAGGTGGTGTACGACATGCACGATCGCCTGAAGAGCATCACGCGTGGCTACGGGACGATGGACTACGAGCTGCGCGGCTACGAAACCGGCGACCTCGTGCGGCTCGACATCTTGGTCAAGGGTGAGCGGGTCGATGCGCTCTCGATCGTGTGCGACAAACGCGACTCCGAGACACGCGGCCGGGCGGTCATCAAGAAGCTCAAGGAAGAGATCCCGCGCCACATGTTCGAGGTGCCGCTGCAAGCCGCCATTGGCACCCGCGTTGTCGCGCGCGAAACGATCAAGGCCATGAGCAAGAACGTCACCGCCAAGTGCTACGGCGGCGATATCAGCCGCAAACGCAAGCTGTGGGAAAAGCAGAAGGAAGGGAAGAAGCGGATGAAGTCGATCGGCCAGGTCGATATCCCACAGAAAGCGTTCCTCGCGGTTCTGGAAACCGGCGAAGAAGAGGGCCGCAAATAACCCGGGCGGCCACACGCCCGCAGGGCGAGCGCTGGGATCCGCTAACCCGAGCGATCATTTCACCCCCCCGCGGAGGAACCCGAAAATGACCCGCCAATTTCTCAGCGCGATAGCCAACCCGTTCGGCGTCTGCTTCCTGGTGGCGATCGTGATCCAGGCGCTCGGTCTGGTGTTGTACCTCACGCTGCACGACACCGCGTACGCGATTCACGCGGAACTCTTTCGGCTCAGCCCCGAGGCGTTCGACGAGGCGGTCTACGAGATACTCGCGATGATGAAGGGGCTGAGCCTGATTCTGTTTTTCGTGCCCTGGGCAGCGCTGAAGATCGCCGCACCGTGGTACCCGGACCAGCACGGCTGAGCGCGCTCCGATGTCTCCCGTCTTGACGACGATCGCCCTGCTGACGCTCTCGAATGTGTTCATGACGTTCGCGTGGTACGCGCACCTGAAAGAGCTGGGGCACAAGCCGTGGATTGTCGCCGCACTGGCCAGCTGGGGCGTTGCCCTGTTCGAGTACCTGTTGCAGGTGCCCGCTAATCGGATCGGCTACACACGGCTCGACCTGGGTCAGCTCAAGCTGCTGCAAGAGGCGATCGCCCTCTCGGTGTTCGTGCCGTTCGCCCTGTTCTACATGAAGGCGACGCTGCGTTGGGATCACCTGTGGGCCGCGCTGTGCCTTGTGGGGGCGGTCTATTTCGTGTTCCGCACCCCGGCCACGAATTAGCTCACGCTGGCGGTTAGAACCATGCCAAGCAGCGAGAGAGTGACGCGCGTTAAGCACAAAAAAAGCCGCCGGCTTGCGCCGGCGGCTTTGTCGTTTCTTCGTATTTTGATTTAGCCCCGGATCTATGACCCGGGGCTAAAAACTCACTCGGCTCAATACATGTCGTCCATGCCGGGTGCCGCCGCGCCCTTCTTGTCCTTCTTCGGAGCCTCGGCGATCAGCGCGTCGGACGTCAGCATCAGCGTTGCTACGCTCGCCGCGTTCTGCAGGGCCGTGCGGGTTACCTTGACCGGATCGATCACGCCCGACTTCACGAGGTCTTCGTACGTGTCGGTCGCGGCGTTGTAGCCCTCGGCACCCTTGGCGGAGGCGACCTTCTCGCACACCACGCCACCATCCTTGCCGGCGTTGCTGGCGATCGCCGTCAACGGGGCACGGCAGGAGCGGACGACGATGTTGTAGCCGATCTCTTGATCGTGGGTGAGGCCGGTGGGCTTCACCTTGCTGGAGCAACGCACCAGAGCCACACCGCCACCGGGCAGGATGCCTTCTTCAACGGCCGCCCGCGTGGCGTGCAGCGCATCTTCAACACGGGCCTTCTTCTCCTTCATCTCGCTCTCGGTCGCGGCACCAACGTTGACCTTGGCCACGCCGCCAGAGAGCTTCGCCAGCCGCTCTTCGAGCTTCTCGCGGTCGTAGTCGCTGGTGCAGGCGTCGATCTCGCGGCGGATCTGGTCGATCCGGCCCTTGATGTCGGCGCTCTTACCGGCACCTTCGATGAGGGTCGTGTTGTCCTTGCCGATGATGACCTTCTTGGCACGGCCGAGATCGGCCAGGCCGACGGTCTCGAGCTTGACGCCCAGGTCTTCAAAAATCGCTTGTCCGCCGGTGAGCACCGCCAGGTCGGCGAGCATGGCTTTGCGGCGATCGCCGAAGCCAGGAGCCTTGACCGCCGCCACGTTGAACGTGCCGCGGAGCTTGTTGATCACGAGCGTGGCGAGCGCCTCACCCTCGATGTCTTCAGCGACGATCAAGAGCGGCTTGCCGCTGTTGACGACCGCCTCCAGGACGGGCACCAAGTCCTTGACGTTGGTGATCTTCTTTTCGTGCACGAGGATGTAGCAGTCCTCAAGGACACACTCCATCAGCTGCTGATCGGTCACAAAGTAGGGCGACAGATAGCCGCGGTCGAACTGCATGCCCTCGACCCACTCAACCTCGGTGGCGAGGCTCTTGCCCTCGTCGACGGTGATCACGCCATCTTTGCCGACCTTTTCCATGGCCTTAGCGAGCATGTCGCCGATCTCGCGGTCACCGTTGCTGGCGACCGTGCCGACCTGGGCCATTTCCTCGGTGCTCTTGACCTTGATCGAGAGCTTCTTGAGCTCGGCGGTGATCTCCTCGACGGCCTTCTCGATGCCCTGCTTCATCTGGACGGGATTGACCCCGGCCACGACGGCTTTGAGGCCCTCGTTGAAGATCGCCTCGGCAAGCACGGTGGCCGTGGTCGTGCCGTCTCCGGCGATGTCCGAGGTCTTGGCGGCGACCTCCTTCACCATCTGGGCACCCATGTTTTCGTAGGTGTCTTCCAGCTCGATCTCCTTGGCGACCGAGACGCCGTCCTTGGTCACGGTCGGCGAGCCGAACGACTTCTGGATGATGACGTTGCGGCCCTTGGGGCCGAGCGTGACCTTCACAGCGCGGGCCAGCTTCTGCACGCCGCGACGCATGGCGTCGCGAGCTTCTTGATCAAAGGCAATCATCTTTGCCATGAGAGATCTCCGTTTGGGATGATTTTTGGCTTGGGTCAAACCACCCGGTGCAAGCCGGCGGTTTTAGTAGGGCGATTGGGATTGGAATTCGTGGGTCACCACCAAAGCGGCGCTCCGTGCTGGGCGTCGCCGACGGTGGTGGCTTCGACACCTGTTTCCGAGACGCTTATTCAACGACGGCGAGAATGTCGGACTCGCCCATCAGCAGGTATTCCTCGTCGCCCAGTTCGATCGTCTCGGGGGCGTAGCTGGTGAACAGCACCTGGTCGCCGACCTTCACCTGGAGCGTGCCACGGCTGCCGTCGTCCAGCAGCTTGCCGGGACCAACGGCGACGATCGTCCCCCGATTAGGCTTTTCCTTCGATGAATCCGGCAGCACGATGCCGCCAGCGGTGACGTCCGACGAGGCGAGACGCTCGACGACAACCTTGTCGCCCATCGGCTCGAGCTTGACCTTGGTCTTCTTCTTAGTGGCGGTCGCCATGACGGGGTTTACCTGCGGAGTGAATGACGTGGACCAACAGTTGATACGCGATCGAGCGACGCAAGCCGCCCGGGATCGATTTCTTAGGGGCTCTGCGGGGCGGGGCTCACGGCCAAATGGCTGCCAAAGCGCACCGATAACACAGATGTCTACCCAAGGTAAGCAACTGCGGTGCCAATGGATGTGCGACCGACCCCGCCCCGAGCCGATTGCTAGAAAACCAATGAAAAGCCGCCAAGCCGCCGCAAAATGGCGGTCCCCCCCTATGGTCGGCACCCCACCCTGCGCACCGCCGACCGAGTCGGCAGACCGCCACAATGGCAGACTCCGCTGTTGCCCTCGTCTTCTGCCGATCGGGCGTATAATTCCTCAAACCGCCCGGCGCACCGCTAGGCACACGCCATGACTTCTGAAGCCACGAGGAGCATCCCGACCATGCGTCCCCTCCAAAAATCGCTAACGATCGCCGCGCTCGGGCTGGGGTTCTGCCTGATGGCCTGTGAGGCGGTCGAGGCCGGTCCCCAATGGCGGCTCCGCCGGTGGAGCACCCGGGCCCCGATCGATCCGTCGATCCGCACGTCGGTCTCGTTCCGCGCCCCCACGCAGAGGTGGCCGGCAACAACCCGGCACTTTTACAGCGGCGGTCCGCGCGTGCGCGTCGTTGTGCGTTAGCCAACCGCTCGGCTAGCCGCCAAACGGCGAACGCGCTGGGGTGACGAGCGGCGTGGGGGGGACTGCGCCCACCAGCGGCTTATACCCCCCGGTACGCCAGCGCGCAACGTCCGACTGATACCACTTGGATAGATGGTTCTCGGAAGGCCCGCCCGGCAGATTGGTCCAGGCGGTGTCGGTGGAGAGGTCGGCCACAAAGTGGTAGCTCGGCGCGAAGGTCGATTCGCGGCGGGCGGTCGCCTTCAAGTGCCCCTGAAACAGGGTCGCGTGGCAGCCCGGCATCGGCGTGCGTGAGGACTCGTACCCCAGCAATCGGCCGGTGATCGATCCGCCGCGACCGCTATAGAACCGATTGATGAAGTGGAACGCATTGACATCGCTCCAGCGCTGGCCGGCTGGATTGCGCGCAAGTTCCTCCGCCGCTCGGTCTGCCGCGCGGCGGATAAGCGCTCCTTTATCGCGATCCTGCCACCAGGCACTCGTGACCTTCGGAAGCATGCGATCGCACGCCGTTAAGAGCATCGCCGAATAGCCGATGCGTGTGGTGAGGTAAAGCATGCGGCGCCAGCCGATCCCCTGCTCGGCACCGAAAATCTCGAGCAGTACCAGCCGATAGAACGCGATGAAGAGCGGGGCACCTTCGCTCGCGGGGTCGAAGCGGTGGTCCCAGTGCTCGAGCCGACGCCGCACCACATGCTCTTCATCCAGGTGGGTAAGAAGCACCGGCAAGAGCTCACGAGCGTGAAGGCTCGTGACGTCGTACTGCAGCCGCTGCATGTCTTCGACCGTAGCGTGCGCGAGTTCCGTCAGCCGTTCATCGATCCGTCGGCGACGGTAATCGTGCAAGCCGTGCGAATGCAGCGGGGCGCCGTCCGCCAGGTACATCTCCTCGTTTGCCGAAGCCACGAAGCCGCGAGAGGGATCGTACTCGCGCGGCAAGCGCTCCGCCGGCACCACGCCTTGCCAGTGGTTGGTCGGATCCCACGCGGGAACGGGCACCAGTCCCGACGCGCGGGCACGCACCGGAAGCCATCCCGAGGCTTGCTTGCCGATGTGCCCTTGTCGGTCGGCGAACACCCACACGAGTGACGGATGGGGCGACTTTTTCACGACCCGCATCGCCTGCTCGGTCGATTCAGCCGAGATCACCTGGAGCCAGGCTCCGATCGAAGCGCCCCTTCCCGGGCGGCTGCCGACCCACGCAACCGAGAGGTGCTTGCCGGCCTCGGTTGGCTCTTCCGTAAGCACGCCAACGTCGTTCGCGTAGACGCGTTCCACGAGGGGTTCGGCCCCTTTGCGTTGGATCCGTTCGATGCGGGGCTGATAGCCGATCCATTCGTCGCCGCGCCGATACTGCCATCCGGCCGCGGCGTCGGGGCGGATGTCTTCGATAAAATAATCGCTCGTGTTGGCGTGCATGTAGGTGACACCCCACGACAGCCGCGGGGTTCTTCCGACCGCCATCAGCGGGCACCCGGGCAGGGTGGCCCCCAGCGCGTAGTCGGTGCCGCCGTCTTTGGCCGGCCAACGCAGCACCACCTCGTACCAGATGGCGGGCAACCGATTGACTTCCAGATGCGGGTCCGAAGCGAGCAGCGCCGCGCCCGTAGCGCTGCGCGCGGGCCCAATCGCCCACGCGTTGCTGCCCGCCAGCCGGGGCAGATCGGCGAGCACCTCCAACGCATCGTCGGAGAGTTGTCGCGCCATCCGCACTTCGCGCAGCGGTGCGAAATCTACGCCGTCCAGGTAGGGTCGAAACAGCTCGCGAAGCCGTTCATCATCGACGCCCAACTGGATCAACTCGAGGAGCACGCGCTCCGCTTCCTGCTCGCCGACCGCAAGGCCCGCGAAGCTCAGCAGATTGCCGATTAGCAACACCGCTTCTGCGTTCCACGCGTCCGGACGGAAGCCGACGGCCCACATCGGCAGGGTCCGACCGATCGGTGCCAAGCCATCGTTCACGCCACGACAATAGGCCTCAAGCGGAGCGAGCACGTCGGCAGACAGCATGCCGACCTCGTCGGAGAGCCCCCGCTGGATGCCCGAACGGCGCAACAACCGATCCATCTCGACCAGCTCGGGGCGATTCGCGATCCGCTCAGCCGCGCGTCCCGACGCCACGGTCCGCGCAAAATGCATCTGCGTCGGACGATCAACCGCGTGCAGGTAGCCAAGCAGATAGAGCGCTTCGTGCCAGCTCCGCGCTTCGACATGCGGCACCCCGGCCGCATCGCGGTAAGCGGTATGCTCGACGCGAGCCGCCTTAAGTTCGAGCCGTTCCATGCTTACGAGTCTAGCGGGTGACGCTTCGGATCCCCTGCGTTGCGTGACTTTTTTGGGTGACGTGGTCCACCGTCGGGCGAATCTTTCTCCGTGACGTTGTGGCTTGATGCTGATGTGTTTCTTTGGCGGATTATCTCCTTTGTGGGTCTAGCGGCAGGGGAACGATAACAGCGTTAGTTTGTGTGGCCGCTTTTTGTCGGCGGAGGGGCAGGTTGCGGTGGTTCGCTATCGGACGTAAGTCCCAAGCTGTAGATACGCGATACTCGTCGCACGCGGCCCCATGGCCCACCCGAGCCAGCCGTCTTCAATCACCAGCTGTGTGGTCGCCAGATCCGCGAGCTTGGATTGCAGGTCGATCGTGCGCTCGGCATCCTTCGCTAGCAGCGTGAGCCGTCGATTCTCGCCCAGCACCTTGCCCAGCACCCCGTGCAGGTGAAGCCGGCTTGCGGTCCGCATGCGACCTTCAATCTGCGGTGTGCCGTCTTGCACTAGCTCAGGGCCGAAGTCACCAACAGCGGGACGATAGAACGTGTGAACCTTGAACGCTCGGTGACGTCGCCCGGCAACGGACAGCTCGTCAATCGCGAGTGTGAGCCGCACGCGGCCCTCGGCAAAATTCACCCGCACGGGCTCGTGTGCCGCGAATCGAATCGTCGCCTCTTCCGTCGTTGCTTCGTCAGCGGTTGCTTCCAGCTGCAATCGGCCCTGGATACGTTCACGCAGTTCGGTAGCGGTCAGCCGTGCACCGGCGAGCTCCAAGCCTTCGATGGCGTTGTTGACGGCAGAATCATGCAGCTGAACGCTGGCCACGCTGTCGCTCGGGGCACGCATCCGCGGCGTATGAGCAGCAAGCTGTGTGGCTCCTGCCAGCCGTACACGACTGATGACCCGGGTCTCGGTGGTTCGCATCTCGAGCGGTGTAACTTCAAGGCCCAGTGCAGCAGCCCGGCCAATCAGCCCCGCTTGGTAACGATCTTGAAGCTTCGCCATCGCTTCAGCGGCCCGTTGGTCCAGCGTTTGTCGAACCTGCTGTTCGATGCGGGTCTCAACCTGACGCTTGGCCCGAGTGCGGACTTCGCTGTAGCGGTCACGGGCCGTCGAACGCACAAACGACCCCACAAACGGCACGCGATCGTACTGCGAGGTGATCCCCGTTAGCTTTGACTCGGAGTTTGCTTCGGCTAGCGACGGGGCAACGTGCATGCCGCGCGGATCGACGACGATCAGCTTGCGAGCCGAGAAGGTTGTTTGCCCCCGGCTTCTTAGCCGCGCCGCTCCGCCGTCGGAGACCGTCGTCGATGACACGGCACCGTTCGCTTCGAGGCCCAACCGCCAAGCCGCCTTGTCGGGGATCAAACGGATACCGATCTTGGTCTTAGTGACCGAGTGCCCACGTACCGGTGTGCCGGCGATCCGGTCCCGGACCGGTGCCGATGTGGGATCAGGGCTGGGCAGCAAGCGATTGATCAGGTCCGCGGAAAGCGCCATCCGCACGTTGGCGTTGCGGTAGTCGCGTTCAATGGTCTGTGCCAAAGCGGCAGCCTCAGCCGTCGGCGCCAAGGCTAGCTGGTTCGCCACACTGGCGATCTTCTCGGCTTGAGCAGCCGACGGAGCCGACTCGTAGCGTTCAAGATCCGCGGCGACACGCTTGGCAACACTCAGTGTTTCTGCCTCGGGATCACGCAGGGTCGAACCGATGTCAGCCGCATCGTTCATCGCCCACCGGGCGCTCTCTAGCCGCTTGGCGAGAATCGCTTGGGTGGCGGAAATGGTCGCGTCTTTCGCCTGCCAGGTAGCGATCCGGCGCTCGAGGGCGTAGCCCGCACGCCGCATTTCGGTCGCTAGTTCGGGTGCCGCTGCGTTGTCGGCCATCGTCTGGGCTTCGCCGGCGGCAACACTCAGCGAGGCTAGCAGCGAGTTGACGCCCGCGGTACCGCTCCGCGGACTCGCGACGAGGGTCCGCAGCCGATAGGCAGTCGCCCACGCCCAGCCCGCCGCTTCGCGATCTTCGGCGACCCGGTCTAGCAGCAAGCCGATCGACTCCGGCAACGGATAGGCCCCGCCGATGGTGCCGGCTTTCAGGTACGCGCTAATCTGCGGCAGCGCGTTTCGCGATGACGAGCCCGAGCGACGATTGATTTGCGGAGCCCGCAACGTGAGAGTTGCTGTCGACATTTCAGCGGAGGGCATGCCCTCGGTGAAATCGTCCCACGCCGCAACACCGCGGCTTAGCAACGCAAGCTGATCATCAAGGGCGTTCGGCCATCCGGCCGTATGAAGGACGTGTGGCACCCTGCGGGCTACCTGACGCGAGAGGAAAATGCCGACCTGCTTTGTCCAGCGCTGCTGCGCGCTGATCAACAGCGGTTGATTCGGCTCGGAGTAAGCGATGCGCTCGTGCGTGATCCGGCCGGCGGTGCGCCTTGCTGCCGCGGGTCGGAGCAGAACAAAGCGGGTCGAGCGGAAGGCCGCCGACTCAATCGCCGATTCTGCCGCCAGATCGGCAAGCGACGGGCCTAAGAACACCACCGAGCCGTTTGCAGCGCGGGCACGAGACGAATCGAGCATGGCCGGCGAAGTCGTTGGCCACGGCAGGGGGGGCAACGCCCGCACGACCCCCACGGAGGGCTCCGCGGGCGGCAGTCTCCAAGCAGGCCACGCCAGCGGTGCTAGCGGCCCGCGATCGACCGAAGTCAACAGCTGACGGTCCGGTGGCGAGTCGGGCGCGCGGGTTACCCACCAGCTCAGCACGAGCGCTGAAGCGGCCAGCGCTAACAACCAAGCCGGTGCGGTTTCGATTCGTCGAGGGTCCATGCCTGCCGCCTCCTGCAGCGAGCTTGCATCAATTGTGTCAATCGAGAGCGGTCCAGTCGCTCTTCGCAGTCGCGGGACCTGGGCCCCTTTGGTAGTCTCGGCAATCTGAGAGGGCTAGTTGAGCGAGTCAGGCAAACCGCAGGCACCGCAGGCAAGACGGCCCCCGAACAATCGGCCTACCCCGACTAACAGGCTTGCCGGAAGCGGATTACCGACGCCGTGACCACCCCGATCGCGGTTGTCCGCTCAGCCCTGATCGCTAAAAGAAAGGCCGCGGCCAGCACACTGCCTGGCCGCCTCGGCGCACACCTAGCCGTGCTTAATAAAGATCGATCCGCCCCAAGGAAAATCGCTTGGATACCGCTTTACGGCTGATGATGGTCGCGCTGGGCGGTGCCATCGGGGCGACGCTGCGCTACACCATTGGCATGGCGTGCGAACGCAGTTGGGGCGCGGGGTTCGGCTACGGAACCCTGCTAGTGAACGTCTTGGGGTGTTTCCTGCTCGGAGCGCTCATGCACCCGAGCTGGATCGCTGACGTCCGCTTCGGGCCGCATGGCCATGCGGCGTTGACGGCAGGCCTGCTCGGCGGGCTCACGACATTTTCCACCTTTGGCTACCAAACGCTGCGTCACGTCGAGTTGGGCCAACCGGGACTAGCGCTTGCCAACGTGGGCTTGAATGTGGTGCTGGGCCTCGCCGCCGCAGCAGCAGGTCTTGCCGTGGCCAAAGGGTGGAGCTGACGACCGCTTGTCATTTGAACAGGCGACGCAAGCTCACTCCGAGTCGGTCTGGCCTTTGAGCATGGCAGAGGTCAGCTCCACGACGATGTCGTTGATCTCCCCCTGTTCGACGCGGAATCGGCCGGTCGGCACGGTCACGCGCGAGAAACGCTGCCCCTTGCCTTCGGCAAGATTCACGACCGTAACCCAATGCTCGCCAACAACAGCGCCGTCATCCTGCTTATAGGTGCTGAGCGTAAACCGGCCCTCGCTATCGAGCAGTCCGAAGGCGGCTTTGCCCGCTTCGATTTCGCCCGCCGCTGCGACCGGTGCGAACATCACCTTGGCGTTGGAGAGCGGCTTGCCGTCGAGCGTGACCTGCCCCTCAACTTGCGCTAGCGGGAACGGAGCGCTGTCGCAGCCGATTGATACGCACGTCACACCAACCGCCACAAGCCAAAACGCTGCTTTGATCGCTGCGGAAGGGCTCCGTAACTTACGCCGCAAATTGTGCTTGGTTGGGATTTCACAGTCCATTGATAATCTGTCCGTCATGGCGATGGCCCAGCAGGGCGTAGATCCGTACATCGGTATTCTCGGAGAATAGCCGAACCGATCCATCGACAAAACAGAACTGCACTCCGCCCGGGTGCCAGCCCATCGCACAGTCGTCGCTCTTGCGGCCTCCTGGCAAGCGGAGTTCGTCGAACTCGCTAAGGGGAAGCGCAATCCCCGAAAGGTTGCAGTTGATCGGATCACGCGTTTTGAACAAAACGCTGCCATCCTCTTCGTAGCTGCCGATCCACGTTGGAAAATTCTTGGGGGCAACCGTGTAAGCTGACTCGCCGACGGCGATCGTCTTGCTCGTGCCATCGGTCACGTCGGTGATGCTGATCCCCAGCTTGGGTTCGCGCTGGATGGTGTCGAGCACGCCATCACCATCGTAGTCGTTCTCCGTGCAGGGGCCCTCTTTTTGCGCCTCGGCGGTTCTAAGAAACATGCCCCGGTCGCACGATCCCCGCGACCCCTTGTAATGGCTTACCGCATGCCCGACGTGCATGAATGGCGCACTCGGAGTGGGGCTGAGGTTCGACCGATAAAAGCTGCTATCCACACCAAACTCGGGCATCTCTACCGACGGGCACAGAAAGGTACTGATGCGGGTGTCGGCAGCGGATAGGGGCAGCTTGCCCAGATTGTTTGCGACCGCAAAGATCATTGGCTGCCACGGATTTCCCCGAAAATCGAACGTGAAACCACCGGTCGAGACCACCAGATCATTGTTAACGAGCCGGTCGTTCACCGCTTGCTCTTCGATGAACGGCAGAAGTCGGCTGGCCCACCCCAGGCCATCCTCCTCCGTGAATCCGGCAGGTATTGGTTCTGGCTGCGAGTAAACGCCGCGTGGGAACTCGCCGTAGGTGTCGTGGTGATTAATCAGCGCCAGACCGACCTGCTTGAGATTGTTCGAGCACAGCGATCGTCGGGCCGCCTCGCGCGCCGCCTGCACCGCGGGCAGCAGCATCGCAATCAGTATGCCGATGATGGCGATCACCACTAGCAGTTCAACGAGGGTAAAGCCGCGCGGACGCGACGTGCTTGGATTGATCAATGCCGGAGATTCCTTCCTTACGCGAAAAAATATTTGCATCGAAAACGAGAGCGCTTATAGACCCTCTCAGTTTTGACGACGGCCCCGTGAACCCATCGCCGTCACGGCACCGATCAGGCTCACGAGGATCCCTGCTGTCGGTTCAGGGATGGCCCGCGAGAACGACAGGCTGCTGCCCGACGATCCGGGCTGGCCGAAGTTGGCGGCCCAGAGGGCGTAGTCGGCGCTATCGACGACGAAGTCGTGATTGGGATCCGCGGCCGGATGATCCGACTCGCTCGCAGGAAACAAGCCACCCGGGCCGGTCTGGCCAAACGTGTCACGCCACACGGTGTAGTCCGCGATGTCAACGTAACCATCGCCCGTAAAGTCACCCGTGATGAAGTTGGGGCCCCCGATCGTGTCGGTCAACCGCGTCCCGTACGGAACGTTCTTGCTCGACTCGAGGATCGGCACTTGCGGGGCGGGCGTCGCGGGGTTGCCGTCGCTTGCCGGGTGGTCGGGGATCGTTCCGGTAGCGCCCGACTGCCGATAGTCGGCCCCGCCGATGAAGCCCGAGCCCGGGTTATCGGTGATGTTCGAGACATGCCAATCGGCTGCGGTTTGACCCGTTGAGTTGCCCCAACGGCCGAGGTACTCGATCTCAAACGGCAGCACAACGAATGTTGCGCCCGGTTCAATCAGCGGCTGAAAGCCGTTGGGGATGCCCTCGACGGGCCTGGCGCCGAAGTTGATGGGGGCGTAAGAGCGGGCCGTGAGCGTTTCGTCCTCTTCAGCGATCGCGACCGCGTCCAGAACCTGCCAGCCAATCTTGCCCGTGGGCACGTCGAGTCCGTCGTTGCCAAGATCCAGGTCCTCGCCGACCACGGGCGCGGCACCGCTGGCGTTGCGGATCAGCATCGCGGTGAAGGCACCGTTTTCGATCCGGCCGTTGCCCCCTTCGTCCGTATGGCCGACGGTGCTGTTGGCACCACTGCCAAAGCCGGGGTCGGCACCAAAGATGAGATCCGGGCCCGCGTTAACCAGATTGTTGCCGAGCGGATTGATCTGTTCCGGTTGGTAGCGAAAGTCTTTCTGACGGATCGAAAGAAAGCCGTTGCTACCTGTCGTGTAGGCCCCCAGATCAAAGATGTTATCGATCAGGCCGGCGTTGGTGATCTCGCCTTCTAGGAAAATCAGATAGTGATTCGCAAGCGACTGGTTGGGCAGCCCGCGGATCTCGATGTACTCGTCCTTGCCGTCGCCTGAGTTCGACGGCGGGTCGAACATGATCTCGTTGATGAACAGCTCGGCTGTCGCGGAGGTGGCGACAAACGAACACAAAAGGAATGCGGCGATAAACAGCTTGTGCGATACGATCTTCATGGACGAGTAGGTTCCATCGTGGAGTACCGGCCAGAGCCGGGAAGCGTATTTGGGCCGTACGAAGCGAGGCGAACCGAGATCGAGTCGAGCCATCCCGCCGGCCTCGGCGGAGGACGGCGGGATGGCGTTGGTGCGACTCGTGAAGATCAGCTGCGGGCGCGCGCCGTTGCGGCGGTCGCGAGCGTCAACAAGCAGAGCGCGATGGTTGCCGGCTCGGGGATTGTCAGCTCAGCGGTACCGGGCGAACCCACCAACACCGCGGTGTCGTTGGGGAGCCCCAGGTTGTCATTGAAAAACGGAGCCGACTCATAGGCACCGTTCAGTCCAAGAACCGACAGGGTGGCGGGGCCCATCCCGGTGGGGTCTTCGAAGGTTGCCAGATCGCCACCACCGGTGTAGTCGAACGCATCGATCAGGTCGCCAGCCGAGTTGAGCAGGTTGGCCTGATCGCCTGATTGGCCCAGGTTGCCGCCACCGTTGGTCAAACCAATTGTGATGCCAGGACCCCAGAGGGCGTTGAATTCATCCACCGCACCGAACTGTCCGTTGCCGATGTCCAACGGGTAGTTGATGGCGTCAATCGGATTGATGTCGAGCAGAAACACGGCCGACTCGCCCGGTGCCAGCGTGTAGGAAGTCAGCTGACCGGCGTTGGCAAGCGAGGGCGTTGAGTCGTCGTAGTACAAGTCACTTGTATCGCCGGCGCTCGTCCCGAAGTTGGTGACTTCGATCCAGTCTTGTGTTCCGTCCTCACCGGACAAACCAACAAAGACCTCGGTGATCTTGAACATCGGCGTGGCTAGCGCGGTGCTCGAAGCAGCAACCAACACACTAAGCATCAAAACTGACTTCATTAGTCTCTCTCCAAGGTGGGAGGATGGCGCTCGGCCATCCGTTCAGCGAGGGGCGGGGGTAGCGATTCGTTGCGTGCCCTGATAGCTGCAACGTGTCCGGATTATTCCTTCCCCAGGCCAACCGTTGATGAAGCCCCTGTTAAGAAGGCGTGATGTTTCCGTGAAGCGAGCTGCCCTGCGGCTCCCCTCGCCTGCTGGCCATCTCCCTGCACGCCGAAAGAATCGGCGCAGCGCAAAAAAAGAGCCTCGAGCGGCGGTGCCGTTCGAGGCTCTCAGAAGAATCGTTGGTTAGCGCTTCGCGACGCTTAGCCCTGCTTGATCTCGATCCGACGGGGCTGTGTCTCGGGACGCTTCGCGATCGAAACGTGCAGCACGCCGTCGTTCAGCTTGGCTTCGATCGTGTCGGGGTCGACCGTATCGGGCAGATCGAGCGTGCGGGTCACTTTGCCAAACCGACGCTCGTTGTAAACGAACTTCGGGGGCTCCGCCGCCAGGGTTCGTTCGAGCGTCAGCGTTAGCTGACCATTCTCGACCTGAATCTCGACCTTCTCGGCATTGACTCCGGGGGCGTCGATTTCAAGATGCAGCCGATCGTCGGCCTCGTACAACGAAGCCGCTCCGCCCCAGCCGCTCGCCGCAACGGCGGCTCGCGCCGGCGCGAAGAACTGACTGACAAGCGAATCAAGATCGGAAAAGGGGGGGGCCAAGTGGTTGCGAACACGATTGGTGGGGGTGCACTTATTCATGATTTGCCTCCTTCTGGAAACGGTGAAGAAAGTAAAACGATTACCCCCGGCCGGGAGGTGTTTTCTGGTAGCCCGCCGAGCAGTTCACACAGCTCGTGGGACCGAAAAACCTCTTATGCAACCGCAGTGCCAAACGCTCGTTAATCGCCGTAAGTCATTTAAATATAAAGGCTTGCAATCGACGAAGCAACATGCAGGCCGGACAAGAAGTGCCATTGTGGCGGTTGTCAGCGAGGTTTACCCGGGGCGGAAACCGCTCGCGAGATGCCAAAATGGCTCTCGATGCCGGTTTCAGGCTCGGCTGCCCTGCGAAACCACGTAAGAGCCCCCGTACAACACCGCAGGGCGCTCGGAATCGGTCCCCTCAATCTGCACCGCCAGCTCCAGCTTGGCCTGCCCTTTCTCTTGCAACATCGCAAGAAAGTAGCGCAAATCGCCCTCGGGAGGCGGCAAACAGAGGGCCGCCACATGGTCTGTATTGACCGGCTCGCGGTACTTGATGCTGCTGCGGCGGAGCACCACCGCCCCCGCGAGGCCCGCTTCGCCGAGGATCAGGTTGGTCATCCCCCAACCCGCCAAGGTACACAGCGCGTTCAGACTCCCAGCAAACGCGGTCTGATGGGGGTTGCGATTGGGCTCCAAGGGCATCGAAACCCGCAAACCCTCGGCAGAATAGGATTCCACCGTAAATCCCATCGATTTGGTGATGGGGATTTGGTCGGTGATCGTTTGGGCCAATCGCTGCAGCAGCGCTGAGCGGACCGGATCGGCGTTCGGCTCTGCGGGGGCAGAAGAAGGAATCGACTTCATCCGTGTCTGAAAGGCTAAACGATCCGGGAAGGGGGGGGGCCTGGAGCCATCGGGAGTGGCACGAGCCATCGTTACACGCCCCAAAAGCTTAAGCTAGCCGATCCCACCGAGGCCGCCCACTAAAGAGAGAGGCCGGCGGGGCTGAGAAGGGTCCCGCCCGTGTGGTAGCTGAAGTTGGAGGATTGCGTCATGCTGGGTAGATTCTAGCGAGTGGGCGAATGCCGCAAGCGCGAGGGACGCGCGCGGAACCTTCGCCCAACCCCCCAACGCACGGAGGCGTTCATGTCCAAGCCGACCGCTCGGCTGGTCCACGCCAGCGACCTGCACATCGACGCTCCGCTGAGCGGGTTGCCGATGGCCCCCGATTTTCTTCGCGAAACGTTGCGCGACGCGCCGCGTCTGGCGGCCGAACGCGTCTTTGACACGGCTCTAGCGGAAGAGGCCGATGCGTTGCTGCTTGCCGGTAACGTGATCGACCTTAAGCAAGCGGCACCGCGCGACCTGGTGTTGCTCGTCGAACAATTCCGTCGGCTAGAGAAGCGTGGCGTGGCGGTGTTCTGGGCGGGCGGAGCGATTGATCCGCCCGAAGCCTGGCCGCGGAGCACCCCGTTGCCCCCCAACGTGACGGTCTTCCCCGTGGGACGGGTCGAAACCCACGAGTTGCGAAGAGGCGGAGAGGTCGTTGCGGTTGTCCAAGGTGTGAGCCGCCGGAGCGGCGGCGATGCCGATACTTCGGGCTTTCGCCGCGACGCCCACGGCCGCTTCACGGTCGGTATCGCGTTCGGCACGAGCGACACCGCCGGCAAGGAGGGCGATCGTGTTGACTACATGGCGCTGGGCGGGCGATCACGCCGGGCGACCGTCGACCATGAACCGGGAGTGGCCCACTATGCGGGCGCACCGCAAGGTCTCACCCCACGCGACGCGGGCCCCTCGGGTTGCAGCGTCGTCCAGGTGGATGAGCAGGGGAAAGCCAAAACTCGCTTCGTCGCGACCGACTTGGTCCGCTGGCAAGAAGAACAGTTGGAGTTCACCGCAGGCGTTAGCGCCGCGGAACTGAAGGCTCGGCTCCGCGAGCGTCTCGATAAACTGCGTATCCGCTCGAAGGGAGCCGACCAGCTCGTTTGCTGGAAGCTGCACGGGGTTGGCCCGATCGTCGCGCAGCTGCGCGAAGACGGACTGTGCGAGGAACTGCTGAAAGACCTGCAACAGTACGCCGGGCGTGAACAGCCGCTGTGCTGGACGTACGCCGTGCGCTGCGAGACCCCCTACGACCCGCCCCACGAGCAACTCGATCAGGAAACGATCCTCGG
Organism: Botrimarina hoheduenensis; assembly: GCF_007859815.1. Taxonomy (GTDB): domain Bacteria; phylum Planctomycetota; class Planctomycetia; order Pirellulales; family Lacipirellulaceae; genus Botrimarina; species Botrimarina hoheduenensis. Next base: position 96,644 of record NZ_SJPH01000006.1, on the reverse strand, counting down.
AGACCTGCTGCGTCAGGTGCAGGTGCTGCGTCGCAACGACGCCTTTGCGTTGGATCTTTCCGAGATGCTCCCCAAGCCCTTGCCGATGTCCTCGCTCGCCGAAGTCGCCAAAATCCGCGACGCCACCGATCGTGCTGACCTGTTTAACCGCGCCGCCAAGCTCGGCGTGGCTCTGATGACCGAAGAGGCGTGAGCCCCGTTGCTCAAGCGCGGTCCAATCTGGCCCGCCCTCTGCCGCTGCCCCTCGTAAAACACGTCGCTCGCTCCCCGACTCAGGCCGTTCCGCTATGAAATTAACCGAGATCAACGTCGAGGGCTTTGGGGTCTGGAACGATCTGCGGCTGCGTCAGCTCTCGCCGGAGATCACGGTCTTGTACGGTCCCAACGAGGCCGGCAAGACGACGCTCATGCATTTCCTGCGGGCGATGCTGTACGGCGTCACCCCCGAGCGTCGTGAGCGCTATCTGCCCCCGCGCAACGGCGGCCAACCGGGCGGGCAACTGGGCGTTATCAGCGACGACGGCCCCTTCGAAGTGGCCCGCTACGCGGAGCGCGGCACCACCGACCGTGGCCGGGTTCGTATCACCCTGCCCGACGGCGAAGAACAGGGCGACCGCCTGCTCCGCGAAGCACTCGAATCGGTCGATGAGCGCACCTACACCAACGTGTTCGCGATCGGGCTGGACGAGATCAACGAGCTCGGTGCCCTCGAGGGGGCCGAAGCAGCCCGGTGGATCTATCGTCTGACTTCGGGCTTGGATCGGGTGTCGTTGTACGACGTGATCCAGGGCTTACGATCCAGCCGCAGGCAGCTTCTCGGCCCGGCGGGAGAGCCCTCGCTGCTGTATGAGCTGTACGCGCGACGCGAGACAATTCAGGCCGAGATCGGTGAACTCACCATCTCGAGCCGACAGTGGGCCAAGCTGGCCGTTGAGATGGATGAGGTCGAGACCCACTTCCAGCAGCTCTCGATCGAGCTGAAGCAGGCTGAGCGCCACGCTAGGCGGATCGAGCTTGCGGTGGGCCTCAAGCCGCTGTGGTCGGAACGTTTGCGGGTGGAGGAACAGCGTGCGCTGCTCGATTCGCTGCGTCCGCTCCCCGACGGGGCACTGGCGCTGCTCGACTCGCTGAATCAGCAAGCCGAAGAACATCAGCGCAAAGGAGACGTGCTGCGCGGTCAGCGACGCCAAGTGATTGCCGAGATCCGCGAACTGGGTATCAACGAAAGCCTCCGCCGCTCGTGCTGCCGATTGGATGCGCTGAGCGAGCAGCAAGAATGGCTCGAATCGCTCGAGCGCCAATCCGCCGAGCTGAGCGAAGAGGTTGAGCGGCTCGACACACGCGCCGACTCCGAGCGGGCCCGGCTCGCGAAGCTGTGGCGGCACAAACCGACGCCAGAAGCCGCCCCGGTCCTGAACGAGGACACACTCGATCATCTTCAGCCCGCTGCCGCAGCGGTCCGCGAGGCAGAACAACTCGTCGTCGAAGCGAAACGCGAGGTCGACTCCCGCCGCGGTGCCGAGCAAAAGTACGCCTCGCAGATGGAGTCGGCCATCACCTCGAGTGACAAGCTCGGCTTGCCCCCCGATATCGAGTCGGCCGGCGAACTTGTCACGACACTGCGTAAACGGCTCAAGGCCGAGCAGAAGCTTGAACAGACCCGTCGCCAAGCGATGGACCTCGAGCAATCCAACCGCGACCTGATCGAGCAGCAGGTCATGCCCATCGAGTGGTTCATCCCGCTCGCGATGGCGTTTGCGTTGTGCGCCATCATGACCTTCCTGCCTTTCTTCACCGGGGTCGAACGAAGCGCGACTTGGCTATTTTGGCCCGGGGGAGGCCTGGCGTTGCTGTTTGCCCGCTTTCTGTTCGAGGACAACCGGGCCGACCAGCTCGACGCGGTCCGCCAGCAGGTTGATCTCGCCGAGCGGCAGATCAGCGAGGCGCAGCGCGATCGCGAAGCGCTCGCCGGAGACCAGCCGATGGCTGAGGGCTCTGTCGTGCTGCGGCTACAGAACGCCGAGCGACATCTGGCGGAACTCGAGCGGATGCTGCCCGTCGAGGCCGAACGCCGTCGTGCCAAGGTGCAAGCCTCCTCGGCCGAAGAAACGCTCGCGTTGGCGAAAGAAGAATTGGTCGCGGCAGAAAAAGAATGGCGTTCGGCGTTGCGGGCCGTGGGTCTGCCGGACGAAACCACCGCCGCAGAACTTGAAAAGCTGGCCAATCAGTACCGCGGCCTGGCGGAGCTGGAGCAACGCTCGCAAGGCAAGCAAGAAGAACTCGAACGCATTGAGCGCGAGTACGCCAAGGTGGTCAAGCGTATCGAGGCGCTTGCTGAACAGGCCGATCTCGTTGTCGAAGACGCGGAGCCGCTCGACCAACTGAGTCATCTGCTCAGCGAGCAGCGGCTGCAACAGAATCGGGTCGAACACCGCAAGAAGCTCCAGGAACGTTCACGCGACCTCAAAGAGAAGCAGCAGGCGGTCGCCGCGGCAGCGCAGCGGGTTGAAGACGAGCGCCAGTCACTCTTCCGTTCCGCCTCGGTGACGGACGAGGAAGCTTACCGACGACTCGCCGCGCAGCACGATGAGGCGCGTCGTTTCGAGGAGCAGCGAGCCCGCATCTCGCGCGAGATTGTTGCCGCGATCGGCAAGGCGGGTGCGGAAGAAGACTTTGTCGAGCTGCTCGAAGGCCCCGCCGCCGGACGCCTCGACACGCTGTGGAACGAAGCCAACGCCAAGCACGAGGAGCTGGAGCAGTCGCTCCGCGATCTGGTCGCGCGGCGCGGACTGCTGCAGGCACAGCGTCAGGCGATGATCGACGACACCTCGCTTGCTGATCGGCGGGTTGAGCTCGGGCTGATCGAATCGCAGATCGATCTGGCACGCGAGCGCTGGCGCGAACGGGCGGCCGTGGGAGCCATGCTCGAACTCATCCGCAACGACTACGAGGAGCACCGCCAGCCGGAAACCTTGATCGAAGCCTCGAAGTACCTGGAGCGGCTCACCCGCGGGCGGTACCCACGGGTCTGGACCCCGCTGGCGGATGATGTCCTGCTGGTGGACGACGCGGACGGCGTCTCGCTGCCCGTGGAAGCGCTCAGCCGCGGAGCCCGCGAGCAGCTCTTCTTGAGCGTGCGGTTGGCTTTGGTGGCAATGTACGCCCGCCGGGGCGTGCAGCTGCCGATGATCTTGGACGACGTGCTCGTCAATTTCGACGACCGGCGGGCACGGATCGCGGCCGAGGTGCTCACCCGCTTTGCGGCGGACGGGCACCAACTGCTGGTCTTCACTTGCCACGAGCACGTTTGGGAAATGTTCAAGTCGCTCCAGGCCGATGTACGGCGTCTGCCCGTCCACTATGCCGACCAACTTACCGACGAAGTGCAGCCGATCGAGCCCGCTCTGATTGAGCCTCCCGAAGAGGACGAAGAGGAGCTTGTTGTCGAGGATTTCGTCGCCCCCGAGCCGGCACCGCGGCCGAAGAAGCGTAAGAAACGCCGACCCGAACCGGTTGTGGTGGTAGAACCCGCTCCCCCGGTGGCCGAGCCTCTCCCCGCGGTTGAAGCGGAGTACGGCGAGCTTGCGGCTGAGGCTGTCGAGGCCTCTTACTCGGTGATCGAACCCCTACCCGTTTTGGCACCAGCCCCCGCGCCGCTCAGGGAGCCGGCGACGGTGTCACCCGAATTGGAATGGGAGTATGCGGCTTCCGTAGACGCGCCGTACGAAGCCGAGGCTGCGGAACTCTCAACCGACGAAACGCTCTATGCCGCCGAGCCGACCGAGCGACTCGGGTGGCGTGATGACGACAGCCCCCCACAGCGCAACGGCTACCGCATTGAACCCGAGAACGCCGCGGACTCGTGGCTGGAAGAGGCAGAAGCCGCTTGGGCCAGCGTGGTCGATTGAGCCCGATTCTCCACGCCCGGTAGCACGCCTGGTAGCAGAGATCCCCTCAGGAGGGGGTCCTCCGACAAGACCCGCTTCCCCACGGATAGGACTACCGCGAAAGCGGCGTCGCGGGGCGGGGGATCACCGGGTGCCGTTTGACGGCGTAAGGTGAGGGTGCCGCACTTCTTGTTAAACCGACGTACGCCGCTTACAGGGCCGCATTGGCGTACGACGAGGGACCGCGGCGGAGGGCAGCTCGGTACTTGTTGCGCGTATCGAGGTAAGTGGTCCACACGTAGAAGTTCAATGCCAACGAGCCGATCAGCAACACGTAGACCAACCCCCTGTTGAGCGGGTCCGTTGTTTCAAGGGGAACGTTGGCATTCGTTTGCTGATTGTTCGCGGGGCTGCCTCCGTCAGTGGCGCTGGTAGCGGCAGCGGTGCCAATCGGCGGCATGTTTGCCCAACTGTTGCCGTTGGCCGGGTCCGGGTTTTGGCCCCCGTTTTGGTTGCCTTGTGGCGCAGGCCAATTCGTTGCCTGCGATGCCGAAGTCGGGATCACGCTTGGCGGCGTCAGGAGCGGCCCCCCCGCTCGACTGTTGTCGAACAGGCTTCCTCCCGAGTTCTGACGGGCAAGCGGATTGGCATTCTGGTCGTTGTAGTAGGCCGGGTTATTCGTCGGCGGGTATTGCTGACCTGAATATTGCAGAGCTGGGTTTTGCTGCTGAGCGGTTTGCTGGCTTGGGTACGATTGGCCTGGGTACGGATTTTGAGGTTGGTTGTTGTATCCCGGCGGAGTGTTTGTGGGCCCGTAGCCGGGCCCATAACCGTTGGCAGCCGGCGTTTGAGCGTTATTGCCGTAGTAGGTCGGATCACTCACCGCCTCTAGCCGGCTGGGGCGATCGAAGGTGCCATTGGTTAGCGTGGGCTCCCCGGCGAATGATTGAGCGATATTCCCGGATGTTGTTCCACCCGACGCTGAGGGATTGGGATACTGGTAGGAATAGCCGGACTGGTTTTGCTGCGGGGGCAGGTTGTTATCAAAAGGATCGGGCGGCAACGACGATCTTGGGGCGTTGGCGGAAGTACCGTCCCACGAGGGAGGGGGCGGGGTTGCACGCTGGGCCATCTCAGCCGCTTGACGCTGCCGAAAGTAATCCGGATTGCCCGCGTTGATTGTGTTCCGGCCGACGTTGCCGAGGGATTCGGCCGAGCTCTGCACGCCGTTGGCGATCCCCTCGAAGAACCCCTGAGTGCCTTGCCCCAAGTCGCTGAGTGACTGTCGCGTGGCCTCGGACAGATTGTTGCCAAACTCTCTCAGCGGACCCTGCTGGGGGGTCGCTTGGCCAAATCCTTGCTGCAAGCCCTGAACGTTGAATTGGCTCGGGTTTTGGTAGACCGTTTGACGCTTCGGCTCGGGCCACGGCACCGAATCGCCTGAGGCCTCGTCGATCACCGGCTTGGCAACCGTTTGCAGGTGCGACTCGGGATGCCCGGCAATGCCCTGCGGCAACGGGCCCTCGCCGAAGCGCACCCGTACGCTGTCGATCGGGCCAACCTCGGCTGGCACAACACTCGTCAGCTCGGTGGTGTCGCCCCGTGCGATCGAGCGCAGGTCTTCGCCCGAGAGCTGCACGATGTAGTCGTGCTTGGTAGATGTCGCGGTGACGGCATCGGAGCGGACGGGCTCCCATCCGTAGTTCACCCCGGCCAAGAAGACCAACAAGCAGGCGCTGGCGACGCTCATCCGATTCCCTCCACAAGTAACGCCGGTCATGGGGCCACCCCCCTTTCACCCGGGGTAGCGCGCAGCGCCACGCCCGATCGACGTTGTAATCCTAACGGTTGTACGAGCGCCGTGGCGAGCGTTCGACCCGATGATCTACGCTGGTGCCAGCGGCGTTTTGGCAGTCTAGCGAAAGCAGTCAAAACGCCCTAGTCGAGTCCTCCAGGGCGGCAGGCCCCGCGGATACCATTATTTCATGCGGTTTCCGACGGGGGCGTGGCGTTGAAGCTGTCCAGTTCGCGACGGAGCATGCCCAGCAACGCCTGCATAAACGCCACAAGCATCGGCCCCACGAGGATCCCTACCGGCCCCAGCAGCTGGATCCCGCCCAAGATGCTCAGCAACGCTAAGAGCGGATGCAGATTGGACTGACCATGCAGCACCAGCGGCTTGATGACGTTGTCGATGGTCGAAACGATCCCGGCTCCGTAGACCGCTAGCACCACCGCCGCAACGGTGTCTTCCTGGACGAAGAACACCCACAACGCGACCGGGATCCAAACGGCGGTCGCTCCGACAAACGGCACGATCGCCAGCAGCATGGTCAGCACCGTCAGCAGGAAGACGGGCGAACCGGCGTCGAGGGCAAACTGGTAGCCGATCCCGGCTAGCAATCCCTGCACAACGGCTGACAGCAGCGTAGCGACAACGACCGCACGGCTAACCGACGCAAACTTGACGAGCAACTCGTGCTCGTACTCGTCGTCCAGCGGTGAGAGATGCATCAGGGTTTCGATGATCTTGGGACCGTCGGCAAAGAAGTAGTAGAGCGCAAAGATCATCACCACCAAACCGATCGCCGTGCTCACCAGCGCCTGGATGCCGACCAGGCCCAGGCTCACCGCTTGCTGCGCTGAGTATCGGGCAACGGCCCGTAGCGTCGCGTTCGGATCGAACGTTTTGTCAACGTTGTCGTGGTACCACCGCAGCGGCGCGTTGGCATAAGCCCGCAGCCGATCGATCCAGCCCATCACGGGCGGATCGGCGTCTTCCTTAGCCGTGGTAGCGAGGTCGGTTGGCTCGACCGCAGGAGCGTCTGGCGAGGTGGCTGCTGCTGAGCCGGATGGCTCCGACGGGGCGGATTCGGCGGGAAGCGACTCGTTGGCAGACGTTTCGACCCTGTTGGAAGGACGATCCAGCAGCAGCGGCGAGAGTTCGCCGAGGCTCACGCCATCGTCACCGAGCGACTCGATCAGCTCGACATCGTCCTGCAGCACGGTGCGTACGATGCGGCTGGTCTCGACATAAGCCCGCCAGCCGAGCACCAGAGTAGGCACGAGCACGCCCAAAGAAACGACCAGTGTGGTGATCAAAGCGGACCGATGGGGACGACCCCCGGTGATCCGCAGGGACCATTGCTGCAAGGGTTTGAACACCACCGCCAGCACGGCCGCCAAGAACAGCGGCACTACAAAGCTGGCCATTACCCGAAAGAACAGCACGCTGATCAGCAGCACAACGGCCAAGAGCACGATCAGCGAGATCACGCGCGGGATCCCTTGAACGGGCAGGCCCCCCGCAAGCGGCGTGGGGGCGGAAGCCACGGTGGCGGCGTCCTGTTCGGCGTCGCGGTCGGGCGGGGCGACCTGGCTCGGGGTCGGCGGCTGTTCTTGAGACGGTTCGGACGCCATGCTCGGAGCTGCACCAGGAAAGACGCGGAAGTGGGTCGGGACTGCTGACGATCCTACCAGCAAGCAACGGTTGGGCGGAACGCAGACCCGGTGGCTCTCGCTCTGCTCCTTTTTTTCGCCCTCTGATCGTGATTCCGCAGGCCTCGTGACCGCTCCCGCTCCGCCCAAGCCGTCGCTCGCCAAGCACCCGTTGTGGCTGATTGCGAAGATCGCGATCTTTGCCTTGGCGATCTGGTTCGTGGGGGGCGCGTTTCGCGAGTCGTGGCACGCCCTGCAGGCCGAGGGGCTGCGCATCGATCCGCTGCTCGCGATCGCCTCGGGCGCACTGCTGATCGCGGCCCAAACCCCTTCGGCTTGGTTCTGGCGACAGTGCCTGCGCGCCCTGGGCGAGCCCGCGCCCTATCGGGCGACCGCCGCCGCGTATCTGGTCAGCCAGATTGGCAAGTACATCCCGGGGAAAGCGGCGGCCGTGGCGATCCGCATCGATCGGATGATTGGTTTCAACACCCGACCGGCCGCGATCGCGGCTTGTTCTTTCTATGAAACGCTCACGCTGATGGCGGTTGGGTGTGTGATCTCCGCCGTGCTGTTAACGCTCCGCATGGGGTCCGAACAGGGGTCACTGCCGTGGATTGCCGCCGCCTTCGCGGTGCTGTGCGTCGCTCCCACGACCCCGCCGCTGGCCAAGTGGCTGACGCGGAGGCTAGCGAAGATCGATGTCGAGCGGGCACCGCGCGGATTTACCTGGCTACTGATGGCAGAAGGCGGGATCGCCTCGCTCGCTGCTTGGACGCTGCTGGCGATGAGCGTCTGCTTGGCCGCACGGGCGGTGGGGGTTGATTCGGTCGTGGCCCCCGCCGATTGGCTGCTGGCTGCGACCCTGCCCGTGGTTGCCGGTTTCCTCTCGATGTTGCCCGGCGGGGTCTTAGTCCGCGACGGGCTGATGCTGGAGGTGCTTGCCCCCACAACAGGCCAAGCCGGAGCGCTCGCCACCGCCGTTGCCACCCGCATCATCTGGATTACCGCCGAAGTGCTGGTGTGTGTTATTCTGGTAGGTGCGTCGGCGCGGCGTACCAAACGCCCGGCTTAAGCAGCAGCCTGGCGGGCATTGGCCCTCTCCGCCGGCAACCCGCCCTCTCCCCCTGCAACCAACTGCCCCGCCTGTCATGCCCCGCGCCGTATCAGTAGTGATCCCGCTGCTGAACGAGGCATCGTCGCTGGTGGAGTTGCACCGTGAGCTGAACGCTATCGCGGAAGCGAGCGACTACGCGCTGCAAACAATCTTTGTCGATGATGGATCAACCGACGCCTCGTGGGAGGTCATCCAAAGCTTGGCTGCCCAGGATCCCACGGTCGAAGCGATCCGGCTGCGCCGCAACTTTGGCAAAGCCGCGGCGCTCGACGCGGGCTTCTGTGCAGCGTGTGCGCCGATCGTGGTGACGATGGACGCCGACGGTCAGGATGACCCCGCCGAGGTGCCGCGCCTGCTCGCCAAAATCGACGAGGGCAACGACGTCGTAAGCGGCTGGAAGATTGACCGCAAAGACCCGTGGCACAAACGCTGGCCCTCGCTAGTGTTCAATGCCTTAGTTAGCTGGCTGACCGGTGTTCGGCTGCACGATCATAACTGCGGGCTCAAGGCTTACCGCCTCGAAGCGGTCGAACAGCTACGCCTGTATGGAGAGCTGCACCGGTTTATCCCGGTCCTTGCCGCCGCTCAGGGCTTCCGCATTGGCGAGGTGGCGGTCCACCATCGCGCTCGCGAATTCGGTAAGAGCAAGTACGGCGCGACGCGGCTGATCAAGGGGCTGCTGGATCTGATGACGGTGAAGTTCCTGACCGGCTACGGCGACCGCCCGCAGCACGCGCTGGGCAGTGTCGGCCTGCTGGCCTTCGGAGCGGGGTGCTTGGGGCTTTTTTACCTGGCGTGCCGCTGGGTTATCTCACGCGTGGCACCTGGCTTCGAACCGATCCATCTGCACGAGACCGCGGCGATCTTCTACGCGCTGACGCTGTGTCTCGTGGGTGCCCAATTTCTCGCGGTCGCTTTGCTCGGGGCCATGGTCGCGGCTTCGCGTGAGAGGCCCTCTTACGTGGTGGCCCAGCACACCCTTGGCGAGGCCGCCCGCCGACGCGAGGCCTCATGACCCAGCGCGATCCGTTGCGAAACTCCCCGATCGATCCCTCTACGAGCCACAGCAACAATGCGGCACGGCTTCGCTGGGCCGTTTACACCGTCTTGATCGCCTTGGCCCTGGGCCAAGCGGCCGGCAAGATTCTTGCCGTAAACTCGGTGGACCTCCGCCGGTTAGAAGACCAACGCGTCAAAATCGCCCTCGAGCGCGAGCGCGTTCGGCTCGAGGCCGATGGCATGACGGGCGTGGCGCTCGAGCTGCGGCTCGAAGCGGTCGAGAACGAGGTCCGTGACCAGCAAAGGCTGCAAAGGCCGTTCCTGAGCGCTAACGATCGCAGCCGATGGCTCGCCATTCGCGCGCTCGCCGAGCAGGGGACCTTCGAGATCGATCGGCTGCTCGAGGAGCGCACCTGGGACACGATCGATATGGTGCAGCACGCCAATCGCGACGGTGAGCTCCGCCTCTATAGCAGCAAGCCGCCGCTGCTGATGGTGCTCATCGCGGGCCCCTACTGGCTGCTCATGCAGCTCACAGGGATGACGCTGGGCACCCATCCGTACGCGGTTGGCCGAACGCTGCTGCTGGCCATCAACGGTGGCGCACTCGCCTTGTTGCTGTCGATGACCGCGGTGCTTATCGAGCGCCACGGACGCGGCGACTTGGGCCGCCTGTTGGCGATGGCGGTCGCGTGCTTTGGCACGCTGCTCAGCGCCTTCACGCCGGTGCTTAACAACCATCTTATCGCCGCGGCGGCAACCGCGGCGGCGTGCGTCGGTTGGAGCCGCTTGCGTGCTAGCGATCAACAGCTTAGCAAGCTGTCGCTGTTAACCGGCATTGCGGCGGCGTTCGCCGCGGCGAACGAGTTACCAGCGCTCGGGCTGACGGTGCTGTTGGGGGCTTCGCTAGCGATCCGCCGGCCGCTGGAAACGCTCACCGGCTACCTGCCCGGCGCGGCCCTGGTAGGAGTCGCGTTCTTTGCCACCAATTACTGGGCTCACGATAGCTGGCGCCCCCCCTATGCCCATCGCAGCACCGTTGACCCAAGCGATAACTGGTACGACTACGAGTACACGCTCAACGGTCGAACCCGTGAAAGCTACTGGCGCAACCCGAAAGGGGTCGATATCGGCGAACCCTCCAAAGGGGTCTATGCCTTTCACACGCTGGTCGGCAAGTACGGCGTGTTTTCGCTGACGCCGATCTGGGTGCTGAGCGTCGCCGGTGGGGCCTGGCTGATCGCGCGGGGTCGGCCCCTCGATCGCGAGCTGGCGCTAATCACGCTGGCGATCACCGCGGCGTGCTTGGTCTTCTACCTGGGCCTCCGGCCGCAGGCAGATCGCAACTACGGGGGTGCCACGAGTGGCCTGCGCTGGCTGTTTTGGCTCGCGCCGCTGTGGGTGACCCTCATCCCGCCAGCGGCTCAAGGGCTCAGCCGACGGCGGGCCGGCTTGGCGCTGGCTTGCACGCTGCTGGTCTTGTCCGCCCTTTCGGCTGCCTATCCCACTTGGAATCCCTGGCAGGCACCCTGGATCGCCGATTGGGCCGATGCCCTGGTTGGCTCGTAACGCAAACGTCGGCAGCCGAAACCGTCTACCGGAACGGGCCCTAGTAGTCCGTGCTGCCGAGCGATTCGTCAGAAGTCTCGATGGCTGGCTGCGGACGCACCGCGGCACGCCGCACCGCTTCGGTAACGTACGCGACGGCGGTTGTGATCTCGTCCGTCGAGAAGTACGGCGAACGCACAAAGCTGCGGGCGGTGCCGTCCAGCTTTGCTGCCAGTTCGTCCCAACTGACCTGGCTGTTGAGATTCCACACCGCGGCCTGTGCGGCACCACGCTGCAACTCGCCGCGCCCAAATGCCTCAAGCAGCTCGATAACTGCCGGCTGTTCGGCAAGGTGCTCTTCAGCGGGAATTAGTTCATAGGGCTTGCTGGACGAAGGGACCTTCTTGCCGTGGTCAAGACACAGCAGGGGGACATCAATCTTGGCTTCTTCGGCGGGCGGAATGCTGAACTGTCCGCCACCACCGCCACCGCCCCCCAGGCCACCGCCGCCACCGCCGCCACCAACCGCTTGGCCGCCACCGCCGCCACCGCCAAGTCCGCCACCGCCAGCGCCGCCACCGCCGCCGCCGCCGAACTGCCCCAACACCGGGCGGCCGACAAAGGCGCTCGGCACACGCAGCTCAAGCGGCGTCTCGCGCAGGTTCTTGATGATGATGCGGCCGCGGTGATCGCTCTTGGCGATGAACGTGACTTCAACGGCACCATCTTCTTGGGCCGCAAACAAATCGATCGGACCGTCATCCGAGGCGGGCTCTTCCTCTGCCGATGCATCTTCGGCGAGAGCCTCTTCCTCGCCGGCCACGGCAGCCGCCTCTTCAGCAGCCTCTTCCATGGGTGAAGTCGCTTCGGTGGCGGATTCGTCCGAAGTGGCCGCGGGCACGTCGGCCGACAGCTCGGACAGCGTCGCTTCCACGACGGAGGGCTCGACAACCGCGGCATCGGCGCCGTGGGCGTCTTCACCCAACCATGCGGTTACCGCGACCAAGCTCGCCGCGAAGACCAAGTAGTACATAGCACGGGTGCTCATCGACGAGGGCTCTCGGTAGCAGGGCGTGACAAAGTAGCGGGGCATGACGGGGGGGCTCAGTGGATGACACGGGGGCGGCTGGCCCCCGGACGCATCCCGCCCAGACTTCCTAGACTAACCACGAAGCGCCGCTCTTCCAAGCAAACCCGCTTCGGGAACAATTTTTCGGCCGCAGATCACATCTCGGCCGGGATTTCCACCCCGTCCAGGAAGCTAGCCAGCGACCGCGATCGGTACGGCTGCTGCAGCTTGCGAACCGCCTTGGACTCAATCTGCCGGACCCGCTCACGGGTTACCGAGAAGATCTTACCCACTTCTTCCAGGGTGTAATTGTAGCCGTCCGCTAAGCCGTAGCGGAGCTTGATGATCTCGCGTTCGCGGTAGCTCAGCTCGTCCATGACCTCGTTGAGCCGCTCCTTGAGCATCTCCAGGTTCGCATCGTAGAGGGGGTCCTCGTCGCGCTGCTCCTCAAGGAACTCGCCAAAGTAGTTGTCCTCGTGGTCACCAACGGGCTGGTCAAGTGACAGCGGCTGACGGGTCATCTTGAGGATGCAAGCCGCGTCGTCCATCGACATTCCCGTGATCTCGGCTACCTCTTCCGGGTTGGGCTCGCGGCCGTGCTGCTGCACGAACTCGGCGGACACCGCCCGGATCTTGCTCATGGTGTCGATCATATGCACCGGCAAACGGATCGTGCGGCTCTGATCGGCAATCGCCCGGGTGATGGCCTGACGGATCCACCAGGTGGCGTAGGTGCTGAACTTGTAACCGCGAGCGTGCTCGAACTTATCGACCGCCCGCATCAGACCGGTGTTGCCCTCTTGGATCAGGTCCAAGAAAGACATCCCGCGGTTGCGGTAGCGTTTGGCGATCGAGACCACCAACCGCAGGTTGGCGGCCGACAGACGCCGCTTGGCAGCGTCGTAACGTTCACGCCGTTCCTTGGTGCGGGCCACGAGGTGCGCGAGCGTTGCCGGGCTCTCTTGGGTCAGCCGCATCAGGTAACGCAGTTCGTGCCGCAGTTCGTCGGCGTGCGACGTACCGAGCAACCGCTCCGGCTCAGCCAGCTGCTCTTTGATGACCGCCATGCGGTGGCCGATCTCGTGCAATTGATCCATGATCGGCAGCAGCTTCTGTAGCCGCAGGTTCATCTCTTCGACCAGGCGAATGATCTTGTTGCGGCGGACAATCAGCCGCCGCCATGCCGCGCGGCGTTTGGCGGGTGTCTCGCGGCGATCGATCGCTTGCAGATAGTCGGGCGTGGTTTGGTCGAGCAACCCGTAGATGGTTCGCAGATTGGGACCCAGACGTTGCAGCACACGGCGCTTCTCGGCGGTGTTGGTGACCGAGATCTCGATCGTTCGATCCAGGCGTAGCTCTTTACGGTGAACCTTCTCCAGCAGATCGACCGCTCCCCGCAAGACAAAGTCATTGCAGAGCATCGTGCGGCGGAAGCGGTTGCGTGTCGCCTCGATGGCTTGAGCGGACGAAACCTCCTCGGCCCGATTCAGCATGGGGATTTCACCCATCTGCATCAGGTACATCCGCACGGGATCGTCCACATGCGACTCGGAGGAATCCTCGTAGACTCGGTGGCCGCTGTCGGGCGGACGCACACTGCCCGTCGGGGCGGAACTCGTCTTGGCGCGTCGGCTGGCGGGCGCAGTGCCTTGCGGCTTGCCGCCGTTGACCGGGGTGGACTTGCTGGTGGCCTTCTTGGTGGCGGCTTTGGTGGTCGGCACGGCAGAGACCTCAAATCAGAAGAGAAGAGCCGGAAGGCGAGCGGCAGGCGTCCGCTCTGGCTACCCGCTATGCAGCGGCCAGGCCAGCCGCTGCCAGAAGGCTGCCGGATCAGCCTCAAATCCTTTGCTACCTTATGGTTACGCAACACGCCACCATTTGGTGCTCGGCCCCCAGGCGTTGCGGAAATTCCACGCAGGGCCTAGGCATGTTTACGCTTCGCCACTTCACGCCACGCCCGCTAACTCCCCCCGCCCCGCCATGTCGCCGCTGCGATTCGTGTCGGCGGCCCGGTTAGCCGCCGCAACCTTCTCGCCGCTCGAGCCCTGGCGGATCGACGATCGGCCAACCGTTGCGGTGCTCGATCTGGCGAATGACTCACCGCCGCTCGCCGCGAGCCGACTCGCGGCCCTGGCGGCGGGGATCGGCCCCTGGCTCGCTCTGCACGGCGAGCTGGCCCTGATGGTCGCCACGGGCCCCCACGCTCCGACTGCTGCCGCAAGCCGCTTTGCCACAGCTTTATCCGAAGTGGCGGGCGATCCGCTCCTCGGCGTCCTGCGTGGCGAGAATCTGGTTGAAGGTTTCGAAGAGTTTCTCGCGGCGGGCGTTGGCTTCGCTCATTACCAAACACAAGCCTTGCTGGCGAACGATCCGCGCTTGCCGCTCGCCGGATGGCGTTCGACACCGCCAGGTCCCGTTGTGGCGGCGCTGCAAAGCCCTGTGCGGTGCCTCTTCGGACGCGGCCTGGACGCCACCGCGGTAGGAGCCGCCGCTGCTGAGTCCGCAATCGGCGGAGAAAACCTCGCGACGGAGCGGGTCTGCCGAGCCATCGAGCTGGCTCACCGCGCCTTCCAAGATCACGAAACCGAGGGGATGCTCCACGACGACCAACCCTCCACTGACTTAGCGGAGCCCCCTGCCGGTGATCCCCCACCAACGAACGCCCCCGCCGAAACAGTGCCCGTTTGTTTTGCGCTGGATGAAGGCTACGCGCTGGATGTCCCCCTGCCAGTAAGCGAGCCCCTCAAGCAGCGCCTCGCGTCTATCGCCGCAACGGGCGTTACCTGGCATCCGCTGCCGAACTCCGCCGGGTTACGCCTGTCGGCCCCCCAGCGTAAACCGCTTCAGCAAACGGCACAGCGGCTCGATCTGTTCGCCCCGGCGGGGACGTTCGCTCTGCCGCTCGAGGGGCTGATAACGCGGCGGACGGCCACTTGGCGATCTCACGCTCCGCGTGTTCTGCTCGAACAACTGCTGCCGCTCGGCGTCGATTGCCGCCCCGCGAGCCGGTGGCGCGATGAGCACGCTCTCTCGTAAGGAACTGTGCCGATGATCCTGCAAAGCGATGCGATCCAGGTGCGGGTTGATCCGCCGATCGCCACGATCACGCTCAACCGCCCCGACGCCGGCAACGCCCTCACACGGGCCATGGTATCCGAACTCCAGGTCGCGCTGGGCGATGTGCATGCTGAAAAGCGCATCCGCGCGGTAGTGCTCGCCGCCCGCGGTGATTCGTTTTGCGTGGGTCGCGACGTGGCGGAGATCGCTCCCTCAGAAGACACCCTGGCCGACATGGTCCGCTGGGGAGACGAGGCCCGCGAGTACCAGGAGCTGCTTGTGGCGATGCTCCAGCTCCCCAAGCCGTTGATCGCAGCGGTGCAGGGACCAGCGCTGGCCGCCGGAGCGGGGCTTGTCCTAGCCTGCGACGCCGCGATCGGCTCCGACGCAGCCCTGTTCGGCTTCCCCGAGCCCCGACAAGGAATCGTCGCGGGCGTAGCGGCCCCGCTGCTGGCGTTTTGCGTCGGCGGGGCGGTCGCCAGTCGGCTGCTCGTGCTGGCCGACACGATCGACGCCGCCGAAGCCCATCGGCTGGGGCTTTATCACAAGGTGACGCCCACTGACCTCACGTGGGCCCAAGCGTGCGACTGGGCCCGCACGGCCGCCGAGTCGGCCCCGCAGGCGGTGGGCCTCACCAAACGGCTGCTGTACGACACCGTGGCCGAGCAACTCATGTCGCAGCTCTCAAGCGGTGCCGCCGCGAGCGCCACGGCCATGACAACCGACTCCGCCCGCGAGGGGCTCGCCGCCCATCTCGAAAACCGGCAGCCCGAATGGCCGTAGGAAGGTCGCGACCCCCCTGCCGAGGGGTGCCCGATCTTTCCCGCCCGACTCGTCGTGCGGACACCTTCCCAAGCGGCGGCTCAGCCGATATCTTGCGGGGCTTGGCGGTACCTCCGCCGACTTACACAGGCCGCGCGTCCTCGCACGTGCGGTCGATCGAGCCCTACAGCGCCCCCCGATAACGCCATGGCCAAGAGCGGCGGAAAACGCAAGAAGAAGGTTGAGAGTCTGTTCCTCGTGTGCGAGGAGACAGGCGACTACAACTACACGATCCGCCGCAAGCCGGGTGGTGAGAAGCTGCGTTTGAGCAAGTACTCGCCGCGCCTGCGCAAGCACACGATCCACGTCGAGAAGAAGAAGTAGCACGGCGTGGGGTTCGCTTGGTCGCGGTGCCCCCCGGCGGTTCGCGCTGATCCTCGTAGGGTCTGCTTTAACTCGGGGGCAGTGGCGGCTTTACCCCCAAGGTCAGGGACGGCATGGCCAAGCAGTGGCGTGTGGCGACGCACGATCCGGCCCGGATCGCGGCCCTTGAACGGGCCGCCGGACTGCCGACCGTTGTCGCACAACTGCTGATCGCCCGCGGGATCGACAATCCCACGACTGCCCGCGATTTTCTTGAGCCCAAGCTCACCGGGCTCCGCGATCCCCAGCTTCTGCCCGGCGTCGAACGCGCCTGCGATGTGCTCCTGGAGGCCCTCCAGCAGCGCAAGCCGATCGTCATCTACGGCGACTACGACGCCGACGGCATGACGGCCGCCGCGATCCTCTTGCGATGCCTGCGGCTGCTCCGTGCCGACGTGCGGTTCTATGTGCCGCACCGCATGGAAGAGGGCTATGGGCTCAACGCCGGCGCGATCCGCACCCTGGCCGACGAGGGGGCCCGCACCATCGTGACAGTCGATTGCGGCATCGCGAGCCTCGCCGAAGCGGATCTGGCCCGTGAGTTGGGCATCGATCTGGTGGTCACCGATCATCACAAGCTGGCCGAACGCTTGCCGCACGCCGCGGCGATTGTCCATCCGGGCCTGCCCGGTGAGGACTATCCGTTCACCGGCCTGTGCGGTGCCGCGGTCGCCTTCAAGCTGGCCTGGGCCCTGTGCCAACGGGTGACCGACGCGCAGCACGGCGGCCAAGGCGGCCGCGTTTCCGAACCGATGCGGCGGATGCTCATGCAGGCCGTCGGGCTTGCCGCCATCGGCAGCGTGGCCGACGTCGTGCCGCTCATCGACGAGAACCGCATCCTTGTCCGCCACGGTCTCAACGCCTTGCGGCACAGTCCCGTGCCGGGTGTGGTGGAGCTAGAACGGGTCGCGCAGCTCGGCAAGAAGCCCGACCTGTCGGGCGAAGATCTGGGCTTTGCGATGGCACCGCGGCTGAACGCCGCCGGACGGCTCGGCCAGGCCGAGCTGGGCGTCGAGCTGCTGGCGACCGACGACCCGCGTCGCGCGGCCGAGCTGGCCGACTATGTCGATGAGCTCAACGAGCAACGCAAGAGCGTCGAGCGGAGCGTGCTGCTCGCCGCCCGCAAGCAGGCCAAAGACCGGTTCGATCCGGCGCACGACCCAGCACTGGTGCTCGCAGACCGGGGCTGGCATGCGGGGGTGATCGGCATCGTCGCGGGCAAGCTTGCCGAACAGTACCACAAGCCGGTGGTGGTCGTATCGCTTGATAAGCTCGGCAGCAAGCCGGGCACCGGTTCGGGCCGCAGCATCCCCGGATTCGATTTGCATCGCGCCTTCGCGGCAGCGGGCGAACACCTGGCGAGCCACGGCGGCCACGCGGCCGCGGCGGGCCTACGGATCGACGAGGCGAACCTTGATGCCTTCCGCATCGATTTCTGCGCTCACACCGCCCAGCAGCTGGGACCCGACGGCCAAGCGGGCGAACTCCGCATCGACGCCGAAACCTCGCTTGCCTCGCTAACCCATCAGACCGTTACGCAGATCGAACGGCTCGCCCCCTTCGGACACGGCAACGAGCGGCCGATGCTGTGCGCGAGTGACGTCCGGCTAGCCGGTCCGCCGCGGCGCATGGGAGGAGCGGGTCGGCACCTGAGCGTCGATCTCGAACAACACGGTGTGAAGCTGCGGGCGGTGGCCTTCGGCGCGGGCGACTGGGAAAACGAGCTCCGCGCAGCGACCGGCCCGCTCGAGATCGCCTTCCAGCCGTTGATCAACACCTTCCGCGGGTACCGCACCGTGGAGATGCGCCTGGCAGACTGGAAACCGGGGCAGTGAGATTTTCGCCCGCCAATTAACTGCGTTTTTCGCGGCCGCGTGTGATGCTCACGGCTCGCTCAACGATCAATCTGAGCGCGAAGAGCCGGTTGAGTAAGAATCGGTTTCAGAGGTTGAGGGGTGCCCCTCTGCATGATCCCCCACGACAACCGGCACTGGTCCCCGATTGGGGCGTGGCGAAACGCTGCTCCGAGAAACGAAATTTGCAATCGTTAGCGCTGCGGGTTACCTCGGCTCGTGATGACCCTATCGCAAGGTGTCTGGCGCGGGCGATAGTTCCGCATTGGCGTCTCCGAGTAGCAAGGACCGGAGTCGTTTGGGAAGGAAAACCCCCTCTTTTCTTCTTGCTGGAGGCGACCTCATGCAATCAGCCCCCGCTTGTCTGTTCACGGCGTTGGCCTTGGCCGGTGCGATGACAACCCTGGCGTCCGCCAACCTGATCGCTAACGGAAGCTTTGAGACCGCCGCTGGTTCGACACCGGCTCTGTGGCAGGCCGTGGGGAACCTCGACCTGAGCGCGGGGCAAGCAACGACCGACGGACTGCTGGCGGTCGCGTTCAGCCTCGGCAACGTGCCCTCGAACGGATCGCTCGCCCAGACCGTCGCCACCACGCCGGGTGCCACCTACGAAATCGCTTTCGATTTGGGCAAGTACTCGGCGAATCAACCGATCGAAGTGGCCCGACTTGCGGTTGATATCTTCAGCGCAGCGCCACTCCCGGCGGCAGATACGGGCGACCTGATCGCGGCAACCGTACTGGACAACACACCGGGCCCCGGCGTTTCGACACCCGACGCCACCGTTTACGACAGCTACGTCTTCAGCTTTGTTGCCACGAGCAACAGCACAAGCGTACGGTTCCTGGATTTGTCCGATGCCCCGTCAAGCGGCGGCGGCTTCGATGCGATGCTCGATAACGTCACGCTGACTGCCGTGCCCGAACCGGTGGCACTCCTGCTGCTGCTGATGGGCTTCGCCGGCATCAAGCCGCGGCAACGCTAACGATCGACTCGGTGCGTAGCGCTAGCGACCAACAAACTCGGGCTCGACCAGCTCGGGCAGCACGCCCGCTTCGTAGCCGCGGCGGAGGAAGAGGCGGACCGCTTCGCGTCCCTTGTCGCCAAAGTCGCGTGTCCAGTCGTTGACATACATGCCAACGAACTTGTCCGCCTTCTGGTTGTCCAGATCGCGGCCGTATTGCAACGCGTAGTCGAGCGCCGGTTGGCGATGGTCTAAACCGTAGTCGATGCTCTGGCCGAGGAGCTTCTCGACGGCCAGGATCGTCTCCGTGCCAAGGTTCTTGCGAATGGCGTTCGCCCCCAGCGGCAAGGGCAAACCGCCTGTCTCGTCGTACCACCAGCATCCTAGATCGACGATGAGCTTCAGGTCTTGGTCACCGTAAGTGAGCTGCCCCTCGTGGATCAGCAGGCCCGCATCGACCGGCTGGCCTTCGTAAACGCCCGCGGCGACGGCGGGAATGATCTGGTCGAACGGCACCAGGACGTGGTCAAAGTCGCTGCCCAAATACAGGCGGAGCGACAGCGTCGCGCTCGTGAGTTTGCCGGGAATCGCGATCCGCTTGCGGCGCAGCTCGTCGGTGGTGCACGGCTCGCGGGCAACGACCATCGGGCCGTAGTTGTCGCCCATGCTTGCGCCGCAGTTGCACAGCATGTACTTGTCTTGCAGGAAGGCGTAAGCGTGGATGCTGACCGCGGTCAACTCGAGCTCGCCCGAGAACGCTCGCTGATTGAGGGTCTCGATATCAACCAGCTCGTGGGTGAACTGGTAGTCGCCCGTGGGGAGGAGGTCCTTGGCGAGCGCGTAGAACATGAACGCGTCGTCGGGGTCGGGGCTGTGTCCGACGCGGATGAGCTGCTTAGTGGCGGGCATGAGAGCGACGAATGGAGGGGAAGGCGGGCTAGGTTTCGGGGCAACCGACGCTGCGGCAGCCCTCACGGCAGTGACCGCAAGCCGAGGCCTCGGTTCACTCCGCGCTTCTAAAACCCTACCCCGATCGGCCCTCACGCTCCAGCCAGCCCCAGCGGAGATCCGCCTACGCTTCGAGCGTCAGCCCCGGCGTGGTCACCGGCGAGCCACCCAGATGAGGCTTGGGGGCGGCGGTTTTGGTCGCCGGCTTGGCAGCGGCTGACTCGTCCCGGGCCTCGGTGGTGAGCTTCTCGCACGCCTGACGCCAGGTCTCGCGTTGGAACTCCAGCACACGCAGGGCGTCGGCCATCAGCTGTTTATCGAGGTTCACGTAGACGCTCGTCAGCCGGGCGTAAACGAACTCGTACAGCTTGGCGAGCTTCGCATTGAGGTCCGTCTTCTGGTCCTTCACGCCTACAAGCAGTTCTTCGACAATGTCCAGGGTCCGCATCAGGGCGGGATGCGCCGCGAGCTCGTCTTGCCGCAGCACCGCTTTCTCCGCCTCACGACCGAAGCGCAGAGCACCATCGAGCAGCATTAAGTGAAGCTGCGCCGAGTTGGCCGTTTGGACTCGGGCCTCGAGGTATTCGCGGTTTAGATTGGTGGACATCAAAAAAATTCCGTTCGCGTAACGGGGAAAGCGAGGGGGTTATCTGTTCTGGATCTGGATGAACTGGATATTCTCTAGCGCCGTGGTGTTAGATTGCAGCAGGGCGATCGTCTCTTCCAGGCGGATAAAGTCCAGCAGCAAGCGATCACGCTCACGGTCCAAAGAGGCCGTCATCAGCTCGATCCGCGAGTCGTTCGCTTCGATCGTGCGCTGCAGGGCGTCGGAGCGGCTGGAGAGCAGCGAGCTGCCGGCTCCGGCAAGCTGATCAATCGTCTGGGTCAACCGTTTGGCGACGCCGCGCTGATCGTCTTGAAACAGCCGTTCGACGCCTTCGGGATCGTCGGCAAACGCTTCGGTTAGCTGCGTGCGATCGAGCGTCAACCGGCCTTCCGCGTTCAGGCTGATCCCGACCGCTTCTAGTGAGCCGTAGTCGGTGCCAAAAATGGCCCGGCTCGAAAGGATCCTCGAGAGATCCGCATCGACCCGCAGCGCCTCGTTACGACCGAACAGAATTCCGGTGGTGAGCGTCTCTTCGTCGAACGACGTAAAATCATCGAGTGACGTACGCAACGAGTTGTACGCATCGACGAAGCTCTGCGCTGCATTGACCAGCGGCGTGTTATCGACCGTCACATCGATCCGCGCGGCGGTGCCCGAAGCCTCGTTGACCGTCAGGTTGATCCCGTCGATCACGCTGTTGAAATCGTTTGTCTGCGAACGAACCACCACGCCGCCCGACCCGCTGGGGCCGAACAGTGCCGCGGCATCGGCCGGCCGATTGGTCTCGGTGAACGTGAGCTCGCTGTCGCCGGTGTCCAGGAGCAGCTCAAATGCGGCACCCGGTTTATCGGCGGTCAGCACGAGCCTTGACCCGTTCAGATCATTGAGCACCGAGGCCGTGACGCCGGCATCAAGCTCGTTGATCCGCTTCACTAGCGCTTCAAGTGTGCCGTCGGTCGCGGCATCGGCCGAGAACAGAAAGCCGCTGTTGATCGTCTGCTGGCCGGAGGCGTTGTTGGTGGTCGAAGTCCGAGCGATCTTGAGGTCGGCGGCGGCGGTTCCGCTGCCCCGATCGACCACGCTCAGGCTGCCCTGCCCCCCCGCGTTGTCGGTCAGCACGATGCCCGTGCCCGCATCGTTGAGCGATGCCGTCACCGCGACGCCATTCTGGGCGTTGATCTTGCTGATTACATCATCGATCGTAAACGCTTCGGCCCCGGCCTCTCCCAGATTGACAAAGGCCGTGTTGCCCGCCGAATCGGTGATCTCGAAGACCCCCAGGTCGATGCCCTCACCCCCATTCAGCGAGGCGAGCGAGACGCCGTCGGTTGTGGCGGCAAGGGCGTCCAGATCGATCTCGTAGCCATAAGAGCCGTTGATCGTCGCTTGGCCAGATCCGTTGGTGGTGGTCGAAGCCCCCAGCAGGTTGAGGTCGGCGGCCGTCGTGCCGTTACCCACTTCGACCACCGTAAACGAGCCCGATCCCCCTGCGGTGTCGGTCAGCAAAATGCCATCGCCCGACGAATTGATCTCTGCCCGGACGTTAAGGTTCAGTGCATTGATGGCGTCGATCACGTCGCCGACGGTCTCCGCCTCGTCGCCGATCTTGTTCAGATCCACGGCACCGGAGATCCCCGCCGAGTTGGTGATGCGGAAGTCGCCCACGTCGATGCCGGCTCCGCCACGCAACGAGTCGAGCCGTGTCGAACGACCAACGGTCTGGCGGCTCAGCGTGCCCGAGTTGACCGACGCCACCGCGGCATCGACAGCGATCCCTAGGTCGGTGGCCGTTGTGGTTGCGCCGCTGTCGGCAACCACCAGATTGCCCGATCCTTGTGAGGTGTCGGTAAGGGAGATCCCGCTGCGGGCGTTGTTGATCTGTGCCGCGACACCGATCCCTGCGTTGTTGATTGTTTCGACAATTTCTTGGAGCGTCTCGGCACCAGAAAGATCGATGGTCGCCGTGGCTCCACTGCGATCCGTGACATCAATCTGACCCAACTCAAAGCCGGCGCCGCCGTTGAGATTCGCGAGCAACGTGTCACGCAAACCCGAGACAAGACGCCCGGAAACGCTGTTGTCCGCAACACCTGCCGAGCCCGTATCGATGCGCAGGCTTTCTGCCGAACCGAAGTCGCTGGTGACCGTCAAGTTGGCGGCCGTTGATCCGGTGTTATCGGTAAGCGTTATCCCACGTCCGTCCGCGCGGATCGAGGCGGTGAGCTTGCCGTCGTTACCGTCAGCCGAATTGATGGCGTTGATCACATCGCCCAGCGTCTCGGCACCTTTGAGATCGACGCCCAGGTTCGTGACACCGTCACGCAGCGAGATATTGAGATCATCAACGCCTTCGACGTCGCTACCCGTATCCACTCCGAGACCGTCGTTGAGGGTCTCTAGGCGGGTGTTGACCGTCAGGCTGTAGACGTCGGCTCCGGTGATGGAAGTCGTGGCTCCCGCGGCAGTCAAGCCGGCCAAGCCGAGCCCTTGGGCGGTGCTGCCGAGACCTACATCCCGCACGGTGAGCGTGCCCGTGCCACCTGTGTTGTCAGTCAAGACGATCTGGTCACCGTCGATCGAAGCGGTGACGTCGATGTCGACCGAGGTGTTGATAGCGCTGAGCACGTCATCGATCGTCTGGGCTGCGCGCAGGTCGATGACCGCTGAGTCACCGTTTTTGTCGTTGATCTTGATCTGACCCGGCGCGACGCCGTTTCCGCCGTTGAGCTGCGCGAGGTCGATGCCCTTATCAACCTGCCCGCCAAAGCCCAGGCGTAGCGTGCCCCCGCCGAGGGTGTCGTCCAGGCTCTGGAAGCTGCCCGAGACCAGTTGGTGGGCCGAAGCGGTGCGAAGCGGCGTGAACTCATAGCTGCCGGCACTGGGCGAAGCTCCCGCGGCAATCCGAGCCGTTACCGCCGTGCTCGATGACGCGGCTTTACGACCAGTGAAAGTCGAAAGCGAGTTGAAGCGCGAAGCGGAGGAACGCAGTGCCAGCACGCGTGCGGAAAGCTGATCGATGGCCGCCCGCTCGCTGCGTAAGCCCGCGGTGCGATTGGACAGCAGCGTCCGGGGCCGCGCCGACAGCGAGATCAGCTGATCGACGGTCTCTTCGATCGGCAGCCCGGAGATCAAGCCGGCCGAGGTCGTGATGCCGGTTGAGGAAATCCGAGACATGCGATCGCTGTGCGAGGCGGGGCAAGGGCTAGAACGGTGCTAACTGCACTATCAGCCTAGGTTACGGCTGGTGCGCACACGTCCGCTGTCAGTATCGGCTGGGTAAAGCTGGCGGCTTCACCTGCAGCCGGCCGCTCCTGCTTAAACGAAAAAACCGGTCCGTTCCCCACCTTGGGGAACGGACCGGCTCGTACGTCGTGTGGATGCTAGCGGCTAGGCCGCCAGACTTACCGCTCGCGACCTTAACCCAACAGGGCCAAGACGTTCTGCGGGTTCTGGTTGGCGATCGCCAGAACTCGTGTGCCGGACTGGACGAGAATCTGCGAACGGGTGAGGTTCGCGGTTTCTTCGGCGAAGTCGGCGTCACGGATGCTGCTCTCGGCCTCGGTGAGGTTCGTGAGCGTATCGTTCAGGGCGTTCTTGTTCGTCTCCAGCGACGTCCGCTGGAAGGCGCCCAAGCGACCGCGAAGCGAGGTCACCTGATCGATCGCGTCCTCAACGATCCGCGCGGCGGTCGTCGGGTCGCTCGACAGGTCGGCCAGGCCACCCGTGCCGAGCTGGAACAGCTTGCCACTGGTGCCGCCCAGGCGGGCGGTGTTCACACTGCCGATGCCGAGACGGGCCTGCTGGTTGCTGACCACGTCCGGGCCAAGCTGGAACAGAGCACCGCCGCCAGAAATCGTGAAGCTGGAAGTGCCGGTGAAACCGGCTGTCAGCGTCGCCGACAGGTCAAGCGTCGCGGTGTTGATCGACAACTCGTTGCCGTTGCCGGTTGCAACCACGCCGTTCACCGAGGCCACGACATCGGCTCCAACCGAACGCTGACCCTGGCCGACGGCCGTGGTGAACGTGCCAGCGGGAGTCGCTCCGGTGCCTTCGCTGATGACGCTGATGTCAACAAACGCGTTGCTACCGTAGCCAGACGAGGTCAGGTCGAGCGTCGTCGCCGTCGTGGCGTTGGCGGCAGCCCGAACGCCGGTGGCGTCGCTAACCAAGTTGATGCCCGCGATCAGGTCGGTCAGCGATGTGCCGACGCCGAACGAAAGCACTTCCGAGCCGTTGGCTCCGGCCAGCTCGAACACAACCGCGGCCGACAGGCCGCCCGCAGCCGTACCGCCGGTCAGCGCCAGGGCTGACGGAGGAGCGCTGTTCGTGGCGTTGTAGGTGGCGGATCCCGAGTAGGTCGCGGTCGCGACTTCGGCGATGCCCTCGATCGCAGCACGGATCTGCTGGACCGTGGTGTTGCCGGTGTCGTTGACCGTCACGGTGTAGCCGTTGGTCGCGTCACCGGTGACAACGGGCGTGCCCGCGGTCGCCGACGAGTTCTCGGCCAACGTGATGCTGAAGCCGGTGTTGCCGGCAACCGTGGTGATCGCGATGGTCTCGGTGCTGGACGTCTGATCCGAACCGTTCGACAGCGTCAACGCTGCCGGCGCGGTGTCGGCGCTGCCAAGGAACGAGCGGGTGCTCGTCGATGTGGCACCGACTTCGGCCAGGCCGTTGATCGCGGAAGTGATATCCGCAACGCTCGTCGCGACGGTGTCGTCGATCGTGATCGTGTAACCGTTGGTCGCATCGCCACCAACCACCGGGGTCGCACCGGTGCCGTTGGCTTCGACGATCGTGATACCAACGTTACCCGAGATGCCAGCAGCGGCACCGGTAACGGTGATCGACTCGGTCGAGGCGTCTTCGCCACCGGTCAGCGACTGCGCGGTGAGCGACTGAGCCGCACCAGCACCAGCTGGAGTGGTGACGTTCGAGGTGTCGAACTCGGTCAGGCCGTCGATCGCCGTGGCGATATCGCCGACGGTCCAGTTGCCGGCATCGTTGGTGATGTCCGCGTTGACCGTGATCGTGTTGGTGCCCGAGTCGTAGGTGGCACCGAGCGACGAGGTCGTGTCAACGATGTTGATCGCCAGCGT
Organism: Botrimarina hoheduenensis; assembly: GCF_007859815.1. Classification (GTDB taxonomy): domain Bacteria; phylum Planctomycetota; class Planctomycetia; order Pirellulales; family Lacipirellulaceae; genus Botrimarina; species Botrimarina hoheduenensis. The sequence continues at coordinate 70,876 of NZ_SJPH01000006.1, read as the reverse complement.
CGAGGTGTTACCAGCCGCACCGGCCGTAGCAGCGGTGATATCGAAACCACCGTTGGTCAGCGCGATGGTGCCCGAAGCGGCGGTCGCGGCGATGCTCAGGTCGATCTGGCCGGACGACGCCTGGGCGGCGGCGCTGACGGCGGTGATCGCAAGGCTGCCGGTGGAAGCCGTTGCGGCACCACCAGCGGGGATGTTGGCAACGCCGACGGTGGCTTGTGTGGCGGCGGTCGTCACGTTGACGTCCACAGCAACCGAACCCGTGGCGCCCAGGTTGGCCTGGTCGATCTGCAGGTTCGAGATGTTCGAGAAGTTGGTGCCGGCGGTCGTCGTGAAGTCGAGCGAGCCGTCCAGCAGGCGACGACCCTGGAAGGTCGTGGTCTGGGCGATCCGGTTAAGCGCTTCGAGCGACGAGTCGACCTGAAGCTGGTTGGCCGCGATCTGCTCGTCCGACAGGGCGCCGGAGTTGGCCGATTCGGTCACCAGGCCGCGGATGTCGTTCAGCAGCGAGCTGACCTGACCCAGAGCCGAGTCGGCCGTCGCGATCACCTGATTCGCACGGTCGGTGTTACCGATCGCACGGCGGATCGACGTGATGTCGCTCCGCAGGTTTTCGCTAGCGATCAAACCGGCCGGGTCGTCCTTGCCGGTGTTAATCCGCAAACCGGTCGACAGGCGCGTGAGCGACTGCGACAGGCTAGCGTTGGCGTTCTGCAGGTTGTTACGACCAACCAGCGAACTGACGTTCGTATTGATGCGTGTCATCGCACTCCCCTTAATGGTCCGTGGTACATGAGGCACACCGTGCCGCCCCGCGGGGTTGCACTGCGTGTCGTGGCGTCGAGGGAACCTGGGTCCCGACCGCCGTCTTGTTGTTGTCTTCCGTGCGGTGACTCTCTGACGGCCGATCGTGGCTCAGGAGCGTGCGTCCACGCGCCTCAAGTTCACGGTTCAAACCCAGCGAGCGATCCTGAACAATGGTTCCGTAGCCCCACCACCTAACGAAGGGATGAGGACCTACGCGAACGTATCGTCTGCTGAGTGCGCGCTAGTGAGTGCAAGCACTGATTCCAAGAGGTCTTCTAGGTCCCCCGTCCCCGCAATCAGCACAACCCGCATAACGCGTTGCGAATCCGATTTTCGGTAGGGTGGGCCACCAAGTCCGCGGCGTTAAAGCCGTTGCATTCAGCAACCGGCACCGGAGCGAAATTGCTGAAGACAGCGTTGCTTGACACCGGCTTGGTCGAGAGAACAACGACCGGCGATCTTCACGACGGCCTTGCCAGCAGGCCGTCGGGGTGCCAAGCACAGCCGCTTTTCTGCGCAGAACACGGCGCAGGTCAGAAAGAAAAGAGGGAACCGCTAATGAATGTCTCTGTCGAGACAATCGGTTCCCGTGTGAGTCAGCGGGCAGAAAGATTGGCAACCAATCCCGCTTGGCTCCGTTAACAGGCGGAACTATTCCTTGTCGCCCGTCACGCCGCGTGCGTCGTTGGACGAGATCTCGCTCGCGCGACGGTTTTCACGCTGGATCGCCTCGTAAACCTCGCGGCGGTGAACGGGGATCTCGACCGGAGCGTCGATCCCCAGCCGAACCTTATCTCCCCGCACATCGACGATCGTGACCACCACGTTGTCGCCAATGATGATGCTCTCGTCGCGCTGTCTTGAGAGGACCAGCATGGGGTCATTCCTTGCAAGGTGGCCGACGCGGGAGCATGCGGACCAAACGAATGGATAGGTAACAGGCACGGGTTGCGTGCAGGCAATCCGTCAACACCTGCTGCTATCGGACCCCTCAGCCGCTGACCTGTATCTGAGCCCGCCACACTCCGGTTGTAGGGCCTTTTCGGCCCTGTTTGTGAATCCGTCTTAGGCGGAGCGACGCATCGGCAGGCGGCGTCCGAGCCAGTGACGCACCGGATGATCGTCCTTAGCGATAATCTGCCGGCCCCGACGGGTTTCCAAACAGACTACCAACGGGGCCTTGAGGTTCAGCGACAAACCGCCGCCCTGGGGGCCCGAGTCGTGATGGCTCACGCTGACAACCACCTGCAAGTCAGAGTCTTGCGGAGCCTCGAGCACCTGCAGATCGCGAGCGGCAACCCTGACGCGGTATCCCGAAACAAACCGGCGGGGGCTCACAATCGCCAGGGCGACTTCCGCCCGATCCAGCGACTGGAGCCAGCCCAGGCCTTCGTTTTGGGCATCGGCGAATACCACCCACCGACGACAACCCTCCAGACCGATCAGGCCCAGCGGGAAGTCAATGATATCCGAAGAGCGGATCTCGACCGCTCCGAACCGTGTGGTGTTGATCTGCATCGCCCGCTTCCCTGTCGGAAGTGTTCTGCTGAGTCCGATCACGCTCTCTGAGCGCGCATGCCACTGCTATGTCAATTGGATCGGCTACGCCGGTCGATCCGGTACAACTAAAACGAGCGGCAGCGGACCCGCTTAGATGAAGTCAAGGATCGATAGCGATAAGATCGTTGCGGAGGTCCGCAACGAAGCTTCTAGCGATGCTTGCTGAGCCGTCAGGTCGGAGATCACCTCGACCAGATCCGCATCGATCTCGCGCGACAACGATTCTCGGAGCGTCGCGTCTTCGGTCGCCAAGCGATCGCTAACGTCTTCGAGCGTTCGTAGCCGGACGCCGATTTCGGCACGGCCGAAGCTCACGCGGTTGATATCCGCGTCGAGACGATCAATTTCACGACCAACCTGCACACCGTCGCCATCGAGCAAGGCTTGCCGCATCCGGCTCAGCGTATTGAAGACGCTATCCACCTCAAGCGTGTGGCGATCCGTCGACGCCGCCGTGGCCGTGGTAGTGGTGATCGAGGTATCGGTTTCGCTGAAGAAGCCGAGCCGCTCGGCGATTTCTCCCGAAACCACCATCGAATCCGCCTCATAACCGCCCGTGGCCGCGAACGACTGCACGGCGACCGGGGCACTAACTACCGCCGGAACGGTCGGTGCCGTGACGGTGTAGCCCGCCAGGGCGTTGCTGATCGCCGTGGCGATCGCATCCGTGTCGGGCGTTCCGCCGCCCAGATCGACCGTAATCGCATCGCCTACCACGCTGGCTGTGAGCCCTCCACCGAGTGAATCGATCACCTCGATCGTGAACGGCCGGTTGCCTGCCAATCCGGGCGTATCGGCTGTCAGCGTGAGCACATCGCCGCCGATCGTCGCTGAACCCGTTGCTGCCGCGGCGGTATCAACCGCGTCGGTGCGCGTGAGCACCAAGCCGTTGCCGACCGTCGCCAGTTCCGCCGTAACAGCACCGCCGGTCTGTGCCGCGATCTGGGCCCGCAGGTCGGCGACGGTCGTGACGGGCGGATCGCCCGTCAAGTCAATGTCGTAGGTGGTGGTGGTACCGGCGTCGCGAAGCGTTATCTGAAAGCGGTTCTGAGTGGGGCTTTCGTCGGCGCTCGACGTCTCGATCACAACGCCAACGCCCCGATTGAAATCGGCGAGCCGGCTCGCATCGGTATAGGTGCGAACGCCCAGCGCGGTCGCGGTATTTCCACCGTTTTCGCCAATCGTTAGATCGGCACCGCTGCGGCGCGAACGGATATCCAGCCCGTTGCCGGCCGCGTTGATGCTCGCTGCCAAGCCATACTCACGCTTGTTGAGCAGATTCAGCAGGTCCTGCACCGTCTCGGCAGAAGACGTATCGATCTCGAAAGTCTCTTCACCGCCGTTGGTGATCTGGAGACCACCGCTCAGATCGAGCGTCGTCCCGCTGCCGCCGTCGATCCCCACGCCGAGCGAGGCCCCGAGCGCTACCGCTCCGGTTCCGCGTAAGTTGGCCGTGGCTTGGTCGCGTCGATCAACCTGGGCCGTAAACGTGCCTTCGGCGTTGATCGCGGCGGCTACCTCGGTGGCGGTCGTACTGCCGGCAACGACGGACACGGTCAGGGTGTTGGTCGCTGAAGTGTACACAGCCGCTGCCGCAGTACCGGCTACGTACTCGACCGTCACGCCATTAAAATCCGCACCGTTCTGGTTGGCAGTGATCGTAAGATCGTTGTTGTCGCCCGGCGAAACAATGCGGCCGCGTGCGCGGGTGCCCACCAACTCGTCGAGACGGTCGGTAATCGTCAGGCGGGGGTTGAGATCGGTCCCCTGCAGACTGGCCGTGGCAAGCGTCAGGTTGCGGATGCCAAGCTCGCGCGCTGTGGCACCTTCAGCAACTTCCTCGATCAAGAACTCGCCGTTGGTTGCCGTCAGACGCAGCCCGTTGCCTGACACCTCAACCGCTATCTCGGCACCTGCGGGCGCCCCCGCTTCGATCAATCGAGCAACGTCGCCGACGGTTGAGGCAGCGCTCAGATCGATCGTGACAGTTGTTGTCGGAACCGTCGTCGCGGTGGGATTGAAAGTCAGTGAGATGGCCCCGCCCGGGCTCAGTCCCAACCCGCCGTTGATCTGTGACAGACGCGTCGTGGGGTTCAGCTGGGGCTGAAGATCCACCACCCCGCGCACGGCTTCGGACAGGCCACCGAGCACTTCGTCGCCCGGGGACGAATTATTGAACAGGTAGCCGATATCGATAAAGGTTTGTGACGACAACTCGTCACCGTAGTAATCGACGAAGCCTTTGTAAGCCGAGTAGGGGGCATTGGCCGTCTGGGCACCGCCCAGCAAGTGGGTCTGGGTGAGGGTCGTGTTGCCCACGCGCTGCAGATCGAGCATCAGCTGATCGATCGTGTTGATGACCGCGGAACGCTGCTCATCGGTCGATAGCGTGCCGACCACCCCCAGCACCTCGCCCCGCAAGCTCGAAAGCTGCGAAGAAACATTCGCCAGCGACGATTCGGTCGTCACGAGCGCTGCTTGGGCCCCTTGCAGATTGGTCGCTGATTGCTCTTTGCGCTCGATCGAACGCTGCAGCGCCATGGCCCGCTGTGCGGCCGAGGCATCGTCGCTCGGCAAGAAGATGCGGTATCCGGTGCTCAGCTGATTCTGCAGCCGGAACAGCTCGTTCTGGTCGCTCTGCACCTGCTGCGTGATCCGTTGACGGGTCAACGCACCGGTCACACGGGTCGACGATAGCGGCAGGATATTTGACACAGAATCAGCCGTCGAGCGGTTGAGGGGGAAGAATCAGAGGGCCGAGATTTAGATCGCGACCAGTGCGTCGAGCATGGCTTGAACTACCGAGATGTAACGCGCCGTGGCCTGATAGATCCGCTGGAGCGAGATCATATCGATCGCCTCTTCATCGATGTTCACACCACTGATCGACTGGAACTCGCTTTCCAGGGTCGATTCGAAGGCACCCAAGCCGTCGGCGATCGAGCCGGCCACGGTCGATCGTTGCGACAACTCGTTGACCATTTGGTCGTACTGGTCGTAGATCGAGGCCCCGTCGAGCGACGCCAGGGGCTGATCGGCAAGCGCCGCCAGCGCGATCGCGTTGCGGCCTTCGACCCCGTCCCGGCTCAAGGCAAACTTACCCGCATTCGCGATGCCGCTGAGTTCACGATTCGTACCGATGTTGGAAGACCCGCTGCCGGTAAAGAACGAGTTAAGACCGAGCGAAGCGAGCACGCCGCTCGTGTCTTCGGCGAACGTGAAGCGGGTATCGCTCGTTTCAGAGGCCAGCGTCAGTCGGCCATTCACGTTGATCGAGGCGCTGATGCCCGTCACGTTGTCGAGCTGCTCCGCTAGATCGGCAAGCGTGGTCTTGGGATCGCCGCTAGTGCCGAGCAGATCGATCGTGATCCAAGTCGGCGTGATGACGCCCGTATTTGTGTTCGCTACGTCGAGACGAAACTCGCCGTTGGTGGGGGAGAACGTGAGCCCCGCCGCGTCGAGAGCGGCGTTGGGATCAAGAACGGCTTCTTGGGTGGTGAGCGTATCGAAGCCCACCAGGCCCTGCCCCTGTGAGTAAACCTTGTTGAACTCGTTGATCAGGCTCTTGGCGAACCCATCAAGCTGGTCGCGGAAGCCATCGACGACCGTGTCGCGAGACTGGGTCAGGCCGTAGATTCGACCGCTCGCAAGGTCCAACCGCTTGCCGCTGTCGGTAAAGACCAAGCGTGATTCGGCTTCGCCCGTGCCATCGGCAACTTCGAGAGAGATCTCGCGTCGCTGCCCCTCGAACACCAAGAATTCGCCACCTACTGCGATGCTCAGACCGCCACTGGGCTGCTCGACCACGGTCGCATCGATCAGGTCCGCCAGGGCGTTTAGCTTGTTGTTCCGCTGGGTCCGGAGCGCACCGGCGTCGCTCGAACCGACTGAGCCGGCCTCGGTTTGCGTGATTCGGATGTTGAACTGCTGAATCTCGAGCGCCAGTTGATTGACTTGGCCGACCGAGGTCGCGATCTCGTTGTCGTAGTTGTCGCGCAGCGCTTTGGCCCGTTGATCGATGCGGCGGATCTCGCCGGCCAGCCGTTCACCTTCCAGCACGGCCAGGTTGCGTGACGAGTAGGGATCGCCTGCCGTGGCGTTGTTGGTGTTTTCGATCGCACCGAAGAACTTGGTCAGACCCGTGCTCAGATCGTTATTGGTGAGCTCACCCAGCAGAGCCTCGAGGTCCTTGTAGGCCTCGTTCTGGATGTCCGCTGCCGCACGATCCGCCGAAGCGTCGCGCAGCTGGTTGCCCAAGAAGTCATCGATCTTTTGCGTGATGCTATCAACCACCACGCCGAGGCCGATATTCAGGCCTCCGCGACGCTGTACCGGCGCGGGCGCGTAGTTAACCTGCTCACGAATGAAGCCTTCGGTGTTAGCGTTGGCAATGTTGTTGCCAACCACCTGCAGGCCGATCTGCATCGCCTGAAGCGTATTGCTAGCGGTCTGCAGCGATCCGAAGAGCGACATACCGAGCTAACTCCGCCAGCGCGCCCACGTGCTAGCGGCGCGCGTGGTAAGCTGGTCAAACCGCGTGATCGAGTAAAGAGCCGCCCGCCGCTGCGGGCCCCTTCTTCTGGTAAGTCGGCGGTTTACGGCCGCCGGTAGCGACAATCTCGACCATTTGCGAGAGGTGCAGCAGCGTCCGCTGCACGAGCACCCAGTTGGCGAGGCTGTGGTGCTGCACCAACCGTGCGCGTTGCTGTGCCGAGCGCAGCGCCGGCCTCAGCCTCGCGGCACCTTCCAGCGAAGCCGCCAGCATGCGCAGGTCGGCCTTTGGCTTGCCTTGGCCGCCGGCCTCGGCGAGCAACTCAGCGCGGCGTTCTTGGCAGTCGCTCAACCGCTGCGTGAGTTTTTCTTCTTCCGGCTGCAGCGCTACCAGCCCGACCCGATCCGAAGCCATGAGCATCGCTCGCTTCTTAGCTAGCAGCGCTAGCAAGTCCGTCTGCACGCCGGACAGCTCCTCGAGCAAACCCGAGAGCAAGCGTTCCCAGTCAGCGTCGGATCGCTCATGCCGGGGGGCCGGGGCAATGTCGTTGGCAGCGGGCATGAGTAGCGACCGAGCTAAGTGAGCGTAAAGTTGAGCCGAACCAAAAGAGATTGATCAGTAGCGACGGAGGGCATTCAACTGATCGAGCGGAGCGCTGGGCGTAGCTTCGGCCAGCAGCCGTGCTTGGCCAGGGAACTGCTGTTCAAAGAGCGCTTCGCTGATCGAGGCCCCCTGCCCTTCGGCCAGATTCGTGGCCATCTGCGCATCGAGGCGTGATTGAAAGTGCTTCTCGGCCGATCCGCCGTGGAAGTAGGCCGGCTCGCCCACGCTCTCACGCATCACCTTGAGCATCGTCCCAAAGAGCGTCTCGCCGACAAACTGGCCGAAGGTTTCCTTCAGCTCGCGTGCCTCGGTAACGGGGTCGGCCGGCTTGAGGCCCTGCTGGAAGGTGATCGAGGAGAGGGGGCTCATCTTATTCGCATCCGTTCGAGTGAGTCGGTTCTGCCAATTGGCGGCTGAGCGGCAAGCGGGGGCTACAGAATGATCAGCTTGGCGTGCAACTTGCCGGCCTTTGCCAGGGCCCGGATGATGTCGATCTTGTCGTCCGCTGAGACTTTCAGGTTCGACAGCGCTTCAAGCAGGCGATCCAGCTTGGGCCGGGTTGTCTGACCATCGGCGATCGCCATGAAAGACGTGGCGGATTGCGTATCAACGGTCAGGTTGCGGTGCGTGTAGAGCACGTCACCGATCGCGACGTCGCCATCGACAACGATGCTGCCCGTGCGGGTGTTGACCACCACCCGCGCTTCGGGTTCGGCAAAGATGATGCGTGTATCCATGAGGTCGCCGATGAAGGTCACCTCGGCCCCGTGCGAGGTTGTCGTGCGACGGCTTTCCTTGGGGATCTGCACGCGGATGTTCGCGGCGTCGAGCGCCTGGACGTAGCGATGCACGTCTTCGCGGGCGTCGCGCATGTAGTCTTCTGAGTAGCTCGTGCCGAGCTGCTCGGCGACTTCCATCGCGACATAGAAGCCAGCGTGATTAGGGTCCAGGACGAAGGTCACCCAGCCGTCTTCGGAAACGTAACTCGTGGTCACATCGCGAACCATCTGGCAACCACCGATGACGTGACCGACCATCGGCTGTCCGGCCATGTCGAGCTGAATCGGTCCTTCGCAAACGGCGTAGACCGTGTTGTCTTGTGTGTTGGGCCCCTGCAGAGACGCAAAGGCCAGCCGCCCGCCCAGCAGGCTCTTGCCGCTGAGCGCGCTGACGTGGCAATCCAGCTTATCGCCGCTGCGGGCACCGGTTGCGGGAACGGTCGCGGTGACGATCACGCTCACCGCGTTCTTCACGTTCCGCAGCGCTTGCTGGGTCGCGTCATCAAAGCGACCCGTCTGCGAGATCGGGTTGCCCATCAGCTCCAATGATCGGGCCAGAGCCCGCATGGTCGCCGGATCGTTCTGGGCACCGGTGCCGTTGAGTCCAACGACCAAGCCGGGGCCGCGCAGCACGTTCTCTTCCTGTCCCTTGATGCGCGCGATGTCGCGCAAGCGAATGTCGTTCTGCCCAGCGGCAACGCCGGCGAGGACGGTCATTAGAAGTGTTGTGAGCGCGGTGAGCTTGATGCCGTGCATGATCAGAACGCCTTGGTCTTGCCGTACCAGCGAGAGAGCCAGCCGCGTGAGTAACCGTCACGCACCGCTCCCTCTTCGTACTTACGGATGTTCAGGTCCGTGATCGCGTTGTCACGGATCGTTAGGTCGGGGCCAATCTGCTGCCGCGGAGCCGTTCCCATCAGGTACGTGACCCACACTTCTTCGTTGACTTCGATCGAGCGACGCCCCTCGATAACGAGGTTTCCGTTAGGGCGGATATCGACCACTTTGCAGGCAATCGGAAACGTGAGAGCCTCGCGCTGTTCGATCGACGAATCGGCCCGATACTGGCTGTTGAGCGTGCCGGCAATCGTTGGATCGCCGCGCCGCTGGGCCGCCGGGAAGATGCTCTTGCCGTCAAACGCGATCCAGTCCGTGAGGACACTGCTAAAGGCACCGATCTTGGTGGATTCGCCGTTGCCCTCGCTCTGCATGACCGAGCGGTAGTCGACCAGCACCGTGATGATGCTCTCCACTTTCAGCGGTTGGTTCATCGCCTCGGGCGGCAGCGCCTGGTACATGAACGAGCTGTTCTGCAGGGTCGCACCGTTCGCGGATTGTGTCGGGCGTACTAGCAGCAGGCTCGAATCCTGCGCGGCGGCCACCGCCACAATCGCCTGCGCGATCAGCACGCCTGCCATCAACGTGAAGCGGTTCATTGCCATCCTCCAAGGCGGTCACCCGCCGTTAGTCGCTCATCGGGACCGGCTCCGAGTATGGCGAGTCGACCGGGGCCAACCACGCGGGCATCGAGCCGTTGCCGATCTTCGATTTCGACCGCCACGAAGTCGCCTTTGCGACCATCGTTGCGAGCGATACCACGCACGCTGACCGTGATTCCCACCACCCCGCTGCTGACCGTCACCGGTTCGCCGCGGCGCACCAGGAGAGGGCCGACGCAGTTGTTAGGGCTCAAGGGCTCATCAGCACGCAGGCTTCGCTGGGCCTCGAGCCCAACGACCTGATCGAGTGCGGTAAAGGCGTCGGCGGGGGCGGGGCGGACGCTGGCATCTTCCGGAAGCAGCACGACATTCGCCGCCGTCAGCAACCCGCCTCGTGGCACGGAGCTGAGCGTATAAATAACCAGACGCACTTCGCGAAAAGTCACGGGCAGTGTCGCGGCGGCGTTTGCCGTACGGAAAGTTACCGCCACCGGCACATCAGGTCCGATGCTGTCCGCGGCGGGCAGTGTCGGTTGGGCACCGGCAAGATCCAGCAGCATCTGGTCGGGCAGGCCCGTCGTATCGATCGATTCGGCACGAACTGTCGGCGGCACCCCCGCGGCGGTCGCCACTTGGTTGACCGCGGTGAGCATCGCGGCATAACGCTCGCGGCGTTCGCGGGGCGAGACCCGCACCGGCGAACCGGAGGTCTTCTGTTTGCTAGCCTGCGCCGCCGGACGAAAACCGGTTGCCGGTCTTGAAGCGGTGGTCGAGCGAGGTGTGGGACGCCACTGGCCGGCTTCGGTGGGGCGCGCCTCAACGGCAAACGGCTGGGCGGGAGCGGCGGGGCCATACACCTGCGTGACGATCGCTCCTTGAAAGCGATGAGCGCTGAGGGCCTCGCCGCTAGCCTGCAGCAGCTCGCGGGTGGCTTGCGCCCGTACGTGTAGCGACTCGCCGGGCGAGGGGATCGGCATCAGCGGCAGCAGACGCAACCGCTCGCGCTCGGTCGCATCGTTCGTCTCGATCTGGGCGATGTCTCCCAGACGAACGATCGAAGCCAATGGGCGGGCTACGTCGCGGAAGACGATATCCGCCGCACCGGAGCCGGAACCGGTCAGCAGGATCGACAACAAGAAGGCGAGCAAACAGAACACGAGAACCACAACACGGGGGAAGAACGAGGATTAACGCGACGCTAGAAACTCAGGGACTAGCGACGCAGGTTGGCGATCAGCTCCATCACCTCGTCGCCCGCCCGCACGACCTGCGAGTTCAGCTCGAAGCTGCGCTGCGTGTTGATCAGGTCGATCAACTCGGTTGTCGGATCCACGTTCGACGCTTCGAGCGATCCCTGACGAATCAGGCCCACGCCAAGCTGCCCCGGCAAACTCTGCACGGCGTTGCCGGAGGCTTCCGTGGGACGGAACAGGTTGTCGCCCATCTTCAGCAAGCCGTCGGGGTTGATGAAGGTTGTTAGCTGAAGCTGTCCGAGCTGGGTGTACTCAGGATTCTCGCTCGTGCTGAACGAGATCGAGCCATCGGCCGTCACCAGCACACCAGTAGCATTCGGCGGGATCGTGATATTGGGTTGCAAACGGAAGCCGGTGTGGGCCGACCCGAGCACCAGCTCGCCGTTGGCGTTGAGTCCAAAATTGCCGGCGCGAGTGTAAAGCTGCTCGCCGTTGAGGCCCTGAACCTCAAAGAACCCGTCCCCCTCGATCGCAAAATCGAGCTGGTTGCCGGTCTGCTGGAACGAGCCCTGATCGAAGTCGCTCTGGGTGCTCGAAACCCGCACGCCCAGGCCCACCTCGATGCCGGTGGGGGTGATGTTGCTGTCAGCGTCAGTCGAACCAGGAAGCCGTTCTTGGCGATAGAACAGGTCCTCAAAGTTGGCTCGGTCTTTCTTGAAGCCGGTGGTGCTGGTGTTCGCCAGATTATTGGCGATCACGTCCAGCTTGGTCTCCATGGCGTGCATGCCGGTCGCGGCGGTGTACAGCGATTGGAGGCTCATGGCGTCGTCGGGGGGTAGAAAGGAATTGTTCGTTGGGGGGGAAGCAAGCGGGCTGAGAGCGGTTACGCGCTCAGCACGCGACCGATCAAGGATCCGGTCGCTTCGTCTTGGTGGCGGATCATTTGCGTGTTGGCTTCGAAGGCGCGCTGGGTCTCGATCATGGCCATCATCTGCTGGGTCGCGTTCGAGCGCGACATTTCGAGCCAGCCGGCACGCACCTCGCGGCCTTCGGTCGGAACCGGCACGGTCGGCGTGCGCGAGCGGAAGGCGTTCGAGCCCACCTTGGTCAGGTCCCCCAGTGAAGCGGGCATCTCGAGTGCGAGCGGAATCCGATTCGATCCTTGCTGCAACGCGCCGTCGGCCGTGATCTCCCAAGGCTGATCGGGCGTGACCTCGATCAGTCCGCCCCCCGTATCGAGCATCGGGCGGCCCGTGCCGGACGAGACCAAACGATTCTGGGCGTCAATAATCATCGATCCTGCGCGGGTCAGCAGCGGTTCGCCCTGTTCGCCCTGCACGACAAAGAACCCCTCGCCGATGATCGCAACGTCGCCCCGGTCGCCGGTGCGTTGGAGTTGCCCCGCGGAGTAGTCGGTACGGGTCTCGATGGTTTTGACACCGCCACCCTGGTCATTGAGCGTGCGCGAGTAGGGCGGAACCTTGCCCTGCTGAATCGCCTCGGCGTAGCGCGACTGAAACACGGCGACGTCCGGCTTGAAGCCGACCGTATCGACGTTGGCGATGTTGTTCGCGATAACTTGCAGCCGCTTCGATTGGGCCTGAGCGCCCTCGGCGGCGAGGTACATGCCGTACGACATGGTTCCGTTCTTTGCTAGCAGGTTGCCCCCCTGCTTGCGAAACCCCTCTATGCACGCGGCGCGCCAAACGGGCCGTGAACCGAGAAACTGCCCTAAACGAAGAACCTCGTGCCGCTCTTGCGAGGTCGCGCGCGACCGCATCGGCAATCAACGCCGGTTACCGCTTTGCTCGATCGGCAAGAACTGCCGCTCGACGGATCGGCCGATCTGACCGCTAGCGTGCGCGCAGCAGATCGGCGGCCCCCTGGGCGAGCAGGTCCTCAGCGACCGCCCTTCCCAGCGCGACGGCCTGAGCGGGGGTCGCACACTCGGCGGCACTTTGGGCGTCGAGCCGGCGCTGGCCGTCTTCACGGAACACGCCCACGGTCAAACACAGAGCAGCCCCCTCGAGCCGGGCCCAAGCCCCCAGCGCGGCCAAACAGCCCCCTTCGAGCCGGGCCAGCGCGCTGCGCTCCGCTAGCACCGCAAGATGCGTGATCGGATCGTTCAGCGGCGTTAGGACGGTCTGTGTGGCGGTGTCGGCGGCGCGGCACTCGATGCCCAGGGCCCCCTGACCCGGTGCCGGCAGCATCTCGGCGGGGGACAGTCGGCAAGCAATCCGATCGCTCAATCCCAGCCGGTGCAGGCCCGCTTCGGCCAACAAGATGGCGTCGTAATCGCCGGCATCTAGCTTCGCGAGGCGCGTCTCGACGTTGCCGCGGAGGTCGCCCACTTGCAGGTCGGGTCGGGCGTTCAGCAGCTGCGCGCGGCGACGGTAGCTGCCCGTACCAACTAGCGCGCCGGCGGGCAGCTCGGCGAGCGAAGCGGCGTGGTGCGCAATGAGGGCATCGGCCAGCGGCGCGCGGGGCGGGGTCGCTACGACCTCCAACCCCGGCACGGGCGTCGTGGGCAGGTCTTTCAGGCTGTGCACTGCAAAGTCGATCCGCTCGTCGAGCAACGCCTCTTGGATCGCTTTGGTGAAGACGCCCACCATGCCGATCGTCTCGATCGGTCCCACTTGGCGGACGTCGCCCGCGGTGCGAACCTCGACGATCTGGACGGCAACGCCGGCGTCCGAGAGTTGCTTGGCAACCCATTCGGCCTGCCAGCGCGCAAGCTTGCTGCCGCGGGACCCCAACCGGAGCGGAGCAGTCGTGGTTGTCGGTTGCGTCATTTCCCTTGCGCTATCAGCGCCCCGTCCCTGAGGTTTTGCTTAGCGGGGCTAAGCGTCGTCGGCTGTGCCACTAGCCGGGTGGCCGTGCTGAGAGATTCCGCCGCTCGGCAAGCCGTTCGATCCGGCGCTCGATCCGCTTGTGCGGACCTCTAACACAGGCTTGGGGCTAAGCCCCCCCTCGGCCGTCTGAGCGCGGTTGCTTACCCAGCGCGTGATCTGGTGGGCTGGCACCACCACGCCACAGCTCACAATAAACTGGAAGGCTTGGTCGATCGTCAGATTTAGATCGACCGACTCGCTCTTCTTGATGGTGATCGTGAAGCCCGTGAACGGCATGGGCGACGTGGGGATAAGCACGCTGAGCACCGGTTCATTGGCCGCGCTCTCAATATCAAGGAGGCTTTCGCCCGTGCAGAAGGCCACGGTCCAGATCCCTTTGCGGGGGTACTCAACCGCCACGACGCGTGAGATATCGAGGTCGCCATCGGTGAACAAGAAGTCGGTCACCTGCTTGACCGACGAATAGACGTTGCTCACGAGCGGAACGCGGTTGATGAGCCGTTCGGTCCGATTCCAGAAGAAGTTGCCGATGCCGGCCGCCAGAAATTTGCCCAGCAGATACAGCAGCAGCAGGAAGACCGACAAGAAGATCGGCACCACGATCCACGGTTGCAAGAACCGCTCATCGACATAGCGCCGGAGATACTCGCGGGCGCTGTCGGGCTGCGGGTCTTTCCGCTTGAGCGAGTTCTCGACCTCGGAGTAAACCGTGTCTGAAACAAACAGCCCGTCGGGGGCTCGGCGCCAGAGCGTTTGGTTATCGTCCGAGACCGCGGCCCCGTCCTCGGCAGGAGGTGTCTTGAAGTCGGCGGCAGCCCGAACGCCAAAAGCGTACTCCACCAAGACGTAGCGGACCGTGTCTTCGAGCGGCGTGAGCACATACCGGGCGACGGTGCTGCCAACCCACAAGAAGATGACAATCGTCAGCAGCGGTGGCAGCAAGACGCCAAGCCCGCGCAAGACGGCCCGTCGGAACGGGTCGAGCGGCGAGGGGGGGGGCGATTCGGGCAGCGGCGCGGTGGCGGCCATGACAGGCGCAGTCCCGGCTAACGGGGGGGCGGAGCGGATTGCTTCAGTAAGTGAGGCCCGCCTTGGCCGATCAAGCCTGCAAGACCCGGAGGAAAACCCGCCGGTCCGCGGAGCCGCCTTGCTCCGTCATTCTTCGCAATCGGCTCCGGTTATCAACCGGCAACAGAGAGCTTACCCAGACGGACCTGCTTCGCGACGCCTCAGCCGGGCGCAACTCGCCGAGCCGCGACAACCGCCACGACCCGCGCGGCACCAGCCCCCCGCAAAGCCTGCGCGGCAGCTGAGCAGCTCGATCCGGTCGTCAGCACGTCATCAACCAGCAAGACTGTTCTCCCCGTTAGAGCCGCACCGGACCGAACCGCAAAGGCGCCGCGCACGTTCGCCGCCCGGCTGCTGGGGGCCACCGCCGTCTGCTGCCGAGTCGCCCGCCGCCGCCAGAGGACCGGCGTCGCCCTCGTTGCGAGCCCCTCGGCCAGCCCCTCAGCCAGGCACTCGGCCGAATTGATCCGCCGATTCAGGCGTCGACGCCAATGCATGGGCAGCGGCACGACCAGGGGCGAAAGCTCCCCGGGCCACCGCTCGCGTACGCTTCCCGCGAGCAATCTCCCCAGCCCCCGTGCCGCCGCGGCACCCTGCGGATGCTTGGCTTCCAGCAGTAGCTGTCGCAGCACACCCCGGTAAACGCCCCGAGCTACCACCGATTCAAAGGCCCATCGCTCGTCGCGGCAAACCGGGCAGTCTTGCGCGGCAGGGATCCCGACAGTCTCTGCCGCCAGGGGCGTTGCACAGCGAAGACAGACGCGGAGACTCGGGGGAACGAGTTCGGCTCGACAGGCTTCGCACCAATCAATGCGGGCGTGGCTTTCTTCTTGTAGTTGCCCGCAAGCCAAGCAGCGGGGCGGCGCTATTAAGTCCAGCAGGGCACCGCTGACACCGCGCACGACGAGCGAAGCCCCCCCGCGTATCCGCCGGGCAACAACCGGCAGCCAAATCTGGGGAACACGAGCTGACAAGATAACGACACTCTTGACGGGCCAGATTGGGGGTCTGCTAGCACACCGCCTTCTCTCCGCAGCGATGCGGCTGATTCTCCGCAGCGGCGTAGCTGGCGTTACCGCTAGCATAGTTACCCGCGCCCGCCGAAACCGTGTTGACCCCGCGGCGGGTGCGGCGGGACACTCTGCCGCCCGACCGCTCGCCCGTTCGGTGGACACCCCCTCCGCCTTTGTCCGATTGGCTCACGCCCTGCCCTATGTGCACGATCGATCGTTACCTGCTCCGGCAGTACGTGCAGATTTTCTTGATCTGCTTCGTGAGCCTTGCCGGCCTGTATATGGTGATCGATGCGTTCGGACGGCTCGACGACTTTTCGCGGGCCGGGGGTTCGTTTCAAGACGCCTTTGTCGCGGCCGCAAAATACTACGGGCTGCAATCCCTTAACTTCTTCAATCGCACGAGCGGCATCTTGGCGATGATCGCCGCGATGTTCACGGTCACTTGGATCCAACGCCATAACGAGCTGACAGCGCTGATGGCGGCGGGGCTGCCCCGTTTGCGGGTGCTGCGGCCCGTGTTGCTGGCGACGGCGGTCGTCGCGGTGGGAGCCGCTGCGGTGCGCGAGATCGTCATCCCTCCGCTGCGGCACGAGCTTTCGCTCGATTCGAAAGACCTCGCCGGCGAACAGACCGTCCCGTTGAAACCGCGCTACGACATCGCCACCGGCATCTTGATCGGCGGAGACTACGCGGTCCCCGCGCGGCGCGTGCTGCTGAACCCGAGCTTCATGCTGCCGCCCAAGCTTTCGGCCCAGTACGGCCGGCGGGTGGTGGGGAGCGAAGCGGCTTACATCGCCCGCGAAGGCGAACGCCCGCCTGGCTACTTGGTCAAAGGGGTCACGCAACCCAAGGGAATCGCTCTGCAGGCCTCGCTGCGCGGTGAGAACAACGAGCCCCTGATTGTTACGCCCCGCGACGCCGCCTGGCTCGGGAAGGACGAGGCGTTTGTGGTGACCGGCGTCTCGTTCGAGTTGCTCTCGGCGGGGGCCCAGTGGCGCGACCTCGCCTCAACCGCAGAGATCGCCCGAGAGCTTGCCAGCCCGAGCACCGAGCTGGGTCCCGACGTGCGTGTAGCGGTGCATGCCCGACTGGTACAGCCGCTGGCCGACATGACGCTGCTGTTGCTCGGGTTGCCGCTGGTGGTGTCGCGCAACGCCGCGAGCCCGTTCCTGGCGATCGGGCTCAGCGTGGCCGTGGTCGCGGCGTTCTTCCTGGTGACCCTCGGCGGGCAGGCGCTCGGCGCGGGCGGATGGCTCCAACCGTCGATGGCGGCCTGGCTTCCGCTGCTGGTGTTCGGCCCGATCGCGGCGGCCCAATTCGAAAGTTTGCGACAATAACCCGAGGACGCCATCGCCCGGGCTGACTATGCTCGCATTCTTTCTGCGCGGCGTAGGCGTCGCGCCTGCGACTTTCCACTTTTATAAGGGTGGTCCCGGTGAGATTGCTTGTCCCCTCCTTCATCCGCTTGATGGCGAGTTGCCGAGTTGTCCTTGCCGCAGCCGCCTTGTCGGCCGCCGCACCATCGGCAGTCGCACCATTGGCAATCGCTTCGGAAGCGGCTGTCGTTTCAGAGGCAAAGCAGCCACCTGTGGCGGAGCGCGTGGTGCTCGGAATCGATGTCCTCCAACGCGAAGACTATCGGCTGCTGCGGGGCAAGCGTGTCGGGCTGATCACCAACCACACGGGGCTCGATTCGGCGGGGCACTCCACCGCCGACCTCTTCCATAACGCCGAACAGGTAGAACTCGTACGGCTGTTTGGGCCCGAGCACGGCATTCGGGGCGAACTCGATCAAGCCCAGATCGCCGACGGCGTTGACGAACCGACCGGCCTGCCGGTGGTGAGCCTGTACGGTCCCCGGCGACAGCCGGAACCCGAGCATCTGGCGGGGCTCGACGTGCTGGTGTTCGACATCCAAGACATCGGCTGTCGTTTCTACACCTACATCTCAACCATGAAGCTGGCGATGGAAGCGGCCTCGCAAGCCGGCATCGACTTCGTGGTGCTCGACCGACCCAACCCGATCGACGGGGTGACGATCGAAGGGCCGATGCTCGACGCCGACGCCGAGTCGTTCGTCGCGTGTCACTCTTTGCCGCTGCGACACGGCATGACGACCGGCGAACTGGCACAGCTGATCGTCGCCGACGCTCAAGCGGCGGGCCCCACGGAAAACCCACTCGCCAACGTTAAGCTGACCGTGGTGCGCTGCGAAGGCTGGCGTCGCAACGAGACGTGGGAAGCAACCGGACTGGTCTGGACGGACCCGTCGCCCAACATGCGGCGTCTGTCGCAGGCGCTGCTGTATCCGGGCGTCGGGTTTTTGGAAACGACCAACGTTTCGGTAGGTCGTGGCACGGATACGCCCTTCGAACGGTTCGGTGCCCCGTGGATCGACCCCGCGGAATTCGCCGCGGCCCTCAACGCCGAGCAAACGCCCGGCGTGCGCTTCGTGCCCCGCTGGTTTACCCCCACGAGCAGCAAGTTCGCGGGCGAGCGTTGCGGCGGGGTCGATTTGATCCTGATCGACACCCCGTCGCTAGACGCTGTCCAGGGGGGGCTCGCCATGGCGCGCACCCTCGCACTGCTCTACCCCAACGAGTGGGAGCATGCGTCGCTAAAACGGCTGCTAGCTTGCGAGACCCTCCACCAAGCGATCGTCCGGGGCGCTCCGCTCGACGAGCTTTGTCGGATCAGCCGAGAGGGCCTCGACGCGTTTGCGGCCCGCCGCCAGCGGGCCCTGCTCTATCCGTAGCACTGAATCCGTAGCGCTGAGGTTTTGTCGCTAGCTGACGTCGTACCCGGCCGTGCGATTCCCCTGCCTGCTTTGCTTGGGCCCCTGCGTACTTGGGCCCCTGCGTACTTGGGCCCCTGCTTTGATTGGGCCCCTGCGTTGATTGGGTCGTAGTCGCTGGCGGGGATGGCACTTTTTGGTCAGAATGACGCATCCCTTTACCGCGACCCCGGTTCTCCGTTCGGTCGCGTTCGATTTGCCTGGAGACTTTTGCCGTGCCGCAACGCCCGTCGCACCCCCTTTCGCCCGCCGCCGAAGATCGTCTGAACGCCTATCGGCGCCGATCGAATGCCGCGACGAAAATGGCTCCCGCGCGGGGAACAAAGTCGTGGGGCGCGTACGCCGCGGCGACCGGAGCGGCCATGGCCGGTGCACACACGGCCGAGGCCGCGATCGTCCACGTTACGCCCGCCGATCCGCTGCGGGCCGTCGCGGCGACCACCAACGCATCGCAAAGTCGAAACTTGGCCCTCGATATCGACTTCGATGGGGCCATCGACCTGAATCTGTTCGTGGGAACCTACTCGGCACAAACGCCTTTCACCTCGAACGGCACTCCTTACGTCTTTGATGGCGATATCGGCGTGGCGCTCGGTTCGGGCCCGGGCGTGATGGCCGGCTGGCAGATCGCGCCGGGTAATATGGGCTCGAACCTCGCCCAGATGCTCTCCTCGGGCAGCAACATCTCTGCAGGGCAAAGCTTCAACGCCAACGCGCTCTTGGCTTCGTTCGCCGTTGGCGACATTCAGACCAGCAATGGATCGAGTGTTTCGGCATCGGTTGGCTTTGGGTACGGCGAGTTTCCGGTTGGCGGCACCGGAGTGGCGGGGTTCCGCTTCCAGAAAGAGGGGGCGACCCACTACGGCTGGATCCGGGTGCGCATCGAGGCCAACGAGAAGGGTTTGCCCGCGGTGGTCGAAGCCCTCGAATGGGCTTACGAAGACGAAGCCGGCAAAGCGATCCGGGCGGGCCTTGTTCCCGAACCGGCCGGTTTGGCGTTGCTCGCCGCGGGCGCTGCGGGTGTCGCGGCTCTGCGCCGCCGTCAGGCTTGATCCATGTCACCGTCAAGCTTGACCCGTGCCGCCGTCAGGCTTGATGGGTGAAGCCTCTCGCTGCTGCGGGGGATAAGGACCCGGGCCGTGTCTTCAATGAGTGCGACGCCTCTTGCTAAGGGAGCCCGATGAGCCAACCCCGCCGGCGTGTGCTGCTTGTTGGCTGGGATGCCGCGGATTGGAAGGTGATCCATCCGCTGATGGACGCGGGGCAGATGCCCACCCTCGAGCGGCTTGTCTCGGGCGGAGCCATGGCGAACCTCGCCACGCTCCACCCGGTGCTCTCGCCAACCCTGTGGACTTCAATCGCCACCGGCAAGCGGCCTTTCAAGCACGGCATCCACGGCTTCACCGAGCCCACGCCTGACGGGCAGGGGGTGCAGCCCATCACCAACCTGTCCCGCACCAGCAAAGCGCTGTGGAATCTGCTCGGGCAAGAGGGCAAACGGAGCGTGGTAGTGGGGTGGTGGCCGTCACACCCCGCCGAGCCGATCCACGGCGTGATGGTCTCGAATCACTTTCAGCGGGCCCTCGGCCCGCCCGAGGTGCCTTGGCCCCCGCCACCGCACAGCGTCCACCCGGCGGCGCTCACCGAGTCGCTCGCCGCGCTGCGGATCAACCCCAACGACCTGCCCGCCGACGCCATCAGCGCTTTCGTGCCGCGCGCCGCGGAGATCGATCAACAGCGCGATCAGCGATTGGGCGCGTGCGCTAAGACACTGGCCGAAGCGGCGAGCGTTCACAGCGTTGCGACGCATCTTTTGGCAAGCCAAGAATGGGACTTCGCCGCGATCTACTACGACGCGATCGACCACTTCTGCCACGGGTTCATGAAGTATCACCCGCCCCGTCAGGAGCACATCAACCAGCGCGACTTCGAGCTCTACGGTGGGGTGGTGAACGCCGCTTATCGGTTTCATGACATGCTGCTCGCCCGCCTTATCGAGATCGCGGGGCCCGACACAACCGTACTGTTGATGTCGGATCATGGTTTTCATCCGGATCACTTGCGTCCGCGCATCATTCCCGCCGAACCGGCCGGGCCGGCGATCGAGCATCGCGACTTCGGAGTGTTCGTCCTGAACGGTCCGGGGATCCGTTCGGACGCCCTGCTGCACGGACTGAACCTACTCGATATCGCCCCGACAGTGCTCACGCTGTTCGGGCTTCCGATCGGAGAGGACATGGATGGCAGTGTGGCGTACGACGCGTGGATCGAACCGCCACCAATCACCACAATCCCCACGTGGGAAGCGCGCCATGAGGTTAAGCCGGGCGGAACCATGGGGCTGCACCCACCCGAGCGGCGGCTGGACGCGGCCGAATCGCAAGCCGCACTTCAGCAGATGATTGAACTGGGCTACATCGAACCGCTGGGCGATGACCAGCAACTGGCGGTGCGGCGGACGGTGCGGGAGCTGCGTTACAACCTGGCCCGCGCGTACATGGACGACAGCCGCCACGCCGAGGCCGCTGCGATCCTCACCGAGCTATTTGCGGAATGGCCGAGCGAGCATCGGTTTGGCATACAGCTAGCCATGTGCTTCCGTGCGCTCGATCGGATCACCGACCTGCGGGCCGTGACGGAAGATCTCGCGACCCGGCGGCGTGCCGAGGCCGAGGCGGCATCCGCACAGCTACAGCAAGCGCTGCTCGCGCTCCGCAACGACCGCCGCGAGAAACTCGCGGCCGGCGAATCGCCTCCCCGCCTGAAACCAGCGGCGCGCCTCGGTTTGCGGCGCCTGCGGAGTCTGGCCCGCTACAGTCCCGCCGCGATCGATTATCTGCGGGGCTATGCGCTGGCGGCCGAGGGCAAGGTCGAGGAAGCGGTCCGACAGCTTCGCTCTGCCGAATCACATCCCGCCGCCCAGGCCGGGCTGAGCCTGCAAATCGGACAAACCTATTTGCAAATGCGCCGCACGTCTGAGGCGTGGCGTTGCTTCCGGCGGGCCCATCGGATCGATCCCGACAACGCGCACGCGCTGCTTGGCATGGCCCAATGCGCGTTGCGCCGCGGCCGCACCGATCGGGCGATCGACGACGCGCTCGAGTCGTTGGCGCGTCGGTACAACAATCCGCTCGCGCA
Organism: Botrimarina hoheduenensis; assembly: GCF_007859815.1. Classification (GTDB taxonomy): domain Bacteria; phylum Planctomycetota; class Planctomycetia; order Pirellulales; family Lacipirellulaceae; genus Botrimarina; species Botrimarina hoheduenensis. Next base: position 49,138 of record NZ_SJPH01000006.1, on the reverse strand, counting down.
CTTCACGCTCGCCCGAGCGCTCGCTCGGCGCGGGCAACCAGCGGACGCGATCGAAGCGGCGAAGCGGGCCCTGGAATTCAATCCTAACTTTGCCGCCGCTCATACGCTGCTCGCCCACCTGCTCAGCGAAACCGAAGAAGCGGCGGCGGCAGATCATCGCGCAACGGCGGATGCGATCCGGGCCGCAAAGCGATCCGCTCGGCTGCGGCGTGCCAGCTCTCCAGAACAAGCCTGGCAACCGCCCCACGCGCAACCCCCGGCACCTCTGCAGGCACGCCCTCACGCAGCACCGCCCGAACCCACCTCTCAAGATCCGCCTGGAACCAGGATGACGCACCCCCCTACAGAGCCGATCACGATTGTCACCGGCCTGCCGCGGTCCGGCACCTCGATGATGATGCAGATGCTGGCCGCGGCGGGGCTGCCGGCGTTTGTGGATGGCGTGCGAACCCAAGATGAAGACAACCCGCACGGCTACTACGAGCACGAGGCAATCAAGCGGACCGCCCGCGACCCGGGCTGGGTGCATGAAGCGGCAGGCAAAGTAGCCAAAGTCGTCGCACCGTTGCTGCCCCACCTCCCCCCCAACCTGCCTTATCGCGTAATCCTTGTTGAGCGTGACCTCGATGAGGTGCTGGCTTCGCAGCAGAAGATGCTCGCTCGCCAGGGGGCCACCGGAGCGGCGCTCACACCGGACCGATTGCGAGCCGTCTTCCTCGCGCAGTTGGCTCGCACTCGCGAGTGGATGGCTGCTAACGCGGCAGAGAGCTCGCTGACGATCAGCTTCTTTGAGGCGCACACCGACCCCCACGCAACGGCAGCGCGCGTCGCCGAGTTCCTCGGCTGCGCCGAACGCGCACCCATCATCGCCCAAGCGATCGATGGCCGACTGCACCGCAACCGGGCTGACCGTTAGCGCACGCTCCCAATCGCCGTCTGGTCATTTTCGGCGTCCTTACTCGCGGCCACGATCGCGATGGGGAGCAGCGCTGACGCGCCATGTCCGAGGGGCAGCACTAGCGATTACCGCCCCGTAGTCGGGTGGCGGCGGCGCGGGCGAGAAACTGGGGATTGCCCAGCACATAGCGACGCCACAGCCGACCGGGATCGGCCACCAGCCGTGCGGCCCACTCGTGGCCGATCCGCCGCAACCACTCAGGCCCCCGTGCCTGCTCGCCCGCGAAGTAGTCAAATGTGGCACCCAACGGCCAGACCACAGGGGCCTCGATCCGGTCTCGATGCGTCAGCGTCCAGCGCTCTTGGAGCGGGCTACCCATGCCGATCAGCACCACATCCGGACGCTCTTCGGCAATCTGGCACAGCAACGATTCGGTGACGGCTTGATCCAAGTAGCCGTGATGCACGCTGACGGGGCCCAGCGGACCGTGCGAGGCGGTGATCTGCTCGACAGCCCGTTCGACCACGCCTGGCTTGCCGGCGACTACAAAGGTGCGCAGCGGTGGCACGCCTGCGGCAGGCCTGGCAAGGCGCTGGAGCAGTTCCGGCAGCCAATCCGCGGCCGTCATCCGCGGCGGCTCGGGAAGTCCCTGCACGCGCGCCCCCCAACCGATCCCTTTACCGTCGCAGTACACCAGATCGCACAGGTCGTTCAGGTAGCGCCTCAGCAGCTCGTCGCGCGCGGCAAGGTTTGCCACATGCACGTTCAAATAACCAACGGTGCGTTTGCGGCCCTCCGCGCGCCCCGCCAGCGCAGCGGCCACTACGTAGTCAAACAGCCCCTGGCGATCAACCGGATCCAGCGCTAAGCCGGTTACCAGGCAACGCGGCGGCAGCGGCGGTAAGCCGGGCTGGGTTGTTGATGGCTGGCTCATCGGCCATGGCCTCCCGCGGCGGGCAGAGTTTGCGCCCACGCCATCAACTGTTCGGCTTGCTTGAGTCGGTTGAACTCATCGGGTAGGCCGGCAAAGGCGTGCCGTGCTAAGTCGGCTGAGGCAAGGTAACGCTCCAGGGCATTCTCGATCGCGGGTTGATCGTCTTGGTCGGCGACCAGGGCATCGGGGATGTGGTCGCAAGCCAGCCGCACGGTTGCCGATTCATGCGGACCGAGGATCAAGACCGGTCGCCGCACCGCGGCGCAGTCGAACAGCTTGATCTTGATGTCTTGCGTTTCGGGGCCCGTGTGGACGAGCAGCAAGTCGGCTTGCCGTGTCGCGTGGAGCGACTTTTCGTAGGGCTTCCAGCCGTGCAGAACGATCTCCAAGCGGTGCGGATCGGGCGAGGGTGGAACGGGCTCGATCACCCGCCCCGCAAGTTCAAAGCGGAACCGGCGGTTGCGTCGCTGCGCCACCCCCACCAGCGCCGCCAGCAGGGCATCGAGCCGATGGTTCTGCCACAGCGTGCCGCTAAACAGCAGATTCACCGGCTCATCGGCCGAGCGCTCGGCGGGAGGAGGCAGAGGCAGGGGTTCTTCGAGAATCGCTTCTACGCCGGTCGGGTCAAAGCCGTTGGGCATCCACCGCCACTTGGCACCGTCATGGGTGTTCCAGAAGTCGGCAGCAAAGTAGCCGGCATGCCGCGCGCGGATCTTGGTCAGTGTTTTGGGGCTGACGACGGTTAGCCCGTCGGCCCGGCGCAAAACGAGGCGTTCGAGGTGCCGATTGTATGCACGGTATGCCGCGTTGGGGTGGGGGAAGAAGACCGGGTGAAACCAATCGTCGCGGAAGTCAGCGATCCATGTGAGGCGCTTGCCGAGGCGCTGCTTGAGCGCTGCTCCCACCAGATGGACGCTGTTGTAGGGGCTCGACGTGAGCACCAGCGTGGGGCCGTCGTGGCGCTGGATCGCTTGGCGCGCCGCGCGGGCCAGCGGACCGTTGGCCTGGCGGCGTTGGTCGGGCAGCAGCAGCCAGGGGCGCAGCCGGGCCGCCAAGCCCCGCTTCTCGGCCGCGGTTGTTGATTCCGCCTTGGTCGCGGGCCCGCTCCGCGCAAGACGGGCCACATCAACGATGCGCGGCGTCAGCACCGTCGCAGGACCAACGTAACGCTCTTCCGGCTGATAGTAGGGATCGCGCGGATGAGCGGCGGGGGTCACAACCGTGACCGCATGACCGGCAGCCGTAAAGCCGTTCACCCATCCGAGCATGCGTCGCGCACCAGGCCCGCCGATGGGCGGGAAGTAGTGCGTCACAAGGACCGTGTGCATCGGGCAGGAGCCGGGGCAACTGGCGGCGGGGGGGTCATCATGGCAGGCAGCAACCTGCCGGGGGCTGGCTCTCCAGCATGGTCGGCGAGGAGCCAACCCGCAAATCGGATGACCAGCCGCCTCAGATCGACTCGATGTGCAGACCGCGACTGCGTCGCTCGGTGCGGCGGGCGTCGTCGATCAGGTCGGCAACCTCACGGACGCGGTCGATTCCCGGCAGGATGAGCTCGGGGCTCGTCCGATCGCTCGACGAGACGACAATCGTCCCCACGCCCAGGGCGCGTTCGATCGGGCCCTGCCGATAGGTGACGTCGTCCACGTCGATAAGCTCCACGCGATCGACCGTTCGCCACAGAAGCCCCGATTCATGGACCAGCCGCTGATCGCTAAGGGTGTAATGGACACTCAGCCGGCGATACCAGTAGAAACCGGCCGTTAAGAGCCAGCCCAGGGCGATCAGCAACAGCGTGATACCCCAGCCCTTTCCGCCCAGGCCCATCATTAGCGCGACCACGAGCGTAACGAGCGTCGCGATCGCACCGCCAAACCAGGCCCCAATCATCGCCTTGGGCGAGTAGGAGCCGGTCCACAGAGAAGATTCCTCGATGCTGCCCCCCTGTCGGCTACGGGCCAATTCGGTGAAGCGGCTCTTGGGATCGCCTGCGGAACCGCTGGCCGAGGGGTCCGGGTCCGCTGAGGGATCACGGTCGGTCGAGCGAGGGGGGGGTGTCGGCTCGTTCATCGGGCGATAGCGGCGCCAGCAGCGGCCGTGGCTCGGGGGCGAGGGAATCAGTATTAAGCGGGGCGGGACCTGATCGATCCCTCGTCGGGCGTGAACCCGTTATACCCGGGGCGGCCCCAGGCGTGAGCACACTTCGTTGCAGAACCCCCCCTCTTGCCGCTCCGCTCAAGAAAAATGGCCGCCCGGCGAAGAAAATCGAGGACAAAGATTAAGCCGGGGGATCCGCTGGGCGAGACGCCCGGCGGCGGTGTATAAAGCGGCCATGCGTTGCCCCTTCTGCCGCCACGATAACGACCGCGTGATCGACTCACGCGCCAGCAACGACGGCACGTCGATTCGGCGGCGCCGCGAGTGTTTGCACTGCAATCGGCGGTACACCACCTACGAGCGGCCCGAAGAGACCACCATCAAGGTCGTCAAGAAGGACGGTTCGCGGGCCCCGTTCTCGCGCGAGAAGATCCAGCGCGGGCTCGAACGCGCCTGCTGGAAACGCTCGATCACCAGTCGGCAGGTCGAGAAGGCGGTTGACGCGATCGAGAACGATGTCTACCAAAACTACGAGACCGAGATCGAGAGCCGCGACCTCGGGCTGCTGGTTATGGAGCATCTAAAGGAGCTGGACGAAGTGGCGTTTGTTCGGTTTGCGAGCGTCTACCGGCAGTTCAACGACGCCCAGGACTTCTTCGAGGAACTGCGGCCGATGCTCGACCGGACCCTGAAGACACCGCGTTGATCGGCCGGGCGATCGTGCGATTATTTCAGCACCCAGCGTTCTAGCCGCGGAACTGCTGATCCGCCCCGGCGTCTGAAACCTGCCTAGCGTCGGTGCGCTCGGTACCGCTTCCCGCGCTAACCAACCTGTCCGACCCCCGACCACTCGGCATGGCGAATAAAAAAACTCGTACAAGCAATCGGGCCTCCGATGCGCCGGCAACCACAGCCGCACTGAACGCCACGACCCCGCCTCAAAAGCACCCCAGTGCACGGTTCGGCCGCGAGACGGTCGATGCTCTGGTGATTGCGTTCGCAATGGCGTTCTTGATCCGCACGTTTCAAGCGGAGCAATTCGTGATCCCGACGGGGTCCATGGCTCCCACGCTGATGGGTGCCCACAAGGATGTTCACTGTGCCGTATGTGGCCAGCGTTACCGGATCAACGGCAGCACCCAGAATGCGGTCGCCGAACAAGCGACCGCACAGCTGCAAGCCCGTCAGATCAGCGCTGCCGACGCCAAGCAAGTGGTGCTCGCCAACGAATGCGTTGCGGGCGCATGCCCCAACTGTCGCTACGTGATGCCGCTCGATGAACGCGGCTTGGAGCGTTTCGTGTCTGCCGGGGCCGAGGCAAGCGCCTCGAATCTCGACTACCCGGGCGATCGGCTGGTGGTGAACAAGTACGCCTACTCGTTCGGTGACCCCCAACGCTGGGACGTCATCGTCTTTAAGTACCCGGGCAACGCGACCCGCAACTACATCAAGCGGCTTGTGGGCCTGCCGGGCGAAGAGCTGCGAGTGTTCCAGGGAGACCTCTACACCCGCCCCACGGGGGCGTCCGAGCCCTTCTCGATCGCTTCCAAGCCCGCCACGACCGTACTGGCGATGCGTCAGCTTGTTCACGACACTGATCACGACCCCGCGGTTTTGTTCCAGGCAGGATGGCCGCTGCGTTGGCAAGGCGAAGGCGCTTGGAAAGTTGATGTCGAGCCCGCCGGAAAAGTCGTCAACCAGCGCTATCGCCTCGGCTCGGCTGCCAGTCAGACGCAGTGGCTCCGCTACTGTCACACGCTGCCGACCGAACCGGTATGGGATCGCGTGCTCGGCGCACCCGAGAAAAAATTGGGAGCGGTGCCCGAGGCCTCTCTGATTACTGACTTCACGCCCTACAACACCGAAGTAAGCCGAAAAGAGGTTGCCCTTCGGCAGGCGTTCACGCTGTCGCCCGTGGTGGGGGAGCAGCGTATCGATATCGGCAAGCTTGGTCGCCTGGGGGTTCACTGGGTCGGCGACCTGCTGGTCGAAGCCGAGGTAACGGTCGACAAACTCGCCGAGGGAGCCGCCGAGTCCGAATTCACCCTCGAACTTGTCGAGGCCGGAACGCACTACCAGACGGTGATCGATCTGCGTACGGGCACAGCACAAGTCGTGCGACGGGGCTTCGAGTCGGAGACGATCGAACCGATCGCGACAGCCACGACACCGATCCAAGGCACGGGGAGTTGGTCGTTGCGCATGGCGAACTTCGACGACCGGATCCGCTTGTGGGTTGATGGCACAGAGATCGACTTGGACGGGGCGTATGACCAGAACGCCGCGCTCGACGAACGATCTCAACGGTTGCCCCGCACCAGTGAGGACGATCGGGGCGACCTCGCTCCCGCGGCGGTCGGCGGGCGTGGTGCCGAGCTAACGATCCCGCGGCTGGCTATCTGGCGAGACATCTACTATCTGGCCGACAGCGATAAGACCAACACGCCCGGGATCGTGACCGACCTGGACCTGGAGGGGGTCGCGGACGATCTGGTGGCCCGCAATGATCGGCGTGGCTGGCCCGCGGCGCTGATCGATCTGGCCCGCCAGCCCGAAGACTGGCTGCTGCTAGCAAATCGCCGGCACGTTGAGTTCTCGCTCGCGGAAGACCAGCTCTTCGTCATGGGCGACAACAGCGGGTACAGCCTCGACGCCCGGCTGTGGGCCGGGGGCAATGGCCCGGACGGCGGCACCCCGGGCGGATCGTATCTGGAAAGTCGGCTGCTAATCGGCAAGGCGACCTGGGTCTATTGGCCCCGGGCTTGGTATACCTTGCCCACCGGCGTGTCGGGCGTACGGATCCCCGTGGTGCCCAACTTTCCCGACATGCGCTTGGTGCGCTAGTTTGCTAGCAGCGCTCCGCCCCTCATTTTCGCCTTGCGACGCAACCACCGCGAAAGGATTCGCAACATCATGGCACTGCTCGAAGCTCAGGGGCTCGTCAAATCATTCGGACGCCGTCGTGTGGTGGACGGCGTTAGTTTTGAGGTCGAGCCGGGCGAAATTGTTGGACTGCTAGGGCCCAACGGTGCCGGCAAGACCACCTCGTTCCGGATGACCTCGGGAATGGTCGATCCGGACGCCGGCAAGGTGAACCTCGGCGGAAAAGATGTGACTAACTGGCCGATGCACCGTCGCGCTGCCGAGGGGGGCATGGGCTACTTGGCGCAAGAGTCGAGCGTCTTCCGCAAGCTCTCCGTCCAGAACAATCTGCTGGGCGTGATGGAGATGCTCGGCATGGATCGCCGCACGCGCCGCCGCCGCTGCGACGAGTTGCTTGAGCAGTTTGGTATCACCAAACTACGCCGCAGCCGGGCGATGTCGCTCTCGGGGGGCGAACGCCGGCGGCTGGAGATCGCTCGGTGTTTGGTTTCCAACCCCAAGATCATCTTGCTGGACGAACCGTTCACGGGCATCGACCCCGTGACCATCGACAGCATTCAACAGATCGTCCGCGATCTGCGCGACGCGGGCATCTCGATCCTGATCACCGATCATCAGGTGCGCGAAACCCTGGAGATCACCGACCGCAGCTACGTGGTCAAATCGGGGCAGGTGCTCTGCCACGGACGGCCGAACGAGGTGCTTCGCCATCCCGAGGCCCGGAAGCACTATTTTGGCGAGGGAATGGACCTCTCGCTGCCCGCGGCGTGAGCCGCCTCGGCTCGCTGCTGTCAGTCTCTGCGGCGGTGCGATAAGCTAAGGTCACTTGCGGCGTTTCTCGCAAGCCGTGCCCCTTAGCCACCGCGTCTCATGCCTAACGCTCTGGACGCTCTTGCGATCGCGTGGTTCCTGTTGCTAGCACTCGGTCTGCCGCTTGCTGGTTGGGCGCTGATGGGACTCGACTATCGGGCCTACCTGCGGTCGCTGCGAAGGGCCCTAACGGTTGTCAAAAGTTATCAGCAAGGCTTGCCTGCCTGGGCGCTGCGCGGACGGCCCCGCTGTTTGGTGGCCCTGGATTTACCGCCGGGCTGCACGCGTGAAGAGGTTCTCGCCGCTTACCGTCGGTGCGTGAAGCAGGTGCATCCGGATCGTGGCGGAAGCGAACGCGAGTTTCAGCAGCTGCAGCAATGGCTGACCGAAGCTCTCGCTTATGCGGCGAAGTCCGACGCTTGATCTTGCTGCGTGGCACGCCGGGGCACTAAGTTCGATCCCCCCGACTTGCCGCCTCACGGGTCTGCCCCCGGGGCACCCCGTTTGGACGGCTTAAAACACGATCGTTCCGCTGACTGAAACGAGCCAAGGATGGCCTCTTCTCAAACTGCGCTGGCCGGCATCACGCTGGGCGAGCTCGCCGAACTTGTGGGTGCCGAGCTGCGTGGCGACCCCACGCTACGGGTCACCTCTGCCTGGCCGCTGGATGACGCCGTGGCCGGATCGATCACGCTGATCGATCACGCCGATCGCTACGCACGACTCGCGGACTCCGGTGCCGCCGCGGCGGTCATCCCGCTCGAAGCTCCGCCAGCAGCGCTGACGACGGCGCTGACGACAGGGATGACAACGGCCCTGCCGACCCTGGCGGTTGCCTCGCCCCACGCTGCGTTTCGTGAGATCGTCGCGCGGTTCCGGCCTCCCGCGGCACGGCCCCAGCCGGGAGTCGCCCCGTCGGCGGTTGTCTCGCCAACGGCAACCGTCTCAGCGCAAGCCTCGATCGGGGCCGGCGTGGTTATCGGCGCGCGTTGCCAGATAGCTGCGGGTGTGGTTATCGGCCCGAACTCGGTGATCGGCGACGACTGCCAGATCGGCGCTGACTCGTTCCTTGCCGCGGCAGTGGTCTTGTACCCGAGCACGGTTGTCGGCCAGCGTTGTCGGCTGCACAGCCACGCAACCCTCGGGGCCGATGGCTTCGGTTACCAACAAGAAGACGGCCGCCATGTGCTGGTGGCGCAGCTGGGCAACGTGGAAGTAGCTGACGACGTGGAGATCGGGGCCGGCACGACGATCGATCGGGGCGTTTACGGCCCGACCCGCATCGGCACCGGAACCAAGATCGATAACCTCGTTCAGATCGGACACAACTGCCGGTTGGGCCAGCACAACCTGATCTGTTCCCAGGTCGGCATCGCGGGCAGCACCACCACCGGCGACTACGTGGTCATGGCCGGCCAGGTGGGCGTCCGCGACCATGTTCATATCGGCACGGGGGCCACGCTCTCGGCCATGGCGGGCGTGTCGAACAACGTTCCCGACGGCGAGATCATGCTCGGTGCGCCCGCGACACCGCTGCGTCAGCAGAAGCTGCAAATGGCGGCCGTGGCGAAGCTGCCGCAACTTCGTAAGGAGTGTCGCGAGATGCGCCGACAGCTCGATCAGTTGCTCGCAGCGGCCGGCAACGAAGCGGCTGATAGCGCACGCGGTGCCGCCGATCGCGCTGCCTGAACCAAGCCACGTCACCACCCGCTAAGCATGCCCGTCAGTTTTTCCTCACCGAGCCGCCTGCGCTCCCTCGGCGACACGCGGGTCCAAGCGGGCGAGACCGTGGGCTTGCTGGCGGCCTGGGGAACATTTCCGTTTGAGGTGGCTCGCGCGATGCGTGCCGCGGGATTGCGGGTTTGCTGCTTGGGCGTTCGGCGTCATGCCGATCCGACGATCCGCCATCAGGTGGACGAGTTCCATTGGATCGGTGCGGGTCAGCTTGGCGGTGCCATCGCTCGCTTCCGTCGGGCGGGGGTTCGTCACGCCACCATGGCGGGCAAGTTTCATAAAGTCGAGCTCTATCGGCCCTGGGCCTGGGCCCGGTACCTGCCGGACTGGACCGCGGTCCGGACGTTCTATCCCTATCTGATCTCGTTCACCGGCGATCGGCGCGACGACACGTTGCTGACCGCGTTTGTCGAAGCCTTTGCCGCAGGAGGCGTCATCATGGGCCCCGCCACCGACTATGCCCCCGAACTGCTCGCCCCCGCCGGTACGCTCGCGGGGAGCTCGCCCGGCGAACGCGACTGGGCCGATATCCGCTTCGGCTGGGAACTCGCCAAGCAGATGGGAGGTCTCGACGTGGGCCAGAGCGTTTGTGTCAAAGATCGCGCGGTGATTGCCGTCGAGGCCATCGAAGGAACCGACCGCTGCATCGCCCGCGCGGGCGAGCTGTGCCGGAGCGGGGGGTTCACGGTCGTGAAGGTCGCCAAACCCCGGCAAGATATGCGCTTTGATGTCCCCACCGTGGGCGTTGGCACGCTCGAATCGATCCGCGTGGCCGGTGGCCGGCGGCTTGTGATCGAGGCCGGAAAAACGATTCTGCTGGACCGCTCCCGCTTTGCCCAAGAAGCCGAGCGACTCGGCATTAGCGTCGTCTCAGTCACCGCCGAGGAGCTGGCGGGCCAAAGACGCACCGCTTAGGTGCGGCATACCGCAGCATTGCGGCTTAAGGCGGGCGGTGAAGGCGTTGCTATCACTACTAGTGCCAGAAACCGCAAACAACAAACCCTTTGGCTGAAACGGCTTATTTGCCCAGACGTTCTAGTTGAGGTTTCTTTCAAGGCTGCCTAACATGAGAGGTACAGAGAAGGCTTAACGCTCGTCTGGCCTGAAAAAGGGCCCCGACCGCTAGGCAGCAACCGGGCACGGAGGCGTGCTCTTTTGACTACTCATCGGAAACGAAAAAGGGGGTGCTGGTGACCTGTGGGTGAAGTGACAGCGCGGCGTCTCGAAGAGACGCTCATCGCCTCGCTTCATTCTCTCCGAATCACTTGCCGAACGATGGTTGAGGCGCCGTCAGTGGTAAGAGGTATCGGGTTACCAGCCGCTCCCCAGGTCGTTTCGACCGAGGCGAGGCATGCCGCTAACGGCGCACAACCCGATCCCGACGATTCACCAGCTCACGTCGTTACCGGCTACGGATAACGATGCGTGGGTGCTTGGAGAGACGCCACGGGTCCGACAGCTCGCGCACCACGCCGAGAAGGCGGCCGAGGTGCAATGCACCGTGCTGCTAACCGGTGAAACCGGCACGGGCAAAGAACTCTGGGCCAAAGCCCTGCACCGCATGAGCTCGCGTAGCCATGCCGCTTTTGTGCCGGTCAACTGCGCCGCCCTGACCCCGACCCTGGCCGAGAGCCAACTGTTCGGCCACGAGAAAGGGGCGTTCACCGGGGCCGCTGGCCGCAGCTTGGGCGTGTTCCGCGCCGCCGAAGGGGGCGTTGTCTTCCTCGACGAAGTCGGCGAAATGCCCCTCGAATTGCAGCCCAAACTGCTGCGTACGCTGCAACAAAACGAGGTCACCCCGGTTGGAGCCTCGAACCCGCAGCGGGTCAACGTTCAGATCATCGCCGCCACAAACCGCGATCTCGAGGTAGAGGTCGCCGAGGGCCGCTTCCGCGAAGACCTCTACTACCGGCTCAATATGGTTGAGCTGAAAATCCCCGCGTTGCGTGATCGTTCGGAAGATATCCCGAACCTGATCGCGTTCTTCTCAGATCGCTTCGCTCACAAGTACTCGCGGCCGCGCTGGAATCCCACGGCCGACACGCTCGCCGACTTCTTGAACTACGCCTGGCCAGGCAACGTGCGTCAGCTGGCGCACGTGATCGAGCAGGGCTACGTTCTCGATTGCGAGCCGACGCTGCCCAACCAGCGTGTCACGACCCACAGCAGTCCTCAGCTGCCGTGTACCGACCTCAACCGCCTCCGCGATCTGGCGGTTTCTCAGGCGTTGCGGGCCACCGGCGGCCACAAGGGCCGGGCGGCCAAGCTGTTGGGCGTACACCCCAACACCATGACGCGGCTGCTGGCCGGTCGTGACCATTCGGCCAACTAGTTTTGGCTTAGGCCGTCTTAGTCTCTCAGCAGGAAGGCCCGCCCGCCACGGATCCGGCGGTGCCCTGCGCGGTCGCTGATCGCCCGCCCAGGGCTCGGTGCTGACTTGTGCCCGTCCCTCCTCTGCGGCTTAAGCCCCTTGCTGCTTTTCGATGCGCTCTGCGGAGCGGTCGCAGGACGCACGCACGCATGATGGGGTTGCTACGGTGCGCTCGGGCTTGGTACGGAGCGTCCCGGCACATGGCGACCATGCTCACCAGGGTCGGCACACTTGCACCGAGAGCGGCACCAACGGGGGCACCCCGTCCGGCCCTTCGCGCGAAGCGATCGCAGGCCCCTGCGATCGCTTCAATTCGAGTGAGCTTGCCGACCCGTATTACCCCCCTCGCGCGGAGTCCACCAAATTGGTGAAGCCTCCCACAAACGGGGAAACGCGCTTTTAGCTCGGCAAACGCAGCGTGAAACTCACACCGCGGCCAACTCTCTCACAAGAACAGGGAGAGCACCGCGGCGCGCTAGGCGGGGCCCCTGAGCAGTGTCAGAAATCGCAAACGGTCTGGCCCTAAGCACTTAGCTCCACGGCCCCGCGGCTCGTGCCGGAATGGCACGCTTCTCGCTTAGGTGACGGTGTCGCAAATGCTGGCCACCGGTCGGTGAGCCACGCAGCAACAGGTGTTTCAACGCTTGTCAGCAACCGATACCAGGAGAGGTCAATGAGTACCGAAAAGAACTACGGAAACGATTACGACGCGAGCAACTACGAGCGCATCGAGCATCGCTCTGGTGCCGCCCCCGGAAAGCGTAGCCGCCCGATGACCAAGCGCGCTGGCAAGAGCCCGCAATCGGTCAACGGAATCCACAAGCGCCGTCGTCGCAAGATGGCGTGGTGATCAAGAGTCGGCGTATCGCGCCCTGCTTAGCGCGACGTCGCTAGAGAAAACGATGCGGCGTTGAAGGTCGCCGTTGGCAGCCACCCCCGTATCTGCACGCAGGATGCGTACGGATTCGGGCGGCTGCAACGGGGTCACTTGAGGCGCACTTTCGCAGCGAAGCTCAGCGTCCTGCTTTCCCCCCTGCGCAGGACGGTGGTCTTCGTGTCCCTACTAGGAATGCTCTCAAGATGAGCCAAATTCGCTCCCCCGGCGGGACGGTACGACCGCCTACGCCCACACCGCGGACCACCCCGCGCCTTTCGCCGACGCCGCGCTCCGTGCGGTCGTTCGGCGATTGTGCGTCGCTGGTCCTTGTTACCGATCCGGCCCGCAGGCGGGCCGTCACCCAGGCCGCCCAATCTGCCGGCTGGCGGGTTGTCGCGTGCCAATCCCCCGACGAGACCGCCGCACAGGTCCAGCAGTGGCGGCTGCAGTTCGCGATTGTCGAACTCGCGGCGGGCGATCTCCCACAGCGCAGCGCCTTGCGCCAGAGCGTTCAGCAGCTGCGCGAAGCCAGCTCCCCGTTGCTGATCGTGGCCGACCAGGCACCAACGCACGAGGACGAGCTCTGGGCCCGACAGATCGGCGCTTGGCTCTATCTGCCGGCGATGACCGTTGGCGAGGAACTCACCCAGCTCTGTCGCGAAGCGCTGTATAGCGTCCGCCGACAAGCGACGGCACAAGCGCCAGTCGGCTAGGCGATCGCATCTCGTCTCCACCACGTGCTCGACAAACTCAAACACCGCACACGCACGGCTGCACACATACCCCCCGCTCCTAAGACGCTGATAGCGGTGCCGCCAAACCTGATCACGATCTCGGATTTCCGTTCGACCTAAATCCGGACCTGTGTGGTAGGTTGGCCTTACGGCTCACACGATTCAGCATCTCTGATTGATTGCCTGCTCGAAGCTTATTGCGACTCGCCCCCGTTCTTTTGCCAAAGATACGGGCCGGGTCGGCCAAGCTGCCGAGACCATGGAGGAACCGCGACGATGAGTAGCACCCAACGAGGCATCGCAGCCGGGTCCGTTTGTTTATGGACCGTTGCCATTGCGGCCCTGGTTGCGTTGGCAATCTCGGGCACGAGCCTGACTCCGGCCGTGCCGGCCAGCGCCGCGGGCGATGCACCTGCCGAAGCCGCCGCGACGGTCTCCGTGGATTCCCTCGACCGCACCGCCTAAGGCCGGTCGCCTTTTTCTGCCAGCGGGCCGTTGTCAAGCGCCACGCGCAGGGCGTATGCTTTGGATCGCCTCAGCGGGCGTAGCTCAGTGGTAGAGCGCTAGCTTCCCAAGCTGGATGTCGAGGGTTCGAACCCCTTCGCCCGCTCTAGTCGGAAACTCAAACGGCGTCGGACCTTAGGCCGAACCTCGCGATGGTCGCGAGAGCTGCCAGCAGACCTAAACGGGAGTAGTCACTACTCCTGAAAGGTACCAAGGCATGCCCAAACGACCCTCTAAGGCGGCGCGTCCGCCGCGTGTTCCTTCCTACTGCCTCCACCGTGCCAGCGGTCAGGCGTACGTCAAAGTCCGGGGCAAGGTGACCTATCTGGGCGTGCACGGAAGCGAAGCCAGCCGGACCGCCTACGCGGCGGCCGTGGCTGACGTTCTCATCGGACGCGAAGTCCAAGCCCCCAAGTTCACGGCTAGCGGCTCCCCCCACGTGGTCACGGTTCGCGAGGTCTGCGACCGGTTCGTTACCTATGCCCGTGGCTATTACGTGAAGTCTGGCAAGGTGACTGCCGAAGCGGGCATGGTGGCGACTGCCTGCGGGCATGCGGCCGCGCTCTTCGGCGATCAACCCGCTGAGGCTTTCGGACCGCTCGCCCTCAAAGCCGTACGCGAGCGGATGGTCGCTAAGGGGCTGGCCCGTAGCACCGTCAACCAATCAATCAACCGCTTGCGGCGCGCCTTCCGCTGGGCTGCTGGTGAGGAGTTGATTCCCGCGAGCATCCCGGCCGCGCTGGCGATGGTCCCGGGCCTGCGCGCTGGACGCACCACCGCTCGCGAGACGTCCCCCGTGCTCCCGGTGGCTGACACCGCCGTTGACGCCACCGTTGCCGAGTTGCCCGAGGTTGTGGGCGATATGGTTCGCCTCCAGCGGCTAACCGGTATGCGGCCCGGTGAGGTCTGTAGCTTGCGCCCCTGCGACGTAGACCGTTCGGGCGAAGTCTGGACCTATCGACCCGCAGAGCACAAGACACAGCACCACGGCCGCGAGCGCGTTGTCTTCATCGGTCCGAAGGCGCAAGGCGTGTTGCTCAAGTATCTGGCGCGTGATGCGCGAGCGTGCTGCTTCCGCCCCTGCGATAGCGAAGCACGGCGTCGGGCTGAAGCGCATGCCCTGCGGGTGACTCCGCTCTCCTGCGGCAATCGACCCGGCTCGAACGTAAGCGAAGCCCCAGCGACCAAGCCCGGCAATCGCTACAGCGTTTGCTGTTATCGCCAAGCGATTACGCGGGCATGCGAGAAGGCGGGCGTCGATCAATGGCGACCGAACCAGTTACGCCATACGGCCGCCACCGAGGTTCGCGCTAGGTTTGGTCTGGAGGCTTCGCAGGTTGTGCTCGGTCATTCTACCGCGCGCACTAGCGAGATATACGCCGAGAAGAATCTAGCCGCCGGGGCTGCTGTTGCTCTGGCTATTGGTTGAAACGTTATTGGCTCAGCTACAAATAAGCCTATCCAGCTAATTCACATGCAAGATAAGTATGATTGCCGAGACGAGGAAGAACAACTGAAGGCTATCAAGGATTGCCTTTGTGAATTACTAAGCGACCTAATCGCTGCGCAAGCACTAGCTAACGATTGGGATAGTGACCTATCCCAGCTAGAGCCTTCAGGGGCAATTGCAAAGGCAGTTGATCGATTTATAAAGCAAGCTTTCAACGCCTACCAATTGGTAGACAAGAAGCACTGCGCGAAGGTCCGAAAAGCTTTCAAGGCAAACGAAATTGCAATGCACGGTAATCAGTTAGCTTGGTCTGGCATAAAGAAATTGTGTGAGCATCGGCTTGGTAACGATTGCTGGCAGTTTATTCAGGCAGGAAGGGAGGTAGATTACTGGTCAATAGTGCTTGCCCTACGAGATGATCCGATCTCTCGCACGCTGCTCTTTTCTTACGTCTACCGCGTGCTTGGGGAATGGTGGATGTCCAAGCACCATTTATTGCATAGATCACAATGCGAGACTCAGATATCGGTAGATCAAGCTATCGATTGCGTGGAGATAGCACGCTGGTCAATTCAGGCAACGCAGATCGAAGGCCAGGGGCACGAAGCGGTTTACGAGAGCACCGTAGTTCCTGAAGCCGTGCGACCCGCGCTGCTTCAATTCTCTCGAATAGCGAGGGCTTTCAACGATAGCGATCTTGCCGATGAGATGAGCTTTCTTGGCTGCGAGATTGGCTATCTGCAGTGGGATGGCCGTGATGGCGATTTGCTAGGCCGCTGGAGCACGCAGAAAGGAATTAAGTTTATCGACGATGCTCTCGACGCGATGCTAATTAGGGGCCTAACCTACCTATCAGAGGGCATACCTGCTGTAGACTTGGGAAGCGCGGGGCAGGGTTGGTCACGACGGCTCAAGGTGAACCTTGAGTCTAACTCTGTGATACTAGACCAAGAGTCTTACAGCGTGACTCCTGATTCTGCAAATCTGCTAGAAGCGATGCTCAAGGCTTATCCGCTACCGGTAACGGCAAGCAAATACTCGACGAAGCCGGAACGTTTGCGCAAGGGATGGCCTTTGCAGATTCAGAGGATCGTTGAGACAGATCGCCACGGATACCGCCTTGTCGCTCCAAGTGGGGATTGCAGTCGTGAATGTCGGGATACCCCGACCAAAGATGACGTAATGTTGGACAGCGATTAACGCGAAACAATGCGGCCGTTGGATCAGTTTTCCTTCGAACCGCAGAGGTTTCGCAATGCTTAAAGTTTCTCCCGGCGACAATCTGTTGCCCGTGCCGACCGCCGTCGAGAAGGCGATTGGGTTCCGCCCCCACCCCACGACCTGCAGCCGCTGGACCCGCCAGGGCGTGCGCGGCGTGCGACTGCAGGTCGTCATGGTTGGGGGACGGCCCCGCACCACCGAGCGGGCCGTCATCGAGTTCGTCGAGGCGCAGACCGCCGCGACTGCGCCTTCGATGAACGCCTAGTTTCTTCCCGACTTGCCAGGAGGGCCGGGGCTTGGAGCCAGGCGAGGCTTCCCATCTTTCCGCGCGGGTTCGATTCCCGTCCGGTCCACCTAGGCGGTTTCCTAAATAGGAAACGCCCGGCGCATGAATAGCGTCCGGGCGCTCCGTAGCCAGCGAGGCTTCCCGCCATGATTGTAGCAGTACGCACCCGAGGTGCGAGCGCTAGACGGAACACTAACCGAGAAGTCCGTCGAATCGTCGCCCTGCTGGTTGAAGCCAGCAAGGGCGCACTAACGACGGCGGATAAGATCGCCGAGCGTACCCCCGAGAGTCGGAGGTGCGGACGATGAAGGCTCCAAAGAAACGTAAGCCGAGCGCGTCGCGGAAGCGTTCCGAGGCAAAAGTCGGACTAGAACGACTTCGGCACGTAGCGCCCGAATCCCTACGCCCCTCACCCGAGAATGACCGCCTCTATCGGCCCGTGCTGCCGACTGACAAGGCAGTTATCGAGTTGGCCGACAGCGTCCGCGAGAACGGCGTTTTCGAGCCGATCGTCGCCACGGCTGACGGGTTCATCGTTAGCGGTCACCGGCGGCGCGTCGCGGCGATGGTTGCGGGCTTGGCGACGGTCCCGGTTCGGTATCTCGACAAGCGACGCGGCGAGTATCTCGGCGAGGAGTTCGTCGCCCTCCTGCGCGAACATAACCGCCATCGCGTGAAGTCGGTTTCTGAGGCGATACGCGAGTCGATCGTCGATGCCGACCCAGAGGCGGCCTATATCGACTTGCTCGGCCACCGCGACCACGTCGAGGAGGACCTGCTAACCGCTGTCAACCTGAGCGGCAGCATTCAGCGCAAGCGAATCAGCGGGGCGAAGTCGGCGATGGTCGCGGCGATCCTCAAGGTAATCGAGGAGCACCGCGCGTATCTGCCGATCAACGATCGCAAAATCCACTACGAGCTAGCGCAGCATCACCGGCCGCTAAGGCACACAGCGAAGCCCGATTCCCAATACGCGGCCGACCAGCGGAGCTATCGCGACCTCTGCGACCTCCTAACGCGCATGCGGGCCGAGGGCATCATTCCGCACCACTTGATTAGCGACGAGACCCGCCCCGAGAAGGTGTGGCGCTGCTGGCCGAACGTCGAGGCGTTCTTACGTGATGAGGTGAGCGAGTTCGCGCGTGTCTTTTGGCGTGACCTTGTCCAAACGCAGGAGGTCCACGTCGAGGTGGCCGTCGAGAAGAATACGGCCGTGAAGATTATTGAATCTGTCGCCATGCGGTACACGATTCCGGTAACTTCGCTGCGCGGGATGCCGTCGATGCCGACCAAGCACCGGATAGCCGAGCGATTCAAGGCGACGGGTAAGTCACGGCTTGTGCTCCTGCTGGCGACCGACTTCGATCCGACAGGCGAAGCGATCGCCGAGAACCTTGCAAAGAGTCTGCGCGACGAGTTCGATATTGAAAACCTGCTCGCCTATAAGATAGCTGTCACGCCCGACCAAGCGGCCGATCTGGGCGCGCTAGAGAGTGTCGAGGGGATCAACCTCAAGGCGGGCGACAGCAAGGCAAAGCGTTTTCGGGAGCGTCATGGCGAGGACGTTGTCGCCTACGAGTTGGAAGCGCTTAGCGTTGCAGACCTCCAGCGATTGACCGCCGAGGCGATCGACGCGGTTCTCGATACCAACCTTCTCAACGCCGAGCGCGAGCAGGAGAAACTCGACGCTGCCGAAGTAGCCAAGGCGCGACAACGGTTGCTCCTCGCCATGAGTGAGGAAGCATGAAGCGCGAACTAGAGGAGGCACGCGCCTACGTTGAGCGCGGATGGTCGATCATTCCGATGCGGATGACGGAGAAGAAACCCTGCTATCGGTGGAAGCGATACCAACGCAACCCAGCATCGCCTGCGACCCTCTATCGGTGGTTTCATGCCACCGACAACGGCGTTGGCGTAATCTTCGGCCAGGTGTCTGGCGGTCTGGCGTCGCGTGATTTTGACGATGCCCGAGCGTATCACCGCTGGGCAGAAGCACAGCCTGCCCTAGCCGCTACGCTGCCAACCGTGGCGACGCGACGCGGATTCCACGTCTACGCCAACGCTTGGCCGGAGAGCGTCGAGGAGGCCCGTAGGCGGCTCCGTGGGCGACCGGAAGGAACAGGTGCCATTGCCCTAGGGGATGGCGAGCTGCGGGCTGGCGTGGGCTGCTACAGCGTTCTCCCGCCGAGCACCCACCCGAGCGGGCACGTTTACGGCTGGGCTGTTCCGCTGCCTGAGGGCGAGTTGCCGTGGATCGACATTTGCGAAGCGGGTTTCTTCGCTGCGCCTGCCGTTGAGGCTGCCGTCGAGGTCGATCGTTTTCACGGATGCCACACAGGGGACACAGTAGACACAGTAGACACAAGCAATAGGGGTGAAGGGGAAGGGAGAGAAAAGTACGATAGCGAACAACGCGACTTCACGATTTACGTCGAGTTGACCGTCGAGGAGGCGATCGCGGGCTCGCTCCCGACCGATGGGGGACAACGCCACCGCCAGGTTTTCGAGTTCGCCAGGAGGCTGAAGGCGGTTCCTGATTTAGCCGAGTTGCCCGGGCGAGAACTAAGGCAATACGTGCAAGAATGGCATCGTCGCGCGTATCGTGCGATCAATACCAAGCCTTTCGAGGAAACATGGATCGACTTTCTCAAGGCATGGCAGAATGTCCGCACCCCCTACGGAGGAGGCGTCTTGAGTACCGCTTTCGCTCGCGCGTGCCGTGCCGGTTTGCCGGAGGTCGCGCAGCACTACGAGCAATCCGAGGTCCAGTTGCTGGCCGGTCTGTGCCGCGAGTTGCAACGCGGCGCAGGAGACCAGCCGTTCTACTTGTCTTGCCGCAATGCGGGGCGACTGCTGGGCGTCGATCACAAGCAGGCGAACCGCTGGCTGTACCTGCTGGTTGCCGATGGTCTGCTAGTCGAGGTCGAGAAGGGGAACGTCAAGACTCGCAAGGCGTCACAGTACCGATGGCGTGGCAATAGCGGCGTTGCCTAGCTGACCTCACCCAACAAAGGGAGTCCATCGTTAAACCAAGCCACGTCGCCAGCCGGTTCCCAAATAACGAGCCCAACCGAATCGAGTTCGCCCAGATAATAGCGTACCGCTTGTTCGGGGAAGGCGAGCAATTCGGCGAGGTCTGCGACGCGCGCGCCATGCCCCCACGATTGTTCGAGGTAGATCACCGCCTCATGCACTGCGATATGAGTGCGGTTTAGCGAGGCGTAGCGTTGGAGCGGAGTCATACGCAGAAGGGTACGCCCGTTCACCATCTTTGCCGAGCCGCAAAATCCGGTAGAGGTGACAACGGCGAAGCCCAAGCGGTAGTGGGGGGCCTCATGCACCCGGGGGGGGTGGCCGAAACTGCCGAAGCGCTCAATTCATCGAGACCCGACCCTTAACGCAAGAATTGGCGAAAATCGCCCCATCGGAACAGCGAGAGAGACCGCCTAGCGCCGCCCGATATGAAAACGACGTTGGATGCCGCGTACCGCTGAGGTAGGCCGGGGGGGCCAGGAGGACCCGACCGGGCCCGGGTGCTTGGAAAGCGTCACCTGCTATGGGAAGAGCCCGCAATCGAGCTAAATTGGTCAATCCGCCGCGGACCACGCCTACTTGCGCGCCATACCGTTCGGGCGAGTCACCGATAAGTTGGTCTCGGAGGGAACGCCGGGCAATCCGAAAGCTGCCGAGGTTGAGCTGACCGACGCGGATTCGGCGAGTAGCTAACCTGCCGAGGCTGGTCCACCCGCTGAGCCTCGGACCGAGCGGCTTGCCTACTTTGGCCTGAGGCACAATACCTTAGAGCGTGTGATCAGAACTGATTTTGGTCGATGTGGGATGGTAGCGACGATGGCGGATTGTCACGTGAGATTCTCAAAATGGCCAGTCGAACGCATACTCAGTCCACAGGTCTCTCGAGAACTACTGACGCTGTACAAGTGCCGTGTGCCGGCGTACCCCGCTCACGTCGAACGAATGATGGATCTTCTGCCCCCGATCGCTGTCAAACGAACGGATGTGCTGGCCGTTTAGCACGAAGGCATACTCTCCGTCAGGCAACCCACTGACTTCGAATGAGCCTTGGTGAGCAACGCCCGAACGGTTCTCAAGCTGGAACTTGAGATAGGTCAAGTCGTCGTTAAACAGCACCTCTTCCGACTTCTGTAGGCCGTCGGTGTGCAGCGTCAGGTGGACACGTTCCGATCCCACGAGCAGATGCAGGCGGCGGCGTACGCCGTCTTGGGGCACAACGGTGTTCCAGCCGTCGCGCGAGCCGTAGGAACCCCCGATCGCAATCCTGCCGAAGAGGGGGTCGTCCATCACGACGGTGGCAGCCGCGCGGATGCCGCTTGCTAGGCCGTGGTCGATCTCTCCGTCGTAGGGCCAGATCCCCCGGGCCGAGGTCCCGGTAGCCCAGTTCTCGCCGTTCTTTAGCGTCTGAAAGCACCAGCCCGCCGCCCCGTCGTTCTCTTCGCCCGGATACCAGTAGCCGTATCCTGATTCGGCGGTTCCTGAGTTCACAAGGGCCCAAGAGCTCAACAACGACGCGTACCCCAGCCGCACATACGGCGCGGGGTCGTCGCTGTAATGCAGGCCGTAGTCCAAGACGGCCCAGCCGGCCATCTGCGACATGTAGTCGAGCGTGTTCGCTCCGACCCGCGCTGAGCCCAGGTAGTAGTACGTGGCTTCCAGCGACCCACGCATAGCGATGTTGGCGTCGATCTGCCTCTTCATGAACAGTTCGGCGTGCTCGGGCCGAACGTCCGGGTGCGAGTACCAACGGTTGCGGTTCCGATCAAACCAGAGGTTTCGGTCGGGCTGCATCGGGTTCTCGATCGCGTAGCGCGCTATCGCGTGCGTCGATTCGAAGGCGGTCCTGTCGAACACGAACTCCGAACCGAACGGGAACGGTTCGTCGTAGAGGAAGTACTTGACCTTCTTCTCCCACTCACCCCGAAGCCATTCGGCTTCCTGATCCATGCCCTCCTGCCGCAGCGTACGGATGAGATCGATGAGGTACCGCTCATGGAAGTTGCCGAGCTTGTAAGCCCAGTCGCTGTACCCTTTGTGCGACCACAGCGGCCGCCCGACCAAGTGGATCGCGTAGGGAACCCGGAAGTACGCTTGGGCCGTGCCGTACGCCCTCTCAAGGTACCCCTGGGCGTCGAGGTAGGTCACCAGGTTGGGGTACTGGTCGGCGATCCGGTACATGTCGTAGTAGAGCATGATGAAGGTCGTGTAGTCGAACGACCTCCACAAGCGTTCTGCTCCCAACCCGGTTCCCTGGGGGACGCCGAACATCTTCTCGTACGACCGGATACGGTCGGGCAGCGTCGTTCCCCACGCGGTCGTGCGGTTTAGGTACCAGTTCTCGCTGCCGTAGATCCCATAGGGATGGGGATGCTCTTGATTGGTGCGCTGGAGCTTCCCCCAGACGAAGTGCTCCAGGTAATACTCGAGCGCGGCGATCTCGTCGGCGTCGGGCAGAACAACGTTCTTCTCAGCGACCAACACCGCCTTCGAGTTGGAGGGGTCGTCCGACCCGCCCACCATGTAGTCCTGCAGGCCGCCGGTGTCCTCAGGACCGCGCAAGGCCTTCTCTCGCATGTCCCAGAGGCTGAACAAGCCGTTGTACCACTTGCCGTTTCGATGCTGTTGCTTCTGCGTGATGAAGCGGGCGCGCTTTCGGTAGAGCGTCTCTAACGACTCCGTGCTGAAGAACTCCAGTTTCAGTGAGCGGCCTCCGTCGTAATCCACCCGGACGGCGTTCTCGCCCAGCCGCGAGAAGCCCAGTTCGTAGACATGGACGTCCGGCTGGGCCTCCCCGAGGTAGACGATGCTCGTCGCCTCGGGGTGCTCCGGCTGAAGGGTGAGAGTTCGGCTCCGGGTGCGCAGCGCAACGCGAGCCGTCAGGTCAGTCGGCAGCGTCATGCCTGGAACGACGTACACGTCAAGGAGGCCGTCGTCGTAGAGGATGTCTCGGACGTCACGTAGGTTGTTGGCCCAAGCGAAGGTGAAGCCGTAGCGAGCGGCGTCGTTCGGCTCTCCCTTCGGCGCCAGGGTGACGCCGGTGTGGGGCTGGCGCCACGTGCCCTGTGGCGCGTCGGGACCGCTACGGGCCGAGTGGACGAAGGCGGTGTGACCGGCGTCGAAGTACTCCAAACGCGTGGCTCCGCTCGGCGTCATCACCAAGATGGGCCCAAAGCCGATCGCTTTCGTCCAGTAAACGAATGAGCCGTGACCGGCGACGAGGCGATGACGGTTTAGCCGGCTCTCGTACGTCTTGCGGACGGCGTCCTCGTCCTGCAGGTCACCGCCGACGTAGTCCGTGTTCATCCGGAGCGGGAGGCCGAGGTCCCCGACCTCGAGCGTTTGCTCGCCAAGGTTGCGTAGCTTCAGAATCCAGGCCAGACGCGAGGCGCTTAGGGCGAACGTCTTGACCAGTTCGAGGTCACCGGGCAGCCGATAACGCACCTCAACGCCGTTCGAATCGGACTCAACAATGTAATGGGCGCCAGGATCTCCCAGTCGCGCGGTCCGCCACGGTTCGCCGGGGCGGCGATAACTGAGCGTGACGTCCCCGAGAAGGTGACCCGGCTTGATGAATTCGGCGCTGTGCGGGTCGTGATCGCACTTCAGGCTGGTGACGCTGCCGCGTTCCTGGTCGAATACCAACGCGAACCCGGCTCCACGGAGCTCTGACTCTGCCGCATGAGACGGGCTCACGCATAGCAGAATATGCAGCGCGACGGTTACGGTGGCACGACCGTTACTTCTGCATCGCCGATTAGGCAATCTGACAGCACGCGCGAGCCGGCGAAGCGAGTGGCCAATCCGCGGGCACAGAGCCTGCCGAGCGAGCGATAGTTTGTGCGGTGCGGTGCGCTGCATGGTCGCCTCGCCGACCTCGGCGCCGGTTGCTGATCAGGATTGAGCGACGCGGTGCCCTTCTTACTGGGTGAAGAATCGCAAGACCGTGGTGCTCTCGTAGAGCTCACCGGGCCGGAGGATGGTGCTCGGGAAGTGCGGCTGATTCGGGCTGTCGGGGAAGTGCTGCGTCTCAAGGCAGAAGCCCCCGCGGTGCACGTAACTCTTGCCGGACTTGCCGAAAAGCCGTCCATCCAAGAAGTTTCCGCTGTAGAACTGGATCCCCGGCTCGGTCGTTCGGATCTCCATCGCCCGGCCCGATTCGGGTTCGTAGACGCGAGCCGCAAGGACGAGTGACGCCGTGTCTCCCTCTCGGTTGAGTACCCAGTTGTGGTCGTACCCTCCTCCGAATTGGAGCTGCTCGTTTTCGGTGCCGATGTCTTTTCCGATGGATTTGCTAGTCCGGAAGTCGAATGGTGTGCCAGTCACGGGTGCGATCTTCCCCTGCGGGATCAGGCCTTCGTCAACAGGCGTGTAGCCGTCGGCGTTGAGCATCAGCTCATGGCCGAGGATCGTTCCGTCGCCCTCGCCACGCAGATTGAAGTACGTGTGCTGCGTAACGTTGACCGGCGTCGCCTTGTCGGTTGTCGCGCGGTAGGAGACGACCAACTCGTCCTTGTCGGTGAGCCGATAGACCACTTCCAGATCGAGATTGCCCGGGTATCCCTCTTCGAGATCCTTGGCGCGGTACGTCAGCCGCAGCGCGTTAGACTCCGGCAGCGGCTCCGCAGCCCACACGACCTTGTCGAAGCCGATGACGCCTCCGTGGAGATGGTTCTCTCCGTTGTTACGGGCGAGCTCGTAGGATTCGCCGTCTAAGGTGAACTGCCCGCCCGCGATCCGATTGCCATAGCGGCCAACCACGGCCCCGAAGTACGGTTTGTCCACCGCGTTGATGTAGTCTTCGACACGGGTGTACCCGAGTGCGATGTCCGCCAGCTCGCCATCGCGGTCCGGCGTACGGATCGAAGTGATGATCGCCCCGTAGTTCGTAATGCGGACCTCGATGCCCGAGGCGTTCCGCAGCGTGAACAGTCGGATGCTGTCGAAGTCTTCCTCGACGATCTGCGCGTGGCAGCTGGTTGCGGCTGACACGGACATGCCGCACAGAAGCAGGGATCTCATTGACATGGGGCGTCTCTATGGGGATGCATCGCGTGAGTTGTCAGAGGCTTGTGCTGCCGCCGGCGGTTCTCGTGTCGAACCGCCGATCCGCCATTCCAACACGCCGGCGGAAGCTTCGGGCGCGAGCTGCACCTCGATCCTCAGCGCGGTGGTGACAACTGGGGCGAAACTGGTCACGTTGAATCGATTGACGTCGGTCCCGTAGGGACCGTCTGTCTGCACCGGCTTCCAGTCTTGGCCATCCCGATAGAGCAGCCTCCACGAAGCCGGCACACGGCAATCGGCTTCGTTGATCGCCTTGTCGAAGGGGCCGGTGGGGGCGTGGTCGTACCGAGACGAGTCGTCGCACCAGTAGACGCTCACGCTACGGAGGTCGCGTGGCTGATCGAAGTCGGCTTGGAGCCACTCGGTCGTGCCGGTCCTTGGCAGGAAGGTCAGGCGCGGGATCGCTTGGTCGCTGGACGCGCAGGGGAGCAGACCATCGGCCATCGCCGAGAGCCGGTCATCCGCAGAGCAGTAGGAGGCCGCGGGGGTGTAGGACAAGTCGGTGCTGGCAACGCCTCTCCAACGCCTGAGGCCGCGGTCGTCGCCCGCTTCCGGAAACACACTGATCCGCAGCGGCGCGGCGCCCATCGGCAGCAACGTGAGCGGTTCCGTGGGCGCCTCCGAGTAGGCGGGGCTTTGCTGCAACCGGCCGCACATGCCGGTGAGATCGACGGTCCACTCAGGGATGCGTTTCCCCTCGCAACGGATTGCTACGGGTGATGAGTCCGGAGCGAACGGGTAGTTGGACCGCGGCCATTCGCGGTGCTCGACGCGGAAGTTGTCCTCAACCGGTAGCTCTTCCAGCACCAAACCGTAGTTCCAAGGCGTCGTTGGATGAAGCTCGAACGCCGGCCACGCCTCGAGGTCAACGACGGGACGCCACTGCGAATCGACCGCGGCGGTGTCGGTCGGATCGACGACTACCTTCGTGCTGCCGATTCGCAGTGCGTAGGTAATTGGGCCGCGGCTGACGCTGATGCTGTTGTGATTGTCTCGCCAGCGATGGACTCGCACGTCCATCGGCATCCGCAGCGTGACGGTGTCGCCGTGCTTCCACCTATGCTCAATCCGGACATAGCCACCCTGCGCAATGTTCTCCGCCACGACGACGTCGTTGAGGGTGACCTCGGTCCGCTTGGACCATGCGGGAATCCTCAGGTAGAGAGGGAACTTCGCGGGTGAGTCGGGCGTGATGTCGAACACGACCTGCTCTTCGAAGGGGTAGCGGGTCGTTTCAACAACGCGGACGGCGACACCGTCTCCGACAACTGCCTCGACGACGCTCGGTCCGTAGCATGCCGCCAAGAGTCCGTGGTCGTTCGTGGCCAACCAAAGATACTCTATGAACCGCGGCCAACCCTGCGTGTGATTGTGTTGGCAGCACCGGTGGCTCAGCGGATTGAAGTTGAACATCGGCCCAACGTTCTCAATCCCGGGCGAATAGTCGCGACTATCGCTAACGACAAGATTGGGGCTCGTCAGATAACGGAGCGACCGGTAATCGGGCGCGAGCGTCGCAGGGAAGGTGTTGAAGGCGACATCCTCGACGTGGTCAGCCCAGAGGGGATCTCCGGTAATGACCAGCAGCTGCTGATCGGACCGGATCTGCTCGACGACCGCACAGGTCTCGATGGCCTGCCGCGGATCACGATAGCCCACGCGAGCATTTTCATCGGCGGCGAACATCCCGCCCGGAAATCGGCCGTAGCTCTTCCGAACCAACCGGAAGTTGTCGTACGCGGCGCGCAGGTCACTTGAGTCTCCGGACTGCAGGTAGTACGTCGCGGGCTCCCCGAAGGCCTGCGCGATGTTGACGCCGTGCCAGCTAGGAAGGTCACCGTTGAGACGCCAGTTGGCCGTGTTCCGATGCACCTTCTCGGCGAGGCCTAGCAACCACTCTTCTTCCGTGTGATTGAACAGCCAGTAAACGACTTCAAGCAGATCGCCGCCCCGATAGTATTGCCAGAAGTGCGTGAGCATCTTCTCATCGGGAATCGTTGCCACGTAGCGGCAGTACCCGAGCATCAATTCTAAGACGCGGGGATCTGCCGTGCACTCGTAGTAGGACTGGAGGCAAGACAGCATCAGGATGTTGGCCCAGAGGTCGGGCGAATCGTCGTCGCCGAAGATCCGCCGGGGCCCGAAGTCTCCATTGGGTCGCTTGCTCGCGAGGACCGCTTCTATCCACCCGACGGTTTCGGCGTTCAAGTCTCCATCATCGAGAAGCTGCGCGAGCAGGATCGATCCGCGCAGCCAGTAGGGCACCTCCTCCCAGCCCCACTTCCCCCTGCCCTGTGGATCGACCCACGCGTTGCCGTCCTCTTGCAGCCAGGCGCTGACTTCCTGAAGTCGGCCCGCCAGCCCCGCTCGCTGGCGGCGAAGCGTCTCCAACAGCCAGCCCCGTGGTTTGACACTGCCGATCGGCAGCTTCACAAAGGCGGCGGGCTGCAGCGGCGGCCTATTCGACAGGTAGTGCGAATTGCGGACGTCCGTCGGTGGACGCGTTAACGCCGAGATGCTGGTCTCGCCACTCGCGAGCGGGCCGACGACGACCACAAGACTCACGGTGATGATGACCGTCGGCCACCAACTGCGCGGGACGAAGATCGCCGGAGCTGCGCTGAGAGGTCGAGCGACCGATTGCTTGATCAGAGGGTCCCCCATCGCCGTACGCCCTACCGACTACGAACCAGCGACAGATCGAGCAGCCGTGCCAAGCAGAGGCCGTCCGTTCCTGGCTGACACGCAAGCGGCGGCTTGTCTTGTAATCGCAGCACAGGATCGACCAGCACGACATGGTCGACCTTCGGATCGCCATCGGAGTCGGTCGCCACGAGGGTAAGGAACCGATTGCTCGGGCTCAGCTGCACGACGATCGACGCCTCGCCGTCGTCCGCGTTGAAGTCTAGCCGGCTGTACTTCAGCTTTCCGTCTACGAATACACGCAGATCCGCTACTGACTGTTCGAGCACCCCTTCCTCGTCGGAGACGGCTCCGAGGTTATGCAGTAGGGCACAGAACTCGACGACGTCGGCTCGCTGGGCGTCGCTGATCGAGCCGAGGTCGAACGTGATTCCGACGTTGGCGTGAAGCCCTAGCACGCCATCTTTGGCGTCTAGCAATCGCCGATGGACCGCTTCGAGGGTTCCGCTACCCCACAGGTCACGACGGTTCGCCGTCCGGAACTCATTGTCACGATCAATCTCGGAGCTGCGCCGCGCCCAGATGGGACCCCATGATGTCCCGTTGTTCGGCGGCAGGTGAACCATGTGGCCATCGGAGTCGATCTGCATCTCTCTCGCGTTCGCGCGAGGTATAAAGACGCCATCCACCATCGGATTCCAGGGAGTCGCCGTGAACTGGGTGTCTCCCCGCAACGCCCGCTGGCGATCCGGTCCTACCCAGGGAGGAGAGCCCCAGTATCCGGTGCGTGGGTCGATCGATCCAGCGATCCTCGCACGAAAGTAGTCGTTACCACCGACCAGATCGAGCAGGCTCACAGTCCCCTCGGCGCCTCGGGGATCGGCTGGTTGCAAGAGATCGCGGCGGTACGGGTAATCAGGTTGCCCGCGGAGCACAGTAGGAGACCCATTCGAGTCGATCCGCATCGACATACCTTCCCGTACCCGACGCATTGGCCCGCCATCGCCGCTGTCCTTCAAGCTGTGAACGTGGATCTCACCCTCAAACACGGTTACATCAGTTCCGCTGGGTCCGACCCCGACTCCAAACTCGGTCCCGATATCAACGACCGTCGCGGTAGGAGTTACCAGCACGAAGTTAGCGCCATCCGCCCGGCCCGTGACGCAGCCCCTCATCAGCCTCGCTGACGTGCCGCCGGTGAATTGGACCGACGCCGGTGAGCAAAGCACAAGATTCGCCCCCCCGCTGAACTCCACCTGGGCAATACCCGACTCGATGCCCAGAATGTCGCCGGGGCGGAACCGCATCAAGAAGTCCGAAGGAACTTTCCCACCACTCCACCGAACGTCCGGCGTCGCCGCGGTAAGTCGCGCGACGACTGAATCTGAATCCGATAGCGCGAGATCTTCCTCGCTCTTCGTGAGGTCTCCCGCGTAGGCGTCGCCCGCGGCGACGAAGCCACCGGTAGCCGACAGCCTGTAGTACCATCCGCCGATCGCCAATATGAGGACGGCAGCAGCTGTGGTGGCGATTGCTACTCGATTCTTTCGTTGTCTAGCGGCTCGCAGATCGACAGGCGAATAGCGTGCGTCACTTGGCATCGAATTCGCAGCTACGACCGACCACTCACTTCCGTCGGACCCGGCGCTAGAAGCCTCATCCGGGGGCCCGATACCGACAGCCGAACGGATGACTTGCCACTCATCTGCCGCACCGCGAGAGTGTGCCCACCTACGCATGCCTTCGCGGAGGTACGCCGCGTCGACGTACTCTTGTTGGACCGCTTCGTCGCCGGCCAAAGCCTCGTTCAATGCAACGACGTCCGCCTCGGACAACTCGTCGTCGACGAACCGCATCAACAAAGCTTTGATCGTGCTGCGTTCAGCCATCAGCCCAGACCCTCGGCTCGGAGTTTTGCCTTGACGCAGCTGAGCAACCTCGCACGCACTCGTTCGAGCGCTTTGTACATGCCGTTGGCAGACAGGCCTATTCTCTCAGCGATATCGGCCACGGGAATGCCGTTTCCGTATCGCATCCGAATCAGCATCTTTTCCTTATCTCCGAGGGCGTCAATGCACGCTCGCAGGGCCTCCAGGCGGTAGTTCAGCCGGTCCAAAGAGTTGATCTGCAGCTCAGCTATCTCCTCAACGACCTCCGTGCTGAAAGTCACCTTTGCACTGCGACGCTTTCGGTAGTACAGAAGCACTTCGAACTTGGCGATCGTGCAGAACCAGCGGACGAACGCTTCGTCTGGCGGTTGATCCGTGCAGCGGAAGTCGTGCATCTTGCGGAACGCCGCCATGCATGCGGTCTGAAAAACGTCATCTACGTCACTCGCGGGCAGCATCAGCGACGCGATGAAGGCACGCACACGGGTTTCGTGGGTCACCACCAAGCTGACAAAGGTCTCCGGATCAAGATGTTCTTCCGGTCGATGGCGTCCTTCTGGCGGTTCTCCCTTAGGCACGTCTAGATCCTGCTTGAACGAAGTTCGCGGAGGCAACCCGGTCCTACTAGCGACAGCGTGATGAGCCGATTTCTGCACAGAAATCCCTCCAGTTCGTAGACGAGAAGCAGCAGGCGCGGCCTGACGACCGCGGAGCCCTCGGTCAAGAGTCGCATGCAGAGCACGCGCAGGCCAGGGCTGAGCGACCCACCGGCCCGAAAGGACAACGCCGGCGACGACTCGCCCCGGTCGTGTTGCGGCAACAAGCGTGGGACGAAGTTAGCGGATTTTTGTGCAAAGGATCGCGGGCGGTGCAGTTGTAGTCATAGGGCGGCCGGCTCGCGTTCAGACGCAGCTCTTGTCAGACACGCAGGCACAGCCTTGTCGCTCGACTGGGCAGCTGTAAGTGGTTCGGTAGCAATGGCTTGCCGTGATTCCGAGCAACGCGAGTATCAGCAAGGCCGCAATGGACCAGCGGCCAGACGATCATCTGCGTGTCATGAGGCAGCCCCCACGACTCCTCGTCTCCACTTCCTCGTTCCTCTATTTCACCTGTGCTTCTCACACCAAGAAGGAGAGTCTCATGAAGCTGCGAACCTTGCTGAGCTGCGCCGCTGCGATCGGCGTTATGGCTTCCGCTTCGATGGCCCTAGCCGATGCCCGATGGACGGGCGCGGGAGCTACTGATCGTTTCGACGACCCAGCCAACTGGGATACTGGCATCGTGCCGAGCAGCCCCACCGACAAGGACAACGCGGTGACAGACGGCAACGTCGCGCGGAATCTGCTCGATGGCACCAACATTCTTATCGAAGACGGAATGAACGTCGAAGCCTTCGCCGTGCAGATCGGGCACCCGAAGGAAGGTGCCTTCGGCTCGCAGGCGGCTAGCAACACGCTGACGATGACCGGCGGCTCGCTGACCACTCAGGGCAACTTCCTGTTCAACGTAGGCCGTGGAACGAACGTGCTGCCCGGCCAGCTGGTGCAGTTCAACATGTCGGGCGGGGTCGTGAACGCCGCTGGCATCACCGTTCCCGAAGCGTTCGGCCCCGGTGTGGGCAGCGTCGGAATCAACGCCGAGATGCACGTCAGCGGCGACAGCATCGTCAACACCGACTTGCTTCGCCTCGGCGCCCAGGATGCCAACTCCGTGGTCACGATCAGTGACAACGCTCAGGTCAACCTGACCGACGACAACAACGGCTTCGCGCCGGGCGTCTTGTGGATCGAGGCGTTCGAAGCCGTACCGGTAGGGACGTCGCTACTGGATATCCGTGACAACGGCGTCCTGACCGTTCACGGCGAGTGGTGGACCGACGAGAACGGCGATGGCATCCGTGGCGCCGCCACGAAAGCGGAAGCCGACTATATCCGCGACAACTACGTCAACTCGGGTTGGATCGTCGGCGACGGCGGCGCCAGTCCGATTGGGGTCAGCTTCTCGAACGGTGTCATCACGCTTCGAGCGGTGCCCGAGCCGGCTACGGCCGCTCTCTTGCTGGTTTCGTGCCCGCTGCTGCTCGCGCGTCGGCGGGCTTAGCTCGTGACGTTGGGGTGGGAGAGTAGCTGCACGCAATGATAGGCGAGGGTCTCCGGTCAGCGGCCGGAGACCCTCGACCTTGCGTCTTGCGGTGCACAGCTAGGGGAAGTGCGCCGAAGGCGAGACTTCACTTCCTCGACGCACAGCCACCCGCCCCGAATGCGAGCTGCGGCTGGAGGGTGCAGCAGTTCTTGATGGCCACGGCAGGTTCACCAAGTGAGTACGACAGACGCCATCAAAGATCGCGGCGGGTTCACTCTCGTCCTCGGGGCCTTGGCTGGGATCACGTTCGGGCTGGGCGCCGCACCCGAACCGGGGAGCTGCCTGCTGATTGGTCTCGCCGCATCATTCGCGCGGGCATTTGGTTACCGCCCGCCGCGGAGCCCAAGTAACTGCAAGACCATACCAACCACAAAGCCACTCACTTCGTAGGCAGGGAGAATACTCGTGCGTACCACCTACACTACGGCCGCCATGGCAGCCTTGCTTGTCGCGTCATTGGACGCCGATGCCCAGGTGAATTCCTGGATCGACGGGGGAGCCTCCAACCTGTGGTCGGACGCCGGCAACTGGTCGATCGGCGTCGTGCCGCTCGGTTCGAGTCAAGATCCACTCGTTGGCTGGGACGATCCCAACGGGATTTTCTATCCGCTCACCCCCGACCCATCCGACGACGGCCCGGTCGGCAACAACAACGTCTTTCTCGACACGCCCAACGCGACAACTCTCATCGATTCGTCGGTAACGGCGAACGCCTACGGTGTCCGAATCGGTGGCGACCGTGGCGCCCCCTCGACTCTCGAGATCACGGGCGGAACCCTGCGTATCGGGGTCGATCCGGACGCGCCCGACGATGCGAACGCGGTCGGCTGGCACCTCGACATCGGTCGGGGCTTTAACGACAGCGGAGACCCCGATTCGACACAGCGTGTCGATATGTCGGGCGGGACCGTGATCACCAACGGCCTCTTGATCCCGGAGCAGTTTGTCGATGACTCGCTGCCGGACCCAACGGACTCGGCTCCCTTGAACGGCGAGCTGGTCATGAGCGGCGGCGTGATCAACGCCCGTTGGATGAACCTCGGCCAGCTCAAGGGGAACGGCACGGCGTTGCTCTCGGGCGACGCCGAGATCAACCTCGCGTCGAACGTTGCGGGCGACCCGGCCAACGGGGGTCACCTGAGTTTCAACCGCAATTGGTTCCTTGACGGACTCCCCGTCCCCTCATCGGGGGACGTCCACATGGACCTGAGCAACAACGCGGTCATCTCGATCTTCGGTCACGTCAGCGAGTTCATCGTCTCACCCAACCAGGTAGAGGTGGATCGCTACGAAGGGTATGTGGACACGCACGAGCTCACCGCGTGGGGCGGCACGGCGGCGCCGGTGATCACGCTCGACACGACGACGGGCCCCGCGCCGTTCATCACGATCGAAGCGCCGACGGTGCCGGGGGACTACAACAACGATGGCGCTGTTGACGTCGCCGACTACACGGTGTGGCGTGACAACCTGGGCGGCTCGATCACACTCAACGGCGAAGACGCCGACGCCACGACGCCAGGCGTCGTCGACCAGGAAGACTACGACTTCTGGGCCGCCAACTTCGGCCTCACTGCCGCCGACGTCTCCCCACTGCCGCCGCTCGCGGGGACCGCCGTACCCGAGCCCGGCGCAGTCTTGCTTGCTCTGCCAGGACTAGCGCTGGGACGAG
This sequence comes from Botrimarina hoheduenensis, assembly GCF_007859815.1. Taxonomy (GTDB): domain Bacteria; phylum Planctomycetota; class Planctomycetia; order Pirellulales; family Lacipirellulaceae; genus Botrimarina; species Botrimarina hoheduenensis. Next base: position 15,896 of record NZ_SJPH01000006.1, on the reverse strand, counting down.
GCCGGCGAAAGCGATCCCAGTAACACGCGTTGAACACCTGAGTAAGTCGTTCTCTACGAGGTCTTCATGGTTATGTCATACGCTAGGACTCGGGATGGATTCACGCTCGTCGAGCTTCTCGTAGTCATCGCGATTATCGGGATCCTCGTGGCGTTGCTCCTGCCCGCTGTGCAGGCGGCGCGTGAGGCCGCGCGACGCACCCAGTGCACTAACCAGCTGAAGCAGTTGGCGCTCGGATGCCTGAACCACGAATCGACGCATCAGTTTCTTCCCTCATCGGGTTGGGGGTTCCGATGGACGGGCGATCCCAACCTTGGGGTTGGAGAGCATCAACCAGGAGGGTGGACGTTCTCGTTGCTTCCCTACTTGGAAGAGGGCGCCGTTGCCGCGATCGGAGAAGGACTATCGGATGCAGACAAGAATGCAGCACTGCTTCAGCAGAAGCTGACGCCGATCGGCATCTTCACTTGTCCGAGCCGCGATGGCGGGGGGCTGGGGCCGGGGCCGGAGGGCTCAATCAACTCCGATCCAGTTCCAGGTGGTATCGTTGCGAAGACCGACTATGCGGGAAACGGCGGGTGCGGAATCCCCTCGATGACGACGATCGACAAATCGCCTCGGCCTGCCGGTCCGGGCAGCAAGTTCTGTGCTGAGAAGTACCCAGCGTCGCTCGGAACGCCACTGTGCTCCGGGATGGTCACGCGAGAGACCGCCAGCAAGTTTGACGGGGTCTTCGTGCCCCGCTGGCCAGTCGAGCTTCGTAAAATTGTGGACGGCACAAGCAAGACAATCCTCATTGCCGAGCGGTGGTTGCACATCAGCCTGCAGGGCGCTGATGGGGCGCCCGTTCCTTCTAACAACAACTCGATGTACCAGGGCTACGACTGGGACACGATTCGGTGGGCATCGAGCTTCACTAACCCTAGCTTCGAGCAGTTTGGGATGTTCGCGATGCCGAAACCCGACACGGAGGACCAGCACCCTGATTTAGGTAACGGGCAGATGTGGAGCTTCGGCTCATCGCATCCGGGCGTGTTCGTCGCCTCATTCTGCGACGGGTCCGTGCGAAGTCTGACGTATGACGTCGACCCGGGTGAGATGGAGCGATTAGCCGCGCGAAACGATGAGGGTGGTCCTTGCGTTGGCGCCGCAGCGCTGGCTGCCGGCGCGCCGTAGCTGGTTTCCCGCAGGCAAGCAGTCCGAACGACGCGGGCACGCGAATGCACTAAGACCGCAACTTGGACGGTGCTACATGATAAACACGACCAAACGGCTGAACGCGGCGACCCTCGTCGCGGGAGTCGCAGCTGCGATCCTCTACGGACCATCGCTCGACGCCGGACCAAGAGTTACCCCGGACGCTAGGCACGCAGATGGAAACGGAAGCGACTACCCGATCAGGCCCGTCCCGTTTAATGAAGTCGAGATCACGAGTGATTTCTGGCGACCGCGCCTGATAACACAGCGCGAGACGTTGGTGCCGTTTGCCTTCGAGCGGACGAAGCCGGGCGTGGAACATCTTCGAGCTGCGCGTGATCACCTTGCTGGCGCTCCGACGCCCGATCATCGCCCGCATCGGTTTATCGATTCCGACCTATACAAGGTGATGGAGGGGGCCGCCTATCTCTTGCAGTTGAGACGCGACCCCGAGCTAGAGGCGTCGTTGGACGAGCTCGTGGACCTCATTGCCGAGGCGCAGCATGCGGACGGCTACCTCTATCCATCGCACACTACCGGGGTCGGCACGTCTCGTCAGATGATGGGCGACGCTCCGTACGAGTTCGTCGTGCACAGCCATGAGTTGTACAACGTCGGCCACATGTACGAGGCGGCGATCGCCTACTACCGCGCCACTGGTAAAGGCAAGTTTCTCGGCGTCGCGAAGAAGAGCGCTGATCACGTCTATCGGGTCTTCTTCGAGGGCGACCCCGAGTACAACGGCGGGCAGCCCGTCCTGCAGGCGCCGGGCCACCAAGAGATCGAGCTCGCGCTGGTAAAGCTCTACCGCGTTACCGGCGAGCAGAAGTACCTCGACATGGCCCAGCGGTTTCTTGAGATCCGCGGCGTGACGTACGTGCCGGACGGCGAAGGGGTCATGGCGCCCACCTATGCGCAGCAACACGCACCGGTGGCGGAGCAAGACAAGGCGGTGGGGCACGCTGTCCGGGCTACCTACCTGTACTCGGCGATGGCCGACGTGGGGGCGCTCACCGCGAAGCCCGAGCTTCAACGGGCGCTCGAGCGGATCTGGGCGAACATCGTCGATACGCGGATGCACATCACCGGTGGGCTCGGGGCGGTGCACGGCATCGAGGGCTTCGGTCCGGAGTACGAACTACCGAACGCCGACGCCTTCAATGAGACGTGCGCCGCGGTCGGAAACGTGATGTTCAACTACCGGATGTTTCTGCTTCACGGCGATGCGAAATACCTCGACGTGGCTGAGGTGGCGCTACTCAACAACGTCTTAGCGGCGGTGAACCTCGACGGCAATCGGTTCTTCTACGTCAACCCGCTGGAGGCCGACGGCAAGCACCCCTTCAATCACGGAACACCGGGGCGAGCGCCCTGGTTCGGCACGGCTTGTTGCCCCTCGAATCTTGCACGGCTCTTGCCCCAAGTTCCGGGGATGGCGTACGCCCACAACGGCGATGAGGTCTACGCTACTTTCTACGCCGCCAGCCGGACCTCGTTGGAACTGTCTTCCGGCCGTCTCGCGATTGAACAGACCACCGAGTACCCGAACGAAGGCGACATCGAGTTCAAGCTAACGCCTGAAACGCCGACCAGGTTCTGCTTGTTACTCCGAATCCCCACCTGGACTAGCGACCGATTCGTTCCCGGCGATCTGTATCACTACGCAGACGACTGCAACGACAAGATCACCCTGCTCGTTAACGACGAGCCGTATCCGGTCTCTGTCGAACGCGGATTCGCTAAGGTCGATCGAGTCTGGAGCCGCGGTGACACCGTGAAGCTGGGCCTGCCGATGCCGGTTCGCGTGTCGGAATGCCACTCGTCTGTCCTAGCGAACGATCAGCGGATCGCTTTCACCCGTGGCCCGCTTGTGTTGTGCGGCGAGGGAGTCGACAACGGCGGTCCGGTGCAACGCTTCTTCTTCAAAGAGCCTCCGCGCACGACTTCGGCGACGACCTCGACAGCCACAATCGCATCGGGGAGCTTCCTGCAGGTCGCCTTACCCGCCGAGACGGTGACCGCCGAGGGCGGCGTTGACCAAGCAACACTCAACCTCACCCCGTACTACGCCTGGAACAACCGGGGCGTGAGCTCGATGTGTGTGTGGTTCCCGCGGACACGCGACCTGGCGCAGTTTGACCCACTGGCGCTTCCGGACGACAGCCCGTTCGTTGAGATAGCCGCTTCACACACGTTCGAAGAGGACGCTCTCTCCGCGATCGCAGACAACCACGAACCGCGATGGTCGAGTGGCAACAAGTCGACACGCTGGTCGAGCCGGCCCCGCACGGGCGAGCCGCAGTGGGTTGAGGGACGGTTTGCGAACGCCCGACGCATTCGCAGCGTCGGCGTCTATTGGTTTGACAACAACAAGGATGTCAAGACGCCCGAAGAGTGGTCGCTGGAGGTCAAACGGGAAGGAAGCTGGTCTCCGATGGATCTCTACGTGACCGACGAGTATGGGACGCGTGTTAATCAATACAACGTTGTCCATCCCGCCGCGGGGCTGACCTGCGAAGCCATCCGTGTGAACATGACGCCGCAACAAGATGCGAGTGTGGGGATCTTGGAGATCGACGTCGTCTTCGAAGAGAACGACGTTGTTCGATCGGCGAAGGGTGATGCGTCAGAGGCCCTTGCCAAATGACTGACTTACGTCGTGCACTGGCGGCGGTGCTCCTGCTCGTATTGCCGACGGGAGATGCGCACGCCGAGCCGCGACGGCACTCTCACTACCTGACGAATCGTGCGCCGTTGGCGGCGAAGCCCTATACGGAGCTGCCACTCGGCGCGATCAAGCCGCAGGGTTGGCTCCACGATCAGTTGGAACGCCTCGCCGCCGGGATGACAGGTCGGCTCGACGAGTTGTACCCGGAGGTCGTTGGACCGAGGAACGGCTGGCTGGGGGGAGACGGAGACGGCTGGGAACGCGGTCCGTACTGGATCGACGGCTTGCTCCCGCTCGCCCACCTCCTCGACGACCGGCAACTCCTAGCGAAGGCGGAACGCTGGGTCGAGTGGACGCTCGAGAACCAAGCGCCGGACGGGTACCTCGGTCCCGTTCCCTTCGATTCACCCCCAGCGGCCGAGCCTGGATTGCAGCGTGACAAGCGGCGCGACTGGTGGCCGAAGATGGTCATGCTGAAGGTGCTCCAACAGCACTACATGGCCACGGGCGATGAGCGGGTCGTCGAAGCGCTAACGCGGTACTTTCGCTACCAACTCCAGCGTCTGCCGAAGACGCCTCTCGGGCATTGGACCTTCTGGGGTAACCGGCGGGGCGCTGACAACTTGCTGGTCGTCTACTGGCTGTACAACGTTACCGGTGAGCCGTTTCTACTGGAGTTGGGCGATTTGGTGCACGGGCAGACGCACCCGTACACGCACATCTTCCTGCATCGGGACGACATCGCGCTGCACGGCCCTTTCGACGAGCGGCAGTGGACGGCCAAGGACTCGGCCGCCTATCCGTTTCACTGTGTCAACCTCGCCCAGGGGCTCAAGGCGCCGATCGTCCGCTCACAGGCGGACACCTCGCCAGAGCATCTCCGTGCCGTCTGTAAAGCGCTGGATGACCTCGAGAAACTGCACGGGCAGCCGCACGGCCTGTTTGGCGGCGATGAAGCACTGCATGGCCGCGAGCCTACCCGAGGGTCTGAGCTCTGCACTGCCGTCGAGATGATGTACTCGCTGGAGAAGATGCTAGAGATCACAGGCGAAACCGAGTTCGCCGATCGGCTTGAACTCGTGGCGTTCAACGCGCTGGCTTCGCAGGTCAGCGACGACTGCCTGACCCGTCAGTACTTTCAGCTCGCGAATCAGGTCACGGTGACTCACGGCATCCGCAACTTCTACAACAACGAGTCCGATCGGATGGTCTTCGGGCTCTTGTCGGGGTATCCCTGTTGCACGTGCAACCTGCATCAAGCGTGGCCAAAGTTTACGCAGCACTTGTGGATGGCTTCCGCAGATGACGGTTTGGCGGCGATGGTCTATGCCCCGAGTCGCGTCAAAGCTCGAGTCGGCTCCAAGGGATGCGAGGTGACGATCACCGAGAAGACCGACTACCCGTTCCGCGAGGTCATCGAGTTCCGTATCGAGGCCGATCAAGAGGTTCGGTTCCCCTTCCACTTGCGGATCCCTCATTGGTGCGCTGAACCAGAGATCAGCGTCAATGGAGAACCCCAAGCGCCGGGCGAGCCAGGGGACATCGCGGTACTCGATCGACTTTGGCGGTCAGGCGACACCGTGACGGTTCGTCTGCCGATGGAACTCAAGATGCATCGCTGGCACGAGGACAGCGCCAGCTTGCAGAGGGGCCCGCTCGTTTACGGATTGAGAATCGACGAGCAGTGGAAGCAACACGCGGAGTACTTGGAGGTCCATCCGGCGAGTCCCTGGAACTACGCCCTGCTGGAGCCGTCGCTAGAATCGCTCCCGGACCACTACCAGGTCGTGGAACGGACCGGCGCGCTGCCGGACAACCCCTGGACGCTCTCGTCGGCGCCGCTCGAGATCAAGACGACAGGCGTGCGACTTCCTCATTGGAAGCTGTACAACGGAGATACGGGGCCGATCCCTTGGAGCCCGCAGCAGCGTCCGGCCAAGTCCGAGCCAGAGCCGATCACGTTGGTTCCGTACGGCTGCACGACTCTCCGCATCAGCGCCTTTCCAACGGTCTTCTGATGGCTGCAACCCGTTATATGGCGACCTTCGCAGAACGGTTCCTCGCATTCGTGCTGTTGACGTCGGTGCTATGCGGCGAGGGAGTCGCGGCGCGCCCGAACATCGTCATCCTGTTCGCCGACGACCTCGGCTACTCCGACATCGGCTGTTTCGGAGGCGAGATCGAGACTCCGAACCTCGATTCGCTCGCGCAGAAAGGTCTGCGGCTGACACAGTTCTACAACACGGGCAGGTGCTGCCCTTCCCGGGCGAGCCTGCTCACGGGTCTCTATCCCCATCAAGCGGGCGTCGGGTTGATGGTCTACCGCAGCTACCCCGGCGCGGGGTATCGTGGGCGCCTCAACGACGAGTGCGTCACGTTCGGTGACGTCGCTAAGTCAGCCGGCTACCGCACGTATATGGTCGGAAAGTGGCACGCGGGCCACACGCCGGAGGCGCTTCCCGAGGTCCGAGGATTCGACCAGTTCACCGGCGTCTACCTGCACATCGACAGCTATTGGAAGGTGCTCAAGGGGTGCGACGTTTATCGCGACGGCGAACTCCTGATCGAGGCGCAAGAGAACCCTACCAACCCGTACCACCCCGAACAGGAGTTCTACACCACCGACTTCTTTACTGACGCGGCGATCGACTACCTCCAGCAAGCAGCAGAGCGTCCGGCCGAGCCGTTTCTCCTCCACGTCTGCTTTAACGCGCCGCACTTCCCGCTCGAGGCGCCGGACGAGCTGATCGAGAAGTACCGAGGTCGCTACCTGAAGGGGTGGAACCAGCTCCGCGAGGAGAAGTTCCAGCGTATGAAACGCATGGGCCTACTCCGTTCGGGGCAAAAGCTGCCCCGAGGCCGAAGGCACGAAGAGGTCGCTGTCGAGGGGCTGGTGTTCAAGGACCTGCTCGACCGCGAGTCCCTGCCCGCTTGGGACGAGCTGTCGCCCTCCGAACAAGAGGAGTTAGACTTCCGGCGTGCTTTGTACGCCGCTCAAGTCGACCGTATGGATCAGGGAATCGGGCGCATCGTTGAGCAGCTGAGGCGCCAGGACGCGCTCGACAACACCGTGATCATGTTCTTCTCCGACAACGGATGCTCGGGGGAACTCGACCTGTTCGGCATGAACTGGCCGGAGCACACCCGGTCGACCTACTCTCAGTGGCGCAAGGCGGGCGGCTGGAGCATCTCGCAGGGGCAGTGCTGGGCGCACCTCTCCAACACGCCACTCCGCAAGTACAAGCAGTTTGTCCACGAAGGCGGCATCGCCTCACCCTTCGTCGTGCATTGGCCCGCGGGCATCGAGCGCACAGACGACATCGCAGATGAGCAGATCTTCCACCTGATCGACGTGATGCCGACCATCTGTGACCTCGCGGGCGCGGAGTACCCAAAGATGCACAACGGGCGAGAGATCAAGCCTGCTCCGGGGATCAGCATGGCGCCTTACTGGACTCAGCGGGCCTCAGAACCCGAGACCCGTACGCTCCTCTGGCAGCACCTGAACCACTCGGCTGTGCGTCGGGGCGATTGGAAGCTGGTGACGCTAGACGACCGCGATCCGGGAAGCTGGGAGCTGTACGACCTCTCGACGGATCGGAGCGAGACGGAAAACTTGATCGGCGAGCATCCGCAGATCGCGAGCAAACTCCGCACAGCTTGGAGGACCTGGGCGGAGCATTCGAACGTTGTGCCGTTCCCGGAAACTCGCGGCAGTTCGCGCCCCAACCCGTTTCCCGTTCCGCAGTAGGACGCTTCTAAAAGATTGCCGTGGACCACACCTTCTCTCCCTCTGTGTGAATACGACGGCGACGCATTACTCCTCGGGCTGGTAACCGTACGGCCAGGAGAGAACGGCGAACTCACTCTCGTTTACTTCTTTGATCCGCAGCCCACAGGTAATGGCAAGCCGCCGCCCGTCAACGCCGAGACGCTCGTAGGCGAGCGGCGCCGCGGAGCCCGCGTACACCCCGGCGACATCGACGCCCCAGACGATCACGAACGGCTGGCCGTCTCGCGTAGAAGTGAGGGTCTGATCCGGATCCGTGATGGACGCCTTCTCGAAGATCGGCAGGAGTTCGTCCACGGACCGCGGCGGCCTTCCCAGGTCGGCGGCAGCGTAGGCGTAGATGGTGGCGATCCCTCGCAGCCGCGCGTGGTCTGCGGGGATGCGTGTGACCGTTTCGTTAGGTCGACATGACACCGACGTCAGGGCGATGGCGATCACCGTGACCGCGAACCGAAGCGACCTGGTCTTGGGCGAGAGAGGCGACGCCTCCGATAGAAGTCTTGGCATGTGAATCGCCTCGGTCACGGCCCAACGCCGCCGTCCCTGCGGTTGCAGACCCGAGCGAACGCGATGCCATCCACGTCGTAGCCGAATGCGGTCACCGACCCGTCAACCATGACGCAGTTGAACGCAGTCGGATGGGCAGAGCCGAAGAAGTTGTACTGCTGGTTGCCCTGGACGCGACTTGCCGGACGGTCGGTCAGGTAGGTGTCGGGCCTGGGGCGGAGTACGGCGAACCGCTGCGTGTCCCAGCTACGCCCCACGTACCATCCCGCGTTGTCTCCCCAGGAGCCTCCCTGCGTCCACAGGCCGTTCACGTACTTTTCGCCGAAGAGCATCGTGCGGGACGTCCCGTCCGTGATCAGATTCGTGCGAACGAGCGGATTCTTGAGCGGATTCGTCGTCGCCCCGACAACGTTGGGCTCGTACCAGATGATGGTTCCCGTCTGGAAGCGGCATCGGCAAAACGGGTCGGGCGTGAGGCCCAGTGTCCGAAGCCCGTTCTCCCCGGTGTCTCCTCCGTTGCCGACGTAGTCGCCCAACACCGTCGAGCTAATGCCGCCTTCTTCCCCTCCATAGAACGTCGTCGGACGACGGCTTGGGCAGCTGATCAGCGGCGGTTTTGCGGCGCGGATCGCGAAGTCGTTCTCAAGCGCCCAGAGGTCGGCGTGCTCGATGAACGGGAGCAGCTGGTAGCGCCACCCCCAAGATTGATCGCCAAGGATGGCCGGGCCGAGGTACCCGCCGCTGTCGCCTCGCCGAACTTCCCGAGGGAATGTCCAACCCCATCCAGCGGTCGGAAAGGCCTTGTGTGTGCCCTCGTGCAACAGCGCGGCGATCGCTAGCTGCTTGAGCGTGTTCATGCAGTGTGTGCGGCGGGCCGCCTCACGCGCGGATTGCACCGCTGGCAGTAGTAGGGAGATCAGGATCCCCACGATCGCCAGGACGACCAGCAGCTCGACGAGCGTCGTCGCGAGCCGCCCACCGACCGGGACGCGGACGGCGGCGTTTCTTGACTTGGAGCACACGGCGGCGCTTCGCGCGTTGCGGAACTGCCGTTGCCAACCCCGCAGATTGTGCGCTGGCATCGGCTCAATCGGGACGCCCCTTGTAGGGCTACAACCAGACGACCACGAGTTTGCACGCAATTCCTCGGACGCCGGTGAGAACTCGGGCGAAATCGACCAGTTTCTCGTCAACTTGTCGTCGATCGGCGCTGTAGCGGAGTGACGTCGTCAGCTAATCGGCCACCACCCTATCGCGCTCGCGTTCCTCCCATGATGCGACTGCTATTGCTTCTGAACTTCGCGGCGGTCGCCGCGCCCGATCTGCACGCAGCCGACGAGCTGTCCCAGACTGCCTACGCCGCCGGGCGCCAAGGCGACCGAGCGATCCGCTCCTTTAACTACCGCCACGTCGAGTTGCTCCCTTCGCGGCACGAAGCCCAGTTCCGTCAGGTGCGTGACTTCTATATGCGGCTACGCCCGAACGACCTTCTTCGTGGATTCAGGCTCAAGGACCGAGATTGGGCGCCCGGCAAGGACCTGGGGGGCGCCTATAGCGAACGGCCGCTTTCCTTCGGTCAATGGCTGGCGGGCTTTGCCCGCATCTACCGCGTCACCGGAGACGTCGCCGTCCGCGACCGCGCGGTCTACCTCATGCGCGAATGGGCAAAGACCATCGGCGAAGACGGCTCCTACGGCTACGAACACGGCCAAGGCGGGCACTACGACTACGACAAGTTCGTGGGCGGCCTCGTCGACATGTACGAGTACGCCGGCTGCGACGACGCGCTCGGCTATCTCGACAAGATAACGACCTGGGCGGAAGCCAACCTCGACCGATCCAACGAGTACGCCCTCCCCACAGAGTGGTACACGCTGTCAGAGAACCTCTACCGAGCCTACGAGCTCACCGGCGAGCAGCGCTACGATGACTTCGCGAAGGTCTGGGAGTACTCCGACTTCTGGGACGTGCTCGCGACTCGCGGCGATGTCTTTGCTGAGCTCAAGCACGCCAAGCAACACCCAAGCTACCACGCGTACAGCCATGTCAATTCTCTCAGCAGCGCCGCGATGGCGTACAGCGCGAACGGTGAGCAGCGCTACCTCGACGCGATCGTCAACGGGTATGATTTCCTGAAGGACACACAGCTCTTTGCCACCGGCGGGTTCGGCCCCGAGGAGAGCTTCATCGTGCCAAACGGCCTACCAGAAACGCTGGTGGGCATCCGCCGCGGCGAGGCGAACGTCGATGTACGATTCCACTTCGAGACCTCGTGCGGCTCTTGGGCCGGCTTCAAGCTCGCTCGCTACCTGATGGAGTTCACCGGCGACGCCCACTACGGCGATTGGATCGAGCGGCTCGTCTACAACGGTGTCGGCGCCATGCTCCCGATGAACGACTACGGCATGATCATGTACGGGTCGAGCTACAACACGTACGGCGCGCAGAAGTCGCTCAGCACGGTCTGGTTCTGCTGTCAGGGATCGCTGCCTCAGACCGTTGCTGACTACCACAACCTGATCTACTTCCACGACGACGACAGCCTTTACGTCAATCTGTTCCTCCCGTCCGCGGTCGAGTGGCAGAGGCCGGTGGGCCGTGTGCGTGTCGTCCAGGAGACCCGGTTCCCGGAAGACCACGTTGTCCGCCTCCGCATCGAGACTGACACAGCGAAAGAGTTTGGCGTCAAGATCCGTGTGCCCTTGTGGGCCTCAGACGGAGTCGGTGTCGCCATCAACGAGCAGACTCAAGACGTCGAGACCGTGCCCGGCGCCTGGGCAGAGCTCAAGCGGGAGTGGTCCCCCGGGGATGTCGTCACGCTTACCTTCGACATCACGCCACGGGCGGAACCGCTGCCAGGGTACGTCTCGCCGGTTGCCGTGATGTGCGGCCCCGTTGTCATGGTGCAGGCGACCGCCCGCGACACGGAAGACGCACTGCCTGCCGATAGCGGGCTTCGATACCCTGCGGACTACCTGGAGGTTGGCGCCGACGTCCGTATCAATCGCGCACGCAACCTCCACACGAACCAAGAACTCCGGCCGTTCTACGACGTCAACGCGGGTGAGTTCTATCTCATGTACTTCAATCGCGAAGGCCGCAAGCGGATCGCTCTGACCGGTGTGCAGTTCGCCGGCGACTGGCGAACTGAGGGCGCGGCGAGACGCAGCGAAGAGCGCGGAGCAAGCTTCTCAGCCAAGTTCAACGGGACGGCGGTCACCTGGAAGGGGCGCCGATTCGACGACGGAGGGATCGCGGCCGTGGCAATCGATGGCGAAGACTTCGGCGAGGTCGATCAGTACGCCTACGCGGGAGTACATGTCGGCCGTATGGACCAACGCGAAGTCCCCTTCCGGTGGTCGGCCACGGACCTTGCTCCGGGTGAACACACGATCGAGGTGACCGTGATCGGGCGCAGCAACCCGGGGTCCTCCGGCACAGCGATCAACGTCTCCGGTCTTTCCGCTTTTCCTTAGACTCAACCACGGGTCGGATCATGCGTCGCATCATCGTGTTCTGCCTGATGGGGTTTCTCTGCTCATGCGGGGTTGCGTCGAGCAAGCCGAACATCGTCCTGGTCTTTGCGGATGACTTGGGATGGACCGACACCTCGGTCCCGATGATGCCAGACCTTGCGGATTCCCGGAGCCAGTTCTTTCAGACCCCCACGCTGGAGCGAATGGCCAGGAAGGGGATGGTGTTCTCCAACGCCTACGCATGTGCTCCCACGTGCACGCCCTCTCGGGCCGGCATCCAGTTCGGCAAGACGCCTTGCCGATTGCGGCAAACGGTCGTTCACGACGTGCTCGCAGCGGAACGTGGGATCGATTGCAAAGATGAGGTGTCGATCGCCGAGAGGATCAAGCGCATCGACTCCGAGTATGTCACGGCGCACTTTGGCAAATGGGGATTCCACCCACGGTCTCCGGAACACGCCGGATACGACGTTTCCGACGGCAACACCAACAACGGTGAAGGCGACTATCTCGACGTCCAAGCGAGGACGCCGCTGCCACCGGAAGACCCAAAGCGGATCTTCAGCGTCACGCGGCGGGCCATCGACTTCCTGGAGGAGCAGGCGTCCGCGGGGCGTCCCTTCTTCATGCAGGTCTCCCACTACGCGGTCCACGTGGGACTCGCTGCACGGGAGAAGACGATCGAGAAGTACCGCGATCTCGCTCGCGCCAAGCAGATCGACAAGAAGAATCTGCCTACCTACGCTGCGATGATCGAGGACTTGGATTCGAGCCTTGGCGAGCTGCTCGACGCCCTAGAGCGGCTCGGCATCGACGACGATACCTACGTCATCTTCACGTCCGACAACGGTGCCGAGATGTTTCGGGCGAAGGGCACCCTGCGAGGTGGCAAGGCGCAGCTTTGGGAGGGGGGCATTCGTGTTTCGACCCTTGTGGTAGGCCCAAGGGTTATGAGCGGAGCTACCTGCGACCATCCGGTCGCGGGCTGGGACTTGTACCCCACGATCAACGATCTGCTCGGAGGCGACGCCCTGCCGGTGGAGTTTGATGGCGGCAGCCTTCTCGACGCCTTCGAGAAGGGGAACGAGGGCGTCATCTCACGAAACACGCCCGAGTTGATCTTTCACTTCCCCTGGTACGGAGGCGCCCTGCCGATGTCGGCCATCCGCGATGGGGACCTTAAGCTCGTCATGAACCTGCATACCGACGAGGTGCGTCTCTACGACCTGGCGCAGGACCTCGCCGAGACGACCGATCTGTCCGAGCGGCTTCCCGAGCAGACCGCACGACTTCGCGGACGGCTACTCGACTACCTTGACGAGGTCGAAGCCGAGGATCTTGACGATATGTTCGACGCGAGAATCCGCGAACTCAATCGCTACGTGCAGCGGGAGCGCGAGCGTCCCGAGCCAGACCAAGCCGTACTGCGACGACATGCCAATGCGTTGGAGAGCACACATCGCGCTCGGGCGGAGACCGAATGGAGGTGAGCGCTGTGATCAACCTGTCTCGTCGCGTGAGTCGGCGCTTGGTGATCGCTTGCGCATCGGTTGGTGCGTCCTGCGTCGTCGCACACGAGGCGGAGGCGGGCGACCCGCCGCCGTACACTGACTACTGCGAGATGCTGAGCCAGGAGATCCAAGGCCGCAAGCACGCCTTCTTGGCCGGCAACAAGACGTACTACGTTGGCGGCGCCTACCACTGCTACCAACCGCACGAGGACGAGACGCTCGGCCTGACGCATCCCTTCTTCCACGACCTGCGTGGCCGTGGCTTTGGGCTCGCTAGGCACGAGGGGAGCGGATACGGGCACGACTTCCGTGGGTGGGAGTTCTATATAAACACACGCGTCGCGTATGGCACGGTCCTCGTCGATGGCAAGCGCTATCGCACGCCGGCACCCGTGTCGATGACGTGGCGACCCGACAAGGTTATCTGCAAGTACAAGGTTGGTGGGGTTCGCATCTACGAGGAGAAGTTCATCGCCGGCAACGATGCGGGGTGTTCGATCATCCGATCGGACAAGCCGATCCGGATCGAGTTCGAAGGCCGCAGCCTCTACTTCCCTAATCAGAGTCTTCGATCAACGGCGACCGTGCGCTTCGACGAAGCCGGCAACGCGGTGCACGTCGCAGAAGGTGGTGAGGTCATCACTCATCCGGTCCGAGATGAGACAACCGCCGGCAAGCTCATCTACGATGGGATGAGCACGGTCTTATCGGCTTCCAAGCCTATCGAGCGATTCGCGTCCCGCGTCGATGACATGGGGCAGTGCCACTACTCCTTTCAGGTTCCTTGCGACCGACAGGGGACGGCGATCGCCTGGGCAATGGACGACCGCTACGACCAGGCAAGGGACGCCGCGCAGGCGGTACTGTCAGACGCACCAGCCGCCTTGGCGGCAAAGACCGGAGCCATGAACGACCTGCTGAACCGCCAGGTCCCCTACTTCCGATGCTCGGACGAGGACCTGGTCAAGGTCTATTACTTCTTGTGGTCGATCTACCTGATGTACTACATCGACGTTCAAGAAGGCTGGGAGACTCACCCGCACACGCAAACGGCGGTCAACAACTTTCTGGGGATGCACCGCTACGACGCTAACTTCCAGATCAAAGTCGGCGCGTGGACGGCGGACAAGCGGTACTACGCGTACGGGAACGTGCTGCACTGGAAGCCGCTGCTCCCCTACGCGCGTGACGGCGGGAGCTTGCCCGACAACAAGGGGATCGCTTGGTACTCGCCCGTCTGGGGCACGACGACCGAGCATGTGATCGGCGCTTGGCAGATCTACCAACACACCGGAGACGAGCAGTTCCTGCATGACTGCTACGACGACTACTTCCGCGAGCTGTTCAAGGACGGCATGCACAGTCATTGGGGCTGCCACTACGACGCAGCCGAGCGCCTCCGTGATATGGCCGCACTCACTGGCGACGCGGACCCCGACCGCTGGTTGCGGCTCGTCCAGATCGACGGCCGGGAAGCTTGGCTCTCGTCCATGTGGGAGAAGGAGCGTCCTCGCTTCTTCGGAGGCGGGCGAGAGCACCCGAACTGGTCCGGCTTCGCTTACCTCCGCAACAGCTACTTCCCCGAAGCCTGGGCGCATGAGATGGCGCGCGAGTGGGCCGTTGACACCGAGAAGGGATTCTTCTGGAAAGTCCCCCTGTCGTCACGTGCGATTCCCGCGTTAGAGAATGTCTTCGATCCGGAGTTTTCCTCGACTCCCGACACGAACTACTACGCCCTGCTCGGCATGTACAAGAGCCGCGTAGGCCGGATCGCGAATCAGTGCGCCCTGGCTCACCTGAGGGGCTACAACATGCATTGGGGGATCCCGATCGCGCCAGAGGCTTGGGGCGCAGGGCCGGAGCCTTGGGGCGATCAGTACTCCAACTTCAACGCCGGGAAGATACTCCTTTTCTTGGAGGGGATGGCGGGGATCGAGTACTCGGTTCCCGATGATGAGCTGACGGTTTGCGACAACATGCCCGAAGAGTGGGAGTCGATGGAGGTTCGCTTCCCCGTCGACAGCGGCGGAGTCAGGCACTGGCCGCGGATCTCCTACCGGCGCAAGGTGACCGAACGAGGTGTCGAGAAGTCCATCTCCGTGGAAGGCAGCCCGCTAGAGCGTGTGACGATCCAGCCGTGGCTCGAGGAGGGGCGCCTGAAGCGAGCGACAAAGGGTTACAGCAGAAGGGGCCAACCCCGCGACCACGTCGGTTATCGGTTCAAGGGTTCGAGAGACCCATCGGTTACGCTGTTGATCGACAAACGGGAGTGACGAAGCGCCCATGCCCCGCAGGGTCCGACACCAAGGCCTATCGCCAAGCGTGATTCTGCTCTTCCGTCTTGAAATTGGGCAACTCCGGATGAGCGATTCTGACCAAGGTGAAATCCGGGGGAGGAAGCTCCTTCGATAGAAGGGAGGAGGAGTGCATTATCAAGAGGCTGGGTAAGGCGGATATGGTCTCGGGGGCTTGTAGGGGTCAGCGGGGTCAACCCTGTAGGTCCATGGGTCCGCTCGAAAGCGGGTAAATCGACCTAGTAGTCGAATTGCCGCCCTAAGCGCTTGCGCCTGCCCCTAGGGCTTCCGCGGAGCAAGACCGACCGCAGCCATCTTTTCGTACAACTTGCTGAGGTTGCCTCACCCGCGGCGGGTTCCAGCCGCAACGTACTCGCGTCGGTACCCGTCACCTCGGCAGGTTAGCTCTTCCGCGAATCCGCCCCTCGAATGTCGCTTTTGCGCAGCCGATCT
>NZ_SJPH01000005.1 GCF_007859815.1 Botrimarina hoheduenensis | reverse complement strand
GCTCCAGGGCCTGCTTCGGCTACGCCTCAGCAGGCCCCTCCGCTACGGAGGGCCAGCGGAGTAGAGTTCAACAATCCCGATTCTCTCATCGCAGGTGGTACATAGATCGGGGGAAGGCCATCGCTCGTCAGCTCTTGCGGCGTGAGTACCGCGACCAGCTCACCGATGGTGAACTCCCCCTCAGCAAACTTGTATAAGCCGGCGACCACGTCGGGCGATCCTCCCGTTGCGGCCACCATCGCTCGGATGCTCCGCAATGCGTACTGGCTATCCCCCGTATAGAAGGATTGCGCGGCCCAGTAGTCGCCGGGGCCGACGCCGATGGGCGTAGCGTCGCGATGGGGCTCGTTGAGGTTGCTGAACAGCACTCCCGGAGGAACGGCAACCGGCTCGGTCGTGATCGGGTCGAGAACTGCTTCGACGGAGTTGCTCGTGTGGTAGTAGTTGTTGCCGTTCAGGTTGGGGTCGCCGCTGGTGTCGACAATGCCCGACGTAAAGTCAAAGAACGGGTTGACGAACAGCGTGCCCTCGGGCGTCACGAGATCGATCGGGTCCGCGAAGAACTCGGAGTAGTCGTAGTCGCAGGCGTAGCAGAGGTGGCGACCCAGGTTGGCGACCGGCTGACCGGTCTGGGGGTGGGTGACGATCACGTCGCTGTCGGCCACGAGCGCGAACTGCACATCGAGTTCGGGTGCACCAAGAATACTGATTCCCGTTCCGGTTACGTCAAACGTGTAGCTGGTCATCGTTGCCGCATCGTTGGCGACGAACCGGTGTGTCTCACGACCGGTGACGGGGTCGCTCGACAAGAGCTGCGAGCTTTGCAGCGTGAGCGAGGCACCGTCAATCAGGGTCGTCGGATTCACGGTGCTTAGAACAAACCTTCGTGCATGCACCGGTGTCATTGGCATCTGGAACTGAAAGTTTCCCACCGGAATCCGCGCCAGGTCGCTGAAAGTCAAGTCCTTGTGTAGCGCGGGCCCCAGGTTGCCGACAGGAGTCATCAGCTTCAGCGCATCGATGTCGAAGTCAACGCCCAGCGACAGGCCGATCTGGTTGGTGAACGTGTTGTTGAGATAGTAAGTCGGTTGAACGTCGATCACCGACGATGAACCGAACATCGGCTGGATGTCGAGCGACTCACCCAACGCGACGTTGATCAGGTTCGTCGGTTCGAGTGATCCGTTCGGCATCCGCCGCAGCACCGGCTTGCTAAACGCGAGCTCGACACGCGGCTGGGGCGTGAACGAGACGTCTTGGTAGAGGTTCAACGTTGGACCACCGAGCGTCTCGACGATGGTGTAGCCGAATGGCCCCACCTTGTTTGAGAGAAAGGCACCGACCACAGGGACCAGCTTTTCGAGCTGGGCTTGGAGGCTCACGATCGGTTTTGACGCCGAGCCCCGGAGCACACCAGCACCGTCGGGACCGGTGCTGGTGACCGTCACGTCGGGGTAGCTGAGCGTCACTTGACCTACACCCGGCAGGTTGATGGGCTGACCGAACGAGATCCCCTTATCGATGCCCCCCACATAGATTCCCGTTGGATTTACTTCAGCCAGCCGGACCCGTTCATTGACATCGATCCCCGGCACGCGGACGGTGAACTTCTCGAACAGGGCGTTGACCTCCATCGTGGCAGAGGCCGAAGCGTTGACGTACATGTCAGCCCAGGCCGAGGCGTTGGGGAATTGCGTGCCAAAGCTAGGGTTTTGGAACGTCTCGAAGCCGGCACCTGGTAGGTCGCGCACGTCGTACCCGCCGCCGCCGCGGATGCTGAGAGGTGATCCTATCCCCCGCGAAGGATCAATTGGTGCCGACAGGCCCGGCAGAAAGGCCGTGGAGATGCGGTTGTCGCGTCCCGAGGCGATGGCACCCGTCCCCGCGTAGGTGGCGAAGTCCAGGCTCGAACGTCCCGGGTAGTTCATATGAAACAACCCGCCGTTGACGTGATAACCAAATTCGATGCCCGCCTCGCCGGAGATACCCCCGCCCACCGACACTCCAACGCCGAGCAAGTCAGCCACACCGGTGCCGAGCAATCCGTCGAGCAACTGCAGGGCCGACTTCACGGGATCGAAGTTTACCGATGGGATCTGGGCGTCTAGTTCGGCGCGCAGATCATCAAAAACAAAGGTCCGGTTGACCGCCTGGCCGGGTGCCCACAGGCTCTGGTTGCCCGTGCTAAACGCGACGTTTTGTCGGAATTCGAGAGCTGTCACCGGCGTCGCTGAGGGTGCCATTGCCAGCAACACGAGCCACATTCCAACCTTCCGCCGCGAGAAATTGCACCACCTTGGACCATGCTGTGAGGAAGCCATTTGATTTTCCGGCTATAAGAGGGAGCGTCAGCAACAGGCTGATTGTCACTCTCGCTCGCGGCTGGCCGCAATCACTGGATCCGGGGGGTGATCGCCCCTGCAAGCTTGGGGCCGGCTAGCTCGCGCGGAGAAATCGGGCCGCCAGCTCGCCCGCGGTTCGTACCCCAAAATGCTCATAAATGGCGGTCAGATGGTCGCCCACTGTTTCTTCGGAAATTGCTAGCTGCCCAGCGATCTCTTTGCGCGAAAGCCCATCGAGTAGCATCGCCATCACGGTCCGTCGCCGCGGAGTCAGGCCTGTGAAGGTCTCGGGAGGGACTGACTCGACCGCTCCCACGAGCAACCAACCGACATTCTTGACCGCTTGCTCGAGCAGTCGGGCCGCCTCGGGGCCGAACTCTTCGCGGCCCGAGTGGCGAACAAGGTGAACGCAGCACCAAGTGTCGTCGCTGTGGTAATGAATCGCGTGGGCCCACGAGTCGAGCCCCGTAAGACGCACGTAGTCTTGCCAGTGCGTGGATTCCAGCCACTCTGGATCAGCAAGCACATCGCGGCGTGTGACCCCTAAGGGTGATCTTTCAGTGAGCATCGGCATCAGGCGGCCCTGGAACGTGCGGACCGTCTCCGGATGCAGCGCGTGCTGGAACAATGCGACACGCTGGTCAGCCGTGAAACCGACATCGATAAACGCGAGCGGCGCTATGGTCGAGGTCGTCGGGTTGCCGCGCCCCCAAGACCAGTGTCCCGCGTCAGCGTCGAGCAGATCGCACAGGGCGTTGATAGTTAGTCGCCGACGCTCTTCTCCGTCGCCGACTAAAAGCGACGGCTTAGTCAACGCCTTGAGCAATCCTTCAAGATGCGCCACCTCGCGCAACGGGAGCGTCATCAGCTTACCCTCGGAGAGCAGATAATCACGAATAAGCCCGCTGAATCGTGCGCGCCAAAGATAGCCTCGCGATGCTAGCATTCGCAAGAGGAGAGCCTGCCGCAAGCGCTGGCGTGGTTCTCGATCTTGCTGCGGCACTTAGCTGACTCGTTGCATTCAGCGGCCACGAACTGTGCAAGACGGCTGAACGCCCCGCTGCTATGCCCCCGATAGTGTGGCAGTCAATCAGGCGATTTGTACAACTTCGCTAACGAATTTTCGCCAGTAACTGGCCGCTGGCGATCTGCTGGCCTTTGCTGACGCAGACCTCGGCGACCGTGCCGCTGGCGGGCGAAGGCACGGTCACTTCCATTTTCATGGCTTCGAGCACCAGTAGCGCGGCACCCTCGGCGATGCGGTCGCCCGGCTGGACGTTCGTGCGGAGCACCACCCCTGGCATCTGCGCGTGGACCTCGGTCGCCGGGGCTGCCGAGGCGGTTGGCACCGGCGCAGGGCTGGCCGCATCGGCCGCTTGGGCGGTGATCTCGTAGGGCTTGCCGTCGACTAGAACCTTATCGCCCTCGACCTGCACTTGATAACGATTTCCCTCGATCGTGACCGTGTAGGCGGCAGGGCCGGTCGCTGGCGGTGAATCGCCGCACGCCGCTGCCGACTGCTTGCGAACGCCGAGCGTGGCTTCGCCCTTCAGAAACGCGACCCCTTTGTCCTTGCACGTGGCGACGATGAACAGGTTCTCGTCCGTCTCGGGCAGAGCGTGCTCCTTCAGGATCGCGCGGGCGGCCTCGACCCCCTTCTGCGGGTCGGCGTCGTTCAGCTCCAGCGGTGGACGCGTGGTCGGCTCGAGTTCGAGTTGCTTCGCGGCGAGCGCGACCACTTCCGGATCGGGCGGCACGGGCGTCTTGCCGAAGTAGCCGAGCACCATCTTGCCGTACGGTTCGGCGATCTTCTCCCACGGGCCGAACATCACATTGTTGAACGCCTGCTGAAAGTAAAACTGCGAAACGGGCGTGACCGATGTACCGTAGCCGCCGCGGCGGACGACGTCGCTCATGGCCCGGATGATCTCCGGGTAGCGGTCCATGATGCCGTTGTCACGCAGCATCTGCGTGTTGGCGGTCAGGGCGCCGCCGGGCATCGGGCTCCAGGGGATGAGCGGCTCGACGGCCACGGCCTCGGGCGGAAGGAAGTATTCCTTCATGCAGTCCTTGAAAACCTCTTCGGCCGCGCGGACCTTGTCGACATCGACATCCAGTTCGTAGTTGGTGCCACGCAGCGCGTGCCACATCACCAGCACATCGGGCTGGCACGTGCCGCCCGAGCAGGGGGCGAGCGACAGGTCGATCGCGTCGGCACCGGCTTCGAGGGCGGCCATGTTGGCCTGGACCGACACGCCGGCCGTTTCATGCGTGTGAAAGTGGATATAGGTGCCCGTGGGGAGGAGCTTGCGGGCACGTTTAATGGTTTCGTGAACCTTCGACGGCACGGCGGTGCCCGAGGCGTCTTTGAAGCAGACTGAATCGTAAGGAATGTCAGCATCGAGGATGCCGCGGAGCACACGCTCGTAGAACGCGGCGTCGTGCGCGCCGGTGCAACCGGGCGGAAGCTCCATCATGGTGACGACCACCTGATGCTTGAGCCCTGCTTCGACGATGCACCTGCCGCTGTGCACGAGATTCTGGACATCGTTTAGCGCGTCGAAGTTGCGGATGGTCGTCATGCCGTGCTTCTTGAACAGCTGGGCATGCAGGCGGACGATATCGCTCGATTGTGATTCGAGCCCCACCACGTTCACGCCGCGCGACAGCGTTTGCAGGTTGGCTTCGGGGCCGACGGTCGCGCGAAACGCGTCCATCATGTCGAAGGCGTCTTCTTGGCAATAGAAGTACAGCGACTGGAAGCGCGCACCGCCGCCCGCTTCAAAGTAGGTGATCCCCGCGTCCCGCGCGGCTTCGAGCGCTGGCAGGAAGTCGGGCGTGAGGACCCGCGCACCGTAGACGGATTGAAACCCGTCGCGGAACGCCGTGCACATGAAGTCGATGCGTTTGGTCATGTCTAGCAGTCTTGTGTTGTCAAACCGGGTTTGGCGAATGCGGAGATCGGATTGCGAGGGGGGTAGAGCTGTTGAGTTTTCTCCCTCCTCCTTTCGCAGGAGGTGCTAGGAGAAGAGGCGTGCCTTGTACCCGGTGCTGCCCCCTCCCCTTGCCCCTCCCCCTAAAGCGGGAGGGGAAAAACAACATTCCACCGCTTGGCTTTCACTCAATCCATCGGGGCCCTCGCACCATTGCTAATTCCGCAATCGCTCTATCCGACCATCACCGACCACAGCACTCCGGCGGCGACGGCCGAGCCGATCACCCCCGCCACGTTAGGTGCCATGGCGTGCATCAGCAGCAGGTTGTGCGGGTCTTCTTTCTGGCCGACCATCTGGGCGACGCGCGCCGAGTCGGGCACCGCCGACACCCCCGCGGCACCGATGAGCGGATTGATCTTGTCGGTTAAAAAGAGGTTCATGAGTTTCGCGAACAGCACCCCTGCTGCGGTGGCAATGGCGAACGAGGCGGCCCCCAGACCGAAAATCATCAGCGACTGACGCGTGAGAAACTGTTGGGCGTCGGTGCTCGCACCGACGGAGAAACCCAGCAGGATTGTCACGATATCGATCATCGCGTTGCGGGCCGTGTTCGCCAGCCGCTCGGTGACGGTGCTTTCTTTGAGCAGGTTGCCCAAGAACAGCATGCCGATCAGCGAGAGCGATCCGGGGGCGATCATCGCGCAGATGAGGAAACCGGCGATCGGAAACAGGATCCGCTCATGCCGCGTCACTTGCCGGGGGGGCTTCATGCGGATGAGGCGTTCTTTACGGGTCGTTAACAGCCGCATGATGGGGGGCTGAATCACCGGCACGAGCGCCATGTACGAGTAGGCGGCGATGGCGATCGCCCCGAGCAAGTGCGGTGCCAGTTTCGAGGCCAGGAAGATGGCCGTGGGGCCGTCGGCTCCGCCGATGATGCCGATCGCCGCGGCCTCTTCGGGCGAGAACCCCATCGCCAGCGCCCCCAGCAGCGTCAAGAAAATGCCTGCCTGCGCCGCGGCACCCAGCATCACGAGCTTGGGGTTCGAGAGCATCGTCGAGAAGTCGGTCATCGCGCCGATGCCCAAAAAAATGAGCGGCGGAAAAATGCCCTGACTCACGCCGAAGTAGAGGTAGCTCAGCACGCTCCCCTGGTCGTAGACGCCGAGGGCCATGCTCTCGATGCTGGGGATGTTGCCCACAATCGTCCCGAAACCGATCGGCAAGAGCAGCAGCGGTTCGTAATCCTTGATAATCGCCAGCGCGATGAAGAGCAGGCCAATGGCGATCATCGCCAGGTTGCCCGGCGTCATCTGGTAAAAGCCGGTCGTCTTCAAGAAATCGAAGAGAATGTCCATTCGCGATGATCAGCGTGTCGGAGAGAGTCGCTGCGAAGAAGCCGTTACGCGCGGTCGCTAAGGTCGCTGCTGGTGACGAGCCCAGGCGACCGTCGCCGCGAGCCGTCGGGTCTGTTCGGCGCTCGAGTCTGAGGCAGTGGGCAGCGGTTGGTCGTGGTGCGAATGGATCTCAGGCAACCAAGGTCCCAACGCGGCAAGCAAGTGCGGCAAGAGCGCGATGAACAGGCTGATCGCCGTCAAAGCGACGAACACGATCACGGTGCCCGTGACACAAATACCGATGCCATCGGCAGCCCGGATCGCTTCCCAGCCGCGGAGCGGCGATGCAGATGCCACAGCCGCAATCGTGGCTGCTGCGGAAGTAGCTGGGTCTGACACCGTCTCAAAAACGCTCGGAATCAGTGCGTAGAGATACACGGCAGTTCCTGAACTGAAGAGAAGCGGCCGTCTAACCGCCACAGAGCGGGACCTCTTTCACCCCTACACGTTGGGGGCAAGGTTTGCGCAGCTTCGATCTCGGCCAATGATGACCGTAATCCGCGTGCGAGCAAGCTGCAAGGTGCCGGTCTTAGGAAGCCGAAGAAGGCACCGCCTTTCAATTGCTAGGCGGACGTGATCCGGCTGTTTGTGCTGCTAAGCGCAGCGACTACTAGCACGCTGATCAGCCAGCAACCGGGTTCGGGCACGGAGGTCAGCGGCGTGCTCATCGCGTATGAACCACCATTAGCAAGTGCCCCGAAATTTGCTGCCCATGAAAGATAGGCGGAGTTTGTCGGAGCGGCTCCGTCACGCCAGACAGTGTAATCGGCAAGGTCTACCGAGCCGTCACCGTTGAAATCACCAGGCAAGCCTTGAATGTAGGTCACCGAGCCGGTGCGTGTGGCTTCACCCAGCGCACCTTGCCAGGTGAATTTCAGATCTTGCAGGTCCTTCGAGATGTCGTAGACCAATCCTAAACGAGTTTGGCCGATAGTTGTTCCGCTTAAGTCGAGATCGCTCAAGCGATGAGTTGTGTTGGTGTGGAGTGGCAATCCGCCCGATTGGGCGTTCCAAATCTGCGAGGCTCCTTCAGCAACAAGTCCGCCCTCCGAGACGATTTCGTATCCCGTGACGAGTGTTTCACTACCCAGCAAACGGATCATCCCTGTCGTTGTATTGACCTCGAGCAGAAGCTCAGAAGATGATTCTCGCGCGGCGGTGTCGTAGGTGTATCGAGTGACGGGTTGCTCAGATCCGATGGCCCAATCATCGGTGAGCAGTAAAAAGTCAGCTTCGTCGGTGTTGCCATCGTTATTGGCGTCTCCCGTAAGCATCGTTTTGCTGCCGCTGCCCCAACCCGCAGCCAACATAAAGTAGTCGCTCATTCCTGTGGTGTAGTCCAGATTGAAATCAGTGCGACGCGTAACGCCGACTTGAGCATGGGTCAATCCGATCTGTGCATTGGAGCCGGTTGTCTCGTTGCGCACGATCTCCCCGGTGGTATTACGGTTCCGGAACAGCGTCATCTGCACCTTGTTGAAGGTGGCGTATTCCGACGTGGGATTCAGCATGCTGTTCATCTCGGAACCGACGTCATAGTCACCTTGGCGTGAGACCCCCCATTGCTCAATGTTCGTGCTGCCCTGTCCGGGACGGTTACGCCAGATGACAAGATTTTCATAGAGGTTGTCGAGCGCGGCGTCGTTGGTGCCACCGTCGTAGTGGGAATATGTCGTGGCCAAATTGTTGGCCCCTAGATTCTCCACGTTGCCCTCCAGCTGCGACTGCACCGTAGGCGACGAGCTAAAAGCCTGCATCGCTTCAAAGCTCAGGTCATGACCAAAGTGCGGCGCTCCCTGGAAGTCGGGGTGACTCGTTTCGTCAAGCATCGCCACCTCTACGCCGTAGTGCAATCGACTCGATCGGGCGATGTCGGAGAAAGCTGTGAACTTGACCACAACGACTTCGTGCTGCTTATGCACGGGAATATCAAACCGTTGCGATCCACTAAAGATCGACCAGTCCGCCCGATCGGTCCACGCTCCCGCGGAGAGATTTACTCGGCTGCTCAACGCAAGTGGCGTTGCTGGTCTTGAGTTTGTGGGTCGGAATCCGGCTTGTCCATGAAGACTCCAGGCCCCTGGCCAAGCACCTATGTCATCTAGTGCCCCATCCGTAAAATCCTCGTCGAATAATAATCCAACGTCGGCGATGGCGGGCAGCGCCTGGCCGAAAAGCAGGAGCCAAACGGCTATCAAACGGGGCCAGACGGTGCCGGGGGCAACACGTGCTGTTCTTGCGGTGCTGGGCATCAGCACCGCATGGTTTACGCAACTCATGGAGTTCCCTCTCTTCGTACTAAGCAACTTGGCTCAGTAGAATATTACGAGGGTGCGCATTCTTAGGCGCTAAGCTCCCCTTGCTTCGCCCCGAAGAGGCGAGGAATAGAGGCCCGGTTCTCAGCAAGCCAACCGATGTTCCTTAAAAAATGCCCAGCTGGTCGCGGGCGTCTTCGGTCATGCGATCGGGGGTCCACGGCGGCTGCATCACGAGTTTGACCTCGACCGCGCCAACGCCCTCGACTTTGCCGGCGGCTTCTTTGGACTGACTGAGGAGTTGCGGGCCCGCCGGGCAAGCGGGGCTGGTCATCGTCATCTCGATGGCCACCGCGCTCTTGCCCTCATCGCCCTCGGTGACCGTTACGTCGTAGATCAGTCCCAAGTCAACAATGTTGACGAACAGCTCGGGATCGATGACCTCTTTAAGGGCTTCACGAACGACGTCTTCAGCGACAGCCATGGCGTTATTTCCTTGTATTAGCGTGTGAATCGCACAGCCGGACGTAGACCTGGCCGCCCTCGACCTTCACCTCGTGCGCTTGCGTCGCTTTGGTGGCGGGCATCGTCACCGCGGCACCGTCAGCCAGTGCGAACTGGGCCCCGTGGCGGGGGCAGGCGATCGTGGGCGTGGCTTCTTCGACACACAGATCGCCGTCGCTTAGCGGGCCGCCATCGTGCGTGCAGACGTCGTCGAGCGCGTAAAAATGACCGGCGGCGTGGATCAAGACAACCGCGATCTCATCGACTTCGACTAATTGCGATGAGGGGTCGGGGAAGTCGGTGGTAGGGCCTACCGAGTGAAAATCGTTCATTGGTTGGGCAAATCCTGCACGCGTGCGCCGATCGCTTCGCCCAACGCCTCACGCACGCTATCGATTGTGATGCGATCAAACACCTGCTGAAAGAAGCCCGTGACGATCATCCGCACGGCTTCTTGGCGGGTGAATCCGCGGGCCATGGCGTAGAAAATCTGGTGATCGTCCACTCGCCCGCTGGTGCTGCCGTGTGTGCAGCGGACATCGTCCGCCTCGATCTCCAGGCCCGGAATCGAGTCGGCCCGGGCGTCTTTCGAGAGCATCAGGTTGTCGTTGCGCTGGTAGGCGTCGGTACGCTGTCCGGCCTCATCGACCTTGATCATGCCGCGCCACACGGTGCGTGACTGATCCTGGAGAGCAGCCTTGTAGAGCAGATCGCTGCGGCAGTAGGCGGCTTCGTGGTGCTGATGCGTGTTGTAGCACAGGTGCTGCTTGCCCTGTGTGAACATCACGCCATTCACCTGCGCCTCGGCATCGGGCCCGACGAGCGCTACCTGTTGGTTAACCTTAGCGAGTCGGGCACCGAGGGCACCGATGGTCCACTGAAGCTGAGCTTCGCGGCCGACGCACGCTTTTTGGTGAGCGAAGTGCCACGTGCGATTGTTCCAGTTCTGGAGACTCACAAAACGCAGCTTCGCACCGCGTCCGAGCACGATCTCGATCGTGCCGTTATGCAGGCCGGCAGCAATCGCATCTTCGCTGAGGGTCTCCATAAGGAGCGTTGCCTCGGCACCGTCTCCGAGGACCACAACCGTTTTGCTTAGGTCAGCAGCCCCTTCGCCGCCGAGACGCGAAATCGCGTGCAGCGGCTTCTCGATATGCACCCCTTTGGGTACCTGCAAGAAAACGCCACCGGTCCAGCACGCGTCGTTGAGCATCGCAAAGCGATCGTAGGTGGGGCTCACCACGCCACGGGCGAACGCCTTCTCTACCGCGTCGGAATGCTCGATCGCGACTTGGCTTAAGCCGCCAAAGATGACGCCCTGCTCGGCTAGGTCGGCGTCCAACTCAGAGAGATCGGTCCGGCCATTGGTCGATTCAATGCGGCCCCCCAGCTCAACTCCGTGGGAGAGCAACGCCGCCGCGGAGCCCGGCTGAGCAGCCGGGGCAGAGGAAAATTTATCGAGTTTGAACAGGCGGATGTCGGTCCGCATCCACTCCTCTTCTTTGCCATTCGGCCAGGCGGTTTGTTCAAACGCCTTCCAAGAATCCCTACGCCGCTGGGAGAGCCATTTTGGTTCTGCAGTGCGATCGTTGAGCAACGCCTCGAACGCTGAAGTGTCGAAGCCCGATTCGGCGATAGCCGTCATCTGGGTAGTCCAATAATAAAGTTAGGAGGCCGCGGCGGACCGTGGCAATTGTGATTGCAAGAAAGCGGAGCGGGCGGGTTAGCGACTGCGTGCCACGAACATGGGGCCGCAAGCTGCGGTCGCGGCTGGCTCAGCCCACGCTGCCTTCCATCTGGAGCTCGATCAAGCGGTTCATCTCGACGGCGTACTCCATCGGCAGCTCTTTGACGAGCGGCTCGATAAAGCCCGAGACGATCATCGAGCTGGCTTCCGCTTCGCTGAGACCCCGGCTCATGAGATAGAAGAGCTGCTCTTCGCCGATGCGTGAGACCGACGCCTCGTGCTCGATCTGCACCTGCTGCTCTTCTACCTCGATGTACGGGTAGGTGTCGCTCCGGCTTTGGGGATCGAGGATCAGGGCGTCGCAGACCACGTTGCTCTTGGCACCGGTGGCGCCTTCCTCGACCTTGCACAGCCCGCGGTAGCTGCTGCGGCCGCCATTTTTACTGATGCTCTTGCTGATGATCCGGCCCGAGGTGTTCGGAGCGCAGTGCACGAGCTTGGCACCAGCGTCTTGATGCTGGCCTTTGCTGGAAAACGCGATCGAGAGGATCTCGCCGCGGGCACCGGGCTCCATCATGTAAACGGCCGGGTACTTCATGGTCAGCTGCGATCCAAGGTTGCCGTCGATCCATTCCATCAGCGCGTCCTGGTAGGCCATCGCCCGCTTGGTCACCAGATTGTAGATATTGTTCGCCCAGTTCTGAATCGTCGTGTAGCGGCAGCGGCCGTTCTTCTTGACGATGATCTCAACCACGGCGGAGTGGAGGCTCTCGGTGGAGTACATCGGGGCGGTGCAGCCCTCGACGTAATGGATCTCGGCTCCCTCGTCGACGATGATCAGCGTCCGCTCGAATTGGCCCATGCTTTCCGCGTTGATGCGGAAGTAGGCCTGCAGCGGAAACTCGATCTTCACGCCCGGGGGAACGTAGATAAACGAACCGCCCGACCACACGGCCGAGTTGAGTGCCGCAAATTTGTTGTCTTCGGGCGGGATGATCTTGCCGAAGTACTCGCGCAGCAGCTCCGGATGCTCTCTCACCGCCGTGTCGGTGTCGGTGAAGATCACGCCCTTCTCGGCAAGGTCTTCTTGGAGCGATCCGTAGACCACTTCGCTCTCGAACTGGGCTTTGACGCCCGCTAGGTACTTGCGTTCCGCTTCGGGAATGCCCAGACGATCGAAGGTTTCTTTGATCTCTTGGGGGACATCTTCCCAGGTCTTACCCTGGTGGTCGGTCGGCTTGAGATAGTAGTAGATGTCGTCGAAATCGATGTTGATCGCGCCGCCCCACTTGGGCATCGGCTTGGACTCAAAGATTTCGAGCGAGCGCAGACGGAAGTCGAGCATCCACTGGGGCTCGCCCTTCATCTCGGAAATCTGCCGCACGATGTCGGCGTTGATCCCCTTGCGGGCCTTAAACACCCCGGTTGTTTGGGTGATGAAGTCGTACTTGTTGATGTCCGACAAGACCGCCTCGTCGGTGGCGTTCAGGTCTTCAGCAGACGGCATGGTATCGGTTGCCATGATTCTTTTCCGGTTATGGGGGGCGTCGCCGCGAGCAAAAAACTCGTGAGTGATCGTCAGGCGATCATTCGGATGCTTTTCGCGGAGGCGTGACGGCTGTCAGGATTGGTCAAATAGGGGGGAGTAACGAGGCTTGCCATGCCATCAGACCGAGACGGCTTCTTCCTCTTGCATCTGACTGTTGGCCTTCGCGGCTTCGGGGTAGTTCTTTCGGATGCGGTCGTAGCCGTTCGCGTGCAGCTCGTGAGCCAGCTCGACTCCGCCGGTCTCGACGATCCGACCACCGAGAATCACGTGGGTGAAGTCCGGAGTGTTTTGCTCCAGAAGCTTGTCGTGGTGGGTGATGATCAGAATGCCCATGGCCGCATCGGTGCCGTCGTCCAGTGTTCGCTGCCCGATCTCGGCGATCGATTGGCTGGCGAGCTTGACCGCATCGACATCGAGACCCGAGTCGGTCTCGTCGAGGATCGCGAACTTCGGCTGGAGCATCGCCATCTGCAGGATCTCGGCACGCTTCATCTCTCCGCCGGAAAAACCGTCGTTGACGTAGCGTCGTGCGAAGTCGAGGTCCATGCGAAGATTGCCCATCTTCTCTTTCAGCTCCTTGCGGAACTCACGCATCGGGATCAGGTCTTCTCCCTCTTTGCGATCCGGATTGCGAACGTTGGTCGTGGCGTGGCGCATAAAGTCGGCGAGCTTAACGCCGGGCACCGCCATCGGCCGTTGGAAGGCCATGAAGAGCCCCGCCCGCGCCCGCTCGGAAGCGTCCAGCTCGAGCACGTCGGTCGATTTGCCGGCCGCATCGATCAACTCGATCGACCCACTCGTCACTTCGTACGAGGGGTGACCCATGATGGCGTTACCCAGCGTGCTTTTACCGGAGCCGTTGGGGCCCATCAGGGCGTGGGTCTCGCCCCGATTGATGGTCAGATTGACGCCATTGAGGATCGGCTTTCCCTCGACGCTAACGTGCAGGTCGGTGATCTTGAGAGTCTTCGGCATCTTGGCTTGCTGAGTCTGGATTGCGGGACGGGATTTATATCGATTCTGCGGTTGGCAGACGGAGAGTGGTGAGAACCTTAAGGGCTTTCTCGCTGTTGAATCTCAGCCGAGTGACGGTCCTAGGCTTGTTGTTGGGCAGCTTGTTCGGCCGCCGCTTGGGCGGCTTGTTGTTCTGCTTTGCGTTGAGCGGTGACTTGTTGATGGTTTCGCAGTGGTTGGGGCCCAAAGGGGTTTTCCTCCGGGGCACCCGCGAGGGCTACGTAGCCCGAATGGTGAGGCACTGGCAGCTCGTCGCCCGGCGTTTCACCCGTGAGGCCGCCATCGATTTTCACCAACCGTTGGCCGTTGATTTTGTCTTGGACTCGCATGAGGCCTTCGAGGAGCGACTCGGGCCGCGGCGGGCAGCCGGGCACGTAAACGTCGACCGGCACGACCAGATCCACTCCCTTCACCACGTGGTAACCGTGCTTGAAGTAAGGTCCTCCACCAACCGTACAAGCCCCCATGGCGATCACGTACTTGGGGTCCGGCATCTGGTTGTAGAGACGCCGCACCCGGCTCGCCATTTTGTAGGTGACGGTTCCCGCGACGATCATCAGATCCGCTTGGCGCGGCGTGGCGCGAAACGCGCCCGCACCAAAGCGGTCGAGATCGTACTTGCCGGCACCGGTTGCCATCATCTCGATCGCACAGCACGCCAGACCAAACGTCATCGGCCAAAGGCTTGACTGACGCGCCCAGTTGATCGCCTGCTCCACGGTCGTCGTGATGACGTTCTCTTCGAAGCGGCCTTCGATCCACGGTTTGGTCATCGTACGGCCTCCTCTGCCAAGACGATCTCAACCGCCCCGGCGGTGCCATCGGTAGCGTGCAAATCGTCGGACAAAGTTACCTTCGGCAGTGACTCGGTCGGCTCGCGACGGCGGTCGCCGCGGCTGGGTGTGAACGAACAGCAGCCGCCTCCATCCAATCGGCATTCGCTCAGCCGAACCGCTTCGCCAAGCACCTCGGAGAGCAGTACTTTCTCCATCGCACAGACCGTGCGGTCGTTTTCGGCAAGTTTCGGGTAGGGGCACGCTAAGAGCGTCAGCACGGGCAACCCGCTCGACTCATCCAGCTCGACCGGAACTTCGCGTTCGCCGAGCAGCCGAGTCATTTCCAGCATGCGCTGCTTGAGGTCTTCGCCATCGATCGATGGCGAGTAACGCTCCGCCAAACGATTGGCGACTCGCTTGACGGCTCCCGCGCGGATTGCTGGGTCGGGGATCGAGCGGATCTCTTGCCACATCGCCTGGGCGAGATCCTGATAGTTGTCTCCTGCGCCGCTGCGACCCCGTTCCGTCAGCGAGTAGCGGTAGCTAGGCCTGCCACGACCCGTTGCTTCGCCGTCGGTCGGTCGGTCGAGCTGCCGGCCGATCAAACCGTCGGCCATCAGCCGGTTGAGCCGCTGACGCACGGCCGTGGCCGTGACTCCGAGCAGGTCCATCAATTCCGATACCGACGCCGCGCTGCGGCGGCGCAGGTGGTCGATGAGCAGACGATCGGCGGGGTCGGAGAGGTTCATCACTGACAGCATCGTACGGCGTTTAGCATTTTCGACAACCCAATATGTCTAAATAAGAACCGGTCTCAATAGCCGGGTTCTTGCGACGTAAAGTGTTGACCCACAATGCCTTTTAAGATTTGATAGGGAGCCGATCGGGAGTCTGGCAGCAAATTATTCGCACCTAAGACTCCTCCAAGGATCCTTCAAGCTGGGCTGAGGCATTGAATGGGCGAGCCTTCCAACCAAACAAACCCCTCCTCAGGGGGGGCGAAAGCCCGCGGTGCCAACCTTGTTCCCGATGGCTGGACCTCCCGCCTGGGGGTCATCTTGGCGGTCGCCGGTTCGGCGGTTGGCTTGGGCAACTTCCTCCGCTTTCCCGGACAAGCGGCGGCCAACGGCGGCGGGGCGTTTCTGATCCCCTACTTCATCTCGCTCTTGGTGCTCGGTATCCCGCTGTGTTGGGCCGAGTGGGCGATGGGACGCTACGGGGGGTCGCGAGGCTTCAACTCAGCACCAGGTGTCTTTGCCTGTATCTGGCGGCACCGCTTCGCCAAGTACCTGGGAGTGCCTGCGCTGCTGATCCCGCTGGTCATCTACATGTACTACGTGGTGATCGAGGCGTGGTGCCTTGGCTACGCACTCAACTACCTGTCGGGTGACCTCATGCTTGGCAAGGGAGCCGACCAGTACGGCCAGTTCTTTAACAACTTTGTGGGGGCCGATTCCGACGGGACGCTCTTCACCGCGGGCAATCGTTCGTTGCTGTGGATGGTGCTAGGCGTCTTCGCGCTGAACTTCGTGCTCATCTATCGGGGCGTCGCGAAGGGGATCGAGAGCTTCTGCAAGATCGCAATTCCTCTGATGGCGGTTTGCGCGCTGTGCGTTCTGCTGCGTGTGCTGACCTTGCCCGCCCACGAATCAGGTCGAACGCTCAACGAAGCCCTCGGGTTCATGTGGAACCCCGACTTCTCGGCCCTGTGGAAGCCCGATACCTGGCTCGCGGCGTCGGGGCAGATCTTCTTCAGCCTCTCGGTTGGCTTTGGCATCATCGTCAACTACGCGAGCTACCTAAAGCGCAAGGACGACGTGGTGCTGAGCGGCCTCACCGCCGCGAGCATGAACGAGTTCTTCGAAGTTTGCCTGGGGGGGCTGATCACCATTCCGGCGGCTTTTCTGTTCCTCGGAGCAACGGTTGGTTCGCAGGGTACTTTCGGGCTTGGATTCAACGCCCTGCCGAACGTGTTTGCCGAGATGCCCGCTGGACGGCTGTTCGGCTTCCTTTGGTTCTTCATGCTCTTCCTGGCGGCGATCACCAGCAGCCTGTCGATGCTTCAACCGGTGATCGCGTTTTTTGAGGAAGGTTTCGGCCTGAAGCGACCCGTATCCGCAGCGCTGCTGGGTCTTATCTCGGCGTTGGGTTGCGGCTTTGTTTTGTACTTTTCCAAGGGGATGGTCGCGCTCGACACGTTTGACTTCTGGGTTGGCACGGCCCTGATCGTCGTGTTGGCTTTGATTCAGTCGCTGCTCTACGGATGGGCCCTAGGGATCGAGCGTGGCGCTCAGATTGCTCATGAAGGTGCTAAGTTGCGGATCCCTCACGTTGTGCAGTTGATGCTCAAGTACGTGGTACCCGTTTATCTGGTCGCGATCTTTATTGCTTCGCTGCGGCAAGACCTCGGTAAGCGGATTCAGCTTATCGCGGAGGATACCGTGGTGTTTGGCTCGGTGTTGTTTATCGGTGTGATCGCCGTCTTCTTGACCGTGCTCGTAGCGCTGGCGGGACGGCGCTGGGAATCTGCCGGGTTATTCGATGAAGGTGAGTCGGGCGAGGGTATCTGATTATTGGTCGAGGCGGATGTCGATAGGCGTTACTCCCCCCTTGGAAGAGAATTCACGATGAGTATTGGCGGCTGGATCGTAATGAGCGTCTCGATATCGCTGGTGCTCTCATTGCTCGGTTACTGTCTTAGCCGGGTCCTGTTCGAGGACTCCACCGGAGGCTAATCGCGTGACTTGGCTGCGCGAAAGCAGCAACGCTTTCAACCTTTGCTTGAGCTAAACTAGATATGGAACTGGCAGAGGCGATCATCTCAACACGACGGTTTGGAGATCGCTCGAAGGTGAAACACTCATTGGCTGTTTGTCGCACTCCGCGTGGTTTTACCCTCGTGGAGTTGCTAGTTGTGATCGCGATCATCGGCATCCTGGTGGCGCTCTTGCTGCCCGCCGTTCAGTCCGCGCGCGAGGCCGCCCGCCGAACCGCCTGTCAGAACAACATCAAGCAGCTCACGCTCGCGGCGTTGAACTTTGAGTCTTCCTCGGGCGGCCTGCCGTCCATCTCGCCCTTTGCGACGAGTGGCAGCGGCGCGCTGCAAGTAGCCCCCACACGCGGCGACGCGCTCTCCGCGAAGATGTACAGCTGGATCGTCCCGCTCCTTCCGCAGATGGAAGAGGGCGTTCTCTATGATCAATTCGACCTAGCGGTGCCGGTCGATGCCCAAACGGATGGTGCCGGTGTCGAGACGGACCCGCAGGCGTTGCAGCCCGCCGCGCTGCTATGCCCCAGTGATGGAGCGGCGGGTCGTTACTATGCGGCTCGTGGCGTCAACAACAACCGCCGTTTTGGCAAAGGAAACTACGCGGCTTACGTCAGCCCGATCCACCTCAACTGCATGCGGCTGTTTCCCGGTGCCATTGGCGAACGCCCGATTCGGATCGCTCAGATTACCGATGGGACCAGCAAGACGATCGTCATCGCCGAGATTCGCACCCGCGAGGAGACGGGCGATGTCCGTGGCGCGTGGGCGCTGAATCTCTCCGGCGGATCGCTGCTGGCGCTCGACATGCATAACGCTTATTCGCCGAACCCGGTGGTGGCGTGCTCGAACCTGCCGTTTCCTGAATCGGAGTGGGCCCCGCAGGCCTACTCGCCGCTACAGCAGACGGTCGGCGGCGACGATAAGAGCAAGCGCCCCAACTCGGGCAGTCACGGCGATCTGGACTACGACGCCATCCGTGGCTGTCCCGAACCGACACTTTCGCGCTTCGATGGTATGCCGTGCGGACAGGCCAACAACTGGGGTGCCGCAGCGCCGCGGAGCCAGCATGTTGGCGGTGTGAATGCTTCGCGCGTTGATGGGGGCGGGCAGTGGCTTGATGACGACATCGACGCCTATTTGCTAGCGCGACTGGTGAGCATCAACGATGGCGAGCCGCACCAAGACGGGCGACTTATCCAAAACACCTTTCGGCCTTGATCGCGACTTTTGCTAGACGCTGCCAAAATGAAACAAGTTCTGCCGATATCGGCGCTGGCAGTCGGTGTGTTGCTGCTCTTGTTGGCGACCAATTGGATACAAATCCAGCCCCCTACCAGCCTCTGGACCCCCGACGATGAGGCGACCCTCGAAAAGATGAACGACGGGGTCTACCAGCTCTACGAAAGATTGCCGATCGCCGAGCGGGCGACGATCGAGGCCCGCTTGGGGGCCTATGACGGGACGCTAACCGAGTATGAAAAAGCGGTCGCCGCGCGGAACGCTTTCCGAGAGAAGAGGACGACAGCGATGACGCGGCCGAAGGCCATCACCGCCTGGTTACGCGGCGCAGGGTACGGCGCGATTCTTTTGGGGATCGTCTCTTTTTACTTTTTTCGACAGACCTGAGCAGAATCGCGGGGCGTCTGCGCGGCGTGCGACCCAAGTTTGGTCCCCTACCGCCGGTTCTCGCCGGAAAAGCAATAGAGCCGTGTGCGAGTGCGTACGACGATTCGCCCATCACCCAACGGCACGGGCGAGGCGACCATCTCTTCGCCCATGTCGTGCTCGGACAGAATCGGGGCCGAGTCATCACTAACGCGGAGCGTGAAGCCTACCCCGTCTTCGCGGAAAACGTACAGCAGATCGCCCGCCAGGAGTGGCGAAGAAAAGTACTTGTTCTTGCTGCGGGGCAAGCGTTCTCGCCAGAGCACCGCGCCCGTCTTCGTGTTGAGGCACGCCACTTCTCCCTTGTCTCCCAAGATGTAGGACCTGCCCTGACTCACCACGGGGCTTGGCACGTCCGAGCCAACTCCCTGAGCGGTCCACAAGCGATGAGTCGTGGTCACGTCGCCCCGCCCTCCGAGACGAACGGCACCGATGAAGTCGCCGCGGCCGAAAGGCACGATCGCGGTTCCGGCGTCGATGGTTGCCGAGGCGATGGCACGCCACATCGGTGTGTTATCGGGGTTGAAGCCACCACACCGAAACCATTCTTCCCCGGTGCTGGGGTCGTGTCCCGTTAGGAAGTCGGCCCCCCAAACAATCACGGTCGGCCCGTGCTCCGTCTCGACGAGCGCGGGGGTGGTGTAGGCTTGGTCCGATTCTTGAGGCCGCTCGAACACGCGCTGCGTCTTCCAAACCGTCTCTCCGGTTTGACGATCGAAAGTCACCAGATACGATTCGCCCGCCTGCATCACCGCAACTAGCACCCCCGCGGGTGTCAGCACGGGCGACGTGCCCAGATCCCACCAGAGTGTGTCGGCGCCATACTCTTCTTGTAGCTGCCGCCGCCACTTCTCTTCCCCCTCGGTATCGACGGCGACGAGCAAACCGCTCTTGTAGTAGCAGAAAACCGATTTCCCATCGGTAACCGGCGAAGAGTTGGCACCGGTGGCGTTGCGATGCTTGCTCTCGCGCCGCGGGCCGAATTGCTGCCGCCAGACCTCAGTTCCCGAGAGGTCATAGGCGACCAGGGCGTCTTCCCCTTCGATCTCGCAGGTAACGTACAGGCGGCCGTTGGTGAGATCGCCACTAACGATCGGCGTCGAGGCACCCGGTCCCGGTAGATCGACCTGCCAAGCGAGGTTCTCTTCAACCGACAAGCGAATCGGATAGTCGCCAGAGGGCACCGCGGCGTTGTTGAGCGGCCCCCGCCATTGAGGCCAAACCGCAAGCGATTCAGAAGCGACGATCAAGCTTCCGGCAAAAGCTGATCCGCAAAGAGTCAGTCGCACTACCGTTGAGGTAAACATAGCACCACACCTATACGAATCGGACTCGGTGAGCCGCGTCGGAAGTTCCAATACGGTGCTGCCCGGTTAGTTGCTTACGCGACGGACGGGGCCGACTTGGCAGCCCGGGTTTTGCTGCAAAGCATTGGCTTGCGCGACTCGGCTGTCACGCCCTGGCACGACGACCCAGAGCGGAGCGGATCCATTCGTCGGGTAGAGCGTCACTTCCCACAGAGACGTAACGCCCGCATCCACCGCTTGAAGTCCCAGCTGGATCTGGGCGATCTGTCGATTGACGTCCGCGTTCTTCTGATACGCTGCAGCCAGGGATTGCAGCTCAAACGAGGTGTCTTGCTGGCGGTCGTAGTCCCCCGCCGTGGCAGCCCACGCATCCCAACCCGGCTTGAGCACCGCAAGATCTTTCTCTGAAAACAGAAAGAACGGAACGCTGTATTCATCGCCCGTGTCGATTTCCAGCACCACACCATCGACCGAATAAGACTGCGGCGCGCCCTTCCGATGCACGAGCCATGCGGTGAGGCTCTTGGCGTCTTGAACCTGATTCTGCTCGTAGTGCCCGATCACCTTGGGAACGATGCGCTGGTAGATCTCGGGCAGATTCTCGAAAGCCCGATCGTTGACATAAACCCGACCGCGGCGTCGCTGAACCGTTACCTCTTTGCTGACAAAGTCGACGACGCGACCGGGCACTTTCAATCCGTTGCGTAGCGTCCAGATCTGGGGCTCATCAAGCCGCTTGCCCGACCGGGCTCCTTCCTCGCTGGCGAGGTAGTCCCGGTCGGCGTCACTCAACCGATCGAGACTTACCGCGCCCAGCGCTTTGTCGGTGGCGCGCTGGAGGATCACCTGGTCGTCGTCGAAGCCGACAAGCTCGGCGTCGAGGGTGTATTTGCCCGAGTTGTCGGTCCAGATCCGGGCGTCGACAGGGGTCGCGACCGAGGCCAGTAGCAGGGCAGCCAACCAACAAAGAAGAGGCTTCATACGATGCGATGAGGGAAAGGGGAGAAGCAGCAAGATGATCTCAAGCCTTGGGAAAGGTGCGCCGCACGACGTCGTAGAACTCGGCAGAGGTCTTGATCTCGACAACCTGTTTACGAAAATCACGAGCGCCCTGCCGGCCCTGGGCATAGCAACAAGCATACTTGCGCATCAGCACCGCGCCTCGCTCTTCGCCAAATCGCTGACAAACCAGATCGAAATGGTGCAGAAGCAGCGAGCGCTCCTCTTCCAGGGTCGGATCGGGCGGAATCGGCTCGCCTCGCAGCGCGGCCGCTGCTTGGCGGAAGAGCCACGGCTTGTTGAGACACGCCCGGGCGATCATCACCCCATCAACATTCCACCGTGTGAAGGCTTCAACAACCTGCTGGGGGGTGCTCAGGTCTCCGTTGCCGATCAACGGGATCCGCTTGAGGCGCGGCTTGATCTGGCTAATCAGGTCCCAAGATGCCTCGCCCCGAAACATGTCGGCCGCCGTTCGGCCGTGAACCGTTAGGGCCGCGGCACCCGCTTGTTCGACGATCTCGGCGACCTCACCGATATTGATCTTGTCTCGGCTGCAGCCCAGACGCGTTTTGGCGGTTACAGGCGTCGGGTGGCACGCCGCTACAACCCGCTCGATGATCTGGCCCATCCGGTCCGGAGTCCGCAGCAGGTACGAACCGCTCTTAGCGCGTTGCGTGACCTGGCGAACCGGGCAGCCAAAATTGATATCAACTACCGATACCTTGTACTCCTGCGCCAGCCGGGCACCGACTTTGGCGAGGGTCTCAGGATCGTTGTCCCAGATCTGCACGGCGAGCGGGCGCGGCTCCTCGGCAACGCCCCATAAGCGGTCAGGGTGAGTCGCTTCTTGCTCGTCTAGCCAGACAAACCCGCGAGCGTTGACCATTTCGGTGGCCAGCAACCCCGTGCCGCCAAACTGACGCACGATCTGCCTGAAGGCGAAGTTGGTGTAGCCCGCCATCGGGGCCTGCAAGATCGGCGGATCGACCACGAGGTCGCCAATCTTCAGCGGCTTCAGAACCGGGACCACCAGATCGGTTGATCCGCCGCCCAGGGTCTCGGAACGTCGCGAGGACGCCGGCAGTGCGGTTACGCCACCAGGCATGGTCGGGCAAAGGGGAAAACGTCGGGGCGGGCTTGGAAGCGATCGGCACCAAGCCGCTCGAAGTGCGCCTCGGCCGAGGCGCACTTCGCCGAGAACTTGCTCGCCCGAGACGCGGCTCCGCTTAGCGCCTTGAGCCCGACGATTCGTTACGGAAGTCGAGCCCGGCTTGGCGTGGATCCTGGTACCGGCCTTGTGCGTCGGCAGTCATCAGGTTGCCGCTGGCCCGACCGGGCAGATCCATCCGAATCAGCATAGCAACCAGCCGTCCGGTGTCGACCTCTCCGGGGGTCGCCAGCTGGGCATAACGATTGATCTTTTGGTTGTAATCACGAGCTAACTGCACAAAAGCCCGGCGGCTCAGGGCGAGCAGTTCGAGCGAGCGGATGATGCCCGTCCCGTCGCGACTGCGCGAGCTGGCTTCCTCAACTTGCTTGACCCAGGCTTCGTACTTTGCGACCGAGGCACCGGACTCCTCCAGCTCGCCAAGCCGCAGCGGCAGCAACTCGGCCAAGAGCCGTGCCTCTTCCGGAGCGCCGCCGGTGAAGATCTGCTCGTAGCGGGTCGCGTAGGGCCCGCAGAAAGGCACATCTTGAGGCAATGGACGTGACACCCCCGGCGCGAGCTGCTCCAGGCGTAGCTGTGCGGCACGTGCTGACTTGAGGGAGGTCTCGATCCGCGTCTGTAGGGCTTGGCGAACCTCGCCGAGCGCTGTGCTATACGTTGGCACGCTACGCTCAAGTCGGTTGACCTCGTCCGCCTCGTGGAGACTCAAGTAATAGTCAATCGCCGAAGCGGTAAGCTGCCAATACGCGTCGGTCACGATGCCCTGCTGTTGCCGATCGCCGGAGTTCACCAGCAGTGTCGCCAGCGCAGTGGGTGTGCCTGCAAGCCGCGAAGAAGGATGCGCGCGCATCATCTTGCTGAGCATGGCGTACGTAGCGGCTTCGCGCGTGTTGTCGATTGCCGGCTGCCGCGGCAGATCGGCGTTGGCAACCGATCCGGGGGGCAACCCTCGGCTGATGGAAGAGGGGGCGCGTGTGTCGATCGGGTTGCCTGGCGAGGTGCGCAGCGGATTCGTGTTTGGGGCGCGTCCCTCGCTAGAAAGGCCGCCCTGCGTAAGAGGTGTGTTACCCGTGCCGGTTCGCGAAGCCGGCGCGGAACCGGCGAACGGATTGTTCGGCGGCGTCGATCGGCGTGGAGCAGACGGGGAAGTATCCAGGGGGGCGATCCCTTGTCCGTTGCTGTAACGCGAATTGGCGCTGTTGGGGGCCGCTCCGCCGTTCGGGCTCGCGGTGCCCGGCATATCCTTGAAAAAGTCAGACATGTCCTCGCCCGCAGTCCCCGTCGAAGTGGGGTAACGAGACTGCGCTTCCGCGCGGGGAGCGATGGCCAACGAGGTGGTAATCACCAGCAAGATCGCGGCAAAGCGACACATCATCCGGTTCCTTCCGGTCTGAAAGCGGCGGGATCTCCTGGCTGTCGGGTCGCAAGAGTGCCCTCCCGCGAACAGCGCGCCGCATGTGAAGCCGTAGCTTGCAGAATTCGCGAGAGCGGTCAATGCCGCTCGCGGTGCTAGCGGTCGGGCCGGTTGGCCCGCGCAGCGGCTAATCAAGCTCTTGGAGCCACACACGCAACTCGTTTTCGTACTCGCTAGCAAGGTCGCCACGAACGAGCGTGCGCTGGAACTCCGCCAACCCGTTGACGCCGGTATCGGCTTCCTCGGCACTGCCGTAGCGAAGCATCGGATCGGGGGCGGTGAGTCGGCGGCAGATCCCCATAAGCAGGCTGCTGTCGGAAACCTCTTCGGGAAGAATCGCTTCGAGACGCTGCGGAAGCGTCCGCTTGGCTTCGAGCAACGCCGCGTAATCGTTGATCCCGGCAAACAGCGGCTGCCCGGCGAGGATCTCGATCAGCACATAACCCAAGCTCGCCAAGTCGGATCGCGGGGTGAACTCTTCGCGTTCGAGCATCTCCGGGGCGGCATACTGTGGTGTGCAGGTACGCTGTGCCGGAAGGTTGTTCAGATCGATCGCTGAGCCGATATCGATGATCTTCGCATTGCCGGTGCGCTTGACCATGATGTTGGAGGGCTTGATATCGCCGTGGACGATCTCCTCGCGATGCAGCGCGGCCAGACCGCTGAGCACCTCGCGGACAATCGCCACCGCCATGCCGGCCTTCAGCCGTGGACGCACGGGGCCTTCGGTTGCGATGACATTGTTGATGTACTTCCAGCGCTCGGGGCTGACCCGTTTGTTGACCCGCCTGAGCATCGAGGGAGTAAGGAGCAGGTCGAGGTCGTAGCCGTCGATCCACTCCATTTCCAGCACGCGGATCCGCTCGCGCTCGATGAAGTTTTGCACGTCGATCAGGTTGTCGTGCTGGATCTGGGCGACGCGGCCGCTAACCTCGGCGATGCGGCGCATCGCCTGATCGTAAGACCGTTCGTCGACGTAGCGTTCGGGCGAGAAAAATTTGAGCGCCACCGGCAGCGTAAAGTTGTCTGCCCCACGACGTTCGCTCAGGTAGACAACGCCCTGCCCTCCCGTGCCGAGCAGGCGTTGCAAACGCAGGTGCTCCGTCCAGCCAAGGCGTACCGATTGAACGAGATCGTCGTAGCGCTGGCAAAGCAATGAGTTTTGCGCAGCGACAGGCGGATCGCCCGTGTAGGTCCGGGTCTGAGCCTGCTGGATAACCGTGGTATTCATTACGCACGGCGTCGCAGCCGTAGCCATGGTGCTGGGAGGAGGCGTCCCGCTTCCCTTCAGGGACGTAGCGCCTCGCCCGGGGGCGCGGCTAGAGGAGGTCAGCTGAAAGGCATCATCCCCCTAGCTTACTAGTTTAGGCGCTCGGCGACCAACGTCTACGCAGATCACGGCCTGCAAGCGCATTTCTCGGCGGTTATTGCCCGCCGGGAATGCGCCAGGCCGCGTCCTCGGGGCGAGGAAATCCGAGCGTTTTATCGACAAGGTTTCGCAGCGGCTGGCGGCTGAAAAAACGCCGCAGATTTGTACAAAAAAATTCGGTCATGTCGTCGATTCGTGTCGCCGCTTGGCCCCCCACGTGTGGGGTGATGATCACGTTCGGCAGATCCCACAGCGGACTGGCGGGATCAAGCGGTTCGATCTCGGTCACGTCGACACCAGCGCCAGCAAGCCGGCCTGCGGCGAGCGCCTCAACCAGGGCCTTTTCTTGAACAATTGCCCCCCGTGCGACGTTGATCAGCAACGCGTGCGAAGGCAGCCGAGCAAGCCGGTCGGCATCGAACATTCCGCAAGTCTGATCCGTTAGCGGAGCTGTCAGGATCAGTACGTCGAGCGTGGGGAGCAACCCGTCGAGAGCTTCCGCGGGGAGAAGTTGACTAACCGTTTCGGGCTTGTCGTGTGGGAACAGGTCGGTGGCGATCAGTTCGCAGCGGAACGGGGCCAAGACCTCAGCCAGCCTGCGGCCATTTCCCCCGAAGCCCACGATGCCAACCCGGGCTCGGTGGAGGTCACGCGTTGGCAGGCGGACGAACTCGTGAGCCTGCTGAGCACGAAAAAATACGGGTAAACTCCGGAGCAGCCCAAAGAGCAGCGCGAAAGTCTGCTCAGCGACTTGGTCGGCCAGCACTCCCGAGGCGCTCGTAACGACAATGTCGGACGCAACGACCTCGGGCGTAAGGCAGTGGTCCATGCCGGCCGCCGACGATTGGATCCACTGGAGCCGCCCCTGAGCGACCACCTCCGGCCACGGTACGGGCACCTTGGCGTGACCGCAGTAAATGTCGGCCTGGAGCAACTCGTCGGCAATATGCTGCTGGCCGGCGTCGATAAGCTCGGCATCGATGCCAATATCCGAGAGTTGTTGCTCGATTCGCGCAAAGTGACGGCTTTCCACCGGGTAGCAGAGCACAATCCGCGGACGGGTTATCGATGAAGTTGCCATTGGCCGTAATTGGATCACTGGTTGCCGCCGTGGTAAACTACAGGGCTTAGCGGCAGTTGTTGCTAGACCGTAGCGGTTCGGCAAGCTCTGCCCGAGGCCAACGACCGGCTGACCCGGCAGATAGCTGGCATGCGCCTAAGCGGGGCCCCGCGTGACATTAGGGAAGTTCCCCCAGCCACCACGACATTTTTCTTATGCACTCATCGGCGTCTACGTACACCTTGCCGGTTATCTGCTTGTTGGTCGCGTTGCGTCTTGCGACAGGTTGGCACTTCTTCAACGAGGGGGTGAAGAAGCTCGACCCCGGATTTTCGTCGGCAGGCTTCCTCAGCGGGGCGGTCGGACCGCTGGCCCCCCTCTTTAAGGCGATGAATCCCGGCCCCTACGGGGCGAACAAGTTGCTCAGCCAGCCCGCCGAGTTCGCCGATAGCGAAGAGCTATCGCGGTGGCAGGCCGACTACGCCAAACGGGCTGGCGCAGCCTTAAAGAAGAACCAGCCTCTACCAACGGATTACGCCCCCGAGGCCCCCTACGCCCCGCTGCTGGATGCGGTTCGCGATGGTTGGCAATCCAATCGGGAGCGGTTGGCCCGGGTTCCTGGAGTTTCAGAGGAGGCGGTTAAGCGCTCTGCCGAGATCGCGGAGGAACACCTCTCGAATCTGGCTTACTACTTTTTCACCGAGTCCGAAGCGATTGCTGAGAACCAACACGAAGCTTGGCGGCTTTCACAAATGAAGGCCGAGCAGCGGGAAGGTCCCTCCGCTCCGTATCTTAGCGAACAGATCGACAAGAAAGAGGCGCAAATCAACAAGGCTGTCCAGACCTGGGCACGTGAGCTCAACAAAGCCGAGACCGGCTATCTTGATGACGTGGTTGCGGCGATCGCCAGCGACAACGCGGGGCCCAGCCCCACGCGGGTTCGTTCAGCGCTTGCGGAGCGTAGTCCCCTGGAGTGGATCGACTTTACCGTTACGTGGGTTGTGCTCGGCGCGGGCGTGCTGCTGTTTTTTGGACTGCTAACCCCCTTTGGAGCCCTGATGGCAGCCGGCTTCCTGCTTTCGGTCATGGCAACCCAGCCGCCGTGGGACCCGGCAGCCGACACCACGTACTTTTTTTATCAATTGGTCGAGGTGATCGCGCTGGTGATTCTTGCGGTTGTCGGCGCGGGCCGTTGGGCCGGGCTCGACGGAATTTACGATCGCGCGTGCGGTCGGTTGCCAGCCCCGGTCAACTAGCGAATTGCTTTTCTGAGTGCATCGATTTAACCGCTTTACCTAATCATCTTTCGAGACGCCCTCAACCTCGGGCGATCTTCCGCTTGGCCCGGCCTCTCGCTTGCTCGGGCACTTTCCAAACCAGGGACTCAAAAGGAGTCAGCATGAATCTCACCGACGAGCAGAAGAAGATCGGTCAGGACAACTTCCGCCGAGTCGCGGGCGACCTGATCCAGACCAATCCCGATCGGCGTGACTTCCTGGAGCAAGTGACGCTCGCCTCGGCGGTCGGGGCCGCGGGCTTCGGGGCCGCCTACTGGGGATACGGCAACAAGCTCGATGACCGGCTTCGTGTTGGCGTGATCGGCACGGGAGACGAGGGCAACGTGCTCATCGGTGCCCTCAATCCTAAGGTGATCGAGGTCAAAGCGATCGCCGACATCCGGCCTTATAGCGTTCACCGCGCCTTCTACGGAGACACCTACAGCCCGTCTTCGCTAGCGGCCCGCCCGGGGCTGTGCAGCGTTTACGACTACGCCGATCGCACCGCGGCGGAGAAAGAAATTGATGTCTACACCGACTACAACGATCTGCTCGAGCGCGACGACATCGAGGCGGTCATCATCGCGTTGCCCCTGTGGTTGCACCACGAAGCCGCCGTCCGTGCGATGCGTGCCGGCAAGCACGTGCTGACCGAGAAGCTCATGGCTTGGGACGTCGCCCAGTGCAAAGAGATGGCCCGCGTGGCCAAAGAAACGGGCTTGCTACTAGCGACCGGCCATCAGCGGCACTACAGCGTGCTCTACGACAATGCAGTCGACACGATCCGCCGGGGA
This sequence comes from Botrimarina hoheduenensis, assembly GCF_007859815.1. GTDB lineage: Bacteria > Planctomycetota > Planctomycetia > Pirellulales > Lacipirellulaceae > Botrimarina > Botrimarina hoheduenensis. Next base: position 166,726 of record NZ_SJPH01000005.1, on the reverse strand, counting down.
TTGATTGGCGACATCCACCATATTCGTGCACAGTGGCATCGGGGCAACTTGCCGGGCAACGATAGCTGGCAGCCGCCGCTTCCGACCGAGATGCTCGGCCCCGCCGAGATCTCCAAAGCCGAGAGCGCCGCGAAGCGCGCCGGAGGCGACGCCGGGCTCCGAGCGTGGCGTGATGAGCACCGTTTGGTGCGTGAGCTGGCCGCCTGGCAACGCGAGCGTGACAAGCCGACGACCTCGGCTGCCAAGAAAGAAGAATGGGACCTGAAGATCGCCCAGAAGCGTGCTCAGCTTGAGGATATCTCGGTCGATGCGACCGAATACGGTTACGAAGCGGGCACTCTCGATGGCGGATACGAGCGCAGCGCAATGGAAGAGCTGATCCGCTGGCGAATCTGGAACCGCACCGGTGGCGGCTTGATGGCCGAATTGGGGAGCCATCAACTGGACGCCTCGGGCATCTTTATCAGCTCGCAGTTTGGCGAAAAGCAAAAGGTCAATCCGCTCAGCGTGGTTGCGGTTGGCGGGCGGCACATTTTCCCGCACGACCGTGATGCAGACGACCACGTCTACGCCTCCTACGAGTACCCCGGCAAGGGATACTTTGAGGACAACAATCCCAAACAGGGGAAGCTCGCCGACCCCAACAAGAAGGTGGTGGTCAGCTACTCGTCGATCAATGGCAACGGGTTCGGGGGGTACGGAGAAGTGGTCCTCGGCACGAAGGGAACCCTGATCCTGGAGCGTGAGCAAGATGTCATGCTCTACGCCGGTTCGAAGGTCGATACCAAGGTGAAGGTCGATGCCAAGAACGGCCTCGTTGATTCGTACGAGACCGGCGGCGGCTACTCGCCCGCTGCGCAAGCCGTTACGCAAGCGGTCAGCCGTGGCTACACCGAAGAGATCGAGCACTGGGCCGTCTGCATCCGCGATAAGGCACCGGCGGAGACGCTTCACTGCCATCCCAAGGTTGCGCTGGCGGATGCCGTGATTGCGCTCACGACCAATGTGGCCATCGCTGAGAATCGGCGCATCGAGTTCGATCCGGCGTGGTTCGATCCGGAGAGCGATGCCGTGCCCGCGGGCCGGACACCGGTCAAAGCATCGGCCGTAAAGGCATAAGAGCGCGCTCCCGATAGCCGTCGGGCCTTCCTCGCGGTAACGACCGTGATACCAGATCGCGGACCGCGCCAGACGTCGGTGAAACCCGCGCGAGCCGCGCAAAATACGGAAGTAGCAGCGGGGCCGCCCCTCGTTTGCGGGGGGCGGTCCACCCAGCGCGGCTAGCGATCCGTCGTTAACCGCGATTTGTTGCTAAAACAGCGGTGCCCGGCCCCTCTGTCGGCGCCAGTTGGAGAGGTGCCCCAAGTGGCTTGCCGGATGCGTCGTCAAGATGTGCGCCAGCAGGTCTCCTTGCGTTGGCAGGGACTTGGCCAGCGGGGTGATCGGGTTAGCAGCACTCATCGCGCCGAGGTCCTTGTCCTGAACCGCTAGGCAAACAGCCGCATGCGTTTCGCGCAGCGCTGTCAGCAATTCAGCGCGCGGAGGATAGGCTTCCATCTGTTGTGGTAGCGGCTGGCTGCCGGGGCCAAATTCAATCGTCCATGCCGCGGGCAGCCGTTTCTCATGGCCCATCAGCGCTAGGGCCATCTCGTTCACGACCGCCAAGTGCCCAATGATCCAGGCCGGCGGATTCACTCCTGGCGCTGGCTGGTGAGCCATCTCTTCTTCTGAGATATCAATCATCAGCGATTCGGCCATTGCGAGCGTGAATCGGTACAAGGTTAATAGCTCGGTGTTCATCGGCGGCTGTCGGATTGAGAGACTGGGCGCGAAGGGATCGACGGCAACTTTGTCCTGCTTTGCCTCGGTGTCGCGGAAGCGCACCGAGTGCGTTTGCAGAAAACAGCCTACCGCAACCGCTCCGTTGTCAGCGAGTGCCAAAGGGCTTGGCTAAACGGCGGGCCTCGAGGGATCATACCGTTCATTCACGGCGATTCTTTGGTGCTTCCCGCAGCGAGCTCAGTTAACGTTACCGCTTGCAGCCCGCGTTGGTTGAGCTGATCGAGCACGCGATCCAGCACGAGCGCTGTTCGTTCCCCACGGCCTGCTCCATCGTGCAGAATTACGATCGCCCCCGGCTTGATTCGCGAGGCTAGAAACGCGGCAGAAAATCGGACAGACGTTTGGTGCGAGTCGAACGGGAAGACCGATCCCAAGGCGATCCGTAGCCCGAGTGACTTGCACACGGTCTTGCAGCGCTCGGTGACAATGCCACCGCCGGGTCGGAACCAGTCGCTACGCCCCGTTGCTCCCAGCGCGGCGTGAGCTTGGCGGATCTGCCTTTCGAGAGCCGCGGGCGTTAGAGCAACTGTAGCGGTATCCGTCATCTGATGGTTGGCAAGTTCGTGGCCCTCGGCACGAATGCGCCGGACCAACCGAGTTTGGTCGGCAAGTGACTCGCCCAGCACAAAGAACGTCGCCCGGGCGTCATGCTCGGCGAGGGTGTCGAGGATCAGCGGCGTCGCAACCGGATCGAGGCCGTCGTCGATCGTTAGCGCATAGCGGGGCAGATTCGTCGAGACGCGGAAGAGCACCTCATCGGATTCGAACCGGGCGAGCAGCCAGTCCGTGGGGAAGACGGCTAGCAGCAACAGGTGCAACGTCGCGACTAGCAGAAGCTTGGGCAACGCCCGCAGGGCTCGGGAGAGTCCGCCGAACAGGGCTACCATGATTCCGCACGCGGCCAGCACGGCCCCGAGTGCCGCTTGATTGCCGACGCCGAAGAGCCCTTCGCCCAGCAGCCAGCGGGGCTCACCGTCGGTGCCGACCCCCCAAGCAAATCTTAGCGCGGAAAGCGAGAGCAGCAGGAACGACCAATTTTCTAGCCCGCGGGCGAGGCCTTTTTGCCGTCCTGCTCTTTGTAGTCGTCTTGGGGCGGCTCGGTGGTGATGTGATGGGCTCGAGGGGCGAGGCATTTCTTCCACCACTCGATTCTCGTTCGCCACACGGTTCAGGGATGACGGGGTTGGTGGGGGAAAGACTAGCCAGCGATTGGTCTAATAACCTGGCCCACACAGGTCGATCGTTTCGTCAGACCATGCGCCGCCGGCCGGATACCGCATCACGATATCATCCCAGAACGGATTGGTGTTGGGGTCGTCGGCATTGTGCGAATTGACCACGGGGTTCTCCACCCGTTTCGCGCCCAAACGCGTATAGAAATTCTCGACGGCAAGACTGGTCTGGAAAAGCGATAGAGGGAACAAGCCTTGATCGACCCGGTCGAACGCCGCTTGAACCACCACTTCGCCCAGCCCACGCCCGCGACAATCGGGGTGTGTCGCGACACCCGCCAAGGCGAGCGCGGACAGCGGCTTTGGTCCGAGCGTAATCACCCGCTCAAAGACCAGCGCGTGGGCAACGACAAGGCTGTCGTCCCAGACCACCAGTGACAACGGCTGTCGCTGGGCAGGGCCCTCGTAGCGGTTGCCGATGTCGATCAGTTTGCGAGCCCGATCCTCCGGGCCACGGTCATCGTGTGGCCAGATCGTGTCCAGCAGCGTGCCGATCGCCAGCGCGTCGGCATGCGAAACCCTAGGCAATTCGGTGGCAATAACTGTCGGATTCATAGTGATCGACACGAAGGAACACTCCTGCAGCGAGACCAGATCGAGAATGCCTGGGTGGGGAGCACCGATCCTCTGGCCTGCCCACCAAGTAACATTACGCCGCGGTCACGCCCTGTGTCGGGCTCGAACTGAGCACGCCCTTTCGGGAAACTACGGGGAATTGGTTTGTCCGTCAAAACCCAACTGATTGCTAGGACGTGTCCGGCGGACGCAGGGTTCCCGGGGACGATGATTTAAGGCCCCAACTTCAGCAGGAGCGCTTTAGCCCGCCGGTTCCGATTGCAGCTTCGAGGCCGTAAACCGGGTGGCGACCACCGCAGCGTCCCAAGTCGTCGCGCGACCTTGGAGCGATTCATAATCACGCCACACGTCGAACCAGTAGGCCAGGAATCGCCACAGCCCGTACCGCTCGTAATGAGCCTCGATAGCGGGATAGAGATCTTGATCGCGAGCCGGTCGCCTCGAGCCGGTCGTTTTGCAGAAAAGTCGGACGGTCTCGGTGTCGATGGGTAGCCGATCGTAGTGACCTAGCAGTTGGAGCACATTGGCAGTCGAGTAGGGACCGAAACCATCGATTCGCCGCACCTCTGCGGCGAGTTCTTCGGTGGTGCGTTGTGGTGCCTCGAACCAGGCAGGATCCAGCTCGCCGCTGGTGAACATTCGGGCGAGCGATACGATACGTTTAGCGCGGTAGCCAACACGGCAAAGCTCTCGGAGCCGTTCGGGCGTCAAGGACGCTAAGCACTTCGCCGAGGGGAACACGCCCCTGCCAACCCGTTCGACAAGCAATCGATTCATCTTCACCGTGCTCGGCCAAGCGACATTGCAGCTGGTGATGGTCTTGACCATGTCTTCGAACAGGGTAGGCGAGCGGAACAGTCGTCCGAAACGCCGGCGTCGTGCAGCGGGGCTCAGCCGGTGCCATGCGGAGAGGTCCTGATCGATCCGCAGCATGCGGCTCAGCGAGCCCTTCACGCCCGCTCGCTCAGGGCCGATCAGCGGCCGATCGCAGCGGATCACTAGCCGAGCCCCGACACCGCCGGGCTGAGTAACCACCAAGCCCACACTGCCGGTTGCTGCGGGCGAAGGCATCGTTCTGCCGATCTCCCCCCCCGACATCCGCCGTTCCAGAGCGTGTATTTCGGGCCGCCAATAGTTCGGTGCCAGCAAGAAATACCCGTAGGAGCAGACCGTTTCGCCCAGCTCGAATCCTGGCGGTACGGCGATCCACAGTGACGAGCCCGTGGTCATGGCGGCTGAGGGGCGTCAGAAGGGGGGGCAGAGCCTCAGGGGAGCCTTGCTTGAAGGCATGGTGGCGTTGGTGCCACATGGTTAAGATAAGCGGCAGCAAAGAGAGCTTACGCTACTTCGGCGGGCACGCCTCAGGCAGGTGTCGCTTAAAGCTGCGAAGTTGCCTAGACTTTTGCCACCCCCCCATCCGCGTCATGAAGACCGCCACTCACACGCTGGCTAGCGTGTCTGCTATGTCCGTTGGCGATCCCCCCACCAGCACGACCCCGTCCGAAGCCGCCGACCAGGGCGCGGGGCGTCCCGGTGCGCTCGATGCCAAACCCGCCGGCGACCTGCCCGCTTCGCGCGGTCCGCAGCACCCTACGGCGGAAAAGCGCGGTGTGCCCAGCGGGTTGTGGATGCGCTGTGAGGACTGTGGTGAGACGCTTTTCCGCAAGGAAGTCGAGCGCCTCATGAACGTGTGTCCGGTCTGCGGCCGGCATATGTACCTCAGCGCCCGCGACCGCGTCCGGTTTGTGCTGGACGAAGGGACCTTTGAGGAGTGGGACCCCGATCTGATGCCGGCTGACCCGCTGGCCTTTTCCGACAAGAAGCCCTACGCCGAACGGGTTATCGCGGAGCAGAAGCGCACGGGCTTGAAAGACGCGGCTTTAACAGGCTGCGGGATGATTCGCGGTCGCCGCGTGGCTTTTGCGGTTACCGATTCAGCGTTCATCATGGGCTCGATGGGGTCCGTCGTCGGCGAACGCCTGACACGCATGATCGAACGGGCTACGGAACAGAACCTGGCGGTGATCATCGTCAGCGGTTCGGGCGGCGGTGCCCGCATGCACGAAGGCATCCTGTCGCTGATGCAGATGGCGAAGGTTTCCGCGGCCCTCGCCCGTTACGACGCCGCGGGGGGCCTCTTTATCTCGGTCCTGACCAACCCGACCATGGGCGGCGTCGCCGCCAGCTTCGCCTCGCTGGGCGACCTCGTCTTTGCCGAGCCGAAGGCGCTGATCGGCTTCGCCGGCCCGCGGACGATCAAGGCGACGCTCCGCACGGAACTGCCCGATGGTTTTCAGACCAGCGAGTTTCTGCTGGAGCATGGCTACATCGACCGCATCGTCCGGCGTGCCGACCTGAAAAGCGAGATCGCTCGGACGATCGACTATTGCGGCAAGTAAGGCCGGATCTTCGCCTTGCCGGCTTGTTCCTGGTGAATCGATCGGGCGATCGATCCCGCAGGCGTACTTTCTTGCTGATTGCGGTTTGCACACCCCGGTCGGATGCCGGCGTTGGCCGGTCGGTCGCACCGCGATAGACTCCGCGGCATGAGCGATGTGAAAAATCGAGCGCCAGAACACGCCGAGGTCCTGTTGGCAAGCAAGTTGCCCGCGGGCGAAGGTCCGCCTCTGAACCGTTTAGAGCCGGGCAACACTGGCTGGCAACGGCGGTGGTACGAGGTCATTTTCGAGTCAGAGACGTCGGCCGGCAAGTGGTTCGACGTTGCGCTGCTCGTGTTCATCATGCTGAGCATTGTCGCGGTGATGCTCGAGAGTGTCGCGTCGATTCAGCCCCGCTACGGTTCGCTGCTGGCGGCGATCGAGTGGGGCATCACGCTGATTTTCAGCCTTGAGTATCTGGCCCGCCTGGCCTGCGTCGCGCGGCCGAGTCGCTATGCCTTGAGTTTTTTCGGGATCGTCGATGTCGTCTCGATACTTCCCAGCTACTTGGCGCTCTTCTTCAGCGGTGCGCACACCCTCGCGACGGTCCGCACGCTGAGGCTGTTGCGGGTGTTTCGGGTGCTGAAGATGGCCCGCCACCTGAAAGAAGCCACAACACTGCTCACCGCGCTCAAACAGACTTGGCCGAAGATCACCGTTTTTCTGACGGTGATCTTCTGTTCGATCGTGATCATGGGGACCGTCATGTACCTGATCGAGGGCCAAGAAGACAGCGGCTTTGTCGATATCCCAACCAGCGTCTATTGGGCCATCGTCACGATGACCACCGTTGGGTACGGCGATATTGCGCCGGTGACCCCGCTGGGCAAGTTCATGGCGGCCATGATCATGCTGTTCGGCTACGCCATCATCATCGTGCCGACGGGGCTGTTTTCGGCGGAGGTGATCAGCGGCGCACACTCTGCGGACAAGCGGGCTGCCGACAAGCGAGCCGTCTCGCGCCTTTGTGAAGACTGTGGCAGAAGTCGTCACGACGAAGATGCCCAGTACTGCGCGGGCTGCGGTAGCTCGCTCTAGTTGCTGTTGTCGATCGACGCTCTGCTTAGCACCGCTGGCGAGATCCCATCGCTGTAAGGCTCGCAATGCCGATCAAGAGGAGGATCGCTAGGGAGGGTTCCGGAACGCTGTTAGCGTTTGCCGGCGACATCATCCCGAAGTTGTTTTTCCAGATTTGGTAGTCGGCTTGGCTGTAGACACTCCCCAGCCCGTCACGCCAGGTGGTGTAGTCGGCGATATCGACTTGGCCATCCGCGTTGAAGTCGCCGGGGATCGCCAGGCCCGATACCTCGAGCACCAGTGCGGTAGGCGTGTACTGGACATCCCACAGGTAGCCGGTGGGAAGAGTGAGCGAGCTAAACACGCCGCCGCGTTGTTCGTAGGTCAAGATCTCGAAACGATCGCCGATGCTCGGGGCGAAAAGACCGGCACCTGCGTTGATGAGCGAAACCGCGAGGTCCCCCCGCAGCACGGCCGATCCGTCGATCAAGAGTTGATCGTATTCGGTTCCGGCGGTTACCCCCCCCAGGCCGATTTCGAGCAGTGCGTTTTCGCCGTGCGCGTAGCGGCCCTCCAGGGTCAGCACGCCCGCGCCGGCTGCCCCCGGTGCGATGATGCCCGCGATCACCTCGACTTGTCCGTCGATCGGCCCGCTTCCCGTGCGTACCAGGCCAGTGCCCTCCAAACGCCCGCCACGGATATCGAGGTACTGCGTATCGAGAACGCCGTTGGTTAATTCGATCACAGCACCGGTTTCAAGCGTGGTGCCGGAGAAGGTTGTCAGCTTGGCACCCGCGCCAATCGCGATCGTCATTCGCTGGCCCGCGGTGCCCCCTTTTGCAAAGATTTCGCTGGCCTGTTGTTGCCCGGTGACCACCGCACGCTGATCGCCGCCCGCGACGTGCTCGACACGGGTGACGCTCAGATAGTTGGGCGTCGCGGCAGCGTTCCAAGATCCCCCGGCAGACCACGGTGCCGCAGAACTTGCTGAGACCCAAGTGAAATTGGTCGTTACCGGATCGCTGATGTAGACGCCGGGGCTGGCACCGCCACCTCCGGTGGAAGGATTGGGGTCAATCACCACGTTGCGGCGCGCGAGCAGGTTGGTGCCGACAATCCCTTCCACGATGTTGCCCGGGTCAGACGGGTCGGTAACGTCCAGCACGATCACCGGCACGTTGGTCGCGGTGATGCTGCCACCCAACGCCACAAGGGTGATTTGATCGACAAAGAACCCCGGCACGTTCTCTGCCAGTCCGCCCGAGCCAACAATCGAGATCGAGAATTCGGGTTCATCGATCGTCACATCAAAACCCAGCAACAGGGCGTTGAGTTGCGACACCACGGTAACACTGGCACCCGTGTCAAAAAAGAACTGCTTTTGACCCAGACTGGTTCCTGAGTTGGAGGCGTTCACATTCAGAAAGAGGCCCCCCGAGGAAAGGGTCGGGGTCGAGGGATCCTCTTGGGGATTATCGAGGTCGAAGTTAACGATGTTTGGCAGATAAGCCGGCGGCTGCACAAAGGTGGCACCCGGATTGAGGCTCAAGGGTGCCTTGCGCGTGATGGTTCCGCCGCCGCTACCCAGCGGCTGGAAATCGATCGAAGGTGTGCGGATCGTCTTGCCGTTGAGCTCGAAGACCTGTGGCAGGTCGTTACGAATCCTCGTGGCGTACTGGCTCGCGAAGGGAAGCCCCACCACGTTGGGCAGCGGCGATTCGGGGGGGAACTTGATCGTTGCGGTATTGGTTTGGCCTCGCAACGCCGCGTTGTTCATCGTCAGAGCGGCACCCTGCCCCGTCCGATTCTGTAAGCCGCCAACGTACAGCCCGAACGGGTCGTTGATCGGCGCATCGAGTTGCCCCGTGGCACCACCGATCGTGACGAACTCGGTCCCTTGATAGCCGTCCGGTTCGCCCGGCGAGGGATCGCCCAGGCCAAAATCGTCAAACGCTTGACTGGTGAGCAGCGAGAAGCCGGCACCCGTATCGAGAAGTGCAATGTCGTAGCGGGGCGTGCCGCCAGCCCCCAACAGCGTGGCGCTACCGGTGCCGATCTTGGCGGTCGGAAAGAAATTGAAGTTATCGTCGTACTCGTTCGTCAGCGCGATTCCCACCATCGGCAGGTAACCATCGATGGGCACCTGGGCCGTCAAGAACGAGCAACACAGCATCCAGCCGCAGGCAACGAGCGGCAGGGTGCGGACGATAGGGTGAGCAGGCCGAGAGACGAACAAAGGGGGCAAGCCTAACCTAGAGATGACGGACGAAGCACGAACCGGGGGAGCCTCACCCACTTGAGCGAGACTTATCCCTGTACCAGACAGGCTAAATGCCACGGTAAGGGGGGTCAACGAATTGGTGTTTATCGCAGGCGTTCTGGCCTTTAGCAGGCGTTTTCCAGCACACGGAACAAAATGTTGCGGGCCGCCGCGACATCCACTCGGACAGCTACTTCGAGGTTGGGCTTGCCGTCGGGACGGGACCGGCGGTCGAAGACCGTTGCTCCGATCGTCAGCTCGCCTGCTGTTTCCACGTCGCCGTGCATGAGATCCGTCGCAAACAGTTCGGGATTGGTGGCAAACAGCACAGCGGCAATATCGTGCAGACAGACCCCCTCCATACCAAACCGCTCACGATAAGCCCGATAAAAGCCCGGCAACAATTCGGCCAAGAACGTCGCGGTACGACTCGTCCGGGCACGGACAAACTCGAGCAGATCGTAGCCGAACACCATCTGCTCACTGATATCGAGCGGGACGACCACGATTGAGGCCCCGGCCTGGAACACCTCGCGTGCCGCACCGGGGTCACAATAAGCATTAAACTCGGCCGCCGGGGTCGCATTCCCCCCGACTCTGACCGAGCCGCCCAGCACGATCACCTGCCGCAGGGAACGTGCGATGTCGGGCTCAAGGGTGAGCACGGCGGCCACGTTAGTCATCGGTCCGGTGCTAATGAGCGTGATTTCGCCCGAGGCGTTTCGCACCTCGTCAGCGATCACCTTGACCGAGGCGTGTCGATTGGCTTTTTCGGCGACCGGCAGCTCGATTCCCGCCAATCCGTTGGGGCCGTGAAGGTCGCGGGCGTCGCTGCGCAGCGGTTGCAGCGGGTCCGCGGCACCGATCCGGGGCCACCTTGTCGGATCGATCCGTTCGATGATTGCCTGCACGTTGCGGCTGGCTTGCTCGGGACCCACGTTGCCCCCGGTAGCGGTCACCGCCACAACTTCGAGCCCCGGGTCCGCGAGGGCCAGGCAGAGAGCAACGGCGTCGTCGACGCCCGGATCCATATCAAGAATGATCTTGCGCGGCATGGTTCCGAGTGAGAAGGCCGAGGATTGGGTTAACCTAACGTCCCACTAAGAAGCGGGGGCACGCTAGGCGTCCGACGGGCTTGTACTTTATCCTTCAGGTCCGCCACGGCTGCAATGCGGATCCGCGCCGCTCCCCTCCCTTTCGCCCCCAGCGCCCGATGGCTAACGCTCCCTTGCCGCTCGACGCGATCCTCGGACGCCTCGCCGCGGGCGAGGATCTCTCGCTCGCCGAGATGCGCAGCACGATGGACGCGATCATGTCTGGTCAGGTAGCTGCGGCTCAGATCGGTCTTTTTTTGACCGCGCTGGCGCACAAAGGCGAAACGGCCGACGAGGTGGCAGGAGCCGCTTTGTCGCTGCGTGAGCATATGACCCCAATCCGCACCGGTCGTGTGGGCTTGGTGGACACCTGCGGAACAGGAGGCGGGGGCTCAAAAACCTTCAACATCAGCACCACGGCGGCGCTCGTCGCGGCAGCCGCCGGAGCCAATGTCGCCAAACACGGCAACCGCAGCGTTACCAGTCGGACCGGATCGGCCGACGTGCTGGCCGAGCTCGGCGTCAACATCGAGGCCTCGCTGGCTCAGGTCGAAGCCTGCCTGGACGAACTGGGGATCTGCTTCTGCTATGCCCGCCTCCAGCATCCGGCGATGCGGCACGTTGCTGAGGTGCGCAAACAGCTCGGCGTGCGAACGATCTTCAATGTGCTCGGACCGTTAGCCAATCCCGCCCGTGCCGAGTACCAACTGCTGGGTGCGGGGCTTCCGGAGTTGCGTCCACTTCTGGCCGGGGCGATGCGTGTGCTGGGCTCCCAGCGAGCGCTGATCGTGAGCGGTGCCGATGGCATGGGCGACGTCACCAGCAGCGGACCGACCCACGTTAGCGATGTCACCGCTGCGGGCGTTCACGAGTATGTCTGGACTCCCGAGGACTTCGGAGTCGAGCGCAGCGGGACCCTCGGCCTTGAAGTCGAGAGCCCCGCCCATAGCGCGGCGGTGATCCGAAAGGTTCTTAAGGGGGCTCACGGCGCGGCCCGCGATATTGTTGTGCTGAACGCCGCGGCCGCTTTGCTCGTGGCAGGCGTGGTTAGAACTCCCGTGGAAGGTGCAAGCCGCGCTAGCGAGGCCATCAGCAGCGGTGCTGCCGCTGACCTTCTGGCTCGCCTCGCAGAGCGGTCGCACGCGGCCGCATAACTTGCCGAACCCTCAGGGTGGCTCTGCCGTAGAGAGGGCAGAAGCGGTGGCCCGTCATCGCACCGGCGGTGCGGATTGAGCCGTTGCGTTTGCCCCCTCCTTTATCTTGCTCCTCGTCTTCGAGCCTAGCGGCTCGCCCTTGAAGCAACACCGGAGCCGATTATGCCCACCAATTCTCTTGCCCTGCGAGCTACCCAACGCGTTGCACGCGACGCCTCGGAGGCGATCCGCTACGCGTGTCGGCAGCTCAGCGATCACTGGACCGTTGAAGAACGTCAGCAGCGGCAGATTGCCGCCGACAGGATGCAGGCCGATTTGGCCACGACCTTGGGGCTCAGGCAGCAGCTCGCGTACGCGCCGGTGCCACGCCGTTCGTAAGCGGCAGGGCGACTTAGAGCGTTCCCCCTACACCAAGCCGCTGAGCGCCCCTTCGCCACAGAAGTCGGCGTTGCCAAACGACTTGATCGGATGATCAAAAGCGTTGGCGAGCCACATGAGCAGCCGATTGTGGGGCGTCTTGCCGAAATCGATCGCGCGCCCGCCGCGCAGCCCCCAGCTCTGCTGACTCGTGCCTCCAACGAGCACGAAGGGAATGTTGTCGCGGGTGTGACTGTTGCCCTTGCCCAGCTCGTTCGTCCACACGATGAGGGTATTGTCGAGTAGCGATCCGGACCCGTCGGGCTCGGGCGTCTCGGCTAAGCGGGTAGCTAACCTCGCCACCTCTTCGCAGTACCAGCGGTTGATCCGGGTCAGGCTTTCGACCGCTTCGAGATCGGTGTCAGGGCGGTGCGAGAGCTCGTGGTGACGTTCTTCGACGCCGAGCCATGCCATCCGCGCCTGGCCCACCGACCGGGTGTACTGAAGCGTCGCGACGCGCGCAAAATCACAAGCGAAGCTGTTGACCATCAGCTCGATCTGCATGCGACTGAGCTTGGGCATGTTTTCGTCCTTTTCGGAAACACCCGACTCCAGCTCGGGCACGATATGGTTAAGTTCGGCTGACGCGGCGTCGGCGGCGAGCTGCCGTTCCATATCGCGGATCATGCTGGCGTGTTCATCCAGCAGGCGGCGATCTTCCTCACTCACGAGCGACCGCACCTTGGCGAAGTCCTCGCTCACCGCGTCGAGGATTCCACCAAGGGCCTTTCGGTCGCGGGCATCGCCGTAGAGTTTGCCGAGCATCTGATACGGGTCGTCGATCGGAGCGATCGGCTTATTGCGGCCCGCGTATACCATCCGGGTCCAGGTGTCGGCGGTGTCGGGCACGTACACGCCAAACTCGAGCGAACCGAAGCGGGTACGGGTCTCGGGCCTTTTTTGCAAGAACTCGCGGATCTCTTGATCGATCGAATTGCCGCTGGACCAGCCGGCCGGGGTGTGTGAGCCGCCCTGCACATTGCCGGGCAGTAACTCGACGCCGGTCAGCAGGCAGCCGATGCCACGCATGTGGCCATCGCCGTCTCCGTTGATCTGGTTGCACAGCCCCTTGAGGACCAGCGTCCGATCGCGATGCGGTGCCAACGGTTCCAAAATTTTCGGCAGCTCAAGCGGCTCGCCCGCAGCGCTTGCCGGAGGCCAAAAGTTATCGGGGATTATCCCATTCGGGCTGAAGATGATGACTAAGCGTTGCTTGGCACGGCCGGTTGGCGCTGTGGCAAACGCCGAGAGATTCGCCAGCAAAGGTGCCAGCGCCGGGCTCAGACCGGCGACACGAAGAAACTCGCGACGGCTAGGAGAAGTCATGAGCGGCATGGCGAACCGATCCTTGTCGCAACGCGACGCTGGGGACAGAAACGGAAGGGCAAAGACATCGGGCGAATCAGCACTTCGTGGGTTTCGGATAGCGCCTCACCGCGGCGAAAAAAGGATTCTACTTAATCCGCCATGGCGGCGGTCACGGCCGCGCTCACCAGCAATCGACGAATACTAAACTGGTGGTCGCGAAAGTCTTTCAGCAAGGCGTCTTGGGTTGCTTGGCCGTAGGCGAGCATCGGCTGCTTGGTCAGGTGTTCAAACAGTTGGGTAACGAACGAACGATGCACATCGGGCGAATCCGCGAGGTACTTCGCCAGGTCGCGGCTGCCGCGTAGCTTGATCCGGCTGCCATCCGTTGCAACATATCCGCCCGATGTATCCACGGGCTTGCCGAGATCCACTTGGCGAACGCGCCCCACCGCATCGAAGTGTTCGAGCGTGAATCCCAGGTCGTTGATCAGTACATGGCACGACTGACACTGGTGGGGGCTGGTCTGCAGCGACACCCGCTCGCGTGTTGTCAGCTCGGGCGACAACTCGGGGGCCAGCGGCGCGACCGCCTCGGGCGGAGGCCTCAGCGAGCGACCCAAAATGTGCCGCGCAAGAAACACGCCCCGGTGGATTGGCGAGGTGTCTCGATAATAAGAGAGAGACGTCACCATAAACGGATGCGAGACGACGCCCGAACGAAGATCGGTCTCGGCGGGGGCTTCGATAAACGCTTCGGGATCTTGCTGCTGTGCGGGATCGATCCCTTCGATTCCTAAGAATTCTGCTAGGCGGACGTTCACGTACAGTCGATCGCTCAGAAACAGCCGCCGCAAGTCGCTGTCTCCCTTCCAAACAACGTCTTCGAGGAACAGCTCTAGTGAGCTTCGCATGTCGGCCGCCACGCGATCGTTGAAGTCGGGAAACGCCTCGGGGTCGCGTGAGAGCTGGGCCACATCGTCTAGCCGCAGCCATTGGCTGAAGAAGTCAAGCACCTTAGCGCGAGTACGCGGATCGCTGAGCATTCTTTCGGCCTGCCTGCGGGCCGCTTCGGTATCGCTTAGGCCGTTGCGTTTAGCGGCTTCTTGGAGAGGCTTGTCGGGCAGCGAATCCCACAAGGCTAGCGCCAATCGCCCCGCGACGCGCGCGTCCGTCTGCGATGCATCAAGGGCGTATCCGATCTCGGGATAGAGGAACCGCGGGCTCTTTAAGATCGCCAGCAGCGCACGCTCCGTCGCCCATGCCGTGCTTGGTGAATCGCTCTCGACGTCGGCCGGGGGGCCTTCTTGGGCGGCAAGCAATCCGGCTGCCGCGCTCTGGAAGTACCGCTCAACGAAGCGCCATCGTTCGTCGTCAGTAAGCTTGCGGCGAAAAGCCTGTTCCGCCATCTGCAAGCAGAAATCTTGCGCCGCGATGTTCGCTCGGGCCTGATCGAGCTCCGCCTCTTCGGGCTTGAGGCCTGCTAATTGATCGAGCTTGTCGATAACCGATTCAGTTGTCTCGAGTGCGGCCGCGGTTACGGCCTCGTCCCAGGCGCGTGAAACCGAGGCCCCTCGCACGTACCCGACGCTGCGATCGTCGGGCGGGAACGCGACATCGGTGATCTCGATCTGCGGATAGAAACTCGTCGAAAGAAAACGGGTCGGTATCGCCTCATCGACCCCGTCGGGACGTCGCCAACCCAGGGTGAGCTCGGGGTCGTCCTGAGCGATCCGCGCAGTGCTCAGCGCGATCGGATAGGCGCGTCCTCCCAGGAGCTTCGTCCGCGCACGCAACTCGGTTTGCTCGTCCGAGCGAACTCGTTCCGCGATGATTGGCTCCGAGTTGATCCACAGCTCGACCCCTCCCGCGGTTCGGACAAAAAACTCGTACTCGCCGGTCTCGGGCGCGTAAACCGAGCCGTCTACGTGCACGTGTACATCGATCCGGTCGTTGCCGAACTCTTCTTTGCCTTTGGCCGTTGGATCGAGATACGACTGGTCCAGCGACTTCAGGTCCGACAAAAAGAAATCAACCTTGGGTAGGACAAGATCGACGGGTTGATCGACCACGCCCGTGTTAACCCGTTTGGTGAACTTAACCGTCAGCCCCCGCTGATCGCCCCACTGACCTTGCCAACGGAAGCTGCCGACGAGATCGGCGATTGATTGTTCGAGTTGGCTCACGGTGAGCCTCGATAGCTCGCGTCGCGGCGGCCGATTGCGTGCTTGCGCAAAGGGCGAGTAGAAGGCGTCGTAAAGGTAGCGCGCTACGGCCTCCGCGTCTTCGCCGGAGCACGCTTGAGGATCCCCCTCGGGCATCGTGGCGGAAATGATTCGTGCCAACTCGGAGGGTGGCAAATCGCCCCGCAGCGGAATGCTGTAGTAGTCGGTCCCCTGCCCCAACTCGCCGTGGCATTCGACGCAGCTTTGCTGAAAGATCTGGGCACCGCGGTCCCGGTCGGATGCCAAGGACTCGGTAGGCAGAATCAAAAAAACGACGGCTGCCGCCCAAAACGCTCGTCGATTCTGAGTGCCGTGCTGCCTCATCAACGAGCTGCCCCTTGGGGAAAAGCCTGTGCCAGCCGCAATCGCCAGCCATTCCGTAAATCTAGGCTAGGGGCAAGAACGCAGAGGGTCAAACTAAATTGCCCCCCACGAGTGGGGTGTCTTTGGCCCACGCCCTGCCGCGCGCTTTACTTGTCAGCAACCTTGCCCCAGGTATCTCGGAGGGTGACCGTTCGGTTGAAGCACGGCGCGCCAGCCCGGGAGTCGATCGGATCGACAAAGAAATAGCCGATCCGCTCAAACTGATAGCTCTCCCCGGCACACGCCGTGGCGAGGTCCGGCTCGAGCTTGGCGGTGAGTCGTTCCAGCGAGTGCTTATTAAGGTTATGGAGGAAGGTCTCACCTTCGGGCGCGCGATCGGGTTCTTCCACGCCAAAAAGGTGATCGTAGAGCCTCACTTCGGCTTCGACAGACCCTTCGACGGGCACCCAGTGGATGGTGCCTTTAACCTTTTTGCCTTCTACCAACGCCGTGGTGTCCGGGTCGAAAACGCAGCGTAGCTCCACGACCTCACCGGTGGCGTCTTTGATGACTTCCTGGCAGATCGCCATACCCGCCCCGCGTAGCCGAACCGCACCACCCGGCTTGAGCCGGAAGAACTGTTTGGGGGCGTCTTCCATGAAGTCGTCCTGTTCGATCCACAACTCCCGGGTCAGCGGCACGCTACGTGAGCCCAGCTCAGGATGCTGCGGGTGATTGTCCAGCTTGCAGACCTTGACCGAATCGCTCGGGGGCAGCGCGGAGCCATCGGCGTAGCCCGTCAGCACCAACTTGAGTGGGCGCAATACCGCCATCCTTCGGGGGGCCGTTTCGTTCAAGTGATCGCGGACCGCGTCTTCAAGCCACAGCATATCGATCGTGCTGTTCTGCTTGGTGACCCCGATCCGTTCGCAGAAGGCGCGGATTGATTCGGCCGTGTAACCGCGGCGGCGCAACCCGCGCAGGGTCGGCATCCGGGGGTCGTCCCATCCCGCAACGTGCTTCTCTTGCACTAGTTGCAGCAACTTGCGTTTGCTCATGACCGTGTAGGTCAGGTTGAGCCGCGCAAACTCGATCTGCCGCGGGCGTTCGCCCGGCAACAGCTTGAGTGCCTGCAGGCGGTCGAGATACCAATCGTACAGAGGCCGATGATTCTCGAACTCGAGCGTGCAGATCGAGTGGGTGATGCCTTCCATGGCGTCTCCCTGGCCGTGAGCCCAGTCGTAGGCCGGGTACAGGCACCACGCGTCGCCGGTTCGCTGGTGTGAGGTATGCTTGATGCGGTACATGACCGGATCACGCAGGTTGACGTTTGCCGCGCTCATGTCGATCTTTGCGCGGAGCGTCTTCGCTCCATCGGCGAACTCGCCCCCCCTCATCCGCTTGAAAAGGTCCAAATTCTCTTCAACCGAGCGGCCCCGATAGGGGCTTGGGGTGCCTGCTTCGGTCAGCGTGCCGCGTGTCTCGCGCACTTGTTCGGCGGTTTGATCGCAAACGTAGGCATGGCCTGCCTTGATGAGTTCCACCGCCCAGCCGTAGTGGGTCTCGAAGTAATCGCTGGCGTGATACAGGCGGCTCTCCCAATCGGCTCCCAACCAGCGGACATCGTCCATGATGGCATCGACGTACTCCTGCTCTTCCCGGGCAGGGTTCGTGTCGTCGAAACGCAGGTTGAAGCGCGGGCCCTCGGGGCCGGCGTATTCTTTCGCCAAACCGAAGTTCAGGCAGATGCTCTTCGCATGACCGATGTGCAGGTACCCATTGGGCTCGGGAGGGAACCGCGTGTGCACGTGCTTCACCCTGCCGGCAGCCAGGTCGGCGTCGATCTGCTGCTGAATAAAATGACGCGAAGCGGTGGGGGTCTCTTCCGTAGACATCGCGTGGCAGGCGGCAATAAAGGGGGGGTGGGAAGGCGGTTTCGCCTAATCTACCAAGCTGGCAGCGGCCTGGTGAGTCCCGCTGTTAGGGCCCGGCCCCCCGCGCTGGGACTGGTCGAGTGAGTTTTAGGGGTTGCCCGGCTGGGCGGTGGCCACGCTACACCTCTTCGGGCGTCCGCGAGAGGCCAAAATGATGGGCTGCCAGAGTGAACCCCTCTTGCGTCACCACATGCAGCTTGCGCTTGATGCCGGCGATGTAGTCGCGAACCGTCGAGGGGCTGATCCCCAACGCGTCGGCCGTCTGCTTGGCGTCGGCCCCGCCGGCGATCAGCGCCAGCACGTGCCGCTCGCGGCGCGTCAGTTCCCCCTCGAACACGCGATGGTAGGAGCACAGCACCTGCCCCCCTTCGCCGAGCGGGTACAGATGCATCGACAGCTTGAAGATGCGCCCGTCGTAACGCATATGCGTTATGAATTGAGACTCCTTCCGAAACATGCACGCCTGGACAAACGCCTCGCGGCACGCCTCGCTGTCTTCAGACGTGCACCACTCCCACGGCTTTTGACCGACATACTCAGGCACGCGCGGGTGCAGCACACAGGTGCCATCGGCGGAAACGATCAGAACGTAACTCTCGGCAAGGCTGGCTTGCGAGCTTGAGTCGAGCGGCATCAGAGTTTCTGTCGTGGTCAGGTCGAAAGGTTTCCCACAAATAGCACACGCCTGTCGACTTGCTGTCGATAGCGGGTGCTACCACTGCCACACGATAATAATCCACGGGGGCGAAGCGGGCTACGCCGGGCAGATCTGAGGAGGTTTGCCAGGCGGATGCCGGGGCTATCGCTTCGCCCCCCTTTGGTGTCCTCGGTGGCCGACGCTGTGGCAGGCGGCTCGGCCGACCGTGCGGAAATGGGCGTGCTCAGGAGCGAGCGACGCGTCGGGCGGAGGAGCGTCGCAGGGAATTGCGCCGCTCCCCGCCTCCGCCGGCGGCTCGCGTTAAATGACGACACCATAAAAAAACGGCCGAGGGGGCGTGCCCCCCGGCCGTCGGTCGTAGCGGAAAGTATCACCGAGTTTCAACGGCGGCGACGAACGCCGGCCAGAGCGCCAACGGCGAGCAAGCCCAGCGAAGCCGGTTCAGGAACCAACTCAATCATCACGTTGTCGATGATGATTTCCGTGTTCGGGGTCGGCGGAATCCGCATCCCCTGGTTGCTGCTGGGGAACGGGTCGCCGATGCCCAAGCCAACCAAACCGGTGATCGGGCCCGAGGCGATAACGTCGGCCACGGTGGTGCCGTTGAGCGAGTAAATCACGCGGTCGCCGATGACCAGCAATCCCACTTCAACCCAACGGTGCTGCAGCACGCGGCCGGGGGTCGTCTCGCCGCTGGGGCCGGGAGTTAGCGGGGGCAGCACGTCGGAAAACGACTGTGCAAGCTGCGTATAAAGCGCGGCGTCGGCGTTGAACAGATCAACGGGCGAGCCGATGGCACCGTTGCCTTCAAGGACAACGTAATCGCCATCAGCAGCGGTGTCGGAGTCAGTGAGTCCGCCAGCGAACACGCCATCGGTCTCTTCGTTACCAATTTCCGAGCCACGCAGGTAATGCTGGAAAGGCAGATTGCCCGAACCGATACCGACGAACGAGTATTCGGTCGATCCGCTGCTGGACGGATTTGCGTACAGGTCGAAAGTGATTTTGACCGGCTTTGAACCATCAATGTTGACGCCGCTAATAAAGGCGGTCAGTGCGTCTTCGGTCAAGAAACGACCACCAGTGCCAGAGCTGGTCTTCCCCCGATCTATGTGCCAGTCGCTATGAGAGAATCGGGATGATTAGATGGTAGTCCGTTGGGCAGCTGGAGCGGAGGGGCCTGCGAAGCCGTAGGCTGAGCAGGGCCCGGAGCGGAAGCGGCCCAACGGGCGGCGGAACTCGTCTAGGCGTAGTAGCTGTTGAGCCGGATTGGCTACTCGCTGGCGAGCATCGCTTCGTACCTCGCCAGACGGTTTCGGTACTTTTCCAATGATTCGGGCTGGCAGTTCTCGACCACGCCGCGCTGCACCTCGACCGCCTTTTGTGGGTTGCCTGTAGCGGCGAGTGCCATCGCATAAGTGTCCAGCAGGCTGACACCCGGCTTGCGGAGGGCGATCGCCCGCTCGCACAGCTCCAGCGCCCGCTGCGGGTTGCGCGCCGCGGGGTCTTTGGCCGCCACGTAGATCCAGGCCACTTCCGCAATATGGGCATACTCGTAGTGCGACGCCTGGGCGAGCAGTCGCTCGTAGTCTTGCGCCGCCTTGGCGTCGCGGTCGAGCTTCGCCAGCAAACGGGCGCGGCCCCACAGCAGCTGCTCATCATCCGGGCGCACTGAGAGCATGGTCGCGTACAGGAAAAGGGCCTCGTCGGTGTCTCCCGCTTCCTTCCGCTTGCCAAGTTCTGCATCCAGCGCTTCTCGCTCTCCGCCATCGTTGATGACACGATAGGTGATTGGCTCGGTGGAGGGCTCTTTGCCGACGAGCACCGCGCGGCGAGGTTTAATGTCACGGTAAAAGTTAGAGCGACCCTGCTCGGCGGGCTCTTCAATAACGACAAGATCGAGCCAGAAAGCTTCCTGCGGCCCTCGGCAGGTGAACGTGCCGTCCGCCGCCAGAGGAACTCGGTCGAAACCGTATCCACTGAAGTCATCACCTGCGGGCTCAGGGTAGTTGTGCAATTGGGCAATCATCGGCCTGCCGGGACGCACCGGCTCACCGGTCAGGTCATCGATCAACTGAACGCGCAGCAATCGGCCTGTGGTTGCGATCAAGTCGGGCGCTGTGATTCCGGAGGAGTCCTCCGCCCGCACCAATTTTCCTTCGGGCAACAGTTCGTCGGACACCTCGACGTCAAGCGATGGCGATTTTCTCGCGCGAATCAGGTACTCCCCCTGTGGCAAGCTATCGAAGGCGTAGCGGCCCGAGTCGTCGGTCGTCGTCGTCTCGTATCCGAGCCGAGACATGCCGAACGCATCTGCTCCCAACGAGGCACGCGGCAAGAGTCGTTGGCACTGTGCTTCGATGTAGTAACCAGCGCGTGGCTCGCCATCGACGCCGAGCACGCGGCCTGAGATCGACGTGCGCGGATGAACGACGATCGTCTGCTCGCACGGAACCCTTTCAATCCGTGCCGACGCCACAGCATAATCCGGGTGCCGTACGATGAGACTCCGCGCCGGCGCCAGTCTCTGCACGCCTCGGGTGGCTTCAAACCAGGCTTGGGTGAACTGTTCGATGCCCTCAACCGCCTGCTGATGGAGTCCCAGGTCATCCCCCGGCGCCAGATTCTCGATGACCCGCACGCCATTTTCATCGGTCACTAGCGTGGGATCATCAGCCCTAAAAGCGTCGCTGGAGCTAAGCACCGTCGCCCCCACAACGGGGCGGCCCTCGTGATCGACAACTCGCACTGTCAGCGTGGCCGCGGGTCGCATCACAATTTGACCGGTGCCCCCGTGCTCAAAGACGCTGGAGGCCATGAGACGGCCGTCGTCGATGAGCCCCGTCGCGTAGCCTGGCGCTTCAGCGCGGACACGCAGGATCGACCATCCTGATTCGCCGCTCCGAGCTGGATCGATCGGCAGGCCCTTAAACAGGCAGACCCCCGCAGCGTCGCTTTGCCCTTCGGCCAGCAGTCGGCTGTCGACTTGCCCCGGACTCGTGGCGAACAGTTGCCGACATTCGAGCCGCGCGCCGACGATTGGCTGGCCAGCCTCGTCGACGCACTCGATGCGCAGGACACCGGGGCCGGGACCCTGCTCTGGGGCTTTATTGATCTCCGTCGGCTGAATGTCGCTCGACGCAACGAATTCAGCAACCGCTGTAACGCCACTCGTCGGCACAGGCCAGGAAGCGGCCCCGGCGTCTTCCACCTTCGCCGCTTCCGCCGCCGCCTTGCGGCACCATTTGGCGGCTTCTTCGGCGTCGCCGGCGTCGGCGAACGCCTCGGCGATCAGCTCGTACGCCTCGGTGAGGATTGCCGGGTCGCGCGGGTTGTCGGCGGCGGCCAATCGGGCGCGGAACTCCAGCACCTTCTGCTTGACGCCCGGTAGAGCGCACAGACGCTGCCCTTCGCGCGTGGTGCAGCCGAACACCACGCCGGCCAGCTTGTCCCAATCGCCCAGTTGCTCGGCACCTCGCGGCTGGAGGAAGAGCCGTTGGCTAATCGGCTGGCCTGCTTCGAGGATCACTTCCACATCGCGGCTGCCGAGGTAGACGGGCAGCTCAAATTCCTCGCTAACAACTACCAGCCGCTCACGTCCCACGGGCAGATAGAGCGTCGCACGCCCTTGGTCGTCAACCTCCTGCCAAAACTCGGGGGCATGGTTGCGATCGATCGTTGCTTCATAGTCTCCCGCCACGAGCGCGCGATCAGCGCGTACGAGAGGGTCGCAGTAGATCTGTGAGCCGCTGTTCCACCACTGCACATTGGGGCACGCGACCACCTTGACGCCGGTGACCGGCTGGCCATCGAGATCTACCGTCTGCACGTCGCAGCGCACGAGGGGCTCCATCGGCAACACGAGCGGCGTTCCGAACTGCTCGGGCCGGAAGACGTGGGGCCGCTCATACGGATCCTTGTCGCGGACCTGGGTTTCTTCCGGCGGCGCCGTGCCGTTGGTCGCCTTGTATCCCTGGCAGAGGGCGATGAGCTGGATCGCCGCGTCGGCCGGCCAGTCTTCGATCGTGAACGCGCCCGCGGCGTCGACTTCGGCCCAGGTAAACCACATGCAATCGGGGCCATCGCGGCTGGGAGCGAGCGTAACGGCATTGACCCGGCCATCGATGATCGGCCGGGGCGCTTCCTCGCCCAGTAGGCCGTGGATTGTCGCCGCCGGGACGAGGCTCACGGTCTGAGCGATCGACTGCCCTTCGTGCAGATCAAGCTCCACGAGCGGGCTGAAGTGCGTCGCGCGGCCGTCCACGATTCGCACCACACGCAGCACCTGTGGACCCGCCGCCATCGGCGGAAGCGAGAGGGTGTTTTCCTCGCGCTGCGGCTGCGTTCCCTCGCTCAGCATACGGCCATCGGAGGCGACGATGTGCAATTCAGCGGCGTCGGCCGGCTGGCCATCGATCAGCGCGCTGACCGCCACGCTGGCTCCTTCGCTGAGGCGGATCACCTGCGGAGAAGCTTCTGTTGGCACGTCGATATGCCGATCGCCAACCTGTACGTAGTCGGGGTGATCCACACGGACCGTAACGGAGATCGTACGGACCCCTTCGTCCGAATCCCGGAAGTGCGGATAAGCGATCGTCGCTTCCCCAGCGGCGTCCGTCGTGACCGCTACGGGACCGAGGGAAGCCGGATCGTCTTCGTCCTTGCGCCACCAGCCATGTCCTTGCGAGGAACGGAGCGCCCAGGGCGTGACGCGGGCATCGGCGATCGGCTGACCCGCGGCATCGACCAGCCGCACCGTGAACGTTTCGACACTCTGCGGCAATGCCTGTTCGGGGGGCGCGATTTTGATCTCGGCCGGGCTGAGCGTAACCAGTGACGCCACCAACGCAATCGAACCGAACGCCAGGCCGCACGCCGCGCGCCAGCGGCGCGTGGTCTTCCGGATGACGGTCAGACGGTGATCGAGGAGCACCACCAACCGGCGGCGCAACTGCGAGGGGCCCTCCCACAGCCCGGCGGCCCCCGCCAGGCGGGGGGCCTGTGGCTGGCCGGCAAGCTCGCGCGCCCAATTAACCAGTCGTTCGGCGTACGCTTCGCGGCTGCTGAGGTCTGCGGCGGCAGCGTCGGCGAGTGCCTCTTGATCCAGCCGTACGCGGCGTCGGAGCAACCAGTACAGCGGGTGCATCCATAAAAGGGGCAGCAGCGCCCGCAGTCCGGCGAGCAGCCACAGGTCGCCGTGCCGAACGTGTGCGAGCTCGTGTTCGAGCAGCGTCAGCAGATCGTCGTCGCTAGCGTGAAGGGCAACGGTGCGGGGCAGCAAGATCGTCGGAAGTCGTAGGCCGATCGCCACGGGGGCGGCAAGCCGATCGCTCACCAGCAGCCGCGGCGCGGGGCTCGCCCCGCTGAGCCCCGCGACCAGCAGCTGGCAACGTTCCGGTGCCGGAGAGGCCTGCTGAACTAGGCGGCTGCCGGCCCGCCATCCTAAGCCAAGCCAGGCCAAGACCACTGCCGTGCCCGTCGTCAGGAGTGCGGCACCGGCGGTTACGAGGAGTGCGGGCCAGTTGATCGGCGGTGCCGGCGGCGTGATGCTCGATGCTAAGGGCGGCGCTTCCCACGTCGCGGGGTCTGCCGTGGCCGGGAGCCGAACTGAGTTCGGAGCGGAGAGGGGTGCCTCGAGGTTGACCGTGGCGGGCAAGGCGGGCAGTGCCGCTGGGGATGCGATCACGGCGGCGGGGGGGGCCGCGGTCAGGGCCCACAGCGACCAGCCGGGCAGCGCCGCCAGAAAAGCCAGCAGCCCGAGGCTGGCAATGGTCGCCCAAGCGAGCGTCAACCGCCGTGCAGGCTGGCGTAGCAACCCGCCGAGCAGCAAAGAGACCGTTAGCAGGAACAGCGCCCCCAGATGGAAATCGGCGAGGGCCGTCACGACTGCGCTTAGCTCCTGCTCCCAAACTTTTAGCAAGGACATCATGCTCCTCCTTTCGGGCGATCGGAACGCTTGCTGCCGCGGGGGGCCGCTTTGCCGGTTTTTTGCTTGTCGCGTGCCCGGGTGATCATCGCCTCGAGCTCGTCGAGTTCCGCCGCAGAGAGGCGACGGTCGCCTAGGGCATGAACCAGGTACTCGCCCACGGCACCATCGAACACCCGATCGAGAAACCCGCCCGCGAGCTGACGAAAAGTCTTCGCGCGCTCGATCAGCGGCCGATAGACGTACGCCTTGCCTTGCCGAACATGGTCCACGAGCCCCTTGTGCTCCATGACTTGTAGAAGGCTCAGGACAGTTGTGTAGGCACGCCGATCGTCGGCCGAGTCGATCGCCTGGGCGATCTGGCGGACGGTGGCACCGTCGGAGCCCGCTTGCTGCGCCTGCCAGAGCACCTTCAGGGCATCGAGCTCGCGCTCGGTAGGTTGAGGGTCGTTCACGCGTGGGGGACCTCGGGGGAGAGGGTATTTACGGGCCGACCAGTAGGTACGGCCGCAATCGTACTGGTCGGGCAGTATTTGTCAACAATATTATTCTCTGGGCCCGCAACGCCGCGGCCTGGTGCGGGTCCGAGGCTACTTGGCGGGGTCGCCTGCGGAGCAGCTGCTGCAACGCCCTGGGATCTTGTGCCGCATGAACTACCGCACGGTTAGCGGCTTGTTTTTGTTGCGATTATGCTGTGACCAGCAACCCGGGATAGCGTGGAGACCACCGCGCCAGCGAAAGTGCTGATTGCTTGGCAGCGATTGCGAGGCCCGAGAGAGACCCCCCTGCCCTGCCGGTCCAAGCCTTGTTTAAGCGGCATGCCCGAACTCCCCGACATCGTCCGGTACGTAGCTTCGCTGGATCGGTTGCTGAAGGGTCAAGCCATTGCGGGGGTCCGGGTCCGCAGCCCGTTTGTGCTCCGCACCTTCGAGCCCGCGATCGAACAGATCATCGGGCATGAGGTGCGGGGCTTCAGCCGTCGCGGGAAGCGGATTGTTTGGGAATTGAACGACGGCCCGTTTCTCGTCTTCCATTTGATGATCGCGGGGCGATTTCACTGGAGAAAGCCGGGCTACGGCGGGCGCAGCAAAGCCGACCTGCTGGCAATCGATTTTGCCGACGGCGTGATGACACTTACCGAGGTCTCAGCCCAGAAGCGCGCGGGCGTGTGGCTTGTTGCGTCAAGAGACGAGGTCGATGCGTTGGACCCGGGCGGCCTCGACGTACTGAATTCATCGCAAGCAGCGTTTGCTGAGGCGCTGAGCGCCACGAATAACACGCTCAAACGGGCACTGACCGATCCGCGTCGATTTGATGGTATCGGGAACGCTTACAGCGATGAGATCTTGCACGCCGCTCGGCTCTCACCACTGCGACGCACCCAGCAGCTGTCTGCCGAGGAGGTGCTTCGGTTGTGGCAGGCCGCTCGCCAGACGCTCAGCGCATGGATCGACCGACTCGCAGCGGAACGGCCCGATCGGTTTCCGGAGAAGGTGACCGCGTTTCATCCTCAGATGGCGGTACACGGCAAGTTTGGACAGGCGTGCCCCGTGTGCGGGGCCCCCGTGCAGCGGATCCGGTATGCGAGCAACGAGTGCAATTACTGCGCGCGCTGTCAAACCGAGGGCAAGGTGCTTTCAGACCGTTCGCTCGCGCGGCTGCTGAAGGACGATTGGCCCGCCACGATCGAAGAACTCGAGGACCCCACAACAAACAACGACCGCCAGGGTTAGGCCCGCGCGGTTCGCTTTAGGAACGGGATCAAGCCGATCGTCATCACGGCTAATTGCGACAGTGCAAACATCAGCAACCAGAAACTCACGCCGTTGGTAAAGCCGTACGAGTGGAGGCCGACTCCCAGCTCGTTGACGCCGAACCAGCTCCAGCTGGTGACGATATTTCCGGCGACCGTTAGCACACAGAGTCCAACGGGACCAACGAGTTTGCCCCAGCGCGCGTGCAGCACGAGCGCGTTCCAAAGCACGATGATCAGGGCCCCGTTCTCCTTCGGATCCCAGCCCCAGAAGCGTCCCCACGAGTCATCGGCCCACAGGCCGCCGAGGACAGTTCCGATAAAGCTAAAGAACAACGCAAAGCACAGCGTGCCGTAGGTCATCCGTACTAACTGATCGCGTGCGTGCTGGTCAAAGCGATTGAGGAGCGTGGCGCCCAGCAGATAGACGGCCGCCAGGAAACCTGCCAGGTAGGTCGTCGAGTAGCCGAGCGTGACGCACACAACATGCGTTGCGAGCCAGAACTGTGTGTCGAGCACCGCTTGCAAGACCGTGAAGGTGTCGCCATCGAGCGACAAGAAATAGGCCACCAACAACGTCAGGAAGCCAAGCACCGACGACACGAGCGCACCAATGCCAAGTCGATAGATCGCCTCGAACGCCAACCCGAAGAGCGCCGCAGCCCAGCCGATGAAGACGGCCGACGAGTAGAGCGTCGTCACCGGCGGGCGCCCCGAGATGTACACCCGCGCCACCAGAGCAAACGTGTGAACCAGCAGCGTGACCGCGATCGCCGAGGTCGCGCAGCGCCCGAGCGAACGCGCGAGCGTAGATCCCGGGGGAGGCACCCACGAGGTGGCCACCATCAGAAACGCCATCAGGTAACAGACCGCGCAGTAGTAGAAGGGGCTGAACTCGTTAAAGAATTGTTCGAAGGCGATTTTTCCGAGGCTCAATCTCTCGGCGGGAGCGAGCCCGCCGGCGCTGTTGTCTTCGGCGAGCCGTGCTTCGTACTTGCCGACCGCCGCTTCAAGAGCAGCTAGGCGCGCCGCAAAAGCGGCCGGGTCCTCGTTCGCGTAAGCGTCGAGGACGCCGGCGAGCGCGACCGTGGCAGGGTTGCGCTCGCTGCGACGCGCTTGGGCCAGCAGGTCGAGATACTCGGCCTCGAAGAGCGTGGACCATTCGCCCGACGGTTCGACGGGGGGGGCGATCCGCGGGACCGGGGCCGAGCGCAGACGCGAGATCTGCTGCTGCGTAATGGCGAGGGTTTCTTGCATCCGCTCCGGATCAATACTGATCCGCGGCGAGGAGAACGCCCCCATGAGCAGACTCATCCGCATCAGTTTTTCGTTCAGCTCAAGAGTTCGATTCTCGGTGAGCGAACGCGACTTCTTGGGCTTCTCATTGGCAAGCGCGACTTGCTTGCGGAAGCGCTCGTCGTTTTTGAGGATCTCTCCCAGGCTGTAGCGATAAGAGCCCGTGCGTCGTTCCAGCCCGAGCGTGTCGAGCAGCTCAAGATTATCGATCCGAAACACGCGGTAGTCACGCGCCTTGTTGGGGTCGGTAAGACAGTCCAGCAGCCAGACGATGGCGGAAGTCGGCTCGTCAGAACCGGGGCGTGACGGCGCTTCTTGCTTGCCGGACAGGTACTGCAGCGTGATACGAGCCAGCGTGTCGAGCGGTTTGACCCGGCCGTCATCGGCCAACGGGGTCCTACCGAAACGCTGCACGGCAAATTGACCGGGAACGTCTCGCGCAGGGCGCGCCTTGCTGGCCAGATAGCCGCCGATCACCAGCGCGACCAGTGCTGGAGCCCACACCAGGGGGCTTCGCCAAGTGGCGAGACGAAGCAGTGCTCGCCAGCCGCCATTTTCCGCCAGCGCTCCGGCAGTTGCCGCCCCGGCCTGCGGCGGGGGGCGCCGCTCAGCCTCTTCGGTGCGCCGCCGCAGGAAGCGGCTGAGCGTTACGCCAAAATGCGCCAGCATGCCCACTCCCACGAGCATGCACGAGACGTACGGGATCATCCAACCGCCGTTGCTCGTTACCTGCAAGATGGTGGTTTGCTCGTCGATAAAGCCGGACTGATAGAGCGTATCACCGCTGTAGCGGAGCGGGTTGTTCATCCAGATGCGAACGCGGCGATCAACGTTCTCTGCGGGGTCGCGCAGGAGGATGTTGGATTCGTAGTTTTTGGGGGTTTGCGTGCCGACGTAGTATTCGGTCGTGAAGTCCTCGAGCGTGACGGAGTAAGGCTTGTAGTGCCGCTCAAAACGCAGCTCGATCGCGTGCGTTACGCCTTCTGTTTCGACGGATTGCGGCAAGAGCTGACCCCCTTGTGGCCCTTCTAGCATCGACGAAGAGACGAGCCACACGCCCAGGGACTCACCCGATGCCTTGCTCAGCAGCTCGACGTAGGCGGAAGGCAGGTTCACGGTTTGATCGGGTCCCACCCCCACCACCGACGCGCTCGGCAGGGCTAGAACGGTCTGACCGGCACCACGGGTGGCTAGGTTCTCGCTGTTGGGTAGGGGCTGCTTGAGTGTCGAGTTACCGTCAAATCGCACCACCCTTACCGTGAAAGGCAGGTTGCTGTGCTCGATCGGTCGGCCCGTACGGGCGGCCAGAGCAAGCCGTTGCTCGGGGATGACGGTGACCCGATCCGCGTCGCCATCGGGGGTGACAATCGCTAGCTCGGTGCTGCGGATGTCGTAGGCATAGTTGACGGTTTGCCCCTCGCTCAGCCGCATCTGGGCTTCGTCGGCAGTGAGTCCGGTCAACAGCTCGCCGAACATCAGCAGGCCGATGCCCGCGTGCAGCAGAACAATGCCCGCCCGCTTACGAAACACCAGCCAACAGCCCGCCAGCAAGACCGTTGCGGCAAGGCCCCCCTTGGCAAGCTGCCACAAGATCCGCAGACCAGCGTCGTCGAGCCGCCACTGGGGATTGGAGAGCAGCCAGCCCGAGGCGAGCAGCAGCCCAAGATTGGTGGCGGCGGCGAGCCACCACTCCGCCGGCCGAACACGCTGGTAGCTCTGCACCGACCAATAGGTTCCGCCCAGGGCGAGCACGGCTAATGCCCCGCGCAGGGTTTGCCACAGCGTTTCACAGAGGGCGGGTGAGAGCTGGCTGGCGAAGGCGTCGTCCATGCCGCTTACGACGACCCACGCCGTTGCCGCCATGCCCAACGCGATCAGCGCCAGCCCGCCGGCAAGTCGCTGCCCTTTAGCGGCGACTTTGAACCGCAGCGCGTGGGCCGCCGTGAGGTTGACCATCATCACGCCGCCGATCAGCAGCCCGCCGGGGAACCAAAACCCGCCCGATATCGGACGGGGCTCGGCACGCGAGAACAGCTCAACAAACCGCGCTAGTGCCTGCCATTCGACCTGCGCCCAAAACACGCGGAAGTAAGTGTGATCAACCACGTACCAGATATCGTGATCGACTTGAGCAAGCGTTCCAACAAAGACCAGGAAGATCGCGAGCGCGAACAGCACGACGGTCAGCTTTAGCGAAGCGAGCGCCTCAATCGCTCGCCACCACCCGGGCTTGGCCGCTGTGGGGGTTGCGCTGCGCTGCGGCGGCAAAGGGGTATCGACCAGAGAGGGCATCGCTTGCAGGGGGTGCGTAGTTAGCGGGAGGACTCCGCTGGGCTCAGAACCGGACCGAGGTCAGCCATGTGCGGAACGCCTCGCGGTCCGAGGCGGCCGCTTCGCCGGGCCCGCGGAGTTTGAAGAACCACACGCTCGGCCCGCGGCGCAGCATGGCGGCGTAGGTTGTTTCCGTGGCACCAACCAGTTCCACGTACGTTCCGTCCTCGCCAGCAAGCTTGTAGGTTTCCGAGGACTGATCCAGCTCGGGGGCCGTGATCGGCTCCAGGCCCACTTCGCTCCGCCAGCGATTCACGTTCTGCAAAGGGTCGGCCATCGCCTCGGCGGCAGCCGAGAACACAAAAGCGGTTACCTCGCTCCCCGCGGCCGTGGTGAACGAAGCCTTGCGCATAGCGCTGGCCGGTTTGACGACCCAACCGAGGGGCGTATCGAAGGTGAGCTCAGGGGCCGCCGATAAGTTGCCTGGGGTCGGCGTGTCAGCAGGCGGTGCCGCTTGCTGGCTTTGCTGAGGCGGGCTGGGTTGAACGGGGGTTCCCGGCATCATGCCGCCCGCAAACCAGCCGACGAAGTCGATCAGTACAGCCTCTTTTCGATCCGCCAACAGCGGTTTGAGTTGGGCGTCGAGTGTCGCGGATTCCAACGGCGGCTGTCCCATCTGTCCCCGCCAGCGGTTGAGATTATCCAGTACTTGGGCACGCCAGTCCCCAACCTTCGGCAAGCCGATGACGCTCACCTCGACCGGCGGCAGTCCCTCGGCTGCAGGCCCTTGAAGGGTCGCCAACCGCATGCCGTTGCCGGGCTGCTCGGTCCAACCGGGGGGCAGCTTCCACGAGGGTTGCGGCCCTTGCGGATCGATGCTCTGGAGCAATCCGATAAGATCCGTTTGCCTTGTGGAGATTGCCTCGATTGGCCCCACGGCTTTGAAGAACCAGACCTGATCTTGCCCCGCGACAATCGCAGCCAGCATGCGATCGGTCGGTTCCCCGACAGGGGCGGCCGGCTTGGCACCGCCAAACCCTTGCGGTGCGGGCGTTGCGGCGGGAGCGGTCGCGACCCGATAGGTGCGTATCTCTTCTACTTTTGTGCAACCGACTAAGCTCAGCGTAATCAGCACGCAGGGGACAATGGCGTACCCGATCGCTGTCGTTTGTGGTACCGGTCGAGACATAGGGGCCTCAAAAAAAGCACACGACGCCGCTGAGTCGGCGCCGCTGAGTCGGCAGAAATAGGCTCCGCCCCAGCCAGACTCGGCCGAGCAGCCTCAGCAGCCCTCTTGAGGGCTACCCGCAATCTAGCCGTTGGTCGCCACGTCTGGCAGGCGGCTTTGCAGGCCGCGACAAGTCGTCGCACCGTGCCGCATGCAGTTTATAGGGCATCCGCGACCAAGTACGCAGAAGCGGGCTTGGAGCTAGGCTTCAAGATGAGCGGGTGCCGCGCGAAGATCGGCGGTTACCGGCCGATGAGGCTTAGCAGGCCATCCATGATGGCGCTGTTCACGGTGTACGGCTCACGCCACGACCACATCGTGTTAATAAGGTCGAGCGTCAGAACACCGCAAAGCGTCATCGTCATCAGGCTCAAACCGAGCATGACAACGATCCAGGTGGGGAACTCAGCCCCGGCACCAGAGGCGGCTCCGACCGCGGCCGGGGCCGCTTCCACTCCGGCGGAAAAGTCGCCGCCGACGTCCTCGAATCCACCAATCTCGTCGTCATCGTCATCGCTGATTGCGTCGAACGCCACGGCGTCATCGTCGTCCGCGCTGCCCAGATCATCGAGCGCGACGATCTGTGAGCTATCTTCGTCGTCGTCCGCATCTGCCGTGGGAGTGAGCAAGAAGTCATCGCTCGAAGCCAGGCTGTCCCCCGACTGCAGCTCTTTGTCGCGCTGACTAGCAACCGCGGAGAGCGCTGCTAGGTCGAGCGCCGAACCGATTGCCGAGCCTGCCAGGTCGAGGGGCACCTCGTCGAGCGAGATGCCGCTATCGGACGGGGCCAGGTTGATGCCGCTGTCGCCCGAGGAGAACGACATGTCGCTGCCATCGCCCAGGACAAAGTCATCATCTTCATCATCGCCCAAGGTCAGCGAGCTGCCGCCCATGTCCATACCGGCCAGCGAAGGCAGTTCGCCGGTCTTGGCGGGATCGGCGTTCTTGTCCAGATCGCTGCCCAGATCGAGTTCCAGGTCATCATCATCGTCCATGGCGGATATGCCGGACGGTTCAACCTGCTGGGTCTCTTCAACGGCCTTCGCGACTGCGGCGATATCCGCAGCGTCAAGGATCCGGCTTGATGCGGCCTCTAGGTCCAGCTCAAGCTCTTCGAGTTCGGCGAACGACTCGCCCGGTGATCTACCGTCGTCGATCGACGACTCGGAAGCCAGGGTTAGATCGTCATCTTCATCGGGCTCGCTCTTGCCGATGATGGTGCTCGGCGGCCGTGGCGGGCCCCCGAGCAGGTCGTCGCCGCTGAGCAGGATCGATTCCGCGTCGTCCCCCTCGGCCAGCGGCTCAACGCCCAGTACCAGATCATCATCAGAAGCGGCCGTGTCCTTGTCGAGCGGCACGTCGAGCGCCATATCGTCGTCTGTCAGACCGAAGTCAGGCTCAGGCTCGGGCAGACCATCTTCGATGAGCTTATCGATCTCTTCGGTGCGGAATTTCCAGCTCGCACCATCGCGATAAGCGCGTAACGATCCCGCTTCGCGGATCTCGTTGAGCCGCTCTTTGCTCACTCCGAGCTTCTCGGCGGCGTCGTCCAGACCAATAAACTTTTGCGACATCGGCGGGCGTCACGGTACGGGTGGGGGCTCGCGCGGCGGGGCCGGCGAGCGGGTTATTCGGTCCGCTTCTGAATCGCCGCGGGTGTGGGTTCAGTGGCGTTAAACGCCTCCAGGCGGAGGTCGTAAGCGATGCGGCGGACGCTCTTTAGGGTAATCACTCCGAGGGCAGAGTCGACCTGGTAAACCGCGACAACCTGGCGAACGGGGTCGAGTATGAGCATTAGTGGCGGGCCGGACGGATTTTGCAGGATTTGCCACTGCAATCCGCCCGCAACGGGGTTACCCGCAGCCGGCATCGCCGCCGAAACAGGGCTCTGGTCTGCCAGTGCCCAGGTGGCACTGTCGGGCTGGGAGTAAGCTCCGGCCGAAAAACCTAAGAGCCCTGCCAGCACTGCGGCGGTCGCCCGCCCTTTTTTAAGCACATCCATGTTTGATCCAAATTCTCTGCCGCTATTGCCCAATTAATGGCCCAAGGCTTGCTGGCCGTTCGGAAACGGTACTTTTTCGCTAAAATCGACTTCGAGCAGCTCTGCCAGGACGATTCGGGGGTGCCATGCCGGATTTCGCTGCCGGTTCAAGGCTGTAATCGTACGCCTAAGTGGTTCAGGCTCCAAATCGGGTGCCTCTTTGCGCGGCGATCACCGTGGCGTTAGCGAACGGGGGCGGCTAGCTTCTCGGTTAGCGCGGTGTGCCTAGGGTTAGGCTGGGCGGGCCGCTGCGGTTTGGCGAGGAAGCCTCCGCAACACTGTTTTCACCTCTGGTTGCCTCACGCTCACGTATTATGACCACCACTCCGACGTCGGAAATTGCGACCTCGGTCGATGCGGCTCGGCTCGAGCTTGCCCGCGAGATCGCCCTAGAAGCAGGCCAGTTTACGCTCAAGTACTTCCGCAATCCGGATCTGGACGTCGAACGCAAGGGCGATGGCACGCCGGTCACGCTGGCCGACCGGGGTGCCGAAGAACTGCTCCGCGAGCGGATTGCCGCTGCCTTCCCCGATGACGGCATCCTGGGCGAAGAGTATCCCGAAACGCCCGGCACGAGCGGCAGAAAGTGGATCCTGGACCCGATCGACGGGACCAAGCCCTTTGTTCACGGCGTTCCGTTGTACACCAACCTGATTGCCGTGCTGGACGAGGCCACCGGCGAGCCCGTTTTGGGGGTGATCAACGCTCCCGCCTCGGGTGAGATGATCCACGCTTTGGTGGGGCATGGGGCTTGGTACCAGTACGGCGATCGTCCGGCGGTGCGGGCCCAGGTTTCGTCCGCCGCGACGCTCTCAGAAGGGCTTTTTTTGACGGGCGATGTCGGCGGTTTTCAGGATCGCGACCCGGACACCACCGATGTTTACTTCTCCCTGCAGCAGGCTGCCCGTATCTCGCGAACCTGGGGCGATGGTTACGGCTACATGATGGTCGCCATCGGCCGGGCCGAGCTCATGGTGGACGCGCAGATGAGTTTGTGGGACGCCGCGTGCCTGAAGCCGATCTTGGAAGAGGCGGGGGGCACGTTCACGAGCTGGTCTGGCGAGCCCACCGTCCACGCCGGTGAGGGTATCGCCACCAATGGCCACGTCCTGGCCGAGGTCCTTGCCAAGACACGCGGACGCTGAGCGTTGCCTTGCCGCGGCGGATCGGCTATTCTTCGCGATTCGTGTCGCTCGCTCGCCGTCAGGCGGGGGGAGCCGGAGGCTCCTCAGACGACCGGATTCTTCCACCAAAAATTGCTCACCCCGGGGGTTACGCTCTACCCAGAGCGACCCCCCCACCACGACCAAGACGGTAACGAGGCACCCCGATGGCGCGTCAGTGCGAACTTTGTGGCAAGGGCCCGCAGATGGGCAACCAAGTCACGATCCGCGGTAAGAAAAAGTACTTGGGCGGCGTCGGCACCAAGATCACCGGCATCACTCGTCGGCAGTTCAAGCCGAACCTTCAAAACGTGAAGGTTGCGGCCGAGGATGGCACCAGCCGCCACCTGTTGGTTTGCGTTCAGTGCATCCGCAGCGGTGCCGTGGTAAAGCGGGTTCGCAACTCGCCGTTCACGCTGCCGGTTGCCAAGTCCGCGAGGGCGGCAGTCGCCAAGAAATAGGCGCGGCACCTTGCTCAGGTAACCGGCTGCGCCTGCGGGTGACACGCTCCGCTTACGCCCCAGCGCTTTCGTCTCTGCCCTCCGTTTGAAGCCGCAAAATGGCCCTCCAACGGTCCGATGTCCAGCGTGTTGCCTTGCTGGCGCGGCTTGAGCCGACGCCGGATCAGATCGATCGGCTGGCTACCGAGCTGGCGGCGATTGTTGAGTACGTGGACTCCCTCGCGGAGGTAGACACCGACGGGGTCGAGCCCCTGGTTCACGCGATCGAGCAAACCAACGTGCTGCGTCCCGACGTGGCGGTTGCGAGCTTGTCGCGTGACGCCGCGTTGGCGAACGCACCAGTTCACAATGGTGTGGGCTTTCGTGTGCCAGCGGTTCTCGGAGACTAACGGCTCGTCTTCTAACCAGCAGGCGACGGCCTGATACCGCCGCTCGGTGTTTCTAGCGCTCCGTTTTACTGCTCGGTTTATCCCGCCACGTTTCCCCCGTCACGTCTCTCCATCCATCAAGCCTGCGTTGTGGCCGATTCGCTCGCCGAACTCACTGCTGTTGAGCAACTCAGGCTCTTAAACGCGGGGCAGACTACCTCGGTCGCCCTGACAACCGCGTGCTTGGATCGGATCGCGGCAACGGACCAGCGCGTTGGTGCTTTCCTACGCACGACGCCCGAGCGAGCGCTCGCTCAGGCAGCTGATATCGATCGTCGCCGTGCGGCAGGCGATGCGGTGGGAGCTTTGGGCGGGGTGCCCGTGGCGGTTAAAGACGTGCTGTGCGACGAGGGACAGCTAACGACTTGTGCGTCAAAGATGCTCGCTGACTTTCGCCCGCCGTACGATGCCACGGTTGTCGAGCGGCTCAAGCAGGCCGACGCCGTTCTCGTGGGCCGCACCAATATGGACGAGTTCGCCATGGGCGGCTCGACCGAGAACTCGGCCTTCCAAAAGACCCGCAATCCGTGGGACCTGGAGCGCTCGCCGGGTGGCTCCAGCGGCGGGGCCGCTGCTTGTGTGGCGGCTGGACAGACAGCGCTCTCGATCGGAACCGACACCGGCGGTTCGATCCGTCAGCCCGCGGCGCTGTGCGGCGTTGTTGGGCTCAAGCCAACTTATGGCCGCGTGAGTCGCTACGGGCTGGTGGCGTTCGCCAGCAGTCTTGATCAGGTCGGGCCGCTGGGCCGCACGGTGAGCGATGTCGCTTTGCTGTACGACGCGATCGCGGGTCACGATCCGCACGACACGACCTCCGCCAAGGCCGCCGCCGAGCCGACCCTTCCGCAGGTAAACGAACCCCTCAAGGGGCTTCGTGTGGGGGTGGTTCCCGAGCACTTTGCCGCGGGGCTTAGCGAGTCGGTTCGCCAAGCGGTCGAGCGGGCCATCGATAGTTACCGTCAGGCGGGAGCGCAGATCGTTGAAGTGGCGTTGCCCCACGCTCGGCACGCGGTAGCAACCTACTACGTCATTGCCCCCTGCGAGGCGTCCAGCAACTTGGCGCGGTACGACGGCGTGCATTACGGCCGGCGGACGGACCCCGCCGCGATGCACGCCCGGCTTGCAGCCGAACGAAAGTCGGCCGCCGAAGCCAACGACGCCACGGCCGCTCGCCAGATCGATACAGCGCTTGTCCGGCTGTACCGTCAGAGCCGCAGCGAAGCGCTCGGCCCCGAGGTGCAGCGGCGGATCATGCTCGGTGCCTATGCGCTCAGCGCCGGCTACTACGACGCCTACTATCTGAAGGCGCTGAAGGTGCGCCGGCTCATTCGCCAGGACTTTGACGCGGCGTTTGAACAGGTTGATGTGATTGCCGGCCCCGTGACCGCTTCGCCCGCCTTTAAGCTTGGCGAACTGATCGACGATCCGCTGGCGATGTACCTGGTCGATCTCTACACGGTTAGCGCCAACCTCGCCGGTCTGCCCGCGATCAGCTTGCCGTGCGGGCTCTCGCCCGACGGACTGCCGATTGGGCTGCACCTGATGGCTCCGCCGCTCAAAGAATCGCGGCTGCTACGGGCCGCCCGCATGTTTGAAGCCAGCCGCGATCCTTTGCCACTGCCTCGCCTCGATTAGCCCCCTGCTCTGCCTGCCTACCCTCCGCCTGTTTATGGTTGAGCAAAACGCTTTGTTGAGGCGTTAAGCCAACCGCTCAGTTCGGTATCGTGAATCCTGCGGGGCCTCGTCCTCCTGAGCACTAAACTCTCGCCATGAACGACTACCAAACGATCATCGGCCTGGAGGTTCACGTCCAGCTTGCCACCCTTAGCAAACTTTTCTGCGGCTGTGCGACAACCTTCGGTGCGGAGCCCAACACGCAGACCTGCCCCGTTTGCCTCGGCTTGCCCGGATCGTTGCCGGTCTTGAATGAGCGTGCCGTGCAGCTCGCGATTGAAACGGGGGTCGCGCTCAACTGCACGATCCCTGAGTTCACCAAATGGGACCGCAAGCAGTACTTCTACCCTGACCTGCCCAAGGGTTATCAAACCAGTCAGTTCGATCTGCCGATCACTGAGCACGGTTGGCTAGAGATTGCCGGCGAGACGGAGGGCACGGCACCCAAGCGTGTGCGAATCACCCGCGCGCACCTTGAAGAGGACGCCGGCAAGAGCCTGCATGACGAGTCGGCCGCGGGGGGCGACTCGGTGATCGACCTGAACCGGGCCGGCACGCCCCTCCTGGAGATCGTTAGCGAGCCCGACTTGCGTAGCTCTGCCGAGGCCAAGGCTTACCTCAACGAGCTGAAGTTGTTGCTTACGTTTCTGGGGGTTTCCGACTGCAACATGCAGGAGGGGTCCCTCCGCGTGGATGCGAACGTCAACCTGCACGTGCCCGACTCGGCCAACCCCGCCAAGCCGGCCGCGACGCCGATCGTCGAGATCAAGAATCTCAACAGCTTCCGGGCTGTCGAGCGGGCGATCGATTACGAAGCGGGTCGCCAGTGGCGGCACTGGCAGGAGACCGGCCTGCGCATGGGACAGGCTCCGAAGCAAACCCGCGGCTGGGACGACTCGGCCGAGGTCACGCGCGCTCAGCGCGAGAAAGAGGAATCGGCCGACTACCGTTACTTCCCCTGCCCCGACCTTGCGCCGGTGGTGATCACCGCCGACGAAGTCACCCGGGTGCGCGTCGCGATGCCCGAGTTGCCCGCCGCGCTCCGACTCCGTTTGCAGACGGAACACGGTCTATCGGCTTACGACGCCGACGTGATCGTGGGCTCGGGGCGAGAGCTGACCGAGTTTTATGAGCAGGTTGCCGCTACGGGGGGCGATGCCAAGCAGGCCGCCAACTGGGTCACCCAGCACGTGACCCGCGTGATGAACGCCACGGGCAAGTTGCTTTCGGAGTTACAACTGCCGGCCGAATCACTTGGTCGGATGATTGCCAAGATCGTTGCGGGAGAGCTGCCGAGCTCCCGCGCTCGCGATGTTTTCGACCTGCTGCTGGAACAGGGCGTTGATGTCGATAAGGCGATGGCTTCGCTGGGGATCGCCGCGGTTGATGAGTCGGAGCTGATTGCGATCTGTCGGACGCTGCTCGCAGCTAATCCGAAGATCGTCGCCGATGTGCAAGCAGGCAAGCAACAAGCGGTGGGAGCCCTGATCGGCCAAGCCAAGCAGAAGAACCCCAACGCCGATCCCGGCCGCGTGCGCGCGATTTGCCTCGAACTGATCGCCGCCGGCTGATTGGCACACGATTCGTTTGACGTGTCGCGCCGTACTTTGCCCCTCGGGGTGATTATCATGGGGGGCGAGCGGTTAGCTACGGGACCGTTTTTGGTTCTTGGGCTAACGGCTGGCATGCTTGAAGCGACGCGTGTCGCCGCGCGGCAACCGTGGCTGAGTGCCCCCTGTTGGTTCTCGGGACCTGACCGTGCCGATCATCACCCTCACCACCGACTTCGGCACCGGCAGCCACTACGTTGCGCAGCTCAAGGGGGTGTTGCTGACCGGAGCCCCGTCAGCGACGCTCATCGATCTTTCGCACGACATCCCCCCGCAAGGGATCGCCGCGGCAGCGCGGCTGCTGGAGCTTGGCACGCCCCGCTTTCCTGCGGGGACGGTGCACCTGGCCGTGGTCGATCCGGGGGTCGGCACCGAACGCGCGATCGTCGCGGTGCGGGTCGGTGGCCACCATTATGTGGGCCCCGACAACGGTCTGTTTGGCTGGCTCAACGGGTGGATCGATGGGGCGGTGGCACTGGACCTTGAGCGGCTGTCGGTCGAGGCTGCCTCCGCGACGTTTCATGGTCGTGACATCATGGCTCCTGTCGCGGCCCGGCTGGCACGGGGCGAAAGGCTGGCGGCGCTCGGAGATGCGGTCGAAGAGCTCGTGTGCCTGCCAGCGGTACCGACTCCGCTAGCCCGTCCGGGACGGATCGAGGGCCAGATCGTTGAAGTGGACACCTTCGGTAACCTGATCTCGAACATCCCTTTGGGCATGCTTTCTAGAGCGCCCCGCAACAACCGCCTGTGCGTTTCGCTGGGCGAGCATGAAACTTACGGGCTGCAGACAACCTACGCTGACCAAGACCCACAAACGCTGGTTGCGCTAGTGGGATCGGGCGGAATGCTTGAGCTGGCGATCGTCAACGGCAACGCCGCCCAGATGATCGCCGCCGGAGAGGGTGATATGCTCGTGGTTTCTTGGTGTCCGACCTAAACGGAGCGGCTGAGGCCGGCACAGGTTGGTGGCAGCAAGGTCCCCCGTTATTGCCCGCAAGCTGCCGACCGATGACGCGTCCCTCAATCGCTACGCTCCGTGAGTGGGATCGAAGCCATTACTGGCATTCGTTCACCCCGATGGCCGATTACGAGCCGCTCATCATCGAGCGTGGCGAGGGGTGCACCCTGTACGATATCCGGGGCAACGCCTACCTCGATGCGGCTAGCAGCATGTGGTGCGCTGCGCTGGGCCACAACCATCCCCGTCTGAACGCCGCGATCTCGGCTCAGCTCGGTCGTCTGGCGCACTGCACCAGCTTAGGGATGGGGGCGGAAGTGACGGTGCGGCTCGCTAAACGGCTCGCCGACTTGGCACCCGGCGAACTGAGCCACGTCTTCTTTTCGAGCGATGGTTCCTCGGCCGTCGAGGTCGCGATGAAGCAGGCCTTGCAGTACTGGTGCCAGTCTGACACGCCCCAGCCTGAGCGAGTCAAATACCTCTCGTTCGGCCAAGCCTACCACGGAGACACGATCGGCGCGACGGCCGTGGGTGGGATCGGTCGCTTCAACGACCTGTATGCTCCCCTGCTGTGCGAAGTCGTCCGCGTCGAGCCGCCGGATAGCCGGCAGGTTGGTTCCGAGCCGAGTGACGCCCAGCGCTGTGTCGATGCGGCGCTCCAGCGTGTGGAAAGGGTTCTAGAGGAGCAAGCTTCCCAGATCGTTGCGGTCATTATCGAGCCGCTCGTGCAAATGGCCGCCGGCATGCTGATGCACCCGCCGGGATTCCTGCGTGGCGTGCGCCGGCTGTGCGACAAGTACAACGTGCTGCTCATTGCCGATGAGATTGCGGTTGGCCTGGGCCGCACGGGTCGCCTTTTTGCTTGTGATCACGAAGGCGTAACGCCCGACTTCTTGTGCCTGGGAAAGCACCTCACCGCAGGCTACTTGCCCCTGGCCGCGACCATCACCACGCCGCGTATCTTCCAGGCGTTTCTTAATCGCACGCCCGCTGAGGACCGCACCTTCTGGCACGGTCACACTTACAGCGGCAACGCGCTGGCGTCTGCCGCCGCCCTAGCGACTCTCGAAGAGTTCGAAGCCCATGTCCTGGCCGCTTTGCCGGCAAAGATCGAGCAGATCGCTCAGCGGCTCAGCGCTCTGGCTGACCATCCGCTGGTCACCCACATTCGCCAGCGCGGAATGATCGGCGCTTTTTCTTTGGGCGCTAGCGCTTCTGTGGGCACCGATGGCTCCACAGGAAAGACGGAGAACGCCGACCAAGCTCCGGGGCGGCGGCTGGCCCGTTACGCGCTGGAGCAAGGCGTATGGCTGCGTGCGAAGCCCGACCTAATTTATGTCACACCGCCACTGACCATCTCAGCCGACCAGATCGACCGGCTCTTTGACGTGATCGCGGCTGGTCTTGAGTTCGCGTCCGCCGGCTGAGAACCGTTTGCGCAACGCATCGCTAGCAATCAATGACAAACGAGCGATGGCCGCGTTAGTCCTCGGTGCCGGAGCTACCCTCCTCCAGCCCGAGATGCCTCATCTTGCGATACAAGTTCGAGCGGTGAAGCCCCAACTGCCGAGCGGCGGAGGCGACGTTGCCCCGTGAGCGATCAACGCAGTGGTCGATGTAAGCCCGCTGAAACGCATTGGTAGCGTCGGTTAGTGTGCCCTCAAACAGCTCTGTGGCACCGTTCTCTCCGGTCCCCGCCGATCGTGAGATAATCGACAAGTCTTCCGGTCCGATCGTTGGACCGTCGGTCAAGTACGCGACGCGTTCCATTAGGTTCCGCAGCTCGCGCACGTTGCCGGGCCAGTTGTGGGTCAGCAGCCGCTTCTTGGCCCCCGCCGAAAGCTTGGGCGGCTTGCGGCCCCGTGACTGTCCGAACGAGCGGAGAAAGTGCTCCGCCAGCAGCAGCACGTCTTCGCCGCGATCGCGCAGCGGAGGCAGTTCGAGCGTTACGACGCAGAGTCGATAAAACAGGTCCTCGCGAAAAGACTTCTCACGCACCCGCTGCGACAGGTCGCGATTGGTGGCGGCCACGACCCGGACATCAACGCGCCGCTCCTCGGCACCGCCGACCCGGACCACGGTCTTGTCCTCCAGCACACGCAGCAGCTTGGCCTGCCCGGCAAGGCTCATGTCCCCGATCTCGTCGAGCAGCAGCGTTCCGCCATCGGCCAGCTCGAACTTGCCAGCGCGTGACTCGCGGGCATCGGTAAACGCGCCGGCCTCGTGGCCGAACAGCTCGCTTTCCAGCAGCGACTCGGCGATCGCCGCACAGTTGACGGCCAGCAGCGGCGCGGCACGACGGGGGCTGCGGAAGTGCAGCGATTGGGCGACCACCTCTTTCCCGGTGCCGTTTTCACCGAGCACGAGCACCGACAGGTCGGATTCAGCTACCCGATCAATCGTCTTACGAAGGGCGGCGATGGCGGGCGATTCGCCCAGCATCCGCGCGCCACTCGCGGCCTGATCGATAAGCGTATCGCGCTGGTCGAGCAGATCCTCTAGCTGTTGAGCGCTCGCGACGGCTGCTGCCGCGAGATAGGCGAACTCGGCCAGCCCCGCCTCGTCGTCGTCGTTAAACTCACCGGTGGGGCCCTTCTTGTTGATCAGCTCGAAGGCTCCTAGCCGTTCACCCGACGGGGCGTCGAGCGGAACGCACAGCAGCGACTTCGTGCGATAACCGGTTTGCGTGTCGGTAGAACGATCAACCTGCGCGCCCCCGTCCCGCGGCCCGACTCGGCGTGGCGTGCCCGTCTGCACGACCTTGCCGACAACGCCCGCGTCCTCGGGGATCACGAGCTGATTGCCGGGGAGCCCCAGCGCGGGCCGACCGACAAGCTTTGCGGCTCGTTTGTCCCATAAGAAGATCGTCGCCCGATCGGCGGCGAACAGCCGCGTCGCGGATTCAGCCATCGCTTCGAGCAACGCGACCGTATCGCTCGAAGCGCTCCAGGCGATAGACATCCCCAGCAGCTCATCAAGGCGTTCGCCGCGCTGGAGCTGCCGGGCAGCGGAGCGTGCCGCCTCGAAGAGCGATGCCATCTCGGTCAGGGTTGCCGCGTCGAGCTTGGCCTCGATCGCGAGCACGTCGGGCTGCATCGCTCCGGTGGTGACGCTGAGGGGGGTCGCCGACCAGCCGGCCAGGTGGGCCGACCCGCCCAAGTCGAGCGCTTCGGCGACGGCCTCGGGCACCGCGGGAGTCGGTCGTGGATGTGCCGCAATCAGCGACCAATCGGGCAGTGTCGGACGCCACAACGCCGCTTGTCGTGCTCCGACGCACTCGGCCAGAACGCCCAGCAGCCGGCGATCGGCTTCGACAGGTGAGCCAGCGTCTGCCAGAGACCGGAACAGCTGATGAGACAAATTGATGGCGGTATCGGCGGTCATCATGACCGCCGATCCTAGCCGCTGAGATCACCAATGCAACCGGCGTAAGGCGGGGGCCACCGATAAGGCCCCCCTTCGTCACCGCCGGCAAGGAGGGCTGTCGCCCCGTTCCGGAGGCACGGGCTGACTGCTAGGATCGCGAGATTGTGCTCCGGCTTCCCCCCTGCTCCCCTAGCAAGAGATCTCGCTATGGCTGGCCTGTTCGAAGGCAAACGCGGCCTTATCACCGGCGTCTTCAACAAGCAATCGATCGCCTGGGCGATCGCCGAACGTGTTATGCAGGAGGGGGGCGAGTGTGGCTTCACCCACATGCCCGACAAGCCTGACGACGAGCGGAAGAAAAACCGCGGCCGGGTCGTGAAGCTAGTGGAGGACAATCCCCGCTGCAAGTTTCTTGAGCCGATGGACGTCACCAACGACGACCATGTCGCGGCGGTGATGGCCCGCTGCGAGGCCGAGTTCGGCAGCCCCGCCAGCGCCGGCGGAATCGACTTCCTGCTGCACTCGATCGCCTTCGCTCCGCCCGAGGATCTCAAGAAAGACACGGTCGATTGCAGCCGCGAAGGCTTCAAGCACGCCATGGCGATCAGCGTTCACAGCCTGATGGCGCTCTCCAGCGCTGCCAAGCCGCTGCTGAAGCCCGACGCCAGCATCTTGACGCTCACGTACTACGGCGGCGAGAAGGCCGTACCGGGCTACAACGTCATGGGCGTGTGCAAAGCAGCGCTGGACGCCACGGTGAAGTATCTGGCCTACGAACTGGGGCCCCAGGGCGTGCGGGTCAACGCGCTCTCGGCAGGGCCGTTGCAGACGATCTCCGGTCGTGGTGCCGGCGTCGATGCCATGCTCGGCCTCTACGAGGCGATGGCCCCCCTGGGCCGCAACATCACGCACGACGAGGTTGGCAAGAGCGGCGCTTATTTGCTCAGCGACATGTCGAGCGGCGTGTCAGGCGAGATCCTCCACTTGGACGGCGGCTACAACGCGATGGGTTCGCCCGGTCGGCTCCTGCAGGGGATCCAGGCGGGAGCGTAGGGGCCCTGAAGCGGCTTGCCGTGGTTTTGTGCCTGCTGCGGTGCCTGAATTGGGCGCCTGAATTCGGTGCCTAACTCTGCTTCACACCGCGTTGCGGCGGAGGTCGGCGGGGGGGCCGCCGCCGGCCAGTGCCCGATTCATCGCGTCGAGAAACGCCAGGGTGCTGGCTTCCACCGTATCGGTAGAGACCCCGTGGCCGCGATACAGGCGGCCCTCGGCGACCCCCTCGATCGTTGCCTCGCCCTGGGCATCGGCTCCGCGGGTGACGCTGTGGACGCGGTAGTCACGCACCGCGACTTCGGCACCGGTGATCTTTTGCACGGCATTGAAGAGGGCGTCCAGCGGGCCGTCGCCGCCGAAGAACGTCTCCGTGACCTGCCGGTCTCCCTGCGCCAGGGTAACGGTCGCTGAGGGGACATCGTTCGTGTGGGTCTTCACCTCGTAGGACACGAGCGACCAGACGCCCGCCGCCACGCCCGCCCGCTTTTCGACCAACGCGACGAGATCGGCGTCGTAGATCTCTTTTTTCTTGTCGGCCAGTTTCTTGAAGGCCGCAAAGACGACATTCAGGGTTTCTCCCTCAACCGGATGGCCCAAAGCTTTGAGGCGATCGGCCAGGGCGGCCCGCCCGCTGTGCTTGCCGAGCACCAGGTCGGTCTTGGTGAAGCCAACGTCTTCGGGACGCATGATCTCATAAGTCGTGGGCTCCTTGAGCATGCCGTCCTGGTGGATGCCCGACTCGTGGGCGAACGCGTTGCGACCGACGATCGCCTTGTTGCGCTGCACCTCCATGCCCGTGATGCTCGACAGCAAGCGACTCGTGGGTACCAGCCGGGTGGCGTCGATGCGGGTGGTGGCCTGGTAGTAATCGTTGCGCGTGCGGAGGGCCATGACGACCTCCTCCAGCGAGCAGTTGCCGGCGCGCTCGCCGATGCCGTTGAT
This sequence comes from Botrimarina hoheduenensis, assembly GCF_007859815.1. Taxonomy (GTDB): domain Bacteria; phylum Planctomycetota; class Planctomycetia; order Pirellulales; family Lacipirellulaceae; genus Botrimarina; species Botrimarina hoheduenensis. The sequence continues at coordinate 122,101 of NZ_SJPH01000005.1, read as the reverse complement.
GGTGCACTCGATCTGTCCGGCCCCGTTCTCGACGCCGGCAAGCGAGTTGGCGACCGCCATTCCCAGATCGTCGTGACAGTGGACGCTGATGACGGCCCTATCGATGTTCGGGACGCGATCCACGAGGGTCTTGATGACGCGGCCCATGTGCGTGGGCGTGGCGTAGCCAACCGTATCGGGGATGTTGACCGTGGTGGCCCCCGCGGCGATGGCGGCCTCGACAACTTGGCACAGGAAGTCGGGCTCGGTGCGGGCGGCGTCTTCGGGCGAAAACTCGATGTTGTCGCACCGGTTGCGCGCGCGCTGGACCCCCGCGATGGCCCGTTGGATGATCTCCTCTTTGTCCATCTTGAGTTTGAACTCGCGGTGGATTGCGCTTGTGGCCAAAAAGACGTGGATGCGGGGGGCCTCGGCCTCGGTGAGGGCGTCGGCGGCCCGATCGATGTCCGCGTCGTTGCAGCGGGCCAAGCCGCATACCTGAACACCCCGCACCGCGTCCGCGATCGCCCGGACGGACTCAAAGTCTCCCGGCGAGGCGATCGGGAAGCCCGCCTCGATCACATCGACGCGCAGGTCGGCCAGCGCCGCGGCCATTTCGAGCTTCTCGGCCAGGTTCATGCTGGCACCGGGGGATTGCTCGCCGTCGCGGAGCGTGGTGTCAAAGATCGTGATCGGGCGCGGTTGAGACATTGGTCGTGGCGTGAGGAAAAAGGCTGAGGAGAAGAGCCGCAGCAGAGACCAGGATACGAAAAAACCCTGGAGCCCGCGGGGCCCCAGGGTTTGGCTGGCACTGCTAATGCGCGAAGAGCCGTCCCTAGAACCCCGGGGGGCCTAGTAGTAGGAGCGGCAGCAGGAGCAGGTTCTTCGTCACAGTCATGATGATGATCGGACCGGGCCGGTCCCGTCAAGGTTCGCGAGCCGGGGGGCCCCAAGATTGGCCTCGTGAGGAACGCAGCGATCAGGAAGAATCTTACGGCTCGCCCCCTGCGGATCGTCCGGCTTGCCTGCCGGAGCAAGAAGTTTTACCCCTGTTGCCGTCGATGCTTCAGACGCACCGGTCGCTACCGGGGCTGATGATTAGCGTCCCCCTCCTTGCCCTCTCGTTCTGATCTCTTGTCATGGACCAGCCGCCCGCGAGCCTGGATCTGACCAGCGAGCCCCCGCGTGCGCCGAGGTCGACGGCCTCCCCCGCCAACTTTCTGGGGGTCACGTTTGAGTGCTGCGGGGTCTATACGCGGATCTATCGCAACAAGAACGGAGACGCTTACGTTGGCCGCTGCCCCCGCTGCTTAGCTTCGCTCACCGTGGGGATCGGTCCGGGGGGCCAGAGCGGCCGGTTTTACACTGCTAGCTAAGCGGGCTGGCCGAGTGGCGATGTGTCTTGCCGCTGGCGGCGGCCTACTCTAGTCTTCGCGCGCCCACTCGGCTCGTGCTGACGCCGCGGGGCTTTGTTCTGTTGGTCCCCCTGCGCCCCGACCGCGCGAGCCCATGCCCGCGATTGACTTTCCGATTCGTCGCTTCACCCGCCGGTGTGCGGTCTCTGACCGGGCCCTGGCTCCGGGGGAAGCTTACTATTCGGTAATTGTCGAAGAAGCTGGCGACGTCGTGCGTCGCGACGTGGCGAGCGATTCGTGGAGTAGCCCGCCCGCGAACGCGCTGGGCTGGTGGCGTGCGACCGTTCCGCTAACGGCCGGCACGGGACAGCCCGCCCCGAACGAGGTCTTGCTGCGGCTCCTTCATCAGTGGGAGAACGAACCGCACCGTCACGAGCTGCGCTACCTGCTCGCGTTGCTGCTGCTGCGCCGTCGCGTGTTGCGCATGGGCGATGGCCTGCAACTCTTTCAGCCAGACGACGAGGACACCGCGGAACCGACCGCAGCGCTGAGCCTCACCGGGCCGGGCGGAGTGCGCTATCGAATTGATGCGCGTGCCCCCTCAGCCGAGCGTCGGGATGATGTCAAGGAACAACTGATGGCGATCGTCTACGGCACCGGAGCCAAGCCCGCATGACTGCCGTGCCCCGTCCAACCCGTGGCCAACCGATGCTTGTCTGGTCTGGCTCGGTGTGTCGCGCGATCGTCCTGGCGGCGTTGTGCGTAGCGACCATGGGGGCCAGTTGCGCGCCGCGGATGCGATCGCCGTTGTCGCTGGGCGGGCCGCCGGCACCGGCCGTGCTGACCCCCACCTCCACGGCCGCGCAGATTGTCGCGGCGGTTAACGCTAATACGGCGCGGATCAGCACCTATCAGGCGGATCAGGCTTCGTTCTCCTCCCCCGGTTTGCCGGGACTGCCCCTCTTGAGCGGCAAGATCGCGGTCGAACGGCCGAAGCGCTTCCGCCTGCGCGCAACGACCCGTTTGACGGGGCCTGAGGTCGATGCGGGTGGCAACGAACAGCGCTTCTGGTTTTGGGCCCGCAGGAACGATCCGCCGGGGCTCTACACGGCCTCTTATTCCGATCTTGCCGCGACCGGTAACTCGGCCAGTCTCGATCCGACGCTGTTGATTGATGCGCTGGGCCTGATCACGATCGATGCGAATGCCGTGGTTCAGGGCCCCTTCCAACGCGGTGCTGATCAGGTCGAGGTACAGATTGCCGAAAACACGCTGAGCGGTCCGCGCCGGCGTGTGCTGGTCGTCGAACGGACCACTGCCTGGCCGATCGAACAGCAGATTTACGACAGCCGTGAGACGCTCATTGCGAGCGTCAGTTGTGAACGATTCGAGTACGACCCGGCCACGGGGGCATCGCTACCGCGGCGTGTGACGCTGAGAATGCCCCGGACCCAGATGTCGCTCCAGATTGAGACGGGACGGCTCGTTCTGAACGCCCCGATCGCGGGCGGGGATCAGCTGTGGAGCATGCCGACCATCGCGGGGGCACCAATCGTTGACCTGACGCGGGGAGCCTTTCAGGTGAGCGCTGTCGATCCTGCAACGCAGCCCGTTCGCGCCGCTGCCGGGGTTGCGACCCCCTTCGCCGACGAGATGCGCCGCGAGGTGACCTCGGCTGCCGCGTGGAGCCCCGCCGCGAACGACAGTAGGGCTGCTGCTGCAGCGATTGCCCAGCAGCCGACTCGGGCCGGTCTTCCGGCGGGCGGCATTGCTCTACCGTCAGTGCGTTGAACGGTTACAAACAGGCGAACGTTGGCGCTGAAAAGTTGCTCGTGATCAGTGCGGCTGTGCCCGTAGCCGTGTGCGAGCCCGGCTCAAGAGGGGGCCGATCGTGTTCTCAGGCATACCGACGACCCGACTTATCTCGCGGTAACTCTTCCCTTCCAGGTGATAGAGCCGTACCACTTGGGCCTCAGCAGGGACCAGCCCCTGGAGCATGTGCTCCACTTGTTGCTGATTGGCGATCCGATCTTCGACGGTCGGGGTGTTGCTGGGCAGATCGTGGGTCATCGGCGCAATCGGAGTGATCCCCGCACGTACCAGCAGGCGACGCACGACCACACGGCGTGCGATAACCGCCAGATAAGTGGCCAGCGAGCTCTTGCCCTGGAATTTGCGCAGCGGAGCCATTTCTCCGGTGAGCAACTCAACAAAGACCTCCGAAACGAGATCCTCGCGGTCGGTTGCGCTCAGGCTGATCGAGCGACGGTCGGCGGTGCTGCTGACCACTCGGGTAACCAAACCGGCAAAACGGTCGATGAAGGCACTCCATGCGTCTTCATCATGCGCAAGGCACTTGTTGAGCAATTCGCGATCGATCGGGATCAACACCACCGAGAGCGCCTAGTAGTAGGTCGTACGACCGGCTCGGGCCTCGCCCAACGCAAAGTGCTGAGGTGGCCGATCGTGCTGATTCCTGCGGTTCTGAGCGCCCCTTCTTAAGCTGGGCCGCCGTGTTCCTCCGGCGGTCCATCGCAACCGGCCCGACTCTGCTAAGCCCCGAATCAGCTAAGCAGAGTTTGCCCCCCACCAATTTGTCAGAATTGGCGTGGGGCTGGCAGCCGGCACGAGTCCCCGCGGCTCCGCCGCCCCGGTTTCTCTACCTCAATCGTAAGCAGGGTTCGCTAGCGTAGCAACAAAACTCATCGGACATCTGCCCGCGCGGGGGACACACTTTTGCTCGCCGTCCTCAAGTCCCCTGGCTTGCCATTGCCTGAAGAGTCGATATGGTGCGTAAGTAGTTGTCATGAAACGGTTTGTCTGCCCCTAATCGAAACCCAGTCGCAATAAGCCGCAAGGCCCCGCTGGGAATCGAAATGGCCCCGGATTGACCCCGACGACGGTCTGCGTATCAAACAATGGTATCAATCATCGGCGTTGCAGGGGGGACCGACCCCGGACGCCTCGACCCCCTGCCAGGAGATAGGCCCCAATGCCTCACGTGGTTACCCAGCCTTGCTTTGACTGCAAGTACACCGATTGTGTGGTCGTTTGCCCCGTAGAATGCTTCTACGAGGGGGAAAAGATGCTCTACATCCATCCGGATGAGTGCATCGATTGTGAGGCTTGTGTGCCCGAGTGTCCCGTTGAGGCGATCTACCACGAGGACAACGTTCCTGAGGAGTGGAAGGACTTTATTGCCCTCAACGCCGAGATGGCACCGCAAAGCGAGGTCATCACTGAGAAGAAAGAGCCGCTTGCCGACAGCGATAACTGACCCCCCGGCTTCGAGCGTCCCGACGGTTCTCTTCAGACCGCTGAGAGACCCGGGGCAGTCGCCGAGCGGTGTCGAAGTCGCCTGCGCATCAAATAAAGGGCCGGGGTCAGCGTTAGCTAACCCCGGCCCTTTATTGTTTTTGCCGTCCGGTGCCCCGACCGCAGCTCACTTCAGGTCGATTGACCAGTAGGCTTCGTCAATAAAGGTTTTCCAGCTGGCGTACTTCGGTTGGCCGAGCTTGATCGCCAGCATCGGGCTGCGCTTAGGGCGAACCGGCTTTTTGAATAGCTTCATGCCGGCTTGATCGGGGGTTCTTCCCCCTTTGCGGACATTGCACCGCACGCACGCGCACACCACATTTTCCCACGTGGTTTGCCCGCCGTGGCAGACCGGCGTGACATGGTCGATGCTCAGCTCGCTGGTTGGAAAGCTTTCTCCGCAGTACTGGCATCGGCTGCCGTCGCGGGCGAACAGGTTGCGCCGGTTCAGCCGCACGCGCTGGCGTGGTAAGCGGTCGAAATTCAGCAGCCGCAGAATCCGCGGAGCGCGAATCCGGAAATTGACGCTGTTGATCCACTCGGCATGCGGGTCGTCGGTGTCGATGCCCAGCTCGTTCTGGATCGCGCTGACTTCACGCCACGAGTGAAAGTCATAGTTGCCGTACTGGCCATCCTCGATGTGGATGACCTCGGCTAGCTCGCGCAGCAACAGGCAAAAGGCGCGCTTCACGTCGACCACGTGGATCGCCATGTACTGCCGATTCAGAATCAAAACGCTCGCGTTGAGCGTCGCCGGGCCGCTGCTCATGGTCATGCTGTCGTCTCGGGGTGAAGTCAACTCCTCCGCCGCACGTCGCACACTTTTTAGCGCTGCACGTCTGGCCGGGCGTTTACCCGACAGGCCGCGCAGGGAACGGGTTCAGTCCGCACGCCATCTGAGAAACGATAGCTGGCGGTACGGCGTGATCCCGATAGCTTCACTTTACCCTCGCCCGCTCGGCCGAGCCACCCGCGGGCGGGGCTGAAACGCCCGTCTTGACGAAGTCTTCATCTGGCACGATTTTTTGATTGTGGAAGGCCAGCGGGCCTCGAGAAGTGGGGGCTCCCTTGCAACAAGCGTGCAATAACCGGCAGGGGGGAGTCTGCCGTGTCCAGAAACACGGGCACTCTCGACTTGCGATCGGGGGAGCGTTCTCTTTACGATGCAATGGGAACGAAGGGAGCGAGGCGCCCCACGCGAACGATTCTTCAGGGCTCTCAACATGATTCATTTCTCGTGCGACGCTTGCGGCCAGCCGATCGACCGTGAGCACGAGACGCGTTACGTCGTGCGGCTCGAGGTCTACGCGGCAGTCGATGAAGACACCGAGCCGACCGACCCTGAGGTCGATCACCTCGAAGCGATCGAAGACATGCTCGAACGAATGGAAGACTCGGTCTCGCTCGACGACGAGCTTTACCAGCAGCTCCGCTACGATCTCTGCCCGACCTGCCGCGAACGGCTGCTTGCCGATCCCCTCGCACGGCTCAAGGGCGCGAAGCTAGGGTTCAGCAACAACTGATGCACGCCTCGCCAGCAGAACTCGCGCCGTTGTGCGATCGGTTGGCGACAGGTCTCGACGCGGGGATCGATATCCGGCGGTTGCTGCGTTCCGAAGCGGACCGTGCTACGGGACGCCGCCGCGACGTTTGCGAGCGACTCGCCAAGGCAGTCGCCGCGGGGGAACCGCTCGAAGAAGCGGTGGCCGCCGAGGGGGCTTACTTCCCGCGCATGCTGGTCGAACTTGTGCGCGTCGGCGAGCGGACCGGCAGGCAGCCCGCCGTGCTCAAGCGGTTAGCACGGCATTACGAGCACCAGCTCAGTGCCGCGCGCACGTTTCGTGGCAAGATCGCGTGGCCCCTCCTGCAACTCGTTGCGGCGATCGGTGTGTGTGCGTTGCTGATCGCCATCGGCGGCATGATCAGCGATCCCCGCACCGGACGCGGGATCGATCTGCTCGGCCTGGGCCTGAGCGGCACGAGCGGCGTCTTTATCTTTTTGGGCGCTATCGCCGTGCTCACTACCATGGCCGGATTGGGGTGGCGGTGGCTGCGCTCGCAGCCGGGATCCATCGAGGCACTCCTGGCCCGTGCTAGTCGGCTGCCGGTTGTCGGCGAGGCTTTGCAGAAGCTTGCGCTGGAGCGGATCGCTTGGTCGCTCGCCATGCTGCTCGATACGGATTTGGACATGCGCCACGTCGCCCGGTTGTCGCTCGCGGCGGCCGGCAACCAGCGGTACGGCCGTCACATTGAGCCGGTCGCTAACGATCTGGGCCGCGGCATGCCGCTCAGCACCGCGCTGGCGCACACCGGCGAATTTCCGGGCGACTTTCTCGACACGCTGGTAGTGGCCGAGGAAGGAGGGCGCTTGGTCGAGTCGCTCGGCAAGCTGACCGCCCGCTATCAGGAAGAGGCCGAGCGGGCCATTTCGACCCTCTCGATGGCGCTGGCGGGGTTGGTATGGCTGGCCATCGTGGCGATCATCGTAGCGCTCATTTTCCGCGTCTTCGGCTTCTATACGGGCGTGCTCGAAGACGCCCTCCAGGGGATCTGAGTTGGGGGCCATCGGCTCACCCCCGCGATCACGTGCTTCGTGGGTGGCGTGCGGCTGATCGGTCGATTAGAAGAGAGTGTTCTGACCTGGAGTGTGGACAGGTTTGCCAACGAACTTTTCCCGATGAATTCTCCCGATCGCGTCGCCGAGCCCCAATAATGAGCCCTCTACGTCTCTTTCTTGTGATGGGTAGCCTTTCCTTGTTGCTCAGCAGCCCGACGGAGCGCGTCGCGGACGCCCAGTCGGTCGCGACGATGCCCGTCGCAATGCAGGCCCAGCCGCGCCCCGACAAGTGGTGGCAGGATCGCCACCAGAGCCGCCTCGAGCAGAAGCAGGCCTTTGCCGAGCAAGACCAGGCGGTCCGGCTGGTGTTTATCGGCGACTCGATCACTCACGGCTGGGAGAACGCCGGCAAACAGCTGTGGCAAGAGCGTTTCGCGCCGTACACGACGCTCAACCTGGGCTTCAGCGGCGACCGTACCGAGCATGTGCTGTGGCGGCTTGGCCTTGGTGACGCCGGCGAAGAGAACAACGAAGTTGCCGGCCTCTCCCCTGCCCTGTACGTGATCATGATCGGCACGAACAACACGGGGCACGGTATGGGAACGGCCGCGGAAACCGCCGAGGGGGTCACCGCGATTGTCGATCGCCTGCAAGAGCTTTCGCCCAAGAGCGACATCCTGCTGCTGGCGGTCTTCCCGCGTGGCGAGACGCCCGACGACGAGAAGCGGCTCATGAACGACGAGGTGAACGAGCGGATCGCCAAGCTCGAAGCCCGCGAGCACGTGGAGTATCTGAACCTGCGAGACATCTTCCTGGACGATAACGGTGTGCTGCCCAAGAGCGTGATGCCCGACCTGCTGCACCCGAACGCGGAAGGCTACCGCCGCTGGGCCGACGCGATCACGCCGATCATCAAGCGCTACCTCAGCGAGTGAGGTCCTCGTACGGGGAATCAGTCGGAGACCAGCGGACATCGGCCCCGTCGGCTTCGCTGAGCCGCTCGTGGAGCTGAACATCGACCGCGCCCGTAACGGGCAGACCAAAGTGCTTTTCCAGCCGCTCGACCGCTTGCCGGGTCAGCGGCCCGAAATCGCTGTCTTCTTCAATCGGTTGAAAATCGTCAGTCCACAGCGAAGTCCCCACGCGGTTGATCTGCTGCTGGAGCCTTAAGATCTCGGATCCCGACATCCCTTCGCGGTAGGGAAACGGCGGGCTAGCGTTCCGGCGTAAGAGGTTCCTATCCGCTTGGTTTAGGGCCTTTTCAGAGAAGGCTTTGCTTTGGATTGCGTAGGCAGACGACCGCTTTTTCTCAACGGCTTTGCTCAGATCAGCTCTCGCTTGGTCGATGCGAGATTGGCAGTCCGCTATTCGCTCGTGCAGAGCCTTATACCGCTGCTCGATCTCGGCAATGTGTTGCTCTTGTAGTGCTTCCGGTCCTTCGGCGATCCCCGTTAGCTGAGTGCTGGCCCAACTTTTTAAGGCCTCTGTAGACCTATTGATCGCGGAATTGGCTAACGTAGCCGCCGCTATGTGCTGATTAAAGACGACCGCAGACAAGGGGCTGTAGAGACGAGCCCCTGCGAAGACCCACACACCACCACCTCCCCCAAACCCACCCAATCCTTTTCCAAAGTGCTCGGGCGGTAACTGGTTTGCTTCGGCCTTCCGTGTTAACTCGATGCTTTCGATACGAATGACCTGCTTAGCGAGCTCACGCATCCGTTTCAATTGTTTCTCGGCCTCTTGCAGATTGCGCTCGATTTCGAGGTCCAAGTCCGTTTGCGTTTCAGCCGCGGTTGCCGCGACGGACTCTGGCGGCGTTGGGGGCTCACTCGCTTCTCCGGGCTCGCCGCCCGCGACACCGAAACGCTCGTGGAGCACGCGCACCCGGAGCGCTGGATCGTGCGTGACGCGGCGCACATGGTCGGCGACGACCTTCTGGGCTTCCGCTAAGGTCTGGCCTCCGACATTGGGCACCCGACCGTACGGGGCACCGAGCTCTAAGTTGCCTTGCGCATCGATCCCCCCGCCCCCCGCGTAGGCATGTTCGGAGGCTCCTCCCCAGATCGCGACGTCTAAATCGTCACCGAAGGCGAGTCGTGCCTGGGCGAACGGAGTGGGCGGCGTGTCGGCAGCCAACGGGGCTAATGGAGTAGGCAGCCTGTCGGCAGCCAACTCGTTGGCAGCGGCTCGGCGACGCGCAGGGGAAAGCGGCGCCGCCGCGATCTGGACCGGCGCAGCGCTCGGCGCTTCCGAATCGCTCACGCTGGTGGCGTCCAGCGTAAACGCCGGCTCGGCGCGATCCTGCGCTTGACCAACCCCGGCGAGTTCGAAGCCCACGAACAGCGCGAGCAGACAACCGGCACCGGCAATCAGCATTGGTTTGACGGCTTGAGAGACTAGCATCGCCGAGACTCCTTCACGGTAGAGAGAGAGGGTCGTAGTCGAAGCCGTTAAGGTGCTGCCTGTCAGCAGGCCGGCGGCGTCGCCCGTGGCTTGTGCGGTCAGCGCGTGAGGGACCGCTACAGCGTCGCGCGGCGTGAGGCCCGCGATCGCCATGGCGGTTGATAGCGAGACGCCCCTCCGCACCAAACGCTGCCGCAGCAACTGCTTGCCCCGTGCTAGCCGGCCTTGAACGGTCGCGATCGTGGTGTCGGTAAGGTCGGCGATCTCGCGACGCGACTTGCCCTGCAGATAGCGAAGCACCAACGGCGTTTGATGCTTCGCCGGCAGCTTGTCGAGTTCCTGCATCAGCGTGGAGACGGTCTGCCGTCTCAGCAGGTCCGGGAACGCCTCTTCTGCGGCAAGAGCGGGGTCCGCTTCGAGCGGCGTTTCTTTTCGCCGGCGGGCCCGTCGCTTGGCGACCAGCGCCGTGCGATACGCAACCCGATACAACCAGCCGGCGGCCGAATCACTAGTGCGGACGGACGCTCCGCGGCGAGCGAAGACCAACCACGTGGCCTGAAAGGCGTCTTCCGCGTCGTGACGGTTGCCCAGCAGGTGCTCGCAAACTCGCCAGACCATCGCTCCATGACGCTCGACGAGCCGACCGAAGGCGGTCTCGTCTAGGGGATCGCGGCGGAGTTCGGCTAACAGCTCGCCATCGGTCGCAACGATCGCGGGCAGAACGGCCGTGGGCAGAACGGCCACGGGCGCTGCACCGCGTTCTGCGGACCGTGCCGGTAGCCGCGGCTCAGCGGGCGTTGATGCGGGAAACGAAGGCATGCCAAGCGGAGTGGCCAACAGGTCTCTGGGGGGGGCGTGACCCTGTGGCGGGTCACGCGCTCTACCCCCCCTAAGTGTGCCCGAACGGACCTGCGAACCGCAAAAAATTTCGCAGAGCACGAATTTTTAGACGCCTGCAAGGCTTACCACTCGTAACCCTTGCGCGGTGTACGGGCTAAGAACCGATTCGCCTGATCGTCGCCGACAAAGCGCTCGGTCGCGGGGTCGAAGGTCAGCTTGCGCCCCAGCCGCAACGCGACGTTGGCGGCGTGGCAGACGGTGAGGTTGCGATGGTGCGACTCGGCGTCGGAGACCGGCGTCTGGCGAGTCTTCAGGCAATCGACAAAGTCCCCCATGTGCGTCGGCGCGACGTTCGTCCGGCCGTAGAGCCGATCCAGGGCGTCTGCGGCAAGCGGATTGGTCTGGAGGTCTTCGACCGGCTTACCGGTCAGCTTGCCCCGATTCACAAAAAACTTGCCGTTCTCTCCTTCGAACATAATGCCATTATCAAAGCCGAGCGTCTCCACGGCGCTATCAACAATGTCGATTACTAGCCCATCTTCCAATTCCACACGCGTGTGGAATTGGGTGGCAGTGTTGTAGCGATCCGTATGGACCGGCATGCCGTCCTTGTCCATGGGGTTGGGGTGCTCGACGCGCAATGGATCGAGCGTGTACTGGCCGATATCAGCATGCCCGCGGTCGAGGGCCCACATCGCACAATCCACGTGATGAGCGCCCCAGTCGGTGAGCTTGCCTCCCGAGTACTCGTACCACCAGCGGAAGAAAGCGTGCGTGCGGCTTCCCGGGTGACCCGACTCGTAGCCGCGATCTTTGAGGATCTGGGGTGTGGCGAGGTACTCGGTCCACGGTGCCGGTCCTAACCAGCGATCCCAATTGAGGTGCTTGGGCGTTGGAGCTGGGGGGATCGGGAACGGCTGGGGCGATCCGCCGATGGCGCACGTCACCCGCTTTAGCGTGCCGATGCGTCCGTCGCGGACCATCGCCGCGGCCGTGGCGAAGGAGCGGCCAAACTCGGTGCGCTGCATCGTGCCGACTTGCAAGACTCGGCCGGTCTTCGCCACGTGGTCGGCAAGGCGGCGCCCCTCGTCGATGGTGAGCGTGAGCGGCTTCTCGCAATAAATGTCTTTGCCGGCGTCCATCGCTTCGGTAGCAATCTTGGCGTGCCAGTGATCGGGCGTCGCAATGACCACGGCATCAATGTCGTCTCGGTCGAGCACCGCGCGGTGGTCTTCATAGTTGTAGATCGTAATGGGGTAGTCGCGCGCGTAGTGTTCAATCCGGGCGGTTTCGACGCCGCGCCCGCGTTGCACCGCATCGACGTCGCATACCGCGGCACAGGGCCCGAACACGCACCCCGACCTGATCAGCGTTTGGAACTGGATTCCGGAACCGATGAATCCAAAAACCGGCCGCTCGTTCGCGGACCGTGCCGCTGCCCTGGCGAGAGACGGCGCGCCGACGACCGACGATCCGACCCAAAACGAGGCTGCCGAAAACTGAAGAAACTCTCGCCGGTTGGTGCTCATGGAGATAAGTCGCGGTTGAGGGGGAAGAAGTCGGGCTGATGAGGGGGTGCTTGTGCGGCCCTGCGGGCCGATAGTCGGAAAAGTGCGCTCGCCAGTGGATCGCGGCTTAAGCCGCGGCACCGCCGCGAGAGGTTCTTAACTTAATCATGGTTGTGTTTCAATTCTTGCAAACTTAGAGCGAAAGGTCACGGCTCGTGGGGGAGGTCAAGAATCTGTCCTTCAGAGAGTAGCCGATCGCGTAGCTCGTGGTAGTCGATCTCTTGGACGGCACAGCCCGAGTCGAGGGCCAGATCCGCCGCCGTGGCGGCGGAGTGCGCTAGGATCATGAAGACGGGCTCCATGCGGATCGATCCGTAGGCGATATGCGAGGACGACAGGCACACCGGCACCAACAAGTTGCTCGCCTGCCCCTTACGAGGAGTGAGGCTGCCGTAGGCGATCTTGTAGGGTTGGGGCGGGTGCACGCCGATATCGCCTTCGTTTTGGACGGTTCCTTCGGGCGTTACATAACGCTGGACGTTGTGCGAGTCCATCACATACGATCCCATGCCAATCGGGACATCGGTGGTGCGCTGCGAGAGGCAGTCAGCCTCGGTGGCGACATACTCGCCGATCATGCGTCGTGCCTCACGCACGTAGATCTGATGGGGCCAGCCGTTTGTCTCTTGGAACTCATCGGCGGCGAGTCCCCAACTGGCAAGCTTAGTGCGGATCTCTTCGGGCACACGCGGGTCGTTGGCCATGAAGTACATGAGCCCCTGCTGGTAGTCGATGTGCTCTTGGATGATCTCCCGGCGGCGCTCGTAGCTGGCTTCGGGGTAGTCGTAGTTGAAGCCGATGTTGTCGGTGCTGAACGGGCCGTGATTGTTGGTGTCGGTTTTTCGGTTAGGGACACGATCAAACTTCCAGAAAACGTCGCGCCAACCGGTGGCAAAAATGCGCAGCAGCAGCTCGTACTGAGCCGGGTCGTAACTCTCTGGACGCGGAAACGGCAGCCGGTTATCGGGGTGATTTGAAAGGCACATGCGGAAGCAGTAAGCCTGAACCCGCTGGTCGCCCTCGTGCCGAGAACCAGGAGGGGTGGCGCTGATGCGTGGCAGCAGTCCGCTGGAGGGGTCACCGGCAACCACGTACGGATCGACCGGTTTCTCGAAGTAATGCTTGTGGTGCAGAACGCCTACCTGCACGCCGTTCCATTCCTCGCCGTAAACCTCACGCGCCTCGCGTCCGACGTGATAATCGACACCCGCTGCCGCCATCAGATCGCCCTCGTAGGTGGCGTCGATAAAAATCTTGCCGGCGAAAGTCTTGCCCGATAGCGTGCGGATTGAAGCGATCTTCTTTCCAGCAAGCTCGACCCCTGCAGCGCGGTCGAGCCATTCCTCGCGCTCGACGCGGACGTCGGCCTCGGCGAGCATCTCTTCAAAGACCTCTTCGGCGACGTGCGGCTCGAAGATCCACTGGGTTCGGCCTTGAGTGTCGATGGCTTCGGTGCCCTGGCCCCGATTGCCGAACTCTTCGCGCCGCTGCCACTTCCACGCGGTGGGCTTCTGATAGTGCTTCCAGACGCGGTGGTAGAACTCACGCGAAAGGCCGCCGATGACCGATTTATCGCCCGTATCGGTCCACCCGAGTCCCGAGGCGGAGAGTCCTCCGAGCTTTCGCTCGGGTGCCACGATCACGACTGACCGCCCAAGTCGGGCCGCTTGCACCGCAGCGACGACCCCAGCCGATGTGCCTCCGTAAACAACCACATCGAAGGAAGTGCTCGGAGCGATCTCGTTGGAGTACGTGATCGGGAGAGCCGCGACGATGAGCAACCACGCGGTGAGGATTCGGACCATGGCGTTAATCTGGGAGAAGTAGTGTAGGTTCGGGTAGCTTCGCTTAAGCCGACTCGGTGCACTGTCGGTTGGCTAATTGCGGGTCTGCCAGGCAGCCGCGAGGGAGTGAGCCATTCAGGGGCTCCACGACTCAAAGTTACGCAAGAGCGCGGTCACTTGGCGAAGCTCGGCGCTCTGCCCCGTCCGGACGAAGACTCCCGAAGCCGCCACGCCAAACGCTAAGCGTTCTGCCGGGCCAAGCTCCAGCAGCAGCCCCGCGGCGTAGCCCGCGTTGAAGCGGTCGCCGGCTCCGGTGCTCTTGATCGGCGTCGAGGTGTAGGGGCCGTTGAGGGCCGTGGTGCCAGAAGAATCTGCTGCCACCGCGAAACGCGAGGCGTGAAGCACGACTTCTTCGACCCCTACCGCCAGCCGAAGAGCGGCCGCTTGCGCAGCGCTGGCTAGCGGGTCGGCAGGGGCGACGGTTGCGATCCCAACCAGTCGTGACAGCACGTTGGCTTCGTTCTGATTCAGACCGAGTGTCACGCGTAGCTGCGCGTTCAGCTCCGGCAGCACCGCGAGCATATCTCGTACATCCGCCTCGCTGCGGCTGCTGGGGTCGACCAGATCGATCAGCAGCGCCTTGCGCTGCGTGAGCTTGGCAAACACCTCGACCGCAAGCAGTCGCCAGACTTGGGTCATGTGCGGATAGAGGGTCCAGTCGGTGAGAGCGATCAGCGACGCCGCTTGGCAAGCACGCTGGTACTCCCCTTCGCCTAGCCGCCGCCCCACTTCCTGAGCGGTGAAACTGGCGAGTTGGCTGACGTGGCTGAACATCAGCTTGCCATCGTCAAACTCGAAGGCGAGCGTTCGGCCTGGCGAATCGCCCCACGAGTGCAGCCGAGCCTGTTGTCCGTACTTGGCAAACGCCGCATGAATCGGATCTCCGAGTGTTGCGAAGGTCTCAACCCCGATGCCCAGCGCCGTGAGACCGTCGCCCATATTAACGGCACAGCCGCCCGGCTCGACGGAGGTGACCACCGCCTCGCGGAGGCTGCTGTGACCCGCTGCGGCAGAAATCAGCGACCCAAAGTGCTCGATCGTTGCGACCCGTTCGTAGTTGGCTTCGCCATGTCGCGTCTGTACGACCGAGAGCATCTCATCGACAAAGCCGTCAAACCCTGTCACCACGCGCTGCTGCGAGAGCTCATCGGCTCGTGATTCGATCTTGCGCGCGAGCTGTTCTCTGTCCATTGCTTGGCTCGCTTAGAGGACAGGGTCCGAGACGAGCCGAACGAGCGCGGGCTCGTCCTCTTCCACCTGCGTGAAGCGGCTGACCGGTTCCGCAAACAGATTGTCCGTCAGGTCATCGTTGGCGGTCGAAACCTCGCCAATGATCGTGTCTTCGGCGGCAGCCCAGAACGAATGGAATACCCCCGGCTCGAGCGTCACCCGGCTGCCCGCCTGGAGCACCAAGACCGAGCCCGCGTCGATACTAGTCTCTTGCCCATCAACGCGCACCCGGCTTGGCGGATCCGACGCAGAGCACTTTTCGGGCGACGCCGGCCAGAGACGCACTTCTAAAACGCCGTGGCGGCAGATGATGTCTTCTTTCTTGAGTCGGTGCGTGTGGGCGGGCGTGATCTGATGGGGATACGCGAACATCAGCTTCTCGCAGTACTCGGGCTCTTCGGCAAGGTTCACCAGCACCAGACCACAGGCGCGAAAATCATCGCGACCGAAGTCGGT
The DNA here is from genome assembly GCF_007859815.1 of Botrimarina hoheduenensis. GTDB lineage: Bacteria > Planctomycetota > Planctomycetia > Pirellulales > Lacipirellulaceae > Botrimarina > Botrimarina hoheduenensis. Next base: position 106,551 of record NZ_SJPH01000005.1, on the reverse strand, counting down.
GACGTCCCACCGTGGGTTGGGGGGCAGGGTCCATCCGTGACGGATGAAACACACCGTCGCATCGCGAACGGCTTGATTGATCTGCGAGCGTTTCATACGAGTCGGGCGGGTTACGCCGAATAACTAAGCGCGGTGTTGGTAATCATGAGATCGTCTTCCAAACTTCGGTGCGGAGCCACCCCCGCGGTCTGAAGGTGGCCATGGTAGGAGCGCACCGCCTCCGACGGCGAGGCGTTGCCATCGGCGACGCTACGCAGATGCTCGATAAACGCGAGTTGATCTTCGGCCGCATTGATCTTGCGCCCGAGCAGCGCGATCCGTGCGCCGTAACGTCGCGCTTCGGCGATGAGTTGAAAAGCATCGCGGCTGGTTCCTGCCGATCCGCCCAGCACCCCGACCACCAAGTGGGGGTCGTAGGCCACGAGTTCTTCGAGCGCTGCCGGACCGTTGTAGGGGATCTTCAAAAATAGCGGACGTCCCACGCTTGTCACGCCGGCCAAAGAACGGGCGATATGGTCATTCAAGAATCCGCCGAACTCGCTGTCCGGAACGCTGCCCGCAACGTTCGGGTTGAAGACCTCAAGAAAGTAGCGAAAGCCTTTTTGCTCGGCCTCGAGACGGAAAGCGGCAAACGCTTCGAGCGTGCGGAGGTCAGCTTCGGTATCGCCCGAGAAGGTCAAGCTGTAGAGCCCCAGATCAACCCCCGGCCCCGGTGCGGCGGGATCATCGACCAACTGCCCGTGCTTGAGGTGATCGAGTGTCGCGGACCGAAACGGCCGCGACGGCGTCGCCGCGTAGTGGCTGCCACGAATGATCCAGATATCGGTGGTGTCGTTTGCGCGACCGGCGGGGGTCACCGGTGAGTCACGGAACAGGCCTTCCTTGATCACGATTTGCTCGACGCTTGAAGCGCTCATCAGAACCAGGTCGACGAGGCCTTGTCGAACGACGGCGCGGATCGCGTTGCGGTAGTCGGCGAGGGTTTTGCTACTGCCATTGCTCCTCGTGCCGGGAGCAGCCATGCCAAAGGCCATGTCCGCATCTTTGGCGTCTGCGAGCAGGAACGCCTTGGATCCACTGGGGTCCGCGTGGATCTCCGCCAGCTTTTGATCGAGAACTTTCGGCAACGCCGTCTCCCTTCTTGCGGGGAAGATGCCCCCCGGCCTTACTTATTCGCAGTCGTCACATCGCAGTCGTCACATCGCAGTCGGTCGATCGCAGTCGGTCGATCGCCGTGGGTCGCATCCGACGCGGCTGCGCGGCGGCAGAGTAAGCCGGTATCGCGACACGCGGCTTGACCGGGTGCCGTGCAACGTCGAATTATGATTCGTGGACCGGCCTGAACAGCGGACGAGAATTGAATTATCAGCGATCCCCCGTCAGTCCGTAAACTCCTCGCCCGGTCATGAGCTTGAGTTCGGCTTTCGCTTGAGAAGAGAGAAACATTGGATGTCTCGACTGCCTTGGGTTAGGCGCATGTGCGCGAAATCGAGAGAGAATGGTTGTTGATGCGGGGCATCAAGCGAAATCTTGTCGCTGTCGTGACCAAACAGGTTGGCGAACGTTATAAAGTCTGATGACACTCCGCACGACCATCCGTTGCCCCAGGGGCATCGCTTCTTGGAGGGGCGTGGCGATCGCCACCGTCGGTGTCGTTGCGTCGTTAGCGTGCGGCCAAGATCCGGTGCGATCGGTGGATCCGCTGATCGGCACGGGCGGTTCCGGGCACTGCTTTCCGGGTGCCACGACACCCCATGGCATGGTGCAGCTAAGTCCCGACACGCGTGACACCGGATGGGATGCCTGTGGCGGCTACCACTACGACGATCGCACGATACTCGGGTTCAGCCACACGCATATCAGCGGCACCGGTGTGGAAGAAATGGGCGACCTTTTGTTCGCCCCCACGGTTGGTGAAGTGCTCGTTGTGCCCGGTGCCGAAGACGCGCCCGAAAAAGGTTACCGCAACCGATTTTCTCACAAGTCTGAGATCGCCTCTCCCGGCTACTACGCGGTAACGCTCGAAGACGACGATATCCGAGTCGAGGCAACCGCGGCACCGCACGTCGGTGTGCTGCGGCTCGGCTATCCTCGCGGGGCACAAGCAAATCTTGTGATCGATCTGAATCACGGATTCGATCGACAGCGGCGGTATGGCATGCCGGAAACTCTGCTGGATGCTTATCTTCGTGTTGAAGATGACCACACGCTAAGCGGATACCGTATTTCGTCTGGTTGGGCCGACCTGCAAGAAGTCTACTTCGTTATCGAATTTTCCGAACCGATTGTCGGGTTCGGCATGTACGACCCGCTTCTCGACCGCGTCGTGGATGGCGTGCGGCACCGCAAAGGCGGGTACAGCGCTACCAAGGCCGATGTCCGCGGCTACGTGCGCTTCGCTCCGTCGGAAGCCAAGCCCGTGCTCGTGCGAACAGGCTTATCAAGCGTTTCCGTCGAGGGAGCGCGCCGTAACCTGCACACCGAGGTCGATCATTGGGATTTTGATCGCGTGAAGCGCGAAGCCGAAGCGGCTTGGCGCGAGCGGCTGAGCAAGATTGAGATCAGCGCGGACGCGCGTGCACGACGCATCTTCTACACGGCGCTTTATCATCTGCACCTGGCCCCTACCCTGCTCTCCGATGTCGATGGAGCCTACCTGGGCGTCGATAATCGCCCCGCGGTTTTGCCGGGAGGTTACTACTCAACGCTATCGCTCTGGGATACGTTCCGCGCTGTTAAACCGCTGTACACGATCCTCGCCCCCGAGTTGTCGGGGGCGATAGTTCGGACCATGCTCGCGCATCACGACCGTCAGGGCTATCTGCCGATGTGGACCGCTTGGGGGAAAGAAACCCACGCGATGCTTGCCAACCATGCGATCCCGGTTGTAACCGAGGCCGTGCTCAAAGGGATTGACGGAGTGGATCCCCAGGCGGCGTGGCAAGCGGTCTCAGAAACTTCTTTCCAGGATCATCACGCTTCTCCGTTCTCGCTCCTTGAGCGTTACGGATACTTTCCGAGCGGAGTCGTCCCCTGGAGCGTCTCGCAAACCGTTGAGGTTGCTTACGACGACGCCTGTGCTGCGAAGCTCGCACGCCGCGTGGGGGATCTCGAAGCGGCGGTCCGGCTCGAAGACCGTTCACAGGCGTATCGGCGGCTATTCGATCGGCAGACTCAAGCGATGAGGCCACGCGACGTTAAGGGGGCATGGATCACGCCCTTTCAAGCCGAGTCGATCGCGCACGGTTCTGAATACAAGGAAGGTAGCGCGCTGCAGTACAGTTGGTTCGTGCCACACGATGTTCAGGGGTTGGCGGATCTCTTTGGCTCTCGGAACGCCATGGCTGACCGTCTCGACCGCTTCTTTTCCGAACCCCTGACGGTGGAGAGCCACATTGATGATGTGACCGGGTTCTACGGTCAGTACGCTCACGGCAACGAGGTGAGCCATCATGCCGCGTATCTTTTCAATCGGCTTGGCAGACCCCGGCGAACGCAGGAGATAGTTCGCGAAGTTCGGGATCGCTTCTACACCGACGCGCCGGACGGAATCGTCGGGAACGAAGACTGTGGGCAGATGTCGGCCTGGTTTGTGCTGAGTGCGTTGGGCTTTTACCCGATCGATCCGTGCTCGTTGGAGTACGAGCTGGGTATCCCTGCCTATGAGCAAGTAACGATCCATTTGCCCTCAGGCAAGCAAATGCGGATCGAAGCGCCCGGTGTCCATGCCAACCACTATGTGATGGCGGTGACACTCAACGGCAAACCACTGTCCGGCGGGGTGCTGAAGCACGCCGAACTCCTGAAGGGTGGCACGTTGTATTTCCAGCTGACAAATAAACCACTAGCCGACGGTCCCTAGCGTCCTTCTCCCTCGGCAATGCAGCGGTCGCACACTTCAGCAACGCTCAGGGGTGCCGCTAGGGACGCAGCAGCTGCTTTTGGTCAGCAATGTGGGCGGGCATTTTCGGGGTAATCGGTAAGTGCCGTTTATAGGGTGTGGAAACCCTTCGGCATATTCTCGCCCTCCCCGGCTTTTCTGAGCTACTCTTCGAGTAGAGAGTATCGCGGCTTGGCTCAAGAATATTTTTGCCCCGTCCGAGTCGGCCGCTGCGATCCCCCGTGATCGCCAGCTCTCAAGGCTACGTTGAAAGCCTGATGTGACACATGCCCGACGCTGCGCAGCGGCGAAGTCTGGGCCGGGGAGGCGTCGTTGCCACACTAATTGCCAGGAGTTGGCAACAAAAGGTACGTGATCAATCTCATCTAATAGGGTTAATCCTTGATGGCGATACTGACAGAAAATCGTTCGGCGCTCGGCACGGCGTTGGCTGCTAGCGCGGTTGGCAAGCCCCGCCGCGTCCGCCGTCGTCCAACCGTTCGGGCTCGGGTCCTGTGGGTCGATGACGATCCCAATATCACAGCGGCCCTGTCGAGGCGGCTCTACCGCAAGGGAATTGAGCTTTGGCCCGCATCTGACGGCATGCAGGGGTATTGGTTTGCCGTGACACGTAAACCCGACATCATCGTCACCGACCTCCGCATGCCACGCTGGGATGGACGCGATCTGCTGGAGTGCTTGCTGGCCAACGGGATGACCACGGGTGTGCCTGTCGTCGTGGTAAGTGGTTATGTGACGCCAGCCGAGCGGAGTCGGTTGGAGCATCAAGGGGTTGCCGCGGTGCTGGATAAGCCGGTTGCGTGGCCGCTGTTGTGCAAGACTTTCGAGAGACTCTTAGTCGAATAGGAAAGCTCCTTGCGTCCGGCAGAATAACTTTCACGCTTTACGATTCAGTTTGGCTAGTTCCCTATGACAACACAAGTTATCGATCACGCTTTGGAAGCGGAGCTCGCCGAGCTCAATGCCGAGTTGATACGCCTTGAGGAATTGGATCCCGTGCCGCTATGCGATCCTGCAGGGATCGATTGGCGTGGCGTGGTTGATACCTCGAACGATGCTTTCTTGGCGGTCGATGCGGCGGGAGTCTTGATCGAGTGGAATGCCAACGCCGAGAGTCTCTTCGGTTGGTCACGGAGCGAAGTCGTAGGCCGATCCCTCGAAGAAACAATCCTGCCGGACGGCGTAACGGAAGGCGGGGTTGGCGGTCTGCGGGCACTAGCGGTCGATCCACGGAAGGGAAAGCGTCTGGAGATCACCACCCGTCGGCGTGACGGTAGCGACCTGCCCGCAGAGGTATCGGTAGCGACAATGCGACATGGATCGTCGTTTCTGTTTAACGTGTTCGTGCATGATATATCGGCACGCAGAGAGTTGCAGTCGCAGCTGGCTCACGCACAAAAGCTTGAATCAATCGGGCAACTATCCGCTGGTATAGCCCACGAGATCAACACGCCTACGCAGTACGTCGGAGACAATACCCGGTTTGTCCAGGAAGCGGTTGGCGACCTGATGGGAGTGCTTGCCGCGTTTGAATCGCTTGCCGCAGCGGTGCGTGCAGGAGTTGATACTTCTGAGGCGCTCGCGTCGGTAGAACAAGCCTCGGAAGCAGCTGACCTTGAGTATCTAAAGGAAGAGCTGGGGGAGGCGATCGGTCAGTCTCTGGAAGGCATCGAGCGCGTAACCACGATTGTTCGCGCGATGAAGGAGTTCTCTCACCCGGGAACAGCCACCAAGACGCGAATTGATTTGGCGGCAGCAATCCGCAACACCATTACCGTTGCGACGAACGAATGGAAGTACGTTGCGAAGATCGAGACCGACTTTGATGCAAGTCTTCCGCCGACGCCTTGTCTGCCCGGTGATTTCAATCAGGTTGTGCTCAATCTAATCGTCAATAGTGCGCACGCTATCAAGCAGTTGCGTGGAGCATCGGAAGAGAAAGGCGTCATTAGCGTAACGACACGCCGTGAGAATGACTACGCGGTGCTGACGATTGCGGATGATGGGTGCGGAATCCCTCCCGAGATCGTCGGGAAAGTGTTCGACCCCTTTTTCACCACCAAAGAAGTGGGGGTCGGGACCGGTCAGGGTCTCGCGATTGCTCGTTCGGTGATCGTCGATAAACACGGCGGCACCATCCATGTCGATACAAAGGTGGGACAAGGAACACGATTTACCATCCGTCTGCCACTCGATGTTGAATAAGAAGAACTGTCATGCGTCCAAGCTGCGTCTGTTGGTTTTGATGCGAATTCTTTAGTAAAGAGTTACTCCATGCCACGTTTGCTATTCGTCGATGACGAGCCTAATGTCCTTTCAGGCCTAAGGCGAATGCTGCGCTCTCACCGCTCCGAGTGGGAGATGGATTTTGTCGCCAGCGGCGCTGACGCGCTTCGATCTTTGGCCTTGCAATCTGCTCAAGTGGTGATCTCCGACATGCGCATGCCTGGCATGGATGGAGCCGAGCTGCTTTCACGGGTGCGAGACCTGTACCCCGAAACGGTACGGATTGTTCTCTCGGGGCATTCGGATCAAGAGCTCACGCTGCGCGCGGTGGGGCCGGCCCATCAGTACTTGGCAAAGCCATGCGATCCCGATCGGCTGACCGCGGCGATTCGCTCTGCCATGTTGCTCCACGATAGAGTTCGCTCACCCAAGGTTCGTTCGATCGTTGCCTCGGTCGATACCTTACCAACGCTTCCGGAGATTTATTTAGAACTTGTGGATGAAATGGCGAGCCCGAACGGCTCTTCTGAAACCGCTGGTCGCATCATCGCCCGTGATCTGGGTCTGTCTGCCAAGATCCTCAAGCTCGTGAATTCTTCGTTCTTTGGTTTGCCGGTCCGTGTGTCCGACGTTCCGCACGCCGTGGCCTTGCTGGGACTGGGCGTGATCCGTCCGCTTGTGCTATCGACGGGTGTCTTCAAACAGTTTGAGGGCTGCAAGCTTGGTGGGATTTCGCTTGCACGCTTGACCGCTCACTCGACACAGATAGCGGTCAAAGCGAAGCAGATCGCCGCGGACGAGTACGCTTGCATGTCGGCAGATCAAGCTAGTGATGTCTTTCTGGCAGGGCTGCTGCACGATGTCGGTCGCCTCGTGCTTGCGCAAGCCTACCCCAGTGAGTATGAAGCGCTTTGCCAGCAATCCATGACGGGCTCCGATGATTTGAGTTTGCTGGAAGAGAGCGAATTTGGTGCGAGTCATGCAGAAATTGGGGGGCACCTGATTCAGCTCTGGGGTCTTCCCGCTCCCTTGGTGGAAGCCGTAGCGCTGCATCATGCACCACTTAATGCCTCGGGGGTCGCCTTCTCATCGCTTACCGCGGTGCATGTCGCTGAGTGGGCTGCCGGTGAAGCAGAGGCAGACGAAGCCTATCTGCGAAGCTTGCAACTCAGCCATCAGCACACCTTTTGGGCACCTCAAGAAGCGCTCACAAGCACTTGACTGATTCAATTTGCTTCAACTTACAGTGAACTTCGAACTGAGGAGACCTTACGCATGACGACGACCCCTGAACGTGTGTTGCTGGTCGACGATGATCCTAACGTTCTCAAAGCCTATGAGCGACGACTGCGACGTCGTTTCGACGTCGAGACCGCGCTGTGCAGCGAAGAGGGAGTGACAGCCGTTAACTTCCTGGGACCGTTTGCTGTGATCGTTTCTGATATGGCGATGCCCCGCGAAAACGGTGCGGAGTTTCTCGTGCGCATGCACGAACTCTCTCCCGAGAGCGTTCGGATTATGCTCACGGGCAACGCCGATCAGCAGACAGCGGTGCAGGCGGTCAATCGAGCGCGGGTGTTCCGCTTTTTGAGCAAGCCTTGCCAAGCAGATGACCTGGAGGAAGCGATCGATGCGGGTATCCAGGAATACCGCCGAATCTGCGCTGAACGCGATCTAATGTCGCAAACTGTCCACGGCGTGGTTGCGATGCTCAGCAGAGTCCTATCGCTGACCAGTCCGATTGCCTTCGGGCGTGCGAATCGCTTGCGAGCGTTTGCCCGCGAACTGGGCGAAGCGGCCGAGATCGACAATGCTTGGGAATTGGAAATCGCCGCCGCGCTGTCCCAGCTCGGAGCGGTGGCGCTAACCGAGCAGACCCTCGCCAAAGTTGCCCAAGGGCAGCCGCTAACTGCTGCCGAGAGCGAACTGCTTAGCAAACAGTACGAGACAGCAGCGGAGTTGATTGCCGAAGCCCCGCGCCTCGATCAGATTGCCCGGGTCGTCGCCTTGCAGGCAACCGCTGCGCTACCTGCTACTGGCGACGATCCCGTTATGCTCCGCAACGCTAGCCTGCTCGCGATCGCGCTCGAATTCGATCATCTCACGGCCAATGCAGGTTGTGGGGCGATGGAGGCGGTTGATCGCTTGGCTACGGACAGTAAAAGCTACGATCCGCTCGCGATCAACGCCTTAAGAAAAGTTGTCGCGAAGCACGACGCACGACGCATCATCGACGTCGAGCTCAACGAACTGATCGATGGCATGCACCTTGTCGAAGATCTTAAGACAACTACCGGTATGGTTTTGGTAGCCAAGGGGCATGATGTAACGGCGTCGCTTCGCAGTCGACTAAAGAGCTATGCCGAAACGCACGAATTGCACTTGCCCATGAGAGTTGTTGTGTCTTCTGATCTTGCCGACGAGATCGAGTCTCGGCGGCTTGCTCTCTGCCCGTGAGCGATTATTGCCCGCTTGCAGTGTTGCCGATTTACCCCCCCTCTTTAGGAGAACGTACTGATGCCAGTTCCTGATGTCTTGCTGATCGATGACGATCCTAACCTCTTGCGCGCTCTGTGCCGCGCTATGCACGGTGAGCACTTTCGGCTGATCACGGCACGCAGTGCCGAAGAGGCTCTTACGGTGGTGAAATCACATCCCGTTGGAGTTATTGTGTGCGACGAACGCATGCCCGGACGGAGTGGCACGGAGTTTTGCTCTTGGGTCGCGGACCACTGCCCTGAGATCACAAGGATCGTAATGACCGGGCATCCGTCGGATGAGGTCGAGAGCCGAGCGATCGACCACGGTCGTGTCTTTCGCTTCTTCAGCAAGCCTTGCCGGGCCGAAGATCTGGCGTGGGCGATCCGTGAAGGACTGCTCATGTACGCCGAAGCCCGCGCCGGTAAATCCGACATGGCAGGCGTTTAGCTTGGAGGTACTTGGCGGTGAATTTCGCTGGGCTTCAACCGCTGAAGTAGACGTAAGCTGCAGCGATCAGACTGAGGATGATTCCCGAGGCGATAAGATCAAAAGTTGTCCAACTGGCGCGTGAGGCCTGTTTGTCGCTCTCGCTCAGCGAGCCGTAAGTAAGGCCCGCGAGCTGGGCTTCATCGGGCGGTGCGGTCGCGTAGCTGGCGAAAAACAGCACGGCTGTTGATACGAGAAAGATCGCCAAGCTGAAGTACTGAAAGTACATCTTATTGACGATGTAGTTCAGGCTGCCCGCCGTGTACCCGCTTTCGTAGCCCGCAAAACCTAGCGACACGGGCGTATCGACAGCCAGCTTCCAGAGTCCTAAAGCGAAGCCGACCAATAGCGCTGCCAAGCAGCCGCTGGCGTTAACGCGCTTAAAGAAAACACCACCAAAGAAGACAACAAAGATCGGTGGTGCCAGATAGGCCTGAACGCTTTGCAGGTAGCCGTACAAGCCTTCCGCGCTAGCGATGACCGGCACCCAAGCGAGCCCCAACAACACCATAACGGCGGTCGCAATGCGTCCGACGCTAACAATCTGCGACTGTGACGCCCCCGGCCGGAGTTTGCCGTACAGGTCGATCGTGAATACCGTGCTGCAAGCGTTGAACACGCCGGCGAGCGAACTCATCAGTGCTGAGAGCAGGCCGGCAACCACCACGCCGCGGACGCCAGCTGGTAGCACGCTCTTTACGAGCAGGGGGAACGCTGCTTGTGCCTGATCGCGGGCCACGCCGCCATCGGCTCCCAGGAGCGGCTCGAGTCCGGCGGTCTGTCCCTGCTTGGCCAGGGCGAACGCGATCATGCCGGGGATGATGAAGATAAACACGGGCAAGAGTTTCAGGAATGCCGCGAAGATGCTTCCGCGCCGTGCCTCGCGCTCGCCGGCAGCTCCGAGGACACGCTGGACGATGTATTGATCGGTGCACCAGTACCACAGCCCGATGATCGGGGCGCAGAAGAGCATTCCGACCCACGGGTACACGCCGTTATCAAAGTACCAAGCCGCGCGGGTTGGTTCTTGAATGGGTTCCCACGTTGCGGCGACCCCTTCGGGCATCAGCGGCTGCCAGAGATTAAACATCTCGGAACCACAAGTTGCGCGGAGCACCTCCCAACCACCGAGAGCTTGTAGACCGTACCAAGTTGCCAGGGCCGATCCGGCGATCAGCACGACGGTCTGAACGGCTTCGGTGTAGGCGACAGCCCGGAATCCGCCGAGCACCGTGTAGGCACCGGTTAGCAGGATCACCACCACCGAGCCGATCCAAAAGCTATCGATGACAGTCTGGCCGATAGAGAATTGCAGGTCAGGAAGCAGCGTACGGAAGACGATGCCGCCGGCGAAGATTCCCACGGCGATCTTCGTGAGCACGTAAGCCACTAGCGAGATCACCGCGAGCACCCACCGCGAGCTTGCGCTGAACCGTCGCTCGAGAAACTCGGGCATGGTGTAGACCATGGACCGCATATAGAACGGCACAAGCACCCAGCCCAGCACCAGCAGGCACCATGCGTGCAACTCATAGTGGGCAAAGATGACACCGTCCGTGGCACCCGAACCAGCAAGCCCAACGAGGTGCTCGGACCCGATGTTCGAGGCGAAGATCGATGCCCCAACGATCCACCAGCCCAGCCCCCGGCCCGCCAGAAAGTAGTCATCGGCCGTGTCGCGGCTCTGGCGAATCACCCACCAAGCGAGCAAACCCAGCAGGGTGAAGTAACTGGCAACCACCAACCAGTCGAGCGTTTCCATCAGCCAAGCTTTGATTGCGAGGGAATAGGCAAGAAAAGAGACCGCCGCAAGAACCGAAGAGTCTGAGGTCTCCTCGATTTGCACGAAACGGTGCGGGCTACGCATCGCGCGATGGCGACGATCTTATCAAGCTCCCCCGACGCTGTCTCCAGGCCCCGAGCCGCTGGAAAATCGCAAGGATTGTGCCAAAAGTTCCTTGCCGGCTAACGTTTTGGAGGTTTCTTCACCCGCAAATGGTGAGCACCTGCGCCGAGCGAGAGCGACAGCGAATCGACTCCGACGCTTGTGATCGTGCCGCCTACAATCTTGCTCTCCTGAGACGAAAGCCGACTTTCTCCGCCTTGTCTCAGCGAAGGGATATCGACTACCTGATTGTCGGCCTCTAGCAAAGCACCAGGGCACCAGGGGATGACTACCTCTGAAACAACACCGGCGGGCGTTTGAAGCGATAGCCGAAACTCGCTTTGATCCTGGGCCACATCGACTCGGATCTTTCCGCGGGGCGAATCGACAACGCACTCCAACTCGCGAAGTGGGCCCAGACTCGGAGCGATCCGGATCCGGCCGTAGCCAGGCTCGAGCGGATCGATGCCCGCTACGTACTGTGACAGCAGCGTTAAAGGACCGCCGCCCCAGGCGTGGTTATAGCTGCCACCGCCATAGCCCGCTTCGCCCACCCCCCAGCCTTCCCAGAGCGTTGTGACGGGGCTATCGATCATCGGGCGGTAACGCTCCTCCATTCGCAGCAACGCGCTATCGACATGGCCCAAACGCAAGAGCGCCTCGAGCACGTACTTTTCCATGTAGGGACTGGCGTGCTGGTTGGTGCTCAGCACTTCGGCGAGCGCTTCGGTGTGCTCGGGGGGGGCGAGACCCGCCACGACTGCCAGGGCATTGCCCCGATCGTCGAACGGCCCCTCATGCCGTGGCGACTTGTAGGCCGTGCCGGTCCAAAAGGTCTTGTTGAACGCCGACTTAAGACGCGCCCGCCGCTCGTCGATCCTGGGCAGGGCGGCCGAGTCGCCACAGAGTTGGGCCATGTTGCGCTGCCCCTCGAGCGCGAGGTAGTACCAAGCATTGTAGAGCAGCGGGAGATCTTTGTTCGTGCCCCAGTCGCCCCAGGTCCAGTCTCCCTGGCGCTGAACGACCAAGCCGTCGTCGCCGAGTTGCCAGAGCGCTAGGTAGCTTTTGACAGCCGGGTAGACCGCGACCATGGTGTCGCGGTCGCCGGTGTGGCGGTAATACTCCCAGAAGCCTTGCCTACCGACCGAGGCAAGCATCTGCATCGGCAGTTCGGAGTCGTAATTACCTGCAGGGACGGGGGCGTGCAAAACTCCGGTCGGTCGCTGCCAGCCGACGAGTTCCAGGATCGCCTTGCGTGCGAGGGTCGCGCATTGAGGGTCGAGGGCGTAAAACGCTTGCTGAAGTTCGAGGGTCACATCGCCCCACCATTGTGCGCGCTCGCGATCGGGACAGTCGGCAAAGTTGTCGCGCATCTCAAGATAGAGCGTGCGTTGCGCTTTTTTCCAAAGCGTGTTGAGCGCCGGCACGTTGCAGCGGAATGAACCCGTTAGCTGCGTATCAAATCCGCTCTCGCGATAGCGCAGGGCATGAATCTTGACGCCGGGGGGAATCGAGTAAACGACCGCATGGCCGTTCATCCATCCGAGCGACTCGTAAGCTTGCTTGCCTTCTCGGGTGGTGTACTCGCCCCGAACGCTGTTCTCGCTACCTCCTCGGTAGTTGTCAGTACGCAGATCGATCGTCAGCCCGGCGGGAGCCTCGATCTCCAAGGAGGGGGTCACCTGCGCGTTGTAAGGGAGCCTGGCCACGATCGGTTTCCCGTCCGAGATCCGGGGCAGATCGGCGGCGTTCTCATACTCTTGCAGCGTACTGAAGCGCAGCAGCGGCACGCCGCGTGGGATCAATTTGTTCCAAGGTGCAGCCGGAGGCGGCCCCATTTCGGAAGCCGCAACCCACTTGGAATCTCCTTCAGTGGGGGCCGTCTGCCAGTTGGCGAGCTCGAGCCGGGCGTCGAAGCCGATGTTCGACTCGGGCAAACGCCAATTGGGATGGGGTTCACCGGTTGATAGGTAGGCCGGATGGCGGCGGGCTCGCCAGCTTTTGTCGCTCAGAAGGGTCTTGGCACCAATCGCTCCGTCGAACAGCAGCCCTACCTGCCCCGAACTCTTGTGAGACATCCCTTCTTTGCCGAAGTGCCAAACCAGCACGGCGAGGGTGTTCTTACCGGCTCGAAACGCGCCGGTCAGATCGACATGGTCGTAGTACGTGTCACGCGGTGTCGGGCCCCGCTTTAGCTGTCCTTCAAAAACGCGCAGCTCACCGTTGATCCACAGCCAGTATTTGGAGTCGCACGCGATACGCGCGTGCGCCGGAGAGGCGGCGTCTGCGGCAGGCAGTTCGATCGTTTTCTGAAAGCACCACCAGCTGTTGGTTTCTGATTCCCCCGTGGGAGCAATCCAGTTGGCCTGCCACGGACCCTCCGCGGCATGGCTCTTGAAAGCCACGAGCAAGAAAGCGATGCACAGCGCCCGCGGGAGTTGAGACAATCGAAACATGCGGGCCATCGTCGATTTGTGCGTGTCGCACGGGGCGTGTCGCGTCAGCGGCTTTAAGAATCACCGACCTTTGCCGCGAAAAAGACGCGACGGCTAGCTAAACAGCACTCTAGTCGGCTGTTACCAGTACCCGCAGCTGATCGATCGACATGGTGCGGAAAAAAGCGGAAATCTCATGCCGGTCGGGACTAATCGTGATCCGATCGAAGTTCGGATCGGGATGGCTCTCTGAGCCGCGCTCGGGGTGCTGACAGCCGAGCGTCCACTTCGCGCCGAGCACGTCGTTCGTGGCGTTCAAACGATCGCTCTCGCACAGCACGCCAATAATCTTGCCGGGAAAACGAACCGAACCGCGCACTTCGTGCCGTTCTGAGGTGGGTGCCGAGTGGATCAGGTAGCTGTGAACGATCGTTCCCTCAGCCGCCACGGATCCCTCGCCGCTATGCGTCGAATGCGCGCCAACGCTCGACAGGTCTAAACGCAGGTCGTAAGGCAATCGCACCTCGTGCGCTTCAAGGAAGACCGCAGCCGAGTTATCGCGCGCGAAATGATCGATGCCGAGCGACTCGGGATGCTCGTCGATGAAGCGGAAGCGACCCGCGGTCTTGGGGCGGAGAACCCTATCGGAAGCGACCCCGTCGGCATCGACGCCCATCAGCTCGCCGGCATGCAGTTGCACCGGTTTGCTCGCGGCGGCGACCAGGTTGACGAATCCCTCGGTCACGTGGACCGACATGACGCCATTCGCGGCAGAAACCACGCGGAACCCCGTGCCCAGGTCGATGATACGGGCATTTTTACCGATCAGTTCAAAGCCGTGCCCGGCGGGGGGAATGTGGACGCTGACCGCACCGTAGTCGAGGTCAGCGGAGTTGTTGCCATTGGGGCGGAAGCGTGCGGGGCCGTCAATCGAAGCCATCACCCCGCCGCGCATCGCGAGACGGATTGAGCCGCTTTCCAGATCGATCCAGTCTTCGCCCAGCGTCTGACCGGGGGTGGGGTTGGCATTGCCAAGAAATTGAGCGTCACGAGCCGCGACGAGCGTCGCGATCGGGGGCGTGGTCCACCATGCCAAAGCCCCTCCAAACGCAATCAGCAGCGACGCCGCAACAAGCCAGCCCGCGTGGGCCATACTTTCTTGGGCGAGACGCCCCCACAGCGAGATACCCAAAGGATGCCGCCGCGTCGAAACTCGGGAGCTATTCGGTGATGAGGTTGTTGCGATGGCGAGGCTGTGCCGCGTATCGGCGGTAGCGATCGTTTCGCCCGAGTCGTCGAGGATCGTCAGACCGCACGAGCTCTCGATGAGCGATTCGGTAGCCAAGTACGCTGCGTAATCCGCGATGAGCGCGGGGTGCTTCTCCAGAAGTGTGCTGATCTCGTCGCCGGCTTGGTCTTCCAAGCCCTGGTCGATGGCGATCGACAGCAGCTGGCGCAGCCGAGCGCGGGCGGCGAGTTCGCCGCTGGCAGGCCCCGATGTCGGTAGCGCGGTCGCGGGTTCTTCGGCTCCACGCTTCAACGAGTCGCCAGAGTCAGTGGGCACAGGCTTGGTCATGGTCGCGAGAGTTCTCGTAAGCGACGCTCCACGCAGTCCACCAGTCCGGCACGAAGCCGATGGAGGACTGCTGAGATCGCGCCGGGGGTCTTCCCCATGGACTCGGCAATCGCGGCAACGCTACCACCGGGGCGGTAACGCTGCAGTAGTAGGTCGCGGTGTTCGCCGCTCAGCTTTCGCAGGCAGAGTTGGAGTGCTTCGGCTCGGTCTTCCAGGGCACCCGCTATTTTGGACGACTCCTCGGCGATCATCGCGAGCAAGTCGTCGCTAAAAAGGTGGCGATCCCGATAGCGGCGTCGGCGGTCGGCAAGCACCTCGTAGTAGGCAACACGTGCGGCCCAAGCGAAGAAGTCGGTTCCGTGGCGGAAATCCGCTTCTTTCTCCAGCAGCACAAGATTCGTTTGTTGAACAATGTCACGGGCACGCTCTCGGTCGAGGACCAGCGAAAGCGTATAGGCGAACAAGCGTTGCTGAGAATCGATGACGAGCATGACGAATTGGTCGTGCTGATCGATTGGCAGCGGCTTGCCGGCCTCGCGCTCGGAGGAACTCGACTCCTCGGGGTAGCTTGAATCCGTAACGCTGTCCTCGCGTTCTGCTCCGCGTTCCTCCACGTCGCCAGGGTCGTGCGTGCCGCCCGCCATGCCGACCCGTAAAACACCGAAGGAAAAGGGAACACCGCTCTGTCTGTCAGCCCGTGTCAGTCAGCCCGTGTCTGTCTGCCAGCCCAAGGAATTGGTCTGCCAGCCAGAGCCCTTGGCTGCAAGCCATTACTGCAGCGACGCACAGAGCGGTAGCGCGATTGATTACTAACTCCGCGGGGGGAGGCAATCTTACGCGGCTTTTGTCAAGCGAATCGATCGCAATCCTTGCCGGCCCGATCGAGCCAGGGCAATCTCGGCTTGCAACGTCGGAAAAAAGGGGTGGCTGACAGCGGAAAAGGGAGAAAAATCGAGTTGTCGCGTAAGAAGGCGGGGCGGCGAGGAGTTTCTCCAAGGCTTCCCGTCAGTGTGCCACACCGTGGCATGCGAGGGGCAGCCGACCGCTTTTCGCTCGCGAGCCCGGCCCGCAGGTAGACCCCCCTCGGCACGGGGCTCCTTGAGGGTCTCATCGGGGCAGATTGAGTTGTTTGCACGATCGCTATTCGAGCTATCCGGCGCAAAGCGTTCTGCCAAGAGGGCCGGAGCCCGCAACAGCTACGTGAGCAGGCAGCAACAGCTAAGCGAGCAGGATGGTGTGGCTGATCGGAACATCGGTTCACGTAGACAAATAGGGCCGCCTGAGGGGCGGTCAAATTCCGGCTAATCAGGCGATCGAAGCGTACCGACACCCAGCCGATCATCGCCCGAAGCAAGCCAGAAAGCGACAGTGTTATTAGCAGCCTTCTCCAACAAACAGCGATCCATGGACAGACGGTTCGAGAGAAGAGAACGCCCCGGCTTTACGCTCGTGGAGTTGCTCGTTGTCATCGCGATCATCGGGATACTTGTCGCGCTATTGCTACCCGCGGTGCAAGCCGCGCGCGAGGCGGCCCGGCGAAACAGCTGTCGCAATAATTTGCGGCAGCTAGGGATCGCAACCATGAACTATCACGACGTACGGAAGAGTTTTCCGCCAGGTATTTCTATCGACGACAACAAAACGCCCAGCGTCGGCTCGGATGACATTTACCATCCCTTTCTGATTTTCTTGATGCCGTACATCGAAGAGGGCGTTCGTTTCGAGCTCTATGATCTGAAGAAAACTTGGAATGCCCAGGATCTCGCGCTTCTCGATCAGTTGGGTTCACCGATAGGAATTTGGCAGTGTCCAAGCGACGAGCCGCAAAAAATGATTTCTACCGCCGCGGGCTCTGTAGGCTCTGTTCTCTTCGATGATGCGAAGGGGAACTATGGATTGAACTGGGGTACGGTTAACTACGCTGACCAATTTGACGACATCCGTCTAACTGGGGCACCGGGTGCCTTAAGCAATGAGAAGGACCGCAACCGCGCGCCCTTCGATCGGAATTTCGGTGCCCGGATTGGACAGATCACCGACGGGACGTCCAAAACGCTGGCCATGATGGAAATGCAGCAATCGCCCTCGGACGATCCGATTCGCGTGGATCGTCGGGCTCGCATCTGGAACGGCGAAGTCAGCGGTACTTACCAACTGATGACCGCGAAGAAACCCAACGACCAGGACAAGACGAGTGATAAGTCGGCCAGGTGCGTCAATCTGCCCGAGCTGAAGATGCCCTGCAGCAACGCTGCCGAGCTCAATGGAACGCTTACTAGCCGGAGCCGTCACTCGGGGGGAGTCAACGTTTTACTTTGTGATTCCTCCGTTCACTTTATTTCCGATGACATCGACGAGTTAGTTTGGCTGGGTGCTGCGACTCGCAATGGCGAAGAACTTAGCGGAGATTTTCCTTAAACGAGACAGCGCAAACGACTGAGGCGAAGCCACCCCGCCGATGGTTCCGCCCCGCCACCAAGACATGAGATAACCCCCCCACTCGACACCACCTCATCTGCCTTCAGGAACCCCCTATGATGTACCTCAAGCATTCCCTAGCAATCGGAGTCGCAGCCATCGGCTTGCTGCTCGCTAACGGCTCGGCAATCGCACAAACCGTGCTCTTTAGCGACTCGTTCAGTCGAGTTGCCGGCACACCTGACGAGAACGGTCAGAACGAAGGCGTTCCCAACCCGCTCGCTTCTACTTCATGGGGAGCTAACGATAACGCCCTGGGCGGCAACATTTCGCAGACCTACGAAATCGGTCCTGATATTCGTGCCGGCAATCGCCATCAATATGTGGATGGCGACCTGGCGCGCTTCCGTGCCGGCTGGGCCGAGATTCAACACGACTTTGCTGCCGACTCTAGAACCACGGCAGGCGGTGGCATCCGCATCGAGTTCGACGCGACGATCGCAGATCTTTCCGCCGGCTGGATGTCACTCTCAGTGGGTCAAACGAGCGCAGAATCGACCGATGTCGGGGACAACAACAGCGTCTTCTTGATGGTCGAAGATACCGTAGATTTCGGGGTCCTCTTTGGCGGTATCAACGGCGGAGGGGTTCCGACAATTCTCGAAATTTTTCGTCCGGGCGACGACCCCAATGCGTTTGTGCCCTCGTTCAGCGGCGACTGGGGCCAAGGGACCGATCCGAACGAAGAGCAGAGCTTCCGGATTGATATTGCCACCACCGGATTTGCAGTCGGTGGTACGTCAGCCCTGGCGAATATCTATGTCACCTCCAGCGTTCTGGGATCTCCGGTCACCCGCCACGTTCTAACCGATTACGCTTTCACTTGGGACAACGACGGAGAAGCCTACATCGGGTTCTCCTCGAACAAGGACCAGGGTTGCGGACCCGATTGCCAAGATCCGGATCAGGAAGTTCGCATCGATAACCTCGTTATCTCAACGCTGAATACAGTTCAGACCAACAACCCCGGCGACTTCAACGGCGACGGCAAGGTTGATAACGGCGACCTGAACCTGCTCTTGGGCAACTGGGGCTCGCCGAGCGTTCCCGCCGCTTGGGTTAACGGCTTCGTTACGCCGGTCGATAACGGTGAGCTCAATGCCCTCTTGGGCAACTGGGGCTTCGGTGTCGGCGTCGCTGTGCCCGAGCCCAGCGCCCTGATGCTCTCGCTGCTCGGTCTGGCGACCTGCGCGCGCCGGCGTCGCTGACTCGGTCAACCAAGCGCTTGCCGGCGGCGCGTTCCGCGCCTCCGGCCAGCTCGGTTTGATCGTCAACAAAAATCTCAACGGGAAGACGAAGAGGCCCGTCATCCTACCGCTTCACTTTCACTCAGCACCGTCTCTTTTCACCTGGAGTATTGACTAATGATCCGACTACTTTGTGCTTCGCTTACGCTCCTTGCCGCCCTGGCGGTTGGCTTGCCCGCCGATGCGACCGTTGTGTTTTCGGACTCGTTCGCTCGGACGGAAGGTTTTGACACCGATCCGTCCAACACGATGAACTTCTCGAGCTGGGGCGACAACGACAACGCACTGGGCGGCTCCGCCGTGCAGACCTATTCCATGGACACCAGCCGCGGCGGTGGCGCTCAGAACACGGTCAACGGTGCCGAGGGCGTCATCAAGAACGGTGCTGTCCAGATCAACACCGACTTTGCGGCCCTCGCGCCCATCGGCTTCACGGCAACGTTTGACTTCACCCGCACCACGGGTAACGGGTTTGTGGCGGTTGCACTGGGGCTCGACGACACGAATCAGATCGCTACCACCCCGGGCTTCAACGGTAACTCGTTCCTGTTCACCACGGCTGCCAATGGTGCCGACACTTCGGCCCTGTTCCGTCAGACCAACGCCCACCCGACCAACGGAACGCTCGAACTGCGTGACGATTTGGCGGCGGTTTCCCAGACGATTGACGCCTTCTACGCCAACCGCGAATCGACCCAGTCGGTCATTCTGACGGTCGACGCTCCGAGCGGTTACGGAGCCGGCGCGCCGGGCACGCTGACCGTTCAGATCGGCGCGATGACCGCCTCGCAGGCGTTTGTCTTTGATGGTTTGTCGAGCGGTTACCTGTCGATCTACAGCAACCAGACCGGCACACGCATCGATAATCTTGTGGTCACGGCGACCATCCCCGAGCCCACCAGCGCTGTGCTGGCCCTCGCTTTTGCGGGAGTGGCGACCCTGCGTCGTCGCGTCCGCTGATCGCGGCTTCTTGTCGCTAGCCGGCAAGGGGTTGAATACCGATGGTTCGGCCGCCGCGTGGGAAAACGCTCCCACGCGGCGGTTATGAGCCGCATCGTAGAAGCTGTCCTCGCTTGGCGGGGCGTGGAATACCCGATTCCTTCCAAACAACATCAGCCAGGAATCCCCAACCGTGAGCTTTCTCCACGGAGCACTCTTTCGCCGCTACGCGCTTCGGGGCCGCCGCTACGCGCTGCAGGGCTTTGCCGTGTGCCTGTTGCTCGGCCCGCTTGCCACTGGTGCCGAGTCTCCTCGGAACGTCGTGCTGATCGTCGCTGATGATCTTGGTTGGTCCGACTTGGGTTGCTACGGCAGCACCTTCTACGAGACCCCAGCGCTCGACAAGCTCGCCAGCGAGGGAATGCGTTTCACGGACGCCTACGCCTCGGCACCGGTCTGCTCGCCTTCTCGGGCAGCCATCATGACGGGCAAGAATCCGACCCGTTTGGGGGTGACCGCGCATATCGGCGATGCTCATCCGCACCAGTGGTCACGCGAGACGCCGCTGCTGCCCGCGTCCTACGTAGACCGATTGCCCCTCGAAGAGCTGACACTCGCCGAGCGACTGCACGAAGCCGGCTACGCAACACTGCACGCGGGCAAGTGGCACCTGGGGGGCGAGCCGTTCTATCCCGAGTACCAAGGCTTCGACCTTAATTTGGGGGGCTGGGTCCAGGGCGGTCCCTTCACCGGTCAGGGGTACTTCTCTCCGCACGGCAACCCGCGCCTTACCGATGGCCCCGCAGGTGAGTACCTAACCGATCGCCTTGCGGCCGAGACCGCCCGGTTTATCGAATACCATCATCGCGAGCCGTTCTTTGTTCACCTAGCATTTTATGCGGTGCATGTGCCACTGCAGGCACGTCCCGATCTGTTGCGCAAGTACGAGAAAAAGGCCGCGGGGCTTCCGCGAATCGTTTCTCCGATGCGTGAGGGACCCGACTCCCTGCTGCGTGTGCGACAGGACTTACCCGTCTATGCCGCCATGGTCGAGGCGATGGATCAAGGCGTGGGCGTTGTGATGGAAGCACTTGAGCGCTACGGCTTGCGCGACAACACCATCGTCATCTTCACGTCGGACAACGGCGGGCTCTCGACCGGCGATCGTGGCATCTCTGAAGCGGAGGGCTGGCCGACCACCAACGCCCCGCTCCGCGCCGGTAAAGGCTGGCTGTACGAGGGGGGGATCCGCGTGCCGCTCATCGTTCGGGCACCCGGTGTCGAAGCTGGCACGACCTCGGATCGCGTTGTGACCGGCACCGACTACTTTACCACGATCGAAGAGCTTGCCGAGCTGCCGCCGGCCGAGATCGGCCCCCACGACAGCGAAAGCTTTGTGGCGAATCTACACGGTAAGCAGGAGTCGCGTGGCCCCGCTTTCTGGCACTACCCCCACTATGGCAATCAGGGGGGGCGGCCAGGAGCTGTGATGCGCGACGGCGATTGGAAGCTGATCGAATGGTACGGAGGGACACCGGCCGAGAGCGATCTCGAGTTGTTCGATCTGCAAGCGGACCCGAGTGAGGAGCACAATCTGGCCCACCTTGAGGCCAATCGGGTCGAGCAGATGCTGACTGCCCTCCGCTCGTGGCGGAAGGGGCTCGATGCTCAGATGCCGACCGGTCGCACCGTGCCGATCGCCAAGCAGCCCGAGGCTCCGCGCGCTGCCGGTGTACCCAGCGCCGAGCCTGCTTCAAGGTAAGCCCCGCTTAGCGATCGTTCCTTACTGCCCCGCAACCGGCCGAGGCCGTTTTCTTCGGCATTTAGAATTTAGAATCAGGCAGGCGGGATCGCGTAGTGAACGGTAAGACCGGCCTCGCTAATGCGGAGCGTATCCTCGGGCATAGGAGGCTGATCGGTGACAAGGCCTGTGAAATCGTTCAAGGCGGCAAAGTAGCAGCCGGAGCGGTGTCCGAACTTGCTGCTATCGGCGACCAGCCAGGCTTCGTCCGCCATTGCCAGGAAGGTCCTTTTGATCGCGGCGTGCGAGAGAGATGCTTCGCTCGGTCCCCGTGTGGTGTCGAGCGCTGCGCACGAGACAAAAGCCTTCTGGAAGGCGAACTGCCGCAGCGAGGCCTCCGCCAGTGGGCCGACAAAGCAGGCTCCCGCGGCGTCGAACTCGCCTCCCGTGCAAACCACCTTCACGTCGGTCCGATCGGCCAGCCACCGCACAGCATCGAGACCGTTGGAGACAACCGTTACGGGGCAGTCTTTCGGAAATTCGGGCAGCTGACGGGCGACTTCAAGCCCTGTGGTCGAGGCGTCGATCGCGATGACTTCTCCGGCACTAACTAGCTGCGCTGCGGCACGCCCGATCCGGTGCTTCTCAGAGGCGTGCGACGACTGCCGCTGCGCAAACGGCGGTTCGTCGGTCGCGGTGGGGCGAACTGCCCCGCCGTGGGTACGAACCAAGCGACCGCGCTCGGCGAGCTTCGCCAAGTCGCGGCGAATGGTCTCGTCGGTAACCGCAAGCCGCTTCGCCAACCCCGCGACGGTTACCTCTCCGTCGCGGTCGAGTCCGTCGAGGATGAGGGACTGACGTTGCTTGGCGAGCATAATAAAACCACATAAAACAACATCTGAATCGGTTGACTTACCAGCATGCTAGCGATAGAAAAAGCGCATAGCAAGCAGAATACCACATTGACGCCACTGACCCGCCGCTTAGCTATCACGGACTCGATTGTCCGCAATCGGTTTCGATTGACGGCTTAACCGCGTCCTTTTCGCTCCGCTCTTGCCCTCTATTGGCTCAGCCCCAGGATCACTGCACGTGACACAGCCGGCACAACAACTCAAGCACGTCACGCGTCATTGGGACGACTCAGTTGCGGCGGGGTTGGACCCGATCGAGCGTCTCGTTTATCGCTCGAACTGCTTGGGAGCCGATCAGCGGATCACGAACACCGGGGGGGGCAATACCTCGTCCAAGCTTGCCGAGTCCGATCCGCTCTCGGGCGAGTCGACCGAGGTGCTGTGGGTAAAGGGTTCAGGGGGCGACCTGCGGACTTCCAAACGCGACAACTTTTCGTCGCTCTATCTGGACAAGCTTGAATCACTGCAAGGCGTTTATGCGGCCCAGTCAGAGCGGGGGCCGAAGACCCCCGCCGAAGACGCAATGGTCGCGTACTTCTCGCACTGCACGTTCAATCTGAATCCGCGCGCGAGTTCGATCGACACCCCTCTGCACGGGTTCCTGCCTGCCCGGCATGTCGATCATATGCATCCCAACTCGGTGATCGCGATCGCCGCGAGCCGCAACAGCGAGAAGCTCACCCGCGAGGTTTTCGGAGACGAGATCGGGTGGGTTGCTTGGTTGAGACCCGGCTTTGAGCTGGGCATGCAGATGCAGCGCGAAGCCGAAGCCAATCCCTCACTGCGTGGCTTAGTAATGGGCCAGCACGGCCTGATCAACTGGGCGGATGACGACAAAGACTGCTACGAACTAACGCTGGCCTTGATCGAGAAGGCCGCCGCGTTTATCGATCAGCGTGACAAAGGAGCCGACACGTTTGGCGGCCAAAAGTACGTGCCGCTTGGTGACACGCAGCGCGACAGCCTGTTGGGCGAGTTGTTGCCTTGGCTGCGTGGCCGGGTCGCTTACCAAGGGCACCGATTAATCGGCACAGTGCAGACCGACGCCGTTATCCAGCGGTTCGTCAACTCGCATGACGCGCCTCGGTTGGCGGAGCTCGGTACGAGTTGCCCGGACCACTTCCTCCGCACCAAAATCAAGCCGCTCTATGTGGATTGGAATCCGGCCACGGAAGACCCCGCGACGCTCAAGAAAAAGCTCGAAGCAGGGCTAGAGCGGTACCGTCAGGACTACGCCGAGTACTACGAGCGCTGCAAGCATGTGGATTCGCCCGCGATGCGCAATCCCAACCCAGCGGTCGTGCTGATTCCGGGTGTGGGAATGATCGCTTGGGGCAAGAATAAGAGCGAGTCACGCGTGACCGCCGAGTTTTATAACTGTGCGGTCGAGGTGATGCGCGGTGCCGAGGCGATCGACGAGTACATCGCCCTGCCCCAGCAGGAAGCGTTCGATATCGAGTACTGGCTGTTGGAAGAAGCGAAACTCCAGCGGATGCCGGCCGAGAAGGCGCTGGCGCGCAGGGTGGTGGTTGTCGTCGGTGCCGGTGCGGGGATCGGCCGCGTTGCCGCACACCGCCTGGCCGCCGAGGGTGCCCATGTGGTTTGTGCTGATCTGAACGCCGCCGCTGCACAGCAAACCGCCGACGAGCTGATTGCCAAGTACGGCCAGGGGATTGGAGTCGCGGGGTCGGGCGTCTCGGGTTGCGGTCCGGCGATTGGGGTTGGAGTGAATATCACGGATCGCGAGTCGATTCGCTCGCTGCTCCGCACAGCAACGCTAGCCTACGGCGGTGTTGACCATTTGCTGGTGACAGCCGGCGTTTTCCTCGCACCGGATCGCGAAGGCAACCTGAGCGACGACGCTTGGCGGTTGACCTTTGAGGTCAACGTGCATGGTGCCTACAACGTGGTGGACGAAGCGAAGACGCTCTTTCGCGATCAGGGGCTTGTCGGATCGGTGGTTCTTACCACCAGCGTCAACGCCGTGGTGGCAAAGAAGGGGTCCGTTGCTTATGACACGTCCAAGGCCGCTGCCAACCATCTGGTCCGAGAGCTTGCCGTTGAGTTGGCCCCCTTGGTGCGGGTCAACGGCGTCGCGCCAGCAACCGTGGTCGAAGGTTCAACGATGTTCCCGCGCGACCGAGTGATCGCTTCGCTAGCGAAGTACGCGATCGAGTTTGAGGAGGCCGAGTCAGACGAATCTCTCAGAAGTAAGCTCGCTCAGTTTTATGCCGAACGGACGCTCACCAAGCAGCCGATCACACCGATCGACCAGGCTGAAGCGGCCTACTTCCTGCTGTCGGACGCTTCGAGTAAGACCACCGGTCAGGTGATCAGTGTCGATGGCGGCCTCGTCGATGCCTTCCTGCGCTGAGACGGGTTCGCGCCTCGATCCCACACTCTCTTCTCTGCTACCCACTCTTTATGTCTTCCGCCCATCTTGCCATTGACCTCGGCGCCAGCTCGGGACGAGTCATGCTGGGCGTGCTCAGTGGCGATCCGGCAACGCTGACTCTCGAAGAGGCGCATCGGTTTGAGCACGAACCGCTGTGGACGCCGGCCGGGCTCGTATGGGACCTGACGACGCTCTGGCGCGAGTTGCTGACGGGCGTACGGAAGGGGGCCACGACGGCCCGACAAGCCAGCGTTCCGCTCAGGAGCATCGGCGTTGATACCTGGGCCGTGGACTGGGCGCTCGTTTCCCCCGGGGGCGACCTGCTTGGGCTGCCCAGGTGTTATCGCGACCCCCGCCATGCGCTGGCGCGCGATCGCTTTCTCAAGGAGTACCCTGGTGGCGTGGAGGGGCTTTATGAACGGATCGGCATTCAGCCCCAGCCTTTCAACACACTGTTTCAGCTCGTCGCGCGGCGCGAGTCTAGTCCGGCGCTCTTCGCCTCCGCACCGGCCGGTACCAAGATCGCATTGCTTCCTGATCTGCTGCACGATTGGCTTGGCGGACGATTGGCTTGTGAGCGTACCAACGCTTCATCGACGAATCTGCTTGATCCTTTGACCGGTGATTGGGATCGCGCGCTGTTTGCTTCACTCGGATTGGCAGCGGACTTGCTCCCTGACTTGGTCGATCCCGGGACGGTGCTGGGCCCGATCCGGCCCGAGCTTGCCGCGTTGCTCGATCTCTCCGCAGAGGTGCAGATCGTGGCACCCGCGACGCACGACACCGCGTCGGCGGTGGCAGCTGCGCCGGCCCTCAATGCCGATCCGGGAACGTGGGCTTACCTTTCGAGCGGCACCTGGTCTCTGCTGGGAGTCGAGCTCGACAAGCCGCTGACGAGCCCCGCGGCGTTCGCCGTGCCGTTCACCAATGAACGGGGCGTTGGCGGCCAGACGCGCTTCTTACGCAACATTGGCGGGCTGTGGTTGCTGCAGGAACTGCGGCGCGATCTTCGGCAGGCAGGCGAGACGTACAGCTTTGCCGAGCTCGCTGAGCTGGCTCGCTCCGCCGAGCCACTCCGCACCGTGATCGATCCGAACGCCGCGGTGCTGGCCGAACCCGGCGACGCGATGCGTAAGCTGCGGGCTTTGGCCAGCGCGGCAGGAGAGCCCGTGCCGGAATCCGCGGGCCAACTCGCGCGGTGCTGTCTGGAAAGTCTCGCGTTGTGCTACGCCCAGACGATCGACTTGATTGAGACACTCACGCCGGCGCGGATCGAAACGCTGCTGGTCTTTGGCGGGGGCGTTAAGAATGAGCTGCTCAACGAGTTGACTGCGGCGGCGATTGGTCGGCCGGTAATGCTCGGCCCGAGCGAGGCGACCGCGATCGGCAATCTGCTCGTTCAAGCGCAGGGTCTTGGCCTGATCGAGAGCCTGCAAGCGATCCGCGCAATCGTCGAGCGATCGTTCCCGTCAAGGCGTGTGCAACCGCTTGCGAGCGAAGCGTGGCGCGCGGCGCACTCCCGATACGAGCTGATCGTCGGCGCTGCCGCGCCCACATCTACCTAACCGACGTCTTCTCAAACCCCTTGATTCTCCTTGTCTGTTTCATCGGCTGTGCTCGACTACGCACGTGAACGCTACGCCGCACGGGGTGTCGATCTGGATGCCGCGGTGGCGGCGATGGACGCCTTTCCGGTCTCGATCCATTGCTGGCAGGGAGACGATGTCAGCGGTTTTGAATCGGACGGTGGCGAGCTGGGCGGCGGCCTCGCCGTGACCGGTAACTACCCGGGTCGGGCCCGCAATGCCGACGAGCTGCGGAGCGATCTCGAAGCCGCGTTGCGTGTCATCCCGGGGCAGCATCGGCTTAACCTGCACGCGATCTATGCCGAGACGGGCACCAAGCCTGTCGGCCGTGATCGGCTTTCCGCGGAGCATTTTTCCCGCTGGATCGATTGGGCCTGCTCGCAACGGATCGGTTTGGATTTCAACCCGAGTTACTTTGCTCATCCGCTCGCCGCGAGCGGTATGACGCTCGCGCACGCCGACACCTCGGTCCGCCGGTTCTGGATTGATCACGGCATTGTGTGCCGAAGGATCGCCGCTGCCATGGGGGCGGCCACGGGCACGCCCTGTATCACGAACGTGTGGGTTCCCGACGGCATGAAGGACACGCCCGTGGATCGCAAGGGTCCTCGCGAGCGGTTGGCCGATTCGCTCGACGCGATCTTCGCCGAGACGCTTGACCCCGCTCACCAGCTTGACGCGGTCGAGTGCAAGCTGTTCGGCATCGGCGCTGAGAGCTACACGGTTGGCTCGCATGAGTTTTATCTGGGCTACGCCGCAAGCCGCGGCAAGCTGCTGTGCCTAGACACCGGTCACTTCCATCCGACCGAGGTGGTCTCGGACAAGCTCTCGGCCGTGCTGCAGTGGATCCCCGAGGTGCTGCTGCATGTCAGCCGTGGGGTGCGTTGGGATAGCGACCATGTGGTGACGCTATCGGATGAACTGCGCGCTATCGCTTGTGAGTTGGTGCGCGGCGGATACGGCGAGCGGGTTCACATCGGTCTCGACTTTTTCGACGCGACAATCCACCGCGTGGCGGCTTGGGCGATCGGTGTGCGGGCCACCCAAAAGGCGCTTCTCGCGGCGTTACTCGAACCGATCACCGAGCTGCGCAACGCCGAATCCACGGGGGACTACACGGCCCGTTTAGCGCTGCTGGAAGATCATAAGACACTCCCTCTGGGAGTGGCTTGGGATCACTACTGCGAGCTGAAGGGGGTTCCCCGCGATGGCGATTGGCTCGTTGAGGTGCAGCGGTATGAACACGAAGTCACCTCGCAACGCGACTGATTTACGGATGTCGCCCCCCCCCCACGAGCCCGTCCGCCCTTCTTGAACTTGTCGAACAAGCCTCGACAACTCTCTCGTCAAACTTATCAAGCACCGTCAAACCCAAGCAATTGAGTCGCCGATGTCGGACAACCAATCTTCCGGTGGTGAGTTTGAACGCGAGCCCGTCCCCGAAGCGCGGCTGCTGGGACCCGGTAAGTTTTGGGGGATGTACGCGGGTGAGCACTGCGCGGGCACCGAGTTTATGATCGGTCCGCTATTCCTTGGTGCCGGTGCCAGCCTGCAAGACCTCATTGTGGGACTGCTGCTGGGCAACCTGCTGGCGGTGCTGACGTGGCGCTATCTGGTGGTGCCGATCGCGATCGCCAAGCGACTTACGCTCTACTACCAGCTCGAACGCATCGCCGGCGGTCAGCTTGTCAAGCTCTACAACGTTGTGAACGGAGTGCTGTTCTGTTTTCTGGCCGGTGCCATGGTCACGGTGTCGGCCAGCGCGATCGGCGTACCGTTCGGCGTTCTTTATAAGGCTCCCCCTGAGATCTTCGGATTGGGCGAGACCTCGTTCACGGTGTTGGTGCTGGTTGTCGGGGCGGTGATGAGCCTGATAGCGGCAGCCGGCTACGATACGGTTGCGCGGGTCGCTAACCTTGCGGCACCGTGGATGATCGTGGTGTTTGGTGCGGCGGGGATCGTTTCGCTGGGTCAAATGGAGGTCGATACCTGGTCCAAGCTGAGCGACGGTGCGTTCTGGTCAGAAGGGATCGATTTCGTTCGGCAAGAGTTCACCGAAGAAAGAGAGGCGCTCATTTCAGAAGGTCAGGCGTTGGTTACGGCGGCGACGGGAACCGACGGAGACCCCGCTCAGCTCGCGCGTGGCAACGAGTTGATCGCCAGTGGCGAAGCGATCCGGCCGCCGGTGTTCACGTTCTGGCAGATCGTGGTGTTCGCTTGGCTGTGCAACGGGGCGATGCACTTCGGCATGGCCGACCTCTCGATCTTCCGGTTCGCAAGACACGCTTCCAGCGGTTGGGCTCCGGCGATCGGCATGCTCTTAGGGCACTACATGGCCTGGATCGCGGCCGGTTTGATGTTGGCGGCGCAGATTAAATTGGGCGCTGGCTCGGATCCCAATCCCGGCTTGCTCGCCTACAACGCTCTAGGGTGGGCGGGCATCCTATGCGTGGTGATCGCCGGTTGGACCACGGCCAACCCCACCATCTATCGCGCCGGCCTCGCTTTTCAGGGCGTATTCCCCAGAAGTTCTCGTGTGGCGATGACGCTCTTGGCAGGCGGCGTCGCAACCCTTGCCGGCATCTTCCCCAACCTGTCGGCACAGCTCTTGGGTTTTGTTGGCGCTTACGGCACCGTGTTGGGACCGATGGGTGCCGTGATTTTTGTGGACTACTACCTGATGCGGCGTTTCGGGTTGACGGAAGAGTACGCTGCCCAGCAGGGGCTGGCGGCCAACGTTGCGGTGCTCGTGGCGTGGTTACTACCGGTTGCAGTCGGCTTGTACCTCATCTTCTGGCAAGGGTTGTTCGCTGCGTATGCTGTTGTGCCGTGCTGGTTGGCTTGCGGAGCGCTCTACCTGCTCATGAGTGGGGCCCTCCAGCGGCGTGAGCAATCGGTCTCAGCGTGATCCGGAAATTTCTTGGGAGTTTGCGATGAAGAAGGCGATGAACTGGATCGGCGTGGGCGCGCTAGCCGCGATTCTGGTAGCGCCCGTGATGTATTTGAGGGGATCGCTTGAGTTGCTGTCCTGCCAGGCGGTTCTGCTGATCGCGACGGTCGTGTGGTTCGCCGCCGCGGCACCGGCGGTACTGGCCAAGGATCATGCCAAGCAAGCGTGACGGGGTTTTTCTGAGCGGATTGACGACTTTGCCCTGTCTAGGGGACGATCGTGCTTATGAGCACCACCGCTACTGTTGCGCAATCGGAGTCCGCCCCGTTGGCCGTTGCCCGTCGAGGGCTCATGGCGGTCGGTGCCGAACTGCACGCCCGGGGTTGGTCACTCGCGACCAGCAGCAACTACAGCGTTACTCTGGATCGCCAGCCGCTCAGGCTGCTCGTGACCGCAAGTGGTAAGCACAAAGACCGCCTCACCGAGGCCGACTTCGTGACGATTGACGATCAGGGTCGGGCCGTCGCCGACGGGGCTCCCAAGTCTTCCGCCGAAACCATGCTGCACGTTGTTCTGGCCCGTGCAGCGGACGCGGGAGCCGTGCTGCATACCCATTCGGTCTGGGGCACGCTGCTGTCGGACCGCTTCGCATCGCAGCAACAACTAACGATTTCGGGCTACGAGATGCTCAAGGCCCTGCCGGGTGTTACCACGCACGAAACGGCGATCACTCTGCCGATCTTGCCGAATACGCAAGACATCGGGGCGATGGCTCAGGATCTCGAGCGATTGTTGGCCACAGCGGGTCAAAAGAGCGAGGGTTCTCCCCCGCTTAGCGCCTTTCTCATCCACAAGCATGGCCTGTACACTTGGGGGGCCGATCTTGACGCCGCCCGCCGGCAAATCGAGGCGCTCGAGTTCCTGATGGAATGCGAAGGACGCCGGCTCATGGCCTCGGTTTGAGCTTCGGAATGAATCTCAACGGACGCTTCAAGACCGGTATTGGTCAGCCGCACAGCCTGGTTGCTCCCGCCGCGTCCCCCATCTGCCCCCGATCCTTACCCGATCATCGCCGCACGAACCGAGTGAGCTATGGCCACCGTCACGATTCCTGCAACGGGACAAACCCTGACTGACCAGGCGGAGATCGCCGCCGTGCTTGCGCCGATGGGCATCTGGCACGAGCGGTGGGACGTCGAAGGCCGTATCGGACCCGAGGCCGACGCGGAACAGATTCTCGCCGCCTATGCCCCCGAGATCGAACGCCTGAAGCGCGAGGGCAACTACGTTACCGCTGACGTGATCAACGTCACGCCCGACACGCCCGGTCTCGAGACGATGCTGGCGCGCTTTGACAAGGAGCACACCCACAGCGAAGACGAAGTGCGCTTTACCGTGCGAGGCGGAGGCGTGTTCTGGATCCACCCCGAAGGGGACGGACCGGTGGTCGCCATTGAGGTTGGCGCGGGTGACCTCATTAACGTGCCCGCGGGCACCAAGCACTGGTTCCATCTGTGCGATGACCGCACGATTCGCTGCATCCGCCTGTTTCAGGAGACCAGCGGATGGACTCCTGAGTACATCGACGAGGGCCTGCACAGCGAGCACCCGCCCGTTTGTTGGGGACCGCGCTATCTGGGCGGCGACTCGGTTCGCGGAACTTCGGATCCGATCGATTCGCCGGTGAAACTGTGATCGAGCTTGCTCAGCGGGCGGCCCTGCTCGACGTGGAGGGAACAACCTCCAGCGTTGCCTACGTCTACGACGTCATGTTCCCGTTTGCACGGCGAGAGTTGCAGCCGTATGTAGCCCAGCATTGGGAGTCCGCTGCGCTTGATCCTGTCCGCGAGCGTTTCGCTAAAGAGGCGGGGGCAGCTAGCTATACCGAATGGGTGACCGGCCGCGAACCGCAGCAAACCTTAATCGATCAAGCGGTTCGGCTGATGGACGCCGACGTCAAGGCGACCGGCCTGAAGCTGTTGCAAGGTTTGATCTGGGAGGCGGGTTTCTGTTCGGGCGAGCTACACGCCCACCTATTCGAAGAGGTTGCTCCAGCGCTCCACGCCTGGCGAGCCGCGGGGGTCGATCTGCGGATCTATTCTTCGGGGAGCGTTCACGCTCAGCGGCTCTTTTTCGGCCACACTGAGGCGGGCGATCTGCGGCCGCTGTTGACCGGCCACTACGACACCACGGTTGGTCCGAAGCGCGAGGCCGACAGCTACGCCGCGATTGCGGCCGATTGGCGGCTCGCTCCGCAGGCGATCGCCTTCTTTAGCGATGTCACCGAAGAGCTCGAAGCGGCGCGGGCGGCGGGGCTCGCAACCGTGCTGGTCAATCGTCCGGGAAACGCAATCCCGACGCCCACCACGACACCGCATCCGAAGATCACCAGCTTTGACGAAGTGGTTTGGCGGCCGTCAGAATCGTGAGCGCTACGAGGTGAGTGATGCCCTCCCCCGCCAAGCGCGACCTGCCGACCAAAATCTGCGTGGCTTGCGGACGCCCGTTCGCTTGGCGAAAAAAATGGGCACGCTGCTGGGAGCAGGTTCGCTATTGCAGCCAGCGCTGTCGAAGCGACCGAGATTCTCAACGCCGCTGACGCGACACTGCACGCCGCTGACGCGAAACAGCGGTGCGCACGCACTAATCGCCTGCGGCCGTGACCACGCGGGCATCGAGCCACAGGGCGTTGTCGCCCGTATCGCCGTCATCGGCGTAGTCCACCACCAATGCCAGGCCGACGGCCCCCGTCACGTCCAGATTTATCTCCCGAGGCGGCTCGCCAGCGCGCACCGTGAGGCTTTCGTAGAGCTCATCCGGTGCTCCGCCGCGGATCGCGTAGACACGGAATACGACGCTCCCGCGCGGGTCTTCGGCTCCTTGGGAAAAGATCTGCTCAGGGCCATCGGCCACGGCAAGCGACGCCTGAAACCGCGTTTCTTCGGGGTTCAGCGCGTAAACCAACCGCATGGCTGAATGCGTTCCGAGACCTTTCGCGGAACGCTTGCGGCGTGCCACAAGCGGTTCTCCCCGCGGCCCCGTATCGCGCCCGTAGGGCCAAGCCAGATCAAAATAGGGGGTGTGACGATAGTCGAGCGGTTCGGAATCGGACAAATAGCGCACACGACCACCGATTGGCTGCACAAACACGACCCGCTCAGCGGCGGTGGTGAGCGATGTCCCCGCGGCAAGCCACGCTATGAGTCGCTCTTCGTTCAAATCGATGCGATCGGCCTTCAGCAACGAGCCGTCGTCCAGACCCACAAGGCATGTCGGTCCGGTAGCTTCGGAGCGATCCGATGACGATGCCAGTTCGAGACTCGCGATCTGATCTGCCTGCAGCTTGGTTATTGTGCCGGCAATCTCCATTGCGAGTTCTCCCTGATCCAGACTCGCGACGCTGCCAGAGAGCACATCGCCCCGCACTCCGGCAGTCACGGAGGCAAGCTGGGCCGTATCGGCACTGAGCGGCTGGGAGTTCGCCGCGGAGGGGATCGGCGGAGCACCGGCCAATAAGACGCGGCGCACCGCCGAGCGGGGCACCTCAATCCAGGTTTCAGCGCGACGCAGGGACACGCTTTGCTGATCAATCTTAACGGGCACCGGCTGGGCCCAACCGGGCTCGGCCGCAAGTAACGATCCGTCTTGCAGGCAAAGCCAAACCCCTTCATCGGGTCTGGTGGGCGCACCCCAGCGGACGAGCGTGCCCGGATCGCTCGCTGGGATCAGGGGCGAGGCCGTGCCCGCGGGGGCGAATGTCACCCGTGCATCGCGAGGCCGATCGGCGTCGAAACGGAACTCGCTCAGACGCCCTTCGAGCACGGTTCCGTCGATTAATCGGGCTTGGTTATCGGCTGCGTTGGCTTCTGTCCGATCCACAAAGCACCCGGGCAGCAAGAAGATGCCCGTGAGCAATCGGCTGAGCAGTGTCGCGGACGAGTAGTGCATGAAAGGTGACTGAACGCGGGGGGCAGCGTCTTCAGCGCTGGAAGATTGGAACGGCTTCGTTGGGCGTTTGCAGCACGATGCACGCCATGGCGGTGGCGTAGTGGGCACCGTTGTTGTCGTCCCACGAACCATCATTCTTTTGCCGGGCTACGAGCTCGTCGCGTGTGGCCGGGTACCACCGCAACCAGCGTTCACCCCCTACTTGCCACATCGCCTGAGCGGCGTAGTACTGGCCATAGTAGTAGTGAACAGAGCGGTTGGCGTCGCCACCGCCGGCTTGCCGTTCGAGGTAGTCGAGCCCGCGCACGATCTCGTCGCCATCGTACACGCCCGCGCTGTAGAGCGCGACGACTCCCGCGGCCGATCGTGGGTACAGGCTGCTTGCGCGGGGCCCGGGCTGGTAGTTGAAGCCACCATCCGGGTTTTGACAGCGACGCACATAGTCCAGGCAACGTTCGACCGTCGCCGGAGGAACATACACGCCGGCGTTGCGTGCCGCCCGTAAAGCCATGATCTGGCAGATCGTTACCGAAAGGTCGGCATCGACCGGCTGAGGTTGATACCGCCAACCCCCTTCATCGTTTTGGGCGTTGACGATCAGTCGAACGGCAGACGCGAGCTTGTCACGCAACTCGGGCCGGGGCGACATGCCGTAGGCCTCGGCCATGAAGAGCGTTGCAAAGCCATGGCCGTACATCGGTCCGTGGCTGCCGGCACCCTGTACCGAGACGAGCCCGCTCGGTTCGGTGTGGTCGATGAGGTAATCGACGCAGCGCTGGCAGGCGTCGCCATAGGGTCCGCGTTCGGGCGTGCTCCCGCCAGCCAAGAACGCCATGCCCGCCAGCGCGACAACAGCCGGGTTGTTCCCCATGCGCTGGCCGCCGAACCCGCCATCGGCCAGTTGGGTCCGCCGCAAATAGGCAAGACCCCTTTCGATCGAAGTCTCACAAGGGGCGATCAACTCCGCCGCAGTTGGTTGCGCGCCGACAGGCACCGCGAGGGCCATTAGCATCGTTACAGCAAGAACGATTCGCGGGCGCTCGGACACCGTACGCCAGGTGAGGTTAGTGGGAGCATTCATGGGCGGGCCGCGTCCTCTTCCGCCAGGCGCCGGAAGTAGGCTTCCAGCTCCTCGCGATATTGCGGCAGATATTCGTCGGCCGACGATTGCAGAAGCTGCTCGCGTACCCGCTCGGGAAGATGGCCCCAGGCCGCCTTCATCGCGTCGCTGCCAAGAGCGCTGGCTTCGACTGCCTCGGCTTGGTTGTTGGTGGGCTGGCCTGTTGCCCGCTGAGCTGATTGCTGTGAAGCGCTTGCGGCGGAGGGGGTTCCTCCGGCGGGCTGAGAACCGGCCGGCTGGGATTCGCTCCGCTGTCCTTTCTGACGCTGCGAGTCTTTTGATTGGGAGGAAGACGACGAGGATTGGCTCTGCTGCTCGGCTTGCGCAATCAATCGATCAAGATCCGCGACCGCTTGACGCTGCACGGGCAGCGCGGGCGTTGCGGTTTGCCCGTCATCGAGCAGGGCCGCAGCTTCTTGCATCCTTTCGGCGATGCCCGCCAGCGGATTACCGGTTGGTGCAACGTCTTCGCCTTGGCGGGCTCGTTGCGCCGCCTCCTCCATCTGTTTGCGCAACGCGTCTTCATCGGGGCTGAGGGGGGCGGGCCGCGTCTGAGCCGAAGGCGCTGCTTCGACAGCTCTTGGGAAGAGACCCTCAAGACCCTCGCCCAAGAGACCTTCACCCAGATTGCCAATCGCCGGGTTTTCTTCGGTCGCGGCGGCTGCCGCTATCACGGCAGACGTCGCCAACAAGAGCATGCCCGTTACGGCCGCGGCGGCCATGACCGCTACGCGAGGCGCTCTTATGAGAAGGCCTGTCCGCCGACATGCTGGGATCCGTTTGTAATCAGAATGAATCATGGGGCTCCGACTCTGCGTCTGGGTCATTCGTACGTTCCGCGAGTTCCG
The DNA here is from genome assembly GCF_007859815.1 of Botrimarina hoheduenensis. Taxonomy (GTDB): domain Bacteria; phylum Planctomycetota; class Planctomycetia; order Pirellulales; family Lacipirellulaceae; genus Botrimarina; species Botrimarina hoheduenensis. Next base: position 71,455 of record NZ_SJPH01000005.1, on the reverse strand, counting down.
TGGCGAGTTCCGCAAGGCGGCGCTGCTCGGCGGCCAGCTGCGCTGCGACTTCGGGGGGGGGCATCATCTGCGGGTCTCTTAGGCGTTCGCCGCGTGCCGTGTCGGCTTCGTAGGCGTCGGTTTGGCTGATCAGTTCGAGCTGCGTGAGACGCAGCATCTTGAGCTCAGCGAGATCAACCGGTGAGGGAGGAGGTGACTCGCCCCCTCCGCCTCCGCCTCCACCCCCCTGCTCTTCTTGTTCTTCCTTCTCCGCTTGATTCTGTTCAAGCACCTCGGCGATCGCCTTCAAGCGGCGCAACGCAGCCGCCTCGAAGCGTTGCGTTAGGCGGCTCGTGTCGGCTTGCGCTAGCCGTTGGGTCGCCTCGTTCATTTCGGCAGCGACGCCCCGCAACGCGATCTCGAAAACCGCCCGACGCTGCAATGCCACCGACGCCTTGGCAAGCGTGTCTCGCAGCTGAGACTGGTCGTCCCGCAACGCAGCGATCGCGGATACAGGCGCTTGTGAGATGTCGGCTTGCATGGTGCGCTGGAGGACTTCCTCTTGCTGATCGACGTACTCGGCGATCCGCTGCGCGAGACGGTCGAGCAGGCGCTGAGTGGCTTCGTTTTCCAGTTGATCGATCCGACGGTCGATTTCGCGTGACGCTTGCTGCATCGATAGTTGAGCGTCTCCTTGCGAGGCCCCGCCCGCCTGGCCGGCGGACGCTTGTTGCCCCGACCCCTGCTCGGCACCCTCCGGAGAATCTCCTGGAGGGTTGCTCGGAGATTCTCCCGCGTTCTCCAGCTGATTAGCGGCGGCTTGCATCGCGTTGGCAGCACGCGGTGCCGTCAGCCGATCGAGTTGTCGCCCTAGTCGCTCGGCATTCTTAGCCAACTCTTCGCGCGAAGCTTGATCGGCGGAGAAGTTGTTCGCGTCCTGGGCGACTGCTTCTCCGAGGGCGTTGAGACGCTCCTGCGCTTTCTGTAGCTGACCGATCAGGCGATCGGGGTCGTTGCTCGCGCCGCCCCGCAGAGTCTCTAGCATCTGCTCCAGGCCTTCCGCGGCGGCGGCTTGCCCCTTGGTTGCGCTTCCGAGGCGGTTGGTAGCGAGTTCGCGTGAGGCTTCCCGTAGGGCCGCACCGACGCCGCTCTCTGCGGCTTCGTCTAGGGCGTCTCTCACCGCGTCGACAGCCCGCTCGGATTCTTGATCAGCGGTGCCGGGCTCTTGATCGAGCAGGCCCCGCATGGATTGTTCCAGCCGTGCAAAGCGACGCTGCAGGTCGGCTTGACTGGCCAAGAGCTTCTCGCGATTGGCCTGCCGCTGGGCAGCGGCCAGCGGGTCGCGCTGCGCTGCGGCCGCGGCTTCTTGTCGCGTTTGTGCGAGGGTCTCGTTCTGCGTCTTTTGCATCTCGAGTAGCTCTTGAGCAAAGCGCCCGTAGTCCGCCCAGCCGGCAAGAGAATCCGCAAGTGATTCGAGCCGCTTGGTTGCTTCTTGCTGATGCGCGGTGGCGACAGCGAGGCGCTCCGCGACCCCCTCCAGAGTCTTGCTCTGTGAGTCGCGTCGGGCGGTGGCAAGCTCGCGCCGCGCCTCGGATTGGGGGCTTTCGACGATCGTCGAGAGCTCGTCGGCAGCACGTGCCAGGCGTTCAACCATCTCGGGGCGATCCAGCCGATTGCGTCGTGCTCGGTCGGTCAAACGCTGCGCGAGGGCCCGGACACCGCCGCGGGGGTCGTCGATCGACTCGCTCGCCAGACGCTGCTGGTACTCTGCCGATCCAATCGCGTCGCGTGCCTTTCCTGATTCCGTCTGGCCGTCGGCAGCCTCGATCGCGGCGTTTTTCGCCGCCAGTGCGGCCGTTCTTTGCAGCTCGAGTGCGCGCGTGATTTCTTCGACCAAGCGAGACTGCTCGGTAGCCAATCGTGCCTCGAAGTCCTCGTCCGAGATCACAACCAGATTGGTTGGCCGCGGTGCGTTTGTCGTGTTGGGCTTATAGTCCGAAGCGCTCGCGACAATCGCTATTTCGGTATTGGGGGGCAGGCCTAAGGGAGCGAGGTCCCACTCGAAATCTATCGGCTGGCGATCCCCTTCCTCCAGGGATTGTCGCCGCGGAGGCTCGGTCGGGCCGGCATAGAGAATCAATTCTTCGGGCGGCGGCGCTTCCTCGTCATCGCCAGCCGCGATCGACCACTGCATAATGACCCGCTCAATCGCTAGATCGTCTTGCACAAGCAAGCAGAGCGAGACGACCGCCCGAGCGGTCACGTAATCGTCATCGGTCGCGGGCTGCCATTGCGTGGTGGGGGCGCTATCGGGTCGGACCTCGTACGGATGCGCGTTCGTGGAACCAGTGACTCCGCTCGTTGCCGCCAACTTGATGCAATAGGTGCTGCCCGGCGTGAGTGGCACTTCGGTATTCCAGACTTGTTGACCCAAGGCAAAGCGCGCAGGATCGGCCGGATCGATCGTCAGGGCGAAATTTTCTTCACCAGCGACGACGGTAGCCGTAGAAAGCGGTTGACTAGCAAGCCCCGCCAAGTCGAGCCGCGTGCCCACCATCACACGCAGCGGCCCGGTTACTTCGGCGGACGCCAGTCCACTGTAAGCGGGAGGGAGGGTTCGCAGCTTGAACTCGATCGCGTGCGGCGCTTCGAGCACGTCGACTTCTTGCCACGCCATGCTGTCATCGTCGCCGCCAACGACGCGGAAAGCGAATGATCGGCGCACCTCTTCTAAACGGCCCACCGCATCGTCGGCCAGCGGTTGCAGCGAACGCACTTCGGACTTGGGTTGATTGTCGGGCTGAGCTTCCGGTGCCGCGCTGCCGTAGCGCACTTCCATGATCGCGTCGCTCGGCACCGCTCCGGTGTGGTTGCCAACAACGACCTCAAACGTGCCGCCGGCCGCAACGCTCGTCGGCGCTTCGATGACGTGCAGTTGTGTAAGCCGAGGCCAAGCGATATCTGCCCAGGGCGCAAGGAGTCGTTCGGCAGCGATACGCGTTGCGGCGGGGTTCGTAATCGTCAGGCCCATCATCAGGCATGCCAGCACGGCAAGCCGCCGCGTTAGTTGTCGGCGCGGGGCGCGATCCACCTCTTGCCGGATGACTTCGAGTGGTGTGTTCTGAGCCGCATCGACGATGACGGCCCGACGCAATTCGGCCGATCCCGCCGTCGGATCGTCAGCCTCTTGGTCGTAAAAGGCGACCGCGCTAGACAGCTGGCTTCCGCGTTCTGGCCGGTGCCGCTCGATCCTCTCGGCGAGAGCAAGCCGATCGGTACGCTGACCAAGCCGTCGTTTTCCCCAACGCCACGCGACAACCGATGTCACGCCGAGGAGCGCAGCGGTCGCCACCCAGCGGAGCCCTTGATCTCGAGAGCGAACGAAATAGTCGAGTAACCCCAAAACGATCGCGGTCGCGATAAAAGAGAAAAGCACTCCCAGCACCCAGCTCGCGACCGCCTCGCGGCGTTGAGCGTGGCCGGCGCGATCGAGTTCGTCGATGAGGCTCTTGGGATTCATGCCGACAGCGAAAAAGGTTGTGAAGGATTAGCGGGTTACAGCATTGATCGACGCTTGCGGAGGATCCATTCCGAAACAAGGCAGCCCACGATCCCTGCAAGCAGTGGCCAGCGGTTCCATAGTTCTCTGGGGGGAAGTGTTTCGAGCGGCGTGGCGACTGCCGTCGGCAAAACCTCCGGCAGCATCGACGCTGCTTCCAACAGCAAAAACCGCCCCCGGGTGCGCTCTGCTGCTGCAGACATCGCTTGACGATTCATCTGCGGCTGAGCCGCTTCGCCGCGTGGCGCTTGCACTTCAAACACTGCCGCTGCTGAGGGGGTCTCGCCGAGCGCCGCCACCACGCCGCGATATCGTCCGGCAGGCAGACTCGATAATGTCCCCCGATATCCCTCAGAAGTGGCCTCGAGCGTTACGCGGCGTTCGACGCCGTCGTCGCTACGAACCGTGAGCTCCGGCAACGGGGTCTGCTCATCGCGACGACCCGATTGCCGAACACGCAGAACAATCGACTCGTCGGTCTGATACCGAGTGCGATCCGTATCGACCCGCAGCGGAGATTCTTCGGTTGACCGTTTGCCACGCGCTAGCGTGCGTAGGGTCTGGCCCCAGTAGCGTGCGAAGTAAACGTCGCCAACACGGAATCGCCACCGCCAAGTGCTGTCGATGGCATGCAGGATCACGCGACCCGCTCCGAAACGTTGTGCGACAATGACCGGCGGTGAGCCGGCAGCGCCCTGCGCTACCGCGAGCACCGACGCGGCGGGCTTGGGCTGACCGATATCAGCACGCCAAAAGAGGGGCGCAAGGGAATCCCACAAAGCAAGATTCGCGGCTGTTGTATCCGTTAACAGGAAGGCGGGCTCTTGGGTGCCAAGCGATGTTGGCGCAACTCGGAATCCGGCCGGTTCGTTCCAGCTCTGAGCCGATGCCGTGGACAACTGGGTTGGGCATAAAGCGGCAAAGGCCTCGCGATCGGCGATGGCGGCTGGCAAGCCACGCGGCCCGGCAATCAGTGCCAGACCGCCGCCTCGGTCTCCAACAAAGTCCGCTAGTCCGTCCCAAGCCGAACGCGGCAGCAGGGTCGGGTCGAGATCAATCAGGACCAGGGCCTCATACTCGTCCAGATCTTCAACCCGGTTAGGAAAGCGACGCAGCGCTGTCAGGTCAGTGTCGGCGTACCGCGGATCGGCCTCTTGGAGGACCGTGGCGAGGCGGATCGAATCGTCTCGTTCCAACAACTGCTTGAGATACCGAAACTCATAGTTCGGATAGCCTGCTGCAAGCAAAACGCGCAGGGGTTCGTCAGAAACGTTGAGCGTGTGCGAGAGCTCGCTGACAACCGGTACCGAGGTCGGACCGGATTCCGTCGTGGAGACACGCAGCGTGTAGACGTATCGACCAGCCTGTGCGGGGCGATCCAGCAAGTCGATCGGCAGAGTTGCCGTGGGGCCATCAATCTTGAGTGTTTGCGAGCTGAGGACCACGGGCTCGGCGGTCTCGTTGTCACGCCGCAGCAATTCCAGGCGGACGCGTTTCCCCGCCAGCCCCTGTGTGCGGAGTGTCGCCTGGAAACGGACCAAATCGTCGGCGTATCCACGATCGTCGGCACGCAGGTCAGAGAGCTCAACGTCGGCTCCGGAGTCTTCGGACCCGATGCCAATAAAGTACAGCGGCACGCCCAGACGCCGCGCGCTGTCGGCCGCCACTGAGAGGCTGCGCCCCTTCGTCACCTGTCCATCAGAGAGGGTCACCACGGCCCGCAGCGCTGGACCTCCGGTCTCGAGCGCAGCGGCGATGGCGTCTCCGAGACGCGTCGCGGAGCGATCGGCGGGGATCTCGGTCGTTGCCGGTTCGCTATCGCTCGGGGTTGGGGCGGTGAGCTTGTCGCGGCGCCAGTCGCTATCGACCGTGTAGAGTTCTAGATCGAAGCTCGCAGCGAGCCGCTCAAGCAGCTTCTCGGGTCTCTCGGCCAGCATCTGTCGAGCGGCGGTCTCGCGCTGGATCGGCGGTTGGTTTGGCTGCTCGTCACGGATCACGTCGCGCCGGAGCATGCTCTCTGATTGATCGACAAGAACCGCGAGCTTCGGCCGACCGGTTCTGACACCCGCCCAGATCGCTCCGCTGAGCATCGCCAGCAAAAGTCCGATCGTCGTTAGTCGCAGCAACCCCAGGGTTAGGCGATAAGATCGGCCGGCGGGCGATAGCTCAGCCCGATAACACACGAACACCAGTCCCGCGACGAGCGCTACAAAAAGCACGGTGAACCACGGCACCCATGGCCAGTCGGCACGCAACCGCCATTGAACTTCGGACGTGGTCGCGGCCATCAGCAGGCCGTTAATCGGTAGGCAGTTCATCGCTAGGCAGACCTCCTCCCGAACTGGCAAGCCAATACGGTTTCTAGGATCGCCAGCGTGAGAGCGGCATACAGCAAGAGCCGATGCAAAGGCGTTTGCGCCGCGGTCGAGTCGTGCGCGCCGTTCCAATCATCGGTCGTTAGTACCGATAGGGTTGCTGGCAGCGAGCGGGGGTCGATTCGGCTTAAGGAACTCTCTACGGCACTGGTGTTGACCGCAAAGCGATGCGAGAGGGCGGCAGCGTCGGCAGAGCCAAGACGGTAGACGCCCGGCTCATCGGTCCCCGTGAAACGCCAGCCCCCTTCGCTGGTGAGAAGCGCCTCAGCTTTCTCACCTGTGGGCGTCTCGATAATTGGCGGCATCGCTGTGGCGTTTGGCTCCTGGCTTGCAGGCTGGATAAGCGGATCTCCAACCAACAGTCCGGGATCGGCACTGGCTCCGCCACTGCTGTACTCCAGCAGGCCGTTGATGATCGGCAAGAAGCTGGGCCAAGCAGGCCAAGCGGTCCACGGACCGCCGGTTGCCGGATCAATCGACGCGAACGATGCGGCGGTTGCGACAACCGCGACACGACCGCGCCCATGATCGCTGGTCACGATCAGCGGATCTCCCCGGTCTAGTTCCATGGCAATAACAGCAGACGATGTCGAGGCATCGCGTGTCGGGGAGAGCTTGCCTAAACGAAGAGGAAAATAGCGCATAACGGGCGTCGTGAGCAGGCCGGCCCGTTCGCGTCCGCGGAAGGGTGCCGCTAGGGGGTGGGCATAGCCCTTGGGATCGACACGGTACGACGGCTGACTGATTGCAGGCTCAATCGTCACGGGCAGCAGCGCTGACGATGCCGGGTCATTTGCGCTCGTCGAAGCCAGCCGAAAGATCGGCTTGATCGCCGTCGCTACCGTAGGGGCGGTTGGCCCCTCGGCTCCCAGCACACGGTTATAGGCGGCCGGCTGAACCCGATCGCCCAGGAAGAGCACAAGGCCGCCACCTTGCCGAACAAAGCGATCGAGCCGGCGCGCTTCGTCCTCGCCGAATTGAGCGACGTTGCAGCAAAATACGCAGGCAAAAGCCGTTAAGTCCGTGCGTGACAGATCAGCATCCGCGATCCGTTCGATCACGATCGGTTTATCCGTTTTGTCGGTAGGTTCCAGCGCGGCTTGAAGGTAGCGAGCCGCGTCGCGCGCGCCCTCAACGCAAAGCACCCGCACCCGTTCACGCACCGGCACGACGGCCCAGCGGGCGTTGTCGGCCAGCAGATTCTCCTCTCGCAAGCGGATCGCAACCGCGGTGTCTCCGGCGTCGATAAATCGATAACTGAAACTGACCGGTGTCGTAGTCCCTGCGCGAAGTGTGACGGCTTGCGTTGCGACAACCTCATTTTTCACCACAAGTTCGGCGACCGTGGCGAAGGGCTCACTAGCGCGATTCAGCCGGGCCTCACCCGTTATCGCAATCGGCCCCGCAATGGTCGGTAGGGTTGGTTCGTAGCGGAGCGTCTCGAGCGACGCATTCCCCACGAGAGCCGGTTCCGCTGTGTCAACGACTGCGAGTTCGGCGACTTTGGCAAGCCGCTGGAGCGCTTCGCGCTCGGGGCCCGCGGTATCGGCAGCGCCTTGCCAAGCCGCTTCGTCCAGATCGGTGAGAAAAAGCACCCGCACGGCACCGTCCGCGGTTTGCGCTGGTTGATCGACATCACTGCCGAGGTTTAGCAGCTTGCTCACTAGGGCCATCGCCTTGCCAGGGGCGGCGACACCGGCCGTGGGAATCAGCCCTTCAATAGCGCGGCGAACCGCTGCTTTGTCGGCCGATTCGGTAAGCACGATACGCGGATCACCGGACATCGCGAGGATCGAGAACCGATCGTTCCCCCCCGCTTGGCCGACGAGCCTTTCAGAGACTTGTTGCGCACGGTTCAGGCGTGATTGCTGCTCGGAAACAAGCCCCATCGAAAGCGACGTATCGAACACCAGCACGTGATGTGTCCCCGCACCAAAGTCGGCGAGCACCCCTCCGCGATCAAGAAAAGGCTTGGCTGCCGCCAGCGCAACGCACAGCAGCAGCAGCGTCCTAATCGCGAGCAAGATCCAGTGCTGGAGCCGCAGCCGCCGGGCCTGACGCTCGAGGGCGGCTTGCAGAAAACGCAGGGCAGCCCAAACCGTTTCACGCCGGGTCTGTCGCATCCACAGGTGGATCAAGATCGGCGCAGCAGCGGCCGCCAGCCAGCCGAGCATAGCAAGGCTGCCGAATCCAAAGGCAAGGAGAGGGGCTGCGGGGGGCAAAAGCGGCGTGAGTTGGTAGGGGAAAGAGAAAGCTAATGCAGTCGCGCCTGGCGATGATGCAGGTACGCCGTGAGGGCTGCCTCGAGCGGACGGTCGGTCCGCATAAGCACGTAGTCAGCACCCTGCGTGCGGCAGCCCGAGGCGACGCGTTGCTGGAACGCCGCGAATTCTTCGCGGTAGGCTTTGCGAAGCCGCGCGGGATCGACCAGCAGTTCTCCCAGGCGTTCCAGCCCTTTGAATAGGGTGGGCTGCTCGAACGGGAAGTCGAGCTCCGCCGGGTCGAGCACATGCATGACAATCACATCGTGGCGTCGGCAGCGAAAGTGCTTGAGTCCCGCCAGCAGTTCGTCAGGATCATCGAACAGATCGCTCAGGATGATGACAACACCACGTCGGCCTAACCTTTCGGCAAGCTCGTGGAAGATCGGTCCGGCCGATGTCTTTTCGCCGCCGCTGGCCTCGGCGAGAGTCGTAAGGAGCGGCAGCAAATGCGAGGGGCTACCGCTGGGGCGCAGCAAGGTACGAACCCGATCGTCAAACGTCGCTAGCCCCACCGCGTCTTGCTGACGCAGAATCAGATACGCCAGCGCTGCCGCAGCGGTCTGAGCGTATTCAAGCTTCGACATCGTTGCGGCCTCAGGAAGAGGATTCGCGGATCGCCGGCCGATCGGCACCAGGGGATTGCTACGCGCTGCGGTGCTCTCGCTGCGGTACGTCATGCTCTCGCTAATGTCGAGCACGAGGTACCCGATCAGGTTGGTCTCTTCCTCGTAGCGTTTGACGTACACCTTGTCGGTCTTACCGAACGCGCGCCAGTCGACATAGCGAAGATCATCTCCGGGGACGTACTCGCGGTGCTCCGCGAATTCGTTGCTGAACCCTTGGTAGGGCGAACGGTGCAGGCCCGAGACGAAGCCCTCGACGATTCGCTCAGCGCGCAGGCGCAGACCTCGCATCCGCGCCAGCACGGCGGGATCGACGAGACGCTCGGGCGTGGCGGAGGGTTGGGGCATAGGCTCTTCGGACGGGGCTGCGAAACGGTTGCTCAGGCGGCCGCTTCAGCGGACGTGCTCTCGAGCAGCCGATCGATAACGTCGTCGGCTGTCACACCGTCTGCTTCCGCGTTGAAGTTCGTAACGATCCGATGACGCAACACCGGCGGCGCGACGGCTCGTAGGTCTTCAATCTCGACGCAGTGCTTGCCGTGTAGAGCGGCTCGCGCCTTGGCGGCAAGCACTAAAAACTGGCTCGCACGCGGGCCTGCGCCCCAGCTCAGATACCGATCAACCACGTCCTGGGTGTCTGCCGGTGTTCCGCTTCCCCCGGCTCGGACCCGCGTCTGCCGAACCAAGCGGATGGCGTACATCGCCAGATGATCGGCAACCGGCACACGCCGAACGAGGTCGGCCATCGCCTGCAGATCTTGGGCTGAAAGGGTCGCGGTGACGACGGCGTGGGTGTCGGCGGTCGTCTGCTTGACGATCGCGAGTTCTTCCTGCTCGGTCGGATAATCGACCCGCACCATAAACATGAAGCGGTCGAGCTGAGCTTCTGGCAGCGGGTAAGTGCCCTCTTGTTCGATCGGGTTTTGGGTCGCGAGCACAAAAAAAGGTTGCGGCAGCGCATGGCGCTCTCCACCGACCGTGACCTGCCGCTCTTGCATTGCTTCGAGCAGTGCCGCCTGGGTCTTGGGCGGTGTCCGATTGATCTCATCGGCCAGAACGATGTTGGCGAACACGGGGCCCGGCAAGAAGCGAAACTCGCGTGTGCCCGTGACCTTGTCTTCTTGGATGACTTCCGTGCCCGTGATGTCGGCGGGCATGAGGTCGGGCGTAAATTGGACACGGCTGAAATCGAGCGACAATGCATCCGAAAGGGTCCGGATGAGCAGCGTCTTCGCCAGCCCGGGAACGCCTTCCAGCAAGCAATGCCCGCGTGCAAAGAGCGCGATCAGTAGCTGTTCGACCACCGCCTGCTGACCGACGATCACTTTGCCGAGTTCGGCGGTCAGCCGCTGGTAGGCGTCGCTCAGGCGGCGGATCGCTTCGACGTCAGATTCGGGAAGGCTCATCGAAATTCTGTCAGCAAAAAGAAAGGGTCAATAACGCGTTCTAAGGCCGCAGACCAGCCGACGCGAGGGGAGAATCGCTTAGCTTGAGACGCTCGCCAGAGAGCAGCGGTTCCTTTTCGGCCGGTTCGGTCCCGATCAACACCATGGCGGTGCTGCTCAGCACGAGCAATCCGTGCGGCGTGGCGTAGAGATCCACGCCCTCTCCGCCGAAGCCCCCAAGCGGGATCGGCGGCCGTGTTGGGGTGCCGGTACGGATCGATACGCAATGGATCTCGTTGCGGGCTGGCCAGAAAAGCTCGTCGGCAGTGACAGCCGCTCGGCCATGGCCACGGAGTCCGGCGTGCCGACTCGCCGGCCACGAGCGAAGCTCATGGCCTGTTAAAGGATCAAGCCAAGCCAGTCGCTCGCCAGCCACGAGCAACGCCTCTTGGGTCGGGATTAACAGCGGTGTTCCACCGGTGTGTGGCCAGCACCAAACCGGTTGGCCGGTGCTCGTGTCGAAGGCATACACATCGGCGGCATCGGCGGGTGCCAAGAAGAGCATTCCACCACGCACGATTGGGGTCGAAGGAGCCTGTCGGGGGAGTGTGCTACTGTTCGACGTCGCGTAATTAGAAGCCCACCGAATCTTGCCGGTTTGATGGCTCAGAGCGACGACCCCCCCCCCACCGGGAACGACAAACAGTGTGTCGCCAGCGGCTACGAGGCTCCCGTCGCTGATCGATACGCCTGTGACGTCGCAGCTTCCGAGGCGGGTGCGCCAAATCTCTTGCGAGGTTGAGCGCGAGAAGCACCCTAGCCAGAGTGAACCGCGGTCGCTTGCAGGAGAGCTGAAAGTGTAGAGTCGGTCGCCTTGAACGATCGGCGCAGCGAGGAAGGTCCAGGCATTGCCTTCTTCGAGTGCGGTGCCGTCGAGCTCAAGCACTACTTTGCTTTCACGCTGCAGATCGAGTCCGACCAGGAATTCGCGGGTTGTTACGAGCCGCCGACGGGGAGTCGAGTCATCGATCACTTGCCGATACAGTCGGCAGTAGAGTGTGTTGTCGATCAACACGGCGGGGCCCTTCCAACTGATGGCCCCCGTTACGGTGGTCCGCGGTGTCACGAAGCCGTTGTTGCGCACCTGAATGCCAGCGCCATTGATGACGATGCCGCCGCCGAAACGAAACGCGGGTCGAGCTTGTCCTCGACGGCCATCGGCCGGGTTGTTTGCCAGATCGTTTGCGGTGTTAGTCCATTCCTCAGGAATCTTCATCGCCAACGGCTTGCCGTCTTGTAGGTTGTGGGCATGCAGCCGACCCCCATCTACCCAGACCACCTGTTCAGCGCTGAGCGCGGGGCTTAGTCGCGGCGGAAACAACTGCTCAGCCGGTATCTGGCCGATAATCGCCAGTTGTTGCATGTGCCGTAGCCGCTGTTGCTGCTGAGCCCGGGCTTGTAGCTGATTCCGCGCGCTGGCGTCCAGCAAAGAGATCCGCCACGACCAATGGTTCAGGGGACCGACAAGCTCAGAATCAGCCGGCAAGTCGTTGTCGGCGTCGTTGGCCGCTTGTGCTTCGCGAACCATCGATCGCAGGGCGGGGACGATCGGCTGCTCTCGGCCCGCGAGGCGGCCTGCAATATTCGGAGACAATGCTTCGAGCAGACGTAGCTCGAGAGCGGCGCGGCGTGTATCGCCTTCGTGGAGTGAGCACACCGCTAGCCGTGTGAGCGCCTTACCGACGACCGAATCATCGTCGGGCCTGGTTGGTGCCGCTGTCGTCGTTGGTCGCGGAGCGTTTCGCCAAGTCGCCGCCAGCTTCGTGGGGTCAGCTTGTGGATCGAGCGTTGCGAGCGTTACCGCGAGGGGCTCGCCGTAGGGACCGCACGCCTCGGGTGTCGCGAGAGTGAGCCAGCGGCGGGCTGCGGAGAAATCGCCCGCGGAGAGCGCAATCTCGCCGAGCGCGAGAGCCGCCCCTGCTCCTTTTGAGCTGGCCAGCATTTCCGTCGCCACACGCAACAGCGCCGCCTCGTCGTAGCGCTGAACGCCCCGTTGCATTTCGCGGGTCGCTGAGGATTCGGTCCGGCGGCGATACGCCTGGAGCCCCTCGGGAGGCAATCGGCATAAAGCCCGTTGGCAACGCGTGCCAACTGTCTCGTAGCGATCGGTCTCAGCCTCGACCAGTTCGGCACCGTGCTCTAGTTGGAGCTGCTCGAGCAGGTCGATCGCTTCGTCCCAGAGCTGATCTTCGATGACCACCTCAAACTGGGCGAGTTGGCGTTCCACGGCGGTAGATGCGGTGACCGGCTGAAAACGCCCCTGGGCTCGTGTCTCGCAAGGGCCAAACCACAGGGCTTGCATCAGAACGCAAAGGAAGCATCTCCGAACAGTGTCGTATCGCACGGGGAGGTCGCTCCTTCGCCACCGGTAGAGAACCCGCCACACGGTGAGGTTAAGCACCCCCCCGACTGATTCTCGAATACCTAAGTCTACTGGTCCGAAGCGTTTCAGGCAAAAGATCGTCTCAAGGGGGCCGCATCGCTGGGGAAGCCCTACATCTGCCTTGCTTCGGAAATCCGGCGTGATTGGTGTAAGCAGAGAAACGCCCTTGCAGTGCAAATTTCTGGTCCGCTCCCCCCAACACACCGGCCTAGAGGTCTGCCGGGGGAAACCACTGATACAGCATCAGATAGACAAGCACCCCGGTAACCGAAACGTAGAGCCAGATGGGATATGCCCAACGCACCAAGCGGCGATGCTTTGCGCGGAAGGCTTGGCCGGCCTCGGCTCCTAAGGCGAGCGAACGCGAACCGAGGTAGGCCGCTCTTAGTGCGAGATAAGGCACGGTCATCGCCAGCACGACGTGCGTGGCAAGAATAAAGTAATAAACGTAGCGAACGGGCCCCTCGTGCGTGAATCGCACGGTCAGCCGCACCGCAAAGTGGTAGTACAAGTAGCAAGCCAAGAAGGCTGCCGAAACCGCCAGGGCCCCGATCATCGCCGTACGGTGGGCTTGCTCATGACCGCGCTTGATCAGCACCAGAGCCAGAACCAGTAGCAACGTTGCCAAGCTGTTTAGCGCGGCATTCACGTGCACCAGCGGATGGGCTGCGGAGAGAATCAGCAGGTCTGGCATTGCAAGAGTTCCTGTGGTTGCAGCCGTTGGCTTTACCGAGCGCTGTTGGCGGTGCGGGATGTTGGCGGTGCGGGTTGTTGCCTTTGCGCAAGAGTTTGCCGCTAGCGCTTACTCGCGCCCCGCCACCCACCAGCAAGCCACAAGCATTACTGCGGCAAAGGCACCGGTGACCGCCCAGCACAAGGGCTCCGCAGGCAAGCCCGCGGCATCTAGCGGAGTCAAACGATGCCGCAGCGCTGCGACACCATAGGTGAGCGGATTGATCATGACCGCGAGGCCCAGCCACCCCTCGGCCCCGTGCCGAAAGAAGGCTCCCGAGAGGAGCCACATCGGCAGCAGAAAGATGCTCATGATGGCGTGGAATCCCTGCGTCGAGTTCATCCGCCATGCGATCAACAGGCCGAGCCCCGTCAGCGCGATGGCAAGCAGGGTCATGCCGCCAACCGCGGCGAGCGCTGAGAGCGGCGTAGGTTGGATTTCGGCAACCGTTGCCCAGCCCAGGGCCAGGAACAGCAGCGCCTGGATGAGAGCGATCGCTGCTCCGCCGAGCACTTTGCCGAGGACCATGGCCCACCGCGTGACCGGAGCGACCAAGACCCCCTGCAAGAAGCCCTCGTTGCGATCTTCGATAATGCTGATCGTGGCAAAGATCGCTGTAAACAGCAGGATCATCACCAGCGTGCCCGGAAAGAAGTGTGTGTAGCCCAGATCGTTGGACCGTAGCCCTTCGCTGAACAGCAGCCAGAACAGCACCGGCTGGACCAAACCGCCGATCACGCGATTGCGTTGTCGAAAGAAACGCACCAGCTCCCGCTCGGCGAGCGTGAGCACCACCGGTAGGGACGGCGAGTAAGTCGTTGTGGGGCTCACCAAAGGGGATTGTCTGCAGGTTAGAGGGGGCGTTAAGCGGCGAACTCAATCGTGGAAGAGTTTTCCGGTTCGGGAAAAAAAGACGTCTTCCAGCGAGGGCCGACCGATTGTCAGCTCGCTGATGCGGTCGGGGAAAGCCGCCAGAAGCTGTGCCGCGTCGGCCGCTGCGTTATCGCTCTCGAGCCGAACGAGCCGGTCAATCACGCTCACTTCGCGTTGTAAACGCTCACGGACCGCTTGGGCCAGCGCCTCGGGCTCGTCCGTGCGAAGCGTCAAGGTGTCGCCTCCGATCGAGTTCCGCAGCGCCGCGGGGGTGTCGTCCGCCACCACTCGCCCGCCATCGAGGATCGCGAGTCGGTCGGCCCGTTCGGCCTCTTCGAGCAGGTGAGTGGTCACGATCACCGTGAGCCCCTCGGCTCGCGCGGCGGCGAGTCGCCGCCAGAGGTCGCTGCGCGCGGCCGGATCGAGCCCCGCCGAGGGTTCATCCAGCACGAGCACTCGCGGACGGTGCAGCATGGCTTGTGCCAGCTCCGCACGACGCTGCAAGCCGCCCGAAAGAGTCTCAACAATATCGCGCCGTCGATCTGCCACGCCGAAACGTTCCAGCTCTTGATCGATCCTGGTTCGCAGCGTTCCGCCGCTCAGCCCGTAAAGCCGTCCGTGGTGACGCAGGTTCTCTTCGACGCGCAGTTTTTTGTCCAAGCTGGGCGACTGGAAGACGACTCCCAATTGTGCCCGCACGGCGGCGGGTTGCCGGGCCGCGTCGGCTTCGCCCACCGTGATGCTGCCCGCTTGGATCGGCATGAGCGTTGCGAGCAACTTGAAGAGCGTCGTCTTGCCGCTGCCGTTAGGGCCCAGCAGGCCGAGGATTTCTCCTTCGCGGACTTCCAAGGAAACACCGCCCAAGGCTTCGCGTTGTCCGTAGTGGTGCCTTATTTCGTTGATCCGGATCGCAGCCGTGGTGTTCATGGGGAGCCAGTCGCTCGCTGTAGGATTCAGTAGGTGGGGGGCGAAGGGCCGAGCGGCGGCCAAGAGTGCGCCTTCCGGACGGCTAACGCGGTCGGCAGCCCTTCAGCAAGCGAGGTGGTTAAGCGCCTGCCACCCACAGGGCAAGCAACCACACCGGCACATAGAGCAGCGTCACTCTCAGCAAGCGACGCGCCGTGATGTCGGAACAGTCCGTCAAAAAACGTTGCGAACTAGCAAACATCACTAAGCCCGCCAGGGTTACCGGAATGCCGTACCAGAGCGGGGCGATCGTTGTTGACAGCACGATCGGCGCGAGACTCATCGGCAACAGAACGGCCGACCACACGACCGCTTGAAAGCCGGCCCAGCGACCGGAGGGATCGAGCACGGTCGACATCTGGTGCCCCGCCGCAGCGTATCCAGCCCGGCTGAGCCAAGCGATCGCCATGAAGTGGGGAAACTGCCAGACGTACATCACCGCTACGATAGCGATCCCGAGCGGGTCCAGCAGCGACCCGCCGCCGGCTGTCCAACCGATCCAGAGGGGAGTCGCCCCGCTGACGGCCCCCACCGCCGTATTGATCCACGAGCGAGGTTTGAGCGGCGTGTAGCAGCCGACATAGATCCCCCAGGTCCCCAACGCGATGAGCGAGGGGAGCAATCCGGCGTGCATTGCGAGCATCGTCACGCCCGCAGTGAGCGTCAGCAGACCAAACGCGAGCGCTTCGGCCGGCGTGATCCGTCCCGCCGGTAGGGGGCGTTCTGCGGTGCGTGGCATCTGGGCGTCGAGTTCGCGTTCGAGCCACATGTTCATCGTGTTGGCGCTCGCTGCCACGAGCGCTGTGCCAAACATAACCGAGGCGACGAGGGCCGCGGTCCACGGTGTGCCGGCGGCTCCGTAGCGGGTCGCGATGTGAAGCGTTGCGAGCACCGCCACCAGCTCGAGGATGACGATCTTCGGCTTTGAGAGCGCGATAAAGTCGGCGATCTGCGGCAGCAGGCTCGTTCGCTCGGTAGGGGCGGGCAAAGTGCTGATGCCTGTGCTCATGCGAGGAGGCTCGATTCGCGTCGGGGGGGCTGGGGGGGACCAGAGGCCTGGGTCTCCGACGCCCGGACAGCCTCTGCCAGGGCATCTTGACCGTCCGGTGGGGACTTCCCAGCGCGACCGGTCGAGACGCCCAGTCCGGCGGCACGCCCTACCGCCAGGGCTAACAGTAGCGAGCCGATCGCGCTATGAGCGGTAACGATCGTGGTCTCTGTAAATCCGCCGGCAGTTGGTGGCTGTATCGTACCGGGTGCCATCCGCTCCGCCCAGCCGCGAAGCCGGGGCAGCTCAAGCGGGGCATTTTCCGCTGCCGCTGTCAGAGTGGTGGTTGGATCGGCCCAGTGCGGATAACGGTATTTGGCCACCCAGGTCGCTAGCCCCAAGGAGATCTGGCCCACTAACACCGCGGCGAGCAGCGCCGCAACGCGGCCCCGGCCCGCACGGGCTTCGGAGAACGCCACCACGAGCGCGACGACGGCGACGACCGCCGCCATGGCAAGATGCGCCTGAACATGCAACGCAAACGCCCAGGCACCGCTCGACTCGGGAGTGTGTCGGAGCGTGGCTCCGAGAATCAGTTGCGTGTAGACCAGTGCGGGCAAAATCGCGATCAACCAGCCCCTTTGTGAGAGAGTTGGGGCCCGTTGTGAGCGAGTAGCAGGTAAGAGGCGAGCCGGAGTAGGCCTGGTTGCGGCCACAAGCAGCACGGTCACCGCGAAAAAGAGGGGCCCGGTCGCCCCATGAACCAGCGCCAAATAGCGGGCGTTCAGCAAAACACGAAACCCCCCGAGCGCGCCCTGGAGGCAAACCAGTCCGAGCGCGATCCAGGCGAGCCGCACCACTTGTCGGGGTTCGCCGGAGCGCCGCACGATCACCAGCAGCGCGATCGTCAGCAGACCAACCAACGAGGCAAGCAACCGATGCCCGTGCTCGATGAACAAGTCCCATGGCCCGAAGAACCAGGTTTGCCAGGGGTACAGCAATAAGTTGTAGCCGTAGGTTCCCGGCCAGTCGGGAACGGCCATCCCGGCGTCGGTCGTTGTGATCAGGCCCCCCACCCAGATCAGCGGGAAAGTCAGACCACACAGCAACCATGCCCCGCGATACGGCCAAGGCGATTCAGCGGCGGCTTGTTTCATGGCACCTCCTGGGCCGAAGCTGCGTAGTGCGGCGAACCTTCGTCGCTCGGCTCGTCAGAGATCCCCAGCGATTCAACATACGCGACCAGCGCCCAAATCTGCGGATCGCTGAGAGCGGCGGGCTGGCCGGGACGCAACGGCCCCAGCGCGGGCATGGTGGTTCCGGCGATCCCCTGGTGGAGACGACGAAAGAGCGTCTCTGGCTCGTCGCCGCCGCGCCTTTTCACGGTGGTCAGCTCGCGTCCCCATGAAGGACGGGGCGGGAAAGCCCGCTTCGCCGCCGCAATCAGCCGCGGATTGTCGGTGGTTTGGCTTGCCGTAAGGATCTCACGCCGTTCGGTATCCCAGAGGTCGTAGTCGCGATCGGACGCCGTCACGTTGGGCGTTAATCCGGCCCCGTTTGTGCCATGGCATTTTGCGCAACCGGTGAGCTCGCTGTGGAACAACTCTTTGCCTTGGGCGATCAGATTGGCATCGACAAGATTTTGAATCGGTTGGGACGAATTGACCACGAGGCGATCGGTGTCGGTCCAAGCCGTGCTGAGAGAAGCGAGCAGCGGCTCGGCCGTTGCGACCGTCACGAGCTCCTCTTCGGCAAGCTCTTCGACACTGAGCAGCACAAGCTCGCGTTCCAACTGGCCCCGCAACGTTAGGTAAACGACGTAATCGACCAAAGCGTTGCGTTCGTCCGTGCTCAGCAGGCGGAACGAGGGCATCGCCGCGCCGGGGACGCCCCGTTCCAGTACGGTGTGCAGGTCTGAAATCGTGGGAAGGGCATCGCGGTAGGTGCTCTTCCATTTGAACACCCCCCGCCGGAAATCACGCGGATAGGGGTGCTGATAGAGGGCCGTCGGACCCTGGCCGTCTCCTGTCACGCCGTGGCAGCGGGCGCAGTGACGTCCGTACAGACCCTGGGTGACTCCCGGCTCGTGACTGATTACTTCACCGGCGCACCGGATCAGGTTGTTGTGATCGATCGTGGCGTGCAGCAACTCGGGCAGCCGAGGCTCGGCGGGCGTACCAAAGATTTCCAGCAGGACCGTCTCGATTGCTTCCGACTGCGCTGCGGTTAGCCCTTGGCTGCTGTGCAGCAACTCATTCGGTTGAAACGTCGCCGGACCGCAGCCGACGAGGCAAGCCGCCACCCAGGCGATCGACCCCGCAGCAGAGCGGCTTATGCCAAGCATCGACCAGCTGAGGGGCACGAAGGGAAAGGTGAAAAATGGCAGACAACCGCATTCGAAAACCGGCGTAGGCTGCCCCGGGGCCTTTTTACCTCAACCGCCGTGTTGCCGTCGCCGGTCACCAGGAGCGATTGGGGGGTGGCGTTTTGTCGCAGCCAGCGTGAGCCGTCTCGATCAAAACACGGCCGGCATTTCCAACCGAAGCCAGCGTGCTATTGCGCAGCGAACCAGCGTGGGTCGATCCTCAACTCGCCGAGCTCGTAAGGCGTTGAAGCCTCCGCCAGGGGGAGCGTTAGACCAATCCGGCCACGCCGATCCGTCACCCCCGCCGGGGTGGGCACCCCTGCCAGGTATCGCCCCTCGTGCCAAAAGGTTAGCCGGATTTGCCCGGCGGGCAGACCGGCTGGCAGCTCAAAGTGGCCGCTGGCATCGCTCACGGCCGCGTACGGATCATCGCGCACCAAAACCCAAGCACGCATGAACGGATGGATGTTGCACGCCACGGGGGCGGGTTTGGGCTCTGCCGCGTCGAGCGAGAGTTCTCGCCGTGCTTGAGGAGCCAGCACCACGTTGAACGAGGGGTTCTTGCGAAACGTGGCGTTAAGATTGTGCGTCGTCGGGTCGGCGTTGGTCAGCACAAGCCGCTCGCCTGCTCGCAAAAGCGTCACCCGCGGCTGGAAAGCGCACCCTTTGTTGGTCAGCTCGTGGACAGACGGCTCGAGGAGATTCGGGGGCCCGGTGACCGTCGCGATCGGCGGGCCGCTTGCCCAGATCACGACGTTCGCCAAGCCTCCCTCGTCGCTCACGAGGAGGCTCTCATCCGAGGGTAAAGCTTCCTGGCAGCAGCGATCGCGGCCGGGATCCAACTCGCGCGGCTCCGGCCGAGGACCCGCCAGCACGATCCGGCCGGTAATCGGCCCGGCGTGGGGCGGAGCCCCCTCTGCAAATGTCGCCAGTCCGGCAAAAAACGCCGGTATCCCTAAACCTGCCATGATCAGGAGGGATTTCTTGAGAACGCTCATTGCCGCATTCTAGCCGGACGCTCCCGGTTGGCACGAGCGGACACTAGACTGCTCGCTTACGCGGCGTCGCTAGCGGTGCCGCTCTGAAAACCGACGCTAGTCGGCCGATCGCTGGTGCCCGGCTCTCTCCCTCTGCGTTTGTTCGTTTATGAAAGTTTTGGTTGTCGGCGGCGGTGGCCGCGAGCACGCGCTCGCCTGGAAGCTCGCGCAGAGTCCGCGTATCGATACCGTGTTTGTGGCTCCCGGCAATGCCGGAACCGCCCTCGAAGCCGGTTTGCCGATCGTCAACGTTGCTCTCCGCGACGACGACACGGCCGGGATTGTGAGCTTTGCCAAGGCGAATGCGATCGGGTTGACCGTCGTGGGTCCCGAGGCCCCGCTGGTGGCCGGCTTGGTGGATGCGCTCGAATCCGCGGGGCTGCTGGCCTTCGGTCCGAGCAAAGCCGCGGCTGAGTTGGAAGGCTCCAAGGCTTTCTGCAAAGAGCTGCTCCGACACGCGGACGTTCCCTCGGGCGAGTTCCACACGTTCCGCGACGCGGCCGAGGCGCTTGAGTTCCTCAACGAGCGTGAAGATGTCCCCTGTGTTGTCAAAGCCGATGGTCTTGCGGCCGGCAAAGGGGTGGTGGTTTGCGATACGCGCGACGAAGCGCTCGAGGCGGTCGATCGCATTGCCGCTCAGCGTGAGTTTGGTGCCGCCGGTGCCCGCCTGCTGATCGAAGAGCGGCTGCACGGTCAAGAAGTCAGCGTGCTGGCGATCACCGATGGCCGCTCGATCCTGACCCTTCCGCCGGCGCAAGACCACAAGCCCGCCTACGACGACGATCGGGGCCCCAACACGGGCGGCATGGGTGCCTATAGCCCGACGCCTTTAGTAGATGAAGCCCTGATCGCACGCATCGAAGAGCAAGTGCTCGTGCCCACGGTGCACCACATGAAGCGCAAGCGACGTCCGTTTCGTGGCGTGTTGTACGCAGGGCTGATGCTGACCAAGCAAGGTCCCAAAGTGCTCGAGTACAACGTCCGCTTCGGCGATCCCGAGTGCCAACCGGTGCTGATGCGGCTAAAGAGCGATCTGCTGGATCTGCTCGAACCCGCTGCCGAGGGGCGGTTGGACGAGGCACCAACGCCCGAGTGGGACCCGCGCCCCGCGGTGTGCGTGGTGATGGCGAGCGAAGGCTATCCGGGAGCTTATGAAACCGGCTTTCCGATCACCGGGCTCGAGGCAGCCGCGGCGGTCGCTCCGGGCGTCAAGGTGTTTCACGCCGGAACGTCGCTCGCAGGGCGCGACGGCGACCGAATCGTCATCAACAGCGGGGGTCGCGTTCTGGGAGTAACGGCCCTGGGTGAGACGGTTCCCACGGCAAAACTCGCGGCTTATACGGCGATCAAGGCAATCCGCTGGCGAGGTGCTTGGTGTCGGAAGGATATCGCCGATCGTGCGATCGTCTCGGGCTGAGGGAGGACTTGGGTGAAGGACGACTTGGGGTCCACTTCCCCACCCTGCCCCGCCCCTGCTCTGGCCTTAAAAAAACCCAGGGCGACCTCTCGGGGTCGCCCTGGGCATTCCACTGGCAGCCACCACGCGGTTTAACGCTTAGCGACGCCGTGCAGCCAGCGGGCCAACGGCCAGCAGGGCCAAGACCAGCGTTGCCGGCTCGGGGATCGCAGCACCGGTCATTCCCGGAGCGGGGCCGCACACCATGCCCCAATTCGCCAGCAACACGTTCAGCTCGTCGTTGTCGACGGTGGGCCCGGTGGGCTGATAGCCACCCCAGCCCGCCGGAGCCGGCGGCACGGCGGCACCCCAGTTGCCCAGCAAGAGGTTGAGGTCGCCGTTGTCGACCATCCCGTCGCCATTGAAATCGCCCGGGCAGAAGACCGGCGGGGCCTCGACCTTCTCGCCGATCGCCTCGATGCCATTGATATCGATCACCGCATACTGTGTCTGTTGGCCTTCGTAGGAAACCGCTCGCAACTCGGACAGGGCGTAGCTGTGATCCCACAGGTGCCCGCCGTGATCGAGAAAGCTCACCCCACCGAGCGCGTCGAGCACGAACAGCTCGCTGCCCGTGGCGTAGTAGCCATCCGCGTCGGCCGGGTCGATAATCTGCCGAATGCTGAAGATGAGCGAGTCCCCTTTATTCTCATCGCCCATTTCAATCAGCTGACCGTTCTGATCCTTTATTTCTTCGCCGTTCGGGTTGCCGATCGGATCGAAGTCGAAGATGTCGGGCCGGCCCATCACGTCAAGAACCATCAGCGCGTCGAGATTGACCGACTGCCGGCCTTGGGTTTCGTCACGCGGCGAGAAAGCGCTGGGGGGAATCGGGCCCAGCAGCGATTCGACGGCACTGACAATCGTCGGCCAGCCCATATAGGGCGTTCCGGCTGCGTTCCACACCGAGGTACCACTCAGCCAGTCCACATCGAGCGAGTACTTGTCCGAATCTCCGCGGACCGGAACATCGACATCAACGAATTCGCGCGGCTCGACGCCCCAGACTTCAAGGCCATCCACATCAATCGGCCGGGGCATCGCGTTCACTTCGGGTCGCTTCGCCCAAATGAATTGCGTAGACGAGGGGCCAAAGGCACCGGCCAACTCAAGGCTGACCTCACCCGCTCCGCCGATGCTGTTGCCATTCGAGAGCACGACCGGACCCTCGCTAGGAATCGGTTGCAGAGCAAACCCGCCGCCCGGGCCGCCGTACCCCGTCACGAGGTTGTCGTGCGTGAAGATCAGGTGTGCCTGATCACGACGCAGCTCCCGATAGAGAGCGTCGCGGCTGTTAGCCAGCGCATCGACCTCTTGATCGAGCTCCCAGTTGGGACGCGAAAAGCTGAAATCAACCGTATCGGCGCTGCCCCCCATGCCGTCCCACGCGATCACCTGCTCAGGATCGGGGCTGGGACCGACAACCGAGAAGTCAAAGTCGTGAGAGTACTCTTTGCCATAGACCTCGGTGGGGAGCAGGATCCCCCCGCCAACAACCGGCGGCCCCGGAACCGGCACCGGCGTGTAGGGGACAAATGCCTCGGCACTGCGGGGTGCCAGCAACGCCGCGGCGGCAAAGAGCGGTAGGGCGTATTGTTTCAAGGAGCATCGCATGACAAGAACCCTTGTGATCCACCCTCCCAGGGTGTGAAAGCGACATCGCCTGCCCGGAAGGGCGCGAAAGGGGGATTGGCAGGCTGCCGAATGGCTCATGTGGGGTTAATCCACGGTTGCGTCCTGAACCCGACACGGCATAACGGATTTTTTCGTCTGCCCGTCTCCCCCCCCGGTGGCGCCCCAGCCGGCAGCGTCCACAATCGCTACGCCGGCCCCGATGCCCGCAGCCGTTGGCCCGCAGGCTTTCCCCGCCGCTTTGACACGTCGGGTTGCGGGGCTAGCCGTTTTTTGCCGTCGTTCCCCGTTTGTTTCCTGATACCCCTCGGCTGTGATGGCTCTCGTGACGCTTGATGACCTGTCGATTGGCTTTCGTGGCCCCCCGCTGCTAGACGGAGTCGACTGCGTCATCGAACCCGGTCAGAAGATCGGCTTGCTGGGCCGTAACGGTGCCGGCAAGAGCACGCTTATGCGGATCTTGGCCGGCGAGCAGACGCCCGACTCGGGTCGCTGTACGCTTGCGCCCGGTGTTCACGTCACGCGGCTGGAGCAAGAAGTGCCCGTTGCGCTGTCGGATGCCGGCACAGGGACTGTCGAGGCGGTCATCCGTTCGGGTTGGCGCAGCAACGAAGAGCACGACGAATGGCGTCAGGACCGCGAACTGGAGCGGCTGCTGACCGCAACCCGGCTCGACCCGCACGCGGCGTTCAGCGAGCTCTCGGCGGGGCTCAAACGTCGCACCCTGCTGGCGCGGGCGGTGATCGGCGCGCCCGACCTGTTGCTGCTCGACGAGCCGACGAACCACCTGGACCTGGCCGCGATCGAGTGGCTCGAATCGTTCCTGGTTGCGTGGCCCGCCGCGCTGCTGTTTGTGACCCACGACCGCGAGTTTCTCCGGCGGGTTGCGACCCGCATCCTTGAGATCGATCGGGGCAGGTTGTTCGATTGGTCGTGCGACTACGACGCTTTCCTGGAACGCAAAGAGCAGGCGCTCGCCGCGGAAGAGAAACAGAACGCGCTGTTCGATAAAAGACTGGCCGAAGAAGAAAAGTGGATTCGGCAGGGCATCAAAGCCCGCCGGACCCGCAACGAGGGGCGCGTGCGGGCGCTCAAGGCCTTGCGGGTCGAACGTTCCGGCCGACGCGAACGTGAGGGCAAAGCAAAGCTGGCGATCCAAGAGGCCGAACGCAGCGGTGCGCTGGTCGCTCGCGCTGAAGACGTGTCGTTTGCGTATCCGGGTACCGAGCCGGTTTTTACGGGCCTAACGACGACGCTCATGCGGGGCGACAAAGTGGGCGTCATCGGCCCCAACGGGGCCGGTAAGACCACGCTTTTGCGTGTGCTGCTCGGAGAGTTACCCCCCACCGCCGGCTCGATCCGTCTGGGAACGAACCTGCAGCTGGCGTATTTCGACCAGCTCCGCGATCAGCTCGACGACTCGCTAACGGCCGAGCAGGAAGTGGCAGACGGTTACGACACCGTGAAGATCGGAGGCGTCTCGCGACACATCATCGGCTACCTGGGCGATTTCTTGTTTACGCCCGACCGCTCACGCACCCCGATCGGATCGCTCTCGGGCGGGGAGCGTAATCGGCTGCTGTTGGCCAAGCTCTTCGCGAAGCCGGCCAACATTATTGTGCTCGACGAACCCACCAACGACCTCGACGCCGAGACGCTCGAGCTGCTCGAAGAGCGGCTGATCGATTATCAGGGAACGCTTCTCATTGTGAGCCACGACCGGGCCTTCCTGAACAACGTGGTCACCAGCACGCTTGTTTTTGAACCGGGCGGCGTCCGGGAATACTTCGGCGGTTATGACGACTGGGTGCGACAACGAAATCTGTCGCCCGCGTCACCGGAACAAGAACCAGCCAGCAGGTCGACAATGGCCACCCCTGCGACCGCCCCGGCGGAACCGGTTCGTAAGCTTTCCTATAAAGAGAAGCGCGAGCTGGAGACCCTGCCAGCGCAGATCGAGGAACTCGAAGCGAAAATCGCCGCGTTGCACGCCAAGATGGCCGCCCCCGAGTTCTATCAGGGAGCGCCCTCAGCGATTGCCACGGCGAGCGCCGAAGCAGCCGACCTGCAAGCACGCCTCGACACCGGCTACGCCCGCTGGGAGGAACTCGAAGGCTAGGCCAGCCAGCCGTGCCCCGCTTGCTAGCTTCCGCCGTGCGGCACCCTGATTGCGGCAAAAAGGGTCAGAAGCGCTTGCTGTTGGTGTCATTGATTCGCTACGGTAATTTACAGCGTGAGAACCGATCTCCCGGCGGACGCGTAATATCCAGGTACTATGGTCTACCTTCGCCAGCTTGCCGCCCTCCTCAGTCCGACCTCTAGGTCGTCTGGTCGGCTGTTGGCGGCGGTGCTGACGCTGGTGCTTGCTGCTCCGCCTCTGCGGGCTGAGTGCTGTTGTGCGCAGAAGAGTTCCCCTGCGGCCTCTGCCCTAGAATCGCCCGCCTGCTGCCGGACTTCTTGCTGTTGCGCCCGCGACACAGCCAAGGTGGCGATCGAAAAACCGCCTTGCTGCGGCATCGCGGACCCCTTTGCCACTAAATCTTGCAGCGACACCCATAACTCGGCGTGTTCTACGGACTGCCGCTGTGCCGATTGCCCGAGTCGCGATAGTACACCTGCGCCTTACGCCCCGTTGGTTGAGCCCGAATCCCGGCCGATCGATTTGGCGGCGTTTACTTTTACTCTCAGCTCGCTCGACCTGTACGGTGGCGAGTTGCCAAGGGTGCGAGCCCCCAGCGGCTTGCCGTGGGTTTTTCTTCCGCCCGAAAGACGGGCCATGTTGTGCGTGTGGATCATTTGAAGCACGGCCTCGCACGTTCGTCTTTGTCGGAGCCGTCATGGCATCTGCCGGCAAAGCAACTGCGAAGCCCCCGCTGTGCTTTGAAGATCCTCAAAGCTCTTCGTATTGGTTCGGACGTGTGTCCAACCCGAGGGGCTGATCACAAAAGGAAACCCAATCATGATTAAGTTACTTGGACTGGCGGGGCTTGGTTTAGCGCTCGCCTTTGGTGGAAGCTCGCTGGTCGTTGGCGCTGGCACACCCGATGGCCCTTGCTGCTGCGGGGTTGAGTGTGCGTGCGAAAACTGCACCTGCTGCAGCGGTGAAGAAGGTTGCTCGTGTGGCGACTGCACGTGCGAGGATTGCGACTGTGCCAACGGTGCCTGCGCGGCGGGGGCTTGCCAAGCGTCTGCCCCGAACTGCTGTGGCAGCTGCCCTCGGTAACCCTGTAGCAAGACTCCGCCACCGTGCGGAGCGATGTTCATGATCTTGACGGCGGGCCGCGTCGCTAGCGACGCGGCCCGCTTTCGTTTTAGATGAGGCGATCGCCGAGGCTCGCACTTTCCCCCGCCCGCTGCTGATTGCCCCCCGACCTATGAACTTCTGGCGTCTATTTTCCCGCAGCCTTGTTACCCATCGCCGTTCGCACGCGGCGGTTGCGGCTGGTGCCGCGGTGGCGACGGCCGTGCTGGTGGGAGCGTTGGTCGTGGGCGACTCGGTTCGCGGCAGCTTACGCACGCTGGCGCTAGATCGATTGGGGTCGATCGATGCGCTCGTTGCGCCGGGGCGTCCGTTCCGGGCGGCGCTCGCTGCGGAATCGGAAACATCCAACCGGCGGTGCCGGCCGCTGGTGATTGCCGCCGCGAGCGTTTCGACCCGCCTCGACGGTAAGAATCGTCGGGCAAGCGGAGTTACGCTCGTCGGGGGCTTGATCGAACCCCCCGGTGATTCTGTTGCCTCAATAACGGCACCGCTTGCAGCGGAGCTTGGGTTGCGCGAGGGAGACCCGCTCGTGGTCCGCGTTTCGGTCTCGACGGCATTGCCCGGCGATAGCGCTCTGGGCGAGCGGGCCGATACGACCCGCTCGCTGCGATTGCCGCGGGTGGCAATCGTTCGGGCAGAGGGCCTAGCACGCTTCTCGATTGCCCCGACTCAGGTCGCGCCGCGCAGCGTGTTTGTGGCGCTCGCCGAGGCCCAAAAATTGTTAGAGCTGGGCGACACTTGCACAGCCATGACAATCGAATCCACCACCGACCGCACAGCAGCGGTGGCGGCTCCGCCGATTGCGCCGCGGCTTGCGGACTACGGCCTCCGGCTGAGCCGGATCGACTCGGGCGTGTGGCAGCTTGATTCTGACAATCTGGTGCTCCCTCCGGTGGCCGTGAAAGCGGCACAGAAGGCGCTGGGCAGCGAGGCGGTCCAGACCGTCACCACCTATCTGGCCAACCGCATCGAAGCGGGCGACGCGTCGATTCCCTACTCGACGGTTGCAGGTGCTAGCGCTGGCGTCGTGCGATTGCTCGACGATCAACAGGCTCCGCTGACACTGACCGATGAAGAGATCGCCCTGAGCGATTGGGCCGCCGCCGACCTGGGCGTTGAAGTGGGGGCGCGCATCACGCTGCGGTACTACGAACCAGAGAGCACGCATGGCGTGTTGAAGGAAGCACCGCCGGTGTCGCTACGACTGGCGGCGATCGTGCCGCTGGCGGACCAACAGGGTCTGCCGACCTCGGCGGCGGACCCGGCCTGGACTCCCGAACTGGCAGGGGTGACCGACGCCGCTTCGATCAACGATTGGGATCTTCCCTTCGAGTTGGTCGAGACGATTCGCCCGCAGGATGAGGCGTACTGGGACAATCACACGACCACCCCCAAAGCGTTCCTCGCCGAGCCGCTTGCCAGCCGGCTATGGTCAACGCGATGGGGGGGCACTAGCTTGATCCGCTTTTCCGCCGACGGAGATGCCCGCCAGGTCGAGCAGCGACTCTTGGCCACCTTGGATCCGGCCGATTTTGGTTTCGAACCGCTCGCACTGCGTGCCCAGGCGATCGCCGCGTCGAGCGGAAGCACACCGTTCGATGTGCTGTTCCTGCTCTTTAGCCTGTTCCTAATCGGCTCGGCGCTCGCGCTGATAGTGTTGCTTGTGCGGTTGGCGGTCGAGGGCCGTGCGAACCAGATCGGCTTGCTTGGATCGATCGGCTTCTCGAAGCGGTGGACCACCCGCTGGATGCTTGCCGAGACCCTTGTCGCCGTTGCCGTTGGCGTTGTGGTGGGCGCAGTGGGTGGCGTGGCGTACGCGGCCGGGCTGCTTGCCTTGCTCCGAACCGTGTGGGTGAGCGCCATTACGAGCCCGTTTCTTCACCTCCACACGGGTACGGTGGCAATCGTCGGTGGCGCACTGGCCGGTACGGCGGTCGCCGCCCTAAGCGCGTGGCGCGTGATTCGAGGGTTCTTGAAGCAACCGCCGCGCGCGCTGTTGCTGGGACGTTCCGAACCAGCATCGTTTGCGAGCGGCAGCCAAGACCGACGGGCCCTGCTGGCCGCGGTGCTGTTGTTGCTGGCTGCTGTCTTCGCCGCGTTCATCGGCGGCCGATTGCGTGGCGAGGCCGCCGCCGGGGCCTTCTTTGCCGCGGGCGGTTCTACTCTTGCGGCTCTGCTGTGTGGCGGTTGGTGGGGGCTGCGGCCGCGCCGCACGACGGGTCGATCAGCGTTCGGGTTCTGGTGGATGGCCGGCAGCGCGATCGCCCGCAATCGAGGTCGCTCGCTGTTGATCGTAGGGTTGGTCGCGGCGGCCTCGTTCCTGATCCTGGCCACTTCGGCGTTCCGCTTAGGACCAACTTCAGCAGGCACCGGCGGCTTCGCGGTGGTTGCCCAGACCGATCAGCCCGTGCTGTTCGATCTGAACACAGCCGCGGGCCGATTCGAGCTGGGGTTCTCGGAGCGCGATGAACAAACGTTGGCCGGATGGAGCGGTGCCGGACTGCGTGTCCAACCGGGTGAAGACGCAAGTTGCCGGAATCTGTACCAGTCCACGCAGCCCCGTGTGCTCGGGGTGACCGACGCCTTTAAGACCCTCGCCGAGCGCTTCTCGTGGGCAGAAAACCGAGCCGACTCGGGCACCGGTCCCTGGTCGGTCTTGCCCACGCAGCCAACGCCTGTCGAGGAACCGATGCCCGTTGTGCTGGACTTCAACACCGCGGTTTACAGCCTGAAGCTTTACGGTGGGGTCGGCTCGACATTCACGTTCACCACCCCCGCCGGCGCGCCACAAACCCTACGGATCGCCGGGTTGCTCAAGAACAGCGTCCTCCAAGGCGACTTGCTGATGGGCGAGGCCGACTTCTTGCGGTTGTTCCCCAACACCAGCGGCCAGCGATTTTTTCTGTTTCGGGCACCGACCGACGGCCCTGGTTCGGAACTCGTCTCGCAACAAGTCACCGAGCCCGTGATCGAGTTGCTCGAGGACCGCTTGAGCGATTACGGGCTGGACGCCGAGCCGACCGCGTTGCGGCTCGAACGCTTCCTGGCGGTGCAGAACACCTACCTGGCCACCTTCCAGACGCTGGGGGCGTTGGGGCTGCTGCTGGGAGTCGTCGGGCTGGCGATCGCCCAGTATCGCAACCTGAGCGAGCGCCGGGGCGAGCTTGCGCTGCTCAGAGCGGCCGGCTTTGCTCGGCGACGGCTCCGCCGATTGATATTGGCCGAGACGCTGCTGCTCGTCGGCGGCGGGCTGGCGGCCGGTGCCCTCGCGACCGTGATCGCGTTGGGGCCGATTGCCAGCCAAACTGCGGGCCAGCTCCCCTGGGGGGCCACACTCGGGCTGATCGCCGCCATGCTGGTCGCCGCGCTGGTGGCTGGTCAGATCGCCGCGCAGGGCGTTCTGACCACTCCCGCAGCAGCGGCCCTAAGGGGCGACTAAAGGGCGAAGTAAGTGGGGGCCACTAACCTCCCCTGCGAACCGGCTCGCGAGCAGCGTTGCCGCGTCGCGCCATGGTTGCGGCCCGGCGTCTTCCTTACAGTAGCCAGAGCTGATTGCAGTTGTGGGGCGGCATCCGTCGCCCGTTGTATCGAACCTCTCCCCCGCCCGGCCTGCTCTCTCATGCGTGGACTGCTGCTCATTATCGCCTCGTTTGGAGTCACCATTCTAGCGTGGGGGCTGTACGGCGTAACGCTGCACGAAGGCCAGCGGATCATGTCCACCGAGCCCGGCGTTTACGCCCGGCTAAGGCCTTTTGTGTGCGTCGGGCTCGCTTACTTTGCGATCGGCGTGATCGCCCCCGCGGTGCTGCTGGCCACGCGCGGCGAAAAGGGCACCTGGACCTTCCGCGGCATCGGCATGAGCCTGTTGGCCGGTGCGTTTGGGGCGATCGGTGCGCTGGGCATCATCATGGCATTCACTTTCGGGGGCCGACCCTCGTTCGTCATGCCGCTGGTCTTTGGTGGTGCTCCCGTCGTGAATTCGTTCTTGACGATCTATTGGTCCAAGAAAGTCAAAGAGGTGGGACCCCTTTTCTTGGCGGGGCTTGTCATGGTGGTGCTCGGTGCCGTGACGGTGCTGCTCTTTAAGCCGGCCCCGCCGAAGAAGTCCCTCGCCGAGGCGACGGTCAGCTCGGTCGCTAACGACCAATCGGTCGCCAACGACCAAGCCCCCGCCCAGGCGGCGCTCGCGACCCCCACGATCGAAGCCGAAGTGGTACAGGAAGTTCAACAGGCAAGCCTCTTCGGCGGTCGGTTCTTGTTGCAATTGCTCTCGATCGCGACGGTGATCGGCTGCTGGGGAGCCTACGGCCCCGTGCTCCACCAGGGCCAAGCCGCCATGCAGCAGAGCCGCTTGAGGCCGCTGCTGTGCGTCGGGCTGGCCTACTTCGCGATCGCCGTCGTGGTGCCGTGGGCGTTGCTGCGGACCACGCTCCCCGAGGCCAGCGAGTGGAACTTCGTCGGCACGGCCTGGAGCCTTGCGGCGGGTGCCGCGGGGGCGATCGGTGCCTTGGGCATCATCATGGCGTTCAACTTCGGCGGGCGTCCGATCTATGTGATGCCGCTCGTTTTTGGCGGGGCACCGGTGGTGAACACCTTTGCGACCATCATCCTGCAGGGGCAGCTCAACGAGGTGCACCCGATGTTCCTCGCCGGGCTGATCCTGGTGATTGCCGGAGCCGCGATGGTGCTCGTGTTCGCGCCCAAAGGCGGACCGACCCCCGCCGCGACTCAACCCGCTAAAGCGCTGAAAGCCGAGCCGGCGCAACCGAGCTGAAGCTACTGCGGTGGAAAAGACCTCGGCGGATTCGACGCAGTGCAAAGCCGCTGCGAATGAGACACCCGNCGCGGCTTCCGCCCCGCCTTTACGCATTTTTCACGCCGTTTTTCTTCGGGCGCTAGCCACGGGGGGGGGGGGGCGTGGTTATACTGGGCGCTTATCCGGAACGAAAAAATCCCCGAGTCAGAGCTAACGTCCAAGCCGCCACGAATCAAAGCACCTCGCAGCCCCCCGGTTGCGGTCGTGCATGATTCGTGGCGGCTTTTTTCGTATATCGCTTATCACGGCGTGCTTTGTGAGTCCCCATGCCCTTCACGACAACTAGGAATCGCTGATTATGATCCGCACCTTGATCCCCACGCTGTTGCTGTCCGCCGTAGCGGCCCTGCCCGCTGCGGCCGGCACGGTCTCGTTCGACTTTGCGCCGGTCGGCAACGCTGGCAACGCGGCCGACCCTCAGACTGGCTTCGGCGCGGTCTCTTACAACTACGCGATCAGCACGACCGAAGTCACCAATACCCAGTACACAGAGTTCCTCAACGCGGTCGCCGCGACCGACAGCTTCGGCGGCGCCGACCCCACGCTCTACAACACGAGCATGGGCGGTAGCTCCCGCGGCGGAATCAGCCGCAGCGGCGTGCCAGGGAGCTACACCTACGCCACGAAGCCCAATATGGCCGACAAGCCGGTGAACTACGTGTCGTTCTTCGACGCAATGCGGTTCACCAACTGGCTCAACAACGGGCAGGGCAGCGGCGACACGGAGACGGGGGCGTACACCATCGGTAGCGGCTCGGACGAGGTCCGCTCGACGAGCGCCAAGTTTTGGATCCCCAGCGAAGACGAGTGGTATAAGGCCGCTTACCACGACGCCTCGGCCGGCACGGCGGGCGTTTACTTCGACTACGCGACCGGCAGCGACAGCGTGCCGACGATCGCCACGGCCGACAGCGTGGGCGACATCAGCAACCCCGGTGCGGGAGTGGTGAACTACAATCGCGGCGCTGACTGGAACGGCCAGGACGGCAACGTGACGACGGTTGGTTCGGCGGGCCTCGCCAGCGCGAGTCCCTACGGCACGTTCGACCAGAACGGCAACGTGGTTGAGTGGAACGAGGCGGTCTTTAGTTCTTCTTTCCGCGGCTTGCGGGGTGGTTCGTGGTTCACCAGCTCGGACATCCTGCGAGCCGTCAACCAGAACCTCAGCCTCCCCACGAACGAGTTCAGCGACGTAGGTTTTCGCGTGGCAACCGTCCCTGAGCCAAGTTCGGTGCTAATGGGGGCTTTGGCAGCGGCCGGAGTGTTGGGGCGGAGGAGAGCTTAGGCTGCGTTTCCGAGCAAAGGGCCCTTGGTGCTTTGACCCTTTTACCCTTTCTTCTTTTCTCTTGCCGCCGCCAGTGTTTCTGGAGATCGGGGCGCGCGAGATTTTTCGGAGGACGGAGTCTCTCGATGAGACGCAAGGACCTGGCAGGACCGGGGCGTGAGCCCCCGGTCCTGCTGGTGCTCTGTCTCTGTTTCGCGTCCCTATCGGGCTGACTCGGGGGTACGACCTGACTCGCTGGATCAGCATCACAAATGTGAATGGGAGAAGGTCGACAGCTTCCCCAAGAGCCAGCGGTTCGTCTTCGGAACGCGGCTGGCCGACCACGCAATCGGCGTGCTGGATATCCTCGTCGAGGCGTCGTACAGCACCACGAAGGCGGCTCTGTTGGCCGACGCCAACCGCAAGGTCGAGACGCTCCGCAAGCCTGAGGTGCAGGCTGCCCAAACCGAATCAGCTGGTGTTTGATCGGTGATAGAAAAGCGCATTTATGCGGCAAGCAACGCAAGGCCTGTCACCACACCGAATCACGCGATGAGTCATCGCAGGCACGGTTGTTAGGTCGATCCGAACGCTGCGTGCTGCGCTCGCTTCAAGTGCCGCGGGTTGCGCCGAACCACTCGATCTGCTTCCGGGGGCAGAAGGTGTAGCCGTGCTCCTGGCAGTACGGCCGCAGCCAGGCGCTGCGCTGTTCGAGCTGCTCGGGGGTCACCCCCTGCGGCATCAGCAGCACGCGCTCGGGATCGATCCGCTCGAGCTTCGCCAGCAGCGCCTCGACTTCGGCCAGCTCTTGCGGCTGGTCGATCACAAATTTGAGCTGGTAGGGGTGTTCGGCAATCAGCCGTGTGAGCACATCGGTCTGTAGCCGGCTGCGCTCGTGACGGCGTGACCAGTGCGGGTGTTCTTCGATCGAGGGGGTCGACCCCGACAGCTTGGGGCTGAGTGACATCAACTGGCACGACACCGGCAGATAGAGCGTGCCGGCCGTCTCGATTGTCACGTGCCGACCCGCTTGGCGGAGCCGTTCGCACAGCGGGATCAGCTCGGCGAAGAGCATCGGCTCGCCACCGGTGAGCACCACGTGACGGCAGTCCCATTCCTCGACCTGGGCGATAATCTCATCGACGGTCAGATCGACCCCCTCGGGGTGCCACGAGGCGTAAGGGGTGTCGCAGAACCAGCAACGCAGATTGCACCCGCTGACGCGAACAAAGACGCTAACGGCCCCGGTGAGCAGCCCTTCGCCTTGAACCGACTTGTAGACTTCCGCGATCTTCATCGTGAGTGACTCGCCGCCGCAAAGAGCGGCTAACCATCATTGTTGGTAAGGAATCGGATCGACCAGGCCGGCGGCTTCAAAGCCCTTCTGGCGAAGCAGGCAGGCATCGCACGCGCCGCAAGCAATCCCCGTTTCGCTGGGGGCATAGCAGGTGTGCGTGAGCCCATAATCCACGCCCAACTGAACGCCTTGGCGGATGATCTGAGCCTTGGTCATGGTAATCAGCGGAGCGTGCACCCGCAGGGCGAGATTGCCCGACGGATCGGCGGCGGCCGCCTCGACCCCCGCTTTGGTCGCCAGATTCGCCAGCCGCGTGAACGCTGCGATAAATTCGGGGCGGCAATCGGGATACCCGCTGTAGTCCACCGCGTTGACCCCAATGAACAGGTCCGTCGAGCCCAGCACCTCGGCGTAGCCCAAGGCCAGCGAGAGCATCACGGTATTGCGGGCCGGGACGTAGGTGACAGGGATCTCGGCAGACATCTGACCCTCGGAGCGGCCCCGCGGCACGGCGATGTCGGCCGTCAGGGCGCTGCCACCGAACTGCCCCAGATCGATTTTCACAATCCGATGCTCAGCGACCCCGATTGCCTGGGCAACCCGCTGAGCGGAATCGAGCTCGAAGCGATGTCGCTGGCCGTAGTCGATGCTGAGGGCGTAAACCTCAAACCCGTCGGCACGCGCGATCGCGGCGGTTGTCGCCGAATCGAGCCCCCCCGAAAGCAGGACGACGGCGCGGCGGGCAGAATCTGGCAGCGGAGGCATCGAGCGCTGGGGGCTGGGGCCGAAGGGGGGGGCCGAAGGGGGGGGCCGGTGCCGATCGACGCGGAGGACGGCGGCGGCAAATGTGGCGGCGGAGGCGACGCCCTACCGGGCGGAGCCGCATCATGCCAAACTCATTCCCCTCTGCTCAACCACCCCCCTGACATTTCCCCGCAAGACTCTTGGCTCCGATGGCTGTCTCACGCGACCTGCTTGAAACCTTTCCGAACGAGTTCCCGCAGCGGGAATACAAGATCGAGATCGTCCAACCCGAGTTCACCTCGCTGTGCCCAAAAACGGGGCAGCCGGACTTCGGCGTGGTGAAAATCACCTACACGCCCAAGGGCAAGTGCGTCGAGCTGAAGAGCCTGAAGTATTATCTCCAGGCTTACCGCACCGAGGGGATTTTTTACGAGCACGTGACCAACACGATCCTCGACGACCTTGCGGCGGTCGTCTCTCCCCAGTGGATGCGTGTCGAGATCTCCTTCAACGCGCGCGGAGGGATCACCGAGACGGTGACCGCGATGTACAACGCCGCGATGTGACGAATCGGCTGCCCCGGGCAGCCAATCCAGCCACTTCTAACGAACGGCGCATCGGATGCCAAAGCGCCGCGGCGGCTCGGTACTGGTTCTCGGCGCGGAGCGAATCCTTACGAACGCGACGATTTGGGTGACTTGATCCCGCTAAGGGTTCGGTATCCGAAGAACGCGCCGGCAAGGATTGCGCTGTACCCGGTCAGCGAGAGCAAATCCAGAGCATCGGGGGCTGCCAAACAGGCCATCGCGCCGCCACCCAGGCAGACCGTGGCGATCATCAGTCTGACGGTGGCGTTTTCTTTGTTCTTGTTCGTCTTCGCGACATCGATTGCCTGACGGGCCGACTGATTCGCCAGCTGACGAAGGGCACCCATGTCGGTCGCATGCTCCGGGGCTAAACCCCCGCGCAACTCTTCGAGGTTAGCAATCGGCTTGATGTCTTCTTTGGGTGTCGCCGGCGCGACAGTTTCCTCTTCGGCTTGCTGCGAGGTCGAAAAGGTGGGTTTGGGCTTGGCGACAGGAGCGTCGTCGGATCCACGCAAGCGCTGCATCATGCGCTGCATGTAATCTTCGACCGACTCGTCATCGGCAGAGTTCGCTGACGCGTTGACCGGAGTCGGCTCAGAGGGGGGGGCAATCCGAGCCGGTGCCGCCACCGGTGCCGCTACCTCAGGCGAGGCACTATCGTCAGCGGGCAGCAGGTGGGAGTACTTCTCGTAGAACGACTCCTGCCGAACCGCCTCGGATGACTCGTCTTCGGACACACGTGCGGCAAACGGATCCGCGCTCAGAGCTTCGGCCGCTAGCTTTAGGGCCGCTTCTGCTCGCTCGTCGGTCTGGTTGAATTCTTCCCTCAAGTCGCTCAGCGGCGGTTCGATTTGCTGCTCTACAGCAGCGTTCTCTTCCTGGGGCGACACGTCTGACCAAAGGCCCTCGCTCGCGGGGGTCGGCTGTTCGTCATCGGCCCAAAGCGAAGTGCTGGCAGACGAACGAAGGGATTCCGAACTCTCTCCCTCGTTGTCATCGGTGCTCATCGACTCGTCGTAAGCGGGCTCAGCTGTCGGCAACTCGTGCCGATCCTCAACCGCTTCGTGGTTTGCCGAGAGTTGCTCGGATCGAACGGACTCCCCCGGTTCATCGCCGGAGAGTTTTTCAACCGCCCATAGCTCCTGCGAATCGGAGCTCTCGTCGGAGGTGTAATCCGGATCGAAATCGGGGGCGGCTTGGGCAGGTTCCTCCTCTTGAGCGACGCACGGATCGGCCGGGGATACCGGTTCCTCCGCGGTATCCACTTGGGCATCAACCCGTTCGTCAGCTGCGGGAAGACCTGTCAGCCAGGGCGCTTCTGCGGGTGCCTCGCTAACCGCTTGCTCTGACGGCGGTTCGCAAACCGCCGTCGTTTGTTCAAGCTGAAGGATTGCGGCTTCAAGCTCAGTGACACGCTCCGCCAACTCGTTGGCGTGCGTTTCAGCGGCCCAACGA
Organism: Botrimarina hoheduenensis; assembly: GCF_007859815.1. Lineage (GTDB taxonomy): Bacteria > Planctomycetota > Planctomycetia > Pirellulales > Lacipirellulaceae > Botrimarina > Botrimarina hoheduenensis. Next base: position 35,352 of record NZ_SJPH01000005.1, on the reverse strand, counting down.
CCTGCGGCTTCCTCTTCAGCGCGGGTATCCGCCGCCGTGAGCGCTAGCTCAAGACGCTCGAGTTCGGTCGCGAGCGCTGCCCGCTGGTTCTCATGGTCGAGAAGGGTGATGCGTTCACGCCGCAAGGTTGCCAGTAAAGTGCGCGCACGGCCCCGCGTTGTCTCTAATCGCCGTGCGAGCAATTCAGAGGAGCGCGCTTCGAGGTCTGTCGCGGGATCGGCCAGACGGTTAACGGGCTCGTCGCTCGGTGGTTCAGCATCGTTCGCTGCTTCGGCGGAAGGAGCGGCGTTGAACTCCTCGGTCTCGGATTCTTCCGTTGCCTTTGCCGAGAAAACATCGATTTCGTCCGATGAATTATTCTCGGCGAGGACTTCAGCGGCTTCGATGGCGGAGCTGATCGGAGCCACGCGCTCAACCACGGCCCACGGGTCCCTTTCAGGGGCGTCGGCGGTTACGGCAACCAGATCGGTGTCGTTGTCCGCCGTTTCGCTGTCTGTCGTGTCATCGGCTACGGGACTGTCGGTCGCAAGCCAGCTCGAGGCATCGGCGAGCGGATCGCCCCATGAGTCGGACGAGTCGGCAGCCGGATCGGCATCGATCTGGGGCTCTTCAGCGGGGGGCGTTATTGCTTTTGGCTTAGGAGACCAGGGCTGCAGCAGCCGAGCCGGAATGGCCGGATCCTGTTCGGTGTCTTCATTGTTCTCCGGAGAAGTCGCCGAGGGTATGCCGCTAGCTAGATCCCAAGCCGAGTCGGCTTCGTCCGCGGCCGGCTCGACGGGGCCAGCCGGTGAATCCGGCGCTTTTCCGAAGGCGCTTTCTTCTACTGTTTTTGGTTCGGGGCTCTTTGTCCGGATAGCCTCCGCAGCGGAAGAAAGATTTATCTGGCTCGGTTCGGCCACGTCGCTGCTGCTGGGTGGCGTTTCGATCCGCGCGGCAAAGTCGCTCGCCGGCGCGTCGATCCGTGCGATCTCGAAGACGTTCGAGCCGATTCGGAGACGGTCGCCGCTGGTCAGTTCCGCTTCGTTGAATTCTTCGTCGTTGAGCCAGGTGTTGCTGGCCCAGCGGCGTGCCATCAGCCGGCCCGACTCGAGCGAAACCACGCAATGCAACGGCCGCAGTCCCGCACCAGGCAAACGCAGCGTACAACGCGGTCCGGCACCGATCGTGAGCGGCGTTGCGCCAATGGTCGCACCCTCAGCCAAGCCGAGTTGGTTGGCGTCGCGCAGGACGTAACCGATCGGCTCGAGAGCAGTCAGCGGGTCGGCGAGATCGGTCAGGGCAATGCTCATTCGGTCGCGTCGTTAGGTAGCAGGGGCCGCGTGATGTGATGGGGGCCGCTCTAGGTGTTCGGTAGGGCATCCTCGCGGAAGACGCCCACCCAACGAAAAACGGTCCACCGTCATGTAGCTTGCGGACAGCAGGGGGGCAAAAAGCAACGCGTGACTCTGTTCGGGTGGTCGGAAGTTCGGTTCCGGATGCGCCGATTAGGCGGTTAAGGCCCGTCGCCGTGCGGCGTAAACCGTTGTTGTAAAACGATTTGCGGGCTTGTCCCCGGCTCCTCGGCGGGCGGATGGGCGTTCTGTAGCAAACCTGACAGGAATTCACCGACCTCCTGACCGCCTCCCGCGTACTATGTTTGCGATAAGGCGCTATCCCCTGCCCCACAGACGGGGGGGGTGCCAAGCGGGGAGGCCCGAGTTCGGACCGACGAATTTCGTCGCCGAGGTTCGGCCCGCTCACCAGGAACAGACACCGGTCGGTTTCGATAAGGGGGTTTGCACGGCGTGCGACGACCCTACGAGCCGGCCCTATCGAGGCACTCTTCTCATGGCACGCAAAGACTCGATTATTCAGATCAAAGAACTGCTTGTTCGTCGTCGTGACGCCCTCAGGCGAGCGCTGGCGGGAGACCTCAGTTTGCTCGAACAGCTGCGTGAGCAAGGGGGCAGCGACATTCTCGACTGCGCACTTGACTCCGCTCACGGCGAAATCAGCTCGCGTTTGGCCGAGGTTGAGTCACGCGAGCTGGCCAGCATCGAAAAAGCGATCGAGCGCATTCGTGATGGCGTTTACGGCCATTGCGAGCTTTGCGAGGGCAAGATTCCGCTGCTGCGGATCAAAGCCCTGCCGTATGCCACCATGTGCATCGAGTGCCAGCAAGGTGTTGAGAACGGCACGATCGAAGAGTCGGGCGGAGAAGATTGGGGCCGGGTGGTCGATACCGGTTATTCCGAAACCGAGATCCGTGTTTCCGACTTGGAGCTTCAGTAACCGGGGGATAAAGTCTGCCGGGCACCGGGAAGCGGCTAGACTATTGGCGTCGACATGACGCCCCGCGGCTACCGTTAGGCAACCGTGGCACCAATCCCGCTCCACACGCTATCTGTCTTGCGATGCGCAGGTTTGTCCCTCGATTTGAACGCCTGACGTTGCTCGTCTGTTTACAGTGCGCGCTGTTGGGGGGGACGATTGCGAGCTCGCAAAGTCTGTTCAGTAACGGCACGAAGGTGCCCTATACGACGCTGCGGCAGGTGCCGACCGAGTCGGCCGACGAAGCCGCACGGCGTCGCGACGCCGAACGAGCAGTCGAGTTTCAAGAGCTGGCCCGCGATGTTGAGGCGCTCGAGCCGCAACTCGGCGTCATTAAGCGTGTCGCAAGGCTTGTAGCGCCGAGCGTCGTCCATATTGAAGCTAGCCCCGCACAAGATCAGCCTTTTCGCCAAGAGCAGGAGGCTGGGTCGGGCATTGTGGTCCGCTTCGGTGGCGAGGCCTTTGTGCTGACCAACCACCATGTGATCCGTAACTCCTCGGCACCGCGGATCCGGATCCAGTTCGACGGTGGGCAGACAATCAATCCGACGCGTATCTGGTCGGACCGTGAGACCGATATCGCGGTCATGGCGATCAACTCACCCGATGCCCCCCCTGCTCTGTTGGGCGATAGCGATACGCTCGAGATCGGTGAGCATGTTCTCGCATTTGGCAGCCCCTTTGGCTTGAGTCAGAGCGTCACACGCGGCATCCTCAGCGCGAAGGGCCGTCACAACCTGGATCTGGGTCGCAGCGAGGTTCCGTGGCAGAACTTCCTCCAGACCGACGCGGCGATCAACCCCGGCAACTCGGGGGGGCCGCTTGTAAACTTGCGCGGGCAGGTGATCGGTCTGAACACTGCCATCGCGAGCAGCAGCGGTGGCAACGAGGGCATCGGCTTCTCGATCCCGATCAATATCGCCGTGAGTGTTGCACGACAACTGATCACCGGTGGCGAGGTCTCCCGGGGGTTCCTGGGCGTTCAGCTCGATGGGCAATTTAATGAAGCCATAGCCCGCGAGATCGGTCTGGCGCGTTTCTCTGGTGCGAAGGTTAAGGGGGTTGAGCCGGGCTCGCCGGCGGCGACCGCTGCGTTGCTTCCCAACGACGTCATTCTGCGTTTTGACGGCGTTCCCATCGAGAACAGCGACCATCTCATTACGCTCGTAAAGCTGACGAGCGCCGGTCGTCGCGTTGAACTCGAACTGTTTCGCGGGGGCGACGTGCTAAGGACCTATGTTGATGTCGGACGTCAAGCCGTCGATGGCGAGCGCTGAATCGTTCGCAGGTCGATAGCAGAGCCTGTGCTCCCCACGCTTTTTCACGCGGCTAACCGTCATTCGCCAAAAAGAATCGGTTCGGCTTGCTGACTTTCGCTTGATCGTGATCGGGCGAGTGTGTTACCAAAGTTGATCGCGGACGGGTCCGGAACCCCGTCCGACCGGGTTTCATTCTTCCCCCGGAAGAGGTCAGCAATGCTCTTCATGTCGCGGTGCACAGCGTTTTGTTTTTTAGCCGTAGCAATGACTTCATGCGCTACGGCGGCGGTGATTGTGAATTCGGCTCTGCCAATCACCAAGGTCGTTCGGGTCCGGTTGATCCGCGCAGCGGAAGACAACGGGACGAATGTGGCGAACGCTTTTGGTAGCGGCTCCACGAAGGCCTACATCGAAGATCAGATCGACAGGATCTGGGCCCAGGCGGGTATCGATATCGAGTTCGATACCGAAACTCCGATCTACAACAGCGCGTTCGCGCTGCGTGGCAATAACGGTTCAGGAACGCGTCCGCAGTCGGACTTCAATCTGATCCGCAATGGTGCCGCAGCCGCGGGACTGACTTCTACCAACGCGAACACCCTCAACATGATCATGGTCGATGTTGTGCCCGGTTTTGCACCGCTCGGGAACCTAAGTTCGGCCGGGCTCGCGAGCCTCGGTGGCAATGGCATCACGGGCTACGCAGGAGACACACTGCTCACTTACAACAACGGCCGTGACGTCATCGCATCGGTGATGGCGCACGAGATTGGCCACAACTTGGGCCTCCAGCATACCGCTAACAGTTTGGCCAACCTGATGAGCCCCGGTGGCTCGACGGAACAACTGTCGAGTTCGCAAATCGCGACGGCGCTGTCGAGCCGGTTCGTCTTCAACCTGCCCCCGCCGCTGCCGGGGGATTACAACGGCGACAACTTGGTGGGCGTCGCCGACTACACGGTCTGGCGAGATGGGCTAGGCACGCCGGCGGAGATCGGTTCGTACGACGAATGGGCTTCCAACTATGGTGACGTGCGTTCTACCGCGGTGCCGGAGCCCGCAGCGTGTGCACTCGCTTGTGTGATGGCCTTGGTAGGCATTAGCCGCCAAAGCCGCGCTGGAATTCGCCGGCACCCCGCCGCTGCTGACGCTGTCGGTTGAGGATCAAGACCGTCGAGGGGGCCATCCGCGCATCGACATCGGGCCAACTGAGTATCTCGCCGGGCTCGGGATTGGTGTCGAGGTCGGGGGCGTGCTGCCGGAGGAACGACCACGCCGCGGCCATCGGGATGGCTCCGCCATAAACGCCACCGGCGTCGCCCGTGATGATTCGCACCACACCAACGACGCGCCCAGATTGGTCGCACAGGGGCCCGCCGCTGTTGCCGGGGTTGGTCAGGGCGTCGTACAGGCAGAGTCCGTCGTTTGAGGCGTCGGGCAGCGCCACCATGCTGCCCCGCGTCGCTTTGAGGGCCGATCCCAACTGCAAGCCCAAAGGGAACCCAAGCACCATCACGTCCGACCCGCGGCGAGGCAGCAGGGTTGAAATCGGTGCGGCCGGCGCGTTCAGATCCTCACAACGCACTAGCGCGAGGTCCAGTGCCGTGTCTCTGGCGAGGGTGGTCGCCATCAGACGGTTCTTGCTGTTCAGCGGATCGAGCACCAACAGGCTGTCCGAATCCTTGACCACGTGATCGTTCGTTACGATCAGGCCAGGGGCGATCACAAAGCCGCTGCCCGATGCTACCGCGATCAGATCGCCGTTTTGCTCGCCGTCTGCGCGGCGAAAGCCCAGATAGTTCCGCCCGCTGGGGGGCAGATAGTGCATTTCGAACGCTGTCGGGCGATCGTGTTCGTGCTCGGTGATCAGGTACCGGTAGGTCGAAGTGGCTTTGTTTATCTGCCGAGACGAAACTCTCACCCCCCGACGACCTGAGACCGCGATCAAGCAGCCGAGATTGTGAGCGATCTCTTCGGTATCCGGTGAGAGGTCTGCCGCCAGAACCCAGTTATCGACCGCGTCGTCGAACTTGCGGGAAAAGACTTGGCTGATCGCCAAGTTGTTAAGGGCAGCAACGTTGCCGGGCTCGCGTTTGACGCACTCGGCAAAGCAGCGGGATGCTTGCAAATCGTCATCGACGATAAGTCCATACACCAAACCCTTCAAGAATTCGGCAGCGCCGCTATCGGGGTCGATCCGGCTGGCTTCGTTCAGAGCGCGCTCCGCTAGGGGGCCGTTGCCCAGGCGAAGCATCTCGACGCCTTCTTTGATCTTATCGACGGCTAACTCACGGGTCGCTTCGGCCTCGGCTTCGGTCATCCATTTGTTACCAATGCGTACCAGTTTCTTTGAGGCCATGCGTTGCCATTCGGGCAGCCGCGCGCGGACCTGGACTCGCTCGCTGGGGGGGAGTTTGTTTCCCGAGAGATGAAACTGGTAGACCAGCAAACCCTCTGACGCGGTTGACGTTGCCTGAGCCTGGGCTTCGACCTCGCGCGCTGTTGCGACCAAGGCGATTTTCTTGCCATCCTCGGGGAGGTCTTCAGCGGGATCGGCGTCGAACGGCCGCACGAGCGGGGGATCGCCCGTCGCTGCTGCACGAACGTAGCGCTGGTCTTCGTTGCACAGGCTGCTGAGCGGTACCCGGATTGTTTTGCCCGACGCCTTCTTGAGGATCACAACGTCTTGCTCGAGTTTCACAAACTCGGCAACGGTCGTGTGCTTGCGATCGTGCGAGGTCCAGAATCTGAGCTCCGCTGCCTCCCCGGCAAGTGTGCTGAGTAACAGTAAGAAACTGATGACCGCAGCGAATGCTGTTCGGACCGCAGGAGCAAGTAAGCTGCACCGCTTGTTTGAGCCGATCGCCCGAGAAGCTAGGCACTGCGAGGTAGCGCACAGAATACTTCGCATCGAAATCACGTTCCGAGCTGACAGGCGGTGTTCCGTCGAGGGTTACGCCGAGGTCTGACTTGTCGGAGCCGATGCCCACGGGGGATCGAGGTGACAAGGGCGCAAATTCCTTCGGCAGCTTGCTGCGGCTAGCTTAGCCAGCGGTCCCGCGCGGGGTCAAATTACCCCGGCCAGTTCAGCCCAAAGATGCGGTAGATACAGTAATTTTTTGGCGGATGATCGCTACGAAGGTAACGAAGCGCTGCCCCTCCGTCAGACGAGGCCGCTCGCTGAGCAGCTGGATGTGGGATGGCTCAGGCTAGCCGGAGCGTCGATTCCACGCGGCGGATGGCTTCGTGCAGATCTCCCGCTTGGCCGGCCAGACGGGGCGGATTATCGGAAGCCAGCAGACGCTCGACACGATGATGAGCGGCGATGACCGTTGAGTGGCTGCGCCGGCCGAAGTGATCGCCGATCTCGCTCCAGGCGCTGCCGGTGAGCTTTCGGGCCAGCCACATGGCCAGCATACGGGGTTCTGAGACCGCTTTGGTCCGCTTGTCAGAGCGGAGTTCTTTGGTGCCCACGCCGAATACCTCGCACACCGCCATCTCAATCTGATCAATGCCGACTCGTGGAGCCGAGAGTTGATTGATCTCGCGGGCGACGCGCCGCATCAGATCGTCGTCGAGCGGTGACTGAAAGGTTTCATGCAATAACGCAATGCGGTTCATGGCACCGGCAACCTCGCGGGCGCCTCCCTGGAGCGTTGCCGCTAGAGTCTGGCAGGCGAGCGGCGAGAGTTCGATCCCGCGCTCTGCTGCCGCTTGCTGGACGAGGCCGACACGTCCGGCGGAGTCGGGCATACGCAGCGGGGCGGTGACGCCCCCGGCGAGGCGTGAGGCGAGTTCCGGTCCCAGCTGAGCCAGCTCAGACGGGCTGCGGTCGCTGGTCATCACGACTTGGCCGCCACGGGCGACCAAGGCATCGATCGTGTGCAGAAATTCTTCGGTCGTCCGTTCTTTGCCAACGAGTTGGTGTGCATTGTCCAGCAGCAGCAAGTCAATCTCGCGGTGCTTCGCGCGGAAGTTGGGCAGTCCGCTCCCGCGTAGCGCGGCGACAAATCCCACCACAAATTGTTCGGCCGTCACGATCAAGACACGCCGCGAACGATCTCGCTGCCGAACACCGTCGGCCACTGCGCGGAGCAAGTGCGTCTTGCCAACTCCGGGGGCACCCCACAGCAGCAGCGGGCTCGCCGTCAGACGGCCGCTGACGACCCCCCGACAGGCCGTAACGGCTTCGGCGGCGGAGGGGGTCTCGACCCAACCGGCCAAGGGATCGACCGCCACCGGTGTCACACGCGGCTTAGCCGAGGCTTCGCGTATCGTCCGCTTGGATCGTGAGCGTGGCTTGTCAACGACCTGCGCCCCCTCCACTTCCGCCGCGACCAGATACTCAACCTTGCAAGCCGTGCCACAGGCCTTTGCGGCCGCTGCGGAGATGGCTTCGCGAAACTGAGTTCGTAAGCGCTCGCGATGGAAAACTGTGGGAGCGGTTAAACGGAGTTGCGTGCCTTCAGCGTGGACCTCGACCGCGTCGTCGAACCACACGCTGTAGCGCTCTTCACCCACCGCTTGACAGAGTTGCTGCCGAAATACGCCGGCGGGAGGGGTTGCTTCCATGCTCACGTCCTGTGTCGGTCGAACGCACGTGATTCAGAGGCGTTATCGACCAACAAAACCACGCGTCGGCCCGTCATGGGCGTGCCTGCGGTGGCGATCGAGTGGCTGTTCCCTGCGGAACGCCACGACGCATCCTATCGTGCTCGGCAATGAGTCAAAGTGGTACCCCGAGGAGATCGCGGTGCCTGCTGTTGCCGTGGGAGGCCGATTCTACGAGTGCTAGCACGGGTGTCAAACGGCTCTTTTTGGTCGGCGGGGAAATCCGCCTAGGTGTCGCGCCGGACGACCTGCAAAGCCCGACATAAAAGCGCGATTCAACAGTTATCAACACATCGACCAACGCACGGGGGGCTGCTTTCAAACAGCTGGCTGGGGTCGAAAACGCAGGTACGCGTGCCGCTGACACCAGGGCTCGAAGCCCGCTTGCTCGTAAACGCGCAAAGCCGGAGTGTTCCGTACGTCGGCCGCGGTGATGAGGCGTTCAGCGCCCCATCCGGCCGCGATATGTAGGGCTTCTTCAACGATCGGCCGTCCCCATCCCCTTCTCCGGGCCTTGGGCGTCAGTCCCATATAGACAAGCTCCGCCTGCTCGTTGTCATGATGCAGCGCGACGAACAGCACGCCTTCAACCAGGGAGTCCAGCGCCACGGTCCGCCAGCCCTTCGTCCCGGATGTGCCGATCGCCGCATAACCCTGGAGCGTGTCAGCGATACTGCGGCGTTCGCCGAGCTCCGGACAATCAAGGCTGCCTTGGTAGGTTGCGCGAATGAGGGGCACTAGGTTGAGAAGGCCGCTTTTATCGACCACGGCGAAGCTCATGCCGGGTGCCACGTTCCGTGCCGGCGGCGTGGTGATGGTGCGACTCAGATAAGTCAGCTCCGCGATTGCTTCAAAGCCGGCGCTCTCTAGTGCGGCGATGCGTGGGTCGTTTGCGTTCTCAACAACCGCTTGGCAGGTCGCGACTCCAGCCGAATCTGCTCTTGCTACGGCCGCCTGTAACAGCCCGGGGCCCGCATTCTCGGCGTGCTGATCAATCGCTTCAGGCAGCCACATGGTCACGGCGTTGCCAACCTGGGGCTGCGCCCAAGCGGCGGCTACGACTTTTCCTTGGCGTCGCGCGACGATGAGACCTTCGAGCGCCCCCAATTTTTCGATCGGCTGCGCAGCGACCGCTTCGACCAGCGAGCCTCGCGCTGCCGGTGCTACCTCGCACAGCACCAGCGCGAGCGCCGCATGCCGCTCGGCATGTGTGGCGGTGTCGAAGTCAAAATCGGGAGACGCCATGGTGCTAAGCTAACCAACCCGCTCCTCGTCGCGAAGCGCGGTGCGGGAGGGGGTCAGTCAGGCCAGCGAAAACGTCGCCGATAGCTGTCCAGCGGAGCCGTATCCGAGTCCGGCGGAGGGGCTGATGCCGCGGTCTTGGGGGCCGTGTCCGGCGAAGCGGACGGGCTGCTTGGGGGCGGGGGCGTTCCCTGCGCCGTGGTCACCGCAGCCACTTTCTCTTCGTCGGGTACCACAGAACGGGCAGGGAAAACGGGGGTCGGTTCTGTTGCGCTGGGCTTCGTACTGATGTTTTCGGCTCCCGTCGTGGCCCCTCCCCGAGAAGCCAAGGACAAGGCGGGCGGCTTGATCCAGTGGCGAGAACCGGGGCGATTCACCTCCAGCTCGACGCGGAAGCTGTTGTGCGGTGAGGTGCCCCACATCACGGCCTCGGGCCGGGTGCGGAGCTCGCTGCGTACCCGGTTTTCTTCGTTCGCTTGGAAGAGCTGCTCGCCCGGCGACAGGCTAACGCGCCGCTGCATTGCGAAGCGGCTCGAAACAATCTGTGCGAGTTGCGTTGTGTCGGCCGTTGTGCCGACAAGCCGGATCCGTTGGAGTTGCCCTGCGGCATCGAAATAGTAGGACAGCGCTCCCGCGACGTCGGTCATCGCGTGCCCCGTGACAACCGGCACCCGCACGCCGAACAGCTCAGGATCGGCTAGTCCGGTCGATTTTCGGTCCCAGGTGGCGAAGACCCAATCCTTGTTGATTTCCCAGCGGAGAATCTCATCGAGCGAGCGGTGAACACGCCCTTCTAGCGGTGCTGGCCGGCGGTAAATCTGCGAGCCGGGCCCGTGGGGGCCTTCGATCTCGGGGCGAGCCAGCAGGCGGGGGTCGATTGTCGGGGGAGCCTCAACGGCGACCTGAGAGGCGTTGGTAGTGGCCGTGGGCCATCCCTCGGGAGCGTTCGAAATCAGATAGGGACCACCCACAGCTGCTCCGAGCAGTCCGGCAAGAGCATACGGGCGTGCCATGGCTAAGTCGCTGAGGGCCGTGAAACGGATTTCGTGGTACGTGTGGGGCGGAACAACACCCCGCCTTCGGATAAGATCGGACGGCTTGGGGGGGTGACTGGCGTGCCGAACGCGGTTCGACCCCCCCTCGGCTCGGAACGATGTCAGACCAGGCGGCTCGGACCGCTGTAACCGTTAGAATCGGTTCGCGCAACAACCCGCAACGCTTATGTCAGGGACCGATCCGTGCGAGGCCGAATGGTTGGCAGGACCCGAAGCCGCGTCTTGGTTGGAAGAGGTGGGCGGCGCGCCGCCGACGCCTCGGTTGGTAGCGAAGCTGCGTGGTGCCCTTCCCCCTTCGCGTGTGGCACTGCTGCTTGAAATCGCTGAGGCACGCTCCAGGTCACGCGCGAAATTCGCCCGCGGAGAGCGTTTGTTGCTCACCAGGCGTGGGCTTGAGCAAGCAACAGATCAGTGGATTGCCGCGTACAAAGCGGCGCGCTTCGCGAAGTTTGGCCCCGTGCTGGATATCGGCTGCGGAGTGGGCGGCGACCTAATGGCGTTGGCGCGTCGCGCCGGGGTGCCTCCCCTGGCCATCGAGCGTGACCAGACACTCGCCGTCTTTGCAGCCCACAATGTTCTCGTCTCGGGCGGGGTAGCCGAATTAAGAACCCGTAGCGCCGACCGAGCCGATGTTGCTGCCTGCGACGCTTGGCATGCGGACCCCGATCGCCGTCTTGCCGGCCGCCGTACGGTTCAGCTCAGCCAGAGCCAGCCCGCGCTTGAGGAACTCGAGACCTGGATCAAGGCACGCGGCGACTTTGCCCTGAAGCTTGCTCCGGCCGCTGAAACCCCCGAGGCTTGGGAAGCCGAGGCCGAGCTGGAATGGATCAGCCGCGGCGGAGAGTGCCGGCAGCTGGTGGTTTGGGGCGGGAGGCTCGCGCAGACGCCTGGACAACGCCGCGCGACATGCGTACCGAGCCAATCATTGCCAGACGTTTCGGCGGTGGGGACGACTAGCGGGGGTCTCGTACCGACCTTTGTGGGCAATCCGCGGGTTCCTCTGGAACAGGTCAAACGGGTGGCCGAATGGGTGTACGAGCCCGATCCCGCGATACTCGCCGCCGGACTTACCGGAGCGCTCGCCGCGAAGCACGGTTTGGCGGCCTTCGCGCAGGTAGCCTATCTGACCGGGCCGGCACGAGTCGCCGATCCTCTGCTGAGCGCGTTTCGTGTGCTGGAGATTCTGCCGTTACAGCGCAGCCGGCTAGCTCAGTGGCTCAAGCAGCGAGACGTCGGGCGGCTAGAGATTAAATGCCGTGGGGTGCCGATCGATCCGGCAGCGCTCCGCAAAGAGCTTAAACCACGTGGAGATGCCGCGCTCACGTTGCTGATCGCTCCGGGCCAGGGGCAAGCCAGCCGCCGACAGGGTAAACCCTTGGTGATCGCCGCGGAGCGGGTAGCTTCATAGGGCGGCTGTCGCCAGACTCGCAGGAGTTGCTACGGTAGTACTCCGCTGCGGTATCCCGGCCCCTGGCCGAAGTTATAGCCCCTTACGTGTTTCGCCATGCGACTCGCCTTCAGCACGAATGCCTATCTGAAGTGGCCTTTGGATCGCGCGCTCAAGAGCATCGCCTCATTGGGATACACAGGCGTGGAGCTGATGGCCGACGTGCCTCACGCTTGGCCGGCCGGTCTGCTCGATGAGCAAAAGCAGGCGATTCGCGACGCGCTGGCGGAAACCGACTTGGCGATCTCGAACATCAACGCCTTTATGATGAACGCCGTGGCGGATCCGCGGCAGCCGTACTGGCATCCGAGCTGGACCGATCCCGATCCGCACTACCGGGCGATTCGCCGTGAGCACACCAAACGTGCCTTGCGGCTCGCGGCAGAGATCGGGGCCCCTCACATCACCACCGAGCCCGGCGGACCCCACTTTGCGGGGCAGTCACGCGACGAGGCTCTGGAGCTGTTTGTCCAAGAACTGACGCCCTGCCTGGAGATTGCCGAAGAAGTGGGGGTCGGTTTACTGATTGAGCCCGAGCCGGAGTTGCTGGTTGAACGCTTCGATCAGTACCTGGAAGTGATCGACAGGCTCGACTCTCCCGTGGTCCGTCTCAACTTCGATATTGGGCACGCCTACTGCGTCGGAGAAGACCCCCAAGCCCATGTCGCGCGGATGGCCGGCCATACGGCCCACTATCACTTAGAAGATATCGCGGTCACCCGCGTGCATCAGCACCTGGTTCCAGGCCGTGGCGCGATCGACTGGCATGCCACGCTCGGTGTGATCCGCCAGACCGGCTACGACGGCTGGTTGACCGTAGAACTGTACCCTTATGCCGATGATCCTGAGCAGGCAGCACGTGAGGCATACGAGTTCCTTGCACCGCTCGTGTTGGTATGACGGCCGCGCACCCCACAGGGCGAGACTACGCTCGATTGCTAAGGCTCTCCAACGCCCCCACCGCACTAGCCGATGTAGGGATGGGCTATGCCGTGGCGACCGGTTCTCTAGCGCCCTCATGGCTGCTGACGTTTCTTGCGCTCGCGTCTCTGTGTTTCTACCACGCCGGGATGGCGCTCAACGACGCGGTCGATGCAGAGCAAGACACACGCCTCGAACGCGTCCGCCCGATCGCAGAAGGAAGGCTCACACGCCAAACGGCCTATCGGCTAGCGGCAGCGCTCGGCCTGGGCGGCTTTCTTTTCACGGCTCTGGCCGCCCTGGACCTCGGCAGCCCGGCAGTGCTTGTCACCGCTGGGGCTCTGGCCCTGATGATCTGCGGCTACAACACTTCGCTCAAGCGAACCGTGGTAGGGCCGCTTCTGATGGGGGGGTGCCGCGTTCTCAACGCGATGCTGGGAATGGCCGGCGGCGTCTCGTTAGCGGTCGCCCTCAACCTACTGCCGGGCATCTTTGCTTATATCGTTGGGCTAACGGTTTTTGCCAGGGATGAAGCGATCGGAGGACGCCGTACGCAGCTAACGCTGGGCGCACTGCTCTCCGCGGCAGGCGTGTTGTGGCTCGCCGTGTGTAACCGTCGCGGCACCGACTCGTTCGTGTCCGGTGCCGATTCCCAGGCGTTGTTTTGGATCGTCGCGCTGTTGTTTGCGTTGCGGGGAATGGCGGCGGCGCTGCTCCAGCCGACTCCGTCGCGAATTGGTCGAGCCGTAGGAATCGCGATCCAGGGGCTGGTCGTTATCGACGCCACAATCACTCTGTTTTATGCCGGTCCAATGGCGGCGCTGGCCATTTTGGCACTGTTGCCCGTCGCACAGTTGATGGCCCGCGGGATCCCCCCGACTTGATCCCCCGCCGCCGATGCGGCTCTGATGATGCCATGCTCTTGGGATACAACACCAACGGATTTGCTCACCACCGCGTCGAGGACGCGATCGAGTTGCTCGCGTCGCTACGATACCGTGCCGTGGGGCTGACCATCGACCACGGCTGCTTGGCACCGAACATGAGTGGGCTTGCCGCGCAAGTGGAGCACATCTCTGAACTGAGAGTGCGGCACGACCTCGCGCTCGTGGTCGAAACCGGGGCGAGGTTTTTGCTCGACCCCCGCGCCAAGCATGAGCCGACGCTGGTGACGGCCGACCCCGCGCAGCGACGACGGCGAACCGCCTTTTATCATCACGCCATCAAGATGGCATCACTTATCGGTGCGCGAGTGGTCTCGATCTGGTCGGGAGTGCTGCATGACGATGCCTCGCGAGAAGAGGCGTTCGAGCGGATCGTGCAGACCCTGCCCGCTACGCTCGCTGCTGCTGCAGACGCTGGCGTTAGGGTTGGTTTCGAACCCGAACCCGGGATGGTGATCGCGACAATCGCCGACTACGAACAGCTTTTCGAGCGACTCCAGGCCGCGGGCGCACCGATCGAAGCGTTCGGGCTAACCCTTGATGTGGGCCATCTGCACTGCAACGGCGAACTCCCCCTCGCGGATCGCATTCTTGAGGTGAGTGACCAGCTCGTGAACGTACACATTGAAGACATGTGTTCGGCGGCGCATGAGCACTTGATGTTCGGCCGTGGCGAGATCGATTTTCTGCCCGTCATCGGGGCGTTGAACCAAGGGGGCTACCGCGGTCCGCTACTGGTTGAGCTCAGCCGCGATAGCCATCGCGCGCCGGAAGCCGCAAAAGCCTCGATCGATTTTCTCCTGCCGCTCGTTAGCTCCCCGGAAAGCCTTTCTCGATGAACGATCGTGTTGTCTTGTTGTCGATCCCCGGGCTTCGTGAGAGCGACCTAGTCGTGATGCCCTGCCTGCGCGGGCTCACTTCTGCCGGCGATTTGGCCCCGCTTTCCGCAAGTGCTCCGGGCGTTACCTGTGCCGTCCAGGCCAATATGACCACCGGCGAGCTCGCGGGTGTGCACGGTGTGATCGGCAACGGTTTCTATTGGCGTGAAGAGCAGCGTGTCGAGATGTGGACCGCAGGGAACGATAAGGTGATGGCACCTCAGCTGTGGGATCGGTTGCACGAACACGATCCCACCCTCACCTCGGCCGCGTGGTTTCCGCTGCTGATCAAAGGTGCCGGAGCCGACTACATTTGCACACCGGCTCCGATCCACCACCCGGACGGTGCCGAGTCGCTGTGGTGCTACACGCGTCCCGAGCGGCTCTATGGCGAACTGGTCAACAACCTGGGGCACTTTCCCCTGCACCGGTTCTGGGGACCGCTGGCTGGCGTGGAGGGAACGGCCTGGATTATCACCTCGGCAATTGAGATCGCACGCCGTGAGGCACCCCACCTGCTCTACATCTATCTGCCTCATCTGGATTACCGGGCCCAGAAACACGGTCCCGATTCTCCAGAAGCAGTTGAAGCCTGTCGCGAGTTAGACGCGCAGCTTGGTCGCCTCATTGGGAGTCTGGGCGAACTTCCGGACTATCGGGGTGACGCGGCACTCTGGCTCGTGGCATCGGAATACGCCATTACTGCCGTCGATCGGGTGGTCTATCCGAACCGTCTGCTGCGTCAGGCCGGGCTGCTTGACGTTACGCGCGACGCGGACGGAAGAGAGCTGATTGATTTCGCCGAGAGCCGCGCCTGGGTGCTGGCGGACCACCAGACGGCACACGCTTTTGTTCGGGATCACGATCCCGCCGTTATCGGCCGCGTTGCCGATGTGCTGGCGAAAGCCCCCGGCGTGGCAGAGGTCTGGGACGCCGATATCCAGCAGCGACACGGGCTGTGGTATGAAGGCCGCTCTGCCGACCTGCTGGCGGTCAGCGACGCCGAGGCTTGGTTCGCCTACTACTGGTGGCAAGAGGACGATCTCGCACCAAAGTTTGCCCGCACGGTTGATATCCATCGCAAGCCGGGCTACGACCCGGCTGAGATGTTCCTCGATCCGGCCGCCCACGCAGCGGGCATCGGTGGTACGCCGCTCGATGCTTCACGAGTGCGTGGGTCGCACGGGGCACCGGTGCGGAGCCCGTCCCAGCGCGGTGTGTTGCTTTCGAGCGCACGAGGTGTTTTGGTCGAACAGCCGATGGCAGACATCGACGTCTGTGAGACCGTGCTGCGTCAGTTCGGTGTGTGAAAACCGCTGTCGGACACCTACTCTTTGGCCGCTTGATTGACGTCCACCAGGAAATCGTCTTTCAGGTAATTACGCCCGACCAGCACGGGAAACTCCATATGCGACCGGTCATTGAGCGTGACGCAGACACGTTTGTCGATGCCCACGCAAGCCATGTCGACCCACACCTTGTAGCGTCGTTCGCGCTCTTCCGAGGTTTTTACAACAACGGTCGAGTGGATCGTGGATTCAATCCAGTGCGTTTCGCCGTCGTTGTCGATCACCCGAAAGCGAATCGCCTTGCCGACGTTGGCCGTCATTTTCTCTTTGCCTTTGGGAACGACGATCTCTTCGGCATGCAGCGAGCACGACTCGGCACCCGTATCCACCCGGGCCAGGAGCTTGGCCTGGACGGGGCCGATGGTGACCCAAGCCGTCGCGCCGATTAAATGGCGATTTTCGGTGGCGAGCTCTGCGCTGGTTTTAACGGGTTCTGTAGAGGCCTGAACACCGAGGCAGGTGACGATCAGCACCAATCCCAAGAGGGGTTGGGTCCAGCGGAAAGGGGGGCAAAGCATGTCGGGAAGTGATGGTGAGGCGGATTGGGAAGAATCGGGAGTTCAGGCCCCGAATCATGCACTATAGTATCTCAGAATAAGATGAGCAGCGTTCGGAGGATTTCGTTACGTTGGAATTCGGCAGCGTCGTAAGTGCAACCCGAATAATACTTTAAGCGAAAAGACGCACCCCAGGTGAAAGCCCGTTCTCTTAGCCGTATTACTATCATCGCCTTTTTGGTGGTGGGTCTCCTTAGCCTCTGGGTGCGCAGCGCCCAGCGGGATGCTGCGCGACGCTCTTTGGAGGACGGACTCTGGAGGCTCACTTATCGTGTGTCCTTTACCGCCCCAACTCCTGGCTCGGAGCTGAGGCTCGCTCTGCCAAACGTGGATGACAATATCTCGTTGGATGGCGAGCCCGACTTTTTCGACGATGGCGATCCGGCGATCGCCAGCCGGATGGTCAAGCTTACTCCTAGCGGGACACGCGAGCGGGTCATTACCGTCAAGCGTGAGGGCGACTATCGGGTCATGGCCGAATTCGACCTCCGTGTGCGCTCGGGAAGCCCGAGCGCCGACGGAAAACCGACACACCTCAGCGCGAACGAGCGCGCCCGCTACCTACGCCACGAACCCGATTCGTTGCCGGTCAACAACCGGAGCGTCTCACGTGTGCTGGCCGAAGCGGAGGGCAAGTGGACCACCCAAGAAGAGCTGCTCGAATGGCTCTTTGAGTACTGCGCGGTGCAGATCAAGCAACCTGCTCCCGGTTCGCAGAGCGATGGCGTCTTGGGCGTGCTCGACAGCATGGTGGCGTCTCCAACCGATCGCGCACAGACCTTCGCGACGCTGTGCCGGGCCGCAGGAATGCCCGCACGGCTGGTTGCCGGATTCGAATTGCGCAACTCAGAGGAAGTCGAGCAACGCGTTTGGGTTGAAGTGTTTCGCCAAAACACCTGGACTCCGTTTGATCCCGAGTACGGTTACTCTCGTGTGATGCCTGTCGATCACGTCGTCACGCGGCGGGACGGTCGTCGGATCGTTCGCACGAGCTTGCCAAACGCGGTAACGAATCTGAAAACGCGGTACGCAATTGTGCGGCGTGCACCGGCCGCCGACGCGCTGCGGGCGGACATGAAGAACCCCCTGCAGGTGTTCGATCTGACGCGGATGCCTGTCGAGATGCATGAGGTCCTAAAGCTTCTTCTGCTTCTGCCGATGGGCGCGCTCGTTACGGCGCTATTCCGCAACGTGATTGGTGTGCCGACCTTTGGTACGTTCGCTCCCGCGCTGTTCGCCGCCAGCTTCGTTTACGCCGATTGGATAAGCGGCCTCGTCGTTCTAGCAGTCGTCCTATCTGCGGGATTCATCGGTCGCACGTTGATCGAGCGGTTGCGCTTGCTGATGGTTCCTCGGCTGAGCATTATCCTGACCACCATCATCCTGTGCGTGGTCTTTGGCGTTTCAGCGCTCGATTATCTGGAGCTAACGCCTAGCGCAAACGCGGTGCTACTGCCGCTCGTGATCGTGACGACCTTGATTGAACGCATCTATGTGACCATCGAGGAAGACGGTGTCACGAATGCCGGTAAGCTGGCGCTGGGGACCGTCGTCGTGGCGACTTGTTGCTTCTTGCTGTTGGGCTGGGAGGCGGTTGGACGCACGCTGCTGGTCTATCCCGAGATCCATCTGCTGACCATCGCCGCTTTTATCGCGATCGGTCGCTACACCGGCTATCGCCTTGTCGAGCTCTGGCGATTCCGGGATCTGGTAGATCCGAGTACGAACTAGTCCGATCACCGACCAAAGCCCATGCAACGCTTTTTTGCCAGCCCCAGCGACCTCCGCGCCAGCGGCATCCTGGGAATCAACCGACGCAATCTGTCGTATATCATCGACAGCAACCCGCGCGGGTTGTACCCGCGCGTTGACAACAAACTCATTACCAAAACCATCTGCGAGGCGAACGGCATTCCCGTTCCCGAAACGTATAACGTTCTCACCTCGCACGGCGACGTCAAACGGTTCCCCGAGGCCATTCGGGGGCGTAATGACTTTGTCGTTAAGCCGGCTCGCGGTGCCGCAGGACGCGGGGTACTGGTAATCGGCGAGAGCGTGGGTAACCTCTACATCACGCCCGGCGGACGTCGTGTGACGGTCTCCGATCTGCGCTATCACCTGTCAGCCGTACTATCGGGCCTGTACTCGTTGGGCGGCGGCATGGACGCAGCCATTGTCGAACACCGGATCGTTACGCACCCGGTCTTGCAGAGCGTTGCCATCGAAGGAACGCCCGACATCCGTGTCATCTTGTACCGCTGCGTTCCCGTGATGGCGATGGTAAGGCTCCCGACAACGGCATCGGGCGGACGCGCGAATCTCCACCAAGGCGCGATCGCCGCCGCCGTTGATATGACCACCGGACGAACCTTTGGTGGCGTCAGCAAAGGACGCATGGTCGATGTCCATCCGGATACCGAAGTCTCGATCTCGGGCATCGAAATCCCCAGTTGGGACCAACTGCTTGACGCATCGATGCGCTTAGCTGAGGCCCTCGAACTGGGCTACATCGGCGTCGACTTCGTTGTTGACGCCGAGAAGGGGCCCGTCGTTCTCGAAGCGAACGCACGCCCCGGACTGGCGATCCAGGTTGCTCATCGACGCGGTATCCGTCCGGCACTCGAGCGTGTCGCCGCCGCGACACCGGACGAGCTCCACGGCAAGGGCCGCCTCGCCCTGATCGCTGAGATCACCGATGAGGCACGCCGTCACGCGCGCCGTCGTGAAGGGCTGTAGGGCTAATCAGGCCCTGGGAGCTCGCATTATTTGAACGGACAGGCGATCTCCGCCCCCGTTCTGCAAGCTATTCTCACAGTGTGCCGGTCACATTGCCCCTTCCGCCGCCATGGCCCGAGGGCAACCAGCGGAAGCCCGGACCAAGTGAAGCCGAATCGGGCTGCCCGTTGTTGCTCCTACCGCACGCCTCGCGCATCCATCGACGAGCTAGTACCTGTGGGACGCTCGATCGGCAGATTGCCAAGCGTTTAGCCCCTTAATTTGGAACGGAAATCGTGCCCGAACCCTCCGCTCCCCCTGCCCTTCCCCCGGCTACGGTGCCGACGGCTCCCATCACGGCTCCAGCGATTGCCAACTCACCGGCTGCCGCCGCCGCAATCCGGCAGCCAGTCCCGGCAACTAAGCCTTTCCCCACTGCCACACCGGTTGCGCAGCGGCCGGCTGCCGCCGCGTTATCTCCTGCGGCGATCCCGCCGGGGGCCCCTCCGGTGCGTCAGATGAGCCCGGCCCCCCCGGCCGGAAACTTGGCGAAGACTTCGCCAGCGCCCGCGACCGTCCCTGCCATTTCATCGCCGGCGAACGGAGCTGCCGAGACCTGGAAAACTGTGTTTACCGCTTGGCCAAAGGAGATCCCACGGCGAGGCGTGCTGGTCAACAGCCTCGACGAGCAGACACCGTTTAAAGGGTTTATGACCCGTGGCGAAACGGTGCTTTTACAACGCTCGAATCCAGACACGCTTGGTGCCCGTTTCTTGATCATCCCGTTCGCTGAAATCGCGATCGTCAAGTTCATTGACCCACTAACCGAGGCAACCTTCCACAAAGCGGGTTTCGTGGGCGAGTTTGCCCCGTAACGCTTACCCCAGCGGCAGCACTCGGTCAGCCTAGGCGTAACGAACCCGACGCTTTCAGAGATCGGCGGATCCGCTCGGCCGACGACGGCTTGCTTCGGCAAGTAGTTCGTCGTGGAAGTAGCGAACGATGGCGTCTTCACGCGGGTGGAGGCGTCCGGCTGAGACCTCGATCGACGAGTTCAGCTTCCACCAGAGCATCTGTCGGGGTTCGTGGTTCACGCTCTGCGGCTCGCCGTATTTGATGTTCAAAGCCTGCACCACTTGATTAAGCCCTTCAGGCGGCAAGAAAGCGGTGACCTGGAATAATCGCTCATCAACAAATTGATAGAGCACGAGACTTGTGCGCACGCCGCCGACGGTTGGCGAGTTGTTCTCGAAGGGCAGCTCGATGCGCGCATGGACGATACCGGCCGCCGCGTGCCATGCCTCGCTATGCAGCTCGGGGTTGTTCACCCCCGGCGATTCGTCAGAGCACCACGGCATCCTGCGCCGCCTCCCCTCGACCTGCCGCTCGTGTCGCAAACGGAAATCGGCCAGCGACATTCCGAGCGGATCCCCTTTGAACTCAAAGTTCGACTTTGAGTCGAAGGAACCGGCCCCCTCAGCGGGATCGATTGCATCCTTTGATTGGGCTAGCCGCTCGGCCTCGATGCGCATCTGGGCCAAGCGAGCGAGGCCGGTAAAGAGCTGCTCAAGACGTGTCGGCGGTATCTCTTCGGTGGTGTATTGCCGCACGCCGGGACCAAGACCGATCTGCGTGTCGGACTCTGACTGGCTCAAAATCGTCGAATCTGTCCGTTGATCTCGCGTTTTTTTTCGATCCCCCAGTACCGTGAGCACCGCGGTCTCGCCCCGCCGGGCAAGTTCTTTCACGATATCGTCGAGCGTTGCTTTCCCAAGGGGCCGTTCCTGAAGTGGTCGGAACGACTCGAGATCCTGCGGTACGCTGATCTCACCACCGCACTCACGGCAGGCTCCCATGCGGCCCGCCATGGCATCGGCGAGTCGCAGGATCGCTTCGCAGTTGGGGCACGTCAGCTGGATCGACATCGCAAGATGCTACAGGATCGCCTGGAAAGAGCCGCATGAAGCGTTCCCCCTCTTCGGGCGGGTCGCCAAGATGCGGCTAGCGTGCCTTGTAGGGCACACGCTGTCCAGATTAATCACCGCGACCGAGCTTCGCGGGCAAGAAAAACGCTCAGGCGACCCATCGTCTACCGGCGAGGCAACCTGCACTGGCGAGACAGAGTATCGCCGTGGCGGGCTCGGGGATGGCGATGTAGGAGATAGCGAACGCCACGCCGTCGGTCTCCAGGTCGAATGAGCCGCCACCGAATCCCGCGCGGCCGATAAAGCTGGCCTCGGTTAAGAGAGCTTCGACCTCAGCCAGTGAGAGACCGGCCTCGATCACGCGACCGAGGCTGTGCAGGCCGGGTTCGATCGCATCGGCGGCGATGAACAGCGTGCTGTCGTTCGCGATCGTCAGCGGGACCTCGATGAAGCGATTGAACGCCTCTGCCAAAAAAGCTCCGTCCGATTCGAGGGTAAAGGTGGCAATGTGGCCGCTCTGGGGCCCGGTGGTGTCGATGACGAGTTCACCGGTGGCGGCGTGATAGCGGAGTGTTGCTTGTGTCGCCCAGGCAAGCGTGTCCGGATCGATGATGTCCCAGCGGTTGTCGAAGGGGCGATCGGGCTGACCGTAAACAAACTCCGCAGGCGCAGACGCCCCCTGGCCAATTAGATCGACGTATCCACTAGAGCCAATCGAAGTAAAGAGGGTATTCCAGATGGCCTCATCGATACCGGGTACGAGCAAATTGCCTACGGTAAAGTAGCCGGAAAAAGGGCTGGTAAGCGACGCTTCTCCCACCTGTCTTTGCAATTGAGTTTTTAACTGACTTGAAGTCAGCCAAACCACGTTTTCCTCAAGCAGTCCGTACGGTGAGTTGGGAGGCAAATCGAGGTGCCAACTGTAAGCGTATCCGCTGCGTGTGTTTGAGGTATCTAACGAAACGTTGCCGGTTGCTGGGTCATAAAAAAAGACCATGGCAGCCGTAGATTGCGATGCCGCAGACAGGCAGCACACTACGGTGGCTAACTTGGCGAAAGATGAGTAGGTTTGCATTTTGGCATCCTTATCGCAGCACACGCCCCCGCTCAAGTTTTAGCGACAAAAAGCACGCGGGTCAACAAAAAAACCCCGCTGCGACTTGCGTCGCAACGGGGTTAAAAAACTGGCGATACCTACTTTCGCACTGGTAGGCACTATCATCGGCTCCGATCGCTTAACTACTGTGTTCGGAATGGGAACAGGTGTTTCCAATCGGATATGGTCGCCAGAAAGCCGTGGGCAGCGGTAAAGCTGTCCACGCCTGCGGTGAGAGAACTCACCGATAATTTGGCTTGAGCAAGAGTGACAGGCGATGCCCTGAGGCATGCCCTCCAACTTCGTTCGCTTGTTGAGAAGCGAAGCAGAAGCGTTTGATTAATGTGGCCAAACATTCGTCCGTTAGTACCGGTTAGCTGAACACGTTACCGTGCTTACACATCCGGCCTATCAACCTGGTCGTCTTCCAGGGGACTTTCGGTCTTTGACCTACGAAACCTCATCTTGGAGCGGGCTTCACGCTTAGATGCCTTCAGCGTTTATCCGTTCCGTCCTTAGCTATCCTGCCGTGCCGCTAGCGCGACAACAGGAACACCAGAGGGACGTCCTTCTAAATCCTCTCGTACTAAAGAAGAACCTCCGCAAGTTTCGTACGCCCACAGTAGATAGGGACCGACCTGTCTCACGACGGTCTGAACCCAGCTCACGTACCACTTTCATTGGCGAACAGCCAAACCCTTGGGAGCTTCTTCACCCCCAGGATGTGATGAGCCGACATCGAGGTGCCAAACCGCTCCGCCGCTATGGACGCTCGGGAGCGATAAGCCTGTTATCCCCGGAGTACCTTTTATCTGTTGAGCGATGGCCCTTCCATACGGGACCACCGGATCACTAAGCCCTACTTTCGTACCTGCTCGACTGATAAGTCTCGCAGTTTAGCACCCTTCTACCTTTACGCTCGATGCCTGATTGCCAACCAGGCTGAGGGTACCTATTGGGCTCCTCCGTTACTCTTTAGGAGGAGACCGCCCCAGTCAAACTGCCCAACTGACACTGTCCGTCGCTCGGTTTCACGAGAATCGACGTTAGAACTAAAGCATGCAAAGGGTGGTATTTCACCAACGGCTCCCCCCCGGCTGGCGCCGGGGGCTCAAAGCCTCCCACCTATCCTACACAGTACATACCACAGCCCAATATCAGCCTACAGTAAAGGTTCACGGGGTCTTTCCGTCTAGCTGCGGGAACGTGGCATCTTCACCACGACTACAATTTCACCGGGTCACTGGTTGAGACAGTGTTCCACTCGTTACGCCTTTCATGCAGGTCGGAACTTACCCGACAAGGAATTTCGCTACCTTAGGACCGTCATAGTTACGGCCGCCGTTTACTGGGGCTTCGGTCAAAAGCTTCGCTCTAACGAACTAACCTCTTACCTTAACCTACCAGCACCGGGCAGGCGTCAGTCTCTATACATCCACTTACGTGTTAGCAGAGACCTGTGTTTTTGATAAACAGTCGGTGGAACCGATTTGCTGTGGCCCGCCGAAACGGGCGCCCCTTATCGCGAACTTACGGGGCCATTTTGCAGAGTTCCTTAACCAGTGTTCTCCCGAGCGCCTTAGACTACTCGTCTCGCCTACCTGTGTCAGTTTTAGTACGGTCGGTCTGCTTCAACCCTACGGAGCTTTTCTTGGACGTCCTTCAGAAGACATACCCAACGTAAGCGGGGTTAGCCTTGCGGCAAGGCACGTTTCTACCTGTGCCCTCATCATTCGGACGCCGTCCCTCTTTCGGTCCACACAACCGGCGCAGGAATATTAACCTGCTGTCCAT
This sequence comes from Botrimarina hoheduenensis, assembly GCF_007859815.1. Classification (GTDB taxonomy): domain Bacteria; phylum Planctomycetota; class Planctomycetia; order Pirellulales; family Lacipirellulaceae; genus Botrimarina; species Botrimarina hoheduenensis. Next base: position 11,249 of record NZ_SJPH01000005.1, on the reverse strand, counting down.
CGTCTACGCCTTTCGGCCTCGACTTAGGCACCGGCTCACCCTGGGCGGAATTACCTACCCCAGGAAACCTTAGGCTTTCGGCGAGCAGGATTCTCACCTGCTTTATCGTTACTCATTCCGGCATAATCACCCGTTGGCCCCGACACCGCTCCTTACGGTACGGCTTGTATCTGACCAACGGCGCTCTCCTACCAAATGCCGACAAAATCGGCAATTCTATTGCTTCGGTGTCGTGCTTACTCCCGTTCATTATCGGCGCAGAACTGCTCGACCAGTAAGCTGTTACGCACTTTTTAAATGATGGCTGCTTCTAAGCCAACATCCTGGTTGTCACAGCAGTTCAACTTCCTTAGTGACTGAGCACGACTTGGGGACCTTAGCAGATAGTCTGGGTTGTTTCCCTCTTGACCGCGGAGCTTATCCCCCGCGGACTGACTGCCGGGATAGTTTTAACGGTATTCGGAGTTTGGTTCAGCAGGGTACCCCGCGAAGGGCCCCAAACCAAATCAGTATCTCTACCCCCGTTAAATAGTTACCCGACGCTAGCCCTAAAGCTATTTCGGAGAGAACGAGCTATCTCTGGGTTTGATTAGACTTTCACTCCTCCCCACAAGTCATCCCCTCGGTTTTCAACCCAAGTGGGTTCGGTCCTCCACGCGGTACAACCCGCGCTTCAACCTGCTCATGGGTAGTTCACCCAGGTTCGCGTCTGCAGCCAGCGACAAATCGCCCTATTAAGACTCGGTTTCCCTAAGGCTTCGGCCCGTAAGGCCTTAACCAAGCCGCTAACCGCAACTCGCCGGATCATTATGCAAAAGGCACGCCGTCACACATTAAAATAGTGCTCCGACCGCTTGTAGGCGTATGGTTTCAGGTTCACATACCTCCCCTAACAGGGGTTCTTCTCATCTTTCAGTCGCCATACTGAGTTCACTATCGGTCATTAGGTTGTGTTTAGCCTTACGGGATGGTCCCCGTAGATTCAGTCGGGGTTCCACGTGACCCGACCTACTCAGGTACCCCTCGGGAGGCCGCCAGGATTCGCTTACGGGGCTGTCACCCGCTATGGCCCTTCTTTCCAGAAGGTTCAGCTTCCTGTCGACTTTGTGACTCCCATGTGAGAGGCCCTACAACCCCGCCGAGGAAACCTCGACGGTTTGGGCTATTTCCCGTTCGCTCGCCGCTACTGAGGAAATCGATTTTTCTTTCTCTTCCTGCGGTTACTTAGATGTTTCAGTTCACCGCGTTCGCTAGGGCATCCCGGGATCATCGCTCGTTTGTCAGCTCCCCCAGGCATTTCGCAGACTTCCACGCCCATCATTGCCACCTAATGCCAAGACATCCCCCATACGCCCTTAATAGCTTGGCCACATTAATCGAACGCTCCTACCCAACGACCCATCGTGAAAGGGGTCGATCAGCAGCAAGCGGCCGAGTGTTTCAAGCTACACTGCCATCGGCCGGCGAAGACCGATGGCGAGTAACGTTTCTACTCGTCGCGTCCCCCTAATCCGCGGTGTTGCCACCTTGGATTGCTGGAGACGCAAAATTGGAGTTTTTGCAGTAGAGCGGTCGTTCGATGGCTAGACACCATCGGCGAGCCGCTCTCTTGCTAAAGATGCCACTCTTGCTCTTACCAAATTGTCAAAGATCACGATCTGCAAGTTGCCTTGCAGATCGCACCCAGCCTCAATCTGCTGGATGCCCGCCTCGGTTGCCCGAGCGAACACACGAGGGGGCCATGCTGGCGGCTGGCTTTAGAGAGCCAGCGGCATGGTGGCCGCCTCGTGCGACCGCTCAAACTCAGTCGAGCTCAGAAGGTTATCCGAGCTGCTAGTGACTGTCAAACCCTCCTGGCTGGAATTCTTATCTTTTTTTACTCGCGGCTGGCCTTCGTTGGCACCACGCGAGACGAACACCACGCTCAGTACTTGCCGCCGCTCTCAGGGAGCTTGCCGTCAAGAACTCAGCCGTGGAGGACTCAGTAGGCCAAAGCCCCAAGTGCAGCCGGGATCATCAACCTTCGGCAGGAAGATACGCGATCTTGAGATCGAGGCAAGGGGGTAGCAAACGATTTCTCAGAATCAGTTCGAAGTGCTCGCCCTGAAGTTGATTTTGTAGCGCCCTTTCGCAGCCAAATCCCTCGCTCGCTAACACCGGAAGCCTCGGTCACGCGACGAGAAAGTCACGGCCCAGCCGACTGTTGGAGGCCTTTGCCTTGCAAACATCGGGAGCGTAAGCCGGTCGGCAACGATCTGCTGATTGCCAGATCGGTAAGTTCTGCGCTGTGCGGCAGCTGTGCCGACTACTGGGCGGCCTGCCAAACGCCGATCCGGCGGCCGGTCAAACCTCAGCCAGCGATCTTTTCTTAAGAGCAACGCCGAGACTTTCTTCGGCGCGTTGCATCAACGTAACGGCCGTATCGTGGGGGGTTTTGCTCGTGACGCCGGTGCGTGTCATCAGGCGGAGCGATCGGTCACCCAGCGGCACGCTGCACTCTGCCAACGCGGCGGCGATACGGTCTCCCATTGCGCGGGCCTCTTCAGTCGTTGTGAGCGGCATGAGGACAACGAATTGAGCTTCGCTGAGCCGACTGAGTCGATCGCGTTCGCGGAGCGCGCTGTCAAGGAACTGGGCGACCGAGTCGAGCGTGAGCTTGGCGACAGCCGGTCCAAACTCTTCGACCAGCGTCGAGTATCCCTCAAGTTCGGCGGTCAGCAGCGTCAGCGGCGCTCGGTTTTCACAAGCATTCTTCACTTCCAGACGCAGATCTTCCAGGAATTTCGTACGGTTTGGCAGGGCGTCGAGCACCACGGTCGGTGTGGCATCTTGATCAAATTCGGCTGGATTCTCCGCCTTTTTCGGCAGCGCTTGGAGCGGCACGCTGACCTGACCATCGTGTAGGTGGGTATTGTTTCGGCCTGCGGCTTTGGCGGCATATAGCGCGGCGTCGGCCCGGCGGATCAATCCGGTTGGGTCATCGGCTGCGTTGGCCTGAGCCAGTCCAAGGCTCATCGTCACGCGCAGCATCTTCCCCTCGAACGGCACTTGCATGGCCTCGACGTAGTTTCGGACGCGTTCGGCCAACACGGTTCCATCGGCCGCCGTGGTCGAGGGCATGACGACAGCAAATTCCTCGCCCCCGTAGCGGCAAGGGATATCCATGTCTCGGCAGCATTCGCGGAGCGCGGCACCCACCTTGCGGAGCACTTCGTCGCCCGCTTGATGCCCGTGGGTGTCGTTGAACTTCTTGAAGTGATCGACGTCCATGATTAGCAGCGAGAACGACGTTCCCTTGCGACGCCATTCGGAGAATCGCCGTGTTAGCTCGTCGTCGAACGCCCGTCGGTTAGCCAGATTGGTCAGCGAGTCGGTGCGGGCTTCCGATTCGTGGGTGCGGATCTGTTCGGCCTGAGTCTTGATCTGGGCCTCGGCAGCCGCAAGCTTTTGTTGCAGAGCCCCGTTGGCTAAGGAGATTGACTCGATGGCTTGCAGCACGTCGGCCTCGCTAGCGGAGCCGCTGTCGCGTGCCGCACTCATCGCCGCCTCGATCTTGCCGATGCTGATGCTGTGGGCGTCAACGTCGCTGGCGACCCCTTGAGCCAGATCGCGCAGGCGATCGCTGGCGAGCATCGTGCGTTCGAGCTCGAGCTGCTTCTCGGCCGCGTCATTCTCGGGTTCTGCCGTGGGGGCGTCCGGCTTAGCCAGGTTGCCTTGCTTGCCGAAAACCCATGCGCCGGCTGCGAAGCCGACTCCAAGCGCCACCACCGCGAACACCAGGTTTACAAGGGCGAGGGAAGTGTGTGAGTTGGCGAGGAGTTCCATGGCTGCGATCGCGTTCGTTTGGAGCAGGTGCGGACCCGACCCCGGGGCAGAAGTCGGTCAATCAATACTTGGAGCCCCGAAACGTAGGTTTCTCCTACTGCCTGTCAAAGAAGTACTGCGGATAAGCGCGGTGCTGCATCCTTCCGGATGTTGACTGCCTGCAGGTTGTGCGAATGAGGCCGATGAAGCCGATTGCTCGGGCTCTGCTAATAAAGGCCGTTCTTAGACGGATTGCCGTACGGCCGCCCGCGTGCCGCTTTTGGGAAACTAGTTTCATTACGACGGCCAAGCACCGGTTGTCTGACGCTAAGGCTCGCGCCTAATAATTCCCCTCGCGATACCCCTGGCCTGCCATGACCTCCTCATTGCAGAAAACTGCCGGCGAAGCAGCGGCTCGCTGTCGAGCATCGCAGGGGGCGGGTGCCGCGCTGTTTGAGTGGCAGCCCCTTGAGCAAACCGTTTGGGCGGAAGATGCCACTTGGCGATTGCTCGGGAGAGCTGCCGGGGCCAAGACGCGCCCAGAAGGCGAATTTCTCGCCGTACTCGGAGCTAACGCTTCGAAAAGTCTCAGGGCTTTGGTCGCTCGCGGTGGTGTTGGAATAACGAACACCTTGCTAACGGATAACGGACCAACCGGCGACGCGCTCGAGGCCGACTTTCAAGCGACGGGTGACTCGCAGGGCCGGGTCACGCATGTTTCGGGAGTGCTGCGGGTACGGCTCGGCGAGGGGGGCCCCCCTCTCGGTGGCAAGAATGACACGCACTGCCGCCGAGCCATCGGCAGCCTCTCCGACAGCATCGCCCATGAACTAAAGAATGTTTTGCACGTGGTTCGCGGCTATACATCGTTTGCTTATCAAGGGGTCGACCCGGACACACCGCTCGGTGACGACCTGTTCCAGGCGCTCGCCGCTACCGACCGCGCTGCCGATATCGCCACACGTTTGCTGCGCTTCTCGCGAGCCGAAGATGACCCGAACGAACTGCTGGATCTCAACGAGATCGTCAGCGACCTGAGCGCGCTTGTTCGGCCGATCTTTGAGCCAGAGATTGAGATGTCGGTGGCCATTGCCGCCCAGCCGCTGCCGATCATCGGCATGAACGCTACCGCCCGGATGGCGCTGCTGAACCTGTGTGTTCACCTTCGCGAGAGCCTTGGCGAGGGCCGACGGTTCGTTCTGCGGTGCGACCGGATGCCGAATGCCAGTGACTTAGTCGGTTCAGCGGGCAACCCGCCCTCGATGGGTGCCTACGCGCGAATCTTGCTTGCGGTTGAAGATCACGCCGGGGAAGCGGCGATCAGGAACGAATCCGCCCTCTACGAGCGTATCAGCCAGGTTGAAATTGAGTCTGCCAAGGCGGCATTGCCCTTGGCAATCGCCCAGAACATTGTGAACCGCGTCGGCGGCTCCTTAGAACGCTTAGCGAAACGAGAGGGGGGCACCGCGTATCGGGTTTGGCTCCCCCTTAGTAAAGTGGCGCTCAAGCGTAATTCCATCGGCGTTGCGGTACCGACAACTGCCCTGCCCTTCAGCATGGCAGAGGAGGTTTAAACGCAATGGTTAATCATCCTCACAGTGTCTTGGTGGTCGATGACGAGCCCGAAGTTCGTCGTCTTACGGTTCGTGCTCTGTCGGCCGCCGGTTTGGCCTGCGATCAGGCGGGCGATGGGGTGACCGCCATGGAGCTGATCGATCAGCGAGAATACGACGCGATACTGACCGACCTGCGGATGCCACAGCGGCACGGCTATGCGCTGTGCAGCGATGTGCTGGCATTGCACCGGCCGCCACAGGTTATGGTGCTGACCGCTTTAACCGATGCCCGCCTTGTCCGCGACTTGATGGGCCGCGGCGTCTACGACGTCTTGCAGAAGCCCATTAGCTACGACGTGCTCGCCGCAAAAGTTGTGGCAATGATCGACAACACGCGTACCCGCTCGGCCGCCAAAGCGATGCCGGCACCGACGAAGGTCAGCTTCTTGAAGCAGGTTGAGCTGACGCTCAAGGAATTGACCGAACTGTACGGCGAGCGACTCGATACCGTGTTCGGCGACTTTGACGAACTCCCGGATCCTCCGCCAGCGATCCAGCAGTTCATCCGCCGACTCGCCGAGAGCGAGGCCGCGGGTGAGGAATCGGCGGGTTTTGTGCCGCAGCACAACGAACGCCGCAAGGCGCGTGCGACCTGTTTCACAACCGTGGTGGCGACGCCGGTTGATAGGCTGTGGCGGCCGATCTGTGAGCCCTTCAAGCTCGCGATGCGTGACATCTCCGAGAGTGGTCTGCGAATGCTGCACACTCGGGCGACAAACTCTCCCTTCTTGGCGCTAACCTGGAACGCCACGCTGCTGCCCCGGCAACAGCTTCGCGTGGTCGCGAAAGTTATGCGCTGCTCTGCGTGTAGCCCTTTCTACGACATCGGTGGCATGTTTGTGATGGCCGACTGATCGGGCGTAGAGCCTGATCGCGATGGTTGCTGATCGATCATGGCCGAGGGGGCGTCGGTCGGCTCTTGGCAGCTTGGTCGGCTCTTGGCGGCGTGATGGAGCCTTGCCGCCCCATGCCAAAGGGTCGTTGCCGATGCAACCCGATCAGGCACTTAAGAGAGTTCCCCGGTTGTCTGCACGAGGAACGTGTCCCGTGCGGCTTTCACAATGGCTTGTACACCCGGGTGGACGATCCGCTTCTGTTGAGTGATGGCGTAAACTGACTCGCGTAGTTCGGACGCCTCGCCAATGACCTCAACTCCGTACTGTTGGCAAACCTCGGCCTGGATCACCGCGGGGATGGCGAAGAGCCCTTGGCCAGCACCGCCAAACTCTTTGAGCAGGCCGCTGTCGTTAAACTCGCCAACGCACGACGGCGCTATTCCGAGCTGCTGGAACCAGTAGTCCAGGGTTCTGCGCAACTCAGTCCCCGCGGCAGGCAAGAGCATGGGGGCTTCGTTCAGAGAGTGAGGGAAGCCCGCGCGGTACCGGTCCGCTAGCGCCTTGGTGCCGAACAAGGCCAGCCCTGAATCGCCTAGAAGATGATTGAAGGCCCGCACTTTTACATGCGGAGCGATAGGCACGCTCGCTAGAACCAGGTCGAAGCGGTTGAGCGCGAGATCCGAGAGCAAGTCTTCGTATTGGCTCGCCAAGCAGACCAGCTCGACGCTCCGGTCAAGTTGGTAAGCGGGCCTGAGCAGCCGATAAGCAAGCAGCTTCGGCATGGAGTTCGGCACGCCCACCACCAGCCGTGTCGGCTTCTTGCTCGCTTTTCCGTTGAGGAAATCGACAAGGTGCTGGCCCTCGCCAAAAATCCGCTCCGCATGCAGATGCACTTCGCGGCCCAGCTGCGAGAGAACGCGGCCGCGGCCCGCTTTTTCGAAGAGCTCGCCGCCCAGCTCTTCTTCGAGCTTGCGCACTTGTGAGCTGACGCTCGGTTGAGCCAGGTTGAGTCGCTTGCTGGCAGCGGTCACGCTCCCCTCTTCGGCCACCACCCAGAAGTAGAACAGGTGGTGGAAGTTGAGCCGCTCAAGTTTGGTTTGGTGTCGCCGCAGCATATAGGTATCTCGCGCGTTGGTTATGCTTTCGATTAGTTTATATCAATCGAATGACAGGGCGGGACACCTTTAGTCGGATAAAAAACCTAGTTTCTTCAGTACGGGAGAGTAATTCCTGCGAGCGTCGCATTATAGCTATCGTGTGTTATAGCCTTATGCTATAGATTGCGGCGGCGCTCGGGAGTTGCCGGGATTTCCTCCTTCAAGAGGACCTCGCCGGGAGACGACTTTTGCAGCGTGAAGGCGTCGTAAAGCTCGCCGCTGGCTTCATAGGCCCGATAGCGGAGTTGGTCCCGTTCGATACGGATCGTTTGGTACAGCTGCGTGCCCGAAGCCACTCGACTGGCGTCCCAGGTCTCCGTAAGCGGGTACATTTTCGGACCGCTAACACTTACGACGTAGACGGTGCGCCCGTTTTGGCCGCGGACTCCCTGGGCGACGTTATGCGTTCCGACCGTTGCGGCCGCTTCCGGTCCGCCTAGCCCGCTGCGGGCATACGCGTGGTCGTGCCCCTGCAGCGCCATATCGATCCGATGCTTGTCGAAAAGCGGCTTGAGCAGCGCTCGGACCTCGGGGTTGTCGCGGTCCTTGGCGGCCGAATACACCGGGTGATGGAACGTGACGATCGTCCATCGGGCGGGGGGCAGCTCCGTCAGAGTGTTGTCCAGCCAAGCAGCCTGCTCTTTCAGCCGTTCATTCGTGTTGAGCGAGACGATACGAGTTCCCTGGTAGTCAAACCAATAACAGGTTTCTTCGAGCCCCTCAGGACCGTTCGTTGGCAGGGAGAATGATGGCCGCCAGTGCTTGGAAAGCTTGCGGCGGCCGATCGCCAGGGCGTATTCATGGTTACCGGGGGTGGCGACGGTCGGAATGGTCGCGTTCAGCCAACCGGCCGCTTCGTGCCATTCGCCCCACTCGCCATCGGCGTTAGCGTTATTGATCAGGTCTCCGGCGTGCAGGGCAAAGGCCGCTCGGGGGGCGTCGTTGTGCGCCTCACGCCGCACCCGTGCCCAGAGCGAGCGAACCGCGTTCTGCGCGTCGCCGAAATAGAGGAACTCAAAGGGTTCGGCCGAATCGCTCGCGGTGCTGAAATGGTTCCACGGGGACCAATTGACCCCATCGCCGACCCGGTAGGCGTAACGCGTCTTAGGCGTCAGTCCTTGCAGCCGGACCGTGTGCATCCGGCAAGGCCCCGCGTTGGTCACAAACGGTTCGTTAATGCCCTGCGTGCGGGCTGCGTCTTGGATTCCGCCGGTGCTTGCGTTGCCGACCAAGTCCCGTCCGATCGCCCACTCGCACAGCGTTTGGGTCACCCCGGCATCGGTTCGATAGCAGACGTCCATGGTGGTCGCCGGATCGCTGCTCCAGGACAGGCACAACCGGTCCGGCACGGGCGTAGGGGCGTACTGCTTGGCGGCGGGGTACGGTCCGCGGAGGCTGGCCTGGCCGTGGTCCTGGTGAGCCGACACGGAAGGCACCACGCAAAGACTAGCTACCAGGATGAGGCACTTGAGGACCAATTCGATTCCGCGGGCACAAGAAGGAGCTGTGCGGCGCGTCGTAACGGTAAGATTCAGGGGGCGAAACACGCTCGGGAGCCTCGATCTGGTGGCGTAAAAACGGGGCGGAAAATTGCTGATGGGGCTGATTGGGGCGTGCGCCTAGCGAACGCCCTGCTCCAGGAGTCGAACCGCCTTCGGCCCATCGGTCAACGATGTGCCGGTCTCGTTCTCTTCAATCGTTGCGATCGTCTCCCTCGCCACGACCGACGGTGCCGAAACCGCCGAAAGGCTATCCGCCGATGACGGCCCGTTTACAGCACCGCCGGGGTGGTTATGATCACTTACCTACGCTTCAGTCGCTGGCGGTCGTCATTGCGGTGGTGGTCCGCGGTGCCCAAGGCGTGGACTCGGCGGACAGGTAGCTCAGTTGGTAGAGCACAGGACTGAAAATCCTGGTGTCGGGGGTTCGATCCCCCCCCTGTCCACTTCTTCTGGCGTTGAATCCGTAAGTTGCTTTAAGCAAGAGATTTACGCTGTCTGGTTTGGTGGGGTCGGTCGGATAATCGGGCAGACTTCGCCGTCAGTATCTTGCTCCGGCACAGCATCTGGTGCCCCGATCATCGGTCCGTGAAGCCACGTCTTGGCGAGTTGTGACGAGAGAGGCTTTAAAGGGGGAATCACCCGGCTAACGGCTTAGAGCCTGTTCAATAACCCGTTTAAGCGAGTCGTTTGACCATCAGGTGGATCATGGCGACGCGGAGGAAGGCTTCGTCGCAGTCGACCGTTCGCTCGAAGCTCTTGGACAGTCGCCGTGAGCGGTTGAGCCAGCCGAAGGTCCGCTCGACGATCCAACGCTTCTTCTGCAGCACGAACCGCCCGCGGGGCCGCGTGACGATCTCTACCGCCCACAGCCACTTCACCAACGCCCAGCCGACCACCGACCGGTACGCCGTGTCCGCCCAGATCAGGTCCGGGAACTTCACCGCGGAGCGGAACTCGGTGAGGGCCAGCTTCGCCCCGTCGCGGTCCTGCACGTCGGCCGGCGTGACCACCAGGGACCAGACCAGCCCCAGCGTGTCAACGACCAAGTGCCGCTTGCGGCCGACGGCTTTTTTTCCCGGGGTCGTAGCCTCGCGGCCCGCCCTGTTCGGTCGTCTTGACGGTCTGGCTGTCGAGCACGGCGGCCGACGGCTTGGGCTTCCGCCCCGCCTTCTTCCGCACCCGGTCGCGGAGCTTGTCGTGCAGCCGCTCCCACGTGCCGTCGGCCTGCTGGTCTTCCCCCCTGAAACAGAGCCACTCTGAGTGAGAGAATCTCGTGCCGGGCGGTCCCCGGTTTTTGGAGGATTCTTTCGATGAAGCGGACAAGGCACACGACGGAGCAGATCATCGAGAAGCTGCGTCAGGCGGACGTGGCTCTTGGTAAAGGGGCGAAGGTCCCCGAGATCTGCAAGACGCTCGGGATCACCGAGCAGACCTACTACCGCTGGCGTCAGAAGTACGGGGGCATGGCCCCCGACCTGGCGAAGCAGATGCGTTCGCTGGAGAAGGAGAACGCGAGGCTGAAGCGGCTGGTGGCCAATCAGGCGCTCGACATGGAGATCTTGAAGGAAGGGTACCGCCCACATCCGTGTGATTATACACCCTAAGCTGACCTTATCGCGTGGCTTCCTACTGGCACCCGGCCGGAAAGCCTGAAACGTACTCCAACGACGACTGAGGCTTATCTCAGGTCATGCAGAATTGGACTTGCCGTTGCCTTCGTCTTGGAGACTCTTCCCGGCAACGTTTAGCAATCCGTAGATAAACCAATGCAGTGCTAGACCTGAAGCAAGAAGCTGGAATACACGCCGCCACCGATTAATCCATGCCACGCCGGTGACCTCTTCAACCCCAACAACGATCAAATGAAAAGTCGTCGCTGCACCGAGAACCAATAAGAAACCACAGCTAGCCATCCAGGTAATAGCAACGAGTCGGGAAGACAGCCGAGGTACATCGTGCTTATCACTCATCGCCACCAGCACTGTTGCCAAGTCCACCCCAGATACCAACATTAAATCCGAAACTGAAATCAACTGCGTCGTCCATTGCACCGCCGGCTTGTCCAGCTGCTCCGCCGACCACAGCTCCGCCTACTGCTCCACCTGCAACCCCTTCCCAATCAAACCCATCATCTGAACCACCAAAGTTAGAAAACGCTGCATCACATGTCTCATCAGCTAATCCACCAGCAGCTCCAGAGATAGAACCAGCAAGTGGTCTTCCCCCGATCTATGTGCCAGTCGCTATGAGAGAATCGGGATGATTAGATGGTAGTCCGTTGGGCAGCTGGAGCGGAGGGGCCTGCGAAGCCGTAGGCTGAGCAGGGCCCGGAGC
>NZ_SJPH01000004.1 GCF_007859815.1 Botrimarina hoheduenensis | reverse complement strand
CCTCGACCTGGGCGTCTGCCGCTATGCCGGCAAGGGGCAAGGCGAGCTGAGCGTGTTCCGTCGGCTGATGGGCTTCTTCCGGCCGGGAGACGTGGTGCTCACCGACCGCTTGTACTGTACCTGGCGGGAACTGCTCACGCTCCAGGAGCGTGGCGTCCACGCCGTGTCGCAGCTGCAGGTCATGCGGAAGGCCGACTTCCGCAAGGGCCAGCGCCTCGGCAAGGGCGATCACCTCGTCGAGTGGCCCAAGCCGAGCACGATCCGTTCGGTCGATTGGCCGACTTACCGTGACCTGCCCGACACGATCACGGTCCGCGAGTGCCGCGTGGTCATCGGCCAGGCGGGCTTCCGGAACAAGTCGATCGTCGTCGTGACGACGCTGCTCGATCCCGACGAATTCACGAGGGACGACCTGGCGGCGCTCTACCGAGCCCGATGGAACGCCGAGCTCGACCTGCGGTCGGTCAAGACGACCATGCAGATGGAGGTGCTGCGGTGCAAGACGCCCGAGTTGGTGCGCAAGGAGATCTGGACGCACGTGCTCGCCTACAACCTGATCCGCACCGTGATGGCCCAAGCGGCGAGCGAACACGCCCTCCAGCCGCGGTCGATCAGCTTCAAAGGCGCGATGCAGACGCTCGAAGCCTTCCGGCCCGTGATCGCTTGTTGCTCACGCCTCCGTCACGAGGCTTACGAACGACTGCTCGACTGCATCGCAGCCCACGCCGTTGGCGATCGACCTGGGCGATTCGAACCGAGACAGGTCAAGCGAAGGCCCAAGCGATTCCAGTGGATGATGCTCCCCAGGCACGAGACCAAACTCCAACTGCTCAAAGAGCTTCGGTAAAACTACGTGCCATTCGTCGTAAACGCCGAGGTCGATAGCCATCAACTTTGTGTGACTGGAAAGCCAGTAGTCACTCAGTCGTACCGACCCCGCAGCCAACGGCTCGCTCTAGCTGAGCGATGGCCCCGGCGAGGGTTGCTTCGGTCCGGGCGACTTGTAGTTCGATCATTAGCAGCTCGGTGAAGCCGGCGGTGACCTCACCGAAATCGACGAGGCGGCCCCGGTAGTCGGCCGAGGCTATTTCGAGCGCCCGTTTAGATCTGGGCCTCAGGCGATTCTCGTACAGGTCGAGTTGCTGCTGGGCTGCCTGCGCCTGTTCGTTGTAGCGGCGGATGCGACGGAAGGTGTCATCGCGTGTGTCGGCATACTCGCGTGACGAGGCCGCGACGGCCGCGGACGCCTCGTTGATCCCCGCTCGGATCCGGTCACGCCAAATTGGCAGAGTGAGACCCACCGCGAAGCTGATGTTGTCGCGCCCGTTGGCGACCGGGGAGATGGCGTCGCTCTCGGTGATGGTTTGCCAACCAACTCCGAACGTGAAATCAGGACGCTTCTGCAAGCAGGCAAGCTCTTGCTTCTGCCGATCACGTGAGACCGCCCATCGCTGCTCGTTCAGGCTGGGATTACATTCAAGCGCGAGGGCGAACAAGGCCTCACGTTGTTGCTCGGCGCCGGAGAGGTCGATGGTCTCGGTCGGCTCGATGCCTTGCGCGCTCGGTTGCTGCGTCAGGGCAGCGAGGTCGGCCTGGGCGAGCGCCTTTTGCTCGGCGAGGCTGATCAACTTCGAGTCGAGATTGTCAACTTGCAGTGAAGCACGCAGCACGTCCTGCTGACTCCCGCCGGCGGCGTTTCGGGCCTCGGCGAGCTTGACCAGTTCGATGGCGATCTCGCGGTTCCGCTCGGTAATCCCGATCGCTCGATCAGCGAACCAGAGTTCGTAGTAGGCAAGCCGGACCAGCTCTTCGATCTCAAGCTCGGCCTGCCTAATCTTCGTCGCGGCGATTTGGGCCTCCCGTTCGGCGATCGCCCCTTTCACTTCGCGCTTAGCTGGCCACGGGTACTTCTGCGACAGCGACATCGTGTTGCCAGCCCGACCGCCCGCCGTTTGCAGAGCCTGATCCGAGATCGGGAAGAACGTGTTTGACAGCATCGGATCATCGAGCGATCGGGCTTGCTCTGGCCGCCAGGTTGCCGAGGCGTACCGTGCTCGGGCCGCTCTCACGCGGGGGTGCTGATCGATTGCTACGGCGACCAGCTGCTCGACAGGTTGTCGGGCAAGGGGCGTGGGCCTAAAGCCGAGCTTGATGACCTCGGGCTGGGCCGGTTCCAGGGGAGGCCCCCCATCTAGAAGGCTGACAGCCGCCGCCTCTTCCGGTTCGGCCGCCGACTCGAAATCAACAAGCATCGCCCGATCGTCAGCAAATGGCGATGATGCCTCAACTCGCGAGTCCCGCTGTCCAAAGGGCGCACGGCAGCCAGCCAGGACCGAGAGTCCCGCAACGACGATTCCTAGCGTGGACAGGCTCCACACGCTTTGTCTCTGGTCATCCATGCGTTCGGAACGGCTTTTGAGAGTGTCTTCGCGAGGTGCTCAAGAGAACTACACTTGCTGTAGCGGGGCATCCTGCCGATAATACCCCCCAGAGGTATTCTCGTTACCAACCTATCGACCGGCCCGTTGATCAAGTCCCGTGCAATCCGTTCGGCCGTCAAGCTCTTCCTGATCGGAATGCTAGCGTTCCCGCTGCACGGTCTTCCGGGAGCGCACGGGTCGACTTGCACGAGCAATGCCGACGTCGATGCGACTTGTGCCGGCTGCGGTTCCTGCCCAGTAACGCAGGTAGGTCAGCGCTGTGGCTGTTGCTCGAAAACGCGGAAACCTGCCGTTACCCGACCGCCCAACGCAACTTCGGGCTGCTGCAACAAGAGTGACCGCGGTCAGCAACCGACTCGTCCAGACGACACGAGCGTTTCTGGCTCTGTTGGCGAGGGTTGCCTGTGCGTGAAGCCTGCCGAGCCAGCTGCACCGGAGAGCGACGCCCGCCCCGTCTTGAAGCGGCTTGCCGAACAACTGCAAGGGGCGGTCGTTCGGTTACCGAGTCAATGGTTCGCCGATTTTTCAGAGCGGAAGGCCTATTCTTCATTTGACCCAGCCGTCGAGCCGTCCAATGGACGCCTAGCTCGGCTTGGCGTTTGGCGCATTTGAGTCGCTAGCGCTCAAGGTACGCGCCGAGCGATCCGTCGGCGCAACGACGACACGCCTTTTCTTGGCGGTCGTTTCTCAGGGAAGCATTCAGTTGGCTGCTACGCGCGGCCACGAATCCGTTGGTCACGATCGAAAACTTGATCGTGATCTGCTCTCCCGTCTCGTGAGACCTTTCGCATGAAAACCGCAAACAAGATCGCCAGTGGCGAGACGCATTCGTCGTCTCGCTCGGGCACCATACGAAGCTGGGTTGCCCGCACGGTGCGGCAGGCCGGCATCGCGGTTGGTGTGATGGTGCTCTGCCTCTTCTTGGTCGGCTTGAGCCAACGGATCGGATGGATCCAGAGCGGCGGCGGCACAGCCTTGGCGCTCGAATCCGTCGAGGCGGCGGCGACCGAGTTCACCTGCCCGATGCACCCCGAGATACGCCAAGACACCGAAGGCAAGTGCCCGATCTGCGGGATGGCGTTGGTCCCCGTAGCGGTCTCGTCCAACCGAAAAGCTCCAGGAGCTAAGGCCGGTGCCGAGGACGAACGCTACATCTGCCCCATGATGTGCACGCCACCGCAGGGCGAACCGGGCAAGTGCCCGGTGTGCGCCATGGATTTGGTGCTCGCCGAAGCGGGGGGGGGCGGGGAGCGATCGGTTTCGATCGACGCCGCGGCACGACGCATTCTCGGTATCCGCACCGCGACGGTCGAGCGTAAACCGGCCTACCGCACGATCCGCAGCATTGGCCAGCTCGCCTACGACCAGGAGCGGATGGCGACGATCGCCGCCTACGTGGATGGCCGGATCGAAGAGATGTACGCCGAGTACGAGGGCGTCGAAGTGGCCAAGGGAGACGACTTGGCGCTCGTCTACAGCCCGGCGCTCTACTCGGCCCAGGTCGAGTACCTGTCGAGCCTTGATACGCCGGCTCTTTCGGTGCTTGGCAATCGGAACGACAAGTTGAGCGACGTCGCTCAGGACAACCTGCAAGAGCTGGGGATGACGCCATCGCAGATCGATCGGCTGTTGACGACACGGCAAGCCGACAAGCGACTCCGAATCACTGCGCCGATCACTGGCACCGTCGTCAAGCGTTTCAAGGTCGAAGGCGACTACATCAAGACGGGTGAGCCGATCTACCGTGTCGTCGATCTCTCGACCGTCTGGTTGATGCTCGACCTTTATCCTAGCGACGCCGCCCGGGTCCGGTTCGGCCAAGAAGTCCAGGCCGAGGTTCAGTCCTTCCCGGGCGAGGTCTCAACCGGCCGGATTGCCTTTATCGACCCCATGGTCAGCGACAAGACCCGGACGGTCGGTGTGCGGGTTGAGCTGTCGAACTTCGACGGCCGTCTCAAACCGGGCGACTACGCCACCGCGACGATCCGCGTCCCGGCGATCCCACGAGATGAGGTCTACGACCCGGCCCTCGCCGGCAAGTGGATCAGCCCGATGCACCCACAGATCGTCCGCACCGAGCCGGGGATCTGCCCGATCTGCCAGATGGACCTCGTCCCGACGACACGCTTCGGCTACGCGGAGCAGCCGCCGCCGGATGACGGGGAGATCGTCGTGCCGCGTGGCGCCGTGTTGATGGCTGGCGACAACTCGGTCGTTTATGTCGAGACCAAGCCGGGCGAGTTCGAGCTGCGTGAGGTCACGATCGCGGCCCTTACCGATGAGTCGGCCGTCATGCTCGACGGACTCACGGTGGGTGAAACGGTGGCGACCGACGGCAACTTCCTCATCGACTCCCAGATGCAGCTCGGTGGCAAGCCTTCCTTAATGGACCCGAGCCGCGGCGAAGACAAGAACGAGGGCGACGCCCCCATGCCCGCCATGACGGAGGCTCCCCATGCTCACTAGTCTCGTGAGGTTCTGCGTCAAAGAAGCCTGGCTGGTCGTGCTGCTTGCGGTGGGGTTGAGCGTCTACGGCTGGTACAGCTACCGGACCGTGCCGATCGATGCGATTCCGAACATCGGCGAGAACCAAGTCATCGTCCTGACGCCTTGGCCAGGACGTTCACCAAAGGATATCGAGGATCAAGTCACTTACCCGCTCAGCGTTTCGTTGCTGGCGGTGCCCGGCGCGGAGAGCGTGCGCGGCAAGAGCATGTTCGGCTACTCCTTCGTTCAAGTCACGTTCAAAGACTCGGTCGATTTTTACTGGGCACGCAGCCGAGTATCCGAACAGCTGGGATCGGCCGCGGGCCAACTTCCCGATGGCGTCGTTCCTCAACTCGGGCCCGATGCAACCGGGCTCGGGCAAGTCTACTACTACGTGCTGCGCCCACCCCCAGAGGGCATGAGCCTCGCCGAGTTGCGGTCGCTTCAGGACTTCGTCGTGAAGTTTGAGTTGCAAGCGGTGGAGGGGGTCAGCGAAGTCGCTTCGATCGGCGGCTACGTGCGTCAGTATCAGATTGAGGTCGATCCGGACAAGCTGCGTTTCCACGGTGTCGCGTTGGATCAGGTGGTCTCGGCGGTGCGGGGATCGAACGTCGATGTCGGCGCCAAGACCGTCGAGACCAGCGGCATGGAGTTCATCGTCCGTGGCAAGGGGTTTCTGGGCGGCGACGGTGACGCAACCAAGACGATCCGTGACATCGAGCAGACCGTCATCCGCCAGCGAGATGGGGTGCCGCTGAGGGTGGAGGATGTGGCTCGGGTGCAGTTGGGGCCCGACTTCCGCCGGGGAGCGCTCGACTACAACGGGACCGAGGCGGTCGGTGGCGTGGTCGTCATGCGGTACGGCGAGAACCCGCGGCAGGTAATCGACCGCATCAAGAAGCGGATCGAGCAGATCACGCCCGCCCTGGACGGCGTCACGATCCGCGGCGTTTATGATCGAACCGGTTTGATCGATGAAACGATCGGCACACTGACGACCGCTCTGCGCGAAGAAATCCTCATCACGGGGGTCGTGATCCTGCTCTTCCTGCTGCACATCCGCAGCAGCTTCATTGTCGCCGCCACGCTGCCCGTCGCTGTGCTGTTGGCGTTCGTCGCGATGAAGACCCTGCACGTTGACGCCAACATCATGTCGCTTGCGGGCATCGCGATCGCGATCGGGACGATGGTCGATATGGGGATCATCGTCTCGGAGAATATCTACCAGCACCTCGCCGAGTGGGAGCAGGCGGGCGAAGAGGGGGGCGCTGAACGCCGCAGCCAAGTCATCGCCGACGCGGCGACCGAGGTCGCTCCGGCGGTCGTGACCGCCGTGACAACGACCATCGTCAGCTTCCTACCGATCTTCTTTTTAACGGGCCGCGATTACAAGCTCTTCAGCCCGCTAGCATGGACCAAGACCTTCGCTATCGCCGCGGCGTTGGTCGTCGCCGTGACCTTGGTGCCGGCACTCGCCCGACTCTTACTCCGCAGCGCTCGCTGGCCACGCTCTGCGAACCTCGCCGTGGCTTTGGTCGGCGGCGTTCTGGGCGGTTTGCTGGTTTCTCTCCTATGGACCGAGGCGATTGAGGCCGAGTACGGCGTCGCACCGCTTATCGCAGTCTCCTTATCCGTCGCCTTAGGCGGGCTCGGTGGCTACCTGCTCACTAGGGAGCGTATCCGACCGATCGAGGAGAGCTTCGTCAGTCGCGCAATCGTGAGAGCGTATGTGCCCACGCTCAACCTCTTCCTTCGGAATAAAGCCGCGTTCCTGGTGGTCCCGGTCTTGATCATGGTCGTTGGGCTGGGGGGTTGGATCGGACTGCCAACCGTGATGCGGCCTTTCGAGCGGATCGCCACGGTCCTCGGCGTGAAACCGAACGAATTACCGGGGTACGTCGATCTAAAACACACTTTTACCGGGCTGAAGAGCGACGACTGGATCGCGCTAGACGAGGGGAGTTGGTTCTATATGCCGACGCTTTACCCGGCTGCGAGCTTCAGCCAAGCGATGCAGGTGCTCCAAGCCCAGGACGTGCTCATCGGTCAGATCCCCGAAGTGCAAGACGTTCTTGGCAAGATCGGTCGCGTCGAGTCGGCCCTCGATCCGGCGCCCGCCGCGATGATCGAGACCTACGTCATGCTCAAGGCGAAGGATCAGTGGCGTGAGGGTGTCACTTCCCGCGACGTGTGGGACGAGATCAACGCGGCCGCGACGCTGCCGGGTGTCACGCCCGCAAGTCCGCTTCAGCCGATCGAAGGCCGTGTCGTGATGCTCCAAAGCGGCATCAAGGCGCCGATGGCGATCCGCATCTACGGCGACACGCTCGCGGAGCTGGCCGACGCGGCGGTCTCGATCGCCGAGCACTTGCGTGGCTCGCCGTACGTGAACCCCGCGACGGTGAACCCCGACATCGTGCTGGGTAAGCCCTACATCGAGTTCACGGTCGATCGTGCTGCCGCCGCCCGTTACGGCATGTCGGTGCAGATGGTCAATCAAGTCGTCGAGACAGCGCTCGGCGGCATGAATCTGATTAAGACCGTTGAGGGCCGTGAACGCTACCCAGTCCGCATCCGCTACCGCCGCGACCTGCGGGAACGCATCGACCAGTTGGAGAGCCTGCCGGTTGTCGCCCATGGCGGGCAGGTCATCCCGCTTGGCGAGCTGGCGAAGCTAGAAACCACGTGGGGGCCCGGCGCCATCAACAGCGAGAACGCCCGATTGGTGGCGCACGTCGCGTTCGCGTCGAGCGGCGTGACAGGCGACCTCGAATCGGTGGCGGCGATTGAGAAGTCGCTGCGTGACGCGATGGCGCTTCCTGAGAACGATCCCTCGCGGCTTGCGTTGCCGGCCGGCTACTCAATCGAATCGGTTGGCAGTTTTCGCAATCAGATTGAAGCGAACCAGCGGCTGATCTGGCTGGTGCCCATGGTGGTGTTGATCAACCTGCTGGTCATCTATCTCCAGTTCCGCCACGTGCCGATCACGCTTGCGGTCTTCGCCGGCATCCCGGTGGCGTTTGCCGGAGGGATGATCGCCCTGGCGATCGCCGGCGCCGAAATGAACACCGCCGTCTGGGTCGGCTTCATCGCTCTGTTCGGCATTGCGGTGGACGACGGGGTGGTGGTCGCCACCTACCTCGATCAAGTCTTCAGCCGCGTGAAGCTCAACAGCGTGCAGGACATCCGAACCGCGACGATCCAGGCAGGCATGCGCCGCATCCGACCCTGCCTGATGACGACGGCAACCACGGTCCTGGCGCTCGTGCCGGTGCTCCTCTCGACCGGGCGAGGCGCCGACGTCGCTCGCGCGATGGCGTTGCCGGTGTTTGGCGGCATGATCGTCGAATTGGTGACGCTGTTCGTCGTTCCGGTCGTCTACTGCGGCTACAAGGAAATGAAGATGCAGATGGGCCTTCCGGATCGGCACTGGGCCGGCACCGAGTCGGCCAAAGAAGTCTCAGAACTCGTGCCAACGGCGTAAGGAAGCGTCCGCGGCGATCAATCGAAGAAGTGAACCTAGGGAGAGAAACGATGAGAGTCCTCAATTACTTGGTGCTCGCTTGCGGTCTTGCAATCGCGGTACCTGTATTTGCTCAACATGATCACACAACGCACGGGTCCGGCCACAAGATGGCTGCGCAACAACCACCGGTCGCTCCCCCAGCACCAGCCGTTGCCAATGACCAAGGCCCTCACGGCGGTCGGCTGGCCGACGTCGGCGCGATGCAGATCGAAACCGTGATTGCTCCAAGCGGTATCCGTCTCTTCGCCTATAACGAGCAGAAGAATCCGCTTGATCTACGCGATGTCCGTGGCGTGGCGACGCTTCAGGTCCAGGGTGACGCTAAACGCTATCGGTACGATCTCTTCGCTGAGACACGCTCCGACGGCTCGGCCGAAGCGTTGGCGGTGGCGGTTGATCTCTCGCCGATCGCCGGTCGCCAAATCGAACTCGCTGTCCAGCTCGCCGGCCTCTCCGGTCCGCAAGGCCAGCCGGTCCGATTCCAGACGACCGCGGTTGCCCCGAGGACCGAAGCCCAGCAGGTAGCGGCCGCCATCGCCGAGCAGAAGGTATGCCCCGTCAGCGGCCAACCGTTGGGTTCGATGGGCAGGCCGATCCCGGTGCAAGTCGGTGATCGGACGGTCTACGTTTGCTGCGCGGGCTGCATTGATGCCGTCAAAGACAACCCGTCTCAGTACGTGATCGGCAAGCCCATGCTCAAGGTCGCGCCAGCCACGGACGCCGACGCGGCGGCGATCGCGGCTCAGAAGCTCTGCCCTGTGATGGACGAGCCCCTCGGCTCGATGGGGACGCCGCTCAAGGTCACCGGCTTGCCGCGTGATGTCTATCTCTGCTGCAAGGGATGCCTGAAGTTCTTGGAAAAGGAGCCGCAGAAGTACCTTGCCAAGCTGCCCGCTGCGCCCGGAACGGCGAAGCCAGAGATCACCAAGGCGACCGCGGCGGATGCCCCGTTTGTAGCCGCCCAGAAACTCTGTCCCGTGATGGATGAGCCGCTCGACGCGATGGGCGGGCCGTACCGGACCGTTGTCGAAGGACGGGTGGTTTACCTGTGCTGCCCAGGCTGCGCGAAGAAGCTGCACGCCGACCCCCAGGGCTACCTCCAGAAGCTGGCCCAACAAGGCGTCGAACCGCCGCGGGTTCGATAAGACGCGATTCTCGCGGGGGCGGCGACGTGCCGAGGGGAGGTCCTCCTACCCGGAGCGCCCCGTCGCCCCCGCCCTTTTATGGAGAACGACACGATGTCTCTCTGGCTAAAACGGGTTGCCTACCGCTGTTTGCAACGCGTCATGGTGCTCGAAAGGGTCACCGTGATGATCGCCGAGACTTCTAAGCTCGCGGCAGAGTCAATCAACGGGCAGGCGGAGCGGATTTCAGCAGCAAAGCTGAAGCGATTCATCGAGAGCGGCGAGGCTCCCTATTGCGAGGAGCTTGTCGAAAGACTCGACGACCCAAGACTCAGTTGCTTCGCTGTTATTGCCGCCGAAAGGCTAAGCTCGTTTGCGTGGTTCTTTCACGGCTCGGCAGAAGCCGGCATGAACTACGGTCGATCGAAAGCTACGGCTACCGCGATCGAACTCGACGAGTGTAGCGTTTTCGTCTTTCACGCCTACACAGCCGCCGGTTCGCGCGGCGTCGGATTGATGAGAGAAGTTCTTTGTTGCGCGGCTAACGAGCTTGCCGAGTCCGGCGGCGCTGACTGGTTGGTCGCCACGACGGAGAGCCTCAACACCCCAGCACGCCGTGCCTTCGGCAGAACGGGCTTCCAGGAGATCGGTCACTACACGCGTTACGGCATCGGCCGCCGAGTGTTCGGAAGCTACCCGAAACCCGTCCCGCCGATCCAATCTTTTGGATAGCCAGACAGGTCAGCTGGATCAGTCGGTTACGCGGCCGTACTTCTGAAAGAGCGAGGCCAGCTCTTCGAGCATCGCGTCGCGCTTCGCCTCGTCGTCTCCTTCGAGGGCACTCTGGATGCAGGTCTGGACATGCGTCTCTAAAATCATCCGGCCCACTTTGCTGAGGGCGCCGTTGGCAGCGGCGATCTGCGTGAGCGTCTCGACGCAGTAGGCGTCTTCGTCGATCATCCGCTGAACGGCCGAGACTTGCCCCGCGATCCGCCGCAGGCGATTGCCGATCTTCGTCTTGTCGTCGTCGGAGAGCACGGGGGGCAACAACTCGCGGTGTCGGGTTAGAATTGCCCAGCTTACCTGTCCGGCAAGAGCCGGCCTAGCTGGTCGTCTCTGCCGCGGCCGATTCGCCGTGTTTCCAGCCGAGGAACCACCGCTCGCCACCGAAGATCAGCAAGAATCCGGCTGCCCCGATAGCAAGCAGCCACGGATCGGCGGCCCCCTTCACGGCGATCAAGGCGCCGAGCACGACCAAGTCGAGCCCAATCGCGGTCAGGAGAACCGGCCCACTGGCCCCGATCTCCTCGCGTAGGCTCCGAAAGATGCCCCAGTGCATCGCGATGTCCATCACGAGATAGAAGAACGCTCCGAGGGCGGCGATCCGGCTGAGGTCGAAGAAGATCGTCAAGACGATCGCCAGCACGACCGTGTAGACGAGCGTGTGCTTCTGCACGTCGCCGGGCATCCCGAAGTGGCGGTGCGGGACCAATTCCATCTGCGTAAGCATCGCCAGCATCCGCGAGACCGCAAAGACGCTCGCGATCACCCCGGAGATCGTCGCGACGATCGCCAATCCGACCGTGAAGTAGACCGCTGCTTCGCCAAGAGCCGGCCGCGCTGCTTCGGCCAGGACGTAGTCTTTAGCGGCGACGATCTCGTCGAGGCTCAGCGAGCCCGCTACTGCCAAAGCGACCAAGGCGTAAGTGGCGACGCAGATCCCGATCGAGATCACAATCGCGAGGCTGACATTCTTCTTCGGCTCGACCAACTCGTCGCCGTCGTTGGTGATAGTCGTGAAGCCCTTGTAGGCGAGGATGCCCAGCGCAGTCGCCGCCAAGAAACCTGTCAGGGAGGCTTCTTTTGCCGAAGTGACTGGCGCGAACGATCCGCCCGAGAGCCAGAGCCCGATTCCCGCGAACAGCGCGATGCCCCCGATTTTGATCACCGCGGTCACCATCGACATCCCGCCGATCCATTGGTTGCCCATCAGATTGACGGCGAAGGCGAGGAGTAGCAGACCGACTCCGAGGGCCGGCACGAGCCACGAGTCCTGTGGGGCGTCAAACAGCTGGAGCGTGTACGCGCCGAACGTCCTCGCGACGAGGCTCTCGTTGATGACCATCGAGAAGTACATCAGCAACGAGCAACCGGCCGTGATCGTCCCTTCGCCGTAGCACTTCTTGAGGTGCATCGCGATGCCGCCCGCGGACGGGTGAGCGTCGGACATCTTCACGTAGCTGTAGGCGCTGAATGCCGTGACAACCGCCGCCGAGAGGAAGGCCAACGGAAAGAGACCGCCGGCTTGCTCTGCCATCTGCCCGGTCAACGCGAAGATGCCAGCGCCGATCATCACGCCAGTGCCCATCGCTACCGCACCCGGCAGCGAGAGACTGCCAGACTCGTACGAGTTGCCTTTGTCGTCAGTATTTGAGGGCATCCTGTGGCCTGTCGAGACTTAAAAGGAGGAGGCAGCCCAGTCGCCCGGACCGCCTCCGATCGAGTGCGTTGAAGGACCTAGCTGGCTCAAGCCGCAACAGCTTGGCAGCTCTCCACGCAGCGGCGACAACTCTCGGCGCACTTTTGGCAATGGTCGTGGTCGTGTGCGCCGCACTGATCGGCACAGTACTGGCAAACCTCGGCGCACAACTTGCAGAACGCCCCGGCGTGCTCGCCGCCGATCGCCATCGCCTCGACACAAGCCCGGCAGATCGCCACACATTCCAGGCAGCACTTCGGGCAGTCGTTCATCGACTCCTTGCCCAGCATGCCTTCAACACAGGCAAGACAGTCGGCGAGGCAAGCGTTGCAGGCCTCAATGCAGTCTTGATAGTTCGCAGTCGCGGTAGCCATCAAAAGGTCTCCTCGATCTGGTTTTGGCGAGCAATCGCCGAAATGGACAACCAGAGCCGGAGCAAACCGCATACCACCCGGGGGTATGCGGCGTAATGGCGAAGAGGCCTAACCGTGCGACATCTTCATGGCCGGCTGGTAGTCGTTCGGGTCGCCGAACCGTCGAACGATCTCGGCAAACACGGATCCTGGTTCGACCGGCTCGTCGGTCTCCATGACGAGTTGGTAGAGGTCCTCGGGCAGCACCCGCACCGCCAGCATCAGACCCATGATCGCCATCGGCCAGTCGGCCCGCATGCCTAGCGTCTCGCGGCGGCCGACGATCCGATCGCTCATCATCATGTCCATGTTCATCCCCTTCATGGTTTGGGGATAACCAGGCACCGCGAAGCCGGGGTCGGGGTTCTGCATCGAAACGCCTGGCGAACGGTCGAGGTTGGCGAGGTAGGCATCGACCGACTGGTTCGGCCGAACCCGGGGGCCGATCTGCTTCGTCATGTGGTTCATCATGTGATGCACCATGTGGCAGTGCATCATCCAGTCGCCCGGGTTGTTAGCGATGAACTCGAAATCGGAAGCCTGAGCGACGGCGATCAGCTCGGTGTTCCGCGGGATCCACGCGCTCTTAGGAATCCTCGCTCCTTCGTGTCCGGTGACCCAGAACGTGTGGCCGTGTAGGTGGATCGGGTGATGCTGCATCGGGGCGAAGTTGAGGATACGAATCCGCACCCGCTCACCGTGCTTTACCACCAGCGGCGAATTGAACGGACCGCTCCGCCCGTTGATCGTGTGCCAACTCCAGTCCATCGCCCAGCTGTTGGAGATCGTCTGACCCGGCTCGATAGCAAAGTTCTGGAAGATCAGCCCGAAGTCGCGATCGACCGGCGGGTCCCAGTCCTGCTTTGGGTGGACTATGAACCAGCCGACCATCCCGAACGCCTCCTGCATCGCGACGTGCGAGTGGTAGAAGAACGTCCCTTCTTCGTGGAAAGTGAACTCGTAGTTGAAGCTCTCGCCCGGCTTGATCGGGTTCTGAATCAGAGCGTCGGCGCCGTCGTACTGGACGCGGCACTCGAAGCCGTGCCAGTGCATGTACGTCTCTTCGGGCAGCTCGTTGGTGACAATGATCCGGACCCGATCGCCCTGCGTGACCTCGATTGTCGGCCCCGGCATGCTGCCGTTGTAGCCATAGACATTCATTTTGTAGCCGGGTAGGAATTCGGCTTCGACGGGCGTCGCGCGAAGGTGAAACTCCTTGACGCCGTCCTTCATCTCGTACGACATCGAAGGGATATCCGGGGCGACGAACGGAGCCCGACCCGCCGACGAATCACGCAGCCCCGGCACCAGCTTACCAAGGTAAAAGTCGCTGTCCGGGCTATTGCCGCGGCTTGGGGCGAAGCGCCGGAAGCCATCGTATTCGTCCTGCACACCGGTTGGACGACCCGCCAATGGATCGCCGATCGGCTGTAGCATTTTGTGGTCGATGCCGCCTCCGCCGCCGTGCATCTCGTGGCCCATGTGCTGTGCCCCGGCGACCGACGAGCCGGCGAAAGCCCCACCGGCGGCGAGTGCCGTGGTGCGTAGAAACTCGCGACGCGGGGGGCGATTCGGTTCTTGTTGGCTGCTCATGGTTGATCGGTCGGGCTGAGGGCTGTATCAATGAAAGCTCGATTAGCGCGGTTTAGGCGTGGCGTTGATGTGGCCGGGAGGCGTTGGCCCGCCGGCGGCCATCAGGCCGTCGTGGAGCAGGTAGCCCGCGATCAAGACTTCGTGCGTGCGGGCTTCCAAAAGGTTATCGACCTGCATCAGCTTGGCGTCGAAGTAGTCGTGCTGCGCCATCAGCACGTCGGGCCAATCGACCCGATCACGCTTGTAGCTTTCGAGCAGCTCGGCGTACGCCGCCTTCGACTCGGGCAGGATCACCCGCTCGTATTCGTAGACGTGCTGCAGCGATGAGAGGTACCGTTCGTAGGTCATCGCCAGCCGGTTCCGCAGGCCGAGTTCGATCCGTCGAAGTTCTTGCTGCTGTCGGGCGTAGTCGGCTCTAGCCTGACGTATCGTGCCCTGGTTGCGGTCGTAGATGGGAAGCTCTAGCGACAGCCCGGCGACGGCGACCGTCTCGCCCGCCTCGAAGTTGTATCCCGCACCACCACGCGCCACGAGATCGGGCACCCATTCGACCCGTTCCCGCTCAACCGTCGCCCGATCGACGGCGAGCTTCGCCCTCGCGGCCGCGACCTCGGGGCTTTCGGCAAGCAGACGACCCAGTTCACTATCGAAAGAAGTCGGTTCACGCTCGGGCGCCAAACTCCCTTCGACAGCACCTTCGGTGAGCGCCACGCCTACTAAAGCCGTGAGTCGGCGGAAGCTTTCCCGCTGAGCGTTCTCCGCTCGCATCACACTCAGCCTAGCGCGCTGTAGGGTGATGTTGGCCCGCCGTACTTCGGGTCGGCGTGACTGTCCCATGTTGTACGCTTCTTGAGCGGTGACCGCGGCGTCCTCACTGCTCTTGAGCAACTCGCGGCGGATCGCCAGCGTCTCGCCGGCCGCCAGGGCCCGGTAGAAGTGGAGCCGCACATCGTTGCAGACGCGGAACTGCTGAACCGTTGCGAGGTGCTCGGATACATGGGCCCGCCGTAGGTACTTCTCGCGACTCAGCCGCAGCTTGCCTGCGGTCACGAAGCGCTGCTCCAAAACGCCGCCTTGAAATTCACCCGGAGAGTCTTTGTTGCCCTCGACATCGACCCCGATCTGCTCGGCTTCGTAAGAGAAGATGGGGTTCGGATAGAGGCCGGCTTGCTGCGCCTTGCCCAGCTCGGCCGAAATATGGAGCTGCGCCTGCCGGAGCGTTGGGTTGTTCCGTCCGGCGAGCCTCAGCAATACGTCGAGCGTGTAGCCAGACTCGGCGACCCCTCCATCAGGGGGCGTGTCGATCTGCAGCTCGGGGTCGGGCACGGTCGGGATCGCTGGCGCAGCGGTGAACACCTTCGCTGCTCTCGGCGGGATTGGCGCACGCGGGGGAGCAACCAGCTCTTGCCCCTTCGTCGCGCCGCAGCAAACGGCGATCATCCCTAAGCTTGCGGCGATTAGTTTCGATGACCGGGGCATACGCACCGTGAGCTAACTTTCGGGCTGGCTTTCGGAAGGCTCGACCTAACCGATATCGGCGGAGTACCCCCTGGGGGTACATCGGCGTGGCCAGTTTCCAATCAGTCCGGGCGCCGCCGCTGTGAAGGTTTGCGGCCTGCAATACTCGACGGACGGCTGGTCGTCTGAGTGACCAGCTGATAGCTCAGGCCCCAACCGCCCTTGCCAGCATCGTGATCGCCATCGCTAGCATGACGCTGTTCTCGACGATCGTGACGGTCGACATCGGCAGGTTGAAGACGGTGCCTAGGCAGGCGCATTGGATGGCTTGCTTGCGGAAGACGGCCTGCACGATACCGACCAGCCCAACGGCCATGATCACCGCGGTCACCCCGTTGGCGACGAGCGGCAGCACGCCACTCACGAACAGGACTCCGAGCCCAAGCTCAATCCACGGGTACGCCAATGCGTAGCCGCGTGAGCGTTTAGCGATGATGTCGTAGCTAGAGAACGAGTCCGCAAAGGCGGGGATGTCGAGCAGCTTGAAGAAAGCGAATCCGAGAAAGAAGAAGCCCATGAAGTAGCTCATCGCCCGCGGCCAAACGAAACCGCCGTGGATTGATTCGGCGACTCCCGTGGCGCCCAACACGTAGGCGACCACAAGCAAGAGCGGCTTGTAGTTGGCTAGCTTGAACGCCGAGTCAGCCTCGTTAGGTGGTTCGATAGACTCCGTCGATGCTCGATCGACCGGTGTCGCCTCGTAGCCCGCGCCTGCCAACAGGTCAACAACACGGCTCCCGGCAGACGCTTCTGCCAGATCCACGGTGAGGGGCTTCCTCGGATCGTCAAGATCTACGGACCAGTCAAGCACTCCCGACTCGTCGTCTAGCAGCGGGCCGATCGTCGCCAAGCATTTCTGGCAACGCAGGTTGGTCTCAAATTTCTGCCGCATCGAACTCTCCCTCGTGCCGTTCGTTGGTTCTCTTAAATGCGGCCCTTTGGTGGCCAATCAAGCATACGTGTCGAACACGGTGCTGGTTTGGTCCCTAGAGCTGCTGCCACACCGGCGTGTGCTTCACCCACGGGCAAAGCATGAACCCAAGATAGAAGAGCGCCAGCAAGACTCCCGCCGCGATCCAAGGGCTCCTATTGGGCTTTCTCAGCGTGTCCAGCAGGTAGTAGATGAAGAAGTACCAGGCGCCCGCTTCCAGCAGGCCGAGGATGATGTGTTTGACTTCCATTGGCTAGCTCCCGTCGGTAGATGGTGATGCGTAGGCGAGCAGGCGGAGTGCGTTGAACACAACGACAAGCGTCGAGCCTTCGTGGAGCGCTACCGCCGGGCCGATGTTGAGACCGAAGATCGTTGCTGGCACGAGAAAGGCGACCATGCCGAGGCTCATCCACAGATTCTGGCGGATGATGCGTCGAGTGGCACGGCTCAGTCCGATTGCCAATGGCAGATGATCGAGATTGTCCGCCATCAACGCGACATCGGCCGTTTCAAGGGCGACGTCGCTACCGGCTGCTCCCATCGCGATACCAACCGATGCGGACGCCATCGCCGGTGCGTCGTTGACCCCATCGCCGACCATGGCCACCCCGGCGACGCTATTGAGCTTCTTGATCTCTTCGACCTTGTCCTCGGGCATCAAGTCGCCTCGCGCCTCATCGATGCCAACCGCTTTGGCGACCGCATCGGCGACCTGCTGGTTGTCTCCGGAAATCATGATCATTCGCTTGACGCCGAGTTCTCGGAGCCGCGTGATGGTTCGTTGGGCCGCTTCACGTGGTGTATCCATGAGCCCAATAACGCCGAGGTAGCGGTCGTCATACCGCACGATCATCGTAGTGCGTCCCTCGCTCTCCAATGACTCGACGGTCGAGCGGATCGAATCGGGAAGAGACGGGCCGTCAACCTCCGAGAACAACTCGTCTTTGCCTATGAAAGCAGTTCTCCCATCCACTTCTGCCTGAACCCCGCGGCCGGTGATACTCTTAAGATTCGTCGCCTTAGGTAGGCCATTGCTCTTTGCTTCCAACATTGCTGTTCCGTCACGAACGACGGCTTTGGCGAGCGGATGCTTGCTGAGGTCTTCCACGGCGATGGCGATACGCAGAAGCTCCTTTTTACTTACACCGTCCGCGGGTCGCACATCCGTCATGCGAGGCTTGCCTTCGGTCAGGGTGCCTGTCTTGTCGAAGGCGATCGCGTCCAAGCGGCCGAGACTTTCCAAAGGGCCGCCCCCCTTTACGAGCACACCACCACGCGCCGCTCGGGCCACACCGCTCAGTACCGCGCTCGGTGTTGCGATCGCCAAGGCGCAAGGGCTAGCTGCGACCAAGACCGCCATCGCACGATAAAAGGAGTCGCTGAAGGCTTCATCGAGAACGAGTGGTGCGAAGAGGAGCAGCACAACGGTGGCGATCACCGCGGGCACAAAGTAGCGCTCAAACCGCTTCGTGAGCTTCTGGGTTGGCGAAGTGCGTGTCTCCGCTTCGTTGACCATCGTGACGACACGAGCGAGCGTGTTCTCGGCGGCGGTCTTGGTCACGTGGACCTCGATCGACCCCGCTTGATTGATCGTGCCCGCGAACACCCGGTGGTCGGAAGCGACGCCTTCCGGGTCGGCGGCGGCAGACTCCCGATCGGCGACCGGTAGCTTGTCAACGGGCGCGCTTTCACCGGTGATTGAGGCTTGGTCGATGCTTGTTTCGCCGCGGATAACAAACCCGTCGGCCGGCAGCCGCTCGTCGGGCTTGACGATGGCGACGTCCCCGACCCGCAATTCCTCGACGTCGACTTCCGACTCCCGGCCATCCCGACGAATGCGAGCGGTCCGTGGGGCGAGTTCGGAGAGGGCTTCGATCGCCCGCTTGGCGCGGCCCATCGCGTAGCCTTCCAGGGCATGGCCGATGCTGAACAGGAACAGCAGAAGCGAGCCCTCTGCCCAGGCGCCAAGCGAAGCCGCACCGGCAGCAGCCACGACCATTAGAAGGTCGATCTCGAAACTTCCCGCCCGTATTTTCTCGATCGCTTCGGTGACGGTGTAGTAGCCACCGAAAAGATAGGCGGCGACGTAGCAGGCGATCGGCGGCCAGCTGGAGACGTCCGCGACCGTCTCGAGTAGCCATCCAACCAGGAGAAAGACGCCGCAAAGCACGGCGAAGATGAGTTCGCTGCGGGCTCCGAAGATCCCGCCGTGGGCGTGTCCGTGCGCGGAATGATCGTGTTCGTCCTCGTGGGCCTCCCCGTCGTGCTTGTGGCCGGTGTGGTCATCGGCTTGGTGCCCCGGCTGCTCCAACCACTCCCCAACCGCCTCCTCGATCCTGTCCTCGCTGGTGACTTGGCGATCGAACTCAACACGTAACGTGCCGCCAGGCGAAACGGCTACTTCGAGCACGCCCTTGACCCGGCCGAGTCGTGATTCGATGGCAGACGCCTTGCCGGCGTGCATCGGTTGCAGGTCGGCGCGCCAATGCCCGTATCTCTCAACGAGTTCCAGCCCTACGCGTCGGGATAGATCGCGAACTTCCGCAATCGTGACCACGTCCGAATCGAAGTGGACGCAGACTTCACTATCCGATGGCTCTGACGACGCGACAACGTGGCATGAATCGATCCCGTGCTTGGCTTCCAATAAGCCCTGCAGACGGCGGACACAGGCATCAGTCGCGTCCGGGACACCGGGCAGGGTGAAAGCAAGATTGATCTTCGTTTTACGTTGCATCCTAAACTCCAGCTGGTGATAACGCCGCCAACGCGTTGTCTGTGCGCTCTGCGTCGCGATGGCGGGTGTACGAACGCGCCCTGCGCTACCGCGTTTCTTGGTTCGCAAGGATCGTGAGATACCGCTTGTCAGGCGATTTGATAAGCATCAGCACGGGCTTCTCGGGTGGGACCATCGACGTCACACGAGCGAAGTCTGCCGACGTACGGATCTCATGTTCGTTTACTCGCAGCACAAGCATCCCTGCCGCGATCCCGTCTTTGTAGGCCGCCCCGCCAGTTTCGACACCGGCGATCAACGCTCCCGTCGCGTCGGCGTCGTAGCCCAGTTGGGAGGCAACTTCCGGGAGCAAGGCATCGACGCACAGCCCAAAACGTTTGCAGAACGGCTGTGACGGAACGTGCTTATGCTCTGGGGGGTGGGGCGGTGTGAGGGAGTTGGCTCCAGGGCGTCTGTCGATCGTGATGCTGATGTGTCGAGTGCGTCCCTCACGGAACACCAACAGTCGGTGCGCTTCGCCTGGTTCAACGTCATCAAAGATTTTCTTGAAGGGGTGTTGCTCGTCGATCGGTTCCCCGTCGAAGTGCGTGATGAGGTCGCCCACCAGCAGTTTCGCCCTGGCGGCCGGCGTCTCTTCCGCCACGTACAGCACGTAAAGGCCGCCTTCGCGGGGCAGCTCGAGTTTTTGGGACGTCCTTGGCGAAAGCGGCTGCAGGTCGCACCCCAAGTAGCCATGGACGCGGGTACCTCGCTTCGAGAGTTCCTCCGCTACCTGTCTGGCGCCATTGATCGGAACAGCCAAACTGACCCCCTGGAACCCGGCGTCCACGCCGAGACTGCCGGCTAGCACGCCGACGACCTCTCCTTCAAGGTTGGCGAGGGCTCCGCCCGAACTACCCGGATTCGACGACGCGTCGCTTTGGATCAGGGGTGCGGGACTCAGTGAGGTGTCGCGGTCGGTTGCAGACACCGTCCCCGTGCTAATCGACCGTTCCAAGCCATAGGGATTGCCAACCGAGACCACCCAGTCGCCTAGCTGCAATCCGTCGGAGTCCCCCAGGCGTGCTGCGGGCAGTTGGCCATCGGTATTGATCCGAAGGATGGCGAGGTCCCGATCGGGTTCTGAGCGGACATCGATTGGCTCAAAACGACGACCATCGGACAAGGTAACGAAGATCACGTCGGCTCCCGCGACGACGTGATGACAGGTAAGGATGACGCCTGAACCGTCAATGATGATCCCCGAGCCCCGTTCGTCGCGAGGATTCGACGGGTCGTCTTCCGTCAGCACCTCGCTTCGAGTGAGGTGGCGGTTGCGTCGCTGCTGGAGTCGACGCCACTGCGGTGTTGCTCTGGGACCTCGAAGCGATTCGATAAGCACAACCGATGGCATCACACGCTGCGCTGCGGCACGGAATTCTTGCGACAGTTCTTTGGCGTGGGAAGGCTCCCGATCAGCGGCTTGCCTTTGGGTTTCTGTGGCCGTAGCAAGGTGGGCAATCGTCGTCGCCACCAGTGCGGCCGGCCATAGCACAGCGATCGTTCTGGCAGCCGTCCGTGATTCCATCGTCATTACTCCGCCTCGTTCATCCTGATGATAAAGCGCGGGAAAGCGAATGCTGCGACGCGTGCGAGGAACGCGCCAAGACTTCGCTTTCCCGCTGAAATCGATGTCGTTTCTGGCGAGTGGGGATCAATGGTCGTGCTCTTCGTCGTCGTGATCGTGCTGAATGGCGCCACGGTACTGCTTACCCCCAATCGACACGACCAACTGGGCTTGTGCTTCCTCGTGGTCGAGGTCTTCGGCGAGTTCCGCATCGCCCGAGAAAAACTTCGATGCGCTGCCAGCCGGGTCGCTCGCCTCTGGGCTGGCTGCAAGCGTAAACTGCTCGGCTTGACCGTCGTGGCTCAGGTTGATCTGGATTTCTTTGGCATCGATCGGGACCGAGACCTTCGCCTCCGAGTCGAGCAGGTAGACCGTGACCGTCGCCGCGGCGTCGTCATGAACAAGCTCGGCGTGGTACTCCTCGGCGCCGAGTTCGATCAGACTCCCATGGTGGGGGCCTTCTGTCGGGTGATCGGCCTGACTAACGCCTACCGGCGCGGCTGGCGACACGGGTCCGCTGTTTTGCGAGCTATCGCAACCAACGAGGGCGCTGACGGCTACGCAGGAACCCAAGGCAACCGCCAGTTGGGCGAAGCGACATAGTGCTTTCATAGAACTTTCAATTTTTGGTGTGGGGGGGGCGTCGTGCGACGCCGGATTGGGATAGCCTTACCCGCCTACGCAGCGAGTTCTTCCTCTTCAATCAGCTCGACTTGCTCGTGGGAGGACTCTACGACGGCGCGGGCTGCTTTCATGCCCGTCGTCCAGAACAGGGCCGGTCGCACCAAGAACTCCAAGAGCGTGCTTGTGATGAGTCCTCCGATGATGACGGTGGCGACCGGGTAGAGGATCTCTTTGCCTGGCTCTCCCGCCGAAAGCGCCAGCGGGACCAATCCGATGCCGGAAGTGAGGGCGGTCATCAGGACGGGGGCCAAGCGATCCTTGCCGGCGCGGATGACCATGTCGCGGGTCCAGCCCTCGCCCTCGTATTTCACGAGGTGCAGGTAGTGGTTGATCAGCAAGATGCCATTGCGAGAGGCAATGCCACACAAAGAAATGAAGCCGACCATGCTGGCGATCGTTAGCGTCTGGCCGGTCAGGTAGAGCGACGCGACGCTTCCGATGAACGCCATCGGCAGGGCGACCATGACTTGCAAGGCGAGGTTGGCCGAACGAAACATCTTGTAGAGCACCAGGAACATGCCCAGTAGAGAAACCACGAAGAGAATCGAGATCATCCTGGACGCCGACTGTTGGCTCTCAAATTGGCCGCTAAACTCGACGAAGTAGCCGGCTGGGAGTTCCGCGCGGATCGGCTCTAGCCGTTCCTTGATGTCGTTGACCACATCAACCAGGCCGCGGCCCGACACATTGCATTGGACAACGATCCTGCGACGCACCTGCTCTCGATTGACCGTGTTGGGTCCCCCGGCTTTGTAGATGCGAGCCACGTCCTCGAGCTTCACGCTCCCCCCGTCGGGCAGGTCGATCTGGAGTCGCTTGAGCGCGTCCAGGTCTTCTCGGAACTCTTCTCCAAGACGCACCATCAGATCGAACGTGCGTTGTCCGTCGAGCACTTGAGAGATGACTTCCCCTTGCATCGCGGTTTCGACGAACTGATTAACGTCGCTACGCCGTAGGCCGAATGCCTTGAGTTTCTTGCCGTCCGCTTCGATCCGCAGCTGGGGGATGATGACTTGTTGTTCGACCTGCAGGTCGCGGACGCCCTCGACGTCCTGGATAGCGGCCTCCATGCCCTGGGCTTGCCGGCGCAGCTCATCCAGATCGTCGCCGAAGAGCTTGATAGCGATCTGGGCTTTCACGCCGGAGAGCATGTGTGAGATCAAGTGGGCGAGGGGCTGTTCGACTGCGGTGACGATACCGGGGATATCAGCCAGTGCTTCGCTGATCTCTTCGATCACTTCTTCGCGCGAGCGCGCGGTGCTTGGGTCAACGGTTGCCACGAACTCCGAGACATTGACCCCCTCGGCGTGTTCGTCCAGTTCGGCCCGACCCGTTTTCCGCACGAAGGCGAGGAGGTCGTCGATCTGCGCAAGTCGCTGTTCAACGCGACCGGCAACCTCGTTGGACATCGCCAACGAGGTGCCGGGAGGCAGGATGACGTTGATCTGGACCGCGCCCTCATTGAACGGCGGGAGGAAATCACTCTCCAATCGCAGGACGGCCCAACCCGAGACGACGACGGCAGTCGCTGCGGCGGCTAGGATCGGCCAAGAGAGCCGCAAGCTGAACCGTATCACGGCATCGGCAATCGCCTTGAGGCCACGCAACAGCAAGCTGTCCCGCTCTTCGCCTTCGGTCACTTTCCCGCGTAGCAGCCAGAAGCTGAGTACGGGTGTCACGGTGAGAGACACCAACAGCGAGGACGCGATGGAGACGATGTACGACACCCCCAGTGGTGAGAAGAGTCGGCCTTCCATACCCGAGAGTGCGAAGAGCGGCACGAAGACGATCATCACGATCAGCGTGCCGTAGACGATCGAGTTGCGGATCTCGACGCTCGCCTGAAAAACGACCAGCAAGGGGTACTTTGGGTGCTCCTTGTTCCGGTTCTCTCGCAGGCGACGGAAGATGTTCTCGACATCGACGATTGCGTCGTCAACGAGTTCACCAATGGCGACGGCGAGCCCGCCGAGGGTCATCGTGTTCACCGATAGCCCAAACACGGCGAAGACCATGGCCGTGATCACGATTGACAGCGGGATGGCCGTCAGCGTGATCAAGGTGGTGCGGATATTCATCAGGAACAGAAAGAGGATGATGACGACGAGAATCGCTCCGTCGCGGAGCGCCTCGACCACATTCTCGATCGCGAGGTCGATGAACTCCTTCTGCTGGTAGAGTTCGGGCAGCAGCCGTACGTCGCTGGGCAGCGAGTCGCTCATCTCCTCCAAGGCCTCGGTCACCAGGTTGGTGACCGCGCGAGTATCGGCCTGGGGTTGCTTGAGGATGGTCAGCACGACCGAGCGGCCGCCCACCATTTCTCCTTCCACGTTGCGAGCGAACGCCGAGCTGTCCCCTCGTTTGACCTGGGCCCCCTCGGTGATGCGGGCGATTTGTGAGAGCGTGATCGACTGACGGTCCCGTTGTCGGACCACGATGTCCCCGATTTCGTCGGCCGACGAGACACGCCCAAGCGAACGCACGAGGAACTCGTTCGGGCCTTGCTCATCAAGGTAGCCCCCAGCGGTGTTCTGGTTGCTGTCGGCGATCGCCTGCTTGACTTCGTGCAGCGTCACCCCGTAGCGGAGCAACGAATCAGGATCGACGAGTACCTGGAACTGCTTGCGATCGCCGCCCATGACAATCACCTGGGAAACTCCCGGTATCGTCAGTAGCCGCTGCCTGACGACCCAGTCGGCGAGGGTGCGCAGCTCCATCGGCGAGGTCTCTTCGCCGGCGGTCATGCCGGCGATCATGATCTGGCCCATGATCGAGGAGATGGGCATCAATTGGGGAGAGACGTCGGGTGGGAGGACGTCGCCTGCCAGGGCCATCCGTTCGGCGACGATCTGCCGATCGTTGTAGATGTTCGTGCCCCAATCAAACTCGACATAGACCACCGACAGGCCGATGCCCGATGAGGTCCGTACCGCCTGCACCCCCGTGGCGCCGTTCAACACGGTCTCGATCGGGAAGGTGACCAAGGTCTCGACTTCTTCAGGCGCCAGTCCGTGAGCCTCGGTCATCACCACGACGCGAGGCCGATTGAGATTTGGGAAGACATCGATCGGTAGCTGCGTCGCCTGCCAGCCTCCATAACCCAACAGCAGCAAGGCGGCGGCGACCACCAGCAGCCGGTTGTGGAGCGAAAAGCGAATGATTGCGTTGAGCACAGTAAGATTCCTTCGCTGCTCTTAGTGGTTGTGACCCGCGTGCGGATCGACCCCGCCGCCCGCTTGATTCTTCAGGGCGAGATGCATCTGGAAGGCGCCTTGCCCGGCAACCACGTCGCCGGGGAAGAGAGCGCCGTCGTTGGCGATCACGATCGCGTTCTGGTCACGATGGACCACATGCACCGGCACCTGATCGAAGTGATCGCCGTTCTGCCGGTAGACGTAGGACTCTCCCCCCTCATCCACGACAGCGGTTGTTAAGACGACCAGCTGGTCGTCCCATGTCTCAACGGGGATGCTGACCTGCAAGCGTTGGCCCGGCTTGAAACGCCATTCGAGGAACCGCTTCCCACCTGGAAGCGATTTCTCGTAGGCCACCTGATTCGGCAAGCGGAAGAAGACCTTCAAGGCCCGAGACTGTGGGTCGATCTGATCCGCCACATAGAGGACTTCGAGGCCCTGGACGATGTCTTCCTCCGAATCGGACTGCAGCAGTCGCGCGGTCACGCTCCGGTCTTCCCGGGCGGCGGAACGAATGGCGGCCGCGTCGTCTTCAAAAGCAGTCGCCTCGACGTGCAAGGCGCAGTGATCAGCGAGCACGGCAAGCTCGCGTCCCACCTCGATTTGCTCGCCCTCGGCGATCCCGAGTCGCTGGACCGTGAACAGGTGGGGGCCTTCGCAAGCCTCGTCGCTGTGACGGTGTTCCGGAGAGAAGACCGTGATGCTGCGGAACAACTGCTGCGTTTTCCGTATGTCGTCTACTTGCTCTTGTGCGAGTCCGTGGAGCAGCAGCGCCTGTTCTCCCGCCATCAAGGCGGACTCTAGCCTCTGCTTCTCGTACTGTTGCTCCAGGATTCGCTTGCCAGCTATGACCCCCTTCCCAAGCCCTTGCAGGCGGGCGAGCTCTCGGTTGACCACCTCCAGATTCGCCTGGGTTTGCAGGTAGTCGGTCTGAGCTGTGACGAGTTCCTCGTGTGTCAGCTTCATCTCAAACAAGGGCTCATTTGGACCAACGGCCTCGCCATTGACCGCGTAGATGTCGGTAACCAGCCCAGTGAATGGGGCGGTGACG
Source organism: Botrimarina hoheduenensis (assembly GCF_007859815.1). GTDB lineage: Bacteria > Planctomycetota > Planctomycetia > Pirellulales > Lacipirellulaceae > Botrimarina > Botrimarina hoheduenensis. The sequence continues at coordinate 480,355 of NZ_SJPH01000004.1, read as the reverse complement.
TGCTTCTGAGACCGTCCCGGGCGTTCGACCACAATCGCGGGAAGCGATAGCGTGCGAGCGTACTCGGTCGGCTGGATCACCAACGGGACATAGCCAATGTTCTTGAGACCCTTGTCGCTAAGCTCGATCGAGGCCGCCTCGGTGTGCCCTTCGTGGTCGTGGCCCGCGTGCGGATCGTCGGCCGGAGCGCCGGCGACTTGGTCTTCCTTGGGGACGAATGACCCCACGTAGGGCAACCAATAGTTGGTCGTGACGTAGGCCGTGGCGCCGATCGCTAGCAAAGCGCCAGTAATCAGAGCGACACGGGTAAGTCGAGCGGGGCGAGGGCGATTGGACATAGACCTATCTCCGCGGACCGAGATGACGCACGAAGGTGCGTATCGGTGTGATACGAAGGCGAGGGAAGCGCCCCCGACAAGACGATCGGAGGGGGAACAACTCAGAGAATCAGAGACCGACTTTCTCGCTCACAAGAGGCGGCTAGAAAGTGTCCTGAAGTTGTTCAGATCAAGAGGACAAGCAAGGCAAGGTGCGAACGCACCGGTGGCGCAGGCGTCAACGCATCCCATCTATCGCAGCTTCGGGAGGCATGCCGATCGCAGCCCCCACGCGGAAGGCTTAGGGTGCCATAGACGGTAGACGCAAAACACGGGGAAAAGACCCCCAACGAAAGATCGACGGTGTCGACCTCGCCGACGATCCAGTGGCAACTCTCGTGTCCGCACTCGTGCGGAGCGTCGGGTACTTGTTCCTGCTCGCACGCTCCCTCGGCAAGGTCTGCCGCGTGCTCGGCGTGCAAGTGCTCGTCATACGTCCCGTGATGCCGATCGTGGCGATGACTGCTTGGATCGTCGGACGCCGCCGAATGGTCACAACCCGACGCCGAGCCCGCGTGGGACTCGTGCGCGCAACAGCCGAATAGGCCGTGGCCCAGAATGGCGAGCGCTAGCAGGCTGTGGAGCGGTCGGTTCACGGTTTAACGAATCCGAGCGGTGGAGAAACAGCTAAGTACTCTATTCTGCCTGCCTTGGCGAGGCTAGTCCGGTCTGCCGGTTGGCTCGCGAAGCCCTAGGAGCGCGCCCACAAAGCCAAAGCCAGCGGACACCTCCCAAACGAGTTTCTCTTCTCGCAAGCGACTGATAGACAAGCTAGTCGGTTCCCTGGCTGAGACTCCCTTCGAGCAACAGGCCTTCGATCTGTACGTAGCTCTGCCAGAGATTCCCTACGGCGTCCAAGTAGGCGAGGTTCGTCTGCGAGAAGGTCTGCTGCGCGGTTAGTAGGTCGAGGTAGCCGACTTCCCCCTGCTGATAACCTTTCTGGATGAGGTCAAGCGTCCGTTGGGAGCGGGGGAGAATGTCGTTTCCGTAGGTCTCGGCGGTTGCCTGGGCGTCGGCGTACTGCTGGAAGACATCGGCTAGCCGTTGATTGAGATCGAGTTCGACCCGCGCGACGTTGCGAACCGCTTCGGTAACTTCGGCTTGCGCCTGACGGATGCCCCCCTGGTTACGGTTCCAGAGCGGGATGGGCATGCCAACCTGGACGCCTGCGATGGTGTCACCCGTCCCATCGTCGTATTGGACGCTGAACTGTGTGCTGATGTCGGGCACGGCCTCAACGCTTGCACGATCCAGCGCTCTTCGAGATCGTTCGACGTTCGCCAGCGCCCCAGCGATCTCGGGGCTTTGTGACTGCAGCCGCGCGAGCTGGTTGGTCCATTCGAGCAAAGCGGGTCGCTGACGGACATCGCCGGCGAGGGGTTGGACCGGCAAATCGGCGCCGCCGACCACCGCCGTCAGCCTCCGCCACGCCCGTTCCCGCCCGTTCTCCGAGGTACGAAGCAAGACCTTCGCGTTCTGTTGCTGAACCTCAGTCTGCAACAGCCCCGCTACAGGGATCTCCTGCGCCTCGACTAGCGACTGCGAGGAGGTGACCGCTTCATCGCTGATGCGTCCCAACTCTTCAGCCAGCTCGACTCTTTTCTGCGCAAGCAGGGCCTCGTAGTAGGCCCGCTGCACGTCGGTTTGTACGCGCCGCCGGGCCGAGATAAGATCCTGCTCCGCCTTGTCGATCTCGGCGGCAACCACGGCGCGGTCCCGCCGCAACTTGTGTGCGGTAATGAAGCTCTGCCCCACATACATGCCGTTCTGGCCCGCGCTGCCATCGTTACCGATCTCGCCACCGGTGTAGCCTGTTGTGGGGTTGGGTGGCAGGCCGGCTTGGACCCACTTTCCGCGGAGCGCCCGAACCCGTGCTTCCGACTGGGAAATCGCCGGGTTGCTTGAAAACGCCATCTGTTCAAGCGCAGTGAGAGTCAATCCATTTGCATCGGCGACCAAGTAACCCGGAAGCACTTCCACGTCAGTCGTCGGACTGCTTTCCAATCGCCCTTCGATAACCTCACCCGGTTGGACAAGCTCGACGTCTGTCAGTTGTTCGTAGTCTACTTGTTGAATCGGTTCTGGTTCAGGCTCATTCGCAAGCACAGACGAGTCGGGTGTGGTGGCGACTTGGTGCGGACCCGCCGCGCAACCAACCGCTAGCAAGAGCGGTAAAGTCCAGGCCGTTATAGTACGGATATCCATTGGCTTCCTTGCCTCTCTTGCCGAGATTGTACTTTCGTTTATCGACTAATTACGCTGCTGGCGTGAACGGGCTGACTAGGCGTGCCTCAGTGCCGAGACAATTTCTGTGCGAGAAGCCTGCCAGCCGGGCGCGACGCCGGCAAGAACGCCAACGACGACGGCCACCGAGACACCCTGGATGGCTAGCGCAAGCGATGGCTCGAACGCGATCGTGACCCCTTCGGCAGCGATAGACATGCCCGTCAACGAGAGCAGCAGCATGCTGCCGACGACTCCCAGGACGCCGCCCAAGGTGCTCAGCAGAAGACTTTCGGTCAGCACCAAGCCGAAGACCCGCAGGGGGCGGAGGCCAACCGTCTGAAGGACCGCGTGTTCCTTGATGCGGTCCTGCACCGCCATGACCGTCGTGGTCGCGACGAGCGACAGCACCAGGCCCACGCAGGCGTACCCGAGCCAGTGGACGAAGCCGATCAGCTCGGCCAAGTCGGCCAGCGTATCCGCTTGAAACATCCCCTTGGTGCGGGTTGTCGTCCCCACCGGGCCGGCGCGAAACGCTTGGTCGATCTGCTTCGCGATTGTCTCCGGGTCGGCCGTGTCGTTGAGGTGGACCTCTAGCTGGGTAACGGTCCCCACGTCGCTCGCACCGCGTGCTCGTTGCAAGAACTCGAGTTGGGTGAAGATGAGGTTGTTCTGCGCCGCCGTCGCGGACTGGAAAACACCCCGCACCACGACCGACACGTCACCGATCGTGAACTTGTCACCGACGCTCAATCCGCGTCGACTGGCGACATCGGCGCCCACCAGGGCCGCGTCGTCTTGTGTGCTGAACGACGCCCAGTCCCCCGACCGGAGGTCGAGGTCGCGCCACGCTCTTAGCTTCTCGGGTTCCATGCCCTGGAAGACGATGGCGTCGAGGCTCGCCCGACAGTTGTTCGTAAAGACCTTGATCGGGACCACATCCGCCACGCCAGACAGCTTCTTGATGTCACCAGCGTAGTCCTGCGGCAGCCGGCTGCTCTGGGGGCAGAAGCGGTTCTCTTGGAAGACGATCAAAGTCCGCCCGGCGTCGTCGCCGGAGGTCAGCGCGAGAAGACCCTGCTGCACCGCCCCGATGAAGCAGAAAACGAGCAACGCCACGGCCGTGCCGCTCACGGTTAGCAGCGTCCGAGCGCGGTGACGCCACAGGCTCTTGAAGACGTAGGGGATGAACTTGTGCATGGTTACGCGGTCCGTAGGGTAGCGGTTTGCAGCTCTTTGCCGTTCTCAATGAGGCGGCTTCGTTCCAGGCGGATTCGCCGCTTCGCCCGCGAACCGGCGTCGGCGTCGTGCGTCACCATCAGGAGGGTCATGCCGAGTTCGTTGTTCACTCGCTCAAGCAACTGCAGGATCTGTTCGGTTGTTTCGTCGTCGAGGCTGCCGGTCGGCTCGTCGGCAACCACGACGGTCGGGTTGGCGACGATAGCCCTTGCGATGCCAACCCGTTGTTCCTGGCCGCCCGACATTTGACGCGGGTAATGCGTGGCTCGCGACGTGAGGTCAACGGCCTCCAAAGCGATCTCGACCCGCTTGCGACGCTCCGCAGCGGACATCGGCAGCAGCAAGAGCGGCAGCTCGACGTTCTCGTAAGCCGTCAGCACGGGAATCAGGTTGTGCGTCTGGAAGATGTACCCGATATGCGCCGCCCGCCAGTCCGCCAGTTTGCCTCGTGAGAGCTTCGTGATGTCGGTGTCGGCGACGACGATCTCTCCGGAGGTCGCGCGGTCGATCCCCGCGATCAGGTTCAGCAGCGTGCTCTTGCCCGAACCGCTAGCGCCCATCAGAGAGACGTAGTCGCCTTGTTCGATCGTGAGGCTGACCCCATCCAGCGGGCGGATTGTCTCCTCGCCGTTGGCGTACTCTTTGGTCACGTTGGAGACTTCGACAAGGGACATCTTTGGACCTGCTTTCGAAAGTTAGGCTGACCGTTGGGGGGGTCGTTTCCTACAAGGCTCGGGCGGTGCGTGCTTCAGGTAGACGGGTTCGAGCGCCGAAGCCGCCATCCACCAGAGTGCGATCCTCGCCCGAAACGCGGATACGCGTCCCGTCGATGACCGACTCTCTTCCGGCGACGATCAGCTTGTCGGTTGGTTGCAGTCCGCTGGTGATCTGAACGAGGCCGCCGTCGGTGGCGCCACGGCCCACTTCCACGGTCCGTCGCCGCGCCACTTTGTTGGTCAAATCGACGATCCAAACGGTCCCGCCGCCCTCGCCCGTGGCCACCAGCGACTGCGGGACAAAGAGCTTAAGCGGCGACTCGCTCGGCTCGCCTTCCTCGACGGGCGAGGGGGGGGCCAGGAAAGTCACTTTGCCCAGCATCTCGGGCTTGATGACCGCCGGCGGGTTGTTGACGGCAACCTTTACTTGCAACGTGTTCTTCTGGATGTCAGCAGACGTCGTGACCGAGATCACCTCGCCATCGATTGGCGCAGCCAACGCGGCGGTCTCGATGAGCGTCGACTGCCCGATGAGCACCTGCGGCACGTCTTCAAGCCGGACGTCCACCCTGACTTGCAGTCGCTGCGGGTCGTAGAGCCCGACAACGGCGCTGGTGCCGCTGCTGCCTCCCCCATTGGCGCCATGCGGAGTCGCTGCACCAGAGAGCCACTGCCCCGGGCGGGCGTCGAGACTCAGCACGCACCCGTCGATCGGGGACCTCACCACCATTCGTTCCAGCGTCAATTCGGCCACTTCGACGCGTAGCCGCGTCTGATCGAGCCTGGCTCTCTCGGCGGCAAGATTGGCCTCGGCCTCCGCGACCGCCCGGGTCTCATTGGTCAGCAGGCGGAGCTGTTGCGCCAAGGCGTCTCGCTTCTCTCTGAGAGAACCTGCTTGCGCCGTCAATTTGGGCTCGCGTGCGATCAGTTCGGCAACCGTATTCTCGGCGGCGGAAAGTTCTGCGATCGCCTCGCGCAAGACCCTGCCCGAGATGGCTTGTCCTGCCATCTTCTTCCGTTGCGCACTCTCCTTCGCAAGATGCAGCTGCGACTTCGCTGTCTCAATCTTGAAGGGCAGATTGCTGATGGCCACCTCGGTCTCGTGGAGCCTCGCTCCGGCCTCAGCCAGAGTCGCTTTCAACTCAGTCGGTTGAGCGAAATTCGTCTTGGCCGCCGCCAGAGTCGCCTCGGCACGACTCACCTCCGCCTCTTGTAGTGCGTGGGCGGCTCGGGCCTCGGCCAGAGCCAATCGGGCGTCGGCGTCGATCAGTCGTGCGACCGGTTCGCCTTGCTCGACGTGCTGGCCTTCGATGACATACATCTCGGCGACAACGCCCGCCGCCAACGCCGACACGAGGGTCGGAGTCGGCCGTGGTTCGATCCACCCGGCTGCCTGGAAAAGCGGTGTCCCTTCCTGCTTGATCTCGGCGCGACTTACAACCACTGGAGTCGTGGTGATCAATTGAGCGGGTAAGAAACTGTCTCTCGCGGCCCAGCCAAACAGGCCCACGAAGCCTGCCAAGATACCGACAGGCAGCACGTACCTTGTAAGCCAACCACGCCTAGGCTTCTTGGATGGGCGATTCGCCGGCCCACCGCGATCAACCGCGAGTTGGCTGAGGTCGAGTTGAGACGACTTTTCGGACATCGTTCGCATTCCCTATCAAAATCGCCGCACTTCGGTGCGGTTGATCAAATTGACTTGATGGCTTCGACCACCGGGAGCCGCATCGCCTTGATCGCGGGGGGGAGCGCGCCGACTACTCCTAATAGCGCTGCGACGCCGCAGGCTACCGCGATGCCGACGCTGTCGACCGACAGCATGAACGCCCCCATCGTGAAGCGGACCGCCATCCCATCGACCAGCCAGATACCGACGACGCAAGCCACGATGGCCGCCGCACAAGCCAAGAGCGTTGCTTCTTGAACTAGCGTCAGCAGGATGGCGCGGCGACGGAAGCCAAGCGCCTGGAGGGTCGCCAATTCGCGTATCCGGCCCACCACCGCGCCGTACATGGTGTTGAGTCCCGCGAAGACTCCCGAGCCGGCTACCAAAGCGACTACGACCCATCCCAGCATCCGGACCGGCTTGTAGTGCTTTTGCATCGAAGCGTAGTACGAGCTCTCAGCAACGGCTTTGAGTTCTAGGTCAATCCGCTCGCGGCAGAAAAGATCGACATCCGCCACGCCGTCCGTCGATTCCATGCTGACAGCGACTAGGCTCAGGTCTTGTCGTTTGAGCACGGTCTGCAGCTCTTCTAGCGGCGCCCAGATCTCGGACTCGAACGCCGATCCGGCCGCGTTGAAGACGCCACTGATGGTCCAACTTTCGCCGTCGAACGTGATCTGATTGCCGACGGCGAGGTCTTCTTTCGTAGCGCTGAGCTTCGAGTGGGCTAAGCGACCGACCATCACTTCACCACGCTGAGGCCAAGTTCCTTCGACCAACTGCACTTGGCCTCGGACCAGCGGGGCCGTCGTTGTCACTCCCCGCACCAAGCCCATCCCCGGTTCGGTCATGCCAGCGGTCGCAATGCGTGTCGCTAAGTACAGCTCGGGAGAAACGTACTCCACGCCGTGCTGACGCCGGACGCCATCAACGCTCGCCGACAGCAGTGCCGGGGTCCGCCCCGGGATCGACGAGTTCTCGATGTCGGCGCCCGAAGAGAGGGCGTAGACCAACACCACGTTAGGATTGCCAGTCGCGGCGAGCGACTTCTCGAGGCCGCGGATGAAACCGACGACGACCAGCACGAGCAGCACCACGATGGTCAGCCCACCCAGTGTCAGCGCGCTGCGTGACGGACGGCGGAACAGGTTCCGCACGCCGTAATCCCAGGGGAGAAGTTTTTGACCAAGCATAGGGAGCCTTCCGATCGTGTGCAGTCGTTCGTCGGGTTCAGTTGCGGACGAAAACACCGGTGGCGAGCATGACGAAATTGCCCGCCTCGTCTTTCTGAGCCGTCCCTTTCACCACCACCATGTCAGACTCTTTCAAGTCCAAGAGTTCTCGCGAGTCCATTGAGACGAGTTTGCCCTGAGCATCAACGACCTTCACGAGAGTCGTGCAGTTCTGTCGATCCACGGCGCAGCAGTCGTCCAAGCACAGCTCGGTTTCTCCGGTGTCTTCCCCCTTCGCGACGACCGCCATCGAGGGGTCGAGCAGCGTGAAGGCCGCCCTGCCGTCGATCCAAGGATTCGCCGCACCGCCGATACGTCCGACAAGCACCAACGGGGCGCCGTCTTCGACCGACTCGCGTGCGGCAATAACGCCCATGGCTCCATCGGGCTCCTCGGCCAGCTTGTATTGACTCGCGTTGATCCTTGTCGCCGGACTCAACGCCAGAGCGGCCGAGTCAGCGGCGGACCCGCAGCCGATCGAAAGCGCTACGCCGCTTACGGTTGCCACTAAGGCGAGGCAACGAATTCTCGTTGTTGCCGTTCTCATCGTTGGAATCCTCCAGTACGAGGTTGTTGGGCTTGTTGATGGCTCTTGGGAGCCGCCGCCGTGACCCACTCGATGGACAGTTCTCCGTGGCTGCCAGAAACAGCGAGCGGTCGCTCGTTTGCCTTCGCCACGGCTTCGATGAAGGTCCAGGGTGAAAGCTGAGGGGCACGGCTGGATTCCACGAACAAGAGGCCGCGTTCCCGGTCAACGCTTACCTTGGTGACCCCTTTGATCGCGTACAACTGTCCAGCGATCTTGCTCGCGCAACCTTGGCAATGCAGGTTATCGATGGCGATCACGAGCGGCCTATCGGTCGAAGCTATCTGGTCCGCCGTATTACTTTCTGGACGGACCAGCGTGTACGTCGCTTCAGCAGTCACCAGCTTCGTCGGGGTTCCGTTCCCCTTCTCGACGGCGTGCCAGAGCTGCCCGAGCATCGCCGGCGTTGGTTCGGGCAGTGAGACCGTCAACGTGCGGGACTTCATGTCGACGCCCACTTCGCGAACGCCGCGCGTGGCGTACAACTGGCCCGAGACCTTGCGAGCGCAGCCAGCACAGCACATCGCCTCATCAACGATCTGCACCTGACGAATGGCCGGTTGTGGCGGGGCGGCGAGAGCGGCGGGCTGGGTTGCAAGAGCGCAGAGGGCGAGGCTCGCAATCGCACGATTGGACCCGCGGTACTTCTTGTGCATGAACTCTTCCTTGGAGGCAATGGCCTGTTGGGCAAAGGATGACTAGCAGCAATCGCTCGACGTGCAGGCAAGCGCAGCCGGGTTACGCCAGCCAAGCGGGAAGGAGCAGATCCGCAACGGGCTCAGATCGGCAGCCCGCGAGGGGCATCCAAGAGCAGCGGAGACGCAGGCGGCAAGCAGAGGGCTTGCGGCAGAGAAATCAAATCAGAAAACGACAGAGCGTGGCACAGCGTTCTGGCGCAGTCTTACCGAGCGAACTGAGTTCGCCAGCGGATTTGGGCCGCTCCGCATCAATCAGGATTGTCGGGTAGGCGAACCACTGACCGGACGGAACCGACGCGATCGTCCCCACGCCGGACTCCGCCGATCCCTTTGGCAGTTCCAACGGCTGAGGCGCTCTCTGGCACCAGCAATCGGGCGGGCACGGGCAGGAGTCATCCTGATGTGCGAACCTAATAGTGTGGCTCGCCGTTGGCTCAACGACTTCAGTTGGCGATACCTTGCACGAGTCCGAGCAAATCGACGCTTCGCATTCGCCGGCCTCGTGGTGATGGCAATCGTGCCCTGCGCTATCGCAGCCACTTATCGCGCACCCGCCAAGCTGGCAGAGCAGATGCGTTTGCTCGACGCCAGACAACAACGCGAGCACTACCCCGAGTAGGGCAACTCCTCGCTTCATGTTGTTGTAGCGGCGTAGCACGACTGCGCAGCTCCCAAGGCGGTTGAACGATCCAGAGAATCCTATCGGTTCTTCGGAGTTCGCAAGTTTAGACGCTTCAGGCAGGCGGTACAAACGCAGCTGCTTCCGTCGGATGGCCACGCATTCGGACCGCGGGGGATCGCTTCTGCGATGCTAAGTCGTTGCACGGCTGACGCTTAGCGACTGCATAGCCGGCATATGGAGCCGCTCCGAGAGCCCATTTGGCTTGCCCCGACTCCGGTACGACGCAAGCTGTGCAAGCCACTTCGACAAGGCTCTTTTCCGTGCCTGCTTTTCCCGTTCGGCACTTCGACGGAAGGCATGCCCCAACTCGGCGAATCGCGTTTCGGCTGCCATGACGAGCCGCAATCCGGCGCCGACGCGGCACCACCACTTACTGGGCCTGCTCTTCCCGGGACAGTCTCTGCGGTTCGGATAGCAAGAACGGCGCCCCGGGTCCAACCGCGAACGTTTTTCGTTGCCTTCTGAAGGTCTGCCAGGTCTCCCGATGACAGCCTTCGGCAGCGTGTAGACTGTCGCTCGTTCGGTGGTCCGAACCGGCCTAAGAAGTCATGGTTTCTGGATCGACCGGATCGGACCACGCTGATGAACACGGAAGGCTTTTACTTGGTTCATGCAATATACCTGATCGCGTCGCACAACATATTTTCCCTAATGTTGATTATCACATCTTTCGGATGTGAGTGCCTGTTTGAGCCCGTGCCGCTCGTTAACATCTAAGTGAGGTCGGTTGTCGTGATGGTCGATTCGAAATGACTTGACTCGACGACAAAAAACGTGCCACGAGTGGTGGCATGACGCGGAAGCAATCGACCAAGAAGAAGCCACGACGAGACCTCTACCAAGAGATCACCGACCGAGTCCTTGGCATCCTCGATCGGGGTGTCGTGCCGTGGCGTAACCCGATCCGTCGACAAGGCGGAGGCGGATGGCCGAAGAACTTCACGACCGACAAGCGGTACCGCGGGATCAACGTCTTCCTGCTCGCCGTCACCGCGTTCGAGCGCGGCTATGGTTCCGATTACTGGCTGACCTTCCGCCAAGCGAAGCAGAAGGGTGGGTCGATCCGTAAGGGCGAGAAGGCCTCGCTGGTGACTTTCTGGAAACTCTACGAGAGAACCGATGCCGAGAGTGGTGAAGAGTACAAGCTGCCGGTGCTCCGCCACTACAACGTCTTCAACGCCGAGCAGTGCGAAGGGATCGAAACACCGGACAAGTTGTTGGATGGCGAGGAGGCTCCATCCGTTAAGCCGCTACCGGCTTGCCAAGCGATCGTGGCTGGATACACGAGCGGCCCGACAATCGAGCATCGAGCCGGCTCCGCTCGGTACGTTCCCTCACGTGACCAGGTGCTCATCCCTGACCCGTCGGCCTTCGCGACGACCGAAGACTACTTCGCGGTCCTCTTCCATGAACTTTCCCATTCGACCGGGATTGCGAAGCGGCTCGGCCGCGGCCTCGACGAACCCGGCGCCGCCCCGGCCCCGTTTGGCTCCGCCGAGTACGGCAAGGAAGAGCTGGTCGCCGAGATGGGGGCCGCATTCCTGGCGGCGGTGGCTGGCATCAGCCCACCGACGATCGAGCAGTCGGCTTCCTACATCGACAACTGGAAGAGGCAGATCACGGGAGACACTAGGATGGTCGTGACCGCGGCGGCAGCCGCTCAGAAATCGACCGACTGGATTCTTGGAGAGACGTTCGCGAACGCCACCCACGAAGAACCGACCGAGCCGACCGCTAGCGAGATACCCACTGCGGATCTGTCGTAGTACCTACCCGCCCATAGCCGTTCGCCTCACTTCGGCGTCCCTGCTCAGTTCTTTCCTCCCGATTGCCCCCGCACCGCAGGCCAGACACGAGCCCCGTAGCCGGTTTCGACGGCCGTTCTGACGAGTGAACGTGATGGTCTGTGGCTCTTTGGTCATGAGTTAATCGTTGCTGCATCCTGACACCCGCGTCGGTTCGTTCAAGGGTCGCCAACAATTTCTCTCCCGCTCAGAAAATGAGCGGGCCAAATTCTGGGCGATCCGCCGTGGCGGAAAACCCTTGAGCGACCCGACTCAAACGGGCGTCTTCTTGGATGCCACATTAACTCAAACCAAGGAGAAAAGACCATGACGACACTATCAAACAACGGACCGATCGACACGCTACGCGACGGGAGCCTGAAGGCCTCGATTTGGGGCAATCGGAACGAAAGCGGGGCGTGGTATAGCGTCGATCTGACGCGGAGCTACACGGACGAGGCAGGGATCTGGCACGACAGCCGCTCGCTTTCCAACGGGGAACTCTTGCGAGGGGCTCGGCTCTTAGAGCAGGCCTACGACCGGGTGCTGGAGCTGCGTGCCGCCGACAAGGCAACCACCGACGAAGAAGCTCAGGCATGAGCCCCCTCTTCGTCAACACTGAAGGCCGTGGGCGTCCTCTCGCCCCGGCCGACCGGGTGCAAGAGCTGCATGAGTTCGCTCAGTGCATCGAGTGTTACCTTAGTGCCCGATTGGGCGACCTCGAATTCGCAGAGTACGCCAGATTCGAGCTGTTGCAGTCGAGCCTCGCGGCCTGTGCCGACCTGCTCTCGGCCGACGACCTCGACCGATTCCTCGAGGAAGCAATCGCTACGGCGTCAGAACACTTCGGCTACGTGAAGACCGGCAAGACCCAATAAGCCGGCAATAGACACCTCCGGCCGGACACGGCCGGAGGTGTCTCTCCGCGTCACGCTCCACGCAAAGCTTGACTCGGCGGCGCCCGATGCGCTACTCCATAGGAGCAATCCAAAAAAAGAAAGGAACTACCATGACCACCAACCCAAGCACTACAAACTCAAGCAACCAACCGGTGAGCGAGGTCCGTGACGGCGCGATCAAGATCGCGATCTTCCGCAACGAACCGAAGCAAGAGGGAGACCGGCCTCGGTACTCCGGCAAGCTGACCCGTAGCTACCGTGACGCCAGCGGCGACTGGCACGACACCGAGTACCTTTCGGGGACCGAGTTCTTGCGGGCCGCGCGGCTGATGGAGAAAGCCTACGACGCCGAGATCGAACAGCGGGCTGCGGACAAGGACGCCGGTCCCGAGCCATCGGTCTAGGCCGCCACCCCGTCACCCCATCGGACTCAGAAGAGGTCCCGTTGAACTGGCGGGGCCTTTTCGGCGGCGGGGTCCGCTAACTTTTCGACCACCGCTTGGAAGCGACGCCGGGCCGGGATACCGAAGGCCCGATCGTAGACATCGTACTGGGCGAGCCGCAGGCAGGTCGCCTCCTTCCAAAGTTCGGTGGCTCGATGGCGGTTTGCTTGACGACCCTTATCGGTACGGCTTGGCCGGCCGGTGAGCGGGTGAAGTCCTGATTTCATGGCCACTTCGTAGCCCGCGATCCGGAGCGATAGGTCAACCAAATCATACAGGTGCTCACGGACAATCGCCGCGATTTCTTCGGGGGTCGGGCTGCCACGGGATTGATCGCTGAAGATCGCCGCCTCGACCGCCTCGGGCAACGGGGTAGGAACGCTCAAGCCGCCGGCGTCTTGGAAGTCGAGTGTGAGGCTGGTTGGTTCGTTGTTCGGCATCTCCGTCGATTGAAGCCACGATTCGCGTCCATTTGTCAACGCTTTTCGGAAATCAACGGGGTTTCTAACGCAGGTACTGGGCGGGCAAGAGGCCGTGGTCGCGGTAACGCTGGAGTTCGGCAGCCGGGATCTTCCAGCTCTTCGCCTCCCCTCGCCCCGACTCGCACTTCTCGGCGTGGATCCGCGCCATCCGGCACCACTCGCGGACGGTGTACTCGCCCCGCTCGACCCGGGCGGCGAACTCGGGAACCGAGTAGTACGCGCGTTCCGGCTCCGGCTCGGCCTCCTGTTTGGCCACCGATTGCTCGATCGTCGTGAGCGAGCCCTCCAGCGCCCGGAGCCGCTCGGCGAGGCGAGCGAACCGGACGTCGAACCAGCCGTAATCGACGGTCATTGGGTAGTCCGGCGCCGTGCTTGCGTCGTGATCCGAAATTTCCACGCTCGTCTCCCTATCGCCTCGGGTTCAACCGATTTCTGAAGTAGGCCGAATCCTCGTTCGCTTTCAGTCGCTTACCGCGCTTTATTCATCGGGCCCGGCAAGTCCGCTCGGCGAATGCCTCGCGATGACTAGGCTGCCGCCGGAGAAGCTCGATCCGTGCCGAAAGCGAGAAGAGCAAGTAATCCCGGATCGAGTCGCGTGCCGGTTGGGCGAGAAGTTTCTCATCGATTCCGTCCAAGGGATCCACACAGGCCGTCGTGAACCAACGCCACAGGCGCCTCTTCGTGGAGCCCTTCCCGGGAACCTCGCGGGTGACCCGCTCCCACAAGAGGTGGGCGTGCTTGTGGCAGTACGCCGGGAGCACGATCCAATCGCGATCGAGCGTCTCGCGATTGACGCGTCGGGTGTTCCGCTCCGGGCTACTGAGTCGCAGCGAGAAGGCGTCGAGTTCGACTTCTTGGTAACCCGAACGCCCATGGTCGATGACCAGCCGCTCGACGGGGAAGCCGACACGCGCCAGCTCGATGTCGTGAAACGGTGTCTTGGTCGTGGCGACGTAGGCGCCGTCGAGAGCCGCTTGTTCGATATCGGTGAAGAAGACGATTTCAGGTTGATCATGAGATCTGTACTGCGACATCTCAGTCTCCCACTGGGTTGCTTGGGCGTGGACTCAGGGGCTCGGGCCGGTGAGTGTCTCGACGTGGATCGAGTCGATCGAGGGCGCCGACTCGGGTCGGTCGAACGTCCGCGGCCCCAGCTCGTCGAGTGACTTGATCTTGCCGGCGCCGATCAGCGTGTTGAGCTCGGTGAGGTGACGCCCTTCAATAGTCACGTGGTACTTCTCGATCCCCAGCAGGCAGAGCTGCAGGCAGCCCGCGTCGCGGAGCCGCGTCTCGCGGAGGTCGGCGTAGGCGTAGCTGATGATCTGCCCGTCGCGGAAGCGGACCTGGAACATCATCGGCGGCGGCTCGGTCGGCGCGGCCCGCTTCCACGGCGCGTCGAGCGACCGCTCCTCGGTGAGTTTCGGGAGAGGGTTCTGGTTGGAGGGGAAGGGCATGTGCTTCATCGTGGTTGGCTCCTACTGAGGCCCGGAGCCGGCCCCAGCGGCGGTTGGCGTTCGGGCGTCGGCGCCGCCATGGCTGTGGCGCTCTTCGGGAAGGCTGCACGCCACCAGTCGCGGACCCGCTCAATCAACGCCCGCCGCGTGCGATCGACACGGACCCGCTCGGCGGCCGCCCGCTGGGTGGCGGTGAGCTGGGTCGCCGAGAGCTGCTCGCCCGCGTTCTGGATCGCCCGCCGCACGGCCGCCTTGTCGTCAACAAACAGCGTCAGGTCCTCGCGGCCGCGGGAAGCGGTGACATAGAACTGCTTGGCGTTAACCGCCGGCAGAGACTCCTTGCCGATCGCGGCGATCGCCACGTCCCGGTCCTTGCCCTGGGAGGCGTGGGAGGTGACGACATAGCCGAGATCGAGGTGGCCGTAGTCGTGCGGGACGGTCATGCCGCTCTTCAGCCGCAGATTGCCCGCCTTGTCAAAACCCCTCACCTCGTCGAGCCGGCCGTTGCTAATCCGCCGCTTGCCCGCCTTGCCACCGAGTGAGAAGCGGACTCGGTCGCCACGGGCCAAGCCAAGCGTGGTTTGACTGTAGACTTCAAAACGGTCCGTTACGTTGTAGGGGATCGGCTTGGCAGGGCCGCCGGTGATCGGCGCTAGGAAGGGAAGATTCTGTTCGTCGTATTGGACCCGGTAGCGGGCACCGCGGGTGTAGCCGCCGGCGACGTTCTGGTGGAACTGGACGATAAGGCCGGGAGCCCCTGGCATCGGCTCGTAGCTCGACGGCAATGACTTTTCGGCCTCCGTCAGGTTCAACGACCGCAACTGCACCACGTCGGTCTCTTCTCTTCCTATCGCCCCTGCCGCGCGGAGCCGGTCCCGAATCTCAGCGGTTGCTTTGTGGCCCTCGGCGTGCGTCGGCGCCACAACCAGCGTCGATTTACCGCGGCGGGACGCTTCCATATAAGCCTCGGCGAGCGCTTCGTGACGGTTTTCGCCGTCGATCTCTTGGATATTGCCGAGCCGGTCGAGCAGATCGAAGCCCGCGATCATCCCGGTCAGGCCGCTCTTCGGATCGACGACCTCGTGACCGCGGCTGATCAGTTCGACCGCTCGCTTGTAGCGGCCTTGCTGGCGCTGGATCTTTTCGACACGGGCGATGTTTAAGCCGGCTTCGGTCTCCAGCAGCCGCATCGCTTCGCCACGGCGGGGTGAGGCGTGCTGGCGGGTGTCGCCCGAGAGCACAACGCGGGCGTTCTGCGCCTTGGCGATCGCGAAGACGCCATTCATCGCCCGCACGTCCAAGAGCCCCGCCTCGTCGATCCAAAGCACTTGTTCTTTCAGCTCCGGGTGGAGCTTGTCGTTCTTCAGCAGGTGCTCGACCGTCTGGGCGTCCACAAAGCCCTTCTCTTGGAGAACCTCGCGGGCACCGGTGCTCGGAGCGAACACAAACACTTCTTTCCGATTGCCCCGAATCGCTTCGGCCGCCTCCTCCATCAGCGACGACTTGCCCGTGCCGGCGCCGCCGGTGACCGCCGTGACGGTATCCTTAGAAGCGAGCACGTGGAGGACGGCCTGCTTCTGTTGCTCGTTGAGCCATTCGCGCTGAAAGACGTGTTCGGTGCGGCCGATTGGGAGCCGCGTGCCCCGGCTATCGCGGGCGAAGGCGATCATCGCCCGTTCGGCTTCGAGCACTTCGGTGGTTGTGACGTAGTGGCGGTCGGCCCCCCGGATGTCCTGAACGCCGTCGATCACCCCCTCCTCGCTCGCTAAAGCGGCTTCGATCGCCTCGGGCGAGAGCGTCAAACCCTGCTCCAAAGCGGTCCCGATGACCTGATGCCGCTCGACCGTCGAGTTCCGGTACAGATGATGCTCTAGCGAGAAGCGTACCGCTTCCTGAGCCCGCAAAGCCTCCCCCTCCTCCCGGCTTCCTGTTCCTTTCGCCCGCTTCGCCAAGGCCCCAAAAGCCGCTTGCTCAGCCGGCGTTAGCCGATCGAGCCAACGCTCTCGAAGCCGATCGACGCCGACCCCGGGCGCCTTCTTCTGACGGGTCTTGGCGCCCAGCTCACCCTTCTTGGCGGCCGAATCGACGCCGTGCTCCTCGGCGTAGGCCTCGATCTGGGCCGTGCGGGTGCTGAACTTTTCGATGGTTGAGCGCTCGACGCCGGCCAACTCCCAGCCCCGCTTGAGGCGTCGGCTTTGGCGGAACTGGGTCGCGGTGACGGCGTAGCCGAGATCGTGCTTGAGCTTGCCGGCCAAGCGGGCGTCGAACTTGGCTTGCAAGGCGGGCAGCTGGCGCATGACCTCTTCGAGGTCGGCCGCGTACCAGCGGCCGTCGTCGAAGGTTAGGTTCGGCACAAAGGCATGAATGTGCAGGTGCGGATCGACGACGCCATCCACCGGGCGAGACGTCTTGTGGAGGAAGTCGGCGTAGATCAGGTTGCCGGTCGCGCGGCGGTCGTTGGTGGCCGCTTTATCGCCGGCGCGGACCCGACGGCAGACCAGCGGCTCGACGTCGCGGGTTATGGTTTCGGCGACCGCTTCGCGAAGCGCTGCGAGGATCCGCTCGTCCGCGTTGATGGCCCACGCGAGCGAGACGCTCTTGGGGACCGAGAAAGTCAAGTCGACACCGGGACGACGGTCCTTGCGGAGCCGCTGGACGAGCCGCTTCCCGGTGAACGGGCAGCGGCCTTCCAAGAGCGCTGTGAACTGCTCGTCGGTCACGGGCGTGTCGGGCTTCAGGCCGAGCTTCGTAGCCGCTTCGCCGTGCCACGAGCCGTTGACCTCGGCGCCGAGGTAGTAGTCGCCTTGCGACAGCGTCGTACGGAAGTACTGCTGGGCGCCGGCGATGCTGGTGGCTTGGGTCGCGTTGAGCATGAAAAGCGGCTTCGGACTCGGTTGATAGGGCTACTCGGAGAAGGCAACTCAGAACGTCAAAGCGGCTTTGGACAGCGGGTCGAAGAATGCGGAGGACGGATTACGTCTACAAATTCTTACAGGCCCCTCCCCTAAGCAGAGCTTTGGCAAGTTCAGGCTGCCTGATTCGTGCGGTCCGAATCAACGATTCGTTGGCGTCGGGCGGGAACTATCCACAGACGATTTTTCTGGGCGATAGGAAGTGGAGTGGGTTGTGGTTGGTCGGGACCGTAAGTCACGACGCTGGATTACAGCGGTAGGTTCTGTCGGCGGATCTCGTGGTCGAGGTGGACTAGGTTGCTCCGCAGCGCGTCGGTGAAGTCGAGGCCTTGTTCGGCGGCTCGGCGTCGCGCCCAATCGACCAGTTCGGCTTCGGTGTAGACGTCGTCCACGCGGACCGCGTCGTAGGTGATCCAGTCGGTCTTGAACAACGTGACGGTGACGCGGCCCCCGCTGCCGTCGTTCAGCTCGCGGGTCTCGTCACTCAAGTAATCTTCGATCTGCTTCTCGGTCCAACGCATGATCCTTTCACCATGCCAGCGCTCACTGCGAAGCGCAAGCAACTTCGACGCTGCAGCGCAACAGAGATCTAGCGTTTGGGGCCCTTGGCTTGGTTCCACTCGTCCTTGAGCTTCTGCGAGGCGTCGTCCAGTTTCTGCTCCTTGGCTTTGATCTTGGCCATGAGCTTTAGGTCGCGGTCGATCACGCTGGCTTGGCTCTCGCCCATGCCGGGCGGGTCCAACGCGAGCGCTGGCTCCGGCTTAGAGAGTTGAGCTTTCAGTTGGTCGATCTGCTCGCGTGTCGTCGGACCGGTCGTGTAGGCCGCCCCGTCTGCTTGGCCTACGCCCTTAGCGGCGCCGTCTACCTTGGGGGCCGCGCGGTCGGTCATTTTCTTGCCACGCTTCGCGTCGAGCTGAAGCTGAAGCACCTCGCGGTTCTCCAAAGCGTCGGCGCGGCCCTCGGCAACTTCTCTCTGACGACGATCGAGGTCGTCCCGCTTCTGCTCGTACGCGCTGACCCGCTGCTCGAACTCATTGAGCTGCTTGTCGTAGATCACCTTGGCCCCCTGGACCTGGTCGGCCAAGACGCCCCGCTCCTCATCGAGCACTCCCTGTGTCTTCTCGTAGTCCGAAAGCAGGTTGTTGAGGTCTTCGATCCGCTCGCGGAGCTCTTGCTCCGAGTCGTAGACGGTATAGTCGGGCATGTGTGAACTCGTGGTTGGAGGCTACGGCAGCAGGGATCGGACCTTGTCGGCGGCACGCCGCCACAGCGGTGGCTCGGGCTGGGCAAACAAGACCACAGGAAGCCCGTCGGAATAGCACTGCTGGCATGACTCATAACGGCCGCTGAGGCCGTAGTATGTGGCGGCTAAGGGACGCCGGTCTGGGTCGCCACGCCGGTAGCGGTACTCCCAGCGGAGCAGCGGCTCGCCGACCTGATCGATCAGTAGGACCACTACGGCGCCGACAATGAGGGCGTTGCGAACGAGCCGGACGATCTGGCGCCAGCTGATCAGGTACCGCGAAGGGCTCTCGAAGGGAGAGCGGCATTCAGAGTTCATGACTAGGCTCCCTTCTTGCGGTAGTACGGATTTTCGTCGGCCAGCTTGCGGATCGCTGGCTCGTGGAGGTAGTTCACCAGATCGACGATCAGCGCCGGGGCGTTGGCGAAGAGCACGACGGCCTGTTTCCGGTCCAGACGCCGGATCGCGTCGGTGGTGAGGACGGGGCGTTGCTTGTAGTCCCCGGTGTAAGACACCTCGGGCGCGCCCTCGTCCGACTCGCGGAGCGTGTGCGAACCGTCGCTGAAGGTCTCGAGACCGGCCAACTCACTGAGCCGCTTGAGGTCCTCTAGCTCGGTCGTGGACATCGCCATGGTGACCTCGCAGTTGCCCTGGATCTCGCGGGCCGCCTCTTTGCCGTAGACGCGGGCCAGCTGGGCTTCGAGCTGCTGGAGCACGAGGATCACCTGGATGCCGAACTTCCGGTACAGCGCGACGATCGTCATCAGGTTGGGCAGGTGCATGTTGCCCGCTTCGTCGAGCAGGTACGTCACCCGCTGATTCGAGCGGTGACGGGCCAACGCCTCGGCAGACGCCGAGATCGTCAGGTTGACGAACTGAGCCTGGCTCGTGAGCCGTTCGGGCGGCACGATCAGAAAGACCACGGTCGCCTCTTCCTTGAGCTGGCCCCAGTCGAAATCGTGGCGGCTGACCTGCTGGCCGACCGGGCCGCCGGCGGCGAACAGCTTGACCGAGCGGGTGGCCGTTGTGATCGCGCCGGAGAACTCCTCGGGGCTGCTCGCCATCAGGCTCAGCACACTCGAAGCCGACTCCGACAGGGCGCCGCCGAAGGCCAAGCTCTCGCTGGCGGCCTCCAACAGGCAGTGCATTTCGTCGCTACCGCCCATCACGCACCGCCGCAGCCCCGGCAGGGTAACCTCGCCGTACCGATCCAGCAGCCAGAGGCAAAACGTCAACAAGACCAGCCGGGCCAGGTCATCGAAATGCTGGGTCGTGCCGTTCTGCTTGCCCGGCTCAACGCCTGGGTGCAGTAGGTGCACGAAGGTATCGACATCTTCAAGGATGCTGACCGCGTTCGGGTCGAGGTAACCGGCCGGGTTGTGCTGCACCGACTCCATCGGCACGCCCAACTCGCGGCTGAGACGCTCGGCCTCGCTTGCGATCACCACGACCTTGTAGCCGAGGACTCGAAGGATCCGATGGCAGACCGCGTACAGTTCACCGGAGAAATCCGTCACGATCCACGACTGAAATTTCTCTTTGGTCGGCTTGGGTGCCAGCAGCAAGTTCAGGATGACAACGGCGACGCCTTTCCAGCTGCCGGGCCGACCGGCGACGAGCATTGAGGCCTCGCCCGGATAGCGCACCAGCTTCTTGCCGATCCGACCGAGGATGATCCCTTCGTCGCCCAGCAAGCCCGCCTCCTTGGCGTCTCGGACGTCGCCGATCTTCGCTTTGCCCTTCGTCTCGTTGAAACTTTCGAGTTGTCGGTGGCGTCGCCGGCGGTCGATCTTCTGATCAAACGCCCACAGCGACTTCATCCCGGCGACCAAGGCGATGATCGTGGCGACGATGGCAATGAGCGACGCCGCCCCGTCGCCCTGCTTGGCGTCGGGGTAGAAGTAGTAGGCCGCCCAGCTAGCCAGCCCGCAGAGGATCAATTGCCCTAGGAGGGTGGGTGGCGACGACGGCTTGGGGGCTTCGCTCATATTGGCGCCTTCTTGGGGGACCCGGGAGACGTCGGGCGATAGGGAGTGGAATGGGTCAGGTGGCTTTGGTTGCTTCGGGCTCGGGACCGGCTTTGGCTGTTGGCGACAGACGGATCTGCCCGCTCGCCGCGATGAACTCGTCGGTCGCCAAGACCTCACGCATCCGGAGGGCGAGGCCCATCGCCGAACAGCCCTGCTCGTTCGCCAGCTTGTCGGCCACCAAGCCTTCGAGGTCGTCCGTGTCGATCGCGCCGCCGTTGCTGTCCAAGAGGTCGCGGACCGCCATTCGGACTTGGGCCTTCTTAGGAGCCGGCTTGGGGGATTCGGAGCCCTGGCCGCCGAGTGCCCGGATCGCGGCGACGACCTGGCGGCGGGTGGATTTCAGCTCATTTACCCGCGCCTCGGCCGCTTGCAGATCGCGTTCGAGATCGGCTAGTTGGGCAGTGAGACCATTGCGGATGGTTTCGAGGGAGGTCTTCATCGGAGTCGTCTGAGGCCACCAGGATTCGAGACAGAGAAAAAACTACCGAGCGGTTGCTTCTTCGGGGGCAATTCCCACCAGCGGAGTGATCTCGGCCGAGCCGCCTTCCCGGCCAATAAAATCACCGAGCACATAAGCCCCCGCGTTGGCGAAGCCATCCAAACGCACCCGCGACCATTCGACGAGATCCGTGACTTGCGATGGCCCGCTGAAGCCGAACCCCACCAACCGGGCTAGGCCGGCCACGTTAGGGAGCGAGAACCAAAGCGCTGCGACGGCAACCAACGCGACACCGGCTTTGAGCAACCAAGGCAAGAAACAAATGAGCAGTGCCCTCAGCATCTGACTCGAAAGCCCGCCACCAGCGTCTTTTAGGAGACCGCTTCTGCGGCCGCGACCCCGTCGAAGCCGTGAAAGGTCAATCGGCGGCAGGATCGTCTCTTGCGCGTGTACTTTCTTCTTCAACATCTTGAAGCTCCTTACCGGCGGACAGAGTGAAAAATCGTTCGTTGCAACTCACCCGTGTCGGTGGTGAACGAGGACCCCTCCGACACGCTCCCCAACGCTTCGAACCAGGCGCGACTCTCCGCCGAGGCCGGGTCGTTTCTTGTCCAATCGCTTTCCGCGTAGAGCGAAGCGACGGCCCGATCGCCGGGCTGTGCCCAGCGGTGGACCAAGTCCAACAGGTCCTGCTTGATCAGCTTTTCCTGACTGCTGTAGCCAACCGCCCCGTCGAGTTCGGCTGGTCCAACATCACCAACGAAGATCAGACGGAACTTCCGTTGAGGATCGCGGCGGGCGTCGGCTTCGAGCGCACGAATTGCTTCGCGAAGCACCGGGGCGTGGTCGGTGTGAGAACGCCTGACCTTCAGCGTGGCTAAGAAGTCCATGACCTTGCGCTCCGAGGCCCCGCCGTCCTCACTAGTCGGACAGATCTCCATGATGGGCAGCTGCTTAGAGATCCCGTTGCGGAACGAGATGACGCCGAACCGAAAGCTCTCGCTGCGACTGCTCATGAACGCACAGAGCGTCTTAGTGCCCGACACGATCTCCCGGTGGGGAGCCGTCATAGACCAAGTCTCATCGACAACGATCAGCAGGGTCACCGGCGCGTCATCGGGGATCTTCGACCGGAGGTCCTTCACGAGTGACCTGTAGCCACCGAGCGCCTTCCCTTGGTTCGCGATCACGAGACCTTGCTCGTCGATCTTGCCGCGGTAGGCCCCGAGACGATCTCCCATTTCCTGGATGACAACACCCTGCTTCTCGACTTTTGCGCGATACCCCCCGATCTGATCACCAAGACTCTCTACTTGGGTCCGTAGGCCGGGGACGAGGCCGGCTTTCCGTTCGAGGCTCGCGACCCGCACCTGTTCCGACTGAGCTAAGACCAAGAACACGGCGAGCATCTGCAAGACGAGGTCTACGAAGACCCGGGACGCGACGTTTCGACGACGTGACTTGCGAGGATTCATGCCTTTCTCCGAAAGAGGCTGTCGTGGTTAGGGCCTCGCTCCGCCGGCGCGAGGCGGACCCCGGCGAGCCGGACACGCAAGCTGTTGACGTACTTCTCGACCGACACCTCGGCCCGCGACTCCAGTCCGAGCAGCGACATCGCGGCAAAGAGGCCGGCTACCGAGGTCGCGGACATGGTCACCACTCCGCTCGCCATCGCCGCGACGCCTGCTTGGTCGCCCAGCGACGAGCCGACTGCGGCGAGCCCGACCATCGACCCAGCTACCGCGAGCAGCGCGGCTTGCTCTCCGGCGTCACCGATCCGCTTGACGTCCGCGTCCAAAGGCTCCCGGACCACATTCAAGAGGGCCTCGTCGAGATCACAGCCGCCCTCAACGTGGTGTGCCCGTTTGAGGATCGCCAACTCGTGAAGGGTGCTGTCTGACTGGCCGATTAGCACGTCGTCGGCGTCGTGGACGGAAGCGCCCGCGAGAAGTTCATCATCGCGCTGGTTCTCCAGGCTCGCCGACGCCAGACCGCGGGTCAGCCGTCGGTACGGCGAAACGCCGTTGACGAACGCGAGGACCACAATCGCAAGCACCGAGAAGGTGGCAAGCTGGCCGATGACCAAGCCAACCAGCACGACCCCGGCTAGGAAGAAACACTGGGCTACCCACGACCTTCCCTCTCGGCTTAGTTGGCTCTCGTGGTTGTTTGTGCTCATAACAGCTCCTCCGAACGTGACGGGCCGTCAGGGTCATTCAGGTGACCGAAGACAGCGATGCGGGCGAGCGCGATGAGCCGTGCACTCGTATGCCGCACCGCGTTTTTCGAAGAGGTCTTTACCTCCTCGTCTCGGATCTGATCGAGCTGACAGATCTGATTGTCGGCGTAGCACGCGATCGTGTTGATCGTGTCTACCAAGCCGATGTACTCGTCCAAGCTCTCGCGCTGCATAAGGGCTCGTGCCCGAAGTTCGGTCTGGAAATCAGTGAATACCTCTTGGACTTCGATTTTGTGGATTGCGGAGTCACGCGCCGCCTCGTCACTGCGGGCGTAAGCGGCGGTTCTCGCTTCCTCGTGGTTGGCGTGTCGGATGGTTTCCTCGTGACCCTCTCGGCGCCGTTGCCGTACATTCTGATCGGTGTTGAGTGGGTCCTGGCTCCGCGACCGGCTATCGAATCCGCTGCCCGTTCCGCCTCCACCGCTCGGAGCGTCGCTGCTACGCGAAGCAATCTGTCGCAGGCGATTAACGTGAGTGCCGTAACTCATGGTTCGATTCCTTATTTTGGAAGGGTGCAGTGGGAACAGGACAGAACTAGCGGGCCTCAGTTGTTGCTCGGAGAGAGGATTCGTTGGCAAGTCGGGCAAGTGTGGACTCCCTGCCCGGCGTAGACGCCGGCCATCAGCTGCAGGCGTCGGCGGACGTTCGTCGGGATACGGCGGTCGGGATCGTAAGCGCCGTGCGTGCCGAGGTACGACAGGAGGTTCACGACGCCGAACTGGGTTTCATCTCCGCCGTGCTCGCCCCGCGAGATCGCCGCGAGTAACTCTTCGCGGACCACGCGGCTCCAGCGGTTGTTGGCGACGACTCGATCGACAAGCTTCTTGAGATCGACCCTCTCATTGGTGAGCTCCTTGAGGGCGGCCATCCTCTGATCGATGGTCCGGAAAGCCTGCGACGCGGATGCCTGGATCCGCTGGAGGGTCTTCCCGATCTCCGCCTCGCCCCCTCGCCTGATACGCATCCGCTTCTGCCGGCCCGCGTCATCCATGCACACTGGCGCCGTCATGCCGTTCGCACAGACCAAGCGGTGGGCGAAGAATTCCACACGGCTCGCCAGCCGCCCGGCCGAACTGTGTTGCATAGCGAGCCCGAAGTGGACCAGGTCACCCGGTCGAGGCTCGGAGATCAGCTCACCGAAGGTCGCCTCGATACGAGTCGAGCCGTCGTCCACTTCGTGCCGGCGGACCTCCGCCTCGTCGAGGTCGAATCCGACTTCAGCGGCTGCGCTTCGAACCGCCCGAAAGAATTGGGCGTTCGAAGCCGTGTGAAGGTTTCCTGCAATCAGCCCAGCGGGATGTCCATCGACCAGCATCAAGCAGAACGTGTCAGGCAGACGGCGGTCGCGCTTGGGCTGCCGGAAGTCGTAATCGACCAGCTCGCGGATCACCCGTGCTCTGGTCTCGCACGCCAGGCGCCGCTGGACTTGTTCGCCCGGGTAGCCGAGCCGCCGGTACAATTCATCGCGGATCGGCTGGGTGAAGGGGAAGCTGATCCGGTTGTCGGCTAGTGTGCCGTTGACGATTGGGCGAATCTCAAAACGGTCGCTGTTCCACTCCGCAGTTTTCGTGTCGAACACCACAGCCTCGGATTCGATTCGTTCGGCTTGAGTAATGACTTCGCCTAGCTTGACATTGCTGCTCATAGCTCATCGCCTCCGAGATAACTTTTAGAAGTTTGCTAACGGTTATGAGTCTTCCAGGTCTTTCGGTATGCGCGTGTGGGTGATCGGAGGTACTGTCCCCAATCTTGCGGAGCGGCTACCTTCGATCCCTTCGCGAGTAAGCGAGTTACCGAGTGAGTCCGATCTCATCGCTTGCTGCACTTAGGGCAACGGTACACGCCCCCGAACCAGTCCTCAAAAATCGGACAGCACGCAAACCTTCACTGTCCGGAAATGGATACCCAGCCCCCCCATCAGTACCAACTCCCGGCTCGTCCCGTGCGGAAGAGCGACACCTTCCCATGCCGCTACCGGGCACTGGTGCGCCTCTGTGCAGCTCGAGGAACGACGCCCGAAGAAGCCGCGAAGCAAGCGGGGGTCAATCCCAGAAAACTGTGTGCAATGAGAGCAGGCGACAACGTCGAGCTCCAGAAGTACTACGCCCTGGCCGAGGTCTTGAAGACTGACCCAACCGCGTTGTGCTTCATCCCGGAAGGCGCGTACCCACTGCGCAATGACATCCGGGCGTTCGCGCAACGCGTTGAAGAACTGCTTGACCAGGACGGAACGATCCCCGAGCTTCACCCCGACACGGGCGAGCCGGTCGATGTGGTCGATTGGGTCTGGCAGCTGGACGATCCTCAGCTCGCGTCGATCCGCCTCACCCACCGTGAAGAGCGAGAAGCCTACTACCAGCTTCGGGACGAACGCCTCCGACTCTACGAGAAGGTAAAGTTTGTCGGCACTCGGCGGCTAGCGATCGGCACCTTCCACGTCGGGCCCACCCCGCTGAGAGATATACTCGACGACTACGACCTCCGCTACGAAGCAGGATGCAAAGCCTTCGCAACGCTGAAGAAGCATTTCGAGGATGACGACCTGTTTCATCTAATACGGATTGCGACCGAATTGCCCGTACGCTTCGACAACTACCTCCGCGCCAAGGCCCTCGATGAAGATAACATCGACGTGAACGGGTGCTATCACACCAATCTCGCAACTATCAATAACTTGCTGGACGCAGATTTTCACGTCCGCAAGATTATCTTCCCGACTTTTCAGCAGGATCAAACCTTCCACCACACCTACAGCAGGTCACGGCGACTCATCCATCGGATGATCGATGTTGGAAAGGAAGACTTTGCCGGTCAGTGGCTGACGCTAGTCAAGATGAACACCGATGATCTGGAAGATTTGAGGAGAGCCTGGGATGTCGATCTGAAGGAAGTGGCGCCCGATTGGGAGCTGATGAAAGACGCCCTTCATCGAACGATTGAGCGCGCGAAGCAGCTGGTAGCCCACTTCTACCCTCCCGTAACCAAGACCGAGAAGCGTCTTGTCAAGAAACTGGCCCGGTGAGTTCCGGCAGTTCGCGCCATGAGGGGTAGCCGAAGTATCTGCACCAGAGCAAACCGACGTCATCAAGGACAGCTGTCCGGAACGCCTCTTCGCGCTGCTCAGAGCTGTCGGGGTCGATGGGGTCGATTGGCTGCCCGCCCACCCACCAACGCTCGAGTTCCTTGACTCGTGACCGTTGGACGCGAGAGAGCTCCGCCAATCGCTCAGCTGCCCATTCAGCCGCTTCTCGGTAGGCGTGGCTCCGCTCGTTTCGATCGACGAGCTCTTCCGCCACGGTGGCGGTCTGAGCGTTGGACGAGAAGACCTCGACGAGTGTGACATCCTCGTAGTGCGCGTGTTGCGCGGCCGCCTGGGCAAACTCATCGACGGTGCAGAGGCCACGACGATAGTCAGAGATCGCCCGCTCGATGGCGTTGATCGCTGCCGCTAGCTCGTCTAGCGGGACTGGTCGGTATGTGACCTCGGGGTGTCGGTAGTGAACAGGCATATGCTATCTGCCAGAGTCCTGACACGGTTGTCAAGATAAATCGATAGCACGTGAGTTCACAGTCGCACCGACAAGTGGTGTGTGCGCGACGCGGAAAATGCCCCCGTCGGTCGTTTCGCCGGGAACATAGTGGTTACGCGGCCAAGTGGAAGAACCGTGCGCTACCGTCCAAAGGAGCGAGTAATCGAGCCGAGCCGCCCCGAGGCCTTGGCCTGAGTCATCGCAAGATCATTCCAATCCGATCCCCTGCGGTCCGGTCGATCATCGCGAAACTCCACCGCTAGACACGTCGATCGGACGATTTGTTCGAGGGCCGCGGCCATCTCGTCCCCTCTTGCATCGTTATCAAACGCGGCCACGATCTGTGAGCCTCCGGCCATCGATTCGATCGCTCTACGGATAAGCTCGGGCTGCTGTGCGTTCATTTGACCGCTGATAGAGCCAATCCGAATCCCCTCCTCGCCCCGCACCATCAAGTAAGAAAGTGCGTCGAGCCCACTCTCGGCGATAGCCAGGATCCGGTCATCCGGTGTCGGGGCGGACATCCAAAGCCCTTTCTTTCCGCCCTTGCTGAAGAGGTTCACGCCGCGGCCTTTGATCTCGTAGCCGGTGATCGCCGCTGACAACTGGTCGGCCGCCTCAACCGAGCCCCAATGTGGGAAGACGATGGAGTGACGATGCGGACAGTGGAGGACGCGTCCTTCCAGTCGCGGCGAATTCAGCAGATCGAACGGGATGCCACGCGTTTTGCAGAGGTACGGGTGCGGCTTCTCGATCGGCTCGAAGCGGGCAAAGCGAGACGCCACGCCGATAAGGTCCGGTTCGCTGGGGCTGATCTCGGCTTGATAACGGCCCTCGTGCTTCTGTTGCACGCTCGCCATATGCCCTCCTCCCAGAAACGGCCTGAGGATTTGCCGCACGCGGCCGAGCGAGCAGCCCGGCTCGATGGCCTTCTGGACGAAGTCGATGACGGTGCCCGATGACAATGGATCGTGGACGCTAAAATAGACGTAGTGCTTATCGTTCTGGGCGACGATGATTTTGTCCGAACCGCTGGTCATCAGTACGGAGTGCCGGGTCGATTTCTTGCGGACGATCTCGTAGCCGAACGCGCTAGCGATCAGGCTCAGGTTCACGGACTTGAAGGCGTCGAGTTCCGAATCACGGTCCATCCCCCTCCTCCCTATCGCCCGATGAGTTTCTGCCAGAGCGACTTGCTGCGTTCTTGGTGCAGCGCCCGCTTAAGTTGCTTGATCTCGCGGTCGTGGCCGTCGCGGAGTTCCTTGATCTGCGCCTCGGTCTGGTTGGCGATCGACTTGCCCATCGCGTCGAGCGACGTCTGCCAATCATTCGGCTCCGACGACTTCTGTTCAAGCAACAGCGTCACGCGATTCTGACCGTCTTGGGCTTTTTCGAGCGCCTGCTGGAGGTGCTCGACCTGGGCCTTGTACTGATCGATGAGCTGCTCGCGGACCGCGTCGAGCGCGGCGTCGTTCGGGCTGGGGCTGGTTTCGCTGCGTTGCGTATCGGATCCTTTCCCCCTCCTCTCCTCCAGCAGAAAATCGCACGCGTCGCCGTAGACGCGCATTAGTTCGCTGGCGTCGATCTGCTTGTTCCCCTCGTTGTCCAGTTCGAACGAGAGCTTGCTCGCTTTGAGGTGGCGGGCGATGGTAGCTCGGCTCTTGCCGGTGATCCGGCTGGCCGCGGAGATCGAGTACTTCGTGCTGGTCAACTACATGGGCTCCTAGGTGTTGCATCTATGGACACCCTACTACGGATCGAACCCCACGCGCAAGACTTTTGAGGGAGGGCGATTCGGGTTGTCCCCACCGTGAGTGATCCAGCTCGCCCATGGCGGAATGGCGTCACCTGCTTACCGATGCGCAGGGTGGGCATGGCCGATGGACAGGTCCAGGCAAACGCTTGCCTGACCACCCCGAAAGGCCCGCTCGATCGGGGCGGACAGGGTGTCCAAGCGGGCAGCGTGCGGGGAGCGGGCAGGGGACGGACGGGTGAACAGGTTGCAACACGCGCACCCCAGCGGTCGGTCTGAACGCGTGCCTGGACGCCCCTTGATATGTCCGGGTAGCTGGCGGTCAGGGCGGGCATGGGCGCCTTTCATGCCCATAGTGCAACGTGGCCATTCTGTGGCCGCTCGCTGGTGTGGCGCGGAGGACAACGGGTTGCGGGGAATGAGACACCGGGGTGGGCAGGGGCGGTCGGGTGTCCGTGTGGCGCCGTGGCCAGCTATTGCTTGACATCACCCAATCGAATCGGCACTCTGCTAATCAGACCCGCCCCCTTTTTCTTGGGGCGTTCTCGCCTCGGGGGGTCACTGCGTTGCCGTCTCGACTTTGGTCG
This sequence comes from Botrimarina hoheduenensis, assembly GCF_007859815.1. Classification (GTDB taxonomy): domain Bacteria; phylum Planctomycetota; class Planctomycetia; order Pirellulales; family Lacipirellulaceae; genus Botrimarina; species Botrimarina hoheduenensis. The sequence continues at coordinate 451,138 of NZ_SJPH01000004.1, read as the reverse complement.
GACGGCGTCTTCTACCGCTTTCTCAAGAAGCGTTCCGTTGCCCGACGAGCGGGCAGGGGAGTCTCATCAAACCAACCCTAGGAGGAGCAGCGCCCGAACAACGACGAAGCCAAAAAGAAGAAGCCGCCCTGCAAGGCGGCTTCGTAAGGACTTCGAGCGGGGCTCGGTGATCGTGCCATTTTCACCGTAGCGCCGCCGAAACAAGATTGCAAGCACTTTGTGTGGTTGCAGCGGGTTCTTGCACCCTCTTTTTCGCGAGCCAGCGGAGGGCCGCTCACGATCACGATGCAGTACACCGAAACGAGTACCCCACAACCACCAAACCACCTTGCTTCCTATCGCCCCGCCGGGGGAGGCCGAGTCGCTTCGGATCGCTACCGCCGCGCGCTCGAACTCGGAGAGGCGTTCACTGGTCTGGAGCCGGGCTTCGGCCGGTTCGACCTGCTGTTGCTTGTGAAGCGGGCCGGACGGGACGCCGGCTTCACGACCAAGATGGTCCAGCTCATCGAGTACTACCTGACCGTCTTCACCCGCGACCTCGATTGGGAGCAGGGGAGGCCGATCGTTTACCAATCGCTCTCCAAGACGGCGCTCGACCTGGGCGTGTCCGAGCGGCACATCCAAAAGCTTGAGAAACAGCTCTTCGAGATTGGGGCGATAGGGTATGTGGATTCGGGGAACTGCAAGCGGTATGGGCAACGCGATCCGAAAACCGGGGCGATCCTCTGGGCGTTCGGTGTTGATCTGAGCCCACTGGCGCACCTGCGTGCCGAGCTGGAGGAACGGCTGCAAGAGAAGGAGCTCTACAACCGGGCCTGGCACGAGACCAAACGACAGATCTCCTGGCGCCGCCGTCAGATCCGCTCGCTGATGCTCGAATGGCGGGAAGGGAATGGGAACACGGCGGAGCAGGAGCGGTTCGAGCGGGACTACCAGGCGATCGCCTATCAGCTCCGCACTCACATCCGGCTCGAAGAGCTCCGCGAGTTGCTGACCCGCCACCAAGCCCTGCTCAGCGATCTAACAGCCACGATGGGAGTAGGGAGCACCAAAACCGAAGGAGGCACTTCTCCACTTCCTATCGCCCAAACAACACCCAGAAGTACGTCCACGAGCGCTCGTTCGGACGCTCACTACAAGTACACCAATCAATCAATATATTCTTGTAGGCAAAAGGCCGAAGGCTTTCAGGAAAGCGTAGCGGAGGGGCCGGCGCCCAACGAACCGACGCCCAGCTCGGGGGCCGAGCACGTGACGCTCAAGCAGGTCGCTTCCGCTGTCAGCGGGCGGTTCCGGGGCCACTTGCCGATGGACCTGACCGCGATGGACTGGAGCGACGTCGTCGAGGGGGCCGACCGGCTGCGTGGCGAGTTGGGCGTTTCGCAAGCCAGCTGGGGCGAGGCGTGCGGCTTGCTCGGACGATCCGGGGCGGCGCTCTGTGTGCTGGTGACCGATCGCGCAACGCTACGGGAGGATCAGCCCGCCCGGCTGCCGGCCGCCTACTTCCGTGGCCTTGTCAATCGGGCCCGACGCGGGGAGCTGCGGCTGCACAACTCGGTCTTCGGGCTGCTGAGCCGGTCTCAGTCCTCCTGCTCGGATTCCTCGATCGCCGTCAGCAGTTCTCGGCCTGCGTCGCAGCGGAGGTAGTAGGTAATCAGGTTGTCGAGCCGCGGGTTGCGGCGGATGACGTCCCAAAGGGCGCGTTCGTCGTCGTGGTTAGGCATTAGAGCCTCCTGTCGTAGGGCTGGAGGTCGGACGTTAGAAAACCCCGAAGCGAAGCCGCCGGCTATTGGGCCTCCGTGTCGCTGCAGCGGCTATATTCACCGGCCATCCGACCCGGTGCCGAATGCGAAGTGGATTTCTACGTCCGGCCCGGCGACCTCGCCAGGCAGTTCGAGAGTACCCCAATCCGGCGCCAGAGCGTAACGCGTATCTGCGTCGGTCGGTAGTCGATTGGGCTCGGGGACGCCGAACTGCTCAAAACTGCCGAGAAGTGTCGGGCCGACGCAGGATACGGCAGCAGCGAAACGCTCCGAGGGTGAGCGATCGAAAACTTTGCCAAGATGATCCCGAGGCTCTCGGAGTTCTCCAGCACCACCCACAACCAGGCCTAGCAAATCTCAAGCGCAGACCTAACTACGTCGGTACGCCTTAAGAAGCTCTTGCAAGCATCAATGCAAACGCTCGGCTCGTTCCGCCCGGCTCACCACAGAGTCGGATGATCTCCGTTATGCCACTGGCGGGCTCCGTTGCGGCACGCTTGCTCCAGACTTCTTGGCTATCGATTATCTGAGCTAGTGTGTCAGCCCTAGCTAAGGCATCAGCCAAGGCCTCGGTCAATTGGCTTGGCGAAACTCGCGAGTCATCGTAGAGCAGTCGGTACTCGACCGACGCTACGGATTGATTGTACGCAGGTACGTCTTGCGGGTGTGCTCCAGATGGTGCGTCAACCATCCCGTCACGCTCTTCTTTCGCGTGTGTCAAAGCCGACGACAGAAACCCGACAAGACTGGGAATGCCGAGCGTTTCAGAGTCAGCGCGAACCGACAACCCAACGCTATACTTTAATTCGAAGCGGCGCTCGTCTGCTTCACGGATCGACATCGCAGGTCCTTGGAATGGGCTATTCGCTAATCGTATGGTCTTAGCGAAGCTGCGTCCACCTGTAGGTCGGAGTTCTGTCGTGTCACTTGGGCGCCATCGACGCCGCATTTCTCAGTTGCATCGTCTCTGTGGCGAGTCTGGCACGCGTGTACTTAACATGCGGGCCCTGAGGGGTGAAAGCAGCACCTCAGTTGCGTGTCGCGAGTTCGGCAACGCCTTACTATCGGTACCGTAGAGCTGCCGCAGGACTTGAGCAATGCTTCGGCGTGTCGGTTCGACGCAGGTTTGAACTCCCCAGGAGTCGAAAAAGCCTGAGCTATCCAAGACGACAAGGAGTGGCGTAATTGGCAAGCTTCTCTAGTGACCCTAAGTATCAAGATATCAAATAGCGTTTCCAGGGAATGCGGGATGCGTCAATGTGCGCAAGGAAGTCCACGATGTCCGGACGGCCTTGATACGTGAAGACTCCCTGAGAGTCTTGGGCCGCAAGAACAATCGAAAGTCCGGAAAAGTCGCCGATTGAGGCGAATCCGTCTCGTGCGCTGTCCGCTGCGGCTTGCGTATTTATAACGTGTGGCTTCACGATGACGATTGCGAACTCGACACCCTGTTCCCGGACCAATGCCCCGTCGATTTGCATAGTATTTGTACCTGCTTAAGTTAGCTCGCCACGACTGCAGCGACTTCTGGAAAACACTGACTGAATACGAAAAAAGGGGCTCGCGCCCCCACGCCCTCATAAGCGGCGGCTGGCGGCCGTGCTCGTAGGCACGAGCTTGTTGCCGGACCGCTGCAAGACTTCACCCTCCGGCGGATAAGCGTCGTAACAGGCCTTATCGAACGGCTGGGACGCCCCCACCATGAACAAGCCCGAGCAGTCGCCCCGGTCGTTGTTCCAGATGTAGCTGTCCTTCTGGGTAAAGATGTGGAAGTCGGCACCGAGTTGGTCTTCGTCCCGAAGAACATTGATCGGCCCGCTTCCCGAATGGACGCGGACGATTTTCCCAGCCGGCAACTTGCCGTTGAAGCCAGTCACCTTCTCCCACCGACCGCTGTCAGACCGATCACTGTAGGCGATATGGTAGACCTCTACATCGCCCAAGTCGCAGCTTGTCGTGCCAACGTTCTTCAGATCAACCCACTCAGCACCGAGCTGAGTGGCGGAGGCATAGCCTCCACGGGTCCGGTCCTTCCCGGACGGGTTCGGCTTGAGCCGAACGGTCTCTACGTTTCTCATGGTTCATCTCCATGTATGGTTATGGGGCGAATCACCCTGATTTACCCCTGTCGCCACTGATACGTAGAGAGGCTGGGCGATCTTAACCGCCTGGGCGAATTTTCCGATTTTTTTTCGGTTAAGATGATTTCGTATCAACGTACGGAGGCCGGAGACATGCCAGATGACCCACCGGACGACGAGGATTTGGCCATCAGGATGATGGACAAGGACGAGTACGCGCTCGGAGAGGTCATGAAGCGGTACGGTCCGAAGGTCTTCGGTTACCTCAAGAAGCAGTTCAAGGACTCGCTGGGGACGCACGAGCTGGAGGAAGCGCTGAATGCGTCGGCCCTGTCGCTCTGGAACTACGCCGACAAGTACGATCCAGAGGTGGCCCGGCTCAGTACGGTCTGGATCTCCTTCGCCCACAACGCCGCGATCGATCTTATCCGAGCCAAACCTAAGCTGGAGACGCAGGTCCTCGACGAATCATGCGAGGGCATCGAAGATCCAGATTGCGAATCAGACGATTCTCCGCTACTCGATCACATCCACGACTTCATCTTCAACCAATTGACCGGCTTCGAACGTGTCGTTGGGATAAACTTCTTCATTACCGACGAAGCCAACGCCAAGCGACTGGCTGAGCAGAACGGCAAAACAATCAACACAGTCAATGTGACGAAGCACAAAGTGAAGGAGAAGATAGCGCAGGAAGTACGCGCGTTCCGCACCAGCACTACAACAAGGAAGGTGAGGAAATGAGCATGAGTGACAAGCAACTTGAAGAGCTACTGGCGAAAGCTCGGAAGCGATACGGCTACTGCCCACTGACTCCGCAAGAGGCAGAGAAAGCATTCGAGAACGCCACGGAAGCTCCCTTACCTGATGGATTCATACAGTCCGTATTGGGCAAGCTGTCAGGCGAACAAGAGACAGCGCCTGATACCCCAATATCGTATGAGTGGATGGAGGAGAGCGATTACAAAGATGTGGAGGAGGCATTGCTCCAACTCAACCGCAACAAGGGCGACGAGGATGAGGACGCTGACGAGACTGAGAATACGCTACGCAACGAAATGTTGAGCGACGACGATGACGAAGATGGAATGGCTGGCGAGACAGAGTCGCCTTGATAAGGCCGGGGCTCTCGCCGACGACATCGTATCGGTCGAGAAGTTGACCGCACCGATCGATCCGCACGACATCATCAGATCGGAGCGGGCATTTCTGCGTGCACGAGGCGCGAACCTCGGCGACAAGTACGACGGAATGCTCGAGTATCATCGCCCGAAGAACCGATTCTTGCTCTACTACAACACGAAGTACGATGGCCCCGACAAGCATCATCCGCGGACTCGGTTCTCAATTTGCCATGAGCTAGGCCACTACTTCATCGATCGGCACCGTGCCTACCTCATGAGCGAGCGAGGCACGTCACACGGATCTCACGCCGAGTTCACGTCTGACAACCTGATCGAGCGGGAAGCTGACGCTTTCGCCGCCAGCATGCTCTTGCCTACTTCGCAAGCGAAGCCGGTCATCAACAAGCATGCTCTGAGCATGGAGCGGATCTACGAGATCGCCCGTCAGTTTGATACTTCGGCGATCTGCACCGCGTTCCGGGCTGTTCGGCTGTCCCATTTCCCATGTGCCGTTGCTGGCATCAGGGACAGCGTTGTCAGATGGATGGTGCCGTCCCAGCCGCTCATCGACTACCAGATTTATCCCCGCAAGGGGCACTTGCCGAGGACTGCACAGCCGCTTTGGTCCGAGTTCCAGATGGGCATCATGGAATCGGTGCAGAGCGAGTCCGCGGTTTCCGACTGGTTCCAGGTATTCAACGACCGCTACGCGGACATCTACGTCACCGAGGAGTTCGTCCCGATCGGCACGATGAATACGGTCCTCGTGCTCCTCACGATGGACGAGGACGACTTCGAAGAAGATGAGGAGTGCGAAGCGGATTGACGAATATGCGTCGAACGTAAACGCCTCAGCTCGGACAGTGAGTCGATAAGAGGGAGACGCGGTTCGCACGGGGGAGAGCCAAAGGACTTGCTGCAAGCTGGGCGACCGAGTGCGTGACGCTTCTTCAGGCCGGTTCAGTCGCAAGTGATCGGTCCGTAGCTATTGGCCGTTTGGGCAAGGGATGGTCAAGTAGGCCGAAGTCGTCTACCTGTGCGATTGGCTACGGCCTGATTTTAGGGGCTCGCAGGCGAGGTAGGGCGCGGCTTGCGGCGTGCTCGGACTTCTGCGGCGGCAATCTGCCTCCCGGTCACCGACTAGGCTAGGTTCCGTGAAGACGGGCCGGTGTGACAACCGGCGGCGTACTTCCACGGGATGGTCAACCGGGCGAGGAAGGGGCAACCGAGACGCCACAGTTCTGTCTTCGGGCTGCTCGGTCAATCGGCTTCGCGACTCCGCTTGCCCCAACCGAGGACAGAACCCGGATAGACCGCGCGGCACGGGTGACAGACGATGCTGTAATCTGCGTAGTCCAGAAGCCCAACTGGGCGAATCCGAAGGTCTGAATCTGACGTAGATCTGACACAGAATGGGCCACGCAAGCCCTATCCAACTCCCGGATGACTCAAGCGACGAGCAGACCGCGTGGCCTCAAAATGAAGGGGTTGCCGCCCAACTGTCCTGCAAGGCAAATGTTTTTCAAATGCTCAATAATCGGATTGTGATTCCGGAGGCCGGGGGTTCGAGTCCCCTCAGCCACCCTTTTCTTGTAAAGTCGCACGCATCTAGGCCGCGCGTTCCGACCGTCAAGAAACTCATGCCCGATATCGACTCTCGCAACGATTTCTACCTGGGCCGCGAGCACGACCTCGCCAGCGGTCAGACCGCTGGCGAGCCGCTGCTGTACAAGTCGAGCCAGCTCACCACGCATGCGGTGTGTGTCGGCATGACCGGCAGCGGCAAGACGGGTCTGTGCCTCTCGCTGCTAGAAGAGGCAGCGCTCGACGGCGTGCCGGCCATCTGCATCGATCCCAAGGGCGATCTGGGCAATCTGCTGCTCGGCTTTCCCGAACTCAAGCCCACCGATTTTCGGCCCTGGGTCGATGAGAGCGTCGCGCAGCGCAAAGGGGTTTCGCCCGACGAGCTGGCCGCCCAGACCGCCGAGATGTGGAAGAATGGTCTGGCCAGTTGGGGCCAAGAGCCGGAACGCATCGCGCGTTACAACGACTCGGTGGAGCGGCTGATCTTTACGCCCGGCGCGTCGCATGGGCTGCCGATGACCGTGCTGAAGAATTTCAACGCCCCGCCGGCTGCATTGCGTGAAGATCATGATGCGTTCCGCCAGCGGGTGTCCTCGGCGGTCTCGGGATTGCTCGCGCTGCTGGGGATCGACGCCGATCCCGTGCGGAGCCGCGAGCACATCTTCCTCTCGACGGTGCTGACCAAGGCCTGGGAGCAGGGCCAAGATCTGGGCATCGCCGAGATGATCCGCGAGATCCAGGAGCCTCCGTTCGAAGAGGTCGGCGTCATGCAGCTGGAGACCTTCTACCCCAAGAAGGAACGCACCAAGCTGGCGATGGATCTCAACAACCTGCTGGCAAGCCCGAGCTTTGCCGGCTGGATGACCGGGCAACCGCTCGATGTGCAGCAACTGTTCTACCGTGAAGACGGCAAACCGCGGCACTCGATCATCTCGATCGCGCACCTGGACGACGCGCAGCGGATGTTCTTTGTGACCATTCTGCTGAACGAGGTGCTCGCGTGGATGCGAACGCAGCCGGGCACGGGCAACCTGCGCGCGCTGCTGTACATGGACGAGGTCTTCGGGTACTTCCCCCCCACGAAGAACCCGCCGAGCAAGGAGCCGATGCTCACGCTGCTCAAGCAAGCGCGGGCCTTTGGCTTGGGGTGTGTGCTCGCGACCCAGAACCCGGTCGATCTGGACTACAAAGGGCTGTCGAACGCGGGCACGTGGTTTCTGGGTCGGCTCCAAACGGAACGCGACAAGCTGCGTGTGATGGAGGGGCTCGAGGGCGCGTCGGCCCAGGCCGGCAGCAGTTTCGACAAGCAACAGATGGAACGCACGCTCGCCGGCGTCGGCAGCCGCGTGTTTCTCATGAACAACGTTCACGAGGACCTGCCGCGGGTGTTTCACACGCGGTGGGCGATGTCGTATCTGGCGGGCCCGCTATCGCGCGGACAGATCAAAGGGCTGATGGACCCGGTGCGCGGGCGGTTCGTCGAGAAGGTTAGTGAGGCCAAGTCGCAAGAGAGTCGTAAAGGCAAGCCCGACAAAGAGAGCACCGCAGAATCGGCCGACGAGGCTGCCGCCGTTCCCGTTGCGGTACCGCCCAAAGAAGTTGCGACCGTCGATCCGCGCAAGCTGCAAGCGGCGCGGGTCGAGCTAAGCAAACGCGAGAGCGAGTTGGTCTTGAGTCTGCTGACTTGGCCGGCGTCGCTAATCACGTTGTTCTTCAAGCTGATTTCTTTAGCGATGTCGATCGCGCAGAAGCGCGCTACTGCGCGCAAGCAAGACGCCGCTTGGTCGGCGGCGAGCAAGGTTCCCACGGAACTCGTCAAGCCGGCAGCCAAGTGGAGCGCATGGCGTGAAGCCTACACAGCGCACGCGGAAATCGCGCAGCAAGGAACCGTCAGTGCCCCGTTGCTACCCCTCAAAGCGTGGTTGATCCTCGGGGTGGAACTCTTGCTTCTCTTCTTTTTGTTGCTGGTGGTGGGCTACGCGGTCAAAACCTTGCTGGCCGCCGTCGTAGCGAGTGCCCCCGCCGTTGCCCCGCCGCCGACCCCGTAAGTAGGTGCAGGCGATCGGGCCCTGGGCGGGTTACGCCGCAGCGCGGCTGTGGCCTAGACTTGTGAAGTACTTGCCCTCAGCGCTGAAGGCTCCCCTCCGTCCCCGAATTTCCTGCGTGATGAGCCGTCATCTGCTCTCTCTGCTGGCGATCGTTGTGACGCTCGCCACGGCGGGCTGCGACACGCCCTTAACGATCCGGCAGCGGCTCGTGGGCCAGTGGCGTGGAACGCCCGAACAGGCGGCCGAGAGGCTCCGGCGCGAATGGCCGACCGCCGGCGTCCCCGCCAGTGAGGTCGCTTCAGAGGCTGCTACCTCCCCCGCCAAAGAACTCCCCACCGCAGAGCGTACGGTCTTGGAGTCGATCGAACCGTTCGAGGTCGCCTTGGATCTGCGCGATGACGGCGTGGCTCAACTTGAGCTCGACGGTGCGAATCCGCTCACGGGACGCTGGCAGGTGATTGCTTCGGAAGGCCGCCGCGCGACGGTGGAGATCGAAGTGCAGCGTGCTGCCGATCAGCCCGCCGAGCCTGAACGACGCCGCTTCCGCATCGCTTTTGTCCGCGCGCGAGAGGGCCAGCCCGCACGGTTCACGCTTGCTGAGGAAGGGGCTGATCGGTTGTTTGGTCGGCTGCTCTTCGAGCGCGTGTCCGACGCGACGACAACCGCCGGAGACCCCCGATGACCGAGCGCGAGCGTTGGATCGTTTATCCCCTGTTGTTCCTGGCGCTCGGAGCAGCGCTGCGTGACAAAATCGCGAAGCAGACCCAGACGCGCGAGATCGTGTGCGAGCGACTCTTGGTGGTTGATTCAGAGGGGCGGTCCGTGGCAGCCCTCATCGGCGATTCGAGCCAACTGAGTCGCCGGGACCAAGCCCTCTTGGCCGACATGCGGCGGAGCAACTCGCGTCTAGCGGTGGGCGATGTGCTGGCGAATGTGGTCGATGCCGAGAGCCTGTTCAGCCTCAATCAGCCGGTTCGTCCGACGGGTGCCCCGGCCGGCACAATCCCCAACTTCCGCACACTGGGCGATCTGCTGCGTTACCTGCAGCAATCGGGCGTAGCGATCACCGGGCAGGGGGCTGTCCCGGATCCGCCGGTCGAGCCGTCGCGAGCCGAGCCCCTCGGGCCGATTCCCCCTGCGTTTGCCGTCCCGCAAGCACAGGAAAACCAGAGCAGTGGCCAAGACGCACCCCCGCCCAGCGAAGAAGCTGCGAGCGAACAAGCCACGAGCGAAGAAGCCACGAGCGAATGAGCGAGAGGCGTGTGGTTGGCTGGCGGGCAGCCTTACGAACCCGCCCGGTCCTTCCCGCGTAGCCAAAGGTTGCTGCCAGGTGTTTGGCCAGCACGAAGGCAAACGCGAGTCTTACCTATCCTCCCCTTTTCACTTTCTTTCTACAACAACCAGATGATCTTCGACCCGCTGTTCTTTTTGATGATCGCTCCGGCGCTGCTGCTAGGCTTTTGGGCTCAGTGGCGGGTCAAGAGCCAGTACGCCGCCGCTTCACGCGTGCCGGCGCAGCTCTCAGGTGCTGCCGCGGCACGTCATCTGCTGGATTCAGCCGGCTTGCAGAGCGTGGGGATCGAGCCGATCGCGGGCCAGCTAACGGACCACTACGACCCGCGCGACAAGGTGCTCCGCTTGAGTCAGGGGGTTTACGGAGCCCGGAACTTGGCGGCGGTCGGCATCGCCGCCCACGAGGCCGGTCACGCCCTGCAAGACGCCAAGCGCTACGCCCCGCTGGTGGTGCGTAATGCCGCGGTTCCGCTAGCAGGCTTCGGCAGCCAGGCGGGCACCTGGATGCTCTTCGGCGGGATCATTCTGACCGGCATGGGCAGCGTTCTGGGCAAGCCCCTCTTTCTGGCGGGCATCGTCGCGTTTGCCGCGGTGGTGTTTTTTCAGCTCGTGAATCTCCCTGTCGAGTTTGACGCCAGCAACCGTGCCAAGCGTCAGCTCGTCAGCTACGGCATCGTTTCCGAGGCCGACATGAGCTATGTGAACGGGGTGCTCAACGCCGCCGCCTGGACCTATGTGGCCGCCACCCTGCAAGCGGTGCTTACGCTGCTGTACTACGTGATGCGGTACGCCGGCAGCAGCAACAATCGGTGACCGACCCGCTGCCACACGAGTCGTGCTTCCGGGGCGAGCGGGGGGGAGGACTACCGGTCCGCAAGCGGCTTCCTCGGCTGGTCCTGTGGCGGTGGGGGAGATACGATCGGCAAGATAGGCCACGAAGAGCCGCCGATCCGCTAAGTAGCGCCCGTTGCAGGAGCTGGGGAATGTCCGAACCGACAAGCGCGTCTTTATTCCGTGCCACCACGTCTGCCAAGCCTTGGCTGGCAATTGCGGGAGCCGTGGCTCTCGGCGGCCTGTTGGTTGCCGGAGGGCTGGGTTATGCGGTCGGCCGTTCGGCGGGTTCGTCCGCTGGGACGCTCGACTGGTCGCTCTTGCCCGCCATCGAGGCCCACGCCAGCGCCAGCGTTGCACAAGAGAACTTCGTCCTCGCGACCGGCACGATCGACGAGGGGCTCGAAGCCGTTTTCTTCCTTGATTTTCTCACCGGCGACCTAAAAGGGGCCGTCATCAACGAACGCCAGGCCGGATTCAACGGCTTGTTCGAGTACAACGTAACGGGCGACTTTGGGGCCGCGGGCGTCAAGAACGCCAAGTACCTGATGGTGACCGGTGAAGCCCGCAACCTGCGGCAGGCGGGTGGGCGACTCGGCCACACGATTCTCTATATTGTCGAAGCCACTAGCGGCCAGATGGCGGCTTACGCCGTCCCCTGGAATCCGGCCCTGTACGCCGCGGGAAAGCCTCAGAAAGGCTCGTTCGTAAGGATCGGTGCCGGTCAGCTCCGCAGCCAGTTCGTCCGCGACCAGTGAGGCTCTCGCGAGCTGCGTCCCATCGTCCCCCGCTTCCTCCGCCCTATGACGCTGTTTGTAAACGGTGAGCAGCTCGAGGCCCCCGACGGTTTGACCGTTGCCGGGTTGCTTGAAATGCTCGAGGTACGCACGGTGGGTGTCGCGGTTGAACGCAACTTGACCGTTGTCCCGCGTGCCGAGCACGCCGCCACCGGGCTCGAGCCCGGTGATCGTATCGAAGTCGTGACGCTCGTCGGCGGCGGCTGAGTCTTCCCCTGGTCTATCGTGATGTCTGTCGCTACCGAATCTGCTACTGATACGCCGCTGGTAGTCGGCACGCACACGCTCGCCAGCCGATTGATTGTCGGCACGGGCAAGTACGCTAGTTATGCGCAAATGGGCGAGGCCCTCCGCCGCAGCGGTGCCGACTGTGTGACGGTCGCCGTGCGCCGCGATCGGCTAATCGATGCCCAGGGTGAGAACCTGCTCGATCACATCGATCCGCAGCGGTACACCATCCTGCCAAACACGGCCGGCTGCTTCAGCGCTGACGACGCGGTGCGGGTCGCCCGGCTGGGCCGCGAGATCCTTGCCGATCTCGGCAACGCCGGGGCCGATTGGGTCAAGCTGGAGTGTCTCGCGGATAAGCGGACCCTGTTGCCCGATCCGATCGAGACGGTCCGCGCGACCGAGCAGTTGGTTGCGGACGGGTTTCAGGTGCTGGTCTACACGAGCGATGATCCGGTGGTCGCCAAACGGCTCAAACTGGCGGGAGCGGTGAGCGTCATGCCCGCGGGCAGCCCGATTGGATCGGGGCAGGGGGTGCTCAACGCCAACAACCTGAAGATCTGCTTGGAGTATCTCAAGGAAGAAGACCCCACGTATCCGGTGATTGTCGACGCGGGCGTCGGAGCGGCGAGCGATGTCACCGCTGCGATGGAACTGGGCGTTGATGGCGTGCTGCTCAACACGGCAATCGCGCACGCTCGCGATCCGCTGCGGATGGCTGAGGCGATGCGCCGAGCGTGCCTAGCCGGCCGCGATAGCTACCTCGCCGGGCGAATCCCCAAGCGGCTCTACGCTACCGCCAGCAGCCCCGATGAAGGGGTCATCACCTGGCAGCCGGAGTGATCATGTTTCTGCTCCCTGCTAGCGATGAGGCACCACACCGCCGCCTCGCTTGGTTGGCAGAAAGATTAGACACCCTCCGCCGTGGTGATCCTCACGAAGACCCTCCGCGTCTTGCGAAAGAAGTCGATTTTGAAGTGCACGGCCAATTCCTCTTCGCACTCTTCGCGTTGCTTTGTTGCGTTATCACTGTCATCGCCACCTTTTGGGGATGAGATTCTCTGGTGAGCGACCGACCGCTGAACGTTGCTGACATCCTGGGTCCCGAGGGCGCGATCGCCCGCCGGCTCTCCCATTACGAGCAGCGCCCCGAGCAGCTGGCGATGGCCGAAGCCGTGGCGCGGGCGATCCGTGATCGCCGTCATTTGGTTGCCGAGGCGGGCACCGGTGTCGGCAAGAGTTTCGCGTATCTCGTGCCGGCGATTCTCGCCGCCACCGAACCCGAGGATGCTCCGCCCGCGACAACGCCTGACGGTGCGAAACGCCCCCGCCGCGTGGTGGTCAGCACCCACACGATCGCCCTCCAGGAGCAGCTCCTCGACAAAGACCTGCCGCTCTTGAACGCGGTCATCCCGCGGGACTTTTCGGCGGTGCTCGTGAAGGGGCGGCGCAACTATGTTTCGCTCCGCAGGCTCGAGGCCGCGATGGCGCGCGCCGGAACGCTATTCGACAAAGACGAGCAGGTTGCGCAGCTCCGCGAGCTTAAGAAGTGGTCTGCCGAGACAACCGACGGCTCGCTTACGGATCTCCCCTTCTCGCCCGATGGCATCGTGTGGGACGAAGTGGCCAGCGACTCGGGCAACTGCCTGGGCCGGCGGTGCCCCACACACGCTAAGTGCCATTACTACGCCGCGCGGCGGCGGATGCAGCACGCTCAGGTGCTGGTGGTGAATCACGCGCTGCTGTTCAGCGATATCGCGCTACGCCGCAGCGGGGTAAGCCTGCTGCCCGATTACGACGTGGTGGTGCTAGACGAGGCACACACCGTGGAAGCGGTCGCCGGCGACCACCTGGGATTGAGCGTCACGGCAAGCCAGGTCGAGTACGTGCTCAATCGGCTCTACAACGATCGCACTCAAAAGGGACTGCTGGTCGGCGCCAAGCTCACCGACGCCATGCGTCAGGTCGATCGTTGCCGCGTTGTTGCGGACGATTTTTTTGCGACGCTGTGGGAGTGGGGCGCTCAGCGCGGTCCGAAAAACGGCCGGGTCACACAGCCCGAGCTGGTTGACGCCGGTCTGTCGGCCGAGCTGCTGGCGCTCGCGACCAAAGTCAAGCGCGCCGGCGATGCCTTCAACAACGATGTCGAACGCCAAGACTACACCGCGGCTCACGCGCGGTTGCAGACCCTCGCCGGGGCGCTCGAGGTGTGGCGGACCCAGTCGGAGTCGGGCAGCGTCTACTGGATGGACGCCCGCGAGACACGCCGTGGCTTGCCGCGCGTTGCGCTTGGGGCCGCGCCGCTCGACATCGGTCCGGCGCTCCGCGAGCAACTCTTCGACACCGTGCCGTCGGTGATTCTTACCAGCGCCACGCTCGCCGTTGGTGGCGACGCCCGCGCGGGTTCTTCGTCAACGGGGACCTCCAGCTCGGGGCGAAAGCCGGTGGCGGCGCAGCGCGATGACCGGTTCGGTTTCTTCCAGGCGCGAATCGGACTGACCCACTGCGACGCGATCCAGCTGGGCAGCCCGTTCGACTATGCCCAACAAGCGCGGCTTGTAACGTATCCGGACATGCCCGACCCCACCGCCGATCGTGAGGCCTACGAGCGCGCGTGCATCGCACGGATTCAGCACCACGTTGCGGAGACCGACGGCCGGGCGTTCGTGCTGTTCACCAGCTACGACATGCTACGCCGTGTCGCGAGCGGGTTGACGCGTTGGTTGGCCAACTGGAACCTGCGGCTGCTTTCGCAAGCGGACGGCATGCCGCGTTCGCAGATGGTCGAGGAGTTCAAGCAGAACCCGCGCAGCGTGCTGCTGGGGACCGACAGCTTTTGGCAGGGGGTCGACGTGCCGGGCGACGCGCTGCAGCTTGTGATTATCGCCAAGCTGCCGTTCAGCGTGCCCGATCGGCCGCTGCTGGAGGCCCGCTTAGAAGCGATCCGCAGCGCAGGGGGCAACCCTTTTGCCGACTATCAGCTTCCTGAAGCGGTGCTGAAGTTCAAGCAAGGCTTTGGACGTTTGATCCGTACCAAACGTGACCGCGGGACGGTGGTGGTGCTTGACCCACGCATCGAAACGAAGGCGTACGGCCGGCTGTTCTTGGAAAGCTTGCCGGACTGTCGCCGCGAGACGGCCGCTGCGCGTTGAGGGCATTTCCTCCTAAGCTAAGCTAAGCCACGCCGCGCCCTGCCAAGTCATGCCACACCGCAGTGGGCTGGCTACGGGCGGATCGTTGCCCCTCTTGTCAGCAACGGGGGGCGGTTAAGTTAGAGGGCTCGCTAACGAGCTCGCCCTCATTCGCTCTAAGCAACCTTGCCCCTCCGATCGGGTGCCTCCGTACGGGCCCCTTCATAACCATGCTCGCCGCTCGCGTAATCCCGTGCCTTGATGTTGATCGTGGCCGGGTGGTGAAAGGGACCAACTTCGTCAACCTCGTTGATGCGGGCGACCCGGTCCAGGTCGCCAAGCGTTACGAGGCTGAGGGGGCCGACGAGCTGGTCTTTCTCGATATCAAGGCCAGCCACGAAAGCCGCGAGATCACAGCCGATATAGTCCGGCAGGTGGCCGAGCAGTGCTTCATGCCGTTCACCGTTGGGGGCGGTATCCGTACGCTGGAAGACGCGCGGCGACTCATCCAGGCAGGAGCTGAGAAGGTGAGCATCAATTCGGCGGCGGTCCGTACGCCCGCGCTGATCAAGGAGGTCTCACGGGCCTTCGGAGCGTGCGCGACGGTGGTCAATATCGACCCCAAGCGGGTCCGTCTGCCGGACGGGACCGAGAAGTGGGAAGTATTTATTTCCGGCGGACGCACGCCGACCGGCCTCGATGCCGTCTCTTGGGCTCAAGAGGTTGAAAGCCTGGGGGCGGGCGAGATCGTGCTGACCTGCATGGACGCCGACGGAACGAAAGACGGTTACGACCTCGAGATCACCCGGGCCGTGGCCGAAGCCGTGGGCATGCCGGTGGTGGCCAGCGGCGGTGCGGGGCATCCGCGGCATCTGGCCGATGCCATTCTCAAGGGCAAGGCTTCGGCGGCTTTGGCGGCCAGCATCTTCCACTTTGGCGAGTTCACGATCGCCCAGACCAAGCAGATCATGGCAGAGTGCGGCGTGCCGGTGAGGCTCTAACGCCGGCTATTCTGGTTGCGATGCCGCTCGGCAGGAGATTTCGTGCCTGTCGGGCCAGACCGTAAGGTCGCCTCCGGGGTGCGGGCAATCGGGGGCTCAGAACACGGCGAAGCAGGGGCGATTCGCACCCCGCTCGCTTAGGCCGCGGTTCGGTGTAAACTGGAAGCTTTGCCGCGACCGCCCCTCGGCGGTCGTGAGATTCTGAGCCCGTCCGCAGCCTTCCAGCCCTTCCTGTCCCGTCTATGGCAAGCACCGCCGATGCGATCAAGAGTGGCTTGATCCCGAATACCCAAGAGCTGGAGGTCAACAAGCTCTTCCGGGCGTGCGTGAAGCTCGAAGGGAGCGACCTGCACCTTAAGGTTGGCATTCCCCCGATGGTTCGCGTCGGCGGCACGCTGCGCCCGATGAATCGGGGTCCGATCGGCGACGAGGAGATGGTGGGTCTCTTGCTGCCGCTGATGAACGACCGTCAGCGGAAGATCTTTGATCGCGACGGCGGTGCCGACTTCGCGCACACCCTGCTCGTTGACGAAACCAACTGGCGTTTCCGCGTCAACCTGCTCCAGCAGCTCGGTCACATGGGTTTGGTTGCCCGGCGTGTGAACAGCTTCATCCCCGACTTTGAGGGGCTCAATCTGCCCCCCTCGGTCGAGACGCTCTGCAAGTACGACCAGGGGATGGTGCTCCTGGCCGGCGTGACCGGTTCGGGCAAGAGCACGACGATCGGTTCGATGCTCAACTGGATCAATCGCAACTATCGCAAGCACATCCTCACGCTCGAAGATCCGATCGAGTTCGTTTACACCCAGGACAAATGCCTCATCAACCAGCGTGAGGTGGGTTTGGACGTGATCGACTTTGAGGTCGGCATGAAACACGCCGTCCGCGAAGACCCCGATATCATCCTGGTCGGCGAGATGCGCGATCGCGAAACCTTTATGACCGCGATCCACGCCGCCGAGACCGGTCACCTTGTGTTCGGTACGATTCACGCGTCGAGCGCTGCCACGACGATCGGCCGCATCTTGGACCTCTTCCCGCAAGACATGCACCCCGCACTGCGCAGCGCGATCGCCTTCAACATGAAGGGCATCGTCGCGCAGAAGCTGCTCAAGAGCATCAAGCCGGGCGTCAGCCGGGTGCCGACGGTCGAGATCATGACCTTCTCACCGACGATCCGGAAACTGGTGCTCGAAGAGCGCGACGAGAAGCTGCCCGACGCGATCCGCATCGGTGCCGAAGACGGCATGCAGGACTTCACGCAAAGCCTCAAAGACCTGGTGGACAAAGAACTGATCGATCGCGCGACCGCGATGGAAGTCGCTCCCAACCAAGAAGCACTGAAGATGGCATTGAAGGGGATCAACGTTTCCCAGGGCGGTATCCTGTGATCGAGACTTTACGAAGCGCTACACCCCCCAGGTTCGGCCTTCGCGGGCTCGTCTTGCTCGCGACGATCGCTTGGATAGCGACGATCGGCACGCCAGCCAGTGCGCAACTAGCGGATGTGCTGGAAGCGAACAATATCCGTAACGAGGAGATCGAAGGCGGAGGACGCCGTGCCTCGGGGGGCGCGGCCGAACCCGCCGCCGATGCCGATCTGGCCGCCGCAGCTGAACCCACTGCAGACGCCGCCGCCGCTGAAGGAGACGCCGCACCGGCACCGGTAGTGGGCGTCGATAAGTGGAACGACGAGCACTCGATCCTCCGCAACAAGTCGCTCTCGATCGCCTGGCCGAAGCTGCTGCTGGTGGTGCTCGCGCTGCTGGCCTGGGCCCGCACGGGCGATTGGGTCAACCGCGACGCACAGTACTACGAATTGGGCTACGGATTGTGGAACCCGGTGGCGGCCTTCCCCTTTGCGATCGCGATGGGGCTGCTGCTGGTGATCCCCAGCTTCCTGGTGAGCTACCTGTTGCTGACGCTGGCGTGGCTGGTCCCGCTGTTTGTTTACGCGGCCAAGCACAACCGCTCGGTCGAGCCGCACGAGAAAGTCTTTACAAGCGACTGGTTCCGTTTCCAGGTCGCCGAGGCGGGCAAGAGTGTCGGCCTGAACCTGGGGGCCGAGAAACAAGCCGGCTATCTGAAGGGCCCGCCCGTCGAGATCCAAGCTCGTGGCGGTGAAGACCGCATCAACCAAGCCAACCTGCTCACCGCGCGACAGTCGCCCGGCTATGTGCTGGTCAAAGAGCTCGTCTCGGAGATGTCTGACGATCGGGCGATTCGTACGATGCTCGACTACGGGCAAGAGGCCGTCTCGATCCGGCGGCTGATTGACGGCGTCTGGCACAACAGCGAACCGCGCGACCGCGAGTCGGGCGACGTGCTGCTGGCCGTGATGAAGCAGCTTGCCAATCTCAGCACGAAAGAACGTCGCAAGAAGCAGGAAGGCGTCTTTGGAGCCAAATACAACGGCTACAAGTACGATTGCCGCGTGGTCAGCCAAGGTGTGAAGACCGGCGAACGCGTGGTCGTTTCGCTCCGCGGAGGGGCCACCAAAGACTTTTCCACTTTTGAACAGCTCGGCATGCGTGAGAAGCTCCGCGAGCAGATGCTCGAGGCCACGCTGTCCGATTCGGGCGTGATCGTCGTCTCGGCCATGCCCGAAGGAGGGCTGACCGCTCTGACGGACGTCACTCTGCTCGAGACCGATCGGCTGATGCGCGACTTCGTCGCGATCGAATCCACGGACGACCCGCAGCGCGAGATCGAGAACATCGAGCCGCACCAGTTCGATCCGGCCAAGGGAGAGAACCCCGCCAAGCTCATTCCCAGTCTGTCACGCAAGTACCCCAACGTTTACGTCGTGCGTGACGTGGTCGATGAGGAATCGGCCAAGCTGCTAATGAACGAGGTGGTCGAGCACAATCGACTGCTCATTACTACGGCCCACGCGAAGGAAGCGCCCGAGGCGTTGCTGCGGCTGCTGCAGAAGAAGTTGCCCCATCGCGAGCTGGCCCGCACGGCACTCGCCTCGCTCAACACACGGCTGATCCGCTTGCTGTGTGACGAGTGCAAGGTGGAGTTCGAGCCCTCGGCCGAGCTCCTTGCGAAGCTCAAGATCCCCAAGGCCAAAGTCGAGAAGCTCTACCGCGCGCCTAAAGCGGAAGAGATCGAAAAACCGTGCAAGACGTGCCAAGGGATCGGTTACGTTGGTCGGACCGGACTGTTCGAGCTGCTGATCGTGGACGATCAGGTGCGCCAGGTGTTGCTCAAGCAACCGAAGCTCGACCTGATGCGCAAGGCCGCACGGCTGGCCGGCATGCGGACCCTGAAGGAAGAGGGGGCGCTGCTGATCGCCCGCGGCAAGACCTCGGTCGAAGAATTGAGCCGCATCCTCACGACTTAAACGAGTTCTGACGTTCTGAGCGGGCATAACTCCCCGCTACTCATCACTGATTCCTCACGAGCGTTTGTTCGCAGCCCATGTATTACGCCATCTTTGGTATCGTGCTCTTCGCCACGTTGGCGATGATGGTGCGCGAGGGCCTGTGGGCCAACTTGATCGCCTTGTTCACGCTGCTCGTGGGGGGGCTTACCGCTTTCGGCATCTATCAACCGATCGTTGTGATGATCGACGAGGCGACCGAAGGCAGTTACACCTATCTGCTCGACTTCGTCGTGCTGTGGCTGGTCTTTGCGCTGGTCGTAGGCGTGCTGAAGGGGCTGGGGGGTGTCATGTCGCCGAGGCGGCTGCGGTTCAAAGAGCCGATCAATCCGATCGGCGGCCCGATCGTCGGGCTCGTGGCCGCGGTGCTTGTTGCCTGTTTCACCATGGCCACGTTCCATGCGGCACCCCTGGGGGCCACCGACTTCTTCCCCGAATTGCAACCGACCGGTACAACGGTTGATGCCGTCGCAACGGAACTCGATGGCCTTTCGGTCTTCTCACGTCCGGATGTTGCTTGGCTGAGGCTGGCCGAGACGGCGCTCTCTCCCGACCGACTCGGCGGCAGCGGCTTCTCGCCGGCGATCTATGTCTTCACCCTTGGGCAGCATCGCGATTCGTTCCAGAAAATGACCGACGTGCTGGTCGATCGCAAGTAAACGCCCGGCACATTCGATTTCGAATGAGCTGTTAGCCCCCCAAGTTGCCCCTTTCGATCGCATGATGGATTACGAGCCGATCGACCCCGACGACGAACTCGCTTATCGCTCGCTCAGTCCGCTTGCGGTAACGGGGCTGGTAATGGGCGTTCTGTCTTGCGCTGCGCTGGTTGAGCCGTGGCTGATCGCGCTGCCGGTGATCGCCGCGGCGATCTCGTTGGTGGCCGCCGCTTCGATCGCCCGATCGCCCGAAACGCTTACCGGACGCAATCTGGCGGTGACCGGGTTAGCACTGGCGGTGGCGGTGTTCATGGCGGTCCAGGTTAGCACGCGGGTCAGCCAGCATCTGCATCAATCCTCGGCCGAGTTGATCGCCGATCGGTTTGTCGAGGCGCTCGCCGCGGAAGATTTCGTGTCGGCTTATGAGCTCACGCTGGGGCTTCGCTACCGCCGGCCCAGCCACGATTTGGCGGAGCTCTATTACGAGTCCGATGAACAGGCCCGCGGACAGCTCGATAAGTTTCGTTCCGACCTGGCGATTCAAACGCTCGCAGGCGGAGAGGCTCAGTTCCTCGACGCCTCGTCGATCGGTGTTAAACCGGGAGGCCTGGAAACCATCACGCGCCGTTACGAGCTGCCCGCGGTCGAAGATGCTCCTTCGCAGCGGGTCTTGTTGGAGCTGACACGCAGCTCGCCCCGGCTGAGCGGGCCCCGTTCCTGGTGGGTCTCGAAGTACTCGATCGCCCCGATCTCTTACTAGCCCGTGCCGCGAGAGCGCGAACGCTTGTTGCGCATCTCGGGATTGCCTCGCGCCCGCTCGGGGCACACGATCGCTCGGCTCGGATCCGCCTCGTTAACGCTCCGACGCAGGCGGGCTGTTTCCTGCTCGATCAGCGCTTGAGGGAAGACGGTTTCAGAGCGATTGAACGCTCCGTCCCCGCTTCAATCGGGTTGCCGGTTAGGCAAAATGGGGAATTCTTGGCGTGCGGCTTTTCCCACCGCTTGCTAGCCCTCGGTCGGCACCGCCCGAACAGCCGTCATAGCTTCTCAATCGGGGCCTACGTGCGCTCGATTTTTGGTCTCACCGCTCCAAACGTCGTGGACAGCGGGGAAGAGGCCCGACGATATCACGATCGATCAGGCGTGAGATTTATCGCCGCGGCTTCATCGGAGACAGCGTGTCTCGGGTTCGTAGTTGCGGGCGTAATGGACGCGAGCTTTCCCCCAAGAAGGAGCTGAAGGTAATGAAGTTTCAATGGACTATGGGCGTTGCTCTGGTCGCTTTCGGTAGCGCTGTTGCGCACGCCGATACCGCGGTCCAGACGGCGTTCGACTACGAACTGACTTGTTGCGAGGCTCCGGCCTGCTGCGACGAACCGTCATGCGGTTGCGACGACGGTTGTGGTGACGACGCGTGCTGCGGCGACGCGTGCTGTGGATGTGGCGACACGTGCTGCTTGGGCTCGCTGTTGGGCCCCTGCTGCTTGGGCGACGCGTGGACGCTCAAGGGTGCGGTCGACCCGTGCAACTGCTACGGGATCGACTTCGGTGGTTGGACCCAAGTGGGCTACCACAACAACAACTACCGTCTCTCGCAGGCCACGAACGACAACCTGTCGTTCAACGACCGCCCCGACTCCCTGAACCTGCACCAGCAGTGGTTCTGGGCCGAGAAGGTCGCTGAAGCCCCCTGCTGCGGTTGGGACTGGGGTTTCCGTGCCGACGTCATGTACGGCATCGACGCCCAGAAGACCCAGGCCTTCGGCAACCCGCCCGGGTCGTGGGACTTCCAGAACGGCTGGGACAACGGCNACGGTGCCGCGGGCTTCAACTACGGCTGGGCCATGCCGCAGCTGTACGGTGAGATCGCCTTCGGTGACTGGAGCATCATCGCCGGCCACTTCTACACGCTGGTGGGCTACGAAGTCGTGACCGCTCCGGACAACTTCTTCTACAGCCACGCCCTCACGNTGTTCAACAGCGAGCCGTTCACCCACACCGGTGTGGTCGGTACGTACAGCGGCTTCGATAACCTCGAAGTGTACGCCGGCTGGACCGCGGGCTGGGACACCGGCTTCGATCAGTTCGACAACGGTAGCAACTTCCTCGGTGGTTTNAGCACCAACCTGACCGACGACATCGCCTTCACCTACATCACGACGATCGGCGACTTCGGTGCCCGTTCGCGTGGGTTCGTGCAGGGGGCACCGGACGGCGACACCGACTACAGCCACTCGCTGGTGTTCGACGTCACGCTGAGCGACAAGCTGAACTACGTGTTCCAGAGCGACCTGGTGGGTATCGATTCGCAGGGCGGCGCCGTCACGGCGAACGACCAGGTGGCGATCAACCAGTACCTGTTCTACACGCTCAACGACTGCCTGGCCGCCGGTATCCGTGCGGAGTGGTGGAAGTCGGACGGGTTCAGCTACGGTGAAGTGACCTACGGTCTGAACTACCGGCCGCACGCCAACCTGGTGATTCGTCCGGAAATTCGTCACGACTTCACCCCGTCCGATGCGGCGGCTGCCAACCTCGGCTTCGCCAACCAGGACGACTACGACCAGACCTCCTTCGGCATCGACGCGATCCTCACCTACTGAGCGATCGCCGAGAAGAAACCCGCCGCGAGGCTCACTCGGTTGAGCGATCGCGGGGGGGAAGCCGAGCCAATCCCGCCCCCACGGCGGCACCAGCTCGGCTAAGAAGGCCAACAGGAAAGCTCGCGACCCTTCGCCGCGGGCCCGCCAATCGGGCGGGCCCGCGGTTTTTTTATTGGCGGGTAGGCCCGATGCCCGGCAGAGGGGGCAGGGCTCGCGTTGTTCGCGAGGCGCGAGCGTCTTACGATAGGCACTCCGCCCCTTCTTGCCCCCGTCCGAGCCGTATGAACGACCCTGCCGAAGCACCCCGTGGACGCACCGCCACGCTGGACCTGTACGAGCGACGCCTTCTCGGCGTGCTGATCGAGAAAGCCAAAACCACTCCCGACGCCTATCCGCTGAGCGCGAACGCCCTGCGGACGGGATGCAATCAAAAGAGCAACCGCTCACCACAGCTCGATCTCGACGAGGACCGTGTCGAGACCGTGGCGGACGCGCTCCGCGAGAAGGGGGCGCTGACCTTGGTGCAGGGCGAGTCGCGGGTCGAACGCTATCGGCACCGCGCCTACGAGTGGTTTGGCGTTGATAAGGTCGAGCTGGCGGTCCTCGCCGAGTTGCTGCTCCGCGGTGCGCAAACGGTTGGGGAGCTTCGCGGCCGGGCCGCCCGTATGGAACCGATCAAGGGGCTCACCGAGCTGACTCCGGTGCTCGATACGCTCGTCGAAAAGGGATTGGTGGAGTACCTCTCACCCCCGGGCCGCGGCGCGATTGTTTCGCACCGCTACTACTCAAGCAGCGAGCTCGATCGGGTTCGCCGCGATCTTGGGCTGGGCACCCTCGCCGCAGGGGGGGCGTCTGCCGCGGTCGTTTCGACGGCCCCTGTCGAGGTAGCTCGTCCGGTCCCTGCGCCGGTGCAGCCCGCGGCGGCGACGGCGTCGGCACCGCAGCCTTCCGCTGCCCCAGCCACCGCTGCGGAACGGTCTAAGCCCGATTTTTCCGCCGAGCTGCTTGCCCTGCGGATCGAGTTGAGCGACGAGATCGCGGAGCTGCGCCAGGAGCTGGCGGATCTGAAGAATCAGCTTGGTGCTTAGCGAACCAAAGTAAGTTGCGCAACTCCCAAGGGAAATCGCTTTCGGCCCCTATGTCTGGATCCTCGTCCCTCGTCGCAACGCTTTCGGGCATCGTCCGGCGTTGGCTGCTGGTGCTCTTGCTGGGCACTTATGCGGCGGCGGCGTTTGCGCCGGGGCCCGGTCTGTTGCTCCGAGACGCCAGCTTTGGGGTCGGCTCCGGCGGCGAGGCCGCACGATTCTCGTTGTGGATGGTCGCGGTACTGCTGCTCTGTGGCGGCGCAATGAGCGATGCGTCGCGGGTACGAGAGCTGGGCAGTCGCCCGTTCGCTCTGCTGCTGGCCCTGCTCGGGAGTTGGGTTGTGCCGCTGGTGGTGGCGATTGTCACAGTGCCGATTCTGTTGGCTTGCTTGCCGAGCGATCAGGCCGTCTCGATCGGGCTAGGGCTGGCGTTGGCCGCCGCGATGCCTGTTGCCAATTCAGCGGTGGCGTGGACCCATCAGTCTGACGGCGCGATCCCGTGGTCTTTGGGCCTGGTGATCATTTCGATTGGCCTGTGTCCCTGGGTTGCGCCGCTGCTGCTGAGCTTCATGGGACTGACCCTCTCCGCGGCTCAGTCCGCGGCGGCCGAAGCCGTTGTCGTGCGGTCGAGCGGCGTGATGTTCATGGTCTGGGTGTTGGGACCAACCGCCTTGGGGCTGGTTGTCGGCGGGCTGCTGGGTCCAGCCGGGCGGCGGGCGGCGGGGCCGTGGCTGGCGCTGGCTTCGGCGCTCGCGCTGCTGCTGCTCAACTACGCCAACGCTGCCGCGGCGTTGCCCCAACTGCTTAGCGAAGCACGCCCCCAACCAATTTTTGCCGCTGCCGGTGCCGCGTTGGCCCTGCCCCTCTCGGGTGCGGTAGCCGGGTGGGGGCTTGCCCCTTGGGGCAAGGTGTCGCATCAGGTGCGGATCGCCTGGGCGTACTCGCTCGGAATGAAGAACACGGGGCTCGCTCTGGGGCTCGCCGGAGCGCTGCTCGGAGACGCTCCGCTGGCGGTGCTCGTGATCCTGCTCGTAACGCTCACCCAGCACGCCGTCGCCGGGGGGGTGCATGCGGTGGCGTCACGCGCTCATTCGGCCAGCTCGGCATCGAGTTCGGGCTTGGGCTCCTGAGCGATCACGATCCACTGCGTATCGATCGGATCGTCGCGCACCACCCGCAAGACGGGAGCGAATGCCCCCCAGTAGTTGGCGGTGTTGTCGAACGGTTCGATGTAGCCCTCATCGATCAGGCGATTTCCGCCGGGGGCCTTTTGTTCAAGCATCGTTGCGAGCAGTTGCTGATCGAGCCGTCGGGGGCTCGCCGCCGTGCCGATCCGCGGATGGTGCAGCACCAGTCCCCGCTGAGCTTTGCCGGGGCCGCCGGCATCAACGGTGTCGGCTCGGGAGTCGACGAGCAGGATTTCGACTTTGTCAAAATCGCTGGTTTGCTGGGCCTCTTTCTTGGTGAGCGTGAAGTCGCCCAGCTCGACCGACATCGCCAGCACGCCGATCACCTCGCGGGCATCCGAGGATTGCCGCCCGTTGAAGATCGGCAATGAAAAAGCGACCTTCAGCTTGCCACTGTTATCGCTGCGATAAACGGCGGAAAGCGTGGCCGTTGTGATCGGTTCGGGCAGCGTGTAGTCGGCCTGTTGGGGGTCGAAATCGTATCCCTTGCCGTGGAAATAGTCGCGATAGCCGTAGTTGCCGCCCGTGGTATCGCCACGCGGAGCACGGGCGATCTGCACGCCGTTGCGGTTCTGGATAAACCAGCTGTTGGTCTCGAACTTGGCTTCGGATTCTTGCAGCGAGAGCCAGTCCTGCGGTGCCTTCCAGAGCGATTCGTCTTGCGGTGCGGCGTTGATCGCCCGCAACCACCCGCGCAGCTCGTCGCTCTTCGAGAGATCTTCCAGCTCTACAAACCGCTCGTTGATTTCCTTGCCGAGCAGCCGTGCGGCGCTGCGCGATTCTTTCAATAGCATGTCCTCATGCTGGGTGAGCATGCGGCTCTTCATGCTGGCCATGCGGCCTTTCAGATCGCTGAACCACCACGCTAAGTTCAGTGCCAGCAGCGCCGTGACGATCGCCACTACGGTCGGGGCGAGCCACCATGCGCGTTCGGCGGCTTTGGAAAGCGTGGATCCGCGGGGCGTAAGCCGACGGGTGTCGAGCGCCGCCTGGGCAGGGGCGCGGGTGTCGCCGCTCACGGCGGAGCTACCTTCAGGCGATCCGCTAATCCTGACCAGTCTTGCCAGTGCTCCGCGGTCAGCGAGCGGTTCGAGCGCTGCCGCGATCTCGAGGGGCCGTTGGGGTCGGTCCTCGGGGCTCTTGGCCATCATCTGCCGGAGCAGGGCGTCAAGCTCGGGCGGGGCGTCGCACGAGCGGCTGGCCGGCACCAGGGACTCGCGCTCATGCGCTTTTTGCGCGCGAAGGTCTGACTGAGCGAACGGCGGTTCGCCTGTGAGCAGGTGATAAAGCGTGCAGCCCAGGCTGTAGATGTCCGCCCGGATATCGACACTCGTGGTGCGCCACTGCTCGGGTGACATGTAATAGCCGGTGCCCATCCCGCCGTGATCGATCCGGGTGACCCGTTCGCGGTCGTTGCCCGCTAGCAGGGCCAAACCCAGGTCCATCAGCTTCACCACGGCCGTTTTTGGCGGCTTAGCGGCTTGGGTGCCGGTTGAGGCGGTGGGGTCGTCGCGGAGCGTGACCATCAGGTTCGAGGGCTTCACGTCGCGATGCACAAGCCCTTGCGACGCCAGGTGTTCCAGGCCCAACGCGGCTTGGCGTGCGATCTCGCACGCGGCACCGGGGTCGAGCCGTCCATGCTGAGCCAGCAGACGATCCACCCCCACGCCATCGATGTACTCCATGACGAGATAGTGCTGCTCGTCATCCGGGGCCGACGAGTCGATCGCGACGACGAGATTCGGGTGCTCCAGAGCACCGGTAGCGCGGACTTCTTGATAGAAGCGGCGAACCGCCGACTCGCCGGCACCGGAGCCCATCAGCTCGGGCTTGATCAGCTTGATGGCTCGCGTGCGGCCGAACTGCGTGTGCTTTGCTTTGTAGACGTTGCCCATGCCCCCCGCGCCGATGAGTTCTCCTAACTCGTAATTCCCCAGCCGCTTCTGGGGGGGCAGGGTGGTGGCCGACAGACCGCTCGTGCTGCCACGGTGGTAATCGGTGAGCCCCATCGTGGCCGGCAAAACGGTCCACTGGCGTTGATCGGGCGGGGCCGCGTCAGCGCGCGGGGAACGGGGTTGCCCCCCTTTGCCGAGTACCTCGAACAGCTCGACCTCGCCGATGCCGCGCAGGCTCCGCCGGCCGTGGCTGTGCAGTCGCACGTCGCTCAATCCGGCGTCTTCCAGCAGCGAGGCCACCGATCGCGAGGCCAGCACCTGGTCGGCCGAAGCTTGGTCTGCCAACCGTGAGGCGTAGTCCACCGCGCGGCCGATGTAGTTGGTTTCGTCGTTCGGGTCGCGTTGGGGCACGCCCGCGTGCAGGCCGATCCGCACGCGGACCTGAGCCGCCCGGCCGATCTCGATCGGCGTCGTTTGGTGCAAGGCCTGGACGGAAAGGGCCCACAGAGCCGCTTTAGCGGTGTCGGTGAACGCCAGGAAGTGGCCGTCGCCCGCGGTCGAAACCACCCGGCCGCCGGCGTCGGCAAGGCCCGCTTCGATCCGCTCACGGTGCGGTGTGAGCACCAGACGAACATAGGCTTCGTCGCGCTGCGCGGCGGTGTCGCCCGGCACGCGTGTCTTCAGATCGACCGAGCCGACCAAATCGGTGAAGACAAAGGTGGCGAAGTCAGCCATCGTTCCGGCTAGAGGGGGCGGGGATCGCACGCCGCGAAATCATAGCATTATTGCCGCACCGCGCGCGACGTCGGTATCGGCAGCCGTAGTAAAAAAGAGGTTGAACGCCGCTCCACAAAAAAAGAAGCCCGGCGTGCTCTTGCGAACACGCCGGGCTACGCGGCGAACCGCTGTGCTTGAGATCGTTTTCGTTACGCAGTGTCGGTCTCGAAAAGCTCCTTCAAGAGGGAGACAACGAGGGAAACTCGCGAAGCGGTGCGTTGGACGGTTCGGCTTCAACAATCAGCCATCGGCGGCACGCCAGGGTTTGTCGGGTGACCGTCAAGCGAAGCCGTGGACCTCATCGAGCAAGCTCATTGGGGGCGACGGCGGTGTGGCGAGCCATGGCTCACCGGTTCGACTTGACGCGCTAACGGACCGTGCGCGGCGACGGTGATTGGTGTTGTCGATTGCTTCGCGACCTGAGCTTTGGGGGGCCCACCCTAGGCGTCGCACGCAGCGAGCGGTTGGGTCGGCAGGCAAGGCGGATCAGGAACAGCTAGCGAACGGTTTCCTCCACGGTGGTGAGCGGGATCGACCAGACGAAACTCAGCCTGTTGGGCGGGGGCCGTTTGCCTCACCGCGTCGCAACAGCGAGTGTCTTACGGCGGGAGCCAGCCGTGAGTCAAAGCGATTTTCGACTTTCTGAGCGGCCGCGATAAAAAAATCGGGGGCCGCGATCAGGTGGCACGGATCGTGCGGATCGTGCGCCCCCAAGGCGTGGATCCCGCGAGCGGTTCGTCAAGGACCGAAGGCCGCACAATCGATAAAAAAAGGGGAGTCAGAAAAATCGGCAGGTTCTTGCCGCGATTCGTTGACAACCAGAGAACCCGTAAGCAATAATGCGGGTGTGTTGGGGGTAGTAGGGTGTTTGTGATTTCAGAGTGAGGCTTCGGCTCTCTAAGTTTGAGAGCGGAGCGTAGAGAGTGAAATCGCAAAAACACGGCTGCCGTCAATCCTTCGCTCTCACGAGTTCAAGGCTCTTCCGCGAGACGCTACTGAGAAGATCGTTCTTTAGCTGACCTTGCTCTTGCCCACGGTGGCTCTCAAGGCGTTCTGGCTCTAGTTTTTTGAGCCTTCCGCCAACCAGAGTTCGGCCAAGAGAAGTCCTCACGCTTCCTTGCCGGCTGCCTTGCGAACATTGTTCTGCAAGCGTCTTCCAGCGGCGGGGCAGAGGACCCTTCGAGGCAGCTTGGCTGGCCCGTTGGGGTCAGGCCTCTCGCGAATCTCGAGTTGCCCCCTACTGGCAGGCAACTTTCCCGCGAGAGCATCCCCGCCCGAAGGAATCTCGATTCTTTCCTGCGGAGGCCTGATCCAGCAGCCCGCCCTTTCGATCTTCTCTCAGCTAAGCTAACCGCGATCCGAGCAGACCTTGCAGCGACTTTTTCGAACGACCTTGCTGCAAGACCCTTGAAACCGAGCGAGACGCAGAGTTCAATAAAGTAACTAATGGGGTTCGAAAGTCTGAGCAGCGATCGTTCCCCTACCTTGTCGCCCAGCCGATTCATAGCGTGAGCACCGTGGCCTGAGAGTTTCGGCTCTTTAAGCCAGCCCACCGAAAGAACTCCTCGGTCAGACGAACCAAGGTTTTTTGAGTTTCGCAGTTTTAAGATTCATCGTGTACCGAGTTCCGCAGAACGTTTGAGCAAGCGTCAAGCCCGGCAACTCAGATCCAAGTTTCAATCTCTAGTGGGTGGAGAGCTTCGAATGTCTTTCATGAATTACGCTTTTGTTGCGACACTGTGTGCGATGACCTCGCCGGTGTTCGCCATGCCGGCGCTGACCTTCGTCAACAACGGTAATAGCACGGGCACGTTCCGGCTGGCTCCGGATGTCGCGCTGTTCCCCTCAGCCGCGGGCGGCTCGCTGGCCTTTGAGATCTCGGTGACCGTCACCGGAGCGACCATTCAGGCCGGCACCAACGGTGCTCTGTTCCCGACCGCCAACCCCGGTGACATCGGCGTCGGCGGCCTGTTTAACGGCGTCGCCATCGCCGGCAACGTGGTTCGTGGGGCCTACGGCAGCAACCTGTTCACGACCGGCACCGCGGTTGATGCCTTCACGGTCGATCTCAGCGCCGGCGGCACCTTCACCTACTTGGCGGAAGTCGCACAGAACGGCACCAAGTTCGACTTCAACGGCAGCGGTGCCATCACCAACGCGGTCGCCGGCGACTTCAACGCCGATGGCAAAGTTGACAACGGCGACCTCAACCTGCTCCTGGGCAGCTGGGGTGCCGCAACCGTCCCGCCGACGTGGGTTAACGGATTTGTCTCGCCCGTCGATAACGGCGAGCTGAACGACCTGCTGGGCAACTGGGGCTTTGGTGTCGGCGTCGCCGTCCCCGAGCCCGCCTCGGCACTGCTCGTGACCCTCGCCGGAGTTGCCGCTTGCGGCCTCCGCCGTCGCGTCTGATCAAGAAGAAGCACGAAGAATTAAGAATCCGCAAAATTTCGGATTCTCCCGTGGGCAGGATGGCCCGCGGCTGATTAGAGTAGAAGGAAACCCCCGCGGGTGCCCCCTCACAGGGGCCCCGACTTATCCTCGGAAACAACAGCACAGGTTTCAGCGGTCGGCGATCCCCGATCCCTCGGCACGTCGCCGGCCGCTGAATCACCCGATCACGGAGAGCCGCGGTCAAGCGACCCACCTCGAAGCCCCGCTTCAGTGAGTCGCGAATCCCGTCTTTTCGAGAATCGTTGAACTTGGGATCTCGGCGAATGCCTCGCCGGACCCGGAAAGGACATGCCTAATGCAGATCAGTTAGTCACCTCTTCCTCGCCAGGCCGATCGGCCGGTGACAGGGTGGCAAACATCAATCAGCCTCGGTGAGCCCGGCCAGTCGGCCGCCTCTCTCCTCCGCCGCTTGATGACCAATTGATTTGTGTAGGCATCTTGCCTTTTAAAAAGTTTCAAACGATTTCTCGATCTTGATGGAGATTTACACCATGCGTTTTGCTCTTGCTGCTCTTGTTCTTGCTTCCGCCGCCTCGGCCTCGGCTGGTGTCTCGGGGGTCAATGTTGAATATGTAACACCAGGACCGGCCTCGCTGGCGAACTTCACCAGCAACGACATCCTGATTGATTTCGACACGTCAGCCCTTCGCGGTCAGCAGATCTTCCTGACCCTCACCTCGGGTACGATCTACAACACCCCCGGCACCGGTAGTAACACCCCCCCGAACGACGCCTTCTTGGTCATTGTGCCGGAACTTGCCTTCGATACGTTCGTTGGTATCGGCGGTCGTAGCACCGGCTCGGTTGCTTCGGATACGCTCGTGGTCGGTGGCGCCGTTAACATCCCCGGTGCCCCCGGGGCGCTGACGATGACCGACGCTCAGACCCTGTCGGTTGCTTTCGCTCCGGCGCCGGGCAACAACATCGCCCCCGCCGACAACTTCTTCGTTTCGCGGATCACGCTGTCGAACGACGCCAACGGCACGTTCACCTACTTCGGCACGACCGACGGTTCGGCTGATGCTACGTTCGAAATTCCCGTTATCAATGGTCGCATCGGCGTTCCCGAGCCCGCTTCGGCCCTGCTGATCGGTCTGGCCACCTGCGGCCTGGCTGCGGTCCGCACCCGTGGCTGAGCGTGAGTAAGATTGGGCAAGTTCGGCGCGATAGCGAGAAAACTTCCGTCAGGAAAATCGTTGACGTCCGGCTAGCCTGAGGTGAGAATGAGAGAGCGGGTCCTGGCAGAAATTCCGGGGCCCGCTCTTTTCTGTTAAAATTCGGTCAGCAACGCTGGAATCGAAAAATCTGCTTGTTACTATCTGTTTGTCGGGAGGCAGGGATAAGATTGCGGGTCCGTACGGCACAACGACGCCAACCGCGTCGGGTAGCTGGACCCTCTCGTCTGACACAAGCCAACCGGTTTTTTTTCGCGGGTCCCTTTGCTTAACAGCATCTTCTGAGGAGTAACTGATCTAATGCGTACCCTAATTGCGTGCATGTGCGTCGCCCTGGGTGTCTCGGCTGCCAACGCCGGCGTCACCGGAGTCTCTGTCGACAGCTTCCCCCAAACCCTCGGTACCGGCGCGATCGTCGTTAACGACATCAAGGCCACCTTCGACGGCCAGCTCGGTGGCCAGCAGCTGTACATCCTGCTGGACAACGGCACCATCTACAACACCGCCGGCTTCGGCGGCAACGTGGCCCCCAATGCTGCGTTCGTCGGTCTGGTTCCCGACCTCGCCTTTGACTCGTTCCTCACGATGGGCGGCCCCACCTTTGAGTCGTCGCAAGGCGTGCTCGTGGTTGGTGGTGCGGTCAACATCATGGGTGCCCCGTCGGGCCTCAACGTCGGTACGCCGAACACCGCGCTGGTTAGCGCCGCGTTCGCCCCGGCCGCCGGTCTGGTGATCACCGATCAGGCCGACTTCCTGTTGGCTCGCATCTCGATCTCGTCGGACGCCGACGGCATCGCGTTCTTCTTCGGTTCGACCACCGACAACGCCCCGGTCTTCGAGATCGCCGGCACCGTTACTGACGGCGTACTGACCTTCATCCCCGAGCCCACCAGCGCCGTGCTGGCCGCTCTGGCGATGGTCGGCGGTTTCATCCGTCGTCGCTGAGTCGGTTGACACCGAAGCCCGTCGCGACCTTTCGCACGCAATTCGGTACCACTCGTTACTACAAAACCCTCCCGTCGCATCCTGCGACGGGAGGGTTTTTTCGTTGATTGCCGCGCAAGTTGAATTGCCTCACATCAATAGCCATTTGCGCCGCAGCGGAGCGGCCGCCAAGCAGTGTTAGGCAGCCAGCTCCGACAGGCGTTTTCTCGGAGTGGTCTGAAACGCATTAAGGAATTGCGAGAGGGGGGGCAACGAGCGCCGGAATGTTTTTGCTACCGCGCTGGCAACACCGCTATGATGGCCGCCGTTATCTGGTCCGCGATCGCGGACCACGAGTTACTAACCTTTGTCAGCGAGATCGAACTAATAACCTGCTCACAGAATCGGGAAGTTTCGCTAGGCGGGCTGCGGCTGTTGGTGGTGGCTTTCTCGGGGCTCGTGGCTCCGTTTGTCGAGGCCGCACCGCTCTTTCGATTGGTAGACAACCAGGACGGCAGCGGCGTCTTTCAGATCGCGCCCGACGCATCACTGTTTCCCACCGCTGCCGGCGGATCGATCGCCTTTGAGATCGACGCCACGATCACCGGGGCCACCGTCCTGGAAGCCGTCAACGGCGTTCTCTTCCCCGTCAACAATCCGGGCGATATCGGCGGATCGTTGTTCTTTGGTACGCAGATCTCTGCAGGTAACACGCGGGTTCGGGCGGCCTACGGCAGCAATCTGTTCACGACGACCGACTTTGTCGATGCGCTGCTCGTCCGTCTGACCGGTCCGGCGACGATCAACTACAACGCAGCATTCGCTCAGGGCGGCATGCTCTTCAGCGCCTCGGGCTCTGAGGCGATCACGCTCATCCCCGAACCCGCCGCCGGGCTGCTGCTGCTCGCCGGAGCGGGCTGCCTGTGCGGCCGCATACGTTGGTGCTGAGTCGCTTTCAGTGTGTCCTGCTAACCCAGCAAGCTGAGGGTCCCCGTAAGCCGAAGGGCCGTAGCCCGAAGGGTCCGTAAGCAGAAGGTCGCAGCTAGCTGAGAGACATAATCTTCTGGCCCCCCACCGAGCCCCCTCGTCGCCCGCAGCGCCGAGGGGGCTTTTTGTGGCTCGTTGCTGATCGGGCGGTCCGTCTGTGTAGGACGCGGCTGTTAAGATTTGCCGGGGGATTCCGAAATCCGGTTCTGCTGGGTCGCGCCGGTTCGATCCGTTGTAGTGGCGCGCTGTTGGTGCGTCGGTCCGGGGGGACGCTAGCACGGCTAGCGGGCGGGCCGGCCCGGGCGGTGCGTGTTGCAACCGGATAGACCTTCGTCGCGATGCGGACCCCGTCCGAGCCGTTGAGCACCACGCCACACCGCCGCTCGCGCGCCGCGGCGTGGGGGCTCACTGCGCTTGCGGTGCTGGTGCTGGGCCGCGTTGGGTGGTTGGCGGTCTCCAGCCTCACGGAGGAGCCTTACCGGTCGGCGTCATCGATCGCCAACAGCTCGGTTTTCGCTCCGCTCACGCTAGCGAAGCCACAGCCGCGAGTCGCGGCAGCGGAACCGGCTGCAGCGGCCCAGGCCGACGTGCGGCTGACGTATGCCGAGGTCGCCATGCTCTCGGCGGTCTGCCCGACAGCGCTGGAGGGTTTGCCGGCAGAGGTGTTGCCGCAGGACGGGGTGACCCTGGCCCGTTCGGTTGAAGAGGTGAGCGACCCGCCGCTAGCCGCCCCCACGGGAAGGCTCACCGGGTTGCGGGTGGAAGGGGTGCGGGTGGCGGCGTTGCCGGGAGGTACGAACCGCACGGACGCGCCTGTGATGCGTCTCGCGCAGGCACCAACCGCGCCCCCCGCGGGGTGGCTGATTGCGCCCGAGCGATGGTTTGTGCCCGAAGATCGGACCACCAATCCCCCAGCAGCTCTCCCGTCGGCCGATCTCCCCTCGGCCGAAGTCCTGGCAACTGAAGTCCAGTCGGCCAAAGTCCAGTCAGCTGAAGCCCCGCCCGCGGCACAGAACAAGGCGCTGAGCGAGCGCTTGCCCGCGGAGCCGCGGCCCTTATTGCGTGAAGGCCTGCCGCGCGAATCCCTCCCACAAGAAGCCCTGCCGCGGCCGGGGATCCCTCCGAATAAGACCGTGCCGCAAGCGAGCACGCGGCCGGCCAGTCCGTTGCCGCCGACCCCTTTGCCTGCGAGCCCGTTGCCGCCGGAACAGAACGGCCGACGGGCCGATCCCCGGCGCGGCGAGTCGCTAACACGTGAGCCGCGCGCGATCGAGGAACCCGCAGCGCAGGGGCGTCGTTTACCACGCTCGGAAGGGCCGCTGGAGCGGCGTGCAGCCCCGCCTGCGACAAAACCCCTCGATGCTGCGCCAGCAGATCAGCGGCAAGCAGAGGGATCGGAAGAGGGATCGGTAGAGGGTCTGCCCGGAGGAACCTCCGAGGGGCAAGGTGAACCGTTGGGGCCGAAGGAACCCACGGAGCCAAGCCAACCCTCGGGACCGAGCCTGTGGCCCTCGACCCCGCTTCCGCCCGTAGTTCCGGCACCTTCGCAAGCAGCTGAAAGCGAACCCAAGGCGGCGTCGCCGTCCGCACCGTCGGCGGACCGTCGGGCGCTGCCCCGCCCACCACGGCAACCCCTCGTCCGCGAACGCCAGCCGCAGGACACGCTGCCGAACCAGGGTGCCGAGGAACTTCCTGCCCCTCCGCGGGCGGGGGTATCGTCGCTCGGCTCAACTCCCCCCGCGGCGCTACCGCGTCCGAACCCCTCTCCGCCAACGCCTGTGCCGGATTCGATCCGGCGCGGCACGAGCGAAGCAACCACGCCGGTACCGACCGTGCCACCCCAGCCGTTGTTCGCTGCTCCCGCCGGACCGACGCCCCCGGCAGCCTCACCGCCCGCCTCGCCGCACGGGGGGCCGAGCGCAGCGCAGGACGCCGCCGCGGCCCGCAAGGCGGCGGAGGGCAAGTCGGCCGACGAATCGCATCGCGAGCTGTTTGCCCGCAATTGCTACCCCTCGGCGCGTGACTGCGCTGAATGCCACGAGCGGATCTACAACGAGTGGAGCGTTTCGAGCCACGCCTACGCGTTTGTCTCGCCCATGTTCCACCGCTTTGAAGAGAAGCTGACGCAGCTGAGCAACGGCACGGTGGGGCACTTCTGTTACCGGTGTCACTCGCCGGTGGCGGTCGCGATGGGCGAGGCCCGCAGCACGCCGGTCGGCTTGCTCGCCGAAACGGCGCGTGAGGGGGTCACGTGTATCGTTTGCCACCGGGTGAATCAGCGGTGGGGCAAGAGCAACGGCGAGCGGCACATCGTGCCGGGTGATCGCTACGCACCGATCTACGGCGGCCTGGGGGGCGATGGCGTAGCGGCCGCGATCGCCAAGAAGGACGAGTACAAGGTGAAGCTCTCCGACGCGGAGAAGGGGCCGGGAGTCGGCATCCACAGCGAAGGGCGCTTCTTTGACCAGCTCACCCAGGCGGAGGCCTGCACCAGCTGCCACCAAGTGGCGGTTCACCCGGGCGTGAAGCTTGAGGTGGTGTGGGAGCAGTACCGCGCGTCGCCGGCGTGCGAGAAGGGGGTCACCTGCCAGGAATGCCACATGGGCCGGGTGCCGGGCATGGCGGGGGGCTACAACTACGGGCCGGTGGCAGAGATCAACGGCAAGACGGTGAACAATCACCGCAAACAGTCCAGCCACATCTTCTATGGGCCGGGCTATTCGATCGCGCATCCGGGCATTTTTCCGCAGCACAAAGACGCGGGCAAATGGACGCTCGACGAGTGGTTGCTGTTCGATTGGCGTGCGGGCTGGGGCACGGAAGCGTTCGAGGAGCGTGTCGAACAGGCAGAAGACCGGGGGGTCAACGTGGCAAGCTGGTTTCCCCCGGTCTGGGCGGACGCCGATGACCGCTGCGACGCACGCGATATCGTTGAGGACAACCTCGAGCGGCTGAAGACCAAGCGCCGTTATCGCGAGCTAGTGATGGAGAACGGTTCGAAGGTCGAGGGGCCCTTCTTCCGCGACACGCCGATCGTCGGCCGCGACCTCGAGTTTGACTATGTGGTGACCAACCTCAACGAGGGGCACAACCTGCCGACGGCGTCGCTGGGGGCCCAGCCACAGTTGTGGGCCAATGTGGTGCTGATCGGTCCTGACGGCCGGCGGTTGTGGGAGACCGGCTACACCGACTCGCTAGGCGACCTGTGCGATATCCATTCGGTAGACGTGCGCAACCGCCGGATCCCGTTTGACAAGCAGCTGTTCAACCTGCAGACGATGTTCTTGATCACCGGCGCGACAGGCACCGATCGGGAGTTCTACCTGCCGGTGAATCTCGATATCGACCAGGTCGCGCACCTGCGACCGGGAGCGATCCCCGTGACGGTGACCAACCATCCGCCGTTTATCCGCATGGAGATGCGTTCGATCGCCCCGCTGGGCAAGAAACGGGTCAAGTACACCGTGCCGCGGGAGCTGGTTCAGCAACCCGGGCGTTATCGCTTGAGCTTCCGTTTGCGGAGCCGAACCGAGCCGATGTACTTCATGCGGCTGTGCGAATCGACGCCCGAGATGCTGCGTTCAATGATCGAAGGCACCTTGGACATCCACCCCTACAGCGTCGAGTTTGACGTTTACTAACCGAGCTCTCATGCCCGCGCGGCTACCAACAACGTTGATTGTGCTCGCCTGCCTGCTGGCAGGGGGGGGCAGCGTGCGCGCCGAGGGACCGTTGTTTGCCCCCCCCGCTGCCGCACCCCCGCTTGCGCCTCACGCTGCGCCGCCGGACGGCGTGCGCGTGGCATGGGCGCGCGGAGTTTCTTCGCCGGGGCAGCCGGTCGTTGGACGGTACGGGCTGTTTGCGCCCCCGCCGCTGACGCACGTTGATCTGCCCGTGAGCTTCCAGCCCGGGCCTGATCCGACACCGGGTCAGGATGAACAACAGAGCACAGCAAAAACGGCCAAGCCGGCTCCGCTTCCTGAGGTGCAGCACGCGCCGATCGTTGCCAGCCCGGGCGTGTGCGAGGCCGAGTGCCGGACGGGAGATTTCAGCGCGGACGCCTTCTTTGCTCCCTACGACGCCTGCTCGGAGCTGCAGACCTACAACGGCAAGAAAGAGGTCGATACGCAGCGCCCGTTGGTCGAGCTGGGCATCCCGTTCTACCAGGGCGGTCCGCATCCGGCAGCGAGCGAGTTGCTCGGCCCCACGAACCTTGTTCAGCAGAAGTTCTACGTTTACGGCGATTACCGGGTGGGCATGACCCAGGCTGATTTGGGGGCGACCGAGGAGACTACCCTCGCGCACCGCTTGAATCTGGAGCTCGACTACTGGATCACCTCGACCGAACGCGTTCACGCGTTCGTGGGGCCCTTTCAGGAAGACGCCCGGTTTATGCGGGTGGTGGACGGCAAGTACTTTGAGGAGCTGGACTTCTTTCAGGCCGATACCGACACGCTGTTCTTTGAGGGCGATCTGGGGGCCATGATCGGCGGCTATCGGGGAGAGTACGCGTCCTTCGATATGCCGGTGACGATGGGGCTTGTACCGCTCCTCTTTCAGAACGGCGTGTGGGCGCTGGACGCCATTGTCGGCGGTGCCGTGACGATCCCCGCGCGCAACAGCGCCACGCTGGATTGGTCGAACTTCGACGTCACGTTCTTCGGTGGTGTGGATCGGATCTCGTCCGGGGCGTTCGGCTTTGATGACGACGCCGCTGCGCTGATCGGGGCGACCACCTTCATCGACGTTCGTTCGGGTTACCTGGAACTCGGCTACGCCTTTGTCGATGACCAAGAGGGAGCGGGACGCAGCTACCACAACATGGGGGTCAGCTACACGCGGCGTTACGCCAACCTTGTGTCGAACAGTGTTCGGTTGATCGCGAACGTGGGGCAGGATACGGGCAGCGATCGGCAGACCGCCGACGGGGTGCTGCTGTTGGTCGAGAATTCTTTCCTGACAGCGAATCCGTATAACGTGATCCCCTATGTGAACTTCTTTGCGGGGTTCGATCGTCCCCAGCCCCTCGCCCGCGCGGGAGCGTTTGGCGGCGTGCTGTTCAACACGGGGATTCTGTTCCAGGCCGATCAGCTCACGAGCTATCCGACGCTCGAGCCGAGCGGCAACAACACCTACGGTGCCGCGGCGGGCATCGACTTTTTGTCTCCCGCATTCAACCAGCAGTTGATCCTAGAAGTGGCGGTGCTGGGCACGATGGGCGAGCGGATCGACCGGGTTGCGCCCGGCGATCAAGTGGGTCTGGGGATGCGCTGGCAGAAGCAGCTGACGACGGCTCACCTGCTGCGCGCGGACGCGATGGTAGGCGTGCTTGAAGACTCCGAAGAGATCGCCGGCGCGCGGATCGAGTACCGCTGGAAGTTCTGATGACCGCGCGGGGCTGCGGTGATCACGGGGCAAAGCTTGGCAAGGGTTGCACGCCGCTTATAGGGTGCTAAGCAGATTGCTGCCGTGATATACGCTAAGGAGGGCTGTCCTACTAACGACCGTTTTCTGGGACAAATGGTAGCCTGAGGCGAGATGTCGGGTTTCCCGCATTCCGGCGTCCCACCAACCGGTCCTGAGAATCAAAGTCCCGGATAGCCAGTGCGACGAAGGAAGATGGGACAGCAGTACCGACCCGAAACCTGCCGAGGTCTGGCACACCGACGCGAGTTAGCCGCCTTTCAAATCCGCTGAGGGTGGTCCAACCTCAGCGAGTTGGCGAGTTCGCCAACTTGCACAGGACGACGCCACCTTTGCATGTTAGGCTCTCAGCCCCCTTACGGGCCGCAGGCAGGTGACGGCTAAGAGAGCGAGGATCTGGGTTGCCGGTTCAGGAATGATAGCGGCTGTGAAATTGTCGTGAATCAGCGGGTTGTCGGCTGACACGGCTTGGAAGCCGGTCGAGCCAAAGATGCCGATGCTGAAGGTGTCGCTGTCAGTCATCTGCCAATCGGAACTAGCGGCCCCTAGGTTGGCCGTGTGGATCTGCGTATCCCCGGCAAATGCACTAAGCACTTCGTTGAGGTGGTCATACCCAAGGGTGAGTCGGACAGAAGTGTCTGTCGTAGGCACTCTGCGGCTGCTGTCGTCGAGGTCGTGATGCGATGCAACGTTTCGCTGCACGACGCTGCCTCCATCCAAGATGACTTCGAGCGACGAGCTAAAGACTCTCCTATCGTCGAAGCTCGTAAAGGCAAAGATGCCTAGCTCGATCCAGGTATCACGGCCGTTGTCTTGGTTGGCTGGATTGTTGGCAAGAAAAGAGGTGTCGTAGCCGGCGGGGAGAGTGACATCGACCGCAACGCGCCACGATTGGTCGTACCGTGGTCGGAAATTGATATGCTCAAGACCGGTGCCGTTCTCTTCCGAGAGATCACCGTCGGAGGCGGTGTACTCAACTTGCTCCGTGACGTCGTTCTGGGTGATCGTGCTATTCGGATTAGGAAACAGCGGCACGAAATGGTCCGACAACGTGCCGTCAAACCCATAATCGAATGGGCCAGCCAAGGCGGAGGATAGAAGGAGGCCGTTGAGGCCCAGGGCGAAAAGTGCAGCGCGTTTCATGAGGTCCTTCTCCAACGGGTGCGGGTGCGGTTCACTACCAACAGGACATCCAGCCGATTGGCAACCGATGTTCACGTGAGTCGAAGTGATATCCGCACCGCAGTCAATCCCGTCTTCTAGAGCGACAAAGATAGCGAAGTGCAGGCTGGGGTCATTTCATGGACCGCCGCTAAGTGCAAAGGTGTGACCCTCCTGAGCAGCGAAATGCGACCGGCAAACCTGCCGAGGTTGCCTCAACCTCGGCGCCGAAGCGGTCCGGCCAAGTCGCTGAGGTCTAACCGACCGACGCAGGTTACGCCCTAGCGTAGACGACGGCAGCAATCTGCTCAGGACCCTCTTATGGGCTCAAGGGCTCAGCCGCAGCGCGGCCCGCAGGCCCTCAACCGCAGCGGCTTGTTCCACCAACCGGCCAGCTGCCGGCGAGGCGACATGATAGTTATGGCACTGAGTGCAACTGTCGCCCGCGGCGTGGGGCTGGTGGCATTCCACGCAAGCCGATTTGCTGAGCACGACGAAGTCTCCGGCGGAAGGCGTGCTTGCCGATCCTCCGTTGCTGACCAGCGCTGCTCGTTGGGCGTTGGTCTGATGGCAGTGGGTGCAGTCGGCCAGCTTGGGCTGGAGCAAATGGGGCCGATGTGAGAACCGCGTGAAGCCGCGCGGTTCGGTAAGTCGCTGTCGGCCCTGCCAATTGACCGCGAGCCCGGTCGGCGTGGTTTCGATGCGATGGCATTCGAAACAGCCGCCCGGTGCCCCCGGACGTTGCCACTCGCTGAGTACCGTGTCACGGAGATCAGCTTGTTCCTCGGGCAGACGGATCGCCAGATCGATCCATGCCCTGACGAGCGGATCATCGTGGCCGGTGGGATGGTACGCGAGCGTGTGGCTTTGGTGATCCAACTGCCAGCCGCCGCCGGTGCGGCGATCTTCGATCGCGTCGTAGGCCGGGGCGGGCTCAAGCCGTCCAAACCAAACGCCTTGCAGCTCATCGATCAGTTCAACGGGGAGTCGGCCGACATAGTCCTCGACCGATCCGGCACGCTTGCCCAGCAGTGTGCGGACGCGGTAGTGCAACGCCTCGTGCCCTTCTTCTTGCAGCTCATCGAGCAGCGAGCGTAATGCGCTGAGGAGTTTTGCCCCGGCCACGACCGAAGCTTGGTCGTCAGCATCGACGTCAAAGAACGAAGCGTCGGCTCCGAGTTCCTCGAGCGCTTCGGCGGCTTGGGGATCCGCGGCGAGGAGCAGCCGCATGAGAGCGGGGAGATCGCCGTCAAAGTCGCCCGTTGCGCCGTCGGGCCAAACACCTGGTGCCGCGGCGTAGGCGGTGAGTGCTTCAGGATCGATCGTCGGGAGTCGCACGAACTCGAGTCCTGCGCCGAAACTCTTCCGCAGGTCCTCGTCATGGCAGCTAGCGCACGCCTGCTGGTAGGTCGGTCTGTCGGTGAGGTCGCCGGTTGCGTCGCGCAGGTGGCACGTGGCGCAGTCGAAAGCCCGACCCGCTTTAGAAAAGTGCAGCGACTCGTGCGCGGTATGATCAAACGCGATCCGGGTGGGCCGAGCGACCGGCCAGGAAACGAAGTCGGGGTGATCGGCAGCGAATCCCTGATACTGCTCTTCGTGACACGCTTGGCACCGCGCGTTGGTCATCGCCGAGAGATTGTGATTGGCTCCGTGATGCTCTTGGTGACACGTGGCGCATGCCACGGGATCGTCGTGCGTCGCGCCCCGCGCTCCGCCTCCCAACGAGAGGCTTACGGGTTGGGTCGCCGAGTCCTCGCCCGTAAAGAAGGGGAAGGCCCCCTCGGGCAGGCCGTGGGCCAAGAGGGGGGCCGCCCCCGCCCGCTGCAGGTCTTGATGGCATTCAAGGCATGCCTGCGATTGTGTGAGCTGCTGTCCGTCGTGGCCGGCGAGTGCGGCTTGCAGCAGCTCGAAGTTGCTTTTGTTCGCCCCGGGGTGGCACGCCGCGCACCGATCGCTGGTCGCTGCTCCGGCGAGGACTTGAGCATGATGCGATGACAGCGGGCCGGGTTTGACCAGGGCATTGCGGTTCGCCGCGCCCAGCAGCATCAGCACAGCGCCGAGCGTGAAGAGGATCGCCCCGCGAAGCCAGCGTCCACGAATCGAACGTAACGTGCGTCGCGGTCGGCACTGTTTAACAAGACAGCACTGGCCCTCGGGCGTTGGGCCACCGCCGGGCGCGGCATGGTCGCAAACACCACCGCGCGCCAGCGAGCGGTTGCAGACCCAGCGATCGCCCTCGCGGCGTGGCACGCATTCTGCCGTGACCGGGCAGCGGCCCGCAGCACTCGGCCCTGCCGAGCAAGGGCAACCCGCGTTTTCTAGGCCACACATCCAGACGCGGTTTGGTCGGTCGTAGTCGTGCGGACGTTTGTCGGGATCTTCCAGCGGCCCTCTCATGTCGGCCCCCCGCGGAAGGCCAGGGCCAACAGACCGTGCGTTGCGCCGAGTGTCAGCAGCAGCCACGTCAGCGCGATGTGCAGGAAGACCCATTTCTTTAGCAACCCTTGCCGGGCCGCATGAAAATCGAGATCGTCCTTAAGCCGAATTAGCGTGAAGAGCCGCTCTGCCGCGGTTCGTTCGGCGTCGGTTAGCAGACGCCGGCTAGCGGTCAACTCGTTGAAAAGGCGCTTGCGCGCCGCGCTGGTGGGCGAAAGGGCGTAAGCCAACGAGCGCGGGCGATTGAAGAAGCCGTGCAGACGATTGGCGTACAGGTCTGCCAGCGTGGTGGCACCCGTTGCACGAACCGCAGCGAGGACGGTCGCTTGGGCATCGGAAGCCACCCGGCTGCGCAGCCGGGGAATCCGTTCGAAGACAAACTGTTCGCTGGTGCGGGCAAGCTGCTGAGGAACTGTCCGTGTCAGGTACAGCCCCACCACGCCGCTGAGCCAAGTCGCGGCAAAACTTGCTGCCAAGACACCCTCCAGCCAGCCGTCGGGCCAGCGCCAGCCGATGTGTGCTGCTAACACCAAGATTGAACCCGCCCCGAGATACGCATGCGCTTGCATCCACAGCCGGCTTGTCCCCAGCGGCAGCCCGGGCAGCTTCTTACGCAGGTTGTACGCCGCCAGAAAAACGACCAAGCCGTAGAGCACATATCCGGTCGCAAACGCATCGCGTGCGAGCGAGGCATCTAGCCAGGCGGTCCAGAACACGAAGACCCCCACACCGGCACCCAGCAGGCTGCTGTTGAGGAGGCGGCGGCGAGTCAAGCGATTTGGCAAGCGAGCGTCGGTGCGTTGACGGGAAAATGAGAGGAAGGCAAGAGTATCGGGAACGATTTAGCGCGAGACCAGCGACGCCAGCGAATGCGGTGACGACAAGTCGATCCGCACCAGGGCGTCATGCGGACATGCGTGCTGACACGCGGGCCCTGTGGGTTGGTCGCTGCACAGATCGCACTTTGCGGCTCGCAACAGTGGCTGTCCGGTTACCTGATCAAACACGATTGCCCCCTCCGGCGCACGCACCTCAACCATCTGGATGTTGTTGTAGGGGCACGCGTTGGCGCACACCGAGCAACCAACACACGTGGCGTCGTTGACACGCACAACGCCGGTCGCCGGATCGCGGTGGATCGCCCCGGTGGGGCAGCCGATCATGCACACGGGATCAACGCAGTGCATACAAGCGTGGGCGAATTGGAAGTGATCGTGCGTGGGACCCTGGCGGATGAAGCGGGGGTTGCCGTCGTGAGTCGCGGCACAGGCCCGGACGCAGTCATCGCAGCGCGTGCAGCGATCCAGGTCGATGACCATCGCCTCGACACCGTTGATGAGCCGACGATCAACCAGATAATCGAGCGTACGCGCTGGCAACTCGGAGTCCGCAACCGGCACCTTGTCGGAAGTTGTTCCCACCTCGGCGAGGAAGACATCCGTGGGAAGCCGTAGCACATCCAGATAGCCGACCGCGTGGATCGAGACAGGCCACCGGGCCGAGGCATTGTCGGCGGACAACAGGGCTTCAGCGCCCAGGACGGATCCCTTGCCGTGATAAGCGATCGTCCGCTGCCCCTCGCCCTGGGCGACGCTAACCCGCGCGAAGCCGCTGCGGACCAGCAACAGGTACTCGATTGGATCGTCTTGTTTGACGACCTGTGCCTCGCGTCGC
This sequence comes from Botrimarina hoheduenensis, assembly GCF_007859815.1. GTDB lineage: Bacteria > Planctomycetota > Planctomycetia > Pirellulales > Lacipirellulaceae > Botrimarina > Botrimarina hoheduenensis. The sequence goes on along the minus strand of NZ_SJPH01000004.1, from coordinate 407,428 downwards.
ACACGATCCAACGGATCGACGGCGGTGGGGTCGGGCGGTAGATCGCGCCAGTCGAACGATCCGAACGTGGCAAACTCGATAGCCGAGGCGACACGCTCGAGCGCTTGTTCGTCCAGCGAAGTAAAAAGCGGAGTCGCCCGCAGATGCACCCGCAGGCTGTTGTCTCGGTACAAGCGATCGATGTGGGCACGCCACGCGGGCGTGAAGCGCATCAGATCGCGGAGCCCTTGCCAGCGAATCTCGAGGGCCACCACGCTACCTTCCGCGAACACGGTTGCCGTACGCGGCGCGCGGGTTAGCACGGCCAGCTCGCCGAAGACTTCGCCGGGCGAGAGCAAGGCAGTGCGTTTGCTGTCGAGTACGGCAGACACATCTTGAACAAATACGCTGCGTTGATCCGCGGCACGGGCGTCGATCCGATCGCGCACCTCGGGCGGCTTGGCGGGGCCCAGCACGGTCGCCAGCGTGCGACGGATCGCGCTGCCCAGCCCCGCGCGACGGGGCGTTTCGGCTAGGCCCAGTTCCGCGGCGGTAAGCGATTCGAGCGTGACCCGCGCTTGCCCATCCAAGAGCAAGAAAGCGGTGTCACCGTAGTCCCCTTCACGCATCAACACCTCGCCGGCGGCACGGCGGCGGATGCGCGTATCGTTCTTCAGCAGGCCACGCAGCGGGATCGAAGCCGGGAAGGCGGTCTCGTCCATCTGATTGAACGGTGCCACACGCATCAGCCGTTCGACGAGCGTGTCGGTCATCGCGTCGTCGAGGGGCGCTTGCCAGCGCTGGGGGGCCACACCCGCCGCGACCGTCGTCGGAGAAGTCGTCACTTGTACGTCTCCGGAGAGGGCAGCAGATTATCGATCGCCGCCAGGCGTGCGCCGTCGGCGCGCTCCGCAAAGGCATAGGTCGCGTCGCTGAGTGTCTGCGCCGCCAAAATAATCGCAGCGGAGTTGTCGAGTTTGAGTTGCAACGTGGCGAGCGGAGCCAGCGCCTGTTGGATAAGCGGCTCGTTCAGCCGCCGCTGGATCTCCCAGAGTTCTTGCTTCTTGCTGGCAGCGCGTTCGGCGCTGGTGGTGGCAAACGCTCCCGTTCTTGAGGCAGTCGCCACTGCACGCAGGCTGTACTCAAGATCGGTCATCACGCCAACCACATGCATCACCCGCAGCCGTGCGGGAGAGCTTGGCTCGTTTAGCACGCCGCCGGAACGCACAAAGTTGTGCCGCACCTGACCTTGTGACCAAGCAACGAGGCTAAAGTCGCGGCTGCCGGCCGGATGGCCGCCGACATCGACAAGTTCCTCGTTTGGTGTGGTGTGACAGTCGAGGCATTGTCGAGCGATCAGATACAGATTGGCCGGGTTGTTCATCCCCGCTTCGACGCTGCGTTGCCGTCGCTGCTGGCGGTGCGCGGGTGACTCGCTTTCGCGGGTCGCTCCGGGGCCGTAATCTGCGTGGAGCTCGATCCATCGATCAGAAGGACCGTGGCACGACTCGCAAGAGACGCCCGAATCGATCCGCACCCGCCCGCGGACTTCTTGTCGGGTGTAATGGCAACGCACACAGGTGTCGTTCCGTTTGACGGAGCGTATGCCAAGCCGCTCGGCGATCGCCTTGGCCTCAGGCTTGCGGTGGAGCGTATCAATCGTCATGGCGTGCGGCGTCGAGCGCCAGCGATCGACCTCGGCCGTGTGGCACTTGAGGCACGAATCTGCTCCCCTCACGCGCGCCGGATCGAAGGCTTCGCCGCCGGTGACCGGGGGGGCCTGCGCGGCTCCGTCAGCGATTCCGTAGAGAATCACAAGCAGCACGCTTGCGGTGCCGCTCACGATTTGTCGGGCCAGATGGTTCACGGAGCAGATTCCCCTTCCATGGGAGATAGCGCGGCGGTCGCAGTGGGGCTTAGTTTAGGCGTCGAGCGTCACTTCGCCATCCGGCAAACTGATGCAGGCCAAGCACTCGCCCTCACCGATGGCCACGCTTGTCGAGCGGAGTGCTGTCACGGAGCCTTTCAGCACGCGAACCCGACAGGCACCGCAGTTACCGGCCCGGCATCCCGAAGCTACCGGAATGCCGCGCGCTTCGGCCAGTTCCAGCAGAGACGGGTAATCTCCCTCCCAGCGAAAGGGCCCGGCGCTGGTGAACCGCACCTGGCTGCCGACGGCACGTTCCAGAGCCGTCGGGTTGGCTTCCGTGCGAACGCTTGCCGGTCCGAAGGCCTCGAAGTGGATCGCGTCATCGGGGATGCCCCCTTCGAGCAGTTCGGGCACCAGCGACTGCATCATCTCGGCCGGCCCGCACACATAGAAATCAAAGTTGTTACTCGGCAATTCCTTGCGGAGCAACTCCATCGTCACGTGCCCCGTCAGATCGTAGTCGATTCCCAGGCGGTCTTCAGCAAGCGGCTGAGAGTACACCACCCGCACCCGAATATGCGTGAGCCCGCGTGCCGCCTCGATTGCTTCACGCAACAAATGACTCTCGCTATCGCGAAAGCTCAGGATCACGCAGGTTGGCTTGACGGTTCCCGCGTGCTGGATCGCAGCCAGCATGCTTACCAGGGGCGTGGCTCCGACCCCGGCACCGATCAGCACCACGGGGCGAGGACTGGTTGGGTCGAGAAAAAAAACACCACGCGGTGCCTGGCAACGGAGCGTGTCACCCTGGCGAACTTTCTCATGAAGCCAAGTGCTGACCAAGCCGGGCGTTGCCTGCCGATCGTTCGCGTCGGGCAGTTGCTGCTTGACGGTGAGTCGGTAGTACTCGCTGCGGGGTCGATCCGATAACGAGTAACAACGCCGCACGCTCACGCCCCCCGCGCCGACCGGTGCCTCGATCGTCAGATACTGGCCTGGTAAGAAACGTGGCAGCGGCATCCCTTCGGGATCCGTCAGGTAGAATGACTTAACATTCTTCGCCTCATCGACCACGGCCGAAACTTTGAGCGTCCGCCAGCCTTCCCACGCGACCCGCTTGGAGAGCTTGGCAACGGCAACGGCGGCTTCGTTCGCAACCAACTGTCGGAACTCCGCTCCGCTAGCATCGCAACGCTTGCGCTGATCGGAACGCGCGCGGAACCAGCCAACCGTGCCGAGCACCGCTTGCGCCGTAACCACCAGGCACAGGGCAGCGCCCAGGTAGAAAAGCAGTGGTTCAGAGGGTGACAGCATCGGGGAGCGTTGTGGGGTTTAGCGGTTACTTGCCCGCGTGAGCTGTCGTCAGCTTGTTGGGGCCCGCATTATTGGAGAACCAGGGCGACAGCGTCCAGAACAACCGCTGCCGGTGCCGATCCACCGAGAGGGGCGTTCTGGTATTGGTGCCAGCACTCACGCAAATTTTTTGCTTGTTGCTTCGGGTCTCGATGCTCCAGCTTGCGATTTACGACACCGATAGCCATCGCTTTCAGCAAGCACCGCTGGCGCCGCGTGGCGTTGTCTTGCTGATGAGCGGCGAGGGTTGGCGGCTTGTCGATCCGCCCGCGGACGGTCTCAAGGGCCCCTGGATCGAGCTACGCTCTACCGATGAAGGGGTCCGCTGCCGTGTTTCGGCCGATCCGCTCTTCACCACCGAGGTTGTCACACCGACCGGTCCGCGGGCCTTGGTGCCGACCGATCGCTTGACGCTGCCCGTCCGGCTGGCTTGCGGAACGACCCACATCGAGTTGATCGAGGCTCCCCCAGCTGAGGAGCTGAAGCCGTTGATGACGCTCGAACGGCGTGCGTCGCAGCGCGAAGAGCGTTCGGCGGGGCCACTCGGCAACGGACCCGCTCCCGCAACGCTCACGCGCTGGTTCGAGGCGGTTGCGACCCTCAGCCGCTGGTCGGTCGGGTCGGGCGAATTCTGGCAGGGGGCCGCTTCGCTCGTGATTGATCCGCTGGGCTTTGATGCGGCCTACGTTGTCGAGCGAGACCCCGCCACTGACGGCCACGACGGGTGGCGCGTGCTGGCCGCCAACATTACGCGCCCCGAGCTAGGAATCGGATTGGAGCTCAGCCGACTCAACGCGGTGATCGACACTGCCACCACCCAGTTTGATAATGCGCTGCAGCACGATGGCTCGGCCTGGGCGATCGCCCCCTGGCGTGATGAGCAGGGCAGCTTAGCAGGAGTGATTGTCGGGGTGCGAAAGCGACACGAGGCCAACGCCCGTGGGGCGGTGCGGCACCTGGAAGCCAACCTTGTGCGGCTGGTTGCGGATGTTGTTACGAGCGGCGTGGTGCGTCACGCCCACGAGCGTCGTGCGGCCCGCCGGCAGACGTTGCTGGAACTGGCCTTCTCACCGCAGGTTGCCCAGCAGATCGAATCCGACGAACGGCTCCTCGATGGTGCCCGTCGCGAGGTGTCGGTGCTGTTTGCCGACCTGCGCGACTTTAGTCGTCGCTTTCACCACCAAACCGCGGCGGGTCTCGGACCGGTTGCTGCCTATAAGCTCTTAAGCGAGGTGATGGACGCCCTCAGTGAGGTCGTGGTTGCGCGGGGGGGGCATCTGATCGATTACTACGGCGATGGACTGGCCGCCCTGTGGAACGCCCCGCTGGACCAGTCGGACCATGTTGTTCGGGCCTGCGAGGCGGCACTCGCTTGCGCAGAAGCCCTAGAGCCCATCAGCACAGAATGGCTGGACCGACTTGGTGGCCCGCTGGGTCTGGGGGTTGGTGTCCATACGGGCTCTGCGCTGGTGGGAAATGTGGGCAGCCGTTGGCGGATCAAGTACGGTGCCCGTGGAGAGACGATGAATCTTGCTAGCCGTGTCGAACGGGCGACCAAAACGATCGGCGTCTCGCCGATTGTTAGCGCTGCGACCGTTCAACGCCTGGCGGCGAGCGGAGGCGATCACTTCCACACCCAACGACTCTGTCGCGCACACCTAGCAGGTATCGAGCAGGCCACGGACCTCTACTTGCTCACGAGCGAAGCCGATTCGTCCCAACTGGGGATGACCGCTAGCGTCTACGCAGCAGCCCTGGCGGCGTTTGAAGCCGATCAGCTTGAGAAGGCCAGCCGCCTGCTGCGCGACGCGGTGCAGAACACCGCAGCCGGATTCTTGGCCCGCTGTGTCGAGCGTTCTAGAAATGAACGCCAGGGGCGCCGCGTGGCAGATCGCCCGGACGCGGTGGGAGCCATCATCTCACTGGTCGAAGCATGAATCGGTAGCTTGTCTCCAGATCCAATGCCCTATTGGGGCAACGGAAGCTGGCTCGCGAGCCGAGTTGCTGGTGAGTTTGCCGGCAGAGCAGCGCTCGCCGAGGGCCAGATCGTGTGAAGAACCTCGGCCAGTTGCAAACGCTTTTCGCGTGGCTCGAACACCAGCGGTTGCCCTTCCGACTGTAGCAGGGCATGCGCGATCGCGCCCGGCAGCTTCTTGCCGTCTTCTTCACCACACGCCGCGGTGAGCGTTACACCACTGCTATCAAGATCAATATCACAAGCAAAGCGGTCATACCAAATCGCTTCTCCCGAGGCCTGCTCAGCGACACGTGGCGTCTGCTTGGCCCCTAAGTGATCAGACGCGGCATTGAGCAGCGAACGGTGCGCCCACCCGCGGCGGGCGTCGATCGTGGCGTGAACCCGCTGGAAGCGGCTATCGGACCAGCGTGCTTCATGCACAACGAGCGTCGTGGGAGACCATGTAGCCCGCACCGGTCCGTTGCCCGAGTGCGAGGCCGGCAGCGTCAGCCTGCCGCGGGCGAGACCTCCATCGACGCGGTTTTCTATCCGGCCGGAGAAAAGCACGTCTGCTGGCATTGCGATCGGGGTTGGCAGCCATGCTGCGCTAACCCCCACGCTGCCCGTATCGATCGTGGCGGTGGTGTGCAGTTCTCCGCTAGCGGAGCCGAGCATCTCCAGCTGGAGCTCGGCTTGCTCGGGCACGCTTTTCAGATCGATCGCGAGCATAGCGGAGGTTCCTCCGCTTTCTTCCGTCGGTGAGCGGACCTCGGTCACAACCTGAGTGAATCGCGCAGCCACGCTGCCCGCACGGCTAAGCACGAGCACTTGCGTCGTGCCGTGCAAGCGGAATTGCCTTGCCGATCGAGCCCAGCCGCTGAGCGTGCTTTGGACCTCGGCAGGCCGTTTTATCTCAAGCGTTCCGGCGGCAAACCGCCACCCGTCGGGCTCACGGCGCAGCTGAAGCCGGTCACAAGTTGCCAGTGGCTCGCTGGCACCGCGGGTTGAGACGCGAACGCCCCAGGCGATGATCTCGGTAGGGCGCGGCGTGGTGTACCGGTCACACTCGCAGAGCAGACCGAGGGGAGCCCCCAACTCGGCGATAGCAGCCGCTTGGTAGGCGGGGAGTTGCCGCACCGCGGCCCAGCCGAGCGACGCCACAAGCGGCGCGACACAGGCCCAGCAGAACAGCAGCCGACACAACCGGCGTTGTTTTGATTCAGAGAGCAAAGCGCAGAGCGAAGCGGTCGGAGTGCGGAAAGCGATCGGCACCAAGAGGCCGACGCCTAGGCCCGCCGAGACTAGCCCGCCGTGCGCACGTCAGCGCTCGCGCGCCATCTGTAAAAATAGGTCGTAGCGGGCCTTCATTTCGGTCAGGCTGTCGCTACCGAATTTATCGACCAGAGCGGCCGCGATCTCGAACGCAACCACGGCTTCAACGATGATGCTAGCAGCCGGCACGGCGCAGACATCCGAACGTTCGTAGCTCGCCGATGCAACCTCTTTTGTCTCGAGGTTGACGCTAGCCAGCGGCTTCGCCAGGGTGCTGATCGGTTTCTTGGCGGCCCGGACGACGAGCGGCTGGCCGTTGGTCATTCCCCCCTCGAGCCCGCCCGCATTATTCGTGGGCCGCGTGAATCCCAGATTGGGCGTCTCGCGCTGGGCAAAGTCGTAGTGGATCGGGTCGTGAACCTTTGATCCCGGCCGTCGAGCGGCCTCAAACCCCAGGCCGATTTCAACCCCCTTGATCGCCTGCACTGCCATCACGGCTTGCGCGAGGCGTCCGTCCAGCTTGCGGTCCCACTGGGCGTGGGTGCCCAGGCCGATCGGCAACCCCTCGACGCGGACTTCCACCACGCCGCCAAGCGTGTCGCCCGCCTTGCCGGTGGCTTTGATCAGGTCCTTGATCGCGCCGTCACGTTCGGGATTGAGGGCGTAGATCTCACTCGCGTCGCGGAGGGCACGCAATTCGGCAAGCGATCCGGCGACCGGCGCGATCGGCTCGCCTCCCAATTCAACAACGTAGCCGAGCGTCTCGATGCCGAACTCACGCAGCAAGAGCTTTGCGAGTCCGCCGGCGGCGACCCGTACCGCGGTCTCGCGAGCGCTGGAGCGTTCCAGGATCGGGCGGATGCCTCCCAGGTGCTTGATGCTGCCGGTCAGGTCGGCGTGCCCCGGCCGGGGGCGTGGAAGGTCTTCGAGCCGTTCGAGCTTGAAGTCTTTGTTGATGACTTCCAGCGCGATCGGCGAACCAAGCGACTTGCCTTGCCAGATCCCCGTCTTGATCTGCACCTTATCCGTTTCGATACGCTGCCGTCCGCCGCGTCCGTAGCCCCCTTGGCGGAGCTTGAGATCGGCGTCGATGGGCGTTGTGTCGAGCGTTACCCCAGCCGGGAAACCATCGACCAGGGCCAGAAGCGTTTGCCCGTGCGATTCACCGGCAGTCCAGTAGCGAAGCATGGGCGTATACGGAGTACCGAACTCGTTTTGGCGGAAGAACTAAGACAAACCAGGCAGACGGCGAACCACCAGGGGGCTTTCGTGGCCGTTCTGCCGAGCCCTCCAGTCTAGTTCGCTCAGCGGGGCCCGACTACGGCGGGTCGGCGGAGGCGGGGCTCACAGGAAGATCGAAGCAAGAAACGCCGTTGAAAAAACGGCCTCGCCCCGCCGATAGCGGACTCAGGCCGCTTCCAGAACCCCCATCAGCTGATGACGAACTGTTTCCAGGCGGTCGTTATCGGTGGGCTTGGTGCCGTCACGCTCCGTGACATAGAAGACGTCTACCACCTGATCCAGCGAGGTGGCGATCTTGGCAAAGCGGATCACGAGATCCAGCTCGTGCAACGCGCGAGCGAGGCGATACAGCAGACCAACCCGGTCAATGGTGAAGACCTCGACGATTGCGCACTCGTCAGACAGCGTGGTATCGATCCGGACCTCGTCCGGTTGTCCGGTGAGCGCGGCCTGAGCCACGTGGCGGTCGGCACCCCATACCTGCGGAAACACGGGAGGCTCGTCGCGGCCGATCGATGAAGTGGCAGCCGCGCACAGCGACTGTACGCGGCGGTTGGCCTCCGCGGCGTTGGTCGCTTCGCTCATGCGCGAGTCTTCGGCGGCGTAGCGGAGCAAGAGCACGCCGTGAGCGACGATGGTGGTTTCGGCGGAGAGAATGCTGAGCCCCTTGCTCGCCAGCGCGCCGGCCATGGCAGAAAAAACCCCGCGGCCGGCACCGTCGGCGATCGCGGCGATCAGTTCGAGCGTTCGCCCATCAGCCAGATAGTTGCCCCACACCTCGACCTGTCCCTGATGCTCACCCTCCGAAGTCTGGTAGACCCGTTTCAGGCGTCGCAGCGTAGACGCCACCGCGCCGGGCGACCGACCCGCCACAAACGAAACGGGCAATGAGCCAAAGAACTCTTTCAGTAGGCTGTCGTCGCGCTCGGGGCCCCGCAGGATCTGCCAAACGGCGGTGCGGGCCGCTCCGTGGCGGTCCTCTTGCGGCCGTCTGACATCGGCGAGCGTGTCGTCGGTGCGCAGATAAAGATCGCTCAACACGCCGACCTTCCAGTCGTTCAGCACGCCCGGCCCGACGGCGGCCATGTCGGCACAGGTCAGCACGAACAGTTTGGCCAGGGTCTCGCGAGTGCCGACGAGCTTGGCGAATTCAGCGACCAGATCGGGATCGTTCGTGTTCCGGCGGAAAGCCAGCAGCGACATCGCCAGGTGTTGCCGAACAAGCAGCGCCAGCTGATCCGCATCCGCGTCATCCAGACGGAGCCGTGCCGCGGTGCGCCGGGCAATCGCTTCGCCCGTGACACTGTGATCCCCCTCTTGCCCCTTACCGAGATCGTGCAGCAGCAGCGCTAGGTGTAGCAACGCCTTGTTGGGGAGCTGGCGGTACACCTCGCCCAGGGTGTCTTGTCGCTCGGCGAAACGCGTTGCTTGATCGACACTCCGCAGGCAGTGTTCGTCGACCGTGAACTTGTGATACTGGTTGAACTGCAGCAGGCAGCGGGTCCGCGCTAGCGCCGGAACGATCCGCTCCAAGACCGCGAGTTCGTGAAGCCGTTTGAGCGCCGTTCCCAGGCCGATCGGCTTTGCCAAGAGTTTGAGAAACCGCTCGCCGGTTTCTGGCGATACGTCGGTGGGGTAGTCGGGGGCGGCACGATAGACGGCGTACCACGTCTCTTGTGCGATCCGTCGATCCGTGTCTCGGGCCACCTCGACAAGCTTGATCGCCTCTTCTGGCATGCGGCGCAGGCGATCAAGCCCCACGGCCGTGGCGGTCACTTCGTTAAAGCCAACCCGGTATCCCCCTGCTACCGCCCGCGAGAGCACCGGCTCAAGCACGCGCGACACGCCCCCTTTATTGGCCGTTGTTAGGTCGGCAACGCGGGTTGTGAGAAAGCTGACGTGCGCTGCGTGGCGAAAGTAATCGCGCATGAACCGCTCGACGGCGCGCAGCCCCCCGCCTTCCGAGTAGCCCATCGCTTTGGCGATCCGCAACTGCTCCGCACGATGCAGCGTGTCGCTCGCCCGCGCGGCCCCAAAATGCAGATCGTTCCGCACTCTGAGCAGGAAATCTCGTGACGAGCACAGGCGGTGGTGATCGAACTTCGAGATCACACCCATCGAGTGCAGACGATCTAGATCGCAAACGCCAGTCTGCACATACCACAGCCAGCGCAGCAGGTGAACATCGCGCAGTGCGCCACGCGAACGCTTGAGGTTGGGCTCAAGCAGATACACGGTCTCACCGTACTTGTCGCGTTCGGCTTTGCGGGCCGCGACAAACTGCTTGCAGGCGTTCCGGCCGCGGCGCTGGAGGGTGGCCGAGTAGGCCGTCTTGAAACGTTCGACCAGCGATGCGTCGCCCACCACGAGTCGTGATTCGACCAGCGAGGTGGCAACCACGGCGTCGCTCTTGGCCATCTGCAAGGCGTCGTCAATCGTGCGGAGACTCTGCCCCAGATCGAGACCCACATCAAAAATGTCGCGCGTCAGCCGTTGGGTGAGCTGTTCGGCTTCTCGAACGGCTCCCGGCTGGTGCAGCACCATGAGATCGATGTCGGAGAGCGGAGCGAGTTGTCGGCGGCCGTAGCCCCCGTGAGCCACCAGCGCGCAGTCGGTCGACAGAAGCCGGGCTTGGCGATCCGGCAGGTCGGCCAGAGCGGCCTTCCACAGCGTCTCGATCGCGGTATCGACGGCCGTCGTGAGCCGCCCGCAGACCTGCATTGGGTCCAGCCCACGCTCGTGAGAATCCCGGATCCGCCGCCGAGCTTCTTGGAGCGCTGCTTTCGCTCGGCTTACCGCCGGCCGCTGGCGGAGATCGCTCGAAGGGTCGCTGGAGCCTGACAAGCGGATCGCCTACGGGGAACGCGGTCGTTAACGCGGCCGACAATGGTTGTGGATCAACACGGCAGGTTCAGCGACCTCTAGCCCCCTCTACGGCTTGGCGACGCACCCACCGGCAAGCAGCGGTATGAGCCAGCGCGACACCGACCTCGAGGACGGCTGAGCAGCGCCTGTCCGGCTTGCCGAATGCGGAAGCGGCGAGAGGACTAGATCGCTTCGACACCGGTTTCCGCGGTGCGGATCCGGATCGCGTCGGCAAGGTCCGTCACAAAGATCTTGCCGTCGCCGATCTGACCGGTTTGGGCCGCTTTGATAATGGCGTCGATGGCGGCCTGGGCCCGATCGTCATCGATCGCCACCTCGACCTTCACCTTCGGCACAAAATCGACGGCGTACTCGGTGCCCCGATAGATCTCCGTGTGGCCTTTTTGTCGGCCGCAGCCGCGCACCTCGGTGATCGTCATGCCCGCCACACCTTGCTCGCTCAGCGCGTTCTTGACGTCTTCTAGCTTGTAGTGGCGGACGATCGCTTCGATCTTCTTCATCGGGAGTTCTTCGATGAGCGCGGGGGGATCAGGTGTTTCGGCTCGCGGGATGCCCCGCGATTCGTTGGGGGAACCCGGGGGGGCTCACACGCCTGGGCGTCGCGAGACCGAAGGGTGCCAAACGAGCGGCGGGGCCGACCCGCCGCTAGGTCCTACAGAATAGCACAGCCGACTCGGCGGTGGCTACGGACTCTCTGCGGCCTTTCGCCAGGGCGTGTCGGTGACCCCCTGGCCGTGGTTGGCCGCCCGGGCGAGCACGAAAAGCAGGTCGCTCAGGCGATTTAGGTACCGCACCGCGATCTCGCGGACCGCTTGCTCTCCTGCCAAGCGAACCACGGTTCGCTCGGCCCGCCGGCAAACGCACCGGGCCAGATGCAGGTGCGAAGCGGCCGCCGAGCCCCCCGGCAGCACAAATTCGCGGAGCGGCGGCAGCGACGACTCATGGTGATCGATCGACCCCTCCAACGCCGCGACATGGGGCTCGGAAAGCGTCGCGAAACTAATCGTGGCCCCGGTGGCGGTCGCCAGCTCCGCCCCCAGGTCGAATAGCCGGTTCTGTGCCTCGGCGAGGATCGCGTCGATCGATTCGGCAACCGACTCAGCAAGCCGCTCGCTCCGGACCAGTTCCGCACGAGCCGCGCCCAGCGAGGCGTTCAGCTCATCGACCGTTCCGTAGGCTTCGATCCGGATATCGTCTTTCGATGCTCGGACGCCGCCCAACAGGGCCGTTTCGCCGGTGTCACCGGTGCGGGTGTAGATCTTCATAGCAAACCTGGGCCTCGGACGGCGGAGTCAACAGACGGTGGGGTCAGCGGATAGCGGGCAGGACACGTTCTCTCGCCAACGTGTACCGGCATCGTAGGGGGAGAGGGCCCGGGGGCCCAGCCGGGCCAATTTTCACGCCCCCCAACCGAAAGCGGCTCCCCCGACTTGAGCGTAATCACCTTCGACAAACCGCATCCTTGCCCGCTGGGGGTGCGTTTGTGACGGTTTGTCGGATCACGTGGCGGAGGAATCACCCGGTCGCCGCTAGTCCCTCGGAGCCCGCTCCGGTTGTGACCTACGGTTGTGCGTCCCCTAAGCGGCCGACCCAATCGGCTTGCTGGAAGCGCTGGGGGAAACCGTTCAGGACCACCGCTCGCGGCCCCGCCGCAACAAGCCACAAGAGCCACCATGGGCTTCCTCAAAAGTTTCTTCACCAACGTCTTCGACGAAGAGCAACAGTCGGTTGCCGACCGCATGGTCAGCAGTTTTGACGCGCTCTCGGAAGAAGAGCTCGAATCGCATTTGGGCGTGTCACGCTATGGCGAGTTCGAGCTGACGGACGCCGTGCGCCCCAGCTACAGCCTCGATATCGTCCCCCGTGCCGGCTTTCGGCACGATGTGTACCGCGACGAAGAGTCGCGTTCGGACGTTCCGGTGCTGATGGCCGCGACGACCAAGCGGAGGCTGATGGACACGTTCATGGACCTGCTCGAACCGCTCGGGCCGGTGGTCGATGTCGTGATCGAGACCAGCCACGGCCACTCGGGCGGGGGTCACACGGACCTGTACCGTGAGCACATCGACATGCCGATCCTGCAGAGCATTCTGTGGGACTATGAAGACCTGCTCACCAACGACGGCTGCACGGGCGTGGCGGTGCTCAACCCGCGTACGCCGCAAGAGGTGCAGCTTGACGAGCACAAGCTGCTGATCGTTTACGGCAGCGACCTACGCAAGTTCGAGAGCGTGCTGATCGATCACCATGTCGATTGCGACGAGCAGCTGCGGTTCATCACCGAGGCGGAGCACGTCCACTCGACCACGGACCGCTACATCCAAGAGTTCGAAGAGCTGAAGATGCGACTCGGCATGGACGGCGGCGTGTGAGCCGTGAGCTTGCCGCCTGCGAACAAGAACAACGCCAATAACAAAAGCCCGCGACGGGGAAACCTGTCGCGGGCTTTTTTGTGCTGAGCGATTTTGTGCGAAGTGATCCGGGGTGTGGGATCACCAAGTGACACCCGGCGGGCGGTAGCCTTTGTCATCAACCGGGTTGGTGCCGTCATTGATGGAGATCAGGTAGGCATAGAGGGCCGGGTCGACTTCATCCGTCAAGAAGTCGATGTGCCCATCGACGTAGCCGACGTTCACTCCGCCGGAGTGCAGGCTGCGCGGTGCCGCGGTACGGAAACCTTGATCGACTAGGCACGGCATGCCCTCAGCCACGGCGAGCTCGCGCTCTTGTTGAGGGCACTCACGTGCGTCGATGCGATCAGCGGGTTCTTGGTTTACCGCAGACGCAGCCGCATTAGGCGTTAAGTGATACTCAGGGAAGCGATTGGAAATCTCAAACGGATCGCTAAGAGACCTTCCGCGGGCAATGTGAAAATCAGCAGACATCATGTTCGCACCAGCGCGAGCCAGTGCCCAAGTGCCACGTGGATCCAGGTTTGAATCGCGAGTTCGAACCTCAGCAATCGCCAGTGTTGAAGCGGTTCCATCGATGATTTTCCCGAGCTTCTGGCCTCCGACGATACAGGCTCCGGGCACTTCTAGCTGATACTCGACGTGCAGGGGACTAACAAAGACGGCGTAATTGCCTTTGGCAAAGGGCCTTGTGATCCCGCCATCCGTTAATGCGTCGTAAGGAAGCACTTCGGCATTATCGCTCGGGCACAACAAAGTCTTAATGGTTGTTGCTTGGGGATTGATCACGTTTCCGGTAGTGTCACGTTGGTCCCAAACCGGCTGTTCTTGATTGAAAGAGTCGTAAAGAGGCTGCTCTTCGATGAAGGGGAGAACCAAGAACAGCGAACTGTAGAGGGGGTTGATAACCACTTGACCGTTATCAAGTCGTGACGGACCAAGGTTAACTTTGACTTCTTTGAAAAGTTCGTTGGTGTCGTTGTCGACGTTGCTCACGACGTTGGCGATGCTTGATGGCAGGTACTTGCCGTACGTCGATTCGTAGTTGAGTGCGGCCAAGCCGATCTGGCGGAGCGCGCTCTTGCACTGGGTGCGGCGCGCTGCTTCGCGCGCGGCCTGGACCGCCGGCAGCAGCAGGGCGACCAGAATGCCGATGATCGCGATGACCACTAGCAGCTCAACCAGGGTAAAAGCGTTCGTAAGCGGCTTGCGTTGAGCGGGCAGCGGGAAGGCTAGCTTTGCCACTTGTTCTCTCTCCTCAAACAGGTTGGCTGGCTGCGGGGGGCTATCAACAGGCTGATGGCACCATCCGGCGCAGCTTGGATCGTGTGTGCGGTGGTGACGGCACGCATGGGGCCGTCTGCGGTTGTCGGGCTCGCCTTGGTGGCGAAGGTGTCGGGCGAGGGCACTACCGAAACGATAGGCACCTTGTGTCGCGTTCACAGTGTTCTGTTTAACGTATCTTGCCGAGAAACTCAAAACCGATCGCCGAGAGGTCGGAAAGTTCGGGGCGGTGCCCCGCGTTTGTAAAGGGTTAGTTGCCAGCAAGCAGCCAAGGCGGGCGTCGATGCGGCATCGACGCCCGCCCCTTGTGCTGCCGTAATGCTACCGATCAGCGACGACGGGCCGCGAAGCCAGCCAAGCCAACCAGAACGAGCAGGCCGGTCGCCGGCTCGGGGATGGTCGAGACAACAATGTTGTCAAACACCGAACCGTTGGTGAAGCCACCCGGAACGATCACCTGGTTGACGCTGTTGAAGATGTCGTTGTGGGTCAGCAGGACGCCACCCCCCGAGAACGGATTCGCGACCGTGTGGACCTTGACGCCGTTGATGAACAACGTCGCGTTGCCATTGGCCACGGCGATCTCGAGCGTGCTCCAGGCACCGAACAGACCACCCGGGACGGGCTGACCGATGGTGGTGCCGGGCGGGACGGGAACGTTAGCGGGCCAATCCTGGAAGTTGGCGATCACTGCTTGGCCGGTGCTGCTGTTGAACGAGATCAGGTCACCGGCGGTGTCACCGTCGGTCGTGCCGGTCCAAGCAATGCCTGAGCCCTCATTGACTCCGAAGCGCAGCGGGACGTTTTGCGAGCCATCGTGATGGACGCCGATACCGCCGTACTCGGTCGAACCGCCGCCACCATTCCAGAACAGATACATGTCGGCCGCAACCTTGAAGTTGCCGCTCGGCAGAGCGTAGCTCGACACGGCACCGATGCCGTCGCCCTCGTCACCGGTCGTGTTGTCGGTGTTGTTGGCGGTCATGAAGACGCCGATCGTCGAGATGCCATCGCCGTTGGGAGCGGGCGGGATCGGGGTGCCGCCGCCGACGAACGGATCGACGATCTGGCTGTAGTCGAAAGCGTAATCGATCGTGCTGTCAGGAGTGGTGAACTCCGTGGTTTGGATGGTTGACCAACGGGTGGCACCCGCCAGGTCGTCGAAGTCTTCGGTGTAAAGGATCTGAGCACTAGCCGACGAAACAGCCAGGCTGCCGATCATGGCAAAAGCCAAGAAACGCTTGCACATCATTAGTTCAAACCTCAAAGGGGAAACACGGAACAGGGAAGTCATCACAAAGTTGAACGCGGGTTTAATAGCGAGTACGACTCGCTTCCTCAAGCTTTAGCTGCGACGCCGCGCGGCGGCCGCGACGAGTCCGGTAACAAAAAGCAGGGCGGCAGAGGGTTCCGGCACGGCCACGCCGACGCCAAAGCCCCAATTGCCCAGCAGAGCATTGAGCTCGCCGTTATCGACGGGCGTGTCGAAGCCGTTGGTCCATTCGGGGGGCACCGTTGCCAAACCCCAGTTGCCCAAGAGCAGATTCAGGTCACCGTTGTCGACCTTTCCGTCGCCGTTGAAGTCACCGGCGACCGCAGCTCCGAGCTCGGTGACAACGATGTTGTCCCAGATCGAGCCGTTGGTGAATCCGCCGATGGCGTTGTTGACGCTGTTGAAATAGTCGGCATGCCCAAGCAGGACGCCGCCACCGGTGAAGGCACTCGCAACAGTATCGATCAGATAGCCGTTGATCGAGAACGCCGCATTACCATCAACCACCTCGATCTGCACCTCAACCCACTGGCTGTAAATGCCTACCGGGGCGGGGCTGCCGGTCGGAACGTTCGGGATGCTGCCACTGGGAATGGCCTCGTAGCCGCCCAGCCCGGTCTGACCGATGCCCTCTTCAAAGCGATAGAGGTCCGTGCCCGAGTCGCCGTCGCTGTCGGCAGCCCAGGCGATGCCTGACCCCGCGTTCACGTTGAACGGGAACGGGACATTGTTACTGCCGTCGTGGTTGGCACCAAAGATCGAGTATTCAGTGGAACCGCCGCCACCGTTCCAGAAGAGGAACAGGTCGGCGGTGATGCTGAAGTCGCCGCTGGGCAGGGCAAAGTTCGAGACAATGCCAATCGCTTCGCCTTCATCACCGGTGGTCTGTTCGGTGTTGTTAGCAGTCATGTAAACGCCAATGGTCGAGCCGCCCGTTGAGTTGGGGGCCGAGGGGATCGGCGCATTGCCCGCAAAAGGGTTTTGGATTTGGCTGTAGTCAAACGCGTAGTCAAGAGTCCAGTCGGAAGTTGAGAACTCGATGGTCTCGAGTGGAGCCGACCACCGCGTGCTGGCCTGCCCGTCGTCAAAGCTGTCGGAGAACACGATCTGTGCTCCAGCAGTCTGCGACAGCATCAGCAGCAGGCAAGCGGTGCCTATCGACGGCAGAAGGAAATACTTCGACATATAGTTCTCGTGGAAGGAATCACTAAGTTGCCGTTAGATTCAGAGATGACTAGCGACGCTTGGGGATCATCAGCAGTGAGCCAACGGCCAGCATGGCCAGAGCGGTCGGTTCGGGCACGGCAACGCTGACGCCGAAGCCCCAATTGCCGAGCAGCGCGTTGAGTTCACCGTTATCGACGGGCGTGTCGAAGCCGTTGATCCAATCGACGGGCACGGTAGCCGAACCCCAGTTGCCCAGCAGCAGGTTCAGGTCGCCGTTGTCCACCTTGCCATCGCCGTTGAAATCGCCCGGCTGAGCCGAAACGGTAGCGGGCGTGACGATCAGGTTATCAAAGATCGCGAAGTTGTAGCCGCTCCCCTCGAACGAGACGAACAGGTCGGCGTAGATCATCGCGATCGGATCGCTGAAGTCGAGCACGGCGGTTTGGTTGCCGGCGACATCGGGGCCGGTCAGGCTGTTGCTGATCGTTCCGACAAGCTTCTCGGGACCGGTGATCGTGACAGGATCAAACGTGTTGAGGTCGTCGTCGCCATCAACCTGCCAAGTGGCTGAGAGATAGACGCGGGCGACACCGGCCGCAGCGCGGGGGCCGGTGCCCATCTCGTTCGGATCGACTTCGATGCGGATGGTACCCCAGCGCATGCCCATGTCGCCCGGGGGATTATTGACGGTCGGCGGTCCCGCTTGGCCAACGCCTTGCGAATTGTAAGGGGAGAGAGAGGCACCGAGGTCGGTCCGATCGCCGGCGATTTCTTGCCAGAAGTCGTTCTCGCTATCGAGTGCGGCGGCGACGCCGAAGTCGGCGTCAAACTGCACATCGGCAAAGTAGTCGGTCGCGACGTCAGGATTGTAGTAGCCGTCGCCGTTGAGCAGTCCGCCCATGCCGTCGTCCTCACCCGCGATGCGGATAAAGCCGACGCCGCCGTTGTTCGCTTCGCCCACACCGCTCGCCGGGCCGTGCTGCAAACGGAAGTCGCTCAGCGCGCCGGAGTCTCCCGAGTAGATGAGACCGCCGCCGGTCAAACGGCCTTGCGTGAGGCCATCGTGTCCGACCAACAGTCCGCCGAATTCGGTGGCGTTTGCCGACTGTTTGTCGTAGTTCATCCAGATGTCGACTTGCACCTCGTAAGCACCGGTAAGGCTGAGCAACTGGCCCGTGCTGGTGTCCTTGGGCAGCAGGGCGATTTCCGATAGGCCCGAGATGTTCGTGATCAGGTTGTCGTTGGCTGAGACGAACATACCGGTCCGCGGCGTATCACCGGGCCGAGTGTTGGGAGCCTCGGGAATGCCCGCGGGCACACCGAATCCCACCGAATAGGTCGCATAGTTGATGCCGTAGGCGATCGTCACATCGGGATCGTTTAAAGGCGTGCCGGGATCAACGTCACCGGAGGTCAGCACAACGAACTCGCTGCCCGATGTGTTCTGCATCGGGTAGTAGATTTGGGAGTCGGATGTCGCCGCGATCAAAGCAATCGACGCGCTAACCGCGCAGTTGAATAAGTGACGCAACATTTACTCGGTTCCTTCGAGAGTGCTAAACGGAGATGTTTTTTGCGGTGGGAATGCAAAGGCCCAAACGGCAAGAATTTCAGCGAAGCTACTAAATAGCAGCCGGAGGCTTTGCGATGCAGATTTAATCGCGGGACGGGGACGATGCCACCAACGAGCGGTCGGTTAAGACTACTGCAGGGGCAGCCTACTTCGCGCTCACGCCGCGATTGCGAGTGAGCGTGCCGCTGTGCGACCTTGAGCGTGGGGCGGGGGGGTGGAAGCGGTACAAATAAGGGGCGCTAAGAGAGCTGACCGTGCGGGCGAATTTTTCGCCCGCAAAGCTCTCGCCGATGCCTCTACGCTGCTCTGAGGGAAAAGCCGCGGTTCCGACGCGATAGTTCCCAAGCACTAAGGCCGCATGACGCTAACAAAATAGTCAGCTCATCGCGATCTTCCAACCACATCTAACCATAGTCGGCCCCCAGTAGGCGTCAAGCGATCCGGGCCGTCGTGCGGAAAAGCACGGGTTGTTTGCGCAATCGCTCGCGGCTCGGAGTTCTTTACTCCAACAGCGTCTTGAACGCCCGAACGCTCATTCGAGTCCGCGATACGTCTTAACTAGCTCGCTGTGGGGCAGGCCGATGAGTTCTGCCACCAGGCCCGTCAGTTCGTAGCCGCAGCGCTGATAGAAGCCCGCCACCGGAGTCCGCGCGAACAGGCGGAACTCCGTCGCGCCCAGCTCGCTCAAGTGCTTTTCAGCACCGGCCAGCAGTCTTCGTCCCGCTCCACAAGAACGAAAATCGTCGTGAACCACTACCTGGCGGAGCCGCACGGGGCCAGTGAAATACCCCTCGAACACCGCTTCTGAAGGGGCGGAAACGCCTGACTCCGCGTCGGCTGCGCCCATGACCCGCGTTACCCCCTGCGGGGGGGATTCCAGTGGCTTAGCGATCAGGCTTGCCACAAGCCCTTCTGGAGGGGGGCAAACCGCCTGGTCTTCTTCGCTAAGGAACAGACCGAAGTGGAGCTGGTCTTCTTCGCCTGCCAGATCGGCGGGGGTCAGCATCAATCCGAGCGGTTCGCGCAGGAAGCGGCACCGCAAAGTGAGCGAGGCCCGATACTCGGCCGACCCGTGCGGAAATAAGCGGACGATCAAGCGGAGGAACTCAGCGGGGCGGCGGCGGGCAGGAAAACAGCGGCGGCGTCCGACACGCTAATACTGCGTGGGACGCCGCCGGTCGTTCTGTTCTTAACTTAACCCCTCGCGTCGTCAGGCCCCAGTCCACTCAGGGCAGGAACGAGGCCACGCCGACCGCCCCACCGGCTTGGAACAACGCCGCCCGCCAGGTGAACGGGATCGGGTCGATCGTGTACGGGGCACAGCTGCCCGGGCGGTAGTGACCCAGGGTGTAAACGCACTCGTTGGGAGTCTTCAGACCTATGCAGTACGGCAGCACGGGCAGGCGTCCAAAAAAGTGGGCTCCCGAAACCAGCGGCTGCAGCACCGGGCCCCACGAGTGGCCGTAACGCTCCAGGTGAACGTCCTCAAAGTACAGCGGCTTATGGCACAGGGCCGAGGCCTTCCACATGTAGGTGATCTCGGCCCAGCAGCGTGGAGCGCCAACCATGCCGTCATCGATCGAGCACTCGTACGGGTAGTCTTCCCCCGCGACCCCTGCGACGCCGATCGACAGATCTAAACCGATCAAGCGTTTCGCTTTGACCTTCGCGAGTTCTTCGACACAGTCCTTGCGGGCCTCGGCGAGGTCTTCTTCCAGGGCGGTGTCGTTGCCGCGGTCGATCGTGTCGCTTGTGCCAAACGGGGCGGCGAGGTCCTCGGCGATATCGCGACCGCGGTTCTTGGGTGGCTCTTCCTCAGCCGGAGAACGCACGTAGTCGTTGTTCTCGGCGGGCCGTGCGGGCTCGCGTTCGTTCGCTCCGAACGGAGGCTGATCGAAGGGATCGGCCGGCAGCTCTTCGTACTGCCGAGCGGCATTCGGATCGGTGCCCAGGGGACGCTCGATCAGTTCTTCCAGATTATCTTGCTGAGCAAACCGTGTCGGACGACGGCGCAGGGCGTCGGTGTCCGGCCGCTCACGCTGTGCGACGCGCAGCGCTGGGCCCGCGATATCGTCTTGGTAATCGACTGGCCGCAGCGAACGGTCCCAGCGCGGCTCGGCAGGGCGTGGCGCGATGACGGCTTGAGACGGTGACCGGGTTAGCGGGCTAGCGATTGCGCGGTGCGTGACGGTGGAGTTGCTTGCCGACGAACGTGGGCGCCATCCATCGCTGCCGGCTGGCGGAGCGATCCGTTCACCGAACACCGGGGCTGCCGAGGTCAGCAGCAGCACCACTACCAGCCATCCAGAGGGGAGCCAGAGCGGCTCAGTGCCTTCCGGTGCGGTGGCGTCGGCCACACGGCGATACGCCGCGGCGGCACCAGCAGCGGGGCGGTGGGGTGTAGTGCGCTCAGGATCCCTCCGAGCCGTGGTGCTCGGTGGTGTAGTTGGGCGCTTCGTGCGTAATGGCGATGTCATGAGGGTGGTTCTCCCTAACCGTTGCCGGGCTGACCCGGATGAACCGCGACTGCGTTCGCAGCTCGTCGATAGTCCGCGCTCCGCAGTAACCCATGCCGGCCCGCAGGCCGCCCACGAGTTGGTAAATGAAGGGCCCTAGTTCGCCGCGGTAGGGGACACGCCCCTCGACGCCCTCGGGCACCAGCTTGCTTGCTTCGTGTTGGCTTCCAGCTTGGCGGTAGCGTTCGCTTGAGCCCTTGGCCATTGCCCCGAGCGAACCCATGCCGCGATAGGTTTTGTAGGTGCGTCCTTGGTACAGGATCCGTTCGCCGGGGCTCTCGTCGAGGCCGGCGAGCAGGCCGCCGATCATGACCACGTTGGCCCCAGCGGCGATCGCTTTGGTGATGTCGCCCGAATACCGAATGCCCCCGTCGGCGATGATCGTGACACCGGTTCCTTGAGCCGCTGCCGCTGCCGCTGCTACCGCCGTCACTTGCGGAACCCCGATGCCCGAGATGACCCGCGTGGTGCAGATCGATCCGGGCCCGATGCCCACCTTAACGGCGTCGGCTCCAGCCTCGATCAGGTCGCGGGTTCCCTCGGCCGTCGCCACGTTGCCGGCGACCACATCGATATCCCAGCGTTGTTTGATCCCCCTGACGGTCTCGATAACGTTCCGCGAGTGTCCGTGGGCGCTGTCAACGACCAGGAAATCGACCTCTTTGGCGATGAGCCGCTCGGCCCGCTCGAAATCGCCTACGCCGATAGCGGCGCCGGCACGCAAGCGTCCCTGTGCGTCTTTTGCCGCTTCGGGGAAGCGGCGCATCATGTCGATGTCCTTGATCGTGATCAGTCCCGTCAGTGTGTAATCTTCGTCAACCAGCAGAAGCTTCTCGACCTTTTTCTCCATCAAGATCTTCTCAGCTTCCGCAAGCGTTACGGTCCCCGTAGCCGTTACCAGGTTGTCTTTGGTCATTACCTCGCCGATCGGCAGGTCGTTGCGCTCCATAAAACGGAGGTCGCGGCGGGTGAGAATGCCCACGAGCCGACCGCTAGCAGTGGTGATCGGCACGCCCGAAACCCGGGACTGGGACATCGTTTCCCGAGCTTGCGCGACCAGGGCCTCGGGCGGCAACGTCACCGGATCGGCGATGATGCCGTTGGCTGACCGCTTGACCTTTTCCACTTCCTGCGCCTGCTCTTCGATCGACAGATTCTTGTGGATCACGCCGAGCCCCCCCACGAGCGCCAGGCCGATCGCCATGCGGTGCTCGGTGACCGTATCCATCGGTGAACTAAGCAGCGGGACGTTCATCGCGATGCGGCGTGTGAGCCGTGTGGCGACGTTCACCTCGGCGGGCACAACCTCGCTGTAGCGTGGCTCGACGAGCACGTCGTCGAACGTCAGACCCTCAGCGACGATCTTCTCGGCGATCGACGGAGGGAGCGGGCGGGATTCCGACGGCAGCGGACCAGACGACATGGCAGAGCGTGTACCGATCAAGGCAGGGAAGGGGCCGCTTGCAAGGACGGCAATCCCTCGATTCTCTGCGCCACCGGCACGCTAGCAAGCGCCTCGCTCAGGGTGGTCGCCCTCGATTCTTGGTTCTTTTTGCGATTTGGTGGTGCCCTTTTGGCCAGGAGCATCGCTAGGGAATGAGGACCCCCGCGGGAAACCTCTCGAAGCCTCCCCGCGTAGGACCCGCTAGCCGTGGCATCCCTGCCTTGGCAGACCCCCCAACCTTTTCACTCATCCGGGCGAATTCTTATGCGACTGATCTCCTTGCCTTTTCTCCGCTGCTTTGTGGGCCTGCTGGCGTTAGGGCTGCTGAGCGGGCGTATCACGCTGGCGGCTGAGACGCTCACCGATGCAGGACGGGTCGTTGCCGTCACGGTCTTCCAGGGGCAAGCCCTCGTGACACGCGAGGTGACCCTGCCGGAAGCGGCTGGACTCGTCGAAGCAATCGTGACGGGCCTGCCCGAGCAGTTGCTCGCCGGCAGCCTCTATGCGGAGCCGGGGCAGGGGGTTGAGGTGCGTTCGGTTCGTTCGCGGCTGCGGCCCGTGGTGTCAGACGATCGCGCGGAGGTGCGCCAGATCGAAGAACGGCTCGCCGCGCTGGCGGAGCAACGCCAAGAACTCGAAGCCCAGAAGCGACTGCTGACGCAGCGGACCGTTTACCTCGGCAAGCTCGAACAATTTACGGCCGACACCTCGCGTGGTGATCTTGCGACCGGCGTCCTCGATGCCGAGGCCCTCGCGCAGATGACAACCCTCTTGTTTCGCGAGCGCGAAGTGGTTGCCGAGCGCGACGTACAGCTTGCCCGCCGCGCGAAAGAGCTTGACGACGAGATGGCGCTCCTCGCTCGTAAACGCGATACGCTCACCCAGGGTGCCAACCGCACCAGCCGCGAAGCGGTGGTGTTCCTGAGCAAGCAAAAGGGTGCCACCGCGGTACGGCTAAGCTATCTCGTGTCGGGCGCTACCTGGAGCCCTTCCTATAACTTGCGTGCTGCCGAGGACCGTAGCAGGGTCACCGTCGAGTACAACGCCTCGGTCACGCAGATGAGCGGCGAGGACTGGTCCGACGTGGCGATGATCCTCTCAACCGCCACACCGTCGCTCGTAGCGACGGCCCCCAAGCTCGAACCGCTCAGCGTGCGGCTGATCGCCGAAGCGGTGAATCAGCCGGCGCGCCGGTCGAAGGCCGAGCTGTTCTTTGAGCAGAAGAACTTGGCGATCAATCGAGGAAGAGTCCTCAGCGATGGGCTGATGCCGGCGGCGGAATCCGCTTCGGCTCCGGTCCTCGCCAAGTCGAAGGTCAGTGGCGGCTTTGGCGGCGTGTACAGCAACGAACAAGAGCTCTCCCGGTTCGATTCGGGGCTCAACTCGTTGGGGTGCGAACTGCAATTACTCGATCTGAGCGGAAGAACTTCCGACCGCGATCGCAGTCCTACTCAGCCAGAGCCCGCCTCGGAGGGAATGAGCGTCGTCTACCGACTGGCCAACCGGATGTCGCTCCCCAGCCGGAGCGATAAACAGCTGATCCCGATCGTGGCGCTGCCGCTAGAAGCGGAGTTCTACCGCGTGGCGGCTCCGGTGCTGACCAGCTACGTGTACGAAGAGGCGCGGTTGGTGAACAGCACCAAGAGCGTGCTGCTCGCGGGTCCGGCGGCTACTTTTCTGGGCGATCGCTTCGTGGGCCGGGGCGAGGTCCCCTCGATCGCGATCGGCGAAGGGTTTACGGTCGGGCTCGGCATCGACGAGTCGTTGCGGGCTTCGCGCGAGTTGGTTGATAAGTCGGACCGCGTGCAGGGGGGCAATCGCGTAGCACGCTTCGACTATCGATTGACGATCGATAACTTCGGCGACAAGCCGGTCGAGGTGCGGTTGAGCGATCGGCTGCCCACGTCCGACACCGACGCGGTCAAGGTGACGCTCGTCTCCGCCAAGCCGGGGATGAACACGCCCGGTGAGCCAAGCGTCAGCGAGCCAACCAAAGAGGGTTTCCTCAACTGGGTGCTCGGCGTCGCACCGGGGGTGGGCGACGACGCGACCCTTGTCGAATACACCCTGCAGGTGGAACACGACAAGAATCTGAAGCTCAGCGCGGGCGAAAAATGAGCCTCACGGCGAGCGCCTAAACACGTTCGCGATTGGCCAGACATGTGGCGACGATCCGGATCGCGTCGTAATCGACGGTCCCGCCCAGGTGCTCGTGCAGGGGCTTCAGGGCGCGCAGGCCGACCGATTCGATCGCTTCCTCGACGGCCGTAGCGGTTGTGCGATCGACCCACGGCGTGGGATCGGTAACCGATTCGTGCTTGAGGTACTCGCTCAGGTAGCCGGTGACGGTCGAGGGGGCGCGCCCCATCTGGCGCGCCACCTCGGTGATCGCCAGACCTTCGCGAAAGAGCGAGAACGCTGCCATCGCCGAAGCGTTTGCTCCCGATTTGCGCGGGCGCGATGGGCGGCGCGGTGCCTCGGTCGTCGGTACGACTTCGATGTCACCCGCCACGCCATTGGTCGAACAATAGCCGCTGATCGCCGCGACAAAAGCGTCGCCGTAGTCGCGGAGTTTTTTCTCGCCGACGCCCTGCGCATGGCGGAAACCATCGAGTGTCGTCGGTCGGCGTCGGGCCAGATCGCGGAGCGTGGTGTCGCCGAACACCACGTAGGCCGGCACCGAGCGCTCGGTCGCCAAATGTGATCGTAGCGCGCGCAGCTGCTCGAACAACGCGCGATCGACCCCCTCCCAGCTCTCAGTCGCGCGGTTGCGGCCCGCGGGTTTATCGCTTCCGGCGGCGCTGGCGCGGAGCAGCTTGGGCTCGGCCTCGCCCTTGAGCAACTGGCGACCCGATTCGGTAATGTGCAGCACGCCGTATTCTCCGGCCTTGAGCAAGAAGCCCTGGCTGACGAGCTGCTCGACCCAATCGCGGATGTCGCCCGTGCGCTGATCCTTCAGCAGCCCATAGGTGCTAAGGCGGTCGTGACCGAGCTGCAGCACCCGCTCTTCGGTCGATCCGGCGAGCACTTTGGTGGTGTGATCGGCTCCGTAACGCTGCTCAAGCCGCGCGACGCACGACACGATTTTCTGCGCTAGCAGCAGGGCGTCGTCGACCAGGTCCAGTTCACCAAGACAGACGTCACAAGCGCCGCAGTTGTTGTGGCTGAACGGCTGGCCGAAGTGCTCGACGAGCTGTTTGTGGCGGCATGAAACGCCGCCGCAGTAGCCGCTCATGCCGTCCAGTGCGCGGAGGGCACCATCGAGCGAGTCGGCACTTCCATCGCCCACGCCCGGGTCGGCCGAGGATTCGATGATCCGCTTCCACAGCGCCGCGTCGCCGCGGCTGTAGAGCAGCAGACAATCGGAAGGCAGGCCGTCGCGGCCCGCCCGACCCGCTTCCTGCTGGTAGTTCTCCAGCGACTTGGGCATCCCGGCGTGAACGACAAAGCGCACATCGGGTTTATCGATCCCCATGCCAAACGCAACGGTGGCGACAATCACCTCCGCGCGGTCGTTGAGGAAATCATCCTGATGGCGTTTGCGATCTTCGTCGGTCAGGCCCGCATGGTAGGGCTTGGCCTTGACGCCCAGCCCGACGAGCGCCGCCGCCGTCTTCTCCACCTCTTTGCGACTGATGCAGTAGACAATGCCGGACTCGCCCCGGTGTTGCTCGATAACGCGTTGGATCTGTCCCATGCGTCCTGCCGCGCTGCGGACCCGATAGATGAGGTTCAGTCGGTCGAACGAGCCGACGAGCATCTCGGCGTCGGCCAGACCGAGCTGGCGTGCGATATCGTCCCGGACCGCCTCGGTGGCGGTCGCGGTGTAGGCGTGAACGCCGATGTGGGGGAACACTTCTTTAAGGCGTGCCAGACCGCGGTACTCGGGGCGAAAATCGTGACCCCAGCTGCTGATGCAGTGCGCCTCGTCGATCGCGGCGAGCGAGACATTGGCTTGCGCGAGCATCGACAGGGTTCCGTCCAGCAGCAACCGCTCGGGGGCGACGTACAGCAGCTTGAGCTGTTCGCCGCGGATCTGTTCCATCACCTCGCGTCGCTCATCGGTCGAGAGGGTGCTGTTGAGGTACGCCGCAGAGACCCCGGCTGAACGGAGCGTATCGACCTGGTCTTTCATCAGCGAGATGAGCGGCGAGACGACGAGCGCCATCCCCCCCATCGCCACGGCCGGGGCTTGAAAGCACAGGCTCTTGCCGCCACCCGTGGGGAGCACCACGACCGAGTCGCGGCCGTCCATGACGGCGGCCATCGCCTCGCGCTGCAGCGGGCGAAACGAGTCGTAGCCCCAGTAGCGCTGCATCGTTTTAAGCAACGCGGCTTCGTGCGGTGTTATGGCGCTATTGGTCACCCGAGTCCTTGGATGCGATCGCTCTGAAGAATGAAGTGCTTGCGTCTAGAGGTTTATCATAGAGGATCGCTTTAGCCTGATGCACCGTCCCGGTCAGGCTGAATTTATTCGCCACCCGCAAACGGCTCGACGTCCGGCGCGACCCACACTGGGGTGCTGATGCGCCATGGGACGCCGGCCCCGATGTCGAAAGTGAAGCGGGCGAAGGTGGCCGAATATCCTTCTGCCGGAGGTTCGATCGCGATGCGGTACGTGCCGCTACCGTCCGCTTCGAGCGGCCTCGATTCATAGGCAGCGCCAATCAGCGCGTGACGGAAGTCTCGCCCCGCGGGGTTCACGGCCCGCCACAGCACGGCCTCGATCGGTTTGGCAGAGCAGGTTACCACATGCTCCGCCCCGGTGGAGTCGCCAGTCCACGTGACCGTGGGCCGTGTCAGCCCGTGTGCGACCGATGCGTGCAGCGCGATGACCGTCTCCAGGGCGTCGGTGCCGCGCAGCGAGTGGCCCGTGTTGGGCGTGTAAGAGAGGTGTTTTTCGCCGATAAGATCGTCGTAATAAAACCGGGACGAGTCGGGCAGAAAAAACTCGTCGCCCGCGGCGTTCACCATGACCTTGGGAAGACTCAGCCGAGAGCGATAGGCGTAAGGATCAACGATCGAGAGGATCGCCTGCCCCTCGGGCTGATCGAGCTTGTCGGCGATGCCTTGTTTTTCGTAGTCTTTCAGGGCCCGCGACCAAGCGCCGTAGCAGGCCCGATGGTGCCGCATTGAGGGTCCGATGTTGAGCATGTCGATGACGATCGGGGCGATTGCCGCGACACGCTTATCCACAATCGCGGTCAGCCAGGTCGTCCAGCCGCGTTTCGAGGCTCCGGCCACGGTGAACCGCTTGATCGCCGGCGCGCCGTCGACTTCGGCAACGGCCGCCTGCACCGCATCCATCGCCCGGACGGCCGACTTGGCCATCGCGAGTTGGGCGAGCCAGGTGGGGTCTTCTGTGGCGGCAAACCGGTTCCAGGTGGCCGCCAGCAGATCGTCTTCATACCGATCGCGGTGCGGGGCGTCGCTGCCGTAGACAATCGTCGGTTGGTTGGGTACGCAGGTGAGCATCGCTGCGACAGAGCGGCTCGCCAGCGCGGCCTCGCGGATCTGGTTGCTTGCGGCGTTCGGGGGCGGATCGTTGTTCGAGCCCCCTGCGATATAGAGCAAAGCGGCGTCCGACTGAGCGCTGTGCGGAATGACGAGGGTGATTCCGTGCCGCCACACGCCGCGGCTGACTTCGTCATCGTCGCGCCAGCGCTGCGAGGTCATTTCCAGCACGAGTTCCGTGCGGTCCTCATGAGCTTGCTTGCTCAGCACGCGCCAAGCGAAGGTGTCGTCGGCTGCGGCGACGTAGTCATCCAGCGGCGAGACGGCAGGCGCTGTCGCGACGGGAGCGGCGGCCTGCGCGAAGACTGCGGGGCGGGTCGCGAGGATCGCCCCCCCGGCAACCACCAGGGCGCAGAGAAAATTTAGTCGCATGGCCGAAGACGCTCGTTGGCAGGGGCTCGGAAGCCGCTACGGAGCAATCTTCACCGGCGGCCCGTGCAGGCTACCCCGAAGGCCGCGACCACAACAAGCAGCGCCGCGGTGGGCTCGGGGACGAGTTGTAGCGGCGTGACGCTGCCGATGCCAGCACCATAGATCGCCCGGACGCCGGCGATATCGGCGGGCCACAGCATGCCGGTGCCCGGCCCGCTGCGGCGTGGCGCGGCAAACCACATGGCCGCTTCCGACGTGGTCGAGTGTGCCAAGCCCAGCGCGTGGCCGATCTCGTGGGTGAGGATGCCCAAGATGTCGGGCTGGCTGGGCGTGCCGACAATGCCCCAGCGATCGCCGTTGTCGAAGTGGATATCGCCGCCGATGGCTCCCGCCGAGGGGGCCGGGAACCACGCGAGCGCTTTAGCGACCGGCATGCCGTTCTGTTCGTCAGTGCCGTTGATAAAGCGATGACTGATGCGGATCTGTCCGAAGCCGTCTTGCGGCAGCGCGTTGTAGGCCGCGCTGAAGCCAACGAAGACCCTGCCGCCGGCGTCGGGGACTTCGACAAAATGGAGCGGCGCGACCGCGGCCCACAGGCCGAAAGCTTCGGCGGTCACTTGCCGAATAAAATCGGCAGCGATCGGCTGGTTGCTGGGGTCCAGCATGCCGCCGTCAAGAAAGTTGTTGTAGCTATAAGTGATCGTGATCGGCGTGCCATCGCCGCCGGGTTGCGGCCACTGAACGCCGTCTCCCTGCAGCACGTAGCCGGGGTTGGGGTCGTCCGTAGCGGCAACGGGAGCCCGGTCGCACGGTGTACAGCCCATCGCCGCACAGAACGAGCACGCCTGAGCGTGTTCCGCCAGGGCGACCCACACAACGAGACTAGCAAACAGAGCAAGAATGCGTGACAAGCTCGTTGACTCCGTCGGGACTTGGGGGCATCGGCAAGTGATTTCGGCGATCTGGCAATCCAGTATGGGCGGGCTCTGCCCCGGCTGCAACGTATTTCGGAGCCCCTGTAGCCCGAAGGATCCGTTCCTCGGCGAGCCCGTAGCGGGTACGATTCGGAGCTCTGCCGCGGCCCCGTAGGGTCGCCAAGCCCGCCGAATGCCGCCTCCCCTTTGCTTTTATGAAGACCGACGAGCTCCGCGAAAAGTACCTTGCCTTCTTTGAGTCGAAGGGCCACACCCGCGTCGCCAGCGACGTGCTCGTGCCGACCTGGGACCCCAGCGTGCTGTTCACCCCGGCGGGGATGAACCAGTTCAAGGACCACTTCCTGGGCAAGGTGAAGCTCGACTACACCCGGGCCACGACTTGCCAGAAGTGCATGCGTACCGGCGATATCGACAATGTGGGCCGCACCCCCCGGCATCACACGTTCTTCGAGATGCTGGGCAACTTCAGCTTCGGCGATTATTTCAAGCGCGACGCGATCCATTGGGCCTGGGAGTTTCTCACGGACAAGAAATGGCTGGGGCTTCCCGCCGAGTCGTTGTCGGTGACAGTCTACAAAGATGACCAAGAGGCGGCCGCCATCTGGCGCGACCAGATCGGTCTGCCACCCGCCCGGATCTCGTTTGAAGACGAGGACGAAAACTTCTGGCCGGCGAGCGCTCCCAGCGAGGGACCGGACGGCGTGTGCGGCCCGTGCAGCGAGATCTACTACACCGCCACGCTTGCCGATGGCAGCCGGGCCGAGCCGCTCGAGATCTGGAACCTGGTATTCACCCAGTTCAATCGTGTGGGCGATCCGCCGGACAACCTGCGTCCGCTGCCGAGCAAGAACATCGACACCGGCATGGGCCTTGAGCGAACTGCCGCGGCGCTGCAGGGGGTGCCCACCAATTTTCACATCGACACGCTCCGGCCGATTGTCGATGCCGCGGCGGAAGTGTGCGGCGTGAAATACGTCTACGACAGCGACACGGGACGACGCTTGCGGCGCATCACCGATCATCTCCGCGCGTGCGCTTTCGCGGTTCATGAAAATGTGTATCCGGGTGCCAACAAAGAGAAGTATGTCGTGAAGCGGTTGCTGCGTCGCGCGGTCCTCGACGGCCATCAGATGGGCTTGCGTGATCCGTTTCTTTACAAGCTCGTGCCGAAGGTGGCGGAGGTGATGGCCAACCCCTACCCCGAGCTTTCCGAGACACGGGAGCGCGTCGCGAGCGTCATTCAGAAAGAGGAGGCCAACTTCTTCGGCACGATCGATGACGGCTTGAACCGTATCGAGCGGGTCTTCGACGAGATGCGTACCGATAACCGCACGGCGGTCGATGGTGCCTTCGCAGCGGAGCTGTACCAGACGTACGGCGTGCCGCCTGAGCTGTTCGAGAGCCTTGCCGCTGATCAGAAGTTGGCCTTCGACTGGGACAGTTACCGTCGTGCGATGGAGGAGCACGGCGAGGCTTCGGGCAAGCTCACCCACACAGTCATGGGTGCCAAGGGGCCGATGGACTCGCTCAAGCAGGCGGGGCACGCCACCGAATTCCTCGGCTACGACACCACCGAGGCAAACGTCAAAGTGGTGGGGATCGTTGTCGGAACGGGCGAAGACGAGCAGCTCGCCGAAGCGCTGGCCGAAGGACAGCAAGCCCGCGTGGTGCTCGAGGGAACGCCGTTTTACGGCGAGAGCGGCGGCCAAGTGGGCGATACGGGCACGCTGACTGGCGAGAAGGGCGTGTTTGTCGTCACCGATACCCAGAAGGATGGCTCGCTCTTTGTACACTCGGGCAAACTGCTCAAGGGGACCCTCAACTCCGGCGACAGTGTTCTGGCAAAGGTCAACGAAGACCGTCGCGACGCGATCCGTCGTGCGCACTCCGCAACCCACCTGTTGCACCACGCGCTTCAGAAAACGCTCGGCACGCACGCCCAGCAACAGGGCTCAAAAGTCGATGCCGACTGGCTGCGTTTCGACTTCACGAACCTCTCAGCGGTTGAGCCCGAACAACTGGCGACCATCGCCGCCGATGTCGAAGCCGCCGTTGCCGCAGGCGGAGCCGTGCGCTGCGAGACGCTCCCCTTGGCCGAGGCCCGCCAGCAGGGTGCCATGATGCTCTTTGGCGAGAAGTACCCCGACCCCGTGCGGATGGTCTCAATGGGGCCGCTCGACGACCAGCAGGCGTTCAGCCGCGAGTTGTGTGGCGGAACGCACCTGAAGCAGGTCGCGGACGTGGGCGAGTTCGAGATCCTCGCCGAAGAAGGTGTCTCTGCCGGAACGCGGCGCGTGACGGCACTGACCGGCCAGCGCGCCACCGAGCACCGCGCCCAGACGGAAGCGATTCTGGCGGCCTTGGCCAGCACGCTGGGAGTGAAGTCAGAGACCGTGGTCGAGGCGGTCGGGCGGTTGGTAGCGCGGCAGCGGGCCCTCAAGAAGAAGCTCGCCGGCGGGGGCGAGGTCGAGCCGACGCCCGCGCAGCTCCGGGGGCCCGAGCTCAAGACGTATGCTCAGAAGCGACAGGCGGTTGCCGATGTCTCGCGGCAGCTTTCGGTGGCCCCCGTCGCGTCCGCCGAGCGCGTTGCGGCATTGATGGCCGAGATCGAAACGCTCGAAGCGCAGGTGAAGAACCGCGAAGCAGCCGGCCCCCTGTCGGCAGAGACGCTGCTCGAGGCCGCAACCCAGATTGCCGGCGTGACGACGGTTATCGCGCACACGCCCGACGCACCTGTGGGCTTGCTCCGTCAGCTGATCGACGCGATCCGCCAGAAGAAGCAGCCGGCCGCGGTGCTGTTTGCCTCGACCGAGGGAGACGACAAAGTGACCCTCATTGCCGCGGTGACCAAAGACCTGGTCGAGCGGGGGGTGACCGCCAAGGACTGGATCGGACCCGTGGCAGCGGTGGTGGGGGGGGGCGGCGGCGGACGGCCGGATATGGCCCAAGCCGGCGGTAAACTGCCCGCCAAGACCCCCGAGGCGCTCGCGGTGGCGAAGAGCACGCTCGAGAAGCTCCTTGGTTCGTAAGTTGCGATTGATTGCCCAGCCTTGCCGTGCTGGCGCCGCGACAAAATAGCACGCATTTTCGTGCCGTTTGCAATTGATATTCGCGCTCGCCATGCGCTAGTCTGATTTATGGGCGATGGCCTTACCCAAGGCGGCACGCCGAGGCGATTCTTCTCTTGAACGACACCTTCGACAAGCAAGCAGCAGGCTGCCCACGGGCCGCTGGGCTTGCGAGTTCCTTCGGTCGGTGACGCCGCTGATCTTGCGGTCGGTTTGAAGCGATTCTTCAGCGGCTGCGGGATGCTTTTCATTAACAGGATCTTGTCCGAAGGAGTGGTAAAATGATGACCCAAACGGAAGCGCGCGCACGCCGCGCAACAAGGAATCGTTCGCTGCTAGTCACTCAACCTGCGGTGCCAGACCGTCTCACGAAGGAAGAGTCCACACCGAGCGCATGCGAGTGCCTCGTCACGCAGCGCGGCCCGAACTGGCTGTTCGTGAGCGTATCGGGACCCGACCGGGTCGAGCCGTCACGTCTGGCGGAGCAAATTTGGTCGGTGGCGCAAGAGCACTTCACGTATCGACTTGTGGTGGAGCTGTCCGAGAATGCGTGCCGTCCCCATCACGCGCTGTACTACCGCGAAGGCTTGCGTCTGCTGCAAGTGCGGCTGGAGGCAACCGGCGGCGCGCTCCGCCTGTGCGGTTTGCGGCCCGAACAGACGCACGAAGTATGCGACGCCCCGCACTGCGATCGCCTGCGCAACCACGCCACTCCCCGCGACGCAGTTACCGGGCACGTCTGCGGCGATCAAGGCTGAAACGCACTGCGGAAGGGTAACTCTGATGGCACGCAATCAATCCCGACGCGCTAGCCCCGGTTAAAAGCGGTGTGCGTAGTTGACCGCGTAAGATCGTCTGACGGTTGCCATTGCTAGAGTGAGCAGAGCGGGCACCAACGCACTTGGCTCAGGTACGTGGCTTACCCGCATTCGGTAGCCGTGGGTCTGGCCATTGAGAATGCCAGTGCCGGTAACCCAATTGTTGTCGTTGATGTCGTTGGCTGTTCGGAATGATCGCCGGTCAGTACTGACCGGAAGACAACAGGCTATTCGCCGTGAAAACCGCCCGACCGAAAACGGAATTGTCAGGCAGGATTGATAGCCCGTAAGTCTCGTCCCGCCACCTACCGGCCCCAGTGTCTGGATGACTTGTGCTTGTAAGAAACTCGCTGCGAGAAAAAAAGAGAACGTCATCAACAAGCGAAGGCGGCTTGCTAATTGCAAAGCACTCCGCGAGATCTGTGCAGGCATTAGCGGCTCCCGATAAGAGAAGGCGAGAAGGCACAGAAGAGAAGACGAAGTAGAACGGCACAGAAGAACGGCACAGAAAAGAAAGCCGCTGAAAAGCCTCAGAGGCTCATGTGGCCGTTGTGCGCAATCTAGGGTAAGGAAGTGCGCAATACCAGGAATTTCCCCGCTCTCGGCCCTCTAAGTCCGATCACAAGGCGCTCGCGAGAGCCTTTTCGTTGGCGATCGTGGACTAAGCCAAGTACTCGGCCCGCAAGCGCTGCAACTCAGCGACGATCGGCTTCTCGGCGTTCTTCGCGTCGTACAGACCGCCGTGGGGGAAGCAGTGCGGCAGGGCGTCGCTCAGATGGCCCCAGAGGATCACCTGCACAGCGTTCTTGGCCAGCAGCATGGTGAGGCGATCCCGCGCCCACGTGGCCTGCCACTCAGGCGTAACGAGTTGGTCGTTGCCTTCGCCCCCCGCCACAACTTTCATTTGCGGGTCGGCCTTGGAGTCCTTCTTGGGCGAGCTGGGCAGCGTCAGCGTCAGCATCAGCGGCGACTCGAGCCGCACGTTCCATAGGTCGATCAGGCGGCTGAAGGCGAGTGGGTTGCGGAGCGCCGTGGCGAGCGGGTAGTAGCCGATATTGAGCTCCAAGTCGAAACCGGCGATGCCCAGATCGGCCCGTTCTAATGCGTCGGCAAAATCGAGGGGGGCGAGCTCCGTCTCCGTGCGGCCGCGGTACTCTCCCCAGGGCTGATCGATTCCTACGACGACCGGCGTCTGCGGATCGATCTGGCGCACCGCCTTCACGGCTCCCGCGACGATCGACAGCCGGTGTTCGTCTGACAGCGACAGCACGCCCGTTCGATTGACCCGCGAAGCGACGTTCCAGAGCTGTACGCGTCCCTTGTAACGCTCGACTGCGGAACGAACGTGGCCGATCATCAGCGAGGCCAACGTGTCGAGGTCTCCCTCCCACAGATAAGCCCAGTCGGGCAGCCGACGATCGTCGAACTCGAGCAGCGGACCACCGCAAACGCGCAAGCCGTTTGAGCGCGCCCAGTCGATCACCGCATCGACCTCCGACCAGTCGCGGCGTCCCTCGCTGCGTTCCACAGCCCCCCAGCCGCACGGGGCACCGATCAGGTTGCAGGTTTCGACAATCCGTTGCGAGCGGGCACCGACCGGCTTGTCGCCGGTCAGTCGGACCCCCATCAGCGTGCTCAGCGTTTGTGACCCCGCGCGCCGGAAGGCGAGCGCTTGCTCGGCGTACACGCCGGCAAGGTTGCAAGAGGCCGTCGCGGCCGCCTGAAGGGCCTGGGTCGCCAGGCCGGCGGCAGCGGCCGGGTTAGCTTGCTGGGTAGCAGCGCGGGTGAACAGCCGAGTGGCCTCGGCAACCTCGGCCCGCAGCGGATCTGCCACCGCGAGGCCAAGCTGCTCCCAAGCGCCCATCTGGTCGCGCAGACGGAAGACCAAGCCGCGGGCGAGCTCGACTTCGAGCAGATAGGGGCGCGCCCGCTCCATAAGAGTCGAGGTGGCGATCAACCAGTCGCCGTGCCCCTCGATCGGCCACGGCAGGGTAAAACACCCGGACGCATCTTCGCGGCGCTCGATAACGATCGATGAGCCGTTACGGATCGTGCGGCCGTAATAGGGCGACTCATCGGGCCCGGCGACGAACGATCTTGCCAGGCGATCTTCGCTCAGCAGATCGGCGGATTGGACATCGAACCGAAGCAGGCCCATCGACACGACTCAAAGCAGCGGCTCGTAAGGCGTCCGCCTGAGCAATCCATCGTCCGATCGGCTAGCGATGGCGCGATGTGCCGAGCGGACCGATTCCCCGGCCGACTGGCCGGGGATCTTTCCCCAAGTGGTGAACTGGCAATACTTTAGTTAGGCGTCTGCAAACCCACAACCGTCAACCCTGTCTTGGCCCCCTTCTCCGATGCCGACTGCCACGCCGCTGCTAGCTTCTCATGTGCCGGGCATCGAACCTTTTCGGGGCAAGGTCCGCGACGTTTACGACCTCGGAGAGCACCTGCTGCTTGTCGCGACGGACCGGATCAGCGCTTTTGACTGGGTCCTGCCAACCGGCGTGCCTGACAAAGGGCGGGTGCTGACGGGGCTGAGCGTGTTCTGGTTCGGCCTGATCGCCGAGCACCTGGGCATCGAGCACCATCTGGTCACCGACGACGTTGCCGCCATGCCGCTGCCGACTGGCACGGACCGCGCAGCCCTGGCCGGCCGCTCGATGCTGTGCCTCAAGGGGCGGGTCGTTCCGTACGAGTGCGTCGCCCGAGGCTATTTGGCGGGTTCCGGGTGGAACGAGTACCAAGCATCGCGGTCGGTATGCGGCGAACCGCTGCCGACAGGCCTCGTCGCGAGCCAGCAACTCCCGCAGCCGATTTTTACCCCGGCCACCAAGGCCGAGCAGGGGGACCACGACGAGAATGTCTCGTACGAGCGGATGCGTCGCGACATTGGCGACGCCTTGGCGGGGGAGCTCCGCGAGCAGACGCTGCGGCTGTACGGTTTCGCCGCCGACCACGCGCTGAAACAAGGTTTGCTGCTCGCCGATACGAAGTTTGAGTTCGCCCAGGTGGGTGCCGCGGGTAGCGAGCGGCTGATCCTCATTGATGAGGCACTCACGCCTGACAGCAGCCGCTACTGGCCGGCGGAGGGTTACCAACCGGGTCAGGCGCAACCTTCGTTCGACAAACAGTATGTCCGCGATTGGTTGCTTGCGAGCGATTGGGACCGGGCGAGCCCGCCCCCCGCGTTGCCGGCGGAAGTTGTCCTGCGGACCCGTGAGAAGTACATCGAGGCGTTCGAGCGGTTGACCGGTCGGGGGTTTACTCCCGCGTTTTGAGGATCGGTCTGTTTGCTAGCCGCCGGCGTCTTGAGCGGAATCGGACTGATCGGGGGGCAGCGCTTCAGCCGCTTTGGCCTTGGTCGTTTTTGCCTTGGACTTGGCGCTCTTGGTGGGCTTGGGGGAAGCCGCCCCGCGATCGCGGTCTGCTTCCGCCTCGAAGTCGCGCCATGTCATCGCGCGGTTGAGCGGTTCAATGCGAAGCACCACCTCGCCATTCTGAAAGACACGCACCGTGCCGCTCGATGCGCTAACGGCGATGGCGATCGCTTCGGTGGCGCGGCTGACCTGGGCGGCGGCCCAGTGCCGCGCGCCGAGCCCCTTGCTGAGCGAGATCTCGCGCGATGCCGGAGCCGAAAGGTGCTGGGCCGAGGCGATCACCGTACCATTGGCCGAGACGATAAAAGCCCCGTCCATCTGCGCGATTTCTTTGACCCCCTCGCGGACCTTGGTGTCGGACAGGCTGCGCTCCGCGGCGCTGTAGCCGCGGACCGGGTCGAAGCCCATGGGCTTGCTCAGTTCCAGTGTTTTGCGGTGATCACCGACCACCATCAGCGTGCCGACCGGCTTGCCCTCGCGTCCCTCGCGGCCGATCTCGACCGCCAGATCGATCACGCGCTTGAGGGTTTCGGTGGGCACTTTGGTCTGGATCTGTCGGAGGTCGCGCACCGTGAGCTTGCCCAGATGCTCGCCCAGACGGATCAGGCTGACCGAGTCGATGACGCTGGGCTCGAAGCTGCTGTAGAGCGTGACCACCGTCGAGCCGGTTTCGAGCAGGTCTTCTGAGACCGCCTCGAGCAGCGCCTGAGTGAGCCGCTCGTAGACGGGGGCGTCTCCCATGCCCAGGAGCAGCGTCTCGAAGTTGGCTTCCGAGCCTTCCTCGTCATCGGAGCCTGCGAGCTGATCCTCAGTGTCGGCAGCGACAAGCATCGTATGCTTGCCGAGACACTCCTGGACGCTGGCCCAGTCAAGCGGGCGCTCAGCTAGCACCAGTATGGCTTCCGCGGCGTGTGCGTCGGCCAGCGCCGATGCTGTCTTACAGAAGCCTTCAAGCTGGGGCGAGAAGCGGCGCGTGGACGTGGAACGGGGCGCAGCCATAGGCGTTAGGTCAAGGAAAACCAGCGACGCGGCGGAAGCGTCCTACGCTGCCGAACTCCGCAAGAACGCCCAATCTACGGCACCTGCGCAAAGGGAGCAACGTGATTACCCACTGAACTTGCCGCACGGTGCTCTAGCGGCGTTCGTTGGACTGGTTACTGCCAAACAGACCCAGGAAGCCGCGCGATTCGGGCGGCGTACGCCGGAGGACCCCCCGATAGATCTGGTAATCGCGGTACAGCAAACCCGTAGGATCAACCGCCGCGACCGTTTCTTCGAGGCGTTCATCGTGCGGCCGCAGAACGCGTTTGTCGTAGATCAGCAGCGCGTGCAGCGCGTGGCCACGCGAACCCAGGTGCCATTCTTTATCCGAGTTGTGCGCCATGAGGTTGGTCAGATAATTGATCGCTCGGACCATATTGGACGAGACCAATTCTTCGTCCGAAAGCGAGTAAGCGAGCCATTCGAGCGTGTGACCGGTCGTGCGAATCCGTCGCTCGAGGTCTTCCTCGGCACCGGGCCCGCGGAACCATTCGGTGCTCATGCTGCCATCGGAGTTTTGCAGACGCCAAGCGTAGGCCTGATACTGGGCGACGAACTTGGCGGCTTCCTGATACTCGCCGTCGATCGGCTCATTTCGCGCCTCACGGCGGCGCACCGCCAAGCCGAGTCCTGCCAAACGGTGCGTGCCGCCACAGGCCGCGCCGCGGATCGGTTGGGCACGCTCTTCAGCGATCAGCTTCGAGATACTCCAGGACTCGCCGCGGTCATTCAGCCACGTCGCATCCGAGTCCAGGTAATGACCTAGCCCGATCAGCTTGAAGGTGAGTTCGTCGCCCGCGTAGCAGGTCTTTTGTTCGGCCTTCACGAGATCCTGGATCGTCAGCTGCTTGTCTGCCACGCGGATCGGATAGGTCGGGCTGACGTTGCATTGTGCGAGCATCGCCAAGAATTGGCCCCGATGGCCTTGGATACCGACACCGATCGGCGCATCCAGCTCACCGTCGGAGTTGAGCCGCATTAGCTCTTGCCGCTTGCACGGGCGGTTGAAGCACAGATGGCCCACCGCCGTGATCGGTCGGCCGTTCGGGCCACCATCGAGGATCCGGCTGTGCAGCTCGTAGCTGAGCATGCTGTGCATGATTTCCCACGGATCATGCTGCTGGCTGTTGAGCGGCTGGCGGTAATAGTGCGACAGCACGGTCCGCAGCCGAAAGCGCAGATTGCGCATGCCGCGTGACAACGGTGCCGGTGGTGTCGTGGGCCTGGCGATCGGCGGAGCGGTTGCGATGCTGGTTGACTTGGCAGCGGGTTTTGCTGCGGGCTTAGCCGCAGGCTTGGCGACCGAGGGGGTCGTTGTTGTCGGCCCTGCACTAGCAACCGGTGCCGGCGACTGCGCCGCTGGTTGTGACTGCGCCGCTGGTTGTGACTTCGCCACTGGTTGGGGGGCCGCCGGCCGAACGGGTGGTGTCGTAGTGGACGGAGCGGTGGGTTCAATTCGCTTGGCGTCCTTCTGCGGCCCCACCAGTTTCCTTGGTTCGTCGGTGAGGGGCTGCGGAGAGACGGTCGGAGCGCCGAGCTGCGGGCCCCTGACGGCGGGGCCTTTGATCTCGGCGGGAATGCTGAGTTCGACGGGCAACTCGGGCGGAGCGGCCGGCGAGGCGCTCGCTTCGAAACGCTCGGCGGCGGCGTTAAGCCCCGGACGCCAGTCCAGCGCAGGACGAGCGGCAACACGGATCGGACCGTCCGGCAGGGTGGCGTTGTCGAGCACCGACCGAGGCACGATCTGGTCAAGCGGCGTTACGCCCGTTGCCAGTGGTGACTTCGCGAACGCGTTCGCTGCCGTGCCGACCAGCAAACACCAAACAACCAGTCGAAAACGACAAGATATGGCAAGAAAGTCACTGTAGCCTGAGCCGCTGCGCATAACTCGCCTTTCTCCTGCTCACGTATCGCTTTGTCGCCTGCTCACGTCCTTGTGATAGCAACGCAAGCATTCCCTCACCGCACGAGACGAGCCTCATGCGTCACCACTATGCAAGGTATCGGGCCCTATCGTCCGAGGGTTGAGACCAACGGTCAGGAGCCTCTTAGCGAACTTTTTTACGAGCTTCTCAAATTACGATCGGCTCGCATTGATCAAAGAAGAGCGAGCTAGAGGCGGCTTCTGCGCGGAGCTTGGCAGCGGGCGGGGTTTTGATCGGAGCAGACTATTTCGGCAACCAACCGAAGGTACGCTCGGCGACCTCGATAGCGGGTTCGCCGCTGCCGGCAGCCGTAGTTGGTGCCGACTGCTTCCTGGCCAGCGCGATGTAGTCAGCCACATTGCCGCCCAGGTCCTTACCGCTGACCCGGCGCATCGATTGAACCCCCACGAGCTGCATGGCGGGATCAGAATCCTCGAGCGCCGCTAGCAGTGCTTGCTGGGCAATCGGATCCTTCTGTTCACCTAGCGCCTGCACAGCGGCGATGCGGACGTCGAAATCCGCGTCTTGCTTGGCGACCGCAGCAAGCGCAGCCGCCCCGGCGGGAGTGGGCCGCTCGGCGAGCATACGACAGCAAGCCTGTCGAACATGTGAGTCTTCGTCTTGCAGACCGGCAATCGGCGTTTTGGCTGCCAGCGGCGTCTTGAACTGTGTGGTGGTCTCGATAATCGCTTGACGGATCATCGGGTTGGGTTCGCTCCCGAGCTGCCGAACCAGATCCACAACCATCTTCTCACTCGCCCCGGTATCCATCG
Source organism: Botrimarina hoheduenensis (assembly GCF_007859815.1). Taxonomy (GTDB): domain Bacteria; phylum Planctomycetota; class Planctomycetia; order Pirellulales; family Lacipirellulaceae; genus Botrimarina; species Botrimarina hoheduenensis. The sequence continues at coordinate 367,372 of NZ_SJPH01000004.1, read as the reverse complement.
ATGGGGCACCTTCGGCGAGCGCGCGCAACTCCTTGACACGCTCAGCCGGGGTGGTGATCGAAGTGAGCTCGGGCCGGTAGAAGGGGTTGAGCCCCGCCATGCGGGGTCCGCCGGACTGACAGCCGGTGGCGGTGCTCAAGATGAGCGTCGTCAATAACGCTTTAGGAAGCATTCGAGCCATCGGACGCCCGGTGTTGGCCTGATCGTTGCCGTTAATCGGTTGCAGAGGCGCGCACCTACGCAGCGCGCGTCGCCCCAAGACGGGAGCGAACCGTAGCAACCGGCTAGAGACCGTGCCACGCCAATCGTGAGCGCGTGCTAGCAGCCGCTGGCAACAGGCCAGCCGGTTTAGAGCGGCCCGCAGCAGATCGAGCCTTCTCGGGAGACGGGGCCCGCCAGAGAACGGGCTCGCCGGAGAAGTGGGTCGTTGGAGACTCGCTAGGTAGCTAGCGAAGGGGGGGCGTGCGCTTTCGGCACCGCTGATTCAACGATGGTCCAGGTACTTGCCGCACCCCGGGCACCTTGCAAACCACATTGGTACCGATTGGCCGCAGCTGCACTTACTGGTGTGGCGGATGACCGACGAGCCGAGCAGGCTTCCGCTCGTTGAAGCGTTGGAGGGGAGGTCGTCGTCAAGCACCGAACTCGACGACGGGTCGGTGCTGATCTGGCGAGCGCGTACCTCATCGGCAACCGTGCTGCGGAAGGCGCGTTCCGATTCCTCGGAATCGAGCGCGGGCACACGCACCACGCTCTCGCAGTAGGGACACAGTCCCTTCTTGCCGGCGTACTTGCTCTTCACTTTGAAGTGGTGCCCCTTGGGGCAATCAACACGGATCCCCATCGTCGCCATTCCTACACGGTATGCGCGATCGAGCTTTCCGGGGACTCTATCCCTGGTGCTTGAATGCGCGAGACTCGGGTGCCTCTTCCCGACCCGTACGACTTGAATAGCTTTGAGCGGAACGTTTCAGCAAGCATAAACCGGTTGGGCTTGGGCTGCTGGTCAGATAAGCGTCAAGAAAAAGTTGGGCGGTATGCCAGACAGGTTTTTTGCAAGCCCCGTCCCGCCTAGAGCACCGCCCCAAAAACATCCCGAAAGTCTGATGAACTGAGCGAGAAAGATTGAGAGAAGCTAGCCCCGCTAATCGGCGAGGCCTAGGTGTACATTAGCCCAACTGACAGGGCTTTGGCAAGAAATGTCTTGCGGAAGTGACCAACGCGGCACTTCGTGCCGATTTAGGCCGCCTGCGAAGGCCTCGCCGGCTGAGTAAAGTAACGCCATGCAACGCAAAGACCGGAACGAGGCTACGCCGGTCTTTGGGGGAATTCTGCTGCTTCTGATTGGCCTGGCTGCTGTGATCGCCTCCGGCGACCGCGTGCGAGGTCTGTTGCTGGCGACTTTTGGCATCGCGGGCCCGGCGGCGCTGTTGGCAGTGGCCGTTGGAACGCCACTGGGCGGACTGCTCGCCAAAACAAACCTTCCGGGCCGCCGGGCGGTAATGACGTTGCTGGTCACGCTGCTCGTGATCCCGCCGCACGTGCACGCCGCCGCTTGGCAGTCGGTAATGGGATTCGTCCCGGGGGCAACGATCCTTGCCACCCCCGCTTCGCCGTCGTGGACGCTGCTGGAAGGCTGGCGCGGGACGGTCCTGCTGCACGCGATTGTCGGCATCCCCTGGGCCGCCTTGCTCGCGGCCGTGGCTTTTGCGGGCATCGACCCACAACGCGAAGAGCAGGCTCGGCTCGAGGCGTCGTCTTGGCGGGTGCTGACCCGAGTGTCGCTGCCGGCCGCGATGCCCGGCGTGCTGGCCGCTGGGGTGCTCGTGGCGGTGTTGGTCTCGGCTGAGATCGCGATTACCGACTTGATGCGTGTGAGGACCTTTGCCGAGGAGGTTTACACCCAGGCATCGCTCGGTGCCTTCGACCCCTCCAGTACGCCGGCGATTGGGGCCACCGGTGCGACGGGCTTGCCGGAGCTTCTCGGTGGCGCGGTGGTGCTTGCCGTGATCGCCGCGGGGGCGTTCTTGGTGCTGGGGGCGTCTGTCAAGCGAGTCGCAACGGACCGCGGTGAGAAGGCGTGGCGGTTTTCGCTCGGCAAGCGCTGGTGCGATCCGCGCCGGCTAGCGGCGCAGCTGTTGCTCGCGATGAGCGTTGCGTTCTTGGCCGGGGCACCGCTGGTGGGGTTGGCATATCAGGCCGGGCTGACAACGCTCGCGGACGGGGAAGGGGGCTATCGGAGCGTGTGGTCGATGTCTGCTGCTGCCCAAGAGATTGCTGGGGCTCCCTGGACTCATCGACGAGAGCTGGTGGTGTCCGTGGGCCTGGCGGTGGGGGTCTCGCTGGCAGTGACCGCTGCTGCAACGTTGCTTGTGGGCTTGTCGCGGGGCCGAGTGCAACTTGTGCTGATCGCTTTGGCGGCGCTTTTGATCGCAACGCCGGGGCCGCTGCTTGCGCTGGGTATCATACGGTGTTTAACCCCGCCCCCGACCGCTTGGTGGGCACCATGCGGATGGCTGTACGGTGGTTGGTTTCCGGCATGGCTTGGGCAGGTGCTGAAGTTCTTGCCGCTATCCGCTGTGCTGCTCACGCCCCTTGCAACCGCCATGTCGGGCAGTGTGGCCTCCGCGGCACGACTCGACGGTGCGGGTCGGCTCAACACGCTGTGGCGTGTCGTGCTTCCCGGTCATCGCCGGCAAATCGCCGCTTGTTGGGTCATGATGTTTGCCCTGTCGATAAGTGAGCTGGCGACAACAGCGCTGCTGGTTCCTCCCGGGGCCCCGCCCGTTTCCGTGCGGCTGCTCTCGCTGCTTCACTATGGTGTGGAGGAGCGCGTCGCCGCGTTGTCGCTCTGCCTGGCTGCCGGGGCGGGTCTCCTTGCCTGGACGGCGCTGCGGCTCGCTATGCCGAACAGGTTCAATTTGCTGGGCCAGAGCCCCGCAGCCCCTAGCGATCCGATAAACTAGCTGCTCAAGCGACTCTCGTTTTCAGCCTCCCGCCGACTGAAACCCGCGGCCGATTCGCCATCTATGCTCCACCGCTTGTTCAATCTTCCGAACGACTCGCCGGAGCCGGGGAGAGGCCCGAAGTTTCGGGGGCTGCGTGCTGCGGCGATCGTCCTGTTGAGCATGACGGTTTGGACGGCACCCGGCTGCCGCTGCACGCCCGAGACACCGCAAGAAAAAATAGAACGCGAGGCCCGCGAAGCCGCCGAAGTGGCAAAGCGGCAAGAAGAAGAGCTCGCCAAGGCCGCCATCCGGCTGCCGCTCTCGAGCGTGCTGCCTGCCGCGCCGGGTGAGGCGACGCTCTCGGCGAAGCTGGGCCATTGGAACGAGGTGGCTCAGCCGCTCGTGGCGAACGCTACCGATTTTGATGGACAGCTCTCCCACGTTGTTACCAACAAAGAGGGCCAGCCGCTGCTGCTGGATCGCACGCCGTTCGCGGTCGAGTCGTTGCGGCCGTTAGTGGTGGCACAGAAGTCGAGCAAGACATCGCGGACGCCCGTTTATTTCCCCCCGGTCGGCGGTCCGCAGAAGTTACGAACCGTGGTCCGCGATCGCACGAGTGGCGTGATCTATGCCGACCCGCTTACCGAAACCCGTCAACTTCTCGACCATCAGTACCAGATCTTGGTGCTCGCCGCTGAGCCGAGCCGCTACGCGTTCTTGGATGGACTGACGAGCGTCAGCGGGGCGCTGCCGCAGAGCATCGACCTGTCTGACGCAAAACAGGGAGCCTCAACACTGCCGGCCGCTCGCAACTATCGGGTCGTTGCCCCCGAAGTCGTCAAGGACAGCCCCACCGCTCCGCTGCTGCCGGAAACTCCGCTTGCGTGGACTTCCATTGCCTATGTCTTCTGGGACGGAGTCGATCCTGAGGCGCTCACGCCCGAGCAGCGCGACGCCCTGATCGACTGGATCCACTGGGGCGGCCAGCTGATTGTGAACGGCCCCAACTCGGTTGATTTGTTACGGGGCAGCTATCTCGAACCCTTGCTGGGCGTTACGGGCGGTGCCGCCCGGCGGATCACCCAGCAGGAACTCGACGCGGTGGAGAGCACTTGGCGCACCGCGGTGCGTCAAAAGCCGCAGCTGACTTTGGGCAAGAACGGTTGGTCGGGCATCGTGCTCGATCCGTCGCCCCGCACGTTCTCGTTGCCCGGACTTGAAAGCTTGCTTTACGAACGGCGTGTCGGACGTGGCCGGGTTGTCACCTCGGCTCTGCAGCTCGCCGAACCCGGTCTGCTCGCGTGGTCGGACGGGGTCGAGAATCTCTACAACGGTGCCGTGCTCCGCCGTCCCGGCAGGCTTTTTATCACCGACCCGGGCTCGGGATCCACGAAGACGATCGCCAAGTGGGCCAAAGGTGATCCGATCGCGCTGGATCCGCTGAGGAACACCGCCGTGCGGATGTTTGTCCGCGACACGCATGCCGATGCAGGACAATTAATTCCGCCGCTCATCGACGAGACCGACGGCAACCAAACGGTAACGATCGACGGCATGCTCAGTTCGTTCCAGCGGCTCGTTCCACCGCCCGTCCGCGGGGGCGCTGGTGCCTGGTCGGACGATAACCAGACGGCCAGCAGCGCACGCGATGTGCTGCGACGCTCGTCAGGCGTTTCCGTGCCAACATCGGCTTTCGTGCTGGGCTGCCTAGGCTTTTACCTGTTGGTGCTTGTGCCGCTCAATTGGGGCTTCTTCTACGCTGTCGGACGCCTCGAGCTAGCCTGGGTCGCCGCTCCGATCATTGCGCTGGTCGCCGCGGTGCTGGTGGTGCAGCAAGCGCAACTCGATATCGGCTTTGTCCGCGCTCAGACCGAGATCGCGGTACTCGAGACCCAGCCCGACGCTCCGCGCGGGATCTTAACGCGTTTCAGTGCGTTGTACACGTCGTTATCGACGTCCTACGATCTCGAGTTCGATTCGCCGACGGCGATTGCCGCACCCTTCGCGCGGCTTGCCGCCGAGGAGGCCGATCAGCAATCCGCGCGCGGAGGAGCATTGCTTACCGGCGAGGCGGCTACCGTGTCTTTCGAGCGGCTAGAAAAGGCGCGGCTCCGCGGGCTGGGGGTTTCTTCTGCCTCGACCGAGTTTGTGCGTAGCGAAGAGATGCTCGACCTTACGGCCGCGAGTTACTCGGGCCTCGCGGGGGGCGTTGTCCTTGGCGAGTCGCTGACCGGCGTTGCCCGGCTTGAGAACCGAACCAAGTGGCCGATGGCCGATGTGGCGCTGGTCCGGCGTCGCGACGGCGTAGAGGGGGCACCGGAGCTCGAGGGTTGCTGGATCGGTTCGCTGCCGGCGGGCGAGACGTCGCCGATCGCTTATGTGCCGATCGCGACCCTGCCGAAACGAGCGGTCTTTCGATCCGAGCGTGATGATGCCAGGGCAGCGGCAAGCGTTGATCTGGCGGAGCTTGATCTAGAACCCCTCTTTGCGATTGCCCTCGATCCTCAGCATTTCGAGCCGGGGGAGTCACGCGTCGTTGCCCGGATCGACGGTGTACGCGCGGGGCTAACCATCACCCCCGCCGCTTCGCAGCAACGGGGAGCCACGCTGTTGGTAGCCCATCTGGCGTATGGCCCGCTTCCAGCTCCTGCGGCCGACAAGAACCCCCCCGGCAAGCGTCGTACTAGCCCGTAATATCTTTCTGCTTTGCAGCTACTTCGTTCCGCGCGATTCCGATGATCGATATCAAGAACTTTGGGAAGGCCTATGGCGATTTTATCGCCGTAGAGAATCTCTCGTTGAAGATCGAGAAGGGGGAACTATTTGGGTTTATCGGGCCCAACGGAGCCGGCAAGAGCACCACCATTCGTTTCCTCGCCACGTTGCTCCGTGCCACGCACGGCACCGCGACCGTCAACGGCCACAGCGTGGTCGAGGATCCGATCGCCGTCCGCCGCAGCATCGGCTACATGCCGGACATGTTCGGCGTGTACGACGGCATGCGGGTCTGGGAGTTCCTGGATTTTTTCTCCGTCGCGTACGAGGTGCCGCGCGCAAACCGCAAGGCGATCATCGGCGATGTGCTTGAACTGCTCGACCTGACTCACAAGCGTGACGACTACGTCAATGGTTTGTCGCGGGGGATGAAGCAGCGGCTGTGCCTGGCGAAGACGCTCGTGCACGATCCACCGGTGCTGATCTTGGATGAACCAGCGAGCGGTCTGGACCCGCGTGCCCGGCTGGAAGTGAAGGCGTTGCTGAAAGAGCTCCGCAGCATGGGCAAGACGATCCTCATCTCGAGCCACATCCTTACGGAACTGGCCGACGTTTGCACCAGCATCGGCATCATCGAGCGCGGCAAGCTGCTGCTGCACGGACCGATCGATAAGGTCTATCGCAAGATCCAGTCCAACAAGCAGCTTGAAGTGCGTTTCGCCACCGCACCTGAGGCGGGGGTGAGCCTGCTGCGGAGCGATCCGCTGGTGAAGAACCTGCAAGCGGTCGGGCGGAGAGCGGTGTTCGAGTACCACGGCGACGACGCCGCGGCGCAGCGTCTGCTGCGATCTTTGATGGCCCCCGAGATCGGGCTAGTCTCGTTCGCGGACAAAGAACCGACCCTCGAAGACGTTTTCATGATGGTCACCAAAGGGCTGGTGACCTGAACGACTCGGGACGAAGGTGGGGCCAGAGAGGCACCCTTCTTTTCGGACCGACCGTCATAAGCGGCAGATTGTTCTATGTGGCAAACGGTCACAGAGAGATACATGTCGCGTGAAGCGACTAACGTTTGCATGAACGCTTGCTGAGAAAATGCTCGGCTCCGGCACCAAACGCTCTCCCACGCCACGATCAGACTCAGTTTGCTATGTCTACTGACCGCGTAATCCCCATCGACCAACCGCGCCCTTTTGGTCGCGAAGAGCTCTTCTTTTCGCTCACCGATCCGAAGGGCAAGATCCGCTACGGCAACGAGGTCTTCACGCGTGTTTCAGGCTATCCAGAAGAGCAACTGGTCGGTGCGCCGCACAGCGTTATTCGCCATCCGGATATGCCACGCTGTGTTTTCCAGCTTCTTTGGGACACGATTAAAGCGGGCCAGACGATCGCGGCCTACGTGAAAAACATGGCGGCCGATGGCACCTACTACTGGGTGCTCGCGACCGTCTTTCCTTGCCCCGGCGGCTATCTGTCGGTGCGACTCAATCCTTCGTCGCCACTTTTTGATCCGGCACGAGAACTGTACGCCGAGGCGCTCACCTGCCAACGAGAGCACGAATTGCAGCGGGGTCGTTCTGAGGCGATGGCGGTCTCGGGCCAACAGCTTCTCGATCGGCTGGCAGAACTGGGGTTCGCTAGCTACGCCGACTTCATGCGGGAAGCGCTCGTTGAAGAGCTCCGGTCGCGCGCGGGTCTTCCGCCTCGTGAGCAAGACAAGGAATATCGCCCCGATCACGACACGGGCCTTGTCCTGCTCGGGCAAACCTCGCGCCGAGTCGTTGAGACGCTGCACGAATTGTTCGCGTCGCTGGAGGTATTTAGTCGGCTTAACGCGAAGCTATCAGAAAAGCAGAGCACGATGAGCGAACTCGGTCCGTCGCTTGCATTCCTTGCGCTTAATGCGCATGTCGCTTCGTCGCGGATGGGCTCAGAAGGTGCTGTCCTCTCAGTGGTTTCCCGTGAACTAAGCTTGCACGCGAAGCTTGCCGACCAGCGCTTGGTCGAGCTCATGCAGAAGATCGAACCACTGTGCAAGGCGGCACGCGAACTCGCCTTCAACGTCGCCGTAGCCCAACTCGAATCCGAAGTCTTTGTGGCCTACGCACGAGAGCTAGACACGGAGTCGCTTCGTGAAGAATCGACCTTTACGGCCTTAAACACCCTGCAAGGCGATCTCTCCGATCGGTGTTGTACAGCGATGGCAGGGTTGAGTGTTCTCGCGAGCGATCTCAGTCGGGTGCAGCAGATCGCTAACGATCTGATCGGGCATGTCGGGCAGATGAAAGTGACACAACTTAACGGCAAGATAGAGATTGCCGGCCGTCGCGACGCAGCCGGCTTCATCGGGATTTTTGAAGACGTCGCGACAATCGTGGCCGAAGCTCGCGGCGATTGCGACGCAATTGTCGACGCCCGCGCGAGCATCGCTGGACTCTTAGAACTTGAAAAGCGCCTAACGGCGGAGCTCGCCGACGTCGCCAGTGCCACCAATACGCTCAGCATGCCGCTGCTTGAGGGCGCGACCTGCTGAAAACGAGGCTTCCTGTCCGGCAGCTCAATGGCGGATGGCCCTGAAACGCTAAACGCCGGTTATCGAGTTTGCTCCGGCATCCGCAGGCTTTATCGAAAGCGATCGCGTTGACTTGCGCGGCGGGGGCCACGGCGTGGTGGTGGCGGGGTTCCCAAGATCAGCAGCGAAAGCACGCGGTAGCGGTGTGGCGCATAGGGCGCAAGCAGCTGTTGCATCTCGTCGTCGTCGCTCCGTTCTTTGCCGGTGAAGAAATAGGCCACGTGGTGCGGATGGCCATAGTCGCCCAGCACCAGGGCGTCGGCATCCCCGAGGCCGGCACCGCGCAGATACCCCACCGTCCAGGGCCCCACGCCGGGCTGCCGCAGCAGATGCTCGCATAGCCGCTCACGCGCCGCGGGATCGGCACCCGATTCCCATAGTCGTTCGAGGGCGGCCGCCTGCTTTGCCAGCGTGAGGATCACGCGTGCGTGCTTCGGCAGGATGTCGCATTCCATCAACTGATACACGGCAAGCCCGGCGAGCGTTTCGGCGGTGGGCGCATAGTAGAGCCCGCCCGAATGAGGGACTTCTTCGCCGTAGCGATGCACCAGCAACCGCCAGCCGCGGCAGGCGTCGCGGAACTGGATCAGCTGCTGCAGCACGATCTGCACCAACCGATCGAAGACCGCCGGCAGGCGCGGTAGACGCAGCCCCGCCAGTTCGTCGGCAATCCGCCCGAGGCGTCCCTCGGGCGCGAAGCCGGTGAGATCGTCCTCCAAGCCGAACAGGCCCGGCAGCAACGGTTCAATCCACTCGGCGGCGGAGCCCGTGACTACCACGCGGAGGGTTTCACCGCTGCGCGTCGCGGCGAGCGCGACCGGACCCCTCGGGGTGTTGAGCGTGAGCTGCCCCTGCGTTTCGTTGTGCCTTAGGCACGGATTGCCCCGGCCCATGGTGAGCAGGCTGAGGGTTTGTCCCAGGTGATAGTCACCAGTGACAGGCAGGGTTATCTCGTGGTGAGGCACGCGGATGATCGTGTCGTAATGCGGCAGATCGATCAAGCGCCGGATCGCCAAACGACCAACGCCACGCCCCGCGAGGCGGGACGTGGCGTTGGCGAAAGAGGGCGATCAGCCAACAAGGCTGTTGGGCGATCAGCGACGGCGCGTCGCCAACACACCACCAACACAGGCGAGGCCGGCCAGCAGCGTGGTCGCCGGTTCGGGAACGATGACCACCGAGATGCTCGCGGTGTAAGCCGGTGCCGGAACCAGGTCGCTGCGCGGTGTCAGGCTCAGGTCGAAGGTTTGCGTGCCGGTCGCGAACGGATCGACTCCCGAAGCGAAGAAGCCCGGGTTGAGCGACGTCTGGAACAGCTGCAGACCGCTGAGCGTGCCGGCCGGGAGTGAGCCCGCAAACTCCAGAGCTGCTTGCAGGTCGGGGGTCGTGTGATTCGGGACGGTCGTCGCGAGCGAAACCACAAAGTCGCCGAAGGTGAGGCCCGAGCCGCGTAGGTCGATGTGGATGTCGTAGTTCCAGGTCGAAAGACCCGGCGTCGATTCACCGGCGAGGGCCGTATAAACCGGACCGACATTGTCGAGCGGCGTGGGGCTGAACCGCTCGATCGCCCGGAGACCGATCTGGATGTTCGGCAGCGCGGCATCGGCGACGATTGTGAAGTTGCCGTTCACTTGGCCACTGCCGCCGATCGGCTGAATGATGCCCGGCACGAAAATGGTGCTGCTGGACCATTCGCTGGCGTTGGCATCGAACGATGTCGTGGGAACCGCGATCGCGGTCGAGACAAAACAAGCCGCGCCCAGCGTGAGCGCAGCGATTCGTGTGATAGTCATTAGACTCCTCCTAAAAAAACAGGGTGCAAATACGGAATCGGAGGGGGGAGCGACGCGGCGCTTCCGGCGGCCACGCAGTTCACAACGGCAACGCACAAAACGCTCGCGAACAGCCGATCAGCACAGGTTCAGAAGGAACCCCCGGGGGAGCCGATCACCTTGCGGTCGCGATGCGTCAGCGGAATCAACCACTGCCGTGAGCTCCCAGCATAGACAGGGGAGCCCGTGATTATAAGTCGCTGAAAAACGCGCTTTTGCGTTCCGTAGTGACGCCTTTTTGTCCGCTCGGGTCAAACCAGCAGGGGGCCACCGTCGGTGGCTTCCCAGGCTTTGCGGACCTCGCCCAGCCCGTAGACACAAAGCTCGAACTCATCGGAGAGCCGTTCCAGGACATCGCTCGAAGCGAGTTCGAGTTCCACCGGTATGCGGCTCGCAACGGCGTAGCTGCGTTTGCCCAGCTCACGGTAATTGAGCAGGGCATCTTTGCCGCCCGTTTTTCTCAGGCGTTCGGCCGCTTCGGGAAAGACCCCGGTCCAGAAGAGCGTGAAGTCGCCGATATGCCGATGCAGCGTGCGCTTTGCTTGGCCGCGTCGCGCCTCGGCCTCGGCCAGCATGTCGGCCACTTGGGTGAGACGTTCGCCCCGAACGCTCCGCACGCTGTACAGGCTGTCGGTCGACAAGAACCGCGTGAGCATTTCGGTGACGTAATCAACCAGCGGGGGATCCACGACACCCAGCTCGACCATAAAGGCCTGCTCAGTGACGCCCGCCAAGAAGCGGCGGGCCGCGGACGCGTTGCGATCTTCCTGCGAACGATCGTCTTGCATCGGGTCGCTCTCCGGTCTCTGCCCCACACGCTCGTGGAGAGAGAGCCCGGCGGCTCGTTGGCGGTCGTTCACAAGGGACGACCGCCACGCCGTCGGGGCGCTCCCCGCGTGGCGTGCTGTCGAAGTGGTTTGTCGGGCAGAGCAGCGGTTTGCGCCCCGCACGATCCTTCCTGTATTCTACTTCGCGGTTTCGGGCGAGCCCAATAACCGACCAAAGTTATCGGCTTGCCGGGCGGTTTAAGGTGAGCCGTTCTGACCGCGGATTGCGCAGGTCTTCTCGCGATGTCTACGCTCTGCGCAGCTTGGTCTGCGATCACCAGACGGTCGAACGGGCGTTTAGCCGAGGGCGGCGATCAGCTGGGCGACATAATCGCCGACGCTTTTGAGCACCTCATCGCGGGGCTTTTCGGCGGCCTCCGCCACGCGCTTGACGATTGCCGAACCGACAATCAGCCCGTCCGCGACAGGGGCCAGCAGCTTCACATGCTCGGGCTGGCTGATGCCGAAGCCGATGCACAGCGGTAGCGGCGTTTGCTCGCGGAGCCAGCCAACGTTATCGATCAGATCGGCGGGCAGCTGGGTCCGCTCGCCCGTGATGCCGGCCACCGAGACGTAGTAGACAAAACCGGTCGAAGTCTCGCAGATCCGCAGGGCCCGATCGCGCGGTGTGGTGGGGGTGACGAGTTGAATCAGCGACAGGCCGCGTTCGCCGCACACCTTCGCCAAGATCGGTGATTCTTCAACGGGAAGATCGGGCACAATCAGCCCCGCGACACCCCGACTGGCAACATCGTCGCAATAACGCTCGATGCCGTGGCGGTAGATGATGGCGTAGCTGACCATCGTCACGGCGGGGGCCCCCAGCACCGGGCAGGTCTTGCCCAGCATGTCGAGGATCGCGGCGAGCTTGATCTTGGCGTTGAGCGCGCGGGTGTACGAAGCCTGGATCACCGGCCCATCGGCGATCGGATCGCTGTAGGGGATGCCCACTTCGCAGAGGCTCGCGCCCCGGGCGACGACCTCTTGGAGCACCGCGGCGGTGAACTCCAGATCGGGATCGCCCGCCGTAACGAAGGGCATAAGCGCTTTACGCTTCTCGGCGCGGAGCTTGGCGAAGAGGTCGGGGATCGCGGACATGACAGTTCGAGCAGCGGATGACGGGGACAGATCGCTTGAGAGCATAGTCGCCCCGCCGTACTTTGTTATGGGGGCGGCCGATGCAGCGGGCTCTTACCCGTAGTTCACACCCTTCAGCCGAGCGATCTCCATGGCGTCTTTGTCGCCGCGGCCGCTGAGGCAGACGACGATCACGTCGTCTTTCGGGCGCTCGGCCGCCATTTCCATGGCCATCGCCACGGCGTGCGACGTTTCCAAGGCGGGCATGATCCCCTCGCTATGGGCACAGGCGTCGAACGCCTCCATCGCCGTGGTGTCGCGGCAACTGGTGTAGCGCACCCGCCCGGAGTCCTTCCAGTAGCTGTGCTCGGGACCGACGCCCGGATAGTCCAAACCGGCCGACATGCTGTGCACGTCGCACGTTTGGCCGTCATCGTCCTGCATGACGTAGCTGAACGAGCCGTGCAGCACGCCCGGCTGGCCGTAGGTGAGGGGGCTGGCGTGGTCGCCCGGCTTGTCGCTGCGGCCGCCGGCCTCGACCCCCACCAGCTCCACCTCGGGATGATCGACAAACGGATAGAACATGCCCGCGGCGTTCGACCCGCCGCCGACGCACGCCACCACGGCGTTGGGTAGCCGGCCGAGCCGCTCGCGGCACTGGTCGATCGTCTCGCGACCGATGACCGATTGGTAGTCACGCACAATGCGCGGGAAGGGGTGCGGCCCCACGACCGAGCCGAGGATGTAGTGCGTTGTCTCGACGCTCGCCATCCAGTCGCGCATCGCCTCGTTGATGGCGTCGCGCAGCGTGCGGCTGCCGGTGGTGACGGGGCGCACCTCGGCCCCCAGCAGCTTCATGGCGAACACGTTGGGGCTCTGCCGCCGGATGTCCTCTTCGCCCATGTAGACCACGCAGGGCAGGCCGAAGTGGGCGCACGCCGTGGCGGTCGCCACGCCGTGCTGCCCGGCACCGGTCTCGGCGATGACGCGCGTCTTGCCCATCCGCTTGGTCAGCAGGCACTGGCCGAGCGTGTTGTTGATTTTGTGGGCACCGGTGTGATTGGTGTCTTCGCGCTTGAAGTAGATCTGCGCCCCGCCACACCGCTCGCTGAGCCGCCGGGCGTGGTACAGGGGCGACTCGCGGCCGACGAAGTCGCGCAGCAGTTCATCGAGTTCGGCCTTGAAGGCCGGGTCGGTGAGCGACTTTTCGTACTCGACGGCCAGTTCTTCTAGAGCGCGGACCAGGGTCTCGGGGACGTACCGCCCGCCAAAATCGCCGAAGCGGCCCTGGGCGTCGGGAACCTGGCTGGTGGCAGGGGGGCTAGAGACGGCGGCGGGGCTGGCGGTACGCATCGGTTATCCTGGGAGAAAGCGAGAGGCCCTATTCTCGACTACCGGGGTGGCGGCGATCAAGCTGGGCAGCCGCGCTGGGCGGCGTCATGCGGTTATTTCAGGGCTAAACGCAAGCAGCGTGGGCAAGGAGCAGTAGGTTGGAAGACAAACCGCAGAGCACAGCGCCCGAATCACTCCCCGCACAACTTGCCCGGCTGGGTGGCCAAGCGGCTGGCTGGCTTCGCGACCGATGGCATTTTGTCGTGCTGTACGCTTGGGTTGCCGTTGTCGTGTTGGTCTATCTTATCGGCAGCATTGCTCTCGAATCGCATCTGCTAATTCCCGCCGGCGTCGACGCAATGTGGTTGCGACCACCCCTGGCTGGTCTCGTGTTCCCGGTATCGATTGCTTGTCCCTTATGGGGATCAATGACCAGGGGAGCGTTAGCGCAACGCTTCTTGATAGCCTTCAGTGTCGCAGCGACAGGAGCAATCGCTCTTGTTGGCTTTGGCTTAATCTTGCCGATGACGGTGATTGCCTTTGCCTACGGATGGTGCTTGGGCATGGTGCTACGACGTTACGGTGGCATCGAACTCGATCAAGCCGAGCTAAGGACTGACGAGAAACAGAAAAAGTTCGCTTTTACTCTGCGTGAGTTGTTCGTACTTACGACTGTTGCGACCTGTTTCTTAGGCTTGTTGCGAACGCTCTCACTTTGGAGGGGAAGAGGGGGAGAAGTATTTTTTCTGTCCCCAGAAATAAACAACTTGCAAGCAATTTTCTCGCTGCTTGTCGCTCCTGCTACATGGATTGGAGTGCTCTTGCCGTTGTTCGTTGCTGCGTTCCCTTGCCGAGGCGTCGTGCCATCTTGGCGTCGGCTGACATATGGCTTACTCCTTAGCACGCTGATTCATGCGATCCTTACTGGCGTTTTTCGGCTCGCTGCCCTACCGCCATTTGACCTTCGTGCACTTTACTATTGGTTGTTAATGAATTTTTTCCATCTAGGGGTAAGCATCGGAGCGCTCGCGTCCATCACCTTACTCGCCCGCTGGATGCGCGGCGCCGGTTATCAACTGATACGCGTCGCGCCCGACAAGCCGTCCGTAAGCACTGACCTTACGCAAGATTAGAGATTCGGGAAGCTAACGTTTTCTCCACACGCTCATGCCCGAACTGCCCGAAGTTGAAACCATGCGGCGCAATGTCGCCGGTGCCACCGGCGCGACGATCGTCGCCGTGGAAAAGCTCGCGTGTCCGCGCAAGCCCATTGGCGTTACGCCACGCCTCGATCGGCTTCGCCGGCGGGTGGTCGAGCGGACAGTGGCGGCGGTCGAACGGGCCGGCAAACGGGTCGTGCTACGGCTGGACTCGGGCGAGCGGCTAATCCTCGAGCCGCGGATGACCGGCCTGGTGGGGGCGGGCGAATCGCCCAATCCGCTTTACCTGCGGCTCGGCTTCACGCTGGAAGGGGGCGGGCTGGATTACTGCTGGTACTGGGACCAGCGCGGCCTGGGCAAAGTACATCTGTACGACGAGGCGGAGTTCGCCAGGGCGCTGGGGCCCGCGAAGCTGGGGCCCGACGGCCTGTTCGTCACCGACCAGCAGTTACGCGAGCGGCTCGCCAGCAGCCGCCGACCGATCAAGGTCGCGCTGCTGGATCAGCAGGCAGTCGCCGGCATCGGCAACATCTACGCGGCCGAAATTCTGCACGTCGCCGGCGTGCATCCGGCCACGCGCTGCGATCGACTCACCCGGCAACGCTGGCGATGCATCGCCGACGCCACGCACGAGGTGCTCGAAGAAGCGATCCGCTACGAGGGCTCCTCGCTGGGGGACGGCACGTACCGCAACAAGCTCAACCAAGACGGCGGCTATCAGCACCACCACCGCGTGTACGGCCGAGCGGGCGAACCCTGCCCCCGGTGCCGCGGTGCGGTCGAGCGGATCGTCCAGGCGCAGCGCTCGACGTTCTTCTGCTCGCAGTGTCAAACGCGCCGCTGAGCGAGCACGCCGCCCAGCAGCGCGAGCAACGCGAACGAAGCGGGCTCGGGAATCGCCGTAGCGCTGGTAGCGCCACTGCCAAAATTGACGACCCAGGTGTTGTAGTCCGTCGGGGTGTAGGTCGTACCGAGACCGTCACGCCAGACGGTGTAGTCGGCGACATCGACGCTTCCGTCTCCGTTGTAGTCGCCCGCGACGGTTTCCGAGGCGTAAGTCAACACCAACCGGGGAGCCATGCCCGTCGTCGATTCACTGGCGTGTACGGCGAAAAAAGGCCCCGTCGTCGCGCTCTTCAGGAGAAACCCAACGTGCGACTCCTCGGCGGCCAGCAGACCGTTCAAGATGGCAGCGTCGAGCGGAATGGCAATCTCATCGCTCGATGCAGCCGCTACGCTGAGGCTGCCGAAAAGTGTTGTCGCCGCAGCGGGATCGGTCAGCGCCGGCAGGCCATCGGCACCGTAGCCGAACGCCTGCAAGTTCATCGTGCCACTGACGATGCCATCGGGGTCCAGCAAGAGTTGGGCTGATTGGATTTGCGCGCCAGCCGGGACAGAGCCCAGCGAGAACTCCGTCAGCACTTCCAGCGCTGGAAAGCTCGTGCCGAATCCGCCGTCGATACTCAGCAGTGGTTCGGTCAAGTTGCCCAGCGGGAAGGCGTTACCCGGGCGATGCTGAGCGTCGAACGTCGGGCTGACGCTGATCGTTGTCGAACCGGTCAGCGAGTCATCGCGGATCGAGAAGTTATCGACAAACGCAATGCCCCCCTGCGAGACGGTAAAGCCGCCATACAGCGTGGAGTCGGAAAGCAGGCCGATCGAGTCGGGCGTTTGATCGACAAAGTTGAGCGTGTTGCCCACGAAGGTGGTTCCGTCGAGCCCGTAATCGTTGACGTTCACTTCCCAACCGATCTGGCTGCCGAGGTGCTCGTAATCAACGCGCAGCTCGTACCAGTGATTGGGCAAGATCGAAACGCCGGAAAAATACGGACTGAAGCCCGGGAACGAGCCACCGCCGGCGGGGATCGGCCCGCCGAACAGACCCACCCCCTGCGAGGTTTCGCGCAGCGTGACCGAGGCGACCGCGCTATCCCAGCCTTCCTGCTCCTTGGACAGATAGACCTCGCCATAGCCAACCGACGAGCCGGAACCGATCGTACCGGGGTCTTTGATCTTGAAGAAACTCGACACGCTCAGCGAAGAGCCCGTGCCGGCGAAGGAGAACGACTCGCCCACGTAGGTGGTGTTGTGCGGACGGCTGACCGCCAGCGCGGGCTAACCGCCGACGCCGCCGTCAGGTGCCCAGAGGATCGGCAACCACTGGAACTCATTGCGGCGCAAGAAGCCGTTGAGGTCCGTCGAGGAACCGAAGTCGATCTCAACCGCATGCGCCTCACCGCAGAGGATTATCGTTAACAGGGCTAACAAACGGGGTAAACGCAGGCAAACGTTTGTTGCGACCCGACGGCGAGGCTGGCTTGTCTTGATAAGCATGAATCAGTCCTAAAGGAGAAAAGCCCCTAGTGCCCCTGATTGCTTGGGTTCAGCGGACCCGATCGTAGTCCAGCACGCTAGCCGGATCAAACAAGCGGTTACTATGGAGCGGCTCGTGTTACCCCTTGTGAGCGTCGTCCGCCCGACAGCGGGGGTGCCGAATCATCGAACCTCGGGGGCCGGCACGCCGATGTCCACCACGTGGATGTGCCCTAAAAATTCCTGAGCCCTGGGGTTCGTGAACCCCGCCTTTGGGGCCACAAACGTGCAGGTGTGATCGGCCCGAAACGTGGGGCGTGTGGGCTCGCCCGTATCGCAATCAAGGCCGCTCGGCAGATCAACCGCCAGTCGTCGCCCGCCGGCGGTGTTCATCCAGTCGATGAAGGTGTCGAACGGGGGGCGCGGCGCGCCGGTGGCCCCGCTGCCGAGCAGCGCATCGACCACCCACGCAACTTGGTCGTCCATCGCGTCGAGCTCTTGCAGCACCAGCGCCGGATTGACGCCGGTTTCGTCATGGAGGGGCACATGGCAGGGCACGAGCAAGTCGAACGCGAGACGAGCATCGCCCCGCAACTCGCTCGGACGAGCCCCTAGCACAACGCGCACCGCGTGCCCCCGCACAGCCAGGTGTCGAGCGATCACAAAGCCGTCGCCGCCGTTGTTCCCCCTGCCGCACACGACGATCACCTGACCCTCGATCCCCAGCCGCTCCATGACATCAACGCATGCGCGACCAGCGTTCTCCATGAGCAACATGCCGGGGAAGCCAAGGTCTTCGATCGCTCGGCGGTCGAAATCGCGAGCCTGTTGGCGGTTCAGCATCGGAGAAGGCCAGGCAGTTTGAGAGAAGTGTGAGACTAGTAAGTCGGCCAAGCTGTGCCGGCAACTGTCAGCTCGTTGAGAGCGGGACATGCTAGCACAACCGTGCGACGCCGATCTTGCCCTGGCAGGGAGGTTTCGCAACGATCCCCCGCCCGAGGGCTCACGGCGATCCCTCGGTGCCGTCGATTCGTGCTGTGCCTGGAGCTTGGTCGCCTTGAAGTCAACGCTTGAATGCTGTGTCGCGTTGCGTGTGGCGATCGGGTGTGCGCTGGCCGCCAGCGGCTGCGCGTTGACGGGTGAACCCGCGGCCAGCGGAGAGACGGGCCCGATCGTGCGTGGGCAGGCCCCCCCCGCCTTTGAAGATGGCTGGCGTCCTGCCGGCGGGGTGCCTCTGTACCTGGCACCCGGCGAACTAAGCTGCGAGACGGATCCGGCCCTATTTGGTCCTCCGCCGGGTGCTGCGCCGTGGATAGCACCGCCCACCTATGCGCCGCAAACGAGTTTGCCGGCCGCCGCGCCCCAGGCGGGCTGGCTCGACTTCTTGCCCGCCGAAGGGGGTCCGATCGCCAGCGATTTTGGTGTGCCGGTGCAGCCGACGATCGGCGATCGGATCGCCAATCCGATCTACGTTCGTACCAACGGCGGCGACGCGGCCTGGGAAGCGATCGCCGATGTGGTGACCGACTATTTTCCGCTTCGTACGGAACGGCGTGTCCGCCAGGTTGCTGGAATCGTCGAAGAAGGCCAGCTCGAGACGCAGTGGCAGTCGGCCGCGACGATCCTTGAACCATGGAAGCGTGACACGGTTGGCGCTTTCAACCGCTGGCAGAGCACGCTGCAAACGCTTCGCCGTCGGGCGGTTGTTCGGGTGATCCCCGCCGCTAGCGGATACGAGATCGGCGTGCGGGTCGATAAACAGCTTGAGGACTTGCCAAGACCTGAGCTAGCAACCGCCGGTGCCGCCTCGTTGCGGAACGATAGCTCGCTGCCCACCGATCGGTTGAACCCGGTCGATCGCGTGCGTTCTTCTGAGCGGTGGATCGATATCGGGCGCGACGAGCCGCTGGAACAGCGGATGCTGCGTGACATCGCTCAACGGCTCGGTGGCGCGTGAGCGGAGGGCGCAAAGGGGGACGAACCGACAGAGTTTTCAGGCGCTGGCCGCCGAGGGATGTGCGGCTCCGCCAACCCCTAGTTGGGCGATCGGCTTGCCAGCCGGACCAGCCAGTTGCTCAGCCTTCGCGGCGGGCAGCTTCAGCGTGAACGCCGTGCCGACGCCAATCGTGCTTTCAACACGGATCTTGCCGCCATGTGCCTCGATGATCTCGCGGCAGGCGGCCAATCCGACGCCTGCGCCTCCCTTGCCCGTTTCATCGGGGCCCGACTTGGTGCTGAAGTAGCGATCAAAGATGCGAGGTAAGACGTCCGGCGGGATACCCTGACCGGTGTCACGAAGGGTGAGATCGATCGTGCCGCGCGCGCTGTCTTCGGCCACGCGGAGCAGGATCCGCCCCCCTTGGGGCATCGCCTGCCGGGCGTTGGTGAGCAGGTTCAGCAAAACCTGCTGGATCTGGTTACCCACGATCATCGCGGGCCGCTGCGTTTCGTAGCTGGTTTCGATCGCGATCCGATACTTCTGCATCTCGCGCTCGAGCAACACCAGCGAGTCGTCGATCAGCGTGGGCAGCGGCGTCGGCGTGGCTTCGTTTCCACGGTTGCGGGCCAGCCCCAATACGCTGTTGGTCAATCGGGCGGCGCGTTCGCCAGCGCTGAGGATCTTGGTTAGCGCTTTGGTCCGCGTCGGTTCGTCGGGATGCCGCAGGCCCAGCTTGGCGTAGTTGAGAATCGTTGTCAGAACGTTGTTGAACTCGTGGGTGGTCGTTCCGACGAGCTCACCCAGAGCGGTCTTCTGCTCGGCCTCGCGAAGCTCTTGCTGTAGCTGACGGACTTGCTCACGTAGTTCGGCGACCGTTGCTTGCTGGCTTGCTGCCATGTGCTGTTTCACCGAACCGTCAGAGGTCGAGTAGCGAAACCGCGGGCAGCGGTCGCGACTCATACGAATAGTGCTAGCATTCGCTTCGGAAAGCTTGCCCGGCTTGCCGAATCCGATGCTTTTGACGGACGCGGAGCCTCGATCGCGAGCGATCGAGCTACGCACACGTCCTGATATCTTCGACATCGTCGATCCGGAGTCGCCCGCTTCAGGGACAGCGGGTAGAATCCTAAGCGGCCGCAGGGCAGGAAGCCCCGCGGCGACAAACTCTAACGCTCAACCCGGCGAGGCAAGGATGCCCCCAATCCAGGTTGCGGCGATGACGTTGCCCTGTGGCGACTCATCGGCCGCTGATTCGGCTTCGATCTTCTCGATCGAAGATTTCCGGCAAGCAACCCAATCCGAGCAGACGGCCTCCAGCGTGGTTGCAGTTGTGCCCCCGCGCCCAACTGCGGTTGGGCGTCCGTCGGTCCCGTTCAAGAGGCGTCACCTCGAGGCCGGCCCCCTCGATCGATTGCTGGGGGAAGCGACCTCCCTGGCCCGCAAATTGGGAGTCGAGGTGCGGCGTCGCTGGCTGGCGGGTGCTGGCGGCGGCAGCTACTGGCGGAGCGGCATGCTCCGCGTGGTGCTCGATAGCGAATCATCGTCAGCAGCGCAGCTCGCAACGCTAGCGGATGCCCTCCGTGGCGATCATCGACTGAGCAGTATGCCGATGTCTTCGGCGCTGTTCGAGTTCCTCGATGTCCGTCGCGCTGCTTGAAGCCGATGCCGCGGGGGATCCAGCGGTTGGGTGCCCGGGCGCGGTATTGACTCCGACACAACGTGCCATCCGCTAGCGGTACAGGCGGTGCCGCGCAATGTATCGGAGAACGCTTGGCGGCAGCTCGTCGTGCGGCGTGTCACTCGCCGCCAAGCGGGCGCGCAGCTCTCGGCTGCTGATGGCGACGGGAGGCATCTCGACCAGCAGCGCCCGCAGCTGCTCGAGCCGATCGTTCGAGACCAACTCGGCGAGCACAGAGAAGTCGACCGCGCCCTCGCCCGCACGATGCACCACCAGAGGCGTCGCGAGGCGCAAGACCTCGGCCGGCTCGCGCCAAAGCGGAAGATCGTGCAGCGTGTCGGCACCCATCAAGAAGAAAAGCTCAGCCGAGGTGTGTGCCGCGGCGATCTCGCTCAGCGTATCGACCGTGTAGCTGACGCCTCCGCGGTCGATCTCGATCGTCGAGACGCGCAGAGCGAGTTCGTTTGCGGTTGCCAACCGCAGCATCGCGACGCGATCGGCGGCGGAGGCGATCGGTCCCTCGGGCTTGTGCGGTTGCTGAGCAGCCGGGACGAACCACACCTCGTCTAGTTGAGCTTGGTCTCGGCACGCCGCCGCCAAGGCGAGGTGTCCGTTGTGGAGCGGGTCAAAACTGCCGCCAAAAAGACCGAGACGCATAGCGGGGCGGGGCGGGTTAGGGTGGCGGGGGAACGACCGTCGACAGGTCAGGGCCCTTTCCTACCGCCCCGAGCCCGCGGACCATAGCCTCAGTATGCAGCAATCGCTCTTCGACGCCGAACCACCCGACTGGGAGATCGACTCTCAGCAGCGGCGGCTCGTGGCGACCATCGTCCTTCCCGGAGGGGTACCCGGAGAGTTCGATTACACGGTCCCTGCGCAGTTCGTTGACGAGAAAAATCGGGCCAAGCACGTCGAGCCGGGACGCCGTGTGCGAGTGCCTTTCGGGCGTGGCTCGCGGAGCGTGGCAGGCTACTGTGTCCGCTTGGAGCACAAAGAGGTTTCCGCCGGCCGCCGCCTGAAGGAGCTGATTGACGTTCTGGACGCCGAATCGCTCGTTTCTCCCGCCATGCTGCGGCTCACGCAGTGGATGGCCGATCGCTATCAGACGCCCTGGGGGCAGGTGCTCGAAGCGGTTGTCCCTTCGGGCGTGCGGGGCAAAGCCGGCACGCGCGAGGTCACGCTGCTGAGCGTACCGACCAAGGTAGCGGCCCAATTGACCACGCTGACTCTGCCGCCCAAGCAGCAAGCGGTGCTCACGGCCCTTGCGGCGCGCACCGGGCCGCTCACCGCCAAGCAGCTGT
Organism: Botrimarina hoheduenensis; assembly: GCF_007859815.1. Classification (GTDB taxonomy): domain Bacteria; phylum Planctomycetota; class Planctomycetia; order Pirellulales; family Lacipirellulaceae; genus Botrimarina; species Botrimarina hoheduenensis. Next base: position 345,678 of record NZ_SJPH01000004.1, on the reverse strand, counting down.
GCCTGCTAGTCGGTTGCACCACCGGGCCGATCAATGCTTTGCGAAAACAGGGCTTGATTGCATCGCATGTCGAGCGGGTCGATACGGACGCGATCAGCGCCGCGGCACAAGAAGCACCGCCCCGCGAGGGGCCTAAAACGCTCAGCCAAGACCAGCAACGGACACTGGACGCGGTGCTTTCGGTCATCGAGGCTGGCAAGCATCAGACGATCCTCGTCCACGGCGTCACGGGCAGCGGCAAGACCGAGGTCTATCTCCAGGCGATCGAGCGTGTTGTGGCGTTCGGTCGGCAAGCGATTGTGCTGGTCCCCGAGATCAGCCTGACGCCGCAAACCGTCCGTCGTTTTCGCGAACGGTTTGATCACATCGCGGTGTTGCATAGCCGACAGAGCGACGTGCTCCGCCATCGCCAGTGGAGGAGCATCGCCCGGGGCGAGGTGCAGGTGGTCATCGGTGCACGCAGCGCTGTGTTCGCCCCGACCCCACGGCTCGGGCTGATTGTGATCGATGAAGAGCACGAAACCTCGTTCAAGCAAGATACGGCACCGCGCTACCACGCGCGTGACGTCGCCTTGCAACGCACGGCCGAAGAGCGTGCGCCGCTTGTGCTGGGCAGCGCGACGCCGGCGCTCGAGTCGTGGGTTGCGGCGCAGCAAGGCGGGGGATGGCTGCTCACCGAGTTGCCGCGGAGGATCGCCGACCGGCCGATGCCCGCGGTCCGCTTAGTCGATCTGCGGGCAGAATCATTGCGCGGGGCGCTGAGTCGGCAGCTCTGCCAAGCGATGGAGCATGCGCTCCGCGACAGCGGGCAAGTGATCTTGCTGCTTAATCGTCGGGGCTACTCGACCCATGTCCGGTGCCCGAGCTGCAAAAATCTCGTCAAGTGCAAGCATTGTGATGTGGCGATGACTTTCCATCGCGAAGACCGCACGATGTTGTGTCACTGGTGCGACTACCGCTGCGCGCCCCCCTCGGTCTGCCCGGACTGTCGCAGCCCGACGATCCACTACGGCGGGCTCGGCACGCAAAAGCTCGAAGACGAAGTACGTGCACGCTTCCCCGGTATCGCGGTCGCGCGGATGGATGCCGACACCACACGCGGCGCTAACAGCCACGAGCTGGCGCTCGACAAGTTCCGTTTGGGGGAGACGCGGGTGCTGCTGGGCACCCAGATGATCGCCAAGGGGCTCGACTTTCCCAATGTGACGCTCGTTGGCGTCGTCAACGCCGATTCGGCGTTGCACCTGCCCGACTACCGCGCTGCAGAGCGCACGTTTCAGCTTGTGACGCAGGTGGCCGGACGCACGGGACGCGGGCCCCGGGGGGGGCGTGTGATCGTGCAAACCTTTGATCCTGAGCATCCGGCGCTACAAGCCGCTGCCGATCACGATTTTCATCGGTTCGCCCGCGAGGAACTGCCCGAACGCCAGGCGCTCGGCTACCCGCCCTATGGCAGCCTGGCACGGGTTATCGCCCGCGGCAGCTCGGAGCCGCTAGTCAAAGCGTACCTCGAAGAGCTCGAAGCCTATGTTCGTGCTGGCGATCCGGCGGATTCCGGGCTCCGGCTGTTGGGCCCGGCCCCAGCACCGATCCCCCGTCTACGCGGCGAGCATCGCTATCATTTGTTGCTCCGGATGCCGCATTCTGAGCCCTTGCGGCAGGCTATCGCGGCGGGAATGGGGGCCGTGGTGCTGCCCGACGGCGTCCGCTCGATCGTTGATATCGATCCGGTCGATATGCTCTGAGAAGCGTGCGTGGGGGGGAGGGCGTGCCGTGCTGCAGGGTTCGGGGGCCCGCCAGGGGTCGCGATCATCTTGCCGGTTCGACATTGGTAGCGGCTGTCGCGCGGCCGTACAATTGGGCGTATGTCTTACCGCGGTTTTAAACGCGTGCTCGGCGAGAGCAGCCTCGAACGCAAGTGCCGCTGGTGGTTCGGCGTCACGCTCGGCGTGCTGTTGGCGCTGAGCTTCTACTGGTCGGGCCAGAAGCTGCGCGACATTGTGCGCGAGAGCGACGTCCGCTTGGGGCCCGAGCTGGTTCGGGCGGCGTGGCTGCAAACGCACTTTTCTTTAGAGCTGAAGTATCTGGCCGAGCGTCAGCAGCGTTCTGGCGAAGCCCAAGCCCCAACGTCGTCGGTCGATGCCGCCGGATTCTATCGCGAGCTGCTCGACAGCGGAGACCGCCTGGGGACCGACTTCGATGCTTATTCGATCCTTCCCCAGGGGGAACAAAACCCCGAGCGGATCGGAGCCCCCCAGTTCGATTGGGAAGAAAATCTCTTCCGAACGTACGCCGAGATGGATCCCCCCGCCGAGGGCGAAGCCATCCGCCACGTCGAGCACTACGACGACGAACAGAATGTCTTCCGCTACTACCAACCGCTCTACGCGACCGCTCAGTGCGCGGACTGCCACCGACACGTTGGCACCATCAGCCGCACCGGCCTGGCCGAGGGCGATCTCATGGCGCTGGTGCGGATCGAGATGGATCAGGGGGAGACCCGCGACGATATCGCTAAGTACGACGCCATCATGTGGGGCGTCGCGCTCACGATCGGTGTGCTCTCGATGTTCTTGCTGTACTTCATCGTCCGCTACGTGATCGTCAAACCCGTCCAGCACTTGCAAGACGTTGCTAACGCCGTCCGCGAGGGCGACATCGAGAAGCGGGCCGAGATCAACACGCGCGACGAGTTCGAGGAGCTGGCCGCCGCCTTCAACCGCATGCTCCGCCAGCTGCTCCGTCAGCAAGATGCGTTGAAGGAAGTTAACGGCGAGCTCGACGGCAAGATCGACGAGCTTGCGCAACTCAACCTGCGGCTGTTCGAGATGAACCGCTTAAAGAGCGACTTCCTGGCAACGATGAGTCACGAACTGCGGACGCCCCTGAACAGTATCTTGGGCTTCAGCGACGTGCTCGGTTCGATCAAGACGCTCGACGATAAGCAGCGCCGCTACGTGGGCAACATCCAGCGATCGGGCAAGATGCTGCTCGAGATGATTAATGACATCCTCGACCTTGCGAAGATGGAAAGCGGCCGTATGGGGGTCCATCCGACCGACTTCCCCGTCGAGGCAGTCGTTGTTGCGCAAAGCGATATGGCGCGTCCGCTGAGCGAGCGCAAGAACATCGATCTGGAGTCGGACTGCCCCGCCGGGCTGCCCCTGCTGCGACAAGATCAAGCCAAGCTACAGCAGGTGCTCAACAACCTGCTTTCTAACGCGATCAAGTTTACCCCCGAGGGGGGACGCATCATGGTGCGGGTCCGGCGCGAGATGGAGCGGGGCGTTGGTTGGTTACTGCTGGAAGTGGAAGACACGGGCATCGGCATCGGCCCCGAGGACCAAGCGATCGTCTTCGAGAAATTCCGCCAGGGTGCTTCGGCGGCCCCACGCGGCGATGCGATGACCCGTGAGCAGGGCGGCACAGGCCTGGGGCTGTCGATCGTCCGCGAGCTGTGTCGTCTGCTGGGTGGAGAGATTTCGTTGAGCAGCGTTGTCGGCAAGGGGAGTACCTTCACGGTCCGGCTGCCTTGGCGCCTGACCCCTCGGGCTGACGCCGAGCTCGACAAGGGTGTCGCCGATCTAACGCGGCCCATGCTTCCGCCGCAAACCTCCGCGATGCTGCCCGCGCCCTCGCCGCCAGAGGTTGCTAGAACCTCTTCCTAGCGACCAGCGAGCCCCTCGGCCAGGCAAACCGTTGACCGGCGCCTGTTGGCTGCCGTTGATTGGATTTTCTACTACGAACCCCGACAGCTTTCTCTTGACGCAAGTACATCTTTACACGGACGGCGGCTGCAGCGGTAATCCGGGCCCCGGCGGCTGGGCCTTTCTGCTGATCCATCCGGAGACCGGCAAAGAGCTGGAGCGGTCCGGTGCTGAGCGCGAGACCACCAACAACCGCATGGAACTACAGGCGGTGGTGGAAGGGCTGGGGTCGCTTAAGCGGCCCACGCAGGTCGAGCTGTTCACCGACAGCGTTTACGTCGGCAAAGGACTCAGCGAATGGATGCCCAAATGGAAAGCGAACGGTTGGCGACGCAAAGAAAAAGGTCGTTGGGCGGAAGTCAAGAACGAAGATCTGTGGCGTCAACTGGACGAACTCGCCGCCAAACATCGGGTTAAGTACACCCGTGTCGCCGGCCATAGCGGCCACACCGAGAACGATCGGGTAGACGGGCTGGCGGTGGCGGCCTACCAAAAGTACCTGTGAGTCCAACCTGCCTGAGCGGTGGCCTGCGACGAAGGGCTGGCACCGGCTCCTTCTTCTACCGGGCGAGCGGCGGATAGACTCGCACGCGTGGATTCCTCACTCGCAGCGCCGATCAGCACTCTGCCGCGGGTTCCGGTGCGGCTTGCCGAGTCACTGGAGCGCAAAGGCCTGCGCAGCGTCGCGGACTTGCTCTTCTGTTTCCCGCGTGAGTACGAAGACTTTCGCGATCGGCGGGCGATCGCCGACCTCGAGGCCGACGTCGCCCAAACCATCGTCGGCGAGGTGATCGAGGTCGAGTCGAAGGGGGGCTTCGGCAAGAGCCGCGTGGGCGTTGTCGTCGAAGACCAAACGGACGCCCTGCGGGCGATGTGGTTCAATCAAGCGTTCATGCGAGACAAGTTTCATCCGGGCCAGCGGGTGCAGTTTTCGGGTAAGCCCAAGCGAAAAGGATTGCGCTGGGAGATGGTCCACCCGCGCGTGGCTTGGCTCGAAGACACGGACGACTCGGCCGGAGAAGAGGGGTTGCTGGCCGTCTATTCGCTCACCGAGGGGGTTTCGCAGCATCACATGCGGCGTTTGGTGGCGGCGGCCGTGACGGCTCATGCCGACACCCCGACCGAGGTTTTACCCGCCCCCCTGCGCGATCAATACGGCTTACCGGGGTTGGCGGACGCGCTGCGCTGGATCCATGCGCCGCGCAACGAAGCACAGCGCGATACGGCGCGGCGACGGTTTATATTTCAAGAATTGCTCGTGCTCCAGCTCGCGCTAGCCGCGCGTCGCCTGCAGCACCGGCTCGGGTTTCGCGCGCCCGAACTGGCAGTCGATCGCCAGCTCGATGCCCGCATCCGGCGATTGTTTCCTTTCGAGCTGACGGCGGGCCAAGAGAAAGCCCTCGCCGAGGTTGCCACCGACTTGGCGCTCGACACCCCGATGAACCGCCTCGTGCAGGGGGACGTGGGCAGCGGCAAAACCGTGGTGGCACTGTACGCGTTGCTGGCCTGTGTCGCGAACGGCTACCAGGCGGTGCTGCTAGCTCCCACCGAGATCCTAGCCCGCCAGCATGCCGCGACGCTGGCAAGCCTGCTTAAGGTGAGCCGAGTCCGTAGCAGGCTGCTGGTGGGTGGTCTTGCTGAACGCGAAAAGGCGGAGGTCCGAGCGGGGCTCGTCGCGGGCGATATCGATCTGGCGATCGGAACCCACGCTCTGCTGCAAGAGAAAGTTAGGTTCGCAAAACTCGGTCTGGCGGTCATCGACGAGCAGCACAAATTCGGCGTTCGGCAGCGTGCCGCGCTACGCCAAGGACAGCACTCCCCGCATTACTTGGTGATGACTGCCACGCCGATCCCTCGCACGCTGTGCATGACGCAGTTTGGCGATCTGGATGTTTCCGTTCTGGATGGCTTGCCGCCCGGTCGTCAGCCCGTGAGTACCTATGTGGTCCGTCCGGCCGAAGCTTCGCGATGGTGGGAGTTTGTGCGCAAAGCGCTCCGCGACGGCCGACAGGCGTATGTCGTTGCGCCGCTGGTCGAAGAGTCAGACGCCACCGCGGCCGCGAGCGTCGAGGAATCGCTCCGTGCGTTGGCCGAAGGAGAATTAGCGGACTTTAGGCTGGGCCTGCTCCACGGACGCATGAACGCCAGCGATAAAGATGCCGCCATGGAAGCGTTTCGGCTTCGCGAGACACAGGTTCTTGTGAGCACGACCGTGATCGAGGTCGGGGTGGATGTCGCCAACGCGACCATTATGACCGTCGTCTCCCCCGAGTGCTTCGGGCTAAGCCAGTTGCATCAGCTGCGTGGCAGAGTCGGCCGCGGGATGCACGCCGGCTATTGCGGCTTGCTCGTTCCCGAGGAACCCGCCGAAGCTGCCCTGCAGCGGATCGAGGCGTTTGCCGCCACGACCGATGGCTTTGCGTTGGCGGAACTCGACTTTCGGATGCGGGGCCCCGGCGATCTGTTTGGCGAACGCCAGAGCGGACTCCCGCCGCTCCACATTGCGGACTTGGCGCGTGACGGTGAAGTTCTTGTCGAGGCCCGAAACGCTGCCGCCGACCTGTTCGCGACCGATCCGGGTCTCAAGCACCCGGACCACGCCGCGCTCCGTCGACAGATGCTGCGGCGGTACGGTGCCTCGCTCGATTTGGGCGACGTCGGCTAGGCCTATCAAACTCGTCCCGCGAAGAGCAGCTGCCCGCGGCAACGGCGTCAGCCCGCAGAACCCGAATAATCCGCCTCGCTTGCCAGTGTGGTGTTCGGCTTCCGCAACGCCCGTGGGGGGAACGTGAGCTAGGTTTGCAAAAACCTATGCGGCTCTCTCCCGCCGGCTTGCTACGGCAGTCTCGGTTGGTGAGTGGCTCGCGTGCTCGCTCACGCTCTTCAGTGCTTACCAGGGTTTGTTATGACGCGGAGTCGGAAACCCCATCCTCGTGGTGTCGCGGCGGTTGAATTCGCTGTGGTTGCCCCCGTTTTCTTCTTGGTGGTGCTTGGCATCATCGAGTTTGGGCGGATGGTGATGGTCCAGCAGGTGATCACCAACGCGGCTCGCGAGGGGGCCCGCATCGCCGTGCTCGATTCGGCGACCACAGCGCGGGTCGAGACACGGGTGACTGACTATTTGAATTCGGCCAATCTGCGTGGCTCTTCGGTCACGATCACTCCGAATCCTCCCACGCTGGCGGGTTTTGACCAGCCGGTTTCGGTCCAGGTTGATGTGCCGTTTGCGGCGGTGAGTGCGCTCTCGCGACCCTTCCTGGCCGGCTCACGGACCCTCACTGCGACAGCCGTGATGCGTCGTGAGACCAGCGAGTAATCGTGCCAGGCTGATCCCGCGTCGCACGCCCCTGATTGAATTTCCCCCCGCCGATAGCTCCGGACGGAAACGCCAAAGATGCCCCGCTTCAACAGCTTGCTCGGTCCTCGTTGGGGCCGCCTCGTCGCGCGCCGCGGAGTGATTATTCCGATGGCGGCCATCCTGATGGTCGTCATTCTTTCCATGGCAGCCCTCGCGATCGACATGGGCTACATGTTCGTGGTGCGCACCGAGTTGCAGGCCGCGGCCGATGCCGGCGCGTTGGCCGCCGGCAATTCGTTGCACCTGACCCCCACCGAGATCGTGCGGGTGGGCACCGACTATGTGACTCGGCACGAAGCGGGTGGTCGCAATATCACCTCCGCAGAAACTGCGGTTGAGCTGGGTGTCTGGGACGCCGCCACCGAGGTCTTTACGCCGGTCGCGGGCGCGGCGGTGGGCAACGCCGTCCGCGTTACCGCCACGCGGTCGGACGAGGCGTTGTTCTTTGCACGGGTCATGGGCCGTAATCAGTTTACGACCGAGGCGTCAGCCATCGCGATGGCCAACCCCAAGGATATCGTCTTTGTGGTCGACCTCTCGGGTTCGATGAACGACGACACCGAACCCGCCTGGGCCACCACAACGGTCAACAGCACCTTTGCCGGTTCCGGTTTTCCGACCGTCGGCAACGACCTCATGCGCAACGTTTACCAGGACCTGGGTTTCGGCGCATTTCCGGGAGTGCTGGAGTACCTGGGCGAACCGCTCGGTGTGGCGCGGGGAAACATTGCCTACGCCGAGCTGACCTCCGATATCGGCCCGCTGGCAGGGGCATTGGTCCCCGCGGTCTATCGAATCACGGCAGGAGACGACGAGCAAACACGTCGCACTAAATCCTATCGCTGGATTCTTGAAAACCAGATCGCGAGGCTCATGCCGGGCGTGCGACCCGCTCCGACCGTGGCGAACATGGGTTTCTGGGAGAAGTACATCGACTATGTGCTGATCCCGTCGTTCGTTACTTCACCGCGACCACCAGCACCGCCAACACCACCCACTCCGCCGTCACCGCCGTCACCGCCGACGCCACCCACTCCGCCGACCCCGCCGACCCCACCAGGGCCACCGACCCCGCCACCGCCGCCGCCGCCGCCACGTCCGCCGATTGGTATGACGCCAGCCCATGATCTGTGGCGTGCGCTCGCGACCGATAGCTTGGCGACCCTCGGCTTGATGGGCATGCAGCGCGCCGAGCTTGCGCCAGCGTGGACCATTGCGACCCAGGCCTCGGTTTTTGGAGCGGCGGCCAGCGGGCCGGGGCTGCCGCGCGTCGGCGGTCTGTATGGAGGATTCGACGCTTGGTTGCCTCCCAGTCAAGACGGCGACCGCATCGAACAGTTCAACAACCCGAACAAGGCAAGCTTTCCCGCCTCGGATTCCGGGTTGCCCTATCAGGTTAAGAACTTCTTTGGCTATCTGACCTACACGCAGTTCCTGATGGACCACGGTCGCGACCTGCGGCCCGACGGTTCGACCTACGTCGAGCTGTCGCTGGATAGCGGCCAGTGCCCAATGCACCGCGAGACGGTGGCGGGGCGTACGTTTGACTTCCCTCCGCGCACGCAGCCGATGCACGCCTCGAGGCGGTCGATTATCGCTTCGCTCGACTTGGTCGAAGATCGTAACGGCATCATCCCGAGCGCCGCGCATCGCGACCGTGTTGGGGTTGTCACGTTCGACTCGGTTGCCGGATCGGTGGTCCGAGAAAACCTGACCACGAATTACAGCAACGTCATGCAGTCGATGACCACCTTGCAGGCGGTTGGCGACAAAGGGACCACCACCGCCACCGAGAAGGGGCTGATGCTCGCTCGGCAGATGCTCCAGACGAGTGGTCCGGGAGCCCAGGCACGTGAGAACTCGACCAAGGTGGTCGTTCTGCTCACGGACGGCATCCCCAACGCTTATGAGTCAGCGGACGGAGCTATCGACTCGTTCGCGATAGCAAACCCGGGGGGCGAGTTCTACGGCGGAGGCTACTACTGGCTCGACGCCGCGCTGATGCAAGCCGGCAATCTCAAAACCGATCGTTCGGATATGTATCCGGTCGGGATCGGCCTGGGAACCGACTACGACTTCATGGACCGCATGGCCCGCACCGGCGGCACGGCCAACGGCGGCGGCCAAAGCGCCCGTGGTTCGGGCAATCCGGCCGAGTACGAGCAGCGGCTCGTGGAAATCTTTGAGAAGATCATCAAAGAGCCCGTCGCCAAGCTCGTGCAATAGAAGTCGCTAAATCAAAACCCCCGCCGCGAGCCTCTCGCGGCGGGGGTTTTTAGTTCATACAGCGGCGACAATCTTCTCACCCGCTCGCCAGCTCTCGGCGTCGCGTTCGACCCGGCGGTAGAGCGTGTCACGCTCGATCGGTTCGCGACCCGTTTCGCGAATGACCCGCTCGATGTCGGCGACGCTCATCACTTCGGGCGTCGTGGCCCCAGCGTCGTGATAGATCAGCTCGTGACGCACCGTGCCATCGATGTCGTCGGCACCGTACGAGAGTGAGATCTGGGCGGTCTCGATGCCGAGCATGATCCAGTACGCCTTGATATGGTCGATGTTGTCGAGCATCAGGCGTCCGATCGCCATCTGACGCAGATCCATGAGGCCCGAGGGCTTCTCGATCTTCCGCTCGATACCAAGGCGGTTGTTCTCCGGGTGATAGGACAACGGAATGTAGGTCTGCAGGCCGCCCGTTTCGTCCTGTAGCTCGCGCAACCGGATCAGGTGGTCGATCCGGTGATAGGGTTGCTCGATATGCCCGTAGAGCATCGTGCAGTTGCTGCGTAAGCCAAGGCTGTGGGCCTCGCGATGCGTTTCGAACCAGCGGCTGGCGTCCGCTTTGTGCTCGCAGATTTGGTGGCGGATCTCGGGATGGAAGATCTCGGCCCCGCCGCCGGGGAGGCTGCCGAGCCCGGCCTCTTTCATATCCTCCAGCACCCAGCGGATCGGTTTCTTGGTAAGCCGCGCAAACCAATCGATCTCGACGGGCGTCCACGCCTTGAGGTGCAGCGTCGGATAGTTGTCGTTGAGCAGACTGATCACCTTGCGGTACCAGTCGTACTTCGCCTGATGGTGCAACCCGCCGACGATGTGCATCTCGGTGCAGCCGTTCTCGACCGCTTCGGCACCACGGGCGAGCACCTGCTCGTCGTTCATCCAGTAGCCCTTCGGATCGCGCAGATCGGACCGGAAGGCGCAGAACGTACACCGATAAACGCAGATGTTGGTCGCGTTCAGGTGCGTGTTGATGTTGTAGTAACCGGCGTTGCCGTTCTTGCGTTCGCGCACCAAGTTGGCTAGCTCGCCGACTTCCGGCAGCGGGGCTTCGGGCGATTCGAGCACCAGGCCATCTTCAGCCGTCAGCCGCTCGCCGGCTTCGACTTTTTCGCGGATCGGGGCGAGGATGGGGGAGGAGGTTCGCAACATCTTGAAAGACGTCTGAGAAGACGGACGGAACTTAGGGAATGAAGAAAGGCCGGACAGACCCGCTCAGAACACCAGATCAAGGGTGCCAACCGCGAGCAGCCCGAGGCTGATCACCGCATTGACGTGGAAGAACGCTAAGTTGACGCGGTCCAGGTCGTCGGGGCGGACCAGACGGTGCTCATAAATCAGTAAGGCGGCCACGGCGGCGATCCCGCACCACCAGAGGGTACCCAGGGGAGGATAGACGGTCGGCAGCAGGGCGAGAAGCACTGCGGCCACGGCATGGCTAGCCGCGGCCAGCCGCAGGGCCCCCCGCAGGCCGAGTTTTGCCGGCAGGCTGTGGAGCCCGACCGACTTGTCGTACTCGTAGTCTTGGCAGGCATAGAGGATGTCGAACCCCGCCACCCAGGCCAGCACCGCCGCCCCCAAAACCGTTGCGGGGAGCAGGTCTGCCGGGCTGGCGAGCACCTGTTCTCCCCGGATCGCGATCCACGCCGCCACGGGCGACAGCCCCAGCGCCACTCCCAGCCAGTAGTGCGCCAGCGAGGTGAACCGTTTGGCGTAGCTGTACCCGCACAGCCAGAGAAGGACGGGAAAGCTGAGCGCAAAGGGGAGCCAGTTTGGCAGAAAGAGCAGCGTGCTGGCGATAAAGCCGGTTGCGCTGAGCAGGGTGAAAGTCGTTACCTGGGTGACGCTCAAAATGCCTGCCGGCAGATGTCGCCCCATGGTGCGGGGATTGGCGGCGTCAAGCTTGCGATCGACGAGCCGGTTGAAAGCCATCGCCGCCGAGCGGGCGAAGACCATGCACAATAAAATGCCGAAGAGTTCCTTCCAACGTACACCAAAGCCCTTGAAGCCTGTCGTGGAGGAGAACGGTGCGTAGTCTGTCCAGGCGGTCGAGAACGCTTGTTCGTGCCACGCCATGAGCGCCGCCAACAGCGCGAACGGTAAAGCGAACAGCGTGTGGCTGAAGCGGATGAGAGACAGCAGGTGGCGTAATGTCTGAAACATTAGCGGCGTGGGGCTTCCTCTTCTCCCCACCGCTGAATCAGCGCGTTGCGGACGCCGAGCTGGTCGCAGACCCTTGCGACGACGAAATCCACGAGATCGGCCAGCGACTGCACACCGTGGTACCAGCCCGGCGCGGCCGGCAGGACGATGGCTCCCGCTTCGGTTGCACGGCGCATGTTGTCGATGTGGGTGAGCGACACGGGCGTTTCGCGCGGCACGAGCACCAGCGGACGCCGCTCTTTGAGCTGGACCTCGGCGGCGCGTTGGATCAAGTTGCCCGCCGCTCCCGCGGCGATTGCGCTGAGTGTCGTGCCGCTGCACGGGCAGAGCGCCATGCCGGCGTTCAGAAACGAACCGCTCGCCATCGGTGCCATGAAGTCTTGGTAATAGCAGTACCGCAATTTGCCGGGCGCATCCGCTTCGGCCACCGGCTTGGCACCGGTCAAGAGTGGCACTTTACGGAGTAGCTCGGCAGTGGTTCCCAACAGCCCCAGGGCCGCCGGATCGAAGGCTTTAAGATCAATCTTCAAGCCCAGTTCTTGTTCAATCACCGCGGCACCGCTGGGGCTGATCGAGACGTGAACCTCATGACCGGTGCGCAGCAGCACATCGAGCAGCCGTACGGTATAGACTGCCCCGCTTGCGCCGGTAACGCCAACAAGGATCGGAGGACTGGTCATTCGATGAGTCGGGGGGAGCGCACGGGGCGGGGGAAGAAAAAGCTATGCAACTTCATGCCGGGCCGCAGGTGTCGTTCCTTATTTTTGACCGATGTAGAGCGTCGCGATGCCGAAGGTCAGCGGATGATACTGCACGCTCTTTAGCCCCGCCGATTCCATCCGCGCGGTGAGCTGCTCGTACTCGTCAAACGCTTTAACACTCTCGGGCAGGTACTCGTACGCTGCCGAGTTGTTGCGCATGACCGCTTGGCCGATCCGCGGCAAGATGTTGCGGAAGTACCAGCTGTAGATCCCCTTCATCGGCTGCCAGCGGGGGGTGGTGAACTCCAGCACAGCGACTTTGCCGCCGGGCAGGCACACGCGGGTCATTTCGCGTAGGCCGGCATCGGTGTCAGAGACATTGCGCAGCCCGAAAGCCGCGGTCACCAGTTGGTAGGTGTTATCGGCAAAGGGGAGCGCGTTGGCGTCAGCGACGACCCACTCAATGTGGTCGTTCGCGCCGGCTTTGCGGCCCTTCTTCTCGCCGATAGCAAGCATCTCGGGACAAAAGTCGGCGGCCGTGATACGGAGCTTGCCGCGTACCGACCGGTCGTAGGCCAGGGCTAGGTCACCCGTGCCGGTGCAAAGATCCAGCAGCGGCTGGCCGGCCAACGCCCCCTTACGGGTCTGAGCGTCCGCGATCTGCGTGGCGCGCCACCGCCAGTAGCGATCCACATTGCCGCTGAGCAGATGGTTTAGCAGATCGTAGCGCGGGGCGATCTCGCCGAACATGCGGCGAACACGTTCGCCCGATTTATCGACGACCGGCGTGGGAGACGAGCTAGCGACGGCTTCAGGCATGGAGCGACGGGGAACCGACGGGCGGGGGAGGGCGACTCAAAGGAGACAGACTAAAGTGCTAAGGGCCACAACGGCAACCGCTTGCGCCACAAACGCTTAACGCCCTCCTGACCGCTACGTTCCGACTGCCCGCCATGCCCGCCAATCGTCTTTCGGTCCATTACCTGCCGCAATTCGTCTCCGAGGCCGACTTTGCCGGCGAGGTGGTCGCGGTGATTGACCTGGTGCGGGCCTCGACCACCATCTGCCAAGCCCTGCACGCCGGGGCCACGGAAGTGGTTGCCTACCTGGAAGTTGGCGATCTGATTCGCGACGCACGGCGGCTGCCGGGTCGCGACGAAGTCGTTTTGGGCGGGGAGCGCGGCGGGCTGGTGATCGAAGGGTTTGACCTGGGCAATTCCCCCGCCGAGTACACCCCCGACCAGGTCTTCGGGCGGCGCGTGCTGTTTACCACCACCAACGGCACCATGGCGCTCCAGCACACGCGGCTAGCGAGCCGGGTGATTGTGGCGGCGCTGGTCAATCTGACGGCAACGGTCCGCTCCCTGGCCGGTGAGGAGGGGGTCCATCTGCTCTGCGCGGGGGCCAGCGGCCATGTGGCACGCGAAGATCGCTTGGCAGCCGGAGCCATTGCCCACGAGTTGGCAAGCTGGGAAGGGGCTCCGCGCGAGATGAACGATCAGGCGGTGGCGGTGCTCGGCGAGTGGGAGGAGCTGCTCAACACGGCTCGGGCGCTCGGACGATCTCCTACCGAGCAACTCGCCATCGAGCTGCGTGATACTCCCGGCGGTCGGAACCTGGTTGAGGTCGGGCTGGAGGCCGACCTGCCGCTGTGTGCGGCGATCGATACGCTCGACCTGGTTCCGGTGTTTGACCCCGCAACCCGACGGATCACCGCCCCGTAGGAGCGCCTGACGCGGTGGGTTAGACTTGCCGCTTCCCGATGGCGCACGCGACCTGCTCTTGCTGATGCAAGCGGGCTGGTCGAGCAAGCAGCCATGGCGGGCGTATCACTCTTGGGCGACGGAATCGGGTTGCTGCGATGGAAATGGAAAAGCTGGTCTCGCTGTGTCGGCGTCGGGGGTTCTTGTTCCAGTCGAGCGAGATCTACGGCGGATTGAACGGCTTCTGGGACTACGGCCCGTTGGGCGTCGAGCTGAAGCGCAACCTGAAAGACGCTTGGTGGCGCGATATGGTCGCGGCGCACGACGACCTGACCACCCACGCCGGTGCCCCCGGCGCTTACGAGATGACCGGGCTGGACTGCACGATCATCATGCACCCGCAGGTGTGGAAGGTCAGCGGTCACTACGACCTGTTCGCAGACGTCCTTGTTGAGTGCAAAGAAAGCAAAAAGCGTTATCGCTATGACCAGGTCCGATGCCGTTGGATCGATGGAACGGGGATGCACCTGCCCGGTTCCGACCAGCAATACGCGACCGAGCAGGTCAAGTATCTGATTGCGACGGTTGCCGAGAACGAAGCAGAAGATCTCGAGAAGCGGGCGATGAAGCTCCTTAAGGTTCGCTCGAAGGATAAGGACAGCTTGAAGTGGATCGATGGCGTAACAACGCTCGATCAGATCGACACGCAAGACTTCGACAAGGTCTTCGCGCCGGAAGCGACCAAACTAGGAACGTTTGGCGAGCCGCGCGACTTTAACCTGATGTTCGAGAGCCACGCCGGCGCTCTGCAAAGCGAAGACAACAAAGTGTTTCTCCGCCCCGAGACCGCCCAGGGCATTTTCGTCAACTTCAAGAACGTCACCGACAGCTCGCGTGTGAAGGTGCCGTTCGGCATTGCGCAGGTTGGTAAGAGCTTTCGCAACGAGATCACGCCGCGCAACTTCACGTTCCGTTCGCGCGAGTTCGAGCAGATGGAGATCGAGTTCTTCTGTCACCCCAGTCAGTCGCAAGACTGGTACAAGTACTGGCGCGATCGCCGGATGGCGTGGTGGCAGTCGCTCGGCCTGTCGGGCAAGAACCTGATCCTTCGCGACCATCACCCGGACGAGTTGTCGCATTACTCGACCGGCACGGCCGACATCGAGTACGCCTTCCCCTTCCTACCGGAGGGGGAGTACGGCGAGTTGGAGGGGATCGCCCACCGGGGTGACTTTGACCTGCGGAGCCATATGGAGGGCAAGCTCGATCCCAATAGCTGCCCGCTGACCGTCCAGCTGGGCGAAGATGGCAAGCCGGTGCATCGGGGCTCGGGCCGCGATCTCACCTATCGCGATGACATCACCAACGAACGTTTCACGCCGCACGTGATCGAGCCCTCGGCGGGAGCTGATCGCGGTGCGCTGGCGTTGCTGTGTGAAGCTTATCACGAAGACACCGCACCAGACGACAAGGGCCAGGACCAGACCCGGGTGGTGATGCGCTTCCACCCCCGCATTGCGCCCGTCAAAGCCGCCGTGTTCCCGCTTGTTAAGAAAGACGGCATGCCCGAGATCGCTCAGGATCTGTACCGTGCGCTAAAGAAAAAGTTCCCTGCGTTCTACGATGAGAAGGGTGCTGTCGGTCGCCGCTATCGTCGCCAGGACGAAGCCGGCACGCCGTACTGTTTGACGGTCGATGGCCAGTCCGTGCAGGATCAGACGGTCACGCTCCGCGACCGCGACACGCTCGAGCAAGTGCGGATGAAGCTGGACGACGTCGTCGAAGAGATCGAACGTCGCGTGACGGGCAGCTGCTGAACTCGCCCCAATCAACGCTTGCCGAGTCGTGACGATAGTGCGTCGAGCTGGCTGCGGAGGCTGCCCATCAGCACCTCGGGGCCCGCTCCTTGAGTGAGGTCGGCGTAGAACTGGCTGGCGGTCGCGGTGTGGCGACCGGCAGCGGCGTCTGCCGAGCGGCGCAGCGCTCGCAGCTCATCGTGCATCTGCCCGAGCCGCGCCGCAGCACCACGGCCTGCGGCCCAGAGCACCGCGATCAGCTGCAGCAGGCCAAGAATCAACAGCCCCTGCCCGCTGAGCGTGGCGGCCAGCGCGATGTTCCACAGGTGCGGTTGCCCTCCCCACAAGCTCCAGGCGAGCAGCCCGATGCCCGTCCCCAGCGTCAACGCTCCAAGGGCCGAGAGGGTCCAGGCCGTGAACTGTCCCGTTCCGCTGGCGCGGCGCGAAGCGCTACGCCGGGCGACCGGGTATTTACCAGGGGCGCGTTGCCCGCGGAGGTCATGAGCGGCGGAAGATGTGACCGCTGTGGTGGGCGTGCTTGTACCGGACACACCGAGCGCCACGGTCAGTTCGGGCGATACCCCGTGCTGAGCCAGGTCGAAACGCAACGTCCGGGCGGGTTCGCCGCTGCCGATCCGCGCCTTGGCGAGCCGCAGCGAGTGATCGATCGCATCGCGAGCGCTCGGAGCCGCAACCGGGGGCGGTGTTGGGCGTGTGTCGGCGGGCCTTCCCGAAGTGGTGGTCAGCAGCCGCTCGCAGCGCGGACAACGAGCGCCAACCGCGCGCAGCGGGCCGAGAGCAGGGACCTCTTGTTGGCAGTGACAACACCACATGGGCTGCTAGCTAGTCAGGGATCGGGGCAGGGCACCGCGCGGCGCAGAAACTTGCGTCGCTTGGAACCGTCCACAATCTTCCATCGTCGCATCAGCCGGGCAAGCTTTAGCGGTTACGCGGTCTTTGCCGACAGCTGCTCTGCTAGCACCGCGACAATGGCGGCCTCGGCTGCTTCGACCGTTCCAGCAAAACGGACACCGGCTGCCTTGGTGTGGCCGCCCCCGCCGAACCGCTCCGCAACAAGCCGCACATCGACCTCGGTGCGGCTGCGAAGGCTGACCTTGGTTTTTTCTTCATCCATCGCCGCGATAAGGATCGCTGCCTCAACGCCTTCGACACTCAGCAATCGGTTCACCACATCTTCGGTGTCGGACAGCACGGCACCGGTCTCGGCGAAGTCTTTCAGAGTCGCGACGCCGATCGCCAAGCGTCCCGCGAGATCAAGCCGCAAGCTGTTCATAATCCTGCCACCCAGCCGGACGCGCTGGGCGGTGTTTTGGTCGTAGAGCGACGAGAAGATTGCTGAGGGTTTCGCTCCCGCGTCCACTAGGCGAGCGATCGCCGTGTAGGTGGCCGAGCTAACCGAGGGGAAGCGGAACCAGCCCGTATCGGTGGCGATCGCGGCGAACAGCGGCGTGGCGATCGCGGGGGTAACCTCAACACCAAGGGCGTCGCAGGCCTGCAACACCAGCCGACCGGTTGCTTCGGCGTGAGTGTCTTTGAGGAGGAGGGCCCCCAGATCATCGCCGCTGACGTGGTGATCGATCACCACGCGGCGTGCCGGGCTTTCGCGGAGCACAGCGGCCATGTCGCCCAGTTGGCCCCAGGCGCTGGTGTCGGCGATGAGATGCACGTCGGCGGCGTGGCAGTCTGCGGCGGTAACCCCTTCGCCGAGCACCTCGATCCGGCCCTCGGGATCCAAGAAACGGATGTGCTCGGGCGGGGCGTCGGCGTTGACAATGCGTCCCTTCTTGCCGAGCACTTCGAGCGCCAGCAGCAGCCCCAGCTCGCTGCCGATCGCGTCACAATCGGCACGCGTATGGCTGGTGAGGATGAACGAATCGTGCTGGGCGACGATCTGCTGCAGAGGCTTCCAGTCGATCGTCATCGGCCTTCTCGAAAAGGGGGGGGGGGTGCGAGTTGAGCGGCGATCCGCTGTGCAGACGCGATGTCTTGTGAGACCTGGTCCGTCAGTTCGACCGTCGTGTCAAAGCGGCGAACGTCGCGCAGTCGGTCGAGGAAGTCAAGCTCCATCGGCTGACCGTACAGCGATTCGTTGCAGCCGATGAGGTGGGCTTCGAGCTTGGCAGTGGACTCGCCGAAGGTTGGGTTGGGGCCGATATTGATCGCTGCCGGCCAAGACTTATCGCCTCGCCACCCGACTCCCGCGTAGACGCCGTGAGCTGGGAGCAGCGTGTCGATCCCTTCCAGGTTGGCGGTGGGGAAGCCGATCGTTGCGCCGCGACCGGCACCATGCGTCACGATGCCACGCAAGCGGTAGGGGGCGGTCAGCATCGCACCGGCAGCGGCCACATCGCCCTGGTCACCGATCAGGTTGCGGATGCGGCTGCTGGAGATCATCTGGCCCTGCTCTTCGGCCGAAGCGACCACATCCAGCGTCATGCCGGCGGCTGCGGTGAACTCGCCCAGCAGGGAGACATTGCCTTCGCGGCTTCGGCCGAAATAAAAGTTGGGTCCCTCGACCATCGCCTTCGCGGCCAGTTTCTCAACCACGATTTGGTCAAAGAACTGACGCGCCGAAAGGCCCAAGAGCGCGCGGCTGGTGGGATACGCCACCACGCCATCGACCCCCAACCGGGCCAGCAATTCGGCCTTGCGCTCGGTCCAGGTAAGGGGCGGCGGACATTGTTCCGGCCGCAGCAGCCGGACGGGGTGGGGATCGAACGTGAAGACAATCGCGGGACCGCCAACATCCTGGGCACGCATCCGCAGTCTCTCAACCAGACGCGCGTGACCCCGGTGGACGCCGTCAAAGTTGCCGATCGTCACCGCCCCGCCGCGCAGCTCTGCGGGAAGGTCATCAATCTGTCGGACGATCAGCACGATAAGGAAGTCTTAAAGCCGAGGGGGCCGAGAGCGAAGCAATAAACTAGCTGCTGACCGTACGCCAGGCGGCAGGCAACGCCTCAATGAGCGCCGGTGCGGTAACGCTGAGCTGCCCTAGCTTCGCTGCTGCAAGGTCCCCCGCCAACCCGTGGACATGCGCCGCGAGCCGGGCGGCGTCAAAGGCGGCCATTCCCTGGCACAGCAGCGCGAGGATCACGCCAGTGAGCACATCGCCCACACCGCCGGTCGCCATGCCGGGGTTACCGGTGCTATTAACCGCGTAGCGGTGGCCGTTGGTCACCACGGTGCGGGCACCTTTGAGCAGGACAACGGTTTCGGGTCCTCCCAACGAGCGGGCGAGTTCCGCGGCCGCTTCGAGGCGCTGTGCGTCGTGATTAGGGTTATCCAGCGGTTGGCCCCGCAGGCGGGCGAATTCTTTGGCGTGCGGCGTTAAAACTCGCGGCCCTCCCGGCGTGCCTAGAAAACTTCTTCGAGCAGCGAGCGCATTGAGTCCGTCGGCATCGATTACCGCGGGCAGCGACTCTGTCCAAGCCCTCTCGAGGAGATCATTGATGGCGTCGCCGCGTCCGATGCCCGGCCCCATCGCCGCTGCGTCGGCCTCGCTGAGCAATTGGTCGAGGGCTGTGCGAGCTTCAGCGACCAGTTGTTCGCCGTCATCAGCTAATGGGTGGGTCGTGTAGGCGGGGCAATAGCCCGCGACGGTCGAGAGCACGCAACGCGGTGTGGCGACCGCCACGAGCCCAGCCCCCGAGGCCAGACACGCCATCGCGCTGAGCGCCGGTGCGCCGGCCATGCCCAGCGATCCACCGACAACCAGACCCCGGCCATAGTCGCCCTTGTGACCGAAGGGATCACGTGCGGGCAGAAGTGGCAGCTCGGTGTCGGTAACGTCGATCACGCCGGCCCTGAAGGGGCAGAAGGATGAGGAGCCGAGACACGCGTGGCGATCAGCCCGGCCATGTAGCCCGCTTTGAAGCCCGCATCGATATTCACCACCGCGACATTGGAAGCGCAGCTGTTGAGCATCGAGAGCAAAGCGGCGATGCCGCCCAGGTTGGCTCCGTACCCGACACTGGTGGGGACCGCGATGACGGGGCAACCAACGTAGCCGCCCACGACACTTGGCAACGCACCCTCCATGCCCGCCACAACGACAAGGGCGGTAGCATGACGGAATTCGTCGCGTCGTTCGGGCAGGCGGTGCGGTCCGGCGACCCCCACATCGTTAATCCTCACCGTCCTGACCCCCATCCACGCCAGCGTCTCGCAGGCCTCTTCGGCGACGGGAAGGTCGGTCGATCCGGCGGTAATGACCGCGATAAACCCCTCGCAGGAGGGGGTATCGCCGGCCCCCGCCAGTCGGAACGTACGGCCAACCGGATTGTGGACCGCCGAGGGAAAGCGGTTGAGCAGGATCGGGGCGACAGCGGGGTCGAGACGGGTGACCAGTGAGGCGTCGCCCCGCGCCTGCTGAGCCTCGATGATCTCGACAATCATCGGGGCCGGCTTACCTTCACCGTAGACCACCTCCGGAAAACCGCAGCGGGCCGCCCGGTCAACATCAAGGCTGACCGTCTGGTCCGCGACCGAAACGGTCGGTTGGCGTCCTTTAGAGGGGGGTGGGGGCATACGAGTTGGCTGCGGAGTGGCGCTACAAGAGTATCAAGAATGCGTGAAAATCGGACCTAGTCTGTCGCGAAAGGCTCGCTGAGCGTTTAGAATCTGGACATGAAGGCGTTAATGCGTCTAGGGGTTTGTTTGAGGCGGCCCGTATCGTCTGTACGGCAAATACACCCCTGAGAGACTGACTATCAAGCTGGATAGATGATCGCGATGTGGATGTGCCGAGCGGGTTTGTATCAATTCCCTGTTCGTCATTCGTCGCGAGACCTGACTCCCACCTAGAGATCCCCGGCAATCTTCTGTGCTTTGGCCAGCTCCACCTGGGCCATTAACGGCTGATAGCGGGCTCTCGAATATCCTACCTGCTGAGCTGAAATTTTTAGTCGCGAGTTTCCTGTCCCACGGAAAAGCTGATGGCCGAGCCGGCAAATTTGTCGGCCGTGAGTATTTGACAGAAGGCGTCACCCACGGAAGGGGTCCCTACCCTTGTCAATTATTCTTCTGCCACAGCCGCGCGGCTCTTCTATCAGCACCTGCCCCGACTCGCCCCGGTGAGTCGAACTGCCTCCCCACTCCCCACACCGGATGCGCTGTCCCCCGGGGCCGATCATCCAACCCGTCCCCCGTCTCGAATCACACCAAGGAACCCCTGTCATGAAGATCACAAGCGTGATGGCTTTTGCCGCGGCGACGATGCTCGCCACTTCGGTATTTGCCGCGACCCCCTTTGCCGGCGATGACCTGGATGGTGGCACCACCAACGGCGGCCTCCCCGGGCCGACCGTGCCCGCCGTGTTTACGCCCGACAACTCGATGTCGATGTTCCAAGGAAACCTCCAGCCGGGCAACTTCCCTGGCAGCGGTTTCGACATCTTCGGCCGCTATGGTCGCAATCTTGGCAGCTTTGTTCCGTTTGACGTCTCCGATGACTCGGCGGGTTCCTTCCCGGGTGACCAGATCGGTATTCTGCGTTCGACGAAGAACGACGCCGTGGTTGGCCTCGCCGACACCGTCAACGGCGACAATCCGGGCGGATCCGTCTCGGCCGTTTGGACGTTCGACATCAGCGGTCGCAGCAACATCGAGCTGAGCCTCGACATCGCTGCGATTGGCGATTTCGACGCCAGTGACTTCCTGCGTTTCTCCTACTCGATCGACGGCGGTTCGTCTTCAACCGCCTTTGACATCGGGGTCGATCAGAACGTTGACCCGACCTTCGGTTTGACCGACTCGGGCCAGCTCTACTTGGTAACGATGGAGTCGGGGGCGCAGTACGACGCTTACTTCTCGCCGTTCTTTAACGAAAGCCAGTGGTTGTCGGCGATTACCGGCTCGGGCGGAAGCAGCCTGACCTTTCACCCGCGTGATACCGGTACGAACGGTGACAGCGTCGCGATGGACGGTCAGGTGCCCCTCACGTTCTTCGGTGGCACACAAGAAGTTCGTGGCTACACGAATGGCTCGTTTACCAATACGGAACTCGAAGCCTACAAGGATCCGTTGTACGTCAACCCGACAACCGCTCCGGACGCCACGGGCAACAACTTCGACTCGGGCACGCAGATCACGAACGAGTTTCAGACGATTACCGCCCCGATCAATGGGACCGGAACGACGCTTACGATCACTCTGAACGCGGTTGCCGATGGCTCGCTTGAGTACATCTTGTTCGACAATCTGGTCCTCAGCGAGGGAGACGTGGTCGCGCTCAACCCGGGCGACTTCAACGGCGACGGCAAGGTTGACAACGGCGACCTGAACCTACTGCTTGGCAACTGGGGTTCGCCGACGGTTCCCGGATCGTGGATCAATGGCTTTAGCTCGCCCGTTGATAACGGCGAATTGAACAACCTGCTTGGCAACTGGGGCTTTGGTGTCGGCGTTGCCGTCCCCGAGCCCACCGCCGCGCTGTTGGGCCTGATCGCCCTGGCCGGTGTCGCCACGCGCAACCGTCGCTAAGCCGTTCGGTGCTCTGAGCCCAGCTTTTTGCGGGCTTTAGTCACGCGGATGGATTAACCTAACGAGGCGGGGTGGCCGTTTGGCCGCCCCGCCTTTCTTGCTTGTTTGACATTTTCTCTGACACTTTCAGAGTTAAAGCTACCTCAAGGTATACCCCCGATGATCGGTCGATACGCCTTCTTTTTGGTTGCAGCACTTGCTTTCACGTCAAGCGCGTTCGCTCAGCTGCGGGTGGTTACTTACAACACACTCGACAAACCGTTTGATGCGACCGACGAAACGGAACTGCGGACCATCTTCGGAGCGATCGCCACCACGCCGGTCAATGGCATCGCGAAGCGGCCTGACATCATCGGCTTACAAGAGCAGCGGACCTTCACGTTTGTCGGCGGCGATTTCGATTCGACCGGACGGAGAATTGCCGACGAGCTCAACGATCTGTTTGGCGTTTCTACCTACCAGGTCCGGCGGGTAGGTACGGGGGCCGACCTGCTGATGTACGTTTACGACACCTCAACCGTCTCGCTTGTAGCAACTCAGCAGGTCTTCTCGACCGCTCCGCGCGCAACGCTCCGCGGACAGTTTCAGCCGGTTGGCTACACGTCGCCGGACGCAACGCTGTACACCTACAACAGCCACTTCAAAGCGGGCAGCACCGGCTCGGATCAAAGTGATCGAAACGCCGAAGCAACCGCCATCCGTAACAACTCCAACAGCTTGGGTTCCCAGGTCAACGCGCTCTATATGGGCGATATGAACATCGGGAGCAGTTTCGAGGCGGCGTACACGACGCTGCGTGCCGCAGGAAATGGCCAGGCGTTTGATCCGCTAGGACTCTCTTCATGGCCCAACGTGACCGTCGCGAGCCATCTGACCCAATCGACACGCAGCGGGTCGATCGGTGATG
The DNA here is from genome assembly GCF_007859815.1 of Botrimarina hoheduenensis. GTDB lineage: Bacteria > Planctomycetota > Planctomycetia > Pirellulales > Lacipirellulaceae > Botrimarina > Botrimarina hoheduenensis. The sequence goes on along the minus strand of NZ_SJPH01000004.1, from coordinate 322,565 downwards.
GCGGTGCCGGTGGCGGAATGGACGACCGCTTCGACCTGCAATTGACGACCGATGATTTGCTCGACGGCGAGGGGCTTAGCTATCTCGGTCCCACGTCGATCGGCCTCTCGGGGCTTGAGCACTCGATGAAGGCTTTCGGCAACGACGGGGTCTCCTACAACCAATCGATCAACAACACGTTTGTGGGCCGTTCGCAGCCCGCGAGCGTGTTGAACGCGTTGTTCAACTTCAGCGATCACCTTCCGGTTGTCGCGGACTACCAGTTGCCCGCCGTTATGGAAGTGCTCCACGACACGATTCCCGCCACTCTCCAACTAGGAGAATCGTTCTCCTTTGATCTAACTGTCCGCAATGCCGCGGATGTCGTGGCGGTCTTAGGGGCCGATGAACTCGATTACGCCTTGGCGGGCACGGGTGCCGCGTCGGGGGGGGGGGCTGGCTTCGAGCTCGCGCTCTCACCGGGGTCTACCTACTCGATCTCGCTCGACACCTCATCGCCCGGTGCGAAGACCGGCAGCGTTGTGGTCTCCAGCACCAGCCAAGGTGCCGAGAACGCACTCACCGTCATCCCGTTGGCGTATGAAGTTATCGGCGTACCGGTGGTAGCGGGCGATTTCAGTGGCGACGGCCGCGTCGACAACGAGGACCTGAACCTCTTGCTGGTCAACTGGGGCGGACCGGTTCCCCCGGTGCCCGCCGGCTGGACGGGAGATCAGCCCCTCGGCAGCGAGATCGACAACGACGAGCTAAACCGCCTGTTGTTGAATTGGGGCTTCGGCACCGCGACCAGCATCCCCGAGCCCGCGACGGGGCTGCTCTTAGCGTTGGCAGCGTGCGCACTTGCCGGTCGCGCTGCCCCTCAGCGGACCTGAGAGCCCGCCAAGCAGCCGGGGTTCTGCCAACGACGCAGCTGGCCCCCATGGGGGTCGCTCAATCGGCACCCACCGTAACCAGCTCTCGCTGTACCGCATCGATCTGACCGGACCCGAGCGTCGGGGTTTGGTCCGACATGCCGACCACCAGAGCGAGATCGCAGAGTCGATCGATCTGGCGGGCGACGCCACCCGTGTGCGTGAACAGTCTTTGCAGCGCGCCCTTGTCGAACAGCTCTCTTTCGGCACCGGCCTCGGTGAGCCGCCAACGGACGTACTGTGCTGTCTCGGCAGCGGTGAACCCCCTGACGAGCGTCTTCACCGCGAGGCGTTCGTCGAGCGCCGCGTGCCTCGCCACGCAGGAGAGCAACCGCATCTGACCAACCAGTACGAGGGTGAAAGCGGTGGCCCCGTCGTCGTTGAAATTGGTCAAGAGCCGCAGGGTTTCGAGCGCTCCGGTGTCTTCCAGCAGGTGCGCCTCATCGATGACCACCAGCGCCCGCCCCGTATCCGTGCCGTTCACAAGGCCTTCGATACGGCGGACCGATTCTTCCACCGAGCCGGTTGCATTGCTTGCCGTGGGAGCTCCGAGTCTCTCGGCCAAGTAGGCGAGCAGGTCGCGTCCTGACATCTGCGGAAACACCAGATGCACGAGCTTGGCGGGTCGTGTCGTCTCAGCGAGACGGCGAACAAGCAGGGTCTTGCCCACGCCACTGGGGCCGGCGAGGGCTGCCAGAGCGCGCCCATTCTCGACCGCGTAGCGCAGCTTGAGCAGGGCACCGTCTTGGGATTCGCAGGCAAAGAACCGCCCGGACGCCGCCGAGGGCGTTTCGAACGGTTTACGCGATAGTTGCCAGTAGTCGAGATACATCGGGTGGCTCGCCAGGGGCGTTGCAGTGGAGCGGCACGTCGAGCGGGCCTCAAGCGACAGGGAAGCGGCCATGCGACGCTGGTGTTTCAATCACACCCCGCGGGGCCACTCCGGCCGAGCAGAGAGCATCGATTGCGAGTCGACGGTCTTTGTTCGTTTGTGCGGAGCTGACCAGCACGAAGCGGGCGGTCATCGACCACGCCGACCAACGCACCGGTGAAGCCCCCGAGGAACGATCCGGCCGTGCAGGGCCTGCGTCGATCAGTACCAGCCGGTCGGCGGCCGCAGCGCCGATCACTGAGGCGGCGTCGATGCTGAGCCCTTCATCGGTGACGGCCAGCGTGACGCCATCTTGCAGGCTATGCACCGAACGTCCGGCAAACGGGTCTCCCGATTCACCACACGCGGATAGGGCCGGCAGCGCAGAAACGCCAAGCCGCTTAGCAAGCTGAGTGTTTCGGTTGGCGTCGATCACGATTACTGAACGTCCCGACTTGGCGGCGGCCAGCGCGATCGCGAGTGTGGTTGTGGTGAGGCCCACACCGCTACGATCACCGACCAGTGCGAGCGGACACGGCTCTTCGGAGGCCAACAGTTGTTCAACCGCCTCGAGCAGCTGGTCGCCGGCCTGTGCGACGATCTTGTGCACGATAGCGGGCCAGGTGAACGTAGCGATCTCAAACCTTTTTGGAGCCGTCGAGGGCTCGGTCCTCATCGCGGCGGGCGCGTCGTCCCTGTTTGTCTCGCGGACCAGAGACGAACGTTCGCCGATCAAAGCCGAGAGCGGTCGCTTCACCGCGGCCGCGGCGGGCTTGAAATGGGGGGCCGGCATACGTTGCACTTCTGCATGGGGCGACACCGTGTGCACCTTGACCGATGTTGTGCTCGTTTCCGGCAGGACCCGCGAACCGCTGCGGGCTGCGGGCTGCTGGTAAGCGGCGATGAACGCGCGATCGGTGAGGCTCATCGGCGAGTACTCGTGTCGGTAGTGGGGTACGCTGTAGCAGCCGCGGTGCGCGGGAAGCCTTCTTGAGGCAACGCGTTGGGGCTGAGCGGACCGAGGTTTAGTTTCGGGAAGACTTCGCCCGTGAGCATCACCCCGGTCGGCTGACGAGGGGTCGGTTCGCTCTTGGCGACGCGCGGTATCGATTGCGGCCCGGTGGCGGTCGTCCCGGTTGGATTGGCAGCGAAGATGGACGGCTTGAGCGGTGCCAGGGGCTTCATGTCGGCGAAGATGCTGGCCTCGCTTGGCCCCTGAGCTTGGTCGCTTGTGGTGCTCGGCGTGTCGCCGAGGATCGCGGGTGGGGCTGCCCCGTTCAGGAGAACGAGCGTAAGACCGATCGCCGCGATAACCGCCGCCAACGCAATCCAGCGCGAGTACGGCGCGATGATCGATTCAAGCCGTAGCAGGACATCCGCAAACGATTCGGACGCCGTGTGCGGCGATGCTTCGTGCGTCTCTTGCACGGGATCGGCGACTTCTTGCACGGGACGCGCGGCGACCGTGTCGAAGCGCAGCGAATGCAGCTCATCGCCAAAGTGAACGGTGGTTGTCGCGGGGGTGGTTGTCGGTGAAACGACGTTCCCCTCGGCAAAGCCGGTTGCGGCACCCAGGTTGGGTGTCGCATGCGGGGCGGCGTTGTCGCCGGGTAGGTCGATGCGCGCGGGTTTAATCGTCGGCTTTGCCGCCGGGATGTCGTCCCAACGCGGCTGATCCTCAACCATCGGCACTCGTGCCAGCACGGGTGCGATCTCGTTCACGACAGGCTTACGAGCCGCCGTCGAAGGCGTCGCAGCGGGCTCGGGAAGCCGGATGTCGGCGTCGAGCGAGAGCGTGTCGAAGACGGCGTATGCCTCGTCCATGGGCTTCCCTGCACACTACGCGAGCCGATGACACGCCGAACGTGACGCGCCTTGTCGGTCATGATCGGTACCGATTGGTGCGATCTTGAGGATTATCGCGGCCGTGCGTGCTAGCGTTGAGAGCCGCTAGCGTCCCAGGCGGCGGCCGGCCAGATGATCGCCGCCCCGTCGCGCCCCGAGGTGAGCGCCGCGGAACCGTCCGGGCTAAACGACACGCGTGTCAGCTCGTCTTGATGCCCGCTGAGAGTGAGCACCTCGGCTCCGGAGCGGGCGTCCCAGACCTTGGCCGAGCCGTCTCGGCTGGCGGTGAGGATGCGAGCGCCGTCGGGGCTGAAAGCCACTGAGGTCACTCCGGCGGTGTGGGCACCCAGCACGTGCAGCGCCGCGCCGGTCGACGCATTCCAGATGGTGGCGGTGCTGTCTTCGCTGCCGGAAACCACGAGGTCCCCCGCTGGCGAGAAGGCCACCGCAAGCATCGGCGCGTCTCCGCGAAGGGTTTGCTCAACCGCTCGCCGAGCCGTACTCCAGAGTCGCACCGTGCCATCGGCCGAAGCGGTCGCGACGTGTTGTCCTGTCGCGTCGGCGGTAGCGTCGTAGATCGGGCCGGTGTGGCCGCGCAGCTCGATCGTCTCGGCGGAGCGGTCTTTTAGTGACAAGATCCGAGCCACCCCATCATCTCCCGCGGTCAGCAAAGCCTCGGGCTCGTTCATGAACTCTTGGCTGTTGATGAACAAGACGCGGTTCAGGTATCCCGCGCCGGCTCGCTCGATGCGGTGCCGTGACTGGCCTGTTGCGGCGTCCCAGAGCTTGATCGAGCCGTCCCAGCTTGCGGTGGCAAGGGTCGTTCCCTCAGCCGAGACCGCGGCGTCCGCGACGGCTCCGTGGGGACTGAAACGCATCAGCCTTTCGGCGGGATCAACCTGCCAGAGTTGGATATCGTTGCCGCCGACCCCGATGAGGGTCCCGGGGGTCGGACCCGCTTTCGCGATCCATACCGATCCGGGCGCGACGCGATCAGCTAGAACCTCTTGTAGCTCTGAGTCAGCTGACTGCGGAGTCCAGCGGTACAAGCGCCCCGCGGTGGCGGCCGTTAGCCAGGCTTCGCCAGACGGGGCAAGATCGACCGCGTTCACGTCGGCTTCAGGACGAACCGTTGCGACGGTTGTTGCCTCGGCAAGTCGCCACAACCTCACCACGCCGTCGGCGCATGCCGTGAGGGCTTGTTCGCCGTCGCGTGAAATGCTGAGCGAGGAGACCCAGTCGGGGTGCTTTAGCACGAGCGACTTGATCTCTTCGCCACGGTTCAGATCCCACTGACCGCAGGTGTGGTCGCCACTGGCGGAGACGAGTCGCGTCCCGTCGGGGGTAAACGCCAAGCCGGTGATCCCGGCGCTGTGACCGAGAAGCGTGTGTTCGATTTTCCACTCGTCGTTCTTCAGGTGCCAAACCTGCAAGCTGCCGCGCTGATCACCCGACGCAATGCGCTTGCCCGCAGGGTCTGCTGCCAAGGCGGTCACGGGGGCTTCATGACCCGTTAACGTGCCGAGTGGGGCTCCGTCGGCGAGCGACCAAACGCGGACCGCGTTGTCATCGCTACCCGTTGCGAGCCATCCGGCCCGGTCGGAGATCGCGAGCGCCGCTTCACGTCCGGTGCAGGGAATGGCATAACGCTGGGCACCGGCAACCACATCCCACACGCGGACCGTATCATCTCCGGCGGCACTGGCCAGACCGCGACCGTTATCGAACAGCGTGGCATTGCTCGCCAGAAAGGCGTGCCCTTCGTCGAGAGTTACAACCGGCTGGCCGGTGGCGGCGTCCCACAGCCGCGCCGTCTGGTCGCGGCTGGCGGTGACGATTCCTGCTCCGTTGGGGGTGTAGCGAGCCGACAACAGCGCATCGGCATGACCGCGTAAGGCGATAGCCTTAAGAACCCGCGTTTCACCGGGCGAGCCGAACTCCCAGCGACACTCGCGGTTGTCGTCGCCGACCGATGTCGCGACATCGCCGGCGGGAGACATGGCAACGCCATAGATCCGGCCGCCGTGTCCGCGCAGTGTGCGTTGGCTAGTCCAAACGCCAGGTGCCTCCTGGCTCCAGAGTCGCAGGGTGTTGTCGTAGGACCCTGACAGCAAGGTCTTGCCATCGGTGCTGAAGCGGACTGCTCGTACGGGTCCCAGGTGCCCGCGCAACACCAAGTGCGGCGAGGGCTGGTCAGGAAGCGAGGCTAGACGCCGCTCGATATCGATCGGACGAACATCTGACGGGTCCCAGATACGGATCGTGCGGTCAAAGCCCGCGGTGGCGACCAGGCCGTTGCGATCGATGTCGACGTCGTAGACCGGTCCCTCGTGCTCCGCAAACTCGCTGAGCATGCTAAAGCCCGCGGCCGATTTTCCCCAGACGATTGCGCGTCCGTCGTGTCCGGCGCTGACCAGACGCGAGCCGTCGGGCGAGAAACGCACGGCCCACACCCACCAAGTGTGGCGTTGCAGCGTCTGCAAAGCCGCGCCATCGAGTGCGTTCCAGAGTCGCACCGTCTGGTCGAAGCCGGCCGTGGCGATTGTTTGACCATCCGGTGCGTAGGCGACCGCGAGAACGCCCCCCTCATGCCCGCTAAGTTCGGTGAGCATCTTTGCTTGATTCGGATCGATAATCCGTACCACCCCGTCGTCGCACGCCGCGGCGAGCCGATCGCCGCGTGGCGCGTAAGCCAGGGCGTGGAGGGTCGTGCCCAGCCGAATCGTTCGGGGGGCGGGGGGAGCGGGGCCCACGCTGTGCGTCGTGGCACGCAGTGTGACAACACCCGCTTGGTTGCCGGTGGCGACGGTCAGGCCATCGGGGGCGTATGCCACCGCTTCGACGGGGGCCGACTGCTCGAAAGTTTGAGCGGCGAGGCCGCACAGGTAAACAAGGCGCCCCCACTCCCAGTGCCTCAGTTCGGCAGGGCACGCGGATAGCAACGAGCGGGCTTCGTCGAACGCATTTTCGTCGATCTTGGCGGCGGCCAAGCCGATGCGGGCAAGGTACGCCTCGTACGCCTCACGGCGTTTGGCTTCTTCCGCGGTTCGTCGCTGGACCGCTTCTGCTTCGCGTGCGGCGATGGCTGCCTCTCGCTGTTCGATCGCGATGCGCTCTTGTGCTTGGGCGATCTCACGTTGCTTTTCAGCGATCTCACGTTGCTCAACCGCCGCGGCACGCTGCGTGATCGCTTCAGCGGTGCGCTCGTCGGCGATGCCTCGTTGCTCCTCGGCGATCGATCGTTGCTGCTCGGCGATGCCGCGCTGTTCGACGGCGGCGTTGCGTTGCCGACGGATCTCGAAGTAGGCAACACTCACCACGCCCGCGACGGTCAGTAGCAGCGCTAGGGCCAACCGTTTCAGGTTCCGCAGCCGCTGTTGGCGGGCGTCGCGCTCGGCGCGGGCTGTGGCGATCTCGGCAAGTAGCGTGCGCGCCGTTTCGTCGTCGGTGTGCGACTCAATCAGCGACGCTGCGAGATCATAATCGCCGTTGTCTCGGGCTTGCCGAGCGTAGTCGAGCCGAGCGGTAACGAGTGTCTCAGCGGCCCGTTGGTTTCCCTCCCACAGAGCGAGCGCCTCTTCAAATCCGTACAAGGCCCTTGAGTATTGCTCGTATTGACCGGTCCGACGGGCTTCGGCGAGCGCGGCCTCGGCACTGGCCGCAAGCGAGACGCTCTCGGCGTGCGCCATGTGCTCTTGCAGAGCCATCTGCATGGCTTTCACCGACTCGTAGCGATCTTCTTGTCGCGTGGCCATTGCGGTGCGCGCGATCGTCAGCAGATCGGCGTGCTTGGCCGCCGTAGCGCTATCGACCGGGCGAATCTCGTTCGTGGCGGCCGCCATGAGGCAGGCCATCACGTCCTTGCCGGTGTGCGGGGGTTTGCCGGTGATCGCCTCGAAGAGGATTGCACCGAGCAGATAGATATCGCTGCGGGCGTCGATCGTGTTGACCGGCCCCTTGGCCATCTCCGGTGCCATATAGGCCGGCGTGCCTCCCAATCCGTCGGATTGATAGACCTTGTCAGCGCTCGGAAAGCGTTCGGTCACCCGTGCCAAGCCCCAGTCCATGACGAGCACCTCGCCATAATCGCCCAGCATGACGTTCTCGGGCTTCAGGTCGCGATGCACAACGCCGCTCGCGTGGGCAAAGGCCACCGCATCAGCCACCCGCATCAAGATGCTCAGATTCTCGATCAGCGATCGCTCTTGGATGACCTCGTCCCAGGGCGTGCCCTTGACGCGCTTCATGGAGTAAAAGAGCGCCCCCTCGGCATTCGCGCCCAGATCATAGATCGGCACGATGTTCGGGTGCTCGAGCTCGCCGGTGATGACAGCTTCCGAGATAAATTTGTCACGCTGATCGAGGTCGCCCTGCGATCCGGAGCCCGAGCCCTTGCTGCCAGGCTTGAGCATCTTGACCGCAACGGTACGCGCGATCGAAGACTGTTTGGCCGCATAGACAACTCCCATGCCCCCCTGACCGAGCAGATCGATCAGCTCGTAGTCGGGCGCATTGATGTCATCAACGTTCGAGAGCGAGACCCCTGTCGGGCGTTTGATCTCCATCAGCGAGCGCGACTTGATCGGAAGGGTCGAGCGGAAGCCGCTAACCGTGCGCCCGATCATCGATTGGCTGCCCAGCTGGATCGTCTGGCCCATGTCGCGAGCGGTCTGGGCGGCACCAGCCCAGGTAGCAGCGAGGTTGTCGGCACCCGCACTGGGTGGCAAGGCAGACAAATCGATCGTCATGTCGCTGTCGATCGGGACGGTTCCCTTGCCCGGCTGGAGCTCGATCGTCTGGTCGTCGCGCTGCGTGGCATCGACGTGCACATCGCGCAGCTCGATCGTCGCCTGGGGGTCGAGATCGACCGTGTCGGTCGAATCCGACGCATCCTGGCCGGGTTCCGAAGAGAGCTCGATCGTTCCCGAGTCTGACAGGTCGAGATCGACCGTGTCGGATTCCGTTAGCGGTGCTTCGAAGTCAGCCGTATCGCTTGCGTCGGCGATGGGATCCGCGCCGACCGGTTCGAATTCTTGCGTCGAGCCTTTCAGGTCATCGACCGTGGCATTGCCGTCGAGCTTTGCCTGGCAATGCGGACAGCGTTTACCCGCGGCCGAAGCGGCTTCGTACTCCTTGTGGCAAGCGGGGCAGCGGGGCATGGCGAACAGCAGGAACGGACTGGGCCGGGAAGAGGCCGGAGGGTTTGCCCCCTCAGTCTAATCGGCGAATCCCGCGGCACGTGTGCCAGTCACTGAGATCAGTGTGGACGGCGACGGATCAATCGGTGCCACCGCGCCAGATCGACCCCTGCCGTGGCCCGCTCGATTCGCTGGGCTTTCGCAAGGCGTGCGAGCAGCAGGGTCGCGGCCGCTGCGGTCCCCGTTTCGCTCCTCGTATCGGCCGTGGGCGAATCTTGATCGGCCTTCGGGCCCTGCTCGGCTCGAGAGGCGGGCCCGCTAGCGGACGCGTTGCTCATACCGAGTTCGGGCACCCAAGCCGCAGCGGGGCCCGCGGCGGCCTCTTCGACCGCAGGCGTTGGTTCGGCCGGGGGATCCGCCGGGGCGTCATCTGCGGCTTCGCCGCGGAGGCGCGTGGTGGGCGGGCGGTCGCGCCCGCCGTCGGAGTCGTCCGAAAGATCAACGACCCGGCCGCCCCGGACATTGACGTCGATCACCAAACGCCGGGTCTCGGTTTGGGCTTCGACCACGTAGATCCGATAACGATCGTCAGGTAGTCGCGAGAAAAGCGTCGGCAGGTCGCTTAGCGAATCGTCGGGAAGTCGGTAACCTGCGCCTTCAACCCCATCGGGGCCAACAAGGCGAAGCTCGAGGTAGCGCTCGGCACCGATGCCCGCGTCAGCGCTCGCGGCACCGTCGGCGGTGGCCGAGCGATCGCTGGGAGGTGCCGTCGAACGCTCGACTGCCGCAACGTTTTCGATCGCTTCGGGGAACTTGATCTCGGGTGCCTGCGGCGTGGTATCGATCGCGACCTTGTTGTCCTCGACCCCCGAGTTCGAGATGGCGACTACTTCAAGATTGCTCTGACCGACAGCGAGCGCGGCGGAGCCAAAATCGTCGTCGCGGATCAGGACCGAGATAACGATATCTGCCGCAGGATTCTGTGGGTTGGGCGGGCCAAAGTAACGGTGGTTGATCGTAAACGACTGCGGGGTTGGGCCTGCGTACAGACGTTCGACCACAAACCGATCGGCAGCGGGTAGGTTCAATCGGTCACCCCAATCAACTAACACTTCGAACGTGTCGGCACCCGGATCGGCGAAACTCAGGTTCAGCGTCGTGATGCCGTCGCCACCGAGGTCGGTTGCCGTGATCGGATCGAGGGTCGGTGCCACGTTATTCACGGTGATCAGGAAAGACTGCGTGTCGATCCCCCCATCGTCATCCGACAGGGTGACGGTAATCGTGTAGCGATTGTCGCGGATGCCGTCGGTATCGTTGTCGGCGTAGAAGTGTTCGGCGGAGAAGACACCGGTGGTCGCCACTGCGGGGCCGCCTTGAACGACCCCCGTCGGCATAAACCTGTAGGCAGGATCCGCCGGGCGGAACGTGTCCGATAGGCCATCTCCCCAGTCGATCGTGATCGTGAAGTCCTCGGTCGAGGCACCACCTGGCCGTAGCGGGTTGTCGAAGCCCGGATCGAAGAACCTTCCGAGGTCGGGTAGCTGGAGCAGCGTCCCTTCGTCGATCACCACGCCGGGATCGCGGAGCGTGAGCGTTGGGGCCACGTTCGTAACCGCGATGCTGAAGCGTTGTTCGATCGTGCTCCCGTCGTCGTCGGAGAAACGCACCGACACCGTGTAATCACCATTGTCGGCGTAGTAGTGGGGGTCGTGCTCCGGCGTAGCGATGGTCGGTACCCCCGCTGAGCCCGTCGTGGTCACGAGGAAGCGTACCGCTGTGGTGGGGGAACCATCGCCCCAGTCGATCACGCCATCGCGGAAGGTCTCGGAAGTCTCGCCGCCGTTGGTAGGGTCGTCGGTGTTGAGCGGGTTATCAAAGCCGGGATCGGAAACACGCACGCCGAGTGTGGCGAGGTCCACCGCGGCCCCTTCTTCGATCATGAGGTCCGCGACGCCGATCAGCACAGGATCAACGTTATTGACCTGCACCCGGAACGAGGCCTGTGTGCTCCCTGTATCGTCGTCGGTTAGGATGATCGTTGCGGTATAGAGGCCGTTGTCGGCGTAGGTGTGGGAACCGTCAATCTGTCCCATGCCTGCGATGAAGCTGACGGCTAAGGTCTCGGGAGCCGAACCATCGCCCCAGTCGATCGTTGCCAGGTGGGTGTCGCGCAGCCCCGGGTCAGAGAACAGCACGCCCCCTTGCTCGCCCAGGACAACTTGGTCTCCCTCGTTGATAACGCGATCGCTGAGGGGAGCGATGAGCGGAGGGACGTTAAAGACGGTTGGCCTGACGGACTGGGTAAAGCTCCCGCGATCGTCGTCGGTGAGGGTCACGGTGATCGTGGGGCGATCGCTGGACGTGCCCGTGGGATCATCGTCCACATAAACATGGTCGAGCGTAAAGCTGCGCTGGTCCGCGGCGAGGCTGACAGTTTCGACCGAGCCATCTCCCCAGTTGACCAAGAGCGTGAACGTGTCGCGTACGCCCGGATCGACGATTCGCCCGGTCAGCGTTGTGGCCCCGCCCTCGCTGGTGTTGGTTGCTACGAGGTCGCGGATCAGCGGGGCGACGTTAAAGACGGTTGGTCTGACAGTCTGGGTAACGCTCCCGCGATCGTCGTCGGTGAGGGTGACGGTGATCGTGGAGCGATCGCTTGCCGTGCCGTTGGGATCGTCGTCCCGATAAACATGGTCGAGCGTAAAGCTGCGCTGGTCCGCGGCGAGGCTGACCGATTCGATCGTGCCGTCTCCCCAATTAACGAGCAGCGTGAACGTGTCGCGAACGCCCTGATCGATGATCTGCCCGGTCAGCGTTGTGGCCCCGCCCTCGTCCGAGTCGGTCGCCGCAAGGTCAGCGAGTTGCGGAGCGACGTTGAAAACGGTCGTCTTGATCGTCTCTTGCGAGGCTCCTCCGTCGTTGTCACGCACGGTCACGGAGACCAAGTAGCGATCGGCCGTTGTCAGACTCGGATCGTCGTCCAAGTAGCGGTGGGCAAGCGAGAAGTCGCGCTCGCCGGCAGGCAGATTGACCGTCTCAGTAACTCCGTCTCCCCAGTCAACGAGGAGTGAGAAAGTGTCGTCCTGTCCGGGATCGTCGATACGCCCGCTGAGGACCGCTTGGTCGCCTTCGTTGACGCTTGTCAGATTGAGATCGGCAAGTGTTGGGCTCGCATTGGTGACGACCGCCGAGGTGCTTGCGAACGAGACCCCGCCATCGTCATCTTCCACCGACAGATTGATCGTGATCGGACCGGTGGGGTCTCCCGGGACATTATCCCGATAACGGTGGCGGAAAGAAAAGTCACGCGCATCAGCATCGATCGGGAGGGTCTCGGTGACGCCGTCGCCCCAATCGACAGTGAGTGCAAACGTGTCGGCCGCACCGGGGTCGACGACACGCCCGGTCAGCACACTCTCGCCACCTTCGTCAGTCGGCGTTGCGGAGAGATTAGTCAGCAGCGGTGTGGCGTTGAGCACCGTGATGCTGGTCGTTGCTACGGCCGGTGCCGCTCCCGAGCGATCAGTAACCTGAACCGTTATTACGTAATTGCCGTTGTCGGTTGGCTGAAAGGGCAGTTCGCGGTTGTTGGACTGTTGCACCACCTGGCCATCGAGGGCGACGGACCAATCGAACGCAAGCCGCCCCACGCCCTCGGCGTCGGCAATGATCGACTCGAACTGCCCCTCGATCATCGTGTCGGGAGCGATAAACCCGGCGACAGCCGCGTTAAGCACGCGTCGAGATTCAAGCTCTCGTACGAGCGGCACCGCAGGACGGATTGACTCACGCGAAGCGCTTGAGCGAGCCCACCGATTGCTCTTGATGCCGCGGAGCATATCGGACTGGTGTTTCGGAAGGAAAGAATAGGCGGGAGGCGACAGTCGGCTAAGCAGCCGGTTGCCCGATCGGCCCAGACTTATTGGCCCAGACCGATCAGCCGAGGCCCCCCTCGCACGCCGCGTTGGAGAGGCGTCTGTCTCAAGGAAGCGAGGCGACGCGGTACGTGCGAGGGAGGGGATTCGGCGATCGAGCAAGCCGACAGCGACGCTTGCTCTGTCAGTCCCTAGTATTCTCACGACAGTCGGAGCCTGTCAAAAGATTTGCGTCGAAGCGGCTGAAACGCCACGAAATTGACAGTTGGAGAAGCTTTCACTGAAGCCAACCCCGGGGCACAGCCGACGGCCTGTTAGGCGGATCGCCCGGGTTATCGGGGCGGAACAACGCCAGTGTCGCCCGGCCGGAGATTCTTAGCGTGGTGAATCAAATGTTTTGCCGCTCGCTTGCGTTGGCGTTGCTGGGCCTGGTAGGGCCGTCGATTAGTACAGCGCAAGAATCGATCTCGCCCGGTGTTTCTGAAGAGACCATCGCGCTGAGCCCCGCACCGATCGCGACGTTGGGTGTCGATATCCGTGCTTCTACCGGTGAGTTTCCAGAGGATCGCTCCGCGGCGCGGGATGCCGATTTGGCACCCGCTTTTGGGGAAGGCCTGCGGGTGAGCCCGGTGATGGCGTTGACTTGGACCCCCGCCGCCGTGCGGACTCGACCTCTCTACTTCGAGGAGATCAACGCCGAGCGGTACGGCTACGGGCACGCTGCGTGCTTGCAGCCGGTGGTTTCGGCGGCTCACTTTTTTGGAACGGCCGCGGCACTCCCCTACTTGATGGGGGCCCAGCCACCCTGCGAATGCGTCTACACGCTGGGACACTACCGTCCGGGCGATTGTGCGCCGAACCGGCGGCACCGATGGCCGATGAGCGCGCGGGGTCTTGGCTGGCAAACGCTTACCACTGTTGGGCTTGTTGCGCTCATTCCGTAGCGCTCGCGCCGGCGCTTATCGGAGTCGCTCTTAGCGCACCGAGAAATTACGCCGCAACCAGCCAAGCAGTTGCGACGCCAGCGGTTCGGTTCCCGCTTCGATGCGGGCTCGGCCGAGGCCGCCCCAGTGCATCGAGGCTTGATCCGCTTGGTCCGCGGTCAGCGTTGCCCGCGCGACGCGCGTGCTCGATTGCTCCCACGGTTGGCGTTGCGGCCCAGAGCCGGCACGGTCTTTCTCGCCGCGGAAAAGGAGGCTGTCGTAGTGCGATGCGATTTGGGTGATGCAGGCGATTGCGAATCGCCCCTCGCGCTGATCGAGAGCCACACGCACTCTTTGGCCGGGAGCCAGGTCCGTTGCGACACGCTCGTCGATAAAGAGTTCGATCTCGACCTCGTTCGGATCCGCGACCACGCACAACGGAGTGCCCAATTCCAACCAGCGCCCCCGGTGTTCAGGGCTAAGCAGCGAGGGATCCAAGTCGGGGCGGGCTTCGCTCGTCAGCGAAGCTGACGGCTCGTTGAGCGGGCTTGCCATGACGATCCCCGCACGGGGCGCACGGAGTGTGAGCCGCTCGGAATCGGCAAGCGCTTCGTCCAACAGCCCGCGCGCCGAGGCAATCGCCGCTTTTGCCGTCGGTAGCTGAGCCGCGGCAAGCGGGTCGGATTCGCGCAGGGATTCCAGCAGCCGAACCTCTTCTTGCCGAGCTTTCAGTTCGGCCCGGGCGCTGGCGACCAGCTGTGCGGTCGCGGGGTTCTCCAGACGAGCGATCACATCGCCCCGTACGAGATGGCTGCCTAACGGTGTCGTCTCGATGAGCCGGCCGGCGTGGGTCACACAGATCGTCGCGGGCTCGACCAGCGCGACAATCGCCTTGGCATCGATACGTCGGGGGCAAGGAACGGCAACGAACACGCCAATCAGCAGCGCTGCCAAGGTTGCTCCGAAAAAAAGTCGGCCTGTGCGAAAACGCCCTGGTTTACGCGGCGCTGCGAGCAGCGTTGTCAGCCGGCGCAGCGGTCCCGCTAAGACACTCGCCCCGATGACTCCGACGAGCATCCAGCCGAGCGCTTCAAGGTGCCAAGTACGGCTCACACTGATCACGAGCCACAGGAATCCGCCCAGCATCACCGCAAGATACGCTTGCGAAGCAAGCCCGTAGCAGGCAAGGGCACGGGATTCTGGCGGTTCGTTGGTGTCAGCGCGATAAAAAGGCCGAGTCAGCAGGCGGGTGGCGGCACGGCGTCCTCGTTCGGCAAGGTTCGCGGTCTCGGTGGCGTCGCTCAACAGGTAGTATCCGTCAAAGCGCACCAGGGGATTGAGGTTCACCAGCAGCGTGCCGAGACTCGCGAGCACCATCGTGTTCATCGCCAGCACGCTTAGTAGTCCCGGTTCAGCGAAGCGCCACACGATCGCCGCGAGTGCCGCGAGCGTGATCTCGGCAAGCACGCCAGCCGCCCCGATCATCATCCGTGCGCGCCGATCAGCTAGCCGCCAGGCGTCGCTCACGTCGCAGTAGAGGCACGGGGTGAAGAACAGGAATAGCACGCCCGCTTCCCTGACACGAACGTCAAAGCGAGTGGCGGCAAGCCCGTGCGCCACTTCGTGTAAGGTCTTGATTAGCGCTAGTGCGATGAGCAACGTGACGGCCATATCAGGCTGTCCCAGCCATGCCAGCCGCGGCAATTCTTGAACGAACCGCGCCGGCGCACCGGTAATCGCCATCGCCCCTGCAATCCAGCAGCCGATCGCAATCAGCAAACCGAGGCGAGAGAACAAGCAGTCCGCGACGGGTCTGAGCGGTTCGAGGCACCAAGCGGGCCGACCCATTGGCACACGAAACGCGAGCAAACGGGTCCACGCCCAGCGACGTTCCCTGGAACGTTGCTCTTGGCGCCGACGCCACAGGCTATCCGTCGGGCCGCGTGCCGTGCTCTCGATCAGTCCGGCCTCGTGCAGTCTCGCCAGCAGCAGCTGTAGTTGTGCCGTTTCGATTCTGCGTGGCGCGAAGCGCTGGTTGTAGCGTTGCGCCAAGATCCTCAACGAGGGACGATCCGTGAGCCATTCGAGCAGCGCTGCCTCGTCAGCAGACAGCTCGTGGTGGCGTCCCGTTACCGTGTCGGAAACGATCCGTCCCGCGCCACTCGCACGCCAGTTCAGGCCGGCGCGACAGCGAAACGGCAGCGGTCGGTGCTCGACGGCAAGCGAAGCGGTGCTCAAGGCGATGATTCCTTGGTGGCCGTCCTCTGGTTGGTCTCGGCGGGGCTGTTCTCCTCCTCGTCAAGCACCGTCAAAAGCACGCGCTCGCCCGGTCGAAAGGCTTCTTCCTCGTTGTTGATCTCGGCCACAACACGCACTTGTGCGGTAACGGGATCAACCACAGGGCTAACCAAAATGATCCTGCCACGGGCTTCACGAGCTGCCTCGTCGGTGCTGCTTGAGACGCAGACCAGCCAGTCCACGGCGATTTGATTAGCCGACTCAACGTTCAGATAGCCCTCGGCTTTGAGGCGATGCGTGGCGACGATCCGGAATACCGATTGGCCGGGCTCGACCCACTCGCCCCGGCGGATTGGTGCTTCAATCACCATGCCGTCCAGCGGGGCAACGATCCGCCTTTGCACAAGCAACTGCTCGGCAGCCGCGAGACGCTGCTCGGCACGCTCCGCTTCGAGCGCTGCGCTCTGACGATCGTGCTCTGCCTTCTCGGCTTCGAGTTCGGCACGCTCTATCGCGAGCCGCTCGACATCCAGTTGCGAACGCGAGACGCTCTTGGCGAATCGTGCAACCGACTCTTCAGAACGCCGCAACTCGGCGCGTGCGGCATCGGCCGACTTGTTAGCAAACCGCACGCTAACGTCTTGCTCGGCAGCGTGCCGGGCGATGCGGGCCTCGACGAGCGCCGTGGCAACAGCGATGTTCTGTTCGGTTTCATCAAGCGTGGCAAGCACCTGGCCCCGTCGCACGAGGTCGCCCTCCTTGGCGTGCATGCTAACCACGGCTCCAGCGGCTAAAGAGGTGGCTTCGGCCTCATCAACCAGACACAGGCCCGCGTTCTCGATAGTCACAGGGCTTGCAGCCCAAGCCGCTAAGGGGGCTATCAGCCCGGTCAACGCGAGCATGATCGTCAGAAGTGCAGAGGGTTTCATAGCCAAAACCAGGTAGTTATCAATTGCCAAGCATCGTGGAGTGCGACATAGGCCAGCGAACGCTGACCGCAGTAGACCTGCGCCCGCACAGAAAGTCCGGGAATCGCTTTCCCGGTGGAGAGTGGTTGGAGCGGATCATTGGGCGTCACAATCATGGCGACGAACCGCCGCTCGACACCAAATCGATCGACTTCCACAGCGGCGGCGGGTGCCAGTGTCGTCAGCACTCCCCAAGATGCCTCGCCTTCGGCACCGGCCGATTCAAAGGCTACGCGCAGCGGCCGCGATGCGGGCTGTCGAGCAAGCGCGTCACGCACCAAGCCCGCGCGGTCGTCCGGCGCTTGCAGTTCGATCTGCCAAGCGCCCTGGTCATCGGCAATCGTTAGCAATTGATGCCCGCGTGGCACGGGCCGACCGGCGAGCGCTTCTGCGGGGCGCCAGGTCGTGACGATCCCCTCGAGCGGGCTGATCACACGCAGCCGTTCACGTTCCGATAAAACTAAATCCCGTTGGGCTTGAGCGGCTTCGAGCTGAGAAGCGAGGCGTTGTTCGTCCGCTGCCAAGCGGAGCCGTTCGACCGAATCGGCCCGGCGCCGATCGCCCGAGACACGCAGGGTCTCGGCGGCGGCACGCTGCCGCGCCAGAGTTTCGACACGCCCCTCCAACTCCTGGAGCTGCACGAGGGATTGAGGATCGCTCAGCTCGATCAGCAGGTCGCCCCGCGCGACACGCTCTCCGGAGGCAACATGCGTCGCGACAACCGTTGCGTCGCAGGGCGAGAAAACCCCTCGCTTCATGATCGGGCTTAGCTCTCCCTCGAGCGTAATTGTGTGTTCAACGGGCACCAGCGCCAGTGCCAGCCCCCCGGCGATCACCAACCCGGTAGCAATCAACAGCCCCACAGCACTCCCGCGCATCCGTTCGAGCAAACGGCGAACGGGACCGGTCGATACTGACTGTGCCGTTTGGAGCATCGGGGCGACCACCGCCGCGATCGTTGCGAGGCGGTGCTCGGTAGCGTTCGGCAAAGCGTCGGCAAAGTCTTCAACAATCAGCCATCCGATCGGCCGATCGGTGCCGCCTTCCGATGTCGCCGTGCCGACACCCAGCGGGGCGATCCGCACACGCTGGGCGTGTGTCGCATCGCGGCACCGTTCGAACTCGTCCGCCAGTTCGGGCGTGATAGTTGACTCGTCATTCGGCCAATCGAGCGGTGTGTCGGATGTGGATTGGGCAAGTCGGTTCCAGGCGACGGCGGTCGCTCCCCGATGATCGATCCGATCCGAGCCGCTCAGGGCGAGCACTCGTGGCGTGGATCCGCTGGCGATCAGCACGGCCACCCGATCGGCGTTGAGTCGCCGCCGAACTTCGCTGGCAATCCGCATCGCGGTAGGTTCCAGCCGTGGGTCGCCCGCCAGATCGATTGGCAGCGTCGCGAGCTCGGTAAGTTGATGGACCTGTTGTTCGAGGCCGCTGGTGTGCCGCCGTGCCTCGAACCACGCGGCCGCTTCTGCCACCTCCGCCATCAGGCGGCCAGCGGCTTCGTAAAGCGCGGGCTGGTGTCCCGCAGTGAGCAGCACTTCGATCAGCGTGATCGGGTAGGAGGGATCAACGGGGGCACTAGGCACGCGGATCGCGACCACCACCGCGTGCTGTCGGGCTTCGTCAAGCGCTTCCACTACCGGCACCGAGCCCCAACCGCTCTCGGCCGGGGAGTCTTGGCAGCGGGGGGGGATTGCCTCGAGGGCGCTCGCTATGAGCCGTTGACGATGGGCGGCTTCGGCGGCCGAGGGCGTGCCACCGCCGACCTGCACGAGCATCGAGACGTTGTGTTCGGTCCGCATCCACGTCGCCGCGGAGACCGCGCCGAGCGCATCGAGGCAGCCTGCAAGCACCTCGCGGTAAAAACCGGCTAGATCGGCCAGGGGATGTTCGTTGGCTCGCCGACGCACTTCATCAATGAGCGCCGCAAACTCTTCCCAGACTGCCAAGTCGTGTGCTGGCACCGGCTCTGAGGACGGCGTTGGCGATGAAGAGGTCGGGTTGGTCCGCAGTAGCCCCATGGCCCTGATTATAGCGCTGAGCCGCCAATTCCCGCGCCTTACCGGAGCGAAGGTCTGCTAGCCAACGGCCAAGCCCGGCAGTCTGTAGGGGTTCGCGCGGTTCTTCTGAATCTTCCTGGGAGAGCAGCCGAAGGCAGTACAGGCGATCTGTGCCTCGTCACCGGGGCGGGGGGGGCAGAGTCCGCCTCTCGATCGGGACGGCTGGCCGTTCGTTTGCTCCGTGGGAGGTTTTTGGTTTGTCGCTCGCGTTGGACTGCCGTCGAAGTCTGCTGACTGCTGCCAGGGCGGCTGCGCTGACCAGCGCGCTGATTGCGGCAGGTGGCGGAGGGTGTCGCGGGAACAAACCCGCGGCGTTCCGCGCCAGCGCTTGTAAGTCGGCCGATGTCTATGCGGTGCAAGCGGCTTCGATCGACTATCCGGCTCAAAGTTGCGAAACTGCAGCGGTGACCGCGGCGTACTCGGATCCGCCGCGGCTGCTCTCCGACGAATCGCCCGCCCGGTACCGCGACCTGACGCTCGACGAAGCGATTCGTCTTGGACTGGATCACTCGTCGGTGCTCCGCGACGCGGGAGGCGTAGTGCTCCGGGCTCCCAACGCCGCCACGACGGTCCACGATCCAGGGATCGTAGAGACCGGCGTCGAAGCGGCCCTCGCGGCGTTCGACGCTCAGTTTACCACGAGTGTTTTCAACGAGAAGAACGACCGCGCCTTGAACAACGAGTTCTTCGGCGGCGGCACGCGGCTCCTGCAACAGGACTCGAGCGTCTGGCAGACGCAACTCGCCAAGCGTTCGGTCACCGGCTCGGAGCTTGCCTTGCGGCAGATCGTCGAGTTCGATTCCAACAACGCGCCGGGAAACCTGTTTGACAGCGCTTGGACCACCAAGATTGAGGGGGAAGTACGCCAGCCTCTTTTGCAGGGTGCCGGACTTACCTTCAATCGGATCGCGGGACCGACGCGCACGCCGGGGGTTTTTGAGGGGGTCTTGGTGAGCCGCGTGAACGCCGACATCGCGTTGGTGGATTTCGAGATCGCGGTCCGGCGATATGTGAACGATGTCGAGAACGCCTACTGGGACCTCTGGTACGCGTATCGTGATCTCGAAGCCCGAGTCGCGGCACGCGACGCTTCGCTCGAAACCTGGCGCCGCGTCAAAGCGCTCTACGACGCCGAGCGCACCGGCGGCGAAGCGGATAAAGAAGCCCAGGCACGCGAGCAGTATTACCGCTTCCAGGAAGAGGTCGAGAACGCGCTGAGCGGCAAACCGATCGACGGCACACAGACGGGCAGCGGGGCCGCTGGCGGAGCATTCCGCGGCACTCCCGGCGTGTATCTAGCCGAGCGCCGCTTGCGCCGCTTGGTCGGGCTGCCAGCCAGCGATGGCGAGCTGCTCCGTCCGGCACGCGAACCGATCGTCGCCCAAGTGGTGTTCGATTGGGATCTGATCGTGACCGAAGCGACGCAGCGACGGGCGGAGCTACGCGGTTCGCGCTGGCGGGTCCGGCGGCGCGAGCTTGAGCTGATCGCCAGCAAGAATCACCTGATGCCCCGCCTCGACGCGGTGGGACGCTATCGGTTCCGTGGCTTCGGCGACGACTTGCTCGATAGCTCGGGTAACAACCCACGGTTCGACAACTCGTACGAGGATCTCACCTCGGGTGATTTCCAAGAATGGCAGCTCGGCGTCGAACTCGATGTGCCCATCGGCTTTCGGCGAGCCCACTCGGCTATTCGCAACGCCGAACTACGTCTGGCGCGTGAGCGCGCTCTGCTGGGAGACCAGCAGGAAGGGATTGTTCACGAGGTTGCCGAAGCCATTACCGAGTTGGACCGAGCGTACCAAGTATCGCAGACGGCTTACAATCGCTGGGTAGCGGCTCAAGAGCAGGCCGCTGCCGTACGGGCTGCCTATGCGTCGGACAAGGCCCCGCTCGATCTGCTGCTCGACGCCCAGCGCAAACTTGCCGAGGCCGCTTCGCGACGGAGTCGCGCCGATGTTGAGCACGCCATCGCGCTGAAGAACGTCCACTTTGCCAAGGGAACGCTGCTCGATTTTAACGGGGTGATGCTTGCCGAGGGGGGGCTTCCGAAGCAAGCGTATCGCGACGCCGCTGCCCTCGAGCGGCGGCGGGGCCGGCCCCGACCGCTCAACTACGCCTCGCCCCGACCAGAGCGGGTATCGCTCGGCGAGTACCCTCAGGTGAGAATGGGGGCCGCGACCGGCGTTGCCGTTCCACGCCGATCGACGCCGTCTTCCACCGAACCATCACCCTCGCCCGCGGAGACGCTGCAGCAACCCGCGGCGATCGATCCGGCCTCCTTCGCTGCTCCGGGTCCGACGTCTGCGCTCCCCTAACGAGCGTGTTTATCCGCACGCCGTTGTGCCTCGTATTAAGCGGGCAGGCCTCGGTCGGTGGCTCGACAAACCGAGCCGCGTGCGGATCATAGGGCTATGTTTCGTAGCCGCCTGTTTCTGAAGCTCTTCGTCGGCTTCACCTCGCTCAGCCTGTTGTCCGCTGCTGCGCTCTTGGCAATCACCTGGCAAGGCGAAAGCCAAGACCACTATCGCCGGACCGAGGCCGAGCTACGGACGGTTGCGTCCGTGCTGGTGGGGCGTAGCGACCGATTTGATCCAACGATGCTGACCGAAAGCGACCTGCAAGATCTCGCTGTGGCAGCAGGAGCCGAGGTAACCGTTTACTCGCCCGCGGGTCGGCCGATTGTCAGTTCAGCAGAGGCACCCCAAGAGAACGATCCCTCGGTCAAGATCGCTCTGCAGGCGGGCCAGTCATGGCGTCCCGCGACCGATACCAGTGATCGGTTCACCTACGACCGGGTTTGGCGGAATGCCGCGGGCCAGCCCGCCGCGGTCGTCCGTGTGGCGCGTTCCGCAGCGTCGCTTGCCGAGTGGCGAAATCGGCTCTGGCGGCTGTACGCTTGGTACGCCCTCGCGACGAGTGTCTTGGTCTTAGCGGCGGGATTTACACTGGTGTCGCACTTGGTGCGTCCCGTGCAAACGCTCAACCGTGTTGCGCAGTCGATGGCAGCGGGCGACTACGATCAGCGCGCGTTTGTTCCCAACCGCGATGAGTTGGGGGCGCTGGCCGATTCGTACAACCGCTTAAGCCGCGAGCTCGGCCGACGGCTCACGGAGCTGCGCGAGAGCGATCAGCTCCAGGCGACCGTGCTGGGCGGCATGATCGAAGGGGTCGTAGCGATCGATGATCGCAAACGCGTGCTGTTTGCGAACCCCGCCGCGGGCAAGCTCTTCGGCTTCTTGCCGCCGCAGGTCGAGGGGCGTCCGCTGCTAGAGGTGGTGCGCAATCATCCCTTGCACCAAGCGGCGACCGCCGCGATTGTCAGCCGACGTCCGCAACGACTCGAGATCGATTGGGAAGAGCACCAGCTCGCGGTCCATGTGACGCCGCTCGTGGGCGACCCCTCGACCGGTGCCGTTGTGGTGCTGCACGACACGACCGAGCTGAATCGGCTCGAATCGCTGCGGCGCGACTTTGTGGCCAACGTGTCGCATGAGCTCAAAACGCCGCTCAGTTCGATCAAGGCCTACACGGAAACGCTGCTTGGCGGTGCCGCTGAAGAGGCCGCGACCCGCACCCGCTTTCTCCGTGAGATCGAGGAGCAGGCCAATCGGCTCGACGAGCTGATCCGCGACATGCTTGACCTGGCGCGGATCGAATCGGCGCAGCAGCCGTTTGCGATCCAGACGGTTGGCGTTACCGCGGCGGTTGAGGCGTGCCGCAAGCACCACGCCCCGCGGGCTGAGGCCAAGCAGGTGCGGTTGTTGGTGGACGACCAGAGCCCGCTGGCACAGGTTCAAGCCGACCCGGACGGTTTGCGGGTGATCCTCAACAACCTGGTCGATAACGCCGTGAAGTACACCCCGACAGGTGGCGAGGTGCGGATCGATTGGCGTGTTGTCGAGCAGATGGTCGAGATCAGCGTTGCTGACACCGGCATCGGCATCCCGGCGGATAAAGCCGCCCGCGTTTTCGAACGGTTCTATCGGGTCGATGCCGCACGCTCGCGCGACCTGGGGGGCACCGGCTTGGGCTTGTCGATCGTCAAGCACCTGGCCCAGTCGTTCGGCGGTTCCGTGGCGGTGCAGTCCGTTCCTCAGCAGGGAACCAAGTTTATCGTCAGCCTGCCGGCAGCATAAAAGAGCGGGCACAGGCCAGACGGCCGCAAGCCGTAAGCACCCCCCTCCTCCGCGTGCGGGAGAGGGGTGAGGCGAGGGGACGAACCTGGGTACCCGACGCACTCCCCACGCTAAAACCTCTCCCAACGGGGGGCGGAGTCTAAGCTATCTGCCGGCTGACCTCTGCCTGCTGCCAACAACGAGCGCCGCGAGCACGATCGCCAGCGTCGCCGGCTCGGGCACCAGGATCAGCGAACCCGTGATCGCCGTTGCCGAGAAGCTTTGCCAAATGCCGATGTCTCCCGTGAACCAGTCCTCGACCGAGAGGGTCCAGGCACCGACCGGGTTTTCGCCCCAAAACGCGTTGCTGGTGAAGGCCCAGCTCAGGTTGTCCACCGGATCCGCGATGTTGCGGAGCATCAGCCGACTCGAGGTGCCCGCAGGCGAGGTGAGCGTGGCCTGGAGATCGCCCGTATAGGTGTGACTGATGTTCAGGCCGATGACCATCTCTTCGAGCGCGCCCGGTTGGAACAGGTTGAACGTTCGGGTCACCACGCCGGGCGTCAGGTCGTTGACGATCGCGTCGGGCAGCGCGGCGTTGACGCCTCCGACAACGGACTCAAACACGGGAGCCGTAACGCCGGCGTAGAGCGTGGCCGCCGCGGTCAACGCCTCGGCGTCGATCAGACCGAAGCCGTAGTTTTGGTTGAAGCGGTTGCCCGCCGCGTTGGTCTGCCAGCCGCCGTCGCTCTCGAGCGTCGCATCGCTGCTGTCGATCGTGCTGTCGCTGGTGAGCACCAGCAGGTGCTTGGCCATGCGCGTATCGAGCGCGGGATTGGCCTCTTTGGCCAAGGCCAGCACGCCGCTCACTAGCGGTGCCGCTGACGAGGTCCCGCCGAACACCGACGTGTAGTCGAGGTCTGCCAGCGGATCAAAGTCGATGCCGCTGCCGGCCGTGTCGTTATAGCCCCCCGCGAGGCCACTGCCCGTGCGATCGGTAGTGGTGATGCCCAGCCCGGCACCACTGGTGGGTGCCGTGACGAACAGGTTGGCGCCCCAATTGCTGTAAGAGGCGAACGTGCCATTGAAGGCGAGCGCGCCCACTGCGATCGAGTTGATCGAATTCTGTTCCGCTTTTTTGTTAGCGTCGCCATCGGCGGAAAAATTATGCCCCTGGCGTTCGTTGCCCGCGGCAAACACGTGGATTGTTCCGGCAGCCGATGAGTCGTTCAGAGCGGCTAGCTCGGCATTGGTTGGCACATAGGGATCGCTGATACCGTAGCTGTGGTTCTTGACGTCGATCGTTGTGACGGCACCCGAAGAACGATACCGCGTTGCGTCGGCGAATTGGTTGGGATTAAAGAAGTTGGTGAAGTCGGCACGCAGACCAGCGACCTTGGCCAGCGGTGCGGCTCCTGACCCCCCCGTGCCGTTACCGCCACGCGCCGCCGCGACACCCGCCACGGCGGTGCCGTGGTTGTCGCCATCGCCTGCGCCTGCGCCCGAGTTGTTGTAGAAGGGACTCGGATCGAGATCATTGATAATCGGACCGAAGTCAAAGCTGTCGGTCGGCGAATAATTGGGTGCCAAGTCGGGGTGCAGATGTTGCAGGCCGTCGTCAACGATGCCGATCGTTACGCCCGCTCCCGTGTATCCGCGGCTCCAGGCACCCTGGATGTTGACATCGCTCCAACCCAACCCGTTGTCCAGATGCCACTGAGAACCGACGAGCGGATCGTTGGCAACAAAGGCGTAGCGGGTGCGAACGCCGATCCGCTCAGAACCTTGTTGCGTCTCGTTGTAGCGCTGCTTGAGCTGTTTGAAGGGATTGACTGCCGGAGGGCCGTCGGCGGCTTGAGCAGCACGCGGAGCGAAGACGGCCAGCCCAGCGACGAGGCTCAACAAGAAAGCGCCGCCATTGCGCACGGAGGCCCACCCATAGGGCGGGGCGGTTAGCCGACTCATTAGGACACTCGCGGGTTGCAGGAAAGTCGTCGGGGCACCGACTGAGGGCGAGGCGGATCGCCGCGCAGCACGCTTGCGTAAGCTCCCAACAAAGGGAGCGCAAGGTCAGGTGGCTCATGCACGAAACGTGCTAATGAGAGCACCCCAACACGTTATCCGCCGCCGCTTTCCGTAACAACCCTGATCGCTAGCCCTGCCGGCACCGGCGCGCCCCTGCGAGGGGAGCGAGCAGCGTGACGAGCAGCACACAGGTGGCGGGCTCGGGGATGGCGTGGCTGGCGGCGACGCCGAAGCCCCATTTTGCCAGCAGGTCGTTGAGCTCGTCGTTATCCACCAGCGGGCCGGTGAAGCCGTTGGTCCACTCGGGCGGGACGATGGAGCTGCCCCAGTTGGCCAGCAAGAGGTTGAGGTCGGTGTTATCGACCTTGCCATCGTCGTTGAAGTCGCCCGGGATGAAGTCGGGCAGAATGACTTCGAGCACGACCGACGTCGGGTTGTAGTTGACCCGCCAGAGCAGACAGTCGTCGAGCACGGGAAGCGTCTCCGTGTCGAACGCGCCCGTGAAGCCCTCAGCGGCGGTGAGGATGGTGAACATGTCGCCCTCGCTGGGCATGAAGCCATTGAGCAGCGAAACGCTCAACTCGCCGTTGAGGTCAACGGTGAAGCCCGACACGGTCTCGAACACGACCGCATCGTTATCGAAGGCGTCGATCTCGATGTCGATCGTGTTGGTGGTGCCGAGGATGACATCGCGGCCGCCTAAGGTAAGTGTCGCTAGGTCAGCCACTCCGTCGCCCGGGCTCACCAGACCGTCGGTTTGTAGATGGCCGCTGTTGTCGGCGCCCTGGGTGAAACCCGGATTCGGATTGCCGATATAGCCGGCCCCGGCGAGAGTGCCCGTCGAAACGAAAGGACTCAAACCTGCAACGGGCAACCCTCCACTGCATGTGTTGCCTCCTGTTGTCTCACACGGGCCTAGAACGACCCGGCCCATCTCGAACCGGCTGCCCTCGCCAGCGACGATCGTCCCCGTGTTCGTCACAGGGCCAATGTTTTGCGTAGCGATCGGATTGGCGAAAAAGTGGAGTCCATCCCCGATGCGGAACATCCCGTTGTTTTCTGCAAACTGTGAGGATTGTAGATCACCGGGCTGACTAAAGCTGACCCCCCCCTGGGTGATCAACGTGCTGTCGTAGAAAAGGTCGGTGTTCGCCATCCCCGTGAACTCCAACAAGTCGTCATTACTGAAGAGGTCGGAGTCGGTTGTGAAGATGTCGAAGATCTCAACGACACCGCCATCAATAGCACGGACACTACCGATTGAAATGAAGAAGTCGGTTGTGTTGCTGCGCTGGATGCGGCTGCCGGGACCGAGAGCCTCGATGACGCCGTCGGCACTATTATAGGGGCCTGCCCCCATTTCAACCGTCCCGCCATTCTCGGCTCGGATCGTGCCGCTGTTGGTAAAAGCAGCAGCCGGGTCAATGAACAGCGTTTCGCCCGGCACGTCGCCGGTGATGAGTCCTTGGTTTACGACGCTGATTGTGTTGCCGCTGATTTGGCCGCTGCCGCGTACCGTGTGGCTGGGGCCGTTGGTGAACTCGAGCGAGGCCGCGTTGATGTCGTTGATGCGGGCGTTGACGCCGTTCAGCACCAGCTCGCCCGTGCCGACGAACGTCGTGGCGTCGAGCAGCGTGACGTCGGAGCCATTGACCGTGATCGTACCGTTGTTGGTGATCGTCCCATCGACACGGAAGTCGATGTTCGCGGAGACGGCGACCGAGCCATCGAACGTGACGTCCGTGTAGCTCGAGTTGCTCGCAATCAGGATATCGCTGCCTGTAATGGTACCGCCGGTTATCCCTGCTTCGCTGTTGAACCGCACCTGTCCCCCAGCCGATTCGATTACGCCGCCGGAGTTGTTGTAGGGGCCACTATTGAAGGCGAGCGTGCCACCGTTCTCGGCGCGCAGCGTGCCGTTGTTGATAAACGCCGAAGCCGGATCAAGCGTCATCGTCTGGCCGCTCACGTCGGCGGTGATGAGGCCCAGATTGGTGACGCTGATCGTGTTGACGCCGATCTGACCGCTGCCGCGGATGGTATGGCCCGAGTCGTTGGTGAACAGCAACGAGGCGGCATTCACATCGCTGATGCGAGCGTTGGGGCCGTCCAGCACGAGCGCGCCCGTGCCCGTGAGAAGCGTGTCGCCCTGTAGTTCGACATCGGTGGTGCTGCTCGCGCCAGTGATCGTAATCGTACCGTTATTGGTGATCGTGCCATTCAGCTCAAAGTCAACATTCGATCCGACGGCCACTTGGGCGTCGAAAGTAACATCGGTGAAGCCGGTGTTAATGCCGTTCGCGACGGCGACGTTGGCGCCAGTGATGGTCCCACCGGTGACGCGAGACTCGCTGTTGAACAGGACCTGGCCGCCGTCGGACTGGATCACGCCGCCCGCGTTGGTGTAATTGCCGCCGCCAAAGGCAAGCGTGCCGCCGTTCTCGGCGCGTAGCGTAGCGTTGTTTGTGAACGCCGTAGCGGGGTCGAGCGTCATCGTTTGACCGCTGACGTCGGCGGTGATCAGTCCGTTGTTAACGATGCTGATCGTGTTGACGCCGATCTGGCCGCCACCGCGGATGGTATGGCCCGAGCCGTTGGTGAACTCCAGCGACGCGGCCACTACGTCGCTGATGCGGGCGTTGGGGCCGTTCAGTACGAGCGCGCCCGTGCCGCCAAAGGTGGTCGCGCTCTGCACTTCAACGTCGCTTGTTGCACCGGCACCTTGGATCGTGATGGTTCCATTGTTGGTGATCGAGCCATCCACGCCGAAGTCGGTGTTGGCTTCGACGACCACTTGAGCGTTGAAAACAACGTCGGTGAAATTCACGTTGCTGCCACCGGAGACAGCGACATCGGCGCCGGTGACTTGGCCGCCAGTCAACTGTGCGCCCGAGTTGAAACGGACCTGGCCACCAGTTGATTCGATCACGCCGCCAGCATTATCGTAGCCGCTTGTGTTGAGCGCCAGCGTGCCGCCGCCGGTAGCGCGGAGCGTCCCCATGTTGGTGACGAGGCTGCCGATGTCGATCGTGAGGGTTCCGCCCGAGGTGTCGGCGACGATTAACCCCTGGTTGGCTAGGTTGGTGATTGCATTGGAGCCGATCTGACCGACGCCACGAATCGTGTGGCTGGCGGAATTGGTCAGCGTAGTCGCTGCCGCGGTGTTATCGTTGAACCGGGCATTGGCGCCGGTGAGAACGACCGAACCCCCGCCGGTAAGGGTTGCGTCCGCAAAGAGTTCAAGGTCGGTGACTGCCCCTGAGCCATCCAGGGTGATCGTGCCGCTGTTGGCGACCGTGCCGCCGAGCTGGAAATCGGTGTTCGGCGCTACATTAATCGCGCCCGCGTTGCTAATCGTTGCGCCGGGGGCAAAGTCGAAGTCCAAGCCCGACGCGACATCAAGCTGGCCGTTGGATTGAACCGTCAGGCCACCGAGGTTGACGTTGATGTTCCCCAGCGTGGGCGCAGGAGAGCCAATCACAGCGATTTCCGTCGCGGTGTTCGGCACGCCGTTGTCCCAGTTGCCAGCGTTGTTCCAACTGGTGCTAACACCGCCGGTCCAGGTTGTTGTCTGACCGCCCGCGAGCGAGGCTACCAGCAGAAAGAGGCCCACTCCGCACACACGGGGGGCACAAAACAGGCGGAGAGACATGCCGAACGTCCTAGCGCAGGGGTTGCAGAAAACCGTAGAGGCAGCGTTGCGGTTTAACGGCACAGAGAAACTGATTCAACGAAAAACCAGCGATTCGTGGCGGTTTTGTGCAGTTTTGCGTTAAGAAGCCCCTACCGGATCGCGGAAGCGATACCCCACTCCGCGGACGGTTTCGATCAGGTCGGCATGGGCGTCGAGCTTTTTGCGCAACGCCCGCACGTGGACGTCGATCGTGCGTTCCAGCACCAGCGAGTCGCCGCCCAGCGCGGCGTCGATCAGCTCGCTGCGGCTGAAGACCCGTCCGGGTTGCCGGATCAGGGTTTCCAGCAGGCCGAACTCACTCGGCGTGAGGTCCAGCAGCCGTTGGTCGAGCGTCACGCGGTGTCGCTCGCGATCGACCATAATGCCTTGGCTAACCAGTACGTCTCCCTTGGTAGCGGCACCGCGGCGGCGGCGGAGCAGCGCGCGCACGCGTTCTTGCAGCACCTTCACACTGAACGGCTTGGCGACATAGTCGTCGGCACCCACGCTGAAACCGGCCACCTGATCGGTCTCTTCGGACTTGGCCGTGAGCATCAGCACCAGCATCTCGCGCGTTGCCGGATCGGCCCGCAGGCGGCGACAGATCTCTAGACCATCCATGATGGGCAGCATGAGGTCCAGCACCACCAAGTCGGGGGTGCGGAGCTTGGCCTGCAACAGACCGTCCTGGCCGGTGGACGAGACATGCGTCTCGTAACCGTCCTGCCGCAGGTTGTAGTCGAGCACTTCCGCCAGTGAGCGGTCGTCTTCTACGATCAGGATCTTCGGCTTGGCCATCGGTCGGAGCGCATGAGGAGCGGGGCCGGTGGAGATCTGCTGGGCAAGGCCAGGGCTTAGATCAATTCCGCGTCGCCCGGCGGATTGCGGGACGCACTGGACGGGGTCGGCCGAGGGGGCATGAGATACGAGTCGGGCCGATGGCGGGCGATCTCACCCTCGACCAGGTAGATCACGTCCTCGGCGATGTTGGTGGCATGGTCGGCGATCCGTTCGATGTGACGCGACGCTGAGAACAGGTGCAGCGCCGGCTCGATCGAAGCCGGATCGGCCTCCACCCAGCGATACACTTCGCTGATGACGTGGCGATTGTAAGCGTCCACCTGATCGTCACGCCGCCGCACCTGATGCGCGCGCGCGACGTCTGACTCGACGAAGGCATCGAGCACATCACGCACCATCTCAATGGCCGAGTCCGACATCTTCTCGAGCATGTCGGGCAGCTGCAGATAGGGCCACGCCACGAGGGCGTCGTTCCGCTCGCCGATGTTGACCGCCAGGTCGGCGATCCGCTCCAGGTCTCCATTGACTTTCAACACCGTGGTCACGCGGCGTAGGTCCACGGCCACGGGCTGGTGCAAGGCGAGTATCTTGAGGCACTCTTCCTCGATGCGCACCTCGCGGTGGTTGATCTGCGGCTCGCGCTGCAGCAACTCTTCCGAGACGCCCACGCGACGCTCGCACAAACCTCGGCAAGCCAAGCGGATCATCTCTTCGACGACCGCCGATTGGGCCAGCAGGTCTTGTTCAAGCGATTCTAGGTCGCGTTCTAAGTGCTTGCTCATAACGGATCGCGAGGCGGTGAAGAGGTGGTCTGGAAGGGGGGGGAGGAGGAGCATCTCACGAGGGCTATCGTGGGCAGGCGTGTCGTATCGCTCAGCACGTCTCACCATCGGCACCCAGTGGAACCTACCCAAACCTTCCGGTGATGTAATCCTCTGTCTGTTTCTTCGCGGGGTTGGTGAAGATCTCGTTGGTGGCACCGGCTTCGACCAGCACGCCCTGGAAGAAAAAGGCGGTTTGATCCGAGACGCGGGCCGCTTGCTGCATGTTGTGCGTGACGATGACGATCGTGTACTTGTCCTTAAGCTCGAAGATGAGGTCTTCGATGCGGGCCGTGCTGGCGGGGTCCAGGGCGCTGGCGGGCTCGTCCATGAGGAGCACCTCGGGGTCGGTCGCCAGCGCGCGCGCAATACACAGCCGCTGCTGCTGCCCGCCGGACAGCGCGAGAGCCGAATCTTCGAGACGGTCTTTGACCTCATCCCACAGAGCGGCATGTTGCAGGCAGCGCTCAGCGATCTCGTACAGCCGTGCCTTGTTGCGCTCGCCCGCCACGCGGGGCCCGTAGGCGATGTTTTCGAAGATCGATTTCGGGAAGGGATTCGACTTCTGGAACACCATACCGACCCGTTTGCGTAACTCGACCACGTCGACACGTGGTCCGCGCAGGCTCTCGCCGTCGAGCAGGATCTCGCCCTCGACACGGGCATCGTCGATCATGTCGTTCATGCGATTCAGACACCGCAAGAACGTGCTCTTGCCGCAGCCCGAGGGGCCGATGAACGCGGTCACGCACCGTTCGGGGATTGCCAGCTTGATGTCGTGCAGCGCCTGGTTGGCACCATAGAAAAAGTTGAGATCGCTCACGGCGATCTTGGCGGCGGCACCGGCCAGCTCGTCGGCCGAGCGCGCCGGGCGTGCCGAGTCGAACGCCGGCGGGCGGATCGAGCGCAACGGACCGGCCGTCTCGGTGCGGCTGGCCGCGGTGGTTTCCGTCATGCGAGTCTGCCTGGGGTCGGTTGTCGCGACACGCCGCGGGGGGGTGTCTGCTAGGGAGATCGACCGTTCCGCTCCGTGGGTCACCATTTGATCCTTCGTCCGTACTTGAGCCGGACGTAAACCGCTCCGGCGTTCAGCATGACCAGTACCACCAGCAGCACAAGGATGGCCGCCGACGCCAGGCCGTGAAACTCTTCCTGCGGGCGCGAGGCCCAGTCGAAAATCTGCAGCGGCAGGGCGGAAAACTCGTCGTGAACCGAATAGGGCACGAAAGCCACATAGGTCGCGGCTCCGACGGCCACCAGCGGGGCCGCCTCGCCCAGAGCCCGGGCGATCGCCAGGATCACGCCGGTCATCACGCCCGGCAGGGCCGCCGGCAGCACCTGCCGCCACACCGTTTGCCAGCGCGTGGCACCCAACGCATACGACGCCTGACGGATCGAGGGGGGGACGGCCCGCAGGGCCTCTTGAGCCGCGAGGATTACAATTGGCAGCACCACCAGGGCCAGCGTCAACGCCCCCGCCAGCACACTGCGGCCCAGTCCCAGCGTCCGCACAAACAGGCCCAGCCCCAAGATGCCGTACACGATCGAGGGCACACCGGCCAAGTTGGCGATGTTAAGTTGCACCAACCGCTTCCACCACGAGTTGGCCGCGTACTCTTCGAGGTAAATCGCGGCCCCCACACCAATCGGCACGCAGATGAGCGTGGTGATGCTGATCAGCCACAGGCTGCCCATCAGCGATCCCAAGATGCCGGCCAGCTCGGGCTTGCGCGAAGAAAAGCTTGTCAGCAGCGTTGTGCTCAGCCACGGGGCACCCTCGGCGACGACCGTCGCCAGCAGCCCCACCAGCGCCGTCACGCACAGCACCGTCGCGGTGCCGCACAGCAGGCCGAACAGCGTCGACCCCGGGTACCGACGGCCCGTCTCCAGCGATCGTTTGCGCGGCGTGTCGCTCATTCGTACTGCTCCCGCATTCGTTTGAGCACCCACTGGGCGATGATGTTGAGCGACATCGTGATGCAGAACAGGGTTAATCCAACGGCAAAGATCGTGCGATACTCGATCGATCCGGTGGGCGTATCCCCTTTGCTGACCTGCACGATATAAGCGGTCATGGTTTGCACGCTCTCGAGCGGGTTGAGCGTCAGGTTGGGCGTTGCTCCGGCAGCCAGGGTGACAGCCATCGTCTCGCCGATCGCCCGCGAGATCGCCAGCAGCACCGCCGCCACAATGCCGGAGAGTGCCGCCGGCACCACGACGCGCGTCGTCACATCCAGCTTGGTCGCGCCCAAGGCGTACGCCGCGCTGCGCAGGTCGCGCGGCACGCTCCGCAGCACGTCTTCACTGAGCGAAACAATCATCGGCAGGATCATGAAGCCCACGACGATACTTGCGCTGAGCGCGTTGAAGATACTCTCCGAGCCAAACAACCGCTGCACGATCGGCGAGACGGTCGTCACCGCCACCACGCCGTACACCACGCTCGGGATGCCGGCCAGCACTTCGAGCACCGGCTTGATGATCTCGCGCACTACCGGGGGCGCGTATTCGCTCAGATAGATCGCGGTCCCCAATCCGATGGGGCCAGCGATCAGGATGGCACCGCCCGTCACCAGCATCGTGCCGCACACCAGCGGCAACACGCCAAAGTGCGGCGGGCTGAAGAGCGGTGTCCACTGGGCACCGGTAAGAAACTCAAACACCGAGACTTCGCCAAAGAACTTTAGCGATTCGCTCAGCAGCACCGCCACGATGCCAATCGTGGTCAGCACCGAAACGATCGCGCACGTCCGCAGCAACCGCCGGATGATCCGTTCGCCCAGCCGGTTGCCCGCGCTGTGCGGCGTTGTGATGGAACGCTGCGGTCCCGTCGTGGGCACGCCTGTCGTGGGAAGCACGCTCATGATCGCGGCACCTCCGAGAGGCTTGAAGCCCCAACCTTCGGCGTGGGCTCGACCGTGGCGGTTAGCGCTCGGTTGAGCTTCTGTAGGTTCTTCTCGGCGATCTCGGTCGGCACGGGGACGTAGCCTACTTCCGTGGCCAACCCGCCGGCGTTCGCCAGATAGAACCGCACAAACTCTAGCCCCACCGATCGCTCCAGCACGGGCCGACCGACGTAAACCAGCAGCGGTCGCGAGAGCGGCGTGTAGGCGTTGCTGCGGATCGTTTCGAGCGAGGGGAGCACCGCCGCGGCGTCGTCTGTCGGTTTGACCCCCACCAGTCCCAGCCGCTCGGCGTTTTCTTCGTAGTAAGCGAAACCAAAGTACCCCAGCGCGTGGCGGTCTTTGCTGATGCCGGTCACCAGCACGTTGTCGTCTTCGCTGGCGGTAAAGTCGGGACGGCAGCTCCGCGGCTCGCCGACAATTTCTTCGGTAAAGTAGTCGAAGGTGCCCGAGTCGGTTCCCGGGCCGTAGAGGCGGATCTCATGATCGGGCCACGCCGGGTCCAGCTCGTTCCAGCGCCGCACCGGCCCGTCGGGCCGCCAGATGGCCGCCAGCTGGTCGACCGACAGCTCGGCGCACCAGTCGTTGTCCGGGTGGACAACGATCGCGATGCCGTCATAGGCAACCACCAGCTCCAGATAGTCGAGCCCCGCGGCGACACACCGCTTGGCTTCGTCGGGCTTGATTGGTCGCGAGGCGTCGCACAGGTCGATCTCGAGCGCCGAGAACTTCTTGAATCCGCCGCCGGTGCCCGATTGCCCGACCGTGACGTTTACGCGGGCACCGCTGCGGGTGAATTCCTCGGCGACCGCTTCGCTGAGCGGATAAACGGTGCTCGAGCCATCGATCTTGATGCTCGGTGCCGCCGGCCCGCAGCCGACGAGCCCAGCCAGCATGAAGCCACTGCTCAAGCCGAGCGTAAGCGCCCGGCGGAAGAGCCCTGCGCAAGAGCGTAAACTCTTGTGGTGTCGTGACATGCGCCGACAGAGGGGGGCAGAGGACCGCTGCTCGGCTGCTTGTCTATCTCCCGCAGACTGCCGAACGAAGGCCACTATACGGGGCGATTGTGAAGATCGTGTGAAGACCCGGCTAGGGGTCGTGGGTGATTATTGGGGTGCTGGTTTCTCAGCTAACGGCGGGCAAGACGCCCGGCATTGAGCGGGACCGCGCTTCAATCCTCCCCCCGCTGAACGAAGTGCAGGCAGAAGTTGGGCGCGGGCATTGCCGACCTAACATCTACCGCGCTCTGCTATTGGCCCGCTTGCGCTGACTGACTGCGGGGGGCCTCACTGCCGGGTGCCTGGCACCGCCGGCACCAGTACGTGGTGCGACCCGCGTCTCCCTGACGCCGCACTTCGATCGTCTGGCCGCACTCGAAGCAGGGCTGACCGCCGCGGCCGTACACCCAGTGCCGGCGTCCGTCGGCCGCCCACCGTGTGACGCGCGGGCCGCGGCCCCGGTTGCGCCACATCCACTGTCGCGTTAGTTGCAAGTAGTCCAGCAGCACCGTGTCGCTCAGCGCGCCGACGGGTGTCCACGGCCACAGCCGCGCCAGGAACAGCGTCTCGCTCTTGTAGACGTTGCCGATGCCCGCGGCGATCGTTTGGTTCATGACCGCCTCGCCGATCGGGGTGGCGTTGTGTACGCGCAGGCGGGGCAGGATCGAGCGCAGCTCGTCGGCGGGGCGCATCAGGTCCGGTCCCAGCCGCTGGAGATGCGTGTCGCGTTGCAACTGTCGGGCCGACATCAGCGCGAGCTGCTTCGGCAGAAACAGCACCGCGGCGTGCTCGGCGGTCCACAGCGCGAGCGACGCCTGGCGAGCCGGCTTGCGCCACGCCTCGTCGCGCGGGTAGGCGTGCCACGAGCCGGTCATGCCCAGGTGCGAATGGATCACCCGCTCGTCGTCCAGCGTGATGAGCAGGTGCTTTCCGCGCGGCGCGACCTCGGTTACGCGCCGACCGATGAGCGACGCGGCGTCGATCGTCAGGCCGGTACGATCGTTCCATGTGCCTGTGCGATCGCTCCAGGCAAACGTCGGCGGCGCTGAGGGGTTACTCGGAGAGGGGGCCGGCGTCTCGCCCGCCGCCTCCGCAGGGCTGCTGGACGCATCGAGAATCGTCTGCCCGCGCAGCACGGGGCCGAGCAGCGTCGCAACGCGATAGAGCGTGTCGCCTTCGGGCATGGGCGTACGAATTGGGGGTGGGGCGTAACGCGGCGGTTGCCGACGCGGCAAACCTATTTACGCACGTCACCGGCCGAGCGCCCAGCCGCTCAGCGTCGGCGGGGTGCCGGTCTTCCCGCCATGAAGTCGCTGCGGCACAGCAGTCCCTTGGTCGTGGCGGTGAAGCCGGCCTTGGCGAAGATGCCCGCCAGCGGCCCACCGGTTGCGCTGGTGCCGTCAACCTTCTCCAGCAGCACACTCCGCCGCGCGGCCCGCTCCGCCAGCGCTCGCGCAAGACGCTGTGCCTGCTGCGTGTGGAGCGGTTCGTCGGGCGAAAGAAACGTGGTGAGCGCCGTGCCGGTGCGGCTCAAGAAGCCCAGCGCCGCGCCGTCGGAAATGATCACCAGCGCACCGGCGGCACGCTGCGGGCGGCCCGTGTCGGTATCGCCCGGGCGTTCGGGCCAGGGCAGGGCGGCCCCAAAGGGGCTTGCCGGATCGGTCGCCGCGAGCACGTAGGTAGCGGGTTCCTGGTCCGCGTCGCGCGGCTTGGCACGCAACAGCTCGTCGGCTCCCGCTGCGGCAAACTGCGCAGCACCTTGCCCCTCGACAAAGTAGCCTCGCCGCAATTTGCCCGACTCTTCCATCGCCTTGAGCACCGGGTAGATGGCCGAGAAGCCCCCCTCGACCTGTTCGCGCGCGATCTGATCGCGGGTGAGTATGCCGTGTCGCTGCACGAGCTGCTGCGCGAGGGCCATCAGCCGCTCGGTTGGCGTGCGCGCCGTGAGCTCGTTCTGTGCGAGGAGTGACCATCGCCCTTCGGAACCGGGCAGCCGCGTTGCGCGGCGTGAACGGAAAGCGTGGCGACCGCGCCGGGTGGCGGCTCCGACGGTGCGTCGCGCCTCGCCGCCGGCGGTCGCCACGAGCGACCGCAGCGGAGCAAGCGTGTCGTTGGTCACTTCCCCTTGCCATACGAGTCGCCACAGCGCGGCGAGCACATCGTTGGCGAACGCGCGGGTCGAGCGGACCACTTCATCAAAGAAGAGCGCGCCACGCTCAGCGAACAGCGCACGCAGCTGGGCGACAAGCGGATCGGCTTCGTCGCTGCTGACGGCGAATCCACCCTCGCTTTGCGCGAGAGGCTCACGACCTTCCAGCGAACCGCTGCGCGCCCCCGATGCGAGCCGGGGGAGAAGATTGGTGCTGGTCATCCGCCCCAAATGCCCGAACGAGTCGGCCAGATAGAGCGCGATCCGCCCGTCGGTCGTGCCAAGGCTATCGATGCCTTGCCAGAGGATCTCGCCGGCGTGGAACAACTCGTCGAGCAGGCCAGGACGATAGTCCTGCACCCGTGTGGGCAGGATCTCGCTTTCGAGGGCGCTCATCGGCAGCGGTGCGCCTTGCAGCAGCTCGACCGCGTCGAGCACGCCGTCCAGCCCTCGCCGCGGTTGCGCAACGCCTTGCCACACCGGCAAGAAGCGGGCGTAGGCCTCGGCAGGGGCCGCCTCGACCGCGCTGCGGAGCCGCGCGAGCGAGCGCCGTTTGATGGTTCGCAGCACGCCGGCGTCGCACCACTCGCGGCCGCGTCGGCCCGGAAGGAACTCCCCTTCGACCACACGCCCCGCATCGCCAAGCCGCTGGAGCGCTGCCCGCACGGGCGCTTCGCCAAGGCCGAACCGTCGCGCGGCGTCGAGGGCCACGAAGGGCCCGTGCGTCCGCGCGTAGCGCGAGATCAGATCGCCCAGCGGATCGGCAACGGATTCAAGGAACGCGGTGGGCAGTCCCGCGGGGGGGTTCACTCCCAGCGCGTCGCGCAGTCGGGCGGCGTCTTCTGCCGCGGCGTAGCGTGTCTCGCCAGCCACGCGCACCGCGATCGCCCGGCGGCCGTCGCTCAGTTCGTGCAGCCAGCGGGCGACCTCTGCACGTGGGGCGGCAACCGGGTCGCAGCGGGCGGCCACCTCCTCTTCGGTCAGGTCACCGAGCGAGAGCAACAGATCGTGCACGCCGTCCGCGTCTTTTGTGTAGGGATCCGCGAGCTTCTGGAGCTCGAGTCCGAGCGTGTCGATCACCTCGCCGTCGAGCAATTCGCGCAGCTCGGCACCACCCAGCAGTTCGCGTAGTTGCGCGTGATCGAGCGTGAGCGCCTGCGCACGGCGCTCGGCCAGCGGGGCGTCGCCCTCGTAGATGAAGTTGCCGATGTAGTTGAACAGCAGCGAGGCCGCGAAGGGGGACGCCTGCTGCGCGACGACCGCCTCGACACGGATCGACCGCTGCTCAATGCCGCGGAGCACCGTCACGAGTCCCGGCAGGTCAAACACGTCGCGCAGGCATTCGCGATAGGTTTCCAGCAGAATCGGAAAGCTGGGGTACCGTGCGGCCACGGCCAGCAGGTCGGCGGCTTTGCGGCGTTGCATCCACAGGGGCGATCGGCGACCCGGTTGGCGCTTGGGCAGCAGCAACGCACGGGCGGCGTTCTCGCGGAACCGCGCCGCGAACATCGCCGTCGAACCGAGCTGCGAGGTGACGCGCTCTTCGACCTCGTCCGAGCGGGGCACGAACAGTTCGACCGCTGGCGGGGCGGGCGACTCGGGCAAACGGAAGACGATGCCGTCGTCAGTCCAGCTGTAATCGACCTCGCCGAGTTCCTCCTCACGCAGCCGCGACGCAACGGCCAGGGCCCATGGCGCGTGGACACGCGAGCCCAGCGGCGAGAGCACACACACGCGCCAGTCGCCGATCTCGTCGAGAAACGACTCGACGATCACGGTGCGATCGCTGGGCGGCTCGCCGGTGGCTTCTGCTTGATCACGCAGGTAACGCAGCAGCGTGTCGGCGGCCTGATCGTCTAGGGCGTGACGCTGCGTAAGCCGCTCCGTGGCCTCGGCCTCGTCGCTGCGGGTTAGCTCGCGGGCCAGCTCGCCGATCGCCTTGCCGAATTCGAGCGGTCGGCCCGGACCGTCGCCGCGCCAGAAGGGCATCTTGCCCGGCTCGCCCGGTGCCGGGGCGACGAGGACTTTGTCTTTGGTGATTTCCAGCACGCGCCAGCTGCTGGCACCCAGTAGGAAGACATCGCCCGTGTGGGTTTCGAACACCATTTCTTCGTCGAGTTCGCCGACGCGACTGCCGCCGGCCCCCTCGGGGCCATCGCCCACCAGGAACACGCCGTACAGCCCGCGATCGGGGATTGTTCCACCGTTGAGCACCGCTAGCCGCTGCGTTCCTTTACGCGGCGAGACGACCCCCGAGAGCCGATCCCACGTCAGCCGGGGCCGTAATTCGGCGAATTCGTCGCTCGGATACCTGCCCGAGAGGAGGTCGAGCACCCCCTCGAACGAGCCGCGCGGCAGATCGGCGTACGGTGCCGCTCCGCGGAAAGTGGCGTACAGCTCATCAACACCGATCGGCCCCTCCGCGACGAGCGCCACAATCTGCTGCGCGAGCAGATCGAGCGGGTTGCGCGGATAATAGGTCTCTTCGACATGGCCGGTCAGCATCCGTCCGGTGGCACCGGCGCACGCCAGCAGATCGCCCCGGTACTTGGGAAAGATCACGCCGTTGGACAGCAGGTTCACGCCGCGTCCGCTGCGGCCGATGCGTTGCACGCCCGACGCGATCGACGGCGGGGCTTCGATCTGGATCACGAGATCGACGGCTCCCATGTCGATCCCGAGTTCGAGCGAACTCGTCGCGACAATCGCCGGCAGCACGCCCCGTTTGAGCCGATCTTCGATCGCTGCCCGTGTGTCTTTCGAGACGCTGCCGTGATGCGCTAGGCAGATCTCGACGGGCTCGGTTGGTCGTGCTTCGTGAGGCTCTTGGGCCGCCGCTTCTTCGGCGGCCAGTTCGTTGATCGCCGCCGCGAGCCGCTCGGCAAGGCGGCGGCTGTTGACGAAGATCATCGTCGAGCGGTGCTGACGGATCAGCTCCAGCAGCCGCGGATGCAAAGCGGGCCAGAGGCTTGGTGCCGAGGGCCCCTTCGCGGTGTTGCCGGCCTGTTGCGGGGCACCATTGAGCCCGGGCACGCCCGCGCCCGGTGGGGGGGCAAAAGGATTCTCCCTTGGCCGAGTAAATTCGTCCGCATCGGCGGCCAGGCGGGGCAACTTGTCGTCGGCTACGCCCAGGCTGCCACCGAGCGACGTGTGCGTCGGCGTCTGCTGCCGCGCAAGGTCCTCGACTGGCATCTCAACGCGGATCTGTAACCGTTTGGGCTCGCTCGCATCAACGATCCGGACGGGGCGCGGGCGGACCGGCTCGTCCGGGGCGGCGGACGCCTCGGCTCCGCCGAGCAGTCGGGCGATCTCGTCCAGCGGTCGCTGCGTCGCCGAGAGGCCGACGCGCTGCAGCGGCGTGTAAGGTTGTTCCGTCTGCGCGGCCCGCTGCCGCCGCAAGCGTTCGAGCCGTTCGAGCGTCAAGAATAAATGGACGCCCCGCTTGGTGGGGACCATCACATGGATCTCGTCGAGGATCACTGTCTCGACGCTTGTGAGAATGTCGCGCGCCTTACTCGTGAGCATCAGGTAGAGCGATTCGGGCGTGGTGATGAGCACCTCGGGCGGATGACGCACCATGCGCGTCCGCTCACGCGGGTCGGTGTCGCCCGTGCGGACGGCGACCTCCATTTCTTGACGCGGAAAGTTGAGCCTGCCGGCCGTGGCTCGCATGCCCGCCAGCGGTGCTCGTAGATTGCGATCGATATCAACGCCGAGCGCTTTGAGCGGCGAGATGTAGAGGACACGCACGCCCTCGTTCTTCTCCGCGGGTCGCGGAGCGAACATCAATCGATCGAGCGACGCAAGGAAAGCCGCCAGCGTTTTTCCCGAACCCGTGGGAGCCAGCAGCAACGTGCTCTCGCCCGAGGCAATCGCCGGCCACGCCATCTGTTGGGCACGCGTCGGCTCGGCAAACGCCTCGGCGAACCAGGTGCGGGTAGGCTCGTGGAACGAAGCGAGCGCATCGGCGGGGGCGAGGGTCACGGGCACGTTGCCACCTATTAGAGAGAGACCTGCCGAGGCCACCAAGGAGCGCAACCCCCGTTATGGCACGGGAAGCCGTAAACGGATCGGCCCGTGGACGTTAACCAGATCAACCGCAATCCCACGTTGGGTGGCCACAAGTCGGCCCTGGTCGATCAGCTGACAGGCTACCGTGCGGGTCAGGTCCATTAACGGGCGCCAGTCGTCGGGCTGCACTCGGCGGGCCGCTTCGGAGGGGCAAATCGTCTTTCCTACGCCGCGGTGTGCTAACAGCGCAAGCATCGCGACTTCTAGCTGCTCGGCAAGCTTGTCCGGATCGTTCCCCGGGGCCGTTGCAGCGCTCATGACTGACAGCTCTGGCAGGCAAACACCTTGCGTCCGGCGATCTGCCACTCGGCGATCGCTCCGCCGCAGCCGGGGCAGGCGGATTTTTTATAGATCCGCAGACGTTCGTCGCGCGTCATCCGCCCACGTGGTTTTCCTATGTCGGCCGGATCGCTGATGATGATTCGGTTGTGGCGCACCCCGATCCGCATGAGTTCCACCAATCGCTCCCAGATCGCATCGAACTCGCAGCGGAGCAGCTCCTTGCCGGGCCGATCGGGGTGGATGCCTTCTAGGTGCAGCACTTCGCACCGATATATGTTGCCCACCCCCGCGATGACCGATTGGTTCATCAGCAGCGCGCCGATGCCCGTGCGACTCTTGCTGATGCGGTTCCAGGCACGCTCGGGATCGGCGTCTTTGCGCAGCGGATCGGGGCCCAGGCGTTCCAGCAGCGCCGTGTGCTGCGCCTCGTCGATCAGCTCGCAACAGGTGGGCCCGTTCAGATCAAACGCCGCCCGGGGGCCAACCAGCCGTAACCGTACGGCGCCACGCGGCTCGGGCACCGACCGGGGTCCTGTCGGGCTACCTGACGGGGCCTCCAAGCGATGCAAACGGAACTTGCCGTACAGCCCGAGATGGACGTGCAAGATTGGCCCCCAAGTCCGCCGCGGTCCACGCCAGTGGTAGAGCAGATGCTTGCCTACGGCGTCGATCTTTTCGAGGGTGCGTCCCGAGAGCTCGCGGGCACCCTCTGCGAAGCGTCCCTGCGGACTCGTGGCGACCAACTTATCACCGACCAACGCAGAGCCGTGGTCCTTTGCAACCCGGTGAATCGTGTGGCCTTCAGGCATGCGGAAGTCTGGCTCTATTTGTCTCAAACCGCAGAGCGGCTATTCAATCGGCGTGTAATGGTTGATCACCGGATCGACCGTCAGCAAATCGCCCAGCGCGGCACCTAGCTTGGCGAGATAGGGTTGATTCAAGTGACGGTTGAGCGCCTCGACATGGGCCCACTTCTCGTACAGCAGGAATTGCGTTTCATCGAGCGGGTTTTGGCTCAACTCGTAGGCCCGGTTGCCGGTTTCCTTGACGGTTTCCAGCAGAGGTTCCTTCATCGCGGCGAGGAAGCCTTCCACGCAATCAGGCTTCACAAAGAACTGCACCGTCATCACGAAGGGTTCGTTAACGTCGGTGAGTTTAGACGCAGCGGTCTCGGCGATCGGATGCAGGGCCTCGGCGGTGGTGTGATCGGCGTCGCTAGCATGCGAGACGCTGATTAAGCCCACCGTAAGCAAAAGAAAGGCCAAAGGGGGAAGGGGCAAGAAGCGAAGCATGGGCAAACTCTCCAGAAGCAGATTGACGCGAAGCAAGGTAAAAACGGTCCCCGTCGGGGCCGCTATACTACCGCAGGTGGCGGCCGTAAAGCCATTGCTAGCAAGGTCTTGGCGATAAGTGATCCCTAGCCGATCGCCACGCAGAGCGAAAAATCCGTGTGACGACTATGCTGGAAATCGGCCTAGTCCCGCTGGAGATTGTCACGATGCTCAGCCCCTCTGAATCCCTCCCAACCCAACTGCTAGCCCGAGCCCGCGAGGGCTCCGAGGGGTCGTTGGGCCGATTGATGCAGCTCCACGCGGACTATTTGAAGCTCGTCGTCAGCGCGCAACTGGACGATCGGCTCCGAGCCCGGGTCAGCTCGTCCGATGTGGTGCAGGAAACCTTTTTCGAGGCGCATCGCGATTTTCCCGCTTTCCGCGGTGCCTCGCCCGAGGAGTTCTTGGGCTGGATCCGCCGGATCCTCATGAACAACTTGCTGCGGGCGATCGAGTTGCACGTCAAAGCCGCTAAGCGTGACATCCGCCGCGAGGTCTCGCTCGACCGCACGGGGGCGAAAGGAGATTGGTCTTCCGGCGGTCAAGCGCCCCAGTTGCCGCACGGTGGGGAAACCCCGTCGGCCTGCTTTGAGCGCCGCGAGAACGCGCGCACGCTGACCGAATTGCTCGACACCCTGCCGGACGACTACCGCGAGGTACTCCGTCTGCGGCATCAAGAAGGGCTCGACTTTCAAGAGATCGGCGACCGCATGGGACGCACCGCCGGTGCCGTCCGCATGCTCTGGCTGAGGGGCGTGCGCCGCCTGCGTACGCTGTATGCCGAACGAGGGGAAGAATGAGCGCTGCCGATCCTCATGCTTCGCCAGGCCTTGCCCTGGGTGCTAACGCGTCCAGCGGAGCGCTGCCCGCGCCGGATGAGTCGCGTGAACAGCGGCTCGTTGAGGTTTTGGACC
Organism: Botrimarina hoheduenensis; assembly: GCF_007859815.1. Taxonomy (GTDB): domain Bacteria; phylum Planctomycetota; class Planctomycetia; order Pirellulales; family Lacipirellulaceae; genus Botrimarina; species Botrimarina hoheduenensis. Next base: position 279,644 of record NZ_SJPH01000004.1, on the reverse strand, counting down.
ACTATGTTGCGGCGCTCGAAGCGGGCCGCGCCCCGCACGCTGCCGAGGTGCTCGCCGAGCATCCTGACTTGGCAGCCGATCTTGTCGAGTGCCTGGAAGGGGTCGAGACGATTCATCGGGCAGTCCGGCTGGCGCGACCCGATGAGCAAGACAGCGACGCGACGATCGATTCGCCCTTAGCTCCGCCTTCAGCACCTGTGCCCCCGCACGAAGCAGAAGCCGCGTCTGACAGGCCCGTCGCCCCAGCGGGAGAGCCCAGCCAGATCGGAGACTACCTGGTTCGCGGCGAGATCGGTCGTGGCGGGATGGGCGTTGTCTACGAAGCGGAAGAGCGCTCGCTCAGGCGTCGCGTGGCGCTCAAGGTGCTGCCCTTTGCCGCGGTGCTCGATCAACGGCAGATCGCGCGCTTCCGCAACGAAGCCCAGGCGGCGGCCCAGTTGCATCATCCCCACATCGTGCCGGTGTTCGCGATCGGCCAGGATCGTGGGGTGCACTATTACGCCATGCAATACATCGAAGGGCAGTCGGTCGCCCAGGCGATCGATGAGCTTCGGCTGGACGCCCTGCGCGGTAGCGCTCAAGCCGATTCCCTGGCCGAAACCCTTTCGACCAGCCACGCTTTGGCGGCCGACAAAAGAGCGAGCCGTCCTACCAGCCTTTCACGCGGTGTCGCTCCCGCATCGGGGCACCCGTTGGGCAGCCCAACGGCGGTGGGGATTACCCTGGCCGGAGCTTCGCTGGGTCCGTCGCATCGTACCGATGACTTTTTTAAGGCAGTCGCCCGTTTGGGTGCCGACATCGCCGACGCCCTGCACCACGCCCACGAGTACGGGGTGGTACACCGCGATGTGAAGCCCTCGAACCTGCTGCTCGACGCCGCCGGTAAGGCGTGGATCACGGACTTTGGTTTGGCGCGCATCCAGTCGGACTTGGGAGTTACCGCCACGGGTGACCTGGTTGGCACGCTCCGCTACATGAGCCCCGAACAGGCGCGCGGACGGGCCGATCAGATCGATGGCCGAACCGATGTGTATGGCCTGGGCGCCACGCTGTACGAGCTGCTGACACTGCGTCACGCCCACCGGGGTGAGCATCGCCAAGCGGTTCTAGACCAGATCGAGCGCGTTGAACCGTTACGTCCGCGCTGGCTCAATTCGCATATTCCGGCCGATCTTGAGAGCATTGTTCTGCGGGCAATGGAAAAGGATCGCTCAACGCGGTACCCCAATGCCGAAGCGATGGCGGAAGACCTACGCCGCTTTCTCGCAGGGTTGCCGACGATCGCTCGTCCGGCGGGTCTCACCCGCCGAGTGAGCCGTTGGCTGACGCGCCGCCGGAAGATGGTAGCGGGGATCGCCGCAGCGTCGTTGGTTGTAGCGGTGGTCTCGCTTGCGGGGGCCCTCGGTGTTTGGCGTGCGCAGCAACGTACGGCTTTAGCATTGGAAGAGGCGCAGCGACAAGCCGACCGCGCCGAGACACGCTTCACCCAGGCCAGAGAAGTCGTTGATCGTTTCGGAGCGGCCCTCAGCGACCGTCTCGCGTTGCTGCCCGGTAGCGAGCCCCTGCGACGTGAGCTGCTGAGCGACACGCTCGGTTACTATCAAGCGTTTCTTGATCAGGCCGAGCACGAACCCGGTTTGCGAGAGTCGGTACTAGAGACCCGCATCAAAGCGGCGGCGGCGGCAGAGCGTCTCGGAAAAACCGATGAAGCGCTCAAGATTTATCAGCAAGCGATCAGCGAGCTGCGTGAGGCCAATCCTACCGATGCGGCACGTTCGTGGCTGGCGTTGGCGGCAGCCAACCGTGCGAACCTGCTCGCATCGCGTGGCGAGACCACTGCGGCACTTGTGGCGTTTGACGAAGCGATCACCGTCAGCCGAGCGCTGCTCGCAACCGGCGGCACGACCGTCGAACGAACCGACCAGCTGGCAGCCACGCTGATCGCGAAGGCATCGATGCTCGCCGGAGATGAGCCCGACCGTGCCCAAGAGTTGCTCCTTGAGGCGATTAACATGGTCTCCGATGCGGTTGCCAAGACGGGGGCCGACGCACGGATGACACGCCGTCTGGCGGTTACGCACAGCACGCTCAGCGAAGTGCTTCGATCCTCTGACCCCGCTGCGGCGCGGCGATCCGCCTCGCGCGCCGTGAATCTGCTCCGCGAGTTGGTCGCCCAACGTCCGGAGCTGGATCCTTATCGAGCGGACTTGGCAATGGCCTACAGCAACCGGGCCGCGCTGGCCGCGGATCGGGCCGACCTTCAAGCGGCCGCGGTTGCCTATGAATCGGCCGTCCATGAACTCGCGCGTCTCGTCGATCGTGCGCCGATGATTCCTCGGCACAGGAGTGAGTTGGCCGTTGCCGAGGCGAACCTAGCGCTCGTGCTCGCACGCCGCGGCGAGGAAAGTCGTTCGGACGGTTGGTTCGATCGGGCTGACGAGCATCTGAAAGGCCTCGCGGAAGACTTTCCGACCGACACACGCCACCTGCGACAGCGGTCCGCGTTGTGGAACAATCGGGGAGTTGCGCTGCGCGACCGAGGTCGGCTGGACGAAGCCGCGGACGCGTTTGGCCAATCAGTACGGATCGAGAAGCGGCGCTTGGCCTCGCTGCCGCAAGGCGCGCCGACACTCCTTGCGTTGCATTATGCCAACCACGCCCAGGTGCTCAGCCGTTTGGGTCGCTTGGACGAGGCGGCACGCGCTGAAACCCTGCGCCGTTCGGTGCTGACACAGTCCGCTACCGAAGTCGTACGCCAATAGTTCGGGCCCAGCACCGAAGAGACCTACTACCATGGCCAGTTCACGATCACCTCAGCGACGAAGCGTCACCCGGCTCGGGCTGGAACGCTGCGAAGCACGCGACTTGCTCTCCGCCAGCGCGCTGGCGATCGATCCGGGCGTGAGCGATTCCTGGGGCTCAACTTCCTTGGTTGATCGGGCCCTTGCCGACAGCGTTGATATCCTGGCCCCTGCGCAAGGAGCGGGAGGCGTTTCGATCACCGGTGGGCTTGTCGGTAACGATTTCTCTACCACGGGAGCCTTCTCGAACGCCTTTCAGGCCCTTGGGAACGGCTTGGACGCCCGCGACCACGACGCTGCCTTGCACGGCGAGATCAGCCTGTTCTTGTCGCCGGGCCTGGACCTCACGCTCACGGTCCGCCAAACGTCGCCGTACGAGGCGGCGGGGGTCGCTCCCGTGGCGTTGCCGCCGTCGGTGCGAGAACGTATCGAGCTGTCGTCACCAAGCATTGAGCACCTGATTGCCAATGCCATCGGAGATGCGTATCGCACGGAAGCCTCGACGGCGTTCCGGCCCTTTGCGGTTGCGAGCGAAGCGATGCGCGCGACGGACTACCGATCGTCTACGGGTGAGGATTCGCGCTTCCGGCTCGGTCTGATTGCCGAGCAACTCGAAGCACGAGGAGACGAGGTCTGGTCGCTAGTACTCAGCGGGACCGATCCCGCTGCTTATGACGACGGCATTGCGTGGTACGACACCGCGACGACCGACCCCCTTTTTGACCAAGGCACCTCGGGGTACGACACGAAGCAAGAGAGTGACAACGGTTTCGTCACGGGATCTGACGCTTCCGGATCGCAAGGCGTCAGCGTCGAGCAGGGGCGTTACCCGATCCAAGCCAAGTCATCGCCCGGCAATCCCTCCGACCTTGCCTCAGAGAAGGTGATCGCCGACGCAGCGGCGAAGTCTGCCGACCGATTGTTGTTGGTCGTGGACCAAAAGATTGCGGACGAAAGTTTCCGCGACGAAGCCGACGTGACGCAGCCGACGGCCGCTTGGCTGAGGCCCGCCAGCGGTTCCACAGCGGAGGAGATTCCCCGACTGATCCTCCTGTCCGCCAAGGCGGCGTCTGCCGACGAAGTCACCGACTTACCGTCAACGACAAGCGACGCTATCGACCCAACGGCTGCGGTAGAGGCTGTTCCCAGCAGTGACGTGCTGACCGAGGGTGCTGCGCTACAAGCGGGATTGATCGATCTGGGCGCTTTACTAGACGCCCCCGAGCCCGTCTCCCACGCCGCCTGGCAGCAAGAAGCGGTCGCTTCGCAGCGCCTGATGGCGATCGATCTGGCGTTCGCGCTGGAACCGTGGACACGGACCGTCTTGTTGACACCGCTCGACGGACGCGAAGCGTCTCCGGCTGGCGGGCGCGAGCTTCCTGCCGAGCTGCATAACGCCAGCGATCCGGTCGAGCCGGCTGGTACGGTCCCCCCCGCGGGGGCTCGGCTGGACGATCGCGAGGTAGAGGCTCAGGAAGACTCTCTGGGCTGGCTGAGTCGGGCCTCAGCGACAGTGGGGGGGCTCGCAACGGTTGCAGCGGCCCTGCCGGGCTCGCTGGCCCTTACACGGCGGCGCCCGCGCTCCAGAAAGTGACACGCCGGGCCGTAAGGGTCGCTTTTCGCCCGTGTTGGGTACTTCTCGACCCGGGAATGGTTAAGCTAGGAGGATGCCCTCCCGAGCACTCTTTTCTTCTCTATCGATCGCACGACAGCGCCTGCCTTTGGTGGTTTGCCTGTTGATCGCGCAGCCAGTGTGGGCGGTGGATTTCAATGCCAGCGTCCGGCCGATTTTTGTCAAGAGTTGTTTGGCTTGTCATGGCGGCGTGAGACAGCAGGGGAGCCTTTCGTTTATCACGCGCGAGCAAGCGCTCGCCACCACCGATTCGGGCGACCCCTCGATCCTGCCGGGCAACGCCGCTGAGTCGGTGCTGATGGAGCGCATCAAAGAACCCGACGACGATCTGCGGATGCCCCCCGCCGAGCACGGACCGCGGCTTACGCCGGAAGAAGTGGAGACGCTCCGCGCGTGGATCGATGCGGGCGCACCTTGGAGCGACCCGTGGTCGTTCCAGGTGCCCGTGGATCCGCTTGGTCCCGCTACTGCCGATAGCGATCGCCAGTTCATCGATCGAATGATCGATACCCAAGCGGCGTCTGCCGGTCTCACGCCCGGAGGGCCGGCACCCGCTGAGGAGTGGCTGCGGCGAGTGTCTTTTGATCTTGTTGGGCTTCCGCCCACCGCGGCCCACCGCGCGTCGATTACGGCGGGGCTGACGCCCCCGCTGCGTGAACAGATTGTCGACGAATTGCTCGCCTCGCCCCACTTCGGCGAACGCTGGGCAGCGGTGTGGCTCGATCTGGCGCGTTACGCCGACACGATTGGCTACGAGCGTGACCCCCATCGCGACGCCTGGCCTTATCGCGACGCGGTGATCCGCGCCTTCAACCGCGATCAGCCGCTCGACGAGTTCCTCGTTCGGCAACTCGCCGGCGATCGGTTGCCCGAACCGACGATGGAAGACCTGCTCGCCACGACCTTCCATCGCAACGCCCCAACCAATATCGAAGGCGGGACCGATGATGAAGAGTTTCGCATCATCGCGGTCGTGGACCGCGTCGATACCACGGGCCAAGCTCTTTTAGGACTTACCGTGGGCTGCGCACGGTGCCACGACCATCCCTACGATCCGATCACCCAAGCGGATTACTATCGGCTGTTCGATTTGTTCAATTCCACGGCCGACGTCGATCTACGCGAGGAATGGCCCACCGTACAAGCGCCGCTCGATCCGAGCCGGTACGAAGAGGCGCAGCGGCTCGATCGCGAGCGTAGTGCCACACTCGAGCGGTTGTTTCAACGGATCAGCCCGCTCGCCAGTGAACTCCAGCAATGGCGCGGCGTGACCTTCGACCATGCCGAATCTACCGGTGAAACCACGCTTGAGGTCCGCGCGGTGGACCCTATTGAATCTGCCGCGCTGGCGCTCCCACCGGCAGGTGGAAACGAGATCGTTGCGGTCGGCACATTGACCGATCGATCGATCTATGCTGCCACCGCTGCCGCGACTCCCCTGACCGTGACCGCGTTGCGTTTGGAGGCGCTGCCCCTTGATCCCGCGACGGCGGCGATCCTGCCGCAGATGGGATTCGTGCTCTCGAAGCTTGAGCTAACGATCGAGCGGAGCCCCGCGGCTGAGGGTGAGCCGCCTGTTGAAGAGCAGGTCTTCTTTGTCGCGGGTTTCGCTGACGAGGCGGATCCCTTCATCGCAGCCGACGAGTCGCTCGAAGATAATCCGGGTGGCTGGAGCGTTTATACCAAGCAGCGTCAGCCCCGGTGGGCGGTGTTCGTTCTCGATCGGGCGGTCACCCTCGCGGCGGGGGACCGTCTTCGCTTCCGTTTTAAGCACGACAAGGCGACCGACGGTCAGGACGCGTTGTTGATTCGTCGGCTCCGCGCCGCGTTCTCAAGCGACACGCGCTGGACCGAGTTGATCCGCGACGAGGCGTTCGCCGCGGATCGTCTCCAAGAGCACGAACTGCGTCAACAGCGCAAGGCCATCGCGAGCGTCTCGACCCCTATCATGGCCGAGTTGCCCGAAAGACTGCGTCGGCCGACGCGGCTCATGGAACGCGGCAATTGGCTTTCGCCCGGTGCGCCGCTGGAAGCCGATGTTCCCGCGGCGCTGCGGCACGACGACCAGCCGGTGCGGGATCGGTTAATGCTAGCCCGCTGGCTCACCTCGCCCGAGCAACCGCTCACTGCGCGCGTCTTCGTCAACCGCGTGTGGCGTGAGTTGATGGGAACGGGGATCGTAGCGACGGTGGATGATTTCGGCTCGACCGGCGAAACCCCCACCCATCCGCAAGTGCTCGATCACTTGGCGGTTCGTTTCTCCAGCACATGGAAATGGAGCCTCAAGCAGTTGCTCCGCGAGTTGACGCTGACCCGCGCCTACGGGCGCGATGCCCGTGCGACCCCTGCGACGCTCGCTCTTGATCCGTCCAACCGATGGCTCGCCCGCGGACCACGCACACGGCTCACGGCCGAGATGGTGCGTGACCAAGCGCTCGTTCTTTCGGGTCGCTTTAATCCGAAAGCGTTTGGTCCGCCGGTGATGCCCTACCAGCCCGAGGGCGTCTGGAACTCGGTACACAGCACCGCCCGCTGGCAAGCCGCGGACGATGAAGCACGCTTCCGTCGGGCGATCTACGTCTACTGGAAGCGGACGGCCGGATACCCAAGCCTCATGGCCTTCGACATGCCCAGCCGCGAGCAGTGTGCAGCGAAACGTGACCGGACCAACACGCCGCTGCAGGCGCTGGTGACGATGAACGATCCGGCCTACGTCGAATTGGCAGAAGGCTTCGCGACGCGGATGCTCGAGCACGACGCATCGCTAGAAGAGCGGGTCGCCTGGGGTTACACGCAGACCACAAGCACGGTGCCGACCACTGCCGCACTGCGTGAGCTGCTCAGCCTGCATAGCGCGGCGTTGGTAGCGGCCGACGCACGCGATCCCCGGCCTGAGAGTGATCCGCCGGAGCGGTTTGCGATGACAATCGTTGCGAGCACGCTGCTGAATCTGGACGCCGCCCTCACCAAGTGAAAATCATGAATCTCTGGCAGCATCAGCTCAGCGAATCACGCTCCCTCGCGACCCGGCGCCACTTCCTCAAGCAAGGGGTTGCGGGTCTGGGGGCTTGCTGGCTCGCGGCCGAGGGATTGTCGCTGCCGGCGGCCGCGTCGTCTGCTGGTGCGATCCAGGTCGACCCCACCAATCCTTGGGCCCCGCGGGCACCGCATTTTTCCCCGCGTGCGAAGCGCGTGATCTTCCTCCACATGGCCGGCGCGCCGAGCCAGTTTGAGCTGTTCGATTACAAGCCTGAGCTGGCGCGGCTCGACGGGCAACCGTGCCCCGCGTCGCTGATCGCGGGCGAGCGTTTCGCTTTCATCCGCGGCGTGCCCAAGCTGCTCGGACCCAATTACCCGTTCCATCAGGTGGGCGAAACCGGCCGCTGGATCAGCGATCGCTTGCCTCACCTTGAGCGGGTGATCGATCGGCTCTGTTTTGTCCACACCATGCAGACCGATCAGTTCAACCACGCCCCGGCGCAGCTGTTGGTGCATACCGGTTCGCCGCGTGGCGGAGGGGCTTCGTTCGGTTCGTGGACCACGTACGGCCTGGGGAGCGAGAACCAAAACCTGCCCGGGTTTATCGTGCTGCTCTCGGGCGGCAAGAACCCCAGTGTGGGCCAAGCCGGCTGGGGGAGCGGTTTCTTGCCGAGTGTCTACCAGGGCGTGCAGTGTCGCAGCGAGGGAGACCCGGTCCTGTTCCTCTCGAACCCCGACGGCATCGACGCCACGCTGCGCCGGCGCGTGGTCGAGGCCATCAATCGGGTGAACCAAGAAACCCACGCCGAAATGGGGGACCCTGAGACGGTGACGCGTATCGCCCAATACGAGATGGCCTGCCGCATGCAGCTCGAAGCCACCACCGCGATGAACCTTTCCGAAGAAACCGCCCAGACGCTCGCGTTGTACAACGCCGAGCCCGGGGCCGAGAGCTTTGCGAACAACTGCCTGTTGGCACGCCGACTTGTTGAGCGCGGCGTACGATTCGTGCAGCTCTTTGACTGGGGCTGGGACATGCACGGCACGAGCGACACGACCGACCTGGGCGGAGGATTTGCCAAGAAGACGCGTGAGATCGATCAGCCGATCGCGGCGCTGCTTGAGGATCTTGAACGCCGCGGCCTCCTTGATGAAACGCTCGTTGTCTGGGCGGGCGAGTTTGGCCGAACCCCCATGGCGGAGAATCGGGGGGGCAAGGCCAATCCCTTCCTGGGACGTGATCATCACGCCAAGGCGTTCACGCTCTGGATGGCCGGCGGCGGTGTGAAAGCGGGCTACTCGCACGGCGAGACCGATCCGGTGGGTTATGGGCCGATAACGGCTCCCGTGCAGGTGCGCGATCTGCACGCCACGCTGCTCCGCTTGCTGGGTTTTGATAACGAGCGTCTTGTTTTTCCCGCCCGCGGCCTTGATCAGCGGCTCACGGGCGTTGAGAAGGCGCACGTGGTTGAGGAACTCCTCGCTTGAGGGATCCCCACACCGTGCCCGAACTAGAGCAACTCCGCGGCCTGGGGCCGACATCGGCAGCGTGGCGACGCGCGGCAGGAATCGAATCCGTCGCTGCGTTAAGCCTGCGCTGAGCGCTGCGGCTCGAGAAACCGCAAGTGATGTTGCGCGTGGATGACCATCAGGTCTTTCCACTTAGCCAGCGTGATGCCGTCCATCAGCGGATAGGGGGGCAGGGGACCCGCAAAGTCGCGCGCCTCGGCCAGCGTTGCTAGGCACCGATCGATAACCGCCGGATCGTCGGTCGGCAGTTCGGGGGGCGTAAGCCGTGGGACAGTCGGCGCGCCGCTCATCATCGTGCGAGTCCGCAGCACGATCTTAAAGACCACGCCAAAGATCTTGCGCAGGATCCAGGGGAGCCGCGGCTCGTCGCCATCGATGCCGATCCGGATCGTCTCGCTCACGTGGGCGCAGATCTGTGCGAGGTTCCACTTGCCGCGGGCCGTATAGCCGTGGTCGCGCAAGCGGATGATCTCATCGCGCACGTCGTCCAGGGTGCGCAGGTCGAGCGGGCGTCGTTTCATCTTTAAGATTGCCTCAGCAAGAGATTCGCGGTGCCGCGCGGCCCGATTGCCGCGTCACGAAGTGGTGATTCTACCCCACCCCGCGCGCGATCCCGAGACGCGCTAGGCTTCTTGCGACGATGTGTCGCAGCAGGACGTGCGATCCCTAACGCGGTGGGTGAGATAGCTCACCAAAGCAAGCATGTGTCGTAACGGCTACCGCGTCTGAATCGGGGAGCGCGTGTTTTCTAGCCGTCTGCCAGCTGCCCGCTGCCCCCAACTCACATGTTCGTGAGATCATCTTCGCTGCGGCTGCCGCCGATCGCGTCGAGTGCCGCCCCGATCGCCGCCGCCTGGTCGGGGGAGTGATCCTTCCGCAGATACACGCGACACGCGCGGTGCGCAACCGGCAGCTGCGCGAACAGCTGATCGTCGGTGAGCGGATACACCTTGCCGGTGGAGGGCTTGAACTGAAAGTTCTGCCCGCTGGTGGCCGCCAACGCGTCGGGACGATAGATGTGCCGCGGCAGATCGATCTGCATCTCGATCTCCCGCAGGTTGGCGGGCAGTCGTCCGCGGAGTGCGCTCTCGAGCAACGCCGCATCGCTGAACAGGCTCGCTTGCTCTGATTCGCCTGCACGGTAGGTTAGGTTGCGGTCCTCGACCGCAATCCAATCGACCTGTCGGCCTAAGAGCAGATCCCAGCGTTCGCCCAGCACGCGTGTCCCCGGATCTTCCGAGGCCGACCAACGCGAGACGTCGATCAGCAGCGACCACTCAGTAAACTGCCGATAGGCGGCCAAGTGCTCTAGCGGGTTGCCCGGAAAGAGCCGCTCGCGGCTGTCGCGAAAAAGCCCTTCGAGTGTTTTATCGATCGCCCGCACCGTGCGATGAAAGTACACAGCGCGGAAGAGTTCGCTCTTGGTTTGCATGAACTTGATGAGCGCGCCAACCCCCTTTTGGTGGATCGTGAGCCCGCGCTCGCTGTAGAAGCTGTACCGCAGCAAGCGTTCGAGGTCGTAGGCCCGTTCGCTGTAGCCGGTCATGTACGCGTCGCGCAGCACAAAGTCGAGGTTGTCGACCGTGTACAGGCCGCAGAACAGACTGCGTAGCAACACGAGCCACCGGGGCCACGCCTCCGCGTCATCTTGTCGGGGGCGTTGGATGAGCATCGCGATGTGCTGCGGATCGATCGTTTCGCCATCGGCCATGCGTCCGGCGGGGCATTCGCGCACGCCGCGCAGTAGATCGCCCAGCTCTTCTTGCAGGATGTGGGCCCCGAGTGTCTCGTGCGTCAGACCGTAGTGGGGCTTCAGGTAGTGAGCGTCGAAGAAGTGCCCGAAGGGGCCGTGGCCGACGTCGTGCAGCAGGGCCGCCATGCGGCACAGGCAGTCCACGGCGTGGCGGCTGGGCAACTCTCCGCGACAGACCTCGTGCAGGCTTTCATAGAGTGTCGCCACCGCGCGACTGGCCATGTGCATGGCACCCACAACGTGCTGGAAGCGGGTGTGCTCGGCCGAGGGGTAAACCCACCAGGCGGTTTGCAGCTGGTGGATCTGCCGCAGCCGTTGCAGCCAGGGGTGGTCCAGCAGCGTGCGTTCGCTGGTTTCGCCGGCTGGCACACGTGAGACAAATGGCACGTAGCCGTGGACCGGGTCGTGGAGCAGGCTTTCGCGGGTAAAGTCCTTCATCGCGGGGCGCGGTGTCGTCCATGGAGCGGGGGGCTGCAACGCCGTCCGTACGGCGCATCGTGCATTCACCCTACTCGTTTCGCCGCGCCTGCCCCAGCCGCCCCCCGCGTTAGAGACCAGCCCCCCGTGCCACCGCGCTGCGATGCCTAGGTGTCGGCAGCCCACAGGCCCGCTGGCAGGTGACCCGCGCCGGCAAACCATCGGCGGGCGTAGCGCGACCGCAGCGCCCAGTAAAAGCACCATGGTGTCGCAACCGCGACCAGCACGATCAGCATCCCGCCGCTCGCCACCAGGATGCGCTGCGAATCGCTGGCCCCGACTCCGAGCCACTGGGCCGAGTCCATGCCACCGACGCACGCCACGACCACAACAGGAAGCATCAGGCCGTTAGCAATCCCCGCCACGAGCGCGATCCGCGCTGCACCGACGACCGCCCGCGGTACACGGTGTAGCGCGAGTGCCAGATAGGCCGCCCCGCCTCCGACCACGATCCCCAGAATGGCGTCGAGCGCTTCTCCTTGGGGAGAAACAAAGCGTGTACCGCCAACCGAGAAGGCAAAGGCCGAAGTGGCCCACGCCAAACGCCCGGTCGTGGCGATGACCGAATCGGCCGCGGAATCGGCCGCTAAGTCGGCCGCGGCCGAGCTGGCTGCCCGTTGCTCGCTCATAGCTTCGACTCCCCGCAAAGATCGTGAGAGGCGCACAAGAACCCGCCGGCGCCCTATAGTCGCGACGATCGGTGGAACCTTCCCGGCAGGTACTCTGCTGACGCCTATCCACACAGATCGGTCGGCTTGACGGTTTGACCCCCGCCGCCGCTGACCAACAATTGTGGGCAGACTCTCTCCCGTACCGTGAAGCCGCGATGGCCCATCTAAACTCTACGTCGTTATTCGCGGTGCGGCGCTCGGCGGCAGTGATTTTCATCGGGTTAGTGATTTCGCTGGCCCTCGGGGGGGCCGCCAGTGCTCCCGCGGTGACCCTCCTTTTGAAAGACGGGCGGACGCTTACTGGGGAACTTGGTCAGGTGGGGGGTGTCGCCGAAGACCCGCTTGCACCTGATCCCTCGGCGGGCGGTGTTGCGCTCACGCCGATCGTGGTTATCGATGACGGCCTGCGCAGGATCTATCTGCACAAGAGCAGCGTCCGTGAAGTGCTCGACGAGTCGGCCGAACCGAGCATCCGTATCCGCTTGAAGGATTGGCAGAACGTCGCGGAGCGCGGTTTCTCGCTCGGATCGATCGGTGCCGCAACGCGCGTGACCCCCTTCAATGAGTATGGCCGGCGAATCTTTGAAACATTGACTGCCGACGGCCCGATCGCCGTGGTTCAAGGCGTGACCGAGGTAACGCCGGTTTACACACGCGTGCAAGGTTTGCGTGCGGACCCGCGCACTTACGTTTGGGATCAACGGCTCGCCACCAGCAGCATCCCGCGCGACACGTTGGAGCGGATCCTGCAGAATGCCGTTCCGCGCGATGATCTTGACGCGCGACTGCAAGTGGTGCGCCTTTATTTACAAGCGGAGCGGTACCGCGATTCAAGACGCGAGCTCGAAGCGGTGCAGCGTGATTTCGCGAATCGTCCGACCGCTACGGGCGTGAATTTTGCCGACGAGATCCGCACCCTGCGGCGGCTATCGGCCCAGCGCCTGCTCGATGAGATTCGGCTGCGACGCGATGCGGGCCAGTACCAACTCGCTGCCACTTTGCTTGAAAGCTTCCCCGCTGAGGGGGTGCCGGGTGAGACCCTGCGGGCGGTTCGCGAGTTGCTCGACGAAATCGACACGCAGCGCGAGCAACGCGAGCAGGCGCTGCAAAGTCTGCGCGAAACAGCCAAACGCCTCACGGAGCCGTCGGCACGGGCGGTGGCTGACCGAATTGTCAACGAGATTGCAGCGCGACTTACTCCTGCCACAGCCAGCCGACTCACGACGTTTCGCCGACTGGTCTCGGGCGATACCCTCTCGGCAGAGGAACTCTCAGCGGTGGCGATTAGCGGTTGGTTGCTGGGCAGCAACAACGCCGTTACCCAGTTGCCGCTCGCTTTGCAGTTGGTGCGCGTTCGCGACCAAGTCCGAATCTATCTGGGCGATGACGACGCCGCGGCCCGCGACGCCGCGCTCACTGGTTTGTTGGAATCACAAGCGGCGACACCCGAGCGGATCGCCGATCTGCTGCGTCGCATGGAGCCTCCGCTGCCGCTCGTGGCCGCTGCCGATTCCGCCGAGGGGGCTGCTCCGTCGCTGCCCGACGCTCCTGTCGCTGACCCCGTAGTTGCCCCTGTTCGCGGTCAGCACGAGCTGCAAACGGATGTCGCTGGGCGCATCGTGCGCGCGGTAGTGCAGCTTCCGCCCGAGTACGATCCGCTTCGCGCGTATCCGACGATCGTCACGCTCGGTGCTATTGGCGTGGCCCCCGAACGGCAACTCGATTTCTGGGCGGGGGCTGATCGCCCCGGAGCCGGACGGGTTGGACAGGCCACGCGTCGTGGCTATATCACGATTGCGATCGATTGGGCTCGTCCCGATCAGCGCCGTTACGAGTACTCGGCGGAAGACCACGCGGCGGTGCTCCGTTCGCTGAGGGAAGCAATGCGGCGCGTCGCGATCGATCCGGACCGAGTCTATCTGACGGGCCATGGCGATGGTGGTGACGCGGCCTGGGATATTGCGCTGGCACACCCGGATGCGTGGGCCGGCGTGTTGCCGTTTCTCGCGCGTGCTGATCGGTATTGCGGCTGGTACTGGCAGAACGCCGAGCACGTTGCTTGGCGGGTGGTGATGGGAGAGCTCGATGGCAATAAGCTCAAGATCAACGCGCGAGAGCTTGACCGCTATTTACGACCCCGGTTCGATGCCACGGTCGTTGAGTACCGCGGTCGGGGATATGACCCGCTCAGCGATGACTTGCAGCAGGCGTTCGACTGGATGGGGCGCAAGCAGCGCGGCGCTCCGCCCGAGGAGTTCGAGGTCGCGACGCTTCGCCCGTGGGACAACTACTTCTGGTGGATCGAGGTGGAAGGCCTGAACGAAAAGTCGATGGTCGCTCCTGCCGCTTGGCCACCGGCGCGTGGCGTGCGAGCCGCCAAACTCCGCGCTCGCAAGTACGGCGGCAACAAGCTGAGCATTCTCGGCAAGACGGAAAAGCTGACCGTGTGGCTCTCGCCCGAGCTGGTGAACTTTGCGGAGCCGCTTGAGATCGACTGGAACGGTCGCAGCCTTGTCCCACGCGGTGAACGCGTGGAACCCTCGATCGAGGTGCTGCTGGAAGACGCCCGCACGCGTGCCGATCGCTACCGTCCGTACTGGGCACGTGTGACAGCCCCCTAGTCGGTCGGCGCGCGACACGTAGGTTCAGTCACGCACAGCGTGTCCACGGCCGAGCAGCAAGCCGCTCAGCGAGACCAGCCCTAAGGACGACATGCCGAGCGCGGCGGTTGATGGTTCGGGGATCGGAGGGCCGACGGTCTTGAGCAGCACGCTATCGAGCTGAGCCCGCCATGCTCCCCACGAGTGCCCGTCGTTCACCTTTTCGTAGCTGAAGTCGTAGCCTGCTGCGGTGAGGGCGTCGGCCAAAGCGTTGGGATTGGTGTCGTCTCCGAAGGTGCCGCCGGTCATCACGATGTTCTGCCCCTGCAGCGGATAATTGGCGTAGACATCGATCAAAGGAAGCGACAACGCCGGCGATTGCAGCGCGAGATTCCGCACGGCATCGCTCCGGTATGCGCCGAAATATGCCGAGAAGAAGCCGCCGTACGAGGTGCCCAGGATGGTCCGGGCTTCGCGCCGGGCGTCGGTGCGGAAGGCGGCATCGATGGTCGGCATTAGCTCGTCGGCAACGAAGTCGGCGAACTCCGCGTTAGCCAAGTACAGCTCCGCACGGAGATTCTGTCCCGTTGCGGGGTCACGCGGATCGATAAAGACGGCGATGGCCGGTGCTAAAGTCCCCTCGGCGATCAGGTTATCCATGACAGCCGCCATGCTGCCCAAGTGGTCGGCGGCGTACTCGTGACCATCGGTAACGTACACCGTGGGCAGGTTGGCGAGTTCGCCGAGCTCGTAACCCGCTGGGGTATAGACCCGATAATTCAGTGCGTTGCCGAGGTTTTGGCTGGCGAATCGGATCGGGGGGGTGAGCGTGCCCCGCGCAACGCCCGCTTTGCGGATCGTTTCCTGGGGATACTCATACGAGGGCATCCGCAGCTCAGAATTGGGACCGAAGCCGCCCCACATCTGAAGCGGGTTCGCCGGATCGAGAACCCAGTTGGACCCGTTTAAAAAGACTTTGTAGTCGGTGCGCGCGTCGGAGGGAAAAGTCGCTTCATGAATCCACACATCGGACTGACCCAGCTTAACACCGGCCGCTACTCCCCAGCGGTTGAAGTCACCACGCCAGCCGACGCTGGTAGCGGCACCGCGATACAGAAACGCCACCCGGTTGCCCACGGCAAAAGGCGTCTGACCCGCATTGGTGAGGTCTTGCCAGAGGACATCGACGGCGGCGGTGCGCGTCGCGGCGTCGCCAATGCCGGTCGCCGCATCGAGTGCGTCGCGGAAGTCGGCATACGTTTCAAAGAGCGGTCGCCGCACGTAATCGGGGTCGGGTGGCGCTTGTGCTGCCGCGTAGGTGGGGGCCACCAGCATGGACAGACCGAGCAGCACCAGCGTTCGGATCTTCGGCATGGTTATGTTTCCTGAGTCGCAGAGTTGCTGAGTGCGCATCGACTGGTGTGGTGACAAAGGAGCTCGTTAAGCGGTGACAATGCATGGGGGCTGCTTAGTCCCGTGAGAAAAGTGGGTGCCCGCCAGTAGAAAGTTATCAGCAAATGGGTCGGGCGGTACGCGGAGATCTTGTTCCACCTAGCATTGCGAGCAGGCTTGCCAGCGCCCAGGCGGTGGGTTCCGGCACGGAGCGGCTCGCCGAGTTCAGCGCGTCGCGCCACAGGGTGTAGTCCTCCACATCGATGCGGCCATCGCCGTTGCCGTCGGCTTGCAAGCCACTCGTTTGGCCGAGCGTTGCGCTGAAGGCGGTGCCGTAGCCGTCACGCCAGACGAAGTAATCAGCCTCGGTGACAACTCCGTCGCGGTTGTAGTCTCCCGTGGGCAAGACCGCACGGATCGCGGCGTCGGCCAGCAGGGCGTGCGCCTCGCGTGTGGGGTGCACGCCGTCCCAAAAGATGTAGCCGGGCGCGTTTAAGCCGCTGGCAACGTTCTGACCGCGGCCGGTGACGTTAGTGAATCCCCACTGCGCGGGCGTTGCTACGAGCTGCGAGAACAGCGATTGCAGATCGAGCTCGTGAACGATCACCCCCGCGGTGGCCGCTTGGAGCGAGTCGTAAGCCGTGGCCAGCGCCGCGTTGTAGTCGGCAGTGGTGGCACTGATCGCCGCTGCCAAGGTGGCGTTCGTGTTGTAGTCGGGCGTTAAACCGAGCAACGGCAGGTTGATCCCTAAGAACTGCCGAGCCCCCGCGTTAACGAGTCGCGACATCTGGGCGAGCACCGTGCCGACCGGCTGATTCACGTTGGTCTGACCGCCAAGCAAGTCGTTGGCCCCGATGAAGACCACATACAGGGCTGCGGGATCCGCACCGCTGCCGACCCGGTTGAGGAACAGGTCGACTTGCTCAACAAGCGACTTGATAAACACCCCGGTGAAGCCGTCCGGGCCGTTAGTCTCGGCACCGCCATAAGCGTAGCCCGTTCCGCCTGTGCCGCTGCGCGCGAGCGTGCCTAGGCCGAGCCCTGTCGAGAGGTGTTCCGCATAGACCGGTCCGTTGCTGAACCGACCGCTGAAATACCCCGCACCGGGTTGCAGCCCGAAGGTTGCCGCCGAGGTGTTACCCAGATCGGACAGGCTGTCGCCAAAGACAACAAGGTCTGAGTAGGGGCTCGCTGGTGTCTCCGTGGCCGCATAAGTTAGCCCCAACACCCAGACGGCAAGCCAGCGGATTTTAAGCGAGGCAAGATTCATGCGGCTCATGTTATCCGGCAGCGCCTGTCTTGGCGAAAATTGGGCTTCACAACTTTCGCTCGATCGGTGTGGGACCGGTAAACTTCACCTTGCCGGGGCGATCCTGATAATTGAGCAGCTCGCCGGCGATCTCCGCGGCAAGACGTTGGCCGTCGCGCTCAGTATGCGTCAGGTCGACGGGGTGCGGGGGAGTTTCCCCCTTAAATAGATGCACGGTCTGCGTGGGGAAGGCGAAACCAACCCCCAACCGCTCCGCCAGCCGCAGGATATCCAAGAGCAGTCGGCTGCGCTCGCGGAGTTCGGTGGGCCAGTCGGGAACCTCGAAAAACACCACGACCAAAATATCGAGCGAGCTGGCACCAAAGTCGTTGAAGTACGCCGCGTAAAAATCTTTGCGGGTGTGGGGTTGGCGGCGGATCAGTTCGCGGATGCCTTCGCAAAAAGCCTCGACCCGATCGGGTGGCGTTCCGTACTCGACTCCGAGCACCGAGCGATAGCGGCGGTACTTGCGACGGCCCCAGTTGTCGACGCTTGCCGCGGCGAGCTTGCTGTTGGGCAGCGTCACCTGCGAGTTGATCCCCGTGCGGAGCCGTGTGCTGCGGAAGCCAACCGACTCGACCTCTCCCTCGATTCCTTCGACCAGCACCCAGTCGCCCACTTCAAAGGGGCGATCGAACAGCACCGTGATCGAGCCGAAGAAGTTGGCAAGAGTTTCTTGCGAAGCCAGGGCGATCGCCAAACCACCGATACCTAGACCGCCGATCAGCGTCGAGGGGAGCGTGTCGAAGAGCGTCGCGATTGCCACCAGCACCCCAGCCAGCGCGGCTACGACCTTGGCGGTGGAGGTCGCAAGTGGCAGCACGAGGTCGTCAAACTTCAACGCGCGCCGCTTAGCCCGACGAGAGAAGTAGCCCGCCACGAGATCGATAATCGCAAACGCCGCCCAGACCGCGGCAAAGATCGTGAAGACACGCAGCACGACCAGTAAAATGTTCACCACCTCGTAGGGGAGGCCGATCGCTAGGGCTCCGCCGTACCACACCGCTGCATTTACAAGCCGACCGACCGGGCGCCACACCTTGCGGGTGGTGTCGTCAAAATCGGGATCGATCCGGTGCAAAACCCCGTCGCTGGAGCGTGTCAGTACGCTGCGACTCAGACGCTCGACAACGCGGCCGATCACGCCGATCAGCGCCAAGCAGATCCATTGGTACGTTGGCAACAGTTGCCAGGCGAGCGCCTTGGTGCGGAGCGAAGCGGGGAACAGCTCGCGGAACCAGATCGGGAACGGTTTGGTGGTTTTTGCGACAGGGGTTTCCGCGTCGCGGAACGGATCGGCGGGGATGCCCTTTTGGGACGGCGCGGCTGGAGATTTCGCCTTGGCGATCGCAAGCCGCTCGCTCTCGATCTCGACCTCGGCAAACAGGTCTTCGATCCGCTGGACCGTATCACGGCTGAAGCGCCAACGCTTCTGATCGTCGCGGGTCAGCTCGATCTGAGTAGCGCGATAGTCAACAAAACGATTTAGCGACCCAACGATCCAAGGGGTGTCTGCGTCGGGTTCGTTCGGAATCGCCGCGTAGGCCCCGTCGGTGGTCAGCGGCCACTTCACCCCTTCGGGGAGGGTGACAAGTTGTGAGAGCACAAAGTACAGCTTGTAAGCCAGCTCGGGCCCTTTGGCCTTAACCGCTTCGGCGTTCAGATCGGAAAGGTTTAGCAGCTCCGCCGCTTTCTTCTTCTCGTCTCCGGTCATCCGCTCCAAGAAGGCGCGATAAGCCTTGCGTGGGGTGGTGAACTCGTCGGCAATCTCGGTTGCGACAGGCGCGGCGGGCTTCGCGGGCTCTGCGGGATCCGTCGCTGCCGGCATGGGTAACGGCGTTTGCGCAAGCAATGCCGGGGGCCCGCACAGCAGCAACCCGCACGGCAGCAACCCCCACATCAGCAACCTGCAGAGCGGACTGCCCGCGACAATGGCAGCCACCTTGCCGGGTAACTTCGTGTAGCAGGAGAGCATGGACTTGTCGTGAGGGAGCGGGTTGTCGAGTCGTTTGGGCATGCTTGGTCTTACAGCGTGTGTTGCCGTCGGAACGGCCGAAGTCGGCATTCAGACCCCCTTCTTAGGACGCGGGACCTTGGCTTTCTTCGTCCCCCCTTTGCCGCGACGACCTTTCTTGCCGACCGACTTCTTGAGGCCCGCTTCGACCGCTTTGATGCTCATGCCGATGCTCTCCTGCATCTTCTCGATGCGGTCACGGAGGATCGCAGCCCGCTCAAACTCCATCTGATCCGCGGCCTCGTACATCTCCTTCTCGAGCTCGTTGAGATACTCCTGCGTGACGTACTGTGTTTCATCGGTGTGACCGACCGCGGCGTTCGCGCGGGCGTGGGCCGCGGCGTCGGACTCGATGCCCCTCCGGATCGCCTTCTTGATGGTCTCGGGAGTGATGTTGTGCGCGCGGTTGTATTCTTCTTGCAGCTTGCGGCGCCGATCGGTCTCGTCGATCGCGCGCTGCATGCTGCCGGTTACCTTATCGCCGTAGAGGATGACCTTGCTGTTGACGTTCCGCGCGGCGCGACCGATGGTCTGCATGAGCGACGTTTCGCTCCGCAGGAAGCCTTCCTTGTCGGCGTCCAGGATCGCGACCAGCGACACCTCGGGCAGGTCGAGCCCTTCACGCAGCAGGTTGACGCCCACCAGACAGTCGAACTTGCCCTGGCGCAGATCACGCAGCAGCTCGACTCGTTCAAAGGCGTCCAGCTCGGAGTGCAGCCATTTGCAGAGCACACCTTGATCCGCAAGATAGCCGGAGAGGTCTTCGGCGAGCCGTTTGGTGAGCGTGGTAACGAGCACCCGCTCGCCGGCTGCAACGCGCTGGCGGATCTCGCCCAACAGGTGGGGCACCTGGCCGCGGGCGGGAGAGAGCTCGATCACCGGGTCGAGCAGGCCCGTGGGCCGGACGATCTGCTCCACGACCTCGCCCCCCGTGCGTTCTAACTCATAGTCCGCGGGGGTCGCCGAGACGTAGACACACTGGTTGATCCGCTCTTGCCACTCGTCGAACTTGAGCGGGCGATTGTCCAGCGCGCTGGGTAGTCGGAAACCGTGTTCGACAAGCGTGGTTTTGCGTGCCCGGTCACCGTTGTACATGGCCCCCACTTGGCTGACCGTGGCGTGGCTCTCGTCGACGAACAGCAGGTAATCTTTGGGAAAGAAATCAAAGAGCGTGTTGGGCGGTTCGCCCGGTGTTTTGCCCGAGAGCGGTGCCGAGTAGTTCTCGATCCCGGGGCAGTAGCCCATCTCGAGCATCATCTCGATGTCGTAACGCGTGCGGGCGTTGAGGCGCTGCGCCTCCAGGAGTTTTCCTTCGCGCTTGAAGAACTCCAGGCGTCCGGAGAGTTCGAGCTTGAGCTGATCGATCGCCTTAGCGATCCGTTCTTCGGGAAGCACGAAGTGCTTGGCCGGATAGATGTAGATCTCTTGAAGCTGATCTACTGCCTGCCCGCTGGTGGGGTTGATGATCGACAGCTTTTCGACCTCGTCTCCCCAGAACTCGATGCGGTACGCAAACTCCTCGTACGCCGGCCAGATCTCGACCGAGTCGCCCCGCACGCGGAACTTGCCGCGCTCGGGATCCAGATCGTTGCGGTCGTACTGGATGTCGATCAACTTGGCCAGCACCTCGTCGCGGTCCACGAGGTCGCCCACGGCCAGCCCGACCATCATCTGCTTGTAGTCCTCCGGCGAACCCAAGCCGTAGATGCACGAGACGCTCGCCACAACGATCACGTCGCGGCGGCTGACTAGCGAGCTGGTCGTCGCCAGCCGCATGCGGTCGATCTCTTCGTTGATCGACGCGTCTTTCTCGATATAGATATCGCGCTGCGGGATATAGGCTTCGGGCTGATAATAATCGTAGTAGCTGACGAAGTAGCTGACCGCGTTGTTGGGGAAGAACTCGCGGAACTCGCTGTAGAGCTGCGCGGCGAGCGTCTTGTTGTGCGACAAGACGAGCGCCGGCCGCTGCAACTCTTGGATGACATTCGCCATGGTGAACGTCTTGCCGCTGCCGGTGACGCCCATGAGCACCTGCTCTTTTCTGCCCCCCTTGAGCCCGTCCACGAGGGACTTGATGGCGGCCGGCTGATCGCCGGCGGGCTTGAAGTCGCTGGTGAGTTGGAAGGGTGGCATACCAATCCGCAGGGCGCAGGGGCGGGAGGGGGGCGCGTTGGCACCCAGGCGGGTGAGCTTGACGATCAGCCAAGCCGTGCGGGGGCGCAATCTTCTATTGGACCGCATCTTCGCCCGCAGGTGAACCAGTGGAGAGGCCGGCTCACCGAACCGAGATTGGCCTTTGGCACGCCTTTCGCTCTGTCGTTCGTAGCTGGCGTGAAACCAGACGGAGCGATGGAACGCTCTGCGTCGCACCGGCGGAGGATTTCGGACTAGAGAGGGGCCGACATGTTCTTACTAGCAACTTTTTCGTCGCTCGTGGCGACCTGGACCTACGCGGCAAATCACGGGGCGGCCCACGGCCTGCCGCTGTGGATCGGCGGCGTTTTCGTTGGCGATAAGGTCGTTCACTTCCTGATCGTCGGCCTGTTTGCGGTGCTTGTCGCCCGGGCGATCAGACGGCATGGCTATCGACCAGCGACCAGCCTGCTAGCAGGCATGGCGATCGCTGCAATTCTTGCCACGATTGAAGAAGCTACCAACGCGCTCACGCCGCACCGCACCTGCTCGGTGGCCGACTTGCTAGCCGACTATGCGGGTATTGTGACGCTCTCGGCCGTGGCGTGGCTCAGCGACCTGCGCGACGGGCCGCAGGGCCTGGGCGCCTGGCTGGCGTCGCACCGACCGCAGCTCTACCGCCCCCACGCCGCCCCGAACGGGGGATGATCGTGATTGCCGAAGGCGGATTGCTCAATAAGCAACACCCGCGAGTCGTCCCCCACCCCCCAACAGCGTGTCTGCGATAGTTGCCAACCACTCCCCGACCCCATAAGGTGAATTAACCGTTATGAAGATCTATCGGAAGCCTCAGCCGGGCAGAGCCTCGGCCGGGTTTCGTTGAGGGGAAGAACGCCATGTCCGTCCGATGCGTGCGTCGAGGGTTCACCCTCGTAGAACTGCTGGTGGTAATCGCGATCATCGGGATCCTGGTCGCGCTGCTCTTGCCCGCCGTGCAAGCCGCCCGCGAGGCCGCCCGACGCACCGAGTGCAAGAATCATCTGCGTCAGCTCGGTCTGGCAACGCAGATGTATCACGACACAAGTGGCTACTTCCCGCCGGCCCGGTACGGATCGCGCCAGCATCCTGACGGGACCGACGAGTACGCGGTTTCGTGGGCCTTCGCACTGCTGCCGTATCTAGAAGCCCAGCCCCAGTACGACGCATGGCGTTCGGACGAGCCGGCATGGTCCGACCTAAACGCAACGGCGATGCGAACGCCGCTGGATGCGTTTTACTGCCCCTCGCGTCGTTCACCGGCCGCTGACCGCGATTTTGATTCGAGTGACTTCGGCGATGACGAAGCGCCTTCAGTAGCCCCGGGCGTGGCTGCCGGTGGTGACTACGCCGCCAACGCGGGCACCAGCACACGCCACGGTATGGCGTCGTTTGGCAGCGAGGAGTTCGACGGCAGCGAGTTCGGTCCGATCTTCACCCGCTCGCGTGTACCGGCGCAATGGGTGACCGATGGGCTCTCAAAAACCCTTGCGATGGGTGAGAAGTATCTGCCGCCCGAAATCCCCGACGCGGATGACGGCACCGAGGACTATCTGCGGGGCGATACGGCGCTCTTTGCCGGCAACTCGCGCCACACCGTTATCCGCCGCAGCTCGGCCGGTTTCCCGGAGGGGCCGCAAGACACCTATCGGGGCAAGTTCGGGAGCGAGCACAGCCAGCTCTCGCACTTCGCCTTTCTCGACGGGAGCGTCCACACGCTGCCCTACGATCTGGAGGTTGAGGTGTTCAAGAGCCTGTCAGCCGTCGCTGATGGCGGTGACATCCCCGACGGCGTCTTCGACGACTGATGGTGGTCTGACGGCGGAAACGGGCTTCACGACCTATGGCCGAGTTACGGCCTGCCAGTAGTCATCGCGCATCGCGTCTGGGTTGATTGAATCGTAGACCCAGACCTCGCGCGAGGTGTTCTCCGGTGGGTTTGCGACGAGCCGCTCGGTTGCCAACAGCGGCTCAAGGATCGCTTCGACGAGCGCTAGGTCCCACATGACCCAAGTTGCGAAATCGCCAAATCGCTCGCGCCACTTTGACGTTAGCAACCGGCCGACTTCGCCCATCTCCTGATGCCGACGCCAGGTCCTCTGTCGGTCGAAGGTCAGCGGCTCGGCAATATTTGCGGGCATCACGTGCAGCTCTAGCACCGCTGTATCGAGCAGCAAATCGGCAGCGTTTAGGTCACGCCGAATATTGAACTCTGACTTGTTCCACACGGCCCGTTCGGGCTCGTAGCGAAAGCCCAGCACATAGCAGCGCAGCCGCGGAACGATGTCCGGCGCTAGCTGGATTGCGGTCGCCAGATTCGTTGCCGCCCCCAGGCATACGACCGTCAGCTTTTCGTTGGACGGGGTCGCACGAGCGTGCTCGATAATCGCCTGGGCCGCAGCAGAGTCTTTTGGATCAAAGCCCCCCCAAGGCTTGCCGAGCGGTTCCTCCGATCCCTGAGGGTGCGGCAGATCGAGGCGTCCCAAGACTTGCAACAACTCTTCGTTGTAACGCTGACTCGCCTGGACGGTGGTCTCTGTGGGGCCGATCCAATCTTTGGCCAGATAGTGGAACCACTGTGTCGAGTTTAGCGCCACAACCTCGAACCGATCCTGTCGGAGCATCCGCGTGATCGCGAACAGGTCGTCGATCTCGTTGGCGGTGTCAGCGTCGAGTACCAGCCGGGGCTTGGGCGATGCCGCCGCAGCTTGAGCTGCCAAAGCGTTTAGAAGGATCGCAGCAAGCAGACAGCGTAACCACATGAGCGTTGCCCCCCTCGGGGACGGTCGGACTAGCTAACGGGCAAGAGGCGGTAAGCGGCCCGGCCAGATGCGTGGCGGGGGGGCACCAAGTATAAGGCCTCTGCCGTAGGGAGTTCAGCCAACAATTTGCCTATACTATTGTGTTTTTCCACCGCGAACCGTTGCGGTAGGATGCTGTGCCCCGTACGGCAGCGGTTACGTTAGCGACCCCGCTACGGGCCCCGCTACAGGCATCGCAATTCATAGGCCTTGACGGTCGCTACTTCTCCCCCCGATGGTGTCGATGATGTCTGCAAAGTTTCGCTTGCTGCTCGTGTTGCTCGTCGGGCTACTGATGACGAGCACCGCCGCTGCGGCCCCTGTCGTCCATGTTCTCAGCGAGGGCTACGTTGCCCCGATCGAGGGTAAGGAACTCATCCCCGGCAAAACGCCTGACGGCGAACGCCGCGTCGCGAGCACCGTGGTGCTGATCCTGGCCGAGGGAGCGACGATTGTCGCCGATCCCGGCATGGTTGCCGATCGGGCGTTGATAACCGAGGGCCTCGCCGCGCACGGCGTCGAAGTGGACGACGTCACACATGTCTACGTCAGCCATCACCATCCCGACCACACGATCAACATCGGCATGTTCCCCCGCGCGAAGGTGATCGACTTTGCCTTTGAGTTCGAGAACGACATCTGGCGCGATCACCCCGACCGCCACCCGATCGCCCCGGGCGTGTGGGTCATGCAGACTCCGGGCCACACACGCGAAGACGCCTCGCTGGTGGTTGAAACGACCGAGGGAGTGGTCGTGCTCACCCACGTTTGGTGGAACGAAGACATGCAGCCGGCGGTCGATCCGCTGGCGGAAGACGCCGCGGCGCTCGAGCTGAGCCGGCAGAAGGTGCTGGAGATCGCCGACTGGATCATTCCGGGCCACGGCAAGAAGTTCCGCGCGCCTTGAAGTCCCGCCATTGGCCAGCCAACCAATCTTTTAAGACCAGCGCCGCGAAGCGGCTTGGGGTTTTTTAGTGATGGGAGTGGCGTTGTCTGGCCATTACGCACCCGCTTTGCCGAGCGCCTCGCACTTGGCGAGCCACGGCCGCGCCTTCGCTTCGGTAAAGCCCATGCCGATACCGCCGAACTGCGTGAGCCGCACCGGCTTGAAGCCGCAGAACTCCAGCGTGCCCGCCTTCATCGCCACTGCAGCGCAGCTCCAGTAGGCGAGCCGGATAAACAGGTTCGGCGTCGCGGCCGTCTGGATCACGCGTGCGCTGCGGCCTGTGAGCAGACGATCCCACCAAGTCTTGCCCGCGTGGAACTTGAACGCCCAGCCGGGTAGGAACGCGCGGTCGATAAACCCTTTCAGCAACGCGGGCGACGAGCCCCACCAGACCGGATGCACCACTACCAGGTGCTCGCACCACGCGATCATCTCTTGTGCCGCGATGAGATCGGGCTCGAGCGCTTCCGCCTCTTTGTAGCCTTTCTGGAACGCGTCGAAATCCAGCTCGCGCACCACCAGCCGGCGCACCTCATGCCCCGCTGACTCGGCACCCCGGGCGTAGGCGTCGCACAGCGCGTGGCAGAGGCTTCCTGAACGTGGGTGACCATCGAGCAGCGTGATACGCATGGGAGTTAGCAAGTTGACAGGGGCTGCGGGCAAAATCGAAACCGAGCTTAAGCCAAACCCGTTTCGGCTGACCAGCCTGCACCCCTTTGTCACGGATAGCGCTAGCCGCGCTTCTCGGCGGCGTTCACGGCGCTGGCGGGCGGACCGGCCTCGTGAGCCACTTGCGCCTCATCAGCCAGCGGCAGCAGGTAGCGGCGCACCGCGTCCAGCTTGCGGGGACCAATGCCGTTGACACGCCGCAGGTCATCGGCCGCCCGAAACGCGCCGTCGGCATTGCGCGAGGCGACGATCCGTTTGGCGAGCGTCTCGCCCACGCCCGGCAGCTGTGCCAGCTCGGGCCAAGCGGCCTCGTTCAGATTCACCAAGAACCGATACTCGAGCGGCGGCGCGTTGTCGATCGTGATCAGCTCGCC
The DNA here is from genome assembly GCF_007859815.1 of Botrimarina hoheduenensis. GTDB lineage: Bacteria > Planctomycetota > Planctomycetia > Pirellulales > Lacipirellulaceae > Botrimarina > Botrimarina hoheduenensis. The sequence goes on along the minus strand of NZ_SJPH01000004.1, from coordinate 253,523 downwards.
CCGGTGACCGCCGTTGCCGATCCACCACGCCACGATCCCCGCCAGCACGATGCCGGTCAGCACCGCGATCGAGAGTTGATCCGCGCGGCGGAGCAGCGGAGAGGCCATCGGGGTTTCAGCCGGAGAGAACTGGAGCGAACGTGCTCCCTAGTGTAGCAGGCCGGTCGCTGCGTCCCCGTGCGGGCTTAACGCACCCCAAAACACTCGATCTCGAGCCGCATCAGTTCGTCGATCACTTCTGCGGGCGCGGAAGGCCGCCGCAGGGGATCCTTCGCCAGCAGCCGATGCACCAGCGAGGCGACGCGCTTGGGCGTGCCGGGGACCGCCTCGTGGAGGCACGCGGGCCGTGCCTCGCGGTGCTGGGCGATCAGGGCCGCCGGGGTCTCGCCGGCAAACGGCGGACGCCCCGCGATCAGCTCATAGAGCGTCGCCCCCAGGCTGTAGAGGTCGCTGCGTGTATCGATCGTGGTGGCCGAGGTCACGCGCTCGGGTGCCAGGTAGCGCAGCGTTCCCACCACCGGGCGATCCACCCAGCTGCGTGCCTCGTGGGCCGTTTGGCAGAAGCCCAGGTCCAGCAGTGTGGTGTGCCCGTCGGGGCCGACCATCAGATTGCCGGGCTTCACGTCGCTGTGGATCACGCCCGCGCCGGTGAGCAGGGCCTCGAGCGCCTGCGCCGCTTGGCGCGCGATCCACAACGCCACCGGCAGCGCCGGCTTCACGCCCGTGCCGAGCATCGCCTCGGCCGTTTGTCCCCCCAGCCGGGGCGTGACCAGATAGAACGGCGGTGCCGTCACCGCCGAGGCGAGCACCGGGGCCAGGTTCGGGTGCGAAACCCGCCCGCCGATCCACGCCTCGCGGCGCTGCGCCGCGATGGCCGCCGGCTCGCTCCACCACTCGCGCTTCAGCGACTTCACCGCGTAGGTCGGCTGGGCGTCTTCGTGTTCGGCGGGGCGTGCCAGGTAGACACGCGTCATGGCACCCTCGCCCAGCACGCGTACCAGCTGCCAGGGACCCATCCGCCCGATCGCCTTCCGCGCGAGCGGACGCTTCTGCCCAAGCCGGGGCCCGCCGGACCGATCGGTAGTCGCCGAGGTGATCGCCATAGGGTGCTAGCAAGGAACCGAAGCCGACAGCGGTACGCACGGTGCGCACGCTCTGTTGGTCTAATCGGCAAAGTCCACCGCGTGAGTTGAGGCTGCCGGTTTACCACCGCTAGCACCGCCGCCCCCCGCCCCGTTGAGGGGGAGGCCCCTTCATTGCGGGAGACGGGGGGGTGGGGGGACCGCGTGTACCCGGGTTCTGCCACCTCCCCTAGCCCCTCCTCCTGTGGAGGAGGGGCAATTATTGTGCTGTGCTGGGGCAGACGCGGGGCGAGTCGTCGTTGCGGGCCCCGCCGCCGGCTCGCGAAAGCTGGTTCCCCGCCCGCCGCAGGGCCCGACAATCGACAACAGCGAGCTGAACGAGCTGCTCGGCCTGTGGGGCGTGGGCATTTTTAATCCCCCCGCGAGCGGCGTGCCCGGGATGATCACGGGGACCTCCTCCGTGCCCGAGCCGCAAACGCTGCTGCTGGCGCTCGCGGCGCTTGCAGCCGACGCGTGCCGTAGGCAAGCGGCAGGCTAGCCATCTAGCCCTTAGCCAGAATAACCACGCTGCTGCGCCGCCAAGCTGCCCCGGCCCGCCGCGAACGCGCTGGTGCCCCCCTAGTAGGTGCCCGCCCCGGCTGGCCCTGGGCAAGGCGTTACCCGCCCAAACAGCGCGCTAGCACCGTGCGCGCTTCCGCTTCGGTCTCGACACCGCCGACGATCACGCGGCCGTCGGCGAACAGCGTGAGCGGCCAGCGCTCAAACCGGCACCGCAGCAGAAAAGCGTTGCCGCTCACTTCTCCCAGCGGTTCGAGCCGCTGGCGGAGCGCCGCTAGGTCCGGCGGGCGAGCGTCGGCCGCCGGCGAAATCTGCACGGCCCCTTGGCCGCACAGCAGCGTGAACGTCGCCGCGTGCCGGCCGGCCAGCCAGTCGTACTGGCCCTGTTGGCAGACCGGGCAGTCTGCCGCACGCGGCACGCGAAGCCTCCGCCAGACGCCCGCCCACAGGTCGAGCACCGTCAACTCGCCGAGGGGTTTCGCCGACGCGCCCACCAGCCACTTGATCCCCTCCGCTACGGCGACCGAGGCGACCACGTTCACCGCCGGGCCGATGACCCCCGCCGTGTCGCAGGTCGGCGTGTCGCCCGGTGCCGGCAGCGTTGGCATGAGACACGCCAGGCACGCGGTCTGGCCGGGCACGATCGGCATGACACGCCCCTCGGCTCCGATCACGCCCGCATAAACCCACGGCGTGCCGGTGGCGTGGGCGTAGTCGTTCAGCAGCAGCCGCGTTGCGAAGTTGTCGGTCCCGTCCAGGATCAGATCGACCCCGGCGGCCAGTTGCGGCAGGTTGTGGTGCGTGACGTCGGCAACGTGCGGCTCGATCGTGATCGTCGAGTTGATGGTGCGGAGCCGCTCGGCGGCGGCGATCGCTTTGGGGCTTCCCGCCGCGGCGTCGGCTTCGGTGTACAGGACCTGACGTTGCAGGTTTGAGAGCTCGACGATGTCGCGATCAACCAGCCGCACGTGCCCCACGCCGGAGCGGACGAGCGTTTCGGCCGTCACCGAGCCCAGCGCTCCGCAGCCGACGACCAGCACCCGACTCGCTTGCAGCCGCTGCTGACCGGCAGCGCCGATCGGCGCGTAACGCACCTGCTTGGCGTAGCGGTCCGGGGGATCGGTCGGCGGATCGTTGGTGGGTGGTTTGTTCATCGCTGGGGGGGGCTTCGGCAGGGGCGTCAAACCACGTAGCCCGCGAGGTTGGTGAACGGCGCGCAATCACGCTGTAAGCGTTCGCAGGCAGCGCGGGCAGCGCGGGCAGCGCTGAGCGCCGGGTCAAAGCGCGTTGCGATCGTCGCCAGGTCAGCGCACAGCAGGCAGCTGTTGACGGGGGGCGTCACGAGCGCGACACGCTCAGCCGGTAGCCATACCGCCGCGGGCGCGAGCGCGGCAGCTTCTCCGAAGGGAACCGTGGGAGAATCTATCGGCGGAACCACCACTAGCACGCCCTGGACCGACGCTTGGGCCAGTAGTGCTGCGGTGGGGGCTTCGCACCACAGGGCCAGCCGCGCCTCACGCAGGGGGCCCCACAAAATGTCGGTTGGTCGGGCAACCGCCTCAGCGGGCCGTTGCCACGCCCGTAGCACATGGGGTTTGCCGTCGAGCCAGAAGCGGCCCCGTTCAACGGCCCACCGCTTGAGTCCCAGAGTCTGGCCATGCTCGGCGATCAGACGGTCTCCGTCGTAAACCTCCAGCCGCAGGTCGTACAGGTAGGGCAGATCGGGGGTCCAGAAGCACGGTTCGAGAACCTCGACGCTCGCCAGTGGGTGCGGGTCGGGGCCCCGATCGCGGAGCGCGAACGACGAAGCGAGCGTTTTGGCGTACAGACAGCGTGGGCCGCGCAGCTCGCCGTGCAACCGCCAGTTGTCGCCGAGGTCTGTTCCCGCCGCCCAGCGCGGCGTGAGATAAACCGTCGCGCGCGAGTCGGTTGCCGGTCCGAGCCGCACATCGACCCGTTCGATCAGCGTGTTAGGGCTCATCGGCGAGGAGCGCCTCTTCGCGTTCGAGTTCTGCGAGCGCCGCGTCGCGTTGGGCGAACGCTTCGGCGAGGGCCCGTCCGGTGGCGGACGCCTTGCACGCGGCGACCTGCTCGGGGGTTCCTTCGACAACGATCCGGCCCCCCTCGGCCGACGCGCCGGGGCCCAGATCGATGATCCAGTCGGCGGCCATCATCATCTGCAGGTTGTGCTCGATCACTACGAGCGAGTGCCCCACGTCGAGCAGCGCGCCAAAGCACTCGGTGAGCCGCTCCACATCGGAGAAGTGCAGACCCGTGGTGGGTTCGTCCATGACGAACAGCGTGCGGGCGGCCCCCTTGCTGGCGAGCCTTCCGGCGAGCTTTAAGCGCTGCGCTTCGCCGCTGGAGAGCGTCGTCGCGGATTGTCCTAGTTGGAGGTACTCCAGCCCGACGTCGATCAACGGTTGCAGCCGCGATTGCACCTTGGGCTGGCCGCGGAAGAAGCGGAACGCCTCGAGCACGGTCATGTCGAGCACTTCGGCGATGTTGCGCCCCCGGTGGCGGACCTCGAGCACCTCGTGCCGATAGCGCTGGCCATCGCACTCGCCGCAGCGCATGTAGATGTCGGCGAGAAACTGCATATCGACCTCGATATGGCCGGCTCCCTGGCAGGCGTCGCACCGACCGCCATCGACGTTGAAGCTGAAGTGGCTCGCTTTGAAGCCGCGGGCTTTAGCGTCGGGCTGCTCGGCGAAGAGCTCGCGGATCGGATCGAACACCTTGAGGTACGTCACCGGATTGGACCGCGGTGAGCGGCCGATCGGTGATTGATCGACGAGGATCACGTCGTCCAGCTGGCGGATGCCGGTCAGGTCACGGAGCGGCAGCGGTCGATCGTGATCCGATTTAGCTTCTCCGGCCGACTTCGCGCGATCGTGCAACCGCTGGGAGAGCGCCGGATAAAGCGTGCGGCGGACGAGGCTGCTCTTGCCGGCTCCGCTGACGCCGGTGATCACACAGAGCACCCCAAGCGGAAAACTAACGTCGAGCCCTTCCGGTGAGTTACCCCCCAGGTTGGCACCCGTAGCGCCGGCGATCGAGAGCCGACCCTGATCGGTTGGGCGCCGATTGGCCGCGGTCGCGGCCGAGATCCGGCGGCCCGCCAGCCAGTCGCCCGTACGGCTCTCAGGGCAGTGGACGATCTCGCTTGTTGGGCCGGCGTAAACGATCTCGCCCCCCTCGGCTCCGGCGTGGGGCCCGAACTCCACGAGCTGATCCGCCGCGCGCAGGAGCGATTCTTCATGCTCGACCACCACCACGGTGTTGCCCCGATCGCGGAGACGCTCGATCGCCCGCACAAGGCCCAGGGCGTCGGCGGGGTGCAGCCCCACGGAGGGCTCATCCAGCACGTACAGCATCTCGACGAGATTCGATCCGAGCGTTGCCGTCATCGCGACCCGGCCCAGCTCGCCCGTGCTGAGTGTTCGTAGGGTACGGTCGAGGGTCAGATAGCCGAGTCCAACCTGCACCAGGTAGCGCCCGCGGGCGAGCGCTTCTTCGACAATTGGCAGAGCGATCGCCGCCGCTGCGGGGTCGAGCGATTCGTCTTGCAGCAGGGCTTCGAGCCACGCGACCGCTTCACGCACCTCGCGATGCATTACGCTAGCGAGGTTCTCGGTGCCGATCCGCACGGCGAGCGCTTCGGGTCGCAGCCGCGCACCGTCGCATGCGGGGCACGGGCGATACGACCGCCAGCGACTCAAGAACACGCGCAAGTGCATCTTGTACTTCCGCCGCTCGAGCCAGCTAACAAAGCCGTTGAGCCCCCCGAAATCTCGTTCGGGAACGCCCTGGACGATCCGCTGCACCGCCTCGTCGGAGAGTTCCTCGAACGGCACGTTGGTCGGGATGCCGTAGTCCGGCGCGAGCGCCAGCAGCTCTTCCAGTTCGTGGGCATAGGCCGGCGTTGTCCACGGCGCGATCGCCCCCCCGGCCAGCGACTTGGCGCGGTCCGGGACAACGAGTCCCATGTCGAGCTCGACAACGCTGCCAAAACCCTCGCACGATTCACACGCGCCCAGCGGGCTGTTGAAGTTCAGCAGTTGCGGTTCGGGTTGAACGAAGCTCTCGTCACATCCTGCGCAGCGCAGCCGCGTATCGAATCGTAGGGGCTCGGGGGCCGCGCTCGACGGATCGGTTGCGGCGGGCACGATCACCAGGCAGCACCCTGCGCCGCCATCGAGAGCGGTCTCGATTGACTCGCCCAACCGGCTCTCTTCGATGCGGCCACCGACGAATCGATCGACGACCACGATCAGCTGAGCGGGGGGGGCGGAAGTCTGTGCCAGCGTCGCAAGCTCGGTGACCTCGCCCTCGACGAGCGCGCGGACGTAGCCGGCCTCGATCAGCTCGGCGAGACGATCCGCGGGCTGCGCGCCCAGCTCGACCTCAAAGCCCAGCATCGCGCGTGTGCCTTCCGGTAGCTCACGGAGCGCATCGACGATCGAATCGATCGTGTCACGCCGCACGGGGGCGTTGCAGGTGCTGCACCACAAGCGGCCCGCCCGCGCAAACAGCAACCGCAGGTGATCGGCGATTTCCGTGGCCGTGGCGACTGTCGCCCGATTGCTGCGGCTGCCGCTGGCCCGAGTGACCGCGATCGCGGGCGGCAGGCCTTCGATCTTCTGGTAGTCGGGCTTATCGAGCTGCTGCAAGAACTGCCGTGTGTAGGGGGAGAAGCTCTCGATGTAACGGCGTTGGCCCTCGGCGTAGAGGGTGTCGATCGCCATGGAGGTCTTGCCACTACCCGAGGCCCCGCAGAACGCGATCAGCCGGTTGCGTGGCAGGTCGAGATCAACTTCTTTCAGATTGTGCGTCGCTGCGCCGCGCACGCGGATCATCGTCGGGTCGTGCGGCCCGGCTTCCCCGGCATCGGTGCCCCGTGACAGCGTAGTGTCTCCCAGAGGAGTGGTGAGTCCAGCGTTATCGGGGGAGGAACACATGGCGGGCGTGGCTGGCTCGGGGGGAGTCCCGTACGATACCCCTCAGCTGCGTAAGCCGCCACCACGACCGCCGCTGCGGGCTAGCAAGACAGCAGCGCGTTGGCTCGCGACGCGGCTCGCTACCCCCCACCAGCCTGCACGTTTTTTCCCGGTTTGGTATGACCGACGTCGCCCAGCAGATCCAGCGGCTTGCGGCCGAGATCCACGACCACGATCGCCGGTACTACGTCGAGGCGTCTCCGACGATCAGCGATCGCGAGTACGACGCGCTACTCGAGCAGCTCCGCCGCCTCGAAGCCGATCACCCCGATCTCGTTGCGTCCGACAGCCCGACGCAGCGCATCGGAGGCGAGCCGCTGGACGCCTTTCGCGCCGTCGAGCACACGCAGCGGATGTACTCGATCGACAACTCGTACGAGGCAGAGGAGCTTACCAACTGGGCCCGCCGGTGTTACGAAGCGGTCGATCCGCAGATTGTCGCGATCGATTCGGAGCTGAAGGAATTAGAAGACCGCGAGACCGGCCTCAAAGGGAAGCGAGACGACGCCGCTCGACAGCAGCGCGAAGCCCTCAACGCCCGCCGAGCGGAGCTGCGTGCCGCGCGAGATAACCGGCTCGACGCGGCTCAACGCGAGGGCTATCCGATTGCCGGCGGTTACTGTGCCGAGCCCAAGGTGGATGGTGTTGCCGCCAGTCTGCGGTACGAGGCGGGGCGTTTTGTGCTGGGGGTGACACGCGGTGACGGCGTGCGCGGGGACGACATTACCCAGAACCTCCGCACGCTGCGCAGCGTGCCGCTGGCATTGCAGGGCAGCGCTTCGGACATCGGCGTGATCGAGGTTCGCGGCGAAGTTTACATGCCCCAGCCGGAGTTCGAGCGCGTGAACCGAGAGCTCGTTTCCGCCGGAGACGAGCCGCTGGTTAATCCCCGCAACGGTACGGCCGGAGCGCTCAAACGGCTGGACCCCGCGATCACGGCACGGAACGGGCTACGGCTGGTGGTACACGGGCGCGGCGCGATCGATCCGGGCGTGGTGGAGTCGCAGAGCGCGCTGCTTGAGCGGTGCCGCGCGTGGGGTCTGCCCACCAATCCGCTCGCCGAACGGTGTGCGACCACCCACGCACTGTTGGAATACATCGAACGCTTTGAGCAGAAGAAACAGTCGCTCGACTACGGCGTGGATGGGGTCGTTGTGAAGGTGGATCGTTTTGACTTGCAGGAGCGTTTGGGCTTTACGAGCCGCTTTCCGCGGTGGTGTCTCGCCTACAAGTACGCCACCGAGCAAGCCCCGACCGAGCTGCTCGCTATCGACTGGCAAATGGGCAAGACGGGCAAGCTCACGCCGCGGGCCAAGATGACGCCGGTCTTCGTCGCGGGGACAACGGTGCAGCATGCGACGCTGCACAACGTGGGAGAAATGAGCCGCAAGGACGTCCGCATCGGCGACACCGTACTCATTGAAAAGGCGGGTGAGATCATCCCGCAGGTGGTGAAGGTGCTCGACCCGGACCGCCCCGGTCGGTCTGATCCCGTCGTGCCCCCCCGTGTTTGCCCGTGGTGCGACACCCCCGTGGTGATCGAGCATGACCAGCGCCGGCTGCAAGAGATCGAGGGATGGCCGCGTCGTGTTCAGCGTGAGCAGGAACTCGCCGCCAAACAGGGCCGCGAGCCCGAACCGCCGGCCGAGCCGCCGCCCGTTTCGATCCTGGACGAATCAGGCCGCTACTGCCCCAATCCCGCGTGCCCGGCACAGCTCAAGGAGCGGTTGTGGCACTTTGCTAGCCGCGGGCAGATGGACATCGACGGCCTGGGCGAGAAGGTCATCGAGCAACTGCTGCAAGCGGGGCTGGTTCGTTCGTACGGAGACCTGTTCCGGTTGCACGAGCGTCGCGCGGATCTCGTCAAGCTCGAACGGATGGGCCAAAAGAAGGTGGACAATCTGCTGGCCGGCATTGAGGCCGCCAAGGGAAGGGGACTCGCTCGGGTCCTCGCCGCCTTGGGGATTCGCCATATCGGTTCCACGGCTTCGACGGTGCTTGCCCGACAGTATGGTTCGCTCGACGCCTTGCTTGCGGCCAGTGTCTCAGAACTAGAGTCCTTCCAGACGGATGGCGCTGAATCGGGGATCGGCCCCGAGATTGCCCGCTCGATCTTCGAGTACCTGCACAGCGAACGCGGCGTGGCGATCCTCGAGGACCTGCGTGAGCTTGGCATCGTCCTGAGCGAAGAGAAGCCGGCCGTTGCTGCACGCTCGGGTCCCTTGTTGGGAAAGACGCTTGTGGTGACCGGCACGCTAGCGGGATACAGCCGAAACGAAGCCCATGCCCGGATTGAGGCCGCCGGTGGCAAACCGGGCAGTAGCCTGTCCAAAGCAACTGACTATCTGGTTGCCGGCGAGAAGGCGGGCAGCAAGCTCGCCAAAGCCGCGCAGTTGGGCGTGCCGGTGCTCAACGAGGCGCAGTTTGAAGCGCTGCTTGCGGGCGGCGAACCGTGAGTGCGTTACCTTGTCATTACTCAATGTCCAACGCCCGAGGTCAGTCCAGATGAGCCAGCCATTTCCGCCGATCGCCTGGGACGCCTTGCTGGAGAACGACGCGCGGCAATTGATTCGTCTGGCGCTCGGCGAAGACTTGGCCGATGCCGGCGACCTGACCACCCAGGCGATCGTCTCCGCTGATCGGCGGGGTGCTGCGGACGTGGTCGCACGCGAGGCGGGGATCGCGGCGGGCGTACGGATTGCGGGGCTCGTCCTCGCCGAGGCCGCTGCCGACGCCACTTGGACCCCTGCGGTGCAAGACGGCACCGAGTTGCAGCCCGGGGTGGTGGTTGGCCGCTTGGAGGGGGCTTCGGCCGACCTGCTCTCCTGCGAGCGGACGATCTTGAATCTGATGAACCGCTTGTGCGGCGTTGCGACACTCACAAGGCAGTACGTGGAGGCGATCGCCGGGACCAAGGCCGCGGTTTGTGACACGCGTAAAACCACGCCCGGGTGGCGTCGGCTGGAAAAGTTTGCCGTCGGTTGCGGCGGGGGAAGCAATCACCGGATCGGTCTCTACGACGCGATCCTGATCAAGGACAACCATCTGGCAGTGGCAGGCGAGGCGGGGCTGACGCTCTCCGAGGCGGTCCGTCGCGCCCGGGCGCGCTATCCGCAAAGGGTGGTCGAGATCGAGGTCGATACCCTCGCCCAGCTCGAGGCGATCCTGCCGGTCAGTCCTGACGCCGTTTCCGATGCCCTTCCCGATATTGTGCTCCTGGACAACATGTCGATCGAGCAGTTGCAGCAGGCGGTGGAGCTGCGGGGCCGCCTCGCCCCAGGGGTGCAGCTCGAGGCCTCAGGCGGGGTCCGTCTCGACACAATCCTTGCAATTGCTACAACTGGCGTCGAACGCATCAGTGTGGGGGCTCTGACGCACGCGGCACGGTCGCTCGACCTCGGCCTGGACTGGCGGGGCCAGGACTAACCGATTCGCGGGCGCAGGGCTGCGGTTTTCCCGCAGATAGCGTGGTCCGCTTCGCGAATAGCCCCGTCTGCACGCAGTTAGCCTTTATCTGACCGAAAAAGTCGTTGACACAGCTGCCCCCCTCATTATTCTAAGAGTCATAGGCATCTCTCCCGTGCTACCGCTAGGTGGTACGTGATTCGAGAGAACTGATTAACGAGCAAACGGGAGTCGTCTCATGAATGTCAACTCGGCGCCGGCGGAGCAATCCGTCGCAGGCGTCGTCGGGCATTCCTGAGCATGGCTCTCCTGGTTCACTGGCTCATTCTGAGCCGTTGCTCCTCGCGGCTGTGCAAGGCGTAAAGCCTTGTAGCTTGGCCTTTGTAGAGACGATCTCTTCCTGAGTTCGAGCCTGCACGGCCTGTCGATCGAACGATCGGCTACTCCGCTTTTGATCCGCCCGTCGCTCTCTCCTGCGACAGCTGCTGACTCCGCCGCAAGTTGCGACTTCCGGTGCGCGCGTCGTGATGACGGTGCCCGCATAGCGCAACGCTTCTCTGGGCGTCCGAGTTCTTTCACCCCCGCTTAGCCGCTGGATGCGCGTGCTGGAAAGCCGCGGTCTGGTTACGGCAAAGGCGGCGCATATCCCTGGCGCATGGATAAGTGTTTGGCCCCCAGTTAAAGGCGGGTCGAGGCTTCACCCGCCCTGAATCGCGCTCGTCTACGCCCGCTCACATATCTCGATTCTTTGCCTGTTCCGAACATCCCGACCCACTGCCCTTTGGCGCGAAGTGATCCACAACGGATCGCTCTCCCTGCTCAAGGGCCTACCCGAGGCGCCTCTCATGACTAACTCCCGATGTGTGGCACGCCGTGCCTTTTTGAGCTTGGCCGTTGTGATGACGACCCTGCTTTCGCTGCCCGCCACTTCAACGCAGGCCGCGACGATCAACTTCAGCAGCCTGGAGACGGTGCTCGCCGATCCGGGCCACATGAGCGCGAAGATGTACGCCCTCTGGACCGCGTGGTTTACGCAGGTCTACGAGTACAACACCCCGTTCATCGAGCTGGCTGCTGATGCCGATGACCAACCGATCACGGAGCTTTCGCTTACGATCGGCGACACCGCCTACAACTTCGGCACCGAGTTCGCCGGCAAGGCGTGGACCAACGCCAGCCATGTGGGCATCACCGGCCAGCCCGCCTTGCTCGGCATGACCACACCGGGGATCGCTTTCAACAGCTTCGTTACCGACGGTGGTGACAAGCTGGTGATCCAGTTCCTCAACGGCGGTCTGCAGCCGGGTCAGGTGGCGCGCTTCCAGGTCGATATCAACTCCGACAACCCGGCCGACAAGAAGGCGAACCTTGCCTCGTACACCGAGGTGTTCTTTGACGCCAATGGCGGCTCGAATATCGAGGGTAACTCGATTGTTGGCCTCGGCTTCTCGAACGGTCAGACCACCTCGGTGCAGCTGCCGAATTACGATCTGAGCGACTCGATGATGGCTTCGGTCAGCACGCCACGTTCGTACAACATCATGCAGATGATCGATCCGCTGGTGCCCCTGAACATTACGGACCCCATCCCTGAGCCCGCCACGGCGCTGCTAGCAGCCCTGGCAATGCTGGGCCTCGGGGGTCGTCGTCGCGAGTAGCTTCTCGCGACACCCCCCACCGACACCGTCCTACTGAGGGCGAAACAGGCACCGGCGTTGAGGCGCCAACGCTTAGCGCTCGGTTTACCCCCTAGCGACGACATCAACACGATCTCCCCACCAACGGGGGCTCCATCATCGGGAGCCCCCGTTTTTTATGCCCGCTCTGCGAAAGAAGGTTGGTTTGCAGCGATGGCACCACTCCCGCGGCTTGTTCCGGAAATCCTCGCAAGATGTGTGGCACCACTTCCGATGATGGTAGGGGAACCGACGGTTTTGCCGACGCGGAGGGAGTGGAATCACCCGCGCTGGCACGAACGGAACGGGAGCCGGGAGTCTAACTCGCCACGCGTGTGGCAGAGTGGGCTGCCCCGACAATCATTTTTTTGGGGGGAACCAAAAGATGTCACGAGATTGGCGCAGAGCGTGCGCGCTCATGTTTGCCGCGGCTCTGGCCTGCGGTATTTCGGCAACGGCGGCAGATAACGCCGCATCGCAAGCCTTCGCCGACAATGGTCAAATGATCGTTGATCCGGCGGTTCAGCCCGCGGGCTGCAACACCTGCGATGCGGGAACGGGCCTGGGGCTCATGAATGGCGTCGGGGGCCGCCGTGGTCAGGTCTTTGTTGGTGCTGAGTACCTGTCGCTACGGGCCAACTTCAGCGAGGCGACCGCCTATCGCGATCTGCGCGTCGGTCCGCCGCCGACCGAAGACTTCCGCCAGTATGAATTCGACTACGGCGACTCGTACCGCATCTACGGCGGCTACCGCCTGTGCGATTGTGGTGGCGAGATCCGCTTCACGCACTCGAACTTCGATAGCAACGGCTCGTTTGATTCGGGTCCGGTTGACCTCGACGGCGGCTTCGCCTTCGTGACCGCGCCCTTTGAAGTGATCACCGCCGGCGACGGCGACCGACTCTTCGGCTCGGCGAGCGTGCAGCTCCGCGACTACGATATCGCCTTCTCGAAGACGATCCCGCTGGGCGGCTTCTGCTGCGATACCGGTTGCTGTGACACCGGCTGCTGTGATTCGGACTGCGGCGACAGCTGCGGTGGCGGCTGCGGAACCGGTTGCTGCGGCTGCCCTCCCTGGGATCTCCAGTGGACCGGTGCCATCCGGATCTCGAACGTTGATTCGACGCTCAACTATGCTTCGGACATCGCTACCGCCAACGGCGGCCCCAACGCCAACCGCAACGCTCAGAGCAGCGTTTCGTTCGACGGCGTCGGCCTCCGGACCGGGCTGCTCGGTCGCCGCTACTTCGGCAAGCGTGGCATGCTGAGCGCCTATGTGAAGGGCGATATCTCGCTGCTGCTGGGCGACGTGGAGACGGTTATTAGTGGATCGAACGTTCCCACGACAACGTTCACATCGACACAGGTGGTGCCTGTCACCGAGATCGAAGCCGGTGTGACGGCGTTTCTGACGCAGCGGATCTCGGTCTCGGGTGGCTACTTGCTGTCGGCTTGGCACGACCTGGGCCACCGCGCTGAGTACGACTACACCAGCACGACGACACAGATTCAGATGATGGACGACGCTAACCTGATGACTTGGGATGGCTTCTTCCTCCGTGCTGAGGCCGCTTTCTGATCGCTCGTGTTCGAGCTCTGAGCGAGGCAACGAAAAAAGCCCGCCGCGGATTACTCCGCGGCGGGCTTTATTGTTTTGTTGGTGCGGCGAATCCCGGAGGGGGGGACTACCAGTTCAGGTCGGCCGCGAATCTCAGAGCTGGCGCTAGATCAAAGCGATTGATAGCCAGCGAGCGATCGCTCAGCCAGAACTATCGACAGAGCCGAACGGGCGACAGAGCCGAACGGGCGACAGAGCCGGACGGGCGACAGAGCCGGACGGGCGACAGAGCCGGACGGGCGATCAGCGGGGCTGAACGCGCTCGCGGCGATTGCGACGCTCGACACGGATCTTAGCGCGGCGCTTGGTGGCGCTGGGCTTCTCGTAGAACTCGCGGACGCGCATTTCCTTCTTGATACCGCTCCGCTCGACGAGCTTGCGGAATCGGCGAACCGCTTCTTGAGCGGTCTCTTTGTCTCTCAGCGTAAGCTTGACCACAACGCGTCGCTGCTCCTGAACTATGGTGCCATCGGCAGGGGTGCCGTGGGCGTGGGGTACCGGTTTGGGGTAGCCCATCAAAATAACAAACCACGACCCAGAACGCCATAGCCGTCTTCCAGGGGTCGCCAACAGGCCCCGATCGGCCGAATCGACACGAGCCGCAAAGTTTGACGCTGACGGGGTTTAGTTCGATCGATCAGCGGGCATCTCGGTGGGGCGGTGGGGCTTTGGCGGACGATCTGATCCTGCACGACACCCCGCAGGAAGACCCCATGCCCGACCCCACAAAGCTGCCCAGCGCTGATCAGCAGATGGTGGAAATTGAGCGTCGTCACGATCATGTGCTAGCGGAGCTGGACAGTCTGAACGACCGCATCGAGGCCGCCCTGACGGACCTCGCCCAGGGTTAGCACCGCACCGAAGGGGCACTTACCTGCGGCGTGCCAGGCGGCTCGCCTGCTGATGCAGGTTGCCGGCTCGCTAGGAACCGGCCGCCCCGCTGGCTCGCCGTTAGTGGCTGTCGAGCCACCCCGACTTCGCGATCGCCCACCACAGTCGCACTCCTAGCAGGCCGCTGAGCACGAACGCGATCACGCCGGGTGCCGATACGCCCGCAACCGGCCAGACGTTACGGCTGACCATCAGCGAGCCGCCGACAATCAGCGCGCTGGCAAGCAGGCCGAGCACCAGCCGGTTCACCGAGGGCTCCAGCCCGCCGTGTTCCAGGTGGACCTCGAATCGACCCGACTGGAACTGATTAAGCAGGTCGCGAATGCGCCGGGGCATTTCCTCGGCAAGCTGCTCCACCTCGCCGTAGAGGCGCCGCACGCGTTTGGCTTGCCGAAGGGGTGAGAGCCGCCGGAGCACCATCCGCCGCTGCAGGGGCGCGAGCACCTCTAGCAGCGAAAACTGCGGAGACAGGCGCTGCGCGGTTCCCTCGAGCATGATCAACAGCTTCAGCAGCATGCCGATCGGGGCGGGCAGAGCGATGCGGTGCTCGCGGATTAGGCGCACCAGGTCGGTCAGCGCGCCGCGCAGATCAAAGCTGCCTACTTCTTGGTTGCCATAACGATCGACAAAGTCAACGATCTCGGCTCCGAAACGCGCCTCGTCTAGCTCCGCCGGTGCCTTGCCAACGCGTAGCAAAGCGGCGCTCAGCTGCTGAGCGTCGTCTGCCGCGACCGCGATCAGCACGTCTTCAAGGTTCTCACGGAGCGGATCCGACAACCGACCGACCATGCCAAAATCGACCATGCCGATCACACCGCCCGGCATGACCATCAGGTTGCCAGGGTGGGGGTCAGCGTGGTACAGCCCGTGCTCGAAGATCATCTCCAGATAGACTTCGGCTCCGTGGCGAGCCACCGCGGCGAGGTCCGCGTCAACCATCTCAGCCAGCCGCGGTTCGCTCAGTTTGATCCCTTCGATCCACTCTTGGGTCAGCACGGCTTCGCTGGAGAGTGATTCATAGGGGCGAGGAACATGCAGACGCTTGTCGCCGCGAAACATCTCTCCAAACTGTTGCAGACGCATCGCCTCGTCGGACAGATTGACCTCATGCTGCAACTGTCGCTCGAACTCGCGGGCGGTAGCGACCGGGCGGTACGGTTGTAGATCGGGGAGTTTCTCGGCGAGTTCAGCCAGTCCCAGCAGAATTTCGAGATCGGCGCGCAGCAGTTTCTTAACCCCCGGATGACGGACCTTGACCGCGACCGCGGTGCCGTCGTGCAGCGTGGCGCGGTGTACCTGTCCGATCGAGGCGGACGCCACCGGCACATCTTCGAACGTAGCAAAGCAGTCTTCGACCGTTTGCCCCAGCTCGGCGGCAATCGTGGCCCGGATCACATCGGCGGGGGTCGCGGGTGCCGCGGTCTGAAGCTTCACGAGCTCATCCGCCACTTCGTTGCCGACCAGGTCGGGCCGCGTGGCGAGCACCTGGCCCAGCTTAATGAAGGTGGGCCCCAGCTCTTCCAAAGCACGCCGCAACCGCTCTTCGCGGCGAGTGCGTGACGAGCCTTTGGCGTTTTGCCGACGGAGCAGCCGGCTAGCGAGCGGGGCGTCGATCCGGCTCAGCCAGTCCGCCAAGCCGTGCTTGCTCAGCACGCCAAGGACTTCGCGCCAACGCTTGGCGTTGCGATACAGCTGGGGGATCGAGGTCAATTTCATCGCTCTAGCATAACCCGTCCCGGCGGGCAGCGTGCTCAGGCGGGCAGACGTTCCAACGCCCAGGCTGCCCGTTTGCGGACCGCCTCGGTCACGCCAGTACGAACGCCCGCTTCCAGCGCTGGGCGATGTTCGGCCGCTGCGGAACCGGCGCGGCCGAGCAGCGTGGCGGCCCAGTAGGCCACCACGTCGTGCTCGCTCGCGACCAGCGGACCGAGCAGCCCCAGCTGATGATCAGCCGGGGAACCCAGCTCTTCGAGCGTGCCCACACAGACCGGCTGAAGCGTCGGATCAGCGCACGCCTCTACCAGTGCTGCCGCGACCGTTGCGGCTTGATCGCCCGTTCGCGACAGGCGGTCGGCGGCGTCGAGACGCTCAGCGGGTGTGCCGCTTTGCAGTCGGGCCGCGAGCTCGTAGGGGTCGTCCATGCCGTGAGGTTCCTGGTTGCAGCGGGGCGAAGAAGGGGATTACGCGTCAGACAGACGCCTCTTCCAGAGCGTGGTTGATCAACCGCACACGGCGGTCAAGCCGGTTGGCAAGGGCTTCGCTATGGGTAACGACGACCAGCACACCGTCGCGTTCCGCTTGCAGTCCGACGAGCAGCTCGGTCACCGTTTCGGCGGTAGCCGCGTCGAGATTGCCGGTCGGCTCATCGGCCAACAGCAGCAGCGGATCGCGCACCAAAGCCCGTGCAATCGCAACCCGTTGGCGCTCGCCCCCCGAGAGTTCTGCCGGACGATGCGTGCGTCGATCGGTGAGGCCCACCCGTTCTAGCAACGATTCGCCCCGAGCGATTCCTGCGGCGGTTGCTGGTCCGGTTGCCAACAGCGGAAGCAGCACGTTCTCAAAGGCCGAAAGCTGCGGCAGCAGATAGTGTTCTTGAAAGACAAACCCGATGCGATCCGCGCGGAAAGCGGCCAGCGCGGTCTCGGAAAGCTGAAACGGATCTTGCCCCTCGACCCGCACAACTCCCGAGCTTGGTTCATCGAGCGTGCCGAGGATCGCTAGCAGTGTGCTCTTGCCCGACCCGCTGGGGCCGAGCACCGCAACGCTCTGGCCGCGGTCGGCCCGGAGGTTCACGTCTTTAAGCACCACGAGCGGCTCGGCCGGCGTGGGGTACTGTTTGCCGAGTTGGTCTACTTCGAGAAGGGACATAAGTTCGATTCTCCGCGGCCCTTGCCCGCTTCGCAACCGCAGCACCGGCAGCCTGCCTGCAGAATACCGGCCCCCACCTGCATGCGGTCCGTTTTGGGCCGGCGATCAGCTCGCTGAGAGGTACGGCTTGAGCAGCGCGACAATATCTTGTGGCAGCGGCGTGGGCTTAGGGCGGACGCCTTCTTGGATCAGACAGCAGACGCTCGTCATTTCTCCGACAGCCAATTCGTGATCGGCGTGGCTGAAGCGGAAACCGTAAGTGATGCTCGACGTGCCCAAGCGGTGCACGACGACCTCAATGTCGAGTTCGTTTTCACAGCGAGCGGGGCTGTGGTAGTCGCACCGCGCGCTGACGCGGGGGAAGCTCAGCGCCACGCCCTCCTCGTGTTGCTGGTAGATGCTCAGCCCCAAGCTGCGGAGCAGCGCGTGCTCGGCCGACTCCATAAAGCGGAAGAAGGCCGCGAAGTGCATGATGCCGGCCATGTCGGTGTCGGAAAAATCGACCATCCGGCGGAAGCGAAACGTGGCGGGCATCGGCTGAGCGGGGGAAAAGAGAGAGGCAGCGGGGGAGGGCGTTGGGCGAACCCTCTGGGGCGATGTACCAAACCGGAAAAAATGAACCTCGCAGCAAACAAAAAACCGAGCCGCAAACAAAAAGAGCCGCCCCCCTTCTAACCATGGGGGCGGCTGCTAGTTGTTTGTGTGCCGATCGGCATCAGTCCGCGATGTAGGGCATCAAAGCCATGAACCGCGCGCGCTTGATCCCGCGGGCGACCGCGTGTTGGCTGGCTGCGTGGCAACCGCTCTTGCGGCGGCTGACAATCCGGCCGTGCCGATTGGTCAGCTTGCTCAGCAGATCGATGTCTTTGTAATCGACGTACATCGGGGTCGGCTTAACGCCATCGATGTACAGCGGATCCTTCTTCGGCGTCTTGAGCTTTGGGCGACGCTTGGAGGGGGCGCGACGGGGGCGACGGGGACCGGGCATAACGAACTGCTGAAAGATGGTGA
The DNA here is from genome assembly GCF_007859815.1 of Botrimarina hoheduenensis. Lineage (GTDB taxonomy): Bacteria > Planctomycetota > Planctomycetia > Pirellulales > Lacipirellulaceae > Botrimarina > Botrimarina hoheduenensis. Next base: position 235,414 of record NZ_SJPH01000004.1, on the reverse strand, counting down.
AAGACTCGTTCCGAGCTCCGTAGGATACGGATTTCTCGGCCCGACGCAAGCGGTGCCACCCCGGCTAGTCCCCCAAAATGTGCTGGTAGACCGCCAGCGTCTCTTGCGCCATGCGGTCGGCATAGTACCGCTCGCGGGTCGCCGCGGCCCCGGCTTGCCCCAACGATTGACGGTTATCCGCATCCTCGAGCAGTGCTTCGAGCGTTGCGGACAGGGCGGTGGCGTCTCGTGGCGGGTGCAGCAATCCGCCGCCGGTGGCTCGGATCAGCTCGGGGAACGCCCCGTGGTCGGGCAGCACCACCGGCACGCCGACCGCTAACGCCTCGAGCGCCGGCAGGCCCTTGGCTTCGGCGTAGACGGTTGGCGTGGAGAACACCGCCAGCGAACGCAAGAACGCAAACTTCTTGTCCCGCGTGAGCTCTCCCCGGTACCGAAACCGGCCGGCCAGGGGACTTCGGTCCACGCGGCGATGCAGATCGATCAGGTAGCCACAGTCGGCAGCTCCCAGATACCCGGCGGCCTGAATCTCGAACGGCAGATCGGGGAGGCGTTCAGCGAGCAGCATGCCGGCCTCGACCAGCAGGTGTAATCCCTTGTCTTCACAGATCCGGGCCAGATAGCCAATGATCGGCGTGGGCGAAGCGGGCTCGGCGTCGCGGACCGCAACCGCTTCGTCGAGCCGCAAGCCGTGCGGCACAACATGAACGCGATCACGTTCGACCCTTAGGTAATCGGCCATGAAGTCGGCGTAGTAGGTGTTGAGCGCTGTGAACGCCGTGACATGCTGGGCGTTAGCTCTTAGCAGAGTGAGTGCTTGATCGTGGTAGGGGGGCGCGAGGCCTTCGAGAAACAGGTCTTCGCCCGACAGGTTGCAAACCACTGGGCAGTTGCAGGCGGCGGCAATCGGTTGGGCCATGCCCAGCAGCATGGAGTTGCTAAGGTGGACGATCTCGGGGCGGATCTCCGTGGCGAGCCAATCGGCGAGCTCGGCGAGTTGATCACGCTGGTTGCCGGCAAGACCTTCCAGCGTGGAAACGGTGAGCGGGCCCAGCTGCGCGGGATCGACACTCCCCGCTCCGCGGGTGGCGAGTCGGAGCAGCGAAGGTGTGTCGAGCAGGTGCCGCAGCCAGCGCGGCACGCGGCGGTACCAAGCCGACTCTTGCAGCAAGTAGGCGTTAACGCCCCCGAAGAACACCCGCCGTCTAGCGACGCTGCGTTCATCGGTCCGCAGCGGCGTGTAGGTGGGGATGAGCGTAACGTCTTCGCCGCGCTCCAGCAGCGCAGCCGCCAGCGTGTTGTCGTGCAGACAACTGCCGCAATACATGCCCCCTGCGCCGGCGGCTAGATAAGCGATCCGCATATAGGGGCAACCACAAACGACCCGACAGTTATTCGATATCCCGGTGAACTAGCTGGCCGGGAAAAACTTGGCCAGGGTCGCGGCGTTGGGCTTGGGCGTTACGAGTGAAACGACGATCATCCCCAGGGTCGAGGCGAGCACCATCGGCGCGACGGGCATGACTTCGATCAGCGTGCCGCCCACGTTGAACGCGATCGCGTAAGCCTCGTCGTCGGCGTAGCCCGAGGCGCGGAACAGCCAGAACCACATGCCGATCGCGGTGAGTAGAGCGGCGTAGGCTCCCGCTTTGGTCAGCCCGCGCCAGTAGAGCGCTGCCACCGCCAGCGGGAAGAGGCTGGCAAAACCGCTGAAGCACCAGACGCCCAGCGTAAACACCTGGCGTGGCTCGAACAGACTGAAGAAGTAGGTCAAGCCGACAATCGCGATGATGAACATTCGCGCGGTCCAAATGTGCTGCTGGTCGGTGAACCGATCGCGGCCGCCGTAGTGCAGCATCACGTCTTCTGAGAACATGGTTCCCAGGCAGAGGAACTGGCTGTCGAGGCTCGACATGATGGCCGCCAGCACACCGGCGGTCAGCAACCCCGCCAGAACGGGCCAGCCCGTCGATTTGACCATAAAGGCCAGCACCTTGTTGGGTTCGGCGGCGACGGGCGGAGGGACGTTCACCAGCTCTCCCGCGGCCCACACACCCAGCAGGATGCAGGGCACCCACACGATCATGATAAAAACCGGGTGGAGCACGACCGCCAGTTTGAAGCTCTCCGCGCTGCGGGCCGTGAGCCAGTGCTGGAACAAGTGGGGGAACATCCCCACCGACAATGGCACGAACATGTAAGTGAGAAACTTCCAGGGCGAGATGTCGCTCCGCGTGAGCTTCTCGGGCGGGATGCTTGCGCCAAGCTTTTTGAGGTTCGCGAAGAACGAGGTCTCGCCACCGAGTTGTTGCGCCAGCAGATAGAACATCACGACCCCCAGCACCATAAAGAGCAGCGTCTGAAAGCCGTTGGCCCATGCCGTGCCGCGCATGCCGCCAAAGAACACGTAGCTCAGCACCACGCCGCAGATCACCAGCGACGCCAAGTGACGCGGCACACCCCCCTTGCTGCCTGCGGGGGTGGCGTAGCCTGCTTCGAGAAAGCTGGGGAAAGTGCCTTCGCTGAAGGTCGGATTCTGGATCGTCATGGAGCCTTCGGCTCCGGGGACGACACGACCCTGCGTAACGACATTGATAAACAGTCCCGCCGACATCACGCCGATCAGCAGATACGGAATCACCAGCGCCACAAGCACCGGGAACAGCACGAGCCCGATGCGATCGCTGTCGAGCCGATCGCGGAAGAACTGCACCTGCGTGCGGTAGCCATACTTCTGGCCAAGCCGCCAGAGCGGCACGCCCAGCACGAAGAAGCAGAGCGAATGGATGATGCCGCTCGACGAGGCCAGCATGCCGTACACGCCAACACCGCGGCGGAACGCCTCGCCGGTCGAACCGACCAGCGCAAAGGCGGTCATCGTCGTGCCGAACAGCGACAGCAGCAGCAGCACCGGCCCGATCGAGTGGCTGGCGAGCAGGTAGTCTTTCGACGTGCCGCGTCCGAACCGGCTGGCACCGAAGCCCAGCAGCAACAGCAGCGCAAGGTAACCAATGATGATGGTTAGCTGGATCATGCTGCGTCTCCAGGGGCGGTTGAGTGGGCGTCACCCTTAGGCCAGCAGAACCACGTGGCGAGCAGCCAGGTGAGGCTGGCACCCATACTGATCCCCATGTGCCACGCCAACCCGATCGGCAAGAATCCGAACACCAGACGCTGATCCTCCCAGAACCAAAGGTCCTGGTGGAGCACGATCAGGAGGAGCACGAGGGCCCAAACAACTTTCACCATCGTTAATCCTCGCGAGCCAGAGAGACCCCACGAGTCTAGAGGGCTCCACGGCCCCCGCCCAGAGAGCGCCCCAGAGCGCCCCGTCCTTGCTTGCCTGCCAGCCACCTCGGGTCGGTTGCGTGCGGATCGCGGGGCGTTAGGCGATTGCCGCTAGCTGTTCGCCCGAATCGCCGGCCGAGCCCCCCTCGGCGGCCGCCTTTTCTAGCCACGGATCGAGGTCCGCGAAGAGCGCCGGCATCTCGGGGGCAAACATCTTCCCCACCAGCAGGTCGGTCAGGGGGCCGGCGTGTTGCGGATACTCCTTAACGAACTGCCCCACGCGGAACGAGCCCGAGTAAAACGCGTGGACCAGCTTCCGCACCCACTGCGTGCCCGCCTTGAACTCGGCGTTCCAAGCGCCCAGCCGCGCAGCGCTGCAATCGTCGGTCCGCAGCGCATCGACGACACAGGCGCTCGCCATGTCGGCCGACTTGAGCGCGAAGTACACGCCCGAGGAATAAACCGGATCGATAAAGCCCCAGGCGTCGCCGACCAGCGTCCATCCGTCACCGGCGGCGTGGGTCGTCGTGTAAGAGAACTCTTTGGCGACCGCCAGATCGTCTACCGCCTCGGCGTCGACGAGGCGGCGGGCGACCCCTTCGCACTTGGCGAGTTCTTCGTCGAACACCTGCGCGGCGGGGCCCCGGCCCTTCAGCAGATAGTCAGCGTCGCCCACGCAGCCCACGCTAATGACATCGTTCGATTGGGGGATGTACCACAGCCATGCCTGCTGGTCGGACGTGTGGGAGATGATCGTCTTGACGCCGCCGCCCGATTCGTCGCGATCCCCTCCCCGATAGTGCCGCCAGATGCCCGCCTTCTTGAGGTCCGGGTTGATCTGCTTGAGCCCCAGCCGATTGGCGATCAGCGACGACTGTCCCGTGGCGTCGATCACCACGCGGCTCGCGATGCGGCGCTCGCCCGCTGAGGTCTTGAGCTTCACGCCCACCGCGCGCTCGTTGTCGAAGAGCACCTCCAGCACGCGCGTCTGGTCGAGGCACTCGGCACCGTGCTCGGCGGCGTTGTCAAACAGCATGCGGTCGAACTCGGCCCGCTCGACATGCCAGGAATCGCTCGAGTCGTGGTCGAAGTGGCTGCGGAAGAAGAACGGCTTTGACTCGCGGCCCGACGCGTCGACAAACTGCACGCCGACCTTCTTGCTAAAGCGGCTCGCGCGGAGCTTGTCCAGCACGCCCAGCTTCTCGAAGGTCCAGTAGGTTTCGGGCATCAGCGATTCGCCCACGTGCTCGCGCGGCAGGCTTTCGCGTTCCACGAGCAGGGTCGAAAAACCGGCTTTGGCAACCAGCGTGGCGGCCGTGCAGCCCGCCGGGCCGGCACCAAGAACAACACAGTCGTAGGCGTCTTGCGTGGGACTCATGCGATCGTGAGTGAGACTCAAGGGGCTAGGGTTTCACGATTTCCAGCAGCTCAACCGCGTTGCGGTTCTCTACTATTATCCGTGCGCAGCGGCCGTAAATCACTTCACCAGCGTCGGTTTGCAGCTCTGCGGCCAGCTGTTCGCCCGGCGTGATGCGCCACAGGGCGAGCAGCTCTACTTCGCGCAACAGGTTGCTGCGTATGAGGATACGTCCCAGCGGGCAGCCCCCTGCGGCGACGCGCTGCTGCACCTCGGGGGGGAGACCCGCCAGGTCGATCCGCATGACCCCTGACTGTACGACCCGGCCGTCCGACTGACGAGCGAGCAAGCTGTGGCGGGCGTATTGGCTTCCCTCGGCGTGTTCGCCGACCACCCGTACGTCCATGAGCGACTCGTGCCACGCTTCGAGCGTGACGGTCATGTGCCCTTCGTGCCCCAGCAGGGTTTGGTAGGCGGGGGGCAGGTCGGCCAGGCCAACCGGCTCCAGCTCGCCCAGGTGCGGAAAGAAGGGCACCGCCAGCGCCTCGGCTTCGTTCCGATGGAGAGCGCTGTGCTGCTCGGTCAGCGGCGGAGCGGGCATGGTGTTGGCACCAGCAGGGGAACGATCGCACGACGGGCCAGCCCTGATTATAGCCGAAGACAGCCCGCTTACCTGACGGCAACCCTCCGCCGGCCGCCGGCTACACACGCTGCGAGCGCCAGCAGCAGCGCCTGCGGCTCGGGGATGGCGAAGCCAAAGCCCCAGTTGCTCAGCAAAGCGTTCAGCCCGCCGTTGTCGACCGTCCCGTCACCGTTGAAGTCGCCGAAGACCGCATTCATCTCGCCCAGCCCGCGCCGCGAAGCTCAGCTCCGCACAAACCGACTCCGAAAGACCGGCTGATCGTTCAGCCGTGTGCGCCGCTCGAAGTGGGTGTGGAAGTCCAGCTCGTGCAGCGAAGGGGGCTCGGGCACCGGGTGGGGGCCCTCGAGCGGTAGCCCCCTCTCGGCTCGCATAGCGGCAAGGAACTCGACCGCCGCCTCGAAGTACTCGGGCACGTCGGTCCAAAAGTGCAACGCGCCGCCGGGTCGCAGCGTGCGCGCCACGTCGGTGAGAAAGTCGGCGTTGTTCATCAGCCGACGCTTGTGGTGCCGTTTTTTCCACCACGGGTCGGGGAAGTAAACGTGCACCGCTTCGAGCCCGCCGGTGGGGAGCACTTCGCTCATCAGCCGGGCGCCATCGCCGGAGAGCACCACGCCGTTCTCGCGTTGCTCGCGCGTGAGCAACGCCGCGCAGTAGCGGGCGTACTTGTGGGCGATCTCGACGCCCAAAAAGTTGTGGTTGGGCCGCTCGCCCGTGGCGCGGCGGAGGAACATTCCCTTGCCGCTGCCGATCTCCACCTCCAGCGGCAGCCCGGCGCGCGCGGGGCCGAACAGCCGTGCGCCGTTGTCCCAGGGCCGCGGCAGGTCGTCGATCGTCACCAGAACGCCCGACAGATCGAGCTGGCGATGGATGCTGGGAATAGCGCGGCGGCCCATGGCGCAGTGCTTACGAGAAAGAGTGCCGACGGAAGGAACAAGCGGTACGCAGCCGCCTCACAGGGTAGCTAGAACTCGAAAGCCTTGCGGCTCTCGGTGCGCCAGTCTTCGGCCCCCGGCGGCGCCACGCCGATCGTCAAGAGCGGCATCAGGATCACGCCCGCCACGAAGCCGCCGATGTGGGTCCAGTAGGCGACGTTCACCCCCATCTCGACCGGCGCGCCGATGCCCTGGATGCCGCCAATCGTCTGCAGCACGAACCAAGCGCCAAGCACGAGGTACGAGGGCAGATCAAAGATCAGCGGCAAGCCGACAAAGATGAGGGTCTTCACCTTGGCCCGGGGGAACGTCACGACGTAGGCCCCCAGCACGGCCGCGATCGCGCCGCTGGCACCGATAACCGGCGTGGTGCTGTCGGGGCTGGCGGCCCATTGCGTGAGCCCCGCAACCACCCCGCCCAACAGATAGAAGAAGGGGTAAACCAAGCGTCCGAGGCGGTCCTCGACGTTGTCGCCAAAGACCCACAGCATCCACACGTTCGAGACCAGATGCAGCAGGCCCCCGTGCAGGAACATCATGCTCACCAGGGTCGCATAAACGGCGTTCGAGTCGGTCGAGAGGCTCGCGCGAAAGGCACCCCCCTCGGGCAGCTGTTGCTGCACCAGCACGGGCTGACCCGAGTCGATGTTCGTCAGCCGTGCGGGGATAAACCCGTGCTCGAAAATCGTGCCGACATAGTTCTGGACGCCTCCGTCCACGGACCGCCAGAAGAAAAACACGTTCAGCAGAATGAGCAGCACCGTGACCACCGGAAAGCGGTGGTGCGGGTTTCGGTCGTAGAGGGGCAGCAGCATAGCGACCGCGGGCCGAAGGGTGAAATCGGACGGGCACCCCGTGCGAGCGGTGATTAGCGCTAGGCTAGCTCGACTGGCGGGCTTCGCGGAGCGCTTCCACCGGAATCGGAATGCCGCGTAGCTCTCCTTCGCAGACCATCGAGTCCTTCACGAAGCACTGGAAGCGGCAGCGAATCATGGCTCCGCGGCGGACAGCCAGCTGCTGGGCAACCACCACCAGGCGGTCTCCCGGCACCACGGCACCCCGGAACCGGACATTGTCCAGCCCGCCGAAGCCCAGCATCTCGCAGCCCAGGAGGTCGAACTTGGCAACGAAGTAGCTGCAGATTTGGGCCGCGGCCTCGCACATCATCACGCCGGGCATGAGCGGCATGCCGGGCATGTGCCCGGGGACCCAGAACTCCTCATCGGTCACATCCTTGTAGCCCGCGACCGTGCCCGCCTCGACGTCGTAATGGACGATCGCCGTCAGCTGCTCGATCATCCCGCGTTGGGGGATCAATGCGCGGATCTCCTCGATCGTCACCAGCGGCGACTCGAGGTCCAGCGTCGAGGGGTCAAGGATCCAGTCGCTAGCGGGCAACGGTAAGCCTTCCTGCAGCGGGCGGCGGTTCAAGCGGCGCGGTGCCAAACGGCACCAAGCGACTGCCGTGGATCAGGTCTTTACCTTATGACGACGCGACTTGCGGGGCCGGCTGCACGCCGGGCGAGCGCCGTGATTGGCTTTCTTTACTTTGCGACAGGGCTTGGCCATGACGGTAACCAGGGGTGAGCAGCTAATATTTAAGGGGGTCTCGTGACGACTTATGCGGTCATCGAGCCCCGTAGCGTAACCGAACCACCGGGGCGCGCTCAAGCCGTTCTGCGCGGGGGACGCCTTTTGCCCCGGGCACAGCGGCAGCTTGCAGCAGGCCGGTCCGTTTTAATCGCCCAGACGCCAGGCATCGAGCCACTGTTTATCGGTTTGTTCCAGACCGAAATCGCGGCGCAGGCGGGCGTCCATGTCCGCTAAGTGGCCTGCGCCATAAAAGACGGCGATGCTCCGCCGCCCCTGCTCCAGCTGCTGCTCCAGCACCCGCAGGGCGATCGCGTTGCGTTCATGGATGATCGTCGAGCCCTTTTCGCCGCCAAACCCCGACAGAACGCCTTCCATCGAGGCCATCTGCTTGGCCATCGCGATCCGCATCTGCTGCGAGCGATCCGCGGCAAAAAATGCCCGGAGGAGGTCAAACTCGGTCGATTCGCCGGCGGCCGACTGCTTGGTCTGTTCGGCGATCGATTGCCCGAGCAGCCGGAAGTACATCTCAAGAAAGCCCTCGCCGCGCTCGCCCATCGACGCGAACAGCTGGTCGGGCGACATGTCGGCGTGGACGAAGTTGGCGGGCGAGTAGTCGACCCATTCCAGTTGGTGCTCCAGCCCGAGCAGCGACTTCATGCCGTTCTGCATGGCCCCCAAAGCGTTATCGCTACCAACCTGCTGGCCAGGCCGGACCCGCGTGCCGGGCGGTGCCACCAGCTCATAGAGAACAACCTCGTAGCCCTCGAAACGTTCGTTGAGGTTGCGGTAGTACGCCCGATCGCCCACGTGGACAGCGCCCACCAGATCGACCGTGATCGTCTGCCCCCCCGCTTCGGTGCGTTGGTAGCGTCCGACGCCCGTCTGCAGCGCTTGCGGCTTGCCGTCGGGCCCCTCGGTGAGGCGGATCCAGTCCTCATCGGGCGGGCTCTCGGCGGCCGCCGCGATCGGCCCCGAAGCCGTCAGCGCAAGAGCGGCTGCTAGCAGCCAGCACGGGCCCAAGGGGTTTCGCATGGCCGCGGCGGGAAAGCGGCAGGGAGCACGCATAGCAAGCATCAACAAGCTCAGTTTCGGGGGGGCGAGAGTACGTACCGGGCCCGATTCGCCGGACGCGGGCGGTGGCGGCACACCACTTCTAACACGAACCAAGCCCGCGGCAACCACCTAACGCACCCGCGATTGGGGCCGAAGTGCTAGCGAATCGGGGCCCCGGCTGATCCGCATGACCGGCTTTGATGGAAAAACCGGCACGGTTTACCAGAGTTCCTCAACTAGGGCGTCCCGACCCACCGATACGAATGTCACAGACCAACCCCCCCCTCGGTTCGTGCGCAGCGGCGATAAGCGTCGCCGCGAGCCGTACGTCCACGATTGACCTGTGCTGGGGAAGCCGATGTTCGCTCCGCGTCATAGACTGCTTACCGCCGCCCTTGGTTGCCTGCTGGCACCGGCGTCACTCTGCCACGCTCAAGCCTATGGGCTTGAGGATGTGGTTGCCAACAACGACCTGCGCTGGTTCGAGCCAGCCGAGCTCGACCTCGACGGTCGGATCGACTCGCAAGCGGGGTTCTTCTTCCGCTACGACAAAACGGTCTGGGCGATCACCGGCGAACGGATCGAGATCGGTTCGCCCGGTCTGACGGTCGCCTCGGAGGATATCTTCAACGGCATCCTGACGCCGGATGAAGAGAACGCCCGCAACGTGCTGCTGCAGGTCAACATCCAGGACCTCGCCGTCAACGGCATCACTCCCGAAACCATCAGCGCGTTCTTCCCGCTTCAGCGTGTCGATCCAAACGATCCCATGAGCGATTTTGTGACCGTCACGGTCACGGTCCCCGTGGATGACGATACCACGCGTGATGTCGAGGTGCCGCAGCTGGATGGCGACTCCGACCGACTCGATGCGGCGCTCTCGCAGTACCAGGTGAAGAACGGCATCCTCGACGCCACGCCCGACGCCGAGTTTGCCTGGGGCGACCGTTACGAGTTCGGCTACTCCGACGGTGAGCGCGGCTGGACCATCGGCATCCTCGACGGCCCCGAGGCCAAGAGCAACGCCACCTATGGCGTACCTGATACGCCGTACACAAGCCAAACCGACAGCGATCAGCCCGGCGTTGATCCGGCCTACGAAGACAACGATATCGATGGCGATGGCGACGGCGTGCTCGACGGCGACGGACCGCAGTTTGGCGACGGCCACTTCCTCGGCTTCGGCAGCGTGGCGGTCAACTTCGAGCTGCCCGACCCGAACTTCCTCAACGGTTTCCGCGACTACCTGAACAACCTCGCCGGCGCTCAAGCGGGCACCGTCTACGGGCCGGTCTACTACGTCGGTAACTACGGTGCCGAGCAAGAAGACTCGGCTGGAGACGACGACACCTACGAAGGTGCTGCCGCCGACGACCTGGACGGTGACCTCTTCGGCGGTTCGTTCTTCATCCTGGCGGACCTCAACGGTGACGGCACGATTGACGACGACGAGCGGATCGCCCAGATCACCGACTTCGACGACCTCTACACCTTCAACGTCTTCTTCGACACGGTCACAACGCGTAACGTGACGGAGATGAACGGTGTCGAGTGGATGCTCACGCACCAGATCGACCAGAGCCACCGCCTAGAGCAGGGCCGCAGCGATCGGCTGCAGTTTTCTTACGGTGTGCGATTCCTGCGGCTCCAAGACCGGTTCTCGATGGTCGGCTTGGGCAGCATCCTTGGTCGCACAAGCGTGTCGGCTGAGATCGACAACCAACTGGTTGGCCCGCAGCTCGGCCTCCGCTGGACACGTGATCGCGGCAAGTGGGACTTCAGTGTCGATGGCCGCGTGATGTTCGCCTACAACCGAGCCGACATCGATCAGTACGGCGTGTTCGGCGAAGAAGCGATCCCCGGTGCCCTGAACCGCTCGGCTTCGGCTCGTACGACAACATCGGTGTACGGGAAGTTTGAAGACGACTTCTCGCCGCTGGCGGAGTTGCGGCTCGAGGCTCGCTACAAGCTCACCCGGGCACTCGCCCTGAAGATCGGCTACACGGCTCAGTATGTAGATAACATCCAGCGGGCCTCGCAGTCGGTCATCTATCGGGCTCCTGACTTCGGCGTGAAAGACGCCCGGACCGACATCCTCGCTAACGGTGTCAACTTCGGTATCGAGTTCCGGCACTAAGCCGGGGTGCCGACGGCGGCCCTCAAGGGCCAGAAGATTGACGGCAAACCGCCGATGACTGCGGCTTTCACGGCCGCAAGTAGCTACCAGAAACGATGCGGGGCGCAACCGGTGGGGGGGAGGCGGCTTTCGAGCTGCCGCCGGCTGCCCGCGCTAATAACCGAGGCGTGGGGCGGGGCGATTTTGCCCCCGCCCCGCGCCTCGGTCTTTTTTTGTAGAGTGTTGTGTTCGGCGGGGTGGGGCTCGAAGCGGCCCCTCGCCGCCTCCTCTGTTTCTGGCACCGTTTCTGGCGAGAGAGGCCCCCCGACGGGGGCCGTGCGGGGCCCCAAAGGGGCCGTCTCAAGGTGCCTACACGGCATAACCCGTGCTACCGCTGGGCGGGGCGAGATGCTTGCCGCTGGGTGTCGATCTCACGACCAGGGCTTGGTACCGGCGCAACTTGTTGCTGGCTTCCCAGGCCAGATCAGCCATCCGAATCGCTAGCAATCGCCCCGTTTGTCCAGTTTAATACGGGGCCGCCCCGCGGTAAGGGCGTGCGGAGTCGATCAGCAACCAAGCGAGCGTGCATGTGGGCCAGGCGAATCTCTACGGCTTGACCGATGACATTGTCGACCTTGTCGGCCTGTTACGGCTAAGAGCCACCGACTTAGGCAATCAGCGGGCCTTTACCTACGTGGTTGATGGCGACGCGGATCGCGTTCACTTTACCTACGCCCAGCTCGACGCTCGGGCCCGGGCGATTGCGTCGTACCTGCAGAGCCAAGGGCTCGCGGGCGAGCGGGCCCTGCTGCTCTTTCCCTCGGGGCTGGAGTACATCGCGGCGTTCTTTGGCTGCTTGTACGCGGGCGTGGTTGCCGTGCCCGCGTATCCGCCGCGGCGTAATGCCAACATGCAGCGGATTCAGGCCATCGTGGGCGACGCTCAGCCGCGTGTGGCGCTGACCACTCAGGATGTTTTCGAACGGATCGAGCCGGTCCTGTCCGAGCTCCCCGATTTGGCGGCGATCGACTGGAAATGCACCCGAGATATCCCCACCACCGATGGCGCGCGGTGGAAGCTGCCGCCGATCGATCCCTCGGACCTCGCCTTCTTGCAGTACACGTCGGGCAGCACCGGATCGCCCAAGGGCGTGATGCTTAGCCACGGCAACCTGCTGAACAACACGGCGATCATCAGCGCGGCGTTCCGACCGTCGTACGCCAGTTCGGCCGTCACGTGGCTGCCGCTGTACCACGACATGGGGCTCATCGGCGGCGTGATCCAGCCGGTGTACTTCGCGCGGCCCATCACGGTGCTGACGCCCACCCACTTCTTGCAGAAGCCGCTCCGCTGGTTACAGACGATTTCTGACACCGGGGCGCTGATCAGCGGCGGGCCCAACTTCGCGTACGAGCTGTGCGTCGAACGGGTGACCGAGCAAGAAAAGCGGCGCCTGGACCTGAGCCAGTGGGAACTCGCGTTCAACGGTGCCGAGCCGGTCCGGGCCGAGACGATCGACCGCTTTTGCGCGGCGTTTGCCTCGTGCGGATTCCGCCGCGAGGCGTTCTACCCGTGCTACGGACTCGCCGAGGCGACGCTGCTCGTTTCAGGGGGCGACAAGACCAAGCCGGCCTCGATCCGCTCGTTCAATGCCGAGGCGCTCCAAGCGGGGCAGGCCCAGCAGCTCGATCCCGCCGCAGAGGGGGCCATTCGGCTCGTTAGCTCGGGCACAAGCCTCCTCGAGCAAGAGATCCTCATCGTCGACCCCGAGACCAAGGCCGAGAAGCCGGCGGGCGGCGTGGGCGAGATCTGGGTGAAGGGGCCCAGCGTGGCGCAGGGCTACTGGCGGCGTCCGGAGGTTTCTAGCGAGACCTTTGACGCCCGCACCGATGACGGTCGCGGACCGTTCCTTCGCACCGGCGACCTGGGGTGCATGGTCGAGGGCGAACTGTTCATCAACGGTCGTCTGAAAGACTTGATCATCTTGCGGGGAGTGAATCACTACCCCCAAGACCTGGAGATCACGGTCGAGCAATCCCACCCCGACCTGCGACCGGCCGCCGGAGCGGCCTTTGCCGTTGGTACCGACGGGGCCGAGCGGCTGGTGGTTATTCATGAGGTGGCCCGTAAGAACGACATCGACTACGACGCGGTTCTGACCGCGATCCGTAGCGCTCTGGGCCGCCTGCACGAGGTGAGCCCGCAAGCGATCGTGCTGATCCGCCCGCACTCGATCCCCAAGACCTCGAGCGGGAAGATCCAGCGGCACGCTTGTCGCGATGCGTATGCTGCGGGCTCGTTGCGGGTGGTTGCGGAACTCAAGGCGGGCTCGGCCCCGGTGGTCTACGCCCGCCGCAGCAAGCCGACCCCCAGCGATTCGGCGATCGAGGTGCTGAGCGATGCATCGGGGATCGCCCTTGCGGGGGCTCCGCCGAAGCCCCGTTCGCGGCCGCCGGTCTTCGCCCAAAAAGCCGATCCGGCACCCGAAGAAGTCATCATCGAGCAGGTGATGCAGATCATCCGCAGCATCGCCCAGGAACGCGCCGACGCGCTAACGCTCGACACCGATATCGCGGGCATGGGGCTCGACTCGCTGGAGCGCATGGAGATCGTCGCTGAGCTCGAAAGAGAGTTCGGCGGACGCTTCACCGAAGAGGCGATCCTCTCGATGGAGACCTGTCGCGATGTGGTCCAGCAGGTGCGGGTCAATCTGCTTTCGTTGCAAGACGAGGCGGGCGAGACCGTGGCGGCACCGGTGGGGCCCGCGGGTCCGGAGCCCGGCGACTACCGCTTTGGCGAGTCCCTCGAGTTCAAGCGACTCGCCGCAACGATCAAACAGACTGACGACGCGGGCCTGCGCAACCCCTTCTTCACACGCCACGAGGGGATCACTCAAGACACGACCGTCATCGGTGGCAAGACGTACATCAACTGGTGCAGCTACAACTACATCGGCATGTCAGGCGACCCGGTCGTCCAACAGGCCGCACTGGAAGCCATCAAGCGCTTTGGCACCAGTACCTCGGCCAGCCGTGTCGTGTCGGGCGAGAAGACCGTCCACCGTGAGCTCGAGCAGGCGCTAGCAGAACTGCACGGTGTTGAAGACGCGATTACCATGGTCGGTGGCCACGCCACGAACGAGACCGTGGTGGGCCACTTGCTGGGTCCCGGTGACCTGATCCTGCACGATTCGCTCGCGCACAACAGTATCTTGCAAGGGTGCAAGCTTTCCGGCGCGTTGCGCCGGGCTTTCCCGCACAACGACTGGCGCACCTGCGGCGACTTGCTCGAACGTTATCGCCACGAGCACCGGCGGGTGCTGATAGCGATCGAGGGCGTCTACAGCATGGATGGCGACTACTGCGATCTGGCCCGCTTCGCGGAACTCCGTGCCAAGCACAAGTGCTACCTGATGGTCGATGAGGCGCACTCGATCGGCACGATGGGTGCCACGGGGCATGGCATGCGAGAGCTGTCCGGCGTGACTCCCGATGCCGTTGACATCTGGATGGGAACCATCAGCAAAGCGCTGGGCAGCTCGGGCGGCTACATCGCCGGCTCGCACGAATTGATCCAGTACTTGAAGTACACGGCTCCGGGCTTTGTGTTTGCATGCGGCCTCGCACCGGTCAGCGCCGCCGCGGCGTTGGCGGCGGTCCAGCAGCTCAACAAAGAGCCGCAGCGGGTCACGCGCTTGCACGAGAATGCGTCGCTGTTCTTGCGGCTGGCGAAAGAGGCGGGCCTCAACACCGGCACCAGCAACGGCACCGCGATCATTCCCATCATCACGGGCAATTCGCTCCTCGCGCTGCGGCTGTCCCAAGACCTGTTCGACCAAGGGATCAATGTTCAGCCGATCCTCCACCCGGCGGTGGAGGAAGAGGCAGCGCGGCTGCGGTTCTTCATCACCAGCACGCACACGCCGGATCAGGTTGAGCGCACCGTTAAAGCGCTCAGCGAAGCGGTGCGCCGCGCGACCGGTGAGCCGGGAATAAGCTCCAGCGTGTTGGTCGAACCAGAATCGTCGGACCTGGGCGTGGTCCCGAGCGACACCGCCGTCGCGCACTGATCGCCAGCCACCTGTTACCCCACTTTCCTCGTTCCCGGATCGGGCCGTGTCGCAAGCGATTGTCGACCCTCTGGAGTTGCGGCGGTTTGCCAACAGCCTCCGCCGGTTCAACACCGATCTCGACGAGCGGATGACCGCTCTGACGGCGCAGCTAGCCGGGTTGGGCACATCCTGGCGTGACCAAGAGCACAAGAAATTCGTCGAGGACTTTGACCAGCAGATGAAGAGCATCCGCCGCTTCATCGACGCCACGAACGAGCACGCCCCGTTCCTGATCCGAAAGGCCGAACGCATCGAGGAGTACTTGCAGCAGCGTTAAGCATCCGGCAGACGTGGTGCCCGATGATCGGGTCCTCCTCTTCAACAGACCGCCTGCCCCGCACCGGCCGCTCCTCAGCTCACCCACGTCTGCCCCCCGCGTTCCTATGCCCGCCTCGGTCCGCTCGTTTGACGCCATTCGGCGAGTCCGAGAAGAGGTGCAACGGTTTGGCCTACGGGTAAGCGATGGCCTGATTGAACTCGAAGCAGAGATCCGGCGAGTCATCGATTGGGTGGAGCACGATCGCCCGGGCTACTGGAAAGAACGCACACGCCGCGCTTACGACGAGGTCGGAACGGCCAAGGCCGAGCTCCATCGCTGCCTGATGTATCCGATCAACGACGAGCAGCCCTCGTGTGCCGAGCAGCGGGCCGCGCTGAAAAGGGCGGAAGGCAAGTTGGCATACTGCCGAGAGAAGCAAGAGCTCGTTAGCCGCTTAGCGCACAAGCTCCGGCACGAGTTGCACGAGTATCAAGGCCGCACCGCCGCGCTGCGCGAAGCGATCGATATCGACACGCCGCGGACCGCCGCGTCGTTGGCCCGGATGGTCGAAGTGCTCGAATCGTACGCTCGCACGGGCCCTGCTAGCACCAGCGGCTCGTCGGCATCTCCCCCAGCGGAAACGTCCGCTGAGGTCGAAGCCCCGGCGTCGGACGAGCCGGTTGCCGAGGAGCCGCGCCGATGAAGCCGTGCGACCTGGACACGGGTGCTACCCGCCTCCGTTTGGCGTTGAAAGACCTTCAGCGGGTCTGGGGTGAGACCTCTGAGGTGTGGAACGACTCGGTTGCCGAGGCGTTCTTCGCGGAACACCTGGAGCCGCTCACCCCGATCGTCAAAAACACGCTCGACGCTGTTGGGCGGATGCGGCTGCTTTTGCACGAGGCACAGCGTGAGCTGGACTCGTAGCACGGCGCGGCGTCGGGTTACACTTGCCAGCACTTTTGTTCTTGCGTCGCCGGCCGACGCACCGCAGCCACCGGGACGCCCGTTTTGAGCAACGAATGGTTCTCCTCGCGTCGCCAACTAGAGCTGATGCGTCAGCTGCAGCGTTCTGCTACCGCGCGACACGATGAAGAGCGGCGCATCGCCGGAGAGGCCGCGGCGGCGCGGGAAGCGGCCGATGAAGAGCATGCCCGCCTCCGCAGCGCGGTCGAGGCCGATCATCAATCGCTACGCGCGGACGCCGACGGCGAGTTCACCAGTCGTCGCCAAGAGTTGATGCAGCGCTACGAAGCGGATCGGGCGGCGGCGCAAGGAGAGTACCGGCAGGTTCGCACGGGTGCCCAAACCCATGCCGCCAAGACGGCTGCTGAGGCCGATCGCGAGCGGAAGGAAGCCGCCTGGCAGATCCTCACGCTCTTTGATGCCAACAAGCACACGCCACGCCAGCAGCTTGAGGCCACACGCGCAGAGCTCACGGCCCGAGCCAAGGCGATCGGGGCGATCGGGGCCGATGTGGTCGCCATTGCCGCGGGGCGGGGTGTGTCAGCAACCGCTCCGAAAGGCGAAGCCCGCAACGCTACGCCCGATTCCACGAAGCTGACAACCACTGAAACCGCAGCCAACCTTGCTGCGGTCGATGAAGGCCTTGATCGCTATCGATCGGCGGCGCAAGCGCTGGTCAGCGATCCGGTAGCGTGGTGGGCGCTGGGACCGGCCCCGTTGCTGGCGGCGGTAGTCGGAGCAGCGGCAGGCTGGATCGCCGCGCATGCGATCGGTGCCGTGCTTGTCGGCCTCGCCGCCGCCGCGGTGACCGCTGCGGTGCTGATCCCCCGCGCCCGTACCCGCACCCGCAACGCTTTGAGCGAGATCGATAGCGCGCGGCTGGAAGCCGAGTTACGGCTGAATGCTGCCGATCGCGCGGCGGTCGAGGTGGCACGGCAAGAAACTGCCGCCTTACGAGAACGCCGCGATCGCGAACTGGCCGAACTGGGGTTTCGGCTGGAGCAGCTCGTGGGCCAAGCCGCGGCCCAATCGTCAGACCAGCTGGAAGAGGCCGGTAAACTTTTCCCGGCGATGCTCGCCGAGATGCGGACCGCCCATGAACAAGCCGTTGCTCGTCTTGAAGCTGAGCACCACGCGCGGATCGCGATGCTCACGCAGCGCCGCGAGACATCGCTTGCCCAGATCGAAGCCGAGCATGTTGCCGCCGTCGAGGCGCTGGAATCCCGCCGCGAAGAGGCCTGGCAACAGCTCGTCGAGCGTTGGTTTATCGAGTACGACGACGTGCGGGCAGCACTGCGCGACATGCGGGCGGAGGCGCAACGCCTGTTCCCCAACTTCGGCGTGACCGACTTCGATGCCTGGCCCAAGCCGCTTGTCGCGACGCCGTCGATCGCGTTGGGGTCCACTGAGATCGATCTGGCGAAGATCAAGCACGGACTCGCCGCCGACGCGCAGCTTACCCCTCCGGAAACCCGCCTTGCCGCGCCGGTGCTGATGACGCTCGCTGAGCATCCCACGCTGCTCATTACTGCCGAAGGCGAGGGCCGTGCGCGGGGCGTGGAGTTGCTGCGTCTGATGATGCTCCGCTTTCTGACCGCGATGCCACCGGGAAAGGTACGCTTCACGATTCTTGATCCGGTGGGGTTGGGCGACAACTTTCAGTCGTTCATGCACCTGGCCGACGCCGACGAGCAGTTGATCGCCGGACGCATCTGGAGCGAGTCGCGCGATATCGAGGAGCAGCTCACCCGGCTGACGAGCCACCTGGAGACCGTCCTTCAGAAGTACCTGCGTAGCGAGTACGAGACGATCCACGAGTACAACGCGATGGCCGGCGAAGTAGCCGAGCCGTTTCAGGTGCTCGTCATCGCAGGGTTTCCCACGAACTTTACGGAGTCGGCTGCGCGCCGGCTGGTGAGCCTCGTGACCGGGGGTCCGAGGTGCGGTGTGTTCACGCTGCTGGGTGTCGATGCGGGGCGACGTTTGCCGGCTGATTTCCACCTGGACGACCTGAAAACCCAGGCTGCCTGGCTCGACTGGGAAGCCAGTCGTTCGGCGTTCGTGTGGCGGTACCCGGCCTTCGAGCAGCTGCCGCTCGTGCTCGACGAAGAGCCGGCGGCCGAACGGATGATCGACACGCTCAAGAAGGCGGGGGCCGCGGCAAAGGCGGCGGTGAAGGTGGAGGTGCCCTTTTCGGTGGTGGCCCCGCCGGATGGCTGCTACTGGGACAAGACCTGCGCCGACGAATTGTTGGTGCCCGTCGGCCGCGCGGGCGCGAACCGCTTGCAGAACGTGCGCCTCGGCAAGGGGACCTCACAGCACCTGCTCGTGGCGGGCAAAACGGGGAGTGGCAAATCGACCTTCCTGCACGCGCTGGTCACCAGCGCGGCGCTGCACTATGGACCGGATGAGGTCGAGTTCTACTTGATCGACTTCAAGAAGGGGGTCGAGTTCAAGTCGTACGCCACGCACCGTTTGCCACACGCCCGTGTTATCGCGATCGAGAGCGAGCGGGAGTTCGGGCTGAGCGTTTTGGAGCGGCTCGACGAAGAGCTGAAGCGGCGCGGTGAGCGATTCCGTGCGGCTGGGGTGCAGAATCTCGCCGACTTCCGTGCCGCCAATCCAACCAACCCCACTCCGCGCTTGCTGCTGATCATCGATGAGTTTCAGGAGCTCTTTGTCGAAGACGACAAGCTGGCCTCTGAGTCATCGCTGTTGTTAGACCGGTTGGTGCGGCAGGGGCGTGCGTTTGGCATGCATGTGCTGCTCGGCACCCAGACGCTGTCCGGTGCTTATACCCTGGCGCGGAGCACGTTGGGGCAGATCGCCGTGCGGGTGGCGCTCGAGTCCAGCGAGGCCGACGCCCATCTGATCCTCAGCGACGAACGCAACACCGCGGCCCGCTTCCTCAGCCGACCGGGCGAAGCGATCTACAACGCTCAGAACGGTCTCATCACCGCCAATGAACCGTTTCAGGTGGTGTGGCTGCCGGATCGCGAACGGAGCGTGTGGCTCGACGCGCTCGACGAGCGCCGCCACCGCCTCGAACTTCCGCTGCCGGAGCAGGTGGTGTTCGAGGGGAACGCTCCTGCCGACCCGCAGACCAATCGCCAGCTCGCGGCGGCGCTCGACGACTTGCCCGAGGAGGATCGCCAACCGGCGCGGTGTCCTGGGCGGGCGTGGTTGGGCGCGGCGGTGGCGATCAAGCCGGCGACACACGTCGATTTCACGCGTCGGGCGGGTACCAATCTGCTGGTAGTCGGCTCCGATGAGCCCGACGCCCTCGGAACCTTGGCCGCGGCGGTTGTTTCGCTGCACGCCTCTGACCCTGCCGCGCTGGTGACGATCATCGATACGGCGCGGCCCGGAGAAGCGGGCCACGGAGTTTGGCAGAAGGTGGTCGCGGCGGGTGGTGAGAACGCGCAGCGGCAGGAAGAAGCGGAACTGGCTGCGACGCTCGCCGAGCTGGTCGAGGAAATGAAGCGGCGTGAAGCGGAACCGAGCGTCGCTGCGGTGCCGCACTATGTTGTGCTGTACAACGCTGGCCGACTGCGTGAGCTGCGGCGGAGCGACGACGATTACGGCTTCGGCGGTTACGGTTCCTCATCGGAGACGCCCCCTACGCCCGACAAGTTGCTGGGCGATCTGTTGCGCAACGGCCCGGCAGTCGGGCTGCACACACTCGTTTGGTGCGATTCGTACAAGGCGGTCACACGGCTGTTCGATCGGCAAACGCTGCGCGAGTTTGCGTTGCGCGTGGCGCTGCAACTGTCGGCAGCCGATTCGAGCAACCTGATCGACACCCCCGCAGCGAGCGATCTGCGCTTGCACCGCGCGCTGCTGTACAACGACGAGACGGGCCAAACCGAAAAGTTCCGCCCCTACGGACCGCCGAGCGAGCGCTGGCTGGAGCGTGTCCAAGCTAGCCGCCGGTTATCGACCTGAACAAGCGTGGACGCCGCTTACCCGCTCCGCTCTCTCGGCGTTGAAAACGTTGTGCGAAATCGCTTTTCAATTGACTTAGGTTGGTTGCGCGCCGACGGCTTGCTGTTTGGCACCCGCGTGTTGATTTTTACGCTCGTCATCGGTCTCAACCCAAGCATCAGTTAGCGATACCCGGCAACCCTCGGCAAGCGAGTGATGCAATGCCCGAAATCGAACTGTGTCTGTCCACTCCTGATGAATCGTATGTCATCAAGAATCTGTGGCCTCTCTACCAGCATGATGTGTCGCGATTCGATGGAGCGGCACCGAAAAAGCAGGGGGTTTTTAGTGATGATGAAAAAATGACGACGCTCTCCGAGTGCGGGGAAACACTCGGTTCGTGGTGGGACTCGCCAGGGTCGCTATTCCCCTATTTGATGCGCGTTGATAGTTCTCCCGTGGGGTTCAATCTGATCGCCGCATCAGCCTCGTTGCCCGCGAGCATCCGGGCCGACTTTGTTGTGCACGAGTTCTTTGTCGTTCACGCCTGGCGTGGACGTTCCGTGGCGGAGAAAGCCGCGGTCGAAGGGTTTGAGCGGCACAAGGGGGTCTGGGAGGTCGTGACCTATCCGACGCATTCGCGTGCAATCACATTCTGGCGAATAATAATCGGCAGATACACATCAATGCGGTTCTCGGAGCAAGAACTGGACCATGCGTGGGGGCGCAAGGTTGCTTTCCGATTTGACAATGCGTAGTGACAAAGCTTGAAGATGATTCGCCGGCAGGGCAGGTGCCTCAACGGTAAAATTCTTTCTGCCGCACGGCCCGTTATTTTACGACTCAGCAAGCGTGGTTGTCGTTCAGGCTTGTCGGCAGGGAAGCCTGTTCGATGAACCAGCCCCTTCGCGGAGCCCCCTTCGATGTCGTTCGACTTATCAACAGCGCACCATCCGCTCACCGATGTGTTTGCCTCAGCGGATCACGACGCATTTACCCTCAGCAGCGAGCAACTCGCTTTCTATCGGCAGAACGGCTACGTCGCCGTCGTGCCGGTGCTTGATGCCGCGCAGCTTGCCGTTCTCCGCGACGAGCTTGCCGAGTTGACGCGGCCCGGGCATGAGGGTGCCGAGCTTTGGTACGAGTACCACTCGAACGAGTCCGACGATCCAGATGCGGTGCTTTTTCATGCGCTGGGTGCCTGGCGGTTGCGGCCCGCACTGCACGATTTGCTGTGGCACGCCGCCATCACCGTGCCGGCGCGCCAACTGCTGGCGGGCGGAGTGCGTTTTTGGCACGACCAGCTCTTCTGCAAGCCGGCTCGCCACGGAGGCGTGGTCGCTTGGCATCAAGACTACAGCTACTGGACCCGCACCAAGCCGATGAACCACCTCACCTGCTGGATCGGCTTGGACGAATCAACCACCGAGAACGGTTGCGTGCATTACGTGCCGGGCTCACACCAGTGGCCGCTGCTGCCCACTACCCAACTCGCCAACGACATGGAGGCGATTCGCAACGTGCTCAGCCCGGACCAGCTCGCGGCGTTTCGGCCCGTGCCAATCGAGATGCCGGCGGGCTACGCTTCGTTCCATCATCCGCTCACGCTACACGGTAGCTACGCCAACCACAGTGAGCGGCCGCGAAGGGCCGTGGTGCTCAACTTCTTTGCCGACGGAACCCGCTCGGATCAGGCCGAACCCCTGCTGGCCGGGACGACACCTGTCGCGCCCGGCACGCCAATGGTCGGGCAGTTCCATCCGCTGTTGCTCGATGCGGTAGATCCCTAGAGGGCCGACTCACAGGTCGGGCTGTTTACCCTGGGCGATGCGCTGGCCATAGCGGCGGCGGAGCAGGGTGCGTGTCACCAGCCGATTGACCCGATCGCGCAACCATGGCAGGGGGCGTAAGATGTCGACGATCAGCACCACCCGGACCTGGTCCGAATGGTTCTCCACTTCGTGCTCCCAGTGGTCGTCGAACAGCAGTCCCTCGCCTTCGCGCCACGTGTGCCAGTGATCGCGGATGCGCATGCGGGGCGGCTTGTCGGTTGGCACCACCAGCGGCAGGTGGTAACGCAGGTAGCCCGCATAGGGCCCCTCGTGCGGCGGCACGGACTTGTGCGGTTCGAGGATCGAGAAGAACGCCTGAAACAGGTCGGGGATGGCCTCCACCAATTCGCAGGTGCGTGGACAGCGGGCACGATTCTCCGCCGGCTTGGCACCCATTGCGTACAGCATGAAGACGCGCCAGCTGGCATCGCCATCGGCCTCACTCGAGAGGTGACCCCGTCCGGGATCCAGGTCGTGGTACTTGGGGATCCCCTTCCGATGGGGAAGCAGCGCCAGCAGCTCGCTCCGGATAGCGTCAAAATTTTCCGGCGTTTCGAGCGTACGGAGTGCGGGACACACGGCCTCGATGCGGTGCACAACCGGTCGAGCGGCGTCGCCGACTCCCCGGCGATACCAACGATTTGCCAGCTCACGCAGCGCGGGCATGGAAAGGCTCCGGGGCCGAAGGATCGGGTGCGGGGGCGTTCCGGCCCCCGATTCTAACCGCCAACGCCAGCCAATCACCCCTTAGGCGGTGAAGTAACCGGTGCCGGATCGCGGTAAGCCCGGGTGCCCACCGCTCGACACGGGGCCGCCCGGCCCACAAAATGACGCTCCGCGCGGTGGGGGTCTGCTTCCCCTTGCCGGTGCGGCGGCTTTTCCGGCCGCAGTTTCCCTCCCTTGACGCCTGTGCGGCGTCACCAAACGATCCCTCCCTTTCTCCGCCGCCCTCAGCCTTAAGCGTACCTATGAGCACAATCGTCGATATCCACGGCCGCCAGATCCTCGACAGCCGCGGCAACCCCACCGTTGAGGTCGATGTGACGCTCGCTGATGGTTCGGTCGGCACGGCCGCGGTTCCGTCCGGTGCCAGCACCGGTGCCCACGAAGCGCTCGAGATGCGCGACGGCGACATGACCCGGTTTCTGGGCAAGGGCGTCCTCAAGGCGGTCGAGAACGTCAACGAGCGGATCGCCGACGAATTGATCGGCATGGACGCCTTGGACCAAGCCGCGGTCGATCATCGGATGCTCGAGGTGGACGGCACGCCGAACAAGGCCAACCTGGGTGCCAACGCCATTCTGGGCGTCTCGCTCGCTACGGCTCGGGCGGCCGCCAGCTACTGCGACCTGCCGTTGTTCCGCTACCTCGGCGGGGCCAGCGCCCGGTTGCTGCCGGCACCGATGATGAACATCCTCAACGGCGGCGAGCACGCGGATAACTCGGTTGATATCCAAGAGTTCATGGTCATGCCGTTGGGTTTCGACAATTTTGCCGAAGCCTTGCGCTGCGGTTGCGAGATCTTCCATCACCTGAAGAAGGTCCTCAGCGACAAGGGCCTCAGCACCAGTGTCGGCGACGAGGGGGGCTTCGCTCCCAACCTGGGTGCCAACGCCGAGGCCTTCGACGTGATCCTGACCGCGATCGAGAAGGCGGGCTACAAGCCGGGTGAGCAGGTGTGGTTCGCGATGGACTGCGCCGCCACGGAGTTCTATGACACCAAGAAGGGCGTTTACACGATCGACGGCAAGGAGATTGACTCGGCGGGGATGGTCGATCTGCTCGCTAGTTGGGTCGCCAAGCACCCCATCTGCAGCATCGAAGACGGCTGCAGCGAAGACGACTGGGCCGGCTGGAAGCTGCTGACCGACAAGATCGGCGACCGATGCCAACTCGTCGGCGACGACCTGTTTGTTACCAACGTCGAGCGGCTCGGCCGCGGCATCTCCGAAGGGATCGGCAACAGCATCCTGATCAAAGTGAACCAGATCGGCTCACTGACCGAGACGATCGACGCCATCAAGCTCGCCACGAGCGCTGGCTACACGTCGGTTACGTCGCACCGCTCGGGCGAAACGGAAGACAGCACGATTGCCGACTTGGCGGTGGCGCTGGAAACGGGCCAGATCAAGACCGGCAGCGCGAGCCGTTCGGATCGCATGGCGAAGTACAACCAGCTGCTGCGGATCGAAGAGCAACTGGGTGCCACGGCACAGTACGGTGGCCCGGCGTTCGCGGCGCGGCTGGGCTAAATCCGCCGCAGCAATTGCCGGTCGGAAGTCTTTGCTAGCCCGATAGGGACTCAGGCGGGGGCGTTTCTCAAAGGAGAAACGCCCCCCGTTTTATGTCGGGACAGAAATCGGAGCGGGGCCCGCAGCTACAGCGCTCTTCCGACAGGCTTAAGTCGCCCGGAGAGATATTGGTAGCGCGAAGTTTAATCACACGGACAGAAGTTTAATCACACGGACAAAAGCAAAGCCGCGGCAGGAACATGTTCCTGCCGCGGCTGCGTGATTTAAATTGTGCGTCGCGCCTTAGACGGGGCGGACGTTCTCGGCGCGGGGACCTTTGGGGCCTTCGCCGGCGTTGTAAGTCACCATCTGACCTTCGCGGAGGTCATCGTAAGCGATGCCCTCAACGGCGGAGTGGTGAAAGAACAGATCCTTCTGTCCATCGACGCTAATGAAACCAAAACCCTTGTCGGTAAGCCGCTTGATCGTGCCTTCAGCCATCACTTGTTCTCAGCTCGAATCTTCTACGGGGGTTTTTTTACGCTGACCAACGGGGTCAGCCGACCCCTTCACGAAAACGTACCGTACCGCGGTTTTGGCTGGTTGACGAGTAAAAACCGCTACAAATCCTCAGAATTGTGAAGCCCGTGGCGTCCCCTTTTGAGACTTAACGCCTCCAGGGAAGGCCCCTGCAGAAACGCCTGCGGGGCTCACCAATACTTCTCAAAGTAGATATTCCCCGGGGATTTCGCGTCATGGGCCCGGAAGCCCTGTCCCTCAAGGACCTCGACTACCCCCCTGGGGGTGGGGTAACGCCCCGCCGCGTCGCCCGCCCGATTGGGCACGCCGATCATCGCCGGGTTACCACACAGGTACACCAGCGTGTGGTCCGCCGACAGCGCAAAGCCCAACTCATCGGCCGCATCCGGGTCGCTCAGCAGGTCTTGGACATAACGCACCCCGACATATCCCGGCTGCTGCTGATTGCGGTTGATCGGCTCGCGAGTGGTGAGGGGCAGATAGCGATAGTTCGGATAAGCCGCTTCAAGCTGCCGATGGATCGCCAGATAGCCCAGATCGGACTCGTAGCGTACGCAGCACAAGTTGGCGATCTTTCCGCGGTGGCCCCCCGCCAGCAGACTCGAGATCATCGCGTTGTGGGGAGCTTCGCCGGTGCCGGTGCTGGCGAAGAGCAGATTGGTGGTCGGAGCGAAATCGCCCAGGGTGAACACCCCTTTCGGGCGGACTCCCATCTGGAGGCGGTCGCCGACGCTGAGCCCGAACAGCCGGGGAGTAAACGCCGGCGGCTTATCCGCTTCGGTCACGAGGGCTATGTAGAACTCTGGCTCCGGTTCTTCCCCCGCAGGGGTGACGACGCCTTGGTCATCGAGCATCCGACAGCTAATCGAGTAGGCGCGCTTAACGACACGCCGCACGAGCTTCTCATCGAGAGTTTCCGGCTGCACCAGTTCCAGACGCCGTTCCCAGTAGCCGAGCCCCAGTGTGGTGTACTGTCCCGGCTGATAGTGCAGGGCCGGGCCGTTTTCTGCCGCCCCCTCGTCGAGGCGGACTCGCACGCGCATCAGCCGATCGTTGGGCTTCTCCATCCAGGTGATCGTGGCGTTGTAGTGCTCTTCACGCAGCTGCTGGGCATCGGCTTGTGAGAGAAGGGTTTCACGAGGATTCATCGGCCTGGGCGGTCGGCTGCCGCACGTCGAAGGGAAAGCGGAGTGGGCGCTGGAGGGGGGAGCGGAAGATCAAGCAGAATCACGTCGAAGGGAAGTCCCTCGAGGCCGACGTTAGTCATTCTCGGCCGTTTTGGGCGAGCTTGCGAGGTCCGCATCGAAGACGCGGACTCCGGCCAGCAGTGGTTTGATCGCCTCAACGAACTTCAAGTGGCGAGGATGCGTTTGGTACCGATCGTGGTCCACGCGATCGGCGAACACGATATGCAGCGCGACGTGAAAATCACGATCGTTCACGGATCGTTGCAGGTCCTCGGCGATCGGGCCTACCGAGAACCAGAGGGCACCCTCGTGATGGTCGAGGTGCTCGCGGCAGAGATTGATGAGCTGCTCGCGGTGAGCTTCGCTGTCGTCGGCGAGGGTGAAGAAAACGGCGTGCGACAGCGGCACGGCGTGCGACAGCGGCACGGCGTGCGACAGGGGCGCAGCGTGCGACAGGGGCGCAGCCAGAGCGATACCCGGCGACATCAGGCCCATCAGCAGGCCCAGCAGGAGGGAGCGCATCAACATCTAAGGACCTTGCTGACCAGGTTGGGATAAGAATCGGAAGGCATGTCCGGTAAGGTTCGAGCGCCCTCGCGGCATGCTTGCGGGCCGCGTTGGATGCTGCTAGCCGGCCGATTTAGCACATCTTGCAGGCTAACCGCCCCGGGCACGGTCGGCTACGGTCAAAGAATCTCGCCGTTGCGCACCGCGGCGGACGTGAGCTATGCTAGGTTTTACTGCTACCACAAATGGAGAAAGTTCGATGCGAGGCCTAATTTACGGGACATTCATGTTGGCGCTAGCCGCATCGGCAAACGTGTGGGCTCAGCCGGGTTTGTTCCCCACGGCTAACCGCGTGCCCAGAGCGATCGTCGGCACTGATTTCCCCGCGTTGGGCCCCGCTGTCCCAGCGCTAAGCCCCGCCGTGCCGGTCCGCGAGTCGGAAGCCGCGGTCCAGGCCATGCCGCTTCTAGAACGTCCGAACCGCATTGGTCATTTTTACGGCAACACGCTGCGGCGTGCTCATTACGACCGCCTGTGTGTGAATTGTGGCAAAGAAGATCGTCCGCTTGCGCGGTACTTCTATCGCCCGTAGCTGCGCAGCGGCAGCCACCGTCGTAGCCGCAGCCGCAGGAGGGTTGGTGTTGAGAGCGGGCATGTTATCGCCGGCCGTGGTGAGCCGCTCCCCGCCCTAGCAGCATGCGAGCCCGGCAGCACGCGCCATTCCAGGCTTGGCAGGGCATTTACGCCCGCAGGGCACGCCCCATGCATTAGCATCGTGCACGCCCCGACGGCTTCCAATTAATCTCCCGAGGCGCTTCGCATGGCGGACTCGAAACGCTCGGATCATCGCTCGCTGACTCCCTACCTGATCGTTGCCGACGGCGACGCCGCGATCCAGCGCTACGCGGCGGCGTTTGGTGCCCAGGTCATCATGCGGCTTCGCGGTGCCGCGGGCCAGATCGCTCATGCCGAACTTCGCCTCGGCGAGGCAGCTCTGATGCTGGCCCAAGCGACACCCGACATGAAGGTAGCAGTGACGCCTACCGACCATTGGCCGACGGTGTCGCTCATGCTTTCGGTCGATGATTGCGATGCGGCTTACGCCCGCGCGATGGCGGCTGGCCTGACGACCGAACAACCGCCGACCGATTGGTTTTACGGCGAGCGCTCCGCCAAGCTGCGGGATCCCGACGGCCACCGCTGGAGCCTTACGTGTACGACTGAGGCGCTGACCGAGGCAGAGATCCAGCAGCGGCTCAACGCGCTTTCGTCAGAAGCTGCCGAAAGCGAATAACGGCGTGCAGGCCGGCCCACCGCCAACCAAGGATAAGTGAGAACCTGTCCGCTCAGATCCGGCGGACAACGCCCGTCACCACGCCGAGCACCTCGACTTGGCGGCAGAAGATGGGCTTCATCGTGCTGTTCGCCGGTTGCAGCCGGATCCGATTGGTTTCCGGATACCAGTACTTGAGCGTTGCCTCTCCTTCGTCAGTGACCGCGGCGACAATGTCTCCCTTATGGGCGGTCTTGGTTTTGCGGCAGATGACGATGTCGCCGTCAGCGATCGCGGCCTCGATCATCGAGTCCCCCTTCACGCGGAGTGCGAAGTGGTTCTTTTTGACGGGGAACCAGTCGTCAAAGTGGAACCGCTCGGCCTCTTCGATCGCCTCGGTCAGGTTGCCGGCGGCGATCGAGCCGACCAGCGGCATGCCGGTGTCGCTCATCGCTTCGGGGGCGAGCTGAATGGCGCGTGAACGGTTGGGCTCGCGTGTAATGAGCCCCTTCTTTTCCAGTGCTTTGAGGTGGCACATCACGCCGTTTGGCGACGCAATTTGAAACGACTCGCCGATCTCCCGCACCGTGGGGCCGTAACCGCGGCCTTCGATCTTGTCACGGATGAAGTCCAGAACTTCCCGTTGCCGGACAGTGAGCGAATCAAGCGAGACGTGGGAATCCGACACGGTGGGTGCTTCCTGCGGAGGGGAGGAGCTTGAATTTGAGGGGTTTGCCGTCGGGTGGGCCACTCGCCCTAGTGACGGTCAAACCAATCGGTTTGCGGGAACGGTCGGCAGCGTATAGTGAGAGATAACGACTGACAGCCAGCGGTACCGTCATTGTGCTAAACAGCTGTCTACTGTCAATAGCGGATGTACAGTATGCCCGGCTTGAGCCGATTCCTGCAGAACGCGACACCTGACGGTGCGCACACGGGTCATCGCCGGGTGACTCGGCACGTCAGGGCTTGGCTCGCTGCTGGCGCGATGAGGCGTGCCGCTGGTGTGCTGGGTCTCGCCGTTGGCGTGCTGGGGACAGTGGGGATCGCTGCCGCGGAGAAGCTGCCCAAAGAATGGTATCTGATCTCGGCCGAATACCCCCCCACTGCGCGTGCCACAGCGCTGGCGATCGAGGAGCCGCTCGCCGCGAAGCTGAAGTTGGATCGTCCGGGATCGCTCGACGAGCTGCGCGCGGTGCAAGCGCAGGTGCGGCGGGTGGTCGAGCTGGCGACCCCCGCCACCGTGTCGGTCGAGCTATCTGATTCGCTCGGGTCGGGCGTGATCATCTCGTCGTCGGGGCTGGTGCTTACGGCCGGCCACGTCACGGTTGAGCCCAAGCGTCCGCTGTGGGTGAGGCTGCCGGATGGCCGGCGGTACCGCGGGCGTTCGCTGGGCGTGAACCATCGCGTGGACAGTGGGCTGGTGAAGATCACGGCGGACCCGCCCGCAGGAGGTTGGCCTTCGATCCCCGTTGCCGACAACGCCGCGCAAGCAGGGGATTGGGTTATCGCGCTGGGGCATCCCAACGGCTTTGTTAAAGGCCGACTGCCGCCGCTTCGTTTGGGCCGCGTGCAGATGCTCGAGGACTGCACCCTCAGCACCGACGCAACCCTGGTGGGCGGCGACTCAGGCGGACCCCTGCTGAACCTACGGGGCGAAGTCGTCGGCATCCATAGCCGAATCGGCGAACGGATTACCAGCAACTTTCATGTGCCGATCAAGGAGTATCGCGAAGATTGGCCCCGCCTGGTGGAGGGTCGTATGACCGGCGTCCCCGACGGGGAAGATCCGGCCGCTGATCGTCCGCTGGTAGGCGTGTCGCTGACGAGTGACGCACGGGGTCCGCTGGTGTCGCAGGTTTTTCCGGGGTCGCCTGCCGCCGAGGCGGGATTGCAGGTGGGGGATCGGGTGGTTGGCTGGAATGATGAACCGATCCAGAGTCTCGCTCAGTTGACTCGGTTGGCCGCTCTCGCGGAGCCTTATCAGCGGGTACAGGTGCTTGTTGAGCGCGCCGGCGAGTCCCCCCCCAACGAGGCAAACCGCCTTGAAAACGGCCCTCCCCAGCGGCTTAATCTGGTGGTGTGGCTGACGCGGGTGGATCGGCGTTTTCCGGGCCTTGCGTCGGAAAGCTCAGGCAGCCAAGCCGGCTCAGGATCAGACGCCTACGACGAGGACCCCCGATGAACCTGCGCACGAATAAGTGGGCGACATGGTGGCGTGGCTGGTTGTCGGTGGCGGCGCTGTGCGCGGTCCTCGGGCAGCCGACGGTCGTTGTCGGCCAGATGCTGGACGACGATGAGATCATCACTCCCGATCTGGGGGATATGCAGGATGCGCTGCGCGACGTGTTCGATCGCGTGTGGGCCCCACGCCGCCGCTACGCGGACAGCCCCCACATGCGGAGCCTGTTTCGCGAAGTGGTGACCGACGCCGCTCGCGCGATTGTTCAGGTGCGGGTCGGCGGTCGGCAGGTAGCGCTCGGCACGGTGGTGGGGCCCGATGGTTGGATTCTGACCAAGGCGAGCGCGCTGGGCCTGGAAGACTCGCCCCGCTGTCGCTTGGCCGACGGAACCGTTCACTCGGCTCGAGTGGTGGGGGTCGATCGCGACTTTGATCTGGCGATGCTAAAGATCGAGGCGACGCGGCTGGTTGCCCTGGAACTGAGCTCAGCGGCGGTTCGGGTCGATCGCCTCGTCGCCATGCGAACAGACTCGACTACCGAGGACGCATCGTCCGATACCGCATCGGGGAGAGAACCGACGTCGGCAGAGCAGGGGCCCGCGCGAGATAAAACGGAATCGCAGCCCGATCCGATGGCTGAGAGCCCGCGGGTTGATGTTTCTCGGGAACAACTCCCTCGCGTGGGTGACTGGGTGGCCACGGTCGGACGCGGACGCGATCCCCTGGCAGTCGGGGTCGTGAGCGTGACGCCCCGGCCAATCACGGCGCGCCCGGGCTATCTGGGGGTTCGTTTGAGCAATCAGCCGACCGATGGCACGGGGGTCCGC
This sequence comes from Botrimarina hoheduenensis, assembly GCF_007859815.1. Taxonomy (GTDB): domain Bacteria; phylum Planctomycetota; class Planctomycetia; order Pirellulales; family Lacipirellulaceae; genus Botrimarina; species Botrimarina hoheduenensis. The sequence goes on along the minus strand of NZ_SJPH01000004.1, from coordinate 204,599 downwards.
GTTGAGGACGCGGTGCAGGGGGGCGGAGCCAGCGATGCGGGGGTTTTGGCGGGCGACGTCATCCGAGCGGTGAACGGCCGCATGACCAATACCATCGAGGCCCTCAAAGAGGCGATCGCAGCGCGCAGCCCCGGCGACGCGATCGATCTGGAGATTGTGCGGGGAGAGAAGGTCTTGCAGCTCCGCGCGATTCTGGCGGCCTGGGATCTGAACCAAGCGGAGCGCCGCGCTCTTTATCAGAATCGGCTGGGGGGTCAGCTCAGCGACCGACGCTTCGGATTCCCTACGGTGCTGCAACACGACACGGCATTGGCTCCGAAGGATTGCGGCGGACCGGTTGTTGATACGGAGGGCCGGCTTGTGGGCATCAACATCGCACGCGCTGGTCGGACCGAGAGCTATGCGCTGCCCGCGGAAGTTGTCGCTTCGAGGCTGGTGGATCTGATGTCGGGAAAACTCGCCCCGTTGACGTTCGCGGAACCACTCTCAACGGAATCGCCGTCGAAATAACCCGCTTACGTTTGACGTTGAGGTTGCACGTGGAAGCTCAAGCGCGTCAGGGGGGCGACTGACGGCCGGGCCCGGAGCGCCTAAACTGAGTGGTTTCCGCCGTGAGCCCTCTGTTTCTCGACTCCCCCGCCGAGGCCCGCCCGTGATCCACGTCGTTGCGACGCTACGTATCGATCCTGCCCGCCGTGAAGAATTCCTCCAAGCGTTTGCCGACCTGACCCCGCTAGTACACGCCGAGCGTGGGTGCCTGGAGTACGGTGCCGCGATCGATGAGCCCACACCGATCGGTGCGCAGTCGCTTGCCGGTGACGACGCGGTGGTGGTCATCGAAAAATGGGAGAGCCTAGCCGCGCTCGAGGCTCATCTTGTGGCACCCCATATGGAAGCGTATCGCGAGCGTGTTGCCGACATGCTGCGTGACGTGAGCCTGCTGGTGCTCCGCCCGGCTTGAGGGGCATCTTGCCCCTACGAGCGTTCTGTGCCGCTCTCGCGAACCGTTCCTGTTTTTCATTCCGTTGCTTGCCAGCCTTTATGACAGACTCACTCCATCCACCGGATCTGGCGCGCTTGCAGATCGCCGAAGACGCCGATCCGCTGGTGGTGAAGGTCGGCACCCGTGCGCTGACCCATCCCGACGGATCGCTCGACCAGAAGCAGATCGAGTCGTTATCGGAGCAACTCGTTGCGATCGGTGCCGGCACAACGCGCCGCGTGGCACTAGTGAGCAGCGGCGCCGTGGGGGCGGGCATCGGTCGGTTGGGCCTCAAGCAGCGACCGACCGATCTGGCAGGGCTCCAGGCGGCGGCCGCCATCGGGCAGGGGGCTCTGATCGAAGCCTATCACCGCACGCTTACCAAGCACGGGCGTGTCGCCGCCCAGGTGCTGCTCACCGCCGACGACTTTCACGAACGGCGTCGGTACCTGAACGTTCGCAACACGCTCGAGTCGCTCTTTGCGTTTGGGGCCATCCCGATCGTCAACGAGAATGATACGGTCCGCACAGAAGAATTGGCCCGCAACGTGGGAGATAATGATCGCCTGGCCGCGATGCTGACGAACCTGCTGCGCGCACCGCTGCTGATCATCTTGTCGGACGTGGAAGGGCTTTACGATGGCGATCCCAACGACTCGGCGTCGCAGGTTATCGGCATGGTCAATGAGTTGGACGAAACCACTAACGCGTTCGTACGTGCGGGCGACAACCGACCGGGGCCCGCGTTGTCCAAAGGGGGCATGGGCAGCAAACTGAGCGCTGCACAGATTGCGGTCGAGGCGGGCGAGAGCGTCATCCTGGCCAACGGGCGACGTCCGAACGTGCTGATCGATCTGCTCGCGGGGGCCCCCATCGGCACCTTGCTGCCCGGCGTCGGCGGGCATGTTGCTTCACGCAAACGCTGGATCGCCTGGGCCGCTCATCCGCAGGGACAATTGCGGCTCGACACCGGGGCAACCCGCGCTGTGGACGACCAGGGTGCCAGCCTGTTGCCGGTTGGCATTACCGCGATAGTCGGAACCTTTTCCAAGGGGGACGTGGTCTCGCTCCGCTCGCCCGAGGGGCAGGAGATCGCCCGCGGCCTCACGAACTACGACGCCGAGGACTTGAGAAAAATTGCCGGCAAGACGACCGAAGAGGTTGCGACGATCTTGGGGCGTGTCCCCTACGTAGAAGCAGTCCATCGGAGCCACCTAGCGCTGGTGCGGGGCACCGCTTAGAGGTAGATTAGGAGTGCAGGGAATTGCGGCGGAGATGCCCAGCTCGGGCTGCCCGCGGAGGGTGGGTGGTTTTGGCGGTTCATTCCGCATGACCGCTACAGGGAAGGCACCTCGCCAACGGTTGATTCCCCCGCTTCCGCTGCCTCACGAACGGTTTTTGCTTGCGATGTCGTCACGCGAACCGAGCTGCCCGTTTTCGCAGGCGATGAAGAAGCCGCTGGGAGAGCTTGGCTCAGCCGATCCACCAATCAGCGCAAGCTCACCTCCAGGCCAGCTGCCGGCTACCCAGACGTCAGTTACGCAGCCGTCAGTTACGCAGCCGTCAGTTACGCAGCTGTCAGCTAAGCAGAGTGCTTCTAACTCTGCGACTGCGGCCCCCACCGCTGTCTCACCCGTAGTCGCCCCGCCCGTAACGCACGGCAGTCTCGTGGAGTTAAGCCGCGATCTGCTCGGCGGGCTGCGCGGTCTTCACGCACAGCACGGCCCGATCGCCGCTTTTCAAGATGGCGACCAACGCGTGCTGTTTCTGTTTGACCCCGAATACAATCGGCAGGTTCTGAGCGACGCGCAGACGTTTCATGCGCACTTCTTCGCGCTGCGGGGGCCCAAGCGTTCTAGCCAGCGCCGTGTGACCTGCGGTCTGCTAGCGATGAATGGCGAGCAGCACAAACGCAACCGGCGGATGGTCAAAGAACCGTTCGGACCGCGAGCGATCGAGGGTTATCGCCAGACGATTGCCGAACTGGCCGCCGACGAAGTGGCGACTTGGCATGATGGCGAGTGCGTTGACTTCAACGAGCGGATGATCCGTTACATGTTGAAGGTTACCAGCCGCATCTTATTTGGCTTGGACGAGCCCGCTTTGGCTTACGAGTTGGGGGAGCAGATCGCCCATTGGGTGGCACTCAACAACGATTTCGGCGTTCACGCGCTGGCACCGCTAGAAAACTTCGATGCCGGCTATCAAGAGCTTCTGTCGTTTGCTCAGGAATTAGAAGCGAACGTGCTGAAGCTGATCCATCATCGACGCGACAACCCGAACCCCGCGGCGAATGATGTGCTTTCCATCCTGGTAGGATCGCTCGACGCCCAAGGGGGGTTGAGCGATGAGGAACTGGTCGGGCAGTGCTGCGTGCTGTTCGCGGCCGCGCATATGACAACAGCGCATTCCTTTAGCTGGACCGCCTTCTTGCTGGCCCAGCACCCGAGCGTCATGCAGACACTGTGGGAAGCGATCCACGATGGCACGGCCGACGAGCCGCATCCGACAGGCGCGCCGTCGCTGCTGGAACGCGTGATCAAGGAATCGATGCGTGTGCTGCCGGCCTCGGCGTATTCGCAGCGGATCGCCGCCGAGCCGGTCCGGGTCGGTCCGTTTGAGGTTCAGCGCGGCGAGCCACTGGTGTTTACGCCACTCATCACGCATCGGCTGGCGTCGCTGTGCGACGATCCGCAGCGGTTTGATCCCGATCGGTGGGTGACGCTCAAGCCAACCGCCTACCAGTACCATCCATTTGGGGCGGGCCCACGCCGGTGCATCGGTGGCCCTTTGGCGATGGAAGTGCTCCGCACGAGCCTGCCGATCTTCTTGCGAGACTGGCGGCTTTCGGTGCAGCCGGGCGCTCGGATCGATGCCGAGGTTAAATCGACCATGCTGAACCCCAAGCGTGGGGTTCCGATGGTGTTTGACCGTCACCCCCAAACCACCGGCGAGGGGAGATTTATAGCCACCGCGATTGAGGGCAACGTCGCCGAGCTGGTTGATCTGATCGAGGTGCCGGCGACCAATCTTCCTCGCAAGCCGCGTTGAGCCGAACCCAGCCGACCCGTTAGTCGAGGGTTCCCACGCTTGTGCCGGTTATCCGGGCTGCTGGTACTGGCTTCGGCGTGATCAACCTCCCTTGAGGGCGGCGGCACCGCGGTTCTGTTTGGAGCCCGCGCGAACGTGATTACTGTGAAGAGATCGGCCCCGACAGGTGGGGCCGCGTTCGCAGGAGATCGCCGCCATGCTTTACCGTTTCGCTCTGGTGCTGATGCTGACGCTCGGCACGACAACCTACGCCTCGGCAAACTGTGCCTGCGGTGAGTGTTTGGGAGAAAGCTCTGACGAGCTGCTACGGGTTTGGGAACTCGCGAGTCTCGAACAGCGGCTTTACCAGCGCTTTGATCACCCGGCTCGGTTGCGTGAGATCCGGGACGAGATCGCTTTCTCTGAAGCACGGATCGATTCGCTCCGTCGCCTGCAGCGCGAGTACGAACCGTTCACGCGGTTTCGTGTCGGCAATCCCTTGGCGGTTACCGCGGAACGCAACCGACTGGACCTGCTGCGGGCCGAGCGGCAGCTCGCCGATCTGCGGCGTTTGTTGTCCGAAGAGCACCGGATGCACAGCACGCGATTGCGATGGCACGCAACGATGGTGTCGCAAGCCGCCCAGCGGCTTGCGCACGCCACGCCGCCTGCCGGCGATGGCTCGATCGAGATCGTGAACCACTAACGCAGCGCGATAGAGGCTTGGCTCACTCCTCGACGGTTTCTTCGCCGTTGCGCGAGGCGAGGGCCAGATAGGTGTCCAGGTCAATGTCGTCTTGGACAAACCGCACGCTGCCATCCACGAGGCCGAAGTTGAGCCCCCCCGGGTGGAAGCTGCCGAACGGCAGGTTGTTGAAGGTGATCGTGAGCGCGGCACCTGTTGGCAGGGTCGGGCGATCCTCGGGCAGGTGCAGCTTGTAGTAGCCCACCGCGTTGAGGTCGGCGTTGGGCGGTACCGACCGATCGAAGTTCTTGGCCGCGCTAACCGCCGTTTGCATTTGCGGTCCGCGTGGCGGCCGTGTGCTGCTGGTGAGCCCGTCGTCGCGCAGGCTGTAATAGCTGCCGAAGGTCCAGGTTCGCAGCTGGTACCAACGCTCTCCGACGATCGCCGTCTTGCTCAGTCCGTCCGTAATCCGCCTGGTCGGAACGGCAAAATCCACGCCCAGGGCCCCGTCCGTATTGATCGGCCCGAAGTTCGGGTTCGTCCCGCCGACGCAGTCATCGCCCTGCGAGCAGGTCTGCAGGTTCTTGCGGCTGGCGTAAGAACCGAGCACCCCGCCGTAGGACATCACGCCGGCCCAGTTGTACTTGCGGCCCCGGATGTCGTCGAAGTCGGGATCGCTTCCGCACCGGTAGGTGCTGACCTGCACGCTGTTGGCGAGTTCGAGGTTCTCGGCGATCTCGGCCTCGCTGGCCCGGACTTCGGCGTCGATCGCCATCTCTTCCAAGTAAGGCAGGATGCGCACCTGCCAGCCGATGCTGTTGTCGCGCGCCATCGAGGCGTTGGTCGCAGCGGGGGGGAGCACTTGCCGCGCCGACTCGAAGTTCAAGCAGGCCAGCACAATATTCTTCAGGTGATTTTTGCACTCGGTGTTGCGCGCGGCTTCGCGGGCCGCCTGGACGGCGGGCAGCAGCAGCGCGACCAGTATGCCGATGATCGCGACCACCACGAGCAGCTCGACAAGCGTAAAGCCACGAACTTCAGGGGATCTCTTCATGGTTCCGGTTCCCGTAAGCATTAAGCAGGAGGGACTGAACGGGTCAGGTAGGGGTTGCCGATCTTACCCTGCACCGAGGCGGTTCTGCCAACCGGCAGCCGCTGTATGGGCGCTCGGAAGCTTGCGGATCTGGTCACAGCAGTTTACCGTCGAGGTCGCAAGTAATGGTGTGGCAAATGTTTGCGACGCGCTGCCAGCGTTGCAAGAACCCCTTTAGGTTTTATTGCGGCGGTTGGTACGAAGGCGTGTCCGCCGTAGAATGTAGGCTTGTCCGAGGCCGAACGCAGGCCACGGTCTCTCTGCTGGCCCCCCGTTAAGCCGCCAGACGGCTTCCTTATGAGCAAACCGCGCCACGAGTGCGGCATCGCCGCGGTCTATCACCTGCCAGGCCCTGCGAGCCCGCTGTGTCCGCACGGTCCGTCGGAGGCGTCGCGTTTGCTGCCCCGCATGCTGCTGGACATCCAGAATCGGGGTCAACTGTCGGCGGGCATGACCACCTGGCGTCCCGGTCGTGACTTGCTGCTGGAGACTTACAAGGAACTCGGGGGCGTGAGCGAGGCGTTCCGGCTGAACCACAAAGGCAAGGCCGAGGCGCTCATGCAGCGCTACGCCGGCCCCGCGGCGATCGGACACGTTCGCTACGCCACGTGTGGTAAGGAAGACCTCAACTTCGCCCAGCCCTTCGAGCACCGGCATCTCCAGAAGCGCAAGTGGTTCGCCTTTGGCTTCAACGGCCAGCTGGCAAACTATCCGGATCTGCGTGCCGAGATCCTCGCCCAGGACGAGCACCACGTTGCCCTGGCAACCGACACCGAGATCCTCATGCACGAGATCGCCCGCCAGATGGCCGGCGATCGTCGACCGACCCTGCTGGAACTCATGCGGTCCGTGAGTCAACGGTTGGATGGGGCGTACAGCATCGCGCTCGTCAACGCCCAAGGGGAGATGCTCATTGCGCGCGACCCGCTGGGGATCAAGCCGGTTTCGTACGCGGTCGAGGGATCGCTCTTTGCCGCGGCGAGCGAGAGCGTAGCGTTATTGAATCTTGGTTTCGCGCCCGAGAACATCCGCCCTGTGGAGCCGGGCGAAGCGATCACAATCTCGGGGGGCGAACTGCGTGTCGATCGGTTTGCGGAGTCGCCGCGTCGTGCGCATTGCTTCTTTGAGTGGATCTACTTTGCCAACGTCGCAAGTTCGCTCGATGGCCGGAGCGTGTACCTTGCGCGGAAGCGGCTCGGCGAAGAGCTGGCGGCCGTTGAGCCCTTGAAGATCGACCCGGCGGCTGAAGATACGGTTGTGGTCCCCGTGCCCGACACGAGCAAGGCGGCCGCCGACGCGATGGCCTACAAGCTGGGCGTGCCGAGTGTCGAGGGGCTCATGCGCAACCGCTACTCGGGACGCACGTTTATCGAGGGCGGTGCGGGACGACAGGCCAAAGTGGCCGGCAAGTACACGCCCCTGCGGGAAGTGCTCGAGGGCAAACGCGTGTTGCTGGTCGAGGATTCGATCGTCCGCTCGACCACCATGCGCGTGCTGCTGGATCGCTTGCGTGAGGTGGGTCGTGTCAAAGAGATCCACGTCCGTGTTGCCTGCCCGCCGATCGTCGCGCCTTGCTTTTACGGTATCGACATGTCGACCGTTGGCGAACTCTTTGCCCCGCCGTTTCTCGCGACCGGCGACGATATCGAGACCATCTACAAACGGATGGCCGAAGAGTTGGGAGCCGACTCCGTAAGGTTCCTGCCAGTGGACTCGATTGCCCGGGCGATCGAACGCCCCGCGGAGGAACTCTGCCAGGCGTGCATCACGGGTGACTATCCTACGGCCTGTGGTCAGCAGCTTTATCAGGTGGCGCTCGACAAGGTTCGCAGCGGCGAACCCGAACGGCGGACCTACGAAGGCGCCGGCGCTTCTTGAGCAAATACGAAAGAGCAAGCCGCCAGCCCTGAGAGCCTCATCGCTTTGCGGTGCTGACTTACCAAGCCCGTGTGAAGCTCCTCCTCCCTCGCCGGGCTCCCGCGACACGCTCATCGATCCCCTTAGAGGTCAGCCCGATGAAGGCACGCTTTCGGTTAGTCTTTCTGCTGGGGCTCGGTCTGCTGGGCACCGATTTTCTCCGCGCTGCACCGCCACCGAACATCTTGTGGCTTACTTGCGAGGACCTTTCGCCCCGTCTGGGCTGCTATGGCGATGAGGTTGCCCGTACGCCGCGGATCGATCGGCTGGCTACCCAAGGGGTGCGTTATACGCATGCCTTTACCGCCACGGGTGTGTGCGCTCCGTGTCGCCACACGCTCATCACGGGGCTCTACCCCGTGCAGAGCGGTGCTCAGTACATGCGGACAGGATCGCGCAGCTCGGCGCTCGCTGAGATAGCGGATCCTGTGCTGCGTCGTAAGGCGCTCGCACGACCGTTGTACGAGGCAACGCCGCCGGCCGGCGTGCGCTGCTTTACCGAGTATCTCCGTGCAGGAGGCTACTACTGCACGAACAACGCTAAGGAGGACTACCAGTTTCAGGCCCCCGTCACCGCCTGGGACGATTCTTCTCGGAAAGCGCATTACCGCAATCGGCGTGCGGGACAGCCGTTCTTTGCGGTTTTCAACGCCGAAGTGACCCACGAATCGGGTGTGCATGGCAAGGGGAGGTCTGCCCGTGTTACCGATCGCGCCGCGGTGCGTGTTCCACCTTACTTGCCCGATACGCCAATCGTGCGCGAAGACATCGCCCGCCATTATGACAATATTGCCGCGCTCGATCGGTGGGTTGGGGAGAAGCTGGACGAACTAGAGCAGGCAGGGCTCGCGGAGACGACCCTCGTTTTCTTCTTTTCGGATCACGGCGACGGCCTGCCGCGGCACAAGCGCTGGGTCTACGACTCGGGGACGCACGTACCGCTTATTGTGCGTTGGCCCGATGGTGCCGACGCCGGTACAACCAACCAGCGGATGATGAGCTTTGTTGATCTGGCTCCCACCGTGTTGGCGCTGGCCAATCTCCAACGCCCGGAGTACCTCGTAGGCCGCGTCTTCGCAGGCCGCCGGGCTGAGCCGGCACCCGCGCACGTTTTTATGCACCGCGATCGGATGGACGATACGTCGCACGACACGATCCGCGCTGTCCGCGATGAACGCTTTCAATACGTCCGCAACTATCAGCCCGAGCGGCCGTATCTCCAGCCCCTTTCGTATCGCGACCGGGCGGCGACGATGGGCGAGATCTATCGCATGCGCGACGCCGGTGCACTGACGGCGGCGCAGTGGCAGTGGGCGGATTCAACCAAGCCGCGCGATGAGCTCTACGACACTCAGGCCGACCCCGATGAGGTCGTTAATCTGGCCGGCGATCCGGCCTATCGTGATAAGCAGCATGATCTTAGCGTTGCACTCGACGCCTGGATCGAGCGGACCGGCGACCCGCTAGCGACCGACGAGATCGAGGTCCTGCGGACCCGCGTCTGGCCGCCCAAGGGCGAGCAGCCCACCACGGCAGCGCCGCAAGTGGTGATCGACCCCATGACCCATCGGGTCGAGATCACGTGCGCGACACCCGGGGCCAGCCTCGGCTATCGCACCAGATCCGACGGCTCATGGATGGTCTATACCGTCCCATTCGTCTGGCAAACAGCACCACCGCTGGAGTTCGTCGCGCACCGCATCGGATGGAAGCCCACAAAGATTGCACGACCCTACCGAGAGTAGGTGTCGGCAGCTTTTAAGGAGTTTCGCAGGGCAGCTTTGCGAGGGGGAGGTCGTCCAACCACTCGGCCATGTACCGCAGGTGCTGCATGTGTGCTTCGCCCGTTTCCCCGGGTGAGCCCCACAGCTTAAAGTTGCCCGCGCTCGCGATGCGTGTGAAGGTCAACGGGCCAAGCCCTGCGGAGTCGGCGGATCTTGCTTCGAGCCCCAAGGCCGCGAGGATCTCGTCGGCCGTGTCGCGGGTGCTTTCATAGGTTGGCGTCGGCACCTCGGTGTGGGTCAGCAGGAACGTTTTACCGCCGGCTACCGCCCGTCGGGCGTAAGCCAGATAGCCGGCCATCTGCTCGTCGACCGGCGTACCGTCCGAGTCGGTCGAAGCGTAGAGCGAGTCTGCCGCAAGGATCCCGTCGATCCGCTCAATGTAGGCGGGCACCTTGAGCAGCTCGCGCACCGCTCCGTAGCCAGCGCTGAAAGATGAAACACAAACGGTTCCCCAATCGACAGGTTGACCGGGTGCGGCGTCGTCTTGTAAACCGTTCAGCGCATCGTCGAGCAGTGCTTGGAAGCGTTGCGGATCTTCAAATGGAACACGGTAGGCGCTCGACAGGCCGTTGTAGTTGGCGGTTACGACCGCGGCGTTGAGGCGGGCCGCGGCGACGTTCGCACGCACCGTCGCCGGGTCGCCGTGGAAGTGAACGAGCAGGTCGATCTGCTTTGCCGAGTTCACGCCCACCCCTGGCGGCAGGTAGAGCCGCCACTCGGGGCGGCTCATCGAGAGCTCTCGCCCCGGTTCGGCCAAGAGCGCCGGCGCGGCAACGCAGGGGAAGAGCATTCCGCAACCGTAAGCGATCAAACGCTTCCGAAAGCCGACTCCGCGCCACATGTTGAAGTCTCACCGGAGGGGGGGAGGGGGTCGCGTCGCGCAAGCCGAGGAGATCTTACGTGTACCGGACTCCGCGATGTTCTTCTTCAAAGAAAACGGGAAGGAGCGAATCGATACGCAGCAGGCCAGCCCGGGTGAGTTCGATACGATCTTCGCGTTGGAGAACGTAACCGTTCGCTTCGTGCTCGGCCCATTCAGCTTGCCATTGCGTGCGGATATCGACACCGAATTTGCTCTGGAAGTAGCTTGGGTCGAGCCAGCCCTTTTTGAGCTGCAAGATCATCTCGCGCACGAGCGCTTGGTGGGGCGTGATGCGCAGCGCACGCCCCACGGGCAGTGTTCCCGCTTCGAGGCTGCTGAGATAAGACTCCCATTCGGGCAGGTTCTGATAGTGAACGCCAGCGGCGTGGCCGAAGCTGGCGATGCCGGTGGCCAACAGGTCGCTGCCCCGCCAGAGGTTGTCGCGATAGCTGAAGACACCGCCCGGTTTGACGACCGTGTAGGCGCTCGACTGTTCGTAGCCGCTCTCCAGAAACCGATCGAACGCCCAAGAGACCCATTCGCGTTTCTGCTCCCAACTGGCGATCGGCGATTCCTCGCCGGCCAATACGCCTTGCGAGATCACCGTGTTGTAGGGGAGTTCCATCTGATAGATCGTGACGCTGTCCGGGTCGAGGGCCAGCGTACGCTCGACGGCCGCGCGCCACTTCTCAGTGGTGTCGCCCATCATTCCGGCGATCAGATCGACGTTGACGTTGTCAAACCCCGCAGCGGTGATCCAGGGCCAGGCCCGATCGATCTCCATGGATTCGTGTGCACGGCCGTTATCGCGCAGGATGGCGTCGTCGAAGTGCTCCACGCCAAGCGAAAGCCGTGTCACGCCGATCTCGCGGAGCGTTCCGACCTTGGCTTCGCTCAGCGTGCCGGGCTCGCACTCGAAGGTAACCTCTTCGGCGCGCGACCAGTCGATATTCTCGCGGAGCCGATCTACCAGTCGCGTGAGCTGTCGGCTGGAGAGGAACGAGGGCGTACCGCCGCCGAAGTAGACAAAGCGGAACGGCCGATCCCCCATCAGGGGCTGACGGCTCACCAACTCGATCTCTTTCGAGAGCGCGGCGAGGTAGCGTTCCACTTCGCTACCGTTCTTATCGGTAAAGACTTTGAAGTAGCAGAACTTGCATCGCTTGCGACAGAAGGGCAGATGCAGGTAGAGGCCCAACGGGGCGTCGCCCTGGGGCGGCGCGGCGAGCGCAGCGAGCGCCTCTTCCACCGCTTCCTTCGACCATTGGGAGAAGGGAGGGTAGTTGCTGATGAAGTACGAACCGACGTCGGTCTTGGTGGCTTCTGCCATGTCAGTCCTTGCCGCTGGTAGTGGCCCCACAGCGATCTTTGATCGGCGGGATCGGATAATCAGTAGGGTGCGGGATCCGCCCCCTAGCCTAACCGAATCAGCGGTCGGCGTTGTGCGGGGCGGAGGCGGGCTCGTCGTTCCCTTCGCCCAGACAGTACACCACGCCGTCGGTGCTAGCGACAATTACCCGACCGTCAGCGGCGGCCGGATCGGCCAAGAACCCGCCCCCGGCCTCGTACTGCCACGCTTCCTCGCCCGTCGCGAGGTCAAGCAACAGCAGCCTGCCGCGGCTGGTTGCGAGGAGCACCCGGTCACCGACGATGAGTGGAGCCGCTTCGAGCCGGCTCTTGAGTGTTTTGACCCACAATCGCTCACCCTGTCGCGATGCGAGAGCGTAAACGGCTTTGGCTTGATTGCCGAAGACCGTTGTCGATACTCCGACTGCCGCCGCGGTACGGATTCCTTGCCGCCGCCGCGGATCGGAAAAAGTCCACGCGACGGCAGGCTTTTGCGGGTCGTTTGCATCAATGGCATAGAAGACGCCCGCTTCGGTGCCGAAGTAGGCGACGCCGTCGCGCACGGCGGCCGTGCAACCGGTCGGACCGCCGATCTCGGTGAAGCCCGCTTGCGTGCCGTTTTGCAGTTCGACGGTGTGCAGTTTTCCGTCGCACCCGGCGAGCAGGGCGTGCCCCGCCACTACCGTCGGCGCGCAGCGGAGCGGGTCTTTGATCTCGTAGCGCCATTGTTCGATGCCCGTCACCGGGTTGAGCGCATACAGCCGGCCCAGTTCGGTTGTGACCAACAGCAGCGGATCGCTCGTCGGGGGGTGGTAGACCAAGGGGCCGGCGTAAACCTCTCCCTCGGCGTCAAATTGCCAGAGTTCTTTGCCATCGGTCGTCGAGAGGGCACGGACCAAACCATCGGCATCGCCAATGAATAGGCGGTTGTCGTCAAAGGCGGGCCCCGCCAAGACGATCGTCTCAGCAAGCTGTGTGGCCCACACAACCGCTCCGTCCCGCAGCTTTAGCGCGTGGACCCCGCCGTCGGCGTCAACCAGGTACACGATGCCAGCGGCGATTACGGGCGCTCCTTCAAACGAAACCTCGCCCCCGGGTGCGTAGCTCCAGACGACTTCGGGATCATCGGGCAGCGCGAACGGGGCTGTGCCGGTCGATTGCTCGTCGCCGCGCGCGAACGGCCAGTCCGCGGCATCGGTCGACCCGCTCGTTAGCAAGAAGATGCCAACGACCACGAACAGCCAAGCACGCCGCATCACGCGCGGCGGTCGAAATCGCGTTCTACAACGCGTCGCCGGCGTAAGCGGCTTGATAGATTCGCAGGTAGTCATCTTCGCTCATTTCGACCGGATTGAAGCTGCCGGTCCACTGGCGTGCGGCGTCGGCGGCAAGGGCGGGCAAACGGTCACGCTCGACTCCCAACGCTTCTAGCGTACTCGCCAGGTTCGCCTTGCGGGCTAGGTCGGACAGGAACCGTTCCAGTTCGAGGCATCCGGCCGCGGGATCGGCCCAATCGGTCGGCAGGATTTCCTGGCTCAGCTCTTCGTACGCCCGTTGGGCCCCCCTGGATCGACTGGCGTTGTGCGCGACGACATGCGGCAGCATCACCCCAACAGCCTCGCCATGGACCACGCCGTAAGTCGCGGTGAGCGGGTTCGCCAGCGCGTGGGCGGCACCGAGCATCGAGTTCTCGATCGCCAAGCCGGCCAGACAAGCCCCTTGTTGCACCCAAGCCCGTGCGATGAGGTCCGTCGGATCGTCCAGCACGCGTGGCAACCCCTGCGAGAGCAGTCGCCACGCTTCGCGGCTGAACGCCATCGAGATCTGGTTGCGTTTCTTGCAGACCAGCGTTTCGATCGTGTGCGCGACCGCATCGATGCCGGTGAGCGCTGTCACACGGGGGGGTTGGGTCAGGGTAAGTTCGGGGTCGAGAATCGCCAGCCGAAAGGCGGCGCGTTTATCGCCGCAAGCCATCTTGGCGTGGGTCGTCGCGTCGGAGATCAGGGCGAACGACTGCGCCTCGCTGCCGGTGCCGGCGGTGGTCGGCACAGCGACCATCGGCAGCAGGGGTCCGGTCGCTTTGCCGACGCCCCAGTAGTCCTGCATCTGCCCGCCGCACGAGTACAAGAAATTGATCCCCTTGCAGCAGTCCATGCTGCTGCCGCCGCCAACGGCAAGAAGCACGTCGGGGGTAAAGTCGCGCGCCACACGAACGCCGGCTTCGACTTCGAGCGTCGTCGGGTTCTCTTGCACCGCGTCGAAGACGTGCGCTTCGAGACCCGCCGCTTGAAGAAGCGCAACGCATCGACCCGTATGCCCGGCGCGCACGATTCCGGGGTCGGACACCACCAGCGCGCGCCGCACCGCCAGCGAAGCGGTCAGCGCTCCGGTCTCAGCCACGCGGCCAGGGCCGAAGACGATCCGTGTCGGACAGCAGAAGTCAAACGGAGTCATTGGGGTTTGTCCTGCCCCCGTGAGGCGACGGACGCAGTGCTTGCTCGCATCAACCGGCCACCTGCAGCGCTCGGCTGCGGTAAAGAAACTCGATCAGGTTTCCTTCGTGCGGTTGGAGCCAATCGACTTGTGGCGTGGGGACCGGACCCAGGTTGAGTCGATCGATATCAATCGAATTCACGAGGTCGCGGCGAAACGCTTCGTCGTTCGTGATGGCAGAGCAAATGAGCGTTGGGCCGATTGCGGTGAGCATCTTGTCTTGCGGACACGCGACAACGTTGACCATCGGGAACATCTGTTCCTTGTTGCGGGTTTCGCTCTCGTGCGAGGCGTGGTGCAGCACAACGGGGCGTAGGTACGCCACGGGCGGACGATCGACCAGACGGTCCCCGTAAGGTTCGGTCATATGCGTGACACCCGACGCGCGGGCGTCGTTTTCGATCGACTTCCAGATGGCTTGCGCGGCACCCTCGATGGTGAACGCCGCGAGGCCGGCATCCGGATTATCGGGCGGCAGCACCTCGATCGGCCCCAGTTTGGCGGCCATCGCTTCCGCGATTTCTTTGGTATGCCGCGATGCGTAGACGCTGCTGGCGTTCAGGCAGCTACGGCCGCCGTTGCGATAGACGCTATCGACCAGCAGATCAACGTGCGTCTCCCAGTCATCGACGCAGTCGTCGCCTAGCAAAACTTTTGAGAAGCCCGGTCCATGGACTTGGACCTTTTCATTGCCGGCGTACTGGGCGACCGTTTGCGGCCCGCCGAAGATCATCGAGCGCCGGCAGCTTGAAAGAATGGCCCCGCCGATGTCGCCACCAGCGCCGTTGTAGAGGCAGAAAGCCTCGGCGGGGATGCCCGCCTCGACCATCGCGGCGAATACGCGGTAGGGGGTCCAGGGTTCGCTCGAGCCTGGCTTGAGCACGAGCCCCATCTGCAACGCGATCACAGGCAGCCACAGCGTGTGTACGCCGGGCGAATTGCTCGGCAGGACCGCGCCTAGCGCGTCGCATTGCGCTTGATAGCTTACGGTTACTCCGCGTCCCTCATCGCCGTAGCCCCGCGCGAGGATTTCGAGTGACAGACCACGCGTCAGGCACTCGAGGATCCGATCGATGTTCTTCAGAACAAAGGCGTTCTTGACGACATTCGCGCGACACATGGCGACCGGCATGCCGGTGGTAGCCGACTGCTGAGCGATGAAGTCGTCGGGTGATTGCTGCGTATCACCGACCGGGAGCGTGGCCGATTCAAACAACTGGCCCGCTTTCTTCAAGCGATCCACAAGCTCAGCGGGAGGAATCGCTTGCAGCGCTCGGCGGGCGTTACGGGCATTCTTGGCATCGCGCTGGATGATTCCGCCGCCGACGGTGTGGACGCGTGCGACCGGCTCGCCCGTGTAGAAGTGGTTTACTTCATCGATATCGAGCGACTCGTAAGGCACACCCCAGCGGATAGATTTTAGTTCGATCATAAGACTTGGGAGCCGCGTGGTGTCGGTGTGTATCAGCCTGGCAGGCAGCGGTGGCCGCACGCCAGGCGGATTCGATGAAGGTTGCTAAAGAAGGACCGATGCCGTCGGCAAGCTTTACGAGGCGCTGCCGAACCCGGGCAATTAATACACCCCGACGGTCGTCCCCCCTTCTAAACGGCTGAACGGTCGCACGCCGCTGACGCCGTCCCACGGATAGAGGGCGTGCGGCGGTTCGCGCTCCCCCTCGTCGCGTTCGAGGAATCCGGGCACGAAGAACTCTTTGGTGAGCGTTGTCAGCTTCGTGCGGCCCGTTTCGCCGTAGCCGACAACGCGGTCCGTGTCGTCAAAGTCAACGACCTCGACCACCGCGCGGGGCTGCGGCGCGTGGTAGGTGATCTTGTAGGCGTTGGCGGCGGTGACCGGTTCGCTGCACGCCAACCCCATCAGCGTGTTGCCGTAGGTGGGCGTCATGTAGATGCCCGATTCTTCGGGCGGACCGCCGAACAGCTCTTCGACACAGAACTTGGTCCATTGGGGTGTGAACTCGGTCCCGCCCGAAAAAATACCCGTGATGCCAACCTCGGCGAGACTCGTGCCACGCTCTTCCAGTTGCAAGCAAAGGGCTTCGATCAGCTTGGGCGTACCGAACATGCAGCGAACATCGTGCCCCGAGGTGAGGATTGTGATCGCTTGATCGATGCAGTGCTTTTTGTACTCGTTCGCGTGGTCGATCCAGCCCTTCTTGAGGCACTTGATGACCCAGCGGGGGTCCAGATCGATGCAGAAACAGATCCCGCCGCGGTGTTGGGCTAAGTGTTCTACCGCCAACCGCAGACGGCGCGGCCCACTGGGCCCGAGCATCAACCAATTGCTGCCCGGCGGAAAGTGTTTGTCGGGCAGAGTGTCGCTGAACAGCGAGTAATCGGTGCGGAAGTCTTCGCACGCGATGCGGCTCTTGGGCGTGCCGGTGGTGCCACCGGTCTCGAACACATAGACGGGCTTATCGCCCAGACCACGCGGTACCCATCGCCGCACCGGTCCGCCGCGGAGCCATTCGTCTTGAAACTCCGGAAACTTCTTAAGATCGTCGAAGCCGCGAATCTCGGTCAGCGGATCGAAATTCAGCTCGTTCTTCTTATCGAGCCAAAACGGGCACCCCGTCGACTCGTGGAAGTGCCACTGCACGGTTTCCACGGCGTGGGCGTCAAGCGCCGCTCGAGCTTGGTCGATCGCGGCGGGAAGCGGGGGGCTGGAAGTGGAAGACGCGGTCATTTGTTAGTGAGCGGGCATTCGGAGTTGGCAAAAACTACAAACGCACGATAGAGGCCCACCGCTCGACCGACAACTTCCCCCCGCGGCCTAGCAGCAAACGGCCCGCTCCAGCAAGCGAGACGGCAACCACACTTGGAGTTGCCAGAGAAGCTGCATTTGTGGCGTGCTGGTCGGGTTCGCCGTTTGCCAGCTCGGGGAGGCTCAGCCCTCTTCGCTGGCGTCCTGAGCCGGAGCGGAACCGCCGCCGAGCTGCGCGAGAGCCTGGATTACGCCGTTCAGATGGGCCAGCCGCGGGCCATAGCGATCAACAAATTCGGAGAGCATGAAGTCGCCGTAGGCCATCTCTTGATGGTTATCGACAACGTCTTCAGTCAGGCGTTCGAGGAAGTCGACCTGAACCTCGCTGAGCGCTTCGGCGGCTTGCCGGCAATTGTCCGCCAGTGCGGGATTCGCGCGACGCCAACGGTTTAGCTCAGCGTTGCGCTGGCGATGCTGAGCCGTCAACAAGCCAACCATCTCTTCGAGCAGTTCGTTCGTGCGATCTTGTGCTGAGAGCACCTCACGCAGCAGGTTTGCCTGATCGGCTCCGGCCGGCGCGGTTGAATGCGGCGCGCTGCTCGTGGTGACATCAACCTGCGAGAACAGCGGCGTGAGTGACGGCTTTTGTGACATAGAAGACAGAGTCCTACGAGGAACCGCTCCGCGAGCTATCGGCTGTGCGGAGAAGAATGATCATCGACGGTGGGACGCGGCGGTGCGGCGTGAGTGCGTTGCTCGGGCCTCTTGCCGTCGCGGAAGGGAGGCCGCCGAAGCGATCGCTTCAAGCGGATAGGAAATACGAGGGCGGTTTGTTGGTGCAAGCGATCGGTAAGTGGCACAACTCCCTGTGCCGGTGTGCTGGCGCTGTGGGACGCCGCTGGATTACCCCCTCACTAGAGGGGCGATCCCAAGCCGCGAAGGGCCGGCTAGCCCCGACAGCGAAGGCTTCAGTCTATCGCCCCGCGGCGGCCGGTTCCAGCTTCTGGGCAACGTTCTTGGCCAACGAAATCCGCTATCAGGGTGCCGATAGCGACGCTGGCACCCTCTCAGAGGGGTCGTGCGGGCTAAAGCGACCTTGCCGGCCGGCCCGATGGTTGAGAGGGGGGGCGCGGACGCCACGAGCGAATCGTCGGCCGCGCGCCCGCACCAGCATGGCTACCCGTTTTCTGTGATTACACCACGAGTTGCTGCTTGACGAACGAAACCCCAACGAACGCCGAGTGTTTGGGATACTTGCTGGTCCACGAAGAGCCCGAGGGGACCCTCGTGGGGGGGTATCTCTTGGTCTGCTTAAGGGGCCGACCGATCGAGTTCCACTGCACCGAGCCGGTCCGAGCCACCCGCGCCCAACAGATCTTGTTTGGACCAACGCTGCGGTCTTACCTGGTTGCGGAAGTAATCGGTCAGACGTTGCTCGGGGCGGCCTCGCGGAAGCCCGCTGTTTTGCTCGTCGAAGAGCCGGCTGCTTTGCCGCTAGCTTCCAGCGGGGAGACCCAGGCGGTTCTGCTCGCGAACGTCCCGCGCGAAGAGCTGCCCGATGCTCTCGAAAATTATCTTGGCGGCGATCTCGCCGAGCCCTTCGAGCGGATCCGAGAAGCGATCGCCGAAACACGCCGGCTGGCCGTGGAGAGCACGAATCGTGACGCTGCTTGATACCTCCTTGGAGACCTCGTCGTGTGATACTTCGGTGCCGTTGACCGAACACCCGGTGAGGGTTCACTCGTTTGCCGCCACGGTGCTCCGCTCGTCGGCAGCGCTCGTGAGCGGAGCGTTGGCCGAAGGCGTGGAGAGACCCCCGATCCGCGCACCGCGGGTCGAATCGCTCGCGCTGGCTGCCGCGCTGAAGCCGGCGGTTGTCTCGCTCGCGATCGAGACGCCCCGAATAGGCGTCCGCCGCGTCATGTTTGCTGAGCCCTTGGCAACTCGCAGTGCGCCGCCCGTGCGTCAACGCCGCAGCGCCGATCCCGCAGCGGTTGCGAACGACGCGGCGTCCCCGGCACGCCGGCGGACGCGTGTTCGGCCGCCGCGCGACGCGATTCGGCTGGAAGATCGGCTCGCCTGCCTGCTGCAACCGCCGCTGGAAGCGCTGCTGGCGGCGGAATCGCTCCGCTTTCCGTTCGAGCCGTTCGATTATCAGATGGATGGCGTGGCGTTCTTGTACCCGCGGCGGCACGCTGTGGTGGCCGACGAAATGGGGCTCGGCAAAACGATGCAGGCGATCACGACGATCCGCTTGCTCGCCAAGTCGGGCGAGGCCTCACGCGTGCTGCTGGTGTGCCCTAAGCCGTTGATCCCCAACTGGCGCCGTGAGCTTGCGACCTGGGCCCCCGAGCTGCGTGTCACGACGATCGAGGGTTCGCCCGAACGCCGCCGCTGGGCGTGGGACCAGAACGACACGCTCGTTCAGCTGGTGGGCTATGAAACCCTGGTCCGTGATCGCGATCTCGCGCACCGTGCAGATCGTCGTTTTGACCTCGTGCTGCTCGACGAGGCGCAGCGCATCAAGAACCGCAGCGGCGCAACTCACGCCGCGGTTTGTGGATTAAACCGCGACCGCAGCTGGGCGCTGACGGGCACACCGATCGAGAACTCGATCGATGATCTTGTGGGGATCTTTGAGTTTGTTTCGCCCGGTACGCTACGCCCCGGGATGCGTCCGCGGCAGGTGGCCGCGGCGGCGCGCGACGACGTGCTGCGGCGCACCAAGGAACGCGTCCTGAAGGATCTGCCGCCCAAGCTGATCCGCGACGAGGTCATCAGCTTGTCTCCCGAACAATCCAGCACGTATCGCCGCGCTGAGGACGAGGGCGTCATCCGCCTGAAGCACCTGGATGGAGAACGCGAACTCGCGATCCGCCATGTCTTTGAACTGGTGCTGAGACTCAAGCAGATCTGCAACTTTGACCCCCTCACGGGATCGAGCTCCAAAGCCGAACGGCTCGAGGCCGAGCTCGCGGAGTGCCGTGCCAGCGGACGCAAGGCGATCGTGTTCAGCCAGTGGGTCAACACGCTCGATCGGCTCACCGAGCGCTGCGCCGAGTTCAATCCGGCTCGCTACGACGGCGGCATGTCGACCGCCCGCCGCGAGGCTGAGCTGGTGCGCTTCCGCGAACAGGCCGACTGCAGCGTCTTGCTGATGACCTACGGTGCCGGCAGCGTGGGGCTCAACCTGCAGTTTGCGGGCTATGTGTTTCTGTTTGACCGCTGGTGGAACCCGGCGGTCGAAGACCAAGCAATCAACCGCGCCCATCGGATCGGTGCTTCGGGACCGGTCACCGTGACGCGGCTGCTGTGCGAGGGAACGCTCGAAGAGCGGATCGACACCATCCTGCGGGAGAAGCGCGAGCTGTTTCGGAATGTCTTCCCGGGCGACCTCTCGCCCGCTTCGGCGGGGCTCTCACGAAACGAGCTGCTTTCGATCTTTAATCTGAGCAAGAAGTCCGCACGAGCCGCGGCCTGAGCGATTGAGCAAAGGGGGCGGATCAAGCGGATTGCGGAGGCGTGAGAAGCGCTGCGGCTGGCGCGGGTTGCGAGCCAGGTAACACGGAAACAATCGCCAAGATTGTTCGCACCAACCACGCACGACACGCCTGCGCGGCAAGACTTTCGCATGACACGGCCCCGCGGTCGTGCGACGGATGCCCGCTGCGGAGGCGTGAGAAGATGCTCTCAATCCGAAACCGATTGCTGTGCTGTGTAGCGATGGGCTTGGGGGGGCTCACGATCGATGCGGCGGAGGTTCCGTTCTGGCAAGATCCGGTCGTGACCTACACCAACGGCATGCGTTTGCCGTCTACCACGTCGCAGCGGAGCCACAACGTTTACTGGCAGTGCGATCCGGGCCATCGCGGCTACTGCGACTGCCGCTTGTACGGACCGTGTCGCAATGAACTTCGTCAGCTTGGAAGCCGGGTTGAGAACGGCTATCGCCTACCCTACGGAGCGGCACCGGGCCCGGTCGTCAATCATGAATTATTCGCTGCGGACGACGCCGTCGAGCCCGCCGAGGGGCAAAGGCTGGGAGTGATCCCGTTGGACCAAGCCAACACCCCGCGGCTGAGCGTACCGACCGCAGCGGTGCCACAAACCCCTGCCGGTAGCGTTTGGCTAGACGCGCTGCAGTCGCTCGGCAACCAATCGCTTGAAAATCAAACGCTCGGCACTCCGGCAGTCGCAACGCCTACCCCGTAGGTAGAGCGGTGCCGCCGGCCTAGCGTCACACTCACCGCTAACCGTTACAGCTTGACGCGCCGGGCCTGGAAACTGGATCCAGCCGCTCGCGGCTGCAACTCAGGCTGAACTCCCCTGTCACCGTTGGCCGATCCCTTAAGTGGGAGGGCGAAACACGGCTCGTGTTTTGCTTCAGGACAAAGGTCATGGCAGGGCGACGGATCGGCCTGCCATGACCTTTTTTTATGCGCTGTACGCAATTTTAGCGCTCTGCGGATTAGGCAGATCGGCGGTACCCGCTGCTTGGATCAGAGTGTCTCGAGCAGAGCCTTGGCCTGTTCTTTCTGCACGAAGATTCCCTGATCGTTCGTCATTGCCGATTCGAGCAGCTTCTTAGCGTTGGCTTTGTCGTTACGCGCGGCGAGCATCTTCGCAAACAGATAGCTGCCGTCCGGGCTGAGCGAGCCACCCTGGATCGCGTTGCGGAGGGCGTTGGTCGCCTGCGCACCCTGACCGTTCTGCAGCAGAACCCACGCTAACGTGATGTTCACGTCGGGGTTGTTCTGGTGGAGCTGCGCCCCCATGTTCGCAAATTGCAAAGCACGCTGACGATCTGCCTGGTCGGGTGACTCGACCAGCAGTTGGGCGAGTTGGTTCAGCACATCGCGGTTAGATGGAGCTAGGCTCAGCGAACGCATCAGATAGGTTTCGGCGGTCTTGAGGTCACCCTGCATGCGAGCCGCGACACCGCTCAGAAGCCAAACATTCAGCGAGTCGGCGTTGGACGCGCGGGCCTTGGTCAGCACCATGTCGGCTTCGGCCATGTTGCCCGCCTTGATCAACGCCTGAGCGTAGGCAACCAGGGTCGTCTCGTTAGCGGCGTCCTCGGCGAAGGCCTTCTTGAAAGCCTCCATGGCTTCGGCTTGCTTGCCGAGTCGGCCGTACATGAGCGCCGCAGAAACAAAAGCGTTGGGCGTATCGGCGTTGAGCTGCTTGGCCTTTACAAAGGCCTCGTAGCCCTCGCGCGGACGATCGAGCATGAACAGTGCTTGTCCCAAACGCGACTGAGCCGCGGCGTCTTCAGGGTCTTGCTCAATCCAGGTGCGGAGATCGGACTCGGCTTGTTCCCATTTCTCGCGGCGTGATGCGATCTCGGCGCTGCCCCGATAGGCACGGATGATGAACAGCCGCTTCCGCTTGGCGTTGTTCTCGTAGGTTTCGATCAGCTTGGCCGCTTTGTCGAACAAGGCCTCGGCCTCAATCGTGCGACTCCCCTGCAGGGCGTCTTCGGCCAGCAGCAAGTAGGGTTCGGGATCGTTTGCCGAGTCTTCTTGAACGGCTTGTTCAAGCGCCGGCCGGACCGCGGCACCGTTGCCGGACAGGCCCTGCATCTTGGCCATCAGCACGCCCACGGGGGCCAGCTTCGGGTTCTTCTGGACGGCCCGCTCGAGGAACGTGCGCGCGCTCAGCTGGTCGCGGTTGTTGAACCGTTGGATTGCCTCGGCGATGTCGTTGTAGCGGCTGTCACCCGGTGCGGAGACGCTATCGCCAATGAGGTTCTCGGGCGTGAGATTGGTCTCGGCTTGTCCGTAGACGGGGCCCGAACCGACCAAACCAAGGCCAAGTAGAAGGGCGGGAAGGGCAAGCCGAGTGGCGAGCGAGCTGGTCATAAAGGGGTTCCTCGGGCAAATCCGCGCGGGCACGCGGCCGGTTTGTGGGGGGGAAGTGCTTGTTTTTATGCGGGACGGCTTCTAACGGGGGGCGGAGCGACTTGTGCCTGCTCGTGACTCACCGCAGGGGTGCGGCCGGCCGCAATGGTGGGGCCAGGCCGCCAGCGGTCACCTGCGGCTGGCGTGTAGGTCTATGTCTGAAAAGGAGTTATGCCGCGCGTCGGCAGACTGCTAGGTCGCGATCGCGACGGGCGAAGTTCCCTCTTCCTGTGCGGCGAAGCATACCGCATGCGGCCGGTTCTCACAGTCCCGCGGTACGGAGGTTGCGTAATTGCTGTGTGCGGACGTGGCTAGCGACCACGGCGGGCACAGCCTGCCAGGGGCCAGCAGCGGTTTGGTGGTGACCGGGCAACGACGTTGACCGCCTCGCGAGACCGCTATAAGCTTTGGCTAGACAAATACTTACGAAAAAATGGAGCAGTCTGCGACCGGTGCCCTTACGCCGGTGCGTCGTCGGCAAGCTTCCGGAGCGCGCTCTGAGAGCCGCGGTGTGTGCGGCCCCTTCGGTCTGCCAACCCGCTGCCGAAAGGGCAGCCAGGGGCGACGTTGCCCCGGCCGGGGCGATAGCGACGCCTGCCGAGGCTCGCTTAGACCGCTCTTTTTCCTTCCTCAACGTTAGACCCCACCAAGATATGGCCATCCTCGAACGCATCTGGGAAATCCTCGGGGCGATCGTCAACGCGCTTCTGGGCCGCTTTGAGCGGTCGGTCACCGGCATCTTTGGGTCGGCCAACGCTCGCTACATCAAGCGGCAGCAGCCGCGGGTGGACGCCATTAGTGCGTTGGAGGCCAAGTACAAAGCGATGAGCGACGAAGAGCTGCGCGATCAGACCAAACGCTTCCGCGAGCGGCTCGCCGCCGGAGAAACGCTCAACGACTTGCTGGTGGAAGGTTTCGCGGTCTGTCGCGAGGCCGGCCGGCGCTACTTGGGCATGCGCCATTACGACGTCCAGCTGATCGGCGGCATGATTCTGCACGATGGCAACATCGCCGAAATGGTGACCGGTGAGGGCAAGACGCTCACCGCCACGCTGCCCGCCTATCTCAACGCGCTGGCCGGTTCGGTCCATGTGGTTACGGTCAACGACTATCTGGCACGCCGCGACATGGAGTGGATGGGCCCGCTGTTTACCAACCTGGGCCTGACCGTCGGAGCCATTTATGCCGGCATGGAGCCCGATGAACGACAGACGGCCTACGCCTGCGACATCA
Organism: Botrimarina hoheduenensis; assembly: GCF_007859815.1. Classification (GTDB taxonomy): domain Bacteria; phylum Planctomycetota; class Planctomycetia; order Pirellulales; family Lacipirellulaceae; genus Botrimarina; species Botrimarina hoheduenensis. The sequence goes on along the minus strand of NZ_SJPH01000004.1, from coordinate 180,551 downwards.
CGTACGGCACCAACAACGAGTTCGGCTTCGATTATCTGCGCGACAACATGCGGCTGGCGGCGCAAGACGACGACCGCTTCCCCAAACACATGCAGCAGGCCCAGGGCAAGCTCTGCTATGCGATCGTGGACGAGGTGGACAACATCCTCATCGACGAGGCCCGGACCCCGCTCATCATTTCCGGTCCGGCGCAGGACGACATCACCAAGTATCAGAAAGCCGACCGTGTTGCGCGTGCGCTCAAGAAAGACGTGCACTTCGAGGTTAAGGAGAAAGAGCACACGGCTCACATGACCGAGGAAGGCGTCCGCGAGGCGGAACGCCAAGCCGGTGTCGAGAGCTTCTACACGGCCGGCAATATGCAATGGCCGCACCTGATCGATAACTCGCTGAAGGCACATTACCTTTATAAGCGTGACGTGAACTACGTGGTTCAGGACGGTCGTGTGGTGATCGTTGATGAGCACACGGGCCGCTTAATGGAGGGGCGCCAGTGGTCCGACGGCTTACATCAAGCAGTCGAGGCCAAAGAGGGCGTCACGATCAAGCAAGAGAACCAAACCCTCGCCACGGTCACGCTGCAAAACTTCTTCAAGCTCTACGACAAGCTCAGCGGCATGACCGGCACCGCGCTCACCGAGGCCGGTGAGTTTTGGAGCATCTACAAGCTGGACGTGATCGGTGTGCCTACCAACCGCGCCATGCAGCGCGTCGAGCACCCGGACGTCATCTACTGCACGGAGAAAGAAAAGTTCGTCGCGATCGCAGATGAGATCGAGCGATTAAGCAAACACACCACGGTCGAGCTAACCAGCGGCGATTGGGTTATCGGCAAGCTGACCAGTGAGACGGACGAGGCCATCGAGATCGAGCTTGAGGGCAAGAAAGAACGCCGCTCGATCCCCCGCGCCAAGGTCCGCGACATGCAGAAGCCGGGCCGACCGATCCTGGTCGGCACGGTGTCGATCGAGAAGTCGGAGCGGCTCTCGCGGTTGCTCGAACAGCGGGGCATCAAGCACGAACTGCTCAACGCGAAGCAGCACAAACGCGAGGCGGAGATCGTGGCTCAGGCGGGCCGCAAGGCCGCCGTCACCATCGCCACGAACATGGCCGGTCGCGGCACCGATATCGTGCTGGGCGGCAACCCCGAGACGATGGCCTGGGCCCAGCTCCAGGAGAAGTACGAATCGCGCCTCGACGTGCCCAACGAAGAGTGGGACGAACTCGTTGATCGCATCGAGCGCGACTACGATATGAAGGCGATGGGCGAAGAGGTCAAGGAGCTCGGCGGGCTCTACATCGTCGGTACCGAGCGGCACGAAGCCCGTCGGATCGACCTCCAGCTACGCGGCCGCAGCGGTCGCCAAGGCGACCCGGGTTCGAGCCGCTTCTATCTGTCGCTTGAAGACGACCTGATGCGGATCTTCGCCGGCGAGTGGGTCAAGGGCATGCTGACCCGGCTGGGAATGAAAGAGGGCGAAGCCATTGAATCAAAGATGGTCACGCGCCGCATTGAGGGAGCCCAGAAGAAGGTCGAGGAGCGCAACTTCGAGGTACGCAAGAACCTGCTTGAGTACGACGAGGTAATGGACGAGCAGCGGAAGCGGGTTTATGGCTACCGTCAGCGCGTGCTGGACGGCGTTAATTGCCGCGAGCTGCTCCTCGATGCGATCCGCGAGCAGGTCGAGAAACGTCTCGATATGCTGCTCGAACCGCGCTACGGCGTGGAGACGTTCGCCGCGGCGGTCGGCTCGGCCTTGGGCGTGCCCCTGGACCCGCGTGACTATCGCAACCTGAGCTTCGAGGAAGCCGACCGACTGGCTCACGACGAGGCCGAGCGCATGGCCGAGTCGCAGATCTTCGACGCGATCGAAGAGAATCTGCCAGCCGACGAAGAGGGCGAGTGGAATTGGGCCGCACTGGCCAAGTGGACCGACGCCCGCTTTGGCATGAACCTGCGCGACCGCGACCTCAAAAAGATCGGACGCGAAGACCTCTCCGAGCAACTGATCGCCAAGGCCCACGAGGCGATAGCCAAGATCGACCTGAGCGACGCCGCCCGCTTCCTCGCGTCGGACTTCGGCTTGAGCACAGCGTGCGGCTACCTGCGGGATAAGTTTGGGATCGAGATCACGCCCGAGGAGGTTAGCGATAAGGACACCGCACAGATCAAGCAGCTGGCCTTCGAGCGTGCCGAGGCGGCCTACGATCAGCGCGAAGCCGAGTACCCGGTGATGGTGGGGCTGTACCGTTTTGGCGGTCGCACGCAAACCCTCGATCGCGATGGTCTGATCGAATGGGCAGGCCGCCGCTTCGGTGTCGAGCTCTCCGCCGAGGAGTTCCGCAGCAAGCAGCGAGACGAGATCTGGCGCGTTCTGGTCGCGCACAGCCGCACATGCAATCACAACGCACAGGCGATCGCCGGCGAGGGCGCATCGCGCGTTGAGAAGCTGTTTGCGGGCAGCGATACCGAGACGGAACTCGCCACGCTGGGGTCGGTTGCGGGGCTGAACGGCAAGCTTGATGACCTTGTGAGCTGGCTCAGCAACAAGACCGGCACGCCGATCGACACCGAAGCCCTTAAGCGGCTTGACCGCGATGCCGCGCAGCGCAAGGTCTCGCAGGTGATCGAGGATCGCTTCCGTCCCGAGATGCGCCGCATGGAGCGGCAGCTGCTGTTGCAGATTCTTGACCAGGGGTGGAAGGAACACCTGCTGGCGATGGACCACCTGCGCAGCAGCATCGGATTGCGGGGCTACGCGCAGGTGGACCCCAAGGTGGAGTACAAGCGCGAGGGGATGCGCATGTTCGACCGCATGTGGGACTCGGTCGGCAGCTACGTCACCGATTTAGTGTTCCGCATGGAGCAGCTCGACGAGCAGTTTGTCGGTAGCACCTGGGCCGACGCGCAGGCCAAGCACGAATCGGCACCGTCGGGCATCCAAGCCCAGCAAGAAGCGGCGCTGGAGGGCTCGGATCAGCCCACCGACCGCAAACCCGAACCGATCCGCAATCACGACGACCGTGTGGGCCGCAACGACCCGTGCCCCTGCGGCAGCGGCAAGAAGTACAAACAGTGCTGTATGCGCGCGGGCTCCGCGGCGTAAGAGCTCGTTCTTTGATTCTCATGTCTCGGGCGGTGCCGAATGCCTCGTTTTCGATTGTCCTTAAGAGCATCGCTTCTTGGCGTTTCGGCCCTGGGGATCCTTCTAGCGCTGGCAACCATCAACGCTCGGCAACTTCAGCGGATCGAAAGACTTGAAGAGCGGCTGACAGCGCTAGAAGCCGAGAGCGTGCTTGTAATCTCAGAAGGCTTCTTATCGAGTGTCGGCATCCCGATGGAGGTGGATCGGGCGATGCAACTGGATGCCAACCGAACTGTCAGGCGCTAGAGCCCCACAAGTTTATTAATCGCCCCGGGGAAAGGATTCCCATGCCACGTCCACTCGGCTGGTTGCTGAACGCCGTTTACGCCTGCGCGTTGATTCTGGCGATGCCATGGATCGCGTGGCAGGCATGGCAGACTGGCAAATACCGCGACGGCTGGCCGGAGAAACTCCGCGGCCAGGTTCCGCGGCGTGAGGGTCAGCGCCTGTGCGTGTGGTTGCATGCGGTCAGTGTCGGCGAAGTGAATCTGATTGGTGTGCTCATCGCGGAGCTGAAGCAGCGTCGGCCCGAGTGGGAATTGTGCGTCTCGACCACGACCAAAACCGGCTACGATCTGGCGATAAAGAAATACGGCACCGACCAGACCGTGTTCTACTGCCCGCTCGACTTCACCTGGGCGGTTGAGGAAGCCATGCGTCGCGTGCGGCCCGACTTGTTGCTCTTGGCCGAGCTGGAGCTGTGGCCCAATCTGATCGCGGCGGCCCAGCGACAAGGTGCCCGCGTGGCGATCTTCAACGGCCGGCTGAGCGAATCCAGCTTCAAGGGCTACCGACGCCTGCGGCCGCTGTCGCGACACGTGCTGGCGCTAGTCGATAAGATCGCTGCGCAAGACGAAGCGACTGCCGAGCGCTTTCGCGAACTTGGCGCCGAGCGTGAGAGAGTCGTTGTTACCGGGTCACTCAAGTACGACGGCGCGCAAACCGAGCGTAACAACCCCCGCACCCAAGCGCTTCACGCGTTGACCGGGTGGGGCGCGAGCGAAACCGTGTGGCTGCTCGGCAGCACCCAGGCCCCCGAAGAAGGGCTCGCGCTGAGCATTTTTTCCGGTTTGCTGCAGGAGCACCCCCAGCTGCGACTGGTGATCGTGCCGCGGCACCCTGAGCGGTTTGACGAAGTGGCGGCGCTGCTGCGGCGTTGCGGCTTGGCTTGGTGTCGGCGGTCGGCGCTGGGCGGGACCGACGCAAGCCAAACCACCGGCAAGCCGCCCGCGGTGATTCTGGTTGACACCATTGGCGAGCTCTCCGCCTGGTGGGGCCTGGCGGATATCGGCTTTGTGGGCGGCAGCTTCGGCGACCGGGGTGGTCAGAACATGATCGAACCGGCGGGCTATGGCGTGGCTACCTGCTTCGGTCCCAACACGCGAAACTTCCGCGATATCGTCCAGACGCTGCTCGCGGCCGATGGTGCCCGGGTGGTGGCAGATGTAGATCAACTCGAAGCGTTCGTCGCCGGCTGCCTTAAGCTGCCCGCGGCGGCTGCCGAACTCGGCCAACGGGGCAGGGGGGTCGTGCTCTCGCAGCTGGGGGCAACCCGACGGACCGGCGACCTCGTTGAGACGCTCGTCAGAGCGGGCGACCATCCGACCGGCAAGCAACGCACGAGTCGTGCCGCCTGACCGGCGGGACCGGTCTCTTAGCGCCCGACGGCTTGCACGTGTTCGTGCTTATCCAGGTGATCCGGGCAGTAACAACACTGCCCCGCGCACTGCGAGCAGTAACGGAAGCGTGTGCGTGGGGCCATGTCGCTGGTCAGCCCGCACACACGGCACTCGTGGCGGATGGCACTGGCGGCGGCGTCCACCTTGCGGCGGAAGTCACGCTTGCGCTTGGCTTGCTTGAAAGTGCTAAAGGCTTGCGGCCCGAAGAACAGCAGAAAGTTGGTGACAGCCGCCGCGATCGTCAGCCTGGTCGACCAGCCACCCGCGACAGCTTGCAAGGCGTAGAGGGCCCAGGTGAACGCCGCCAAATAGCGGGCCTTCACCGGCAAGATGAAGTAGATGCGGATCACAGCGTCGGGCAGCAACGCCGCGAACGCCAAGAAGACGCTCGTTTGGACGTAAGCGCCAGAAGCGGGCCACTCGGGTTCGATGAAGCCCGCCGCCGCCGTGAGCAAGAACCCAAGCGCCAGGTAGACGTTGTACCGAAACGCCCCCCACAGCGACTCGACCGTAGAGCCAAAGTAGTAGAACGCGAGCAGATAGATCGCGAAGAAGAGCGGCGAAAGCAGCGGCGGTACGACCGGGAACGCCAGCAAACGCCAGACCTCTCCCTCAAGCACTCGCGCCGGCACAAGCTGGAGGCGTTCGATAAGTCCCTGCCCGCCGGGACCCATTGCTGCCAGATACATAAACGCCTGCCCGAGAACAAGCAGCAGCGTGAGGTTCGGCACGGCGTAACGGCCGAAGCGGCGTTCGAGCGATTCGAGCGGCTTCATGCGGCGCCGAGTTGGCTCGCGTTGAGGGGGGAGAACGATCGGCTGGAGCGAGGCTCAGCTGGCGTCGGCCGGGGAGCTAACGCCCAACAGCTTGGTCACCACCAAGAACAACACCGCCACTCCGAGCCACATTGCAGGGTAGGCCAGCATCACCGGGCCGCCCATCTTCCAAAAACCCGCGGCACACCACAGAAGAAACAAAATCGGCAGCGAGATCTTGATGCTGGGGAGCATGGTCGTGGCAGGGGAAGAGGCTAAGACGCATTGTCGGGTTACCGGCATTCGGCAAACCCGATTCAAAGTAAAAACCACATCGGTTGGCTCAACGCTTAAGCCTAGCTCGCCCGCCGTCCTGCGGAAAGGCGGCTCGCCGCCTACAATCAGTCGCATGGCCATTATCGAGATCCGCGATCTCCGCAAGTCGTACCGCGTTTACCAGAAAAAGGAGGGGCTTGCCGCTTCGATCCGGGGGCTATTCCACCGCGAGTATCGCGATGTTCAGGCCGTGAAGGGGATCGACCTGACCGTCGAACAGGGCGAGTTTGTGGCGTTCCTCGGCCCCAACGGGGCGGGCAAGACCACCACGCTCAAGCTGCTTTCGGGCGTGATTAGCCCCACCTCGGGCCGCGCGACGGTCATGGGTTATGTCCCCTGGGAACGCTCGAACGAGTACCGCCGCCGCTTTGCGCTGGTGATGGGTCAGAAGAATCAATTGTGGTGGGACCTGCCCGCGGCCGAGTCGTTCCGACTGCACCAGCAGATCTACCGGTTGGCCCCCGCAGCGTTCGACCGAACGATGGCCGAGCTGACCGAGCTGCTGGATGTCGAGGGGTTGCTGAACCAGCCCGTGCGCGAGCTGTCGCTCGGCGAGCGCATGAAGATGGAGCTGATTGCCGCGCTGCTGCACGAGCCGGAGGTGCTCTTCCTGGACGAGCCAACCATCGGTCTAGACGTGATCGCGCAGCACAACATCCAGCAGTTTCTCAAGCGTTACCAGCGCGAGCGTAAGACCACGATCCTGCTGACAAGTCACTACATGAAAGATATCGAAGCCCTGTGCCGCCGAGTGGTGATCATCGCGCAGGGCAGGCTGATGTACGACGGTTCGCTCGCGGGGATCGTCGATCGGTTTAGCGGTCACAAGGTGTTGTCGCTCCAGTTTACCGACGATCAGATGCCCTCCGACCTCGCGCGCTATGGCGAGGTGCTTTCGATCGAGCCACCGAAGATCCGCCTCAAGATCCAGCGTGAAGAAATCGCCAAGGTGCTTTCGAGCGTGCTGGGCAGTTACGCGGTCGCGGACGTCAGCGTTGAAGACCCGCCGCTTGAGGAGGTGATCGCCGACGCGTTCGCCGAGGCGGAAGAGGTCACGGAGTCTCGCAAACTCTTGGTACCATCTACTAGCGTTGAGCCGTGAATCGTCGTGGTGTTAGGCGCTGCAGCGGTTCATGGCGTCTGCGAGACACTGCCGTGGGGCTCGCACGACGGTATCCAAACTAAACGGAAGCCAAGGTTCGAGAGCCGTGAATCGCGGGCGTGCCGATGGCGGTTTGCAGATCGCAACGCCTCAGGTTCATTGAACCAGCTGCCCCCGCGGATAATTTTCAGATCATTAGTGGACGCGCCTTGGGGATCCGTTACCGCGTGTACTGGGTAGGGCTCAAAGCCATCGCGACACCATTCCCAGACCCCGCCGTGAAGGTCGTACAGCCCCCAGGCGTTAGGCAGCTTTGTCCCAACCGGCCGGGAACGCCCTTCGGACAACGGGTAGTACCACCCATAGCTTGGTAGATCACGATGCTCAATATCAGATCCCCACGGAAAACGCGTTGTCGTCCCTGCTCGGCATACGTATTCCCACTCTGCCTCGGAGGGTAAGCGGAAAGCCCCCGTGGCGATCTGGGTCAGGCGCTCGGCGTAAGCAACCGCTTCATCCCAAGTGATGCGTTCTACCGGTAGCTGTGGCGATTCGGTGTAGCGAGCGAAAGTGGATGGATTGTCGCCGGTCACCGCAACCCACTGCGCTTGTGTCACTTCGTACCTACCAACACGGAACGGCTGGGAGATAGTCACGCGGTGTTCGGGTGTCTCATCGGATTGCCGTCCTAGCTCTTCTTTGGGGCTACCCCGAACAAAATCGCCCGCTGGAATTTCGACAAACTCCATTTTTAAGCCGCCGGGCAGCGCAACCTCAAATACGTCAGGTTCTGCCGCAGCGATGCCACTCATGCTAAGCCAGAATAATATCCAGCGGATCATGGTTGTTCCTCAGCTTCGTAGATGAGCCGTAGCCCGATCGCCGTGTAGCGTCGGTTGGGAGCGTGGCGATGACGGTTTGCCGATCGGCAGCTCGGTGGCAGGTCGAACCAGCTGCCGCCGCGAAAAACTCGGCTAGTACCGTTGATTGGGCCGTGCGGATCGGCTGCAGGGGTGGCCGAGTAGGGCCCGTAGTAGTCGCTGCACCACTCCCAAACGCTCCCGTGTAAGTCGTAGATGCCCCACGGATTAGCCGGCTTCTGCGCGACCGGATGCGTTGTTGCCTCAGAGTTATTATTGACCCACGCGTGGCGGTAACTCATCCAGCGCTGGGGGGCTTCGCCGTAAGCAAAGCGTGTCTTGGTCCCCGCGCGACAGGCGTATTCCCATTCGGCTTCGGTAGGCAGACGGAACTTTCCGCTACAGCGCTCGCCAAGTCGCTTGGCGTAGGAGAGGCATTCCTGCCAACTGACCGACTCGACAGGACGTTCCAGCGGGTCACCGCCAGTCGGATCAGGCTGCTGGAAAGCAGAGGGGTTGTTGCCGCCGAGCGCGATCCACTGGCGTTGCGTTACTTCGGTGACGCCCAAATAGAAGGATTTGCTGATCGTAACTTCGCGTTGCGGTGATTCGTCGGGGTCGCGACCAACCTCATCCGCTGGGCTGCCTTGCAAGAAAGAGCCTGCCTCAATCTTCCGAAACCGCATCAGGCTACCGTCCGGCAGTGTTACGACGACTGCATTGTTTACCTCTTGGACCTGCGCGTCTTTGAAAGCGGCGGGGCCCCCCGCATTTCCCCGGGCGGCGTTCAGCACTATGATCAGTTTCGCAAACAACTGAATCAGCTCGGACTGCCGGGGTAGAACAGATTGAGGCACGCTTGCCAAGCCGCTCACTCCCGATCTCTCCACCGGCGTGCCAACAAGAGCGGTTGAGATTGGGGTTGAATGGTCGCGCGTGCGGCGATCTCGGCCGAATCGGCATGCGCTCAAATACAATTGTCGCAGCTTAGGCATACGTTCTTTGGCGCGGCGGTTCATCAAGGATTTGCCCCGAACAATATGAATCGCTGAGTGGGGGGGAGAGTTGCCTGTCCCCCTATCGAGCGCTCCACCGAGCGTAAACCGCGAGCAAGCGGCGTGGCAAGCAACTAATGCCCGGTTCTACCAACCCCACGCCGATGTCCGCCACGCTCTCAACTCAGACCACGCCGACCGCCCGATCGGCTTGGTGGACAATCTTCCGCACCTGTATCGAGGAACGCCTCGTCTATCGGGGCGATTTCGCGTTGGGGACCTTGATGCGGTTCCTGCCGATCGTCACGCAGGTGTTCTTGTGGACCGCGGTTTTCGCCAGCGCGAAAACCGGCGATGGCGCTATCCGCGGGTACACGCGTGACGACGTTGTGGCGTACTACCTGCTGACCATGCTCGGTCGCGCGCTGAGCAGCATGCCGGGGCTGGCCTCGGGCATCGCGGCACAGATCCGCACGGGCGAGATCAAGAAGTTTATGATCCAGCCGATCGACCTGATCGGTTTTTGCCTCGCCGCCCGCCTGGCACACAAGCTGGTGTACTACACGGTGGCGATCGGCCCGTTCGCGTTGGTTTTCTGGCTGTGCGGCGATTACTTTCCCGAGTGGCCCAGTGCGTCTCGCTTTGCGGCTTTTGTGCTCGCGCTGGGCATGGGTTTTGCGCTCGGCTTCTTTCTGGAAGCCACGCTCGGCATGATCGGGTTTTGGTTCCTCGAAGTGAGCTCGTTGTTGTTCGTTTACATGCTGTTTAACTTCTTCTTCAGCGGTCATATGTTCCCGCTGGAGTTCTTGAACGGGTCGCTGCCCAAGCCCCTGGCGGCGGTTCTGGCCTATCAGCCGTTGCAGTACTTGGCGTACTTTCCGGCCGCCGTGTACCTGGGCAAGCTCGACGACGAAGCCGTCCTGCGCGGATTGGCCTTGCAAGCCGGCTGGGTCCTATTCTTCTTCATGACGTGCCGCTGGAGCATGCACGCGGGCATGAAGCGTTACAGCGGATACGGGGGCTAAACAATCATGTCGCAAAACGCCGCTCCCCCTCCGCCGCATTCGTTGCTGGATTATGTGCGGCTGTTCTTCATGTTCGCGCAAAACAGCCTGATCCGCGACATGACGTTTCGCTCGAACTTTTTGATCGAGCTCGTCACGGGGTCGGTCTGGGTTTTTATGAACCTGGGTTTCTACCTGCTGATCTATCAATTCACCGACGCCATCGCCGGGTGGGGCCAGTACCAGTTCTTCGTCTTCATCGCGACGACCATCCTGGTCAACAGCATGGTGCAGGTCTTCTTCATGCCCAACATGCAGGAGCTGAGCGAACTCGTGCGTACAGGGGGGCTCGACTTTGCGCTGCTCAAGCCGATCGATACGCAGTTCTTGCTCTCACTGCGCAAAATCAACTGGTCCTCGGCCGGCAACTTTATTGTGGCGCTCGGCTTGTTGGTCGTTTCTCTCGGGCAGCTGCCCGGACAACCGACGCTGCTCGGGGCCTGCCTGTACCCTTTGTATCTCATCGCGGGAGTGCTGCTGCTCTATAGCGTGATGATGACCCTCGCTGCGACCAGCATCTGGCTCGGGCGAAACCAGTCGCTCTACGACTTCTGGTTCTATATCACGAGCTTCTCGCGTTACCCGATGGAGATCTACGGCGGCTCGACGCTCGGCGACGGCCTACGCCTGGCGTTCACGTACCTGATCCCCATCTTGGTGGTGATCAACGTGCCGGCCCAGCTCATGGCCAAGCCGCTCGACGCGGACTCGGCCTACCTGGCAGGGTATGCGCTCCTGGCCACCGTGGCCGGGCTAACGTTCAGCCGCTGGCTGTTCAAGCGGGCGCTAGAAAGTTACCGCTCGGCGAGCAGTTGACTGCCGCTCAAGTCAGCTGACGCAGCTCACGTGGCAGGGGGAACGAGACGTTCTCTTCCCGCACCAACCGTGGCTCGACCGTGGCAGCGTAATGGTCACGCAGGTAGTCCAGCACCGCTTCGACAACCGTCTCGGGGGCGCTGGCACCGGCCGTGACGAGCACGGTTTGGACTTCCGCGAACCATTCGGGCCGCAGATCGTCGGGGCCATCGATCAGGTAAGCCGCGATGCCCCGTTCTTTTGAGAGCTCAGCGAGCCGTTGGCTGTTGGAGCTGTTTTGGCTGCCCAGCACGAGCGTCAGATCGACTTCCGCCGAGAGCAATGCGACCGCCTCTTGGCGGTTTTGGGTCGCGTAGCAGATGTCCGCCTTGGGGGGGCCGATGATCGCGGGAAAGCGCTCTTTGAGCCGCGCGATGATCCGGCTGGTGTCATCAACGCTGAGCGTGGTCTGCGTGAGATAGGCCAAGTTTTGCGGATCGGCAACCTGCAAACGATCAACGTCCTCGGGCGATTCGACCAGGACGATCGCCTCGGGCGCTTCGCCCATGGTGCCGATCACTTCGTCGTGCCCTTCATGGCCGATCAGCACGATCGTGCGTCCCTCTTTGGCGTACTTGATCGCTTCCAGGTGCACCTTGGTAACCAGCGGGCACGTAGCGTCGATCGCCCGTAGCTGGCGGTTGGCGGCTTGCTGGCGGATCGCTGGCGAGACGCCGTGGGCTGAGAATAACAGCGTTGAGCCGGGCGGGGCTTCATCGATCGCGTTGATAAACTCCACGCCGCGCGACTCGAAGTGTCGCACCACGTACTGATTGTGGACGATCTCGTGGTAGACGTAGATCGGGGCCCCAAAAGCCCGCAGCGCGAGTTCGAGCGATTCGATCGCCATGTTCACGCCGGCGCAGAAGCCGCGGGGGCTGGCGAGCAAAACCTTCATAGGGCATCACAGAGGCGTCGGAGGGGAGTGGTGGCGCAAGAGCGGCCTGTAGCCGGATTCTAAGAACCGGATTCTAGGCCTTCGACGCCACCGCGTCCCGGGTGCCCTGCTAGCGTTTGCGAACCCAACCGCCTGCTTGCTGCGGAAAGCGTTCCAGGTGGGCCGCCACAAACGCGTCGAGCCGCTGGGAATTCACGCGGTGAAGCCGCTGAAACGCCTCGGCCGGCAGCCGGATGGGCTGCAGGTGGGGGACCGCCTCGACGACATAGATGCTGTCATTGACGGCGTCACTGGACATGGGTCGCCCTTTCTCCGGGCCCCCGCAGGGGCGTGAGGTAGATCCGGCGGTTGCGGGCCCTGCGGGCTGGACCGATCGGATCGAGTACTTGCATTACGAAGGACACGCCGCCAGGGTTCGGGTTCGCTCCGCGGAACGCCGCTAGCGGTGCTCCACGGGGCGGTTTCTGGCAGGCCCGTGTTGCCCAGACGCAACACGGATATCGGCAGCCGACGTTGCCCCGTTTCAACATGCCGGCGTATCATTCGTTCGGCGCGTCAAACTGAGCGTCAGTGGGATGATCGGTGCCGAGTCCGTTTCGTTGCAGTCGGGGTGAAAACCTGGCCGATTCAACGCTTCAGACTCATCGCAAGATCGCTGCCCAAGCGGAGTCGTTCCCCCCTTATCGGGGAGAAACGCCCCGCCAACGCAGCGTTCCGCCACATGGAGGCGGGAGTCGCTCAGCCCACCGGCGCGAGCGACAGGTCCACGGATCGGGCCCACAGAGTCGTGGCGACCAAAACCTGGTCGGCACACCCGAGGGGCGGGTGGCGCAAGCCGCCTGCGTACCAGCTGCGAGCGGCTCTCCCGCAGGGGCGAGGCGCTCACCCGATCCGCAAACCGATCCGCACCACCATCAAGAAACGTCGTGCTCTTCCCCCGTGTGGGAAGGCACCGGCGTCACGCGAGCGAGGAGTCTCTTTCGATGCAGATTTACGGTCCGAACCAGGCCCACGGCCCCCAGGCTCTCAAGGGCCCGCACTTCCGCCCGAACTCGGCGACAGGCCCGGCACCCCGGACCCAAGCCCCCGACCAGGTCGAGATCTCGCCCGCGGCCGCCGAGGCCGCCCGCCTCGCCGAGGCCGCCGAAACCCGCGCTGCCGAAAAGGCCTCGACCCCCGTCCGGTCGGAACTGGTGAACCAGCTGCGTGCCCAGATCGCCGGCGGCGGGTACGACACCGCCGAGCGGATGGACGCCGCCCTGAGTCGCCTGCTCGACGAGATCGGCTGAGGCTCCGCCTAAACTCGCGCGGAGCACTTTTGCCAAGCCGCGGAACGCAGCCCGTCATCGCCCCGAGGCTGCTGCGGTGCGCTGCCTTCGCTTGCATCCCTTCGCCTGCGCCTTTGCCTTCGCCTGCGCAGCCTGCTGGCGGGCTGATTGTTGTTTGCCGGCCCTCGTCGGCCTATGATCGGTGCTAGCGGGCGGTGCCAGTGGCGGCATTGCTCCGCTTTCCACGACCATTGTGACAGCAGACCGGATGATCTCGCCCTCTTCGACCGCTAAGTCCTCATCGGCTAAGCACCCGCTGGGACAGGTGCGGGTCTCGATGACCCCGCAGCAGCGGTTCGAGGAGTACCTGCAGAGCAAGGGCAAGCGGACCACTCAGCAGCGGCGGGTGCTGATCGATCACGTCTTTGCCAGTCACTCGCACTTCGACGCGGACGAGCTGATCGATCAGCTCGACGCCAAGGCGACCGAGTCCCGTTCCAGCGCTGCCCGGGTCAGTCGAGCGACTGTCTACCGAGCGCTCGACGAGCTGGTCGAGGCGGGCCTCCTGCGCAAGATGACGCTCGGCGGCCGGAGCGTGTACGAACACGATTATGGCTACCCCCAGCACGATCATCTGCACTGCGAGGCGTGCAATCAGCTGGTGGAGTTCCGCAGCGAGGCGATGGACGCCCTCTGCGAGGAGGTGGCCAGCGAGAACGGGTTCCGCCTGACAGGCGGACGCCGGCTGATCCTGACCGGCATCTGCCCGGACTGCGCCGCCAAACGCCACCGCCGCCGCTCGCCGCTGGATCTGATCTAATTCCGCGGGAGGGGATCAGAGTGAGAGGGGGGGGCGTTATTCCTCGTCAGCGCTCTCGATCGCTTCGGGATCGTCATACGGCCAGTCGAATTCGCCGACGTCGAGATTGGCTCGACAATGACGGCACTCTTGCACCGTGCCACTAAATTTAGAGGGGTAGGTCGAAGACTTACCACATTCCTCACACAGGGCCTCGACCGTCGCATCGCCGGCCGCCATGGCGTTCTTGCGTCGTTCTCTTTTCTTCTGCTCGTAGGTTGCCAGAATGTCGCGGGCTTCTTCCTGATCTTTCTTGCCAATCCAAACCCGCGGCTGATGTATTTGGGGAAGCTTGCCAAAGGCCCACAAACCAACAACCGACTCGTCCGCTTCTGCATGAGCGGAAAGGCCTTGGTCGATTAGCATCTGCGCTACCTGGATCGCTTCCAGATTGCTTTCCCCGATGAAGGCAACGATCGGATCATCGATCTCCATGAATGCTACCTTCGGCGAAACGAGTGAAGCTCTGGGTCGTATTTAATTAGAGGCTAAGCCTCTAGTCTGTTTGGGGAAAGTAGCATTAAGTCGCTCACACCCGGAGCGCTTCTTGCTCTGCTTGTCGGTTGGCGTAGCGCTGGCGGATTGGCTCGACGACCTCGGCGAGGAACTCGTCGACCTGCTCTGGTGCGCGGCCGACGAGTTGCGCCGGGTCGGCGATCTGATCGAGATCGACCGCCGCGAACGCCTTGTCGCCGCGCAAGCGGTCGAGCAGATCGTTCGCGCCCCCTTGCTGCTTCACGACAGCGCCCGCCGCCTGGCTGTGCTGGCGGATCCGTTCGTGCAGCTCTTGGCGATCGCCCCCGGCTTTGACCGCCTCCATCAGCACGTTTTCGGTGATCATAAAGGGGAGCTCTGCCGCCAGATTCCGGGCGATCACCTGGGGGTACGCCACGAGCCCCCGCGCGACGTTCTCATAGATGACGAGGATCGCATCGACTCCCAAAAAGGCTTGGGGCAGCGACAGACGGCGATTGGCCGAGTCGTCAAGCGTGCGCTCCATCCACTGCGTGGCGTGCGTGGCCGCACCGTTTTGGGCGAGACTCATCACGAACCGTGCGAGACCGCCGATCCGCTCGCTCCGCATGGGATTGCGTTTGTAGGGCATCGCCGAGGAGCCGATCTGATGCGGCTCGAACGGCTCCTCGATCTCTTTGCGCATCGCCAGAATGCGCAGGTCGGTGGTCGCTTTGTGCGCGCTGGCGGCGACGCCGGCCAGGCAGTCGAGCACCTGGGCATCGACCTTCCGCGGATAGGTCTGGCCGGTGACCGCATACGAGGCGTCGAAGCCAATCTTTGCTGCAACCCGGCGTTCCAGCTCGCGCACTTTGGCGTGGTCCCCCGCGAAAAGTTCGAGAAAGCTGGCCTGCGTGCCGGTGGTTCCTTTAACGCTACGCGCGCGGAGCGAAGCGAGCCGGTGTTCGACCTCCGCCAGATCGAGCACCAGATCGTAACACCACAGCGTAGCGCGCTTGCCGACGGTGGTCGGTTGGGCGGGCTGGAGGTGGGTGAAGCCGAGGGTCGGCAGCGCGCGGTGCGTGGCGATGAAAGCGCCCAGCGCGTCGATCACGGCCGCCAGCCGCTGGGCGACCAACTCGAGCGACTCACGCACGAGCACCAGGTCGGCATTATCGACAACAAAGTTGCTGGTGGCCCCCAAATGGATGATCGGCTTGGCG
Organism: Botrimarina hoheduenensis; assembly: GCF_007859815.1. Lineage (GTDB taxonomy): Bacteria > Planctomycetota > Planctomycetia > Pirellulales > Lacipirellulaceae > Botrimarina > Botrimarina hoheduenensis. The sequence goes on along the minus strand of NZ_SJPH01000004.1, from coordinate 165,058 downwards.
GCGGGGCAGACGTCGCCGTACGTGTGGACGTGGGCCATCACGTCGTGGCGGAGCTTGGCCTCGTAAGCCGCCGCGGCCTCGAAATCGATGTCGTCGGCCTTCGCCCGCAGCTCGTCGAGTTGCGCCGTGGTGATCGGCAGGCCGAGTTCGGCCTCGGCCTCGGCCAGCGCGATCCACAGCCGGCGCCACGTCGAAAACTTCCGCTGGGCACCCCACACCGAAGCCATCGCCCGCGAGGCGTAGCGGCTGATGAGTGGGTTCTCGTACGTCTGGTGGGGGTCGGACATCGGGCGGGGCTGCTAAGCGGGGGGCCAAGGGCAGAGAGCGAGCCGCGGACACGAGCCATGGCTCAAGCCGTAGCGTGACGCACCCCGCCTCTGAGCGCCTAGTGCTTGTCGCACACACGACTAGTGCGTGTCGCACGGAGGTGCCGCGCCAGCCGCGGAGAGAATCACGACCTGTACCGCGAAAAAGACGCTTACGGCTCTCTCGCCCGCGCGCTCGGTAGCGCCCCGCGCAAGCGGTTCGCGAGGCGGAAACCTCAACCACCCGTCCGGCGCAGCACAACACCGCTGATGGTCCAGCCGTCTTTTTCGGTCTTGCCCGAGCGCGCCGACGGGCCGAAGTACGACTCCACCTCGGCAAACGGGGGCAGCTCGGCGCCATCGATCCGCTGATCGCGAACCGCGCCCACCTCACGCTGCTCGTCGCTCGTGAGCACGCGGTTCAGGAACCGACCGAAGAAGCTCTCCGATTCGGGCATCTTGCCCTGTCGCACGAGCTCGTAAACGCTGCCGAGGGTTTGGTCGGTGCGGCTGAAGGTCCACGCGCACCGCGGGCCCGGGGCGATCTGCTTCAGCTCGTTGAGCGTCGCGGCCAGATCGATACTCCCCTGGAGTGACTCGGCTTCGGTCACGCCAAACAAGGCCTGCTTGAGGAACTCCACGTCTGAGCCCACGACCAGCTGATTTTGGTGCAGGCAGACCGCTGCCCGCCGGAAGACACGCTCTTCGCGCGGGGTGGTGTCGAGTTCGGCGTCGAGGGGGAGCAGGCCGTCGATCTCGACTGGCCCGTTGAGTTCTTCCTCAGGCACGATTTCCCAATAGGGGACGCCATCAACCGCCTTCAGCTCGGCACCGTCGTTGGTCATCCACTTGCGGAGCGGCTCTTCGATCGCCGCAGCATCGCGGGCGTCGAACACCATCAGATAGCGTTCGCTCTCGGGGGTGATCGGCTTCTTGTAGTCGGTCATGACAACCACACGATCGCCGAGCTTAGCGACGATCTCGTTGCGGAGGTTGATCTTCGGCCCATAGGGATCGTTCTCGAAGTACTCCATGGTGGTTTCGAACGCGTTGTCGTAGCCGGCGAAAGCGCTGAAGAGCGAGCCGACATTGTCAAACAGGTTCACCAAGTCCAGACGAATCGTCTTGTAGCTGGCCACCACACGTGGGGCCCACGGCTCGACCGACAGCTCGGCCGTGTTGGGGAGCTCGAACATCCGCAGGGCACCGTCATAACGGTCGGTCGCCTTGCCGCTGCCGCCGGGCTTGGGCGGGGCGTAGATCGATGTGTGATGGACAAAGTCGCGGCGGGCGTCCGACGCCATGGCGATCAGGCCGCCCACGCCTTTCACGGCGTCGAAGCCCTGCTCACGCATCAGGGTGACGCGGTCCTTCTTGTCCGGGAGGGTCTCGACCGGCTCGAGCGAGCGCGCCGCGGTGTCGTAGCCGAACGGGTCGATGAACCACACGACCGTCTCGGTCACCCCCCGGGCGGCCAGCCGGGCGTTCTTGCGGGTGGTGCTGTACGCCTGGTTCTGACTCAGTGAGGGTAGATTCGCCGCGGGCTTGGTCAGCCGCGTAGCGAGTTCTTCGGCGACCGCTTGGTTGTCGGTCGCGACAACGCAGTTGGCTTCGTGAAAGCAGGCCACGGTGCGGGGGGTTTTGTCCTTGGCATCCTCGGCCGGGGGGACCCGGTAGACCGTGATCTTGGCACCCGCTGCCGAGAGCTTCTCGCTGCCGCGTTGCATGAGGCGCGTATCGATGCGGCTCAGGAGTTCTTTGGCTTGCTGGTCGCGCCCCGTGGCGTCCACCAGTGCGACCACCGCCGCACGCGGCCGAGCCGACGTCACGCCGAGCATCGCGACCGCGGCTTGCCCCGAGGCGGCGTCGTTAAAGTCCTTCATCGTCACCCCGAGCTTGTCCTCGAGCCCGCCGACCTTTTCTTCCAGCCGCTGGCTGAGCTTCTCCAGGAAGGCGTCCAGCCGCTCATCGGCCGCGAGCTCGCCCAACTGGGTTTTGTCCCAGCGTTGGCGGAAATCGGGCACGTTCGGCAGCCACAGCAGCCCGACGCTGTCGTTGGGCAGCAGCTGATCGACCGCGGGAACGGCCGCCGTGGCGACAGGGGCCAGTGATAACCAAGCCATACCGCCCAACAGGGCAGCAAGCGAAAGCGTACGCAGCGGAAAGGGCATCGTGCGGAGCAACTCCATGCTGGTGAGCCCGGGGGCGAGTGGGCCGATCAGGCGACCCTACGGCAATCTGGGCAAGCCGCGAATCATATCAGAACGGGCCGATCCGCTGGAGCGCCAAGTTGAGGGGCTCGGTCGGCGACCAGAAACCGATCTAGCGAGCGGATCCTGACGAGGCCTAATTGGTTCCCTGCCTACGCAGCGGAAGGCGTGTCGGTTTTCCGCTACATCGGCAAACGGAGGGCGATTTAGCCCAGAATCTCCCGCCGCCGCGAGAGATAGTCCCACACCACATACCGATCCAGATCGTGTCCGGCGGTAAAAAAGACCCGTCCCTTGGTGGATTCGGCGAGGCGGTAGCCGAACCGCACGTCCTCTTCGGTCTGCGACCAGCTCGGGAGCAGGAACAGGTTGATCGTGATGCCTGCCCGCTGACAGAGCAGCCCCTCGCGCAGCGTGGCGGCCTCGGTACGGGGGTCGGGCGGGTAGAGCAGGTAGAGCGTTTCGCCCTCGAAGTGCGCGGTCGGCAGGCCGTCGGTGATCAGCACGATCTGGCGATTGGGGGTGTCCTGAGCGCTCAATTGCCGCCGTGCCAGCGCCAGCCCGTGTTGCAGATTGGTGAAGTGCGGCGGCACCATCTGCTCGGAGATGTCATCGCGGCTCATGTCCGCACGAAGCTGCACGACCGGGTTGCTGATCGTGACCGGCTTGGGCATCAGGTTGATGAGTCGACCCGGTTCAACGGGCTTCGCGAAGCTGTACGCCTCGATGAACGAGAGATAGTCGCCCGGGTACTCGCTGCGGAGCAGCCCCTGCAGTGCGAGCGCCATGCGCTTCACGTTGATGTACTGGCCGTCGTAGCGCATCGACCCCGACATGTCCATGACGACGGTCGTCGCGGCCTTGGGGGTGTTCCGTGTCTTGTGGACGACAATGTCGTCGGATCGCAACCGGAATCCGCGAGGCTTTTGTTGCGGGGTGTCTCCCGCGGCCGGGGGCTGGGGCTGGGCGGCTTCGCGCAGAAGCGCGTTGGTGAAGGTGCTTACCACGTCCATGTTGGCGATCGAGTCGCCGAACTCGAACGGTTTGGTGCGTTGGGTTTCTACGGCCCCTTCGCCCGAGATGTCGCCCGTATGCCGACCGGTGCGCGACGCCTCGAGTTGGCCGAACAGCCGCTGGAGCAGCTTGCTCTGAAAAACGCGGTAGGCCTTGGGGGTGAGCTGGAACGAGCCCCCCCCTTTGCCTTCGGCGAGGCCTTGTTGCTCGGCGATGTCTCGCAGGTAGTCCTGCACCTGCTGCTGCAGAGCGGAGAGCTGATCGACGTCGCCCGGCTCGGCGAACTCGCTAAGCATCTCCAGATCGATGACACCGATTTGCGCCGTCTTGGCGGCTTCCTCGAGTTGCTTGAGCAGCTCATCGATTTTTTCGAGCTCCTCCTTCACTTCGAGCGCTTTCTCGACGGTCATCGCCTCGCGCCCCGTGAAGGCGTACTTTGCGTCTAGCTCGTCCACCTGGTACTTGTCGCCCATGCGCTCCAGGACCTGCACCACTTGCCGAGCGAACGGGCTGCTGTCGTCGCCGGTGGCGTACCACAGCCGTTCGAGCTCGCGGAGCTGCTCGGTGCGGATCGCCTGGTGGTAGCGATCGGCCAGTTTCGTAGGCGGCTTGGCCCCGGCCGCGGCGGCGTGCAACGCCTTGCGAGCCCGCTTGATCGCCTTGCGGGTTTCGTAGGTGGCGAGGATCTTCCGCTTGCGCTCTTCGAGCATGGCCCGCAGGGCGTCGATCGAGGGCCCCAGGCCCGCGATCTGGCTGGGATCAAGATGCACCGCCCGCGCCAGCTCTTCGGCGGTTAGCTCGCGCCGCTCGCCAAACATCAGCGCGTGCTCGAACGCGGCCGAGACGACGTCCGGCGGGGGCTCGGTGGGGGAAGGAAACCGCACCGGGTCGTACCGCTGGTACGAGTGGATGACGCCGCCGAGTTGGTCGCGTGTTGCCATACGCCAACGATAGGCGTCCGACCAGAGAACCGCCATGCATTTCGTCGGGCTTGAAGCTTGCAGCGGGTTGCCCCACCGCCTATCATCGAGAGTCTATGTCTGGCAAGCTGCAACGCACCGTCGCGACACTCCTGGCGAGCCTCTATCTGTTGATAGCGGCCGGCGGCGAGGGCCTGCACGTTCACGGCGGGCGGTGCTGCGGATCGTCGGTCTCGGATAGCGGAGTGTCCGCAGTCCCCCAGGATGAAGCGTCGGCTGCTCCGGGCTGCTCGTGCTGCCACGGGGTGACTTGTCCGGCCGAAACGAAATCGCCGGGTTTCAACGCCGCGACGGACCCCGGCACCGCGCACGGCGACTGCGTCGCGTGCTCTCTGCTGGCACAACTAAGAACCGCGAGGTCTTCGGCACCGGCTCAACCCGTGTTGCTGGCCACTCTGTCGAGCGCCCCCCTCGCCACCGATCACACGCTCATCGGGGCGATGATCGAGCAGGCCACGGCACGTGGCCCTCCCTGTCGCGGCTGATCGTCTCTCTCACGATCGCCGAGCTTGCTGCCTGATTCCTTGCGGGCAGCGCGCCTCCCTGTCGCTTCGCTTTTTTCGTGCTGCGTGAATGTGCGCCGTGCTTAAAGGGCAACGAGGCCAACTCTTGGGGCGAGATCGGCATTACTCCGGATTGCGTTCCTCGGAGATGAAAACCGATGCGTCGTACCGCTTTTACGCTGGTTGAGCTGCTGGTGGTGATCGCCATTATCGGCATCCTCGTTGCGCTGCTGTTGCCCGCGGTTCAGGCCGCCCGCAGTTCCGCTCGACGGATGCAGTGCGTGAACAATCTCAAGCAGATCGGTCTGGGTATCCAGATGTTTGTCGATACGCACGACGGCCGCTGGCCCCAGCTTGAAGGACATATCGATACCGAGAATTTGCCTTCCGGGGTTGTCAGCACGCGTGACTTGTCGTGGATCGAAACGTTGCGGCCGTATACGGAAAGCGTCGACTCGGTGCGGCTGTGCCCCGAGCACGGCGACCGCATCGAGGGAGTGGTACGCAGCACACGGCGGCAGGAAGACGCCAGCGGCGCGGTCATCGACGACGGTGACGATCGGCGTGAGGTGGTGACTAGCTACGCGCTCAACGGCTACCTGCGTGAGAAGCTGCCAACGGCTCACCCCAACCCGGCGGTGGCGGCGGCTCTGGAGCGCAAGGAAGCGGGCGTTGTGGATAGCTACCACAAGCTGAGAGAGACGTGCAAAACCATGGTGGTGGTCGAAGCCACAACCGCCGCCATCGCCGCCAACTACGACCACGTTCATTCCTACGAGTGGTTCAGCTCGACGAACCTCAACAACAACGGCCCGGCGCAACGGGCCGTTTGGAAGACGGTGGCGGGCGATCAGAACGATCCCGCGCTGTATCCCGGCGAGCTCGCCGTGGATCGGCATCCGGGAGGCGTGGCCAACTATCTGTACGCCTGCGGCCGCGTCGATGCCATCGCGCAAGACCAGATCGCCGAGTGGTGCGACGCCGGCTTCAATTTCGCCATTCCTCCTCAATGAAGAACGTAAGAGTTCGAGTTTTTTTCGGCTGCGGCTACTGCCTACGCCATCCTTCAACAACGAGATGCTAACCATGAGACTTTGTTCAATTCTATTTTCGATGCTCCTTGTTGCTACGAACTCCGTTTACGCTCACAGCGACGTGCTTGTGCGTGATGTCGCAGGCAAAGTGGCGATCGGCGCCGCTGCCGACCTCGGCATGGAAGAGGGGGGGCCGTTCTTTGATCTGGAGACCAAGGTCTTCGAAGCCGTGTTCTATAACCCGGCGGCCGCTTCGCCCCCATTCTTCTACGACTTTGAGCGCGACGAGCCCGGCTTCTTTTCGGCGCCCAGTGTGCCAGTTGGCACCACGTTGCCTGGCTCGGCCGACCTGACTCTCTCGCTGGAGGCGTTCTCGCTCGGCGGAGCACACGACACGACTTTCTTTTGGGATGGCTCTGGGACGGTCGACTTCCAGCCCCTTGCTGCCGCCCAGCCGGGCGTGGCGTTCACCTTTGCTCCGGCACAGTTCGCCACGACCGATGTTTTTGGCGCCGTCGATGATCATCCGCTGTTTGGCCTGACGGGTGGCGCGGCGAACGGCGTGTATCTTTCCCGTATGCGGCTGGATGTAACGGGCCTTGCGACGAGTGATCCGTTCTACATGGTGTGGCTCGCCCACGACGCGCTGGTCAGCGAAGACCTGGCCGAGGAGCTTGAAGGAGCGCTCGAGGCGTTCGAAGAGGGGGGGCCGGCACCCGTCGTCGCAGGCGTTGACTTCTCGTTCTATGAAGAGGCGGTCGAGTTCGCCGAAGGTGTCCCCGAGCCCAGCAGCGGTTTGCTGGTGGTGCTCGCTCTGAGCGCACTGGCAGGAATCAGCCGCCGTTAGCCCGCGCTATTTGCGCAACCGCGCTGCCCGGGAGGGCTTCTCTCGGGCGGCGCGCGAGCGGGCATGCGGCCCTTTGGATATCAGGACCATCGATGATGAGATTGACGATTAAAAAAAACTTGATGCGGCTGCTCAGCTCCGTATCGCTACTCGTTGTTTGCGCGACGGCGGCAGCGCACAGCGATATCTATCTGGGGGTCAGCAGCGGGCAGCTGCAAACCGGTCTGGGCGTTTGTCCCGACGCTAGTTGCAGCACCTTCGACGTTTTCCCGGCGTCGGTCTTTGCTGGCACGTTCGATCAAAATTACGTGGAGAATAATCCGGGGTTTCTGGCGGGGCCGGGCGATCTGCCCGTCTCGACCAATATCGGCTGGGACTTCCTGCCGATGACTGTCAACATCGGCCCGCAAACGGGGTTGGTTTCCACGCTCCTCTATTGGAATGGCCAGGGTTCCACCGCCACGTTCGGCCCCCCTCCGACCGCGGACTACCAGCTCGGTATGTACGGCCGCAACAACGAAGTCGCCTGGGCCGAGGGGGGCGACGCGCTCGTCTCCGGCCCGACGCTCTTGCGAACGAATCCGAATGGTTCAACCCATACGCACAACTTCTTCGCGCTCGATGATAACGATGATTTATTTGACGCCAACGCCTCGGCCGCGGGGATTTACGTTGTGGCCCTGCAAGCACGGGCAACAGGCCTGACAACCTCGGACCCATTCTTCTTCGTGTGGCGCACGCAAGAGAGCTTCACCGCCCCGGCGTTATTGTTGGCCCGGCAATGGGTCGAGGCGCGAGCCGAGACGCTCGTTGGCGCTTCACCCGGTGATTTCAACGGCGATGGCTTGGTCGATGTAGCCGACTACACCGTGTGGCGCGACGGCTTGCCCGCCAATTACACGGCAGCGGCTTACGACGTGTGGGTCGCCAACTATGGCGCTGGTGCCCCGGCAAGTCGATCGATTCCCGAACCGGCGGGTTGCCTGCTCGTGACGCTGGCGTTGGCTCTGCTGCCCACGCGACAACCAAGCTAACCCGCAGCACGCGCTGCAGCCATTCTGCTGATAATCCATGAAACCTTACCGATCGCACCGATCGTTAGACCTGCTACTGGCGAGCGTATTTACGCTTGTTGGCGTGTATGGCTACGCGCTGCATGACTGGTTCATAGGGTGCGGGTGTGTTACGTGCCATTGGTCCGAGGCGGACGACTCTTCAGTCGTGGGCGGGCAATGCACGCCCGAATCAAGCAGTGGCACGCTTTCTGTCGCTGACTGTGCGCTGTGCCAGTTCCTGGGAAGTTTCCGCTCAACGAAGCTGACGCCTGTAGTCGCCGACTTCGTGGTTGCAACCTCCCCCACGCTGCGCCGCGCGAACGAAGCGGCGCACATTGTTTGGCAGCCGTTGCCACCCCCGGCACGCGGCCCTCCGCTGGGGCGTGCCTAGAAACCGCTCCGCTAGGTAGGGAGCACGCCGCTACGCCTTCTGCGCTAGTGGCTCTGTGGACTGAACAGTTTTCTGCAGTAGCAGTAAACAGCCGTAGTGCTGCGCGTTCAACGATGCGCCACGCCTGCCGATCTGCTGCGCAACAATCATTACTCAAGAACTTCCATTTTATCTTACAGGATAACTCTAATGACTAAGCATCTGTTGTCTTCTTTCTGCGCTCTCGTGCTGATTGTCTCTGCCGGGCTTCGTGCGAACGCCGCGGTTGAGCCGGGCATCAATCTGTTCCATGTGGGCATCGATAACGCCGAGTTCGTCAACTTCGGACCTTTCGCAGGGAACCCCAATCCGAACTACCAGCGATTGGTTCTGTTGTTCACGCACACGTTTGTCGAGACGCCGACGAGCAATCACTTCCATCGGATCGGTGCCTACTCGTATGTAGGCAACCCGGCAGCCATTCCTCCGCAGCAGGGCTTCAGCACGAACGATCGTGTCCCCGAGCCGTATCAGCTGGATGACGGTCTGGGTCTGCTGCCGGGCAGTGGAGTTTTTGCCGGCCAGCTGATCTCGGGGATCGCACCGACGCGTTTCCCCACCGATTCGATCGAACTCGAGTACGGCGATCTGACGATCAAGCCCGTCGATAATCTTTACCAGTACGACAACGTGGTGAACAACGATGGTCGCAGCCCGTTCCATCCGGGGCATCACCTGCTCAACGCTTCGGGGGGTGCCTACAAGTCGTCGGTGGCAGGGGTGACGGTCGGCATGGAGTTGGTTTCTATCTCCCCCGGGCTGTCGATCTTTGACACGGCTGGTTCGCCGCTTTGGCAAACAGCCGGCGATATCCAGACGCTGGGCACGGGCGATAGCTGGTCGTTGACACCCGTGTTCGCCGTGGACGACACAACGCCGCTTGCTAAGCAGTTCGAGGCGACGTTTATCTTCCGCGATCGGGGCACAACCGGCCTGGGCGACTCGGCACCCTTTACGTTCGCCTTTGTGACCATCCCCGAGCCCAGCGCCGCCGCGCTTGCCTTGCTTGGACTGTGCGGATTGCGACGTCGTTAGGCTTCAGCAGCTTTGCTCGGCTGTTAGTTTAAAACGTTGCTTCCTCTTCAGACACGCCGTGGTGCCGACGCGCCACGGCGTGTCGCTTTGGTGGGGTGTCGCGTTGCGGTGCCGTACGGCGTAATTTGATTCCATGCTCCGTCCCGATCATCGATTCTTACTCACGGTACTTACTTGCTTGGCGGTCGCCACGCCGATGCTTGCGGCGGACCGCGCCCTTCCAGCAGAGCGTCTGGAGCGTGCCGAGCGCTTCCGTCTTCAGTTGCTGGAAGATGGTGCAGCTGAGGTCGTTGGGACGCTGATCGAACGTTTTCTTTCCGATCATCCCATTCCGCTCGCTGAGCGCCCGACGCTCCAGAGCTTTGCACTGACCGCCGAACGGTTCGTTCAGCAGCTCAGCGGTGCCGAACCGCTTGATCCAGACGCCGCCTTTTCTCCCTTCGCGGGTCGTTGGTACGGATTGTGGGACGGTAAGCGGGTCGATCACTACTGGGGGCCCCTCGACCTGGCCCCTCCGACCAGAGCAGCGCCTCGTCTGGTTGCAACGCAGACCGCCTGGGTGGGCGATGGTTGGGGATGGAACTTCCTGATGCATCCTCCAGAAGCGAAGCAATTTGTGCATCGTGAAGCGGCACACGCTGGCGATCGCAATCCCGTCGTCGCCGCGCGCGGCAGCGTGGTGCTTGGCTACGTCGAGATGCTGCATCATCAAGATCCCGACGGGGATCCGCACGATATTCGCGACGCCTTTCCGCTGGTGGGCTACCAGGATGGTCCCGGACGGCTCGTCTGGGTGACGCCCAACTTTGTGTTTTGCGAAGAAGTCCTGGGTGCCGCTGGCGATGCGCGCTACGCGATTACCGGTTTTCAGTACGAGCCGACGCCTGAGCTGGGGCTACGTATTCAGGGCGGCGGCTTTCAAGCGGTTTACACCCGCAGCCCCGATGAGCGCCCGGCCTGGCTCCGCTTTCCGGCAACGATCTGCGTTAAGGCCGCGGCGGAGTAACGTAAGCCGTCAAGCTGATCGCTAGCGCTGCGCTTGATCTTCCATCATCCGCCGTGCGCTTGTTTGCGCACGCTCCCAGCGTTCAGCGCGACAGTCGTCGCAGATGGCGAGCAGCCACGCGGCTTCTTGCGCGCTCAGCAGTCCCGATGCGAGCTCGGCATCGATACTCTCTGCGGTGGCCTCCAGCGCCGCGCGCGCTTTGAGGTTGCTCACCGTGTAAAGCGACTTCGCCTGCTTGAACGCGGCGGGGCTGACCGGCCCGTATCCGCCGCACCCGCCGCAGGCTACCGCGAGCCCCACGACGATCGCTGGCAGTTGTCGAGACCGATCAAAGTTCATTGCGCATGACCTCGCCTTCCCCGATGCTGCTGTACTCGGCCCACAGAATCAGATCGACCTGATCCTGGACGAAACGCACCGAGCCGTCGCCCAACGCGACGTTGCCCCCGCCCGGATGCTCGGCGTACATCTGGCCGACGTGATAGGTGGGAAAGTTGACCGGATGGATGATCGGCAAGCCGGTCGCCTGATACTGCTCGCCACCCGATGGACCTGCGTGTACCAGGACCAGAGTCGCGGCTGAATCGGGGCCGTTGTCGCCCGAGATAAAAGCGGGCGTCACGCCGGCCCCCGGAACGACACCAGCCCAGGTTTTTTCGCTCAGTAACGATGAGTGCTCCCCCAGGAAGATGGTTTTTGAGAGGCCATCCGTCACGTCAGCGAAGCGCGTGCGCGAGTTCCGGTAGAAGGGCCCGTCGGCAATTGCCGTGATGTCGCCTGTGGCCGAGACCTCGGCGGACCCCTTAGCGGCCGCACCCACGGCATAGATATCGATAAAGATTTCCTTAACGCCTGGCACGCCGCAGTCGCCCCAGCACGACTCTTGACCATGGCTCGCGACGTAGTGGCTACGCCCAACAACAACCGATGAGCCGTTCACCACCAGCGGTGCTCCCGACGCGTCGTTCACGACGAACGGCTCGGTGGGGCCTGAAACGGTTGGGCACAAGAAAGCATTGAGCGTCTCGCCGATCAACTCGCGGTGTTGCGGAGCGGTGAGCGGGAGCTGTCGATCGATCGCTCCGATAACGGCGGACTCTTCCAGGTAATCGAGCACAAGACTGCCCCATCCCCAGCCGGGCGGGGCGTCGTAGGTCATCGCATAGCGGCCCAGGGGGGTGCCGCTCTGCGAGAGGAAGCCAGCGGGCAGTTCGCGCCGCGCTGATTCGTAGTTGTGCATAGCCAGCACGAGTTGGCGGAGCCGATTTGAGCACTGGCTGCGCCGTGCCGCCTCGCGCGCCGCCTGGACCGCGGGCAGCAGCATGCCGATCAGCACGCCAATTATCGCGATCACCACGAGCAGTTCCACAAGGGTGAAGCCTTGCGGCCTAGCGGTTGCGATTGTTGTTGCTTGCCGATTGGCGGTGCGTTGCTGCATATCCGTTGCCCCCCGCGCCGATGGCGCTCGAATGTAACCTAGGCTAAACTTGCAGTCGAAAGTTTAGCGGGGGCTACACCAGTTGGCAAGCTCCTGCGGGCCCCTAATCTGGTTACATGGATTTCGAACAAGAACCGCTGCGAATCGCTTGCGTGGGGGCCAGCGTCACGTTTGGTCGTGGCCTGCCGAATCGTCGCACCAATTGCTATCCCGCCGTGCTTCAGCGTCGGCTGGACGCGCTGGGTTACCGGGCTAGCGTGAGGAACTTTGGCTACAGCGGTGCCACGGCCTCAAGAACGGGCAACGAGCCGTACTGGCGCACCCCGAGCTTTACCGCGGCCAGCCGCTTCCGGCCGCAAATCACGCTGATCATGCTCGGCACGAACGATGCCCAGTTTGCCAACGCGGCGGCACGCGGTGCCTTGGGAGCCGACCTGGCCGACTTGGTAAGGCACTTTCGGCAGGTGACAGAGCCGCCGGGCGAGGTGCTTCTGGCACAGCCGCCCCCCGTTTTTCCACCGGTCGCGGAGATCGATTTTACGGCGCTGGTTGAAGAGGTTCGGCCCGCAATCACGGCGGCGGCGGAGCAGACGCGGACGCAGCTCGTCGACTTTGTCACGCCCCTAGCGGACCGGAGCGAAGCCTTTCCGGACGGATTGCACCCCACTGCGGCGGTTGCCGAGCAGATGGCCGAAGTGGCCCTGGCGGCGATTCGGCCGCTGATCGAGGCACGCCGTAGCGGAGAAGACGCAACTCTTTCTTGACTCGGTTGTTATGGCGTGCTGCAATTGAAGGAGCGACCGGGTGCCTCAGGGGGGCTTTGCCTGGGTTGTCCCGGGGCCGGCGTGTCCTCAGCCGGCTGTGTTCAGGAGATTCCGTTGCTTAAGCGTTTGCTGATTGTCCGGGCCGCCGGCACCGTTGTCCGCCCTCTTGGTGGGATGCAAGCGGCGGCGATGCCAGGCCGGCTTCGCCGTTCGCGGGGCCTTACGCTGGTCGAGATGCTGGTTGCATTGGCGATCACGCTGCTGATGATGGCGGCCGTCGTCACGGTCTTTGCCAACGTCACGCAAAGCGTCACACGTCGCCGGGCCACGCTCGAAATGAGCGGCCAGCTTCGCGCGGTACGCGAGCAGTTGCAGCGCGACCTGGAGGGCGCTACCTGCCCGGCGATCCCCTCGCGTCGCCCCGAAGCCAACGAGGGATACCTCGAACTGATCGAGGGTCCGCAGACCGACGCCTACCCGAGCGTCTGGCTCTGGGACAGCACCGACGCAGAAGCCGAGCCCGATCCGGTCGGCACGCTGCCGGGGATCGACCTCAACGTGTCGTTCCTGCCCAGCAGCAATCTGGGAGGGGCCGTGGGGGAAGACGGCCCGGGGCTGGCGATCGGCTCGAACGAAGTCCTTGACGAAGACACCCCAACCGACGGCCGCGGATTGGGTGACGCCGACGATACGCTCATGCTCACGGTGCGGAGCGAGACCTCTCCGTTCGTGGGGCGTATCCCGGCCCGCAACGGATCCACGCCGGCCAACGCCGCCTTTGGCGTCTGGGGCCGCGAGGAGGTCGAGTCTTCGCTTGCCGAGGTTGTTTGGTTTGCCCTGGAGAACCCCACCGAGCGCGCCGGTGCCGAGACGTTTGCTTTCGGCGAACCGGGCTTCCGCACGATCCACCGCCGCGCGCTGCTGATCGTTCCTGACTTGGATTACGGGATTGATGTAACCCCCGCCGGGATCGAGACGGCGAACCCGAACACGGTTAGCGGACGACTTGCCGGCCCGGGGGTCGTGCGGGTGCTGGGAAACAATGTCGATCGTACGGATATCTCGCTAGCCCTGGCAGCGCTCATTGCTTTCCAGGATCGCTACGACCTTTCGGTTCGTGTCGAGTGGGACCCGACGCTGCCCAACTCGGCTGAGAGCAGCGGGTTTGGCCGCTGGGTGATTCGTGCGAACACGCTGGGCGATCTCACCAAACGCGAGAATCGCTACGAGCATCATGGCTACGTTTTTGAGCCGCAAACGCTCATTCCCCCAGCGGGCAACGGCAACTCGCCCGCTCGCGATCGCTACTTTCCGTTCGCCGCGGTATCAGCCGGATTGCTTCCTGCTTCGACACCGAACGTGACGATCGATTTCCGAGTTGATCGCGATCTCCCTCAGCCGACACAGTCGGCCAGCTTTCGGGGGGTGACGGATCCCGTGGCTCAGAACTATGTGGTGGCCTACGAGCCTGCTGCAGGCGACGTTGCCGCGGATCTCTTGAATTCTGCGAGGGTCTATGCGGCGCGTCCTCTGGTGAGATTGACGCGGCCCACCGACACCCCCGCCACGGCGCGGGCGGTGCTCAACGAAGACGGTCAGGTGGTGCACGTGACACGTGGCCTAGCACCCTTGGGAGGGGAACGCCGGGGCGACGATGTGATGATGACCGACGCGCTGTCGTTCGATCTCAAGGTCTACGATCCGGGCGTGCCGGTCTACTCGGCCACGCGCTCCAACACCGGCTCGCCACGCGTGGCGAATGTTGCCGATCGCCTGCTCACGCCGGAAGACCCCACCTGGGAAGCGGCCTTTTGGGCGGATCTAGCCGCGACATGGCCAACCGCAGCCATGACCAACCCCAATTTGTTAGGCGATCTCACCGCGACCGCGACGGTGCCTTATCAGTTCGAGCGTCGCGGGGCGTACGTCGATCTGGGCTACGGGCTTTCGCATTTACAGTTTACGGGAGCCAATACGGGCCGCATCGTGCCCGCGCAGCGACACGCGCCCCGGTTGTTCTTCCGCGACAGCTACGCGGCGTCGGGCTTTGTCTCGCAACTGCCGTTCTTTGACGATGGGCTGATGCGGGTCGCCACGGGAGTGACGAACAACGAGACCGCCAACGGACTCGCGATTACGCGGATCGTGCCCGGCGTGCCCGCCATGCACACGCTCTACCCGACCTACGACACGTGGAGCCAACACTACGAGCAAAACGGTGTGAACGAAGACCGGGACAACCAAACCGACGAGAGTATCGACGGCTTCGAGAGCCCGGGCATGTACCCCGTTGATACGAACGACGCGGGCTTGATCGCCGATGCTTACGCGCTTGCTACCGCCTTGGGACCCGATGATTCGGGTGAGCGCGAAACACGCCCCCCCTACGATGCATCGCTACGGGGCGTGCAGGTGCGGGTGCGGGTTTATGAACGCGACAGCCGTCAGGTCCGCGAGTCGATTGTCCGCGAGTCGTTCGTGCCCGAGTGATGCGTACGCCGCCCGAAGAACCAGCGCGGCACACGATCCGTCTTCGCTCAGCTTGGCGCGAGGATGGCACGGGCCGACAGCTACGGATCTTCCACCGTCCCTCCGGCCTGGGCTCGGCGGAGCGGGTTTTTTTGGTGTGGGACGGGCCCGCTGCCGCGGCCTTGCTGAATGACGAGCCGCTCAACGACGGGCCACATAAAGACGGGCCACTCAGCCGTGTCCCCCCAGCGGCCAGCTCGCACAGCTATGAGGTTACCGGACGGCTGCTCACCACGAATCGGATCGTGCTGACCGGGGCCGCGCCCGAGGTGCTCCAAACCGTGCGTTTGGAGATTCTCGCATCTTGAGCACCGGATTGCTGAGCGATCCGAAGCAGACCAGTCCGGCGCTACCCATCTGCTCGGTGATGGTTGGGTGCCTAAGCTGCGCAACCGTCAATAATGCGGCTAATCCGCAAAATGTACCCAGCCGTGAGCTAAACTAGGAGCAGGCCGTCGAACTCTTTAGTACGCCCGCGTATCGGCGTTGGTCCCGCAGGCGGTGAGGAAAGCCCATGAACGTTGTTGCCAAGACGCTGACCGCTATCGCACTGACCGCCTTCGGGCTGGGCGGCGTGATGACGCTGGCCGAAGCACAAACGAGCAAGTCCGATCAGGCGGGAAAGCGCAAGTCCGATCAGGCCGGGCAGCCGCCGCGCGGCGGGCGGTCGTGGGATCGATTCGCGCCCGCGGGACCGCAGGGCCAACCGCCAAGCGGCACGCCGCAACGCAACCCCGCGACAGGTTTGCCTAGCGGAGTTCCGCTCCCCCAGACAGGACGTTCCTACACCGGGCCTTCCAACGGTTTCGGGGTGGTCCCCGGTGCCCCGTTGCCGGCGACCGGCAGTCCGGTCACACCGCGTGATCGACGCGACTGGCGTGGTCAACGCGGCAGCGGCGGAGGGGTGCAGCGCGGTTTCGATCCGCTGTCTTCAAGCTCAAACGATGCTCCGCCAGTAGCGGAAGAGCAAGTCGGTCGACCCGATCGGCAGCGAAGGCCCGTCGCGCCACGCCCGCCACGAGAGCGTCGCAAGCCGGTAGATCGCGCCGAGGAGGAGGCTGCCGCGGGGCCCCCGCCCGAACGGTTTTCGGCAGAATGGTCGGCACAGCACCCCAATGCCTGGGGCAAGACCGCCGGCGCGCGGAGGACCGCTGAGCAAGTGAGAACGTGGCTCGCGGCAAATCCCCCCGCCGGGGGCCCGCTGGGGGACGAGGATCAAGTCGCCGCCGCACCGCTAGATCAGCAGTGGCTCCTGTTGGGCGTGTTCCGTGTCGGAAGTGTTCAGGGATCTCCCCGGCAGCTTGTTGAACTCAATCTGAGCCGCGCGGGCGAGGTGCGTGGTCGGCAGTTTGCGATGACAACTGGCGAGACAAGCGAGGTTACCGGGTCGTACGCAGCGGAGGGGCTCGACTGGCAAGCCGACGACGGATGGCAGTACGCCGCCTCGCTGGATGATCTGACCACGCCGCGTGGGGTGGTGCGGATCACAGGGACCGCTGGCCAGGGCGAGGCGACTCTGCAGCGGAAGTGACCACTTAGCGCTGTCTGTGTGGTGGGGCTCGCTTCTGCGGACGTTGCGGATCGCCGGCCCGATAATGCCTCGCACCGCGGACCCGTGCCGATCGTGAGACTTATCGCGGATTTCCGGCCTTGGTTGCTGTCCCATCTTGTTAGCTAGATGGTCGACCGCTTTGGTGAGGCCATTTAGAATGGTGAGGGAAGAGGCAACGGCAGGGCACCCCCCCGGCTGGCCACGCAGGTTTGATGCGTTGGCCAAGCTGTGCAGCGAACCACGGAACAGTCGGCTATGAGCACATCAACCAGGGGCGTCCCGCGGCGGCGTTGGACGGGCGCGATCGCTGTTGCCTGTCTGGCAACCGGCCTCGGGGCTGCTAGCGGTGCCGACGCATCGACGCTGGTTCGTTTCGATACGGTCTTGGGGGCGATCGACGTGCGGCTGTACGACTCGGCCACGCCGCTGACGGTCGATAACTTCTTGGGCTACGTCGGGCGCGGCAATTACACCAACACGATGATTCATCGCACCTCGCCGGGCTTTGTGATCCAGGGGGGCGGCTGGACCTACAACGGCACCACGCAGGTCGAGCCCGATAATTATCCGCGTGTGTTTCAGCAAACCGCGGTGCTCAACGAGCCGGGCATCTCGAACCTGCGGGGCACGATCGCCATGGCCAAGATCGGCGGCGATCCGAACAGCGCCACCAACCAGTGGTTCTTCAACCTCGGCAACAACGCGGCCAACCTCGACAACCAGAACGGCGGCTTCACCGCGTTCGGTCGCGTGTTGGGCAATGGGATGCAGGTGGTTGATGCGATCGCGGCGGTTCCTCGCTTCGGCTTCCAGGGGGCTTGGAACGAAGCACCGATGCGTAACTACACGGCCGCCCAGTACAACGCTTTCACGCCCGTTGGCGGCAACAACGTCGTGCTCATCAACTCGGTCAGCGTGCTCAACCTGTTGCCGGGCGACTACGACCGCGATGGCGACGTCGACAACGCGGACCTTGCCGTCTGGCAAGCTGATTACGGCGTGACGTCCCGCGCCGAAGCCGATGGCAACGGAGACGGCGTCGTTGATCTGGCGGACTTCACTCTCTGGCGCGACAGCTTCACAGGCCCGCTGATGGCGGTTGCGGTGCCCGAGCCCGCGGGGGTTGCGCTGGTCGGGTTGTTCGGCCTGCTGATTGGTGTGCGACGAAGGGGTAACCGATGAACGTGGTGCGTGGGGGCGGCATCGCCCTGATTGTGCTGAGCTTTGTCTTGCCGGCTCCAGCTGCGACGCCAACGCACAAAGTACGGATGTACTGGAACTACGGCGCGATCGAGGTCGAGCTGTACGGCAACGATTCTCCGCGTCATGTGGCCAACTTCTTTCGGTACGTGAACGACGGTCTCTTCGATGACACTTATGTGCATCGTGTGCAGTCGGGCTCGGCTCGGTTTGTGCAGGGCGGAGGTTTTCGTCTGCCGGATCCCCTGTTTGTTCAGAACCTGTTGAACGATCCGGTGCCCGACTTCCCGATGATCGAGAACGAGTTCAACGCCAGCAACGGCCTGTCGAACACTCCGGGAAGCCTTGCCGCCGCACGCTCGACCAGCCCCGACAGCGCGACGAGCCAATGGTTTTTCAACGTCACGAACAATGCGGCCGGTTTCGACCCGGGTCCCTACACCGTCTATGGACAGATCACCGCGGGGTTTGATTGGTTTTCGGCCGTTCCCTATCAGAACCAGCTGCAAGTGTCTTTCCCGCAATACGCCGGCACCTACCTCGCGACGATGCCGCTCGTGAATGGTCAGTTCCCCGTGGTGCTCGCTGAGGTGGTTGAGATCTCGCTTCAAGCGGGCGATTTCAATCTCGACGGCATCGTTAACGCCGCCGATGAGCTCGTCTGGCAGGCCGGGCAGGGGAGCTATGGCGTCGCTGATCTCAGGGCTGACGCCGACGGCGATCGCGACGTGGATGCCGATGATCGACTGATCTGGCAAGCCAACGTGGGGCAGGGGACGCTCCTGCCGCAGGTTGCGGGTGATTTCAACCAAGACGGCATCGTGACCCAGGCCGACTATCTCTGGTGGCGGACGACCTACTCTTCGACAACGTCGCTCGATGCCGATGGCAATCAAGATGGCCTGATCGACACGGCCGACTACACGGTCTGGCGTGACGCCTGGCTTGCCTCGTCAGCGCTGGCGGTTCCGGAGCCGGCGAGCCTTTCAAGCTGCGTGCTGCTGTTGGCGGGGAGCGTTGCCGGCCGGCTTAGGGGACGCCGATAGCGCCCAAAAAAAACGCGGGCCTCGGATGAGTCGGCTTTTACCAACACACTGAAGCGGCCAGGGGCAAGAAAGCCGCCGCAGCACCATCATCCGAGGCCCCGCGAGTCCGTCAGCACTTAAAGCACGCTGCGTGCCAGACGGGGGCTCAGGCGTCCGTCTCGTTTCGAGACCGCCTTTAGGCCCTGTTTTCTCGCAAAAGCCGGCGTCTCAAATCGAGATGATTCCCGCTCGCGCGGAGGGTGAGCACGAATGCTGCGCTAGTTTGCTACGAAGGCCGCATAACAGCACGACGCGTCGTGCCGATTAGTGAGCGGGGCGCATCGCGTTCCAGAATGAGACACCTGATCTACGCCGTGCAGTTGATCTCCGGCCGCGGGCGCCTTAGGAAACCGTGCTTGTTAGTTTCGCCTGGGGTTCTTTCGGCCCCGTTTTTCCTCTCCCCGTTACGATAACCCCCCGCCCCGGCGATCCCGGTTGGCCACTTCGCCATGGACACGGCAGCCTTGAAACGAACCGCCACGATCGGAACCGGTGCTTCTGCCGTCCAAGTGGGGCCCCGGCAGCCGCTGACGTTGATCGCGGGTCCGTGCGTGATCGAATCGCGAGAGCTGACGCTCCGCATTGCGGACACGCTCGTGAAAAGCTTGCAGCCGCTCGACGTGTCGCTGGTCTTCAAGGCATCGTTCGACAAGGCCAATCGCACGAGCTTCGGGGCCTATCGCGGTCCGGGCATCGACGAGGGCCTGCGCATCTTGGCCGATGTCCACGCCGAAACGGGGCTCCCCGTCACCACCGATCTGCACGAGCCCTCCCAGGCCGCCGCCGTGGGGCAAGCGTGTCAGTTGTTGCAGGTGCCCGCCTTTTTAGCGCGTCAGACCGACCTGCTTGTCGCGGCCGCTCAGACCGGACGGGCCGTGAACGTCAAGAAGGGCCAATTCATGGCTCCCGCAGAGATGAAGCACGTGGTGGGTAAGCTTCGCGAGGCGGGCTGCGAAAACGTGCTGCTATGCGAGCGCGGCACTTTTTTCGGTTATGGCCGATTGGTCAACGATTTTTGTGCCATCCCGCTGATGCAGGAGCTTGGCGTGCCGGTTGTGTACGACGCCACGCACAGCGTGCAGCAGCCGGGCGGAGCGGCCGGCGGCGGGGCAACCGGTGGCAATCGCGCGATGGCTCCGCCGCTGGCGCAGGCCGCCGTCGCGATGGGAGCCGACGCAGTGTTTCTCGAAACGCACCCCGACCCGGACCGCTCGCCGAGCGACGGCGCGAACATGATTCCGCTTTCGGAAGTGGTGGCGCTTGTCGAGCGGCTCATCGCCATCCGCAGTGTTGCGAGCGTACAATAAGAGCCCTGTTGCGGCCGCAACGCGGCGACCGTACGACGTGCCGATCTAGATGAGAGCCCTTGTGCGAAGCGTTCTGAAGCATTGTGCGTTTGCCCCCCCTGATTGCCACGCCAGCGCAAGCCGAGCGGTTCGGTCGGTCGGAGCAAAGCGGGGTTGGCTGCGGTTGATGTTGGGCGGCATGATCGTCGGCGGTGGCCTGATGGGCTGCGGCGGTGCGGACGAGTCGGCATCGCGCGACGCGGCGGAACGCCGCAGCCGTCAACGCCAAGCGGCACAAACCGATGCGCTGCTCGAGTCGATCGCTTCGCAGCTCCGAACGCTGCCCGAGGCGGTCCAGCTCGATCTAACCCCCCCCACGGTGGTCGTCGATTCGCGGTCGAGCACCGACGGGGAAGATATCGAGGCCGTCATCGTGCGGCCCGACGGTGTCCCGCCCGAAGCCCCCGCGAACCTATTGCGCGTTCCGCGTCGCAACGCTCGCTTCCGAGCAGCGGATGTCCGCCCCGACGACACGATCAAGTACTTTGCTCGGATTGGCCGCGAGACGCAGGATCGTCTCCGCGAGGCGGGCGATGCCGACATCGTCGTGATGGAAGCGTTCGAGTTCCGCGTGGCACAGGTGCTGAGTGACAACGATTTGCTGATCGTGGGGGGCTTGTCGAGGGAAGTTGACACGCCGTTCCGCTTGGAGGTGTGGCGCAACGTTGACGACCGGATGGAACAGATCAGCAGCCAACTGGCGGCCTATGCGCGGCGGCGTGATCCTCCCGTGGGCTGGCAGCCCAGCCCCGATGAAGCCGAACTCCGGCAGCTCCATGAGCGCGTCAATCAGTGGCTGCGGCAGAGCGGCGGAGTCAGCGAGGGTCGCCAAGCCGAGATCAAGCGGTGGCTGAAAACGTTGCCGTCGCTGGAGCAGGCTGACCCGATCAGCGATCTGTTGACCGTCACAGCGCTGGCCCAGGGACCGTTTCTCGTGAACGAGAGCCGCGAAATCCAGCAGGCGGTTTGGTGTCGCGATATCGCCCGCCGGGTGCGTGGCAACAGTGCCTCGGCGGCGGATCAGGCCGCGGAACTGTTCGATTGGGTGGTGCGTAACGTTGCACTCATGCCGTCAGCAGAGGCGTCGCCCAACTTGCCCTGGGAGGCGATGCTGCACGGTCGCGGGTCGGCCGAACAACGGGCTTGGGTCTTCGCCCTGCTGTGTCGTCAGGCCGAACTAACCCCCTTTGTGCTGTCCGTTACGGAGACCAACGACACGACCGCTCGAACCCTCGTGGGCGTTGTCGAAGGAGTTCGAGCGGTGCTGTTTGATCCCCAGCTTGGCCTCCCTGTTAGTCGTCAGCCCGGCTCGCCGCGTGCTGATGCCTCGCTCGCGGAACTGATCGCCGAGCCCTCGATCCTGCGCGGCTTTGATCTGCCCGACAGTCCGTACCCCGTGACGGCTGAGGCGCTAGTTGATGCGAGTGCATGGCTTGTCGCCGAACCCTTTGCGCTCACCGGCCGTGCCGCGGCCTTGGAGAAACGCTTTTCGGGCCGTGACTCGCTGGTGCTGACCGTGGATCTCGAGAAGACCGCGGCGGCTGTCTCGGCCGCATTGCCTCCGTCTTTGGCCGTCAAGCTGTGGGAGCACCCGTTTGAGACACTCCGCGCTAAGCACAAGCTGAACCAGGGCCGTCGCAACCGCGACATCAAGGAGTTTCTGCCGTTCGCGTGGCGTCCGCCCCTGTGGAAAGGGCGGGTTCTGAGCTTCCGTGGCGTTAAGGAAGACGCGGCCCCCAAGGGAGAAGTGCTTGCCGATCCCCAGGACGATCTGCGTGCCGCGCAGGTGAGCTTTATGGATCGAACCCTACGGCCTAAGGACAAGCTCATCGCGACGGTCTCCTCCGACGTGAAACGCGATATCTATCGCCGAGCGAAAGTGATCGCCACCTATTGGCTTGCGACGACAGCGCTGGAGCGCGGCGACTACCGTAACGCGATCTCGTGGCTTGGTAATAGCGCGCTGATCGGCCCTGATGCCGAGGAGCTGCGCGAATCGATTCGCTATACGCGCGCCCGTGCGTACGAAGCGTTGGGCGAGACGGCTACCGCCGCTGAAACGCTGGGAGACTCCGCTTCGGCCCAACGTCACGGCGATCAATTACGGGCACGTTGGTTGCGGGAAGCAACTGCCGACGGCAGCGCTCCCAACGCGAATGCCCCCGCGAACGCGGACGAAACCAAGTGAGCGGTGCCGGCGTAGCGCTAATGCGGCGGCATTGGTTCCTCGTTGCGCTAGGGGGAGTGCTGCTGGGGGGAGCGCTCGGCCACGCGACGTTCGAGAGCGTTGTGAACACCGCACCGCGGGGGGCGATTGTCGCCGCAGTCGTGCTGGCGATGTCCGCTTCGATTGACCTGGCGGCCAACCTGCGCCGTCCGGGGGCACTGCTCGCGGCGGGCATCGGCTTTGCGACCAACGCGGTGATTGCTCCCCCGCTGGCCTGGGCCATTACGCCGCTGCTGGGAGCGGAAGGCTTGGGGCTGGGGTTGGTGATCGCCGCGCTCGCGCCTTCCACGCTCGCTTCGGCCGCGGTCTGGACACGGCGTGGCCACGGCAACGACGCCGTCGCGCTGGCGATCACGGTGGCGACCAACGCGGCTTGCTTTCTGACGATCCCCGCGTGGGCCTATCTGCTCTTAGGCAGCGATGTGGACACCGGTGGCTGGCGGCTGGTGGTCCGGCTGGCAACGATCGTGGTGGCTCCGATTGCGCTCGGCCAGCTTCTCCGGCGTGCGAGGCCGCTTCGCGAGCGTCTGGATCGCCAGCGGGCGGTCCTCGGGGCGTTGGCCCAGGTCGGGCTGCTGAGCCTGGTGCTGATGGGGGCCGTCCGCTGCGGCGGACTCCTGGCGATAGCCGGAAAGGGGCTCTCGATGACGAGTGTCGTGGCGCTGCTAGCAGCCTCGGTGGGACTGCATCTGCTGCTGTTTGCGACCGCCTGGCGATGCTGCCGGGCTCTGGGGGGAGAGCGTGCCGAAGCCTTGGCAGCGGCCCTCGGCGGGAGCCAAAAAACGCTGGCCGTGGGGATCGACCTGGCGATCGGTCTGACCGCTTCTGCGGCTCCGCTTGCAGCCGCATTGGCGATTCTGCCGATGATTCTGTACCACGCGGCCCAGCTGCTGATCGACGCGGTGCTGATCGAACGGCGTCCGTTCGGCCCGGGAGGAGCCCCCCCTGAAGGGACTGGTGCCGGGCCTTGAGCCGGGGCCCCAGGGGGCGTACGATACGGAGCTTCAAGCCAAGTACCCGTTCTCTCCGTAACTTTCCTTCGTCAGCCCGGGCCCCCACTGGCGGCCACCCGGCCCTGAGGATCCCCGCGATGCAAGCCGACATCCACCCGAAGTACCACGAAACCAGCGTTCACTGTGGTTGTGGCAACACGTTTGTCACGCGCAGCACGGTGCCTGACTTGCGTGTGGACATCTGCAACGTTTGCCACCCGTTCTACTCGGGTAAGGTCAAGTTCGTTGACACCGCGGGCCGGATCGACAAGTTCAAGAAGAAGTTCTCGGCAGCGGGTTACGCGAGCCTCAAGAAGAAGTGACCCACGCGTCACGGAGGAGCCGCCGGAGGTACAACGGGAATGCCCTGTAGCGACGCCGCCACGGCCCGCTCTTGGTTCGGCACCTCGTTTCCCTGCGTCCGGCGTTAGTTCATGCGTGA
Source organism: Botrimarina hoheduenensis (assembly GCF_007859815.1). Taxonomy (GTDB): domain Bacteria; phylum Planctomycetota; class Planctomycetia; order Pirellulales; family Lacipirellulaceae; genus Botrimarina; species Botrimarina hoheduenensis. The sequence continues at coordinate 141,064 of NZ_SJPH01000004.1, read as the reverse complement.
TCTTCTCGAATCTAAGCTCGCTCGTTTCGAGCAGCTCGAGCGTGATCTGATCGATCCGGTGGTGCTCTCCGACTCGAGTCGGCTGTCAGCCACTGCTCGCGAGCACGGATCGCTAGCGCGGCTGGCCGGCCGTTATCGGGGGTTCAAGCAACTCACCGTCCAGATCGCCGAAACACGTGAGCTGCTCGGCGGTGACGACGAGGAGATGCGCGAACTGGCCGAGGCCGAGTTAGTCGGTCTGATTAACGATCGCGAGGCGGCGTGGGACGAACTGCTCACCATGACCCTGGGCGGCGAAGACGCCAACCGTGCCCGATGCATCATGGAAATCCGTGCCGGGACGGGCGGTGACGAAGCGGCGCTCTTCGCCCGCGACCTGTACGAAATGTACAAGCGCCACTTCGAGACCAAGCGCTGGAAGCTCGAACTGATAGACGCGAGCCCCACGGAGTTGGGTGGCTTCAAAGAGATCTCGCTCGGAGTGGAAGGGGACGGTGCCTTCCGCGAGTTGCAGTACGAGTCGGGAGGGCATCGCGTGCAGCGCGTTCCCAAGACCGAAACGCAAGGCCGCATCCACACCTCGGCGGCGACCGTCGCGGTGATGGCCGAACCCGAGGACGTCGAGGTGGTGCTTGAGCCCGACGATTATCGGATCGACAAGTTCAACGCTTCGGGACCCGGCGGACAACACGTCAACAAGACCGAGTCCGCGATCCGACTCACTCACTACGAGACCGGCATCGTTGTGCAGTGCCAGGATGAGAAGTCGCAGCACAAGAATCTCACCAAGGCGCTGCGGGTGCTCAAGTCACGTGTCTATGACTATTTCCAGCAGATCGAGCTGCAGAAACGGGCCGATCATCGTCGCGGGTTGGTGGGGTCGGGGGATCGCAGCATGCGGATCCGCACCTACAACTTTCCCGAGAATCGCCTGACCGACCACCGGATCGGGCTGACGCTCTACAAGCTCGATCAGATCATCGCCGGCGATCTCCAGCCCGTCACGGACGCTTTGATCGACCACGATCGGCAATCGGTGCGCGATGCAATGGGGGGGCTGGATTGATGGGCGTACCCCGCGTTGCCTTTAGCCCGCGCGCTCGTCGATGCGGGGGCTCCGATGCCTGATACCACGCCCTGGTCAGTGCTCCGGCTGCTGAACTGGACGACCGACTTCTTCAAGCAGCACGGCAACGAGTCGCCGCGGCTCGACGCCGAGGTGCTGTTGGCGCAGTCTTTAGCGTGCAAGCGGATCGAGCTCTACACCCGCTTCGACGAGGTTCCGGCGGAGCCGGTTCGCACCGCTTTCAAAGCGCTTGTAAAGCAACGAGCCGACGGCGCGCCGGTCGCCTACCTCGTGGGTCGGCGCGAGTTCTACTCGATCGAGTTAGCGGTCGAAGCGGGCGTGCTGATCCCCCGCCCCGAGACCGAACTGTTGGTGGTCACCGCGCTGGATCGACTGAAGCAGCGAGCCGATGAGGCACCGCTCTTGGTGGACGTGGGGACGGGGACCGGTGCGATCGCGATCGCGATCGCCAAGCACGCCCCCGCCGCACGGATCGTCGCGCTCGACATGAACCCGCAAGCCGTTGCGCTGGCCAAACGCAACGCGGAAACGCATGGTGTTGCGGAACGCGTGGCCCCCATCGAGAGCGATCTGTTCTCGCGTGTGAAGGCGTCGCGGCGGTTCGATCTGATCCTCAGCAACCCGCCGTATGTGACCACCAACGAGCTGATGAACCTGGACGAAACGGTCCGCGATCACGAGCCCCACCTCGCCCTGGACGGAGGGCCGGAGGGGACCACGGTCATCGAGCGACTGCTCGCCGAGGCACCCCAGCGGCTTGCCGACGGGGGGGAACTGCTCTTCGAGATCGGCCCGTCGATTGCGCAACGCGTCGAAACGCTCGTTGGCCAGGCCCCTGGACTCTCGTTGCGTGAGGTCTACAAAGACCTCGCCGGCCTACCCCGGGTGGTTCACGCCGTGAACGGCTGAACCGCGATCCGCGCCGTGGCGAAAGCTTCGCGGACTGCCCGGGCGTTCTCGACGGCATCGGGCGTATCGCCGTGCAGGCACAGGCTGTCGCACGCTATGGGTACCGAGTTGCCGAGCGGTGTGACGATACCGTGGTTCGTGGCGAGGCTCAGCGCTTGCCGTACCAGAGCTGCCGACGAAAGGACCGCCCCCTTTTCGGCTCGCGAGCGTAGCGAGCCATCTTCTTCGTAGACGCGGTCGGCAAAGGCCTCCAGGAAATAAGCCAAGCCGGCTTTGATCGCGAAGTGATGCAGACGCGTCCCCGCCGGGCCGAGCAGGGCGGGGGGCCCCGGCAGGAGCGCGACCGCGGAAACAACTCCCCGCGCGATCGTGTCGTGGTGATTTGCCTGATGGTACAAAGCCCCGTGCAGCTTGACGTAGCGCACGCGCGTGCCGAGTTCCGAGGCAATGGTGACCAATCGGCGTGTTTGCACCAGAACCAGTCGGTGGGCGTGTTGCTCATCGAGGTCGAGCGCGCGGCGTCCGAAGTGCTCGGGGTCGGCGTGGCCCGGGTGGGCCCCGATGGCAACACCGTGCTCCCGTGCAATCGCGACACTACGGCGCATTGTTTGCGGGTCGCCCGCGTGTCCTCCACAGGCGATGCTTGCCGACGTCACGAGCGGGATCAACGCTCCCTCGACGTCGAAGCCCTCTCCGACGTCGGCGTTGAGATCGATGGTTGGCATCGGCTTGCAACTTGGTCGGGGTTAGTCTCGAAAAAGTCTCTTCGAAACGAGCTTGTTTGAATCAAGTGCCCGCTAACGAACGGCAACGAAAGTGACGGCAGAAGATTCGCAGTAACTAGAGAGTGTCATGGCTCCTACGCAGGTCGATCGCTGCTTCGAGCCGGTTCAGCTCCGCTTCCGCGGCGTGACGGGCCCGCTCGGCGGCAGCGAGCGTGGTCTCCACAAAGCGCACCCTGTCACCTGGTCGTAGTTGACCGAGCGCCGGCCAATCGGCACTCACCACAGCGGCGATCATCGGATAGCCACCAAGCGTGAATCGATCGGCTCCGAGGATAATCGGTTGGCCATCGGGCGGAACCTGAAGGGCCCCGTGACACACCGGCTGCGAGGGCATGGCCCCAACGTTATCGGAGAGTAGCGGGGTTCCTTCGCAGCGGATGCCGGCACGATCCGAATGGCTGCCGATACGGTAAACATCGGTAACAAGACAACGCCACGCCCCTGCGGCAAAGTGTTCCGCTTGCGGTCCGCGTAGCACACGCAGCGCGACAGTCCCGTCGGCGTCGCGGATGCCGAAGGCGGAGAAGTTCAGCGACCAGCGCTGGCTCTTATTCGATTGAAGACAGCCGGGCGGTTGTTCGTTGATGCCGAACAGCGTGTCACCTGACAACGCCGAGAAACCGCCGGGGGTCGCAACGTAGAGGCGGCTTCCGCCGGCCAACGTGCGCAGATCGATCGTTCCGCCGGCGGACAGCTCGATTCGGCGGGCACCCCCAAAGCCGAGTGGAGTGGCTCCGGCAATCCCCAGCGAGAGATCGCGCAACGCCTCCATGCGGGGGCCGATAAGAGTGGCCTCCACCGTTTTCGCGTCGTGCGGATTCCCGACCAGTCGATTCGCGAGGCGTTGAGAACTCGCATCCATCGGTCCCCCGGGGCTGACGCCGTTGTGCTGCTGACCCTGCTGCGGTGTCCCTTGCAGCGTTAAACCGGGGCAAGGACTCACAATTCGCACTAGGGCAGGTCGAGCGGAGTTTGGCGCGTGCGGCGCGGTCCGTTCGGCCTGCCGCGAAAGCAGCTCGTATTTCTCCGCACTGATCGGAATGAATCGCACCCGATCGCTGACCTTCAGCAAACTGTCAGGGGAGCTTGACGCGTTGTACTGACCGGTGGGGGTTCGGCCGATCAGGTTCCAGCCACCGGGCGATTCGGCCGGATAGATGCCGGTGTACGCCCCCCCAATGCCAACCGATCCGGCCGCCACCCTGGTGCGGGGGCTGCTGCGTCGCGGTGTGTGCAATTCGGGCGACAAGCCGGTCAGATACGCGAAGCCGGGTTGGAAGCCGATGGCACCGACCACGTAATCACCGGCGGCGTGTCGGGCGATCACTTCCGCGCGCGTTAGCCGTGCGTGCGCTGCGAGCGCGTCTTGATCGAGGCCGAAGTCGGCGTCGTAGCAAACGGGGATATCGATTTGTCGGGCCGTGTTGGTCTCACCAATCGAGAGCTCGCCGAGCGACGAGCGCAACCAAGCTCGTACGACCGACATTGCTGATTCATCGGGACCGCTTGAAATCGCAGACGGATCGTAGAACACGCCTAGCACGCCGAACGCCGGCGTTAGATCGGTTACCCCCGCGAGCGGTGTCGCCAGCAAGGCCGCCCGTGCCGCAGCAGCCCAACCTGCTGACGCGTCCCCTCGCGGAGCGACGATCAACGCCGCGTCGCCTAGCGGCTGTATCGAGAGCGTGTCGTCACGGCACATAGCGTTACTGATAGCCGAAGCGCTTGGCGTAACCCTGCCAGCGTTGGTTGACCCGTTCCTGGACTTCGGCGGGAAGTTCAAACCGATTGGTTTTGTACTCGCGTTGGGCGGCAAAGTACGCGTTGATGGCGCGCTCGGCGTCCTCGAAACCGGGGAGGTCGAGGGTGTTGTAAACGTTACGCATTTGGGCTTGTGGATCGGCGATTAGGTCTTCGTAGCGTAGCTCGGCGAGCCTGCCTGCGGGGATCAGCGGCAGGTCACGCTCGTAGGCCTTGTACATGGCGTTGAGATTCGCGAGCACTTCTTCTTCGATCCAATCGTAGCGCTGCCGTGCGGGGCCGAGCGATTGAACATCCGACAGGCTCTTCCACAGCCGGACGGTCGAAGGGAAGAGCGACAGCGGATCGCGGGCGATATGCACGAAGCGAGCCTCGGGAAAGATCTCGAGCAGCGTCTTCACGCGCGCGGTGTGAGGGGGCGACTTCAGCACAACCCGCCCCTGGCGTCGCAAGGCAACCGTGTGCACGAATCGCTGCAGGGCGGCCGCCCAGCGTCGCCGATCTTCGTCGGAGACGTCGAGCGTTAGCCACTCGCGATAAACGGGGCCCTGATCGGGGAAGGCCCAACTCATATACGGAGTGGGGACCCCCAGGCTGCACAGGGCGAATTCGTCTTCTTGCGGGCGATCCCAACCGGCGGGCATATTGTCCATCGGTCGCTTGTTGGGCAGCAGCCACCGCGTCAAGCCCGGCAACCAGTCTTCGGTGACGAGAAAGTGCTTGGGGGCAAAGCACTGGTAGGTGGTCGGAAAGGTGTTGCGCGTATCGCGGATAAGCAACTCGTGCAGCAGCGTGGTGCCCGAACGCCAGTGCCCCAGCACAAAGAGCGGGGCCTGGTCGAGCCGCACCCGTTCGATCCGCTTGCGATGCAGCAAGCTCTGAACGGCTTCGCCCGCCCAATGGCCGAGGCCCACCCCGGTAATGGCCGCGGCAGTGGCAACCCCACGGACCGAAAATCGATAGCCCCCGCGGTGCGCCAGCCTCCAGAAGGCATCGGGAGTCATGCCGTGCCAGAAGCGTGGTGCCATCAGGCCATACTTATGGACCGGATCAACACCATAGCCCTGCTTGCGGTGTTCGCCCGACCGTGCGGACGCCGTTTCGTTGGAGGGGGCGGCAGACGGCACGGCGTTGGCGATCGATCTCGAAGCGAGTGGTTCGTTGGAAAGGCGAGCCAAGACACTACCGTGAAAAGGCTAGGGCGGGAGGCCGCAAGCCGGCCCGGCCCGCGAAACGGCAGTTTAATCGGCGGGCTGATTGAAGTCTGCGCGATTCTCCTTTGGCGGCAGTGCGCTGCTCGATGGTCGAAACCGCGCAAGCGTGGAACGCTCGTAGCGGCGATCGCTGCGTGCGCTCCAGGCGACGGCCACTGCCGTCAAAGCAAGCAGGGTCAGGGCCCCCAGTCCCACCACCCAACCCGGCCGAAACTCTTCCGCTGCGGGCGTCGCGAGGGCGATCGGGGCTCGACCAATCAGCAACGGTGCGAATCGTCGGTCGTCGCGCGGGCCCGCAACGCGGCGCGTCCGATACGCCCATTGCTTGAAGAAGAAGCCTGCTAGCCGGGCGGGCTGCCGCAAGGATTCGCCAACGGGGAATCCGGCGGGTAGCTCGCGCATGCAGAACACCAGCGGCAGGTTCTGCGAGTCGGCAGGGAACGCCTCGAGCTCGTAATAGTGGGCACTGGAGGCGGCGTCACTCGCCTCGATCCGCACGGCCCGGCGGACGATCGCATCAAAGCTGAGCAGCTCGCCCCGTAGTGCTTCCGGGGTCTCAAAGAGCGGTGCTACGGAGTAAGCCTGCTCGGCTCCGCGGAGCCGAACCTCGTTGGCGATCTGACGAGCGCGGGGTTCGTTGTTCGGGGCAGTACCAAAGCGGCGAACGTAAGAATCACGCCCCATGGCAGCCAACCGTAGCAGTTGGGTGGCGGGCGTTGCACCCGCGGCTGCGAGCATGGCGTAGAAGGGATCGCTCTCGGCGGGAGTGAATCGCTTGCGATCCACCACGACTTCGAGCTGGGCGACATCAAACCCCAGCTTGCCCAGCAAGTCGCGTCCGAGCGAGTCGGTAGGGGGGGCGGACAGATAGTCGAGCTTCGGTGCGTCTTCTTGAGGCGGGGCTGATGGCGTAACGGCCGTGCGCGCGCCGGTGATGTTTTTTGCGATCACCACGGGGGTGATCCCCACCCCCCCTTCGTAGCCGTACGAAAGTTTTTTGAAGAACCAGCCGTCCAAATCGCACGGCAGGGGAGCCACTCCGTCGGGCTCTTCGAGCGTGTAGACCGTGATCGGCCAGACGCCTCCCCCTGCGTCCTGAACGATGCAGCGGAAGAGTTGTTCGATGCCGAGGGAGTTTTCGCCTGCCGCAACTTTCTCGATCCGCCGCACGTCGCCACGGATCCGTACCCGACGGGCCCGGTAGACCTTGGGCTGAGCAACCAACTGGCTGTATCCAACGAGCGGAGCCGGAGACGTGCTGGTGTCTTCGCGCGCGACTTGCCAGAGCGCAAACCAGGCGGTTTGCTCGCGTGCGCGGAACGGGGCATTGTCGTCGATCGTTGCGAGGAGGGGGGCGTCGATCGCGGGTGTGTCCTGTGGCGAGCCCGCCGCGAGCGGCTCATCGGCTGCCGATGCGGCACCGAAAACACGCCCCAGGGCTTGCTGGGTGCTCGGTTCCGCGAGCCGTTTTTGAGCCCCCACCACCAGCACCAGTCCCATTCCGAGCGCTGCTAGCTTGAGCATGCCGGCCGCTGTTCGACCCCGGGGGCGTGTGGCTAGACCGGGCATGCGGTACCTGCAGACGTTTCCCACAGGCGGTGTGCGGGCAGGGAGGGGGATTTAGCTCTATCTTAGGCAGCACCGAGCGCCTTGTCGGCGCTGGCTAGAAGCGGGGGAGCTTCTCTTTTTTCGCAATAGGCCGGGACTCAGCTTACGAATCCAACAGCAGAGTCAAATACCGCGGGTTACGATATCGATGTGCCTTGCCGCGATGCTAGTCGAGACGGGCACGGGTCGTTAGCCGGAACCACTGTAGGGGCATGCCGGAGTGGCGCTCAACCGAGCCGATTTTCACGCGATCGTCGAACGACACGGACCCGCGTTGTACCGTCTCGCCTACCGATTGTTGGGCGACGCGCACGACGCCGAGGAGGTCGTCCAGGAAGCGCTGCGCAGCGCCTGGTCGAGCCGCGGACGGTTCGACACCCAGCGGAGCGAGCGGGCTTGGCTGGCATCGATCCTCCGCCGCCGCGCGGTAGATCGTTGGCGGAGCGTCGGACGTACCCTGCCGACCGTCTCGGGAGATCACGTCCTCGACACTCCGGTAGAAGGAGAAGACCCGCTAGCGCTGGACTATACCGACGAAATGCAGGCCGCCCTCGCGCGACTTCCTGAAGAGATGCGCGAAGCCTTGCTGCTGGTGGTTGTTGGAGAGTTAACCCATCAAGAAGCGGCCGACACGCTCGGAGCCCCCCTCGGCACGGTCTTGTCACGGGTGAGCCGCGGCCGCATACGACTGCGCGAGAGTTTGCTGGCCGTGCGAGCGGCGCGTGAGCCCCAACCGACATGATACCGCCGCTTCGCGGTGCGTTTCGACAGGGTTGAGTTCGTCATGAGTTGCGTTCAAGTTTGCCTCCGTTTTTCCGACTTTCCTCCCGACGCTTTGATTTACAGCCCCCGCCTCACCTTCCTGCAACGTTAAACCGCTGCGGTGCGTTCTACGGCCTTTTGGGCGCGCCCCCGGAGTAACGGCCTGTTCCTTTGCGATCATGTCCAACGATTCATCATCTGCCTTAGGGCCGTCCGATAGCGGCTTGCTCGAGACGCCAAAGACGCCTGCCTATCTCCGGGGTCGTCCGCAGATCGATCCGCCTCCCGATGGCAACGCCATGCACGAACCGCTGCCGGTTCCACCGGCTGACCCAGACCGTATCGAGGCCTCGCTCAACGCCACGCCGCTGCCCGATGGCATGCTGAGCCGCTTGCACCGCGTGATCGACGAGCTATGAACGCCCCTGCCTTGCGGGGAAGACCGCCTTGCAAGCGTCGGTAAGCTCTATCGGTCACGCGGGTGGGGTGCTCTGGGTCGATGCTTTTCTCGCGCTAGCCGACTCGGTGAACGGTGTGGTGCGTGGTGAAAAAGCGGCAGGCGGCGCACAATAGGTAGTGAGTCATCGTTTTGCTTATTCCGCACTGCCGGCTGCGTGGCACTACCTGAGCCGCCGCAGTCAACGCTTGGAGCCATCGCCCGGATGCGGCGTTCTTCTTCTGCCGTTGTCCTCGTGCTCATGCTGGGCGCTGGCGTCTCGCTACCGCCCCGAGTCGCCAGGGCACAGACGCCCGAGGCCGAGAACCGTTTTATCGAACGGCTGGTCCAGCAAGGGGCGGGAGACTTGGCGATCACGTATCTGGAGCGAGCGGATCAAGACCCGCTCGTGCCGGAGGCGGTTCGCCGCGCGGCACCTTACCGCAGGGCCGCAATACTGGTCGATCTGGCGACCGGCGAACGGAACGCCAACCGCCGCACCCAACGACTCGACGAGGCGGCAGCGGCGATCCGACAGCTCGATCGACCGGCCGATCCCACAACCGTTGAAGCGCAGGCGCTGTCCGATGCGGTGGGCCGTCTGGCTCTAGCGACTGCCGACGAGGCGCGTCGCGCGGCACTGGCGGCACGCAATACCGAGCGGGATTCGAGCAAGAAACTGTCCAGCGCCCGCGGTTTGCTGCGCGAGGCCAAGTCGCGGCTCACCGAGGCGATCGATCTCAACGAGGCAGAACTCGCGACCCTCAGGGGAGTGGTTGCCACGAGCGAGCCGGGTCGTCGGCGAACCGAGCTGAAGCTTCGCTTAGCGCAGGCGCGCTTGCTGCTCGCGCGGTTAGACAACGAGGCCGCAGCAACCTACCCGGCGGGCTCCGAGACCGCCAACCGGCTTAACCGCGCCGCTGCCGAGCGCTTAGCCGAGTTGTACGAGAAGTACTCCAAATGGGTGGTTGGCCTTTACGCGCATCTTTACGAAGGACGCTGCTACCGCGAACTCGGCGAGTATGCACTCGCGACGAGCTGCCTCGAATCGCTGATCACCCAACCCACGACCACGCCCGAGCTGGTTCGGCTCGTGATCTTGGCGAAAGCCGAGTTGATTGCGCTACGGGTGAGCAACGGCGAGCTCGCGTTGGCGATCGAGTCGGGAGAGGAGTGGCTCAAGCAGATCGAGCGGAGCGAGCGCACGACGGCCGAAGCAGCGACCCTCCGCTACTGGCTGGGGGAGGCGTACCTGCTGGACGCCGAAGCGCCGCAGGCTACCGAAACTCAGCGTCTTCGTCGGCTGCGAGCCGCGCGTGAGAATCTGGATGCCGCGGCGCGGATTCCTTCCGAGCAGCAAGCGCTCGCTCGCGCCCGGTGGGCCAACGCGACCGCAGCGCTGGGGATCGATCGTGAGAAGCCCGAGACCTTTGCCGACGCCTACCAGGCGGGCAAGGACGCGATCGACAGCTACTCGGCGGCGTCCGTCGGCCTCAGCACGGCGGAAGCGGACGACAAGTCGGCACGAGAGGATTTTCTTGCGCAGCAGGCCGAAGCGAATGAGGCGGGTCAGTCAGCGCTGGAAGCCGCCCTGGAGCTGTCCGATCGATCCTCACCGATCGAGCAGGTCAATGAAGCGCGCTATCTGTTGGCGTATCTTTTCTACAACGAGCAGCGCGACGACCGAGCGGCCAATCTAGCGGCCACCGTTGCGCTGAAATCCCCCGACGATCCTTCGGCGGAGGCCGCCGCGCGGCTTGCGCTGGCGGCATTGCAGCGTCGCGGTCAGCAGACCTTGCCTCCGGAAGAACGGGAGCGTGTCGGCGCGAACCTCATGCGGCTGGCCGAGTTCACCGCGTCGAAGTGGCCTCGGAGCGAAGCCGCGGAAATCGCGTTGGGCTTGATGCTGGCACGCCTGCTGGAAGCCAACGACACGGCCGCAGCGCGACAGCTCGTTACGCGCGCCCCCGAAACGCTGCGGCCGGCATTGGCGTTACGCTTGGCGGCTGCGGAGTGGGAGCGGCTCAGCAAGTCGGCCGAAGTCAACGAATCAGCTCGCTCAGCGGCTCGCGCCGAGCTTGAAGAACGGTTGTCAGCGGCAGCCGCGGCGCGGGCCGGTGTGCCGCTCCGCGCGACCGCAGCGCTGTACCTTGCTGAGGCCGCGCTCGATGCGGGTCAGCCGACCGCTGCTGAGCCGTATCTGAACGATCCGGAGCACGGCGTGCTTGCCACGTTGGCCGCTGAGGGATTGCATGCGGAGCGTGCGGCGTTTGCCGCGGCGGCATCGCGCGTTGCTACACGGGCGTTGGCCTTGCAACCCGACGGTGCCGAGCGGTTTGCCTCGGCGTTGGAACAGATGGTCTCGATCGCAGCGAGCCAACCGGAGCCAGACCAAGCGATTCGTGAGTCGTTGCTTGCTCTGGCACTGAAGCAGCAGGCCGACTTGACGGTGTTCTCTGAGGATGAGTCCCGACGTAAGGCGGCGGTTGCCGCGTTGGCGATCACGCTCGCGCGGCTTGCCGAGCCGCTGGCCAGTTCGGACTGGAACACCTCGCTATGGCGTTGCCAGTCGTTGCTGAGGCTAGCCGAAGCGGCGGGCTCTGCGGACGACGAGCGGCAGGAGTCGCTTGTGCGGGATGCGAGCGAAGCCTTTGCGGCGCTGGCCGGGCGACTCCAGGCAGAGCCTGGCTTTGCTCCCTCGGAGACCGCAGGCTTGGCGGTGCAGCTTCAGTTGGCCGAGTGCGAGCGCCGCTTGGGAGAGCACGCGAAAGCCTATGCCACCTTTGCCGAGTTGCTTGCGCAACGTCCCGCTTTGCTCGAAGTGCAGCGCTCGGCCGCGCTGGCGCTGCAAGAGTGGGGAGCGTCGGAGAAAAATGCGGAGCGGATCGAGCGAGCGATTGCCGGCGACCGTCCTAACGCGGGGGGCAAGAACACGGTCTGGGGCTGGGCGAAGCTTGCCGCCGTGGCGGGGCAGGCGATGGGCAACGACCCGGCCCGCCGTGATCTGTACTTCGAAGCCTGGCTAAACGTGGCGCGAGCACGCTACGCCGCCGCGAACCTTGCCACCGGCGAACAACGCGCGGCCCAGCTCCGCAAGGCGGCAAGCACCGTGCGGGCCATGCAACGCCAGTATCCCGGTCTGGGGGGGGAAGAGCGCAAGACGCAATTCGCCCAGCTCCAACAACAGATCGAGACAGCCCTCAACGCGTCAAACGGATGATTCGTATGCCACGGACAAGACCCGGCTGGTTGATCGTCGTTGCACTTGCGTCTGCCTTCACTGCCGACGCGGTTGCGGATCGGGTTCGTACTGCCGAGGGCTCGGTCGAGGGCCGCGTCATCCAGAGCACACGCACGGAGGTTGTCACTCAGACCAAAGCGGGCCGAGTGACGACACCTGTCGGCGAGATTGTTGCCATTCTGTACGACGACGAGCCGGTTGAGCTGGCGCAGGCGCGGATCAACGCGGCAAGTGGCGGCTATGCCAATGCCCTCGATCGTCTTTCCGCTTTGCCCGCGGGCAAGACTTGGCCGGAGCCGATCGAACGCGAGATCGCCTACCTCCGCTCGGTAGCTGCCGTACGGATAGCGATTGCGCAGAACGAGGGGGCCCGCGCAGCCGGTCGAGCGCTCACCGATTTTTTGCGTCAACACGGCGAGACGCACCACTACTTACCGGCGGTCGAGGCCCTTGGCGACTTGCTCGCGAGCCTGGGTCGTACGGACGATGCCGTGAAGCGTTACAAGCTGCTCAGCGATTCGGGATCGCCAACCTACGCGCTGCGTGCGCAGCAGCGCATCGCCCAGGCTTACGATGAAGCAGGTCGCCCCCAGCAGGCGGCTGCTGCGTACAACGCAGCCCTGGCGCTCTCCTCGGCGGGGTCGGCCGAGCATCGCGCGGCGTTGCTCGGCCGGGCAGCGAACCAAGCCGCTGCAGGGGATCCTGCCGCCGGCATCGAAGCGGTCCGCGAGGTCATTCTTGCCCCCGGAGCCGACGATCCGCGGGTGCTCGCGGCGGCGTACAACTCCCTCGCGCGATGCTATTTGGCAGCGGAGCAGCCGCAGGACGCCCTCTTTGCGTTGCTGCACACCGACCTGCTCTACGACACCGACGCCGAGCTGCACGCCGAAGCGTTGTTTCGTTTGGAGGCGGTGTGGAGCGCTCTGGGACACCCCACCAAGGCGGCTGACGTCCGCGAGCGGCTCAGTCGTCGCTACGCCGCGACCCGCTGGGCCAAACGCCCCCCGGGAAGTTAGCCAACCTCACGACTAGACACATGTGGTGCGGGACGCAACAAAGGAGCCCGGCACCAAGCGGCACAATTCCCGAAGAGGCGATTCTCTCTTCACTTTCAAAGACAGCGGCAAGGAATAACGCGATGCAATCGATGCGGAACGCAGCGGCCTGGGGCGAAGCACGCAAGCGCCTTGTGCTGATGGTTGTCTTGGTCGTGGGGGGCTGCTGCTTGTACGCGGCGCCCGCTCGTGCTCAAGACGCGGACCCCGCTGAGGTCGCGGCCCCTGCGAGCGCTGACCTTTCTGCCGACGCCTCTGCCGACGGGCAGCGCCGCAGCTACCTTTCCTGGGCCTGGGATTCGCTCGGGCCGGGCTACAGCGTGATCTTCCTTGGGCTGTCTTTCCTGCTGCTCTCACTGATGGTGATGAACCTCGTCAAGGCGAGCCGTGCGAACGTCGCCCCGCCCGATCTGATCGAAGCGTTCGAGGCCCATCTGAACGCCAAGCAGTACAGCGAAGCGTACGACCTTGCCGCCAGCGACGACTCGTTCCTCGGCCGCGTGCTCGCGGCCGGGTTAGGACGGCTGTCGGGCGGCGGTGATTACCCTCGTGCGATCGAGATGATGCAAGAGGTTGGCGAGGAAGAGAGCATGAAGCTCGAACACCGACTCAGCTACATGGCGCTCATCGGCACGATCAGCCCGATGATCGGACTCTTGGGAACCGTGCAGGGCATGATCGCCTCGTTTACCGTGATCGCTACGTCGCCCACCACTCCCAAGCCTAGCGAGCTGGCCGAGGGTATCTCGACCGCTTTGTTCACCACGCTGATCGGACTGGCGCTCGCGATTCCCGCGATCGCCGCCTACAACCTGCTCCGCAACCGCGTGCAACGCCTCGTGCTGGATGTGGGCATTGTGAGCGAGGGCTTGCTGAGCCGCTTCGAGAAGCGGCCCTCCTAGGCGGAGCGCCGCTCCTGCGGGCTTTGCTTGCTGGAGTCAGCCCTTCACCAGTATTTTCGCGCCCACCACTGGCAGTTCTCACGCGATGCGGCTTACCAAGCGACAGAGTTACGAGATCGTCGAAGGGGATATGACCCCGATGATCGATATGGCTTTTCAGCTGATCGCGTTTTTTATGGTGCTGATCAACTTCTCGGAAGTGGAGCAGGATCAGCGGGTCAATCTTCCTTCGAGCGAGCTGGCAAAGCCGCCCGACGCCGCTTACGAAGAGCCGCTGACGATCCAGATGACCGCGGACGAAACGATCTTGTTCGGTGGCCAAGAGCTGGACCTCGACGGCCTGCGCAACGCGATGCTGGTCGAGTCCCAGCTGACCAAGAGTTACAGCGATCGTCGTCTGGCGGATGTCACCGTTGTTATCCGAGCCGACCTAAAGGCCCGTGCCGGCAGAGTGCAGGAGGTGATCAAGATCGCTCAGGAATTCGGCTACGAGACCTTCGCCTTACGAGGCCGGCAGAGCGACACCTCGACACTGGGAGTGCCGTGATGAAGATCCGTCACACCGATCGCCGTGATCGCATCGAGCTGCAGATGACACCGATGATAGACATCGTGTTTCAGCTGCTCGTGTTCTTCATTATGACGTTCAAGATCGTTCTTCCTGAGGGTGACTTCAACATCCGCATGCCCTTGCCGGCGAGCGATGCCCCCGCGGCACCCAGCGAACTGCCACCGCTGAAGCTCGAGATGCTCGCAGACGACCAGGGAAAGCTCCGCGAGCTCCGCCTGGGCAACCTGAAATTCGATGGCGAAGGCCGTTTTCTGGCCCTGCATCAGCACATTCGGGGGCTGGTCGAAGACGAGGGGGGACCGGGTACAGGCGTTGAGCAGGAGGTCGAAATCAACGCCGATTACGGACTGCAGTACGACTTCGTCATGCGGGCGATCACCGCGCTGACCGGCTATATCGACCCCAACGGAGTGCCCCATCAGCTGATCGAGAAGGTGCGTCTGTCGCCGCCGGCAGAAGCGCCCTAAGCCGCACGAGGGCTGCTGAGAGCCGGCGAATCGCCCTCTTTGTGCGGTAAACCGTTGACAAGGCCCACGGCTCGGCTAGTCTGCAGAAAGGCCTGGCAGATCTCAGGGGCCGCTTCCTCGAAAAATTGCGACGCTACTGAAGCCCGTTCACATTTCGCTTGCAGATTGTCGGCAGAGGGCCGAAGCAGGCGGTGGGTGAGCGGGCTTCTTGCTGCGCTAAGCACTCTTTTCAGCTCTCCACCAAGTGAACACGCCATGATCCGCTTTGTCTGTGCCACGCTGTTGGCCCTCGCCACGAGCGCCGCTTCGGCGGCTTCGATCACCGACCTGAACGCGTGGACGCAGCTGCAGGACCCGCCGCATCCCGGCATGGCGGGCGTGGTCGATAACGCCTCGCAGGTGACTCTCACCGCGACCGGCGCGGTTCCCTCGGGTACCGACATCGGATACGCGAGCGTCAACGGACCCGATGTCGCGGGCTCGACGGGCGGGTACTACTTCGATCCGGCGCAGAGCTTTGTCGTGGCGATCGACTTTGATCTGTCCGCAGGGGGATCGATCGGCGGGGGCGGTATCGGGTTCGGCATCGGCGAAGACGTGGGCGGTACCGACTCGGCGGGAGTCGGGCTTGCGCTGCTCAACGGTGCCCCGCTACTGTTTTCGGCGGCATCGAGGGTGAACGATATCGACCAGCCTTTGTCGAACTTTGCCGCTGCCGCCACGGCCAGCGGACGATTATTTGTGAACTACAACGCAGCGACCGGTGATATCACTTTGGGCGTGAATGCGATGCAAGGAGTCGGCATGGCGTCTGATACGGTCACCTTGGCGGGACTACAGAACCTGTGGGATGACGAACCGTTACTGGTGTCGTTCTTTCTGCGAAGCCAAGCAGCGGGGCCAATCCCGGCACTCACAGCAGGCAGTCTCGAGGCTGTCTTCAGCAACTTTGAGGTGCTCAGCGGCACGCCCCTGACGGTGGTTCCTGAACCGGCGTCGCTGTTCCTGACCGTGCTGGTAGGCGGTGCGGGTTTGATCTGTCGGCGTCGCTAGAAGTCGGGGCTTCGACTTAAAAAGAGGGTGCCCACGATCACGGGGCCCACGATCAAGCCCGCGGGTGGTACGCCGCATGAACCTTTTTCAGGCGTGAATGATCCACGTGCGTATAGAGCTGTGTGGTCGCAATCGAGGCGTGGCCGAGTAGCTCTTGCACCTGGCGGAGGTCCGCACCGCCTGCCAAGAGATGGGTCGCAAAGCTGTGCCGCAGCGAGTGCGGGCTCAGTTTGGAGGTAACCCCCGCGACAGCGGCGTAGCGCTTGATAAGCTCCCAGATGCGCTCGCGACGGAGCCGATCGCCGCGTGTCGAGAGCAGCAAGAAATCGGTTGCCGGCTCGCGCCGCCTTGCTAGCCGGGGTCGCTCGTGCTCCAGATAGTCGGCGACCGCTGTGCAAGCGGATTTGCCGAGTGGCACGATGCGTTGCTTGTCTCCCTTGCCGTGGCAAGTGATGCGGCGTTCCTCGAGGTTGGTGTCCTTCAGTCGTAGCGTTGAGAGCTCCGAGACGCGTGCGCCGGTGGCATACAGCAGCTCAAGAATCGCGCGATCGCGGCGCCAGAGCGGCTCGCCGCGCAGCGGGGCTTCGAGCAGCTTGATGACCTGCGTTGCCGAGAGCACCGAGGGGACCCGTTGCCAGAGCTTGGGCGTTGCGAGCAGCGCGGCTTGGTTGTCGGTGAGCACCCCTTCCAGTTGCAGATAGCGGCAGTATGCCTTCAGCGAGACGACATGCCGCGCGACACTTGCCGAGGCGAGTCCCAGGTCGGTGAGCCAGCCCGGGTACTCGGCCAGTTCGCCGACCGACAGGTTGGCCAGCCGACGGCTGCCCAGCCAGCCATGGAATCGGGCGAGGTCGCGGCGATAGGCGGCGACCGTGTTGGCGGAGAGCTGGCACTCGCTCGCCAAATAGCGAACAAAGGCCTCGCGCCACTGGAGGGCCTCGGCACCCGCTCCTTCGCGGCGTGGTTTGACGACCTTCTTGAGGGACCGGCGGACCATGAAAGGGGGCAGGGGGGGAGCGGGGCGGGGCGACGCGTCGCCCGGTTCCTTAATCATCGTGCGCCCGCGGCGACGCGGTCGGCTCGGTCGCCTCCCTTCAGCAAAGTTGATGGTCGCTTTACGATATTGGCACTGCTTACGTTGACTCTGCGGACCCCAAAGCCGACCGATGCAAGAGATCGTCCTCGAAGAGCCGTACGAGTTCGTTCCCCCGGTGGAATCGAGCTTCTGGTGCTGGCTGGTGCGTCTTCGGCTGCCCGGGTACCTCCGAAAGACGTTCTGTGTCGAGAGTTTCGAGTTTCGGGGTATCGAGAAGCTCAAGCAATCGATCGCTTCGGGTCACGGGGTGATTCTCGCAGCAAACCACTCACGGCTGGCGGATCCGATGGCGGTTGGCATGCTGGCCGCAGAGGCCGGTTGCGAGCTGTTTGCGATGGCGAGCTGGCACCTGTTCAAAGAGGGCTGGTGGCAGCGTTTTCTGATCCGCCGCATGGGGGCCTTCAGCGTTTATCGCGAAGGGAACGATCGGCAGAGTGTCACCCAGGCGATCGAGGTGCTGGAGCAGGGCCGGCGCCCGCTGCTGATCTTCCCCGAAGGGGCGGTCTCGCGTCATTGCGATCTGGTGATGGAGCTGATGGACGGTCCCGGCTTCATCGCCCGGCAGGCGAGCAAGCGTCGCGCTAAAGCGGGCCGTCCGCCGGTGGTGATCCACCCGGTGACGATCCGCTACTCGTACGACGGCGACGCCGAGCAGCTGATCCGTGCCGACGTCGAGGCGTTCGAGAAGAGCTTCAGTTGGCAACCACAAACTCAGTTAACCCTGCACCAGCGATTGCGCAAGATCGGAGTTGCGCTGCTGACGCTCAAAGAAGTCGAGTACCTGGGGTCCGCGACCGAGGGCGATCCGCACGAGCGTGCCCAGGGGCTCATCAGCAAGAAGCTGGATCAGCTCGAGAAGAAATGGGGTCTGGCCGATGAAGCCGCGGAGAATTCCGAACCCAACAACATCGTGGCGCGGGTCAAGCGGATCCGCACCAAGATCCTGCCCGACCTGGTTGCGAAGAAAGTCTCTTCGGCAGAGCGGCAGGATCGCTGGCACGATCTGGCGGCGTGCTATTATTTACAGCAGATCGCTCACTATCCGCGCGGATATCTCACCGGAACGAACGACCTGCCCGAGCGGGTGATCGAGACGGTCGAGCGTATGATCGAGGATTACCAAGACCGCGCGAGCTATCACGGTCCGCTACACTGCACGCTGGTCGTGGGCGACGCGATCGAGGCACCCGACACCCGCGAACGCGGCGTCGAGGGCGATCCGCTCATGCGGCGTGTTGCGGCCGATTTACAATCAACGCTTGATGCACTGGTCGATGAGCGCAGGGCGAAGCTGTTCGGCTCCTCGGCGACGTCAGACTGATCTCATTATCGTCTCGGGGCCTGCGCCGTGCGGTGCCCGTTTCCTCGTCTTACACGCAAGGGTCGTCCTGTTGACGGAATCTGCTTCTCCGATCGTCGCGCTGTCGGACTTGGCTACGGGCGAAGAGGGAGACTTCTTCGCGCTGCTGGCTGATCGACAAGAGTTGCTCACGAAAGAGGGCAAGCCCTACTGGCGGGTCACGTTCCGTGATGCGCGACGCGATGTGTCGTTCCCCATCTGGGGAGACGCCCCGCTAGCGGAGGCGTGCCGCACCCAGTGGGTGGTTGGCGAATTCTATAAATTGCGGGCGCTCTACCGCGAAACCAACTACGGGCCACAGCTCGAGATCCGGCGGATCCGTCCGGTGGAGCCCACGGACGAGGCGGACGGCTTCACTCCGCAGATGTGCCAACCCGCCAGTCGTTTTGATGCCAAGGAGATGTTCGCTGACTTGGTGTCGTTGGTCGAAGAGGCCGTTACCGAGGCACCTCTGAAGCGGCTGGTGCTGGATCTGCTTGAGACCCATCGCGAGGAGCTGCTCGTGTGGCCCGCCGCGACGCGCAACCATCACGCTTTTGCGGGCGGCTATCTCGAGCACGTGCGCAACGTGGCGACCCACGCGCGGATGCTGGCCGACCGCTACGCGGGGCTGTACCCCGATCTGACACCCCCGCTGGACGTGGGGCTCGTTGTAGCGGGAGCCGTGTTGCACGATATCGGCAAGCTGCGCGAGCTATGTGTCACGCCGCTCGGGGGCGAGTACACGCCGGCCGGCTCGCTTGTCGGCCACATCTTGCAAGGCCGAGACATGATCCGCGAGGCCGCTGCGGCACAAGACGCTGATGGCGAACCGCTCGGGGCGGAACAACTGCTGCGGCTGGAGCACATCATCATCAGCCATCAGCGGCTGCCCGAATGGGGTTCGCCCAAGCCGCCGATGACGCCCGAGGCGCTCCTGGTTCACTACGCCGACGACTGCGACGCCAAATTCCAAATGATGCGTCAGATCCTGGCAGACGACGCCGCCGGTGGACCGCTCACGAGCCGCCGCAACGTGCTGGGGCATGCCCTGTTCCGCGGCGATCCGCTCGCCGATGCGGCGGACAACTGATCGGCACACGCTCTTTCATGCGGGCGAGTCGGTAGGCGAGCCGATCAGGCATTAAACTCGAGCACCATGACATCCTGCTCGGGATCGATGACCGATTTGGCCTCACGGAGGGTGACTTGGCTTTCGTCGGGGAGACCGATCACCTCGGCGTCTTGCAGGCTGGCACGCTTTTCGAGTGCGTAATGTGCAATGTTGTACGCCGCGCTGACGAGCTGTTGCGGATCGCCTTGGTAGCCGGGGGCCTCGAACTCGCGATAGCCAAACGACTCCATGCCGGTGGTGAACAGCCCGTACTGTGGCCGGTCGGTGCCGGGTGCCGGGTCTCCCTCAAACACACGGAAGTCGATCCATAGATTCAGCGGCAGGTTCTCGGGCGTGGCGGTGGCGGCAAGGTTGGCAAAGTCGCGTGGCTGGTGCACCGCGCCGGTGGGGCCCCACACCAACCCTCTCGCCGGCGATACCGCGGCGACCGCGGTCAGCAGGCTCGTCAGCCGTTGTGCCTGTTGAATCGCTTTGCTCCCCTCGTCGAGCATCGTGACGAACAGGTGGGCACGGTGCGAACGCAGGGCACTCTCGGCTTCGGGCCAGTACCAAGCGGTTGCGCAGGGGCCTTCCAGCCGCGACCAGGGAATCGGCTTATCGACGAGCGTCACGTTGAGCGTGACTTCTTGCGTCGCGCCCAGGGCAATCGTCACCGCCGCGGGGGTCTGGCTGCTGATCTGCGGCACCGGATGGTGCGGAAAGAGCCGTGCGATCTCATCAACCAGCTGCGGGCCGTTTGGCGGGCTGGGTTCGGCAAGGGCAACAAGGGCGATCCAGCGAGAGCTTTGCGACATGGGGTCGGAAACAGCAGGGGTCAGAAGCAACGGGTGTCGGGCCCTTATTGAGAGGCACCGCCACATCTTAACAGCCGCGGCGGGTGTTTCCGATCCGTCACGCGGGCTTGTCTGCGGCTTATTAATCCGTGATCAGCCGATCACGCCGCGCGGGGGGGCTTCGGCGGCTTCTTACCCTTGAGCCGATAGACGTACGCCAGCACCTCGGCCACTGCCGCGTAGCTGTCCGCCGTCACGGGGTGACCGATCGCCACCTCTTTGTAGAGCAGTCGGGCGAGTGGCTTGCGTTCGACGATCGGCACGCCGTTCTCGAGCGCCAGGCGTCGAATCCGCTGGGCAATGACGCCCGCGCCCTTGGCGACCACCACCGGCGCCGCCATCACCTCGGCGTCGTAGCGCAGGGCGATCGCCAGCTCGGTAGGATTGGTCACCACCACATCCGCTTTGGGAACGTCCTGACCCATGCGGCTCATCGCCAGTTGACGCTGCACTTGCTTGCGTCGGGCCGCGACCTCGGGATCTCCTTGCAGGTTCTTCATTTCCTCCTTCATCTCTTGGGAGGTCATCTTCAGGTCTTGCTCGTGCTTCCAGCGTTGCAGCGCCAGGTCGGCCAGGGCCAGCACCAGCAGCGCGCCACCGACCCAGAACACGGTGGTGAAAGTCGTGTCGATGAGCAGCGTGGCAAGCTGACCGATGCCGAGCCGTCCGGCCTCGGCAATGACCGCTCCGTGCGGCCAAATCGCGGCGATGCTCACCGCGGCCACGATTACCACCTTCACGAGCCCGAAGCCGAGCCGGGCGGTGCCTTGAATCGAAAAGATCCGGCCGAGACCCGCGATCGGGTTGAGTCGGCTGATGTCAGGAGCCAGCTTGTCGGGGACAAAGAGCAGGCCGGTTTGTGCCAAGTTGGTCGCGGCCGCCGCGAGCAGCAGCAGGCCCAGCAACGAGGCGAGCGGGCCGCCGATAAGCAGCAGGGTTTGATTGGAAGTGGCGATCAACAGGTCGCGGTCCGCGGCAAGCTGCAGGGGCTCGGCGAGCAATCTCTCGGTGAGCGAAGCGAGGGCCGCCGCCAAACGCCCGCCGAGCATCTTCAGCAGCCCCGCCGCCGCGAGCAGCAACACCGCCGATCCAAGATCTTGGCTGTACGGCACCTGGCCCTTTTCGCGCGCCTGTTGGCGCCGATAGGGCGTTGCATCAAAAGATTTTTCGCCAGCCGCTTCGGCCATGCTCGGACACTCGTCGGGTTAGCGGACCCTTGGCGTGGTCGTAACCGACGAAGCGATCTCCGCCAGCGATGACGATAGCGGACCCTGATAGGCCCACGCGACAGCACCCACCG
Source organism: Botrimarina hoheduenensis (assembly GCF_007859815.1). GTDB lineage: Bacteria > Planctomycetota > Planctomycetia > Pirellulales > Lacipirellulaceae > Botrimarina > Botrimarina hoheduenensis. The sequence goes on along the minus strand of NZ_SJPH01000004.1, from coordinate 119,510 downwards.
ACAGCATCATCAGACCGAGCGTCAGCAAACCGTTGATGCTGAAGCCGACTACCACGGTGTTGATCTGTGGCAGCGTCCGGCTGATGAGGCCCAGCACGACCGTCGCCAGAAATAATCCCACCATCAGGGGTGCCGAGGTGCGGAGCCCCAGCTCGAAGCCAGCACTGAGCAGCCCGAGAAACGTGATCGCAAGCTGATCTTGGAAGACGTAGGCCCCGGGCGGAACGCTGTCGAAGGTGCTGAGCAACACGTCGATCATCTCGCTGTGTCCTCCCGCGGCGACAAACACGGCAACCGTGACAAAGTAGAAGATCTGACTAAAGACCGTGGCGTTGTCTTGCAGAATGGGGTCGGTACCGTCGGTCAGCGCCATGCCCGACATCTGTCCGATCACCTGCCCCGTGAGCTGGATTCCGGACAGGATCACCATGACCCCCAGGCCCAGCGTGGCACCGATCAGGGCGTCATTGGCGACGGCGGAGATAATCTCGCTGAGCGTCTCTGGCAGGAGCATCTCACGCTGGAGTTGCAGCGGGGTCACCACGGCCGCCATGGAGACCGCCAGCAGCGCCTTAATACGTAGCGGCAGGGTGGGCGTCGCCAGCAGCGGTGCGGTCGCAACCAGCGCACCAACCCGCGCGAGCACCAGCGCGAACGTGATGCCCAAGCCGCTCAGCAGCGATTCAAGTTCGGGCATAAGTTAGCGAGGGGCCGAGACAGCGGCGGGCGTGGCCGGCGCCGGACACGATAGTTACAAGTTGCCCGGGATGCCCGCGATCAGGGCCTGAGAGTAGTCGATCATCTGCTGCAGGATCCAAGGCAGCGTCAGCGCGAGCGCCACGGCCATCGCCATCAGTTTCGGAACGAAAGCGACGGTTTGCTCCTGCACCTGTGTGAGCGCTTGCAGCAGGCCGATCGCCAAGCCGACCACCAAGCCGGCAATCAGGATCGGTGCCGAGACCAATCCGGTCACGAACAGCGCCTTCCGGCCGAGGTCTACCGCTAGATCAGGGTCCATCGCCGATCCCCATCGCCCCGCACAGGGCGAAGTCCTTTTACAGATAGATTGTGAAGCTCTCGAGCAGCATCTCGACCACCAACCGCCAACCATCGACCAGCACGAACAGCAGCAGTTTGAATGGTAGCGAGATCAGCACGGGGGGCAGCATCAGCATGCCCATCGAGATCGTGATGCTCGCCACAACGATGTCCAAGATCACGAACGGCAAATACACCTGAAAGCCGATCAAGAACGCGGTCTTGAGCTCGCTGAGCATGTAACCCGGGAGCAAAGCAGCGAGCGGCACGACACGCACGCCTTCGCTGGCAACCACGTAGTCGTAGTCGGCGAACGGCTCGCCCGTTTGCGGATCGAGCTCGTCCGGAAGTCGCTGGAGGAACATCCGCACATCGTCGTGATTGCCGGTGCGTGTGATCTGGTCCGCCATAAAAGTGCGGATCGGCTTGGCCGTTGCCGCGAAGGCTTCGTCCAGTGAAAGCTGCCCTTCTGTGTACGGCTTCACGCCCTGATCGTAGCTCTCTTTCCAGACCGGCGTCATCAACAGCAGGGTGATGAACAGCGCGATCGAGGTGATGACTTGCCCGGGAGGGGCTTGCTGCGTTCCCAAGGCTTGTCGCAGCAGCGCGAGGACCACGATCACGCGGACAAAGCTGGTGGTCATCAACAGCACCGCGGGCGCGAGGCTGATGACGGTCATCAGCAGCATCACTTGCAGCGTCGAGCTGAGCCGCTCGGGCTTGGTCCATTCCTCGGGACCGCCGATGCCCTGCAGCAATCCCTCGGGATCTTGCTCGCTAATCACACGAGCCGTTTCGGCACCGGGCGACGCTGCGGTGGAGCTCGAAGTGTTGGCTGCCGACGAACTCCCGCCGCTAGTGACCACGGACCGAGCGGACTCGCTTGAGGACGTGGACTGGGCCGGGGCTGGCGGGCCCGCCAGCAACAGCACGCTTACGGCCAACAAGCAGATCAGTGCAGCGCGGCGGCATTCGGGGGATTTACGCATAGCGGCGTCCCCCGGGGGTGTCGGCGTAGGCCTCGGCAAGCCGACGGGCGTCGTAGCTGTGGACCGTATCGCCGAGGAATCCGTCTTGGCTTGGTTCGGCCGACATCTGGCCGAAGAGCTCGTCGAAAGCGGCCGAGGAGCCCTTTCCGGCATCGTGCTCACAGATCGAGCGGAGCCGCGCAACCTCAGCCGTGTCGGTGATCTCGCAAAGCGTTTCGGCATAGTCGGGGCTGATCGCCACCAGCACCAGCTTGTTGCCGATCCGAAGCAGCTGCGCGTGACGCCGTCCGCCCAGGGGGGCTCGACCTAAGACCTCGGCTACTTCGCGCGGCAGTGACCGTGCCGAACGCGGTTGTGCTTTGCGGATCATCCACGCGGTCACCATCAGCAGGCCGATGACCAGGGCGAGTCCCGATCCCGCGGTGACGAGCGAATCGGTTTTTGGTTCCCAACTCTTGAGCGCGTCGAGCGGATTGGTTGAGCTTACGCGTTCGGTGGGCTGCGGAGCAGCGAATGCCGGCATGCGATGACGCGCTGCTTGGGCGGTGTCGCTATCGTTGATGTCTTGTTGGTGGGCTTCGTCTGACGGGGCGGCGTTAACGCTGCCTGCGGAACCGATCTCGGCACGCTCGACGGCGGTTGGCACCGCGGTTGAAGAAGCAGCCGACTCCAGCGACAGCAGCGGCGTAACGCCGGGCTCGGCGAGTGAGGGGGCTGGGCTGCTGGGTGTCTCGTCCGGCTCGATGCGGGGCGTCGAGGGCTTGAGTGCCGCCGTGACGGCTGGTGACGCACCGATGACCGTCAGCGTGTTCGCCAGGCTCGGTGCCGCTTCGGATCGCGAGATTCCGCTCGGTTCCCGGAGCGCGGCCGACGGCGGGCGCTGGTAGGTGCTTTGCAACACGAACGGATCGGTTTCGGATGCCGGCGTCGTTTCTTGGGTGGTCGCGGTGGGTTTGGCGGATCGTGGCAGCGTGGCAGGGCCAAAGCTGCTTACCCCCGGGCGATTACGCACGCCACGCGGCACGCTGAGCAGATCGCGGTCCGCGGCTAAAACCGGGGCGAAGCCCCCGACGAGGAGGGCCAGGCATAGAAAGTCTCGACGCGGTTGCATCGCTCTGCCAGGTCTTGGATCACGGAACCTCCCGGAGCATCCCGGGCGCGATCTGGCTTATAGGCGACGCTTCGTCGAGCCGACCAGAGCAAACCACGCTAGCAGCGCTAACGAAGTCGCAGCGCTGCACTGAGCTACCTGCACTGAGCTACCTGCACTGAGCTACCTGCACTTCGCGTGCGCTCCAGATAGCCGTCGCGGCTTACTCGTGGCAAGCATGCGGATGCTGACCGTCACTGCCGCCGGACTTTCGTCCGATACGCTCTAGGCAACCGCGGCGTCGCCAACGATCAACTCGGTGACCCGCACGCAGAAGTTGTCGTTGAGAACCAGCACCTCGCCACGAGCGATCAGCCGACCGTTTGCGTATACATCGACGGGATCGCCCGCTAGCTTGTCGAGCGCCACGACCGCCTCACGACGCAGGCGCAGGACGTCTTCCAGCGGCATGCGGGTTCGGCCCAACTCGATCCGCAGGTCGAGTTGCACGTCTCGCACCAAGTCGAGAGTGGCCCCGTCTTCGTTGGCAATGCTGCCGCCAAAGGTTTCCAGCCGGAAGGGGGCGACCCCTTCGGGCAGATCATTGATTGGGCTATCGATCGAGGCGATCGCCTGTTCGGCCCGATCCAGCAAGAGTTCGATATCGTTGCCTGAAGCCTCGGTCACGGCAGCGGCGACGGGGCTGGCGGCGGTGCTGGTGGCGGTGGCCGTGCTACCCCCGCCCATCAAGGCTTCGATCTCATCCTGTTGCAAGGAATGATCATCTCCGGCCGAACCGCCACTTGCCGATGGCTTGGGGGCCTCAGCCGGCGCACTGTCGGTCCCGCCTCGCGACATCGCGAGGAGCTTCTCGATTTCATCTTGATCAACTTGGTCCGATCCGTCGGACATCTTGGGCCATCCTGGCTTGCAAGGGAGAGCGATAACGCCACGTTGCTAGCGTTGCACGAAGTTGATCTTGGTGAACACGACCTCGCGCAACAGCGGCTTGCCGACCGCACGGTTCGTCTTCTCAACTATTTGCCGCTTGATCAACCCCAAGCCGGCCGTTGAGAGGTCGCTTGTCTGGGCACCGTGCATCGTCATCACGATCTGTTCTTGGATACGGCTGGTATGCGCCGCGAAGGCTTCCTGAAATTCGACCTGTTCGGCTGCTAGCACGACGCCGAAAACGGTGAAATCGATATTCAGCGTGGTATCGTTTTCCGGGTCGAAGCGGGTGATGTTGAACGAGCCGAGTTCGACTTCGCTGGTGGCTTCCCCTTCGGCAAGTGTCGCGGCGTCCTTGTCGCTGTTCGCTGCCAAATCTTCGCCCTTGCTAGCACGGGCCAGATCGCGCGCCAGCGTTTCGGTATCTTCTGCCGAAGGGATCAACATGGCCGCGGCGACAATCTCCACGACCACCAAAACGGCGACAATGACCGCGGCCTTGATAAGACCCATCATGCCGGGGCCTCTTGGCTTGGTGTCGGGGGGGGTGGTTTCGGACATGCTTGACTTCCGGTTGGGGCGGGCGACGCTGGCTTAGGTGGGGGGATTCGAAGAAGTTAAAAAAGAGGTCAATTCGTGAGATCGACCGGCTCGTCCCACATGAGGACCTCGACCCGGGCGTTGCGTTTGCGGCTCGATTCGGCGGTTCGCTTGTCGAGGGGCTCGTACATGCCGGCCGATCCCAGCCGGATCCGCTTGGGCTCGATCCCCGCCTCGACCAGGAAGTCGAGTGTCACGCGGCAGCGTTGGTAGGCGAGGCTCCAGTGGTCGAAGCCGTCGGTCGGCTTGCGGGTCGAGTGGCCGCGGATCTCGATCTTCTGCGGTTTGCCGGCGACTTGCGCGGCGATCTCTTGGAGGCGGTCACGCGCCTCGGAGTCGAGTTCGGCGCTGTCTTCGTCAAAGAAAATGACGCCGCCAACGGTGGTGTCTTGTCCGGGACGGATGGTCCGCACGAGGTTGTCTTCGCCCGTGACGGACTTCACTTTGTTGCCGCCGCGGACAATATCTTTACGTTTGGCGCGGCCCATGCTGGCAATGGACTGCATCGATGAGTTCATGGGCGGTGATTGGCCCGGGATCATCGAGGCGAGTGAGGCCTCGTGCCCAAACTGCCGCCGCATGGACGCGAGCATCGCCTGATACTGTTCTTCTTCTTTGATCTCGCTCATGGAGACCAGCATGATGAAGAACGTTAGCAGCAACGACATCATGTCGCCAAACGTGACGATCCACTCGGGGATATCTCCTCCACCGCCTTCGTCGTCGTCCATCTTGTGACTCGCGGTTAGGGGAGAAAGTGGTTCAGGAACTTCGCTAGTGATCAGGCGGCTTGCGGTGCCACCAAACGAACGGTTTGTTTACCGTTAAGCGGCTTCTTCCGCGACACGCGCCTTGGGGGGCACAAACGTGTAGAGCTTCTGTTCGATAACGCGCGGGTTCTCGCCGGCCTGGATCGCCATGATGCCCCGCAGCACGATGTCCATCGCCAGCAGCTCTTGTTTGTTGGTGTAGCCCAGTTTTTCGGCGAAGGGCAGGAAGACCACGTTGGACGCGATCGCACCGTACAACGTGGTCAGCAGCGCGACCGCCATGCCGGCACCGATCTTCGAGGGATCGCTCATATCGCCCAGCATGATGATCAGTCCCATCAGCGTGCCGATCATGCCGAAGGCCGGGGCAAAGCGCCCCATGCAGTCCAGCAGGGCTTTGCCGTCACGGTGGCGTGTGGCGACGGCGTCGATCTCGGTGCGGAGGATGTCCTCCATCACTTCGGGGCGTGTGCCGTCGATCGCCATCTGGATGCCGAGCTTGATAAAGTCGTTCTCGACTTCTGAAACACGGCTCTCGAGTGCCAGCAGGCCGTCTTTGCGAGCGGTCTCAGCGAGGTTCACGATCTGTTTGATCAGTTCGGGAACCGAGTCTAATTTCCAGAAAACGACCTTCATCGACACGCCAAAGATGCCCAAAAAATTGGGCAGCGGAAACGAGATGAGCGTCGCTGCGATGGCACCACCAATAACGACCATCATCGAGGGGGCGTCAATGAATGCCACGAAACTTCCGCCGCCCACGACAATGGACGCGAGAATCAGCGCAATGGCGACTACAACGCCGACGACGGTGGCGATGTCCATGACGGGCTACGCGTGGGGTTCCGGTTGCGTTGGACGACGTGCTGCGGGGGGCAGCAGCGATTTGGTCTGGTGGTACTCAAGCGTCAAGCGAAGCACTTCGTCCGGCGGTTGCGAAACGACAATGCGGTCACCTGTTGTCAGCGTGATAAACGTGTCCGGCCGCGACTCGACGTACTTGATCAGCTCTGCATTGAGCAGGAAGCTCTCGCCGTCGAGTCGATTGAGTCGGATCATCGTTACAAGCCTTACGACCGTCAGCGGACGCGGTGGCGCACGCTCGGCCCGCGGAACCTTAGCTTACGGCGGTGGCGCTGCCGGACGATTTGCCGCGACTCATCGCTGCAGGGCCAAGAGCTCGTCCAGCAGTTCCTGCGCGGCCGAGATAACCCGAGAACCGGCCTGGTACTGTGTCTGGGCCAGGATCATCTCGACCAGGTCCTGGCCGATGTCGCTATTGGAGAGCTCGACGGCTCCGGCGGTCAGGCTTCCCAGACCGTCGGCACCGGGGTCGCCAATCAGGGCTTCGCCCGAGTTGACGCTTTGCGCAAACAAGCTGTCGCCGATTTGACGCAGGCCCTGGGCATTCGCGAAACGGGCCATCACCACCTGCCCCAGCGTGCGTTGCGTGCCGTTTGAGAACTGACCAAGGATGCCACCACTCTCGGTGATGATAAAGTCGGTCAGAACGCCCGGCGGAAAGCCGTCTTGGCTGGTCATGTTGAAGCTGCTGGTGGGATTGCCCGCGGCGTCGGTTTCAGCCAGCGAGGTTACCGAATCGAGATTCAGATCGATCTCCAGCGGCGACTCACTCGCCGATAACTCGCGAAACACGCTGATCCGCGCGCTCGGAGCGCTGATCAGGTCTCCCCGGTTATCGAACACCATGACGCCGTTACCTACGACGGTTGACTGATCGGGGGGCGTGGGGGCGCTGTCGCCGCTGCTCGCATACCACCGGTAGGTCGTGCTATTGGCGTTCTTTGATTCCAGCACGGTGTTGATCCGCACGGTCAGCGGCGATCCGAGCGAGTCGTACACCAAGAACTCGGTGGTCGTGCCCGGACCGTTCGCGGCCTGCGTCTGCGAAAACGCGACGTTCACCGGGTCAGGAGCCGAAGCGCCGTCGGGGGTGAGTCGAAAAGCGGTCAACGGGATATCGACAGCGCTCTGTTCACCGTAGTTGCTGGTGACGACCAGCTGTCCGTTGCTGATCGAGATCGACCCGCCTCCTGAGGGTAGCGGAAAGTCGCTCACGTTTGACGCCTGCTGGAGTCCGAGCGCGTCGCTCATGAAGTCCATAAGGGTTTGGACCGTTGTCGAGTTGTCGATCGTCAGCTCGAGTGGTTCGAGCAGCGAACCGCCCTGTTCACCGCCGAAGCGCAGCACGCCGCTCGTGGCGGTTCCCAGATCAAAGGGGTTGTCGTACGTGTCGCCGTTGCGTGACTGGAGATTCACGAGCGCCGTCCCGCTGCCGGCACGGGGGCCATCGAAGTCGAGCTCGGTGCTTGCCGTGAGCAAATCACTGCTGGGTGACTTGTCGATGTAGGCCGCCATCGGCACGGTGCTGGTGGCCGCGGTCACCGAATCAACGAGGTAGTAGGTCGAGGTATCGCCCGAAGCGTTCCGGTAGATCCGCACCTGGTTGAAGCCCGATCCTGTGGGCGGGGGATCAAGCACCGATAGGTCTAGCCGGATGCTGCTCCCTTCGGTCGAGACCGCCGCGCCCGAGATCTGATCTGAAGGCCGCGATTCGACCCCGTTTGTCGAGTTGTAGTAGGTCACGTAGTAGTTGTACGTGCCATTATCCACTGCGCGTGTGTCGAGAGCCGGATTGGCAGCCAAAGCGACGTCGCCCACCGCATCGTTGATGGGGAGTGTTGCAGCGGTCGAATAGATGCCCTGCTGAAAGAAATCGGAGCCGTTAGCCTCGGTGCGGTAGAGCACCCACTCGGGGAAGGTAGACCCGGCTGGTAGCAAGCCGGAGATGTCGATCGATGAGGTCGCACCGATCGTGGCTGACCACTCGGTCGAGGCGCTGCTGATGTTGCCGTCGCCGTCACGGAAGGCGACCCGGTACCGGTAGGTGCCGGCGCCGAGCGTAGTAGTGGCGCTGGTGTTCTCCGCGGCGGTACCCGCCGCGGGCGCTTCGCGCAAGGCAACACCGACCCCCGCGACATCCGTATCGCTGGGGAAGGCGACCGTAGAGTCGCCCAGCACTTCGGAGGTGACGACCGCGGGAGTTGAGGCCGCTTCGACTTCCGGATTGAGCACGCCAGCAAACCGCGCTTCGCTGGTGGATTGTGCAACACGCTGCGCCCCGAGGGGGATCGTTATCGGCTGCACGGTAGCGGTCTGCAACTCGTACCGATCGTTGACTCCGTAGCCGAGCAAGCGGTTACCGGTCGAGGTGACAACCTCGTTGATCGAGTTGAGCGAGAGCTGCCCGTTGCGGGTGAACAATCGCTCGCCTTGCGAGCCTTGCACCACGAGGAACCCGTCCCCTTGGATGGCCAGGTCGAGCGGATTGGAGCTGATCTCGATGGTGCCCTGGGAAAAGTCGGGGCTGATCTGAGCGACCTTCACACCCAGACCAATCTGGCGTGGATTCGTACCGCCCGACGAGCTGCTCGGGGCCGAGCCGATCGACTGGGTCTGCAAGAACTGGGTCGCGAAGATCACGTCCGAGCCCTTGAACCCCACTGTGTTCGAGTTGGCGATGTTGTTGCCGATAACGTCGATCGAGGTCTCGGCGGCTTGCAGCCCGGTAAGGGCAGTCGTCATCGCAGATTGAAGACCCATCTTAATTCACTCCCGTTTCGAAGGCTTTTGGCTTGTATTCTTGCAGACGCGTCAGGCCCCCCCGACGCGTGGCCCCGTCCCGCGGAGCCGCTGTGTTGCCGCGTGTTCTTATTGCAGCGTGCGGACTTGATTGATGTTCGAGAGCTTGACTTTCACCGCGCTGGCAAACTGCAGCACCTGTCGCGATCCAGTTAGCACCTCGGCTTGCCGTTGGTTATCAGCCAGTGTGTCTGTGAAGGTGGTTGAAGAGCCGCTCGCGAGGACGCCCACCAGACGCTGCTCGCCGGAGCCGCTCTTATCGGTGCGATAGACTCGCTTGGAGACGCTGGTCTCGGGTAGGTTCTCGACCCGGATCGAGCCTTCAAAATCTTCGCCCAGTTCAGCCGTATCGACCTGAGTCTGGACGCTAAAGACGGCGTCATCGGTCTCCCAGACGACCTCGTAGGTGTAGCGCCCCGTGTCGATCTGCCCCTCGGTGTCGCCCGCTTTGGCGCGGGTGGCGACGGCGAGGTCGAGAACCGGTTGCCCGTCGTTGATTGTTACTCTTTGGACCGGCCCGCTGGCTCGCTGCCCGCTATCGGTGATGCCCTCGACCTCGGTTCCGATCAGCCCCGTAGCGGTCGCCACGTTCTGGCCTAGCAGCACCGAATCCAGTGTGCCGGTCAGCTTGTCGTTCGAGCTGATCTCGCGGATCTGGGACAACTGCTGAAGCAACTGGGCGTTGTCCATCGGATCGAGCGGGTCTTGATTCTGTAGTTCCTGAAGCATGATCTTGAGGAAAACATCGAGATCAAGATTCTGGACCGAATTAGCCGTGGGCGTTGAAGCGCTCGCTGCGGCGGTGGTGTCGTTGATCCGTGCCATCTTGGCGTGGTCCTTCGTAAGGCGGAAAGGCGCTGGTTTCAGGCGACAACGTTGATGCGGTCGTTGTCAAAGCGGATGGTGATCGGTAAGGCATTGACGCCGGTTTCTGCGGCACCGTGGGGCGGTGCCGGGCGTTCTCTTGGTTGTGAACGCCCGCTGCCGTTGTCGTTCTGCGGCTCTCGATCGCGTTGGTTGGGCAGATCGGGCTGACGGCCTTGATCGCGGACATCGACGTCGAACTTCTCGAGGCGGATGTCTTGCTCGGCGAGCCGTTCACGCAGCTGGGGTAGGTTCTCGAGGAGAGCGTTGCGCGCGGCATGGTTCTCGGTTTCGATGGAGGCGGTCATCACGCCGTCGGCAACCTCGATCCGCAGCTGGATGGACCCGAGTTCGGGCGGGCTGAGCCGCAACTGGATCGGCCCACCGCCACGCTCTTGCGCAAGATCAAAAGCGCGCGCCACGCGTGTGACGAAGCGGGCCGGATCGACATTCGGCGTTTCCGCGCGGGGCTCTCCCCCGCGCGGCGCTTCGGCAGCCGCCGTGCTAGCACGCGATACGTTCGCAACGGTGATCGGTGGTGCGGAACTCTCGATCGGTGCTTTTGCGGATCCGCTTGTACCGTTAGCACGATCGGACGATTCGGCAGCTGCCGTCTTCGCGATCTCTTTTGGAGGAGTCTCCGCGGGTTGTTGTTCAGACTCTTGCGGCAGGTCCGCCGAACGCTCCTCAGCGGATTGGTTGCTATTCTCTCCTGAACGGCTGATCGGGACGGCGCTTTCGGGGCCGACCGTGTCTTGCGAAGTAGCGCCTTGTGGAGGCGTCTCTTTGGTCGGCGACTCGTTATCGTTCGCCGGGGCCACGGCCACCCCCACGGCGGCTACTTCTGCCACGGGAGCCGTATCGAGGGCTTTGTCGGCGGGTAGAACTTCCGTGACCGATGCCGCTACGGCGGTTGGAGCCGGGCGGGGTTCAGCGAGTTCTTCCCCCTGCTGCGCGGTCGGCACCGAGGGACCCGATGACGGCAAGGGAAGATCGGTGTCGGCAGAGGCTGCGCTTGCCGAACCTGCCGAGTCGGCAGCGGCACCGTCCAACAAAGCGTCAGAAGGGCTGGTTGCCGACTCTTCGACAGCAGCGATTTCGGTTGTGATGAGCGTTGTGGCTGCGGCGACGGCTTGCGTGTCGGATACCGGCGTGTCGGCTGCTTCGTCGGTCTCTTCGGTCGCCGCGGTCTCTTCCGTGCTTTCGTTGGACGCGCTGGTTGGAGCGGGCTGATCGGCCGCTTGATCGCTGGTGCTGGCCTCGGTTGGCTTGTCTTTAGATTTTTTATCCGATCGCTCCGACGCGCGACCGCTTTCTGATCTGGCCGTGGATTCACCCCCGGTGGCGCTCCGCAACTCATCGCCGAACGCATCGGAGTTGGCTTCCGTTGTGCGCGCAGGGGACACCGGAGGTGCCGTCAGGGCGAGCAACGATGTGGAGGGCGTGAGTTGGCTCATAGCGCTTTCCTCGTGCCGCGGGCTAGCGGCGATTAGTTCTCTAACTGACGTTTGCTGAGCTGTTCGAGGGTTTGATCGAGCACCCGTTGGGGCGCTCCCCCGTCGAGCATCTCGTCGAGCAGCTCGTGCAGAACCTCCAGCTCCTCGGGGCTCTTGAACTTCTTGAGAATCGCCTGGGTTGTGTCAGCAGGGAGTGCGTTAAGCAGGCGGATGACCTGATCCTTGCCTTCTTGGCGGGCCTGGGCATTGGCTCCCTCTGGCAGGAACTTCAAGAGCAGGTCCTTGCCCTCGGCCGCTTTGACCGACTTGAGAACCTTGATGACCCGCTGCACACTTTCTTTCTGCAGCAGGTCTTTCTCTTGTTGGATCCGTTCGTTTAGCTCTTGCGCCATATCGTCGTAGCGCGTTCGTTCGGCGACCAGGCGATCGAGCAGGTACTGAAATTCACTCGAACCGCGTTGCAGAACGTTCTGTCGAACTTCGTAATCCCGCAGCGCCAGCTGATGCATGCGGTTCACTTCGTCGATCGAGGGCTGCTCAGAGGGCGTCGTCTGCGTGACCTCTTCCTGCGTGTCTCCTACCGAATCGAGATCCACCCCGTGCATCAATGCGACCATCCGGAAGACCTTCTCATCGTTGAGTTGGTCAGCCTGCCACAAGTATCCCACCCCCAGCACGGCAGCGATCACCGTGGCGGTTGAGGCGTATCCGATTAGGGCTAGGAGTAAACGCATCGGACTCGGTAGATTTGGTTAGCTGGTAAACGAAGCAGGGTTCAGTTAATAAAAGCGTCGGCCTAATTCAGTGGCAGCAAGGGGGCATCGTCGTTCATCATCCGCTGGCGGCGACCGCGTAGGGCGAACTCATCGGCTTCGCGATTCTCGCGCCGCTGTTGCTCTTGTTGCTGACGGGCGAGAGTCCGTGCGCGGAGCTGTTCCATCGCCCGCACGTCGCGCTCGGCGTTGGCGACCCGCTCACGCCGACGGTTGATCTCTTGTTCGATTTTCTGCAGATTCTCCACGAGCGCTTGGGAACGAGCACGCAGCACCAGGTCGTAACGCCCTGCGGCAAGCAGTTTTGCGGTATCGATCACGGCACCGATCTCGGGGTGTCGGGCAGCCCCGGCGGCTACGATCTCGCGTTGCAAATCGGCTTGTTGTTGTTCGAGAACGTTGGCCGCTCGCAAGGCTTCGCCGAGTTGACGGCGCGCGTCATCGCGTTGCGACTTGCGAAAGCGCTCGACGGCGTCCAGGCGAAAGGCGTTGCGAGACATTGCGAAACGGAGAGCGTTAGTGTTTTATTGGGCGGTTCTTGTCAGCATCAGCTGGCGCGTCGCAGATTCGGGGTCATCTCGTTCGGTGCTGGTCCGGTGGGACGCTGACGGGCCAACAACGCGGCCGCCTTGACGCCCAAAGCCAGCAACTGCTGCTTGGCGTCTTCAGCCGTGATGTGGTCTTGGTTGGCTTGGGTGAGGTACTGATCGATCTCGGGTCCCAGCTCGATCGAAGCATCGATCGCCGGATCGGCTCCGCGGCGGTAGGCCCCAACGGCGATCAAATCTTCGTTCTCGGTTCGGGTGGCGATCAGCCGTCGGACGGCACCTGCCGCGGCGAGGTGTTCGGCAGGCACAAGCTCCGGCATCAAGCGGCTGATGCTCTGGCCCACATCGATCGCCGGATAGAATCCCTTAGCGGCACGATCGCGGCTCAGCCACAAGTGGCCGTCAAGCAGCCCCCGCATGGTGTCGGCGATCGGATCATTCGGATCGTCGCCCTCGACGAGCACCGAATAGAAAGCGGTGATGCTCCCGCGTGGCGTCCGTCCGGCTCGCTCCACAAGCTGCGGCAGCATGGCGAAGGTGGAAGGGGGAAAGCCCCGCGTGGTGGGGGGCTCGCCCGCCGCCAAACCTAGCTCGCGGCTTGCCAGCGCCGTACGGGTGATCGAATCGATCAGCAGCAACACGTCTTTACCCTGGTCGCGAAAGTGCTCGGCGATGGCGGTTGCCGCCCCGGCCGCCTGGAGGCGCATGAGCGGGGGCTCGTTGCTGGTGGAAACCACTACGACCGAGCGACGGAGCCCGTCGGCACCAAGATCCCTTTCCAAGAACTCGTTCACTTCCCGGCCCCGCTCTCCGACCAGACCGATAACGATCACGTCAGCTTGTGAGTACCGCGCCATCATGCCCAGCAGGGTGCTCTTGCCGACCCCGGCTCCGGCGAACACGCCCAACCGTTGACCACGCCCGCAGGTCAGCACCCCGTCGATCGCACGCACACCGGTTGGCAGCGCCTCATCGATCCGCGGGCGATCGATCGCCGGGACCGGAGCCGGATTCAGATCACGTCGAGACGAGCGTGCGGGCTGGGGCCTGCCATCGACGGCTTCTCCGTGAGCGTTCAGCACCCGGCCTAGTAGAGCGTCGCCCACGGGCAGCGTGCGACGCGTACGGCGCAGAATAACGGTGTGCCCTTTACGCACTCCCGCCAGCGAGCCGAACGGCGAGATCATCGTTAGACGTCCCTTGAACCCCACGACTTCAGCCGCGATCCGCGCAGCGCTCGAGGTGCGGATCTCGACCGCGGCACCGACCGGCGCAGGAAAGTCCGCCACCGTTGCCAGCATGCCGGTCGTTTCGACGACCGTGCCGGACAGCGAAGCAGACATCGCCTCGTCGAGCGTGTTTGTGGGGATATCGAAGGTCATGTTCGGTTGGTCTTTTAAGCTCAGAGCAGTTCTTGCGCAAGCCGATCAAGCTGGGCATCGAGCCGATGGTCGATCCGGCCGTATTTGGTATCCACGACGCATCCGCCGCGCTCGATCGTGGCGTCGCCGACGACGACCGTTTCACTCACACCGCGGAGCACGCCGGCGAGTTGCTCCACATACACACGGCCGTTTTCCAGGTCCTCGGGATGGAGTCGGACCGTGATCTCGCTCGCCCCTGCGGCAAGCTCCAGCGCCTCGCGGACCCATGCTTCGGAGAGAGACGGATCCGCTTGGAGCTCGCGGCGTACGAGGCGCTGGGCAAGCGATTTCGCCAGATGCACGGTTGCCGTCTGCCAATGAGCGAGCCACTCGCCACGGGCGTCTCGGAGCTGATCAACGGCGTTCTCGATCGCGGTGTGCAGATCGCCCAGCCGCGCAGCAGTACGCTGTTGGACAGTTTGCTCCATTGCGGATTCGGCGCTGGCCCGGCCCTCGGCCTCGGCGGCGGCGCGGATTGCCGCGGCCTCGGTGCGAGCGGCTTGCACGATCTTGGACGCCTCGGCCCGGATCTGCGTGACGTACGCATCGCCATGAATCGACATGTCGCTCAGCGCGAACGACAGCGGATGTCGGGATTCGCTCGCGGGCGGGGCGGTCGCTCCGTCGCGGCGTAGGATCGTCGCCATCGGAAAGGCCTAACGGGTTGAGGGGGAAGGAGTACCGGACCGCAGCGAGCGTAGCCGTGCGTCGAGCGCGCGCTGCGATGCTTCCACGTCGCGGAGTCGAACCGGAGTGATCGCTGCCAACCGCTGGCTTAGATCCCGTGCTGCGGAACGAGGGAGCTGTTTCTTCACGGCCCGCAAAACCGGCTCGGGGAGTTCAACCAGTGCCAGCAGTGCCACACGCGGCGGCAGCCGTCGTACCCCTTCCAGCAGCCGGCGAGGATCCACACGTACTAGGCGGGCAAACACCACGTGCTGGGGTTCGACGGGCTGCGGCGGAGGCGTCTGACGGTCGATCTCGCTTGAGGAGGGCAAGTCGGTTGGCGTGACAATCGGCGTTGGAGCGGCGAAGCGGCTCAGCAGCGTCGCGAGCTCTTCATCGTTCTCCGCGAGCTGCTCGACGATTCCGGCGCGGTCTGCCACCGGCAGCGCCCCGACAATCGCTTCGACTTTGGCCAGCCGTTCGGCGCGCTGCTGACGGGTGTGGCGATGCTGTTGAATCCAGTTGGCCAGTTCCGTGGCGATCACGCGCAAGGTGCTCGGATCCGCTTCACCGGTGCGCGAGAGCTGGCGCAGCACGGCACCACGCCGTGCGGGCTCAAACTGCGCGAGCACTGCCGCGGCCAGCGCGTCGGGCAGCCGCGAAAGCACGAGCGCCACGGCTTGTGGTTGCTCACGTGATAAGAACCCGGCAATCGCCTCGGGTTCGGCTTCGTTGAGCGAATCAAGCCACGGGTCTTCCTGCTCGTTGATCGGGGCGGGAACGCTCGGGCGACGTGGCGTTGTGGGCGCTGTTTCTGACGCCATCGCAATCCCGCTGAGCATTAGCTCGACTCCGCCGTCTGCTTCGGTTGCGGAGCGCTTTGCTTGCGGAGTAGGGGAGGGGGCCGGCTTGGTCTGCGGCGAGACAGCGGGCTCAGCAACCTCACGGGCCACCGCTTCACGCTCGTCGGGGTCGATCTCTCCGAGCGCGCGGATCGCCGACCGCAACCGAGTTGCTTCTTCCGGGGAGAGACGCGACAGCATCGTGGCCGCCGCTTCGGGCGCTAGGCTCCGAAAGAAGACGGCCGCTTTGCGGATCGGTGTGGAATCGGCCGGTTTCACGTGAACGGTTCGTTACAGGAGAGGGAATGTGGGCGTTGGATCATCAGCGAGCAGCCGAGAGAACTATCCCGCGTTATTGATCCAACTGCGCAAGATGGCGGCGGCGGCGTCCGGGTCGCTGCCGACCATGTCGGTCAGGTCGTCTTTGAGCGATTCTGCTCGTTTGAGCTTCAGCCGGGGGCGATCAGCGTCGGCAGGCTCGTCGTCCGACGCGGAGCCCTTTGAAGAGCCACTTGCCGATCCGCCAGTGTCGAGCCGGAGTGGGGGAAAGCTGCCGGTGGGCTCGGGAGAGCCCTTGCTGCTGGCGATCGAGCGGAGCATGACCAGGCTGAAGACAGCCAGGCCCGCCATGCCGATCGAGTTAGCGTAGGGGCCCACCATGGCGAACAGGTCAGAGACGGCACCGGGCGGCGTGGGCTCGGGGCGGGGCAGCACATCGACAAACGCGATCTGCACCTGCTTCAAGTCATCTTCTCCCAGCGCCAGTTGCGGAAGGATGCCACGGGCAAGGAGCTTAACGCTTTGACCGATCTCTGCTTCGAGTTGCTTTGTTTCTTCACGAGAGATGGTCTCGCCCGGTTCTTCACCGGCCTGCTGTTTCTGTTGGCGGTAGACTTTCTCGACATAAGTGCGAGGGATGCGGATGCTGGCCCACGCCTCTTTGAGTTTTGGTCCGAGCTCGACCCGTTCCTCACGCGATGATCCGATGACACTCTCGCTGCTGACGTTCTCCAGCGAGGTTTCGTTAAGCTCTTGCTGAGCGAGCGACTCCTCGGGGCCCTGTCGTCCGGGGCCTTGGGCCTCGAGTCCCGGCCGACCTCCGGGAGCGCCGCGTAGCTGCTTGCTGGTTTCGGTGCGTTCGTTGTTGACGAGCGATTCACGCTGTCCTTCGGGCTTCACCAGCGTGAAGGTTCGTTCGATGGTTTCGTCGAGGATGGCGTTCACTTGAACGCCCACCCCTTCGATATGGCTCAGCTGCTGCACGAGCTTGTTACGGATCTGTTGCTCGAGACGGCTTTTGGTGCGGTACACCTCTTGTTCGTGATCGTCGGCTGTGACGCCGTCCGAGGCCATCAGGTCGCCGCCCAGATCGGTGACGCTTACCTTATCGGCAGGAATATCGAAGCTGCCGCTGACGAGGCTCGTGATCGCACGCACGTGGCGGGGCGTGATCGATTGTCCGACAGCGGGCTCGACACTCACGGCCGCCGAGACGCGGCGTTCGCCGCGCAGGCCGGCGGCTTTTTCTTCGTTGAACAGCACGTAAGCACGATCGACCCACGGCATCTTGCTGATGATGCGAGACATTTGCTTCTCACGGGCGGCGTGCATCCGCTGGCGTTTGACCTCGTAGGGGTCCAGCCAAGAGCCGCCGTCGATGGCCTCGTCCATCTCGCCAAACACGTCGGCCGGCAATTCCGAGGCCGAGGCGATCGCAGCGATCGCTTCCTCGCGGAGGGACTGCGGGACGCGGAGGCGGTTGTTCTCGTTCGAGAAGCCCTTGATGCCGGCGGTCGCCATGGCACCTTCCATCCGACTGATTTCCGTCGTCGAGAAGACCTCACCGCCAAACAGATAAGCGTCGGGCCCCGCGGTGGACTGCTGGAACAGATAGCCCATGCTCACCACAACAACGGCCAGCAGCAGCCCGGCGGTGATCCGTGCCCCGGGGGTCATCGTGCCGAACAGCTCTTTGAGCTGCGCGATGGTTTGGTTGACGAAGTCCATTTAAAGCTTTCGGCGAGCGACGGTCGGTTGAGCGGTATTCGGTGAGCAGCTAGGAAGCGGAGGCCAAATCGAACGGCCCCGCGCCGGAGGTCATGGGTCGTTAGATCCGCACTTCTTGGATCTCGCGGTAAACGTCCATCAGCTTGTTGCGAACCTGCATGGTCATGCGGAATGCCATGTCGGCCTTCTGAACGGCGGTGAGCACTTCGGCCGGGTCGATATCGCCGCCGGTGAAGAGTGTTTCGATAGCCTGGTCGGCCTGCTGCTGCATCGAGTTGACCGATTCGAGCGAACCGGCCAGCATTTCGCGGAAGGCTCCCCCCGCCGTGGCGTCGGGCTTGTTACCGGCGGCGAGCGATTGCGCGCTGACACCGAGCACTTGCGGGCCGTTGGCCGGGTTGATCAGGTTCATGGCGGGGTCTCACTCTCTCCGACGCGCGGTGTTTCACCGCCGCGACCGGACGGTGCCGGGTTAGGCGATGATCTGGAGCGTTTGGCGTCCGAGGTCTTTGGAGATCTCCATGACGCCGATATTGGCTTCGTAAGCGCGCGTCGCTTCGAGGGCGTCAACAAACTCGGTGGTCATGTCGATATTGGGGTACGCGACCATGCCGCGTCCGTCAGCGTCCGGATGGCCGGGCTCGTAGCGGTAGTTGGGAGCCGCGAGCGACTCCTCGATCTTGGCGACCTTGACGCCAACGCCGCCGCCACGCGTGCTGACCCCGGTGTCGGCTTGAAAGGTCACGTACCGCGGCCGGTAGGGCTCCAGCTCGCCCCGTTCGTTACGGGTGGTGGAGATGTTCGCCAGATTGGCGGAGATGGTGTTCAACCGCGCGCGCTGCGCAGTAAGGCCGCTCGTGCTGATATCGATAGCGGAGAACATGGTCCCTCTCTTCCTTGAGCGGGGCGACGCCGGGGGGGCGTCGCGGGGGTTAGCTAACGTTCTCGGTGATCGCCGAGCGCAACTGGCTGTACTGAGTGCGCATGATGGCGATCGCGAGGTTATGGGTGCTCTGGTTCTTGGAGATTTGTGCGATCTGGTTTTCGAGGCTGATGTCGCTCTCGTCGTGGTGGAGGATCTCGCGCATCGAGGCGCTCACGCCGGCGAGTGCTTTGGTGTCGAGGCGTCCTTCTTGAACGGTGCCGCTGGTGAGTCGGGTGAGTTGGAGGGCTTCGTCTCCTGCGTTGCGTGTCTCGCCCAGCAGGGCCGCTACGCCAGGGCTCGTTCCGGACTGACGTGCGGAGAGCGCCTCGCGGAGCGATTGCTGGAACGCCTCGGGCGAAAGGTCGCGAGACTTGTAGCCGGGAGTGTTAAGGTTCGCAATATTGCCCGCCAGCACGCCGTGCCGAGCTTGCGTGAACGAGACCACCTGTTCCAGCACGGGCAGCGACGAGTTATCGAGCCAAGGCATCGCCATCGAACCACCTCCACTGCTAGCGTTGGGGGGAAACAAAACAAGACCGGCCGCCGCGGCGGACGATTCACTTCGTGCATTCGGTGTGCCAAGACCAGGTCTCACACGGGTGCAGGCCCACTAAGTCGCCGATCTCCCCCCGAATCCCCTCGTCTCCCGTGTCACCGGTTGAGAGAGACCGCGCAGCGCCATCGGCAGCCCCTGCCGAGAGGGCGG
This sequence comes from Botrimarina hoheduenensis, assembly GCF_007859815.1. Classification (GTDB taxonomy): domain Bacteria; phylum Planctomycetota; class Planctomycetia; order Pirellulales; family Lacipirellulaceae; genus Botrimarina; species Botrimarina hoheduenensis. Next base: position 100,197 of record NZ_SJPH01000004.1, on the reverse strand, counting down.
CGAAACCTGCCGATAGCGTTGCTTGTGTTTTTGATGCGGGGGGGCTACGAGGCGCGGGAGAGCCCTTTCTCGCGCGGAGCGACGCCGTACAGCCGGAGCTTGCCGCTGAGCGTACGCACACCAATGCCCAGGGCTTCGGCGGTCTGCGCCCGATGCCCGTCGAACCGTTCGAGGGTCGCGAGGATCATGTCACGCTCGATCTCGGCAAGGCTCTTGCCAAAGGGGAGCGTCGCGGGCGACGAGTCGTGATCGGCAGCAGCGTTGGGGCCAGCAGCGTTTGTGTTGGCGGCGTAGGGGGCGGTAGCGCGATCGGCGGTGTGGGGGCTGTGGCATTGAGCGCCGGCGTGGTCTTGGCGGAGCCACGGCTGGATGAGGCCGGCCGAGATGGAGTCGCCATCGGCTAGCACGCAGGCCCGGGTGATCACGTTGTGCAGCTCGCGAACGTTGCCCGGCCAGCGGTGCGTTTCCAGCACGTCGCGTGCGCCGGCTTCCAGGGTGAGCGGCTCGCGGTGGAGCCGTGCGGCGGCCGTCTGCAGGAAGTGCTCTGCCAGCAGGAGCACATCGGTGCCGCGATCTCGCAGCGGCGGCACGACCACCGGCAGCACATTCAGGCGGAAATAGAGGTCCTCGCGAAAGCGGCCTGCGGCCACTTCGTCGGCGAGCACGCGGTTGGTGGTCGCCAGCACGCGGACATCGACCGAACGGGTTTCGCTTGATCCGACGCGTTCGAACGAGCGTTCTTGCAGTACCCGCAGCAGCTTTGCCTGGAGCGGCAGGTTGATTTCGGTGACCTCGTCCAGCAGCAGCGAGCCGCCGCTGGCCTGCTCGAAGCGGCCCACACGGTCGGTGTCGGCACCGGTGAAGGCCCCGCGACAGTGGCCGAAGAGTTCGCTCTCGGTGAGCTGCTCGGACAGCACGGGGCAGTTGAGGCTGACGAGCGGCGTGTGGCTGCGGGGGCTGTTGGCGTGCAGCGTTTGGGCGACGAGCTCTTTGCCGACGCCGCTCTCGCCGCAGATGAGCACCGTTTCATCGGTCGCGGCGATGCGGGCGAGTTGGTCGCGTAGGCGACGCATCGCGTCGCTCTGGCCGATCATGGCGGGGCCCGACGACGCGGTGTCGGGATGCGTCAGCAGCTCCGTCGCCTGGAGCCGACCGCGGCGGAGGGCACGCTCTAGCGAGGCCTCGAGTCGATCGACGTCGTAAGGTTTTTCGAGGTAGTCAAACGCTCCCAGCCGCATCGCCTCGACAGCGGTCGAGATGCTGGCGTGGGCGGTGACCATCAGCACCTGTGCCGGATAGCGGCGTCGTTCGATCTCGCGGATGAGCTCAAGCCCGTTCATGCCGGGCATTTGGAGGTCGGTCACAACCACATCAAACGCGCGGCGTCCGAGCGCGGCCAGTCCTTCGGCACCGCTGGAGCAGGCTTCGGCGTGATGCCCCAATTGGCGCAGAACATCGACCACCGACTGTCGAGCCGTGGCGTGATCGTCGACAACCAGCACCGCAGCGCTGGGCGTGGGGGCGGTGGTGTGGCTCAAGCGGCGGCTCCCAGCGCATGGCGGGGGATCTTGATCGTGAACGCGGCTCCGCCCTCGGGGCAGTTGACCGCGGTGATCGATCCGCCGTGAGCTTCGGCAACATGCGCGACCACCGAGAGCCCCAAGCCGGTGCCCGTTTCTTTGGTGCTGTAGAAGGGCTCAAAGAGTCGCTTCTGTTGTTCGTCGGTAAGCCCGGGGCCGCTGTCAGCGACTTCAATCTCGAAGCCCGTCGTGCCTTCGTACGAGGTGATGACCAGCTCGCCGCCTTGCGGCATGGCGTCCATCGCGTTGAGCGTGAGGTTCAGCAGCGCGCGGCGGAGCAGTTCGCGGTCGGCGGTTAGGGAGGTGTGCGGGGGGACGTCGATCTCGACATCGATCGCTTGCGCGTCGAGCTGCGGAGCGAGCGAATCGCACACCTCTTCGACCAGATCGCCGACGAGGAACGGGCCCCACTGGGGCTGACGGTGGGCGCTGAAGGAGAGCAGATCGTTCACGGTGGCTTCCAGGGCGGTGAACCCTGCCTCGACTTTTTGAAGGACGTCCAGACCCGCCTTGTCGCTCGCCATCTTGCGGCGCAGCAGACTCAGGTAGAGGGTCACGGGCGTGAGGTTGTTACGCACTTCATGGGCAACGTGAGACGCCATCTCGCCGAGGTCCGCCATGCGGTTCTTGCGAGCCAGCTCTTGGTTCTTCTTCTCCAGCTCCGAGTTGAGTCGGGCGACCTCTTCTTGCAGCAATGCGTGGGTGTGCTCGAGCCGCGTTGTGGCGGTCTGCCATGCGTCGAGCAGTTCCGACAGATCGACCTCAGCCGCCTCGTCGCCGCGAAAGACGCGGAGCGGTGTGGGCTCGTCGGCAGGCGGCGGTGTGGATTGAGGGAGCAAGGTGATCGGTTGAACGGAGTAAGGCGGGGTCGCTCACGCGACGGATCAGCAGCGGCTAGTTCGTGGTCATGTCCAGATTGCTTGCCGAGGGCACTTCAGGGCCCACGTGCGGGGTGATGTTCCGCGGACGACCGGGCACTGCCGACGTATGGGGGCCGTAGGCGGTTGCCACCTGGTGGCCCCGATGGATGGCTTGCAGTTGATCGGCGATCACGTCGCGTCGCTCGGCCATCCGCTTGCCGTGGCGTGCTTCCAGTTCGCGGATGGCGGCCAGCAGGTCGGTGCACCGCTGGGCGTTGTCGGCGCACGCGGCGCGGGCCTCGGCAGACGCCCACTGGCGTGCGGCGGGGTCTTCCTCGCGGAAAGGGTTCAGCAGCCGCTCCGTGTCGGTTAGTTCGTCGATGAGCTTCTGCTTGGCGCCCAAGAGCGTGAGCAGGGGGCCGGTTGCGCCCGCTTCAACCAGTTCGCCCTGTTTGCCGCACAACAGCAACAGGCGCTCCAGCAGCTGTCGGCGGCGGAGAACGAGATCGGCCAGAGTTTCGGTTGCCGGCGAGGCCATCGTCGCGTCTCGTGAGCGGTGGAAAGGGAAAGGTCGGTGGCGTGCGGACGAAGTGCGAGCGAAGTGCTGAAGGCTCAGAAGAGCATCAGCTCGCTGAGCAGGCGGTCCCACTCAGTGCGGGTCAGGTTGGTCGAGTTAGCAAACTCGGCCTCGGGTGGCAATCGCGCTAACAGCATGCGGGCCTGTTCGATGGCACCTCTTGCGCGGACATTGTCTTGCAAGCGGCGCCGGCAGTGCGAGATCTGCACAAGGGTCACGAGCGAGAACGGCTCGTTCTGATACAGCGTGGTGACGTTCGAGTAGGCCTCGATCGCCTCGTCGTAGCGGCCCATCTCAAACAGCACCGAGGCCCGCATCATGTAGCAGTTGCGCAGCGTTGCGCGGTCGAGATCGTCCTCGGCGGAGGTCAGGGTGATCTCGTTCTGCACCTCGGCGTAAAGGTTGAGGGCACGCTCCAGATGATCGTTGGCGTCGGCCCGGGCGCGTTCGCGTTCGTTGACCGTGTTGGCGGCTGCTAGCCTTGCCAGCGGTTCGGCCGCCGCGTGGCGGTGCGATTCAGCGATCAGATACAGGGCGGTGCGCGACTGCGGATCGTCCGGATAGCGGTCCACCGCTTCGGACAGGCAGTCGATCGCTTCGAGGTAGCGATTTTGCCGGGCGTAGAGTCGGCCCAGCGCGAATTTTGAATCCCGCCACTCGGGGCTGGCCGGGGTCATGGCCGTGCCCATGAGGTTTTCGTTGAGCAGCCGCTCGGCCGCTTCGGGGTCATTGCGATTGAGGTGTGCGTTGGCGGCGTCGATGCGGGCGTTGTACGAGGCCGCGTCGTCGGGGTGGAATTCGAGGCACTCGTTGAACGCGTTGAGCGCGGCGGCTGATTCGCCTAGCGCAAGATGGGCCTGCCCGAGCTTCAGCAGCGCCGAGGCGTTGCGCAGCTGCGGCTCGCTGCGCAGGTAGCGTTCCAGCACGCGGGCCGCATCGGCGAAGCTTTGTCCCTGCAGGTACGCCTCGCTGGCGTCCCACAGGTCGTCGATAAACTCGCGTTCGGCGTAGCGCGACTCGGCGAGTTGCTCATAAGCGACGGCCGCTTCGCGGTAGCGCAGCCGGCTCTCGGAACGCAGCGGAGCGCCGCGGCGTCCCTCTTGGATGGCTCGCTCCTCGAGCCAATCACCCCACCGACGCAGCGTTTCTGCCCGCAGGGCGAGCTGCTCCGACCGTGTGAGCGGCGGCGCGAGGCGGTCAGCAAGCGTTTGCGCATCAGCAAATTGATTGGCGGTGAGATAGTTAAGGTGTGCCTCACGCAGCCGTTGCCGAACCTCTTCCAGCGAGAGCACCGTGCCGCGGTAGCGGCTGGGCTCGTCCAGCGTGTCGAGCACCCGGCGATAGGCTTCCAGTGCCGAGGGATCGCCCTGGCGGCGGAGCAGATCACCCTCGGCCAAAGCCGCGGCGACGCCTGGTGAGGAAGAGCCGTGCTTGCGCCGCAGCTCCGCGTACTGTCGCAGCGCCAAAGCCTCATCGCCCTTGAGCTCAGAGACGAGTCCCAGCAGGTACTCGCTCCGCCGGCTGACGCCGGTGGCGAGTTTGTCCAAGCGGCGGGCTCTTTCCAACGCCACCGTGGCTTGTTGGGCGAGCGTGGCGGTATCGACATCGGCCTTGTTGTCACGCACCGCGGCTGCGAGGCGCGTGGCGAGCGCCTGGCCGGTCATGAGCCACGACTCAGCGTCGGGCGAGTCTTTCGCCGCTTCGGCCGCGTAGCGATCGGCGTCATCCAGCAGCCCGGCCTTGGCGGCCGAGTCGGCAATCATCAGCAGCGCTTCGGTGCGTTGTTCGGCAGTGATCTGCGGGTCTTCCAGCGCGCGCTGGATCTCGCGGATCGCTTCGTCGTGGCGTGCGCGGGGCGACTCGCGGTGGGCGCGTGCCAGCAGCAGGTGCGAGCGTGCCGCGCCGCGGTCTCCGGCAGCGATCGCGGCGATGGTCGCCTCGATGCCCGCATCGAACTGCCGACTCTCGATCAGCGCTCTGCCCAGCAGGTACAGGCCCAGCGTCTCGCGGCCCTCGGGGAAGCCGACCGATCGCGCTTCGTTCAGGTACCGCGACGCAACGTAGTACTCGGTGCGGGCGCGCTCGGGAGACCACTGCCGTTCGGCGTGGCGGATCTTCAGCGCGCCAAGCAGGTAGAGCTGTCCGCCGTAGGTGTCGCCGTCGGGCGATTGTTGTTGGAGACGTCCGACCAACGATCGGGCGGCCTCTTCGTCGCCGATGTCCAGGGCGGCAAGGGCTTGTTCGATGGTGGCGTCTTCGGGGCCGGCGGCGATGTCGGCCGTCACGAGCCACAAGGCGACCGTCACCAAGGCTGCTGCGCTCAGGCCGATCGAGACGATCAGCTTGCGATGGCCGCTGGTCGATGACCACTCGCGCAGGCGCGTGAGCAGGTTCGGTCGCGGCGCGGCCGGGTCACCTTCGGCCGGCGCGTCGTTTGGGGCGTCGTTTGGTTCTTCGTTAGCCACGCAGCGGCTAGTACCGCCGAAGCGCGCTGGCCGTCAAGAGAAACGTCCGCCGCGCTAGCGCGAGCAGAGCGATCATGGCGAGCAGCGCGAGCAGGGCGCGGTGCTAGCAAGCGGGAGGCGCTCGCGCCCCGAGAGGTGCGGGCGTGCTTGTGCCGCGGGGCTGCTAGCAGCAGCCCAGGCGGCCCATGATCCAGCGGTTGAGGTCTTCCAGCATGCCCGTCGTGACCTCGTCGCCGGCGGGGTACTGGCGTAGGTCCACGCTGAAGCCCGCGCTGTGCAGCAGCGACAGGTCGCGGCAGATGCGGGGCTCGGGATACTCTTGGCTGCCGCGGGCGGCGGACAGCAGCAGCGGCATTTGCCGAGCGGCGTTCAAGCGGCCCAGCGGCTGGCGGCCGCGGGGAAGGGGGCCTCCCAGGCTCGCGGCGCCGGCGAACCACTCGGGCTGACGCAGCGCGATCCGCAGCGCCATGGCGCCACCGGCTCCGACACCCGCCAGAAAGACTCGCTCGTTGTGAAAGGCAAAGTGCTGTTCGGCTTTGGCGATCGAGGCGAAGACGGCGTCTTCTGCCGCGGCGATGCCGTCGAGCGACTGCGACCAGCGGTAGCCCTCGGCGGTGCTCCGGGCCGTGCCGCGCGGGGCGACGGCCACGAAGTTTTGCAGGCTGATGTGGGGCATCACCTGCGGCAGCTCGGCCTCGGTGGAGTCTTGGCTGTGCAGCCACACGACCAGCGGATAGCGATAGCCGGGCTCGTAGCCCGCTGGGGCGAAGGTCGCGTGGCGGCGTGCGGTGCGCGTGTCGGCCGGGGCGTCTACGTACCAGGGGGCTGCCGTCAGGCATCCGAGCGCCAGATCGCTCGCGGGCTTCGTGGCAAACACCGGGGCGGGCTTCAGCCGGTTCATACGCGGGCTTTCGGAGTGCGACAGGCGGGGGTAGCGAACGGACCGATCAAGGACCGGAGGGCAAATCTATACGCCAGGGACTTGGGGGGCGTCAACGCGAAGGGAAGTTCCTGCTTCGGGCTTGCGTTTGCTAGCGGCTCGCTAGCACAAGCCGTGGCGGTCCGGCCCGGTGGGGGGGTGCTGGCATACCCCGCGGCGGGGCGGCGTTTGTGCTCAGCGGGGGCGTCCGTGCCGTGTCGTCCGTGCGGGGGGCGGGGCGTCGTGCCGGCTACGGGGGGGGCGGCCGTGCCCCGCGCGCGCTGGGGGGGTGGGGGCGTCGGTCAGACGAGGGCCGCCATGGTTTCGACCAGTTCTTTGACCGCGTCGACGCTCTTCTGGAAGGCGGCTTGCTCCGTGGCGGTCAGCTCCAGCTCCACCACGCGCTCCACGCCCTCGGTGCCCAAGATGACGGGCACGCCCACGTAGAAGCCCCCCACGCCGTACTCCTTGTCGCAGTAAGCGGCGCAGGGGATGAGGCGCTTCTTGTCGCGGATGATCGCCTCGACCATCTGGGCCGTGGCACCGGCGGGGGCGTAGTACGCGCTGCCGGTCTTCAGCAGGCCGACGATCTCGGCTCCGCCCTTGCGGGCCCGATCGATGATCGCGTCGAGCTTGTCCTGCGCCAGCAGCTGCGTGACGGGGATGCCGCCGACGCTGGTGCAGCTGGCCAGCGGCACCATGGTGTCGCCGTGGCCGCCCATCAGCAGGGCCGAGATGTCCTCGACACTCACGCCCAACTCCATCGCCAAGAAGGTGCGGTAGCGGGCCGTATCGAGCACGCCCGCTTGACCGATCACGCGGTGCGGCGGGAAGCCGGTCACCTGCATGGCGCGCTGCACCATGGCGTCCAGCGGGTTGCTGACGACGATCACCACGGCGTTGGGGCTGGTGGCTTTCACCTGCTCGCACACGGCGGTCATGATCTTGGCGTTGGTCGCCAGCAGGTCGTCGCGGCTCATGCCCGGTTTGCGGGGGATGCCGGCGGTGATGACCACCACGTCGGACCCCGCGCTGTCGGCGTAGTCGTTGGTGCCGATCACGTTCGCATCGAAGCCGAAGATGGGGCTCGACTGCATCAGGTCCAGCGCCTTGCCGCGCGGCATGTCGGCCATGTCGCCGGGGATGTCCAGCAGGACGATATCGCCCAGCTGCTCGGCGGCGCACCAGTGGGCACAAGTGGCTCCGACGTTACCGGCTCCGACAATGGTGATTTTCGCGCGACGCATGATGATCTAAACAGTTCGAGGAACGGCGGATGAGGGGCCCGTGTGGCCAGATCGCCGCGAGCACTTATCTGCCGATGGCAGGCGCCGCGATCGATCCGTCAGCGGCAAGTATCGCGCGACACGCGCGCCACAACAAGGGCCGCGACGCCCCGCCGCACCGCGGCGGCATCAACGCCCAGGAGCAAGCCGCTTCACTGCTTAACCGGGTTCACCACCTCCAGGGAGTGGTGAAGCGGGTGAAGCGAGTGAAGCAGGTGAAGCGGGTGAAGCGCGGTGAGGATTGAGCGGGGCTGCGTAAGCGCTTCGTAGTGCTGCGCGTTGCGGTGCTGCGCTTGGCGGCTATATATTGGATAGAGATCCCCCCCTCTCATGGTTCTTTCCAGGACGCGCCGCGATGAAGATAAGCCTCGCTCTTCGCGCGTTGTGTCTCGTCGCGGTAGCGCAGCTCCCCGCGCGGGCTTCTGCCGAGGCGCTGTGGGGGGCCGACTTTCTCGGCGCTGAACGGTTGTTTCCGATCGATGTCGGCCAAGAGGGGCGACCCCAGCCGGTGCTCATTGACCTGCCCGCGGGTCCGTACCCGGGGATCATCCTCGATCTGGCTTCCGATCCGGCCCGACAGCCTCACGTGCTCTGGGCGATCCTCGGCGGCTCGGGCGCTGACCCGTCGTTGTTGGCGATCAATCCACTCACCCGGCAAACCCTTTCGGCCATCGGTCTGGAGGTGGCGTTGTCATCGTTGGCGATCGATCCGCTCACGGGTCAAATGTACGGAGCCAAAGCAGCGGTGCTTTATTTCGTCGATCCCCTGGTCGGTACGCTCAGCGTCATCGGCACGACCCCCAATTGGGTTGATGAAGCGCTCGTGTTTGATGCCGACGGGTTGATGTACGGTATCGGCACCGATAACGGCCGCTTGGTGCGTGTTGATAAGCAGACAGCGCAAACGAGCGTAGTCGGAACGCAGCGGATCGCGGTGGGCGACCTTGCCGTTCGTCCGTCGGACGGCGCGATGTTCGGCATCGACATCCGTGGCAGGCTCTTTCAGGTCAACCCAGAAGACGGCTCAGGCACAACGATCGTGCAGCGCAGCATGACGCGCGCGACGGGCCTGGCCTTTTTAGTTGTTCCGGAACCGACAGCGCTTGCCCTGGCAGCCACGGCCCTTGCGGCGATGAGCGTGAGAACGTCCCGCCGAGCGTAACCGCCGGCGTGCTACGGCGGGCTATGCCACCGTGCTTGAAGCGGTAGCGCCCATCAGGTACGCGACTCGACGCGACGCGACGCGCACCGCAGCGCTTCACTGCTTAACCGGGTTCACCACCTCCTGGGAGTGGTGAAGCGGGTGAAGCAGGTGTCGCGCGGTGGGGCGGGTGAAGCGGGTTTTAGCGCGGCCCGCCACGACGGTCTCGCTGCCGGCGGCGCTCCGCAGATGAGCTAGGTTTGCTCAGGAAGACTGCCGAGCGTCGCGCCAACAGCGCGGTCGGGAGCGATTACAGCGATCATGCCGATTGGCCGGCTCGCGATGGCCTCGGCTTCTGGAGGGTCTGGCATGAAGTACGCCCTGGCGATCACCGGCGTGTTGGCCGCGGTGGTGCTGGCGCTCCCCCAGCTGGTGGTGTTGGGCTTCGTGGCTCTGGTCGTGCCCGGGCTGATCCTCATGGCGGCGCCCACGGTGTTCCTATACCTGGCCGCCACCGCGCTGGTGCGGCGAGTGTCGCCTGCCGATTGGCCGACGGCCTCGCTGCCGGTGGCCCTGGTGGTGACGCTGCTGGGGGGCTGGGCGGTGATGCAACCCGCGCGACTCCGGGCGATCGCGGCCCACGAGGCGCAACTGCTGCCCGAAGTTAAAGCGCAACGTCCGCTGGAGATCGCCGGCCATGTCCGCCTGGAGTTGCCGCAGCGCCGCGAGGTACCGGAGTGCGATTACCTGTGCGCGGCGTTGCTCACCGTGCCGGAAGTGCAGAGCGTTACGGTCGTAAACGCCCCCCCCGACCACGGCGGCGTCAATCCTCATGCCGCCGCTTTCAAGCGACAGTTGGCCGCAGCCGACGCGTCGCCCGGGCTGTTCCCGACCGAGCCGGGGCGTCTGGTGCGCGAGCACCCGCAGCTTGTGCGCACGCGCGAGGGGCGCACGGCGTCTAAGGCGGTCGAGGCGCAATGGGCGCTGCGGCTGACCGGTGCCGAGCGCCTGCGCTCCGCCGAGCCGGTAGCGGCCGAAGCGGCCGACTGGGTGCTGCGCATCGAGAACCGTCGGCCGGGCCCCAGCGCGGAGTTCCGCCGGGTCACGATCAGCGATTCGACCGGGGCGGTCCGCTTCCGCACGAGCTACCTCCAGAGCCGGGTCCCCGCGCGACAGTTCTACGTGGCCCTCGACGCGGCCATGGGGTTCGGCTCGATCTACCACCCGTCGTTCCAGCTTGGTTGCGAGCGGCTCGGCACGGGTGATCGCGCGCTGCGCCTGGAGCCCGCGCTGCTGGCCGCGTTGAAGCTGCCGCTGCCGCGGCTCGACGCCGGGCCGATCGAGCGGCTGCGCGAGCGTGTCGAGCAAGCGCTGGCCGATCCGACGGCGTCGACCGTCGAGCTCGAATCGGCGCGGCATTACCTGGGGCTGTTCTTCTTCGACGCGCAAGAAGACGACCATCCGCTCATCGCGCGGATCGTTACCGACGAGCGGGTGCGCGACCTGGAAGCGAAGCTCACGAACGTGTACTCCAAAACTAAAACGCCCCTGGCGGTGCGCGACGCCTTCGCCGAGCGGATCGTGATGGAGCACTGCGAGCCCGATTTGCGGCATTGGCTGGCGGAGCGGCTGGCGGGTTTGCCCGCGGGGGCGTTTGCCGAGCCGACCGTCGCTGTTCGCACCATCTGGAGCACGCCCGCCCTGTACCGCGAGGCGGCACCGCTGATCGCCCGCGTGGCCGACCAGGGTCCCGAGCGCGCGACGCCGGTGCTGGTGGCCGCGCTCGAGACGGCGGTGGGGCTGCCCACGTGGCGCGAGCGGCGGGCGTTGGTCGAGGGCGTGCGCGAGGGCTTCGTGCGGCTGGGGCCCGGCGGAGCGCCCGCCGCGGCGCGCGTGCACGAACTGTTTCTGCAACGCCCCTCGCCCCTGCTGAGCAACGCCGGCGACGCCGACGATTGGCGGTTCGCGCTGACCCGCATGGGCGTCGCCATCGACGACCTGCCGTTCTTCCCCAGCCAATCGCCCGCCGACATCGAGCGCATCAGTCGGCACCTGGCCAACCGGATTGCGCGCTACGAACAAGCCCTCGCTAACAAGAACGAAATATGATCAGTTCGCTGCTGTCGTCACTGGTGGGCGTTGGCGTGTTTGTCGCCTTGATGGTCGGGATCAGTAGGGCCAACGCGCGGCGCTGGCATCGTCTTGCCGACGTGTATCGCGCGCCCGAGACGCTGCCGCCCGGCGCGCAGACGCATTGGCAAACGGTCTTTCTGGTGGGGGGCGATATCGGCTGGAACTCTTACCGCGGCATCCTCACGGTTGGGGTTACGCCCCAGGGGCTGCTGCTGAAGCTGATGCCGCTGTTCTCCCTGTTGCATCCGCCGCTGTTGATCCCGTACGCCGATCTGAGCCTCGAGCCGAAGCGGTGGTACCTGATCGGCAAGACGCATCAGATGACGGTGCGTCGCGTGAGCGACGTGCAGCTGATCGTGCACGACACGCTCGTTGACTGGATCAAGACGCAGGCGTCCACCCTGGCGGTGGCAGCGCGCTGAGCGCTGGGCCGCCGCAGCGAACACTGGCACCGCCACCGTTTCACGCCGCTTCACTGCGGTTCACCACTCCCTGCGGAGGGTGAACCTGGGTAAGCGGTGAAACGCTGGCATCGCCAAAGCGGCTTGCGCAGCGGCGGGCGGATTGCGGGGAAAATTGCCTCGCCCTAGCGCCGCCGGCTACATTGGTGCTAAGTTACAAGCTGCCAAGCTAGCGCTGCAGCGCTAGGGCAACACGCCGCTACGCCAACCTTCCTTTCTCACAAGGCATGTTGATGCTCACTTGTCCGTTGAGCGCGCCGCTGAGCGCGTTGCGAGTTGTGGTGGTGTTCGTCGTGGCAGGGGGTGCCCTGACCGCCACGGCCGTGCCGACCGTCACCGCCGCCAATCGGGCCACGGATCCGCGCGACGCCAACAGCGCTGCGGTCATCGAGCTCAACGGCCTGCCCACGGACCGGTTCGACCGCCAAATGGCGCAGACCTTTCTGGCCGAGACCAGCGGCACGCTGCTCCGCGTTAGCGTCACCGCCGGCGCGCGGGCCGGGACGGCCCAGACCGACGGGCTCGGCTTGCGGATGGCAATTGCGCCGTTCGACACCGCGGCCGGACAGGTCGGCACGCCGCTCGCGCTGGTGCCGGTCGAGGGGGTCGAGCCGTTGCCGGGTTTCGGCGGCCCGTTCTCGCAGCCCGGCGTGTTGCAGGCGTCAGCCAACTTTGCGTCGGCGGGGATCGTGCTCCAGGCGGGAGCGAGTTACGCGATGATCTTCTCAGCCGAGCGTTTTGGCGACAGCTTCTTTGTCCTCGGTGGCACGCTGCCGGACTATGAAGAGGGCCTGTCAGGCGGACGGCTGAACGACCAGCCCTTTCGGCTGGCACCGATCACCGACCTGTTCTTCGAGGTGACGGTCAATGCCCTGCCCGAGCCCGCGACGCTCGGCTTGGCGGTGGCCGCGCTGGCGGCCATGGCAGGAGCCCGCCCCGCCCGCCCGCGGTAGCACCCCGGCCGCACAGCACTGCGCCGCGGCATGGCGTTTTGCCGCTGCATGGGTTTCACCGCTTCACAGCGCTTCACAGCGCTTCATCCCGTTTCACGACGCTTCACCCCGTTTCACCACTCCCTGCGGAGGGTGAACCTGGGTAAGCGGTGAAACGCTGGCATCGCTCTCAGCGAGAGGCACCCCCCCCCGCGTGGGCGGGCGGGATGCCGAATGGACCTCGACACGCGGGGCGGGTCTCTCGTACCTTCCGCCGCCCCTCGGTGGGGACGACGCTCTAGGGCCGCAGGATGCGGCCTGCCGGGCGTGTCACGCTTCCTGCTAGCAGCTCCGTGCGAAGGATCGCACGCTCCCCGCTCGTGCCGCAAAACACTCCTAAAACCGCTGTGCGCGGGCCGTGGGCCCGGGTGACCGATCTGGCGCTGCCGGTCGCGATCATCACCAGCGTGCTGGTGATCCTCGCCCCGCTGCCGGCGTGGATCATGGACCTGCTGCTAGCGGGCAACATCACCATCTCGGTGATCGTGCTGCTGACGACCATCTACGTGCGGTCGCCGCTGGAGTTCAGCATCTTCCCGTCGCTGCTGCTGGCCACCACGCTCGCGCGGCTGGTGCTGAACGTGGCCACCACGCGGCTCATTCTGACCAAGGCCTCGTCCGAAAAGCTCGAAGCCGCCGGCGGCGTGATCATGGCCTTCAGCGACTTTGTCGCGGGCGATCGGATCGTCGTGGGCATCATTATCTTTGTCATCATCGTGGTGATCCAGTTCATGGTCATCACCAAAGGCGCCACGCGCATCTCCGAGGTCGCCGCTCGCTTTGCTTTGGACGGCATGCCGGGCAAGCAGATGGCGATCGACGCGGACCTCAACGCGGGCATCATCGACGAGCACGAGGCCCAGCGTCGCCGCACCGAGATCACCAGCCAGGCCGACTTCTACGGAGCCATGGACGGTGCCAGCAAGTTCGTCCGGGGCGACGCCGTGGCGGGCATCGTCATCACGCTGGTGAACATCCTGGGCGGACTGATCATCGGCATCGCCGAAGAAGGCATGAGCGCCAGCGAAGCCGGTTCGCTGTTCACACGGCTGACGATCGGCGACGGCCTGGTGAGCCAGGTGCCGGCGTTCTTGATCTCGATCGCCGCGGGCTTGCTCGTCACGCGGAGCACGCAAAAGACCAACATGCCGGCCGAGTTCATCGACCAGATCTTCAGCCGACCGCAGGCGCTCGCGCTGGCGGGCGGGTTCTTGGGCATCTTGGTGTTCACGAGCTTGCCGACCGTGCCGCTGCTTTCGCTGGGCGCCGCGTGTGTCATGCTCAGCCGCGTGGTGGGCAAGGGCCCCAGCCCCGCCGCCGCGGCAGCCGCTGCCGAGGCCGAACAGGCCGCCGCCAGCCCCCCGCCCGAGCCCCGGGTCGAAGACCGCCTGGCGGTCGATCCCATGGAGATCGAACTGGGCGTGGGACTCATTCGGCTGGCCGACCCCAACCGCGGAGGCGACCTGCTGGAGCGTGTGCAAAAGGTGCGCGGCAACGTCGCCGGCGAGATCGGTCTGGTGATGCCCAAGGTGCGCATCCGCGACAACATGCGTTTGGAGCCCAACGACTACCGCATCAAGATCGCCGACATGCCGATCGCCCAGGGCACGATCGAACCGGCGCTGATGATGGCGATCGACTCGGGTGCCACGAGCGGCGTTGTCGACGGCCTGGAGACCACCGACCCGGCCTTTGGCGCGCCGGCCCGCTGGATCACCCCCGAACGCCAGGACCAAGCCGAGATGCTCGGCTGGACCGTCGTTGAGCCCGGCGCGGTGCTCGCGACGCACCTGACCGAGGTCTGCCGACGCCACGCCGACGAGATCCTCACCCGCGACGCGGCCAAGCACCTGATCGACGAGCTCAAGCAGGCCACGCCGACCGTGGTCGACGAGCTGATCCCCGACGTGATGAGCCTCAGCGAGGTGCAGAACGTGCTGCGTTTGCTGCTCCGCGAGCAGGTTTCGATCCGCCAACTGGCAACGATCCTCGAAGTGCTCGGCGACAACGCCCCCAAGAGCAAAGACCCGATCCTGCTGGCCGAGCTGGTCCGTCACCGCTTGGCCCGCCAGCTGTGCACCCGCTACCGCGACGCGGAGAACCGCCTGCACGTGGCGGCGTTCGATCCGGCCCTCGAGGACCGCATCCGCAACGGCTTCGAGCACAGCGATCGGGGCCTGATGATCCGCCTGCCGCCGGCGCTGCTGGAAGCCATCGCCGGCCGCGTCCGCGACGCCGTCCAACCGCTCATCAACCAAGGGCACACGCCCGTGGTGCTGGTCAGCCCGCAAGTGCGCGCCGCCGTCAAACAGATCACCGAGAGCCACCTACCACAGCTGGTGGTCATGAGCTTCAACGAAGTGACCCGCGACACGACGCTCGTAACGAGCGGCGTGGTGAGCGACATCGCCTAACCTCTTCGACCGCGTAACAGCCGCTTGAACCTGCACACCTACTACTGTCGCACGCTTGCCGAGGCTCTCGCCTACGCGCGGCGTGAGCTCGGTGACGATGCCGCGGTGCTCCACACCCGCTGGGTGCGGCGGGGCTGGCTGCGAGCCCGAGTCATGGAAGTGGTGGCCACGGCGAACCCCCCCGCGACGCTGCTGACGGATGGTTTGCTACGGCCCTCGCCGACCCCGTCCACCGCCACCCAGCCGCTCGCCACACACCCGGCCCCGGCAGACGCAGCGCCGCCCGAACTGCTGGCGGTTCGGCAGCTGCGCGATCAGCTGGTGGCCCAGGGCCTTGATCCGGCGCTGACCGAAACGCTGCTGGGCGAAGCCCATCGCGAGACGTCGGCGACCGACCTGCCGACACTGCACGCCGCGGTCCGCCAGCGGCTGGCCCGCCGTTTGACGCCCCGCACCGAGACGCCCCCGCCGCCCAGCACGGGGGCTGCGCAAAAAGTCATGGCGCTGGTCGGTCCGACCGGGGTGGGCAAGACCACCACGCTCGCCAAGCTTGCCGCCAACGCCACGCTCGAAGCGGGCCTGTCGGTCGGCATGATCACGATCGATACCTATCGGGTCGCCGCGGTAGCACAGCTCCGCACGTTCGGCGACCTGTTGGGAGCCCCCGTGGCGGTGGTTCACACGGCCGCCGAGATGCGTGCCGCCCTGGCCAACATGGCGTCGGCCGATCTGGTGCTGATCGACTCCGCCGGACGCAGCCCGACCGACGCCGAGCGGATCGCCCAGCTCGCCGAGTTGCTCCACGCTGCCCAGCCCAACGAAGTACGGCTGGTGGCCAGCGCCACCACCACCCCGGCCGGTTTGCGGCAAGCGGCGCGCAGCTTTGCCCCGGTCGGCTTGAGCAGCCTGGTGCTGACCAAGCTGGACGAAGCGCCTGCGTTGGGGCATCTGGCCGTGCCGCTGATCGAGATCCGGCTGCCCGTGACGCACCTCACCGATGGTCAGAGCGTGCCGGAAGACCTGCGTGTGACCACGCCAACGGACCTTGCCGGACGGCTGCTGGGCGAGCGGGTTGCGCCGCTGGCAAAGGCACCGACTCCGGACGCCACGCCCTCCGGCATGAGCCGGCCTGCGCGACTTGTGCCGCTCGCGGCTTGAGAGTCTTGCTTTCCCCCTGACGAATCCGACAAACCGTCTCAAGTCGCCATGATCCCGATGCCGAATAGCAGAAAGTGGCTCCCGTCGCGCTCACAGGCTTCGTGCCTCGGCGTGGCAAGATGGGAGAGACACCCTGACTTTACCGACGACGGGCATAGCGACTCATGGCACGGACCTACGGCGGCGTGTTGGGAGCCCTGGCGATGGCCACGGTGCTCGCTCGCGGAGCGCTCGCTGGGGCCGGGCCCGGGGGAACGATCCAACAAGCGATCGTTGCCGCGGTGTTGCTGGGCTTGGTTGGTACGGTCGTGGGAGCGATCGCCGAACGAACCGTCGACGAATCGGTCCGCTTGCAGCTCGAAGGCCAACTGGCCGAGCTCGACGTGGAGCCGTAACGTCACGCCGCGTAAGACGTGAAGCCCGGCAGCGAAGCCGATCAAGCCGCGACGAAGTGAAGCCAGAAGAGAACCAAGCGACCAAGCGACCAAGCGACCAAGCGAATAATCACGCCGCGAGATGGATCTCGTAGCGATCATGCTCCGCTGAGCCGGTCCCCGTTGGGGGCCAGTGCCGCAGCCGGAGCCGAAGCGATTCACGGAGGATGGTGAATGTCAGCGACGCTCTCCGCTAAGCCCTATGCCGGTATTGCCCGCAAGCCGGTTGTTAAGACGCCCGCCCAAGAAAAGCTCGAAGCGGAAATCGCCGAGGTCTGGCGCCAGTACAAGCTGGACCCCACCGACAAGGCGCTCCGCAACCGCCTGGTCGAGCAGTATCTGCCGCTGGTTAAGTACAACGGCGAACGCATCTGGAGCCGCCTGCCCGACGGCGTCGAGCTGGACGACTTGATCTCGGCCGGCGTGTTCGGCCTGATGGACGCGATCAACGCCTTCGACATGGAACGCGGCGTTAAGTTTGAAACGTACTGCGTACCCCGCATCCGCGGTGCGATGCTGGACGAACTCCGCAGCATGGACTGGGTGCCGCGTTTGGTCCGCTCCAAGGCCAGCAAGCTCAACGAAGCGATCAAGCAGCTCGAAACCAAGAACGGACGCACGCCTACCGAGATCGAGCTCTCCGAGCACATGGAGATCAGCGTCCAAGAGCTCGAGAAGATGATGCAAGAGGCGAACGCCGTCGGCCTCATCAGCCTCGACAAGAAATGGTACGAGACCGACAGCTACAAGGATGTCCGCGAGATCGACATCCTCGAAGACAAGCGCTCCGACGACCCCACGCGCCGCGTGCAGAAGTCAGACATCATGCGTCTGGTGACCAAGGGTCTCAACCGCAACGAGCGGCTCATCATCATCCTCTACTACTATGAGGAACTGACGATGAAGGAGATCGGCGTGACGCTCGATCTGTCCGAGAGCCGTGTCAGCCAGATGCACTCGGCGATCGTCCAGCGGCTGCAGGGCCAGCTCGGCCGCCGTCAGCCCGAGTTCGGCGTCTCGGTCAGCTAAGCTAGCAGCAGGACAAAAGGTTCCTGCCGCCTTGATCCACCGGCCCGGCGATCGCCCCAGCGCGAGCGCCGGGCCGTTTGGTTTTTAGGGCCCGGATTGGTCTCTCGCCCGGCCCGTCGGCGTGGTACGTTCTGCGGCCCATCAAGCCGATAATCGTGTCCTGATTCCGACTCTTCGCCATGCGTATTCCCACGAGCCCGGTTGGTTGGCTCATCGCCGCCTATGTGCTGCTGCTGCGCTGGACCTGCCGCGTCCGCACGACGAACGATCCGCGTCCGGGGCTCCGCCAGCGGGGCGAGGCGTACTCGCATGCCATCTTGCATGCTCATCAGCTCGCGATCGGTTCCAAGGGCGAGCCCGGCACGATGGCCATGGCGTCGCAATCGGCTGACGGTGAGCTGCTGGTCCCCACGTTCCGTGTGCTCGGCGTGCCGCTGGCTCGGGGCTCGAACGCCCGCAACGGCCGCGACCGCGGCGGAACCGACGCGCTGGCGCAGATGGTCCAGCACGTGCGCGGCGGAGGCAACACGGTTATCGCGGTCGATGGTCCGCGTGGCCCGCGGGGCCGAGTGCGGAAGGGCATCGCTTCGCTCAGCCAACAAACCAACACGCCGATCGTGTGCGTGATTGTCAAACCGACGTGGCGGCTGGTGATCGGTCGCGCGTGGGACCGCTTTCAGGTGCCGCTGCCTTTCACACGGTTCGACGCGTACTTCGGCCCGCTGCTGCGCCCCGAGCCGGACGAGACCGTCGAGTCGCTCCGGCGTCGCGTGGAGGAAACCCTCCGCACGCTCGAAGTCCAGCACGACCCCCGCCAGGCCGACACGCCGTCAGCCGACAGCGCGGCACAGCCCGATCCGCACGATGCGTCCGCCCAGTCGTCACCACGCAACGCGGCGTGAGTGGCCCGGTTGTTCGGCATGCGAGCCAGTAGAGTCCGCCGACAAAGCTCAGCAACTCTCGCCCGCTTAACACCGGGGCTGCGATCGCGAAACTCGGCACCCTAAGGCACTGCCAGCCAGCGCAGCAAGCCATCCGGTCAAGGGTTCAGGCACGGCCTGCGAACCGGGCCCGATCGTGGCACCGTAGTTGTTCGCCCATCGGTTGTAGTCGCTGGGTGTAAAGGCTGTTCCCAAGCCGTCACGCCAGACCGTGTAGTCGGCGGAATCGACGGTACCGTCGAGGTTGTAGTCTCCGGCGAGTGTCGCTGAAAGGGTGACGCTATCAATGAACAGGCTGCCGGGATCATTTGTTGCCGGCTGCAAGAACACTAGCGCAAGGCGTGCCTCGACAGCACCGGCGGGCGTCAGTGTTTGCAGCTCGTGATTCGACCAGACGTCTTCCGAAGAAAAGCGATCGGCGATGATGATCGACGATTCACCGAGGAAGTGCTCCGACCCATACTCGGCCCCGGTCTGGCTGTAGAACTCCAGCTTCATCAAGGCTTGGTTATCGGTACCCGCGATCGAATCTTCGGATCGGGTCAGCGACTGCACCGAAGCCGAGAGCAGGAGCCCCTCAGTTGTCGGGATGCTCTGGAACACTCCCGAGTAGTTCACTTGATTGCTGAACTGGCCATACAGCTTGAGCGAACGCTCGCCGTCTAGCGGGGTGCCATAGTCGGAAGAGACGTTTCCGAGGCTGTTGCCGAACATTCCCCAGCGGTTGAGTGCGCCGCCGCCTTGCTCAAAGCCCGGGTCTTCCACGAGCGAGACGGGCGGGGCGATGATCTCCGGCCGCTGCCAGACACGCACGTAATCGATATCAAACTGCGAGGGGAGGGGGGTGCTGCCGTCGGGGAAACCAGAGTAATCGCCCCCCACGGCAAGGTTGAGGATCAGGCTCTTAGGCGTGCCGGGGATGCCGACATCGGGCTCGTACAGCGTGAAATGGTTGACGCCATCTACATAAAAGCGGACGACACCAACCTCCCACTCAACCGCGTAGTCGTGGTAGCCGGCCTGGAAGTTGGCACCGCTCTCGTACCATTGCGAACGGTACTGACGCGAGTTGAAATCCCAGCCCCAATGCAGTGCGCTGCTCATCCCGTAGGGCGCGTCTCCGCGTGCCTCCATGATGTCGATCTCGCCACCGGCAGGCCACGATGCCGTCCGGGGCAGCAACCAGATCGCCGGCCAGAATCCCTGACCGTAGGGCAGCTTAGCGCGGGCTTCGAATCGGCCGTAGCTCCACTCTTGCCAGGTTCTCACGAGCCCTGAGTTGTAGTTCTTGCCGTAGGTCCAGTTCGGATCGCGATCGGCGCGGAGATGGAGCTTGCCATCGGCAACCGAGACCTGATTGGGGTGGTAGTACTGCTGCTCGTTGTTCGCGTCGTTCGCGCGATTAGCAACTTCCCAGACACCGTAGTTGATGCCGCCTGTGTCGAAATTATCTTCGAAGATCGGCGCTCCCCAACCGGGAACGATCACCACGCCCGCCAGCGCTTGAGTTGCCTGACTGGCGATCAGCATCACGATCGACAGAACGCGAGGCTCAGCAGCACATCGACACCAAATCATTCGGCTCTTCTCGAATGAGACTCTTACTAGTGTAGCGGCGTCTGTATGGCACCGGCTATGAAGATTAGTGCCGGCTGCCGACACCCCTGGCCAGGACCAGACGTGCGGTATCCAGACCAGCAGACGCCGGGCCACGCGGTCCCGACGCCAACAACCGGCCGCAAGCACCGCCTAGCCAACCCGCTTGGCAGTATACTAAGCCCGAAGATCCCTTGCCAACCAAGGTTGGTTAGGGCCTCAAGTCGTGGAAGCAGCGGCAAGGCAGGTTTCTACACACCTACGATGCCACGACCGATACGTGCTCATTACAAATCACACTGGGGCACGAGCCAGACCACGGCACCAGCACGCGCCCCGAGCGATCGGCAAACCCTAGATTCCCGCCCCAAGTGCATAGCTTGGGGCGGGAAGCCTGCAAGCGGAGCGAAGGCTCTGCCTCAGTCCGCTTTGAGGCGCAAGCGCCGACCGGGTCGTCGGCCGCAAGACGCCACAGCAAGTGTCGCGACGAGCGTCAGACAAGTCGGCTCGGGGATGACCTTGATCGTTGCGCTGAAGATCAGCCCCGACACACCGAAGCCGACGTCCCGCTGCAGCAAGTAAAAGTGGTTCAACCCCGGCGTGACGCTGGCGGTGATGTCCACAGTGTGCGTCGATGCCTGGGCGAAGTTGAAGGTGCCAAAGTTCAGGTTGATGGTCGTCAAAGAACTCGGGACCGCGATACCGTTCACATACAGGCCTTCCAGATTGGGGCTATCCCCTGAAAACGAATCGCCCAAGGTGTCGTCCACGCCCCCCTCAATGCAGAGCAGGACTTGGCTGAACGACTGCGATTGGATCGTGAACGGCACGGAGTAGAGCGCCGAGCCCGGTGCCCCGGTTTGGCCGATGAAGGATTCGCGGAAATTGATCCAGCGCGCTAGCGGGTCGCTCAGCGGTGCGACGGCACCACCCATCCATGGCGACACGGGTGAGATCACCACCGCGCTAGGACCGCTCGTGGTCGCGGCAAAGTCGGCCGGTGTAAACGCTGTCGCAAGGACGGGGCTTCCGCCCGGATTTCCCCACGGATTGTAGGACACGGAGTCGTCGAGAGCCCCGGGCGCTCCCGGCAAGCCTAAGGATTGGCCGCTGCGTACCGTGATGGTTTCCAAGCCGGGGGCGACCGCCGCCGGCAACAAAGCGAGGCACAGAGCCCCAACAAAGGTTGGCTTCACGAGCGTACTCCTTAAGAGAAGGCAGAGAGAGAGAACCTCCCGCCCCCCTCGCTGTGGAGAAGGTCTGAAAGACCCACAACGCCTAGCGCAGGGGCTTGGGAAGTAGCAAAGAGCGAGCAGAGAACCGCCGAGCTGAGAAGAGAACTGCCGAGCCGTGCCGAGAGCAGCCGCGCCGTGAAGAGTGCTGCCGAGCCGAAGAGCAGCCGAGCTGAGCTGAAAAAAGAGCTGAGCCGATGGAGCGTTAGCAGCAAGCAGCGTCAGGCGGGCGACCAGCCCGCCTAGCCAGTCCGCCTAGAGGGAGCTTCAATCCGTCAATCGTTATTAATTCTTGCTATCTATAGGCTGAGGATCAACCTAGACCTTCGCGCAACCTATTGCAAACGATTCCCAGAAAATCGGTCGCAATAGTTCCCACGGTTACTCTTATCAATGAAGAGCAATACTCTGGTGCTTAGGCAGTCCGTCTGGCTGTTCGTGCCATCGCTCCGCGTCTTCCGAGGAAGATGGCAAGTGGGATTGTTCGCTAGGCCCACAGGAATCCCTTCACGACACGCCGCTCGAGTCAACGCCCATGAGCCGCCCCACCGAACAAACCGTCCCCAGCTGGCGGCTCATGCTATGGCGCTGGTTTTGGCGTCTCACACTCGTGGTTTCATTGGCTTACGCCTGGTACTGCTTTTATGTCCCCCCCAATGACATCGCTTGGGCGAATGACATCCCCGCCGCTCAGCGACAAGCAGCACAGACTGACAGGCCGTTGCTAATGTTCTTTACCGGCGAGTGGTGCGTGCCATGTCGGATCATGAAACGCACTGTCTTTGCCGATGAGCAAGTGGCCGCACGGGTTAACTCGAAGTTTATCCCCGTGATGATCCACGTCGAACGACCCGCAGCGGCCACGGCGCTACGACACTACCAAGTCGCTGCTTGGCCGACCACGATCATCACGGATCCGCAAGGCAGCGTCCTGCACCGGGTGCAAGGCGGCATGAGCAAGACCGATTTCCTGGCACTGCTGAGCGAGCCGCTACCCACGGAGTAGCACCAGCACCAGCGCACATGCTGTGCGTCCCTCCCCGTCCCTCCCTGTCCCCCGACGTCCCCCGAGGTCGCCCCCGTCCCCGTCGCCGATTTCGCGGCGTTCCGACCGCTTGTCTGCCGCTTCGACCCGCAAGGGCTTGTCCTGGCAGCGGTCGGTTTCTGCGGGTCAACGCGGTAAGTCCACCTGCAAGACCAGCTGTCGCCCTGGCTTTCCGACCGGCATCGGTGCTCCCGAGCCAGCGGATAGTAGGTTTCAGAGTCTGCTTATCGCGGTTGGCGGAGCCGCCTTTGGCTATTCCCCTGCTTTTCACCTTTGAGACTGCCACCATGGACAACGTCTGCGCTTCTTTGTCTTTGATTGAAGACCTGCTCAAGCAGGCAGAGAACCTCGACCGCGACGAGCTTCATTGCGAGCCCCGCATAAGCTCTTTCTCTCACCAAGCGGTGGAGAAAAACAGCCTCGAGTTTGTCATGCCGATGAGCGAAGCCCTCCTTGTCTAGAGGGCGCTAAGAGGTGCGGCTGGCCTCGCGGTGTTGGGATGGCGTTCTCAGAAGCCGCGCAGCAGAGCCGGCTGCGCCCGCGATGGCCTCGTCCTAGCGGGCTTCGGTGTGTGTGTCTTCACGCGGTGCGACTGATCAGACCTCGGCGAGGCGGACCGCCTCGGCCAGGTCGATCGTTCCTTCGTACAGCGCGCGGCCGATGATGCACGCGGCGAGGCCCGCTTCCTTCAGCCGGCGCACGTCATCCAGCGTGGTGACGCCGCCCGATGCCACCACCGGCAGCGCGCCCACGGCGTGCTGCATCTCGGCCATCGCCCGCACGTTGGGGCCCTGCATCATGCCGTCGGTTGCGATGTCGGTGTAGACAATCGCCGCCAGCGGCTTGTCCGCGAGCCGTTCGGCGAGTTCGACGGCGTTGGTGCTGCTCGTTTCGAGCCAGCCGTCGGTGGCTACGAAGCCGTCGCGGGCGTCGATGCCCAGCACCAACCGACGGGGGAACCGCTCGACGATCGCTGCAAACCAATCGGTGTGCTTGATGGCCGAGGTGCCCAGCACCAGCCGCCCAATGCCGAACTCAAGCAACTCCTCGATCGCTTGTTCGTCGCGGATGCCGCCGCCCAGCTCAACGACCATATCGACGGCTTCGAGGATCTCTTGCACGGCGGGCAGGTTGACAGGGTCGCCTTCGCGGGCACCATCAAGATCGACCACATGCAACCGGCTGGCACCGGCGTGCGCGAACGTGCGGGCGACGCTGGCGGGGTTGTCGCCGTAGACCGTCTCTTGGGCATAGTCTCCTTGACGGAGCCGTACGCACCGTCCGCCGCGGAGGTCGATCGCGGGCCAGATCTCCATAGGTACGAAACGGTCTCGAGCTGGTTGCGGAAGGGACGAGCAGCAAACCATCGTCTCACAAGCCGGCTCGGTCGCCTAGATGCACACCAGAAATCGGCGGATACCCCTTCGCCCATTTGGGTTACGCTAGCCACATGGACGCATCGGAAGAAGCTCCGTCGATCGATCGTTTGGCGCTTATCGACGCCGCGTGCGATCGCTTTGAGGCGGCCTGGCGCCACGGCCAACGGCCCGACGCCGAGGTCTATCTCGCGCAGCTGCCGGAGGATCTCCGCGACGAGGCCCGTGCCGAGCTCGCCGCCATCGCCCGCGAGATGACTAGCCGCGAGGCCGCCACGCTCACCGCCGCCATGCACCTGCGCTGCCCGCACTGCGAAGGGGGGGTCGAGCTGCTGGCCGATGCGTCGCTTGAGAACATCACCTGCGGCACGTGTGGCAGCGTGTTCGGACTGGTTGGCGGCGATCAGCCCGACACGGTGGCACCGCAGCGCGTCGGCCGTTTTGTGTTGCGTGAGCAGTTGGGCATGGGGGGCTTTGGCGCGGTCTGGCGGGCCTACGATCCGGACCTGGACCGCGAGGTGGCGATCAAGGTCCCCCGCCGCGGGGCGCTCTCGCGGGCCGAGGCGGAGCTGTTCTTTCGCGAGGCCCGTGCCGCCGCCCAGCTCTCGCATCCGAACATCGTGCCCGTTCACGAGGTCGGACGTGACGGCGAAGCCATCTACATTGTTAGCGAGCTCGTCCACGGCGAGTCGCTCGCCGAGCGGCTCAAAGCGGGACGCCCCGCTCCGCGGCAAGCCGCCCGTTTGCTGGCAACCATTGCCGACGCCCTGCACGCCGCCCACGAGCGGGGTGTGGTCCACCGCGACCTCAAGCCGGGCAACGTCATGCTCGCACACGGTCCGCAGGAGAGTGGCACCGTCTGGGGCGAGCCCCGTCTGATGGACTTCGGCCTCGCCAAGCGCGCGACGGGCGAGATCACCATGACGGTCCAGGGGCAGGTCCTCGGCACGCCCGCCTACATGTCGCCTGAGCAGGCCGGTGGCGAAACGCAATGGACCGATCGACGGACCGACATCTACTCGCTAGGCGTCATGCTCTTTGAGATGCTCACCGGCGAGCTGCCTTTTCGCGGCCCGGCCTCGAGCCAGATCGAGCAGCGTTTGAAAGACGACGCGCCGAGCGTCCGCCGGCTGGCACCCCACGCCCCGGTCGATCTGGCGACGATCTGTGCGAAGTGCTTAGAGCGCAACCCCGCTGCCCGGTACGCCACTGCCGAGGCGGTTGCCGAGGAACTGCGGCGGTGGCGAGAGCATCGCCCCATCGCGGCCCGACCGATCACCCGCTGGGGCCGTGCGGCCCGTTGGGCCCGCCGCCGTCCCGCGTTGGCCACGGCGCTCTTGCTCGGTGCCACGTTGGCCGTTGCCGGCCCGCTCGTTGCGATCGTCTTCGCCCAGCAACGCGCCGCGCTCGCCGAACGCCTTGTCGAGCGCGATCGGCTCGTGCAACAAGCAGGGAATGACCTCGATCTTCTTCGCGGAGAGCTCGATCGGCTGAAGCGCGGCGAGGCACCGGTCAAGCCCCGGGCACTCGCCGGGCTGCTGCCCACCGGACGCCGATCGATTGTCGAACAGCTCTTGGAGCAACGCGCAGCCGAAGTCGATGCCCTGTTCCAGGCGTCCGCTCCCGCCAACGCCGCCGCGCAACGCGATCGGCTCGCCGCGGCGCTGCTGGCGATCGCCGTTGGCGACGAGCGGGGCCGGCGTGTCTTGAGCGAGGTCGAGTCGTCGCTCGACGAGTTGGCCCGTTCCGTCGGGGCCGACGCCCCGGCGCTGTCGGCTCATGCCCTGGCGGCGATGTGGCTCGCCCGACTGCGTTCCGCTGAGCGCGACACTGTCGCGGCGGCGGCTGCGACCCAACGGCGGCTTCGCTCCGCGCGACGAATACTGGATCAGGCAAGCGATCCGCTGGCCGCCGAACTCGGTTTGCTTTCCGCCACTGTCGAAGCCGTTGCCGACACGCCGCAGGCGACCGATCCGCCGACGCTTGCCGCAGCCCAGCTGGCACCAAAGATCGTGCAGCGCTTAGCGCAGCCCGGTGCCTCGTGGGCGAGCGTCGGCGCGGCGCTGCTGGACGAGCCGGCCTTGCTCAGCGTGCCTCGCCAGCAACCAAGCGAAACGAAGAACGGAGCGGATCAATCGAGGCCGAACTAGCCGCGGCACGGGATCAGGGGGCCGAAACCGTTTCTTCGCCGTCGCGCGTCGCGAGATCGCGAAACAGGTTGATATCCATATCGTTGGCGACGAACCGTGCGGAACCATCGACCAGCGCAAACATCGCTCCGCCTTCATGAGCGCTGCCAAAATAGAAATCATTCGGCTTAAGGCTCGTCGCCGATCCGCTGGGTGCCGCGGGATCGCCCGCGAAGTACCCGAACTGATCGGGCGAGCCGTTGATCGGATAGCGCACGTTGCGCATCGCCTGCAGGCTCATCTCACGCACGTCGTTGTCCGCAAGCCGCGGAGCGCCGTTCCAGGTGGCACCCTTGGTCCAGGCATCGCGCGAGGTCAGGTAGAGGCGCTCGCCCAGGGCGAGCGTTTGCGACGTGCCATCGGTGATCTGCGACAGCCGCACGGCCGTCCCCGGAAAGAACACGCCGTTGATGCAGGTCTCGCCATAGAACAGGGGGTCGAGATCCCACTGGGCGTCGGTGGTCGGACACCAGCCAGAGATGCCTTCGTAGCTGGCCCAGCCCGGCTGGTCGGGGGGCGGAGGTTCAGCGCTGGGGCAGACAAACACGCCGGGGACCCGCTGTTCTTTGTTGTCCACACCACCGTCTTCGCGTGGTCCTAGCCTGGCGAGCACCGCCGCTTCTTCTAGCTGGGGAAGAATTTCAACCCGCCAGGGCCGGCTCGCGCTGCGGCGATTGGCGTGCAGCAATGCCCCGGCCGGCAACGCACCCGCATGCGACTCGTGCGTGAGCACCGCCAAGATCTGCTGCCGCAGGTTCGAGAGGCACGCGCTCCGCCGTGCCGCTTCGCGCGCTTGCTGCACCGCGGGGAGCAACATCCCCAGCAGCACGGCGATCACGGCGATCACCACCAGCAACTCGACCAGCGTGAAGCCACGCTGGTGCCGGCAACCGGGCTTCCTGCCGCGGTGGATGGGGCTCATTGCTCACGGCCTCGCACGCCCCCGAAGCCACCTATCAGCAATACGCTCAACACGAGCGTTGCCGTGCCCGGCTCAGGCACGCTGAACTGCGCAAACGCCGCCGCGAGCGCTAGCGAGGGCTCGGGCGAGACGCCCGTCATCTTGCTGAGAAACCACGGCACGTCGTCAAAGTCAAACGTGCTGTCGAGGCTGCCGTTGGTTTCGGGATACTCGCCGAAGTACTTCAGGCGATACGCCTCTTCGTCGAGCATGCCCAGGGCAAAATCGCCATAGTCGCCGGTGTCCAGATGGCCGCTGAAGTTCATGTCGGCAAGCAGTGTGGAGTAGGCACCCATCTCGACATCGTCAAAGGCCCACCAGCCGTCGTCGCCGGCACCCTCCATGATGAACTCGATCACGATGTCTTCCCCCGACATCGAATTGGCGAACCCCATGGCTTGACCGCTCGGGTTGGGGATCAGTGCCGACAGATCAATCACGACCTGCTCGTTGAAGTTGTCGGGTCGGTACGCGGCGTTCACCAGGTTCGGCTGTCCGGTCGAGGCGAACGGCTGGGTGGTGGGCTTCTGGGTGATCACGTCGTAGTACGGTGCCGACTCCCAGCGGAGCACCTCAAATGTTTGCGTGCCGACCACCACGTTGACGAGCGCGGTTTGGTTGTTGCCGTTGGGGTTGAAGCTGCCGCCATCGTCGCAGCAGCCGCCACGCCAGCTGCTATCGAACCGCAGCCGCAAGCGCTCTTCCCCCGTCGCGGGGGTCAGATCGATCGGCCTGGTACGTAGCAGGGTGTTGTAGAAGCCCAGCTGGTTGGCAGGATCGCCCAAATCGTTCCAGCGATCGGGGTCTGCCACGGCGATCGTTCCTTGTCCAAAGGTGAAGCGATCGCGGGGCGTCGGCACGGTGGGGGTCGGCCGAGTGACGGTCCGCCAGAAATCTTTGTCGGCGAACGACCAGCCCTCCCATTCAAAGATGCCGACCGAGGGCGTTCCCACCCCCGGCACGTCGGAGGCGTCGCGGAACCACCCCGGCGGGGGGACGTGGGTAAACGCGCGAGGGAAAGGCCCGTTTTCCTGTTCCGGGGGGCGGAGCTGCAGCCCCTCGAAATCCTCGAAGAAGATCGTGGTGAGTGCCTCTGTCGACCCGCTTAGCAGGCATCCGGCGACCAGCGTCGCCAGCATCAAGAGCCACCGGCCCGAACGACTTGTTTGCGATCGGCATCCCATAGCGATTAGCTTAGTCGAAGAAGAGGTGGGTCTCGCAACCTGTTTTCGCATCATCGCGCTTCGTGTTTTTGAAATTTCTGTCCGCCGCGATTCGCCGGAGCACCCTGTTGGGCGTGGCGCTGGGGCTGTTGCTCGCGAGTCGGGCACCAGCTAACGCCGCCGAATTCTGGCTGTCGACATCGGCCGCCGGCTCGCCCGGGCTGGAGGCACCTGCGATCGGCGCTAACCCCGGCGAGATCTTCACGCTGCATCTTTGGGGTCGGCCCACCCCCGGCGATCAGCTCAAGAACCTCTCGCTGAACCTTGTGTCGTCGGCCGCGGGTGTTGATTTCATGGACGGGGCGTACGTCTTCTCCAATACCATCGATGGCTCGACCGATCGCTTTGAGTACGTTCGCGACTCGGCCTCGACACCCGTGCTGACGTCCGAATACACCATGGGGGAAGTCGGTGCTGGCAGCGTGGACGCGCTGTACGGCATTAACGCCTTCACGCTCATCCCGAGCGCCGCCTACCGCGGCGTGGGCCCCGGTTGCTCGCTCGCTGAGCCCCAGTGCGAGATCGCCGCCGACGGAGAGCCTGCTTGGCGGCTCGCAACGATCGGCGTTCGGGCCGTCACACCCGGTGCGATGGTCAACCTCTTCTTGCAGGTCGGCGATCGCGGCATGACCGAGCACTCGATCCCCACCGGGGACTACGACTATGACGGCACGGTTGATGCAGCGGACTACGCGATTTGGGAAGATGCGTTTGGCACAACGGGAACCTCGCCGGCCGATGGTTCGGCGAATGCCGTGGTCGACGTCGCGGACTACACGGTGTGGCGTGATCATCTGGGAGACGCCGGCGTGCTGGGCGTCGCAGCGGATGTGAGTGTGCGGTTTGGATTGGATTCCGGCGGCGGACTCGAGCCTTCGTACAACGCCCTGACCGATCGCGGCGTGACCCTCGGCGGCGATGACCCCGACGCCGTGATCACGATCTCGTCGCCGAGTCTCTCGGTCCCCGAGCCCGCGAGCCTCAGCCTGGTGCTGTTGCTGGCAGCGATACACGGGCGCTGCCGACGCCCGTTCGCCGCTACCAGGTAAATCCGTAAAGCGGACCGCAGCCCGACATGCAGGGCGCGGCTTGGGGCCGTTTTCTCTGAAAATCGGTTGGCGTAGCGCTCAGTCTTCTGCTTCCAGCGGAACCCGATCGGGCCGCCAGTGGGCGCGGATCAGGCTCAGCTTGCGTTCGACGGTGCGCTCGACAACGCCCAGCTTTTCGGCAATCTCGCCGCTCGTGTAGCCTTCGAGCTTCAGCCCGGCGATCTCGCGCAGACGCTCCTCGGGCAGCAGCTGCATGAGGCGGCTCAGCTCCTCGCGCATCGCGACGATGAACTCGGGGCCCAAGTCGTCATCGGGCGGATCGGTGGTGGATCGGCTATCGCTCGCCACGCCGATCGGGATCGGCGTGGCCCCGCCGCCGCGCTTGAGGGCTCCCTCTTTGTTGCGCTGGTTGATCGCTTTGCGGGCGGTCATTTTCGCCAGCAGCGACCACAGATTGTTACGGTCCTCAAGGCTCGGGAAGCGATCGCGTGCGAACCCGTGAAACAAGCTCTGCATGGCGCTGATGGCCACGTCCTCTTCATCGACCGGTCCCCGTGGGAACGTGCCCAGCTTGGTCCGAGCCAGCCCGACAATCCGGCGGAAGTACCGATCCCACAATTCTTGCTGGGCGTGCGCTTCGGCCGCCGTGCCGCCCGTGCGTAGCTGGGCGATCCAGTGCGTGACCGATCCGCGGCCGCTCGTCTCCACCGTTGCGATATCAAGCGGGTTGAGGCCGGCCTTCGAGTCGGCTGTCAGCGAAGGGCGCTGTGAGGCCATGGCGTGATCCCGGAGGAGGAGTTCGGCGTGCTTGCCGGAGGCTTCAGACTGGCGTCACTGGTTAAAGTCTCGCCCAGATCAACGCCGCGATCAAGCAATCCCCGGAGACTTCTAGCCGACCGGCACGGTCTTCTGGGCACGATCCGGCTAGCAGAAGTCTCGGCGGGTAAAGGATCCGTGTCGGGTTCGTGACCAGTGTTGCTGCCGCCACGTGGATCGGTCGCTCCCCGAGTTGGGCGCATGAGCCGCCCGAAGAGGGTGCGATCCACGGCGTGCAGGGTGGTTTGGGGGTCTGGGGGGAGTTAAGCCGGCGGGTCTCTGGCAGTTCCGTCGTGCGTGATTCAGCGTAAGCCCCTACGATGAACCGGTCAGGCCCCAAGGGCTTGAGATCCATCCCGCGCCCGCCAGGCCCTCACGATCGCCTCGATGCCCCTTGCGCTCGCTGTCGCCGACCTCGTCAAAGCTTTTGGCGAGCGGCGTGCGCTAGACGGCGTTTCGTTTCAGGCCCAGCAGGGGCAACTTGTCGGTCTCTTGGGACCCAACGGTGCCGGCAAGACCACGTTGATCCGCTGCCTGATCGGCCGCTGTCGACCCGACGCGGGCAGCATCGAACTCTTCGGCCAGCCGCTCCCCGCCCGCGGCGGACGCGAGCGGTTGGGGTTCGTGCCGCAAGATTTGGGCATCTATCCGGACCTGTCGGTACGCGAGAATCTGCACGCCTTTGGCGTGTTTCACGGCCTGCGCGGAGCGTTGCTGCGTGAACGAATCGAGTGGGCGCTCGAATGGACCGGCCTGAAGGATCGCGTCGAGGCACTCCCAAAGACGTTCTCGGGCGGCATGAAGCGGCGGGTCAACATCGCCTGCGGCGTGCTGCACGAGCCCGCCGTGCTGCTGCTGGACGAGCCCACCGTGGGCGTTGACCCCCAGAGCCGCGAGCGAATCTTCGCGATGATCGACACGCTCCGCCAAGCGGGCACGACGATCTTGCTAACGACCCATCACTTGGAAGAAGCCGAGACGCGTTGCGAGCGTGTGCTGATCATCGACCACGGGCGCGTGATCGCGGAGGGGACGGTTGGCGAGCTGATCCGTGAGACGGTGGGTTCCGATCGACAGGCCACGATCCGACTTGCCCGACCGCTAGCGCCGGAGGTGCTCAAGAGCGTTGCGCTAGGCAGCAACACGCCCGCCTTGGCCCGCGCTACGCTGGGCCAAGCTTTGAACGGCAGCGGACCCAACGGCAGCGTACTCAACGGCGACGGAAACAACGGCTACGGGCCGACGTCCTCGACGTCTCCTCAGAGCGAACTAACGATGTCCCGCCGCGATAGCGGACACGATCCGTTGACCCTGCGCACGAGTGTCCGCAGCGTGGCTCTGGAGCTGCCGCGGTTGTTGGAGAAGATCTCTAACGCGGGCGGCGAAGTTCGTGACGTGGAGGTCACCGCACCAACGCTGCAAGCGGTCTTTCTGCACCTTACTGGTCGCGAGCTGCGCGAGTGATCGCTCCCCCCTGGTATTAAGAACGCCCCCCTCCGTGAATCTGCGCCTCATTATCGAAGTCGCCCTGGTTGGCTTGCGCCGCCTGTGGCACGGCAAGCTGGAGCTGCTGCTCACGTTTGTCGTCCCGGTCGCGTTCTTCACGATCTTCGCGATGATTTTTACGGGCGGGGTTGGTTCTGGCAGAACCGCGAAAATTAAGACGGTGCTCACGGATCTGGATCGCACACCGCTTTCACAGGACTTTGTGCAGCGACTTACCGACTCAGAAGCGATCGGCGTGGTGGAAGATATTCGGGACGACGGGATCAACGCCCTCGATGCGACACGCGATGCGGTTGTGCGTGGGCAAGCGACCGTCGCGATTGTTGTGCCCGAGGGCTGGGGCGATTCGCTCCGCACCGCCGAGCCCACCAAGCTGTTTTTGCTCGCCGATTCTTCGGATCAGATCGGTCCGAAAGTGATGAAAGCCCTGGTGCAAGAGACGCTCGGCAAAGCGCTCGCCGGTACGCCGCGGGCCGACCTGCCCGCACCGCCTGCAGCCCCCGCGAAACAGGCCAACGCGAGCGTCGAGGTGATCGACCTCTTCACCGGGGGCAAAACGAATCCCGCTGTTTCCATGTACGCGGCAGGTATTGCGGTCATGTTCTTGCTGTTTAGCGCGACCGGCGCGGCCGGATCGCTGCTGGAAGAGGAAGAGAATCAAACGCTCGAACGGTTGCTCGCTTCGCGGGTGGGCATGACGCACGTGCTGTTGGGCAAATGGCTACAGCTAGGACTGGTGGGCGTGTGCCAGGTGGTGGTGATGTTCACTTGGGCCCAACTGGCGTTCGGCCTCGATGTTGCGCGACGCTGGGACGGCTTTCTGCTGCTGACGCTGGTTACCGCTGGTGCTGCGGCAGCGCTCGCGCTCGCCTTGGCGGCGGCGTGCCGGACCCGGGCCCAGTTGAACGCCGTCTCGGTCGTGCTGGTGCTGACGATGTCGGCCCTCGGCGGAAGCATGGTGCCGCGCTACATCATGAGCGACACGATGCAACAACTCGGCCGCGCAACCTTCAACGCCTGGGCGATTGATGGTTACACGAAGCTCTTCTGGCGCGATCTGCCAACCGCCGAGCTGTGGCCCGAGGTGGCGGTGATGGTGGGGTCGGCAGCGCTGCTGCTGATAGCAGCGCGGGTTCTGGCGATGCGCTGGGAAACGGCGTGAGCCGCGAGCCTGACACGCTCGCTCAAACCCGCCCGCGCCACCGGACAGGACGCCCCAGGGCTTTGCGTAGCAAGGCTTCCCACTGGATGATCAGAAACAGGGTTACGGCAAGCGGATGGAGGATCCAGGTCAGCAAGGGCTGGCGAAACCGCACCGCCGCGTCTAACCGCGGAGCCAGCACGCAGACGCCCGCCAAGCCGGCCAATACGCTGGTTAATCCTCCGACCAACAGCAACGGGGCCCACGCAACTTGCCCCAGTGCTAATACCAAGGATACCGGGCCGATCAGCGCGGGAGTTGCGACCCCCTCCGTGGCGTTCTTGGCAAGGCCGCGCCACACGGCCCCCGCACCGGCGTACATCCGGCAGCGAGCCAGATCGGTTGCGTCGAACACGTCGGTGGTTAGCCCCGCGGTGCGGTAGGCCCGTGGAAGAGTGAGTCCGTCGTGCCGCGAAGCGCGGATCGCTGCGTGCCCCCCCGCCGCACGGTACGCCGTCCGCTGCGTGAAGAAGAGTTGCCCGCAGCCCGCTGCGAATCCCGGCCGCCCGTCGCTGCGCATGGCACGCAAGGAGAGGAAGCTGAGCAGCACGAACTGGATCAGCGGCAGCATCAGCTTCTCGAGCGGTGTGCCGGTAATCTGGCGGGGGAAGCCGCTCACCAAATCAGCGCCACACAGCGCTTGCTGCGCAACCAGTCGGGGCAGCGCGCCGGGTTCGAGACGGACATCGGCATCCATCCACAGCAGCGTGTCGTGCGTCGCCGCATCGGCCAGCTGCTGGCAGGCGTGCTGCTTGCCGTTCCATCCGGCAGGGAGTTTTTCCCCCGTGATGAGCCGTACGCGCGGATCGGCTGCGCTAAGGCGTTGCACGCGTTCTGCGGTGTCGTCTTCAGAGGCGTCGTCCAGGGCGAGCACCTCGACCTGAACGGGCGTGGGGCCCTCGGCGGCCCTGAGGACCGAAGCGATGGCCTCCTCGATATTCGCGGCTTCGTTTCGGGCGGGGATCAGCACCGAGATCGCCATACCAGCCGGGGCGCTCTCCGGCGCAGGAGCCACGCGAAAAACCCCGACGTTGCGGAAGTAGAACCACGCCGGCGCTGCCGCAAAGAACAAGCAAAACAGGGCGAGT
This sequence comes from Botrimarina hoheduenensis, assembly GCF_007859815.1. Classification (GTDB taxonomy): domain Bacteria; phylum Planctomycetota; class Planctomycetia; order Pirellulales; family Lacipirellulaceae; genus Botrimarina; species Botrimarina hoheduenensis. Next base: position 66,525 of record NZ_SJPH01000004.1, on the reverse strand, counting down.
AAGATGAGCATCAGCGGGCGAGTTTTAGACCGGGAGCGTGACGTACGGTGAAGCACCGGTTAGGCACCGAGCGAGCGTTCTTCCTCAGGGTCCGCGGGCACTTGAGGCTTTCGTAGCTTTTCGCCATGCGCTGCACGATAAGGCTGACCACGGAGCCAGGCCAGCGTGCGCCGGAAGCGCTCGTACAGCCCCCCGACCCCCTCGCTACCGCCCAACAGCACCCGGAAGGCCGCCGGATCGCGGGCGAGCGAGATCTCGGCCAAACGCCGTTGTGTCGAGCGCAGTTGCTCTTCTAAGAGCGTGTTCCACTCCGCTTTCGAGAGCCCGGCGTGGTCTGCCACGCGGATCTCTTTTCCCCAGCGGCACAGGCATTCGGGAAGGCGCTCTTCCCACAACGGGTACTCGATCGCCAGCGGCCGAAGGACCGTTTGCCGCAGCGCTTGGTCATGGCTGGTTGCCAGGTGATGCGCCAGATGCGCCAAACCGGGCTCGAACGGGGCCGTGTCGTCACGCGGATCAACGAACCGTCCTTCGGGGGTCATCCACACGCTGGCCCCATGGACTCCCAGCACGGCCCGCGTGGTCCTGAGGAACTGCGCTGCTCCGCGACGCGAGGTCTGATCCACACCAAAGAACCCCAGTCGTTCGAAGATCGGGTACCGTTCGAGCGCCGCCTCGTCGAAGGGGGCGTAGATCGTACGGCCAGGGGATTCAACCGCCGACAGATGGATCGACACCACCGGATCCCACCACGAAGCGTGGTTGAGAAAAACAATGAGCGGAGTTTCGTCGGCGACTTCGAGCGGCGAATCGGTCGCCACGCACAGCGAGTGCAGACCCCGGGGCAGGTAGCCCCGCAGGTACCAGCGGAACCAGCCGAGCAACCATGGCGAGACTCGCGGCGTGGCGTCGATCGATTTCGTAGTCTTCGCCATGCCGCACGAAAGAGTCGAGAATCATTGCCACCGGCTTGCAGGAGTGTGTCAACGATAGCCGCACGGCGGGGTTGCAGCGAGGCGGCCTCGTTTGCCGCGAGACACCACAGCGTGGCAGGTCAGACCGAAGCGGTCGCGTGCTCGCCTACTCGCTCGTAGTCGGCGTCCAGCGAATCGGCCGCGATCCAGCCGCTCATGAGCACCATTGGCATGCCCGGGCCGGGGTGGGCGGCCCCGCCGGCAAGATAGAGCCCTTTCACGTCGCGGCTGCGGTTGGCGGGTTTGAACGCCCCGAAGAACCGTCCGTGGCTCGCCAGCCCGTAGATCGCACCGCGCAGAACGTTGTAGCGGCTCTCGATGTCGGCCGGCGTGAGCGACGCTTCGACAACGATCGCGTCGCGCAGGTTTTCCATGCCCGCCGTGCGTTCGAGCTTGTCGAGGATCGTTTCGCGATACGCCGGCAGCATCTGGCTCCAGTCTTGGCCATCACGCCGGTAGGGCGTGTGAACCAGAATGTAGAGGGCTTCGCCCCCGTCGGGAGCGACACCGGGCTCGGTGATCGCCGGCGCGCACACGTAGGCGGTTGGATCCGGTGCGGGAACGCCCCGGTTGTAAATCGCATCGAACTCGATGTGAGGGTCTTCGGAAAAAATAAAGTTGTGGTGCAGGAGCTGCTCGTAACGCCGGTTCAGACCCAGATAGAGCACAACGCCCGAGCACGCGGGCTCGTACTTGCGACGTTTGAGGAAGGGCGAGCGAGGCCCCTCGCCCAGCAGCTCACGGTGGGTGAGCACACTGTCACAGTTGCTTACGACCGCATCGGCCGCGTGGCGTTCCCCCGCTTCCGTTTCGATACCGACCGCACGCCCGTTCTCGACAACGATCCGGCGGACAGGGGTCTCAGTGTGGACCTCGATGTCGAGCTCGGCGGCGAGCTTGGCTAGGGCCTCGGGCACGGCGCGGGTGCCCTGCATTGGGTACCACACTCCCTCTTCCGTTTGCATGTGAGCGATGCCGCACAGCACCGCGGGAGAGGCCTCGGGGCTTGATCCAACGTACTGCGTAAAGTGGTCGATCATCTGCGCAACGCGTTCGTCGGGCACGTGCGAGCGGACCGTCCCGGCAACGGTTTGCCCCATCCGCAGTTGCAGCAGATCGCCCAGTACTTTGGCATTAAACGTTCCGCCGACATCCATCGTATCGACGATGCCGCCGACGCTTTTCCAGAAGAAGAAGCGGTCGGAGATTTCGTGCAACCGCTTGCTGGTGGCGAGGAACTTCTCGTAGCCCGCTCCCACCGCCGGATCGCCCGAGAAGGCCTGCAGGGTTTGCTTCATCGCCGGGATGTCGGCCACGAGATCGAGCACGGACCGATCTTCAAAGAAGCACCGCCACTGGGGGTCCAGCCGGACTAGCTCGAGCCGGTCGTCCAGGTTGTGGCCGGCCTCGGCGAAGATCCGCCGGAGCACGCTGGGCAGGGTGAGGATCGTGGGCCCCATGTCGAAGCGGTAACCCTCGCGGCGGAGCTGAACCGCCTTGCCGCCGACCGTAGCGTTGCGCTCAAATAGCGCAACCTTGTAGCCGCGTGCCGCGAGCGTGCAGGCCGCCGCGAGCCCGCCCAGGCCACCCCCCACTACCGCCACGCGTGTCGATCCGTTGGGCTTTGCGCTGGCAATCATGTGCGTTCCTTCTTCTGTTGCTGGTGAAGCTTGGCGGCTTGGAGGAATCGTCGCACGGCACGCCACCGCGCGGCTAGCCCGGGAGCGTGTTGCGTTTGGATCATCGCCGCGATCAGGTCGGGCAGGGCGGCGGTTTCGGGGTCGAGGTGGGGCAACCAGTCGCCGTGCCGACGAACGATCGCTTGCGGCCGTGTCAGGTTGAGCAGCCCCTCGCGTCCGCGGGTGACGCCGTAGCCGCTGCTGCCGGTGCCGCCGAAAGGGACGCGAGCATCAGCGGTCAGCGCGATCACGTCTTCCAGCGTTACACACCCCGCTAGCAGTTCACGGGCCCTTTCGTCGGCTTCGCCGAATCCAGGGGGGCCAAAGACCGATGCCCCCAGAGCGTAGGCGCTGCGGTTCGCGGCGGCGACCCGTTCGTCATCGGTTTCCGCCACCGTAAGCGTCGCAACGGGGCCAAACAGATCCACGGGGTCGAGGGCTCGCGAGTTCGCGCTGTGGCGGAGCACGATCGGGGGGCAAGTATGACGCTCGGCTATCACGGTTAGGTCGAGCTTCTCGGGCCATTCAACCGTCGCACCAGCGGTGATCGCCTCGCCCACCAACCGGACGACGTCCTGCGCGACACGCTCCGTGATTCTACGGGCCGGACGCGCGCGGAGTCGGGGCTTGAGTCGGCGGAGCAGGTCGTCAATTTGATCGGCTCCGAGGATAACGCGCCGTGGGGCGATGCACGTCGCCCCGCTGTTGAGCATCAGACCCCAGGCGAGGCACACGGCGACGCGGTCCAGATTGGCACCGTTGAGCACCACCATGGCGTCGTTGCCGGAGCACTCGAGCGTGCAGGAAGTGAGGCGTTCCGCGGCACTGCGGGCAACGGCGCGTCCGGTTTCGGCCGAACCGGTGACGACAACATGATCGACGCCCGCGTCGATCGCCTCCTCAGCGGCTTCGCGCGTGCTTGCCAGAACGGGGCAAAGCCGCGGATCGACCCCGGCCACCACAAGGGTTTCGTGCAACAGCGCCGCGGCCGCTGCGCCGCCGGGCGGGGGTTTCAGCAGCGCCGCGTTGCCCGCCGCTAAAGCCTGTAGGGCGGGGACGGCCAACAAGAACAGGGGGTAATTGCTCGCACCAATTACCAGCACAACTCCCAGCGGCTTTCGTTCGACGACCAGCGTCAGGGAACCCGGCCGCAGCCATCCGAATCGGCTTCCTTCGGCGTGACGCTGCTTGAGTGTCGCGGCACCGTACCGCTTGAGCCATTGCACCGCGTCGGCCAGCGGGGCGACCTCAGCGGCCAAGCTTTCGGCATTGGTGCGGTCTTGGGGCGGAGTACAAACGTTGGCCCATCGCTGAGGATCCGTCCCGATCGCACGGCGTACCGCCAGCAGTCGGTCGATCCGCTGACGTGGCGAAAGCCGACGCCAAGACGTCTGCGCAGCGCGAGCGGCGTCGATCGCGGGGATCGTTGCGGCGTTTTGCGCAGCGCTCGCCATCATGTCGCTTGCCCCGAACGGATCGCCTGGGCTTCGGCCAGTTTCGCGCTGACAACCGAGCGGGCCACCTTGCGGTTGCCGCGTTCCAGTTCGTCGAGCGTTGCCTCGGCCAGCGTGCGGGGCAGGGTGACAAAGGCAACCATACCTGCAGCGGCACCGGCGGCTTCGAGATGGGCCGCGTAGCGTGCGGCATGAGCCAGGTTGTCGCGTGCCAGGGCGATCACCTCCGTATGGGGCGGAGCGGTGGGCAGATAGGTGCGACCGTCGCGGGCATCGTCGGGGGCGTCTTTGAGGATGTTCACCAGCTGGAGGGCTTCGCCGAAACGGGCAGCGCTGTTGGCCAGAGCGTCGCGCGCCTTGGAGGGGGGCAGCCGCAAGGCGAACAGGTCGGTGAGCATCTCGCCGACAATCCCCGCAACGTAGTAACAGTACTGTTGCAGGTCGGCGAGCGAGGTCAGACGGAACGATCCTCTGATGTCGGCACCGGCGAGAGTCTCCGCCATACCCTGCGCGGAGCGGATCGCATGGCGAAGGATCACGGCTTGCGAGTCGCTCGGCAAAGCGTGCAACGCTCCGATGACGGCTGGCGTTTCACTCAGCAAGTAGTTGTAGTCTTCGTTGTCGGACGGGGGAGAAATTTTCCAGCGCGCGGCAAGCTGCTGTGCTGCGTCGTGCGTGGGCTCTTGCAGCAGCGTGATCCAATCTTGTAGCTCGGCGATGCGTGCGTCTCGCCCGAGTCGGGGCGCATCTTCCAGCGTATCGGCAATCCGGAACAACAAGTAGCCAACGCCCACCTCGGCGCATAATGCTTCGGGCAGCAGCGGGATGGCCAGCGCAAACGTCCGGCTTGTCTTCTGCAGCAGCTCGTCGATCAGTTCGCGACGCATCATCGGGGCAGGCGGGCAGCTTCGATTGGGGGATAGAGTCCCCTCACAAACGGGGACTTTTTGTTTGGTGGTGTGCAGCGCGTCGCAAGGGGGCCGCTGTCGCGAGTTTCAAGCCGCTGAAGCGATACCGAGGTCTTCCATCAGGGTATCGCAGGCGATTCGTGCCGAGCTGTAGATCGTTGGCAGACCGCTGCCGGGGTGCGTTCCGCCACCAACCAAGTAAACTCCCTCCAGATCCTCGAAACGGTTGTGGGGCCGCCAGTACAGCATCTGGTCAAGACTGTGGGCAAGATTGAAGGTCGCCCCCCGGTAGATGTGGTGCTGTGCCAGCCAGTCGTCGGGCGTGACGATCCGTTCGGTGCGGAGGCGGGCTTCGGCGTTCTCGACTCCCAGCTCCTTGAGTTGATCGAAGACGATGCGCCGCATGCGTGGCGTTTCGGTGGCCCAGTCGATCTTGCCCCGGCTGACACCCAGGTTGGGTGTTGGCACAAGAACGTACAGCGAACTGCATCCGGGCGGGGCGAGCGAGGCGTCTGTCTGCGTGGCCGCTTGGACATAGACCGAGCAGTCGTCGTCCAGCGGGTTGCCGCGCTCGATATCGGTTAGGTTTTTCTTGTAGTCGGGTGCCAGATAGATTGTGTGGTGAGCCAAGCCGGGCAGCTCGCCATCAAGGCCCAGGTACATCATGAAGGTGCTGCAGCTGTAACGCTTCTTAGCCAGCTTCTCGTCGGTCCAGCGCTTGCGCAGATGGTTTGGCGTGAGCTCGGTCATCGTCTGCGCGAAGTCGGCATTGATGACCAGCGAGTCCACGGGGTACTCGCCCCGAGCCGTCTGCACGCCGGTCACGCGACGCCCCGCAAACCGAAGCTGCTCGATCGGCTCACCGAGCCGCACTTCGCCGCCCATCTCCGTGACGATCTCGGCCATGCGTCGCGATACCTGACCGCAACCACCGGTCGGGTGAAACACGCCGTGTTCGTACTCCAGGAATGCGAGGATCGAGAACAGGCTCGGGCACTGGAACGGGCTCATGCCCAGGTACTTGCCCTGAAACGTGAACGCCAGTTGCAGTCTTGGATCGTTAAAGTAGCGTCCGACTTCGCGATAGAGTGAGCGCCACGGCCGCACCAGATGCGCTGAACGCAACACCTCGGGACGGAGTAAATCGGTCAGCTTGTAGAAGGGCGATTCGAGGATCGGCGTGAACGCCGCCAGTTTGTTGCGGTTCTCCACGAGGAAGCGTCGGAACGCCCCCGCATCGCTCGGCGAAAGGCGGGCGATTTCCGCTTCCATCCGTTCGATGTTGGGCGTCGCGTCCAGAACTCCCGGTCGTTGCTGGGGGCCTTCGCCGAAGACCAGCCGATACTGGGGGTCGAGCCGCGTCATGGGCGTCTCGGTCATCAGATCGCGGCCGCATTCGGCGAAGATCTCGCTAAGGATCCGCGGATACAAGAAAAACGTGGGCCCCAGATCCCAACGGAAACCGTCCGCCTCAAGGCTCGACGTTCTTCCTCCGGGGGTCGTATGGCGTTCAAAGACACGCACCTTGCACCCACGCGCAGCAAGGAGCATGGCGGCGGCGAGGCCGCCCGGTCCGGCACCAACGATGGCGACTTCTTGATTGCTAGCTGATTGAACCAACGCACGCTCGTTCGCGAAAAAGAACTAATCCCCGTGGGGCGCAGCCGCAGCTCCGCCGCCAGTTTTCTAGACGTTACCACAGAGAAGCAAAGGGCTTAACGCCGGTCAGACAGCGAAAAAAACGTTTGCCCGGTCCGGCGCGGCTGCTCAGCGGTCACTAGCGGATGCGGATCAATTCGGTTCGCTTCTTGTTAAGCGGGCTTTCTGAGTTGCCTGGTGCCACGACGTTCTTTGACCTCCCGAGACAGCCCATGCGTCTAGCACGACGCAATTTGCAGCCCGAGCTGATGGATGCCCCGGATCTGGATCCCCGGCACCACGCCCAAGCGCTGCGCGGTTTGGCTCGATTGAATGTGGCGAGCGGGGCTGCGGCGTCGGTTTGGCGCGCGGTTCGGCAGGTGACGACTACCCGCGGATCGCGGCCGCTCCGGCTGCTGGATATCGCCAGCGGCGGCGGCGATGTGGCCCTTGGCGTCTGGCGTCGCGCCCAGGCGGCAGGCGTACCTGTCGAGATCGAAGGAATCGATATCAGCCCCACCGCGGTCTCTGCCGCAACCGCACGCGTGCCGAGCGGGGCCTCGGTTCGATTTCGCCAAGCTGATGTTCTCAACGATCCGTTACCGGAAGGGTTCGATGTGGTGATGAGCAGCCTGTTTCTCCATCACCTGGAAGATACTGACACCGAGGGGCTGCTGAAACGGATGGCCGCCGCGGCCGACCGTGGCATTGTGGTAAGCGACCTCCGCCGCAGCCGACTTGGCTATTGGCTGGCCCAGTTGGCTTGCCGCACGCTCACCCGCTCACCGATCGTTCAATACGACGGACCACAATCGGTGGCCGCTGCCTACACGCTTGATGAGATGCGCCAACGCGTAGCCGCGGCGGAGCTAAAGCGGGCCCGCGTTGCACGCGATTGGCCCCAGCGGTTGCTCGTCACTTGGAGACGTGACGACGCATGAACTCGAAACCCGCATCCCAATCAGACGCATCCGATCGGTGGTGCGCGTGTATCGTCGGTGCCGGCCCGGCGGGGGCGCTGCTCGCGCAACGTTTAGCGCAATCCGGGCACCGCGTGTTGCTGGTCGATAAAGCGGCGTTTCCGCGTCCGAAGGTTTGCGGCGGCTGCTTGGGGGGAATCGCGCTGGGGGCGCTGCGCGAGGCCGGCGTCGAAAAAGGCTACGCCGCTCAACCCCTCACGACGGTGTCGCTCCGTGGCCCGCGCGCCGAGGTGAAACTAGGGCTCGCCAATCGCCAAGCGATCTGCCGAGCCGAGTTCGACACGGCCCTCGCACAGAGCGCCGCCCGAACCGGGGCGGAGGTGAGAACCGGGGTTCGTGCGCGGTTGAACCCCGTTCAGGGAGCTTTTCGCCAGGTCACGCTGGAAGACGCTCACGGCCTCGCCACGACCGTGCGGGCGCGACTGGTGGTCATCGCGGCGGGCCTGGGAACGAGCGCTTTGCTGCCGCCTGCTGAGCGTCCGACCATCAAGCGGCGTCTCGATAGCCGACTCGGGGTCGGCGCAACCCTGCACGATCACGCGGACAGCTATCCGCCAGGAGAGCTGACCATGGTTAGCAGCGACGAGGGGCACGGCTATGCGGGCGTGGTGCGTCTGCCCGATGGCCGGCTTGATATCGCGGCGGCTTTGTCCACTGCGGCCGCCGCAGAGCTAGGCATCGTCGAAGCGGTGGCGAGGATCCTCCGCCGCGCCCGTGCGCCGTTGCCTGAAGGCCTGGCTACCGCCACCTGGCGGACCGCCCCGCGGCTGACGCAACGCCCCGAGCGTCTGGGGGCCGAGCGTGCTTTGCTGCTAGGCGACGCCGCGGGCTATGTGGAGCCGTTCACCGGCGAGGGGATCGGCTGGGCGCTGCGATCGGCGATCGAGCTCGCTCCGCTTGCTGAAGAAGCGATCGAAACCTGGCAGCCAGACATCGTTGAACGCTGGCAGCGGCGGCATCGCCGCGCGGTGGGGCGTCAGCAGCAGCGCTGCCGGATGGTTTGCAATCTGATGGGCGGGCGCTCGGTAACGCCCTGGGTGCTGCGCGCGATCACCGCGGCACCGTGGCTCGCGGCTCCGGTGGTGCGCAGCATCGACCCGACCCCCGCCACGCCCTCGGTACCATACGTGTTGCACCGATGATTATCTTGCTCTGAGAAAACGGAATCGTTGATGAGTTTTTATCTACACGGTCTAGGCGTTGCCGCTCCCGATCATGTGCTGAACCGAGCCGATGCGATCGAGCTGGCCCGTCGCGTGGCGTGCGAGACCGACAAGCAGCAGCGTCTGGTGGAGGTGTTGCACCGGCGTTCGGGAGTTGAGGAGCGGCGCACCTGCGTTCCCTACACGGAAGCGTTCCGCTGGGAGGGGGATCCCAACGGGCCGACGATCGCCGAAAGAACCGATTGGTACGAGACCCACGCCGCGCCGCTCGCGATCCGATCGACCCAAGCCGCGCTGGCCGATAGCGGTATCGCGCCCGCAGAAGTAACCCACCTGGTGACGGTGTCCTGCACGGGCTTCGAGGCACCGGGAGTCGATCTCGCGCTGATCCACGAGCTGGGGTTCTCGCCCGACACGCAAAGAGTGAATGTCGGCTTCATGGGTTGCCACGGAGCGATCAACGGTTTGCGGGTCGCAGGTGGCTTGGCCGCCGCCGAGCCCGACGCCACCGTGCTGCTGGTCGCGACCGAACTGTGCAGCATCCATTATTGTTTTCACTGGGATAACGAACGGGTCGCCGGCAATGCGCTGTTTGCGGATGGATCGGGCGCGGTGATCGGCCGATCAACCCCGCCACCGGATTCGGCCGCGAAACCTTGGCGACTCGCGGCGACCGGTTCGCGTGTGCTTCCCCATACTCAGGAACTGATCACCTGGCGGGTGCGTAACCACGGCTTTGAGATGGGCCTCTCGGCCGAGCTGCCCGGAGTGATCGAAGAGACGCTGGGCGATTGGCTGCCGGCTTGGCTTGAGCGACACGGAGTCGCGATGAACGACGTGCGCTCCTGGGCGATCCATCCGGGCGGGCCCCGCATTGTGTCGGCTTGCCGTACCGCGCTCGGGCTCGACGAGTCGGCCACCGCCGCCTCGCTGGCCGTGCTGAGCGAGTACGGCAACATGTCGAGCGCGACCGCGCTGTTCGTGATGCGGCGTCTGCGAGACGAGGGTGCCGCGGCCCCCTGTGTGGCGCTGGGGTTTGGTCCAGGGGTGGTCGCCGAGGCAGCCTTGTGGGTCTAGAGCGGTGCTTCCGAGAGCCCCAACGCCCCTCTTTCGCGGCACAAGTCGTGATTCGGAATGCCGCTGTCGCGACACATGGGTGCGGTACGCATTAGGCGTCATTTCGTGCTCGCCCTGCCGCTCCGATCGGTCATTAGTGCATGCCAGGTAAGCGGTTAGCGTGCTTTTCGGCCGCGTCCAGTGGCTACCAAGGGCCGAGATTCACCGTAAGACACCCTGCTTCGGTGGAGTTTCCCTGCTCGGCCTCTCTGTCGCGGGTTGCCCGCGCAGGCGACCGCTTATTTTAGCTTGTTGCCACGCCGTTTTCGGTTGCCATAGGACCACGGGGTTTTCCTTGGAATCAGTAGCGCTCAGGTTCGCGAAGCAGTTTGGGCTGCTGGCATGCTTGACCGTGGGGGGCTTGGGCTTGAACCAAGCGAGCCACGCCACGGGACCCAACGTTGTCGTTTTCTTTGTCGACGACATGGGCTGGACCGATTGGCAGCACGATGCCGCGCTAAATCCCACCGGCAGCGCAGTCTACGAAACGCCCAACCTGCTGCGCCTGGCCAGCGAAGGGGTCAACTTTACGCGCGCTTATTCCTCGGCACCGGTCTGCTCGCCCACGCGGGCGTCGTTGCTCACCGGCAAGTCCGTGGGTTTGCACGGGTTCAGCGACCACACCGGCGGCGGCGTCAACACCAGTGCTACGCTCCAGTCGCCCGTCTTTAACCGCAGCTTGGGTTCAGCCGAGATCACCGTTGCCGAGTCGCTCGGTTCGTCAGCCGGTGGCTACGACACCGGCTTCATCGGCAAATGGCATGTGGGGGGGAGCCCGCTCTCCAACGGCTTCGACTCGAACATCGCGGGGGGCGGATCCGGCTGCCCTTGCGACGGTGAGGGAGGGTTCTTTGCAGGTCCCGACGGCCGCTGGAGCGGTATGCCGGGCATCGACACGCCGGGCACCTATCCGGCGGACACGTATCTGACCGACGTGCTTTCGGGCTTCGCCGAGACGTTCATCACCCAGCGGGCTGCCGACCCCGACCCGTTCTTCTTGCTGATGTCTTCGTATCAGGTTCACGTTCCCCTGCAGGCCCCCGCGGCAACCGTGAGCAAGTACACGGCCAAGATCGCCATATTGAATGGGCAGGGAACCGACTTGCAGGGACACGACAACCCGATCTATGCGGCGATGGTCGAGGAGATGGATCGCTCGCTCGGTCGCGTGCTCGATCGGTTGGACGACCCCAACGGCGATGGCAACACGAGCGACAGTATCCGCGACAACACGATCGTGCTGTTTGCTTCAGACAACGGCGGCCTGACTATCTCCGAGCTGGGGTCGGCCCCCGCGACGGAAAACCAGCCGCTGCGTGACGGCAAGGGGAGCCTGTACGAGGGCGGTATTCGCACGCCACTGATCGCCAGTTGGACTGGTAACCCCGCTATCGCGCAGGGGACCGCTACCAATGCGCTAGCTGCGACTCACGACCTCTATCCGACGCTGCTCGAACTAACCGGCGCTAGTGCCGCGACGCCACGCAACTCCGGCATGGATGGCAAAAGTTTTGCCGCGGCGCTCACCGGCGGAGCGTACGACCGCGGCAATCTTTACTGGCATTACCCGCATCGTAGCAACCAGCACAAGCTTGGCGGCGGTGCCATCACGGGCGGCTCGTTCGTCAGCGCCGTGGCCGACGAGACGCATAAGCTCCTTTATTTCTACGAGACCGAGTCGTATGAGCTCTACAACCTCACAACCGATATCGGCGAGACGAACGATGTGTTCGTCGCGGGCAGCGAGGAAGCCTTTGAGCTAAGCCTAGCGCTCCACGCGTATCTGAAACGCAGCCAAGCCGCTTTGCCCGTCAATCGCCAGAGTGGTTTGACGGTTGATCTACCGCCGGTGATGTGGCGCACCTTCCAGGGTGACTTCAACACGGACGGTGTGATCGATGAAACCGACTGGGGACTGCTGCGGGGGCTCTTCGGTATGAACCTCTCACAAATCGATCCGGTGCTCGCCTACGCGGTCGGCGATATCAATCTGGACGGCCTGATCGATCGGTTCGACTTCGCCGAGTTCAAGACGGTCTACAACAATCGCTTGGGTGCCGGCGCTTTCGAAGCCATGGTGGCCGGTGTGCCCGAGCCCACGTCGCTGGGGGGGCTGCTTTCAACAGCCGCGCTGCTCGCTTTGCGGGGAGGCCGCCGCCGTGACTGAATCACACTTACAATCCCCACAGCTTCTCGCCACGCGTTTTGGTTCTCATGCCGTGCGAACGATGCAGGCAAGGTCGCTGTTGCTTATTGCTCTGATGATCATGCCGGCTTCAGCTCGCGCTGGCCTGCTCGTCCACTACACGTTTGACAACGCCGACATCAGCGGCGCGACGCTGATTGATTCGGCCGGCGGAAACAATAACGGCTTGCTGGTCGGGCAGGTGGAGGCGGGGGTCCCGGGCGTGTTGGGCCAAGCCATCCGTTTGCCGAACGACGACGGCCTGTCGTACGGGCTGCTGAGCTCGTCCCTCAACCCCGCCCCAACCGGCAACGATCCACGCACGATCGCGTTCTGGTTCAGCCAAGAGCAGCAGGGCGTTGAGAACAAGATGTTTGGTTATGGCCGGAGTAATACCGGTCAGTCGTTTGATGTATCGCTCGAAGGGGGGGGCATCCGGCTGCGTTACAGCGGTGGCAATGTCACTTGGGGTAGCGGGTTCGACTTTACCGGAGCGTCGGCGGGCTTCCATCACCTGGCGATTCGCGTACCCAGCGGTGCCGTGGATTATCTCGACATCGATGTGTTTCTGGATGGGGTTGAGCTCCCTGCCACACCGACCGGCGGAAATCCGGGGGCCACGCTGATCAACACCAGCGGCGGGATGGCTACGAACCTCAATCTCGGGCGTTCGCCGGCGTTTGACCCGGCAGGCGACTTCATCGGGCTGCTGGACGACTTCCGCCTCTACGATACGGCCCTCAACGACGCAGAGATTGGCGATCTGGCGAGCGCCGTCGCGGCGCTAGTTATCGATGTTGATCCAACGAGCGGCGGCATCGCGATTCGCAACCCGAGTGACCAACCAATCGCACTGGGCTACTACGAACTGACCAGCGCCAGCGGCGCGCTCTCGCCAACGGGATGGGCCAGTCTACAGGCTCAGGATCGGTCCGGCTTTGGCGCGGCCACTGGCCTGGGCGACGGCTGGGAACGGCTTGGCACGCCCAGCAGCAACCTGCTTGCCGAAGGCTATCTGAGCGACGAATCGGTCCTTGGTCCTGGCCAAAGCTTGCCGCTAGGTGCCGCGTACAACCCGTTCTTTCCGCTCGATTTGGAGCTGACTTACCAAACCGAAGGCGTGTTTCGTAGCGGCAGGCTCGGTGAGGTCGGTGCCGTTCTGGCCGGCGACTACAACGACGACGGCTTGATCGACGTGGCCGACTACACCGTGTGGCGCGATGCCGTGGGGACTCCGCTGGCACTGCATAACGACTCGACACCCACCGCCACGACCACCGATGACTACGCGGCGTGGGTCGCCGCCTGGCAAGCCAGCTCAGCGGCCCAAACGATCCCCGAACCGACCGGGCTCAGACTGCTAATCATCTTCTGCAGCGCGGGCCTTCTCAAACGCGTGGCGGTTTGAGCGTCGGGCTTGGCAACGCGTAGACAGGGTCCCCTGAGGGGATCACACCGCGATCCGTTTCTCGTGGGCGTCCGCCGTCAGAGCGCTTGGACCAGAGGTGCGGCGTGCCCCGATCTGCCGCAGCGCCCGCTTCGTATCGAGCGCGAGGGTGAACAGCGTGGGTGCCAGGATCAGCGTGAAAACGGTCGAAACCAGCAAACCGCCCAGCACGACGCTTCCCAAGCCGCGGTAGAGTTCGCTGCCTGCGCCGGGGAAGAACACCAGCGGAGCCAAGCCCAGTAGCGTGGTGGTCGTGGTCATGAAGATGGGCCGCACGCGCGTACGGACGCTCTCCAGAACGGCTTCGCGCGGCGGATAGTCTTCATCGCGTATCAGGTTGAGCGACTGGTGAATGATCAAGATCGGGTTGTTTACAACGGTTCCGATCAGCACGACAAAGCCCAGCATCGTTAGCACATCGAGCGGTTGCGGCGTAAACAGGTTCAGGATTGCCAGTACCATGATTCCTCCCACCGCACCGAGCGGCACGGTCAAGATGATCACCAACGGGTACAGCCACGACTCGAACAACGCCGCCATCAGCAGGTAGGTGATCAGAAGCGCCAGGAGAATGTTGAACCGCAGCGACAGCCAGGTCTCGCGGAGCTTGTCGGCGGTGCCCGCCAGCCCGACCGAGTACGATCCGCTGAGCAAACCGGTCTCGCGCATCGCCGGCACGATCTTTTGTTGGATGATGTTCATCGCGTCTTCCAGGGCGACCTCAGGAGGAGGCGATACCTCGATCGTGATCGCGCGGACACGCTCACGGTGGTTGACCTGCTCGGGGCCGCTGGCCAGCGTCACGTCCGCCATCGCGGTGAGCGGAACGAGCTGACCCGTTGGGGTCGCAACCGGCACGGCACCGATCATTTGGGTGCGTCCCGTAAAGCGATTCTCGCCGATGACGGTCAGGTCGATCTTCTTGCCCTCAAGAAAATAATCGCCCACATAGGCACCATCGACCAGGGCGTCCACGGCGAAACCGATCTCGGTGGCGCTCATCTGCATCTCGGCGGCTTGCATCAGCTTGGGCCGCACGTGGACCTCGGGACTCGACAGGTCGAGACTCGGCACGGGGCGTGCCTGACTGCCGGGCAAGTGTTGGGCAACGCCCCCCAGCGCGATCCGTCCGAGATCAACAAGCCGTTCAACGTCGGGGCCCGTGATCTCGATATCGATCGTTCGGCCGGCGGTCAAACCGTCTTCAAACAGGCTCGACTGCTTGGCGACGACAAACGCGCCGGGCAGCTTCGCCCCGATGCGCGACACCAGCGGAACCAGTTCCGCTGAGCGCAACGGATCGACGGCCCGCACGCCAAGGAAGACGCTTCTCCCACGGACGACGAAGAAAAAATCTTGTATCGCGGGCCCGTCAAGTTGGTTACCGGCAGTGTCTGAAGGGTCGATATCCCAATAGGGCTTAAGCTCGCGTTCGACGGTTTCGCCGAGCTCCATGAGCTGATCAATGTTGTAACCGGGAGGTGGCAACACGATTCCGAACACCAGATTCCGATTGCCCGTCGGCAGGTACTCCACACGCGGCCACAACGCCCAACTGACCCCCGCCGAAAGCCCCACGAGGGCGATCACCGTCACCACTCGGCCGAACGTGCTGCGCTGGATTGCGGCGTTCAGGCCAACGATCGAGCCCGTGAAAGCGTGCCCCAAGCGATCAACTCCTGTCAGTCGGTGCGTGCTGCTATCGGTATCTGCCGGGGGGTCTTTCAGCAGTCGGGCCGCCGCCGTGGGGATCACCACCACGGAAACGATCAGCGAAAGCCCCACCGCGGCGCTGATTGCCAGCGCGATGTCGCGAAACAGCTGTCCGGCCTGCTCCTCGACAAAGATCACGGGCAGGAAGACCGCGATGGTAGTTAGCGTGGAGGAGAGCACGGCTCCCCACACTTCTTGCGTTCCGCGGGCGGCGGCGACGAACGGCGCTTCGCCCAGCGCGCGTCGGCGATAGATGTTTTCGAGCACGACCACGGCGTTATCGACCAGCATGCCCACGGCGAACGCCAGCCCCGCCAGACTGATCACATTAAGCGAACGCCCCAGCAACCCCAGCACCAAGAACGTGCCGACGATGCTTGTCGGAATCGCCAACCCAACCACCAATGCACCGCGGGCGAACCAGAAGCCCGCCCCAATGATCAACGCAACACAGGTCGCAAACCACCAGGGTGAGACGTACACCGCCGCGAGCGAGGTGGCCAGGATCAGCGGGCCGACCACGAGCGCACGGGCTCCGAAATGCAGGAAGCCCATCAGCACCAACATCGTCAGGGCACCGCCAACGAAAATGTTGTTCTGAACCAGTTCCACCGAAGAGTTGATGTACTCCGTTTCGTCATACACCTGGGTGAGTCGCAGGCCGCGCGGTCCGAGCACGTTTTCGTTGAGGCTGGCGTTGACCGCGCGGAGCTCCTTCATTACGTCCAGCACGTTGGCACCGGTCTCACGGAGGCAGTTGACCGCGATGCAGGCCTCACCAAACCGTCGCACCAGACCGCTGGGTTTCTTGAAGCCGAGCCGTACCTCCGCCACGTCGCGGACGTAGACCGGAGCACCATCGCGCACCGCGAGAAGCTGCTCTTCAACCTGCTGGGGCGAGCGGAACTCGTTGAGCGCGCGGACCACCCACCGGCGTTTGCCTTCCCAGAAGTCTCCGGCCGAGGTGTCACGATTCTGGCTCCGTAAGACGTCGCGCACCTGGGTCAGCGTGACCTGTCGGGCGGAGAGCTTCTCGGGGTCGACGATGATCTGCAGCTCATCCTCGAATCCCCCCAAAACGTTCGACTGCGACACGCCAGAGACCCGTTCGAAGCGGGCCTCGATTTCGTCCTCGGCGAAGCGCTCCAGCTGCGGAACGATCAGCTCCGGGGGGGGTGCCAGAGCAGCTGCCTCGGGGTGGGCTTCCACCAGTCGGCGTAGCCGCAGCAAGCGGAGGCCAATGTTCTCGGTCGCTCCGATCCGTTCGATCGAGGGGCGCAGGGCAGGGTGCTCCGCTGCAAATTGTTCGAGCCCTTCAGCGGTGGGCGGGGCGGGGCCCAGAATGAACCAAGCGATCGGCCGACTCGAAGAGTTGGCGGTGACAATCACCGGTTGATCGGCGTCTTCGGGATACTCGGGCACTTGCTGCAGGCGGCTGTTGACCTTCAGCAGCGCCTGATCCATGTCCTCGCCAACGTTGAACTCCAGCGTGATGGTGCTCTGCGAGTCGCTGCTCTCACTGGTGAGTTTGCGGACCCCCTCAACGCCTTTGAGCTGTTCCTCTTGCTCGATCGTGATCTCCCGCTCAACCTCCTGCGGGCTCGCCCCGAGCCAGGTGGTGGTGACGGTGATCGTTGGCGTCTGCACCTCGGGCGTTAGTTGCATCGGCATGCGCAGCAAGGCAATACCGCCAAACAGCGTCATCAACAGCACGCCGACCGCAACCTTAACCGGGTTGCCCAAGAACGAGTCAATCAGATTCATCGCGCGACTCGTGTAATGGGGAATTCACGGCAACGGTGTGGTTCGTTCGGCTACGACGCCTTGGTGGGCAACTCGGCGGGGAGCGCCAAGACTTTTCCGATCCGCACCGGCTGACCGGGGCGGAGCCGCTCGTTGCCTTCAACAACCACCGCGTCGTCAGGACCCAGCTCGCCGACAACCTGCAAAAGCGGGCCGCTCGCCGACCCGATCTCGACCGGCACCGCCCGAACCGTTCCTTCCGAGCCCACCGAAGCGTTCGGACCGATCGCAAAGACCAGCGGCTGACGTCCGCCGAGCACGATCGCGTCTTTAGGAACAAGCATCGCGTTCTGTTGCGAAGCAATCGGCAGCGTCAGTCGGGCGTACATGCCCGGCTTCAGCAGCGGACCCGCGGGAGTGATCTCGTTCTTTACTAGCACCTTCACCGGAAAGGTGCGCGAGCGGCTGTCCGCTTGCGGGATGCTGACCATCACTTTTCCGCGGAACGTTCGCCCGGGGATCGCCGGGATCTCGATCGTGATGATCGACCCGGGCAGGATGAACGGCACACTCTGTTCGACCACCTGCGCTACTACCTCCACCTCATCCAGGGCGACTACTTCGGCGACCGGGTCGCCTCGGTTGACCCACTGCCCGACCTCGGTGTGCTCGGAAACGACGTAGCCGGCGAAGCGCGTGATGATCGTGTGCTTCTGGATCTGGTCCCGCAGACGATCGACCACCGCCTGCTGCATGGCCACCTCAGCGCGGGCTTGGGCGATCACTTCTTTTCGAGAGCCGGCCACGGCGAGCGCGTGCGCCGCCTTGGCTTCGAGGTGCATTTCAGTGGCTTCGGCGGCGTTGGCGATCGCCTCTTCGTACTCGTCTTCGGTAATCGCGCGGTTGGATTGATAGACCCCTTTAACACGATTCAGACGCGCCTCGTTGTAGTTACGCCGAGCCTCGGTCGCTGCCATGCGGGCCCGCAGTTGCTCGATCTCTTCGGGGCGCGACCCCGCTTGCAGCTCGGCCAGGCGCTGTGTCCGCAGGTCAAGCTCCGCCTCAGCAGCCGCCAGCTCAAGCGAGATCGTTTCGATCATCAGTTGAGCTAATTTACTGCCGGACTCGACTCGGTCGCCTTCTTCAACGGGGAACTCCACAACACGACCGTCGACGGCGCTGCCGATCAATGCCCGCTTGACCGGTGCGACGGTCCCCACAAAGACCTGCGTCGCAGCGATGGTGCGCTGCACCACCGGCGAAACCACGATCATCGGGGCCCCTGGCGGCTGCGCCGCGACCGTCGCAAGGGCAACGAGGATCGGCACCAGAGCCGCTATACGAGAGGCCGTGCGAAAGCCGGAAAGGATCTTCATGCGATTCCGTGGGGATCGTTGGACAGGTTATCGCGGACCTTCGCGAGCAGCTTCTTGAGTTGTTCCCGCTCGGCGGGCTTCAGTCCTTCCACGGCGCGCTCGCGGATCTGCCGACCGCAAGCCGCAATCTTTCGCCACAGCGTTAACGCGGCGGGTAACGGCCGGATCGTGTTCTTGCGACGGTCGCTTGCGCAGGCACCACGCTCGATCAGTCCAGCACCCTCCATGCGATTCAGGACCCCCACCAAGTTAGGAGGTTCGATCAGCATGCGTTCGGCTAACTCACGCTGCGAGAGCGGCCCCTCGGCCGCTAGCCAGCCGAGGACCTGCGCCTGCCGATAGGTGATCCCGTGGGGGGAAAGCGTCTCCTGAAACGCACGCATGTAGGTTTGATGGGTCGTCGCCAACCAAAAGCCGACGCTCTGATCGAAGTCGTAGACCAAGGCGCTGGTGTCTCGGCTTGCCTTCGCGGCCGTTGCTATCTTCGTGGCTTGTGCTGATTTATCCGACATTTAGTTATTGTAGTAACGGTTTGGACGGATGACAATTTGGAGCGGCTTTCCACCGAGCGTGCGGCTTCGCGTTGAGGGTCTCGCCACAGGGGGGGGAACGCCCCTGGCGCTCCTCCCCCATCGACGCGCCGATCACAAAACGGTTAGCTGACAGATCGAGCGATGCACCGCTGCGCGCTTGCCTTGCCCCTTGGAGACGAGTCGATGGGCCCCCGATTTCGCGTTTTGCAGCTGGTTATGATCCTCAGCGCGGCGACCACGGCGGGGGCCGACTGGCCGCAGTTCCGCGGAGCGCAGGCCAACGGTGTCGCAACCGGCGCGGCACCGCCAACGGATTGGAGCCCTGCCAGCAATCTTGCCTGGAGCGTCGCGGTCCCCGGCGAGGGATGGTCCATGCCGATCATCGTGGGCGAAAAGGTGCTGGTGACCAGTGCGGTTCCGGTTGCGCCCGACTCCGGCACCGGCACCGACACCGCACGCTATCGGTTCGAGGTGCGCTGCTACGACTTGTCAACCGGCGAACTGCGGTGGAGCCGTGTCGCGGCCGAGCAGGCCCCCCGTGCGCCTCGTCATGCCACCAACACTTATGCCAGCGAAACTCCCGTGACCGATGGCGAGTTTGTGTACGCCTCGTTCGGACCTAACGGGCTGTACTGCTACGGACTCGACGGCGAGCTGCGCTGGTCGAAGGACTTGGGCGTCTATCCGATGGCCAACGACTGGGGATCGGCGAGCAGCCTGGCGCTTCATCAGGGGCTGCTTTTCGTGCAGAACGACAACGAGCAGCAGTCGCACCTGGTTGCTCTGGATAAGGCCACGGGCGAGCAGCGCTGGCGTGTCGAACGCCCGGGCGAAGTCTCCAATTGGAGCACGCCCATCGTGTGGCGCAACTCGGTGCGCACCGAGCTTGTGGTTGGCGGCAAGACGGTCCGTTCTTACGACCCCGCGACGGGCGTCGAGAACTGGTCGATGTCGATCGGTGGCCGCAGTTCGGCCTCGCCCGCGACCGATGGCGATACGCTGATCGTGGGCAGCGAGAACCGCGTCCGCCGGGGGGGCTCGCCGGGTGGCTTGTTTGCCGTGCGGGCCGGCGCTCAGGGCGCTATCGAGGTGAGCCAGCCCGAGGCCGCGGGGGCGGGCCTCGTGTGGGCCAACCCCCGCGGTGCCGTGGGCATGGCGTCGCCGCTGGTGGTGGACGGTAAAATCTATATTCTGCCCCGCCGCGGCGCGATCCTGCGCGTGCACGATCTCGCCACCGGCGAGCAGATCCATCAGGGGCGGCTTCAAGGGGGATCCACGTTTTGGGCATCTCCGTGGGCGGCCGGAGGTAAAATCTATCTGCTCGATGACGCCGGCACGACATTTGTTTTTTCGCCCCCACGGGGCTACGAGCCGATTGCCGCGAACGCTTTGCCCGGCCAGTTCTGGAGTACGCCGGCCGTTTCTGACGGAGCGATCGTGCTCCGCAGCGCGGATCGGCTGTATTGCGTGCGGGCTCAGGACGCCGACCGAAACTAACCGCCTCTCAGGGGCGGTCATGGCAGCGCCCCGCGCCTAAACTCAACTTGCCGAGAGCAAAGTGCGTCGGCAGACCCTTTCCGCGAGCCTTGCAGCTGCGGTTTGCCGAAAAAATTTCTTCGTAAAAGAGAGGTCCGATGCTGTCGCTACCACCGAGAAACACTGCCCGGCACTCCCGCGCTTTCACGCTTGTTGAGTTGCTCGTGGTGATCGCGATCATCGGCATCTTGGTAGCGCTGCTGTTGCCCGCGGTGCAGGCGGCCCGCGAAGCCGCCCGCCGCACGCAGTGCACCAATCAGTTGCGACAGATCGGCCTGGCGATCCAGAACTACCACGACGCGAAAGGGAGTTTCCCGACCGGTCGCAATGCCACGGACCCCTACGCGTTGTCGTGGGCCTATTTTCTCTTGCCGCAGCTCGAGGAGCAGGCGATCCACGACGCGCAGGTGCCTGCGGATCGTGTTGATGCCCCCAGCAACGCCGTCGCGATGCGGACCCCGATCGAGGCCTACGCGTGCCCCAGCCGCCGCTCCGCCGCCGCGGACCGCGACTTTGACAACGACGACGCCAGCCCGTTGGTTACAGGGGCCGCGGTGCTCGGGGACTATGCCGCGAACGCTGGCCTTGAGGAAGACATGGGCATGGAGGCCAACGACTTCATCGAAGAAAACCCGGTCGGCAATATCTTTGTTGCACGCAACGAGATCGACGCCACGCTGGCCGGTCCGATCTTTAGCGGTTCACGCGTGACCGGGCAGCAAGTGACCGACGGGTTGTCGAAGACGCTCGCGATCGGTGAACGCTATCTTCCACCGGCTGATCCCGACTGGCCGGCGGATCGGGTTCACTACTTTCAGGGCGACACCTGCTTCCTGGCGGGAGATCGTATCGAGACGATCTTACGCGGCACGGAAGGCGGGCTCTCGGATCCGGGCAGCCGCGACCGGCGCAGCAACCAGAATTTCGGCAGCGAACACCCGACAGTCACGCTGTTTGTCTTCCTCGATGGGCACACCCAGGCCTTGTCATCGGGGCAAGACGCTGAGGCGACCGGCCTCAATCCCAACGGCGTGGAAGACATCCGGATGAGCGACGAATGGCTCTGGCTGGGTGCCATCAGCACGATCGCCGGGGAAGAAGTCGTCCGGTTCTGAACCACACCGGCGCTACGACTTGCGACCTCGCGGGCATGCTTGGCATGTTACCAGCAGCGCGACCGCAACCAGGGCCGCCGGCTCGGGGATGGCGGTGACACCAACGCCCCAGTTGGCCAGCAGCGCGTTCAGTTCGTCGTTGTCGATGGTCGGACCGCTGGGCGCGGCACCGTTCCAGCCGGTTGGCTGCGGCGCTGCCATGGCACCCCAGTTGGCCAGCAACAGATTCAGGTCCGTGTTGTCCACGATCCCGTCGCCGCTGAAGTCGCCAGGCGTGGGCGGGGCAACAAACTCGGCCTGCGGGTCCCAAAAGACGGTGTCCAAGAAAACGGTTGCGTCGCTCGCCCCGAAGATTTGGATCGAATCGAGCGTGACCCACGTGCCGTCGATCTGCCCGTTGCCGGCTCCGACCCACGCTTCCCACTCGCTCGCTTCATCGAGCTGCCAGCGGTACTCACGCCACTGCCCGTCGGCGATCACCGGACGGCGCACCCCGCGATCCCCCGTCACCGGGTCATCGATCGCGAGCGAGACCTCGAGGCCCGGATCGGTGGTCTTCATCCAGAAGCCGACCGCCCCGATCGATTCAAACTGTAGGTTCGACTCGAACTCCGCGACGTTCTGGCTGCCGCCGTAGTCGCTGAATCGTGCTCCCGCGACGTGCCGCAGCAGGAAGTCACCGCCGAGCGTTTCGTCGTAGTTGATATCGATCCGCTGCGAGTGCGTTCCCTCGTGGGCCGTGGTTGCGTCACGCTCGGCGGTCGAACCGGCGAGGTTGGCGGTGGTGCTGCCGGAGAACGTCGGGGCTCTGCCAAACACGCCTTCATGGCCGCCGATCACCCCGTCCGAGGCGCGTCCGCTGCCGTAGTCGTCAAAGTCGGTGAGCACCTTGCGGCTAAACTCCACGCCGGTACCCGCGGTCTTGGCGGTGCGCACCTGGATATCGGCACCGTAGTAATACTTGAGGATGTCCAGATAATTGATCGAGTTGTCTGAGAGATAGTCGGCCCCGTTTTGGCTCTTGGCACCGCGGTTGGGCCAGTTGGGGTTGGTCGGCGACCCGACAAAGCCGAGCGTGGTCCCCAGGTTGTTGCCCGCGAAGAGTCCGTCCTCATACGTGTAGGTCACAAACCGCTCGGTGTTGCCCGTGCTGGGAGCGCCGGGTGCCGGTCGGGCGCTGGGGCTGGCGGGGTTGAACGGCGCGGTCGGGATCGCCCCCGCCACATAGAACGAGGCAATCAGCACGTCGCGCTGCACGCCCACCGTGTCGCGTACCCAGAGGATCTCGCCCTCGGTGGCTTGGGCGGCGGCGTAGTGGATGGCGCGCGGCGTGGAGCCGCTGAAGACCTGATCGTTCTGGCCGTCGCCGATGACGCCCGAGGGCCGATCATCGACGATGAAATAGGCGAACGTGCGGGCCGCGACCGCCTGGGCCTTGAGCGCCTCGAAGCTCGCCAGCCCGTTTTCGCTGACCACCACGCCGGGCACGTACTCCGACTCGGTCGGCACGTTGCGCCGCAGAGCCGGGTTGTTGTCCACATCGACCGTTATGGTTGGCCGGGCGTTGAACTCCGACTGCCCCCGGGCGGGGCCGGCCGAAAGAACCAGCACCGACAGGGCCGCTGCCAGAGCACCAAAGAAACGTCCGTTGCGGGATTCCATCACGTTCTGCCTGTTCCGTTACCGATGGGGAGAAGCCTGAGCGGATTACTTGCTACCCCCCCAGTCTAGCCAAGAAGCAGGAAAACTGACGGTTCGACGCCGCACGCTATCAGCGCCTTTGCGCACGCCTCCTGGCCAGTGCCCCGGGGTGCCCGCAGGGGTGCCCGTCGCAGGGTGCCCGGCGGCGTGCCCGTGGGCCCGGCGGCAGCGCCGTGAGGCCCTGGCAGCGCCGTGAGGCCCCGCGGGCGTGCCCAGTAGGCCCCTGCGGGGGGGCGTGGTAGTGCGCTTGCCCTGACCCCGTGTGGGCAATTCGTGACGGCTTACCCCTAGAAATAACCGACAAAATCGTGCAAATTACGAGGCTATCGCGAGGTGCTGCGAGCCGCCCAACGGATGCGCGGATTCGGCCCGACCGACCTGTCTTGCTCACGAGCCAACCCGTCGATGCCCTGCCAAACCTCCTCCGCCGCTGAAACCCGTGCCGTAGCGTCCCGCGCCGCGTGGGGCGATGCCGCCGGTATCGCTGCCTCGGTCGCCTGTGCCGTGCACTGTGCCCTCGTGCCGGTAACGGTTGGCTACCTGCCGGCGTTGGGGCTCAGCTGGGTCGCGGGCAAGGGTTTCCACCAGGGGATGACCGCCCTTTGCTTTGCCGTGGCGGTGCTGGCCTTTGCCCCTGGCTTCCGCAAGCACGGCAAGATCGCCCCGGCGTTGCTCGGTTTGTTGGGCGTGGGACTGCTGGCGATCGAGGCCTTTGGCGTCGCCGGTCTCTCGTGTGCCGCGTGCCTGCCCGGCAGCCAAACAGCCGCGACGGGCGAGTCGCTGCTAAGCCGCTACGCGGTGGTGCTGCCGCCCATGGCGGGCGTGATCCTCGTGGCGGCTCACCTGCTCAACCATCGCTACGCCTGCCTGTGCTGCAAGTCGGGGCATCAGCACCCGCACGAAGGCTGAAGCCCCCCACCGCACAGGTGATGCGGGGAGGGGATGCGGATAACGGGATCCGGTGACAGGTGTTCGGGCCCGGCATGTGGGCCCGGCATACGAGTACTGTAGGCTGCACAGCATCTTGGCACAGCGCTGCGTCCCTCGCGCCGGGTGCTACGGCGGGCTTGCCCAGCGGTGCTTTTCGAGGGTACCCGGCGTCCGGTGCCGGACAAGCGGGGCCGGGGCAGCGGGCATCTTCTGTTCTTGCCGTGTTTGTTCCGTGCGGCGTGCGTGGCAGCGTTTCACCGCTTACCCCGGGTTACCCCTCCCGTGGGAGTGGTGAAACGCGGTGAAGCGGTGAACCCGTCAAACCCAGTGAAGCGTCGAAGCGCCGGGTGCCCAGCGAAGCCCAGCCGAGACCGCCGAGAAAAGCAGCGTGGCGAGGTCTTGGCGAAGACAAGCCGAGACCGCCGAGAAAAGCAGCGTGGCGAGGTTTTGGCTAAGACAAGCCGAGACCGCCAAAAAAACCAGTCGGGCTGAAAGGATTCGAACCTTCGACCTCTGCGTCCCGAATCCGGCCAAGACGTGGCGTCTGAGCGGCGTTTTCCTCTACGTTCCACGAGACTTTACGCGATCGCTGCCGCATTGCAAGGCATTGCGATCGAGCGCGTTATTCTTCGAGTTCTTGCGGTATGTTACCGGGGTTTTTGAGTAAATACTCGATAACTCCGCGCGCTTGGCATGTTGCCTGTTTCACTCCGATCGAGCGCATGCCCGACGATCCGCACCAAGCAATCATCCGGCGACATCTCCGCCGGGCACTCGGGCGCTTCCGGCGCCGGGATCTTGTTACCGCGTGACATAGGGGCCTCCGGGGTTGAAGACGATCGAGTCATTCAAGCTACAGCCTAATGCACTTCCAATCGACCGGGCCGCCTGCTCCTGCGTGCTCCCCTGGGAGAGGTGAACCTCCGCTTCGCGGAGCTTACCGATGATCTCTTCAGCCGTGTGCTTCTTGCCTCTAGGCATCTCTAGCCTCCTTCAAGTGGCGTCCAATCCGCCTGATCTTCGATCAGAACCTGGACTCGTTTGAAGGGGGAAGGTCAATATGAAAGGGAGTGAGCGTCGTCAGGTCCTGGAACGGCATCGGCATCGTGCGATTGCTATCGTACCGATGCGAGGTCATCCAGGCGAATTCGCGTTGATGAGGATTCGCCGGATCGGGCTCGGGGAGGGCCACCCCATCCGCCTCGGCATAGAGGGTCCGCACGACATTCACGCGCCCTTCTGCGGTGGGCTCCAGGTCATAGTCGGTTCCGCGCGTCATTAGGAGCCACGCCGCTTCGCGATATCCTCGATGGAGTCGGCGCCGCGCTGCCTCGGCATAAGTCTTTCGCTCTTTCTCAGTGAGTTCCCCGTTAGCGCTGATCGCTGAGAGCATCTTCTGTGTTTCTGACAGGTCGTAGCTCACCCAACCGTTAGGGGGCAGATAGACTTCCAGTTTGCAGTGGGACGGCGAGTCTTTCGGGAAGAGCGCCAGACCATAGGTGACCCGCGTCGGGAAACCCAACTCTCGGCCGAAAGCGGCGCACAGCCCGTGGTAATCGCTGCAATGGCCAGCGCGTTCGCGCAGGGCATGCTCCGCGCTCGCGGCGAGCGAAGCATTCGCGTGATCGTATTGAAGATTCTGTTCGATCCAGTCCATCGCCCTGGTAAGGTTCGCGTTCTTCGGTTCGGCCGCGGCTTGCTGGGGGGCGACGATATCTTGCAAGAGAGACTCCCCGTCTTCCCCGAGCGCTATCGCCGTATCAGCCTCCAAGTAAGGAGCAAACTCGTCGGGCCATTTCGTTGGGGTGGAAGCGGCTGCCGGGTCGATGTTCCAAACGAGTTCGCGCGTCTTCACACGCAGCCGATGCGTAATGAGTTGCGCGCCTTTCGGCTCGATAAACTCAAAGTAAGCGAAGCGATTGCCATAGCGACTCTCGGCGCCGATCTCCGGATCGACAGCGGTCGGAAAGGTGCTGAAACTGAGCGATTCGCACTGCTGGGCGTTGTCGCTCGGCGGCAACGGCATCCACACGCGTAGCCGCTTCGTCCCGTGCGGCGCCGTGACCGCTGCGGTGAAAACGATCTCCGTATCAACCGGCGTTCCTTGTTTGGCGGAATAGGGCTGATTGGCGCGCAAATCATCGTCGGCGACCAAGGCCTGCGGCATTAAGCATGCTAGGAAGAACGCCAAGGCTAGTATGTGTTTCATTGATAGTTGCTCACCATGAGGAATCATTAGCGCAATTCATAAACGACGCAGGGGCCACAGTATAGCTGCGGCCCCTGCGTGTTCTCGGTTATCACTAAGTTGACCAGTCCTGGTTGCACTTAGCCACGCATGCCTACCACAGCCCTGCGGAAGCCGCGCCGCTCGCGGCGGGCTTCTTCCTCCTGCTGGGTTTCTTCAGCGGCGTAGTAGGCGAACGCCGCGTCAGTCGACTTGGTCGAGCTAGCCGGCTCGGCGGCGACAGCCGACTCAACCGGATCGACGCTCGATGTGGTCGCGAACGAAGTCGCCGCACCGGCGCCGAGGCCCCAGTCGCCCAACAGCGCGTTCAACTCGCCATTGTCAACCGTGCCGCTGAAACCGTTCACCCAGGTGGGGGGAACGGTGCTCGAACCCCAGTTGGCTAGCAACAGGTTCAGGTCCGAGTTATCGACCCGACCATCGGCGTTGAAGTCGCCTGCCGACAGACGCGATAGAGCCAAGACGCGATCGCTGCCGGTGACCGATCCGGTGTTCGCGGTGTCCACCGCACGACCATTACCGATGATGCCGTTGCCGACCAAGTTCAACTGGAAGTTGCCTGAAGGCAGACCGCCTCCCGGGGTCGTCGCGGCGCCGGTAAACGACAGCGTCAGCGTGTTCGTCCCGAAGCCGCTGATGACCGGAACGGCGTCCACACCGGGTATGGCGACACCGCTGGTGTCGGTGATCGAGATGCCCTCGCCACCGGGGCCCACCGCGCCACCGTCACCCTCGGTAACCTGGCTGATCGGGCCATTGAAGGTCAGCGTGACTAGACCATTCGCAGCGACCGAAGAACTTACGAGCGAAACGAGCGGGCTTTGAGCCGCCGTGCCGACGTTCGTCTCACCCGGGGTGAGCGCGGCCCCTGCCACGGGCAGGCCAAACGCTTCGCCTGCTTCGTACAGCAGATAGTCATCGCCGGCGGGGAACAAGTCGCCACCGAACCAAGACGTGCCACGGTTACGTTGCGTATCGCCACGGAAGCGGCTCACAGCGTCCACGTCCGGGTCTGAGACGCCAAACGCGGCGACGTTGGTCGAAGGACCGTACAACTGGTCTTCGGCGCCAAGCACCCGCACGCCGAGCGAGTCAACAATCTGCACGCCGCTAGGCAACTCCAACGAGCCGTCATCGTCCCAGTCGTAGTCGAACGAGGTCGTCGTCAGGTCGGTGAAGGGGCTGTAGAGCAGCAAATAGGTCGTCGAGTCGTTCTGGCTTGCGACGTTCTCCGTGCCGATCGAGCCGAGGCGGTCAATCTGCGTGGCGCCGGCCGGCACGTTGAAGCCAAAGTCGGCGGCGTCCGGCGTCAACAGCGTGTGGCCGTTCGTGCCGTTACGGAAGTCGCCGATGTCGACTACCTTCTCTGCCACACCAGTGCGGTCTCCCACGAGACCTTCGACCGCCACGTAGTAGAGGGAGCCCATGCCGATGCCAGCCGTACCGGTGAGTTCAACGAACTCGTATGGGGGATCGTTACCGGGCGAGTTGATCCAGATTTCGTTGAGCAGCAGATTCGAGGCGAACGGGTTGAAATCGTTGTCGCGAATCGTCAGCTCGGCTTCGCTGCGCGAGAAGTCGAGTCCGGCGCCGCTGAGCGTTAGAGTGAACTTCTCGTTCGCCTCGACGAGTAGGTCGTTCGTGACGCCAATGTTGAAAGTCTTGAACAGCTCGCCGCTGGCGAAGTTTACCGAGCCCGAGAGAGTGCTCACATCGGCCGCGGAACCCGTACCGAGGCTCAGGCTCCAGTTCACGGTTGCGGCACCTGTCGATCCCCCCTTGCGGGTGATCGTAATCGAGGCTGAGCCAGCGTCCTCGTTCACGCGGTACTGGGCGTCGGAAAGGCCGAACGTGCCGGTGTTGCCCGATTCCGGAGCGGTGTACAGGATCGTCAGTTCCGGCCGAAACGTTCCTGTGGCGAACGCTTCAGAGCTATTGAAGCTCCACAGCGAGGCGGAATCGCTAATGATCGACCAGCCATAATTCTGGTCGGCGCCGTTGGCCCAAGCTTGGAGCGTATCGACATCGAGCGGAATCTCGACCAGTCCAGCGCGGCCGGCGTCGGGCACCGTGCCGTCAGGCGTGGCGGAAGCTTCCACTCCGTCCGGCGTGACGCCGTTCAGAATGCTGCCGCCAGCCGACCCCTGCGGATCAAGCCACGTAGCGTTGATCTCTTCCCAGTCCTGCTCCATCTTAAAGAAGTTGACCTCGGCACCCGACGAGACGTTGGTCACATTGACTGTCAAGAAAGCGTCGAAGATTTGTGAGCCGAAGGGGACTTGTCCCGCACCGGCACCAAACAGATTGTCGAAACGAATCAGCCCCTGTTGAGGACGGATTTGGGTGGGCGTGTCTTCCCCTTCGCCCTTCACCTGGTCGACACGGACGATACCGTCCTGACCGAAAGTGTCGAACAGCTGGTCGCCATCAATCGTGGCGTCCTGCGTGCCGAAGTAACCATTCACTCCATTCTGGAACGTTGCGGTTGAGACGTCGGCGTCGGCGATCGTGACGGTGGCCAAGCCGTTCGCGGCCGGCGAACCAGTTACACGTCCGTTGGTAACCAGATAGTCGCCGCTGGCGTCGGTGATTTGCAGCGTGAAGCGCTCGAAGCCTTCCGCCACGCTGTCAGGAATTAGGTTGATCGTCACGGGGATCTCCGCGACGCCCACGCCGAAGGTGACCGTCTCGGTTTTGGCGACAAAATCGACGCCAGACTGAGCCGTGCCGCCAATCGTCGTGTAGGTCACATCGACCGTTTCGTTCAAGTCACCGGTGCGGCGGAGCATGACGGTCACGCTGCCGTCGGCTTCGGCGACTTCGGCATTCTGATCTTCCACGTCGAAGAACACGGTCCGCAGCACGTTAGGGGCGCCGGGAGTCAGCACCGCGCCGTCCGGAGCGACAACGCTTATGAAGAACGTGTCGTTCGCGTAGGTGATCGGACCGGTCGAATCGTCGCCACTGAGGATATCGCCATTGAACCAGGCGCCAATCGAGTTAGGCAGCTTCTGTCCCGCGCGACGCGAGACCGCGTCCGAGGTCACACCGCTTGAACCAGAAACGCCCGTCGGCTGGTGGACGTGGACACCTGGGTTGCCGATCTCGGGCGGGGCGAGGGTGCGGTCGCGGTCGCCGCCGCCACCTTCCACCACGCCCACGCTATCGACGACTTGCGCGCCGGCAGGCAATTGATCGAGGATGCCGAGGCCCGTGCCGATCGCCTGGTTCGTGGCGTTCTCGTAGGCGCCGATCGTGTCGTAGTCGACTCCCTGCACGATCGGAGCGCCGAGGCTACGAATCAGAGCGTAGGTCTGAGACGAGTCTTCGATCTTACCGCCGGCGCCATCGAGCGCCGCCGTCGAGAAGACATTCGTCCCCGCCGCAGCGGTGTAAGCCCAGTTGCTGGGGGTAATGACAAGCAGGCCGTTGGATCCGAAGGTTTGCCCGCTCAGATCAATCACCAAGTCGGCGATGCCGGTCGCTTCGCCGGCGGTGCCGCCCAACTCTTCCTCTTCACCTTCAAAGATGGTGAAGTAGTAACCGTTGAGCGAAGCGCCGGGCGTACCGATCAGCTCGATGTACTCACGGTTGGTCTCGTCGCTGGCGTTACTGACGTTGGCGAGCACTTCGTTGATCAGCGCGTCGTCGTCGCCAATCGAAAGCGTTGCGACGCCCTGCCCCGCCACGATCGGCGCGCCGGAAAGGGTCACCACAACCGTTTCGTTCCCTTCCAGAGCAGTGTCGCCCAAGATATCGACCGGAATGGTCTTGACGGTTTCGCCCGAGGCAAAGTTGAGAGTGCCGCTGGCGGCGACAAAGTCGGACCCAGCCGTCGCTGTGCCGGCGGTGATGGTGTAGTTCACCGAGGCGGCACCGGTGACGCCCCCTACGCGGTAGACTTCCAAGAGCGTGGTCTTCATGCCAGCGTCCCCCTCGCCCACGGTCGGCGCGGTGTTGAGGAACTCGAACTGGCCGGCTCCGCTGGGCGCGGTGAAGTCGACAATCAGCCGCGGACGCTGCGCTTGAGCCGACTCCTTAGTGCGGAAGTCCCAGCCGTTGGTGGCGGCGCTCTCGACCATCCAACCGAAGTTGCTGTCGCCCGCCGCCCAGTATTGCAGCGACGTCTTCACGTCGAAGCGACCAGCAGTCGGGCTATTCGCGCTCGTATCGGGGTCGAACAGAATCGAATCGGGCGGGAAGTCCGAGGCCTCGCCTTCCGAAGCTTGAACGCCGCCAATGTCGCCGAAGCTGCTCCACGTGGCGGTCGACTCACTCCAGTCCTCTTGCATGCGGAAGAGGCTCATCTGCATCGACGAGTTCGAGTCGTTCACCACGTCGACGATCAGGGTCGCCGAGTTGATCGTCGATCCCAGCGGAATCTGCCCAGGGAGATTGCCGAAGATGTCGCCGAACTTCACCAGACCCTGACGAACGCCGTTGGCGTCTTGCTGGTCGGGGCTGATCGAACCCTCGGTGCCGAAGTTGACTTCCGGCTGGCGCGAATAAAGTACGGTGTCTTCTTGTCCGGCGTACCCGTTGAGGCCTTGCTGGAAGGTGAAGGACGTGAGCAACTGACGCGACTCAAGCCCTTCGAAACGGGTGCGACGCTGAACTGCAGCTCGCCGCCGCGCCGATTCACGGCGACGCTTGGCCAACTTCTTGTTGGAAAATCGCATTAGGGAACTCCGGGTGATGCGTCGGGAAGATGGGGTTGCCGAGAATCAGAGGTAGATGTGTTAGAGAGTGAGAGTGACTGTAGGGAACGATTGTTAGGAGTTGTGTATCGCTACGATGAAGAATTAATTGTTTCTGCTGCAAGGTGAAGTGCGTGAAAGCCAATCAGCTCAAAGGGCCGAACTGAACGAGAGTGGAGCCCCGCAGTAGACGGCACGAATCACTGCGCCTCAATATTGGGCATGCATGAGCGCTCGGTTCCGTCGCCGCCGGCGCGGGTTCCTTCCGAGCGCCACAGATTGCCATCCACGTCGTCATCGACGAAGCGGACCGAGCCATCCCCCATCGCCGCGTTCACACCGCCGGGGTGCGCACTGCGGGGCGAAGCCCAGGAGACCGGAGAGCTTTGCACATCCACCTCCGTGCAAGGCAATTTTCGACCCTCTGGCAGATCGGCTAGGCCTGTGCCGCAGGCGTAGATCGCATCGGGCACACTCGAGTTGGGTTTATTGCGTGTCGAGAATGCGCTGGCACCCATGCTCGGAATCATCCACACGCCGCGCCAGTCGTCGTTCCCTTCATTGATCGATTCGTGTTGACCTTCTTTGCCGTTTGGCTCGTTCCAAGTAAGCACTTCGCTATACATAAGGGTCTTTGAGGTCCCATCTGAGACTTTTCCAAGATCGACTCCCTTGGCAATGCGAGCGGTTACCGGCTCTTTGCGAATTCGCTCTAGACCAAACATGCCCGGACACGCTTCGTGCTGCTGAGGTGTTGTGTAAGTCTGCGAGGGCTGTAGCGCAGCGGCTTCCATCGTGCTGCCGCCGAAGTTGGCCACGTAATTGCCTTTGGAGAGGTTTCCCAGCCCCGTTCCAGTCGTGTCATCGTCGCCGTCGTTGTAAGGCACGAGCACGCCTAAGTTGCCCGAGCTGGGGCAGCTCATCAGGCCGGTAACGTTCTCGTGGAAGGGGCGCCAGTTGCGTCCACTCTTGGGCTGCATATCCCAGGTATCCCACGGATTAGCGCGTGCCGATTCGGTGGGATCCTCCAGCGCTTGCTTGGCAAGATCAGCTAGGCTGCCTTCCTCAACGTAAGCAAACAACTGAAGAGCCCAGTTGGGCCCGTAGCAGGTTGCGTTGGCGACTTGCGAACCCGCCACCAGCCACGAAGGCAATCCTTGGGTGTCTACACAGGTGCCAGCGCCCGGCGGCAGGTAGCGATTCGCCGATTCAAAGTTCAGCGTCGCGAGCGCTAATTGTCGCATGTTGTTGACGCAGGTTGAACGCCGGGCGGCTTCGCGGGCCGCTTGCACCGCCGGCAGCAGTAGCGCTACGAGGATGCCGATAATGGCGATCACCACCAGCAATTCCACGAGCGTGAACGCCCGCTTACTGCAAAAGAAGTACTTCGGGTAAACGGCAGAGCGGTGCCCGAGGCGTTCCTCGCCTCGCTGGGAATCCTTCATCGGTATCTCTTGCTAGGAAGGTGCGGCGTGAGTCAACACGAGGCGCCTGGCTCTTCCAGCACGCCTAAGCGAACGCGCATTCGGCTCGCTGCTGGACGTTGTCAGCGCAAGTTTCGCGTCACGCAACCGTCATGAAGAGAGATTCATCAAGACTTCATCGCCGCTTCACGCCGGCTTCGCGTAAGCTTCATCAAGCGGTTGCTGAGCCCCTCTGGCGGGGCAAGCGAGCTGATTTGTGCAGGGACAGAAAGTGATCCGCCAGTGCGATGGATAGGCCGTAAGTTATGCTGGGCTGCTGCCGCTATCCAGAAATTATTCCAGCCGGAAAGTAAGAGTCGCTCGCACCAACTGTCTTGTCTTCTCGCGACGACCTCGATGTTATGAGAATCGACTTCAGCCTCGCCTAAACCTACTCGTCTGTAGTGGCTTAGGAAGATTGCTACGAGGCACTGTCTGAGAACTGATCTTGCCGCGTAGCGATGTTCGTCGCAAGCTGAGCCCGTTTGATTCGTTTGTACCACGGAGGGCTTGGCGATGGTGAGAGATCGGTTGAGCGAGGACGCGTGGGAGCAGATCGCCGAGGCGTTCCCGCCGCCCGCGGCGGTGGGGCGGAAGCGGAAGGACCCCCGCGACATGGTCGATGGCATCCTCTACGTGCTGCGCACGGGCTGCCCGTGGCGCGACCTGCCCGAAGAGTTCGGTCCCTTGGCCTGCCCCCTTCAAACGAGTCCATGTTCTGATCGAAGATCAGGCCGATAGGACGCCACTTGAAGGGAGAGCGAGATGCCCCGAGGTAAGAAGCACACGGCGGGATAGATCATTGGGAAGCTGCGCGAAGCGTGGGGTGGGGGAATGCCCGGTCGCAAGCCCGATGAATCGCACGGCGATAGGCGTCCGTTTCATAGCATTACCCAGGCGATCGCTGGGGCTGCGTCTTGCGATTGGTGCCCGGGCGATTGCCGTACGCTAAAGGAACCTTGCGGCTTTTAGACCGCTTGGCCAGCCGCTCGGCTTCGGCGTCGCACGGCCGGAAGCAGCAACGCTGCGGATCGCCGTGCAGGTACTTCTCAAGCAGCGCTTGCCCACGAGGGCCGATAAAGATGGTTCGCTCACGGCCATGGTGCTCGGTCTTGTGGGAGGCGGGCGTAAAGACCCACACCTCCTCGGTCCGATCCAGATCGCACGGCCGCAGCTGGCAAACCTCCGCCGGACGCATGCCGGTCAAGCGCTGCAGACGCACCATGTCGCCAACCACCGTCGAGAGGAAGGGGAGGGTGGCGTTGACTGTCGCGTCGTCCACGGGGGGGATCGGTTTCGTTTCGCACGCCGCCGTTTTTCCACGACGCAGACCCGCTACTAGGGCGAGCGCGTGGTACGTCTCGTGGGGCACGAGCTGCTCGCTGGCGGCCCACTTGAACATTCGCTTCACGCGATCGACGTGATCGTTGACGTAGCGTCGGCTCAGGCCATCTTCGACCATCCGTTGACGGATCGCCTTGAGCGCGATGGGACCGAAATCGGCTGCCGCTTCGCGGCCGTACCATTCGCGTAAGTAGCCGGATGACGCACTTCACGCCGGGGACGACTTTGGTGCAGCGGCCGTTCTTTTGGTAGTAGGACTTGGCGAACGTCAAATAACGAGCACAGAGCTCCACGACCGAGATCCGCCGGTCGGCAGTTGGTTCAGGGGCTCTTCCGCGTGCAAGCCACTCGGCGATGACGCGGTCGTACTCGCGATGGCTGGCGTGTGTGCCATGCGGGCCGAGATAGACGGTCCGGCCATTGACGTTGACGACGGCCTGTCCGCTGGCGCGGTGCTTGCGATAAGAGGGAATCAGCTTCTTGGGACGTGGCATAGCGAGGGTTCTCCAGATTGCCCAGAGTTTTTGAGTACGTACTCAAAAACCCGGGTGGAAAACGCCGCTCCGTCGAACGTCGACGGGTACCACAAAGCTAGGATTCGGCAAGACTTAGACAAAGTCGGGCTGAAAGGATTCGAACCTTCGACCTCTGCGTCCCGAACTCACTACAACGCACCAGCGTGAATGACGCAAAGCAGTCTAGCAAGTCATTTGCGTCGATCAAGGCAGTTCGGGCATTCGTCGTAAGTCCAACATCTCCATGTGCCCGAACGAATCCCGGGTAGATTCTGGGTACGCTCGGTGGTCGGGATGTGGTGTTGCAACCTTTGGCTTCGGAGGCGGAGGTCACTGTCGGCTTACCACCCATCGGGGAGCGACTTAAGTGCTTGCTGACAGGAGTTTACGAGGCGAAAAAGCAGTCCCTCAGCGGCTCCTGGAAGTGCCCAATTTAGCCGAAATTGGCCGAGTCTGCACCCGATCCCGTGCCACTCGACCTGCTGTCCCGTGACAATATCCGGCTGCAATTCGGGCAACGCGAACAGGTAGTGACTCTGAAGACGCAAGAACTCGCGGGTAAGCTGCCGATCGCGGGCGCTGGTGATCTTCGCGATCGCCACGCGACTGTTGTCATAGCTGATCCGCTTGGGCACGCCGCCGAAGAACTCGAAGGCCCGCTTGTGGCCTTCCTGGAACGACTCGGTGCACTCGCGGGGGAACGCCTGCGCGTAGACCGCGTCGGAGTACGGCAGCGTCATGACAAGGAACGCGACCTTGGTCCGCTCACCGGCCAGGTCGACGCCGGCGAAGCCGGAATCGACCTGCGCCTCGCCCGGCGGGTGCGACAGTGGCAAGAAGACCCCTTGGCGACCCTGACGCCACTCTCGGACCGCTTCCTTGACGCTCGAGTAGCTCCCGTCGAAGCCGTGCTCGGCGACCAGCCGGTCGTAGACCCGCCGGGCCGTGTGACGTTGCTTCTTTGGGGACGTTTCTGTCGCTATCGAGGATCTCGGCGATCTTCGGCAAGAACTTCTCCATCTTGGGCCGCTTACGCGGCTGGGCGCGTCGGTAGCCGGGCGGCTCGACGTTGCCGACGATCTTATGGATCGTCCGGTAGTTAAGGTGGAACTCCTTGGCCGCCTGGCGGCGGCTCAGCTCGCCCGTCAGCACGCGGCGCCGGACCTCGGCCCACAGCTCCATGTTGGTCAGCACTCCTTCGCGCCTCGCTCGCCGAGGCAAATCGAGACAACCCTCGGGAGGGGGCTTCGCCCCCGCCCACGGCCTCTCAGCTTCCTACCAATGGCTACCAATGGCTCACTCGGCACAGCAGCGCGCCCCACAACTCGGGTGCCCCGAAGGACACGCCGGGCGCTGCAATTTCCGGCTGCCGATCACAAGTTCCCGGTCTCCCCGTCGAAGAACCCGGCGCTTGCACCCGCCAACAGGGTGTCAGCCACCGCCACAATGGAACCGGTGCGGAAAGAAGCCGTGTAGGTCCACGCCCCGGTCTCGTTCGGCGCGCAGTCGGTTCGCCATACTGAGCCGCTGGTCGCACTCGTGCTCGCGACGTCGCCATCGGCCGCGTAGTATCCCGGTACGACGAACGTCTCGCCCGAGGCGCTGTGGCGAAAGCTCACGTCGAGCCGGCAGTCGGTGAACGGATTTACCGTAGCGGTCTCGCTCGTGACAGGGCCTTCGAAGTCGAAGGTTAGCTTGTGCCAGGGTCGAGCCTCGTCGTTGATCACGGCGGAAGCCACGGCGGGCACCGATGACGGCGCGGCGACGGATTCATCCTTGAAGCCATCGCCGGCGAGCATCACGCGTAGTTCGAGAACCTCCGCCTCGAGTCGAATCTGGGTCACAAGCGTGTAGCGTCGTTTCATTGCGCGACCAAGTCTAGAGAAGAAGTCAGGATCTGGCGATGTCGTTGGCATGCTGCTCGTCAGCCAACGAGGACGCTTGCGCTCTGTCACTCATGGGACGCCATCCGGATGACGGCCAGCCAATCCCGGTCGGGATCTGTGGGCGGATCACCTAGCGATGCCGATGCCCCGGGCGCGACAGTCTTCACCGAGCCCGCCAGCAACTGGCCGCCTTCGCGCGGGTCGAACCAGCGGACCTCGCAGTCCGCGGGAGCATCGGCGAGGTCGACTACAAGCTCCCCGCCTGCTTTGCGGTAGACGAGATAGAGTTCGCCCGGCTTCGTGAAGGCGTAGCCCTCGGCGCCCGATAAGCGGTCGTCGTCGCTCGCCATCTCCCAGAACGGGATGTGGTTCGCCCGGAAGAACTCCAGCGCGATGCGGCTCTGTCGCCACATCGTTTCCCGCACGCGGAAATTCTGGCAGGTCAGATCGCTGTGGTCGTGCTTGTAGCCGAAGTACCACTCCACGCCCGCCCCGCCCGCCATCAGGTTGCCCCACAAGGCGTTCTTGCGGGCGTCGTCGTGCGTTGGGTCTTCTGCGTCCGGGATCAATGCATGCTGCGCGTCGCCCGGTTCATCGCAGGCGACGACCCACGGCTTACCGGCCGCTGCCGACTTGCGCAAGTACCGCAGCGTGGCGCCGTGGACGTTGCCGAAGTCGGGGCGGTTTGTCTGCAGCGAGAATCCGGTCAGGGGCGAAGCGTCGCCGAGCAGGTCGAAGTGATTGTCGCCATTGTGGATCACCAAATGGTGGCGGTAGGGATCGTGCTCGGCGAAGTAGTTCGCCCAGGCTTGCTTCTTAGCGGTGCCAACTTTGTGCCCTAGGCCCACCTCCTCGCCGAGATTCCAGTTCAGCGCGAGGTGATGCGCGAAACGCGCGATCAACTCGCGGTAGTACAGCTTCCGCCGCGGACCCAGCTCGCCGCCGTCGAGCAAATTGACGTTCTCGGCCTCCTGCGTCTTGAAGTGCAGGTGCATGCCGAGACGGTCGGAGTGCTCGAACAGCATCTCCCACTGGTCGAGGCGCGAGCAGTCGAACCGCTCGCGCTCAGCATAGCTCGTGTACGGGAAGACGTTGCGATCGTCGCCGTCGATATTCAGGGTGATGAACGAAAAGCCGTTGAGACCTTGATCTGCGAGGTAGTTGATCGCTCCGACGAGACCCTTTCCTTTGCCGTCCCGCCAGCTGGGGTCCCCGGGGCGCCAGTCACGGGCGTGCGAAGCCCAATCCTTCACGAGCCCGTCACGATGACCGTCGGTCGCGAAATCGCCGTCGAAGTCGCGGTACGCCAGCAGGTTCTCCGGCGCGTCGGCCCCTGCCTTAAGGAAATACTCGCCGTTCCCCTTGAACCGCAGGTGGTGCTTCCCGACGTACCCGAGACGCCCCGTCGCTCGGAAGTCGCGACCCGTCTTGTTGGTCTCGGCGACGACGAACGAGCCGGACACGCCATCCACTCCGGCAACCGCTGCGCCATCATTTGGGTCGTCTGATATCGCGACACCGTCGCCCGCACGGAATGAGACCGTGTAGGTCCACTCGCCGACTTCGTCCGGCGAAAGGTGCGCACGCCACTTCGTCCCGGAGTCGGCCGACGTGTTCGCGGCGTCCCCGTCCGCAGCGAAGTAACCGGGGACCGTATACGTCAATCCAGAATCGGCGTGAGCGAACGTCACGTCCATCCGGTAGTCGAGGAACGGATTTGGCACGCCGCCCTCTGAGCACTCCGGGCCGTCCAGCGAGATGGTCACCTTGTGCCAGCGACGGAGCTCGCCCGAAACCGTCTCCGCCGAGGATGCCGAGCGCAGCGATCCAAAGACGAAGAGGCAGAATAAGACCAGATAGAGTGGGCTACGGCGATTCACATGGATTCCTGAGTTGCGGGCTGCGGTCGGTGTTACGAGGCGCTTGAATGCCTGCCGCAAGGCGAGGCGGGCGGGCTGGGGACGAGCCGATGAAGCAAGGGCCAATTCCGGCTGGCGTCTTCAAGCTTATGTCGCTCAAGACCGATTCCCGCCCGAATCGACCGTGAATGTAGCGTCGCACTTTCATTCGATCGCGAGAGGTTCTCGCTACGGATCGATCGGCAGGCTCGGGCGAGGCGCGGCCCCGGTGGGCAGGACGAGCCGACGATCGTGAGCGCCCGACGCGAAGTCGCTGACGATCCAATCGTCCTCCTGCTGCCAATCGCACTCGATGCGTCCGTCGCCCAACACGATGCTCGCGAGCTTGCCCCGAAGCAGACCCGCCAATTCTCGATAAGGCTCGTAGTAAGCGACATTGACACGTTCGTCGGGGTCCACACGGAGGTCGTGGAGGATCATCTCGACCGCCTCGTCGGGGGCGTCGAGCCCCCAGCGGATCCGCGCGCCCGGCTTGTAGCCTCAGCCTGGTTTCGTGAAAAACGGACGGACACGCATCGCGAAGTTGAAGTCTTCACTCCGCAGATACGCCCAGTCTCCTCGGACCTGATTCATCTCGCCGAGGATGTAGTCGCGTTGCGGCCCTTCACGCAGCGTGGTCGTCAGGCTGACGCCGTCGAGGCCGGGGTGCGCGTCGAGTGGCACGCCCGC
Organism: Botrimarina hoheduenensis; assembly: GCF_007859815.1. GTDB lineage: Bacteria > Planctomycetota > Planctomycetia > Pirellulales > Lacipirellulaceae > Botrimarina > Botrimarina hoheduenensis. Next base: position 27,593 of record NZ_SJPH01000004.1, on the reverse strand, counting down.
CGCCTCGTAGAACGTTGGGGCGATGTCGACAAACTCGACCGCGTCGTGGCAAACCGTCCCCGGTGCGTAGTTGCCTGACTCGGAAGAGACGACGACGAAGCTGCAGCGCACTGTTTGCGTCCAGGGCGTGAATTTCGCTTCGATTCCTTGCTCGCCCAGGTGCCAGCCATGGTCGCCACAGACGTAAACGATCAGATACTCTTGGTCCCGCTGCTCGCAGTAGTCACGAAACGCGTCGACGGTCTTGCCGATTAAAGAGTCGCCCATTGCACAGAACGCGTAGTAATCGCGGATCGCTTGCTGCTTCTCGTCGTAGGTCATTCGAGAGAAGTCCATGTCGTCCCGCAGTTTTCGCATCGACGGCGGTAGCAGCTCGGCCTCTTCGTCGGTGAACGCAGGGGCGTCGTAGGCCTGGCCGGCAAAGCGTTCGCGGAACTCGTCCGACGGCAAGACCGGCGTGTGGGGGAAGCAGAACCCGACGTAGGTGAAGATCGGCTTCGCCGGATCGGGGCCTTGGAGTCGCTCGCCGACCAGCGAGTCGTAAGCTCGGCCGGGGTGGCTGAGGTACTGCTGAACTGAGCGGGCGATCGATCCGTCGAGCGTCGCCGAAGCGACGTTCGGCGAGCGCCCACCGATGATCAGATCCGGGTTACTGCGAGTGTAGGTGCGGAGGATGTCGAGTTCTGCTTCGACCTCTCGGCGATGGGCCGCCTCTTCCGGGGTGATCTCGCGATCGACGCGCCGTCGCCAGAATCGCCTGGTCGATCCGTCCGCGTATCGGTAAACCTCCTCCGTGCCGAGGACCATCCCTTTACCGTCGTGCCGGCCCCACGGCCGGTTGAACCAGAAGTCGCTGTGCGGCGACTTCTCCAACGCCTCGCTGCTGACATACGGGTTGAAGAACCCGGGGGACTTCCACTGGTTCATCCACTCCCGCGGGAAGATCCGGACGCCACTCTTGCCAAAAGCGGCCGGCTGGTAGCCGTGTTCCTTGAGCACTTCGGGGATCATGCGGCTAGTGCAGCCGGCGCTGCGGTGGGTCTGCTCGAACCCGTAGATACCGCAGCGGTGGGGGTATTTGCCCGTGATCATCGAAGCCCGCGACGGTGCGCACGCCATCGAGTTGGCGTAGGCGTTGGTGAAGAGCACCCCCTGCGACGCCAGCCGATCGACGTTCGGGGACTCGACGTAGCCGAGCCGGCTGCGCGACCGACCGGTCGTCCCGCGGTTGTAGCAGGCCAGCGAATCGCTTCGCTGGTCGTCGGTCACAATCCATAAGATGTTCGGGCGCGACGCCGCTGCGGGCCCCGACCCGAAAAACGCCAGAAGCGTCGCGATCGCGGTCAAGAGCCGCGACGCGCCTCGACGCCTCGCAGCGCGCCACGCGGAGCTATCTCCCTCGTTGAACATGACAGCTATTGTGCGTGCAGGGCGGCTTATAACGGGAACAGCAGTTCGTCGAAGAGGACGCCCGGGGATTCGTCCTGCTCCGCGCTATCGGATCCGTTGAACCCCGGCCCGTCCAAGTGCGGATCCTCGTCCTTCCAGTCCGCGAGCGCTAGGTCGACCGCTAACAGCGCCAAGGCGCTACGCCGTTGGTTCGACCAACCGACCGCGACCGCTCCGCCGTCTGTCTCTTCCACAACGGCGAGCGACGGCGCAACTGCGCTCGCCGCGGCCGCCGCCAATGACGTCTCGGGCGTCACCGTCGCGGCGCTAGAAGCCGTCGGGTCCAAGGTTGAACTGAAATCGTCAGTGTAAAATGCCGTCGCAGCAGCTGCAGACGCAGCCGCGGGCGCTATGACTGAGAAATGGATATTGTCGATGTAGAGAGACGGAGTCGTTTCGGTAGTGCTCTTGCGGTTGACGATGATCAACGGTTCAACCGTCGTTCCGCTAGAGGTGTTGATGGTTCCCGTCGCGGTAACCGTCGTCCAGGAGTTCAATACGGCGTTGCTACCGATGGTAATAAAGTTCGTAGGCCCGTAGACATTCGTGTAGAATGTGTCATCAGTAAGTGGCTGGTTCGAGCTGACGTAGTATTCGAATGAGAACGTGTAGTCCCATCCGTTGAAACTACTGACATTCAGAGCGGGGCCGGCCGGATTGATGTTGTGGAACTGGGGTTGCCCGTTCGTCACCCACCGACCGATATCGCCTCTGCCGGTGCCGAATGGATCAGTGATCTTGGTAACGGCAGAGCCAGTAGAACTGTCGGGTGGCGATGTGTCTTCCCAGAGCACGGTCGGGAGTCCAATGACTCCAGGCACGAAGTTGACTCGGTTGGACTCGCTCGTGACGCTAAAGAAGTTGACGTAGAGGTCGCTGCCCGACCGAGTCCAAACGGTCTGCGACGAGTCGCGAAGCGTCGCCAGATTGCTGACGAACGTCCGGTTATCGACCGAGAAGACGTTGCCCATACCGGCGAAACGCACAACGGTCGAACCGGTGCGCGGGCCATTGACCGCGAAGTAGAGGATGTCGAACCCGTTCGAAGCGCTTGCCGTGCCGGCCGGGAAGTCGACAACGTAGTCGCCAGCGTCCATCTTCATCAGGGTGTTGGTCCCCGCGAACTGGCCGTTACCCGGGCTGTCTTGCCCCTGTTCGCCGTCCGGCGTTGTGACACGGAAAGTCGGGTTTTGCCCTGACGGGGAGCGCATGCGGAAAACAGCGTACAGGTCGTTGGAAACCCGCGCGTTCCATCCGGATGGTCTGAAGTCGCCCGCGTCGTAGAAGAACGGATGATCAGGGACGACCGTCGAGCCCGGCCCGCCGCCGACGTGGCCCGTGAGTGTGCCGTCCTCGTCGTAAATGACCGACGGCATGTTCGAGCCAACCAGTTCGAACGAGGAAAAGCCGCCCGTCTGGTTCGAGTACTGGAGGTTGTCGGCCGATCCGTCGTCCTGGTACGACGAGTCCCGCATCACGAAGTGGGTGTGACGGATGGCGACGTTCTGCGTTCGAAACATACTTGCATTCGCGGCGGAGAAGCCAGCGAAGTGCGTTCCATCGTGCGTGTTTGCGCCATCGTAGAAGGTGTGCCCGGTCACCGGCCCGCTCGTGTCGCTATTGCCGCGGCTGTGACCGACGTAGAGCGTGTCGGTTAGTCGTTGGGTAAATGTGATGAACGTGCTAGTGAAATTGTCGGCGAATCGACTCCCTTCAAAGTGACCGATCCGTCCGCGGTGATAGATCCCGGTCGTGTGCTTGTACGCGGTGTAATTGGTGATCTGAGGCTCCGCGGAAGGGATGTGCGCGTCACCGTCAAAGTTTGGCTTGAGCGTGGCACCAACCGGTCCCTCGATGTCACTACCGCGGTCGAAGTTCAGGCCGATCGGCGCTGAGTGCGAGCTGTTATGATCGAAGACGCCGAGATTGACCCGGTCGGGCCGGACGCCCGCGTATTGCGGGTCGCTAGCTGCGGCGCCGATCGGTGAGTCAGGGAACAAGAACCAGAAACCGGTCCCCTCCGAGCCGGCCGCGATGTTGCCGACAAAGTCGTTGTCCGGGTTCGTGACCCAGAAAGCGGCGGAACTCAAGAAGCGGGTCGGGTTCTGGCCGACGTGGTCGTGCGTGTCGACGATGAATGGGTCGTTCAAGTCCGGGGCGTTGTCGCCGACCGCCTCGCTGCGGCCCACGGCATGGATGCCCAGAGCGATGTTCGCCCGGAAGAGATTGCCGGTCTCAACCGCGTCCTCGACGAAGAAGCCGTGGCCGTGGATGTCGTGCAGCACGTTGTTCTCGATCAACAGATTGTGCGTCCCGTGAACGGTGACGCCTCGGTTGTTCGAGTTGGTGATGCTTGCGCCCCGGAGGATATCTCCCGTGCGGTCGCCCGCGATGTGCCAGTGGATCGGGTATCGGCCAGCACGCGCCGTTTGCCCCATTCGATCGAACTGCACGCTGTCGATCGTGATTTGGCCGGCCGAGCCCATGATCATCGTATGGGCGCCAAAACCCTCCGACAGATCGGCGTTGAATCGAGCTCGGTCGCCGAAAGCGTTGTCCGTATCTTGCGAAGCTTGACCCTGAATACGGACGTTCCGACTGAGCAGCGCTACCTCCGCTCGCATATCGATATCCCAGGTGCGGAAGTCGGCGTCCGCCGTCGCGCCGAAGTTCGCGGCCCAGAGCAGACGATCGGCGTCGGTAATCCCGCCGCCATCCCCGTTGCCGGCGATCGCGTTCTCGTTCGAAGCGCCGAGGTTGTCACGCCAAACGGTGTAGTCGGCCGCATCGACCACGCCGTCGTTGTTGAAGTCGCCCTTCGCGGCGCCACGGCTGTAAGTCTCGATCTCACCGTAGTGCCGTTTCTGAAGCGGCGTGTTGAGACTCAGCAGCACCGTGCCATCGCCCTGCGGGACGACCGCAGTGATCACGCGCACCTCCTCGTCGCGGTAGTCTTCGGTCGAGCTGGCGACGACGACCTGGTCACCCACCTCCCAGTCGACCGAACCATCGGCTTCGTTGATCTGTTCGTCAAAATTGCGTTCAATAGCCGACTCGACGCGGATCTGAGACGCCCCGGCGCTAACGGTCTCCGCCAGGCGGGTGTAGCTGAGCTTCTCATCGCCGAAGAACTGCAAACGGCCACCGCTAGCGACCATCAGGAACCCGTTGTTGTTTGTGAGCGTTCCCGCTCCCTCTATCGTGAAGACGGCCGTCGGGTCGTCGCCGGTCAGCGTGATAATGAAATCGTTGGCGTCGTAGCGGTCAGCCTCAGTTCCGATCTGGAACACGCCGCCGCTGTTGACGTGAATCCAGTCGGTTGTGAGTGTCTTGATGATCCCCGGCGACTCCTCGACGTCGAGGACGCCTTGGATGACGATTTCGCGCGCAACATGGTCGTCGCCGGTCAGCGAAACCGTCAGCCCCGAGGGCACGATCGCCCTTACCGCGTCAGTTGGGGCACCGGCGGTCCACGTCGCAGGATCGTCCCACGCGCCGCTCTGAATCGCCGTGGTCGTTGTCAGAAGGGTGCGATCCTCAAGCCGCTCAAGGCTGAGCCGAATGCGTTGTCCGTTTCGCATTGCAAACCCGACTTTTCGGTGAAAGAGATAGAGAAGAGTGACCCGCGGCGTTCGACCCGCCAGCGCTTCCTTGCGACACGTCGGCCCGCGGACATCAGGCGAGCTGATGCTGCAACGGCCACTGTGATCGTTTTCAGCTTACCACAGCTGTTGCCGATTGTCGACAATAATGCGCCGTCAGACTACGATTGGCTGCATCGCTTACGCCCCCCAGATTTCAAGGACCCCCGTGCATCGCCCTCTTCTTCTGCTGACCGCTGCCGCGGTGCTACCAACCCCGGTGACCGCCGCGGAGTGGGATCGCTACGCCGTGCCCGCCGACCCTGGACCGACCCGAGTTTGGCGACTAGAGGAAAGGGTCTCGGATGAATTCCGGACGGAATTTGGCCCGACCAACCGCTTGACGGAGATCGGTGGGAAGTGGAAGAACCACTACATTGGGCGATGGGACGGACCGGGGACGACCGTCTGGCGTCACGAGAATGTGTCCATCGACCAGAGCAAGCTGAAGATCATCGCGACGCGTGTGCCTGGCGAGACCCAGTCATTCAAGAACGCGGACAGCACCGGAGGGCCCCCCAAGGAGTACACTCTCCCGGCGACCCGCCTGGGTTGCATCTCTTCTCTCGAGACAATCGAAGCCCCGGTCTACCTCGAGGCTCGGGTCAAAATCCCAAACGCTGTGCTCGCCGCGAACGTTTGGATGTTGAGCGGGGACAGTACCCAGGAGATCGACGTCCTCGAGAGCTACGGCGGCGCCGGCGACGACGGTCGGAACGACTGGTTCGCTCAGCGCATCCACTTCAGTCACCACACGTTCATAAGGGCGCCCTTTCAGGACTACCAGCCTCACGACGCTAGCACCTGGTACACCCGCCCGGGTCTGAAAGCCGGGCCCGGCGGTGGCTACTGGACCAAGCAATTTCATCGGTTCGGCGTTTACTGGCGAGACCCCACCCACCTGGAGTACTACCTCGACGGCGAGTTGGTGAAGGTCACCTCAGGGCTCGACGACGCCGACGGCATCGGCGGCATCGACCCGCCTGGCTTCACGCGCAACGAGGAAGGAGTCCGCACGGGACTCAACAAACCGTTGCACGTGATCATCAACATGGAGGCTCAAACGTGGAACGCCGTCGCCGGACGTCACCCGACCGACGCCGAGATCCGCAGTAAGCGCGATCATACGTACCTTGTCGATTGGGTGCGGGCCTACAAGCCAATTGAAGAGAGCGATACGAAGCAGTAGCCCCCCCAACACACTCATCTCCATGTCCTTCTCTTCGAACTCGGGCCCTTACGCCCGCGTGTACGTTCCTCGACCGACCCTGACGGGGGCGATCGCGACGCTGCTGGCGGCGCTCGTCGCAACCTGCCCCGCTGCCCAAGGCAAAGACCTCGTGCTCATCGAGGCGGAGGCGTTCGACAGCCCGGGCGGTTGGGTTGTGGATCAGCAGTTCATGGACCAGATGGGGTCGCCGTTCGTGCTCGCCCACGGGCTCGGCGTCCCGGTCAACGACGCAACGACCACGGTGTCTCTCCCAAGCCCTGGCGAGTACCGGGTCTGGGTTCGGACCCGCGATTGGGTGGCGCCTTGGAACGTGCCGGGGGCGCCGGGCCGGTTCCGGATCGTTGTCGACGGGTCGCCGCTGCCCAAGACCTTTGGAACCGAGGGCGCCAAGTGGCAATGGCACGACGGGGGCACAGTGAGACTCGGCGATCGGGTGGAGTTCGCCCTCCACGACCTGACCGGTTTCGAAGGCCGCTGCGACGCCATCCTGCTAGCCCGCGATACCAACTTCATCCCGCCTGACGGAGGCGACAAACTCGCGTCGTTACGCAGCGGATTGCTCGGGTGGGACCGCGGTCCGGCCGACGGCGGCGAGTACGACCTGGTCGTGGTCGGCGGCGGCATCGCCGGAACCTGTGCGGCGATCACAGCCGCACGGCTCGGCCAGTCGGTAGCGCTGATCCAAGACCGTCCGGCCCTCGGCGGCAACGGCAGCAGCGAGGTCCGCGTCTGGCCGCACGGCTTTAGCAACTACGAACCCTTCCCGCATGTCGGCGACGTTGTCATTGAACTCCTCGGTCCGCACCAGCCTTCCCAAGGGGTGCCCGACGTGAAGGACCACAGGCACTTCAATGACCGGCACAAGCTGGAGCTCGCCCAAGCCGAGCCCAACCTCACGCTAATGATGGAGCAGCGTGTCAACGCCGCGCGGGCGGAAGGCGGCTCGATCCACTCGGTGATCGCACAACACACCCGCAGCGGACGCCGCACCCTGGTCCGCGGCAAGAGGTTCCTCGACTCAACCGGCGACGGCGTCCTCGGCGCCTTGGTCGCCGCCGACTTCGAACTCGCCGCTGAGGGCCGAATGGGCCAGACGAATCTGTGGAGCTTTGGCGAGACCGAGGAGAACGAGCACGCGTTGAAGTGCCTCTGCGAGGACTTCAACGAACGCATCTCCTTAAGCTTCACGCCGGCCGAGTCGGCCCAACCGTTCCCGCGTTGCCCATGGGCGGCCGACCTCATTGACGTTGATTTCCCGGGCCGGAATCGCAATAAGACGTTCGACCTGAAAGGCGACAACCAGCTCGGCACTTGGTTCTGGGAGTCGGGATTCAACAAAAACCCGATCGCCGACGGGGAGTGGATTCGCGACCTCAACTTCCGCGCTATGTACGGTGCTTGGGACGTCTTGAAGAATGTCGACGGTCGCTACTCGAATCACCGCTTGAAGTGGGCGGCGTACGTCTCCGGCAAGCGTGAGTCGCGCCGGCTGATCGGCGATGTCGTCCTCACCGCCGAGGACTTCCGCAACGCCACCGAGTTCGCGGATGCGGCCTTCCCCTGCACCTGGCACATCGATGTCCACTCTCCCCACCCGGACTACTTCGAGGAGAACGACACGGACGCCTTCTTCTCGACGTTCACTCGTGGCGATAAGTACCAGTACAAACAGCCGTACTGGGCGCCTTACCGCTGCCTCTACAGCCGCAACATCGACAACCTCTTCATGGCGGGACGCGACATTAGCGTTACCCAGGACGGCCTCGGCGCAGTCCGCGTGATGCGGACCTGCGGTATGATGGGCGAGATCGTCGGCATGGCGTCGTCGATCTGCAAAGACAAAGGCTGCACCCCGCGTGAAGTCTACCAACGCTACCTGCCGGAACTCCGGGCGCTGATGCTCGGCGGCCTCCCTTGCGTGACGTCGACAGAGCCAGAAGTGGACGTCGCGTCGTGGGACGAACTACGCGAACGCGAACAGGCCCCCGAATGGTTCCGCGACGCAAAGTACGGGATCTACTTCCACTGGGGCGTCTACTCGGTGCCGGCGTTCGGCAACGAATGGTACCCTCGCGATATGCACAACCCCGAGGGCTACGTCCACAAGCATCACCTCGCGACCTACGGTGACCCGTCCGAGCACGGGTACGACGACTTCGTCGACGAGTTCACTGCAGAGCACTTCGACGCGACAGAATGGATCGATCTTTTCGCCCGCTCGGGGGCGCGGTTCGTCGGTCCGGTCGCCGAGCACCACGACGGATTCGCCTTGTGGGACAGCAACTTGACGCCCTGGAACTCGGTTGACCGGGGGCCGCGGCGTGACCTCCTCGGAGAGATCACCGAAGCGGCCCGTGAACGCGGCATGAAGGTCGTCGCCACGTTCCACCACGCTCGGAACCATCTCCGCGAGGAAAACGGCCAATGGGTGGGGCACTACAGCTTCGCCATGACAAACTACCCTGGCGCCTTCGACGATCCGGAGCGGGCCCTGCTCTACGGCGACATGCCAAGAGACGAGTTCCTCGAGATGTGGTACGGCAAGCTGCGCGAGGTCATCGATCGGTACGAGCCCGACCTCATCTGGTTCGACAGTTGGCTTGACACGATCCCGGACGACTTGCGCCGACGCTTCGTGGATTACTATTACAATTCCGCCGACAAATGGGGGCGTGACGTAGCCGTCACGTTCAAGCAGGAGGACCTGCCGAAAGGGATCGGCGTGTTCGACATCGAGAAAGGCGGCATGGCGGAGATCGCCGACAGCCCTTGGCTGTCGGACGACACCATCAGCCTCGGCAGTTGGTGCTACACCCGGAACCTGCGGATCAAAGAATCCGCCATGGTCGTGCACAACCTCGTCGACATCGTCAGTAAGAACGGCCAACTGCTGTTGAACGTCTCACCAAAGGCGGATGGCTCCATCCCCGAAGACCAGCGCAAGGTGCTTATCGAGCTAGGCGCTTGGCTTGACCAGAACGGCGAGGCGATCTACGAGACCCGTCCTTTCGTGACCCACGGTCACGGTCCAACCACCGCCGGTGCGAACCGCTTCGGAGGGATCCGAACCGACCAGCGCTACACCGCGGCCGATATCCGCTACACCAGCCGAGGCGATGTCATCTACGCCATCCAACTCGGGGTGCCAACGTCCGGCTCGGAAACCCTACTCGAGCCGTTCGGCAAGAGTGGCCCCGCATCCGCAATCGAGGTCGTTGACATCGCGTTGGTTGGGTCCGATGAGAAAATCGCCTGGCGGCGAACGGATGCTGGCGTGGTGATCGTTGGCCCGCAAGCGCCTTCGAACCAGACGGCTCTCGCTTTCCGAATGACGACCAAAGGGGCGCCGACAGAGAAGTAACCCGGAGCCGCACCCGCGTGCGAACGCAAAGCCGAGCATACGGCTAGCGACACACGAGGTGCGGCCCAATGACCGTGACGTTTGAATAGGCGATCCTACAGCGTTTCAAGACGCCTTTCCTCGCTTCTGCGCGACCCATTGTCCGATTGGCCGGACCGTACCCTGATCCTTGAACGCTAGGCGACGATCCGGGAGCGTCCGGCGCCGAACGGCACGGCGTCAAGAACGCTGCGCACCGTATCGCGTTCGGCCCGGTGGGCGGCGGAGATCGACGACAAATCGGTGATTTTCGGGAAGCCGATCAGGGCGGCTTGCGAGTGTCTCAGCAGCAAAAGGTTGGGTTCATGAGGTGCTCGATCTTGGGAGTTAGTTGTGCGGAGCGAATGTGCTGCACACAATCAGCAACGCACACCCGATACCGCTGCTGCCTCGATTCTGCCGGTGGGGGGCGTCGCACCCTGTCCGACGCAATGCTTGCGACGTGCGATTCGCTCACTGACTTGACAGCAGACCCGCCGTCTCCGATCGCCGGGCTGCGGAACCGTTACCTTGCTCGAGTTGGCTCGGCGCGCCCGATTCGCGTTGCACTTTTCATCTTATGACCGATGAGACACCTGATGGTCTACGTGCTGGCGTGTAACCCGACAGCTTGCATCGTGGCATTGGTCGCCCTTCTGTCGATCGGCTCGACGCAGGCCTCGCAGCCGAACATCCTGTGGATTGTCACGGATGACCATCGGGCGGACTCGGTTGAGGCGTATAACCGGGCGACGACCGGAAAGAGCGAGAGCCCGCTCGGCTACGTGTCCTCACCGAACATCGACGCGCTCGCGAGCGAAGGCGTCCTCTTCACGCGGGCGTTCTGCAACTCCCCGGCCTGCGGCCCATCGCGGGCATCGATGATCACCGGCCGGTATCCCTTCCGAAACGGCAAGTACGGTTGGGAGCAGACGCATCAAGAGGCTGACTTCGCCCGGCCCACGGTGCCGCAAGTGATGCGGGACGCTGGATACCACACAGCGATTATTGGCAAGCGTCACCTCGGCGTTACGCCGCGGGGCTCAAGCCGGCGCGGCACGCCAACGCTCTTCGACTTCGAGATCGACTACGAGAGCGATCTGGAGAGAAACGGGATCGGCGACCTCGTCTCTACGGGAGCGTACGGGCTGGTTGACGCGATCCTCTTGCGGAAAGACGCCACCGAGACGGTCCATTACCCGGACGGACGCGTGAAGCGGTACACCCTGAGTAGAGCGGACCGTTTGCTGAATGCGAAAGAGCACAACGCCAAGCGCGCCGTCGAGGAAGAGTTCGACATCCTTCGCGCGTACACCATGGTGAACACCGGTTTGATCCTCGGCGGCGTTAATCCGAAGCCCGCGGGCGAGACGGTTGACGCCTACATCGTGAAGGAGTTCCAGAATCACCTCCAGCACGCGGGCGAACGCTACAAAACGCTGTGGAGCAAAGAGGTCGAAGGCGCGGACACCGACAAACCGCTCTTCGTCAATCTGGGTTTCCACTTGCCGCACACCCCAGTCCTTCCGCCGCAGAGCTTCCGAGAGCGATTCCGAGAGCGGAGTTATCGCTTGCCGGAGTTCGATGCTGACGAGTTGGCGGCGTTGCCAAGCCAACTCGTTGAGGCCTACCTGGAGTCGAAGACCGATCGCATGCGGCCCGCGGAGAAGCTCCAAGCGATCCGGGACTACTACGCTTTCGCGGCGTACGGAGACTCGCTCATCGGTCAGGCGGTCGACGCTTTCAAGCGTTACAGCGAGCGGACCGGCCGGGGTTACTTGATCGTCCTAACGATCGGTGATCATGGTTGGCACCTCGGCGAGCAGGGCGTCATGGCCAAGTTCGGTCCCTGGAGGCAGTCGGTCTCTGGGGCGGCGATCGTCGTGTCGTCGGATGTGCAGCGGTTCCCGCCGGGCAGCGTCCATGACGGCATGGTCGAGTACGTCGACTTCTTCCCGACCGTGGCTGCCGCCGGGGGCGTCGATGTCTCCCTTCCGGACTTCGACTACCTCGACGGCGACGACCTGGCTCAGGTCGTCGAAGGACAGGTTCCGGAGCGTGAGTACATTCTTGGCGAGATGAACCTCGTCTGCGGGCACCGCGCCTACCTGCGGACGGATGACTTTGCTTTCTCGATGCGGACACGCGACCGGCGGACGGTAGGGCAAGCCCCGTTGCTGAACGACGACGTTCGGTGGGCGCTCACTTGCAAACCCCGCGACGCCGATCTGGCCTTATACGACCTCCGCGCCGACCCACTCGAGCGACGGAACGTCGCGTACACGGTGGAGTACCACGACCTCGCCCTCTGGTTCCGCGAGAAGCTCGGGAACATCGTTCTGGGGGATGGACGGATTGAGTGCGATTGGTCGCTGCCGAACAGCTACAGCCTGAGCAACTTCGCCGGCGGAGCCGACGACAAACGGATCTCGATCCCCGACGGCATGATTCCTCCTGCGAGCGCGTACGGCCAGCTTTCCGCGCCTCCCGGCATCGGGGCAAAGTAGCCGGTTTGGGCATTACACAAGAGACTTCGATCGGTGTGCTCGCGGATCGCTTGACAGCTCGGGGGCATCGATCTGGATCCGGTCATCAACAACGCCGGTGTACCGGCGACGCAGTAGGCGGGTGGGAGTCGCCAAATGTGAAGTGGTGCGACGTTCCATCACTTGATGTGATAGCGGGACTACCCTCCGCGTCAATCGTCTCCCACCCTAATGACGGCGACTGCGTCCGGCAGACCTTCGGTGCTCGCCCGGAAGGTGACTTCGCCGGCGCTGCGAGTTGAACGCACGATACCGAGGCAGCGTCCTTGGTGCGTCGGAACGCGGTCGGACTGAAAGCTCTCAATCGTCGTCAGCGAGCCGTTGTCGACGCCTATCAACTGAGCCGGCCCATCGACTCGAAAGCTGACCTCTCGGTCGCTGGTTCGGACCGGGACCCCTTTCTCATCGGTGATCTGAGCGACGACGTGGGCCACGTCTCTGCCGTCTGGTGCGATGCGCCCGCGGTCAATCTCGAGCTTCATTCGTGCTGGAGGCCCCGCGGTACGCAGCGCGTCTCGCGCGGCGCCCGACGCCGACGTCACCACCAACTCGCCGGGCTCGAAGGGTACGGCCCACTTGAAGATCCGGTCTGGGAAGTCAGAAAGGCTCTGGACTCCTAGGGACCGACCGTTGAGCAACAACTCGAGGCGATCGGCATTGGCGTACGCCTCAACGACCACCGTCTCGCCGGCCGCGTAGTTCCAGTGCCGATTGACCGCGTGCCATTCCCAGGTCCTCTGCTGCCATGCTCCAGGCGACTTCTCAGTCACGCGTCCCGCGGCTTCATCGAGCTGATAGTCTGACTCTGACAAGAGGCTTGTCGCCAGGTAAACGCAGGGCTCGCTTGTCCAAAGGGATTTCATCATGTGGTACGACGGCTTGGTGAAACCCGCCGTATCGAGCAATCCGCATCGAAGCCCCTTCTGCGGCCAGCGCCCGTTCGCTTCGCCCAAGTAGTCGACGCCGGTCCAGAGGAAGACCCCGGCCACGCGCGGCCGCTCGAGGACGGCCTTCCACTCGTGCCACTGCCCCAGATTCTCCGTGCCCATGATCGGCTTGTCTGGGAAGTGACGTTGGGCGTAGTCGTAGACAACGCGGCGGTAGCTGTACCCAACAAGGTCAAGAGCGTCGGCGTAACCCGAAACGTGGCTCACGCTTGGTAAGATGCAATTGGCGGTGATCGGCCGCGTGCGATCGAGTTCCCGCGTCCAAGCAGCTAACCGTTTCGCCGTTTCGGCGAGGATGTATTCGGGGGGGTCGGCTGTTTCGATGCGTCGCCGTACTTCTTCCGGCTCGATGCGCGGTGGATCCCAAAAGTAATTCCCGCCAGCGTCGGCGTCGAAGTAGCCCGAGGCCGTCCGGTATCCGGGATAGGTCCATTCGATTTCGTTGCCGATGCTCCATTGGAACACACAGGGATGGTTGCGGTCCCGGAGCACGGTCGCCTTCAAGTCACGCTCGGCCCACTCCTGGAAGTGATCGTGGTGACCGCGGGTGATCGGGTCTACCGACTTCTCCTGCATGTTGAGTCGTTTGTCTTTCGGGTAATCCCACTCGTCGTAGAACTCGTCTTGAACGAGTAAGCCGAGCTCGTCGCACAGGTCAAGGAACTCTGGAGAAGGAGGATTGTGGGCCGACCGCACGGCATTACAGCCGCCCTCTTTGAGTGCGAGCAAGCGGCGGCGCCACACCGCTGCCGGTACGGCGGCGCCGACCGCACCTCCGTCGTGGTGCAGGCAGACGCCTTGGATCCGAAGCGACTCCCCGTTCAGAAAGAACCCCCGGTCCGCGTCGAAGCGAATTGATCGGATGCCGAAGCGCGTCGTTCGGCGATCGAGGGTCTCGCCGGCGACCTCGATCGAAGTCTGTGCCGTGTACAGCTCGGGCGTTCGCGGGCTCCAAAGACGAGGCAGCTGCACAGATATCGTCTGGGAGAAGACATGTTCCGAGTTGGCGTTCAGGGTTCCATCGGTCGATCCAGAGGAGACAACTTCCCCGTTGGGGCCGACCACGCGCGTCACGACACGGAATGACTTTGGAGAGACGTAGGCGTTTCTTACCGTAGTCTCGATAGCGACTGTCGCATCGGACTCCCCAACCTTGGGCGTAGTCACATAGACGCCATCGACGGGCGCGTGCAGGCGATTGCACACCCGCAGCTTGACGTCGCGATAGATGCCAGAACCGGTGTACCAGCGACTATCGGCGTAGCGTGAGTGATCGACCCGTACCGCGACTACGCTCGGCGCTCCCGGACGTAGCAATTCGGAGGTGATCTCGTAGTGAAACGGGGAGTAGCCATACGGGTGGAACCCGAGCTCCTGGCCGTTCAGCCAAACCCTCGAGCGGTTGTACACGCCGTCGAAGCAGAGGTACGCGACCTGATCTTCACCCAAGTCGAGATCGAGGGTCTTGCGGTACCAGCCGACGCCGCCGGGCAGGTAGCCGGTACAACCCTCTAGGCCTTCGCTGAACGAAGACTCGACCGACCAGTCGTGCGGGAGGTCAAGGACTCGCCAAGCGTCGTCGGCAAAGTCGGGCGCGGCGGCATCGAGCTCGCCGAGACGGAACCGCCAATCGCGGTTGAAGTCGATGGATTCTGTTGCGATAGCGGAGCATTGCCAGCAGGCGATGGATGCGATCACTAAAACTAAATAAGTGCTCTGCATGAACCTGGCGGGAGTGGGTATCGGCTTCAGTGTTGTGGATCTAGTTGAGCAGGCTTCTACAGGGAGAGGGTGTGGCTGCAGCGATCCTGGATCATGGCATCGCGGGTCAGGCGTCGGAGGTCGTACGTCGCGCGGTGCTAGCCCTCCCCGCGACTGACTGTGCGATCTGCGTCTGTTTCGTGGCGCAGAGCCGTCACCGCTGGTTTGGAAGAGACCTATCTTCCAGGTCACTTTACTCCCAATCGCCCATGGTATACAATCTCCAAACGGCCAGCGGCCTCGACTGGATCCGCCCCAGAATCGACGCTTCGGTGCGGTGTCCTCGTCAGGGCGGCAAGGCCCATCTAATCAGAGGACCTGTACGTTTTAAATCGATTCGCCGCCATACTCGGGGTTGTAGCAGCGGTCTCTAACTGCCTAGTCGCAGCAATCCTAGTCGTTCTTGCGTCCCAGCATCCTTTGGGTGCTGACTGGAGGCCAATGCTGCGACTCGATCCCTGCGTTCAAACAGATGCTGCATGAGCGGGAGGTTAGCGACGTAGCAGCCCGTTTTGCGTTCCGGGCACCGGGTGTCAGGAGAAGTTGCTGGTTTTGCGATGCGGAGCGAAGATATCGATCACAACTCGGGGATCTGCCGGAGCCGACAAGTCACCGAATGGACAGGGCCACCGATTTTTCTGACCGGCTTCGGTGGAATCCCGTAAATCAACGGGCTGCTATGCCATCACGCGCCTGGTTCGTATTTGGCACGTTCGCGTTGTCAGTACTGTTGTACGTCGATCGGGCGTGCATCTCCGCAGCGAAGGACTCGATCGTCGGCGAGTTGTCGCTCACCGACAAGCAGTGGGCTTGGGTCCTCGGCGCGTTCTCGCTCGGCTATGCGGTGTTCCAGACGCCCGGCGGGTGGTTCGCGGACAAGTACGGCCCCCGGCGCCTCCTCACGGCGATCGTCGTGCTGTGGTCGGTCTTTACCGGGCTGACCGGGGCGGCCTTCAACTACGCGTCGCTGCTCGCGGCGCGGCTGGCCTTCGGCGCCGGCGAGGCGGGGGCCTTCCCCGGGATGGCGCGGGCGGCGTTCTCTTGGATCCCGATGCAGGAGCGCGGTTTGGTGCAAGGGATCAACTTTTCAGGCTCGCGGTTGGGCGCCGCCCTTGCGCTGCCGGGCGTCGCTTGGCTGTTGCAGACACTCGGCTGGCGCGCCAGCTTCGCGGTGCTGATGGTCGTTGGCATCGGCTGGGCGGTGTTCTGGTGGCTCTGGTTTCGAGACGAGCCCGAGCAGAACCGCTCCGTAACGCCCGCAGAGCTCGCCTACATCCAAGCCAGTCGCCAGCAGAGCGGGTCGGTCGGCGTTGCGGACGGCAGGCCGATCACCACCGGCGACCTGATGCGTTCGGGCCGCGTTGGTCTGTTATGCCTGCAGTACTTCGCGTCCAACTTCACCTTCTTCTTCTGCCTGACGCATTGGTTCCCGCACTTGAAGACCAAGTTCGACCTGGGGAGCGTCGAGGCGGGATGGTACGCGTCGGCGCCGCTAGTGGCGGGGGCGATCGGCAATTGGTTCTCGGGGTGGCTGATCGACCGCCTCTACCGCGGCGGCGCGTGGAAGCTCTCACGCCAGGTCCCCGCAGCGGCGGGGTTCGCCCTGGCGACGCTCGGCGTTCTGATGAGCATGCAGCAGACCGAGGTCTTCTCTGCCGTGGCGTGGTTCTGCTTGGCGATCTTCGGCGCCGACATGACGCTCGCCCCCAGCTGGTCGTTCTGTATGGACATCGGCAAGCGGCACTCGGGCGTCGTCTCGGGCACCATGAACATGGCGGGCAATGTTGGCGGCTTCCTCACGACGCTCGCCTACGCCTACCTGAAGGACTGGTCGGGCGCTACCAGCACGTTCTTCTACGTCGCGGCGGGGTTGAATCTCGTCGCGGTCGTATGCTGGTTGCAGCTCGATCCGCGAAGCCCGTTGCTTGATGAACCGGCGGAGGTCTCACAATGACGCCGCTGCGAGGGCTGACGATCGGTGCCGGCTATTTTGCCCGCTTCCACTTCGACGCATGGCGCAGGATGGACGACGTGCGGATCGAAGCGGTCTGCGATCGCGACGAGTCACGCGCCCGCCGCGCCGCCGAGGCGGTCGGCGCGGCGAGCTGGTTCACCGACGCCGCCGAGGCGCTGGACGCCGTCCGTCCCGACTTTGTCGATCTCATCACGCCTCCACCCGGCAAGCTCGAGCTCGTCGAGAGGTGCGCGGCTTGGGGCGTCGCCATCCTCTGCCAGAAGCCGCTCGCCGACGACCGAGCCGGCGCCGAGCGGGTCGTCGCCGCCGCACACGGCGTCCCCTTCATGGTGCACGAGAACTTCCGCTTCCAGCCTTGGCGGCGTGAGACCAAGCGCCTCATCGACACAGGCACCGTCGGCGATGTGCACACCCTCATGGTCCACACTCGGATGGGCGATGGGTGGGGGGAAGACGCTTATGTCGCTCGGCAGCCGTACTTTCGGACAATGCCGCGGCTGTTGGTTCACGAGACGGGTGTCCATTTCCTAGATACGTTCCGCTATCTCGCCGGCGAGATCGAAAGCGTCTCGGCCATCCTCAGGAGGTTGAATCCAGCAATCGCCGGCGAAGACGCCGCGCTGGTGACGGTGAGATTCGCTTCCGGTGCGGTCGCGGTTTGGGACGCCAACCGCTACAACGAGACGACCGACGAAAACCCCCGCCTGACGTTCGGCGACACGCTCGTCGAAGGGACTGGGGGGACGATTCGCCTGGACGGCGCTGGGCGGCTGTTTGTCAAACGGCTCGGTGAGCCAGAAGTCGAACACGCCTACGAATGGCGTGACGAGGGCTTTGCCGGAGACTGTGTCTACGCGACACAGCGGCACTTCGTCGAACGGCTTCGCGCGGGTGAGCGGTTCGAGACCTCCGGCGAAGACTACCTGCGGTCGCTGGCGGCGGTCGAAGCGGCGTACGAGTCTGACCGAACTGGCCGCTCGGTGAGACCAGAGGAGCCGCGGCGGATTGTCGATTTATCGCGGGGAATCGACGCCGACCTACCGGGCGCGAAAGTCGATCCCGCGAAGCGCCTTGCAGTCGATGGTTGGAATGCGACAACGCTCACGCTCTACTCCCACTGCGGCACGCATATCGATGCGCCGTGCCACTTCTTCCCTGGCGCGGCGACGCTCGATCAGCAAGACCTGTCGGTATGCTGCGGCCCCGCGCGGATCATCGACCTGACGCCAGTTGAGCCGGCTGAGCTGATCTCGGTCGAGCGGTTCGCGGCGGCCGCCGGCGAGGTGGTCGCGGGGGAGCGCTTGCTGCTGCAGACCGATTGGCACCGCCGCCACGGCGAGGACGCCTACCGAAACGCGTTGCCGCGTCTCTCGTTGGAACTAGCCGAGTGGCTCGTCGCAAAGCGGGTCGCCCTGGTGGGCGTCGAGCCCCCTTCGGTTGCCGATGTCAATAACCTACGCGAGGTGACGGCCGTCCACCAGACGCTGTTTCGCGGCGGTGTCGTCATCGTCGAGGGGTTATGCCATCTCGATCAGCTCCGATGCGAGCGGGTCGAATTCATCGCCCTGCCTCTCAAAGTGATCGGCGGCGACGGTTCACCGGTGCGGGCAATCGCCGTTGAACCCTAAGTTTTGCTCCCCTCATCGGATAACCGTTATGCGTTACTGGCTTGCGTGCCTTGCCCTCTTGTTCGTCGCTGGCCGCGTCTCGGCGGTCGATATCTTCGTGGAAGCAGAGTGTTTCACCGCGCAGTCGAACAGCGATCACCGTCAGTGGTGTGTCATCAGCGCCGACTCGACCGCATCGGAAGGGAATGACGGCGATCCGCCGCACCTCGACGGCGCTAGCGGCAAAGCCTACGTTGAGTTGTTGCCCGACACGCGACGGACGCACGCCGACAAACTCACGAAGGGAGTCAACTTCTCTGACGAGCCGGGCGTCGTCGCCGTCATCGATTACGAGGTCGATTTCCCCGAAGCGGGCCGCTACTACGTCTGGGGCCGCGCCTACTCGACTGGCAGCGAAGACAATGGCATCCACGTCGGCCTCAACGGCGAGTGGCCCGCCACAGGCCAGCGGATGCAGTGGTGCGAAGGAAAGAATCGTTGGTGGTGGGAAAGCAAGCAGCGCACTCCCAAGGAGCACTGCGGTGTCCCCCACGCCATCTACCTCGACATTCCGTCGTCGGGCAGGCACACGGTGTCGTTCTCGATGCGGGAGGATGGTTTCGAGTTCGACCAGTTCCTCCTAACGACCGACCGCGATCGCCCTCGACCCGCAGGAGAGGCCGAGTGAGCCGCCTGCTCGGCTGCATCGCCGACGACTACACGGGTGCCACCGACCTGGGGGCGATGCTGTCGCGCGCTGGCATGCGTGTCCTGCTGCACTTCGGGCTGCCAGAGAACCCACTCAACGCGGCTGGCTACGACGCGGCGATCATTGCGCTAAAGTCCCGCTCGATCCCCGCCCGCGACGCGGTCGAGCAGTCGCTCGCGGCGCTCGCGGTACTGCGGTCGGTCGGTTTCGCGAGGTTCTTCTTCAAGTACTGCTCGACATTCGACTCGACCGACAAGGGGAACATCGGACCGGTCGCCGGGGCGCTCGCCGACACGCTCGACGCCAGTCGGGTCTTTTTCTGTCCGTCGTTCCCGGAGAATGGCCGGACGGTTTACTGCGGGCATCTGTTCGTCAACGGCAAGCCGCTCCACGAGTCGGGCATGGAGCGGCACCCGCTCAACCCGATGACCGACGCCGACCTCGTGCGGGTGCTCGGTCGACAGACGAAGCAGACCGTCGGCCTGCTGCCGTACTCGGCGGTCGAAGTGGGATTCGGCCCGGCGGAAACCGCTGCCGACGAGTTGGTTGCCCAAGGGGTCCAGTTTGTCATTGCCGACGCACTGAAAGACCTTCACCTCGGAACGCTCGCGTTTGTCGCCGAGCGCGATGTCTTGATGACGGGCGGATCGGCCTTCGCCGGCGCGATTGCACAAGCGTGCCATATGCGACGAGAACTTGCCTTCCGCTTGCCCGATGCTGTCGGTATGGAGGGCTACGCCGCGTTTCTCTCAGGCAGTTGCTCGGCGGCGACGCAGCGACAGGTGGCCGCCTTCAGAAAGGCGGCGTTCTCGCGCGCCGTCGATCCTCTGCGGCTGGCGGCGGGCGACGACTCGGTCCGGAAGATCGTCGATTCGGCCGCCGAACGGCTCGCCGACGGGCCGGTCATGGTTTACTCCACTGCCGACCTGGCGGCCGTGGGTGCCGCGCAGCGCGAGCTAGGCGTCGAAGCGGCCTCGGCGATGCTCGAAGACACGCTTGCCCGCGTCGCCGCGGGCCTCGTTGAGAAGGGCGTGCGGCGGCTTGTGCTGGCGGGGGGCGAAACGTCCGGCGCCGTCATACGCGAGCTCGGCGTCGAGGCCGTGCGGATCGGCCCCGAGATCGCGCCCGGCGTCCCCTGGGTCGAGACGCTCGACGAACCCCGCTTGGCGCTGGCGCTCAAGTCGGGCAACTTCGGCGCGGACGACTTCTTCTTCCGCGCGCTGGGGACCGCTCAATGACCGAAGACCAGGCCCGCGAGCGGATCGTGCTGCACGGACGCTCGCTGTTTGAGCGCGGCTTCGGCGTCGGTTCGTCGGGCAACCTCAGCGTGCGGCTGGGCGACCGCTATTTGATGACGCCGACCAACGCCTGCTTGGGGCGACTCGACCCCAAGCGGCTTTCTTTGCTCGACGCACAAGGCGAGTTGCTCGATGGCGACCAGCCGACGAAAGAGGCCTTCTTGCACCTGGCGATGTACGGCCGGCGGCCATCCGACCGGGCTCTAGTCCATCTGCATTCGACCTACTCAGTTGCGGTGTCCTGCCTCGCCGATGTCAACGAGGCCGATGTCCTCCCGCCGCTGACCGCCTACTATGTCATGCGAGTAGGTCGTTTGCCGCTCGTGCCGTTCTATCCGCCGGGGGACAAGTCGCTCGCCGCGGCGGTCGAGCGGCTTGCCGACCGCCACCATGCGGTGCTGATCTCCAACCACGGCCCGGTGGTGGCGGGCGCCGACCTCGACCGGGCGGTCTACGCGATCGAGGAGCTCGAAGAGACCGCCAAACTCTATTTGCTACTGCGTGGTAGCGCGACCCGGCCGCTCACCGACGCCCAGGTCGCCGACCTCCGCGAGCGCTTCCCGAGCTGAGAAACCTTGGTATGTACGTCGTGTTGGTGAAATTCCGGGCCCGGACAGAGTTCGCGGAGCGTTTTCGCGCGCTGGTGTACGAGCAAGCCGCCAATTCGCTCGGCCGCGAAGCGGCCTGCAGGCGGTTCGACGTGGCGTTCGACCCCAACAATGGCGCCGCCTACCTGCTCTACGAGGTCTACGACGACCGGGCGGCTTTCGACGCGCACCTGCAGACCGAGCACTTCAAGGTGTTCGACGCCGCTGTCCGCGACGGGATCGAGTCGAAGGAAGTCTCGTGCTGGGAACTGGCCGACGGCAACCCTCGCTAAAGGCGCCTAGATGAACACCTACAAGATCGTCCTGCTCCCCGGCGACGGCATCGGACCGGAGATCACCGACGCGGCGCTCGCGCCGATCGAGAAGGCGGTCGCGGCGGCCGGCGGGCTGGGCCTCGAGTTCGCGCGGCACGACGCCGGCGCCGAGCGCCACCGCCGCTGCGGCGTCGCCTTGCCGGACGAGACGCTCGCCGATTGCCTGGCGGCCGACGCGGTGTGGCTGGCCGCGATCGGTATGCCCGATGTCCGCAAGGCGGACGGTACCGAGGTGCAGCCCGAGATGATGATGGGGCTCCGCCGCGCGATGGGCCTGCACTCCGCGGCCCGACCGGCAAAGCTTTACCCTGGCGTCCCCACGCCGTTGGCGAATCCCGGCGCTGGGATCGATCTGGTGATCGTCCGCGAAAACCTCGAAGGCCTGTTCGCGTCGTACGGCGGGGGCGCGGTCGTCGGTGACGAAGTGGCGACCGACACGATCGTGGTCACCCGGACGGGGACCTCCAAGGTGGTCGATTTCGCTTGCCGACTGTCCCGGCGTCGCGGCGGGAGGCCGACCGACGCTCGACGCCGCGTCACTTGCGTCGACAAGGCGAACGTCTTCCGCAGCTTCGCCTTCTTCCGGAAGGTCTTCTTCGATGTCGCGAAGGGCTACCCCGACCTGATGGCGGACGCGGCCTACGTCGACGCGATGTGCCTGTACCTGGTGTCGCGGCCCGACGCGTACGACGTGCTGGTCATGGAGAACCAGTTCGGCGACATCCTGTCGGACCTCGCCGCGGGGCTCGTCGGCGGCCTCGGCATGGGACCCTCGGGCGAAATCGGCGCGGGCCGCGCGCTGTTCCAGCCCGCCCACGGCTCGGCGCCCGACATCGCGGGGCAAGGGATCGCGAACCCGGCCGCCATGATCCTCTCGGGGGCGATGATGCTCGAGTGGCTCGCCGCCGAACGGGGCGACCCCAGCGCTTCGCGCGCGGCGGTCCTCCTCGACGACGCTGTCGCGCGTGCGGTAGCCGACCCACGGAATCACCCGCGCGACCTCGGCGGCGCCGCCTCGACGGCTCGGTTCGCCGAAGCAGTCGCTGACCAGATCGACGGTTGACTCCTCTTTTAGGACTATCGGCCTTGTCGCCTCCGGCTCAACAAGGTTGACACTCGATATTACCGCTTGATGGACGTTCGCGCCCTCAATCAGTCGGAGGGCGCCCAACGGGCCCGCCGGGCGCTGCACTTTTCGACTGCCGATCACAAGTCGGCTATCCGAGGACTCACGCGGCTGGGGATCCTGGTCGAGGCGGCCTGCAAGTTCTTGCGAGAGCTGCGTCGTAAGTATCCGACCCTCTACGTCCAGGTCGAAGCCGAGGTCGTCCGCAAGTACGTCGAGCGTCAGGGCGAGGGCTGCTTCGCCGACACGCGTCCGAACGAATCGAAGCGTCGCTTGCCGGAGGCGGCGCAGGACGTTTACGCGTTGGTCCAGCAGTTCCGCTTCACCGACGCGGCCGAACTGGAGAGCTTCGCCTTGCTGGAGCGTATCTTCCACGAGCAGTGTGAGGTAACCGACGACGCCTTGGCGCCAGTCGTTGTTCGACCGCCTTGCAAGTCGGGTTGCGACGGCGTCATCAACCCGGCCGACTCCGACGCCCGCTACAACAAGCACCGCGGCACGGGCTACCAGGTCCAGTTGATGGAGACCTTCGCCGAGGACGACCGCCCCGACGACGGCGAAGATCAAGACGAGCCGGCGCCACGCAAGCCCGACCTGATCACGCACGTCGCGGTGAATCCTCTCAACCGGCACGACCAAGACGCGCTCGAACCGGCGATCGACGGCACCGAGCAGCGTGGCGTGAAGCCGGCCGAACTGCTCGCCGACTCGCACTACGGCTCCAACGCGTGCCTGGAGAAGGGGCGAGAACGCGATGTCGAGGTCGTCTCCCCGTCAGCGCCCGCTAAAGGGAAGAAGCAAGGCAAGCTCACGCTGGAGGATTTCGAGCTGGACGACGAGGGACGCGTGCTGCGCTGTCCCGCCGGGCAGGCGCCGGTCGAGACGAGCCTCGCCGAAGTGCGGCTGCAAGTGCTGTTCGACCCGGCGGGGTGCGACGCGTGCTCACGCAAGGAAGACTGCCCGGCGTCGGCGGTAGGGCGCCGCGAACGCCGCTGGCAGTATACGCACGACCGGGTTCGCCAACGAGCACGCAGGCTGCGAGACGCGACCGACGAGTTCCTCGACCGCTATCGTTGGCGAGCCGGCGTCGAGGCGACCATGTCCCGCTTCAAGCACCAGATGGGCATGGCCCGATTGCGGGTCCGGGGCATGGCCGCGGTGTGTCCAAACGGCGAACCCCAGGTAGCCGTAGGTAGCGTCGCGAGGGGGGCTATTTCTCGGGAAAAGGCTCTGCCGCGTCTTCGGCCTTCCACGCGTCGGGGAGGAACTGGCCGAGATCTTCTCGCGGCGTCTGGCCGATTTTTACCAGCACGCTGGTGAGGTAGCGCTGCGGGTCGACCTGGTGGCGTTCGCAGCTGGCGATTAGCGACCAGAGCCTCGCGTGGCTCTGGGCGGCCGCGTCGTTCCCGGCGAAGAGCCAGATGGTATGACCTTCTCCGAGAGGCGAGGCTGGTAGGGTCGCCTGAAGGGGCGACGTTCCTCAGGTACTTTCAGGAGAATCGCCATGGAAGCGGTCAATGCGTATGTCGGTTTGGACGTCCACAAGGAGTCGATCGCGGTCGCCGTGGCCGACTCGGGCCGGGACGGCGAGGTGCGGTTCTGGGGCACGGTTCCCAACACGGCGCACCATGTCGAGAAGATCGCCACCAAGCTCGCCGAGCGGCACGGTCGGATCGCCTTTACCTATGAGGCGGGGCCGTGCGGTTACGAGATTCACCGCTTGCTGCAGGCACGGGGCTTCGCCTGCGACGTGATCGCGCCGTCCCATATCCCGCGGAAGCCGGGCGATCGGGTGAAGAACGACCACCGCGACGCGGTCACCCTGGCGCGGCTAGCCCGAGCCGGCGAACTGACGGCCATTTGGGTCCCCGACCCGGTCCACGAAGCGGTCCGCGACCTGGTGCGTGCTCGGCACGCCGCGAGCAAGGACTTGAAGCAAGCCCGCCAGCGCATCCAGTCCTTCTTGCTCAAACACGCGGCCAGCGATTACTCCGCGAAGCCTTGGACGGGCCGGCATCGGCTCTGGCTCGCAGGGCGGCGTTTTCCCCACGAGGCCCAGCAGATCGCCTTCCAGAGTTACGTCAACGCGATGGAGCAGGTCTTGTCGCGTCGCACGGACTTGGAAGCCGAGATTCGCCATCTCGTCCCCCAATGGTCGCTCGGCGCCTTGGTCGAAGCCCTGCAAGCCCTGCGGGGCGTGGCATTGGTGATCGCGGTCACGCTCGTCGCCGAGGTCGGCGACATGCGTCGTTTCGCCCATCCGAAGCAACTCATGGCGTTTCTCGGCCTCACCCCCGGCGAGTATTCCAGCGGCGGCAGCGTGAGGCCACGGGGGATCACCAAGGCCGGGAACTGCTCGGTGCGAACGCTCCTCTACGAGGCCGCTTGGAGTTATCGATTGACGCCGAAGGTTGGTTCGCACATGCAGCAGACGATGCCGCGCGACATCCCCCAGGAGGCGAGGGAGATTGCGTGGAAGGCGCAGCTCCGACTCTGCAAGCGATACCGTCAGCTCCAGGCGAAAGGAAAGAAGTCGCAGGTGGCGATCACGGCGGTCGCCCGGGAACTGCTTGGCTTCATCTGGTCGATCGGCCAGTGCGTTTCGCCTCGCAGCGAACCGGCGACGATCGCTTAAATCGGTCGTGCGGTTGGCGGAGAGCGTGCGTCGCCGGCGCGGTAAAGGGAACCCTCGTCAAGAATTCTGTGTTCCGACCACAGCAGCCAGATCGAGGCCAGCCCGCGCGACGCACCTTCATCCTGGGGTAGCCAATCCCCGCATAAGAGTTGGATCGACCGTCGATGCAAGGCCGGCGACGCCGCTCTCCGCCAACAACGACTGCCCGATTGAAAAATGCCGAATGGCAACTGCGGGAGAATTGCGCCTCGAGGGTTGACAGAAGGTCATATTGACCCTGGCGCGGCGAATGAACCCTCGATGCCGCTAGCACCGTAGCAAGGTGCATGAGACCTCAAGGCAGTGCGGCGGAGCTGGAAGCTCGACGCCGTCGCGCTGCGGCGTGCTTCCAGGCAGGGGAGTCCGTCCGCACGGTGGCCGAACGTTTCGGTGTCGATCGCAGCAGCGCGAAACGCTGGCGGCGGGCTTGGCGTGAAGGGGGCGAAGAGGGTCTCGCCGCCAAGCCGCACCCCGGCGGCAAACGCAAGCTCACCGATCCACAGCGTGACGAGTTGGTTGACTTGATCGTCGCCGGTCCCCGCGAGGCGGGCTTCCCGACCGACCTGTGGACCTGCGCGCGGGTGGCTGAGTTGATCGAGAATCGGTTCGGCGTCGAGTACAACGCCGGGCATCTCGCGCGGATGCTTCGGCAGCTGGGGTTCACGCCGCAGAAGCCGCGCACGGTCGCCCGCGAGCAGGACCCCGATGCGGTCGAGCACTGGCGTCGGGTCGAGTGGGTGCGGATCAAAAAAAAGCCCGCCGACGGGGCGCCAGCATCGTCTTCCTCGACGAAAAGGGCTTCATGCTCCAGCCGGTGAACCGGCGGACCTGGGCCCCCTCGGGCTGCACGCCGGTCCAACGCTCTTGGGATCGACACGACCGGCTCAGCGTGATCGGGGCGGTGATCCTCTCGCCGACCAGAACCCGCGTCGGCTGCTGCTTCGACGTGCAGCGGAAGAACGTGAAGACCGACGACGCGATCGGCTTCTTGCGTCGGCTGCGGAAGAAGGTCCGTCGCCCACTGATCGTGGTGTGGGACCGCTGGAGCGTGCATCGGTCGGCCGAGAAGCGGATCCTCGAGAAGGGCTGGAAGGGGATCGAGTTCGAGCAGCTGCCCGCGTACTGCCCCGAGCTCAACCCGGTCGAGGCGATGTGGAGCCACGCCAAGTACGCCGACCTGGCCAACTTCGTCCCCGACAATGTCGAGGAACTCAACACCGCCGTCCACGCCTCGCTCGACGATCAAGCCCACGACCACCGAATCAAACTCTCCTTCTTCAAGACCGCCCAACTCAGGCTATAAAGGGGCTCGTTGGCGGCGCAAGGGTCAATAAGAATTCTTGCGGCCGAGGGCGACCCGCTTGAGCGCCCGCTCGCTGGCGTTGTTGTCGATGTTGAGGTAGCCGCGGGTGACCTGCTCGATCGCCCCCTCGCGTTCACGTCGCTCATCGAGGATCAGCCGCTTGAGTACTTCAACATCGCTCGGCAGTTCCTCGACCGTGGCCACGCCGGTGATCCTACCGGGCGCCGAATCATCGCGCTACCGCAATCACGCCACTCGCCGTGAAACCTCCAACCCCGAGAGCAGCTTCAGCAGCTCTTCGCACGTCAGCTCGACCGACGGAGTGTTCCCCTTCGGCCACGCGAACGCTCCTTCTTCCAGCCGCTTGTAGTAGATCGCCAGCCCGTCGCGGTCCCACCACAGCACCTTCACCAGGTGGCCCCCCTTGTTGCGGAACACGAACAGGCTCCCCGACAGCGGGTCGTGGCCCAGGAAGCTGCGGACCACTTCGGCGAGGCCGTCGAACGACTTCCGCATGTCGACCGGCGTGGTCGCCACCCCCACCCGCGTCTGGGCCCCCACCTGCGTCTGGGCCATGTCGGTCGCGATCATCGGGCGTCCCCCGAGGCGATCGCGGTCAGCAACTCGGCCAGCCACGCCGCCCGGGTCGAGGCGGGCAGCCTCAGCACGCGGCCGCCGCGCAGCTCGAGGGCCAGCGACGCCGCCGGCTCGCGGTGGATCGGAACGTCGCTTACCACCACCGGCACGAACGGCGGCGGACCGCCGGCCCGTCGGCCGAGCGCCCGCCGCCAGCCGTAGAACGACGCCTCGCTCACCCCCTCACGCCGGCAGAACGCCCGCACCGAAAGACCGCTGGCCGCTTGCCGGCTCACCAGCTCACGCCAAACCCGCTCCTTCGCCCCGTCCTGGCCTTCCCCCGATCTATGTACCACCTGCGATGAGAGAATCGGGATTGTTGAACTCTACTCCGCTGGCCCTCCGTAGCGGAGGGGCCTGCTGAGGCGTAGCCGAAGCAGGCCCTGGAG
>NZ_SJPH01000003.1 GCF_007859815.1 Botrimarina hoheduenensis | reverse complement strand
GAGCATCTGCACGCTGGCGATCGTGCCGTCCCGCTTCGGGCAGCGGAGCGTCATCTTCCGCCACTGCGACGGATCGGCGATATCGACGCCTAGCCGGTGGTCCCGCTCCGCCGAGGGGTTCTCCCCGATCCACACCCGCTGACCAACGCGGATCGTCTCGATCCGCTGCTCGCGAACCATCGGCGCCGCCGGCGCCGAGAGCGACACCCGCGTCGCGCGGGCCTGCACAGGCTCGAGAGCCGGCGCCGTGACGCTTAAACCACGCCAGAGGCACGCAACGCCGGCGAAGAGTAGGAAGATCGAGAGGGCTGGTCGCATGATGGGGACCCTAACGCAAGTAGACAGCGGGGTGGGGTGGTGTTCACCGCTTAGCTCGTAGGATGGGTGAACCTGTCGGTGGCAAGCCCACCAGGGAAAACAGCATCTCGCCGACAGAACCACCCATCCTACGGGCTGCGGGCTCCACCGCGAAGTTGTACGTCAGAACCGACTGATGGTGGAACGTCGCGATCACGATTCGACCAAGTCCCAAAGCAATCTCGGGTCAGGGTTTTGAGCGGACAACTACACGAGGTAGGCGATCTCGAACGCAACCCCCTTGAGCTTCATTTCCTTCGCAAGGCGATAGACTTTCGGCGACACCAGCACGACCTGTCTCGGCCGCAGCAGACCCGAGCGGAGGCCGACGTAGGCCCGCGTTGCTTGGACATCTAGATCTAGCACCGACGCGCGAGCGACCGACAGCTCCGATAACAAGTTAAGCCCCAGCAGGTCGCACCGAGCGCACCGGTACTCCCCCTCCGTGTCCAGGTCAGACGGTTTGTTCCCGCTCACGGTCGGAGGCGCCACCTCCGCGGCCGCCTCGGTCGCTTCAAACTGGTAGCGCCCCTCGACAAACCCCTTGGAACGGCTCGTCGAGACGACGGTCGCGAAGTTGGCTCCGGAGACGCCGCACTCTTCGAAGGCGTCCTTCACGCGCTGTGACACCACCACCTCGTCGGCAATGGTGCGGCTGAAGTCTTTCGTCTTCGGGATACGGCCCGCGGGAAGTCGTAGCGGCGTCACCTGCGGCGCACCGGTTCCGCAGGCAGGGCACGCCCTCGACTCGTCGTACTCGGTCCCACGCTCTTCGCCCGCCGGCTCGAAGACCGACGTCACTTTCAGCTTGAACGCCTCAGCCGCCTCGATCTCGCGATGTGTGTATTTGTACTGGATACTCCAACCGGCGTAGAAGTATCGTGGTTTGTTCTGCCCTTGTTTAAGCTCTCGATCGAGTCGGTTGACCTCGGGTAGTCTTGGGTCGTCGCCCCTAAGCACGATTTTGCGTACCGATGTCCCGAGCCGCTCGCCTTCGTCGTCAGCAAAGAGCATTGACGCGTATTTCTCTTTAATACGGAATTCATAGTACGACCGCATTTTTCAGCTTTCCTACGGTAGTGGGTAGCACCGACAGTCGGCCGCGCTCAATTCCGCCTGCGCCCGGACGGCTTCGGCCGATTATCGGTGTCGCTTGCGACAGGAGGTAATCAGGGTCTCTCTTCTCGCAATGAGTATGTTGAACTCCTTAAAGTCAAACGTTCAACCTCTTGGGCTGACGCCCACGGACAATCGGCCGGGCCACACTGCGCCGGCAGCCAATCCCGCCCGCGGCCGACTGTCCCTGCCCCCCAGCTCGATTGGCGGGGCAGGCTTGGCGTAACCCCGGCAGGCAGCGCACAATCTTGGTTTCGACGACCGTCTCGCGCCAGCCCGGACCCCGTTCGTATCGCTATGCCCAAACCGCCCCCCTTTGGCGACACCGTGTCGGCGGGTGCCGGACCCCTGGTGGGGGTCGTCATGGGCTCGGAAAGCGACTGGCCAACGATGCAGGCCGCCTGCGACGCCCTCGAAGCGTTCGACGTGCCGCATGAGCGGCGCGTCGTGTCGGCCCATCGTACCCCCGAAGAGATGGTCGCCTACGCCAAGACGGCGTCCGAACGCGGGCTGGAAGTGATCATCGCTGGCGCGGGGGGGGCGGCGCATCTGCCCGGCATGATCGCCGCGCTGACTTCGCTGCCCGTGCTGGGTGTGCCGGTGCAATCCAAAGCGTTGCAGGGACTCGATTCGCTGTTGTCGATCGTGCAGATGCCCGGCGGCGTGCCGGTGGGGACACTCGCCATTGGCGGGGCCAAGAACGCGGGGCTGCTAGCCACGCGGATCCTCGCCACCTCGCGTCCCGAGCTGCGGCAGCGGCTGGACGCCCTCCGCGAGTCGGAACGCCAGCGCGTCACGCAGCAGGAGCTACCGTGAGCCGTGCTCAAGACGGATCGGCGCGCCCGATCGGTCAGGGGCAAGACGCCAGCGCGCGGGGCGCGCAACCCAACGCTGCGGGACAAGTGCCGCTGCCACCGGGCTCAACGCTGGGCGTTTTTGGCGGGGGGCAGCTCGGCCGGATGTTTGTCCACGCGGCCCAGCGGATGGGCTACCGCGTTCACGTCTTCAGCACCCACCACAACTCGCCGGCCGGCCAAGCGGCTGATGCGGAGCACGTGGGCGCCCTGACCGACACGCGCAGCATCGCCAGCTTCGCGCTGGGCTGCGACGCGGCAACGCTCGAATTCGAGAACGTGCCAACCGAGTCGATCGCCATCGCCGAGCAACACACGCCGATCCGGCCCGGCAGCCACGTGCTGCACACCACCCAGCACCGCGTGCGCGAGAAGACTTTTCTCAAACGGGTCGGCGTGCCGGTTGGGGCGTTCGCCGCGGTTCACTCGTTGGCCGAGCTTCGCGCAGCGGCCGCGACCATCGGGCTGCCGGCCGTGTTGAAAACCGCGCAGATGGGTTACGACGGCAAGGGCCAACTCGTGCTGCGCGACGCGGGCGAACTCGCCGACGCGTGGCAGACCCTGGGTCCTGGCGACGGCATCCTGGAAGCGTTTATCCCCTTTGAGCGCGAAGTCTCGGTGCTCGTGGCCCGCGGTCTGGATGGCCAAACCGCCCTGTACGGCCCGATCGAGAACGCGCATGCGCAACATATTCTCGATGTCTCGGTGCTACCGGCACGCGGGCTTACGAGCGCAACCTCAGCCGCGGCCCGACAGATCGCCACGACCGTGGCCGAAGGCCTCGACGCGGTCGGACTGCTGTGCGTAGAGCTGTTTGTGCTGCCCGATGGCGGGCTACTGGTGAACGAGATCGCGCCGCGGCCGCACAACTCGGGTCACCTGACGATCGAGGGCTGTCAGACCTCGCAATTTGAGCAACAGGTGCGCGCCGTTTGTGGGCTGCCGCTAGGTTCCTCCGAGTCGCTCGCGCCGGCGGCGATGGCGAACCTGCTGGGCGACGTCTGGCAACGGGGCGAGCCCCGGTGGGAGGCCGCGCTGATGGCGGGAGCCCATCTGCACCTGTACGGCAAAGACGCCCCGCGCGCGGGGCGGAAGATGGGGCACCTGACGTACCTGGGCACGACTTCGCAAGCGGCTCATGACGGCGCTCTGGCCGCGCGCGCGGCGCTGTACTCGGATCCGCAGGAAGCTTGATCATGCGGCTGGAAGCGAATCAAAGAATCGGCTTTCTCAAAACGACCGCCATCGGCGGGATCGTCTTCTTGCTGCCGCTGGTGGTCGTCGGTGCGTTGCTGGCCCAGGCGGGCCAGCTCGTGTGGTCGCTAGTCCAGGCGGTGCAAGGAAACGATCACGCGCAGGCACTCTTGCCCGACACGGCAATCGGCTATGCGGTGGCAACGGCCGTTGGCTTGGCGGCGGTGATCGCGCTGTGCTTCTTGTGCGGGCTGCTCGCCCGCCGGTCGCTGGGCCGATGGTTCAGCGACCGCGCGGAGCGTTACCTGCTGATGCTCTTTCCGCGTTACGCCGTGTTCAAAGAGCAGCTCACCGGAAACCTGGGGGGCGTCAAAGCGGGAGGCGTGCTGAAGCCAATCCGCATCGACCTGGGCCCCTACAGCCAGCTCGGCATGGAGGTTGAGCGGACCGCGGCGGGAGAGGTCATCGTCTATTTGCCCGGTGCCCCGGACCCGTGGAGCGGACGCGTCGCGATCGTGTCGGCCGCGCAGGTCGAACCGCTCGACGCCGATCCGGGCGAATTCATGGCGACCTTCGAGAAACTGGGGCGGGGAACGCAGGCCTACACGGCCTAGCCCCCCCCGCAACGCCAGAGAAGCGCCGCTGGTCGCCCGCTCGGCGGTGCCTATGATGGGAAGTGCCCCAAGTTCGGCCCTCGTGACGCCCCCCTCTAAAAAGCCGCGCCATGTTCCCCCGCTCACTTGCCTTTCTCGGTTTGCTTGCGATGACGGCCCCTTCTTCCGCGGAGTCAGTTCTCAATTACACCATGCCGAAGCTCAGCGGTGGCGAGGTGAACCTCGCCCAGGAGTATGCCGGCAAGGTGGTGCTGGTGGTGAATGTCGCCAGCCGCTGCGGCTACACCAAGCAGTACGCGCCGCTGCAAGCACTGCACGAGAAGTATGCGGAGCAGGGGCTCGCGATCGTCGGCGTGCCGTGCAATCAGTTCGGCGCTCAAGAGCCGGGCACCGCCGCAGAGATCGCCGACTTCTGCCAGACCAATTACGGTGTCGGGTTCGACATGCTCGCTAAGGCAAACGTCAATCCGCCCGAACAGTGCGCGCTGTACGAAGAACTGACCGGCACACCGCCGTACGATGGCAAGATCGGCTGGAACTTTGAAAAGTTCCTCATCGGACGCGATGGCAAAATCGTTGGCCGCTACAAGTCGAGCGTCGACCCGATGAGCACGGAGCTGACCACCGTGATCGAAACCGAACTCGCCAAGTAAAGCCTCAGGCGTGAGAGGCTCGCGTGAGTCCACCCGTTGGCAACACGCCTGAGTACAGACAGCTCCCGCTTAAGGAGCTGCCGGAAAAGCGACGGTCAATCGAACCAGGCGTAGCGCACGATGCACCACAGGGCTCGTAGCCCGTCGCGGACGCCAATCTTCTTGCCTTCGTCCCAGCCTCGGCTGTCGTAAGCAACCGAGGTTTCCACGAAGCGACACCCACGCCGGGCGAGCTTGGCGGTGATCTCGGGCTCAAAGCCGAAGCGGTCTTCGCGGAGCGTAACGCCCCGCAACGAACCACGCCGGATGGCCTTATAGCAGGTCTCCATGTCGGTCAGCCGCAGCCCGGTGGTGAGGTTGCTGAACCAGGTCAGGGCGCGGTTTCCCAGGCGGTGCAGCCGCGAAGGGTCTTGCTCGGCATTCTCGCGGAAGCGCGACCCGTAGACCACGTCGGCCTCGCCCCGCTGGATCGGCTCGATCAGCTTGGCGTAATCGCTCGGGCTGTACTCGAGGTCGGCATCCTGAACCAGGACGATATCACCGCGGGCCGCTTCGAGCGCGGTGCGTAGTGCTGCGCCCTTGCCTCGATTGTAGCCGTGCAGGATCAGGTGGACGTCTTCGCACTCGGCTTCGAGTTCGATCAGCAGGTCGCGGGTTCCGTCGGTGCTGCAATCATCGACGATCAGCAATTCGTCGTGCTGTTGCTCGGCACGAACACGGGCTACGATCTCGCGGATCGTCTCGCGCTCGTTGTAGACCGGCATCAGCACCGACACCTTCAGCCGCAGCTTGTCCTCGATTCGAGGCCGCGATGCGGCGCGACGCGGCGTGTCGTCCAGATCGCCGTGCGCCCGCGCTTCGGCCAACGCGGCCTCGGCCTCGGCGAGCGTCTGCTCGACACGCGTGCTGAGCGGCGCTTCGCGCGTTGGCACGCTCGCGAGCGGCGTGGCGTCTTCCACTTCAAAAGGGGTCTTGGTCTCGGCCGAGACCGGGTCGATTGTGGGAGGCATGAGCTCAGCCTGCGTCTTGAGGATTGGAGGGGTTCGCCGCGGCGACCTTGCCGGGTGTCGCGCGCGACGGGAGCGGCCCCAGATCGCGGGGCAACGCGGGCCACGGCGCGGCCGTGGGCGAACAGTAATCGGAAACCAGCCGCCACTCGTCCGCGACATGCTGAGGCGAGCGCGGGTCATTGACCCAATCGCTTCTCCCCCAAACCTGGGCAATCGCGTCTTGATAGAGCAGCGTCCACGGGGCGGACTGATCCGGAGCGGAAGGTTTGGCAGCGGCTTGCATCACGCCCACCGCGATGTCGTAGCGACGATCGACCAGCACGTAATCGGGGCGATCCACCTCGAGCGTTCGGGCGGGATCAATCGGCCCCGATGCCGCGCAGCGGCAACGAGGCCACGTGTCTCCCAACAGGAAGTCAAAGTGGCGGTCGATCACTGCCTGCGGATAACAAGTGCGGAATCGGCCGTCGAACGAGACCCGTACATCGGGGGCCAACGCGGCAATGGCGTACTGAGCCCAGTTGAACGAAACGATCAGCTTGCCCGCGGTCTCCTGATCGGCCATCCATTGGATGGCATCCACCGGATAGTGATCGCGCGGCACGGGGAGCGATAGCAACCGCGAAGCCACCACGCCACCTTGCAACGCAATCGCGAGCGTGAGCGCGAGCGAAAAGATCATCCGCGAACGGGGCGTGAGGGTCGCCAGCGGCAGGCCCGCCGCGGCTTGCTGGCGGAGCCGACCCGCAATGGATTGCAGATGCGGCGGGAGCCAGAACCCGCACAACAGGGCGAAGAACGCGATGTGCCGCAGATGGCTCACCGCCTGCCAGCCGACAAGCAGCATGATCGCAATCTGAACCGGGTCGCGGCGACGCTTCGTAAAGAGCAAAGTCCCGATCGCCAAGACCACCAACGCCACGAAGGGGGCAAACACCGGGTTGCCCGGCAGGGGGGGGCCCCATTCGGTTATTTCGGGGCGGGCCGTGCCGAGCGAATGCAGCAGCCAACGTGGCAGATCGACTCCGTAGGGTGTCGCAAAAGTGGCCGCCAGGCACAGAATCGCAACGGTGATCAGACCCGCAGCATCCGGCAAGGCATCGCGGCGGCAGCGCACCAGCAATTCGAACGCCCGGCCCAGCAGCAGCGTGACGCCAATCGCCAGGCCTGCGACAATCCCGCCGTGCGAGTTAGCCCAGACGACCATGAGCGGCGGAAGCAGCGCGAGTGCGCGCCAATCGATCGGGCTGGGATCCTCGCGACGGCGGACGTTGACGAAGTCCGTACGACGGTTCCGCCAGCCCGCAAACGCCACATCGAAGATCAACAGCATGGCCGCGCACCAGAGAAAGCTGAGCAGCTGCGGCCGCATCGGAAAAAAGGCGTGAAGATTGTGCGCCACCAGCAGCAGTAGCGCCCATGTCGCGAGGGGCCGAACCCCCTGGCGCTGGGCTGCCAGCCACATCATGCCAAGCATGGCGAGACCCAACAGACACTTCGCGATCAGCATGCCGGGCGTGCCGATCGTGGCGAAGCCCCGTGCAAAAAGCAGCTCGGCGAGGTTCTCGTGGTTGATCCACGGGTAGCCCTCGGCAGTGTAGGTGTGCGACGCCGTGCGGGGGAGCACACCGTCGGCAATCCAATCCTGTCCGTATCGGACGTGGCCCCACAGGTCCGGATCGACCAAGTTGAGCGATAAAGGACCGGCACACGCTACAATCAGCAGGGCGATCAGCAGCCGGCGGAGCCGGCGGTAGTCACGCCGGGCCCGATCAAGCTTGGAAAGGCCACCGGGCGAGTCGGCATCAGCGGCTAGCGACACGGCAGCAGACACGAGCGAGGAACCGTTATGAGGGCGGAGCGGGGGCAGAGCTCGCCGCGCGAAACGCGGCTTGTAAACGTACCCCCCGGGAGCGGCTCCAAGGGCTTGGGCATGGCGGAATGCGCGATCCACCGGAGCGGCGCATCCGGAAAAGTCGCGGCAGCCCGTGCAAGCAGATCTAGCGGCCCGTGGATCGGGGGGCCGCAACGACGTCAAGAGCAGCTGTTGGGCCCCGTTTTTATCTTGCTACCTCGCACCGCGTTCGCCTTGGCGGCGCTTCAGCCTTCTGTTAGTTTCCCGCCACCTCGCGGTGAAGCGATCTTCTGAAGTCAGAGGGTTTGATTGCCATGCCGCTTGTTGAAGCAAAAAATGTTCCGGCGATTGGGGGCTCTCTCCCCCCCGATCGAACGGCTGCGATAAAGGAACCTCGTATGATGACGCCTGGCGAATCCACGCAAACGCGGGCCCACATCCGCTGGATGATCCGCCGCGATATGGAACAGGTGCTTGGCATCGAACGCCGGAGCTTCGAGTTCCCGTGGTCGGAGAACGACTTCCTCCAGTGCCTCCGCAAACGCAACTGCATCGGCATGGTTGCCGAGCGGGGCGAAGCGATCGTGGGCTTCATGATCTACGAGCTGCACAAGACGCGACTGCACATCATGAACTTCTCGGTCGATCCCTTGTGTCGCCGCAGCGGGATCGGCAAACAGATGGCCGATAAACTTGTCGGCAAGCTCTCGAGTGGTCGGCGGACGAGGATCTCGCTCGAGGTCCGCGAGACAAACCTCGCGGCCCAGCTGTTCTTCCGCCAGATCGGCTTCCGCGCCACCTCGGTGCTGCGGGACTTCTACGACGACTCGACCGAAGACGCCTACCTGATGCAGTACTGCCACCGCTCGGACGAAGCGGCATTCGCCGTCGAGTCGAGCCCGATCCACCGCATGGCGGGCTGAGCCGGCTCGTCACAGATTGATGTGCATCGCACTCAGCTCGGGGAGATCTACCAGCGCCAGGCTGTGGGGGTTCGCCCGGTACAGAGCCCCGGGGTTTAGCACGAGCGTCTGCCCTACCTGTTCGATACGCTTCTGATGGGTGTGCCCCGTGCAGACCAGCTGGTAGCTACCGCTCTTGATCGCGTCCGCGAGGCGTCGCGAATCGTGCCCGTGGGCGAGTGCGACGCGGACACCTGCTAACTCGATCTCGCCGAATTCGCCATGCCACGTCTGACCGGCCGCGGCGATGGCCCGCCGTAAGGGGGCCGGATCGTTGTCGCAGTTGCCCCCCACGTAGTGCGTGGGCCAGCCGGCGAGCAGCGCGATCACCTCGGGCGTGCCGATGTCGCCGCAGTGGACGAGCGCGTCGATCTCGAGGCTCTCCAGCATTCGCACGGCAGCGCGCGTGTTTTCAACCGCGCCGTGGGTATCGCTGATCACGCCAAGTCGCATGAGCATTCCTCAAGAATTCAGTTCTTTACCGTGAGCAGCGCTCGACAAGTGGCCTCTAGCGCTTGCAACTCGCTCAGCACCGCTTGCTTGGATGCAGCCGCGGCGAGGAGCGTGCAGAGTGGGTCGCCCGCGGCGAAACGCACCCCCGCCGCTGGCACATCGGCGACGCCCCCCGCGTGACTCATTTCTAGGGCCCACGTCGCCAGCGTCAGGGACACGACGCCAGCGCCCGAAGCATAAACAATTCGCTTGCCGGCGAAGGCCGTGGGCAACGACCGCACAGGGAGGGGCTCCCCCCCCACCGCGGCGGCGTGCGCCGCGAGCAGTGCGGCACCGGTCATGCGTTCGACCACTTCGACCGACGCCGTGTAGCGGGGGTTGATCTCCAGCAGCACGGGCTCGTCTTCTGAGAGGATCAGATCGACGCCGATTAGCCCGCACAGGCCGGTTGCGGGCAGCGCGACAGCCAAGCGCTGGAGCGCAGCGTGTGCAGCGCTCGGCAACGCAGCGGGCCCCAGCGCTCCATGGAAACCAAACCGGTGCGCTGCGCATGAAGGGCTCGGCGGCAGGTGTTCCACCACTCCGGCGAGCTGCGCCTGGTTGGTGCCAACAACGTAGATCGCCGCCATCGGTAGCCCGCGGATAGGCCGCTGTGCGTACGCGCCCGCGGCAACGGCGCGGCGGCGACTCTCCTCGTCGGTTAGGGGCCAAACACCGGCACCGCTGCTATGACGATACGTCTTGGCGAGCCAGCCCGACACATCGCGGGGTATTTGCTCTAGTTTGCGTGTATCCGGGAAGCGGATCGCGGCCCGCTCGCACAGCGCTGCGAGCCAAGCGGGGTCGCGCGTTTGCTGCAGCGTTTCGCCCGCGACCCCCCACAGAGGGCCAATCGTCGCCAGCCGATCAACAAGCTCGGGGTAGTTTTCCAGCGCTCCCGTATAGAGCCACGCATCGAACCGTTGCTGCGCGAGCCACTCGATAAAACCCGCGGGGTACGGATCGATGCGTGTTACGTGACAGAGCGCTGGGAGGTCTTCGTCAGCGAACAAATCCGCGGCTACTACTTCATAGCCGGCTCGAACCGCGGACTGCGCAGCGGCTCGAACACTGGCCCCCATGATCGCTAGGCGGGGCTTACGACTCATCGCCATTAAGCTCGGCGGGGCGCTCGTAGCTCGGTTTGCCGCGATAAGCCCGGGCGGGGTACTTGGCGTGGTTGCGGAGCATCTTCGCGCGGACCGTCTCGGCCAGATCGAGCTTCAGCGCACCGGCCATCGCCAAGCAGTAGCCGACCACGTCGGCTAGCTCTTCGCCCGCGGCGGCACGCTTCTGCGGATCATCGGCCACGGCGGAAGCGGCCTCGGCGTCGATCCACTGGAAGTGCTCCATCAGCTCAGCTGCCTCGATGGCAATCGACATCGCCAGATTCTTCGGTGAGTGATAGACCGACCACTCGCGTTCATCAACGAATTGCTGGACTAGGTCGCGCAGCTCGGCGATGGTGGTGTGGGCGTCGCCCGTTGGTGACTCTTGTTGCTGGCTCATGCGCGCAAGCATACCCGGGACACCGAGTCGGCGGAACTCGTGTCCGAACACCGGCCTGCGGGGCCGTCCGCACCTTCTGTCAGGTTCACCTACGAAGCTAGAATCGAGGTTCCCCCGCCTGACAATGAGGAGCCCTCTATGAAAATTGCGTATCTCGACTGCGCCAGCGGCATCAGCGGCGACATGACCCTTGGTGCTTTAGTCGATGCGGGCGTCGATCTGGCAGCGATTCAGGCGGGGATCGATTCGCTCGGCCTGCCGAGCTGCCGGCTGGTCGCCACGCAAGTAAAGAAGAAGGGGTTCCGCGCCACACAGGTGGTTGTCGAGCACGAACCCGAGCACGCGCATCGGCATCTGCACCACATCACCAAGATGATCGATGGCAGCACGTTAACACCTCGTCAGCAGGAGCTGGCCACGGCGATCTTCACGCGGCTGGGCGAAGCCGAGGCACTCGCACACGGCACGACGATCGAGAAGGTCCACTTTCACGAGGTGGGAGCGGTCGATTCGATCGCCGATATCGTCGGCTCCGCGATCGGCTGGGACCTGCTGGGCGTTGCGGAGGTTTACGCTTCGCCGATCCCCACCGGCAGCGGCTTCGTGCAGATCGCACACGGTCGGTGCGCGATCCCCGCACCGGCAACCGCGGAGCTGCTAAAAGGGGTCCCGCTCGCCGAGTTTCCTGCCGACCAGCCCGTGAAAGGCGAATTAACCACCCCCACCGGCGCGGCGATCGTCAAAACGCTCGTCAAAGGTTTCGGCGCTCTGCCGGCGATGACGATCGAGCGGATTGGCTACGGTGCCGGGCAGAAGGACTTCGACCATCCGAACCTGCTGCGGCTCATCGTCGGCGAGACGACCGCCGCCAGCGCCGCGTCAACAGGACCGTCAACGACGATCGTCCTCTTGGAAACGAACCTCGACGACACCCCTGGCGAGGCGGTCGGCGACTGTGTCGAGCGGCTCTGGGAAGCCGGTGCGCTCGATGTCGCGTTGACCCCGCTGCAGATGAAGAAACACCGCCCCGGCGTGCAGTTAAGTGTGCAAGCGACCCCCGCCGACGCTGAGCGCTTGGCAGCGCTCATCTTTCGGCACACCACCGCGTTGGGCATGCGGCGGCAAACCGTCGCGCGGATCGTGCTGCCACGGCGGAAAGAAACGATTGCCACCCGGTGGGGTGACGTCGCTGGAATCGTCGCCACGCTGCCTGACGGGGGAGAACGTTTTACGCCAGAGCACGACGCCTGCCGGGCTGTAGCAGATGCGGCAGGTGTGACGGTCCGCGAGGTTTATCTGGCCGCAGCCGCGGCATTCAACCGAGGCTAACCGGTTAGGAAGCGATCCGACCCGTTTTCGCTGCGCGTTACCCGCCCGATACTTCGCCGCTAGGTCGCCGTGATGGTGTTTGCCGACCTCACTCTGCTGGCCCAGACAGCTGCGAAAGAGCCGTCGCCCTTCGCGCCGCTGGCGTTCGCCCTGGGGTGCGGCATCCTGACGGCGATCCTGCTGCGACGGAGCTATCGGTATTTTGGCAAGCGGACCCGCGGCGGGTCGGGCCCCCCGATCGCCTCGCAACCCCGGCCCGCCGACGCCTGGGATGGTGCCAAGCGCGACGCCGCCGCACGGCTTGGTCGCGAGAAGGTCGAGCTACACGAGCTAGCGCGGGATCTGATCGGCCAACTCGATAGCAAGATGATCTTGCTCAACGAACTGGTGCAACAGAGCCACCAACAGATCGAGCGGTTACAGACGCTTCTCGACAGAGCCGAGCGCCTGAAGCGCTGAGGCAATCAATCGCTGATTGCGGCGCTGATCGCCGTTGCGCCAACGAGCGGTGCCGCACAGGCATGGTCCTGGCAGACGTACAGGGTGGGCTGTCCCTCGACCGACGTTTTACCGGCAAAGACCGCTTCGAGCCGCGGCGACCGATAGCCCGAGCCGACTCGGCCGGCGAGCACGGTCCGCGGGGCGTAACGCTGGCGGAGTTGGGTGGCGACGACTTCGGTCGCGGGGCCCTGGCCCAGCAGCACCCGCTCACTGCTCGGCCCGAGCAGCAGATCAAGGGCCGCGAGCATCTGCCCCGCGGCGGTCGGGGCGTGCCGCATGACCGGCGTGGCAGCCACGAGCGTCGATCGGGCCGCATCGAGCCATTGGGCGTCGCCTGTCAGCTTGCCAAGCTTCACCAGTGCCGTGGCGGCGAGCGAGTTGCCGCACGGTGTGGCGTTGTCCATAAAATCCTTCTGCCGCACGATCAGCGCCTCGTGGTCGTCGGCGGTAAAGAAAAAGCCTCCCGCGGCGGGATCGGCAAAGCGGGTGAGCACCACGTCGAGCAGCTCAGCGGCTTGATCGATACGCCGTTCGTCAAAGCTGGCTTCGTACAGGGCGATCAGACCGCAGGCTAGCGCGGCATAGTCGTCCAGATAGGCGTTGAGAGTGGCCCGCCCCTTGCGCCAAGTGTGAAGCAGACGGCCCTCAGCATCGCGCAGTTGGGTGAAGACAAAGTCGGCGGCCCGGCCCGCGGCAGCCACATAACGCGGCTCGCCTAGCGCCGCGCCCGCGCGGGCCAGCGCCTCGATCATCAGCCCGTTCCAGGAAGTGAGCACCTTGTCGTCCAACCCGGGGCGGGGCCGTTTGGCACGGGCGGCAAGGAGCTTCGCGCGTGACTTGGCCAGCTCGCGCCCGAGGTCGGCGGCGTTCAGGCCCATCACTTTGGCCTGCGTCGAGATTGACTTGGAGATACACAGGATGTTGCGTCGCTCGAAGTTGCCGATCGGCGTCACGTCGTACACCCTACAGAACAGGTCCGCGGCATCTTCCCCCAGAACCTTACGGATCTCCTCGGGTTTCCAGGTGTAATAGAGGCCCTCTTCCTTATGCCCTTGCGAGTCGTTGTGCGGAGCGCTGTCGGCGTCTTCGGTGCTGTAGAAAGCCCCTTCCGGACCGGTCATCTCTTTGAGCACGTAGTCGAGCGTCTCGCGGGCAATGCGCCCGTAAGCGACTTCGCCGGTTGCGACAAACGCTTCGGTATACACCCCGGCAAGCAGGGCGTTGTCGTAGAGCATCTTCTCGAAGTGCGGCACGATCCAACGCTCATCGACGCTGTACCGCGCGAAGCCGCCCCCCAGATGATCGTAGATGCCGCCCGCCGCCATCCGGTCGAGCGTCAGCCGAACCATATCGAGCCACGCCGATCGGCCACTCGACGAGGCCAGCCGCATGAGCACCGCCAGGTCCATGGTGTGCGGAAACTTGGGCGCAGCGCCAAACCCGCCGTGGGTGGCGTCGAAGGAGCGTTCCAGCTGCTGGCCAGCCGCTTCGATCAGGCCGTGATTCAGTTCGCCAGTTTCCCCCGGCAACGTGTTCCCGAGCCGAGCGGTGAGCTGGTCCGCGGTTTGTAGCGCTTGCTCGCGGCGATTGGTCCAGGCGTCGTGCACCGCTTCGAGCACCTGATCGAACCCCGGCATGCCGCGCCCCGCGTGGGCGGGCCAGTAGGTACCGCCGTAGAACGGCTTGAGATCGGGCGTCAAAAAGACGCTCATCGGCCAGCCCCCGCGGCCGGTCATCTGCTGAACCGCCTGCATGTAGATCTGATCCAGATCGGGCCGCTCCTCGCGATCGACTTTGATCGGCACGAAGTTTTCGTTTAGCACCGCGGCGATGCCCGCGTCTTCGAAGCTCTCGTGCTCCATCACGTGGCACCAGTGGCACGCCGAGTAACCGATCGAGAGAAAGATCGGCTTGCTATGGCTCTTGGCCAAGGCGAGCGCCTCCTCTCCCCAGGGCCGCCAATCGACCGGATTGTCCTTATGCTGCAAGAGATAAGGCGAGGTTTCGTCGGCGAGGGCGTTGGGCATCTCTCTTCCCGTTGCGTTCCTGGTCCGCTGGCGGAAGCCCGCGGTGTTCTCTTATTCGATCCATCCGCCGCCGAGAACGCGGTCGGGTTCTGCCTCAGCGTAACAGACGACGGCTTGGCCCGGAGTAACCCCCTGAGCCGGAGTGTCAAAAACCACCCGGAAACGCCCTTCGGTACCGAGTTCGAGCGTCGCCGGCGTCGCCGGTGCGTTGTAGCGGATCTGCGCAAGACAGCGCAGCGGCACCTCGCTCGGCAGGTCTACCAGCCAGTTCGCCTTCTCGGCGGTAAGTTCCGTCCGATCGAGATCGGCCCGCTCCCCCAGCACGACACGCCGAGTGTCGGGCTCGATTCGCACAACGAACGCCGGTTTCCCGAGCGCCACACCAAGCCCCTTCCGCTGACCGATTGTGAAACCGTCGATCCCCGCGTGCTCGCCAACCACACTGCCGTCGGTGGTGACGATTTCACCGCTACGGTCCTCGTCGCCCAGACGGCGTTTGACGAACTCGTCGTAGCGCCCCTGTGTGACGAAGCAGATTTCTTGGCTGTCTTTCTTCTGCGCAACGCGCAGCCCGATCCGCTCCGCCATCTGGCGGATTTCAGCTTTCTGGAAGCCGCCCACCGGTAGCAGCATGCGCGGCAGCAGCTGGCGACCGATCCCCGCGAGCACGTACGACTGATCCTTTGAGGCATCGACGCCCCGCAACAGCGCCGGCCCGTCAGCAAGCTGCGCGAGGCGGGCATAATGCCCCGTCGCCACATAGCGTGCGTCCACCGAGTCGGCGTAGTCGAACAGCTTGCCGAACTTCAGCCAGTTGTTGCACTGCACACAGGGGTTGGGCGTGCGGCCGCGGGCGTACTCGGCGACGAAGTAGTCCATGATCCGCCCGAACTCCTCGTTCAGGTCGAGCGCATAGAACGGCATGCCGAGCCGATCGGAAACCCGGCGGGCGTCTTCGGCGTCGGCGGCGGTGCAGCAGCCCTGCTTGTGGTCCAGCCGCGAAATCACGGGCAGCGAGGCCCGGCTGGCGCTAGGTGTTTCGAGGTGACAGGCAGCGGGCGACTTTTCTCCGTGCCGCATAAATACGCCGATCACCTCGTGCCCGGCCTGGAGCAGCAGATACGCGGCGACGCTCGAATCGACGCCGCCCGACATGGCGAGTACTACGCGAGACATTTGGCGGTCGGGCAGGGGAAGGGGGTTGGACAGGGTGGCGGGCAACGGGACCGCCGAACGTAAACCGGGGGGGAGACAGGCGGCTGCCCACTATCCTACGCCGCCCGCCAGCCGATATAACCTCGGGTCCCACAAGACGTTTGCCGCGAGAGCAACGATGGATAAAGAATGGTACGATCGCGCCGAGGCGATCCGCGAGGCCCTGGTACAGCTCAGGGACTCTCTTTGACTACGCTGGCAAG
This sequence comes from Botrimarina hoheduenensis, assembly GCF_007859815.1. GTDB lineage: Bacteria > Planctomycetota > Planctomycetia > Pirellulales > Lacipirellulaceae > Botrimarina > Botrimarina hoheduenensis. Next base: position 667,972 of record NZ_SJPH01000003.1, on the reverse strand, counting down.
AAGCAGCGCATCGCCGCGCTCGAAGATCGGCAATCCGCGGTAGATTTCTGGAACGACCAGGAACAGGCCCAGGCCGTCATCGCCGAGCTGAAGGGGCTTAACACCGTTGTTGGGCCGCTCGATAGCGCGCTCAAGGCGGCTGGCGACCTGGACGCCCTGCTGGAAATGGCCGAAGAGGACGAGGCCTTTGCGGCCGAGGCGCAGGTCGAGATCGCGCGGATCGAGGGGCGGCTCGACGGGCTGAAGCTCTCCGCGCTGCTCAACGGCCCCAACGACGCCGCGGGGGCCATCATCACGATCAACGCCCGCGACGGTGGCACCGACGCCAACGACTGGGCCGAGATGCTGCTCCGCATGTACCTGCAATGGGCCGGCAAGAACGAGTACACGGCGGAGCTGCTCGACCGCTCCGACAACGAAGAGGCGGGCATCAACAACGCCACGGTCGTCATCCGCGGCCCCATGGCCTATGGCTATCTGCGGGGCGAAACGGGCATCCACCGCCTGGTGCGCATCAGCCCGTTCAACTCTGAGGGGAAGCGGCAAACCAGCTTCGCGGCGGTTGACGTCTCGCCCGAGATCGCTGACTCGGTCGAAGTCGAGATCGACGAAGCGGACGTCCGCACCGACACCTACCGCGCGAGCGGTGCCGGCGGCCAGCACGTCAACAAAACCGATTCGGCGGTGCGCCTCACGCACGAGCCGACCGGCATTGTGGTCACTTGCCAAAACGAGCGGTCCCAGCACAAGAACCGCGCGAGCGCGTGGAAGATGCTCCGGGCCCGCATCGCCCGCTTGGAAGAAGAGAAGCGCGAGCAAGAAGAAGCCGCCAAGCACAACACGCAAGCCAAAACCGGCTTCGGCAGCCAGATCCGCAACTACTTCCTGCATCCTGACCAGCGCGTCAAAGACACCCGCACGAAGTACCAGCAGGGGAACTTCCACGCCGCCTTGGACGGCGACATCCAGGGCTTCCTCGACGCGGTGCTCCGCTGGCGTGCCGGCCAACCTGTTGAAGACGATGGCGACGACGATTGATCGCGTCGCGCCGCCAGGACAACCGGCCCGGCTTCGCCCCCCTTTCGCTTTTTTACCACTCGCTAGCGATGCCGAAAGACGGTGACATCGGCGGCACGATCCGCTGCGGCGGCTTGCAGATCACGTTCATCTGGCAGGCCGACCGGTACACGCACCAGATCGTCTCAAGCACCGGATGCCTGAGGGCGCTCGCCGACGAAGCGGACGCTGAGACCCCGGTCTACACCGATCTGCACCAGCAGGGTGAGTTGCTGTTCGTCTCGGGCATGTCGGGCGATCGGCACTGGTCGGCGAGCGTCGAGCCCACCGCCGCGGGGCTGGTCTTCGATCTGGCGTGTCGAACCAAGTCCGCGGCCGACGGGATCGGCGTGATTTATCGGGGGAACGGGGCCCGTGCCGTCACCCTGGCAGACGATCGGGCACCGGTCACGGTCGAAACGGTCGGAGAACGTCAGACGATATCGCCGCTCGGACCGCTGCCGGCGCCGCCGTTGACGCTCCGCCTTCGCTACCAAATCAGTGCCTAGTGCGTGCCGCACGAACGTTCAGCGTCAGCGGCGTGGTGCCATCACGCTTCTCACGGGCCGCGAAGCGCCTACCCTTGGTAAAGACAAGCGCGCGCCCCTGGGCGTAAGCTTCACACGGCTTCTGAGGTAGCATGGCGGACAATTCGAACACGACGACCCGCGAGACCGCGCCCGACGGCGACGACGGGCTCCCTGCGCCGTCGCTGCCCAAAACGCAGGCCGAGTTCTTCGAACGCGCCGCCGAAAAGGTCCGCAGCAAGTTTCCCACCACCCCCGGCGTCTACCTCTTCCAAGACAGCAAGGGGCGGGTCATCTATGTCGGCAAAGCGAAAAACCTGCGGGCCCGCGCGGGCAGCTACTTCCTGCGGGCCGCCGCCGAGGAACAGCGCACCGCTCAGCTCGTGACCGAGGCATACGACATCGACTTCCTCGACGCCGAGAGCGAGGTCGACGCCCTGCTGCTCGAAGCGCGCCTCGTGAAGGACATCCAGCCCCGCTTCAATCGCGAGTTGCGCGACGACAAGTCGTTCCCCTATCTGCAGATCACCACGCACGAGGATTTTCCGCGAGTCGAGATCACACGCGAACCCAAGGCAACCGCGGCCAAGCTCTACGGCCCGTTCACTAGCATGGGCGCACTGCGCGGTGCCGTGCAGGTGCTGCAGCGCGTGTTCAAGTTCCGCACGTGCTCGCTCGATATCGACGAGGGGGACGAACGCTGGCGCTGGTTTCGACCATGCCTGCTGGCGTCGATCGACCAGTGTACCGCGCCGTGCAATCTGCGTATCGGCAAAGACGAGTACCGCAAGGATATCGCGCGGCTGCGGACCTTTCTGGAAGGGGGCCGCACCAAGCTGCTCCGTGAGATGAATGCCGAGATGGAAGAGGCGGCCGGCAGCCTCCGCTTCGAGAAGGCGGCCCGCCTGCGCGACGAGATCCGCCTGCTGGAACGCCTCGACGAACGGGGCGAACTGGAAGAAGACGTTCAGCCCGAGGTTTTTTACGTTGACCCGAAGAAGGGGCTCGCCGGCCTGCAAAAGGTGCTCGGCCTGAAGCAGCCGCCGCGTGTGATCGAGGGGGTCGATATCGCCCACCTGGGCGGAACCGAAACGGTCGCCTCGCTCGTGCAGTTTATCGATGGCCTGCCGTTCAAACCGGGCTATCGACGCTTTCAGATCCGCGAGGTGCAGGGGATCGACGACTTCGCCAGCATCCGTGAGGTGGTGGCCCGACGGTTCAAGAAACTCGAAGCCGAGGGGGCCTCGTTCCCCGACATCCTGCTTGTGGATGGCGGCAAGGGACAGCTCGGCCGGGCGATGGAGGCGTTCGCAGCGCTCGCGATCCAGCCGCCGACGGTGATCTCGCTCGCGAAGAAAGAGGAGCTCATCTATCGGCCCGGCGAGAGCGAACCGCTGCGGCTCAGCCGCCACGCGTACGCGCTGCGGCTGTTGCAGTACGTCCGCGACGAATCGCACCGGTTCGCCCAGCACTACCACCACCTGCTACGCCGCAAACGCACGCTGGGCGAGTGAGTAGCTGCCTGGGGGCATGACTGCGAGCGATCGGTGGCGATCGCTCGCGATGCCATAGAACGTCCTAGCTTTGCAGCACGTTAGAACGAAGGCCCACCGCTCACTCGTGCACGGCCAGATCGATCAGCTTGGTGCGTTCGACGGGAGCCGCGGGGCGCTCGGGGCCGGTCAATTCGTACTTAGCAAGGAAAACACGGATCGCCGTGGGGGGCTCCTCCGGGTAGAGGCCCGCTTCGCGCCAGATGCTGGCGAACTCGGAGATCATCGCGCCGGCGGCCTGCTCATCCAGCGGCGTGACGATGAACCGCTGCATCGACGCCACATACCGACCATTGCCCAACCGATCGCGCAGGGGGTCGTCGTCCAACGGAACGGTTTCGCCCGTCGGTTCGAGCGCCTCGAACTCGGGCCACACGATGGTCCGTTCGGCCATCTGATCGAACAGCGGGTAACACGCCAGCGGCCACGACTTGTGCAGCCGACCCACGCCCAACAGGCACTGGCCGGCCAGCATGGCACCGGTGATGAGGGCGAACGGTCGCCACGACCAGCGCGGGTTGCTACGCAGCGGCCGCGCGGCACCGCCTGGCGGCGTGCTCGGCAGACGGCACGCACGGCTGTCAGCCACACGGCGATAAACGGCCCGACCGATCGCCGCCACCGGGGGCAGATAGACCACGAGCAGCGTCGGCCATAAGAGCGGCACGCGCCAAGCGATCGCCTGATAGGCCGCGTAGCCGCGTTCGACACCCCATTCGGTGGTTTCGTCGGGCCAGGCTGCATGCATGTCGGTCACCAGATCGGCGTCCTCAAGAAATTCGAGCCCCTCGGCCTCGACCGCGGCCCGATCGAGTGCGTTGATTGGTTTGAGTTGCTCCAGCCAATCGCACACGCCGAGCACCGCCATAGTACGACGGCACAGCCCGCAGTTGCCGTCGTACAGCACCCGCATTGGCGCGCCGAAAACGCGGCGGCCAAGCCCGCGGAAGAGCCGTTGCCAATCGACGAACATCACGTACATCACCTGCAGCGTGATGAAGCTGATCTTCATCAGCAGGTTCGTGAGGTTGTGGAACGTGATGCCCATGAGGCCCCACAGCGCGCGGGTTGGCTTCCACAAGAGCGCAAGCGGGATGCCCAGCTCAAACACCAGCGCAAAGAGCGAGCCCATCTGCCCCGAGAAGGGCATCTCATGCAGGGGCACCGGCGGGCGATAGTGCTCCAGCTCGAACCACTTCTGCAGCATGTGGTTTTCGAGGTTGTTGCTAAAAACCCACTTCGGGCCGTTGGTCGCGAGCTTCCAGAAGCCCGGGAAGAAATAGACCGTCGCGAGGACGAGCATCGCCACACGGATCGGTAGGCCGTAGCGCACCGCACGGCGCGGCGGTGCCACGATCCCCGTGTCGGCCCGCCGGACGGCGCGCCACAGGCTGTCGATCGACAGCGTGTCAGCACAGCGCGCGAGCGCCACCACGAGCCCGATGAGCATCACGTGGTGCAGGTGGTTGACCTTGCCCGACAGTTGCGGGACACCGATCAGGTACCACCCCAAAAGCACACTCACCGGCGCGGTCAAGCGGGTCAAGAAGCCCACGAGCGCGCAGGTGGTGGTGACGGTAGCAACCGCGAGCGTCGGCCCGACCACCGCGGGCGTGACGGGGAGCACGTTCTTGAACAGCCCCGCGATGAGTGGCCACTCGTACATCTCCGGCGGCCACGCCGCATAGGTCATGATCGGCTCGGTCCTCAGCAGATACAGCAGCATGCCAAACGCCGCGATGCGTAGCACCGCAAGATTGAGCGGGGCCGCGGAGGCGAAGAGGAACCGCTTGACGCGCCGTCGCGCGCGACGCGACGCAATCAGGGCACCGGCTGTCAGCACGCCAAGCGTGGTCAGCGCGGACGCTTTAAGGGCATACGACTGGGCCCAGTCGACGTACCACTCTCGGCTGCCATCCAGCCCCGCCCCCACCCGATAGGCGCGGTGATTGGCGATCTTCTTATTGAGCCACGTGATCGATGACTCGCCGTCGAACGCCCCGGCGATGAGCGGGGGAATGACAAACTGGCTGCCAACAACAACAACCAGCCACAGAGCAAGAAGAGCCAGAAGCGTGTTTCGTCGCCAGGGCGACAACGCGGGGGCGGGCATAACGTGGAGGGAACACAAAGGCGGGGGCGTCAGCCGGATTTGGCTTGCTCCCCTAGCGTACTCGGGAGTTGGCCCCGATCAAACGCTTACCCCGGCGGTTCCCCACCGCCCGAGACCCTGCCGCCCAAGATCCCCGTCTCCCGAGATCCCTGCCGCGCGACGCAAGGGTCAGCGCAGCGTCTTCATGTTCTTGGCATCTTTGGCGATCCGCGAGGTATCGATATCACCGGTGAACGCGGTCCAGAGCCGCGCATTCCGCTTCAGATCGGTCACCCGCTGGTTGACGGCGGCGTTGAAGCGATCGTTCTTGATCCCGTTACGGATCGCGCCCTGGACGTCGCGAAATTCTTTGTGGCCCGCGGGGCGTCGCTCCACCACCCGAACAATGTGAAAGCCGGTGGGGCCTTCTAAGATGGTGCTCAGCTCGCCGGGCGGCAGGGCGAAGATGGCCGCATCAACCTCCTCGGCCATCAGCGCTCCGGCGGTGGTCCAGCCGTGCAGGCCCCCCTTGTTGGCAGTCAGCCCGTGCGAGAGCTGTTTGGCGATGGGCGCGAAGGCGGCTTTGCCGGCGGGGGTTTCGGCGGCGATCGCGTGGGCTTGGTTGCCCATCTCGCAGATGGCACGCCAAGCGTCTTGCTTGCTGCTGAACTTGTCGAAGCGCACCATCAATTCTTCCCACCGCGTGCGTGCCTCGTAGGCGTATTCGTCGCGGTGGTCGTTGTAATAATCCAGCATCTGGTCGTGCGTCACCTCTTGGTCGTACTCGACCGTCTCGGTGAGCCAACTCCGCGAGATCATCTTGCGGTAGTAGTCTTGCCGTCGTTCTTCGAGCGAGGTGCCCAACGTGTTGAGCTTAGCAATGAGCTCGTCGCGGTCCTCGACCCCTAGTTGCTTTCCAAGCCGGGGGAGCTCGGTCAGGTTGAACTGCTTTTCGAGGCTTTCGTGAATCGCTTTGAGATTTGAGTTGGGGACCGTGCTGCGGAAGTCGGCGTAGAACAGCGTCATGTCGAGCCGACTCATGAGCAGCTCTTGCATCAGCTGACGCTTGATCGCCGCGATCTGCTCGGCGGGGATCATGTCGCGCTGCTCGGGGGGAACCCCGGCAAGCCGTTCCTGAAGGACCAGCTCGACCTCCCAGAGCAGGTCGCCGGCGACAATCACCTCGCCGTTCACCCGGGCCAAGACCTCGGCCTCGGCAAGCGGCTTGGCCTCGCCCGCATGCGCAACCCCCGCGGCGGCGAGCACGCCGGCGACTACCAGCACCGCTGGGAGCACCTCAATCGAGCGTTTCGTTAGGTAATTGGGCACGGCGCGATTCGGGTCGGCGTGAAAACAGCGAGCGCGGGCACTCCGGCGAAGCCAACGTCCGGGCGGAAGCGGCACCGCTAACAGCGGAGAGCGACCCCAGAGGGCGGCGGAGTCTAGGCGGCAGCCGAATCCGCCCGCAAGAGCGTTTCCGCGAGCGATAGCAGCCCCGTGGGAGAATCCGCCTCGGGCGGGATGAGCAGATACGCCTCGCGATCGTCGGCGATCCGCAGCCGCCCCTCCGATACCTGGGCCAGGCTCCGGATGGCCGAACGGTCCGTGTACGCCAGCACAAGAAACCGATCCTCTCGCCTGAGCGACTGAACGCCCCACTGGTGGGCCGCGATCCGTAGCCGCGTCAGCTCCATCAGCCGATCGGCTGGCGGCGGCAACGGCCCGAAACGATCCTCCAGCTCGGTGCGGAAATCGAGCAGCTCCTCGTCGATCGCTACCCGTGCCAGCCGGCGGTACAGATCGATCCGATCGCGCTGGTGTCCGACATAGCCGGCGGACAGGTACGCCTCGACCGGCAGATCGATGTTCACCTCGATCGAAGCCCGCGGCGGAAGATTCTGGGTTTTGCGGACCGCATTCTCCAGCAGCGAGCAGTACATCTCATAGCCGACCGAGGCGATGTGGCCGCTCTGCTCCGACCCCAGCAACGAGCCGGCTCCGCGGATCTCCAGGTCGCGCATCGACAGGGCAAAGCCTGCGCCGAGCTGGCTGAACTCCTCGATCGCGCGCAAGCGTCGCGCCGCCTCGGGCGAGAGATGCTTGTTCTCGTCAACGAGCAGATAGCAATAAGAGCGGCGTTCGCTGCGGCCAACGCGCCCGCGCAGCTGGTGCAGGTCGGCAAGCCCGTACTGGTCGGCGTCGTCGATGATCATGGTGTTGGCGTTGGGGATATCGAGGCCCGACTCGATGATCGTTGTCGCGAGCAAGATGTCGTACTCGTGCCGTACGAAACGGGTCATCACCTCTTCCAGGTCCGTGCCGGACATCTGGCCGTGCCCGATGCCGATCCGCGCCTCGGGAACGATCTGCGCGAGCCGCGCGGCGATCTTCTTGATGTCGTGCACACGGTTATGGACGAAGTAGGCTTGGCCCTCGCGATTGAGCTCGCGCACAAGCGCGTGCCGAACCATCTCTTCTTGAAACCGGGTAACGCGCGTTTCGACGGCCAGCCGGTCGGCCGGAGGCGTTTCAAGATTCGAGATGCTGCGCACGCCCAGCAGCGCCATGTGCAGCGTGCGGGGGATCGGCGTGGCGGTCATGGTCAGCACGTCGACCATCGAACGGATCGCCTTGAGGCGTTCCTTGACCGCGACGCCGAAGCGCTGCTCCTCGTCGATAATCAGCAGACCGAGATTGGCGAACTCGATATCGGGCGAGGCCAAGCGGTGGGTGCCGATGAGCACATCAACTTTCCCCTCGCGGCACGCTTTGACGATCTTGCTCTGTTTGCCGGCCGAAACAAATCGGCTGAGCCCCTCGATTGTGAACGGGAACTCAGCCATGCGGTCGCGAAAGGTCCGCAGGTGCTGCTCAGCGAGCACCGTCGTGGGCGCAAGCACGGCTACCTGATAGCCGGCGTCGATCGCCTTGAACGCGGCACGCAACGCGACCTCGGTCTTGCCGAAACCAACGTCGCCGCACAGCAAACGGTCCATCGGCTTGCCGGTGGTCATATCCGCCTTGATGGCGGTGATCGCTTTGAGCTGGTCGGGGGTCTCTTCATAGGGAAACGCCGCGTCGAATTCTCGTTGCCACTCCGAGTCGTCGGGAAAGCGGATGCCGGGGCGGGCATCGCGGCGGGCCTGCACCTCGAGCATCTCGGCGGCAAGGTCCGTCACCGCGCGCTCGGCGGCCTGCTTCTGACGAACCCAGCTCTTGCCGCCGATCTTCGCGAGTGGCGGCTTGAGCTTCTTGCCACCGACGTACTTCTGAACCAGCTCGATCTTTGAGCACGGGACGAAGATCCGTGTACCGCCGTCGTACTCTAGCTCGAGGTGTTCTTCGGTTCGGCCCTCTCTTTCGATCAGCTTCATGCCGCGATAGCGGCCGATGCCGTGGGCGAGGTGAACGATCAAGTCGCCCTCGCGCAATTCGAGGAACGAATCAATCGCTCGGCCCGAGATCGCCCGCCCTCGGCCACGCGCCACGTCGCGACGGTTGAATAGCTCGGCCGAGCTGAGTACCAGCGTCTTGGCACCGACAAAGCGGAAACCGCTCGCGAGCCGCCCTTCGATCAGGCTCAGCCGGCCCTCGGCCGCCATCTCGGTCCTGCCGAGCAACTCGGTAAGACGCTCGACCTCGGCGGTGGTGGGGCACACGATCGCGGCGTGCTGGCCGCGGCCGATGACCTCGAGCTCGCCGCGCACTTTTTCGAGCGCTCCGCTGAATCGTTCGACCGATTCGAAGCCCAAGTGGCCCGTCTCTTCTAGCGACCCCTGGGGGACGCCGGCGAGCGTAACCGACGGGTAGCGATAGATCTCCGCCAGGGTGGATCGAACGTTGTGCAACGACTTCGCGTCGTCAGAGCGTTCGTGATAAAAGCGGCCCTCTTCCTCCAGGTCGGCGGGTTCAACCAGCGCAAACCAGGGCGATCCCGGCAGTTTGTCGCTCAGGTGAGTTGTGAAGTGCGCTCGGTGGGCCGCTTTCGGATCGAGCATCGTGACATCGGTGGCGTCCAGCTTGCCGATGCTGCGCTGAGTCGCCGGATCGAACGCGCGGATCGACTCGATCTCGTCGCCGAACAGTTCGAGGCGAACCGGCAACTCGGCATCGGGAGCGTACAGGTCGATCAATCCGCCCCGGACGGCCACCTCGCCCGGCAACTCGACACCGCTCGTGCGGTGACAGCCGTGATCGACCAGCCAGCGCAGTAACTCGTCGGCAACGATCTGATCACCGACCGACAGTCGGCGTGTCGCGGCGGCGAGCGTGTCGGGCGAAGCAACCGGCTGCAGCAGCGCCTGAATGCACGTGACGATCAGCGCGGGCGTATCGGGCGATCGCAAGCGCTTGAGGGTCCGCAACCGTGCGCCAAAAGCGGCATCGTGTACCACCCGATCCGTACGCTCCGACTGCCAGGCCGGAAACGCCACCGTGGAGGGCATCAACCGCGATGGGGAGGGAAGAAAGTTGGCGAGGTCGTCCGTAAAGCCGGCGACGTCGCTCAGGTGCGGAAGCACGATGATCACCGGCCCGCGGGAACTGCGGGCCAAGGAGGCAGCCACCAGCGCGCGCGACGATCCCCACACTCCGCCCAGCGTGCCACCATGTCCGGCGGCGAGGCTGCTGGTGACGCGGGTGAAGTCGTCGTGTTGGAGAAGTTGTTCCGCGAGCCGCGTTAGGACGCTGGGGGCAGTTTCCGCGGGCGCAGGGGCCTCGGTGCTCACGCCGGCAATAATAAGGCGGTCCGCAGCGAACCGCCATGGAGTCTTTTGGAAACCACGCCAGCGGACGCCCCCTTACCCCTCAGCTATTGAATCGAGAGAGTCCATGTCGATTTATCCTCGTTCTTTAGCCTCAAAGGTCGTGATCGGCGGCGCTTTCTTCTGTTTCGGGGCCCCAACGTCATTTAGCGCGGTCGTCGATCTGCTGCCGCGGGCGTTCCGCACGGTGGCTCTCAACAATACGCCTCTGCCCGGTCTTCCTTCTGAGGCCCGGGCGGAGCAATTTGGCTCGCCGCAAATCGACCGACGAGGGATCGTCAGCTTCAGCGCTCAGCTCCGCCCCTTCATCGGCGGCGTCACCTTCGAGAACGACGGGGCGATCTGGAAAGAATCACAACCCGGCCAAGCCAACCTCGTCGCCCGCGAGGGGGCCCTAATTGCCGACAGCGATTATCGTCACGAGGGAGCGTTCACCATCTCCACTTCGGCGGCTGGCGATCTCTTCTTCGCTACGGGCATGCTGCATGAGTCGTTCTACTCGGGGGGGCAGGTCCCGGCGGGTCAGTCTGCCGCGACGAGCGGTCTCTTCCGCTTCGAGCAAGAAACCGGCGCGCGGTTGTTGGCCACGTCGGGCCCCACCAACACGTTGGTTCCCGCAGCGGGAGGCACGAATGACTCCTTTGCCTTCCCCCTGGATGTCAATGAACAGCAGCAAATCGTCGTGCGCACCGGCAGCGGTTCGGGATCGATTTATGTGTTCGACGATCAGGCGGGACTCAGCCTCATCGGCAACGGGGCAACGCCTGTCATCAACGAACAGGGCGATGTGCTGTACCGGCGTCGATTTGGTGTCGTTGATTCGTTGGTGGTGGGGAACCGAAATCGCAGACGCTCCACCACCCTGGTTACGATGGGCGAATCGGCCAACGGTGCCGAGGGAGCGATCTTTGATCGCTTCTTAAACCTGTCCAACAGCGCCGGCTCTGCGATCTTCACCGCTCAACTAACCGGGAGTGGTGTCGATGCCAACAACGACTTCGGCATTTGGTCCGAAACTAACGGGCTGGGAAGCCCGTTGCAGAAGGTGCTCCGCGAAGGCGATCCGGCACCCGGTGTGGACGATGGTAGCGTGTTTGCCGGCTTCAACTTATGGACGTATCCGGAAACTTTCGGGAACACCGTCGGCTTGGCCGTGACGCTGGGCCTGGCCGGTCCGAACGTCACCAACGAGAACAACAGCGGATTCTGGGTGGGAGTCAATCCGTTTGAACTGCGGCTCGTGATGCGCAAGGGGGATCCAGCGCCGGGTGTGCCCGGCGAACGGTTCAGATCGCTCTTGCAGAATGGCGGAGTCACCGCCGATGGCAGAGGGGTTTTCGCTGCCCGGCTCGTGGGGACCGATGACACCGGCATTTGGGGCGAGCACGTTGATGGATCGCTAAAACTGATTGCCAAAACCGGCGACGGCGTTCGCTTGCCCTCGGGCGAGGTGACCCAACTTCGTTCACCCCGACTCGATCAGAACTATGGCATTGGCCCCCTGGGCCATGTGGTGTTCTTTTCCTCCTTAACCAACGGGCATTTCGGGCTGTTCGTCTCCGACGCGATTGCGATCCCCGAGCCCAACAGTACGGCTTGGATCACGGTCCTGACCGCGATGGCTTGGCGATTTCATAGAAGAACGAGGGCGTAATAGGCCGGAGGTTCTCCCCCGCGGATAGCGGTCAGAGGAAGCGGCCTGGAGCGGGGGGTCCCGGCGGTGACGACCCGAAGCGGGACCATGGTGCGCGCCGCCGTGGGGGCCCATAACCGCGGTCGCTGCTCCCCCTCATCGCGCTGCACGCGCGGCGATACACTACGGCCACTCCGCTCGCCTCGCCCCCGGCCCCGTCGGCCCCCATGCCCCAGTTTGTTGGATCGATCAATCGCTATCCCGGCCGGGCGTCGCTCTCCTGGTACGGCGGTCTGATTGCGTTGGGCTTCTTGCTGCTGTATTTCATGCCCGCCTGCGCGGCCGATCCCGACCGACCGATCTCTCCCCTGGACGCGCTGTTCACCTCCACGAGTGCCTCTTGTGTGACGGGGCTCGTCGTCCGTTCAACGGTGGCAGACTTCTCCACCATCGGACAGGCGGTCATCCTGCTGCTGATTCAGCTGGGTGGGGTCGGGATCATGACCGTCACCACGTTTATCGTGGTCCAATTCGATAAACGAGGGAGCCTTCGGCAACGCAAGGCGATCGCCGATACGCTGGGCGGCGATGGCCAGGGGGACATGCGCCGCATTCTTACTAGCGTGCTTACGATGACCGCGGTTTGCGAGGCGGTCGGCTTCTTGATCCTAACCGGCTACAACCTCGCGAATTACCACCGGTTCATGGAACTCGGCGTCTGGCAGAGCCGGCTCGAGGCAATTTGGCACGCGCTCTTCCACAGCGTCTCGGCCTTTTGCAACGCGGGTTTTGCACTGCACGACGCCAGCCTGACCCCTTTCGCCGATAGCTGGATCGTTAACGGCACGATCAGTCTGCTGATCGTGATTGGCGGGCTGGGCTTTCCTGTGGTGCTCGATCTGTGGCGGGCCCGTAAACGCCACAAGCAGGACCGCTGGAGCGGGCTCCAGCTGCACAGCAAGATCATGCTGATCGGAACTGGGGTTTTGCTCTTGGTGGGATTTTTCAGCTTCCTGCTGCTGGAACGCGACGGGGTGCTCGGCGGCGCGCCGATCGGCGAGCGGATCGTCAAAGCCGCGATGCACAGCGCTTCGTGCCGAACGGCCGGCTTCAACTCGGTCGAGATGCGCGATCTTAGCAGTGCAACGCTGTTTGTCACGATCTTGCTGATGATGATCGGTGCCGGGCCGTGCTCAACGGGCGGCGGCTTCAAGGTGACCACCGCCGCGATCATCGGGCTCCGCGCGTGGGCTACGTTCCAAGGGTACACACGTGTGAACCTGTTCCGCCGCACCCTCTCGCCAACCTCGATTGAACGCGCCGTCGCGACCGCGATGCTCTTCCTGGTGTTAGCCGGGATGGCGGTCACCACGTTGCTCGTGATCGAACAAGCGACCTTCGGCCTCCGCTCAGAACAAGGACTCTTCCTGGACGTGCTGTTTGAGGTGATCTCGGCATTGGGAACTGTTGGACTCAGCACGGGAATCACCACCCAGCTCAGCGACGCCAGTCGGCTGGTGGTTGTGCTGCTGATGCTGCTCGGTCGGCTGGGTCCGATCACCACCTTTGTCGCGCTCTCGCACAGCCAGCGCTCCGAGCCGGTCGAGTTCCCCACCGATGAGCCGCTGGTCGGCTGAACGGTGCGCCTGCATCGCGGGAGCGGCTACCGCTAGGCGGACCGGTAGTTGATAATGACCCGCAACCCGCCCGGCGGGGCGTATTACTCACCTAGCGTATTCCGCCTGTCCCTCAACCTCGTCGCCTCGCTGTGGCCGAACAAAAACACTTTGTCGTCATCGGCCTCGGTTCCTTCGGGGGCGCGCTCGCCGAGCGGCTCTCGGAGAACGGCTGCCGGATCACCGGCCTCGATAGCAGTAAAGATCGCGTCGAATCCCTCAAAGACGTGCTTTACGAAGCGGTTATCGGCGACGCACGCGATCGCGACTCGATCGCCCACTTGCCGGTTTCCACCGCTAGTGCGGTCATCATCAGCATGGGCGAAGACATCACCCAATCGCTGCTCGCGACGCTTCACGCCAAGGAGCTGGGTGCCAAGCAGGTGATTGTCAAAGGCGTGACCAGTGAGCACGCGCGGATCCTCAAGTGCCTGGGGGTCGATCGGGTGATTTTCCCCGAGACCGAGATCGCGCGACAGCTCGCGGACCGGATGACGTGGCCCAACGTGCTCGACTTCCTGCCGATTGATCCAGAGTACAGCTTCCTCGAAGTAGCGACGCCTGATTCGTACGCGGGCAAGCTGCTTCAAGAGCTGGATCTGCGCCGCAAATACAACATCTGGGTGATCGGTGTGAAGGACGCGATGACCGGCAAGCTCGAGATGTTCCCCGGCGGCGAGTACAAGCTGTCGGCCGACCAGGTGCTGCTGATCGTCGGCAAACAGGTTGATATCAACAAGCTCAGCGACCTGCGCTGAACCGCCGTTAACGGCACGAACGAGCGCCCGACAGCCCCCCACTCCGTCTGATCGGCACGATCGGCCCCCCTGGTGGGGGAGGTTCGCGCACGGTTTGTCCGTTGTGGAGGCGGGGGGTGAGCTAGGCTTCTGCTGGAGTCTCTCGCTTGCTTGGTGAAGATTCCCCGCGTTGCTCCTCACGCTGAGCGGTCTCTTCTTTACTCACCCCCGAGGCGAGTTATGCCTCTCTCGCCCCCCGCCCCGCTTACCGCGGGCCCGAAGCCCCTTGCTCCGGCTCCGGTGGCCGAAGCTCCCGCACGCCCCGTGCGCGTGCTGCATGTCATCAACGGCGAGCACTATTCCGGTGCCGAGCGGGTGCAAGATCTGCTCGCCGCATGGCTGCCCGAGTTCGGCTATGAGGTTGGCTTTGCAGCCCTCAAGCCGGGTCGATTTGGAGATTGCCGCGAGGCTGTGCAAGCACCACTGGTCGAACACTCCATGCGGGGTCGGTTCGACCTGCGTCCATCCCGTGCGATCGCGCGACAGATCCGTGAAGAGGACTACGACCTGATTCATGCGCACACGCCCCGATCGCTTGTGATCGCCGCGACCGCCGCGCACCGCACCGGCAAACCGCTGGTGTATCACGTCCACAGCCCCGCCAGTCGCGACTCGACACGGCGGTTTACCAACTTGGTTAACGACGGCATCGAGCGCTGGTTTGGCCGATCGGCCAAACAACTGATTACGGTATCACCGACGCTCACGGACCACATGCTGGGTCGGGGTTTCTCCGCGGACCGCTTGCGGTGTGTGATGAACGGCGTGCCGGGGCTGGAAGAAAACTCGCCCGGTGCTCGGCGGCGCCGCAAGCCGGTCGGTCCACTGGTGATCGGCATGGTCGCCCTGTTCCGTCCCCGCAAGGGTGCGGAAGTGCTGCTGGAAGCCCTCGCCACGCTCCGCTCACATGGGCACGAGGTGCGACTCGAGGCGATCGGTCCGTTCGAGACGCCGGAGTACGAGGCCAAGCTTCACGAGCTGGTCGATAAGCTCGCGCTGACCGACCTAGTTCACTGGGCGGGGTTCACGGACGACGTGCATGCCGCGCTGGCGCGGATCGACACGCTCGCGCTCCCCAGCCTGTTTGGGGAAGGGCTGCCGATGGTGGTCCTCGAGGCCATGGCCGCCGGCCTGCCGGTCGTCGCCACCCGCTGCGAAGGGACCGCCGAGGCGATCCTGCACCGCGAGACCGGGCTGCTTGTTGAGCCGGGTAGCGTTAGCCAGATGACCAGCGCACTGGAAGAAATTATCGCCGGCCGGATCGAGTACGAAGACATGTCGATCGCCGCTCGCGAACGGCACGCCGATCGCTTCAGCGCTCGCGCTATGGCGCGACAGGTCGCCGCGGTCTATGACACGATCCTCAAGCCCGCTTAGTGCGTGTCGCACGGACTTGTCGCGTCAGCGGCGGTGAGCATCACCAGCTGTACCGTAAAAAGAAAGTAAGCTAGGGCTCTCTGAAACGTGCCCTAGCGGATCGCGGCACTCGGGTTGGCGGCTTGTTCGGGCTCGGCTTGCTCGACCACCCTCTTCCAGCCGAACGGAGTCCGCGGGGCGCTGAAGAGTTGGCCCCACAGGCGGGCCATGGTCGCGTTGATTTCCGCTTTGTCGGCGGCAAAGGTGTAGACGGTTTGGCTGCCATCCGGTGCCTGCACGCGCATGGCGGTCGGTAGCAGTCGTTGACGGTCGAGCATCAGTTCCACCTGGCTGTAGTTGGCGGCATCCTGATGGTATTTCGGCAACGCGACCAGCCAGAGCTGACCGGCCGGTGCCCGCGGGTCTAGCTTCAGCCAGTAGCGGCGTTTGAGCTTCTCCGCCTCGGCACCAAATAAGAAGGGAAGCGGCCCATCGACAATGCTCTCGCCCTGCATCTCCTTGGGGATGGGGCGAACCTTGAGCTGCTTCTGCTCGGTTGCGTACTCGTAAACCGCCTCTCCGTCGCAGACCCACTTCTCGCCGATGATGTTGGCATTCTCGACATGCTGCTGTTGGGCGGCGTCCCAGGCCCGCACCTTGGTGATCTCAAACCGTCCCTTATCGGGGCGTTGATAGCTCAGCTCTCCGTCCTCTTCACGCACGTGGATCCGCACGCCGGTCTCCGGATCGGGTGCCGGCCCGAAGACGTGGTCATACACAATCCGTGTGAAGCCGCACGAGAAGGTTTGGATCTTTTTACTCTCCAGCTCCCAAGCCGTGAGCACCTGATCCAGGTAGGCCTCTTCTGCCGGACTGAGCGCAAAACCCTGCGGCGCCTGCGGCGCCATGCCCGCCGGCGGCATCGGCTGCTGCGCCGAGACTAAAGGAGCCAGCAGCAACGCTGCTAGCAGAGCGGCTTGGCGAAGGCGATCGGGCATCGCGAAACACTTCCTGCTAGAGGGGGAATCAATCGGCAGCGACAGACAACAGCACCGCAACACGTCGCGAAGACGGAACTTGGCAAGGGGTACGCAGCACGTCGGGCGGCGGAGCGTAGCAAGGACCTCGGAGCGGCTCTATGCCGAATCCTGAGGTTCTGCCCCCCTTGCTAGAGGGGTCTCGGGCCGCGGTCCACCGGCCGCAGATCTTACGGATACGTCGCTTCTTGCCAGGCGGATCGCCCCCGCGAGCAGCGCCCCGAGCAAGACGTGCCCTCGCGGCTCGGTTTAGTGTACAAACAAACTGTCCCGGCAAATTCCCCGCCGCGTGAACCAATCTTCTGCGTGATGGAGCTCCGCATGTCGCACGACGCTGTCCCTGGCCTGCTGTTCGATAATCAGCCGCTCGCAGAGACGAACCACGACACCCCCAGCGACGACGACACCACGCTCGACGATGGCGCGACCGACTGGGCGTCGGTTGTTGCTAGCAGCAAAACGCAACCGACCGACCACGATCCGGCGGAGCCAACGCCACTCCCACCACGGATGACGCTCGAACTGCTCATCAGTGATCCTGGCGTGATCGGGGCTTTGCACGCCCTCAAGGCCGGCCCTGCCCGCCAAGCCTATGCCAACGACGCCCTGCGGATCGGCGTTGCCGCGTTGCGTGACGCCGCCAGCCGACTTGATACCGAGCGGCTCGAAAGCGCGGGTGAGCGGCTTCTCACCCAGATGAAGCAACGCCTCGACGAGTACGCCTGCAGCACCCAAGAACGCACCGCCAGCGTGCTCAAAGAATACTTCGATCCGCAAGACGGCCGGTTCGCCGAGCGCGTTAGGCAACTGGTCAGCAACGACGGCGAGCTCTCGGCGCTGCTCCGCGAACAGCTCCACGGCGAGGCGTCGCCCCTGGCCAAGATGCTCTCCACCCAGCTGGGACGCGAGAGCCCGCTCATGCGGCAGCTTGATCCCGAGCACGCCAGTGGTGTGGTCGCTCGGTTGCAACAGATGGTCGAGCGGCAGCTCACCACACAGCGGGAACACGTGCTGCGTGAGTTCTCGCTAGATCATGAGGGGAGCGCGCTCCGGCGACTCGTCACAGAACTCACCGGAAAGCACGGCGACCTCACCAAGGAACTTGGCGGGCGGATCGATGAGGTTGTCAAAGAATTTTCGCTCAACGAAGAGAACTCGGCACTCAGCCGACTCGTCCGCAACGTCGATAGCGCCCAACGAAAAATCAGCAGCGAGTTTTCGCTAGACAACAACGAGTCGGGCTTGTCGCGGCTCAAGAACGAACTGCTGACCATCCTCGGTGCCCAATCCGAGGCCAACGCGCAGTTCCAAGAGCGGGTCACCGAAACCCTCGCCCGATTGATCCAAAAACGCGAATCCGCGGCCGCGAGCCCCGAGCACGGTGCCGTCTTCGAAGAGGCGGTCTTCTCGTTTCTGCTGAACGACGCTCAGCAGCGTGGTGACCTGTGCGAGAACACGGGCGCTACGACCGGCACCGTGCGGAGCTGCAAGATCGGCGATGCGCTGGTCACAATAGGACCCGACTCACCGGCCGCTGGCGCGCGGATCGTTTTTGAGGCCAAAGACGCCCGCAACTATTCGGTCCGCAGCGCGCTGGAAGAACTCGATCAGGCCCGCAAAAACCGCGCGGCGAGTTTCGGCGTGTTTATATGGGCCCGGGCCGCGGCACCCGAAGGAACACGCCCCCTCGCCCGCTATCGCAATGATCTCGTCGTTCTCTGGGACGCCGAGGACCCCACGACCGACACCTACTTGCTCGCTGCGATCGAGATCGCGCGGGCCTGTGTGGTCGAGTTCCATCGGGAACAAACAGACGACTCGATCGACCACGAGGCCATCGATCGGGCGATCAACGAGATCGAGAAACGGGCCGCGAATCTCGACAAGATCCGCAAGCCCGCCGAGACCATTCGCTCTTCGAGCGAAACGATCCTCGAACGCGTGCGGATCGATCAGCAAGCACTCGAACGGCAGGTGCAGGTGCTCCGCGAGAAACTCGCAGCCCTGATGGCCTGAGGCCCGAGGCCTGAGGCACGTCGCGGGCCATCGGTTTGCTTTATAGCGATTAGTGCGATTGCCGAGCCGGGGCGCGCGAGCCGCTGAGGAAAACACGCGGCTTCGGTGTAAGATAGGCGGATGCCCTCCACAAGACGCCATCGACGCACGAGGGAATTGCTGCTGATGGCGGCAACTGTGGTTGGTGGCCTAGGAATACCCCTGATCGACGTGCTCGCTGTGGAGACGTTCGTCTTCCGCGAACAGCCGTTTGGTGGCGGTGCCGTAGCAGCGCGCACCGTCGTCGGGCAAGTTTTACTCAGCGACTCGACCGGCGGTGTGCTGCTCGATTCGGTTGATGGTGGTCGGTATTTGATCTCCGGCGACGATGTGGTTAGTCGCTTCGCCGACGACGCCCCCTTCACCCCCGTCACCGCGGAGGGCTTGGGCGAACGCCTGCTCGAAGAGCTGCCGCCCGGCTTCCGTGTGCACACGACCGAGCACTACGTTATCGCGTACGACACGAGCCGCGAGTATGCCGAGTGGGCCAGTTCGCTGCTGGAGAGTCTCCAAGAGGCGCTGGTCCGCTACTGGACCCGTCAGGGGCTGGAGCTGCACGCCCCCCGTTTTCCGCTGGGCGTGGTGATCCACCGATCGGCGGAAGACTACCAACGTATCGCCCGCGCAGAAATCGGCACGGCGGGGGCCGTCGGCTATTACAGCATGCGGACCAACCGCGTTCGGATGTTTGACCTGACGGGCAGCGACGAAGTGCGGGGCGGGGCGCGGGGCCCGCGCAGTGGGTCACGCCGCGAGATCACCCAGATGCTCAGCGTGCCCGCCGCCGAACCGCTGGTCGCCACGATCGTTCACGAAGCGACGCACCAAGTGGCGTTCAACACCGGCGTGATGCAACGCTTCGCGGATCTGCCGCTGTGGCTGGTCGAAGGCATGGCGGTCTACTTTGAGGCCCCCAACGCGGGCAGCTCGCGCGGATGGCGTGGCATCGGCAAAGTGAATCGGCAACGACTCGTCAGTTTTCGTCGCAATCTGCCCAAATGGAATCGCAATTCGCTCACGAGCCTCATCGGCTCGGACCTCCGCTTGCGCGACGCGCGCACGGCAGCCGACGCCTACGCCGACGCCTGGGCTCTGAACTACTTCCTCATCCAGCGCCGCGAAGAACAGTACGTGGCGTACGTCAAAACGATGGCGGACAAGAAGCCGCTCGAAGGACCCGAGGCCAACGCGTCGGCCAGCGAGATCGCGCGCGACCGCTTGGCCGAGTTTGTCACCCACTTCGGGCCGCTGCCCGAGCTGGAGCAAGAGTTCTTGCGGACCATGTCCCGGCTCAAATAGCCACCGGCAGCAGTGCCTCGTCGGGCCTGGCTCGCTTCTGAGGCTTTCCCGGTCTTTCCTGAAGCCCCCGTGATTCCTAAAGCTCCCGGCTAGTTATCGTTTGTTCAGTCGTGGTTGCAAGGTTTACACCAGCCGTGTCGGTGTGGAACGGGCCAGCAGCGGTAGCAGAAGGACCTCTAAAAGCAACTTAAGCCATTAATTTATAGTTACTTAGGGAATACCAACCGACACCTCTCAGAGCCGACGAACGGGTTTGGCACGAGGCGTGCTTTACTCGTCTCTCGTTACAGGGAAGGTCATCAACCAACGCCCACGGGGCCAACGCCCGCATCATCCACCACGGCTTGAGCGGCACGTCCCACCCGGCACCTTATCCCGCTATCTGCTCCATCCGGAACGAGAAGGAACTTTACGATGGTTACTGCTAGCAAGATTCGCTGCGTTGTTATGGTCGCCTCCGCCGAATTGGAAGGCATGCCCGAGCGCTCGACAACACGCTTCCGCCCCAGCGACCTGCTTCCTTGGGCCGATCCACACATCCGTTCGCTGATCGAGCAGCTTCAAGACGAGGTTAGGCAAGAGCAGAACGCCGGAACCGCGATCGATCTGAGTTCGCACGCCCACACGCCGTTGGGTCAGGCCTTGCTGGCAGACTCGGGCATCTGATTCGCGTCGACTTCCACTCGTTGAGGCACCGCTGCAGCGGTGCCCTGAAGCGGCCTAAGGGGGCGCGCCTCGTTCGGCAACAACCAGGCGCCGCGCTTCAGCAGCAAACAGCAACGACCCCGTGCCCACCACAGCTCCCGCACGCCCGGCTAGCCGGGTGGCCAACTTGTAGGCAGCCGCTGGATCAGCGGCGGTCTGGCAAGCGACTCCGTCGCCGGCGATTTCACGCACCTTGTTCTCCAACGCTCCCGGCGCGAGCGCTCGCGGATTATCGACGAACCTCGTCGCGACGATCTGACTAAATCGTTGCACAAGCGGGGCGAGCACCGCCCCGACATCTTTGTCGGCGGCGATCGCGATCATCAAAACCCTGCGCTCCGCAGGAATCCCCGCGCACAACGCGTCAAGCGCGTCAACCAAAGCGGCAACCGAAGCGTCGTTGTGGGCCCCGTCGATCACCACCAGCGGCTCGCCGGGGAAGCGCTCGAGTCGGCCTGGCAACCGGGCCGTGGCCACCCCCGCGCTGCGGGCAGCGGGCGTAATCCGCGAGTCGTGCTCGGCGAGCAGCCCCAGCGTTGCCAGCGCCGTGGCGGCGTTCTCGGCCTGGGCGAAACCCGGCAGCAAGGGGCGTACGGGTTCGATAAGCTCGATGTCGCCCGTACCGGTTAATCCCCTGTAGGACCAGGCGTCGCCACGGCGCTCAAGGTGAAAGTCGCGGTTCCGCTGCAAGAGCGGCGCGGAACGCTCACCGGCAATCTGCCGAATGACCGCCGCCGGTTCGGCTTGAACCACACCGCTGACGATCGGGATCGTTGGCTTGATGATGCCGGCTTTCTCTGCGGCAATCAGCGCGAGCGTATTACCAAGCTGCCGCGTGTGATCGAAACTGATGCTCGTGATGACCGCCACCTCGGGCGTCACGATGTTCGTCGAGTCGAGCCGGCCGCCCAGCCCCACTTCAATGACGGCCCAGTCGACCGCGTGATCAGCAAAGTGCTGCAGCGCCATTGCGGTCGTCAGATCAAAGAAAGTCGGGCCCGCCGCGCTGGCGTCCATGGCTTCGGCCGCTTCGCGTACGCCAGAGACAAGCCGCACAAGGGCTTCGGCACAGCAGGGCTGACCGTCGATCGCGAAACGCTCTTCAAGGCGATCAAAGTGCGGCGAGCTATACACTCCGACACGCTGGCCGCTGGCCCGTAAGGCGGCGGCGATCATCGCCCCGGTCGATCCCTTACCCTTGGTGCCGGCCACGTGGACGATCCGCAGTCGGTCCTGGGGGTTACCGAGCCGCGCGGCGAGCTCCCGCATCCGCTCAAGCTTCAGCCCCTGCTCGCTGTAGGGGATCGGCGTGCTCGTCTCATAATTGATCCGGCTGTAGAGCCAGGCAATGGCCTCGTCGCGACGGCTGGCGTAGGGTGGAAGTTTCACGGCCTGATGATAGTACGAAGGCATTGCGCGGGCCACGAGTGTCGTGGCCCGGGCAGGTCACCGTGCAAGTTGATCCGTTGAACCACTCTGCCGTTCTCCTCCCCCTTTTCTTGACACCCCCGTATCCTGTGGTGATGCGTACCGTGACAAAAATTTGCCTCGTGACCCTCACCTTGGTCGTGGGGTTTGTCGGCGTTAACGCCGGTCGGCTTCTGATGCGCGTTATCGAGGCAATCGACGTGGCGGGCGGACCCGAGTACCTGGCGGAGCCCCTCGTCGATCAGCTCTTCGATCGGTTCAACGAATCCGGCTACGGAGCTCCCCCGCTCAACACCAGCGATCCGCTGCTCGCGGATCGTATGATTATTGTTACCGAAGGCATGAACGAACGCGTTGCCGCGCGGGTGATCCGCGAACTTCGGTATCTTGCCGCCGCCAATCCGGACGCCCCAATCACCTTGTATCTTTCGACACCCGGCGGATGGCTCGACGCGGCATTCGCGATCGTTGACACCATGCGCTCGATCTCGCCGCGCGTGAATGTGGTCGCCACAGGAGGCTGCTACTCGGCCGGAACGGTGATCTTGGCGGGCGCGACGGGCCGCCGCAGCGCCACGCCCAACACGCTGCTCTCGGTGCATGTGAACGACTATCTGCCCGAAGGAAACTTCAGCGCCGACGATCGCGAGCTAGCGCGCTTCCGCGCGATCTACGCCGAGCAGACGGCGATCCCCCAGGCGTGGTTCGATGAACCGGGCGACAACCACTACTATCTCGACGCGCTGCAGGCGCTGGAGCTGGAGCTGATCGAGGCCATCGACTCCGTCAATCTACCGGCTGGCGTACCGGCGGACACGGACAAAAACAGCCGCGTGCCGGCGGCCTGAGCCGGTTAGAAATCAATCGTGCGTCCGGGCGAAGCGGGCTGCTCTTGGGCGTCTGCCGGCTCGGGCGGGGCGGCGGGAAACTCCACCTCTGAGGGACCCTGCGCACGCGGGTCGTTAGCGGGGCCCGAGAATCCGGCATCGCCGGGTTTTTGGAGTTCGCGCCACGGCTGCCCCTGGCGATAAGCCTCCAGTTCGCGTTCAAGCTGACCGTCGTAGCGGTCCGCCTCGCTCGCCTCGCTGGCTTTCTTGACCGCTTCGGTGCTCCAGCGAATCGCCCCCTCAAAGTCTCCGGCTTCGGCGTGCGAGGCGGCCAGCGTGCTCAGAATGTGTGCCTGCTCGTGGTTGGTCACGGCACAGGCTTGCTCGGCGAGCTCCAGGGCCCGCGCGCCATCGCGTACGTCTTCGAAGGGGCTGGTCGCGAGCGTCCACGCCATATTGTTGAGGAGCCCCGAGTCAGCCGGAGCAATCTCGAGCGCGGCGGCGAAATCGACCAGTGCCTCGGCGTGCTTGCCCAGCAACAAGTACATATCGCCCCGCAGGCGGAGCGCCATCACGCTCTCGGGTTCGAGCTCGATCACGCGCGTGAGGGTCGCGATGGCGGGCTCGATCATCTCTTGATCAACGTAATAAGCCGCAAGCTGAAGCTGTAAATCAGCTCGGTCGGGGGCAAGTTTTGCCAGACGTTCTAGAACCGCAATCGCCTCGTCACCGCGGTCGAGTGCGTCGAGCGCCCTGACCCGCATGAGGTGCGCGCGGACCAAGCCCGGCTGCTGGGCGAGGGCCGAGTCGATATCCGCCAGCGCGCGTTCGTGTTCCTCCGCCAGCGTCAACAGCTCCGCCCGGATGAGCAGCGAAGCCAGATTGTTGGGCGAGATCTCGAGCGCCTTGTCGAGCTGCTCGATCGCCGCGGGCAGGTCGCCCTTGCGGCTGTAGATTTCCCCGCGGTAGTGGTAGGGGCTCACCGCATCAGGAGCCAGTTCCGATGCCCGATCGAAGCTCTTCAGCGCGTCGTCCAGATTGTCCTGCATCAACAGCGCGAGCGCACGGAGCTCGTGTGCGCGGGGATCATCCGGGGCGATCTTGATCGCCTCTTCGATATCGACCAAGCAATCCTCGGGGCGACCGGTCGCCTGGTACAACCGAGCACGCAGCAGCCGGTACTCGACCCGATCGGGGGCTAATTCGAGAGCCTTTGTAAAGTCCGCGAGCTGATCCGCAGCGTTCTTTTGCGATTCGCCGCGCAGCGCATACGCTTGCGCCAATCGATCTTCCGAAACCGATTCCACCGTGGGATCGTCCGCGGCCGCCTCGGCATAGCGGATCACCTTGCCGAGCGCGCGGCGAGCCTCGCTGGCGTTGCCCGGCTTCACGGACTGCAACCGGCCGATGAGCATCCAGGCCTCGACTTGATCTTCATCAAGGCTGACCGCTCGCATCAGGTCCGTGAGCGCGTCTTGTCGCACCTTCAGCCACCGCGGGTCGCGGCGGGGATCGGCAACCTGCTGTTGCAGCACCAACCGCGCATAAAGATTTGCTCTCTGAACGAGGGTGGCCACGAGCACCTGCTCGGCAAAGTCAACGTTGTCGTCATCGAGGCCTGCTTCGAGCGCCTCGTCGAGCAAGTCCACGACCTCGTTCAGATCCTCAAGGCTGTCGGCTGTGAGTTTGATCTCGAGCGCCTGATCGAGCATCGCCTGGCCGGCGTCCTCGGCGTCGGGCTTGGGGGGCGCACCCGGCAACGGCTTGGGGGCGATCACCCCGCCGTCGGTCTCGTCGTCCAACGGGACCGCGTCTCCGACCTCGATCGGCGCAACGCTGAGCGGGTCCTCTTCCGTCAGAACGTCTTCCTCCACCAACGGCACATCATCTTCCGTCAGCGGGGCAATGTCGGACGGGGCAGGTTCCGCGGGTGCCTCATCGACGGGAGCCTTGCCTGCCGGCGCTTCCGCGGCGGCGGCGGGCTCCGCATAGACCGTTGTGGCCGGCAAACCGCCGAGGATGGCGAGGCTGGCCACGACACTCCCCAGCAGATTCGACACGTAACGCCCGCGAAGGGGCAGGCGGGCGAGCATTCCAAAAGAGGTCATAGCGATTATCAGGCAAGGTCGGAGAGGGGCTGAGCAAGGTGAAAACAGCGGTCGGGGGCTCGCCCTTAGCTACGCCTATTATGGCGGTTGGATCGTCCGGCGGCCACGCGGGTAATTCCACCGGGGGGGTGGTCGCCCGGGAGTCGCTGTCGCAGGGGGGGGTGGTCGCCTAGAATCGGGCAATTCGGTGCCCCGCAGGGCACCAAACCCCCACGGTCAAGGCGTAACAGGCACATGGAAGCAGGCATCGTTGGTCTGCCGAACGTCGGCAAGAGCACCCTCTTCAACGCGCTAACCGCGGCGGGCATCGCGAGTGAGAACTACCCGTTCTGCACGATCGAGCCCAACGTTGGTGCCGTCGCGGTCCCCGATCCGCGGCTGGAAACCATCCAGTCGTACATCGCCACCCAAAAGGTCATCCCGGCCGTTCTGAAGCTGGTGGATATCGCCGGCATCGTCCGGGGAGCCAGCGAAGGAGAGGGCCTTGGCAACCAATTCCTCAGCCATATCCGCAATGTCGACGCGATTACGCACGTGGTCCGGTGCTTTGAGGACCCGGACATTACGCACGTCGAAGGGTCCGTGGACCCGATCCGCGATATCGAGACGATCGACACCGAGCTGATGCTGGCAGACCTGCAGTCGGTCGAGTCACAAGTCGTCAAGGCAAAGAAGACGGCCCGGACGGGCGACAAAGAGGCTGCCCGCAAGCTCGAGATCCTGGCCGCCTGCGAGCAACGCCTCGCCGCTGGCGAACCGGTGCGCGGACTCTCTTACGACGACCCGGGTGCCGCCAAGGCGCTCCGCGAGTTGCAACTACTCACCAGCAAGCGTGTGCTCTATATCGCGAATATCGATGAAGACGACCTCGCCGGCACGGGCGAGCATGTGACACGCGTGCGCGAGCGCGCCGCGGCGGAAGGGGGAGAGGTCGTTGCCGTCTGCGCACGACTCGAATCCGAGTTGGCCGAACTCGACTCTGAAGACCGTGCCGAAATGCTCCAGAGCGTCGGACTCGAGGAGCCGGCGTTGGCGGTCCTTGCCCGCGCGATCTACAAGCTGCTCGGCTACCAGAGTTACTTCACCGCCGGTGAAAAAGAGGTGCGGGCGTGGCCCGTGGCCATCGGCGCTACCGCCCCGCAGGCGGCGGGGGTGATCCACACCGACTTTGAACGCGGTTTTATCCGGGCCGAGGTCTACGCCTTGGATGACCTCGTTGAGCACAAATCAGAGAAGGCGATCCGCGACGCGGGCAAGCTGCGTGTCGAGGGAAAAGAGTACCGCATGCGAGACGGTGATATCTGTCACTTCCTCTTCAATGTCTGAGCCCTCCGCTTCGATCGCCGTCTCCGGCGAGCCACTCGCCATGGCGACGCCGGCCCCGTCTCAGATCGCTCCGCTGATGCTGGTCTTGGCGGGCGTCATGGCGTGCTCCACCTCGGTGCTCTGGATCAAGCTCTCGGCGATCGATCCCGTCTTGCTGACCGCCCTGCGGTTAGGCTTGGCGGCGGCGCTGCTGACCCCGTTCGCCCTGCGCGACGCTCGCAAGCATTGGTCCGTGCTGAATTGGACCCATCTGCGCGACGCGTGTATTCCGGGGGCGGTTCTCGCCGCTCATTTCATCAGCTGGATCTTCGGAGCCCGCATGACGCTGGCGAGCAACGGCACGCTGATCGTCAATCTCACGCCGCTGGCGACTCCGTTTCTGCTGGCCGTGCTCTCTCGCGAACACGTAACTCGGCGCGAGATCCTCGCCACCGCGATCGCGCTGATGGGGTTGGCAATCCTCTTCGTTTCCGACTACCACGCCTCGGCCGAGACCTTTCTAGGAGACTGGATCTGCTTTGGCTCGATGCTGCTGTTTGCTGTCTATCTGACACTCGGGCGCCGCTTTCGGCACCATCCGACTCACCTGCTGTTTATCACCCCTCTGTACGGGGCGGCGGCGTTGACGGCGTTGGGTTGCACCCCCCTGACCGCGGGGGAGCCGATCGATTGGAGCCGCGAGTGGCTGTGGGTCGTTCTGCTCACCGTGGTGCCAACACTGATCGGCCACTCGGCCCTTCTGGCGGCGATACGTCATTTACGGGGGCAGGTTGTGTCGGTGCTTAACATGACCCAATTCCTGTTCGCCGCCGTGTTTGCATGGCTCATGCTCGACGAAGTTCCCCCGGCGGCGATCGCTCCTGCGGCAGCCTGCGTGCTGGCGGCTGGCCTGATCGCGGTATGGCCTGAGCGCGCAGCAGCCAAGCCGGGCGGAGCCGACTAGGCCGGTGGGCTGCTCTCGTCTGGCGGGATCGAAACAATTTCCGCAGAACAAGTAGCGGAAATTTGCTAAAACGGTTCCTCTGCGGCATTTGGCCGCCTTGTAGAGCTTTGCCGACAGGGCTAAGGTAACCTTGCAAGGGCATGAGACTGGTTCTCAAGTAGTGGACTTAGTCTCCTGAAACACGGCGAAATAAGCCGATATCCCCGAGCAGATAGCACGAATCCCCCCGACGTTTGCGAGCGAGCAGATGCCTGCCTCCGTTGTCCCCGCTGAAGTCCGTAGCACGGTCAGCACCGCCGAAGTCTGCATGTCGCAGCTTGGCGTTGGCTCCCGGGCCCGGGTCGCGCGGATCGTGGGCGATTCGCAGGACGTTGTCCGGCTCAAGGCGTTGGGTGTTTGCGAGGGTCGCTGGGTCGAGGTGCTCCGCCAAGGAGACGCCTGGGTGCTCCGCGTGCTGGGCTCGCGGATCGGTGTTTCTCGCCGCCTCATCGACTCGGTGCGACTGTTCGCGGCGTAGGTATTCCCAAGTGGCCATACGGCCGGGTAGCGCAGCGTGAGTGTCGGCCAATCGAATCCCGACTTGCCGAAGACCGCGACGGTTGGCCTAGCTACCCCGGCGTCGGCGACCGACGGGGCGACCATCGCGCTGGTTGGCAATCCGAACGCCGGCAAGACGTCGCTTTTCAACCGCCTCACCGGACTCCGGGCGCACACGGCCAACTTTGCCGGCACCACGGTTGAGCATCGCCGCGGTCAACTGAAGCCCTCGACACGCCGGCCGCTGCGCAAGACGCCGCTGCAGGTGATCGACCTGCCGGGCCTCTACAGCTTCGAAACCACTACGCCCGAAGAGGCGATCGCGCGCAACGTGCTCCTCGGAGAGCACCCGGGAGAGGCCCGGCCCCAGGCGATCGTGATTGTCGTCGATGCTACCAATCTTGAGCGCAACCTGCCGCTGGCGTTCGAGGCCATCGCCTTGGGCAAGCCGACACTGGTGGCGCTCAACATGAGCGACTTGACCGAGCGGCTCGGTCTGCGGCTCGATCTGGAGAAACTCAGCGGCCGGCTAGGGTGTCCTGTGGTGAGGGTCTCGGCACGCACGGGAGACGGGATCGATGATCTGGTGATCGCGATCCAGTCGCTTGCCGACGAACAGCGCTTGCCGATGCTGGACGACGCGGCTTGTGCGTGCATCAGTTGCAGCGGGTGCGGCTACGCCTCGCGTTTCAACTGGGCCGAGTCGGTTCGGGCTGACACGCTTTCGGGCGATCTGAACGCGTCGAGCCGCGTGACCGACGCGCTCGATCGGGTGCTGACACACCGCGTGGGCGGGCTTATCGCCTTTGCGTTGCTGATGTTCGGCGTCTTTATGGCGATCTTCTCGATCGCAACCGTTCCGATGGACCTGATCGACGGGCTGTTCGGTTGGGCGGGCGAGTCGGTGGGGGCTTGGCTCCCCGAGGGAGACCTAAAAAGTTTGGTGGTCGATGGCGTCATCGCCGG
Organism: Botrimarina hoheduenensis; assembly: GCF_007859815.1. Lineage (GTDB taxonomy): Bacteria > Planctomycetota > Planctomycetia > Pirellulales > Lacipirellulaceae > Botrimarina > Botrimarina hoheduenensis. The sequence goes on along the minus strand of NZ_SJPH01000003.1, from coordinate 639,288 downwards.
TGTCGGCGGGATGCTCGTCTTCTTGCCACAGATCTGTTTGCTCTTCTTTTTACTGGCGCTGCTCGAGGAGTCGGGCTACCTGGCGCGGGCGGCGCTCGTGATGGACCGACTCATGCAACGCGTTGGGCTGCCCGGGCAGGCCTTTGTGCCGCTGCTCTCGGCCCACGCTTGTGCCATTCCGGCGATCATGTCAACACGCGTCATTGATGACCGCCGCGATCGGCTCGTGACAATCCTCGTGGCACCGCTGATGAGTTGCTCGGCCCGCGTGCCGGTGTATGCGATGGTGGTCGCCATGCTGCTGCCCAACCGTCCCGTGGCGGCGGCACTGACCTTCACCGGCGCTTACGCGTTGGGCGTCGTCGCGGCACTCGCGGTGGCCTGGGCGCTGAAACGCACCATCCTGCCGGGCGAAAGCCGACCGCTGGTGATCGAGCTGCCGAACTATCGGCTCCCTTCGATCCGCAACGCGCTGTTGGAGACCGTCGATCGCGCTTGGCAGTTTGTGCAGAATGCCGGGACCACGATCCTTGTGATCTCGATCGTCCTGTGGGTGCTTGCGACCTACCCGAAGACCGATCTGGCGGATCTTCCGGCTACCGATCAACAGGCGGTAGCAACGCTCGAAGCAGCGGGCCAAACCGACCAGGCCGAAGCCCTGCTAGCGCAGCGGTCGCTCGAGCGGTCACTGGTAGGAAGGTTGGGAGGGCTGATGCAGCCCGTCTTCGAGCCGTTGGGATTCGACTGGAAGATGACGGTGGGCGTGGTCACTTCGTTCGCCGCACGCGAGGTGATCGTTTCAACGCTCTCGATCTTGTACGGCTTGGGAGAGGAGGGGGACGAGGCGTCGCTTCTTGACGCGCTCTCGACCGCTACCGACCCCGCCGGCAAGCCGGTCTTCACAACCGCCACGTGCCTGAGCTTGCTGGTTTTCTATGTGCTGGCCATGCAGTGCCTGCCTACGCAAGCCGTCACTCGGCGCGAGACCGGCGGCTGGAAGTGGCCCCTCTTTCAGTTGGGCTACATGAGCCTGTTGGCCTATGTGGCCGCGTGGGCGACCCACGCCGTGGCGTCGCTGTACGCGTAGGACGCAGCTGCTCCCCCGATCGGTGGCCGCAGCGGCACCGGTTGTACCGATTCTTCCGGCCCACGGATTCGGGCTTAGCGCGGCGTGTTTCCCGCGATGGGACCGAAGCCGAGATAGGTTTCGGTAACCGGCTCGAGCAGGTTGTCTTGCTATCGCTCTGGCTCACCGCCCCCAATTTTTCTTCGAGACATTGTCCGCTATGGCTAATCCCTTGCTCGCTGACTGGCAGCCCCAAGACTTCGAGATTCTCGAGCAGGGGGTGCTGGTCGCCAATCATCGCTTGGCTGAGACCGGCCTGTTCACCGACGACGCGCTGGCCGAAATCCTCGACTCGCATCCGGCCCAGCATCTGTCTGTCAACACGATGGGCAAGACCAAGGATAAGTTCGACTGGCGTGAAGGGGACCGCAACGGCGTGCCGGGCAAAGACCTCGTGCAGATGGTTCGCGAGGGTCATCTGTGGATCAACTGTCGCAAGATGCTTGATCACCAGCCGGCCTACGCCGAGGTGATTCACCGCTTGTTCGGCGAACTCGAAACCGGTGCCGCCCACTTCTCTGCCGAGGACCGCACCGCCAACCTGCTGATCAGCTCGCCCGGAGCCTGGGTTCCTTACCACGTTGATATGCCCGTCAACATGCTCTGGCATATCCGCGGCCGCAAACGGGTATGGGTCTATCCCCACTTCGACAAGCGTTTCGCTTCGCCCCTTTGTCTGGAGAAGGTCTGCTCGGGAGAGTGGTCCGAGGACGTTCCTTATGACCAAGACTGGGACAAGTATGCCCTGGTGTTCGACGCCGAGCCCGGGCAGATGATCACCTGGCCGCAGCTGGCACCGCACCGCGTTGAGAACCTGGAAGGACTCAACGTATCGCTCTCGACCGAGCACAAGAACGCCCGCGCTCGGCGGCGGCTCAATGTCCATTCGGGCAATTACGTGCTCCGCAAGCGCCTCGGCAAGGTCTGCAGCAGCATCGAAGCCGAGGGGTTTCTCGCGCACGCCAAGCAGCTTCTCGCCCGTCTCGACCGTTACGCTGGCAAGTTCGTTGGTCGTGAGAAGCACCAGTGGACTTACCCCATCACCTTCGTGCTGGATCCGAACAATCCAGACGGCTTCCGCCTGCTGGACGTGTCGGAGAGCGTCACGCTCGCCGCGCACGAAGAAGAGCTCGCCGGCGTTTGATGTACTCCGCTCTTGGCTGCTGTAACTTGCTGCCCAGCGCACCCTACGAGCCCCCTCACGGCGCTTACGGTGCGGTGAAGTCTCCGAGCGCTGGACAGGATTGATTCGCGATGTCGCTTCACGTTATTGATAACCTTGCCGCGCTACACGCCTTGAGCGACGAGTGGCGAGCGCTTCGGCTCCCCACGCCGATGCAATCGCCCGAGTGGCTGGTGTCGTGGTGGGAGGCCTACGGAGAAAGCAATCCGCACGCCACGCTCGCCGTTCTCGCCATCCGCAACGAGACGGGCGTGCTGATCGGTCTGGTGCCGTGGTGGCTGCAATCTCGGCCGTTCGCCGGGGCAACGCTCCGCTGGCTGGGCGACGGTCGCGCGGCGAGCGACCACACGACCCTCCTGTGCCGTTCGCCCGAAGACGAACCCGCCGTGGTGAGCGCCGCTGCCCGTTGGGTCGCCCAGGGAGCGGGGCGCGTTTGGCGGCGGCTGCGTCTGGAGAACCTCGACGCCGACGATCGGGCCTCCGCCGAGTTTTGTCGGCTACTCGAACAGTACGGCATCGAGACGGAATGGGTCGCCTCGATCGATTCTTTCCTGGTCACCTTCCCCGCAACGCCAGGAATCGATCCCGCGGCGCTGTGGGAAGCTTACCTGGAAACGCTCTCAAAGAATCGTCGCAAGAAACTCCGCCGCTGGCGGCGTGACGGGCTCGATTCGGGCCGCGCCACGGTGCGTATGGTTCATGATGAAGACGAGCGCCGCGAGCTGTGGCCCGTGCTGGTCCGCCTCCACCGCGAAAGACGCGAAGCGATGGGCGAGCACGGCGTGTTCGATCTGCCCGAGTTCGATCAGTTCCACCAACTCGCCAGCCGTCGCTTGCTGCAGCGCGGAGAGCTGTACTTCGCCCTGCTGGAGATCGACGGCATCCCCGCGGCGATCGAATACGCCCTGCAAGACGCACAATGTGTTTACGCTTATCAGGGGGGAATCAGCACAGCAGCGCTCGAACTCGACGCGGGACACCTATCGCTACTCGCGCTCTTCGATCACGCCCTGGCAAGCGGCCGCGAGCGGTTCGATCTGCTCCGCGGCGATGAACCCTACAAGCTCAGCTGGGGTGCCGTCCGCCGCAGCACGCGCACGTTGCACGCCCGCCCGCGCGACGCGGCGGGCAAGCTCGAAAGCTTCACGACGCGCGCTTACCGCCAGTGGCGCGATCGGCGCCACGCGGCCCTTGCCGCTGCGCAGGCGGCCGAAACGGTCCCCGCTGACGAATAACTCGCTAGCGGCGCTGGGCGAACAGCCAATCCCACACATGACGGCTCGCGAACGTGGGGGTCCAGCTATCGTGCCCCACTCCGGGGTACTCGGTGTAGATCGGCCGCCCGCCGGCCGCCTCGAGCGCGGCGATCATCTCGCGTGAGCGTTCCACAGGAATGGCACCATCTTCGTCGCCGTGGAAATCCCACAGCGGGATCCGCGCGATCCGGGCGGCTTGGCTCGGGTCGCCGGCCCCACAGATCGGCAAAGCCGCCGCCCACCGCGAAGGATCCTGTGTGATGAGAGTCCAGGTCGCGTAGCCCCCCATCGAGAGCCCGCCCACGTAGATACGGTCGGGGTCAACCGGTTGTGTCGCGATCAGGTGTTCAACCAGCGCCCGCGCGGCGGCAAGCTGAGGCGTGAGGGCCTCTTCCTCCGAAAGCGTGGGCGACTCGGTCCGCACTAAGCGGGTCCACACACGCTGCTCCTCGCCGCCCGGCTCAACGCCGTCGGGGCACTGCGGGGCCAAAACATAAGCGCGATAACGGGCCTGAAACTCGGGCGATGCAAACAGCCTCCCGCCGTGGATCAGTTGCCGCTGGTTCTCGCTGCCGCGCTCGCCGTAGCCGTGCAAGAAGAGCAGCAGCGGGCGTTTTTCCCCCTCCACTTCCTCGGGCGTCGCGAGTCGGAAAGGCAACGTGAAACCCTCGTGCTCAAACTCCGCTTTGTCGAACGCCGCGAGCACGTCGGGCGTGATCCGCTGGTCGAGCGATTCTTCGGCGATCGCGGAAAGGGGGGTCAGCATCACAGCGGCTACGAACAGAGGGCGAATCATCGAGAGGATCCAAGCAGAGCAAACATGCTGAAAAGAGCGGTGCGATGAAAAGTTGTGGGTCGCACACAATATAGACAGATCCCACGCCGTTGTCGCTGCAAACCCTCAGAAGCATTCAGGTAGCCACGTTCGTGGGCGATCGCCAGCCCCCTCACGCAAGAGAGCTAAACACCTCTAAGGTGCGTTACACATCCGCTTAGTGATAATGAGCGACACTTAGTGTTCCCGCTATAGGCACTTCGAGTTCAGCATCACGCTTCTCGGGTTGCTAATCGAACCTACGGCTCACGGCTCGGCACGGTACACCACCTTTCCGCCGAGGATCGTAGCCCGGACCTTCACCTGCGGCAGCTCGGTAGCGGGAATCGCTGTCAGGTCGCGATCGACGAGGGTCATATCGGCGAGCATGCCGCGGCGCAGTTGGCCCTTCTCCTGTTCGGCGAAGACGGCGTACGCCGCGTCGGATGTGTAACCGCGGAGCGCCTCCTCGACCGTGATCTTTTGCGCCGGCACCCAGCCGCCGGGGTGCTTACCGTCGAGCGTGCGTCGCGTGACCGCCGCGTCGATCCCCTCTAGCGGCGTCGGCGGCGCGACGAACCAATCGCTCCCCAGCGCGAGCTTCGCCCCCGTGTCGAGCAGCGTGCGGAAGGCGTAGGTCGTTTGGCAGCGCTCCGCCCCGATCAGTCCCTCGGCCCACCGGCCATCGTCGATCGCGTGGTACGGCTGCATGCTGGCGATCACGCCGAGCTTGCCGAACCGCGCGACGTCGTCCGGGGCGATGTGCTGCGCGTGCTCGATACGGAAGCGACGATCGCGCGGGCCGTTCTCGGCGGCGACTTGCTCGAACACGTCGAGTTGCCGGCGAATCGCCCGATCGCCAATAGCATGAACCGCCACTTGCAAGCCCGCGGCGTCGGCACCACGTGTCCAGTCGAGCAGGTCCTCGGGCGTATTGACCAGCAGCCCACGATCGAGCGGCTGATCGTCGTACGGCGCGAGGAATGCCGCCGTGTGCGAGCCGAGCGAACCATCGACAAACCCCTTGAGCATCCCCCCCCGCAGCCACTCGTCGCCGGGGCCGTTGCGCTGGATCTCTTGCTGCAATTGTCGCCAGCGGGGCAGGGGGGTCGCCGCGTGGACGCGCAAGCGCAGCGCACCGCTCTGCCGCGCGGCTCGGAGCGTTGCCAGTTCGTCGAGCGCGCCCATATGCACCACACTCGTTACACCGCAAGCGTGCAGATAGTCGGTCGCGGCGGCTAGCGCCGCAAGCCGCTCACGGGGCGTCGGTTCGGGAACCACAGCGTCGACAAATGCCATGGCGTTGTCGCGCAACAGGCCGGTTGGCATGCCGGCGGCGTCGCGCTCGATGGCGCCCCCCTCCGGAACGACCGTCTGATCATCGACTCCGGCCAGCCGCAGCGCTGCGCTATTCGCCAACGCCATGTGGCCATCCAACCGCTGGATCCAGACCGGGTTGTCGGGCGTCACGGAATCGATCCATGCGCGCGTGGGGAGCGTGCCCCCCCACCGTGTGTGATCCCAGTCGCCACCGCGGATCCATTCGCCCTTCGCGCACGTGGCGGCATAGGCCGCGAGTCGCCGGACGAACTCGTCGCGCGTCGCCGCGTCGCGCAGCTGCACGCCGGACAGGTTCCGCCCGCCATCGAGCAGATGGACGTGCGAATCGATCCAGCCGGGGGTCACGAGCCCGCCGCGCGCGTCGATACGCTCGACCCCCTGCAAATCGTACTGCTGCTGGAGCTCATCCCGTTCGCCAACGGCCAGCACCCGCTCGCCGGCGCAGAGGACCGCGTCGGCCCACGGCCGCTGGGGATCGCCCGTCCACACCCGGCCGGTCACGAGCAGCGAAGGATTTTCTGCGGCACTGAGCGTCGCAATGGCGAGCAAGAAGCACGCCGCCACGCTAAGCAGCGCCAGTTGCTTGAGTCTCTGGGTTTGCTTGAGTCTCAGCATGTGGAGGCGCTCAAAAGGGAGCAGGCAAAGAAAAACCTCTAACCATTACCCCCCCAAGATAAACCAAGACGCCCTCTTCCGCGCTTGCCCCGCATCAGCCGCTGGGCGCTAGCCCCGGTTCGATACGGGGGAGGTCCCGCGGCTAGCGCTGTGCGGCTGATTGCGTGGCTGTAGTTGGCGCTTACGAGCGATTCTGCTCAGCGGTCGTAGCGCTCGAGGATCGGCGGGGGCTCGATCGTCGCCAGACCGAGCGACTCGGCGGCCGCCGCTTCCCCCTTGGCGATCCGCTCGCCGAGCGCGGTGATCCGCTTGTAGTACCGATCGGTCGGCCGGGCGCCCGTGAGCTTTTGGCGGAGTTGCTCGCACAACAGATCGCCCGCGTCGCGCACCAGCGGATCGGCGTGGCGACCGGCGTAAAGGGCGGTCACCAGCACCGTGATAAGGTCCTGCGTCCGCTGGCTCAGCTCGGCCATACGGCATTGCCGATCGGCGAGCCGTAACTGGTGCTTCTGCATGGCGGCGTCGATCGCCAGCGCCATCCGTGGCAACTCCGCACAGGCGTAAGCCGCGTGGGCGCGCAGCGCGGCGGGCAGATCGCTCGGCAGGCGCGCGGTGCCGACCCCCCGCAGCTTGCGCCCCACGAGCCACTTGAGGTACGGGGCCGCCGGTCGGGCGAGCAGGAGCGCGTGCCGCGGGTTGAGCGGGTTCGGCTGCCGAATGCCCGCCGCCGCAAGCGCCTTGCCGACCGGTTCGTAGTAGCGCTTGCCGTGATCCTTCACGAGCGACTTGAAGAAGGCCATGCCGAGCATCTCGCCTTCCCCCTCGTAGATGCAGGGGGCGAGGAAGTCGTGCACGTTGTCGCCCAGCGGATGGCCTTTGAGGAACGAACGCCCCCCGTGCGTCTTCATATAGAGTTCGATCGCCGCGTGCTTGAGCGCCTCGGAGCCGAAGATCTTGGCGATGATGCACTCCATCTCGCCCCGATAACCGCGGTCGAGCAGGCTGCCGCACCACGCCACGAGCGCATCGCACGCGACGATAAGCCCCGCCATCTCTCCCATCCGGCGGCGGACCAGTTCGCGGTGCGCGATCGGTTCGCTGTAGGTCACACGGTACTCGGCCCAGGGCAGCATGCCGGCGAGCATGGCACGCATGCTGCCGGCGGCGTTCGCGCACAGCGACACACGGCCCAGGTTCAGGCCGTGATAGGCGATCGTCAGGCCGTCCCCCTTGGGGGGCGTGAGCAGGTTGCCCTTAGGAACGCGGAAGTTACGGAAGACGATCCCCCGGTTGTACAGATGCCGCAGCGCGTAGATGTCGTACTTCTTGAGCTGGAAGTGCTCATCCTCTTCGTCGGGCAGATCGACGATCAGCACGGCCGGCTTGCCTTCCACAAGACAGACCAGACCGATGGTGCGGCCCGGGCGGACGTTCGAGATGAACAGCTTTTCGCCGTTGACCACGTAGTGGTCTCCGTCGAGCACGGCCGTGGTGCGTAGCGCGGTCAGGTCGCTGCCGGCCCCCGGCTCGGTAAGGGCAAAGGCGCTAAGGCGCTCGCCCGATGCCAGACGCGGCAGCCAGCGGCGGCGCTGTGCTTCATCACCAAAGGTTTTGACCGGATCGACCGCACCGATGCAGCCGTGGATGGAGGCCAACCCGGCGATCGTACCGTCGAGCGTGGCCATCTGCGTGAGGAACTGGGCGACGCTCGTGAACGAAGCGCCGACGCCGCCGTGTTCGCGATCCACCAGCAAACCCCAGTAGCCGGCAACGCCGAGCTCGGCGAGCACCTCTTCGCGAATGCGGTCATCGTCGCCGTAGAGTGTCTGGGCACGCAGGTGCCGCCGCACTGTTTCCAGCGAGGCGTCGATCACGCGGCGCATGACGGGCGACGTTTCGGCCGGGTGCGCGATGAACTCTTCCGCCGGCACGGTGCGTTCCCACACCGCGCGGTGGGCGGGGCTGTGGGTGGTTTGATAACGCGGCGCGAAGAGGGCTTCGACCTCGTCATCGGCCCGGTCGATGGCACCGGTGCGGCGGGCCTCGTCGTCGCTCTTGCCGCCGAGCTTCAGAGCGGTCTCGGCGAACGAGACCGCTTGGGCATCGTGCTCGGCAACCGTCGGCGGGGGCGGCGTGACGGGGTGGGTCGGGAGCGGGTCTGTGGTGTTCAAGTCGGTCGCCATGGTCGCGCCTCCCGAAGATTTTCTGGTGAGGGGGGACCGCTCGGCCAGAGTGCCGCGGTACCCTAATTTACGTGCTGCGGGCCGACGAAGTTCGCTGATTAGGCACTCTTAGGTCCCCTGTCGGGGTGAGGATTATGCCGGTTTTCAGCCTGCGCCCCTTCTACCAATCCCTAATCGGACCGATAAACAGGGCCAGCTCGCCCAAGTGGTGCCCCTCTGCGGGTCGCCCGCTGCCGGCCAATCGTCGGTGTGCGGGGGTGTGAGCTCGTTGGTTTATAGCTTGCTCCCCCTCCTGAATCCTTCGGCCGGCCACAGCCATGCACGACCCCCGCATCGATCGACTCGCCACGGTGTTGTTAGACCATAGTTGCGAGCTGAAACAGGGCGAAACCCTCCTCATCGAGGCGATCGATCTGCCCGAGCCCGATCTGGTCTGCGCGTTGGTCGAGGGTGCCGCGGCGCGAGGCGTGACACCGCTCGTCGAAACCAAGAATCAGCGGGTCCAGCGGAGCCTGCTCGCCAACGCCACCGAAACGAGCATGAAGCTCTCCGGCGTTCTTGAGCGCAACCGCATGGAACAGGTGCAGGCCTATATCGGCATCCGAGGTGCCGCCAACGCCAGCCAACTGAAAGGGGTCCCCGCCGACCGGATGGATCTCTACCAGGAACACTGGCTGCGGCATGTGAACGAATACCGCGTGCCGAAGACCAAGTGGGTCGTGCTCCGATATCCGACCGACTCGTTCGCGCAGGCGGCGGATATGCCGACGCACGAGTTCGAGGATTTCTTCTTCGATGTCTGCACCGCCGACTACGCCGCGATGCGTGTCGCGCAAGCGCCCCTCGTGGCCCGCATGCAAGCCGCCGAACAGGTCCGCATCACGGCACCGGGCACCGAGCTGGAATTCTCGATCAAGGGCATCCCGGTGATCCCGTGCAGCGGCGAGCGCAACATCCCCGATGGCGAGGTGTTCACCGCCCCCGTGCGCGACAGCATCAACGGCACGATCCGCTTCAACACGCCCAGCCGCTACCAGGGCGTGGTTCACAACGACATCTGCTTCACGTTCAAGAACGGACAGATTATCGAAGCGACCTCAACCGAAACCGAGCGGCTCACCACGCTGCTCGACTCGGACGAGGGGGCCCGCTACTGCGGCGAGTGGTCGCTGGGCACGAACAACCGCGTGCGGCACCCGATGCTCGACACGCTGTTCGACGAAAAGATCGGCGGCTCGTTCCACCTAACGCCGGGCAACGCCTACGAAGAAGCGGATAACGGCAACCGCAGCCGCATTCACTGGGACCTGGTGCTCATCCAGCGTGCCGACTACGGCGGCGGCGAGATCTACTTCGACGGCGAGCTGCTGCGCAAAGACGGCCGCTTTGTGCCAAGCGACCTGCAGGGGCTGAACGAGGGGCTGTAGGGGGACGGACTTAAGCCGCCGAAGTGATACGGGGCATCTGATGTGCCTTAGCTACAGCCTCTTCTTGCTGGTTGTGTAGCCAATGCCTAAACAAATCAGAATCGCCAGCACAAATAATGCGCTGGAGCCAATGTCTCTGTTGAATTCGCGGCACCGCACGGTCTACTCGGCCTTCTGCAGAAGCTCTACTGCTCGGGCGAGGGCGGCGTCGGCGGTGAGGGGCGAGGCTTCGGGCGGGGTGCCGTCTTCCGGCAACGCGTCGTCGTCGATCGGCAGCAGGTCGCGCCGGCGGCGCCACTCGCGGAAGCTGGCGAGCTGCTCGTCGGTCAGTTCGACCCGCCCCGCCGGATCGGGCCAAACGCCCCACGGATCGCTCTCAGGAGCGTCCACATGCCGATGGATGTTCGCCCCGCTCGGACGCCAGTAGCTGAGCGTTGTGAGCTTCAGCAATCCCTGACCGCTCGAGAGCGGCAAGAGCTGCTGAACGGTCGCCTTGCCGAACGACCGTTCGCCGACCAAGATCGCGCGGCCGTTATCGGCGAGCGCCGCGGCGACAATCTCGGCAGCGCTCGCGGTGTCGCGATCGATGAGCACGACCAAGTCGAGCTCCGGAAAATTCTCGCTCGACGACGACTTATAGGTGTCCAGCACCTCGCCGTCGCGGCCACGCGTTGAAACGATCGGTGCCTCGGCAGGCAACAGCATGTCGGCCACACCGATCGCCGCGTCGAGCGCTCCCCCCGCGTTGTCACGCAGGTCGAGCACCACTTGTTTGACGCCGGCCTGTGTCAACCGATCGAGCAGATCACGCAGTTCCTCAACGGTCCGATTGCCGAAGATCGCGAACCGCACATGGGCAATCTCCGGTCGCTGGGCCAAGCGAAACTCCCAAGCGCCCTCCGCGCGGCGGCGATCCCCCTTGAACGCGGGGAGACGGATCACCTGCCGTGTGATCGTGATCAGCAGTTCTTGATAGGCGGCAGGGAGGTTCGCGGCAGCTTGCGCTGCCGAGTCGGACTTCGGAAGGCGGGCGATCAGCAACTCGACCGGATCCCCCGGCTTACCCCGCAACTGATCGAGCGCCTCGGCGAGCGTGATGCCTTGCGTTGACCTGCCTTGGATCTCGACGATGCGGTCGCCGTCTTGCACCCCTGCGACGTGTGCCGGTCCGCCCGGCTCGGGGGGCTCCGCCACCAGCAGGCCGCCGGGCCCCGTCTCAACGATCTTGATCATGACCCCCACCCCGCCGAATTGCTGACGCATCTCGTCGCGCAAGGGCTCTGCGCGGATCGGATCGAGGTAATCCGAGTGGGCGTCGCCGCGACGGCGGAGCACGCCCACCATGCCCCGCATGGCAGCAGCGACCAGCTCATCGTCGGGGGGCTGATCGAGCGCCAGTTCGTCGATCAGCTGAAAGCCGCGGGCGACACTCCGCCCCTTGGGGTTGTGCTCGACGCGTGACGCCATCACGAGGCCGATCGCCAGCGATGCGAGGATCAAGAGAAGATTGCGTCGCGACATGCCATCTGGCCAAGAAACTCGTTACCGTACAAACGAGTGTATCAGCCCGTGGATCGAGGGGCAGTGGTTTGCGCGGAGCCACGCAAGGCTCAGCCCTGGCGATCGCGCTGTGAGGCCGGCCGGCGGAAGCCACGAAGCTTGGCATGCAAAGCGGCGTTCTCGGGCTCAAGCGTCTCGCTCTCCGCGACCAAACGGCTGTTATGCGGAGCGGGGAGTGTGGTCCCCTCTGATTCTGCCGGTGATTTTTCGTACGTTCGGAACGGAACGATCGCCGGTGCGACCGCCTCCGTTGTGGCTTCGTCGGTCGGCCCCTGCGTGACTCCGTTGGGCGAGCCATCGTCGCTCGGGGCAAGGCCCAGAGCGGCCAGCCCAAAGCCGCCGTCGCCGCTCACTAACGCGATGCCAGCCTCCGGCTTCGCCGCCGCTTTGGGGGCAAAGAACTTTCCTAACGGGCCGCACAACAGGGCCGGCAGCAGCACGAGATCGCCCACGAGCGCGACCGCCAGCATCGTGATCATCAGAGTGCCAAACTGTTGTGTTGGCGTGAACGTGCTGGCCGCGAAGACCGCCAGACCAAGCCCCGCGATGAGCGTCGTCTGGGTCATGGCGGTCGCGCACCGTTCAAACGACTGGAGCGTCGCGGTCTGACGATCCATGCCCGCCCGGATGCCACGGCTGAACCATGTAACAAAGTGGAGCGTGTCATCCACGGCAACGCCGAGCGCGACGCTCGCCGTCATCATGATGCCGATATCGACCTTGATGCCCAGCCAACCGATCGCTCCAAAGACCACCAAGATGGGGAACAGGTTGGGGATCATCGAGGCAAGCCCCGCGAGCGGGCTGCGGAGCACAATCATCATCACGCCGGCGATCAACACGGTCGCCATCGCGATGCTCTCGCGCAGACTCGCCAGCAGTTCACGCTGCGTCTTGTAAACGACCGGGACAACACCCGTGTAGGTGGCGTCGAGCGCACCGTCGGGAGCTTTCTTAGGAGCGTCCAGCACGTGCAGCTTGATCGCCTCAGCACCGGGGAGCGCTACGAGCGGCTCCGATGCCTCTTTGGTCAATGCGAAAACGGCGTCTTGTTTGGACAGCAGCTTGATGAGCCGCGCCCGCTTTTTCTCGTCGGCTTGGTCGAGCGAGGCGGTGTCCAGCACGCGGGCCGAGGCGAGCGAAATGGACGACTCCTTCAAGAGCTGCGCCAACAGCCCCGCGGGAGATTCGCTGTCGGGTCCTGCGGTGTCGGCCGCGTTATTACCTGAGCGAAAGAGCAGGCAGATGCTTTTCTTGTCGAGCGGTCGATCGTCTTCCGAAGCAAGCTCGCTGAGTAGGGCGTCGCGATCACGGTACGCGTCGAGCACCGGCTGGACCTGCTCGCGCAACTCATCGACAAACTGTCCGTAATCAACATCGCCCAGCGCGGTGACTCGGGCGCTGATGCGCCACAGCTCGCGTCCCGTGGGCGTGTCGTCCGCGCCGCGTTCACGCTGCAGATAATCGGCGAGACTCTCGCGGCTTTCTTCCAGCGCGTTGCTCGTTGCGTACTCGGCGCTCGCACGAAGGACCGAGGATCCACCGGCGGAAATTGGTTCGGGCGAGAAGGTGATCGACGATAAGGCCTTGCTCACGGGGTCGAGCGACTCGATCCGTTCCTGAACACGGCGAACGAGGGTCGCCCGTTCGTGCATCGTCATCCGATACGTCCGCGCGAGCCCCTCAGCAGCAGGACCAAACGCCGGCTCGTCTGGAGCGCGAAGCCGCTCCGGCCCGACCCCAACGATGACTTCCATCGGCACCAGATTGCCCAAGTGCTTTTCGAGCCACGCGTAGTCGGTGATCAGGTCGCATTCGGAATCGAGCAGCTTCAGGAGCTGTACCGAGGTGCGGATCTGAGGGATGCCCAACGCCAGCACCAACGACAACGCGATGGTCGCCACGGCGGTCAGATTCGGACGCGTGGTCACCAGCCACGCCAGCCCTGTGTACCAGGGCTTTGAGACATTGTCGGTCGCGGGGCGGCGACGATAGAGCACGGCATCGCCGGGAGCGAACAGGTGCAGCATCACCGGCAGCAAGGCGAAGAGCATCGTCACCGCAACCATCACGCCGATCGCCGTGAACATGCCGAACTTACGGATCGGCAGGATGTCGCTCGCCGCCAGCGATCCCAGACCAACGGCGGTTGTGAAGGCCGCCAGAGCGCAGGGGCCCCAGGCCACCCGGATCGCCCTTTCAACGGCACCAAACAGCCCCCCCTCGGCACGGGAATCGCGGTAGTAGTTGATCAGGTGGATCGCGCCCGACAGCGCGAGCACGTACACAACCGCCGGCATCGACATCAGAATCGCGTCGGCTTTGCCGTACTTGGGCTCCAAGGCACCAAGACCAAAGACCTCAAAGACGCCGTAGTAGAAAACGACCGCTAGGCTGAGTCCCGCGTTCACAACCGCGGTAAAGAAGACCATGGCCGTGAGCTTCCAGCTGCGGAAGCAGACGTACGAGAGCACGATCCCCACCAGCCCCGAAAGGCCCGCTAAACGGACGAGTGTCCGCTCGCCCTCTTTGTCGATGGTGACATTGTCCACGGGCGGGCCGCCCATGTGGATCGCGTCGAGCGGGACGCCACATTCTTTGTGCGCAATGCGTTCAATGCGCTCCACCGCGGCCCGCATCGCCTGGTTGTTGTCAGTCAAGCGGGGCGACAGAAACGCGAGCAAGCAGGTCGTACGGGTCTCGTCGCCCAGCGGCTGACCGTCGGCACCGGTCTGGGGCGGTCCTACCAGAGCGCCCTCGAGTCGTTCGATCGCGGCCGAACGATCCAGGCCTGAGGGGGCACCGGTCAGCTGGCGGATTGTGCCGGGACCGCTGACAATCTTGGGGTACCAGCGCCAGCCCGAGTCGTCGCGTACCGCGGACAGCTTCTGTTCGAGCAGGCTGAGTCGCTCTCCCTTGCCGAGCGTGCAGCCTTCCCAGCTGATGAGGACAAACGCCTCGCTCGCAAAGTGATCGCGGAACCAGCTCAGATCGGCCGACTCGGCGTAGCTCGCTGGCAGCCAGTCTTCGGCCTTGTTGGTATTGCTCTCGATCGCCCGCCGGGCGCCACGGGGAATCATGCCCATCGCCACGGCGGCAGCCATCGCGATCCACAGCCACAGCGAAAGCCCCCCCCAACGCCGATCGAGCAGCGAGACAGGTCGGTCCGTTTCGGGCGCGGGGCCTGACATCAACGAAAGTGCCGCTGTGGGGAAGGTAGCAGAGAGAGCAAAGAACGAACGTAGCGGGGGCTATCAACCCCCGCTACGCGATGCACAAGACCGTTACGTTATGCGGGAGCGAGACGTCAGTCTACGCCAAACCACCCCCCGTGTGAGGGGGCAGCTGCCGCGATCTGCCGTTACCAGTAGTACTCCGTACCGCAGGTAAAGCCTTGGTAGAAGATGTCACCGGAGAGATTCAGCCGCCCCATCGCCGGGTTGAAATCCAGCTGATCGGGTGCCAGAGCCACATTGGTCAGGAACATAAATTCCCAGCCAGCTCGCAGCGAGAGATTCGGTCGCAGGTGATAACGACCCGTTAATCCGCCCTGGAGCATGTAGGCGATACCGTTTTGGTGCATGTCACGCGTAAAACCGGGATCGTCGACCCCCTCGGCCAGATCGGTGTAGCTGACGTTGGTTTTCGCCCGGCCATCGTTCAGGTAGAGACCGTGCTTGGTGAAGGTGGTCAGGTTCCACCGATCCGCTTCGTAAGTGATCCCCAGACCAAGCTGTCCGCCGAACAGGTTGTTGCTAACCCCGACGGCGTAGGCACCATCGGTCGCCCGGCCAGTGGGGTCGAGTGAACGGATGTTTGTGGCTGACCAGTCCAGATCCTCTTCGAGATCAAAGTACCGAAAGCCAGCGAGGTAGTCCCAGGTCAGGCCAGGCGAGGCCCGCCGGACCCAGCTGCCGTTCGGGTCGAGTTCCATCCGATCCTTACGCATCCGCTGCGCGACCGAGTAGTTCAACTCCCAGCTATTGAAGCGGCTGCGGTATTCGATATCCATCGAGTCGGCTCCATCGAAGGACGGCAGGCCGAGCGATTCGTCGATGTTGGTCGGCTCGGTTCCATCGATCTGCGAAGGCACGTGCAGACCGGTGCGGTCCACCAATCCGGTGCCGGCACCGGCGGGCGTGAACAATCCGTCTGGAGGAAGCAGCTGGGCGTCGATTCCCTGCTGGTCTACCCACTCTCCGCCGCCGAACACGACCATTTCGGCCGTGTGATCTCGGTTTGCTGCGTCGCGGAACAGAAATCGTCCCAAGCCCAGCCGTGGCATGCCTTCGGATCCGGGCGAACTGCGATTCAGCTCCGCGTTCTGGACCTGTACGGCCGACTCAAAGTCAACGACGAACTGAACGACGGTTTGCTGGCTGACGAGGTCAAACTCTTGGCCGAACGCCAGGTTACGACGATCCCAGGTGCGGTTCATAATGACCGCATCGAGGTCGGCGTACCACAGACCACGCCGCAGCCAGGTGCCGCTGCTCTCCGTGAGCGCGAGGCAGTCGGTATGCGGATCGATCGGAGGACCGTCTGGCATGAAGTAAGAGGACAGCGGCGCATAGCGCGTGTCGCTCTCTTCAATGACGGTCCCCGCCGGCAACGATTCGTTGCCGACACCGGACCGAACGAAGGCCGAGGCGTTGTCCGGCAATTCGTAAGCCGGCGTCGGAACGCCTTCTTGCGCCACGGCCTGAGCCGCAGTAAAGCCGAAGACCCCCACGCTGAGCAGCGTGGAACGGATTAACCAAGTACGGAGCGGATTCACCACCGAAGCGTCTCCCTTTGAACCACGGCGCCATTCAAGGCGCATGTTCCTTCCCCCGAGGCCGCGCAGGCCTCCTATGGAGCGGGCGGCTGTGAAGTCGCCCTGGTGAATAGATCGGCCCCTCACAACCGTCAGCACAGGAAAAACCGCCAGATTCCGTAAAAGGGCCGCAATCCGCAGCATCGCCCGAAAGCTACCCAGTCCGCCAATCTGCCCCCACCGGTGGAGTTAGTGGCATCGGCCGGTAGAATCGGGGGCCCCGACTTCCCGAAGGAAAAGGTCGGCCTAGGGCCGCTGGCACCCGCGACCCACTCCCTACCACTCACGAAGCACCGCTCCAAGCCGCTGACACTATGGCAATCGATCTCTACGCTTCGTGTCCTTGCGGAAGCGGCAAAAAGCTGAAGTTCTGTTGCGGCGATCTGGCCGCTGACCTCGAAAAGATCCATCGCAAGATCGAAGGGGATCAGCCCCGCGCTGCGCTCTCGCATCTGGAGCAGGTGCTAGCAAAGTCTCCCCGGCGGGGATCTTTGCTCGACATTAAGGCAACCATCGAGCTCTCGCTGGACGAGCTCGACGCGGCCGGCAAAACGATTCAGCGCTACCTTGAGGCCGAGCCGCAGAACCCGGCCGCCCATGCTCTGGCGGCCACGCTCGCCGCCGCTGAGGCGGGCACGATCGCGGTCGAGCCGCTGCAGGACGCCCTCGAGCTCGTTACCGACTCGATGCCCCGCCGTGTGCTCCAAGCCATCGGTGCCGTCGGCCACGCCCTGCTGGTGGAAGGGTCGTTGATCGCGGCGCGCGCGCACCTGTGGCTCTACCACGGCGTGGCGGGCGAAGAAGATCTGGGTGCCATGAAGACGCTCCTCAAGCTCAACCAAGTGGCGGGCTTACCGCTGCTGCTCCGCGATCAGCTGTATCTGCAAGAACCACCGCTGGGGGTCGCCTGGGAAGCGGCTCATGATCGCGCGCAGCTGCTTGCCAGCCGGGGCCAATGGCGGCGCGCGGCGGCCCTCTTCGAGCAGCTAGCAAACGATCACCCGGATGAGCCCGGCCTGCTGTACAACGCCGGCCTCGTCTCCGGCTGGCTAGGACGCAACGCCCAATTTGTCTCGGGCCTGCGGCGCTTCGCCGAGCTGACCGCCGCTACCGTTGGTGTCACCGACGACGCGATCGAGGCCGAAGCGGTCGCCCAGATGCTTGACGCCACCGGGCAAGATGCCGCGATCGACGTCGTACGGCTGACCTACGACGTTGCGGACGAGACCGTGGTCCTTGATCGGTTTGCACGCGACCCCCATTTCTCGGCCTATCAGCTGGAAGAATCGGAGCTCGCCACGATCGAAGGCCCCCCGCCACGGCACACCCTTTCGCTGCTTGATCGCCCGTTGCCTGTAACCGGTGAGGCAATCACTGCCGAACAAACACCGCGGGTCGTGGGGTTTGTGTCGTACTACGGCCGCCAAACGGATCGGCCAGAGCGACTCGAAGTCGTCCTCGATCGAGACGACCGCTTCGAGATCAACAAGCAGATGCTGGCAGAGGTGCTTGGTGAGGGTCTCGGTGCCTCGCGCTCAGAAGAGTCGGTCGGCGAAGCGCCCGCCGTCGAGACGGCCATGAGCATCCGCTGGCAGTTCCCGGCGGACACGCCGCTGGCGCTGCGTCGCGAGCTGATCGAAGCCGAACGCCGCCGTGTGCTGCTCGAGGTTTGGCCCAATAAGGCGCGGGCCGTCTTTGGCGGGAAAACTCCCGTCGAGGCGGGTGGCGATCCCGCGATGCGGACCGCCCTGGAAGCGGCGGTCCTAAATCTCGAACAAGGTTCCGCCGGGCGGATCGATACGAGTGCTTTTGCCGAGCTGCGTGAGCGCGTGGGACTGACACCACCGGCTCCGCTCGACGCGAGCGCCTACGACGCTGAGATGACCCCGCTCTCGCGGATGCATCGGATCGACATGGCTCAGGTCACCGACGACGACCTAGTGCTCATCTATCGTCGCGCAATGATGTGCGGAGCCAACGATGTGGTGATCGCCGTCGCGACCGCAGCCATCGAGCGGCCCGAGAATCCACGGCTGCCGCGCGAGGAGCTGTTCCACCGACTCGCCTCGTTTGTGCCCGACCCGGCGGAGGCAATCGGCTGGATCGATCGGGCCCGCAGCGAGGCGGAGGCCGCCGGACGGAGCAGCGCCGCCTGGGACATCGCCGAGCTGGAGGTCCGTGTTGTCGCGGGCGAGCTGGAAGAGGCCAACCGTCTGGTGCAACACCTGCGAAGCGACCACCTGAACGAGCCGGGCGTGGCGGAGCAGCTCTACAAAATGTTGTACGCGCTGGGGGCCGCTCCCGCGCCGGGTCAGGCCGCACCGATCGACAGCCCCCCGCCCCCCCCGGTATCCCCCGCGGCGTCGGGATCGAAGATCTGGACCCCCGACGACGATTCACCGGGAAGCGGTGCCGGCCAAAAACTGTGGACCCCTTCGTGAGTCAACCCGCACACGAAGCGTTCATGGGTCGCGCGATTCAACTGGCGCGCCGGGGCGAGGGCTCCGTTGAGCCCAACCCTTTGGTCGGATGCGTTGTGGTCCGCGATGACCAAGTCGTGGGCGAAGGCTGGCACGAGCGGTTTGGCGGTCCGCATGCCGAGGTGAACGCCCTCCAGGCCGCCGGGGCACTGGCACAGGGCGCGACGCTTTACGTCACTCTCGAACCCTGCTGCCACACCGGCAAAACACCCCCGTGCGTTTCAGCGGTCATCGCCTCGGGCGTTCAACAGGTGGTGATCGCTCACCACGATCCCTTTCCGCAGGTCGACGGAGCGGGAGTCGCCGCGCTGCAAGCCGCAGGAGTAGAGTGCGTTGAGGGCGTGCTGAAAGCAGAAGCCGCGCAGCTCTTGGCTCCCTATCTCAAGCTTGTTACGACGGGGCGGCCGTGGGTTATCGGCAAATGGGCGATGACGCTCGACGGAAAAATCGCAACACGCACGGGCAGCAGCAAGTGGATCAGCGGCGAAGCATCGCGGGCCTTTGCCCATGAAATACGCGGCCGAATGGATGCCATCGTCGTTGGAGCGGGCACGCTCGTGGCCGACGATCCGCTGCTGACCGCCCGGCCGCCGGGGCCGCGTAAGCCGGTGCGGGTGGTGATCGCTGGCGATCGCCCGCTGCCGCTGGATCGCAAGTTGTGGAAAACGCCGGATGGCGGACCCGTGCTCGTCGCGATCGGCGCGGGCTATCCGATAGATGAAGCCGCGGCGTTGGAGTCGTGCGGCGTGGAGGTGATCCAGGCTGAGGCCGACGCCTTGCTCGACGAGTTGGGCCGACGCCGTTTGACCAACGTGCTGGTTGAGGGGGGGGGCAAGCTGCTTGGCCAACTGTTTGACGAACGACTGGTCGATGAAGCGCTCGTCTTCATCGCCCCGAAGATCATCGGCGGGCACGCGGCACCGGGCCCCCTCGGCGGCATCGGGGCCGAATCGATTGAGCACGCGCTGAAACTCGTCAGTCCGAGCTGGATCTGCCTCGGAGACGACCTCTGCCTACGCGGCCGGCTGCCATCGGCCTAACCGCTGGCACGGAGGAGATCGGTCACGCTTTGGCGGTTAGCTCCAGCGTCGCCCAGCAACTGGGGTCCTCGTCGAAAGGCATCCCGATGCCGCTGGCGAACGTCTGCACGCCCAGTTCTCGATCAACCACTGCGTAATTGAAGCCCAGACGGGGGTACTGGGCCGGGTCATAGCCGCCGAGCGATACGGCCGGCATGAAGACCGCCATCTGGTAACCATCTTTGGTGACTTTGCTACGCACTTGCAGCTCACGCGGCTTGACAGGGCGGGCGTTCTCGCGGGCCCGATTGATCAGCAACTGATCCGCTACCGGCTCGGCATCGCCGCGTCCGCCGCCGGCTGGGGTAAAGCCAAAGCGGTGACAAAACTTCGTGGCGCGATGCAAGCTGTGCGTCGCGCGGGTGTCGATCCACACCTGCAGGCCATCCGACTCGTCGAAGCGCGTCTCGCGGCACCAGACCGGCTTCTGCTTCTCTTTGACCACCACCGTCATCGCGACCCCCTCGGGGGCCCACGCCAAGCGGACATCGGCAAAACGCCGCTCAGAAGACGGGGTCTCGCGGTCGAGCGCTGCCAAGTCGGGCAATTGGCAGGCTTCGTCCAGCTTCGTGCCGCCGGCGCTCCAGATCGGTTCGCGCCGCGCGACCGGCACAGCAAACTGGAACAGGTACCGCGGCGGAAGCAGCGTATTGAGCGTGGGATTTTCGGCCATAGGACCTTTTTATACCACGAAGTGCGTTGCAAGCGCGATGGGGGTAAACACCACCCGCCAAAGGCCGCGATAGCAGGGCCCCCGACCCGGGGTCGGGCTCGGCAACTTTGCCCGGTATAGTGATGGGTTCCTAGCTCGCCTCTCGTAAGGGTGGGCGCTCCGATACCCCGCAAACCGGGTCCCGACAACGATGCTAACGGTCCGCCTTCCCGACGGCAGCAGCCGCGATTTTTCTTCCTCGGTCACGTGCTTGGAGGTCGCTGAAGCGATCGGCCCGGGACTGGCCAAAGCGGCCCTCGCCGCTGAGGTCGATGGCACCCCCCGCGACCTGAGTCACACGCTCCCCGCCAGCGGCGAGGCCACGGTCCGCTTCCTCACCAAGCGCGACGAAGGGGCTCTCGCCATCATGCGCCACAGCTGCGCGCACGTGATGGCGCAGGCCGTCATGCGGCTCTACCAGGGGGTGCAACTGGCGTTCGGCCCCACCACCGGCAGCGGCTTCTACTACGACATGTTGCTGCCCGAGCCGATCTCGGAAGAAGACTTCCCGAAGATCGAAGCCGAGATGAAGAAGATCGTCAAAGAGGACTTGGCGTTCGAGCGGCTCGACATGCCGCGCGATGAATCCTTACAGCTTTGCGAAGAGCTGAGCCAGCGCTTCAAAGTCGAACACGTCCAGACGGGGCTGGGCGAAGAAAGCACGCTGTCGTTCTATCGCCAGGGGGAGTTCATCGATCTCTGTCGTGGTGTGCATATCCCCAGCACCGCGCACATCGGCAAGGCGTTCAAGCTGCTCAGCGTCGCCGGCGCGTACTGGAAGGGCGATGCCGCACGCGATCAGCTCCAGCGCCTCTACGCCACCGCGTTCTTCGACAAGAAAGAACTCACCGACCATCTGGCCCGCATCGAAGAGGCCAAGAAGCGCGATCACCGCGTGCTCGGCAAGCAGCTCGAGCTGTTCACGATCGATCAGAAGGTCGGCTCGGGGCTGATCCTGTGGCTGCCCAAGGGCGCCATCATCCGCCAAACGCTCGAGGACATGCTCAAGGCCGAGCTCACCCGCCGGGGGTACGAGGCGGTCTACACGCCGCACGTCGGCCGGGTGGAGTTGTACGAAACCTCGGGGCACTTCCCCTACTACCGCGAGAGCCAGTTCCCCGTCTTGTGCGAGCACGACGCTGGCTCGCTCGTCGATCGGCTCGTTGAAAAACTGCGCGCCGGGCAGATCACCGACGAAGAAGAGGCCAAGCTGCTCGACGCGGCGCGCTTGCTCGGCTTCGATGGCAAGGTCGATCCGCAGGCAACGCCCGCCGACCGGGCCGCCGCGCTCGACGCGTGGGCGCACAAGCATGAGCGCTATCTGCTCAAGCCGATGAACTGCCCGCACCACATCATGATCTATCAATCCAAGCCCCGCTCGTACCGCGACCTGCCGGTCCGCCTAGCCGAGTTCGGCACGGTGTATCGCTACGAGCAGTCGGGCGAGCTCTCGGGCATGACCCGCGTGCGCGGCTTCACGCAGGACGACGCCCACCTCTTCTGCACCGACGATCAGGTGGCCGACGAGTTCCGCGGCTGCCTCGAGATGACCCAGTGGGTGCTCGAGTCGCTCGGCATGACCGACTACCGCGTGCGGCTCGGCTTCCGCGATCCCGACAGCAGCAAGTACGTCGGCGAAGAGGCCCTGTGGGATCGCGCCGAAGCGGAACTCAAGGCGGTCTGCGAATCAATGAACCTGCCCGGGCTGACCATCGAGCCGGGCGAGGCCGCCTTCTACGGGCCGAAGGCCGACTTCGTGGTCACCGACTGTATCGGCCGCGAGTGGCAGCTGGGCACGGTGCAGCTCGACTACAACCTGCCGAGCGAGAGCCGCTTTGCGCTGGAGTACACCGGCGCCGACAACAAGCCGCACCGCCCGGTGATGATCCATCGCGCGCCGTTCGGTTCGATGGAGCGATTCCTGGGCGTGTTGATCGAACACTTCGCCGGCGCGTTCCCGCTGTGGCTGGCGCCGGTACAGGCGCGCATCGTGACGGTCAGCGAGAAGTCCGAGGCGTACGGCCGCGAGGTGGAGGCAAAACTCCGCGCCGCCGGCTTCCGTGTCGAGGGCGACTATCGCGGCTCGAAGCTGGGCGCCAAGATCCGCGAGGGGCAGCTCGCGCTGGTGCCCTATCTGGTGATCATCGGCGAGAAGGACCGCGACGCCGGCACGGTCGCCCTCCGCGATCGCCTCGACGGCGACGTGGGCGCGATGCCGCTGGCGGCGGCGCTCGAGCGTTTGCAAACGGAAGTCGCGGAGCGCCGCGTCCGGCAAGTCGCCACCAGCAACACCGCCGACCTCAGCGCCAAAGCGGCTGGTAATGAGTACTGAGCGCCACGACGCGGTCAGGCCTGAGGAGCTTCGGCGTTTACGGCGAATGGCACGTAGTTTTACCGAAGCTCTTTGAGCAGTTGGAGTTTGGTCTCGTGCCTGGGGAGCATCATCCACTGGAATCGCTTGGGCCTTCGCTTGACCTGTCTCGGTTCGAATCGCCCAGGTCGATCGCCAACGGCGTGGGCTGCGATGCAGTCGAGCAGTCGTTCGTAAGCCTCGTGACGGAGGCGTGAGCAACAAGCGATCACGGGCCGGAAGGCTTCGAGCGTCTGCATCGCGCCTTTGAAGCTGATCGACCGCGGCTGGAGGGCGTGTTCGCTCGCCGCTTGGGCCATCACGGTGCGGATCAGGTTGTAGGCGAGCACGTGCGTCCAGATCTCCTTGCGCACCAGCTCGGGCGTCTTGCACCGCAGCACCTCCATCTGCATGGTCGTCTTGACCGACCGCAGGTCGAGCTCGGCGTTCCATCGGGCTCGGTAGAGCGCCGCCAGGTCGTCCCTCGTGAATTCGTCGGGATCGAGCAGCGTCGTCACGACGACGATCGACTTGTTCCGGAAGCCCGCCTGGCCGATGACCACGCGGCACTCGCGGACCGTGATCGTGTCGGGCAGGTCACGGTAAGTCGGCCAATCGACCGAACGGATCGTGCTCGGCTTGGGCCACTCGACGAGGTGATCGCCCTTGCCGAGGCGCTGGCCCTTGCGGAAGTCGGCCTTCCGCATGACCTGCAGCTGCGACACGGCGTGGACGCCACGCTCCTGGAGCGTGAGCAGTTCCCGCCACGTACAGTACAAGCGGTCGGTGAGCACCACGTCTCCCGGCCGGAAGAAGCCCATCAGCCGACGGAACACGCTCAGCTCGCCTTGCCCCTTGCCGGCATAGCGGCAGACGCCCAGGTCGAGGATCGCCCCGCAAGAGAGCGAGAAGATGGCCGCGATGCGGGCCATCGGGAAGCCGAGCCCCGGCCGTTGTGCGTCGTGCTGCGGGTAAGCCTCTTGGTTCGCCGGCGTGTCGGGCATCGACACGGTGGAGCCGTCGAACAGGTAGACGCGGCGTCCCTTCCACAGCCACTCGGAAGGAGCTTGGGCGTCCAGCTCGCGACCCACTCGGCTGGCGATCGCCGAGAAGAACTGCTCGGGGAGTCGCTTCCGAGCTTGGCAGTAGGCCCCCGTCTCGGCCGAGCACTCGTTCTCACCACGGGCCAACCGATGCGCGATCAAGCGAGCGACGGCCGCACGGCACGAGTGGTCGGCGCTCAGCACCTGACCGAGGAACACCCACAGCGTCACCAGTGGCGAGTAGACCCGCTCCTTCCAAACAACGCCCGAGATCGCGAGCGCTTCCGACACGAGTTCCTTCGAGAGCACGTCGCTGAATGGCAGCTCGCCATCCTGCAAGAACTGCCGCCTCAGAAAGCTGATCTGGCTCCGACAGCGTCCATCGGTAACACTCCGCATCGTTGGGCCTCCTTGCCTTGGATGGGTTGCGTGACAACTCCCATCTAGACAAGCGAGGCCCTTCTTCGTAGGTCACTTCGTGGTAACGACTTGCGGAAAACTACGTGCCATTCGCGTTTACGGCCTGCGTAGGTTGTCAGCAAGGTTCGGCATGGCGGAAATGGCGTCTGCTGATCGCCAAGTGGGCCCCAAGAGGACGGCCGGCGGCATTCGGCTCATTGTGTCATCATTGTGATGACGCAAGTACCGAGGTTATCACTACCTCTGCAAGTTCGGGTCGGGGGCAACTCAAGTCGGCTGGTCCAACCGCTGCGGCTTGATACCACTAGATCAGTGGCGCCAGTGCCGGTACAGCTTCAGCATTAACGGCTTGTCAGCGGTCGCGTCCGGTGAGTTGTCGCGGGGCAATCTTCGTTTCTTGCTCTTTTCGCGAAACCCGGGGCGAAGAGCGGTGTTTATCAGGCAAGGTCGTCGGCAAGGGTTCTTGCAAGCCGCGACGGTTCCCGCCACGGACAAGGCCTGCCGGT
The DNA here is from genome assembly GCF_007859815.1 of Botrimarina hoheduenensis. GTDB lineage: Bacteria > Planctomycetota > Planctomycetia > Pirellulales > Lacipirellulaceae > Botrimarina > Botrimarina hoheduenensis. Next base: position 614,377 of record NZ_SJPH01000003.1, on the reverse strand, counting down.
CGTTGCTCCGTGCGATTTTTTTTCTGATCATCACTTACCGGCGCTACTCCAGGAGTTTCTTCTGATGGCATCTAACGTGTCGAGACTCGTTGCTTTGTCGACCGTATGGACCCTGTCGATCGGAGCCGCGATGGCTCACCCAGGGCACGACCACGTTGGTTCCAACGGGGTCTGGCCCGACCACGAAGCGTCGGATGACTCGGGCGGGCTCATCGCTTTGTCGGTGGCGCCGACAACCGCGAGCAGCGAGGTGGCGAGCAACGACGCGGCGAGCCCCGCGGCGCTCAGCACGGCGGTTTCTTCGAAGTATCTCTCGAACTGGAAGCTTTCGGATGGCTCGACCGGGTTCAGCACCGGGGACCCCAACACCGACAACAACATATCGAACATCCTCGCCGACGTGAACACGGTCGCCTACGACACCGACCACGTGTACATCAGGACAACCGGGATCCCGTCGCACGATATCGCCACGATCATCCCTGGAGAACCTCGCAATCCTGCCACAGCAGGCGACATCGACGCGACCTACCGCTTCAGCCTGAATCCAACCGAAGAGCTCGGCCAGAAAACGGCGACGGGGCTTGGGCCCAACGGCGTGATGGTCAACGGCGTCGCCTTCTACAATCAGTCGGACGGCACGTTTTGGGACGCGCAGACCAATGAACTCGGTGGCGGTGGCCGCGGTGGCCCTGGCGCCGAGGTTTGGACGACCAACGCTCTCTGGTCTCGCGGTGGCTTCCTCGCCGAAGACCCGGGCGGCGGGCACTCGTCTCCCATCCGCGGCTCGACCAACCCCGACGGGAGCGTCTTGGGGCAATACCACTATCATCAAACGCCTACGGGCTTGATGCCGCAAATCGACCCCGGCAACGGAGGCAGCCAGGGTTCGCCGATCGTGGGCTTCGCCTCCGATGGCTACCCGGTAGTCGGGCCCTATGCCTACGAGATCCAGGATGACGGTTCGCAGATCGTCCTTCAGATGACGTCCAGTTACGGATTGCTGGCGGACAATGGCGTCGATGAACCACGCGGGCCCAATGGCCCTTTGACGGCCGACTACGAACTCGGCTCGTTCATTGAAGACTTCGTGTACTACGAGGGTTCGGGAACGCTCAACGAGTACAACATGACCTTCGTCAAATTCGGCGACGACGGGCGTGCGATTCTCGCCGATCCGTCCGATCCAGATGGAGACTGGGCCTACTTCCTGACGCTCGATGTCCTCGACGCGATGTCCGGCAATGATACGGACATCGACTACGAGTACGCGTTTCCGTACATCGTGGGCCCGGAATACTTCGGAGTCGTCGAGCCCTTCGATCCGCAGACACCGATCGTCGTGCCGAACGATGTCCAATACTTCTTCCAGTACATTCCCGAGCCGACATCGCTTGCGTTGGTCGCCATCGGCATGCTGGGAGTAGTGCGTCGCAGGAAGTGAGCATCGGCGATTACTAGAATTGTTTTCCGTAGGAGAAGCGAAGTGACCTACTCCAGACTTCAACTCGCGTGCATCACGTTGACCTTCCTGGCACCCGGGCTCCTGTTTGCCCAACCACCCGGCGAGCGTGGTGGTCCTCCCAGTGGCGGGCGAGGAGGCCCTGCGCCGGAGAGGCTCATGGAGCTCTTTGAGCGGGCCGACGCGGACCAAGACGGGAGCGTCACGAAGGGGGAGCTAACCGACGCACTTGAGGCACAAGGCAAACGCGATCGGCGCGAACGAGGTGGGGATTCGTCTCGCGGGGAGCGACGCAGCGGCGAAGATCGGCAAGCGGAACGCTCGCCAGAGGGGCGTCCGCGTCGCGGTCCCCCGCCGCGCCCGGGACAGGTGCTCCCCGAGCCGGTCGCGGAGTCCCTTCAACTTACCGAGCAGCAGACGGCGCAACTCGTCGAACTCCAGGCAGAGGTAGATCGCCGTCTTTCGGCGATTCTGACCGAGGAACAAGCAACGCAATTGCGGAACGCCCGCCCGCCACACGGCCCGCGGGGCGGCGAGCGTGGCGCTGGCGGCGAGGGCCGCGCCAAACGAGCTCAGCGCCCCGAGTAGAGTCGCTTCATTTAGGTCGTCCTCGCTCACGATACCGAGCCGCTTGACGCTTCGACCGATCGATGCGGTTAGGAGAAGCCGACTCGCTCTGGGCCGTTCGTGCCCCGGAGCGAGCCGGCGCGGCTCGGTGGTCCGATTTCTATCCGTCCCGTAGAGAGACTTCTGATCGCATGATCCGCAGCTTGATCGCCGTTGCCTGCCTCTCAGGGAGCAGTCCCTTGACCTTCGCGGACGACTGGCCGGAGTTCTTGGGACCGGGCGGCACGGCGAGGTCGTCCGACGTGGCGCCTAAGGCCTGGGATGAATCGCAGAACGTCCTTTGGAAGGCCGATCTTCCGGGCACCGGGTCATCCAGCCCAATCGTCGTCGGCGACAGGCTTATCTTGACATGCTACGTCGCCGACGAACCTACGGCGAAGCGGCAAGTCCTCTGCTTCGACAAAGTCACCGGCGATCGCGTATGGTCGCTCGACTTCCCGATCGACTACAACGAGGACAGGTTCCAGGGGTACCTCACCGAGCATGGCTACGCCAGCAATACGCCCACAAGCGACGGAGAAAACGTCTACGTCTTCTTCGGAAAAGGGGGCGTGCATTCAATTGGCTTAGAGGGGGAGCGCAACTGGAGCATTGATGTCGGCAAAGAGTCGAGCGATCGGCAGTGGGGTTCAGCCGCCAGTTTGACCCTCTACCGAGACCGGCTGATTGTGAACGCCTCGGAAGAGTCGCAGTCGCTCATCGCCTTGGACAAGGCGACCGGCAACGAGCTCTGGAAGCAGGAGGCCGGGATGCTGGAACTCGCCTACGGCACGCCGAGGCTCGTAAACGCTGGCGAAGACGACGCAGAGATCGTGCTCAGCGTGCCCGGTGAGATCTGGGCGTTCAACGCCGGCACCGGAAAGCTCGCCTGGCATTGCCAATCGCCGATGACCGGCAATGTGAGCCCGTCGGTCATCGTTGACGGCCAAACGATCTACAGTTTCGGCGGCTACCGCGACTCCGGCAGTATGGCTGTCCGAACAGGCGGCGAAGGAGACGTCACGGATTCCCATGTCAGCTGGACTAACCGTTCGAGCTCGTACGTCGCGACCCCGCTGTTGCACGAGGGGCGATTCTACTGGATCGACGATCGCGGCATCGCCTACTGCACTTCCGCCGCAGACGGCTCGGTCATCTACCGCGAGCGCGTGCGTGACCTCAAGAGCGGAAGGCCGGTATATGCTTCGCCAGTCCTGATCGGCCAGCACATCTACGTCGTCACGCGTCGGAGTGGGACGATTGTCTACCCGCCGGGCGACGCGTTCCAGCCCGACGCGAGGAACGTCTTTGCTGGCGATGAGACCGATTTCAACGCCTCGCCGGCAGTGTCGGACAACCGGCTGTACCTCCGAAGCGACCGATCGATCTACTGCGTAGCCGAGTCTCGCTGATCCCACGAGCGACTCTGACAGCAGGCAGCGTGTCGCTCCCGTACTAACGACTGTTCTACCGCGCTGGTGGTCCAGCGATGGGGTCCACCTCAGCGGCCAGAACCCCCGGGCCGCCCTTATCTGGGCTGTCCCACTACGCCCCGATCGTGGAGTGACGACAACCCTCGGCACCGCCGCTTCCGATGGGTGAGGGTTTCCGGAAGATTCGGGCGACTACCGCAGGTGGACCGGAACTCTCTTGATCGAATGGGGTTGGAATTTGACATGGAAGGCGCGATCCGTGGTTTCGCTTGCTTGTTGCGGGACGACTTTGCGTCGTGGCTCGACCCTATTCTTCTGATGAATCGCGCGATGAAGACCTTCGACTGCTCCAGACGACCTTCGTTGCTGATCGCCACGCTCGTCTTTTGTCTCGTGGCGTCCGACTTAGCGTCTGCGCAAGGGCCTCGGCTGGGACGCCGAGGACCACGTATGCAGACAGCGGTAGAAGCCAAACCGCTGCAGCTGCTACCGGCCGATCAGTCCCCACCCACCGAGAGTCGTATTACGATTGTCGAAGAGCAAGACGCACGCCGTATCGATGCCAACGCGATCCCGGAGCACCTCGTCGGACGCTTCCCGAACCATGGCAACCCCAACGCGATCCGCGCGCAGCACTACCGCTTCAACTTGCCGCTGGATCCGCAGCCAGCGCAGGAGACCACGCCGCTACACTCCGCGACACGCCCGGGACCGCCGAATATGCCGTTTGGTGTGGCTCTCAACGGCGTACTGTTCGATCCGGGAACAGCGGGATTCTGGCGGGGGGAGCGTGCCCTCGACTGGAACTACGAGGCGCTCAGTGGTGCTGTCGAATTAGGGTTGGACGCGCACGTAGCCCATGTCCAGCCGGGCGGGCAGTACCATTACCACGGCCTGCCCGTCGGCCTCTTAAGAAAGCTGGGCCACAGCCCGGAGAAGCACTCGCCATTAGTTGGATGGGCTGCCGACGGTTTTCCGATCTATGCGCAGTACGGATACGCCGAACACGACAACGCTCAATCGGCGATCGTCGAGCTGCATTCCAGCTATCGACTCAAGAGCGGTAATCGCCCCGGTGGCGAGAACGCACCTGGCGGCGCCTACGACGGGACTTTCGTGCAGGACTACGAGTTTGTCCCGGGTGTCGGAAAGCTAGACGAATGCAACGGACGAACTTGCCTTACTCCGGATTTTCCAGCCGGAACTTACGCCTACTTTCTTACAACCGACTGGCCTGTCGTGCCGCGGAACTTCCGCGGTAAGCCTGTCCGTCTCCGGTAAGGCGTAGAGGTGAATCAGACCGGATCGACAAACCGGCGTCAGTCCGCTTTGCCAACCCGTCTGAAGCGCCTGAGCAACACTCGACTATGTAGCTGTGGGTCGCTTATGCAACTCGCCGGTACGTACAGCAAGGTCGGTCGAAGCACGCAAACCTCGCTGCCCTATCAAGGCCACACTCCCATGCATTCTGCTTCCCCCTCAGCCAATTCGTACCGAGGACTCCTGCTTCGAATCGCTGTCGTCCCAACTCTAATCGCGATGTCCCTCGACACCACCACGGCCTTAGCTCAAAGAGCTTTCGGGCGGCGACCTATCGTCGTCAGCGAAGGGCCGCTACCAGACATCGACGTGCTCACGGAAACGGGCCAACCGATCAAGGTCCGCGACCTAATCGATGGCAGGTACACAGTCCTTAAGACGGGCTGCTTGACCTGCCCAGAGTTTTTTCGTGCCTACGGCGAAGTCGAAGCGGCATCAATCGACTACGCCGACAAAGAAGTCAACTTCTACTATGTGATGCAAAGCCTCAGGCATCCAGAGCGCGAAGGCTACGTTCAAGCTCAGAATCCAACCGAACGGCTGAGGCACCTCGCCGAAGCGAAGAAGAAACTTGCCACACGCGTGCCGTGGATTGCCGACGCGATTGACGACTCCTTTCGTGTCACGATGCGAACCAACTCGAACTCGGTGTTCTTGATCTCACCATCTGGTGAGATCGTCTATGCGGCCGACCGAATGAACGACGACGGCCTGCGTCGTGCGCTGACGCGGCATGTCGGCCCAGTCGAGAACGCGACGTCGGTGCATGAGCTAGACCTGCCTCGGCTGCAACGAGTTCGGCTAGTCAACGCCCCGAGCGATGTGCGTGTCGAACGTCCTGAGGGCATGGTCATTCTGTCCACGACCGCGGAGAAGCCCGCGGACACGTACTACGTGAAACTTCGTGCCGAGGGAGAGCCCAAGCTCTTGGAAACGGGTAAAGGCCGACTGTTTCTCGGCTTTTACCCCGATCCGATTCATGGGGCAAAGTGGAACAACCTGGCCCCGGCCATGAAGTACGAACTCACCCTTCCCGAGGGCGTAGCGGCGACCCCAGCGGGTGCGGAGGCCAAACGCGGCCCCGGTGACAGCGACACCGAGCCACGCCAGTTTTGGGTCGACATCGCCGCAGAAGAGCCTCCGAGCGAGATCGTGGTAACGCTTCACTACTACGCTTGCACGGCTACCTTGTGCGAGGCGAAGTCACATCGTTACACCCTAACGCTGGAGCCAGAGGATAAGAACTCTCGGACGTTCGGATTCAATCGAGGCCAACGGAGACGCTCCGGCGGCGGGGATCGACCAAGTCGCGTGCAGCGTCTCGGACCAACGCGCTGAGCGACCCTTGATCGAGGGCGGGGCCATCGGGCCGGCCACACCTCGCGGTGGATAAGCGCGAAGGTCGATGAGACACGCGACCACCCGCACGGCGCCAAGTATTGATGGTTGCGCGGTGAATACACCTCGGGGAGTTTGTTTCCTGCTGCGTGGTCCGGGCTCCCGTTGGTCGCCCTCGGCTCATTGAGGGCACGACAGTCAATACTTCCTGGGTGCCTCGAGCACCGCTGCGAAGCCGCAAGGAAGGTGCTTCCCTGGCGGGTAAGAGTCAACAAGTGCCGTGGAATCAGTGGGTTCGGTCCCTGCCCGGGCCACGGATCGACATGAGGGACGGCGAAAACTCGTAAAAGTCCAGGAAGAGCCGGAACGGTACCCAGTCCCGAGGTGTTCAGAGTACTTAGTTACGGCGTTGGTAGCGGTCCAACTGGGAGCCAACGCCCATGCTGAACACGCACATCATTCGCACGACTCTTACGGATTCAGCTCATGCCTCGCGATAGCTATTACGGCGTTCTCGTTCTCACGCTCAGTCAGTCGATTCTAGGAACGCAAATCTCACAAGCAGCAACGATTCTCGCGAATACCTTCCAAGCAGTGGCGACCCAGAAGATCGACTCCGACGAAGGCGGTTTTCCTGGGGGTTTCTTGGAGAACGGCGATCGCTTCGGGCGATCGGTCATCTCGATTGGCGACTTAGATCTAGATGGCGTCAAAGACTTGGTCGTAGGAGCGCGATCAGACGACGATGGAGGGGAAGACGCCGGGGCCGCGTACATCTTGTTCATGAACCCCGACCTAACCGTGAAATCGACGACCAAGATATCCGCAACCACCGGGGGGCTCGGGGCCGGCGTGCTGGACGCGGGCGACTTCTTTGGTTATTCGCTTGCATCGCCCGGCGACCTGAATAACGACGGCATCCAAGACCTCACCGTTGGCGCCCCCAATGACGACGATGGCAGTGTTGATGCGGGGGCGATCTACAACCTCTTCCTCGACCGCACTGGGGCAGTGCAAAGTTTCCAGAAGATCAGCAACATCATCGGTGGGCTGACGCCGGGAAACCAAGGCTCTCCGCTCTCGGAGGGCGATTTCTTCGGAACGGCTGCCGGAGCGATCGGCGATTACAACAACGACGGGTTCGTCGATATCGCGATCGGGGCGCCGAGGGACGACGATGGCGGAACGAACCAGGGGGCCGTTTGGTTGCTATCTCTCGAACAGGGGGGAGCCGTCGCGTCCACCACGAAGATCAGCGATCCAGACTTGCCATTCGGAACACTGAGCTCCCGGGACGAATTTGGTGGTCGGCACGTCGCGAACATCGGAGACTTGGACGGCGACGGTCGCGATGAATTGGCCGTGGGAGCCTACCTTGACGACGACGGAGGCGCCGACGCCGGCGCCCTCTACACCCTGTTCTTCAACGATGATTTGACGATCCGCGACGTGCAAAAGATCTCTGCACTCGAGGGGGGGCTTACCGCGAGCTTGTCGGATGACGACTTGTTTGGAATGACGGTCGCTCCGCTAGGCGACCTCGACGGCGACGGCATTCCCGACATCGCGGTTGGAAGCAACAAAGACGATGACGGTGGGGAGGACCGAGGCGCCCTCTTCTTCTTCCTCATGAATTCGGATGGCACGGTGAAGTCGGAAGCAAAGATCAGCTCTGCTGATAATTTTGGGTTCGATTCGCTCGAGCTGACCGACGGAGCAAGGTTCGGCCGAGCTTTAGGATTCGTCGGCGACTTAGCCGGGGACGGTTCGCAAGTGTTGGCGGTGGGGGCTGGCGCTGGTGTCGATGGTGGAGCCGTTTGGTTATTGAAGTTCAGAACACAGGCCGTTCCCGAACCCTCGGCAATCATGCTGGTGCTTGTCGGATTGGTCTGCAGACAAGCTCGTCGTCGCGCCTGATAGGGCGTTCCAGACGAGAATTGACCGCCAGAACTATCGCAGGCTGAAGATGCCGATCAGTGACAAGCCACGGTAGCAGCCGATTGCGGTACGTCGCCGAATGCATTGGCCGAGCGGTTGTTGGCGAGCAATCCAGCTACTGTCGAAAGGACAGAAGCTTGGTCTTGAACCCTTCCCAGTAGCCGCAGAAGGACGGGGGAAGGCGCCGGCATCGGCACCTACGCCCAACTCGCCGCGGATGCCTCACCCGACCGCAATTCGGCGGCAAGCCAACTCACCGAGGTGGTTCGTCGCCGGGTAGACCTCGGTAGTTGCCATCCGCAGTCGATCTGACGGCGCAGGCGGGCCGAGTACGATCTCAAGTCATCGCGCTCCCGACGCCTCGGCTTGCCACTCGAAGCTGCGTCGGCCCGACACGCCTGCGCACACAAGACGTGATCGCCTGCCAATCCTCTGGGCCTTTATCCCAGCTACCCGCGACGCCGGGGCTGGTGCCCGCTCGCGGCCAGTAGCAACAGCACCGCTGCTGCGGGTTCGGGGACGGCGGCTGGTGAGGAGAACGCCGCGCTGCTGGCGGCCAGATAGTTCTCCGCCCACTGCGCGTAGTGCGCCGGGCCGATCGGCTCGTTGAGCGCGTCGTTGCGGAGGGCGCCGGCGGGCGCGCCTTGGTGGTCGCGCCACACGGTGTAGTCCGCCACATCGACGACGCCGTCGTCGTTGTAATCGCCCGGCAGGGCCACCGCCGTTTCGATCACCGGCAGCGTTTGATCGATCGCCACGTCGTACAGTCGCTGCACGATGCCGCTGGGCCACTGGATGGTGATCAGGTCCACCGGATCGGCGGACTGGCCTAAGCCGAAGTGCGCGGTCCGCTCGCTTTGGCTAACGAAGCTGCTGCCGCCATCGATCTCCCATACCATCTGCTGGTGGGGGGCGGAGAGGTCGGGCGTGACCGTGATCCAGGTGCCAATGCCATCGCGATTGGACTCGACCCCCTGCGTCTCGATGCGCAGGTAGTGGTTGGCGTTGCCGCCATCGTTGCGATAGAGGATCGGCGTGGCGGCGTGGTTGACCACGAGCAGGTCGAGGTCGCCGTCGCTGTCGTAATCGAGGTGGACGAGGCCGCGCCCCTGCTGCGTGTCGGTGATCCCCGACGCCGTGGAAACATGCTGGAAGACGCCCCCCGTGTTTTCCCACAGGTAGGTCTGGTCATTCGCCCAGCCGGGACCGTTGTAGCCGTTGGTGGCAGAGAGGTCGGCGTCTCCATCGTTGTCGTAGTCAAAGAAGGTGGTCCCCCACGACCAGCGCGAGTCTCTCACGCCGGCGGCCAGCGTGACGTCGGTAAACTGGCGGCCCCCGTCGTTGCGATACAGCCGATTGAAGCCGCCGAAGGGCCCGGGGTAGAGCGGATCGTTGGTGATGTTGGTGATGAACCAGTCGAGGTCGCCGTCGCCGTCGTAATCGCCGAACGTGCTGCCCATGCCGTTGAAGTCGGTTCCGACACCGGCGGCCAGGGTGCCATCGGTGAAGGTTCCGTTGCCGTTGTTCCAGAAGAGCTGGCTTGTGTGGAAGTCGGCTGCAAAAGTCAGGTCGGCGTGTCCATCGCGGTCGAGATCGACAAAGCGCGGGGCGAAGCGGTAGGTGCGCTCGCCGCGGTAAACGTTGATGCCCGCCGCGACGGTCACGTCTTGGAAACCACCGGGCTGCGTGGCACCCAGGTTGCGGAAGAGCCGCGACTGAGAGTTGGCGACCGTGTTGCCCCAGTCGCCCGTGACCAGGTCCAGATAACCGTCGCCGTCGTAGTCGCCGAAGCTGGCCCCCTGGCCGCTGCGCGTGGTGGAGCTGGCGAGTGCCGTGGGATGGCTCGTGCCGGCGTCGGTGAAGTGGCCGGTGCCGTCGTTCAGATAGAGATAATTGCGGGTGTACCCGACCGTGGTCATATAGAGGTCAAGGTCGCCGTCGTTATCAACATCGCCCGAGACAACGCCGTTGGTGTACGTCGGGAAGCGGAAGCCGGCCGTGGAGGTGCGGGCTTCAAACGTTCCATCGCCCCGATTGCGGTAGAGGATGTCGTTGTCGTTGAGGCGGGTGAAGACGAGATCGACGTGGCCGTCTCCGTCGAAGTCGCCGGCCGCGACGCCCCCCGAGAAGAACGCCTCGCTCGGCAGGCCCTGAATCAAGGCCGGCAGGGTTTGGGTGTGGTTGATGCCCGCCGCAGCGGTGACATTCGTGAACGTAACGGCGCGGGCGGTAGTCGATCCGGCGACGCCAACGGCAAGCGCCGCGATCCACGCTACGCCACATCGGAGGGTCGCGGTGGGGGGGCCGTTCATCTTCGGCTTACTCCGCAACCGATGCAGCCGGCGAGCACAATCAACGCCGCGCTCGTTGGTTCCGGCACGATGGCCCGTCCAAAGTAGTTCAAGGAGCGCTGCCACACCGCTTCGCCGACCAATTGGCCGATCCGCCGACCGGTAAAATCGTCTTGGGGCGGATGGATACCGCCCCAGATGCGCGACTCCGCGGCCATGTCGGCGGCGTCGAAGTACGAGGCAAACTGGATCGAGAGCGACTCGGTAGGACCGTACTCAAACCCCAGACCGCTCCCCTGGGGGATCGGGTACTCAAACAACCCGCCGGGGGCGTAAGGCGAACCGGTCAACAGCGTCATGATCTCGGCACCCGTGCGACTGAAGGTCGAGTGGCCCGACACGTATCCCGGAAACGGCGGCGTCACAAAGCTGCTGAGCTGATAGGGAAGCCATTCCGCGGCCAGGATCCAGCCCACACCGCTGAAGTGCGCCGGGTCTTCGAAGGGCGCTGTTCCCTCGACCGGGCCGCGCCAGGCGCGGATCGCGATCTCGCCTTCATGGCCCGCGAGGCCCTCGTGCCGTTCGCCGACGGCGGTGGTGGCGGCGGTCACCACCTCGACGAGGCCCGGCTCGAGCGGCAAGCCGTCGGGATGGTAGGAGGGCCCGGCGGGGTCGGACGATTGCCCGAGTTGTCCCATATGGCGGAGGAAGGTAATAGGGCGCGACGTATCGTAGTGGCCCTTGTGGTTCCACGCGGCGATCGCGGCGTCGTGCAGCCCCGCGTTGAGCGCGAACATACTCTTCACGTCCCACTCGAGGTCGCTCAGGGTCGGACCGCTGCCGCCGATCTGCTTAGCAATCCCGAGCGCTTCCATTGCCTCGGTGACGTCATTGCGGATCTCGTTCCAGTGGCCCGGTGGTGCCGTCGACTGGGGCCCGTCGGCCCAGAACTCGGCCATGAGGCGCGTAAAGTCACCCCGCGGCACGAGCTGTGGCTCGTAGGGCAGGCCCGTCACCGGATTGGCGGCATAACCAGTCTGCGCATAGCTCTCCGTGAACGGCGCGCGACGCGCGTTGCCGCGCGAGGCGGGGGAGATATCGATCAGCACGCCGTCGCTGGGATCGAGCTGCGACGAGTAGCGGATCATCGTCAACGCACCGGCCTTGAAGGCCGCATCGCCAACTCCGCCGAGCTGAGGGGGCGTTCCTTGATCCAGATACACGCCACTAGCGCCGCGGTCGGCGGGGGCTAAAGCGAAAGGGGTGACGTCTCCCCAGTAGGGCGTCAGGTTGGTCTGCGTCGAGGGCAGGATCGTCGAGCCAAACTGGTCGATTCGGTCGCCCCTGAAATTGAGCGGCTGCCAGCGATTCGGGTCGTTCACCGTCACGCCAGCGTCTTCCACGGTCAGCGGCGCATTGACCGGCAGATACATCCCCGCGGGATTTGCGTACTGGTTTGCTTCGTTCGCGCCATCGCCCAGCCCGTACTCGATGATGGACTCCGCGATCCGATTGCCGACCGCCGCCGGACCATCGCCGGTAAGCGTAAAGTTGTCGGGGTCGTAGCCAAGAGCGGACATCTGATCACGAAGGTTCACCACCGTGGCGGAGCGGCCGGGGCCTATGCCACCCGGCCCCGTGACGAACCGGTGCAACAAAACATTGTAGGCCGCGTAGCTGATCGCCTCGTCGCGAGCGGCCTCGATGTCGAGGGCCGTTACCCGCTCTTGATCAAGAAAAGGCAAGGCGGCTTGGTCGTACACCGACCAGGCGTCGTACATGGCGGCCGAAACGTGAAACAAGTTTCGCGCATGGACCGTTGGACGAGCCGTGTCGATGCTGATCGCGTGCAGCAGTTGTTCGTTCCAGACACGTGCCACACTGGGAGCGGCAAGAACGTCTTCGACCGGCGCAATCGTCAACGCGAGAAGGCTTAGCAGAGCGCAGCGGAAGAGGCGCATCGTCAGTTGGCGGTCCAAGCCGCGCTACCCAATTGTTTCGATCTTCTGAAAAGACCCGTGACGTAGAGAACTCCGCTTCTTCGAAGCACTACCCACCGCTTGGGCGGAAAGTACCCCTCGAAGCGGCGAGGACCGTCCCACCGAGAACCGTCGAGCCGGGGAAGAGTGGCCCCACGAGGACCATTCTCACTCTAAATCAGACCCCTGGAACGTTCAAGCAGAAGGGGGTAGCGCTCTGCGTAGCCGAAAGCCATGGCATCGCGGACAAGGGGAAGCCACTCAAGGCTCACCCCTCGGTGGTGGTATTTGCTCCGACAACACAAGCGGAGCTTGTCTAACAACTGCCGTTAAACGATGCGTTTTACGCCCGTGTCAGGCTGCGGGAGCCCAACGGTTTCGATTCAGAAAGCATCTCCACCGGAGCAGCAAACCCGGCTCCCCGCCGCAATCCGCCGGGTAGCATGAGATAGAAGGCCGCTCCGTCTAACCTTCTGCCTCACGCTTCCAGCAAGCCCTTGAGCGCTTTGAGGTCGGTCGCGAGGGCTTGCATGTTCGCCTCGGGACCTTCCTTGCGGAGGTACTCGACGTGTACCGAAACCGCCCCGTCGTAGCCCGAAGCGGCAACCTGCTTGTAGAACTTCGGGTCGACAAGTCCCTGCCCCATCGGGGCGTGCTCCGCTTTGCGACCGTCCCAGAAAAAGTCTTTCGCATACAAGACGCGCAACCAAGGTTTCGCTACACGATAATGCAACGGCCAAGCGAGGCCCCCCTCGATCGTCGCGTGGCGGATGTCGAACGCGATGCCGACTTCACGCGGTGAGACACCCTCTAGAATAAGCGGCAAGTCCCACACCGGGGCCCCCACATAGTCGGGGCCCGAATGGTTTTGGTACACGCCATTGAGACCCAGCTCGTGGTTCATCGCGGCCAGTTCAACCATCGCCGCGTTCACATTAGCGATCTGCTTACGCAGGTCGGTGTGCTTGTCGTAGCGATAGAAGCCAAGGCGATAGGTCGGGGCACCGAGCTGAGAAGCGGTCCGCAGCAAGGCCTCGGCGTGCGGCTGATCGGCGCGGAGAATATCGGTCGTCGAGACGGTCAGCTCTAAGCCATTCTTAGTGAGCGCTTCCACCAGCGCTGGTAAGCGGTCGGGCGCTTCTTCGGGAAGGATATAGCCCTCCTTGCGGACCGTTGCTTCCACGCCGTCGAAGCCGGCCGCGGCGATGCGCTCGGACAGCTCGTCAAACGAATACTGCTGCACGAATTTGATAAACGCACAGTAGCGACGCGGTGGCGCTTTAGTTTCTGCCGCTCGGACGAGCCCGGGAAAGGCCATCAAGCCCGCGGATCCCACGGCCGCCTTCAGAACGCCACGCCGATCCAGCAGCGGGCGATTCACCGCTGGGTCTTCTGGGTGTCGGCTGGCTGATGAGTGGGGATCACGCGAAACCGAGTGGGCGGGGTCGTGGGTCATCGGGTGCTCAGGGTGCGGGAAAAGCAGCGGCTGGTCATCAGCAGAAGTACGGCCATCGCGACGCCGGCCGACGGCTCGGGGACGGCTATCGCAATGGAGAAGGTGGCACCAAAGTTGTTGACCCATACGTTGTAGTCGGCTTGATCAACGATGCCGTTGCCGCTGCCATCGGCGGCGAGATTCATTTGTGAGCCTAACGCGTCACGCCACACGGTGTAGTCGGCGGCGTCTACTTGGCCGTCGTTGTTGTAGTCACCCGGCAGCGATGCCGTGACAACCGAAAGGGTGAGCCCGGTCGGCGAATAGCTGGCATCCCAAGCAAGCCCCGCGGCGAGCGCGGGAGTTGTGAGCGTGGCGAACTGTCCGGTTAGCGAGGGAGCCGAGATGACCGCAAAGCTATCGCCCAGCTGGGGCACAAACCCCCCCTCGAGCGATACGGCCAGCACGCCATCGAGATCGGCCGAACCCGCGCTGAGCGAGGCAAACGCCCCTGCCGCCGTTCCGCCGAGCGACAGCGCGAGCACTCCGTTAGCGGCCTGCTCGTACTCGAGCGCCAACAGGTCGGCATCGGAGGCAACTTGCATAATCGACATCGCCGTACCGCCCAGCCGCAGGGAACGCAGCAGTGCGGGCGTTTGGTCGACGGTAAGAATGCCGCCCGCTTCGACGGTCACGTCGGCTCCGAGGGGGTCGGCCTTGGGTGTCGCGACGGTTGCCACAAACATCGCCCAGTCCACCGCCACGTCGTCGTTCACTTGCACGTTGATGCTGCCTTGCTGCAGCTCGCCGAGCGCTCCGCCCAGATCGACCACGCCGACAAAAGGCGTTGTGGCGTTGATCTGACTGCTCCAACCCAGATCAACAAAACTTAATCGGTTCTGGGGCTGACTGTTGAACAGGCGAAGGAAATCGCTATCGATCACACCGCCCGACTGCTTGAGTGAGAGGGCCAAGCTGCCGTGGATAACCCGTTCGCCAGCGTCCAGCGTGTGCTGGACCGTGAAGGCAACGTTCTTGTTGCCCGCGGTGTCGTCGAAACCTGTTAACGGCAAGCCCGATGAGCCGCTGATGAGCGCTTGCCATTGCGGATCGATGTAGGCGTTATCGACACTTGCCGAACCGTCGGGCGTGAAGCCATCAATATCGCCAACCAAATAGTCGCGCGCAGAGACCTCGTACACACCGGGTTCGGCCCCCTCGGTCCAAGCCAGATCGTCGCTCCACACGCCGACACCCCCTGCCCAGCGGAACGCGCGCAAGTCACGGGCATCATTCATTTGGGCATCATAAAGACTCGTTACGCCGCCGGTGGTGACAGCCTGTCCGGGAGAGTCGTAGTAGCCCGATGGCTGCGGCCCAAACTGCGTGTCTTCAACGATCGTGCCCGTGGAGCCGACCAACCAGTTCTGCGCGCCGGGCGGATTCTGTACCCGGTAGCCCTGGGCGGTAGAGTTCCAGATAACCATATTGGCACCCGACCAACCGTGACCAGAACCGGCATTACCGCGATTACGGGCATTGATCTCATCGCCAACGACCGTGATGTTGTCGAACAGCGTGCCGGTGGCGTAGCGCTGGTGCGGGCCCGAATCTGCTTGGGCGTTGGTAGCGATCGAGTTGTGGAAGACGTTGGGGCCTTTGGGCGATGTCGAGTTGTTCACAAAGTCATGCCGACCGCTGTCGGCCGTGACGTTGGTAACGAGTCCCAACTCGCCGCTCAGATCGTAGGAATAACGCCGCCCGCCGGTAACGATGCTCTTGGGGTCCTCGTTCGAAGAGTTGGCGACCGTGACCCACTTGCTGCCGGGATTGGCCACGACGAGCGAGTCGCCAAAGTACTTACCGGCGATGTCGCGTACCCACACGTTCTGGGCACGGCCGGAGGTGTGGCTGTCGCCGATGGAAATGAACTCCCAGGCGTGGTCTTCGTCGGTCGCTGAGTCGAAGTCGGATTCGCCCCGCAGGTTCTCGATGCCCACGTTGTCGATAGCGCCGCTCCAGGTGTATCTCTGAATGGTCCCGCCGCCGTAGTGCTGTTCGATCGCGTGCGGCAACGGCGCGTCGATAAAGACGCGATCCCCCTCGATGCGCGTGATAACGCGGTCGAAGCGTTGGTTGATCGTGGTCGGCGTCCATTGAGTGACCGTTCCGCCATCGGAACGGGGCGGGATCATGTCCATGCCCAGGTCGCTAATCCACTGGGCGTTTGTGCCGCGGATCACGCGGACCGAATCACCCACGGCAAAGCCGCTTGAGGTGTTGACCCGAAAACTGGTAGCGCCGGCCGGCACGACCTTATCGATCAGCGTCCGCTGCGAGCCGCTGTTGGAGAGGCCGCCACTGCCCTTGATCTCGATGAGCGGGCGCTGATTCGTGCCGTTGGGACCGGTTGTGCGTCCGTGCAACACCGTCCCCCCGGCGTCGCGTCCTGTCCCGCGAAGCACCACGCCGCTTTTGTTAATCAGCAACTGAGTGTTGATGTCATACGAGCCGGCCTGGAGCAGCACGGCTCCACGGTACCCGTTTGCGCCGATCGGCAGATTCCCCACCGCGTTCAGCGCCGCCTGGATCTGGGCGGTGTCGTCACCCGCGATCGGTGAGAGGGTTAAGACGGTTGGCACGTCGCTGGGGATCGCCTCGACCCCTTGCCCGCGGTAACCCACCGACGAGAAGTCCATGATGCGGTCGCCCTCGGCGTCCGGCGTGTAGATCAATCGACCGGTCGCGCCGGTCGTAACCCATTGGCTCTCCACCGCCAGCGCCGTCGAAACGGCGAGCAAGAGACAGAGGCTGGAGAGAGGCAAAGAGAAGAGTCGCAAAGAAGCCGCCTTGAGAGTGCACGGGAGGAGCTAATCGAGGAGCGGCACGGCGGCGATGCCGTACATGTTGAGTCGATTGTGCGGGGTCTGCGTTGCGCCAAGCAAGACCGAGGAGGGCTTCTCGACACGGCGGACCCAGACCGACAGCCGGTCTTCGATGCTCACGCCGGGGCCGACCCCCGAGGCAAAGCTCTCGTTCATGGTCCCGCCCAGGTTGCGGAACCGCCCCCGGTCCATGCCCACGTCGTCCCCGGTGTCAGTAAAGTCTCTGACCAACCATTCGGGCGGGGGCACACGATCATCGAACAAGACAAAGAGCAGCGCGGGCCGAGCGACGGTCACGCTCAGCTCGTAGTCGCTCTGGACCTTGTCGTTGTTGAACATCTTCACGTAGTCGGCTCCGAGCAGGTAAGCGGGAAGGCCCCGCTCGTCGAAACCGTTCCACTCGTGAGACTCGCGATCGACGTAAGCCAGGGCGTCTTCGCGGAGGCCGGCGCGCACCACCTCATAATAGTTCCAGCTTTGATCGCCGCGAATATTGTCACGGATATCGGCGATCACCGGTTCCACTAGCGGCGCGTCGGAAGGGGCGGCGGCAGCGAAACGCTCGCTGGGGATCGACACGATCCGCTGCGCGGCTCCCAGGTCATCAACCCGCACCGCTTCGCCCATCCGCATAACGCGACGGCTCCAGTCGTTCGACCGTTGCTCGATCGGTCCGTAGGCGATATCCACCTCTCCCTCGAACACCACCACGTCGGTCTGGCCAAGATCGTCTACCTCGACTCCGAAGCGGGTCCCCAGATCGACTACGTGGGCGCGGGGCGTATCGATCGCGAAACCGATCGCTTCTTCTGAAACAACGGCGGTCAGCTTGCCCCGTACCGCGACCGCTCGGTCGGGCGCGAGCACTTGCAACACCGCCGGTCCGGTTAGCGTTACCTCGGCCCCTTGCTCGAAGTCGATCCGCATCTGCCCCGAGGTTAAGTGAACCGTCTCGTTCGGGAAAACGTCGGTGCGCATGCCGTCGGGACGCGAGTTGGAGCAGAGCACCACCCACCGAGCGCCGTCCGTTGGATGCGTGATCTTAGCGGTAGGGACGCGCGCCGCGAGCTGTGCTTCGCTCGGCGCGGAGCGCTGCTGCAGCGCCCAGCCGGTCAAAGCGATCCCGACCAGGCTCGCGCAGACCGCCAGCAAGGCGTAGCCGATTGCTTCGCGACCGTATCGACGCTCCCTGCCCCGCGGACGTGACCGCTGCGAGAAAGGGGTCTCTAGGTTCAGAACGCTGGCGGCGAGCGCGGCATCCTGAGCCGTCACCGACCAGTCAAGTGACGTATGGACGCCGATCTGCTCGACGTACCACGCCAGTGCCTCGGGGTCGTTGCTCAAACGCTCCTCGAGCCGTCGTATGTCGCCGTCGGTAGCGTGGTCATCGCAACAGGCGTTCACCAGCCGTACAAGCTCGCGATCGGCGGCCGGTTGAAACGTACGGTCGGCTGAATCTTTCGGCTTGTTCATCCGCGTAGCTCGGGGCTAATTCGACGACGCACGCAGTCGAGAAGGCCTCGACGGATCCTTGCGAGCGCTTTGTATACGGTGCTGGGGGGACGGCCGAGCTGCTCGGCCGCCTTCAGCGCGGTCACGCCGCCGCCATATCGCTGCTCGACCAACTGGCGGTCGGCTTCGTTAAGGCGGCGCAGGCAAGCGACGAGCGCTTCGCTGCGCAACTCGGCGATCTCCGACTGGGCAAGCACTTCTTCGGCAATGTCCTGCATCAGGTTTTCGTTGAAGTAAACCCGCTGGGTGGCGTACTTGCGGCGGTGCCGAAGCACCTCGATATGGGCCACTCCGCAGGCCCACGGAAGAAATTCGCGAGACTGGTCGAAGCTGCTCCATTTTCGCCACAGCGCGATGCTGGTTTCCTGCATGACGTCGTCCGCGTCGTTGCGAGACGGCAGCACGGCCCCGATGTAGGCATGCACCCGGCGTTGGTGTTTTGCGAAGAGCTGTACGAATTGATCGACCGACTCGTTGCTCGGCGTACCGCTCTGCGTGTCGCCCAACGGGGCGGAGCTGGAGTCAGGAGGCCGATCGCTGGTGTTGTCCTGCAAGCCGCCCCCTTCCTGCTGTTTCGCTTAGCTGTTTTGCTTAGCTGTTTCGTCGCCTAGCTGTGTCGCCGCTTCCACTTTTCTGCCTTGCAGGTCGCCCCCCCTAGCCTCGTTTTAACGGAGGGTTATTGCTTAGCGCATTGGTTAGCGCTTAGGCGCAGCGATCCGAACCGTTATCGACAAGAGCACTGGTGTTTGGCGGGCCCTCAAAACCGTGTTGATAAGATAATCGCCATCGATCAGGCAGCGCTGAGACCAGCCGGAAGCCACGAGGTGTGGGGACTCCGTCTCCAAGATATCCACGGCCCGGCCCCCAAACTGACCACGAAAAAGCAATTCGGCTGGCGGATTTCGGTGAAACACGCGGTTGATCAGTGCTCCCCAGCGGGAAGATTCGGATTATCTTAGATTTTTCATGGTCAATTGGCGGTGCCATGCCCGGAAACCCCTACAGACGCCTCGGTCTGCCCGCCGAGCGTTCTTTTCAAACTCTTCGATCTCCTTTTCCCGTTATTAGTCTTCAAACTAAGGCGTTTTTTTCGCTCGGCATGCGGTGGCGTACGGGTTCTAGCCGCCGAGGCTTCTCGAAGACCCCTTAGATAGCTTTCCTTTGTGCTGAATCGACCCGATCGCTGCCTGATCCACACGGCCGATCAGGCCACCCCGCTTGGCAGGGTGCCAAGCTGCGTAATGAAACACTTTTCTCAACTAAATTATTTGCGCTACAAGGGATCATCGGGGGGCAAAGAGCTTGCCCCTGAACCCTCTTTTTGATCCGCTCGGCGAATCGCTTCTCTCGACCCCACACCACTGCCTCCCTCATCTGAAGGTACTTTCTTATGTCTCGCTTGACTCTGCGCGGGGGAGCCCTGACGGCCGCCTGCTTGCTAATCAACTTCTCGCTGATCGGCTCGGTGCCATCACAGGCCGACGCCCAGATTGTCGCCTCTGACAACTTCAGTGACTTCGACCGCGACAACGACGGAGTGAGCGACGATGGCAACGCAACGCCTGTAACGACCAACGACGGTATCGCGTGGTACGCGATCAACGGCTTGACCAGCACCGGCGATCCGCGTAGCCAGAAGCCGGGCCTCACGGTCATCGATGGCTCGCCCCTGTTGGGCGACGGAGCCGCCCTGTTTGTAGAGGCAGTCGGTTCGAATGGCGAGTTCATGGGCGTTATGCCCAGCACGGTTGACCTCGGAGCCGCGGTTGGCTCGAAGATCACCATTTCGTTCGACTTTTGGCTGCAAGACGACTTCTTGCCCGCGAGCGGCGAATTCCGCTTCGGCTTTTACGGTGACACCGACAACCAGTTCGGCTCGGCCGCGACCAACGATGATGGGTCGCCGACCGTGTGGGGCGGCAGCGATGGCAATTTCGACGCCGAGGATCCGGGCGCGATCGGAGACGTCGGGGCGTTCGTCCGCGTGCAGTTCGGCGGCCTGCCGACGCTCGACGGCAGCCAAACACGTCTCAATGAAGAGTCGAACGTGAACAACATCCTCGGGGGGGCAGGCGACGGAGACCTTGTCATTATTGCCGGTGCCGGCGAGTTCGGAGTGATCAACGATGTCGGCCGCCACTCGTTCCAATACATCCTCGAACGCTCGGCACCGAGCATCACCGGCGCTACGGTTCGGCAGACGCTTATCATGACCGACTCGGACAACGTTGTTTGGACGCTTACCGGCCTCGACGGGGACGACAGTGAGAACGATACGATTGTCGCCGGCGAGAGCTTCGACTACTTCGTGGGCCTTGTGAACACTGATGCCGACTACGTGATTGATAACTTCCAGGTCGAGCTCAGCACCTCTACCCCCGCCGTCTCGGGTGACTTCAACGGTGACGGCAAGGTGGACAACGGCGACCTGAACCTGCTGCTCGGCAGCTGGGGCTCGGCCACGGTGCCCGCCGCATGGATTAACGGCTTCGACACGCCTGTCGACAACGGCGAGCTGAACGCGCTCTTGGGCAACTGGGGCTTCGGGGTTGGTGTCGCCGTTCCCGAACCGACTGCCGCGCTGCTCGCGTTGCTGGCCGCTGCGGGCACGGTTGCTCGCCGCCGCTAATAGCCGCGGCCAGATTTCTACGCAACAAACACCTTGGCTTCTCTCATCCGCGACTCTTCTAACGAGATTGACCTCATGACGATTCACTCCCTGGTTCGATCCCTGTCGGTGGGTCTCGCACTCATGGCGACCACCGCCTTTGCGAGCCCGATCACCGACGGCTTTGACGACGGCAACCGCCAGAACTCGCCCAACGGCCTGAACTGGTACGGCATCAACGGCACGACCAGCACCGGCTCTCCCAAGCCGGGCCTGGAAATCATTGATGACACCGCCGGCATCGGCTCGGGCGACGCGCTGAGCGTCGAGGGACGCGGATCGAACAGCGAGTTGATCGCGGTCTTCGGCCAGACGGTCTCACTGGGTAGCCAGACGGGTGACAAGCTGGTCATGAGCTTTGACTTCCGCGTCAACGGACCGAACCTTGGGGGCGAATTGCGTTTCGGCGGCTATCAAGATACCGACAACCAACTCGGCATCGGCGGCTGGGGCACGAGCGACGGCGACTTCGACGCCGAGAGCCCCGGCGCGATCGGCGACACGGGCATCTTCATTCGCCTGCCGCTGACGGCCAACGGCGACAGCGCCCGCATCAATGATGAAGCAAACGTGAACAATATCCTCGGGGGATCGGGCGACGCCGACTTTATCGCCTCGCCTGATGCCGGTTCCTTCACCGGCATCACTGACGACCTGAAGCACACGGTCACGTTTGTCGTCGAGCGTCTCGGTCCCGGCGTGAACGACCTGCTGATGACGCTCGACGTCGATGGTCTGAACAGCTTCGGCGGCAGTGACTCGAACGACACGATCGTTTCGGTTGTCTCGTGGGACTACTTTGCGGCGGTCACCACGAGCGACACCGACTGGATCATCGACAACTTCAGTATCGAAGCGATCGCGATCCCCGAGCCAACGGCCCTGATGCTGGCGGCGATGGCCGTGACCGGCTTGCTCGCGCGGCGTCGTTGACCAGCGGCTTCGTTCACTAGCAGCTTCGTGGCGGCGGTCAGTTTCTCCTCTTTCCCTGTTTCGTCAGGACTCAACGGACATGAGCAACGGCAAAAACCCTCGGGGGGCCTTTACGCTCGTCGAGTTGTTGGTGGTGATCGCGATCATCGGCATCCTGGTGGCGTTGCTGCTGCCCGCCGTCCAGGCCGCCCGCGAGGCGGCGCGCCGTTCGCAATGCATCAACAACATGAAGCAGCTCGGATTGGCGCTGGCCAACTACGAGTCGGTGCGCAACGAGTTACCGCCAGGACGACTGACCTGTGAAATGGATTCGGTTTACGCACCTCCCTGCGACGAGGTACCCAACTCAACGGACGAGCGGGGGCTGATGAGCGGTTTCGTTCTGCTCCTGCCTTACCTTGAGGAACAGGTTCTGTACGACCAGGCAGGCATCGGCCAGACCGACATGATCTGGCTCTACAACGGAAACTGGCGCAATCGTGCTGAACGCGTTGCGGTTGTCGAAGCGCGGCCGCAAGCCTTCATCTGCCCCAGCGACTCCGGAGATGGCCTCGCCGAAGAGTACACGGACGAAACGCTTATCCCCCGGACGAGCTCTTATGCGTTTGTGTCGGGTATCAACGGCCCCCGCTATGAGGGCTCGGCACCCGTGAAGCATTTTAACACCGGGCCGTTCTTGTACCTGTTGCGTCGTAAGACCCGACAGATCACGGACGGACTGTCGAAGACTGCCTTCGTGGGCGAAGTGATGCAGGGCAATCTGTCGGGCAACAGAAACATCTGGACGCACGGGTTCCGTCACTTGGACAGCCTGCGCTCCACCGAGAACCCGCTCAATACGCCGCCCAACTCCAGCTGGCGCAATGGGTTGCCGCAGTACACCGCGACGATTTTTCAAGACAATAACGGTAAGAAGTACGACGTAAACGGTGCGTTCGGCAGCGAGCATACCGGCGGCGGCGTCTTCGCCTTCGGTGACGCTCACGTCGAATTTCTTACCGACTCGATCGACTCGGTCGCATACAACGCCTACGCCACCACCAATTGCGGTGATGGCGAAGGGACCGCGCTCGAGTGCAACAAATCTCTAAGAGGCACCGACTGGAAATGGGATTGAGCCGATCGCTTCGAGCTAGAACCAATCGATGCGAGGCTCTCGCCTTACGATCGCTAGCGAATCGCTTATCCGCAGGACTCGCTTGCGGCCTGCTGCTAGGCGGCTCAATCGGTTGTGCACCTACCGACGGGCGTGTCCCGGCCTCGGGGGTCGTGCTGATCGATGGCCAACCGCTTACCACCGCCATCATCCGGTTCTTTCCCGAGAGCGGCCGCATGTGTGGCGGACAAGTCGATGAGGAAGGGCGTTTCACGCTCTCCTGCATCAAACCGGGTGACGGTGCCGTTATCGGCACGCACCGCGTCGCGGTGATCGCCTCGGAACCGCTGGGCGGCAACAAGTTTCGGTGGCACGCTCCGAAGCAGTACGCCGACATCGCGACCTCGGGGCTGACCGCGCAGATCGATGGCCCGACCGAAGACCTCAAGATCGAACTCAGTTGGGGCAAGAAGAAGGGCCCCTTTATCGATCGCATGTAGCGCTTCCTCGTAACCGTACTCGCCTTCTCAACCGATCGCTCGCCCTTCTGACCTCACGACCCGCCATGAACCAGCAAACACCATCCCCTAATGGCACGCCCCATCGGCGCACCTTTCTCAAGACGGCAGCCACGGCGGTCGCGGCACCCTACTTCGTCCCGGCCAGCGTCTTCGGTGCCACAGCACCGAGCAACCGGGTAAACCTCGGCATGGTTGGCCTCGGCAATCAGGGAATGCTCAACCTGAAGCTGTTCCTCGAGAACAAAGACTGCACCGTGCTCGCCGTTTGCGACGTCAACCGCGGCAGCTACGGCTACAAAGAGCCCAAAGACTTCTACGGCCGCGACCCAGCGCGCGAGATGGTCGAGAAAGCCTACGCGAAGAAAGCGCCGGGCGGCTCCTACAAGGGCTGCGACGCCTACACCGACTTTCGTGAAGTCCTCTCGCGTGACGATATCGACGCGGTCGTCCTCACCACGCCCGACCATTGGCACGGCGTGATGACCATCAAGGCGGCCGAAGCGGGCAAGGATATCTACTGCGAGAAGCCGCTGGGGCTGACGATCGCTGAGCAGATCGCCATGGCCGAGTCCGTCCGCAAGCACAACCGCATCTTGCAAACCGGCAGCCACGAGCGCTCGAACCCGGTGATCCGCAGCGCTTGCGAACTGGTGCGCAGCGGAGCAATCGGCAAGGTGCATCGCGTGGTGACCAACGTCGGTCGGCATAACAAAGTGGGTCCCGGCCCGGGCTGGGAACCGATGCCCGTGCCCGACACACTGGACTACGACCTCTGGCTCGGCCCGGCACCCGAAGCGCCGTATCACAAGGACCGCTGCCTGTACAACTTCCGTTTCAACTACGACTACGCAGGCGGACAGGTCGCTAATTTTGGTGCCCATTCGCTGGATATCGCCCAGTGGGGTTTGGGGACCGACGACACGGGCCCCGTGCAGGTCGAATCGGTCTACGCCGATTTCTTGCCCGAAGGGAGCCTCTTTAACGCGGCCACCTACACGCACTTCCGGCTCAAGTACGCCAGCGGCGTGGTGGTCGAGAGCATGACGGCCGAACCCTCGGTGCGTTGCCTGTTCGAAGGCGAAGACGGTGTCATCCGGATCGACAATCAGGCGCGGAACTTTGTGACAATCCCCGGCTCGATCAAAGTCGAAGCGGGATTGACCGACGTACCCGAGCAGTACCGCAGCAACGCCGATCACCATCAGAACTTTCTGGACTGCGTCCGCTCGCGGAAGGAGCCCAACGCTCCCGTCGAGATCGGACACCGCAGCGCGACACTCTGCCATCTCGGCAATATCGCAAGCCGACTCGGCGGCAAGTTCGGCTGGGACCCCACCGCCCAGCGCTTCACGGGCTCGCGTGCCGAGACCGCTAACGAAATGCTCGCCGTCAAGCAGCGTGGCGTGTGGACCGTTTGACACCAAGCGGGCGACGCAACCAAGGAGTGAATGCTCCCCGCCAGAAGAGGCACCGATGAAGAGCGCAGCGACAACGCCGGGCCTCACTGCGCGCCGCGGACGGGCATTGCCTACCGATATTCGCGTTGTCGGTGCTCGGCTCTATCTGCTGCCGATCGAAACGCGGGTACCGCTCAAGTTTGGTGCCGAGACACTCACCTCGGTCACATGCGCCCGCGCGATGGTGCGGGTCGAGGGACGCGACGGCCGCACAGCCGTCGGCTGGGGCGAAACACCACTGAGCGTGCAGTGGGTGTGGCCCGACCCGTCGCCATACGATCAACGCTTGAGCGCGCTCCAGACACTCTGCCAACGGCTTGCGGCAGCATGGGTAGAACCCACCGAGGCCGGACACCCGTTTGAGCTCGGCAGCGCGTTAATCGAAGAACGGCTGGAAGCGGTGCGACAAGACTCGCCCCAGGCACCGCCTCTGTTGGCCGCGTTGGCTTGCAATGCCCCGTTCGATCTCGCGCTGTACGACGCCTTCGGCAGGCTGCACGGCAGGCCCGTGTTTGAACTGCTCGGGAGCGAGCACCTGGCGTCGGACTTGGCAGCACCGCTTGAATCGCCTGCGCTGGCGGGCAAGCGTCCGGCAGATTTCCTGCGGCACCAGCGAGTCGATCGTCTGCCGGCGTGGCACCTCGTGGGGGGGCTCGACCCGGTCAGCGAAGCCGACCTCGATGGCTCCGAGCCCGACGATGGCTATCCCGTTCTGCTGAGCGACTGGATCGAACGCGACGGTTTGAAGTGCCTTAAGATCAAGCTCCGCGGGACCGACGCGGAATGGGACTACCAGCGGATGGTTGATGTGTGGCGCGTCGCCGAGCCACGCGGTGTGACCGATCTGACAGCTGACTTCAATTGCACCGTGACCGATCCGGCCTATGTGGTGGAAGTGCTCGACCGCCTTCGGGCCCAAGAGCCTACGCTTTACGAGCGCTTGCTGTATGTGGAGCAACCGTTTCCGTACGACCTGGAAAAACACGCGATCAAGGTCCACGAGGTCGCGCGGCGCAAGCCCCTGCTACTGGACGAGAGCGCGCACGATTGGCGTCATGTGCGCCACGGTCACGAACTCGGCTGGACCGGTGTCGCGCTCAAGACGTGCAAGACGCTCACCGGCGCGCTGCTCTCCGCGGCATGGGCGCAAGAGCACAACATGGCACTCATGGTGCAAGACCTGACCAACCCGATGCTCGCGCAGGTGTCGCACGTGCTGCTCGCCGCACACGTTGCCACGCTCAAGGGAGTCGAGACCAACGGCATGCAGTTCTACCCCGAGGCCTCGGCCCCTGAAGCCGTCGTGCATCCGGGTCTGTACACCCGTCGTGCGGGGCAGATCGATCTGTCGTCGCTCACGGGGCCGGGGTTTGGTTACGCCGGGGCCGAGGCCGCGCGCGAACTTCCCGATCCGGTCAGTTCTTTCGGCAAGTGCGACTAACGCCACCTCTGCCCCGCAAGCCATCAGGCACAACGATGCACCACAATGATTTAGTTTGCCTACAATTCCGCCCGGCAAGGCAGCGGTGCCTTGCGATTGCGGTCGCGATTTGCGGGGTGGCAGTGGTCGCGTCCACGCCGGCATCTCCAGCCACTACCTATTGGGACGGCGCGCATCTAGCGCGGCTGCGCGCAGGAGATCCCAAGGCGGATGCTCGTACAACGGCATCGCTCGAACAGGTCCACGAGAAAGCCCGCAGCGCACTCAAGCGGGGCCCCTACTCGGTGGTCGATAAGACGCTGGTCCCGCCCAGCGGCGACAAGCACGACTACGCCAGCTACGGGCGATACTGGTGGCCCAACCCCGACACGAATGACGGACTACCTTATGTGCGACGCGACGGCAAAGTGAACCGAGCGATGCTCAGCGCAGGAGATCGGGTGCGTTTAGCCGACTTCTGCGACGACCTGGAGGCGCTCGCCCTGGGAGCCTACGTTCACACCGACTCGCGCTATGCCGAGCACGGTGCCAATCTCGTTCGCGTGTGGTTTCTCGACGAAGCGACCCGCATGCGGCCGCGGATCCGCTTCGGTCAAGCTGTGCCCGGACGGTCGGAAGGGCGGGGTGCCGGCGTCCTCGACGCCCGCAATTTTATCCGGGTGATCGATTCGATCACGCTGCTCGAAGCGATGGACGCTTTCAGCCGCGACGAGCAGGCCGCCCTGCGTGAGTGGTTCCGAGAATACGCCGAGTGGCTCGCCACGAGCCCGATCGCCGCCGAAGAACGCCAGGCTGACAACAACCACGGCACATGGTTCGCCGCTCAAGAAGGCCATATCGCGCTGTTCAACGGAGACGCCGTGCTTGCTCGAAAGATCGTTGAGCAGGCGCGCGACAAGCGGTTCCCGCGATCGATCACGCCCGAGGGAACCCAGCCGGAAGAGCTCACTCGAACCCAGTCGCTTCACTATTGTTTCTTCAACCTAGAGGCTTTTTTCTCTCTCGCTCGGGTTGGCGATCGCGTTGGCGTTGACCTGTGGAACTACACGGCACCGAGCGGTGCTTCGCTCCGCAAGGCGTTCGACTGGGTGTCGCCTTACCCGGCTAAACAAAAAGCGTGGTCATATCCGATGCTGGACCGCTACAGCGTCTCCGACGCACAGAGCACCTTGTTCATCATGGCGGCCCAAAAGTGGCAAAACCCCCGCTACCTGCGTTTGCTCGACAAAGCACCGGGCCGTTATCAAGAACGACATCTGGCGCCGTTGATGTTTCCTTCTTACGCAACAGAGGACGCGCTATGATGCTCACCTCGATCTCACCCCCCGCCTCGCTGTTCGGCCCCTCTCGTAGGCTGGCCGTCTGCGTGGCTTTATTGGTTGCCACTCACGCGCATGCCGAGGTGAAACTGCCCGAGGTGTTCTCCGACGGCATGGTCTTGCAGCGTGACATGCCCTTGCCGATCGGTGGCACGGCAGCGCCCGGCGAGCAAGTGACCGTCCGTCTTGCCGGTCAGCAAAAGTCCACCGTGGCCGATGGCCAAGGGAACTGGAGAGTGACCCTCGAGGCGTTGTCGGCAGGTGCTGTTGGGGATCTGGTTGTGACAGGTTCTAACAAAATCACCCTCAGCGACGTGCTCGCCGGCGAGGTCTGGGTGTGCAGCGGTCAGTCGAACATGCGCTGGTACGTCCGCGACGCCTGGAACGCCGACCTGGAGATCCCCAAAGCGAATCATCGGGAGATCCGCCTCCTGACACTCAACAGCCCGGGGAGCCAGACGCCGCAGACCCGTTGCGACGCCCCCTGGGTCGCTTGTACGCCACAAACGGTCGGCGGCTTTTCGGCAGTGGGGTACTACTTTGGATTAGAACTGCACGAGCGCCTGAAGGTTCCCGTGGGATTGATTCACAACGCGTGGGGAGGTTCGGCCTGCGAAGCATGGATCCCACTCGATCGCCTCGAAAAGGATCCGCGTTACGCTCCGCTGCTCGAGCGTTGGGAGAAGATCGTTGCCGGGTACGACGAGGCGGGCGAACAAGCCAAGCACGAAGTGCGGGTCGCTAAGTGGAAAAAGGAACAGGCCGCCGCTAAAGCCGCGGGCCGACCGGCACCGCAACGCCCCCGGCTTGATAACCCGCTCGTTGGTCAGCACCGACCGGCCAACTTGTACAACAGTCGTCTTACGCCGCTCATGCCTTTGCCGATCCGCGGTGTGATCTGGTACCAGGGTGAGAACAACGCCGGGCGGGCCTATCAGTACCGTGAGCTGTTTCCGCTGATGATCCGCAGCTGGCGCGAGGCGTGGGGGCAGGGCGACTTCCCGTTCTATTGGGTGCAGCTCGCTGACTTTAAGCCGATGCACGCCGAACCGCGCGAAAGCGATTGGGCCGAACTACGCGAAGCCCAGACGCTTACCCTCGACCGCGAGCCCCACACCGGCCAGGCCGTGATTATCGACCTGGGCGAAGTAGCAGACATCCACCCCCGTAAAAAAATGGAAGTCGCGCGGCGCCTTGCCCGCCTAGCACTGGCAAACGAATACGGCTTTAAAACGGCCCATAAGAGCCCGCGTTTTGACCGCCTGGAGCGGGTCGATGACGCGCTTGTGATTACGCTAAAGGACTGCGACCAACCGCTCAGAACGGTCGACCAACCCGAGGTGCTCGGCTTCACCGTTGCAGGAGCGGATCGAAAGTGGCGTCACGCCACGGCGGAGATCCTCGGCAAGAACCAGATTCGCGTCCACTGCGACCAGGTGACTGATCCTGTTGCCGTCCGCTACGCCTGGGCCGACAACCCTGTGTGCAACCTGTTCACCACCGCGGGTCTGCCGGTCACGCCGTTCCGCACGGACGACTGGCCCGGCAAAACGATCCACAATCAGTAAAGCATGACCACGGTTCGCACACTTTATCGCTCAGCCGCTTGCTTGGCGCTCGTCTTGATGACGACACCAACCCGCGCTGCCGATGTGCTGGTCACCTCTGCCAGCGAGATCGCCGCGGCGCTCGGTTCGCTCCAGCCGGGCGATACGCTCGTCATGCGCGATGGCGTGTGGACGAACCAGAGCATCGCGCTAGCGGGGATCGGAACGTCGGTCGCGCCGATCACACTGCGCCCCGAGACTCCCGGGGGCGTTAAGCTCACCGGCTCGTCGAAGCTGACGATCTCAGGCGACTGGCTCGTGGTGGAGGGACTGCGATTCGAGGACGGTGCACTCAACGAGAATGAGCACATTGTTCGCTTCCAGGGTGCGTTGGGCGAGGCAACCAATTCGCGATTCACCAACTCGACCATCATCAACTACAACCCGGCGAGCACCTCAACCCGCTACTTCTGGGTCTCATTGGAGGGCAATTCCAATCGGGTTGACCACAACTACTTCTCGGGGCAGAACCACTCGGGCGTGACCGTCTCCGTGGTGCGTGACTCGAACGAAGCCGACTACCACCGGATCGATAACAACTACTTTGCTGATCGCTTGCCGGGCAATGGCAACGGGTTCGAGACCATTCGCATCGGCACAAGCGACTTCTCGATCAGCGACTCTTACACGACCGTGGAGAACAACGTGTTTGAGCGGGTGGATGGAGAGATCGAGATCGTTTCAAACAAGTCGGGCTCGAACACGATGCGCTACAACACGTTTCGCGCGTCGTCGGGAACACTCACACTCCGGCACGGGAATGACGCCACGGTCGAGGGGAACTTCTTTCTGGGCCAAGGCAAATCGGGCTCGGGAGGCGTGCGGGTCATCGGCGAACGGCAGACGATCATCAACAACTACTTCCAGGGGCTTGATGGCCGGGCCGGTGGGGCCATCTCCCTCTCGGCAGGGGTGCCTAACTCGCAAGTGTTCGAGTACGTCCAGGTCCGCGATGCCCTCATCGCCAACAACACCATCGTCGATGTGAACGCCGCAGCGATTACGTTCGACGACGGGTTGGGCTCATCAGGCCGCACGCTGCTGCCAGAGAACGTAACGATCGCAAACAATCTGATCTGGAGCACGCAAGACCCCCTGTTTGAAGGAGCGCAAGGCACCGGCTGGACCTGGCAAAACAACCTGGCGTTTGGCCAGTCGCTCGGTTCGGCCGCGGGGCAGTCGGGCATCGTGGTGGCGGATCCCCAACTGACCATCGGTCCCGACGGACTGTGGCGACTGTCGCCCACGAGCCCCGCGATCGACGCCGGCACAAACGCCCACAGCTCGATCCTGACGACCGACTTCGACGGCCAAGCACGGATCGGGCTGCCCGATATCGGTGCCGACGAACTCTCGATCGCAGCAATCGTTCGTAAGCCCCTGTCGGCTAGCGATGTCGGCCCCGCGTGGCTCGGCGCCGCGGTGCCAACCGTTGGCTGCGGTCCCACCGGCTGCGTGCTGCAGGCGGAAGCGTTCTCTTCGATCCTCGATCCCGACGCGGACGGGGCCTTCTGGACCGTTGAACCGGTCGGCACGGCGCTCGGGGGGCAAGTGCTGAAAGCTCCCGCCGGCGATCGGATCGATCTGCCCGCGGAGACGCACGACACGATCGCCACGTACGACGTCATGTTTGAAACCGCGGGGGTCTACACCGCTTATCTGCGGGCGCGGGGTTTCTCGGGCTCGAGCGATAGCCTCTACACTCCCGCGGCGTTCGATACCGATCCGAGCACGGTCGAGACGGTGACCAACGACGGCACGTTCCGCTGGGAAACCCTGCCCGTAACCTTCGCGATTGGTGCGGCACACGTCGGCATGCCGCTCGAATTCCGCCTCGCGATGCGCGAGCAGTTGCTCGAGATCGACGCGCTGGTGATCACGCTCGATCCAACGCTCACCGCCACTCAACTCGACGCCTTGTTCACCGTCGTGCCGGGCGATTACAACGCCGACGGTTTGGTCGATGTGGCCGACTACACCCTGTGGCGCGACACCCTCGGCCAAGTGGGAGTCGGGCTGCCCGCCGATGGCGATGGATCGGGCGTTGTCGACGACCGGGATCGGCTCTATTGGGCGCTCGCCTATGCGGGCGCAGGCAGTGCGGCAATTCCCGAGCCCGCAGCGCTCTGGCTAGTTTCTGTAGTGACGCTCTGTGGGACCGTTCTGCGTCAACGTGCTTAGCCGCTTACTCCTCGGCAGACAGCGCGAGCAACCGGTGGGTGTCTTCGCGCAAGCTCCAGAATAAGCCCGGGCGTAGCAAGAACTCGCACAGTGTGCTGCTGACCAGGCCGCCGACGATGACGGTCGCGACAGGCATCAAGATCTCCTTGCCCGGTTGATCGCCGCCAAGCACCAGCGGAACAAGCGCCAGGCCGGTCGTCAGCGTGGTCATCAGCACGGGAGCAAGGCGATCGAGGCTGCCCTGCAAGATGGCTTCGCGAGTCACTTGGCCGATTTCGCGCGATCGGTCGAGATAGGTCGAAACCAACAGCAGACCGTTGCGGGCAGCGATCCCGCCGAGCGAGATAAATCCCACCATGCCGGCCACCGACAGGTCTTGCCCGGTGAGGACCAAGGCGGCAACCCCCCCGACCATCGCCGCCGGCAAAGAGAGCAAGATCTGCGAAACAATGCTCACCGACGGGTAAGCGGCGTAGAGCACAAAGAACACGACGACGATCGAGAGCAAGCCCAGCCCCACAATCCGTTGCGTGGCGACCCGCTGCGCTTCGAACAGACCACCATAGGTGACAAAGTATCCCTCGGGGAGCGTAACGTCGGCCGCGATGCGTTGCTGGATTGCTTCGACAGCACTGGCGAGGTCGAGCCCAGCGGTGTTCACCCGGACCACGATCCGGCGCTGCGTGTCCTCGCGTGTAATGGTGTTGGGGCCCGAGGCCTCGTAAACACGGGCGAGCGCCGCGAGGGGGGCTTCGCGGCCATCGGGCAGCTCCACCACCAACCGATCAAGCTGATCGATCGCCTCCCGATAGGGATCGTCCATTCGCAGCAGCAAGTCGAACGCCTTGTCGCCCTCCAAGATCTGCGAGACAACCCGCCCGTTCATCGCGGTCTCGACAAAGCTTTGAACCTGTTGGGCCGAGACGCCATAGAGCGCCAATTGATCGCGTAGCAGTTCGACGCGGAGCTGAGGGATCTGCTGTTGCTGTTCGACGACCGGCTCGGCGATGCCCTCGATCGGAGCGATCGCCGCGCGGATCGTCTCGGCGGTCGTGCGGAGCATTGTCAGGTCTTCGCCGTAAACCTTGATCGCAATCTGGGCGGTGACACCCGACAGCATATGGCTGATCAAGTGGGCGATCGGCTGCTCGACCTCGTGCTCAACCCCGGGAAGATCCTCGACCGCGTGGGTTAGCTCTTCGATCAGCTCGGCCCGTGAGAGCGGCGAGTCGGGGTTGAGCGACATCACGTACTCGCTGACGTTGACACCCATCACGTGCTCGTCTTGCTCGGCGCGCCCGGTTCGGCAGGTGAAGTTAAGCAGCGGGTTGTCGGGGTGTTCGGGTGTCGCGAGCAGCGTACTCAGCCGCTCGTCAGCCATCTGGCTGATCCGGCGCGAGGTTTCGAGCGACGTGCCTGGGGCGGCGAACAGGTTCAGCTGGGCAGCACCTTCGTTGAACGGCGGCAAGAAGTTGCGCCCCAGTCCCAACAGCGTGCCCAAAGCCAGCAGCACGGCGAGCCCCGCCGCTGGGGCACCTAGAGCGATTCCTAGCGGCCCCGTGCTGAATCGGATCAGCGGCGTCGCCGCACGCTTCAGCTGACGAAGCAGCCACCCCTCTTGTTCCATCGCGATCGCCCGCGCGCGGGGGAGCAGATAGTAAGACAGCACGGGGGTCACGGTCAGCGAGACCACCGTCGAGGCCAGGATCGAAACCACATAGGCCACCCCGAGTGGCGTGAACAAACGGCCTTCCATGCCGGACAGCGCAAACAGCGGGGCAAACACCAGAATTACGAGCACGGTGCTGGTGATGATCGCGCCGCGGACCTCGCTGCTGGCGTCGAACACCACGGCCAGCGCTGAACGGGGCTCGGCGGCCAACCGATTCTCGCGGAGCCGGCGGAAGATGTTCTCAACGTCAACAATCGCGTCGTCTACCAACTCGCCCAGCGCCACGGCAATCCCGCCGAGCGTCATCACGTTGATCGAGAGTCCCATCCACCGAAACACCAGTGCCGTGACCAGGATCGAGAGGGGGATCGCGGTCAGGGTGATGAACGTGGTACGGAGATTCACCAGGAAGATGAGCAGCACGATGAAAACGAGCACCGATCCATCACGGAGCGCTTCGATCACGTTCGACACGCCGTAGTCGATAAACTCGCGCTGCCGGTACAGCGAGGGATCGATCCGCACGTCGGCGGGCATCGCGGGACGGAGCTCGGCGACGGCCCGTTCGATTTCCGCCGTCAACCAGCGCGTGTCGGCACCCGGCTGCTTCTGAATGGTCAACACGACCGCCTCGCGCCCGTTGACACTCGAGTCGCCCCGCTTGACCTGAGCACGCTCGACCACCCGCGCAACATCCTGCACCAGGACCGGTCGACTCCCGCCTGACTTCACTACCACGCTGCGCACATCATCCAGCGAGCGGAGCCGTCCGATGCCCCGCACCAAGAGCTCGCGGCCGTCGCGGTTGAGATACCCTCCCGTGACGTTCAGGTTGCTCGCTTGCAGCGCGCGCTCAAGCTCCTCGAGCGAAACACCGTATTGATGCAACAGGTGGTAATCGGCGAGCACCTGCACCTGCTTGCGGCCTCCCCCCATGGTGATCACCTGGGAGATGCCGGGGATTGTTAGCAAACGGCGTCGCACCTGCCAGTCGGCAAGCGTGCGGACCTCAAGCGGCGAGATCTCGCCCCTTTCGCTCCACATGCCGAGCAACTGGATCTGACCGAGCAACGAAGAAACAGGCCCCAGCTGGGCCCGCACTTCGGGCGGCAAACGGCTCCGCGCTACATCGAGCCGCTCCTGAACGATCTGACGCGCCGTATAGATATCGGCACCCCAGTCGAACTCAACGTTGATCACCGCTAGCCCGATGTCGCTCTGGCTGCGTACCGCCACCACACCCCCGGCACCGTTGACGGCCGTCTCGATCGGGAACGTGACGAGTTGCTCAACCTCTTCGGGGGCCATCCCGGGGCACTCGACGAGGATCGCCACACGCGGCCGGGTTAGATCGGGCAACACGTCGATCGGCAACGACAAAGCCGCCATGGCACCCAGCACCAGAACCCCCACCGAGGCGCACAGCACCAGAAGCCGATTGTGAAGCGAGAATCGAATGACCGCGTTGAGCATGATGAAAGAAGAGGGCCGACCTAAAGTACAAAGAAAAAATCAACGACCCGCATCGGCCGTCGCCAGGGCGAGGCAAGACTGTGGAGTGAACGGGGGCTTAGTGATCGTGATGGTGATCGTGGCCCCCGCCGCCGCCGCTGTGCGCTTCCACCGCCAGATGCAGTTGATACGCCGCATTCATCGCGATCGTATCCCCCGGGCTTAGCTCGCCGCCCACGGCAACCACCACTTGCTGGTTGTCCCGATAGAGCACCGTAACGGGCACCGGTTCGAGCTCGATGAAGGCGTCCTCGTGGTCATCATGAGCAAGCTCATCGTGAGCGTTGTCACCGTGATCGGAGTCGTCGTGATCGGGGTGGGCGTTGGGGTGATGGGGGTCGTCGTGGTCCGAGTCTTCGTGGTCGTCCTCATGCACGTGGGGTCGGAACACGAAGGCGTTGGGGCCTTCGATCGCCACGGCATCGGCCGGCAGCGGGATCTGCCCGCGGATCTGCTCGATGGGCAGCAACAGGTGTGCCCGCTGGCCCACCGAGAAACGCCAGGTGCGATACTTGCGCCCCTGCGGTCCCGTGCTCTCGTGCAACAGCTCGTTACTGAGCGGCACATAGCAGGAGTACGCCTGGGTGCCCGGATCAACGTGATTGGCCACATAGCGAACGCGCAGATCGGTTACGAGGCTCGAAGTGTTGCGGTGCGATTCGAGGCTGTGACCGAATTCCGCGGTGAGAGGCTCACCGCGTTCTGCGAGTCGTGCCATCAAGGGCACGTCGCGTTCGAAGGCCTTAACGCGCAGGTACAGCTTCGAGTGCGAAGCCAGATCACAGAGCGCTTCGCCGCGCGCAACGGTCTGTCCGGGCTCGACCAGCAGCCGCTCGATGCTGAGATCCTGCATCGCGGTCTGCTCTTCCCACGCGACGGTCCGCACCGCGGGAGAAGACTCCTCACGCAGGGCGACCCCGGTCGACAGCTGGGGCGCTCGAACAACAACGCTTCTTAACAGGCGTCGGTTGCCGAACAACTCTTCGACCTGATCCTCCGGCAAGCCGCGGACAATCAGTTCGTCACGCCGTAAGCCGATTGTGGTCTGCAGCTCGCGCAGTTCGTAGCCCAGGTCCCTTCGCTGGCGGCCGTTGACCACACCGCTCTGGGCAAGCGGTTCGAGTCGTTCGAGCTCTTCTTCCACAATCTGCGCGCGGGTGAGCGCCTCGATGAGTTGCAGCTGCGCGTCAAGCACCCGCTCGTCGGTAATCTGTACCTCGAAGAGCGCGTCGCCGGGCTCGGCGGTCGCCCCGGGTTCGGCCGCCACCGCCCTCACCACCCCGTTCACCGGGGCGGCTAGCTTGTAGGCGCTCACGCCCGGGAACTCGGCGACTTCCGCCGGGATGGCCGTGGTACGCAGATAGTCGCTGAGGGTTACCTGCCCCATGCGCAGGCGGAGCGTATCGAACGCTTGGCGCGAGAGCGCGACATGCGGCTCCTCTTCGGCGGGGTCGGCGTGATCATCGGGGTGATCATCATGATCATCGTGATGCTCGGTCAGGCCGATCCATTCGGAGAGGCCGGGCTCGACCCACCCGCGTGTGAAAAATCCGGTGATCGCCGCCAACGCGATCAGGGCTGCTGAAAGGGAACGATTCATCGCGACCAGTGTCCGTAGAGAGGAAGCCGCGCGGAGGTTCACCCCCATGCGGCATCAGGAGCATGCCGCCCACAAGAGTTGTGCGCGGACCGAACCTAGAGAGAGGGCCCATCGTGGCCCAAAACCGACGCCCTTTAGCAGCGCAAAACGCGCGGAGCCGCGCACAGGTTGCGCGCGGCAATCGGCTGCGCAGACCGAAGCGGGAGCGAAGCCATCCGCGCAGCGGCGGTCAGCGCTGTCGGAGCCTCAGCAGCCCAAGGATTGCCGACGAGGTTCGGCCCATGCGACGGCTCGGCACGATCCCTGAGGATTGCCACAAACGGCAGGGCATGCTGGCAGTCGTCAGCCTCAACCGCACGAGCCGGCTCGTCCCCCCCCACAGGAAGGTGGTCATGCGGGGCGTTCTGCAGCGCGTGGTGCCATCCGCTGTGCTCCCAGCATCCGCACGGCGAACTGCCGAGCTGATAGAAGCTTGCCGCCAGTAGCAGCAGGCTGGTCGTGCGGAGCAACAGGGAGGGACGCATGGTTCGCATTATCCGCTGCCGAGCGTGCTGTGGCTAGAGCAACCGCTCGGTAGCCCGGTCGGCTCCGCAGCAGAGCGCCTCCCCCGCGGCCGATGCCAATGGGCCTCAGAGGCCTTCCGAACTTGTAGCTCCGCTGCCGGCCAATAGCCCGCCCCGCAGCAACTGGGCGGTGGTATTCAGTTCGCGCAGGGCGGCCAGCGACTCAAGATTCACCTCGAAAAAGGTCCGCTGGACTGTCAGTAGGTCGAGAAAATTAATCTCTCCCGCCTGGTAGCCCTCGGCGGCGAGATCGAGATTCTCTTGCGCGCGGGGCAAAACTTCTTTGCTCAGCGCCTCGGCCCGCTCACGCGCCGCCTGGAATCGGCCGTAGACGGCAGCCAACTCGCGTTCGAGCGTCTGCTCCTTTGCCTCCAGATCTCGTTGGGCTGCCGTAAGCTCGGCCTGAGCCCGCCCGATCGCGCCCTGGTTGCGGTTCCAGATCTGTAGCGGCACGCCAATCTGCACGCCGGCAACCGTGTAATTGGTTGAGTCGTCGTACTGCACCGAGAACTGCGTTGACACGTCGGGCACCGCGACGGATCGCTGGTAGGCAACCTCGCAGCGGGCTCGATCGATCGCAGCAAGACGCGCTGCCAGCTCGGGACTGGTTGCCAGGATCTGTGTCTGGGTAGTTGCCCAGTCGGTTTCGCGGAGCAGGGCGTCTCGGTCGGCATTAAGCGG
This sequence comes from Botrimarina hoheduenensis, assembly GCF_007859815.1. Classification (GTDB taxonomy): domain Bacteria; phylum Planctomycetota; class Planctomycetia; order Pirellulales; family Lacipirellulaceae; genus Botrimarina; species Botrimarina hoheduenensis. Next base: position 576,927 of record NZ_SJPH01000003.1, on the reverse strand, counting down.
CTGAGGAGTTGCCGACAAGCCAGTGAGCGGTGCAAGCCGCCGCCAGCTAGCAAGCAGCAGCTGGTTCGCGCTGCGGCGCGAGGCGTCGGCGCGTTGCGCTTCGATCTCGGCGAGCAGAGCGTCGGTCCGCTTCCCCTCGCCGGCCTCAAGCAGCCGCCGCGATGCCTCCGAAGCGCGGCGACTCAGTTCGGTCAGCCGCTCGGAAAGCTCGACCTCGAGCTGTGCAAGGTAGGCATCGTAGTAGGCCGTGCGGACGTCCGTCAGCAGACGCATCCGTTCCACGCCGAATTCTTGTTCGAGTCGACGGGCCTCTTTGCTCGCCACGGCTTGAGCGTACGTGAGTTTGCCCCCGCGGACAAACTGCTGGCTGACAAACGCGCCCTGCTGACCCGCCAGGCCTTCGTTGCCAACTTCCGCGGCGACGTAGCCCACCGAGGGGTTGGGGCGTAATCCCACCTGCAAGCAGTGCCAGCGTGCCGCTCGCACGCGCGCCTCGATCGCCTGCAGCGAGGCGCTCGCCCCGATCGCCAGCTCTTCGACCGTTGTCAGCGTCAGGGCACCGCCCGAGAGGTCGCCTTCCCGCAACACCGGCTCGGCAGCGAGCGGGGCGGTCAGCGCTGTCTCGGCAAGTTCCGGGGAAGCTTGCTGCGCAACACAGCGAGCTTCGCCGAGCATCAACCCAAGCGACAACAGGCACACCAAGCCAGGGCGGATTCGTAGCACGGGAGGCAGACTCGCAGGAGACAACGGCTGACAACCGTTGTATCGGTTCTAGCGGCTTGCCGGGCCGTTTGCGGCTTTACAGCCGTCACAGCTTGACATCGCCCCCTGCATTTGCACCAAACCAACAAAGCGCGCAAGAGCGTTCTTAATCGGCTGCTGGCACCGCAGGCGTCGCGGAGATCACGCAACGAAAACCTACGTGGGCCGAGCCCGTGTCGGGCGGCGTCCCTCGTCGCGCGGAGGGACGATAGCTCTCGCAGTAATCGACATGGCACAAGAAAGAACCCCCTTTGATGACTCGCCGCTCGCTCCGTGGATCGGTGGGATCAAAGGTCTTGGCGGGGCTCGACGGATCAATCACCAGCCCGCGCTTCTGAAGACGAACGTGGCGGTCCTCGCGGTATCGATCACCGGTCCACTCCCAGGTGTTCCCCGCCATGTCGTACAGCCCGTAACCGTTGGGCGGGAACGCTCGCACGGGCGAGGTCAGCTCAAAACCGTCCTCGATCGTGTTCTTGTAGGGAAACTTGCCCGTGAACGTGTTGGCCATGTGCTTCCCCGTCGGCATAAACTCGTCGCCCCAGTGGTAACGAGTTGTCGAGCCGCCGTGGGCCGCGTACTCCCACTCCGCCTCGGTGGGCAGGCGTTTACCGGCCCATTCGGCATAAGCAACCGCGTCATCCCAGGCGATCTGGGTGACCGGATACGCCTCGCGGCCTTCATTGGTGCTGTCCGGCCCCTCGGGATGCCGCCAGTCAGCGCCCGTCGTCCACGACCACCAGCGGCTCATGTCCTGCAAAGGCACCGGATGCGCCGGCGGAACAAACACCAAAGAGCCGGGCTGGAGAACGTCCGCCGGGGGCTTGGGCGTTCCGGGAGGGACCTGCTTCTTGAGTTCCTCCCAATCGACCGGTCGCTCGGCGATGGTCTTGTAGCCGGTCGCCTCGACGAAATTGGCAAACTCCGCGTTGGTCACCGGTGTGGCATCCATCCAAAATCCCGAGACGCGCACCGGATGCGCCGGACGCTCATTGGGAAAGCTATCGGGACTGTCGGTCCCCATGCTGAACTCGCCCCCTGCGATCCACACCATGCCGGGGGCAGGGGGAGCCGGTTGCGCCGCCTCGGGCGGTGACGGCACGGCATCTGACCAAGCCGTTGTCGCGCACAACACGACAACCATCGCGATGAACCTCGGGGTTGCCGATTTCATCGTTGCCGGAGCAATCATGCGTAAAGGGCTCGCTCGGTTGGTGGGCAGGCATTCCCCACATTATAGGCCGCGCTCTGCGCGGCGGGGGGCAAACCTCAAACATCGAGGTTCTTTACATCCAACGCGTGCTTTTGGATGAACTCGCGCCGGGGTTCCACTTGATCGCCCATGAGCACGCGGAACAACTCGTCCGCGGCACCGGCGTCTTCCATGGTAACCCGCATGAGCGTGCGGGCGGCCGGATCGAGCGTGGTGTCGCGGAGCTCTTCGGCGTTCATTTCGCCCAGGCCCTTGAAGCGGATGATTTGCAGACCCCGCTCACCGGCCGCTCGGATCGCAGCGGGCAAGCCGCGGAGGTCATCGAGGCTCGACTCGTTCTCGCCACGGCGGAGCGTGAAGCGACTGATCTCTTCGCCGGTGCGTTCCTGAGGGATGAGGGCGTCTACCTCGAATCCCATCGCCGAAAGATCACCCAGCAGGGTGTTGATCGTCCGCACCTCGTGCAGCTCGACAACTCGCACACGGCGCTTTTCGACCGTGGCGGCTCCGTCGGTGCCCGCATCGCCGCCGGCCAACTCCTCGGTCTGCATGACGGGGCCACCCATGTCGATGATGAGCTCACCGCCCGAACTCTCTTGCTGCTCGATGAACTCGTCGAGCTCGGCACGATTGGTAAACCAGTGCTCGGCGGTCCCGAGAAACACATGAAACACCGGCAGTTTGCCGGTCTCCGCGTCTTGTCGCTCGGCGTGAATCTTGAGCGACACACCGCGACGCTCGAGCTGCAAGAGCGCTTCTTCCATCGCCGCCAGGGTGCGGACGAGCTTGCTCATGGCTTCGCCCTCGATCGAGATGCCTTCGCTCGATTCGAGCAGGCTCTCGCCGAGGCCCAGTTCAAGAAGCTGGCCACGCATCTCTTCTTCGGTCTGCACGTAACGGGCGGGCTGCTTGCCCTTCCGCACGCGGAACAGCGGCGGCTGCGCGACGTAGACGTGCCCCTTCGCCACGAGGTCGTACATCTGGCGATAGAAGAACGTCAGCAGCAGCGTACGGATGTGCGATCCATCGACATCGGCGTCGGTCATGATGACGACGCGACCGTACCGGCGCTTCGTGACGTCTTGCTCGGCACCGATGCCGGCACCGATAGCGGCGATCATGCTCCGGATCTCTTCGTTGGCCAACACCTTGTCTTCGCGGCTCTTGTAGGCGTTGATGATCTTGCCCCGCAGCGGCAGGATCGCCTGAAACTCGCGGCGTCGTCCGCCCTCGGCGGGGCCGCCGGCCGAATCGCCCTCTACGAGATAGAGCTCGCACTTGTCGACCTCTTTGCTGGAGCAGTCGCGCAGCTTGCCGGGCAGGCTCCCGCCGCCGAGCGCACCTTTCCGCTCGCGGATGAGCTGGCGCGCCTTGCGAGCGCTCTCGCGTGCTTCCGCTGCGACAAGTCCCTTCTTGGCGATCGCCTTGGCCGTGCGGGGATTCTCCTCGAAGTACTTCTGCAGGTATTCGCCTACCAGCGTGTTGACGATCCCCTCGACCTCGCTGTTACCGAGCTTGGTTTTGGTTTGACCCTCGAACTGTGGGTGCGGTACGCGGCAAGAGATGACTGCGGTGAGTCCTTCGCGAAAATCCTCGCCCGTGGGGGTCGGGTCCTTAAAGATGTTCTCTTTCTTGCCGTAGTTGTTGAGCGTTCGGGTCAGCGCCGCACGGAAGCCGCTAAGGTGCGTGCCGCCCTCGGTGGTGTTGATATTGTTCACATACGTGTGAACGTTCTCCGTGTACTCGCCCGAGTACTGGATGGCCACCTCGATCTCGACACCGTCCTGTTCACCGGCGGCGTACATCACCTCCGGGTGGACGGTCTCACTGGCACGATTCAGATGCTTAACAAACTCGCGGATACCGTCTTCATAGCAGAAGGTCTCGCTATCGCCGGTGCGCGCGTCGCCGATCGTGATCCGCACCCCGCGATTGAGAAACGCCAACTCCTGCAGCCGCTTGAGCAGCGTCGAGTAGCTGTACTTGGTGGTCTGAAAGATCTGCGGGTCGGGTTTGAACGTGGTCTTGGTTCCCCGCTTGTCACTGGAACCCGCGCGCCGCACGGGACCTTTCGGAATACCCCGTTCGTACTCTTGGTGATGGACGGCACCCTCTCGGCAGACCTCAACCTCGGCAAACTCGGAAAGAAAGTTCACGACCGTCACGCCGACTCCGTGCAGACCGCCGGAGGTTTGGTAAGCCCCCTTGCTGAACTTGCCGCCGAACTTGAGCACGGTCATCACGCCTTCAAGCGTGCTGACGTCGCGGCCCATCTGTTCGGAAAGCTGCTCGTGTTTCTCGACCGGAATCCCGCGCCCGTCGTCTTCGACCGTGATCGAATCATCCGGATTGATCGTGACCTTCACCTCAGTGGCGTAAGACGCCATGGCTTCGTCGATCGAGTTATCGACGACTTCATAAACCAAGTGGTGCAAACCACGCCCGGTCGTGTCGCCGATGTACATACTCGGCCGCTCACGGACGTGTTCCAGATCGGAGAGGTGCTCGAGATCTTCTTGACCGTATTCGCTGTTGGCTTGTGCCATGGTGCTCGTTACTTCGCTCGCCGATACTTTCGTAACGGCTCAAGGTGATCGAATTTCAACGAACCAGAGTTCGTCGGTTTTCGGAAAAGTTAGAGATGGTGATCGCGGTTGAAAAATTAACGGGGCGACTCGAGTCGGCCTACACGCAGCCGGAGCGACGTGATCTTGGCATCGGGAACGATTCGGCGGAGCGACTCAAGGAGGCGTGACTGATCGAATTGCAACTCTTGTACGATTGCGCTGCTGCTCACGATCACCTCGAGCTGGCCCCGGCTGAAGGTCGAAACACGCGAACGGCGGGCCACGGCTGTCCCCACGGCTTCCGCCCATGCCGCCCCGATCACCTCGTCGCTACGTATCGCCGCGTAGCCTCGCTTGGCGAGAAGCCGAGCCATCACATCGGCAATCGATTTCGGTTTGCGCGCGTAAAAACGCTTACGCTGCAAGACTGCCCGCTTCGTGTGATCGCTTAGCTTGGCTAGCGAATCGCTATCAATCGAGGAACTATCTGGCGACATCAACTACGATCCCGCGCTAACGGCATGACGACGTATCCGTAGCCATCCGCAACGGTCGCTACAGCCGCGGCGTCGCTATCGACCAGGTCCAGCGTGAACGAGGTCTCCGCGTCGAGGGTCTTCAAAAAGTCGATCATAAAACGCGGGTCGAGCGTGATGACGATCGGCGCACCGTCGTAAGCGATTGGCAGTTCGACACGCGACTCACCGACCTCAGCGGCCGAACCGGCCAGCACCAAAGACCCCTCGCCAAACGTAAAATCGATGCCCCGGCTTTCGTCGCTCGTCACAATCGCGGCCTGACGCACCGCCGAAAAGAACGGTCCCACAGTTAGTTCGATCTTGACCGACTCGATCCGCTGCGGGAACACATCTCGCCACTTCGGGAATCGTCCTTCGAGCAGACGCGTGGATACCGTAGCCCGCCGACTTGTCACCTGTAGCTCACTCGCGCGGATCGCCAGCCGAACGATCTCGTCGTCGGCTGATAAGACCCGATCGATCAGCTGGAGCGAACGACTGGGGACGATGGTTGATTCTCCCAACGGCGAGGGTTCGCCCACGACTTCGATCGGTCCCTGCATCCGTGCCAGCCGGCGCCCGTCGGTCCCCACCGCGATCAGCCCGCCCGCGTCGTCGGCCTCAAACTTCACACCCCCCAATGCGTAGCGGCTGCTCTCGTTGTCGGTCGCAAAAATCGTGCGACGGATCATCTCCTTGAGCAAACGGGCAGGGGCCTTGTAACAGGCCTCTCCGTCGAACGTGGCGACGGGGGGAAATTCGGCCGCATTCTCCGAGGTCAAATGAAACGTGCTCCGCTCACCGCGGATGACGGTTTTTTGCCCTTCGGTCTCGATCCGAAACGTTGGGTCGCTACTCTCGCGGAGCATCGAGCCAAACCGCGAAACCGGCAGCATGACCGCGCCGGGTGTCTCGGTATCGACTCCCTCAACCGCGTGACGGATGGCGACCTCCAGGTCTGTCGCGATGAGCGTGGCGGGGGCACCTGGAGAGTCTTCCCCCGTCCGGCCGGTGCCGACTTCGAGCTTAACACTCTGCAAAATTGGCTTAGGACTTCGCGAAGGCGCGACCGCTTGGACGGTCTGAAACGCCTGCAAGAGAAGTTCTCGGTTGCAAGTAATCTTCATGCTGGACGTACGCGGACCGGGGATCGCTCGCGAGCGATGTTGGAGCCCGTAAAAGGAAAGAAGTTATCTAAATTAAATCTGTTGTTATTACTTCGTGCGTGAGAAGGTTGATTTGGTGACTCGCGGCGGAAGTAAAGCAAACGTCTCGTTCGACTTACGGACCTATCAAGAGCGGGGATAACCCGTTCACCGGATGTTTGTTAGGTGTCGCGATGCTGATTGGATGTGTCGAATATTTTGAGGTAAACCGGGCTGAGCGACAGACAATCAACGTGGTTTTGTCGGCGCGTGAACAGCTTTTCCCCACTCGCTTAGCGGTGCAATTCGTTACCGTTTGGCGGCGGTTAGGTTAAGCTGATTTCGTAATTCTTCCACGGTTTGACGAAGTTCGTGGTCGCCTGCGAGTCGGCTTTCGATGACCGTGTGATTGTGAGCAATGGTGGTGTGGTCGCGGCCGCCAAAAAAGCGACCGATCTCTTCGTAACTTAGCGGGGTTAGCTGTCGCGCGAGGTAGATCGCCACAGCGCGGGCGAACACCACCGGTTTGCGGCGTGAAGGGCTGCGCAGTTCGCGGAGCGGTTGTCGCAGACGCCGGGCCACCAGCTTGGCGATCTCGCGCACGGGGGGCGAAACGGTGTCACTCTGACGGTTTAGCCACTCGTCAACGTGCGTCACGCCGACAGCCCGACGCGAGGGGGTAAGCTCGCAGAGCTGCCGGGCGGTCGCGACGAGTTGTCGCGTGTCGCCCCCAAGTTGCCGTGCGATCAGGCTGAGGGCGTCGTCTTCAATGCGATAGCCGGCGGCTTCCACGTATCGACGGAGTATCTCGCCGCGGGTACCCACCTCAGGCAGCGCCACCTCGAGCGAGAGACCTCCCGCTGCGCGGCTAACCATGCGACGATCAAACGCGACGACCGAAGTCGCCGGAACCGCCGAGGTCATCAGCACCATTGCCTGTGCATCGACAAGGGCATCGATCGTGGTTGCCAACTCGTCGGCCAACCACCGCGACATGCCCGCCCGATGCACATCCTCTAAGATCAAGAGGTTGGCCGACCTGATCCGCTGACGGAAAGCTTGGACCCGATCTTCGCGGATCGCGGAGTCGGCCAAGCGGCGGAAATCGGTCAACGACATCCGCAACACATGCCTTGGCTTAGTTTGGTCACCATCTGCGGGGGGCTGGGACCAGGCATTGGCCACGGCCGCGGCCAGCAGCGATTTTCCACAACCGGTCGGACCGACTAGCAGCAGCGGGTTCCAGCGTTGAACCGCAGCGCGTGTGAGCGCATCGTTCGCCGCTGCCAAGAGCTGCTTGGCGACACCTTCCACGAGCCGGTTTTCGGGCCCGAAGAGACACCATCCAGCCGGGTTGGGCAGCGGCTCGTCGTTCGCCGTCCGCAGTTCCTTACCGTTGCGACCCCATCGCGGCATCAAGCCGCTCAGAGCGACCGGATCGGGCCCGGCGGGCAACAGCAGGGTACTGACTTGCGACACAAGCGATCCGGCACAGGAGAGAACACGCATCGCGGGGGCTGGCGGGCACGCTCGAGCCACCTGTGAGGCGAGCCGAATTCTACCGGAAAAACGCCCCGAAAGGGAGTCTCGCCCATCCGCTTAAGTCCGCTGAGAAGAAAGTCGTAAGTCGTTAATTGTCTGACAGATACGATCCACCGCCCGGTCAATGTGGGCCGTCGTGGTCAGAGCCCCCCAACTGAACCGCAGAGCCCCCCTGATTTGCTCGGCCGAAAGACCCATCGCAATCAGCGTCGGCGACGGCTCGCTTGAACCGCTTGCGCAGGCCGATCCGGTTGAACAGGCTATCCCGGCAAGGTCGAGTGCCATCATCAAGGCTTGTCGGTCGAACCCGTCAAACGACAAGCAACTGGTGTGCGGGAGCCGGTCGGTTTCGGACCCCCACACGCGGAGAGGAACCCCCCGATTTTTAAGACCCGTCTCAAAACGGCGCTGTAATCCTGCGAGCCGCGCGGCGCGCTCCGCCGCCTCGTCATACCAAGCCTCAAGGGCCGCTTGCGCGCCGATCGCCAGATCAACCGCCTCGGTGCCTGGACGCAGCCCGGCCTGTTGGGGCCCCCCGTGGAGCAGGGGCGTGAGCGATAGGCTGGCCCCCACCAAGAGCCCGCCCACTCCCCGCGGACCGTGGAACTTGTGGGCCGTAAAGCTGAGCGCCGCGACCCCCAGAGCGCGGAATCCCACCGGCAGTTTGCCCACCACCTGGACCGCATCGGTGTGGACCGGCACGCCCGCCGCAGCGCAGCGCGCCACGACTTCTCCCACCGGCTGAATCACGCCGGTCTCGTTGTTGGCAAGCATGACGCTTACCAAACGCACGTTGGGAACCTCCGCTAGCAACCGATCGAGTTCGTCCAGCTGCACTACGCCGTGAGCGTTGACGCCGATCCGCTCGATGCGGTAGCCCTCGCGGAGCATCTGGTCGGCCGTTTCTGAGACGCTCGGATGCTCGATCGCCGAGATCAAGACCGCCCCCCCCGGCGGGCCGGCGAGTCCCCGCAGTGCTAGCGTGTTGGCCTCAGTAGCCCCGCTGGTGAAAATGAGTCGATCCGCAGCGAAGCAACTGGCGTCTCCCCCCAGCAGGTTGGTGATTCGTTCGCGGGCTGCTTCCAGGGCCCGCCGAGCCCGCCGTCCCTCGGAGTGCTGGCTGGCGGGGTTGGCGTAGTTTTCTGCCTGGGCTTCGGCCAACCGCACCGCCACAGCCGGTAACAGCGGCGTTGTGGAGTTGTGATCGAGGTAAATCGTGCGGGCCATCCGCTGAGTATAGACGCCGCGAGGTCAGTGCGCTCTTAGCCCGCCGATTCCTCGGTGCGAGCCGGTCTTGCAGCATTTTGCTCGGGTTTCTAGCGTCCGCAGCGCCCACAGCGATTCGCCCCCAGGTGCGCAGGCGCAGGGGTTTACCACGCTCAAGAGCCCATTTCTCTAGCCCCCCCGTCGATAACGATGGCCAAAGTAGAATCTTCGCTGCAAACTTTTTATCGACTGACAATTATGGCGGGCACGTTGGCGGTTGGATCGCTGGCCGCGTACCGCTATGGCCCCCCCGCCGATCAGCTTGCCGATCACATCGATCAAGCGATGGCCTTGGTTCAGCAGCGGTGGGAGGCCTCAGCGCCAACGCCGATGTCGTCAACGAGCACCGCCAACGCTCTGCCGATCGCGAGCGCGGGACCGAACATGAACGCGGGCGAAGCACCCCTGTACGACGATCAGCTCCAGACCGTTGGTTTCGATACGGCGTCGGCACCGCCCGCTTCTGCTGAGCTTCCTGAGATGCGGGTCGCTCCGTGGGGAAATGAAGGCCTGCACCGTGCCAGCATGACGGTACCGAGCGCGCTCGGAAATCGGCATTTGGACGCGATTGGGGCGACTCGTGACGAGGCGATCAGCAATCTGACGGCTCAAGCTCAGTCGCTCCGGTAACAGCGGGTGCCCGTTTCCCGATCGTCAGGCCCTTTACGGTTTTCCGGAGGCTTAATCGCGTGCAGAACCGGCGGCCCATCACCGGGATTCAGCGTTTGGCACCGCGCGCGTACGCCGCGGCCTGGGACCGGGGTAGGAGCCCCAGCACGCACAGGTTTGTCCGCCGGACAAAATCCGGCTCAGTAGCAGAAGCCCCCGTTGTCGAGACGCGTGTGGCACGCGTGGAGGCATTGCTGTGGCTTGCCAGCGAACCGTTGACCGATCGCCAGCTCGCGCTTGCCGCCGCTCTCAGCGGCCCTTCCGAAGCCCGTGAAGCCATCGAAACGCTTGTCGAACGCTATCGTCGGCGTGGAAGCGGCCTGGAAATTGCAGCCGTGGCAGGGGGCTTCCAGTTGCTGACCCAGCCACAATACGCTCCCTGGATTGCGAGCGAAGCAAGCCTTGCCCCGGGTCTTTCGATCACGCCGGCAGCCCTGGAAACACTCTCCGTGGTGGCCGGAACGCAGCCCGTGGTGCGGGCAGAAATAGAGGCGATTCGGGGTGTCGGCTGCGGTGAACTCTTGCGGCAGTTGCTGGAGGCCGATTTACTGCGTATCGTCGGCCGATCAGGAGAGCTGGGCAAACCGCTCGTGTACGGTACAACCAATCGATTCCTGCGAGTTTTTGGACTGCGCAATCTTGCCGAGTTGCCGCTCGCCAAGCAAAGCACCGAAACCTCAGAACCGACAAATCAAAACGCTCCCGTCAGCTTGTAGCACCCTCGACCGGAAGAGACCCGAAGGCCATGACCACGACGTCGCCCATCACCGCTGCGTTGTTATCGACCCGCGCAGAAGAAGCTTCGACCCTAGCGGCCGACGGTTCGCTGCGGGAGCAACTGAGCCCCTATGCGTTCTCGCCCGTCGAAGATGACGACGACGAGTACGAGTACTACGACGAAGATGAGGAAGATGAGGACGAGGACGAGGACGAGCTAGAGGACGACGAAGAGTACGAAGACGATGACGAGGAGGACGACGAAGAAGAACTAGAGGACGACGAGGAAGATGAAGACGAGCTAGAGGACGATGAAGAATATGAAGACGACGACGAAGATGAGTGGGAGGAAGTCGACGACGACGAAGAGGAAGAAGATGAAGTAGGCGAAGAAGTAGAGGAGGATGAAGACGAGGAGTACGAGTACGAAGACGAAGAGGAAGACGAATTCGAGGACGACGAAGAGGAAGATGAAGACGAAGAGGAGTACGAAGACGACGAGTGAACGTCTTCGAGACGCCCCACCACTGCGCGGTCCGGGACGTCTTGTGAGAGTGGCTGCGAGAGCCTTAGTCCTTCAACTGGAACAGCCGACTCAGCGCTTGCAGCAAGCTGTGGGGAGATCCGGTACGTGATTCGTCGCGGAGCGATTCCATCGGCGGATGGAGCATCTTGTTGACCAATCGGTCCGCAAAACGCTCGATTTCAAGACGTGCTTGGCTGTCCAGATTCGGCAACTTGTTGAAGAGGCGTTCCAGTTCATCTTGTTTAGGAGCGTCGAGCCCTTCTCGCAGCCGCGCGATAATGGGTGCCGACACGCGATGGCGTGCGTCGATGAAGAAGCGCTCACGCTCTTCGCCGATGATCCGCTCGGCGCGCGGAAGCTCTTTGCGGCGGGCGTGCCGGTTCTGCTCGCAAGCGGCGGTCAGATCATCGATCGAGTACAGATAAACGCCCGGCTCTTCGCCGATGGCCGTTTCAAAGTCGCGCGGCATCGAGAGGTCGAGCAGAAACAGGGGCCGCTGCCCGCGGATCTCCGACACCTGTTTGCGGAACGGTTCGAGCCGCACGATCGCTTCGCCCGCTGCCGTAGCGCCGATCACGAGATCCGCCTGAGCGAGCAGCTCGTACCGATCGTCGAGCGACGCGGCCACCCCACCCCATTGTGCCGCCAGCTGTTCGGCGCGGCTTGGGCTGCGGTTGGCAATGACCGGCCGCCGGACGCCCCGATCCGTTAAGTAGCGGAGCGTTTCGTCGGCCATCTCGCCCGCGCCCAGCACGACTACCTGCTTGTCATCGAAGCGTTCAAAGATCTGTGCGGCAAAGTCAGAGATTGCGATGCTCGGGATGCTGACCCGATGTTTGTGCAGGTCGGTCTCAGTTGCGACACGCCGGGCCACGCGGATTGCGCGCTGGAAGCACTCGTGCGTGACCGGCCCGGCCGCATCGACCCGCTGAGCGCGTTCGTAAGCCTCTTTCACCTGGGCCAGGATCTGCGGTTCGCCGAGCACCATGCTGTCGAGGCTCGCGGCGACCCGAAACAGATGCTCGACCGCCTCCTCGTCGCGCAGCGTCACCAGGTGGGGCCGCACGGTGTCCACGGGGATATTGTGGGCCTCGGCCAGATGCCGCGCGATGAGTGCCGGGCAGGGGGGCAGGCGATCGCTCGCCGTCGCCGCGTAAAACTCGACCCGATTGCACGTCGAGAGGAGCACACCCTCAGCTTCAGGCAAAGTCTGCCGCCAGCGCGCCAGGGTCTCTTCGGCTTGCTCCGCGGTAAAGGCGAGCTGTTCGCGCACCGCCGCCCCCGAGCGATGGTGCGAGCAGCCTACCATCCGGAGTTTCATCGGGTGATCAGGTGGCGAGGGGGGCGGTGAGACGGGGGGAGTGACTGCTTGGCGCAACGTGAGTGTCGTCAATCGGTAGAGCGCGCCGGCAAACCGATCGGGATCATCTGCCGAGCGTTAGCCAACGGGACCGGCATCGACCGCTGGTACGCTAAGACCACTCGGTGGGGGTCCTGAGGGGGTGCCTCGCGCGGCGGGCCCGTGGGCCGCACCGAGCAGCGTGACCGTCGAGAGTGTCACCGCCATCAGTACGAACGACGCCACCGCGAGCCAAGCCGAGTTGGCTCCGTGGCCGGCTGCGGCCTGCCGAGACCGCCACACAACCGCCGCGATGAGCCACGCGAGCAGGATCCCCAAGGCTAATACCACCGGATCCGTCCAGACGCTGTAGGCTGCGTTGGCCGACGGTTGTCGGGCCAATACTTTCAGCGTAGTCAGGACGAGCCCCGAAGCGAATCCGCCGCCCACGGCCCACGCCGAAACGATCGCGGCCCGCGAGCCCGCCGCTTCAAGCCATTCGAGACTCGGCAGGGCGAAGCCGGCGGTCGGGGGCAGTTTGGCCTTCAGCCGGCGGTCCTGAACCAGCTGCATCACGCCGAACAAGAAGCCGAGCGTGACCGCCACGGTGGCGGTCAGCAGCAGCCAGCCGTGGGCCTGTCCCCAGAAGAACGATGCCCGCTCGGCGGTGAACGGCTCGGCGCTGGCGGTTCGCGAAACGCCGATCAGCGCGAGCACCGCCGGCAACAGGAACAGCCCAAGCGTCCACCGGCGGGCGTTGAACAACGCGGCAAGATACACGGCCACCAGGGCGAGCGCCGCCAACAGGTACCAATCTTGGGGGCTGGAGAGCGGCGTTGCTTGGCCGCGCGCGCGGAGCGACAGGTAAACCGCATGGGCGATCGCACCGGCCATAGTAAAGCCGATGGCCACCGCCCGCCGGCTTCCCAGCACCCAGCCGCGCTGCCTGGCGAACAGGCCGATCGACTCCGCTGCGAGCGCCACCAAGTAGCTCGCACTGAAGCAGAAGACGGTGACGCGCGTGAGGTCCATGGGGTCCGCTGCTGAGAGAATCGTTGAGGAACGGCGGCCGGCGTGGCGAAGATTCTTCCTCGGCTTACCCGGCCTTGTCGCTAGCGCCGTTCTCGCCGCTGTCGAGGCCGTAATCCTTGATCTTCTTGTGGAGGGTATTGCGGTTGATGCCCAGCCGCTGCGCCGCCTTGATTTGAATGCCGTCGCATTGAGAAAGCACCTGGGCGATCACTTCCTTTTCAACCCGATCGACAACCCGTGAGTGGAGGTCGGTCGATTCGTCGTCGGCGGTCGAGAGCCCCTCGTGAACCAATTGCACCGCGAGCGAATCAAAGTCGTACTTGCGAAACGCACGGGTCGGCGTGCCGTTGTCTCCCCGGACAACGGCAGGCAGCAGCTCGTGCGTCAGCTCGTCACCCGTGGCCATGACCACGGCCCGTTCCACGTAGTTCTGCAGCTCGCGCACGTTGCCGGGCCAGTGGTACTCCTGCAGCGCTTCCATCGCCCGCGGATCGATGTGGACCACGTAGCGATCGTTCTCTTCGTTGTAGACGTTCAGGAAGTGGGTCACGAGCGACGGGATATCCTCACGCCGTTCGCGCAGCGGGGGCAGATAGATTGGCACCACGTTCAGGCGATAATAGAGGTCCTCGCGGAACCGACCCTCGGCGGCTTCTTCTTGCAGGTCGCGGTTGCTGGCAGCGACAACCCGCGTATCCACCCGAACGGTTTGCGTGTCGCCCACCCGCTCGAACTCTTGCTCTTGGAGAACGCGGAGCAGTTTCACCTGGAGCAGCGGTGTGGTGCTGTTGATCTCGTCGAGAAAAATCGTGCCGGTGTGGGCCGCCTCGAAGCGGCCCGTGCGGTTGTCGATCGCCCCGGTAAACGAGCCCCGCACGTGCCCAAAGAGCTCGCTCTCCAGCAGATTCTCGCTCAAGGCACCGCAGTTGACCCGCACAAAGGGTCTCCGCTTGCGGTCGCTGAGCTCGTGGATGGCGCGGGCGATCAGCTCCTTACCGCTCCCCGTCTCGCCGAGCAGCAAGACCGAGGCCCGGCTGGTGGAGACCTGGCGTGTGATGCCATAGACCGCCCGCATCGCGCTGCTGGCACCGATAATGCCAGGCAGCGGCGCGTCGGCGGACGACGAGTTAGCGGCGGTGTACGCCATGCGCGAGGGGGTTTAAGGGGCGGTCGGCGTGCGCGGGGAGCGACGCGTTTCGATCGTATCCAGCACCGAGCCGAGCACCCGTTGGATCGGCTCGTCGGCCGTGGCCGCTTGGTTGTAGGCCTGATACTGGGCGTAGACCTCGGCTTCGCTCAGCAGCAGCCCGAACCGACTGACACTTTCGGCAAAGCCCTCGGCGGCAGCTTGGCGATCGGCGAGCGGCTGCAGCTCGTTGCTCGCCGCGGCGGCGAGTCGGCGCTGGCTGGCCGGATCGGCCAGCGTGGCGAGAATCGCCACGGGGGTTTTCGCGTCGCCGGCCGCGAGGGCCGCCGTGATCTCGGGGATTGAATCCCGAAGTTGGTAGAAACGAGGACCGTTAGCAGCAATCTGCGCGATCCAGCCGCGGGCCCTGGTGGCCATCTGAGCCCGCTCGTCGGCGGTGGGTGCTTCGGCCGATCGGAGCCCCGTGAGCCGCTCAGCCAACGCAGAGACGCTCGCCGCCCCGTAGGGACGCGCGACCGCAATGACGCGCAGGTCGTGCTCCTCGGCCAGCGCCTGAGCCTCGGCGAGCCGGCCATCGGGCGCTAACACCGCCACCGGCAGGGCGGCCCCACCGGCGAGCCGTCGCAGCCGAAAGAGGGTCTCGCGCGCGCCGGGACGCAGCACCGCCAGATCCACCAGCGCCAGCTCCACATCGGGTGTCTTTTCGAGCGGCACCAACAGGTCCGATCCGCGGTTGGTGGGCGTTGCCGCAATGCCCGCCGCGAGCAGATGCCCGGCGATCTCGGCCGAGTACGCGAAGTTTGGCGTAGCAACCACAGCGCGGCGTTTGCCGCTCGCCGCGGCGAAATACGCCAGGGTCTCGGCCACACCGCTTGAACCCGCGAAGGGTGTCTCCGGGGCGAGGGTCATGATGGCCTCGAGTGCCGCAAAGCGGGCTGCCGGAGAGGGTGCCGCCAGGGCCGCCGCCAGCGGGGTGGGTCGTCCCTGAACGCTTGCCAGAGCCGTGCGGTCGCCCCGCTGGCCCAGGGCTTCGCACAATCGCTTCGCGGCCCCCATCTGTCGTGCGACGAGCGCCTCGTCCAGCGTGCTGAGCAGTTCGCTGGTCGTGAACCGCTCAACGTCTAGCGGGGTATCGATCAGCAGAGGTCCCGCCTCGGCCGCCAGCCGCAGCGCGCGCCGCTGCGCCGCAGTTTCGCCGGGCGTGAGCCGCGCACGATCGGCCGCCAGCCGGGCGGCGAGCGCCACCGCCGCCCGATCCGTGGGAATCTCCCCTTCGTCGAGCCATGCGACCCGATCCTCGGCGTCGGGCCGCCACGGGACCGATCCGGCGAGCAGTTCGGCGATTGTGCTATCCAGTAGCCGCACGGCGGTTGCCGGGTCGGCGGGTTCGCCTGCGATCTGCTGATAGGACCAGCGGGCCGCCTCGCCCGCGGGCTGGCCGGCCGGATCTAACAACGCGGGCACCGCGATCAACGCCGCGTACGTTCCTGATCGCAGGCGGCCCAGCTGAGCCAAACGCCCCAGCGCGTAGATCGATTGCGTGGCGACGGCTTCGTTCTTGTCGGCCGTCGCGCCGACGATGGCCGGCAGCGATTCGGGCTCGAGCGCCACAAGCGCCTCGCGCAACCGGGCCTCGGCCTCGCGGTTGTTGGCATCGGCGATCGCGGCGATCACAAACCGCACGCCGGCGGTACCCGTTTGCCGGAGATCGGCCAGTGCTGCCTGTTGCTCGGCCAGATCGCCGGTGGTAAGTCGCTGGGCGAGTTTCTGGAGCCGCTCGGGCGCGGTGGAACGCGCCGCGGCAAGCGTCATCGCCCGCTCAACGAGCGAAACCGTCGTGGGGAACTCACGTGCCAAACGCAGCAGCCGCGCCGACCCGGCCGACTCGACCAGCTGAGCGAGCGCGTCTTCGTTGGGGCTCAACGCCACCAGCTCGTCGGCGATCGCCGTAGCCTTTTCCGGAACCCCCAGATCGACCAGCGCGAGAGCGGCGTCCACATAGTGCACCGGCTTGGTGCGCGGCATGGCCAGGGCGGCCTCGATCGCCGGCGACGCCGCACCGGCCATCGTACCGGGTGCCAACATCAACATCAGCACGAGCACACCGCACCGCTGCACGCGGGGCATTGAGTTTGTAAACCGATTCATACGCCGGTTGCCTCGTCGTTGGAGAGCCGCGCGCGCCATAACGCCACCTGCTGGGCGACCTGGTCCGGGTGGGTTGAGCCCTCGCTGCGGAAGGCGCGGATCGCGTTCTCGACGCCGAGCACTTGATAGACGCTCTCGTCCAAGTCCGGGTGTGCGTCGCGGAACGCCTCGACCGGCAGGTCGGCAAGCCGCACGCCCTGTTCCATGGCCACCCCCACCAACCGGCCGATCAGGCCGTGGGCGGTCCGCTGCGGCACGCCCCGGTGGATGAGGTGCTCCATGAGCGTTGTCGCGTCCAGGTAGCCGTGGTCGAGCCGGGCGGCGATGGCGTCGCGCTTCAGCTCGGCACCTGTCACGAGCGGGGCTGCCAGCTCCAGGCATGCCCGCACCGTGTCGGTGGCGTCGAAGACCCGCTCTTTGTCCTCTTGCAGGTCGCGGTTGTAGGCCAACGGCAGGCCCTTGGTGAGCACCAGCAGGCTTTGCAACGCGCCGATCACCCGGGCGCTCTTGCCGCGCGTTAGCTCGAGCACATCCGGATTGATCTTTTGCGGCATGATCGAGCTGCCCGTGCAGAAGGCTTGGGGCAGCTTGATGAAGTTGAATTCGGTGGTCGCCCACAAGATCCACTCCTCGGCCCAGCCGCTCAGGTGCACAGCGATCTGCGCCAGGCAGCTGACGAACTCGATGGCGAAGTCCCGATCGCTCGACGAGTCGAGGCTGTTGGCCACCAGGCCGTCGAAGCCCAGCTTCGCGGCGACCATTTGGCGATCGATCGGAATCGTCGTGCCGGCCAGCGCCGCGGTGCCCAGCGGCAACAGGTTGACCCGTCGCCGGCAGTCGGCCAGTCGCTGCCGATCGCGCTCGAGCTTCTCGGCGTACGCCAGCCAGTAGTGTGTTGCCAGCACCGGTTGGGCGCGCTGCAGGTGGGTGTAACCCGGCAGGATCACGCCGGCGTCCGCGTCGGCGCGGCCGACAAACGCCCGCTGCAACCCGCGCAGCAGCCCGCTCAGCTCGTCGATCGCGTCGCGGACCCACAGGCGGAAGTCGGTCGAGACCTGGTCGTTGCGGCTGCGGCCGGTGTGCAGCTTGCGCCCCACGTCGCCAATGCGGTCGGTCAGCGCCCGCTCGATGTTCATATGAACGTCTTCGAGCGTTTGGCTGAACTCGAACCGGCCCGCCTGGATTTCCCAGCCGATCGCGGTCAGGCCGGCGATAATTTGATTCATTTCATCGTCGGTCAGCACGCCAACCGCGGCGAGCATCTCGGCGTGAGCGATCGAGCCGCGAATATCGTGGGCGTACAACCGGCGATCGTACGAGACGCTTTCGCTGAAGCGTTCGACACGTTGGTCGGTCCCCTCCTGAAACACGCCGCCCCACGGCTTGCTGGCGGCGGCCGGGTCGGGGCTGGTCAGACCCTTCTTATTGGGCGGACCCGTTTTGGGCGCTGAAGCGGAGGTCTCGGGGCGAGTCACGGCAGAGAGGGGCCGAAGGGCCGACGGGGCGGGGGGGAAGCGGAAGGACTTGAGACACACCGCTCGCGGTGGGCGACGCAAATTGCCCATCTGCGCGACACTTCCCTCCGCCTAGCAATCCCTAACCCTACGAAGCGGCTGCCACGATTGTCAACGACTGACCCCCCCTGATCGCCCAAAGATTAGGCAGCCCCGGTCCGGCGACGGCAATCCGCTAAGATGGACCGCCGAGAGGGACCCCTACGCGGCGGTCCGGCCCCGCCCGCTTTCCGCCGGCCCGCTCCCCCCAGCCCGATCCCTCCCCGCCCATCCCCGCACAGATAAGAGCATGCCGACCCCCGCCCTGTTGCTCGTAACCACCACGGCCCCCGATCGGGCGACCGCCGACCGGTTGGCCCGCGTGCTCGTCGAGCGGCGGCTGGCGGCGTGCGTGCAGGTCGCGGGGCCGCTCCACAGCACCTACCGCTGGCAGGGTGTGATCGAGTCGGCCGAGGAGTGGCAGGTGACGGCCAAAACGCTGCCGGCGTGCTTCGCGGCGTTGAGCGCCGCGCTGCACGAGCTGCACCCCTATGAAACCCCCGAACTGATCGCCACGCCGGTCACGGAAGTGTCCGCCGCGTACGCGGCATGGGTGGCGGAGGAGTGCGCGGAGTGAGGTGTGGAATGCCAATAATTTGTCGGACACGGTTTGCTGAGGCGTGTCGGTTCGACGGAGTAAGTCGATCCTGGACCGTACTCGGCCGGCTTGCGCCGTCAGATCGACAGCGGCTGGCAGCGACCGAGGTCTGCCCGGCGGCGCACGACCTCAGCGAGTTTGCCCGAGGCCTAAGTCTGCGAAGTTGAGGCAGCCGCTGCCGCGGTAAACGCAGTAGGACGAGCAGGGTTCAAGATCATCGGAAGCCGATTGTAGTGTCCCCCAATCGCTTTCAAGGACGCTGATCAAGTGCGACCAAAAACCGAAACAGGTGGGCAACTGCTCGGGGTTATCTCTTGGGGTGAGCCCGACTCCCAATTGGCCGAGGGGGCCATCGCGGTGGCATTGCTCACCCCATCCATCGACGTAACCCCATATTTCAGTAATGGTTGCGCGCCGCTCGCTGGTTCGAAACCGGTAATCGAACCTCGTGCGGGCTCCCGCTTGCCAAGACGGCAGAAAAGTCAAAAAACACTATCCCAAAGGGGCGTAGCGGCTATGGTAGTAGCCTCATCGTGCTGCGAGTGGTTCCCGGCAGAGCCGTTTGGGAAATCCCGGCTACAGCTATGCACCAAGTGTTCTACCCAGAGTGACTAATGAAGACGACACCCTATTGCGGAAGCAGGTTCTACTATTCCCGCCTCGCCGCGTGCTCTTGCTCGCCGCCATCGCCTCGAACGCCTCGGCGTCCATGGTCAACTTCGACCCCGGCCCGATCGGCACCGTTTACGACCAGAGAGTCGAGAACCCCCTGGCCGACTTCAATGGCCAGGCACTTGATGGTTCGTCCATCTCGCTGGACATCCAGCTGCCCCCCGGCGTGGCGCTTGAACTTGTCTGGGACGGAACAGGCGGAGGCACAACGGGTGTCAATGCCAGCGTGACATTCGACGTGACGAGCAGCCCTAGCCTGCCGAGCAACCCATTCGGGTCGATTCTTTTTGTCCCTGGCACCGGCCCGCTTATTTTCGATGAAGAGACGGGCCCGGGTTTCGTATTCAACGACGATCAATTCGGTGTCGTGTATTTTGCGGCCGCGATGGATGGCTTACAGATCACCGGGGGGACACTCAGCTTCGATCTGCCCAATGACCCGGGCGTGACGATCACCGGCGGCACCGCTCGTTTCGGTATCGGGAGTTCAGACACCTTCGATTTCCGAGTCGTCCAAGTCGTCCCCGAGCCTTCGTCGCTGGCGCTATTAGGCCTGGGCGGTTTGATGGTCGGACGCCGCCGACGGCAAAGACAGTCTCTATATATCTTCCGCTCATTGTGAGCCCGCGCTGATGACCGAACGCCTTGGCCACTGTAATCAACCAGGAATCCCGATGAACGTCTTAAGAAACGCAGTAACGTGTTGCCTGCTCGCCTGCTTGGGCGTGGCCCATTCGGCGGGTGCCGATGTCCTGCTGCTGATCGATGTCACCGACCCCAGCGCGGTGACGATTCAATCCACCGACGGCCTGGTGCTGAACACCGTCGGCAACGGCTCGCCGGTCGACCTCGCCGACTTCTTTACCGCAGACACGGGCTTCAATGAGGCGACGATGAGCGGCGACCTAAGCCGGTTCTCTAACGGCGAACTGTTCACCGTTTACCGCAACACGAGCACGACGCTGCAACTGTTCTCCGGCGCCGGCTTCAACTTAGGCGAGTTCACCGCAGGCCAACTCGCCTTCAACGGCACCGGCACGCTGGACCTCAGCGCCCTGCCGCTGCCGGGCCCCGGCGCAACCGGAGACATCAACGGCTTCAGAGACCTGCTGGGAACGTGGCAAGTCGTCCCCGAGCCCGTGCCCGAGCCCTCGTCGCTCGCGCTGCTCGCGCTCGGCGGGTTGATGCTGTTGCGGCGAAGGAAGGACCGTTGATGTTGGAAAACGCAAGACGCATTTTGAAGTGTGTTGTGCCGATGCTCGCAATGCTGCTGGCGTCTGCCCTACCGGCGGTCGATGCGCGGGCGGGGCTAGTGCTCACGATCGACCCGGTGGCGAAGACCTACCAATTGACCGGGACCAGCGCGTTCACGCCGTTCTTCGGCGACGAGTCTGATTTCGCCCAGTGGTCTAATGCGGGCGGCGAGAGCTATGGCGCCTTGACCTCGTTCGATGCCACATCCGCCACGGCAACGCCCAGTGCCCTTGCACTCACGCGCCTTCGCCTGTTCGACAATGCGACGGACTTGATCCTCGATTGGGGGACTGGCAGCGTCGGCCCGCAGCAGGTGGTCGGCAACGGGCAGTCCCTCAGCTACGCCAGCGCTTCGACTATTCAGCAAGCCTATTTCGAGAGCATTATTGGCCAGTCGCTCACACCGTACCCGGGTTTGTCGGCAGACCCGATCCCGGTAGTGAATGTCCCCGAGCCGACGTCGCTGGTGCTGCTGGGCTTGGCTGGCGCCGCGCTCTCGCAGACACGTCGGTGGCGACGTTAAGTCGCTGAGGTCTTCGGTCGGCAGGGACACCGCCTGCACTTGCGCTAGACGCAGGAGGGGCCAGCCGGCCGTTTCGCACCTGCGGTCGGTGGACATCACCTCGCTCACCTTGGACTGCAGCGAAGGCGCCGAGGATGGACCAGCCTCGGCAACTTGGCGTCTCGCCAAACTGTGGTCGGTGGAGAAGACCTCCGAGGCGGGGCAGTCGATTCGACCCCCTCAAGATGGCCTCTGGCTTCGTCTGACCGAGCGTTCCTAGCTGGCACGCTTCTGCCGGTCCCAAGCTACGCAGGACGTACAGGCCACCTGCTTAACTACTCTCCTCACAGCCTTGGTCTCACGGCGAAGCCCATCCGTCCCCATATCAAACCGAGCCGTTATACTTGTCGCCTTGGTTGACGACCCGCCCACCGGACGTGCGATTGCTGCACGTCCCCCCAAATGTCCCGCCTCCGATAACCCACCCCCCGCAACATGCCTGCCGAGTTTTCGCTGAAGTCCAACGTGGTGGATCTGGCCGCGGGGCGCGTCTTTGCGGCTGAGGTGCGGGTCGCCCAGGGGAAGATCGCCGCCATCGAGCCGCTCGCCGCGGGCGAAACGGCCGAGGGGTATCTCACGCCCGGCTTCATCGACGCCCACGTGCACGTTGAAAGCTCCATGCTCGTGCCGACCGAGTTCGCCCGCGCGGCGGTGACGCACGGCACGGTGGGGTCGGTCAGCGATCCGCACGAGATCGGCAACGTTCTGGGCGTGGCGGGGGTCGAGTACATGCTGGAGAACGCTAGCCACACGCCATTCAAGTTCTGCTTTGGCGCCCCCTCGTGCGTGCCGGCCACCACGTTCGAGACGGCCGGCGCCACGATCACGGTCGCCGATGTCGAGGCGTTGCTCGACAACCCGCGCATCGGCTACCTGAGCGAGATGATGAACTTCCCCGGTGTGCTGGGGGGCGACCCCGAGTGCCTGGCGAAGATCCGCGCCGCCCAAGAGCGCGGCAAGCCGGTCGATGGCCACGCGCCGGGACTGCGGGGCGAACAGGCGGCCGCCTACATTGCCGCCGGCATGACGACCGACCACGAGTGCTTCACGATCGAGGAGGCCCAAGACAAGCTGGCCGCCGGCTGCAAGATCGCCATTCGCGAGGGCTCCGCCGCGCGGAACTTCGACGCCCTGCAGCCGCTGATCGCCACGCACCCGGGCATGGTGATGCTGTGCAGCGACGACAAGCACCCCGACGAGCTGGCGCTGGGCCACATCAACTCGCTGGTGCGCCGCGCCGTGGCGGCGGGGACGGATGTGTTCGCCGCCCTGCGGGCCGCGTGTCAGACACCGGTGGAGCACTATCGGTTGCCGGTGGGGCAGTTGCGCGTGGGCGATCCGGCCGACATGGTGCTGCTCGATTCGCTCACGGAGTTCAACGCGCTGCGGACCTGGATCGATGGCGAGCTGGTGGCCGAGGGGGGGCGAACGCTGCTGCCGCGCGTCGAGCCGCAGGTGGCCAACCACTTTGTCGCGAGTGAGGTGGCGGCCGAGGAGCTGCTGCTGCCGGCCATGGGGGGCGAAAACCTGCAAGTGATCCGCGCGATCGACGGACAGCTGATCACCGAGTCGTTCTCGACTGAGCCGCGCGAGCACGCCGGCTTTGTGACGTCGGACCCCGGGCGCGACATCCTGAAGCTGGTGGTGGTGAATCGCTACAGCAAGGCACCGCCGGCGATTGCGTTCATCCGCGGATTTGGTCTGACCGAGGGGGCGATCGCGTCGAGCGTTGCGCACGATTCGCACAACGTGATCGCGGTGGGTGTGGACGAGGTGGACCTGTCGACCGCCATCAATCTGGTGATGGACAACCAGGGGGGGCTGAGCGCAGCGAGCCACTCGTCGGGCCTGGCCGAGGCGTTGCCGCTGCCGGTGGCGGGGCTCATGGCCACGGGCACGTGCCAGGAAGTGGGCGACGCTTACGCGACGCTCGACAAGCTGGCCAAGCAGTGGGGCTCGCCGCTGCGGGCGCCGTACATGACGCTGTCGTTCATGGCACTGCTGGTGATCCCCGCGCTGAAGCTGAGCGACCGCGGGCTGTTCGACGGCTATCGGTTCACGTTCACGCAGGTGCTGTCGTAGACCCCGCCGCCGTCTGCCTGGTTACGCCGCGGTCGGCGGGCGGCTGCGAGCCAGGCAATCGCCGCGAGCCAGGCGCTCGCCGGCTCGGGCACCGCCGGCGCGTTCGCCCCACTCGGTGCCCCGAAGGCGTCACGCCACACGGTGTAGTCGGCGACATCGACACGGCCATCGCGATTGCCATCGGCTGAGGGGGTGCCGAGCTGGCCGTACTGTTCCCGCCAGGTTTGGTAGTCGGTCTGAGTTACGGTGCCGTCGAGGTTGTAGTCTCCGGCGGTCGTTGCAAGCCGACCAATGGCGAAGCCCGTTCCGCTGAAGCCGACGTACACTTCACCGAATCGATCGGGTGAGGCCTCGATGAGCAACGGGGCGTCGAAGATGCCCATTGGGTAATGAACAAGGAAGTCCCAGTTCGCTCCGTCGTCGAGCGAACGGAACAACCCTTGTTGCCCCTGGACGATCCCCAAGAGGTAAACGGTTAGCGAGTCTGACCCCGGCGCGGCGGCCCCGAGAGCCACGTCGAGGGCGTGCTCGGTGCCGGGGATCTCGGTGAAGGTTAGGCCGCTGTCGTTCGAGACGAACAAGCCGTGGTAGTCAGAGGGCGACTCTTGATCGCCGTTGGCGTACCAGAGTCTGTCGGCGGAAGAGGGGTCGGCAAGGAGCGTTGCGTGATGCCCCCAGTTGGGGAGTGTGTCGGAGACGATCTGCCACGAATCCCCACCATCTTCCGAACGCCACAGGCCGCGGTTCTTAACGGTCAGCCAATAAGCTCCTGCCTGGTGGGGATCGGCGACGAGGCCTTGAAAGCGGAAGTAGCGGAACCACAGCCCCGAGCTGATCGGTTGTCCGGCGCTGTCGCTCCCCGGTGGTTCGACAGGCCAGCCGGCTGCGCGGCTCCACGTCGCGCCGCCATCGGTAGAGAAGTAGGGGCGTGTGCTGTCCGCCGGGAGCCACACCAGACTGTTGGGGTGCGCAGCGTCCGCTTTGGCGGCGGCGATGGCCCCGAATTTTAGATCATCGGGATGGGTGCCTGCCGCCAGCGACGCGAACGGCTGCCAAGTGACGCCGCCGTCAGTCGAGTAGCCGGCGTTGTTGCGGTAACCGCTGAAGGGGAGGTCGTCGGCGCTAGTCGTCACCAGGTAGGTGGGGGTGCCGGGCCGATAGGCACCGTCCCATCCGGCGCTGAATCGGTCGGGGAAAACCTGCGTTGCGGTGTAGGTGTCGGGGTTCTCATGGCGGAAACCGGTGCGGTCCCACCCGAAGCTAATCACCGCGCCGCCGGGCGGTGCCACGATATCTAGCGGCACCATCTCCTCAATCCCCTCGGACTGATAGTTGAAGGTCATGCGGTCGTCGTCGAGTTCAGCGGGCGTGAGGTCTGAGTACCAAACGCCCACCCCCTCCGCCATCCAAAGCCGTCCGGGCACGTGGGGATCAAAGTAGTATTCACCCGAACTAACCCAGTCGATAAGCGTTTGCTGCGCCCAGGGGATCGTCGGCGAGCTTGGCTCGAACGAGAGCTGACGCCACGACGCGCCCCCGTTCTCGCTGAAGAAGGTCTCCTGCAGACCGTCTGTCGCCGTGAACATACGGTTGGGGTTGGTCGGGTCGATCGCGATCGCGTTATGGTTTTTCCACGGGATGGTGTTGAGCTGCTGCCAGTCGGATTCGGCAACGCCCCAGCCCGCGCCGGGCCGATAGCGCCACACGCCAGCGTCGTTGATCCCGGAGTTGTTGTAGGTGAGGTACAGGTCTCCGTTAGGATGGACTTCGGCATCGGTCGGTGTTGCTGAGTCGAGCGGCCCGCCGGGCACTCCGCTGAGCTTGCTCCAGGTGCCCATCGCGTCGTAGGTGGCGTAGACACCGCCGCCACGCACGGCGACGTACGCCGTCGAAGTCCGGCCGCCGAGAGCCGGAGAGTTCGGATCGAACTTGACGACCGGAATGCCCGCTCCGGGCTCGCCGGAGGGAATGACCGCTGTGCTCAGCGCTGACCAGTCGGCCCCGTTCTCGGTACGCCAAAGCCCCCGATCGCGGGAACCGAACAAAGCGATGTCGGGGTTCCGCGGATCGACCGCCAGCCGTTCGCCATCAGAGCGGATGAGCTGGCTGTTAGGCTCCATCGGTATCGTGGCGTTGAGTCGGGTGAAGCTGTCGCCCCGATTGTCAGATCGATAGATCGCGTCGCGCATCGCGACGTACAGGGTGTCGGGCGCCGACGCCGCGAGGGCGACCGACTCAACCCCCGTCCCGCTGACCCACCCCGACACGTCGGGAAACCGATCGGCGGTAGCCAGTTGTCGCCAGGTGCCCTGATCGGCTTCCCACCGATAAAAGCCCCCGGTGTCGGTGCGGGCGATCCGTAAGTCGGGTGTCGTCGGGTGCGACACCATGCCGGTGACCCACGCCGATCCGCCGATCTTCAGGGGGTCCCATCGATAAGCCGCCGTCAGATCGTCAAAACCCCACGCCCCCCCGCAATTGCCGATTAACGCCGCGCCGATCGACACCAACAATCGCCTCATGGTTCACCTCTCTGTTCCGAGAAAAGGGGAAACACCGCTCATACCGGTTCGCGCGTGCTGCGCCTCAACAACACGCAGTCGTTATCTTTACCCGCTCGGTGTTAACCGAAGCATTCCACAAGAAGCAAGAGAAAACGAAGCGCGGGGGTGGTTTCCGTAACCCCGGCCCGCCGATTAGCGATCCGCCCCGCCGACTTGTGTCGCCCGCCTATTTCGCGCCGCGCACCTGTTGGCGTAGCTCTTCGCTCGACCAGCCTTCCTTTTCCGCACGCAGGAGCCAGCGCCGCTGCTCCGCCGGTGCCAGCCGCGCCACCGCGGCGTGGGCCGACCAGCTCTGCGACGCCACCCGGCTACCGAGCGGCACACGCCGCGAGACCGAGGCGTAGCGGTTCAGCTGGTCGCCCGAGACCGCCCCCTCGCACATGGCGTAAAACGCCTCGCCAAAGCCGTCCTCGCCCGCGTTGAGCAGATCGCCGATCCACCAGGGGCCCGCCTTCTGGCACCAGAGAGCGAATTGCAGCGGGCCTTTCCACGCGTCGAGCGTCGGCTTACCGTCGATACGCACCCCGACCGACGTGAACCGAAACGGTCCGACACGCATCTCCGGCGGCGGAGGGGGGGCTGACATGAGCGTGGATTCTAAGCGCTCGCGGCCCGCACGCGGAGTACCTTAGAGATCGGCCCCCTGCAGCGGCCTGGCCGCTCCCCCCCGACGCATAAACCGTTTGCCCGCATCGATGCCGACCCCCGACC
Source organism: Botrimarina hoheduenensis (assembly GCF_007859815.1). Classification (GTDB taxonomy): domain Bacteria; phylum Planctomycetota; class Planctomycetia; order Pirellulales; family Lacipirellulaceae; genus Botrimarina; species Botrimarina hoheduenensis. Next base: position 550,340 of record NZ_SJPH01000003.1, on the reverse strand, counting down.
CCCTGGGCCGCTTCCCCGCCGTACGGCTCCGTCGCTCGCGGCGCTACGCCTGGTCGCGGGCGCTGGTGGCCGAAACCCGCCTCAGCCCGGCCGATTTAATTTGGCCCGTCTTTGTGTGCGAGGGCTCCGGCCGCAGTGAGCCGATTGCCTCCCTGCCCGGCGTCGAGCGGCAGAGCGTCGATCGCTTGCCGCACGCCGTTGCCGAGGCCATCGAGCTGGGCATACCGGCCATCGCGCTCTTTCCGGCGACCCCCGCCGAGCGCAAAACGCCCGACGCCCGCGAGGCGTGGAACCCCGAGAACCTCATGTGCTGCGCGCTGCGCGCCGTCAAGCAGGCCCATGGCGAGGCGATCGGTCTGGTGGCCGACGTGGCGCTCGATCCCTACTCGTCGCACGGGCAAGACGGGCTGGTGATCGACGGCTATGTGGCCAACGACGAGACGCTTGCCGCGCTCGCCCAGCAGGCGCTCGTGCAGGCCGAGGCGGGGTGCGACATCATCGCTCCCAGCGACATGATGGACGGCCGCATCGGCCATCTGCGCGCTGCGCTCGACGGGGCGGGCTTTGAGCGCGTCGCCCTGATGGCTTACGCCGCCAAGTACGCCTCGGCCTACTACGGCCCGTTTCGCGACGCGGTCGGCTCGGCCGGCGCGCTGGGCAAGGCGGACAAGAAGACCTACCAGATGGACCCGGCCAACGGCGACGAGGCGCTGCGCGAGGTGGCGCTCGACCTGGCCGAGGGGGCCGACATGGTGATGGTCAAGCCGGGCCAGCCGTACCTGGATATTGTTTCGCGCGTGAAGCGCGAGTTCGGCGCGCCGACGTTTGCCTATCAGGTGTCGGGCGAGTACGCGCAAATTGCCGCGGCGGCTGAACGTGGCTGGCTGGACCGCGAGGGGGCGATGCTGGAAAGCCTCATCGCGTTCAAACGAGCGGGTGCCGACGGCGTGCTGACGTACTTCGCGCTCGAGGCGGCACGGGCGCTACAAGCGGGGTGAGCGGGCGGGGGGGTCGGTAGCGGAGCGTTGGGCAATAGGCTTCGAATCCGCTGAGGTCGGGATCACCGCCGGCAGTTCTGGCCGACGCGAATTGAGCGAGGGTGGTCCAACTTCAGCGAGTTGGCGTTCATGCAAATTGCGGGCGGTCATATCGACCGAAGCGGCTCTCGCGGCGACGAAGTTGCCTGGCCCAGGAACGTGAAACGTGATTGCGCGCCATCAAACTTGCCTCAGTTGAGTAGAGGCTGGCTCAGCATCGGCTGCTCGAAATTGCTCGCGGGCGATGTGACCGACAGCAAGTACGGAGGAACTTGGGTGGGCGCTTCGGCTGCGGATCGGTCGATACTACTTCAGCAATTCAAAGTCATTCAGTTTCCAGTTCTTCTCGATATAGCCCATGAGCGGACCGTAAAGGCGGAAGACGACAAAGAACCCTTTAGCGGGATCGGTCTTGATCCAGTTCTTCTCTTTTCCCCTGGGGGCCTTAGTCCCGAAATAAATATCCACCGAGCCATCCGCGTTCACATCGGGATCTCCCAGGCTGCCGACGGTGATATTGCCTCCCGAATCGAGCAGGCTGCGACTGATAGGGTCGTACGCGGTCACGGCCCAAAAGCGTTTCACGGGCGGTTTAGCCGACACGCGGAGCCGATAGTTCCGGTCTCCCAGCAAATAGGCCCCTTCCTCGTCCCTGAAACACGTCAAGTAGGCAGTTCCCACGCCCGGAGTGGTGGAGAGCAGGTTCGGGGACACGCAAATGGCTTGGTAGTGCCAGAGAGTTCGCGCGTCGATATCCGCGTGACCATGCTCTGTGAACTCCGTGTTGCGAATGAACATCTTTTCCCAGTGCCGGTCGCTCCAGTAATTAATTTCCGGATCGCGCGAGGCGTAGACGATCGCGCGGGACATGGCGACGGCCTGTTTGGCAGCCTGGTCAAAGATGCGCTTCATCCGCGCATCGGGCTTGAATGGCTTGCCTTTTTCGATTCCTAGCGTTGCGAGGCGGCCCAGCAACTCACTGTCGAATAGCTCCGAAGGTTCGTATTGGATGATATCGTTGAGCATCGCAAAATACGAACCGTCTTCCGGCGGCAGTGTATTGGCTCCCTTGCCGGAGCAGTTGGTGACCGTCTGTTTTCTGGGTCCGGTTGCCAGCGGGTAAACCTGGAGACGCTGCTTGAACCAGTTCACGGCCTGATCACCGGTGCCGACCTCACCAAAGCCCCGCATCATGGCCCAAATCCGGTAGCCGGGAGAGCGAAATACAAAGTAGCCGTCGGGCACTTCACCCTTGTCACCGGGAGGCAGAAAGAGGTACTTGCCCCCATTGCCTTTATCCGGACCGGTTGGACCGAAGTCCGTCAAGTATTTGAAAGCAGCATCGTTGGCGTTGCCGTACATCCCAGGTGGGATTTCGACGACCGTGGGCCCGTCAACTTTCAAATCAATCGACGCAAAAGCATAGATGGTGCTGTTGTTGCCGGTCAGATAGTTTTCGCTCGGCGTCATGAAATCGGCCGTCACGCCAAGTTCCGACGAGGACTTGAAACCGAAGTCCCGAATCTGCGACTTGACGATGGCGTACAGCGACGCCGCCGGAAAGAAATCCATGTAGGCCTGGGTCGCCCGCTGCTGATCCAACTCATCGTAGATCTTCTGCACGGAAGCATTGGTGGGAAAGGCTCCGCCGGTGAACTCGAGCGGGCCGAAGTTGGTTTCCATTTTCGCGGGCGCCGGTTCGAAATCGGCAGCCGTCTGCTTTTTGCCGGGGGACTCGAAAATATTCTTTTCTGCAGACTGCTGCGCCCGCGCCAGTGCCGCAAGGCAGGCGATCGTCATTACAGCGATTGCTATTCTGATTTGAAGCTTGTTCATTATTTTCTTTTCGAATTCTGTTTCCGCCGCACGGTGTTTCCATGTGGCAGGAGACCCAGCCACTATTCGACCAGCTCGATTTCGTCCGGCCGCCAGGTCTTGTCGATCCAGGGCTGCAAGGGGCCGTACATCCGCAGGCCAATCCACCAGCTCTTGCCCGGTATGGTCTGCAGCCAGTTACCTTCTTTCCCTTGGGGTGGTTTGGGGGCGAAGTAGATGTCCCACGACCCGTCGGCATTCTGTTTCATGCCCTTCGTCTGGCTGCCCAGCGTGGGGAACTGCTGGTTGGTCTGCAGTTGCGAACGGGTTTGGGTGTCGTACATCGTCACCGCCCAGAAGTCTTTCACCGGAACGTTGGGCGGCAAGTGCAGCTGGTAGGTTTTCGAACCGTCCAGCGGCCGGCCCTTCGAATCGAGCATTGCCAGGCCATAGTCCGAACCCTTGCCGGCCACCGTCACCGCCATTGCCGGAGAGACGCAGATGTAGCCGAAGTGGAACAAAGCGCGGGCATCGAGATTGTAAGCACCATCCTTTTCAAAGGCCGTATCCTTGTTGGCGTAGGCCATCACCCAGGCGCTGTCCTTGCCATAGATGAAGTTGCCCGGCTCGCGCGGGAAGTAGCTGATGGCCCGGGCGGCGGCATTGCCGATGGCAGCGGCATCGGTGAAAATCTTCTTCATTCGCGCATCGGGATTGAACGGCTTGCCCTTTTCGATGCCGATGGCTGCCATCATCCCTTTGGCTTCCGGGCCGAGGTATTCGTCAGGCTCGCCCTGAATCAGGTCGTGCAGCTTTTCAAAGAAGGTGTAGTCATTTGGCAGGATCGTATTCATCTTCTTTCCGGAAACGTTGATGAACTCCATCTTCGGCTGGCTGTCCTTCTTCGACAGCGGATAGACCTTCAGGTTTTTGCGGATGTTGGCCGATGCGGTCGGGATCGCCTTGTCGAGCGGCAGGCTCTTGTCGAGATAGCCGCGCATGAACACCCACACGCCGCTCGTCTTCGACGGCACCACGAAGTAGCCATCCGGAACCTTGCCGTCGTAGTCGGGCGGGAGTACAAGAAACTTGCCGCCCTTGCCCTTGTCGGGGCCGGCCACCCCGAGATCGGTCATGTAGCGAAACGCCATATCATCCAGAATGCCTAGCATTCCCGGGGGTAGATCGATCACCGTCGGACCGTCCTTCAGCAGATCCAGAAAACCGACCGCATACATCGTCGATGTGTTCCCGGTGAGCAACAGGCTCTTCGAGTCCATTAGGTTGTCCCAGATGCAGATCTTGTTGCAGGTATCCGCACCGACACTCGCTTGACCTTCGCGAAGCGTGTACATCGACAGCATCGGGATCGAGTTGATGAACACGTTGACCGCCCGCGAGCGGTCGAGGTAGTCGTATATCGTTCCGACTGTTTCGTCGGTGGGCACTCCGTCGAAGAACTGCAACGTACCAATCGACGAGTCCACCTTGTCCGGGGCGGTGATCGACGCCGGGATGGGAGTGGTCATTTTCATTTTGGGCGGTTGGGCCCAAGCCTGTGTCATCGGTCCTGCCGTCAACAAGGCGGCGAGTGCAATTCGATAGATCGTTTTCATTTGTCTCTCCTGCCACGGAACGTTGTTTCATTCCTGGTTTGGTGACGTTTGCCAGCCGCTTTACTCGACCCGCTCCGGGTCACCCGGCCGCCAGGTCCTGTCGAACCAGGGATCGAGTGGGCCGTAAAGGCGAAAGAGCATGTTCCAGCCTTTGCCGCGGACGGTTTGAATCCAGTTGTTTTCCTTACCTACCGGTGCTTTGGGGCCGAAGTAGACGTCGAACGAACCATCCGCGTTTTGCTGCACGCCTTTGTCCACGCTAGCGACACCGGGGAATCGCTGATCGGTTTGCAGCATCGCTCGGGTCTGGTTGTCGTACAGTGTGAAGGACCAGAAATCCTTGGCCGGTACGTTTGGTGGCAGGTGGACTTTGTAGGTCTTGCTTCCATCAAGCGCATTGCCCTCAGCATCCTTGTAGCTCACGGCATACTGCGAACCCTTGCCGACCATCTTACGCGTCATCGCTGGCGTGATGCCGGTGGCGTAGAAGTGAAAAAACGCGCGGGCGTCGAGCATCACGGCACCGTCCTCGACAAATTCGTAGCTGCCACCCGGGAATGCATTGACCCAATAGCTTTCGCCGGGATAGTAATAAAACAGCTCCTCTCGCGGCGCTGCTGCGATTGCCCGCACCGTGGCAGCGGCGACATCGGCAGCTTCGGTCAGGATCTTCTTCATGCGCGCATTGGGCTGGAACGGCTGCCCTTTTTTGATGCCGATCGACGCCAGCATCCCCAGCAGTTCAGGGCTCTGTCCTTCGCTCGGCTCTGCCTGCACTACCTCATTGATCTCCTCGTAGATCCCGAAGTCCATGCGATGAATCGTGTTATTAAACCTGCCCGACATGTTCACGAACTTCATCGTGGGCGGGTTGTCTTTTTGGGATAGCGGATAAATCTTAAAAATCTCTTTTGTCGTTTTCACAGCGGGTGCGGTATCGCCATCGACCTGGAAGCCTCGCCAGATCACCCAGTTGCCATAGGTATTGGTGCGGGCCACATAGTAACCATCGGGCACGTCGCCTTTGTAACCCGGCGGCAGGATCAGGAACTTGCCGCCCTTGCCCTTGTCCGGGCCTACGTTGCCAAAGTCGGTGACGTAGTGAAACCAGTGATCGTCGATGATGCCCAGTACGTTGGGCGGCGTCTCGATGACCATCGGCTCGTCTTTCAGCTCCAGCCACGTCGTCATGTAGATGTTGACGGTGTTGGGCGTCAGCCATAACGCCTTGGAGTCCATCAGGTTCTCGAACAGCAGAGCGGTTGTGTTGGCGGGGCCGAATTCGAGAATTCCCTTTCGCATTCCGTACATGGAAGCGATCTGAATGCTGTTCAGGTAGGCCTGCACGCCGCGCTGGAAGTCGAGATTGTCATAGACTTTCTGTATGGTCTCCTTGTCGGGTACGCCGTCCACAAGACGCAACGCCCCCAAACGTGTTTCCAACTTATCCGGCGTCGCGATGCCCGGAGGGATTGGCGTAGTCATCTTCAACTTTGGTACCTGCGCGTTACAGACAGCAGTTGCAGTTAACCCGATCAATAACCCAAGTGTTGATGCGATGGTGGTCATAAGTTTCATAATCTGGCCTTTCAGTGTGCTTAACTGTTTTTTGATCTCGACGGCTTCGCGTGTCGCTTCGCTCGACTACCGGGAACAGATTCTGCCAACGGCTTGTCGCCGTAGAGCGTTAAGATCCAAACTCGCAGGATCGCTTCGCGAACCGATTCTCTGTTTCCTCGTGGACGGCGGCCAAAGTGATGTATCAGCAGATAGGCGTCCATGCGGTTGAGGGAAATGGCTATTGGGCGAGCGTCAAACGGCTTGATCAAGCCCGCTGCCTGATGTTGTTCGATTCGATCCGTGACCGCGTCGTCGAAGTCTTTCAGGAAATCCGCCCACGCTTTTTCCAACCGCTCATCCATGGGAGCGGCGTCAGCAACTGCCCGCAGAATCGGGCCCTGCTGATAGCAGACGCGCACCAGGCCCTCCATCGTTTCTTCGAGTAGTGGGATGGGATCGCCTTCGCCCTGCAACCAAGGCGCGGCGACACCGAAGATGTCTTCTTCCAAGCCGCAGAGCAGCGTCTCCATCAAGTCGTGCAAGTCTTGGAAGTACTGGTAAAAGGACGACCGGCTTGTGCCGGCAAGCGACATCAACTTACCGACGGTCAGGTCGCGGAAGGGCTGCGTCCAGAGGAACTTCAACGCAGCGTCCAGAATCGCTTGCCGAGTTCGTTCGGACTTCCGCGGCGTAGGATTCGTGGGGTCGTTGCGGCGACGAATCTGACTGAGCTTTGTTTCTGACATTGTGTCATATACTAATGACGCGATGCCAGTAGTGCAAGCCACCCTCGGCTGTGCGACTGGGATACGGTCGCTGACTCAGAGGCCCCCGCGTCGTGATTGGCCGCGAACACCCCTGTGGAAGGCAGTTTTTGATTGCGTTAAAACTGCGTCGGGGAGGAACACCGCTCGCATTTCGGCACCGCTCAAACTCGCAGCGGTTGCCTCAACCTCGGCGTCGAAGGCCGGCTATGAATCCGCCGAGGTCTTTCCCACCGCGGTAGGTTCGACTCCGCCTCAAACCTGCGCAGCAAGTCAACCTCAAGCTCATCACTCCCAACCGGCACGCGCAGCGTGCTCACGCCGCTTGTAACGCCTTGCCCGCATCTTTGCGTACCGGTTAGCGTTCGTTGACGGTGTCTTTTCTTGGCGGTTGGGGGAGTGCCGTGCGTCGCTGCCGGTGGGCTTCACTCCGCTGCTGCCTGCGAACCCCACCAGGTGGGGTTGGGCTGGTAGTCGGCTTGCAGGAAGCGCTCGGCCTGTTCTTCTAACCGGGGCAGCTCCCGCACCCTGATGTTGTGCCGCTCGCGCTCGGCCAATGCCGCGTCGTAGCGCGGGTTGGCGGTCGGTTGGCGTGCGCCGGTCTCGGCGAGCCACGTGTCGAGCAGCGCACCCAGCTCGGCCACACGCTGCGGCTGGCCGAGGGCCAAGTTCTGCTGCTCGCCCCTGTCTTGCGACAGATCGTACAGCTCTTCGCGTCCGTCTTCGTGGTAGCGGATCAGCTTCCACGTGCCACGCTGCACGATCGACGAAGGCTCGCCCCCCTGATTGCCGTAGTGCGGATAGTGCCAGTAGAGCGGCCGCGGGGCCGCCGGGGCTCCGCGCATCGACGGCACCAGGCTGACGCTGTCGGTATCGGTCCGATTGGCCACCGCGCTGGGGGGCAGTTGCGCCAGGTCGGTCAGCGTGCGGTACAGGTCGGAATGGAGGGCCGGCGTCGCGATGCGCTGTGCCGCCGGCACGACGCCCGGCAGGGCGATCACCAAGGGGACGCGCAACCCCCCCTCCCACTGGCGGCCTTTGCCGCCCCGCAGCGGCAGGTTGGCCGTCGCGTAGCCATCGCCCGACGCCACGCCGCCGTTGTCGGAAGTGAAGACGACGATCGTCTGTTCGCTGAGCCCCTGCGCGCTGAGCGCAGCGAGCACGAGCCCCACGGCGTCGTCCATCGCCTCGACCATGCCGGCGTAAACCGGGTGGTCTTGCCGTTGGCGCACCGGGAGCGTGCGATCGATCAAGAAGCGCGACAGCGGGCCGGCCGGTGCCGATGCCGTGGCCAGCCGCTGATACTTGGCCCACCGCGCTTGGGTGCACTGGATGGGGGAGTGGACCGAATAGAACGAGAGCAGCGCAAAGAACGGCTTGGCGGTTGCCGCGTCGGCCGACGCGGCGGCGTGGGTTTCGATAAAGCGGGCGGTCTCGACACCGAGCCGCAGGGGGAGTGACTCGCCCGGCGGGCCGTCCGGCAGAGAAGAGTTTTTGTAGGGAGAGAAGAAGCCGTTGGCCGGATGGCCGGCGTGATAGCCGCCGACGTTGATGTCGAAACCGTGATCGGTGGGGAGCGATCCCGCGCCGCCCAGGTGCCATTTACCGGCGAAGAACGTCACGTAGCCCGCGGCAGAAAAGCACTCGGCAAGGGTCGTCGGCGCGTGCGGCAGGTGCGACGCCATGGGGGCCGGAAGCAGCTTGGTGTTGCGTCGCCAGGTTTGTGGCCCGTCGGCCCCCAGGTAGTCGGTGATGCCGTGCCGCGGCGGTGCTTGGCCGGTGAGCAGGCTGGCGCGCGAGGGGCTACAGACCTGGCAGCTGGCGTAGGCCCGCTCGAACCGGGTGCCGCGGTCGAAGAGGCTGTCGATGTGCGGCGTTTGATAGAAATCACTGCCGGTCGCACCCAGATCGCGCCAACCGAGATCGTCGGCCACGATGACCAGGACATGGGGACGCGCGGGACGGGTGTCGCCCCAAGCCGTGCCGCTGCCAAAGAGCAAGGCAATCGCTCCGCCGATCGTGAGCCAAACCGTCAGGAAGCGCATGGCACAAGGTTCCCAAGGGGAAAAGAAGAGGGGGCGAACGCGGCGTTAACTCGTCGATAGGGTGGGCGTGGGGCCCCCGGACGACGGACGCAGCGGGTTGAGCTTGGTCGGCACCGGCACCGCCGCCGGGACAATCGCCGCGGCGCGCTGCGTCTTGCGGCACAGCTCGCGAAACGGTTCGGGACGGGGCACGCCCGCCAGCCGTAAGCGCTCGGTCCCGTGGTGGAGGAAAACGACATCCGCGGCGTGGAACCAGGCTTGTCCCGGCAGAACCTCGATCGCGATCTCGTCGTAATCGGCGTGCGAAAGGGCGGCATCGGGGGCCGTGTCGCGCTCGAGCGGCGCGAGGATCAGAATCCGTCGATTCGTGACCCGATAACAAACCGCGTGGGGGTTGCGGGCACCGAAGACCACCAAAGGTTTGCGGGGCACCTTCTTAGCCAAGTAGAGCAAGCCGGCGAGCGGCGTGGTCACGACGACCAGCAGCCAGCCGACGGTGATCGGCACGCCGCCGAGCGAGACGCCCGCTCGGAGTGCGTACAGCCGCCCCAGCCAACGGCCCCAACCGCCCGCGGCGATGCTGGGCCACACGGTGGCGATCGTTGCTTCGCGCAGGCCGGCCGGATGAACGCCGGCGATCGGGGTTGGGGTGGAACTCGCCATGCCCCTCAGCCTACGCTTTGAGCCCCCTTTGCCACAGCCGGGGCGGCCGGCCGACGCAAGCTAGCCGAATTACTTATCTCTCCACCGTTGGGTTATTCGCTCGTGCATCCCGCGCAGCTCCCGTTGGCAACGCTGCTGGCCGATTGCGACGAGCGCCGACTACGCCGCTCGGGGCCGGGCGGACAGCACCGCAACAAAGTTGAAACGGCGGTGGTGCTGCTGCATCGCCCGACCGGTTTGAGCGCCGAAGCGAACGAACGCCGCAGCCAGCAGCAGAACCGCATGGTGGCGGTGCGTCGGTTGCGGCTGCGGTTGGCGGTCGAGCATCGTGCAGTACCAGCGGACGAACCAACGCCGCTGTGGCGGCAACGTTCGGCGGGCCGCAAGCTGAGCGTGAGCGTCGAGCACGACGACTACCCGGCTTTGTTAGCCGAGGCGCTCGACCACATCGCCCGCGCGGGTGGAGACGAGGCCCTCGCGGCCGAGCAACTGGCGGTATCGCGGACGCAGCTCGTGCGGCTGCTGAGCGGTGAGCCCGCGGCTCTGAACCAACTCAATGCCGGCCGAGCGGCGCGCGGGCTCGGCCCGCTGCGTTAGGGGCAGGGGGGTTAGAAGCCGCTGGTGATCGCACTCACCGTGTTGAAGCCTTGCCCCCAGATCAGCTCGATCGGCACCGCGGCGTACACACCGCGCGTAAAGACCTGTTCGATCAACTCGTCGAGCGCTTCGATGGGAGACTTGGGCACGAGCACGATGTCCGCATCGGCCAGCCAGATCTCGTCGGCCGGCGCGGGGCGTCGGCCATAGAGAGCACCACGCAGGTCGAGCATGGTTGCCATCAGGCGCCAGTCTTCTCCCCGGCGAAAGACAACAACCTGCCGTAGGTTAGCGCCTACTTGCCAGCCACCGGCCAGAGCGATCGCCTGCATGGTGGTGGTGGGGCCTTCGAGCTGGAAGCGTCCGGGTTGGCCGACTTGCCCCAGCACGTAGATGAAGCGCGGTGCCCGTTGCACGAGGTCGACCGTCACGCTCACACCGGGAATGGACGCGGCGTAACGCGCGTCGATCTCTTGCTTGGCTTCGGCGAGCGTAAGCCCCTGCACGTAGACGCTTCCCACGCCGGGCAGCTGGAGCTTGCCCGCGGGCGTGACCACCACTTGCAGCTGGCGTCCGCCGAGCTGTCCGCCGCGGGCATCGACCGTTTCTAAGAGGTCTTCCAACCGCGTGTTCACAACGATTGGTGTCACCGTGATCGCCGGCACGTTGTAGAATTTCATGTAGCGCTTTTCGAGACTTGCTTGCAGCACATCGACGCGCTGCCGTGCCGCCGGGACTCGCCCCACCAGCGGCAGCGTGATCATGCCGTCGGGTTGCACCACGACCTCGCGGTTGAGGTCGTCTTCGCGGCTGCTGGACTGCGCGCCGCTGGTGCTCAGGCCGGCGGTGCTGCCCGCGGTCAGCGACTCCACCCGGATGCGATCGCCCACCTGCAACTCGTAAGGCCGCGACAGAACCTCGCGCGTGCGGAGGAAGTAGACCGCCAGCGAGTCATCGACCCGCAACCGATACTCGGGCACATGGGCCGAGCGGGCTTGCCCGACGTACTGACCCTGCGCGTAGTTTTGCCAGTCGAAGTAGCCGCGGGCGTCCCAGCCAACCTCGCCTTGGATGTTGCCACACCCATCGCACGGCGAAGCCATGCTATCGACGGCCCAGATGCGGTGCGGTGCCGCGGGGTTGCAGGTGGTGGTCGCACAGCCGCCCGTCGCGCAAACACTGCTACAGCCGGCGTTGCCGGACGACATCGCCGCGGGGCCCTCGAACATCGGTGGCGGAGCGGCCTGCGACGTGGAAACGGCGCACCAGCACACGGCCAAAGCCAGGCCGACAACAGCAGCGTTGCATTTCACAAGTCGGATCATCGATCGCAGCGTTAACGGAGAACCGGCGTGTATTGCGCGGCGACAGGGTGAGCCGCGGGGGCCGCGACGGGAGCGGCGGGGGCGGGTGACCACCCCGACTTGGTCTTCACAAAGTTGACCGCCTGTTGCCACGCCCCAGGCGACTCTTTCGCCGGGGCCTGCGCGACGGGGGCCTGCGCGACGGGGGACGGGGTGGTGCGGGCCGACGCGGTTGCGGGCAGAGTATCGCCAGCCGACCCGGCACCGTTGTTGAATGCCTCGGGCCGAACCCATTCCACACCGTGCCGCCGCGAGACGGCACCGTGACGGATCTCGGTTTGAGCGATCCGCTGACCGGCCGCGGCGATCGAAGTGGCTTGGGCGGTGCGTCCCAATCGCCGTTCGACTTGCGCCAGATTTTCGTAGACCGTTGCGGCGGCACCCTGCTGACCCGCTGCGCGACGCAACGCGACACTCGCCTGGTCGTAGCGACCGGCCATCGCCAAACGCACGCCCAACTCATTGGCCGCCAGATGGTTCTCGGGCCGCGCGGCGATCGCTGCTTGGTGCATCACCAGGCACTTCCGCGCCGCGTGCGGATCGTCTGACTGCGCGTCGATGCGGGCATAGGTCTTCCCGAGACCGTAGAGCGCCATCGAGCCGGCGGGCTCGCCGGCGGCGGCTTCGGCGAGCCGATCGACCGCCTCCCGGCAGTACAGCGCAACGGCTTCGTGAGCGGCCGTTTCGCCGGCGGCTTCACGCACCACCGCCGTCCCGTGCGAGAGGGCGATCGAACGCACGTCCAGTTCTGCCTCGAGCGCATCGCCGGTCGGCGCGAAGTCGTCGGCTTCGTCGAGAGCTCGCAAGCCCGCGGCGAGCGCTTCGGAGTGATTGGTCGAGCCCTGTTGAGAATCCTTTGCGCTGGCGATCCGCCGGAGCACGCCGATAAAGCGATTGCGAGCCGCGTACATCGCACCGGCTCGGCCCAGGGCAAACCCGCTTCGCACCATCGGTGTCAGACGCTGGCTGAGGTCCGCGACCGAGTCGGTAAAGCTCGCGCGATCCGCCGCGGAGAGCACCGGTTCGGCACCAAACGCTGACTCACCAAACGAGGACGTGTCATCAAGCGAGTCGGCAGACTCTTCGTAAACGTACGAAGGCTCGATCGCGTCATTGGCGCGGTCTATCGAGGGGCCTCGGCCGGCGTGATTTGCCAAGCGCGCGTCGAGGGATTGATTCTCGGACGGATCGCTTGCGGGCTGCGCAGCAGCGACGTTGTACGGTGCCGGGCGGTGTTTTTTAACCGACGGTGGCAGGGGAACCGAGTCGTCGGCGGGCGGACCGAAGGCGGCCGGGTTATCGATCACCAGCGGCTCGACCCACTCGTTGACGCTCGTCAGCGGTGGGGCGGGGCGGGCACCCTGTGCTTGACGTGTTGCCCGAATCGCGGCGTGCAGCTCCCGCTCGCGCGCCATCATTGCGTAATCATCATCCGGTGCCGCCGAGCCGAGCGCCGGGCCGTACATCGCCAGGCGGGGCGACGTGGGCGCAACGGAGAAGGTGGTCGGCAGCGGATCCTCAGCGGAGCGGGTCGTCGGCGCTCCGGGCCGCACGATCACGAGCGTGATGGCCGTGGCCAACGACGCCACGAACACCGCCAAGCAGGCCGATACGGCCGCAAGCCGCAGAGCGGCTCGGCGAGCCGGCTGGCGGGCGGGGGGCGAAGGGTTGGGCTCAAAGATCGGCATCCGCGGCGGCTTCCCTGCTCGGCGAAGGCAAACAACAACGGTGCGCATGCGGCTCCATACCGGCGCTCTCTCCGTCAGAGGGAACTTCGTCGCCCTGCGAAGCGGACAACTAGCAAAACCGGCCCGGTGCCAGCGGACCAACGGCGCCAGCGGCCGCATAATCGGTACAGTCGCGCGCCCGCCGCGGCTGCCGCGCGGGTCGCTGCGGCCCGCCGCCGCTAGCGTGATTGCCTAAAAAGGGTTGCCTAAAACAGCCGCCTCTGCGGCTCGGCGTCCAACGGCTCGGCGTCCCAGCCCCGTCCGCGCAGGTCTTCGACAAACGCGCGCGGGCCGTGCGTGCAGAACACCCGTCGCGGCTCGACCCGTTCAACGAGCTCAAGCAGCTGGTCGTAGTCGGCATGGTCCGAAAGCGGCAGGGCGTGGTCGACCTGGAGCCGATAGGGGGCGTTCTCTGCCGCCGCCCAGCCGGTCAGCGCGATCGAGGTCGTCGGCCCCAACCCGGCCAAACGGTGCTGCTTCATCGAACGCGGCAGCGTCACCACGGCATGGCCCGCCAGCGGCCGGCCGCGGTACAGCGCCACATCGGCCCCGTCCGTCGCGAGTGGCATGCCGCACGCTTCGTAAACCTGGCTCACCCCCCACACCATTGGGTGCTGCAGCACGGGCACGCCGTGGGTGGTGAGGATCTTGGTTGCTTCTTGGCTCTTGCCCAGCGCGTAAGCGTGTACCACCGGCGTGCGTCCCGCGGCGAGCGCCGCTTGGACCAGCTCGATAAACCGCTCGATGACCTCATTGCGGGGCGGGAGCCGATACGCGGGCCGACCGAACGTGGTTTCCATCACCAGCCAATCCGCCCGGCGCACCTCGGCTTCCACGGCCGTGAGCGACGGTCCCAGCTTGTAGTCGCCCGTGTACAGCAGCGATCGTTCGCCATCGTTCGCCAGCAGCATGGCCGATCCCAGGCAGTGGCCCGCTGGCAGGGCGGTTAGCCGCAGGTCGCCGCAGGCGATCGCCTCGCCCAGCCGCATTTCACGCACCGGCCGACGCCCCAGCCGATGCTGGTACAGCGCACCGGTCTCGGGGGTGCACCACGCCAGCTCGTGGCGGGCCATGTGGTCGGCGTGCGCGTGCGACACGAATGACCGCCCCTGCCGACGCCGACAATCGACCCACATCCGCGGGCCGGTTAGCAGCAGTCCTTCCTGATACGCAAACACCAGCAATAAGGGGGGAAGAGAGGAGTCGGGGCGGGGGCGGACTGCGGAAACGGCGACGCCAGAGCATAATACCCCGCTCGCCTCGACCCCGCCCGCCGAGCCGCTCCGCTTGGCATCTCTCTCTCACTACACGCCGCAAGCCGCATGGGCCTTCTGGAAATTTTGATCCTCGCCGTGGTGCAAGGGCTTACCGAGTTTCTGCCGGTCAGCTCGTCGGGCCATCTGGTGGTCGCCAACGCGCTGCTGGAATCGCTCGGCAGGCCCCCCACCAAGGACCTTGTCGAAGTCAGTATCGCGCTGCACCTAGGGACGCTCGCCAGCGTGCTGGTTTATTACCGCCGCGAGATCGCGCGGCTCATGGGCGCGGATCGCCGTGTGCTGCCGGTGCTGGTCGTCGGCACGATCCCTGCCGCGATTGTCGGCGTGGGTATCAAGAAGGGCCTCAGCGACGCAGCGGGCGATGCGCTGCTGGAGAACGTCCTCCTGTCGGGCTGCATGTTCTTTGTGACCGCTGCCATTTTGTGGTACGGGGCGCGCTCATCGGCGCGCAACGAGGCGCGCGGCGGGGGGATCGCCTATCAGCAGCTCGGCTGGCGCCGCGCGCTGGCGATCGGCACCGCCCAGGCGTTTGCGATCCTGCC
Organism: Botrimarina hoheduenensis; assembly: GCF_007859815.1. Lineage (GTDB taxonomy): Bacteria > Planctomycetota > Planctomycetia > Pirellulales > Lacipirellulaceae > Botrimarina > Botrimarina hoheduenensis. The sequence continues at coordinate 535,333 of NZ_SJPH01000003.1, read as the reverse complement.
GGGCGTGTCGCGGAGCGGCTCGACGATTGCGGCGGGACTAGCGGCGGGGCTCTCGCGCGAGGCGGCCAGCACGTTCGCGTTTTTGTTGGCGATCCCCGCCATTCTCGGCGCGGGGGTCTTAGAGGGGCTCGACATCTTCCAGGACGGTTCGACCGGCACGTCGCTGCCGAATCTGGCGCTCGGTTTCGCGGCGGCGTTCGTCGTCGGATGGGGCGCGCTGGCGCTGCTGATCCGGTGGGTTAAACGGGGCCGCCTGGCGGTGTTTGCGTGGTACCTGGTACCGCTCGGCGTGGCGGTGCTTGTGTGGCGACTGGGGCTGCTTTGAAATTGGCGTGGTATCTGGCCAGCGCACAGGGCAGGACATCGAGCGGTCCTAATACGTTGTTTGCGTTGTTCTCTCCAACCATGAGCGCTTCCATGTGAAGCCTGATCCGGCTGTTGGCGATCCTCACCGCGGGCGTTTCGCAAGCCGGCTGATCGAGCGAGATTGGCTCTCTCCAGGTGATGCGTTGCTGACGTACGACGCGAACACGCGATACGAGTGGCTCGATATCAACAAGAGCGAACTCGTGCAGTTGGAACAACAGTAGATACTGCGGTACATGAGGCAATACGCCAGATGCGCGAGGGTCACTGTTTCAACGGTTTGTGCTCGCCGATCGGCCTGAGGGCGTTTGCCTCGGGGAGCGGCAGATCAAAGCCTGCCAATTAAAAGACGACCGCTGGGGTGCGGCGTAAAACACGCCGCGCGATCACTCATCGCCGCCGTTGAGCAAGTGCGGCGAGGGGCGCTAGCCACACAAGCGCTCCGGGTTAGGGGGTCGGTTGTTGCGTGGCGGCGGAATAGACGGCAAGCGGTGCGATCTGCTGCGCATACGCCGATGCCGCAAGCGCGGCGAACGCCCCTACTTTCCGCGGAGCTTGACGGTCTGGAGCGGTCCGGCGTGCTGGGGGGCGACCAGATAGCGGGGCACCGATACCCGGCGAAAGTAGTTGGCGTTGGCTTGCATCGCGCGATCGGACGCTTCTTGGTACGATTCGCCCTGCTGCGTGTGCAGCATGTGCTGAGCGCCTTGTTTGGCCATGTAACGCCAGGCCGCTTCCCCCTCAATGAACAAGGTTGCCGTGTAGATTTTTTCTTCGACACTGACCTGCTTTCCGTCATCGACCCACGAGGGGGTGTGGAAACCCTTGTAGGTAATGACCTCTTGCTTCGATTCTTGCCGCGCTACCAGCTTGGTGGTGGCGTTGGGATCGAGCACATGCCCGGCTTGGGTGATGGCAGTGGTCAGGAGTTGTCGCACTTCTTGATCCAGTCCCGAGCCAACGCGCACATCGAGCGCAATTGCCGAACCGGGGCGGATGGCGAGCAGCGACTCGGGATCATCCACGCGCGGGGAGGGGGCAACCTCGGCGTCTGGTGCCCTCTCCGCATACAGGGCCGGGGTTTGACCGAAGACGCACGCCAACAGGGTTGTTCCCTCGCAGCCAGCCAGGTAGTCGGCGGAGTGCTCGCCGCGTGTCAGTACGCGGCGCTGCACGAGATCGACGACATCAACCGCCTGACGACCCCGTACAACGAGCCGCTCGTCACCCAAGAAAGAAAGGGGCTTGGTTGCGTCATCTCCGATTCGAGCGATGTCTTTGACGTGAAAGTCCGTAAGGGTTTCGGCGGTGGCCAGATCCCAGATGCGGATGCGAGTTCCCTCGACACAGGCGAGCTTCGTCCCGGTGGGATCGAATCCGAGTCCGCGATCCCGTTCGAGCTTTTCCTCGAACCAGAAGAGCGTATCGCCCGACTCGACATCAAAGACCAGGATGCCATCGGGAGCGACGGCGGCAATCTGTCGGCCGCCGGGGCTCATCACGGGGAGCGACCAGCCGTCGATTTTCCAGCGGGTTTGCGCGACAGCGCCCGCTGTTTTCCAGCGGACCAGATCGCCCGCGCGATTTAGCGTCAGGAGATGATCCTCATCCGTCCAGGCGATCCACCGAGGGTCGGTAGCTAAGATCTCGCGATGGTCTTGGTGGTAGGGACGCCACGATTCGATGAGCTTTGGCTCTTTGTGAGCCAACTCCCAGATGTCGATCCGCATGCGCTCGCGGTGTCTACCTTCTTCGGCCATGGTTGCCAGCCGGCGGCCTCGGGGCGAGAGGGCTGCGTGCTTGATGTCGGGCGGAAGCTGTTGCAGTCGTTTCACGCGTCCGGCACTTGCATCGACCAGTTGCACGGAAGCGGATCTCGATGCCATGGCGTCATTGATAACCACCGCTAGCCGAGTTGGATCGGCGCGCGTCATGCTGACCGCGATCGGATGCGAGATGCCATGCCCCGGCAGGTCGCTCAATCGCGTTGACTTAAAGCGTGGCGGCTTAGCGTCGGTCTTGGGGGCGGGGTCGGGGCGGAAGCTGCCGGGGCGAGGGCGATTTGCCAAAGGGGCCTCAACTTGGGACCAATCCCCTTCCTCATCGTGACCAGAGAGACCCTTGCCGCCATTGGCAGGGGGTGCGAAGGGGTCGTCCGGATCGATTGCGGGGGGGGCCTCTTCGGCGTACTGATCTTTCTCTTCGTCGCCCGCTTGCAGGCGACTGCGCACTCGGGCGGCGGCAAGTTTGGCGGCCGAACGCTGCTCGACGGGCCCGCGGCCCGAGAGCTGTCGGAGCGCTTTAAGGCCGGCCTCGCCCCCGATTTCACCAAGCACGTTAACGGCCGCCATCGACATATCGCCCGGCGCTGTCTTTGCTGCACGAATCACGACCGGTTCGGCGATCGGGCCCATCTGGACGAGGCATTGCGCCGCCGCATCGCTGTTGAAAAAGTTGCCCAGCAGCGCGGCTACCGCTTCGGCTGCCTCGGTGGATTCCGATTCAGCCAGCGCATCGAAGATCTCTTTGTCGACACGCAGTTTTTCGGACCGTAGTATCTCGATCAGCACCGTGGTGCTGTACTTCCCCCCCCAGTGAACCAAGCCGTGAATGAGCGGTCCTTTGTCATGGGAGTGCGAGTTGAGAGCTTTATCGCGAAAGGTGCGCGCGATTTTCTTGCGTAGCTCGGGATCGACGCTCGAGGGGTCGACCAGCAGCAGAGCGTTGGCGGCCGCCTCTTGCTCGTGGCCGATTCCCGAGTCGAGAGTGCGCAGGTGCTCTTGAATGCGTCCCTCGCGGCTGCTTTGAGCCACTGCGAGAGGACCAGATAGAATGCTTGCTCCGGAAAGAACCGAGGCGAGAACCATCCCGTTGAGGCGAGAAAACCCTTTGAGGCGAGAAAACATACCGGTTGCTCAGGCGAGAACATCGGGCGATCGGTGACATGCCTTGAGACGAGTGTCTTGGCAGGTTGGCAGTTTAATTTGATAATTAGATGCCTGACGGCGAAAATCGCATAAATACGGCAAGTTGCCCCGGCGGCATGATCCCCCTAGAGTCTTGTTAGTCAATCCTCTTTCCCGACACCAAGACGTCGTCCCGCCCCGCGTATGCCCAGCGAAGAAGAGATCTATCAGGAGCATATCCTCGATCACTACGAGGACCCGTTCCACAACGGGCCGCTCCTGGATGCCACGCACGCCCATCACGACAAAAACCCCCTCTGCGGAGACGTGGTGCGCATCGCCCTCAAGCTCGACCCCGCCGGCAAGATCGAGGACTGTGCCTTCGAGGGAGACGGCTGCGTCATCAGCCAAGCCTCGGCCTCGATGCTGCTCGAAGCGCTGTGCGGCAAGACCGTCGATGAAGTCAAAGCCTTCACCGCCGAGGACATGCTCAAGCTCTATGGTCCGCGACTTACCCCCAACCGCCAAAAATGCTGTCTGTTGTCGTGGCGTGTGATCCAGCAGGCAGTGTACTCGCCGGTGGAGCGGTGATCGGACAGAGCCATGCGGTGCCTTGGCCGTTCGTAAGCGGCCTGTGACCGCCGTCCCGTCGGTTCTCCTTCTTGGTCGTGCTAAACTCGATACCTCTTGGTACGGGCCCGTCGCGGTCTGACCGGGCAAGCACCCGGCCGAGGTTAGGTTCTCTAAGCGAAAGTAGTGGTCCCGTTGACGGATTTCTTGCTCGATGCGTCGCTCCGCGATGACTTCCCCCTGCTTGCGCAAGACGTGCACCCGGGGCAGCCACTCGTGTTTCTGGACAACGCCGCCAGCAGCCAACGGCCCCGGCAGGTGATCGACGCGATCGTCCACTGCTACGAGCACGACTACGCCAACGTTCATCGTGGCATCCATGTCCTCAGCGAACGCTCGACCGATGCCTACGAGTTGGCGCGGCGCAAGACGCAAGCGTTTCTTGCCGCCGAGCACGCGCATGAGGTGATCTTTACCGCCGGCACCACGGCGGGCATCAACACCGTTGCACGCAGCTGGGGCGACGCCAACGTCCACGCAGGCGATGAACTGCTGCTCACGCCGATGGAGCACCATTCGAATCTGGTGCCTTGGTTCCAGCTGGCCGAGCGCACCGGGGCAGTGATCCGCCACATGCCGATGAGCGACGACGGTGTGCTCCAGCTCGATCGTCTCGACGAGGTGCTGACCGAGCGCACTAAGCTGGTGGCGTTCACCGCGGTCAGCAACACGCTGGGGACGATCAACCCGGTCGAGGCGCTCTGCCGCCGGGCGCGAGCGGTGGGGGCCGTTTCGCTGGTCGACGCGGCTCAGAGCGCCCCGCACCTGACCACCAACGTGCAGCAGATGGGGTGCGACTTCTTGGTCTTCAGCGGCCACAAACTGTGCGGCCCGTCGGGTGTCGGGGTGCTCTACGGACGCGAAACGCTGCTAGAAACCATGCCTCCGTTTTTAGGCGGGGGGAGCATGATCAACCGCGTCTACGACGACCGGTTTACCCCGGCGGATCTCCCCGCGAAGTTTGAGGCGGGCACGCCGCCGATTGCCGGAGCGATCGGCCTGGGAGCCGCGCTCGATTATCTGACGGCGATCGGTCTGGAGCGAATCGCCGCACACGAGCACACGCTCGTTGAGCGGGCATGGTCGGGGCTGAGCCAGATCGCCGGCATCCGGCTGCTGGGCCCGGCACCGGGTGGCAGCGACGACCCATGTCGAGCGGGTCTGGTGAGCTTTGTCTTGGATCGCCCGCATGCCCACGATATCGCTCAGCTGCTGGACCGCCGCGGCATAGCGGTTCGCGCCGGGCACCACTGCACCCAGCCGCTGCACGACCGGATGGGCATCGCCGCCAGCACCCGGGCGAGTTTTTACTTGTACAACACCCCGGCCGAGGTCGACCTGCTGATCGCCGCGCTGGGCGAGGTGCGGGAACGATTCCGTCCCACCGGTCGCCGGCGTCGGGGTCGTATTGACGCATGAGGAGCCGGTCGGCGGGGAGAGGCACGGCAGTTCAGGCCCCCTGCGGCGCAACCACTGGCAGAGCCATGGTTTGCCCCCCCTGGACGGCACCCACCTGAGTGTCCACGCTGGGGGCATTCGATTGATCCGATAGCGTTGAAGGGCTGCCCGAGACGGATTATAATCCGCTGTCTAACTACCCATATCCCCCATATCGCCAAGGCAGCCAGGCGGAGCGGCGACGTTCCTACTGGTTTGTGCGGCGGCTGAGAAACTCTCTATGCGGTTTTGGTTGCTCGACCGCATTGAGTCGTTTGTGCCCGGCGAGCGTTTGCGCGCCTCGAAGCAGGTGAGTCTTAGCGAGGAGTACTTGCAGGATCATTTTCCCGAGTTTCCCGTGCTCCCTGGCGTTTTTATGCTGGAGGCGGCTACTCAGGCTTCGGCCTGGTTGCTCAGGCTGACCGAGGGCATGAAGCATAGCGTGATCGCCCTGAAAGAGGCTAAGAACATCAAATACACCGACTTCGTCCGGCCGGGTTCGCGCCTGGATATCGAGGTCGAGCTCCTAAAGAAGGACGAGCGAGACGCGACGCTCAAGGTGATCGGAAAAGTGGGCGATTCGGTTTCGCTCTCAGGCCGGTTGGTGGTTGAGCGATATAACTTGGCTGATTCCGATCCCTCGCAAGCGTTGGTGGACGCCCACGTTAAGCGATACCTAACCAATGTGCAGACCGTGATCTGCCCCCAGGCCGGTGTTTGAGCCGAGCCGCTTTCCTGTCTCAACCGTCGCCCCTTCCGATCGATTCCCCCCCGCCGCGTTTCGCCCAACCGATATCACGGTTACCGATCGCATCCACCAAGCCGGATCACCCGGCTAGCGCCGATCCGATGAGTCGGCTTTTCCCCCGCGAGTAGTAAAGAGATCAGCATGCCGGATAACGAAGAGATTTTCGCCAAGGTCCAAGAAGCGCTTGTCGAGGCGCTAGGCGTCGAAGACGATGAGGTCACCCCCGAGGCAACCCTTCAGGGCGACCTCGACGCCGAGAGCATCGACTTCCTGGACATCGTCTTCCGGCTGGAGAAGGCGTTTGACATCAAGATCGAGCGTGGTGAGCTGTTCCCCGAAGATATCCTCACCAACAAAGACTACGTTGCCGACGGCAAGCTGAACGAAGTCGGCATGACCAAGCTCCGCGAGCGGATGCCCTTTGCGAACCTCGAAGCCTTCGAGAAAGACCCGCAGGTGCAGAAGCTCGGCAAGCAGCTAACGGTCGAAGACATGTGCAACTTTGTTGCGCACAAGATGGGCTGAGTCGGCACGACACCTCTCACCGAGGTGCCGCTCGCCGTTATAAGCCCTTGTTTTTGCCCGCTGGTCTGCGCTGTGCAGATGAGCGGGCGCAGCTTTTGAGCAGTTAAAGGATAAGTCTTTTCGCATGCGTTGGTTCTGGGTCGATCGTTTCACCGAGTATGTCGCGGGTTCGCACGCGACAGGTATGAAGGGCGTCTCGCTCTCGGATGAGCTCGTGCACGACCACTGGGACATCTATCCGACGATGCCCAACACGCTCATCGCCGAAGGGATGGCACAAACCGCGGGGCTGTTGGTCAGCGAGCTGTATCAATTTCAGGAGCTGGTAGTTCTTGCCAAGTTCACAAAGTTGACCTTCAGCGGATTGGCCCGCCCGGGCGATGCGCTGCGCTACGAGGCGCGGATCGGACGCACCGTTGATGCGGGAGCCCAGTGCACCGTAACCGGCACGGTGCTTGGCTCGGGCGGCAGGCCCGATCGGCCGCAGGCCGAGGCCGAGATCTTTTTCGCGCGGGTTGGTTCCGACGCCCCCGAGTCGATCGCTGGCACGAAGCCCGCCCGGCTCTTCGATCCGGCCATGCTGGTCCGCTGGCTGCACACGACCGGGGTCTTTACCGTGGGGGTTCGAGCCGACGGCGAGCGGATGAAGCCCCAGGATTACGGCCTGCCAGTCAAAGTGTAAGCGATTCTCGGGGGTCTATTTCCCGAGGCCGCGGCTGCGGCGGTTTCGGGTAGAATACTCGGCCCTTAGGCTGTACGAACGGGGTAAGTAGGCGAGCCATCGGGCTCGATTTCCCCCGTCCGACAAGGTTTCTCCCGTCCGTGCCAGGCGGCCACGCCCGAGTGTCCGCTCCGATTCCTCCTGCCTCCTAGGCTTGTAGCCTCGATTGCCATGCGTCGTCGTGTTGTCGTTACCGGGATGGGCTGTGTTACGCCGCTCGGCCATACGGTCGATCAGTTGTGGGCCAACATGCTAGCGTGCAAGAGCGCGGTGAAGAGCACCACGCTCTTCGATGCCTCGGCGTTTCCGACCAAGATCTCGGCCGAGGTGCGTGATTGGTCGATCGCCTCGGTGGGCGAGGACGAAGCCGTCTGGGCGCGGCGCGGTCGGCACACCCGCTTTGCGGTCGGAGCGGCCAAGCAGGCGTTGATGGACTCGGGGCTAGCGACCGCGGATCATGGTGGCACGCTCGACCCGACCAAGCTAGGCGTCTATCTGGGGGCCGGCGAAGGACAGCAAGACTTCCACGCCTTTGCAGCGATGATGACCGCGGCCCTGGAAGGGGGCGAGCTCGATGTCGCCCGCTTTGTGAGCGAGGGGCTCAGCCGCCTCGACCCGCGGCTGGAACTCGAACAAGAGCCCAACATGCCGGCCGGCTATGTCGCGGCGCTCGCCGGAGCGCAAGGCCCCACCAGCAATTGCCTGACGGCTTGCGCCGCTAGCAGCCAAGCGATTGGCGAAGCCACCGAGATGATCCGTCGCGGCGACGCCGTGGCAATGGTCTCGGGGGGTTGTCACAGCATGATTCACCCCTTCGGCGTTACCGGGTTCAACCTGCTGACGGCCCTCAGCGAGCGGAACGACGAGCCGCACCGCGCTAGCCGGCCGTTCGACCGCGACCGCGATGGCTTCGTACTCGGCGAGGGGGCCGCGATGGTGATCCTTGAAGAGTACGAACACGCCCGTGCCCGCGGTGCCCATATCTATGGCGAACTGCTCGGCTACGGCGCGACCGCCGATGCGTTCCGCATTACCGACACGCACCCCGAGGGACGTGGCGCAACGGCTTGCTTGAACATCGCCTTGGCGGACGCGGGTAAGAACCCGCAAGAAGTCGATTACGTGAACGCGCACGGCACGAGTACCAGCGTCAACGACCGGGTCGAATCGCTCGCGCTCAAGCAGTCGCTGGGCGATCACGCCTACAAGACGCCCGTTTCGAGCACCAAGAGCATGATGGGGCACCTGATCGCCGCTGCTGGGGCGACCGAGCTGATCATCTGCTTGAAAGTGCTCGCCGAGGGGGTGCTGCCGCCGACGATCAACTACGAGAACCCCGATCCCGATTGCGATCTGGACTACGTCCCCAACGCGCCGCGCGACAAGGCCTGCAAGACGGTGCTCTCGAACAGCTTCGGCTTTGGCGGCCAGAATGTGACGCTCATCGCTGGAGCGGTCTGAGACCGACCCGCCGAGGGCGTTTCGCACGGACGTCTCGCGTCAGCGGCGCTCAGAATCATGATCGTCACCGTGAAATAACGCCACGGCGAGGTTGCGGGGGCTCTAAAAACGCAACCAGCCGCCGACAGCGCAGTTTTCTGCGCCGCGGCGGCTGGTAAACGGTTTTCCCGACTATGACACGATTGATCGAGCCAAGAAGCTCCGATCAGCGCGGGCCAATCGAGGGCGGGTTGGCCATCAGAAAGTCACGCGGCCCGCGTGTGGTGTAGTACGGGTAAGCGACCTGACCGGTTGGCGGACCGGGATTGAAGTTGTAGTTGCGGTCACCACCGCCGCACATGCCGTTGCAGTCCAGCAGCTTGTTGACGCAACCCGTCATGGAGTTTTGGCCGTTACCGCAAGCACCGCCCATGCCGCACGCCCCACCGGGGCCACACGGGCCAGGACCACAGCCGCAGGCCCCTTGGGCGCAGCCGCCATCGCCCAGGCACATCATTTCACCGCACTCGACTCCGCGGCGTGTCCAGCCAAGTCGGTCAAAGATTCCCGGGCCGGTTTGGCACCGGCCGTCGAGAATCTGTGTCGGGGCTCCACACCGGCCCGGCACGCCGCAGCACCCCGGATCGATGGACGAGCCGCACGGGCTCATGGTGGCGCATCCCACGCCCGACGCCATCAGCGCAGCCGCGATAGCGGCTTGATAGATCTTCATCTCGGTTTCCCCCCCAGGATTTCCCCGCGCCACGCTGAGTCATCTCGCCGGGCCGTACGATCGGCCCGACGCGTGGCGGCAAGGCGTCTGTTGGACAGATATCGGCGGCGCAACCCGATCAATCCAACCTTTCGCTGCCGTCGGCGCGACCCGAGCGATCCGCGCAACGTGCGTGCTAGCACCCCTTCTGTTGCCGATGCCGTAGCGAGCGACCACTGAGGTTTGTTAGAAAGCCATGCTCAGAAGCGGTTCGGGAAGAACCGCTCGGGGCTGGCGAAGCGGTCCTTTCGACCTGGCCGACCGCCCGCATCGCAATCACGGACGACCCATGAACCAGTTCCGCCGCGCCTTACGCCTCGCGTTCCGGCGCCCCGGGACCGTCGCCGCCTGCTGGGCGACCTCGATAATCGTGGCCGTATTATGGGCGACCAATCTCGTCGCGGTGTGGCCGGTAGTCGATGCGGTCATGCACGGCGAATCGATTCCGAGCTGGCTCGCGCTGGAAGTGGAGCACGAGGAAACGGTTGTCGCGGAGCTGGAGATTCAGCGGCAGAAACTGCTGGCTGAGCAAGCCGCTGCCGAAGGCGACGATGCTAGCAGTTTGGCCTACACGATTGCTGATCTGGAGCATCGCCAGCAGAACTCACAGGCCAAGATCGATCGCGTGCGTTGGGTGCAGCCCTATGCCACGCGCTGGCTGCCCGACACCCCGTTCGAGACGCTTCTGTACGTGTGCGTCTTTGTGTTGGTTGGCACGTTGGCCAAAAATCTGTTCCGGATCATCAACCTGTTGCTTGTCGCGAGGCTGGGCGAGTTGGTCTCGTTCGAGCTGCGCAAGCAGTACTTCAAGCAGGTGCTCCGCTTGGATCTCGCGGAGTTTTCGGACCGCGGCCGTGGCGAGCTGATGACCCGCTGCACCTCCGATATGTCACACGTCAGCAGCGGCGTCCAGGTCCTGTTTGGCCAAGCGATCCGCGAGCCGCTCAAGATGCTCGCCTGCTTTGTGCTGGCGGCTTGGTTTAGCTGGCGACTGCTTGCGCTGACTATCACGATCGCTCCGCTGGCGGTGATTGGTATCCGTTGGCTCGGCAAATCGCTGAAGCGCGCGAATCGCCGCGCGATGGAAGAGCTCTCAGGCGTCTACGAGTCGCTAACCGAAACGCTAGGCGGCATCCGTATCATCCGTGCTTTCGGCCGCGAGTCGGCCGAGCGCGCTCGGTTCAATCACTCGCTGCAGCAGCTTTATTGGCGGCGGCTCAAGATCGCGTTCTATGACTCGCTTGCCAGCCCGCTGACGGAAAATCTGGGAGTGGCGATGGTTGTTACGGCGGCGCTCGCGGGCGGCTATCTGGTGCTCAACCAGCAGACCCATCTGTTTGGTATCGCGCTGTCCGACACGCCGCTTACGCACGGTCAGATGACCGCGTTCTTTGCCATGCTCGCTGGCATGGGCGACCCGGCCCGCCGGCTGTCGGGGGTGTTTGGAGCCTATCACGCCGCGACCGCCTCCGCCGAGCGGGTTTATGCCGTGCTCGATCGTCAGCCGGAGATTCAAGACCCGTCGACTCCCAAAGCGTTGCCCACGCCTTGGAAGTCATTGCGTTTTGATAATGTATCGTTCCAGTACGGGCCCGATCGTTTGGTTCTGGAAGAGGTCTCGCTCGAAGTCCGTGCGGGCGAAACGCTGGCACTGGTCGGACCGAATGGCTGTGGCAAGAGCACCCTGCTTTCACTGCCGATCCGTTTCTACGATCCGTGTGAGGGGACCGTCTCGATCGACGGCGTGGATCTGCGCGACCTGCGGCTCCGCGATCTGCGGTCGAGGATCGGAGTGGTCTCTCAGCAGGCTCAGCTGATGAATCTCTCGATCGCGGAGAACATCGCCAGCGGGCGACCGGGTGCCTCGTTTGAGGAAGTCGTCGCAGCGGCGAAAAAGGCCCACGCCGACCGGTTCATCAACGAGCGGCTTACCGACGGCTACGAAACGATCGTCGGTCCGGGCGGCTGCCGACTCTCCGGCGGGCAACGCCAACGGATCGCTCTGGCGCGAGCGATTCTCCGCAATCCCGAGTTGCTCATCCTCGACGAGGCAACCAGCCAAATCGATATCGAGAGCGAACAGCTCATCCATCAAACGCTCACCACCTTCTTACGCGGACGCACCACGCTGCTCATTACGCACCGCCCCAGTACGCTCACGCTGGCGGACCGGGTCGCGGTGATGGACGCTGGCCGATTGATCGACGTGGGGACGACCGATGAGCTTGCCGAACGGTGCGACCTGTTCCGCCGCTTGTGCTGCCAACCGATGCGCGAGTCGGCTTAGTAGGCCGCAATCCCGTCGCTAATCAGAGATAAGGCTGATCCTCGACGATGATGTCGGGGTAGGGCGAGTCGCTCTGCCGATCGTTCGGCGTCATCAGCGCGCGGAAGACGTTGTAGTCGATGTTCTCGCGCAAAAAGAGTGAACGCCCGCTGCAGAACGCCATGTTGACTCCGCCCGGATGATTGCCCGAAGGACGGGCTCGGCGATTCATCATCGTCACCCAGGGATTGACCTCCATCGCCGCGCGACGCAGGGCCCGATCCTCACTCCCGACCAGGGCGGGGGCGACGCAGCGGCTGAGATCCTCCGTACACGGGGCCGGTGGGCCGTTGATGTAGTCCACGTCCTCGGGGCCCGACCGCCAGTAGAAGACGGGACTCCACGCAAGATCCTGCGCATCGTCAAGAAACTCTTGATCGACCAGTCCATCGGAAGTGAAGGCGGTCCACTCGATCTGGTCGTAGTCGCGTGCCTCGTTGCTCTCGCTGTAGACCAGGGTGTACTCGCGGCCGTCGCGCCAGTGGCCATCGAGCATCGCCGCGCGGGGGCTCGCGATGCGGTTTAGAAATGGCCCGTTCGCCACCCGCTGCTGGCTAGCCGGGCCCGAGCGGCCCGCGTTGGCGACGTACGAATTCGAAGCCCCGGTGCGTGGCTTGAAATCGTCGCTGGGACACAGATAGGTGGCGATAAAGGCGTTTGCCGGACGCCCCTCGACGTAGTGATCGTAGATCTGATGACGCTCCAGGTCGGGGAGCAACAACACGGCCCACGTTCCATAGGGTTCTTGATCAAGCTCCCCGAGGCTGTCGTCCAGCCGCTGGTCGGGATACCGATCGTACAGGCCGGGAAGGCGGTTCATGCGTCCCTCAAACTCGGTGGTCGCCAGCGCGATCTGTCGCAGATTGTTGAGGCACGAAGACCGGCGCGCCGCCTCGCGCGCCTGCTGGACGGCTGGCAGCAGCATGGCGATCAGCACCCCGATGATGGCGATCACCACCAAGAGCTCAACCAGTGTGAAACCCCCTGGGGGGGCCGATTTTCTGGACATAGCGGATCCCTTCGTACGTCGAGAGGCAGTTTCTTCGAGACGCGCCTTCGACTGCCACCAGGCAGAACGGCAGACGAGACGCGGCGAGAGGAGCGTTGCCCCTCGATTCGTACGTGGGGGCGGTCCGTATTGCACCGCCGGAGTAGAATGTCGCGCTATGAGCGAATCATCCGGACCGCCGCCCACCACACTGCCGCTGCATCGCCAGCACGAGCGCCGCTTTGAGGACAATCGATTTGTCTATCCCGTGCTGAGCCGTCGCTCGGGGGGGATCTCGATCGGCGTGAATCTTAACCCTGACAAGGTCTGCAACTTCGACTGCGTTTACTGTCAGGTCGATCGCACCAGCCGCAGCGAAACCCGCTTTGTTGAGATGGAGCAACTGCTGAGGGAACTGCGCGGCGTGCTGTCGCTCGTTGCCTCGGGCGAGCTCTACGAGACGCCCAAATTCTCCGCCGTGCCCGCTCCGCTGCGGCGGCTGAACGACATCGCCTTTAGCGGCGACGGTGAGCCGACCACTTTCAAGAACTTTGATGAGCTGATGACGCTCGCCGCCGGGGTGAAAGCCGAACAGGGGCAGCACGCGGTCAAGATGGTGCTGATCACCAACGCCTCGATGTTCCATCGGCCCCATGTGCAGGCGGGGCTGGCGGTGCTTGACGCCAACCAGGGGGAGATCTGGGCCAAGCTCGACGCCGGCACCGAGGCGTACTATCACACGATCGAGCGGACGAAGATCCCGTTTCAACAGGTCTTGGCGAATCTGGCCGACGCCGCGCGGGTCCGGCCGATTGTCATCCAGTCGCTCTTCCTGCGGCTGGCGGGGGAGGCCCCCCCCGACGAAGAGCTAGACGCCTACTGCGATCGGCTCAACGAGATCACCCGCGCCGGGGGCAAGCTGAAGCTGATCCAGATCTACACGGTGGCGCGCAAGCCGGCGGAGTCAATCGTCACACCGCTCACTGACGCGGAGGTTGACGCCATGGTCGCGCGCGTCCGCCGCCGCACAGGGCTGCGTGCGGCACCGTTTTATGGTTCGAGCGATTACTGATCTTCTGGCGAAGCGTCGGGATCCGAGTCCGTGTACTCAAGCGGGGGCCCGTAGCCCCAATCCTCGTAATCGTAGAGCTCTCCGCCCTCATCGATAAGATTCGTACCGACTCCCCACACCCACCAGCCCGCCTGGTGCTGCACGCCGTCCTGCCGCGGACCCACTTCGCGGTGCTCAATACGGAGCGGTTTGCCCGTCATCGGATCGAGCATATCGGCGGCGCGCAGGCCGAGCGACTCAGCCGTGGGCGTCGAGTCGAGAGGTGGCTGCTGTGCGGCGAGAGCGACTTGCAACCGTGCGCAGCGCAGCAGCGTTAGCACGCGATCGTCGGCGGCGCGAACTGAATCGATGGCGGGAGTCACCAGGTCAGCCAGCCAGCTGAAGAATTGATCGCGCAAGTTTAGTTTTTCGGGAGAGCGGGATGCGCCGCCGTGCCGCAGCAGTTGCTCGAAACGGTCGAGTAAGACGGGCCCGGCTTGCCGCATGCCGAGGGTGTTGCCTCGCTGAATCTGAGCGATGACCAGCACGCGTTCCTCACGCAGTACGCGGTCGAGGCGCGACGGGTCCGCCATCCCGGCGAGCGCCGCATCCAGCCGGTGCGCCACAACCTTATCGTCCGGAAAGGCCTGCGCGGTGGCGATGGCCGCTTTGAAGCCGATCTGCTCCATTGCGAGTGCCGTAAGTCCGCCAACGATGAAGGGTTCGTCTCTTGCTTGTCGGCCAAGTTCCAGTAAATCGATCGCTACACCAGCCGCTTCGTCGCGCTTCCCGGAGCATAGAAGGACCGCGTGCTGGAGCATCAGTAGCCGTGAGGCGGAGCGGTTCCGTTCCAGGCGTTGATAGAGCAGCTGGGTAAAGGCGTCGTAATCTGCGATGGGGGCATTGCTTCCCGAACGCTCTCGCAAAGCGGACTGCACGCCCGCCAGCGCTTCGCGATAGCGTTCCAGATGTGCGGCCGCTTCGGGAAGGTGCTGTTCTTGGATACGGTCCAGATCGCGATACGCATCGCCGGCGGGGATCGTTTCACTATCGAACTGTTTGAGCGACGCGGCGACGCTGTTCAAGCGCGTACCGAGGTATTTTTTGCTGCGATACTGCGGCCGCAGCTCCGCGAGCGTGACGATCTGCCCCGCGCTGCGGAGCTGTGCGACACGCCGATCAAACTCTGTCAGCGTCCGCCACGCGAAGAGCGTCAGCCCCAGCACCACCGCACCCAGCAGCCAGGGCACCAGTCGTGGCTTTTGGCGGGGTTGATCCATGGTCCCTCTTCGTTGTTGGAGAGAGATTCTTGGTCTCCCGATCCTTCTTTGGAATTAGTCGGGAGCGCATCGGCTCTCTTGGCGATAATTCAGCCCGCCACGGCCCGCTCGATAATCCGCTGATAACACTCCGTGGGGCGGAGCGACTCTTCCCACAATCGGCGGTTCGCGCGCTGCCGTTCGACGAACTCCGCAGGCGAAAGCGCCGCGTGGAACTCACGCAGACGCTCGCCAAGCCGGGGCAGGTCGGCTTGCTCGACCCACACCATATGCCGTCGCCAGTCGATCGTGTCGTCGAAGGGGAGGGCGCAGTCGGTGTTCACAAACAGCGGAATGCGGCCCATCGCCAGCGTTTCGTACATGCGATACGAAAAGTTGCCCGCGCCGCGCAGGCACAAGATGTAATCGCTGCCGACGAGGTTCTCGAGATACTCCTCGCGGACGCGGCGTTTGGCATCGGGATCGGGGCCGCGGAAGCGGCTGATCGCTCCGCCCCAGAACTGCGTGCGGCGGATGAAGTGCGTTGCGACGCCCGCATCACGCTCCAGAATCGCGAGCGAGCGGCTGCGCAGCTCCAGCCCGAGCACCTTGGCCGAACGCCCCTGGAGCTTGAAGAGCCAGCGACGCCATGTGCTGCCCACATAGCCGCAGAAGCCGACCGAAGGGAGCTCTTGCTTGTCACGCGGTTGGAAGCCCCCCGTTTCGCGTGCCAGATCGTCGGCGAAGGCCGGCAGCGCCCGTTCGGCGGCCGTCATCTGCGTGGCGAGGATCGATTCGCGATACACCACGCCATAAGGCGGTGCGCAGGGACTCGCGTCGTCGCTGTCTCGGAAGAACACGCACGGCTTGCCAAGCTGTCGAGCGCGCTCGGCACCCGCGTAGCAGATTTCAGAGGCGGAGTAGATGTGGGGGTACACGAACAGGTCCGCCGAGGCCTCGTCGGCCGAACGCCACCGCAGGGGGGCTTCGGCGTTGAGCCGATCGTAGCGATGACGATCGGCTCCCGAGCTCTCGGGGCGTTGGCCGACGCCCAGCGCCGCGGCCAGCGGGATCGAGCGCCGATCGGCTTCGGCCCCAAAAAAGTGAATCGCGATCGTCACAACGGCTGCCTGTTGCAGAAAGGGAATCAGATCAAGCCGGCGCGGCGGCGCGCCTGCTCGGCGACATCGAGCCCGACCGCCTCGTTCCAGGCACCGAGCAGCTGCGCATAGCCGGGGCCCGGCCGGCCCGAACCGATCGGCTGACCATCGCAGCGCACGACCGGGAGCAGGCAGATCGAAGTGCTAGCGAGCCACACTTCCTCCGCCGCCCGCAGTTCATCGATCGTTAGGTCGCGTTCGCTGAACGGCACGCCGTGTTGCAGGGCAAGCTCGCGCAGCGCCGCCACGCTCACGCCGGGGAGCACCTTTTCCATTCGTGGCGAGACGATCCCCTCCCGGGCATTGTAGATCACCACGTTGGCGGTCGAGGCCTCGCCCACAAAACCGTCTTGATCTAGCAGCAGCGCGCGGGAACCCGGTTCGTGCTGCTGCGCTTGTTGATCGGCCAGATAGTAATGCATGCGGCTGCGGCATTTCAGTTCGGCAGGCCAGCAGTTCTCGGGCGTCTGCCGATGATCGCTCAGCCAGACACTCACCCCCGCCGTGAATTGCGCGGCCCATCCGCGAAAGGGGAGGGGGAACCCGTGAACGCAGCGTGTGGGCTCGTCACCTCCGGGCGTGGCGAACGCGACGATCGCCCAATCATCCCCTTCGGCTCGCAACGGCTCGTGTCGGCGCTGGTATTCGGTGATCGCGGCGTCGATCTCGTCGGCCACGGTCGGGTTGATCCCGACGATCTCGGCCGAGCGGCGTAAGCGGCGGACATGCTCCGCTTGTCGCCAGACCTTGCCGTTGAAGGTCCGCAGCCGCTCGGTGATGGTTACGCCCAGAGCGAAGCCCGGATCGTTTACCGGAATCGCCAGCCCGGTGTCGGGGGACCAGGTGCCGTTGAGGTAGGCTTGGCGATCAGACACGGCAGGGCATTGGCAAGCGGAGCGAGCGGCGGGGCGGGGGTGCACCGTCGTGTTAGCCCCGTCACTATGCGCCGTCACCGGCGTGGCTGGAAGCCGCGGCAAGCGTCGGCGTCGGCAAGCTGGCCGCATCCGCAAAGGTTAACCGACGCCAGGCCGCCGGCATCACGCCCGGTGCCGCCAGGTAGCGGTACAGATCGTGGCTGTGTCCAACTGCCGATGCAACGTTCAGTGTGCAGACCCGCGCGGCGTAAGCGGCGTCGAGCCCCTGCGGACCGACGTCGCCCAGTGCCGGAGGATCGGCCAGTCGCGGGACGAACTTATAAAACTTCATCGCGGGATCACGCGGATCGAGCGTCACCAGCAGCGATTCAAGCCGCTCGAGGGCTTGGCCATGGTAGCTGCGGGGCGATAACCAGCAGGCGTCCATCGCCGCGGCCAGGTAGACGGCCCGCAGCGGACGGCGACACCCTGCGCACTCCGTCGAGGGGGAGTAGGTGAGTCCCGAGAGCGAGCCGCCGCCCATCAGGTGCGCCGTTCCGCTGCAAACTCGGGCACCGTAGCTGTAGCCGAGCAACCCAACCGGGGTTGAAGCGGGAAGGCGATCGATCGTCCAGGCGAGTTGCCAGGCAACCGGTCGGGTGCGTGCTGCTTTGACGCGATAATCACGCAACAGGCCCCGCTCTTTCTCCGAGCACCAGGAAAAGATCACAAACTGTATCGGCCGGTCATCGGCGGCGCACGCCACGAGGCGGCGGTAGACCGCTAGCCCGCGGACGCGGGCGTCGGACGGCTCGATCCGATTGCCGTGCACATAAAAAATGGTCGGCGTGCTGGGGTCCAGCGTTGCCAGCGTTGCCGGGGCATCAACCGCGTTCCAGCAGCCGGTGTACTCGGCCCCTTCGACACCGGTGGCGAGCGTCGCGGCTTCGGTAGCGCAGCCGACGGGTCGGGTGCTTACCAACAGCACGCGATCGCCTGCGCGGAGCGCCTCCGCAGCGGCCAACGGCGCATAGAGCAGCGCGGCAAACAGACCGAGGTGCGTAACGAACTGACGGTGTGACGGGCTTAGTAGCATCGGTCCGATGATGCGGGTTGGGAGGGGGGCGGGCGGTCCGCACAGCGGTCCGCGCACGAGGGTATCTGTCGGGAGTAGATCTCCGGCGCGAAAACGTAGCATGCCCACCACCGTCGTGCCGGACCCTTGTTGAAAAAAAACAACGGTTTGATTTGCACATCGCGTGGAGTGGGGTAGTGTTTCGCGGCTGCATCGCCAGCGCGAGCGCCAACCACCCCCCGTCGCCCCGCGAGCCGTCGCCCTCCCAAGCAAACGGCTCGACACAAACAAGCGACATCGCGGTGTCGGAGCCGTTTCGCCCGCTCCGGGCGAAGAGTCCGCCACCGCTCCCGCCCGAGGAGCCGTGCAATGAAGAAGAATGCCCTGATGCTGCTGGCTGTCGCGGTTACCGCGACCAGCCTCACCGGCTGCGGTTGCTGCCGGAGACTAAGAGACACGCTGTGCCGTGGTGCCTACTGCGGCGGTGGTTCGGCCGCGGCGATCCCCGCCCCGCTGGCGATGGCCGCCCCGGCACCCATGGCGGACATGAGCTGCGCTTACAACCCGATGCCCGTCGCTTACGACGCCGGTTGCGGCTATGACCCGATGGTGCAGACCTACGGTTATGGCAGCGTTCCGATGATGGACAGCGGCTGCCCGAGTTGCGTCGACGGCTCCTACAGCATGCCGTCGTACGACAACGGCGGGGCCTACCTGGGCTCGCCCAGCACAGGCGGCATGATCGATCCGGGGCCGGCTAACTGAGCCGACCGCGACAACCTCCCAATCCGGCGGCCTCGCCGCTCCGCGTCGGTCCTGACCGCGGGGTGGCGAGGTCGCTCGCTTTTTTACGGCCCCTCCGTGACCGGACGGGGCCTGGGTAGCGTAGAGTGGAGGTATGTTTGCCCGGTCTCTTCAGCAAAGCCAACGACTCGTTCTCGCCCCGCTCTTGGTGGGCCTCATCGCGCTGGGGGGGGTCACCCCCGTTGCCGCCAAGCGTTCCGCGGGCGAGCCGGCGGTCGCGATCGATCCGGTCCGCCTGGGCGAGCAGCAGACGCAGCTCTATCGGGTGGGGGCGCTGATCACGGCCTCGCGGGGCCCCTGTGCCGATATCCTGGCGATTGTCACGCTCCCGCTGGACTGCCCTTGGCAGTCCGTGCGCGTGGTGAACGAAGATTTCTCGCCCGAGGTGGCCGACGTTGCCTATCGTGACCTGCCCGGCGGTGGGGTGCGACAGATGATGGTCTCGATCCCGCGTCTGCCGGCCGGGGTCGAAGCCCGTGCGCTCGTGACCTGCGAGGTCACCATCCACCTGGTCAATCCGCCCGAAGAAGCGGCGGCGGCTTTGCTCAGCATCCCCCGCCGTCCCCCGACCGCGCTCAAACGCTTTGTCGGGCCCAGCCCGATGATCGAGGCGCGCAATTCTCGGCTGAGGCGCTTAGCCGAGAGCGTGCTGGCCGATGCCGAGTCTGTCGGCAAAGAACCAGACGACTGGGGCCGCGTCGAAGCACTCTACGAGCACGTGCTCTCGACGATCGATTACGCCGAGGGCCCCGACACCAGCGCGCTAACGACACTGGACGACGGCATCGCCGACTGCCACGGCCGCAGCGCGTTGTTTGTGGGGCTTTGCCGCGCGATCGGTGTGCCTGCGCGACTGGTGTGGGTTCACGACCACTGCTATCCCGAGTTCTGGCTCGAGCGGGCCACAGGCGGAGACGAGTTTGGCGGCGAATGGTTTCCCGCCGAGAGCGCCGGCACGCCGGCATTTGGCGGGATGCCGATCGCCCGAACGGTGCTCCAGCGCGGCGACAGTTTCCGCGTGCCCGAACGCCCGCGCGAACGCCTGCGTTACGCGAGCGACTATCTCACCGGCCGCCCCTTGCCCGGCGGCGGCAAACCGCGCGTGAAGTACGTCCGCGAGATCGTGGAAGAGTAGCGCGTCGCCGGCCGTGTACCCCCCGGTTATTGCCACCTCCCCGTGCCTCGCCTCCCTTTGGAGGAGGGGAACCTCGCGCTGCACGCTGTACCAGGACCGATGCGCGCACCGGTTCAGGTTTGGTGCATCGGTTCAGGCGGGGCGATCCGCCTTACAGCCGTTCGAGCTGGGATTCCAACTCTTCGACGCTATGGCCGCGCCACACGCCGCGCCCCTGGGCGTCGAACAGCAGCAGGGTCGGCAGCTGGCGCACGCCGAGCGCTTGGAATAGGGTTCCGGCACCGTAGCCGATCGGCCAGGTGAAGCCCGGCACGCTGCGGGCAAAATATTCGATCTGCGCCTTTCGTGAGCTGTCTTCGTCGGTCAGTCCCACAAACGCCACACCGCGCGGTGACCACCGGCTGTGCGCCTCGGCCAAACGGGGCATCGCCGCCCGACAGGGCCCGCACCAGGTGGCCCACGCGTCGATCACGATCGGTCTGCCGACCAGCGTGCTCGGGTCGATCGGTTGGGCCGACGAGCCGTTGGTCCACCCTTCCACCAGGTTGAGCGGCGGCAAAGAGGTCCCCACCACGGGCGTGGTGCGCCGGGTAAAGCGTTCCGCGATCAGGGCCCCACCCACCAGCAAGGCCATCATCAGCAGCGGCCCCACCACCGATTCTTTCGCGGTGCTACGCGGATTTTTCGCTCCGTTGCCGCTGCTCACTGCACGCGTCTCCGCAGGAGAACAGCGTTCTCCACGTTCAGGTCGTCGCCCGGCTTGAACGCCACCGGTCGGGTCCGATCGATCAGATAGAAGCCCTTCATGCGGCGGTTTTGTCCGGTGTCGAGGTCGAGTTCTTGCCCCAGAGTGTAACCATCTTGGTAGATCCGGAGGAAGCTGTCGCGGAGCACCGGATCGAGCGGCGTGGCCTGGGTCGCGCTGATGCCGTACCGCGCCGCGAGCGTCGGGTTTTCGTACGCCGGCTGCACCTCGAAGTAACCAACCGTGATCCACACGGCAAACACTCCCGAGCGGCTTGTGGCGAGGTTTGCCAGCCGCGTGAGCGGGCTGTAGCGGAACGAGGCGTTACGCTCGGTGTCGAGCGACGGCTCGCGCGAAGCGCCCGAGAACAACGGCACCGGCGAGAGGCGCTTAGCGTACCAGCCGCGATTGCTGTTTTCACTCCTAACCGTGGCAAGGGCAGATAGCAGCGAATCGGGTAAACCGGTATCAGCCCGCGCAAGCACAACGTCTCCAAGCCGAGACAAGCCCGCCGCTAAGGGTGAGCTGTTCTCTTGGGTGAGCAACTCGGGCAGGTTGCCGGGTGCGCCCGATGCGGCGTTCGGCACAGCGCCCAGCGTGGTGTTATCGAGGGGCAGCATGACCGAGCCTGCCTCGCCGGCGTCGTCCAGTTGGCCGTCCAGGTCCGCGATGCCATCCGAGGCATTGGTTGTGCGTCCGCTCTTATCATTGACGGTGTCGTCGCGGCCGCGTTCGCCCCAAGCGCTGTCGGCTCCGGAGCTGAGCGGATGCGCTCGCAGCCATGAGGCATCGACGCCCGACTGCTGGAGTTGCGCCAGGGGAACCTGGTTGCCGCTGTCGGGCCCGCGGAGCGGATTGGCAAAGAAGGTCGGGTAAAGCGGATTCAGCAGCCGCGAAGCATAGCTGGGTCTCGCCCCGGCGATCTGGCCCCCTTCCGCACTGTAGGTCGATTGCACATAGCCACGGCGGCTGAGCACCAGGTCGCGCCACGCCGGGCCCAGATGGCCCAACTGCCCGAGCGTTTCGGGCACGCCATCGTTGTTGGCGTCGGCGAGGTAGCTGCCGTCGCGGCGGCGATGCATCACGCCGTCGTAAACCTCCGACCAGAGGTCCTCCAGGTGGAGCGACGCCTTGGCGGCACCGGTCGGGGTGGTGGTGTTGGCCTCGCCCGCGTCGCGGCGGCCGACCATCGTGTTGAAGTTCACGCGGCCCGGTTCGCGGTAGTTGTCCACCCGGTTGAACGGTGCGAGCAGCCCCAACCGCGCGTCGGGTTCAACGCCGGGCGTGGTCGGTAGGGCGGTGTTGACGAAGCTTTCGCCAAAGGCTGTCGTCGCGGGGTTGAGCAGCTTATCCGTCCCCACGAAGCGCGAGGGCACGTGCACATAGTCCAGCAGCCGATAGAAGTGCGGCGCACCAAACGCCACCACCTGTGGCGGCGTGGGCAAGGTAGCCGTGCTGCCAACCGCCGCTTTCTGCACCGCTTGGGCCGGTTCGGCCGCCGTATGGAAGAAGGGGAGCAAATGACCGTAGGGATTCATCTGCCGCGCCCAGCGTTCGGCGTTCGCCTCGACTTCGGTGGCGGCGGTGCTGTTGGCGGCGTTGAACGTGTTGCCGTAGGGGTTGGGCTGCGTCGGCAGCGTGGGCGTTGCGACCGAGTAGTAGGTCAGCAGCCGTGAGCTGCTCCACGCGGGCGCTTGCAGCAGTTCCATCTCGCTGATGAACGGCCGATTGGGCCAGTGGAACGCCGGCGGCGCGACATCGTCCTCGCCCCGGTTGTTGGAAGTGTCGATCTGATCGACCCCCACCAGATCACCAGAAACGGCGTCGCCATCGATGTCGATCGTGTCGGAGTTCACCCCAGCGATGGTATTGCGGTAGCTGTAGAACTTTCCAAACCCACGATTACCAAACCCTAGGCTGTGCCGGATCGGGTAGTCCATCGCGTGTTCTTTGTAACGGCCGATCGCTTCGTCACCACCGAACTTGAAGTTATTGAGGTTCCGCCCAACGCCTTCTTTGTTCTGGAACAGCTCGAGCGACATGCCGCGATCGAGCAGGATCTCGGCGGCCCCGGTTGGGCGATCTTGCGACCAGACGTTGCGTGCCGGGAGCGGTGTGTTGCGATCGCCGGCGGCCAGGGGGTGCAGGCCGCGCTCTTGCGACTGGAGCGTGACGCGCGTGTCGTTACGACCGTCGCCCACCGGCGGGAAAGCGCGCTTCAGCTGATGCCGCGCCTCAGGCCCTTCGGCAATCGTGCTCCGCTGCGTGCCGGAGACGGTTCCGTCATCGTCCGGGTTGGGCGTGACGTTCAGGTCTTCGGCGTCCAGGTCTTGGGTCTCGGCGTCGCTCACGCCGTTGAACGAGGTCAGGTCGAGCGAGATCGTGTCGGTGGTCAGATAGGGGTTCACCGGCCGTGTGGGGTCGTGTCCCTTGCTGGGGAAGCCGTCGGGTCCCAGCGACGGGGGGTTCCACGCCAAGAGCGGGTTGGCCAGCCGCTGCAGGTGCATCGCCCGATAGTTGGGCGTCGTCTGGTTTTCGATCAGCTCGGGGAGCACGTCGAACGGTTCGTCGTAGCCCGGCGTGAACGGCGGCGACTTGCTGCCGGTTACCCCGCCCGGGCGATAGCTCCCCTCGGCCGGGCGATCGCTGTTGGGGCGATAGCTTGGTCGGCTGCTGGGGTTGGGATCGAAGGTGAGTTCAAACTCAGGATCGAGTTCCGCCTGACGAACAAGGTAGCCGTCCAGCGGCTCCGAGATCGAGAATCCTTCCACGGGGATCGCGACCGCCGGCTGGATCACTTGCGTGCCGAGCCCTGCCGTGGCGAGCGCGGGGGCGGTGGCGTTGGCGACCACGTCGCCCGTGCCGAGGCTGGGGCTGTACGGGGCGTCGAGGTTGATGACCTCGGTCTCGCGCGAGTAGGCGCGGCCGCCTGTGTAGAGCCGACCGGCGCTGGTTTCGTCGGTCACACCGCCATTGTGCCGGACCACAATCTGGTGGTCGGCCGGATCGGGGCTGGGGATCAGCTCGATCCGCCGCATCGCGGGACGATCGAGATTGTTCGCATCAAAGCCGATCTGGTCCGAGAGGTCTTTCGGACGCGAGAGCAGCGTGGTGTAGCGATTCTCGAGCGTAACATCGCGTTTCACTCCGGGCGTAGACGAGTCCTTGGCGTAGATTGCGCCCGGGTGGCCGATCACGCCGTAGCGCCCCGGCAGAATCGGCGCGAGCGGCGTGGTTTCTTGCGTGTTGCCGTCGAGGTCGCCGTCGAACTCGTCGAGCACGACGAAGCGGCTGGCGTGAACGCGCAGCTTGTCGATCGACGGCGTGCTGGTCGGCTCGATCGCTTGCAGGCCCATGTCATCAAGATCGATCTTGCGATCGGGGGCCCCGGCCGTTCCCTGATCGAGCAGCAGCTCGTCCACCACAGCACGCGTTGCGACCCCCGAGGGGTATTCCAACTCATAGAACAGGTGGGGGATCCTCACTCCCGGATCGGTGGCCAGATCGCGCAGGGCCCCCAAATTGTTGTCGTACTCCGTACCGGGGGCCCCGGCAAAATAGAACGCCTTCTCGATGAATTCATCGGGCTTGATGAGCCGACGACGCTCGACGATGCGGACGTCGCTAGCGCTGGAACCCGATTCTCCAAGACCTAGCCCGGGGTTCGAGATCCGCACCTCGGCCAGATAGTCGGCATCCCGCCGCGGACGGTAGGGCTGCGCTTCGCGTGAGAACGAAGGGAAGTCGGGATCCGGGTTGACGTACTCCGCCTCGAGCACGCCAGCGCGTTGGCGGAACGCGCTGTCAGGGGCAACGGTCACGGCCCGACGACGTTGATTCCAGAACGAGAGCGTAGACGGCGAGATGAGCGGCGTTTGCGGTGCCCGCGGATCGACCTTATCCGTGCTGTAGATCCAGGGCGTGTTCTCGATGGTCACGCCCAGGTACAGGTCGTTGTTGCGCGCGGCGTCGAGCGGGGGGTCGTCGCTTAGTTCGACCTCTTTCTCGCGTGGTCCCGTCGGATAGACGCTGGTCAGATCCCGTTTGCTGATGGTCGTGTTGCGCACCAGCGGATGCGTCTCGACGCAGATCATTCGCCACACGGGCGAGGTCTGTGGCGTGCCGGACGGGTTCAGATTCCCCTCGGGCGTTAACGCCAAGCCCGCGCTGTTGCTCAGCCGGTCGAGCAGAACGCCTTCGACGATGTTGCTTGCCCGATCGCGGCGCGGCACGTAACGCGGGTCGCGGTACAGCTCGGCCGGTTTTTGCGAGCCCTCATCCCACGGGTTATAGACCTCGACAAAGGTGGGCCCGACCGGCTTGAGGATCTGGTCCAGGTCGTCGTCCGGATCGGGATCGACCGTGCTCACCTTGCCGCGGTCGTCGGTGCCTTCTTGTCGCTTCTCTTCCTCCGAGGTCGGCGCGCCCGAGTCGGGGTCGTTGATGTCTTCGTCGTGCAGCCGCCGATCGTGCCAGGCCAGCCCTTCGGTCAACAGCAGTTCGGGACGCTCCGCGCCCCACACCACGCCGCGCGTTTGCTCGTAGGCGTACGCCGACGCGGGGTCGTTGGTGATCGGTGTGCCGTTGGGATTGGTGCGGCCGCGGTTTGCGGTGAACTCGGCCTGTACCGGTCCAAAGCCCGCCGCGGTGACGGGGCGGAACTGCGTGTAGTTCTCGTCGGTCGCGGCGTCGCCATCGAGCGGATAAACACGCTGGTGCAGCGTGTCGGTCACGTTCCACCCGTCCCACGGGTTCTCGTCGTACTCGAATTCCGATTGGATGGCGTCAGGGTCGCGCATGTCGACCGTGTTGATCGCCCACTGAGCAATCTGCCGACAAGTAAGCTTTCGCATCGCGATCCGCCGCGCGTCCTGCAAGGGAGTTCCAGAGTAACCAGCCGGCGGATTATCGCGGAGCGCGACGAAAATCTGGTTCGCCACGCTGCCGGGCGTATTGGGGTCCAGATACTTTTGCACCTGCAGGTCGTTCGGGTCGTACGGCGCCAGGTAGTTCTCGTCCGAGACGAGCAGCATCAGGCAGTAAAGGTGCCGGGCGTAGAGCTGCCGGGCGAGGCGGGCGTCGTCCACAATGCGGGCCGTGCCGATATAAGTACCGCTGCCGTTGACGTCTTCACCGCCCACGTGGTTGAACTGGGTGAACTCACCCGGATCGAGCACGTCGCCATCCAGGTTGATATCTTCTTCCCACAGGCGATCACTGGTGGCGTTAAAGAAGCCGTCGCCGTTGAGATCGAGGAAGCCGCCGCCGACGATATAGGGCTCACCCGCCTCGCCCGGTTCATCAACGATGCCGTTCATGAGCGGATCGACGCCCGCTTCGAGTTCTTGGAGGTCATCAACCGCTCCGTTGGTGTCGGTATCCAGGCCGTCGCCGTTATCGCGGCCGTCGCCAAAGGGGCGGTTCAGGTCCATCTTCTTGCCGGCCAGCACCTCGGGCGCAAGCATGCCGCCGAAGGTCGCGGGGCCGCCCGCGCCCGCGGTGATTGTCCGCCAGGGGGACGCGCCGAGGTTCGTCCCGTTCGGGGCCGGCGTGACGCCGGGGCCGAACATGACGTTGTTCACCAGTCGATCGACTTCGATAGGCTGCGTTCCGGGCAGGATCACCCCTTTACGGCGCAGTTCGAGCACCACGCGGTAGCGCAGGTAGTCCGTGATGCGGGCGTTAGCCGGGGGCAGGGCACCCATGACCACGTCGTAATCGTCGCACGCGGGGAAAGTGCGCCCGGTGACGTTCAGCTCGTCGCCTTCGTCAGGGAGGCCATCGCCGTCGTCGTCAAAGTTTGGCTGGCCCGGCAGGCCGTCGGCACCCAGCAGGCAGCGCTGCGTCCAGTTCTCGTTGGGGGCGGGCACGTCCCAGCTTTCGGTCGTCACCAGCCGACGATTCAGCGCGGCTTGGGACTCGGCGACCACCCGTTGCAAAATTCCGGGAGAGAAGGCAGGGAAGTTGTCTGCGTTGATATCGCCGGTGGCGATCGCGGTTTGCACAACGACTTTCTCGGGCGCAAAGGCATCGACCACATTCCACAGCCGATCGGGCAGCGCCGCGGCGTCGGCGTCGTAAGCCCGTAGCAGCCGCTCTAGCTCCGCCGGAGAGAACGGCGCGTCGTCGTTGACGGGCGCGACGGTAGCGTAGCTCGTGTTGACCTGGGCGATGCTCTCCGGCGGCAGCCGGCGTGTGTCTCCCGACAGGTTCAGCTCATAGGGAGAATCAGTCGCCAGCGGACCGATTATGCCGATCGGCGTCGCCGTGTCCTTACTCAGCAGCGACTCTGTCGAGAGGTCGCGGAGCGGTTCGCTGATTCGGCCGCTGGCGACGCTAAGGCCCGTTGCGTAACGGCCGCGCAAGTCGGGCAGCTCGCCAAAAGCACTCGGCAAACCAACGCCCAGCCGCAGCAGGTTCACTCGCGAGAGCGCGCTGCTGGCCGACAGCACGGCACTCGCTACCGGCGGCGCGAACTGAGGCCAGCCGTAGAAGTCGTACGCCGCAAGCCGATCCAGTGTCGAGCTATTCAGCCCCGAAGCCCCGAAAACATCGCGGTTCGCCGAGATGCCCGGCCACACGAGTTCGAGTCCCGAACCCGAGGTTACGGCCACGCCGTAGCGACCCCACGGCATTCCGCCTGCCACGCTGCTGGCGACCGCCCGTGGCAGGTTCGCGGCCCGTGGGTTGGGGCGACCCATCAGCAGCCGGGCGTAATCGTCGTACTGGGGGTTGCCGATGAGGCCGTTCGGGGCGTTCACCGCGTTGTAGCTGGCCACACCTAAGGCGTCGGCCAGCGGCAGCTCGGGCGAGAGGACCGGCCGCAGCGTGATGTCGGCGGGACCCCAACCCGAGCCGGGGGGCAGCTGATTGGAGGTCTGCAGAGGCCGTTGGTTGTTGTAATCCTGCGCGAGGTTCGCGTTGACGAAACCACCGAACGACGGGTCGAGGTCGTCCTGCACGAAGTGGTCGATCGAGCCGTGGGCGTTGAGGTTCAGCCGCCCGTCGAGGTCTTCGACCAGCAGCGCCACGAGCGGCTTATAGAACCGGCCGTCTTCCGTCTTCTGGACCGGCAAACCCATGTCGATCCACACGCTGTCGGGCACGCCGTCGGCGTCGTTATCCACATCCCACGGCCCCGCCGCCTCCCAGTAGGGGAAGGTGATCTGATTACCAATGCTGGTGTTAACGACATTGCCATTGATCGCCCCGGCGAGCGCCGTTTGCGCGTAACGCGAGAGCGGGTTGCTGCCGTCGAAGCTCGGATGGTCCTCGCGGAGCGGACGCAGGATGAACTTGCGCTTGATGGCGGTGATTGCCGCGGCGGTGTTCGCATTCGCGGATGATTCGTAGGGCCGCATGATCGCGCGGGCGCGCTCGTTGACGTCGCCGATCTCATTCGCCAGCCACGGCGAGTTCATCAGTCGATGAAACCAAAAGTTCACGAGCGCTGGTCGATGGAACGAGGGGATCGGCAGATCGTCCAGGTCCATCCGCAGCGGCGCGGCCGCCCCGGCGGATTGATAGTAGGCCTCAACTTCTTCCGGATCGGTCTCGCCGCGGGCGTTCACCGTGCCAAAGTCGCGTACCACACGGCCCCGGGGGCGCGGCTGCGGCGGCTGCAGCGCAAGGAACAGGTTCTGATAATCGGCGGCGTCGTACGACTCGTCGGCGTCGCCGGGGCCCATGGCCCCACCGTAGAGCGGCGTGGCCGTGCCGGTGTTGAGGGGCAAGAAGTTGGCCGTGCTAAGGCCAGCAGCCCACGGATCGATTCCCGCCACAGGGTTGAGTAGGCCGACCCGATCGGCGCGGAACTGTGTGTAGTTGGGAGCGAGGGCTGTTTCGACGCCAACCGAATCCCCGTTGGGGACGGTGTCGATCTCCAGGGCGGTTAGCACCGGTCGGCTCGGTCCTGCCAGGGCGTTGAAGCCCACGCCCGCACCGTTGAGCGGCCGGCCGTTGACCATAAACGCGTAGCCGCGCGTGGCGCTTTCCAGGAAGTCCGTAAGCACCCAATCGATACCCGCTCCACCGCCCGCCTTGGGGCCGCCGAAGGCGAGCGATTGTCCATCGTTGCGGCTGGGTGCCATCACCCGGAGCCGCGCGACGATGGTGGTTCCGTCGGGTGCGGTTAACGCATCGTAGTCCACCACCCGCACCGACTGCCCCGCACAGGGGCCCTCGATCAGGGTCAGCAGGCAGCCGTTGTAGTACGAAGCGGTCTTCGAGAGGGTGTAAGCCGCGGGGATGCCGGCGTCGTCAATCTCAAGACCGACCACGTTGTCGTCGGCAAACGGCGAGGTCGCCAAGGTGTTGTCGATCACGTACAGATCAACAAGCTGTCCCTGCGTGGTGCCGGTGGCATTGACGGCGCTAACCGTGTTGAGATTCACCCCCGCGCAACGGGGGCGGAGGTTCGTGTTGATCGAGCCGAACAAAAAATCGCTTTGCGACGGCGAGGCAATGCGCCCCACAAAGCCGTCGCTGCCGTAGAGGTCGCGCAGCAGGCTGTGGTAGCGTGCCGTGGAGTAGCGGTTGTTGGTGTCGCGCAACAACTGCATGAGGGCGCGCTCGAGCAGGTCCGCGGGCTGCTGGGTGCTACGGTTGGCCTTCTCGATCGCGCGCGACGCGGTTCGATACTGTCCCGATGTAATGAGGAACGTGGTCCCCACGAGCATGAACAGCACGAGCATGCTGAGCACCACGAGCATGATCACGCCGCGGCGATCGGCAGGGCGCGGTGCCCGCCGAGGGGAGACGGCCCGACGCAGGGCAGCGTCATTCGAGACGGGTCCCCAAGAAACCGAGCGGCGAGTAACTTTGCGAGCCATATTCAACGGACGGCGTCGGGAAAGACGAGTCGGAAGGGGGAAAAAGGGAGCGGGCGAACCGCAGCGGTGACGCGCTGGCTTTAGTTAAAGCCCCAGGCGCTGCCCGCTTCGAGCCGCATGGTCTTGGTGTGCACCGCCACGATGCCCGGCACGATCACCACGCGGAGGTCGTTGGGCAGGGCGTTCGCGGTGGACAGATCGCCCGAGGGCTGCCAGGGCCAGTCCGGACCGCGCAACCCCACAAGCACCCGGTTGTCTTCGTCCAGCTTGCGCTGAGCGGGGGGAAGCGTTTGGCCACCGGGTAGCTGGGGCGTGCCGCTGGCGTCGATCGTTAGCACCCGATACCACTGCGCGAACAGCATCGGCCGCTCAACGGTTGTGCTGGGGTGCGGCCCGACCAGCATCACATATTGCCCTTTGCGGAGATCCTTGAACGGCGTGTCGAGCACCTCGGCGGGCGAGGCGGCATCGCGGTCGACGCTGTCGGGACGTTTCTCGAGCAGCAGCTCACCCCCCGCGGTGCCGGTCGAGACCACCTTTGCACGCACCAGACGCTCGGTTTCGAGCGTGCCGTTGAGCCCCAGCCCTGCGACGCGCTTGTGGAACACGACTGCCGACACGTCGTACTGGTAGGCGTCGGGGCGCGTGGCCAACGCGTCGCGGGCTTCGCCCGAGCCGGGCACAACCGAGATCAGCCACGAGTAGTCGCCGCGTGTTTGTCGCCCCAAGGGGACGCTGGTGGGAGTCGCTCCGGAGGGGCGATCCCAGCGCATTTCGGCCGGCTTGTCGAGGTCCTCGGGCAGCTGCTGGGCCGGGTCGTCGGCGGCGCTAAAGTAAGCCTCGGCCAGCGGCAACTGATAGGCGAACGCGAGGCTCGCCAAAGCGAGAGTGCTGTTGACCGTGGTCACGCGCCGGATCGGCCAGGTGACATTGCTGTGGTTCCAGGGGATCCAGTAGGGGCTTTGGTAATCGAGTTGCAAAGCCGTAGCCGGGAAACGATTGACTGCCGATGATTGGCTCGTCTGGACAATGCTCGCGTTAGAAGTTTCGTCGGCGAGCACCCCGGTAAGCCCGATGGGATCAATCACAAACGCTTCGCCGAGTAGCGACCCCCGATAGGAAGCCGCGCTGGGGCGATTGGCGGTTTGTCCGAAGAGTTGATACTGGCTGGTCTGGGTGCGGCTGAGCGCCTCGAGTGCGCCGATGCCTGCCGATACCGACCCCCCGGTTGTTTGGATCGTTCCCGTCACGAAGTTGGTGAACCGATGCTGGTTGTTCGCGCGCGAGATGTTGTGCGTTACCCAGTTACTCGGATTCAGATCGCCGCGGATGATGGCGTCGCTCAGCGCCGCCTGGGCCACTGCGCCGGAGTGGTCGGTCACGTCCCCCGTCTGCATGTAGTGCCCGCCCACCGGGAAGAGCGCCGCCACGCCCAGCAGGCCCACCGCCAAGATGCCCATGGAAACGAGCACCTCGGCGAGCGTTAGCCCGCCGCGATCAGCGGTGTGAACCGGGATGAAAACCATCGAGCTAAGGGCTCCTCGAGCCGGGTGAGTGAAACAATGGGCCACGGGCGACGACGATCAGCGGGCCTCGGTGATCGCCCCTGTGGTCGCGCCCGCGGCTAACGGACGCTGTCCGACGAGCGGGTGCCCACCGCCTCGCGGGCGGCGAAGATCTGCTCCTGCAGGGTGATGGCCTGGTCGTTGTTGCGGTCGAGCTGGTTGGGATCGCGCCAATTCACAAAGCTGTTCGGAACCGTCGAGACCGACCCACTCTGGGCACCGATCACTACCCACCGGCTGGCGAGGCTCAGCCAGTTGAAGTCGTTTCGCCAGCGCTCAGCGACCTCGTCTTCGACCGTGCTGTTGGCCGTGTCGAGCGCCAGCGGCTCGTCGAACTTGGCGCGGACGTCCGTGTAGGCGGCTGCCCGATAGCCGTTGTCTTCTTCCTTCGGCTGCGCGGGGATCAGCTCGCGGCGGCCAACGAGGATCGCCAGGCTGGTGGTGGCGAGCGTCTCGCGCTGCACCGCGGTGCCCGTTGCGTAGTCGGGGAGGTAGGCCCGGCCGATCGTTCCGTTGGGCGTGAAGAGCACCATCACCGGATCGGTGAACAGCCCCGGGCCGCTGACCGCGGTATCCCAGTGGCCCGTGGGTTTGTAGAGCGGCGTGCCGTCGGCAAAGCCGCTGGCTTGCAAATCGATCGCGGCACCCGCGGGCAGCTGCACCGGATCACCCGGTGCCGGCGCGGGTTGACGCAATACGCGATACGTAGCCGGTGCCGTCCAGTAGGGGCCCGGCAGCTGATTCGCCACGGTCGTGGCGTTGCTTGCGGCGGCTCGCGAAATGGCCTCGGGCGTTGGTAGCCGGTTGCCGTTGTTGTCGTAAGATGCCGAAAGCGTCGCTTCGAGCCCCTCTAGCGGCTGCGCGACAAAACGGGCGTACTCGGCGTTGGGGCTGGCGAAGAAACCGTTGCTGCCGACTCGCTGTTCACCCGGCAGGTAGTCGCCCCCGCTGGGTGGTCGGTTGCCGGAAGGATTGATGAGCACGAGTCGCAAGCCGTCGATCTCGACGATGTCGCCGGGCCGGAAGAACCGCGGCGGGATCAGATCGATCGCCCAGCCGGGGGGCAGGCCCGACGAGGTGTTGGTGGTGCTCGTGCGGCGCACGAACTCAATCTGATACTCCGTCGCCCCCGCGTTGGTGGCGTAGGCGGCGGCATTCGCGTCGTCGTACTGGGTGCCGTTGAGCGCGATCTGACGCAGGCGGCGACTCAGACGCGCACGCGACGTGGTGTCGAAGCCCGAGTAAACCGGCGGGGTCTCAACCTGATAGGCCTCGACACACACGCCGTTGTCGTCCGGATCGCGGGTGTCAGCCGACAGCCGCTTGAGCGCGATGCCGAACGGACGGCCCGTTTCGACCGCTCGGGCTTGGGCCCCCGCGAACATCGCGTTGAGCGAACGCGAAGCCTCGCGGATCTTGCGGGCATCGCCCCCCGGCGAGAGCAGCGGGATGGCGGTGGTGACGAGCGTCGAGACCAGCACGATCACCACGAGCAGCTCGACGAGCGTCATGCCGCTCGGCGGAGATAACGGTCGCGGAGCGACGGTCTGCGTGCCAGAGGTGGGGGGGGGATTGATCCGGTTCGGACGCCTCATCTCGGGTTTTCTCTCGGTTTGGGACGGCCGTTGCCCGCGGACGCCCTGGCAATCTCCCATTGTGGACCGGGAGGCCGCCGGTGTCGAGGTTTCTGCGCCCGGCACAGCCCAACTCGCCCCAATCACCCGGTGTCACTTCGGTAAACGGATGAGAATCCGGCGTTAGGACCGCTACACGCGACGCCGCTTAGCGGGCCTCAATGAGGTGGTTGGTGAGGTTGTCGGTCGCCTGCTCGCGGCCCTCAGCGGCGTCGAGCGACGCCGACAGGGCGATCCCCAGCGGCGGCGGCGGAATGTCGCTTACCGAACTCCAGCCCGGGTCGGCGTTGTAGGGATCCGATAGCGCGGCGAAGTACTGCTGAAACGTATCGGTCGAGGTTTCGACCAGGCCCGTGTACAGCCCCAGATCTTGATCGGGGCCTGCCGAGTAGATCAGCGGCACCAGCCGCCAGCCCCGTGCCCCCGCGCCGGTGTTGCCATCGAAACCTGACAGCGCCCCCGTCGCATCGAGGGGCGTGCGATCGATGCGGAACAGGTCGAGCGGGTCGTGGTTGTCATCCAGTGCGGCGAGCATGGTCTCGGCGGCGGTTTGCCCCGTCGGCGGCGTCTCGTTGAAGAGGCGTGCTAACCGATCGTAACTGAGCTGGAGGTCCGAGTCGTAACCAGCAGGCCAGCGGAGCCACCCGATCGGGTTGCCCCAGGCGTCGAGAAACTCGGGAGCGCCGTCGCCGTCGGTATCGCCCATGTCGCTCTCTTTGAACAAGCCCCGCGCCTCGCCATCGCCGGTGGTGTTCATGACGGTCAGGTATAGGCACTCCGCCGACTCGTTCCGCAAGACATCAGCCAGCGTGTTCGTCTGCTTGGTGAGCGTGTTGGTGCGTGACCACAGCGCGTTGTAGCGCCGCACATGTTGCAGATTAAGCGGCGTCCGCTGGGCGATGAAACGCGGATGCTTGTCGTAGCCAGACGGGGGCGCGTTTGGTGGCAGGTCGGTCGCGTTGATCACCGAAACGGTCCCCACGAGCGGCGTGAGCGCGATATCGCTCCAGCGGTCGGGCATCTCGATCCGCTGCTGCTCGCGCAGGGCGAACAGCCGACCATAGGCGCGCTGTTGACCCTCGTTGAGCGTGTTGACGCTCGGCCCCCGCGCGGCCTGCAAGAAGGTGAACCAGTACGGGGGATTCGAGGCGCTGACGGGATTCGCAGGATTTTGCAGGCGCTCGTTCAGTTCGACACGCTGCGCACGGTATTCCTCGTAGCGCTCGCTGACGAGCGTGTGCAAACGGGCGATGAGCTGCTTGGTGCGGGCTTCGCGGGCCGTGCGGCCGGCGCGCGCGGCGACGCCCAACAGGAGCGTCGCCAGAATTGCCACGATGGCGATCGCCACGAGCAGCTCAACCAGTGTCAGCCCGCGGCGCACGCCAGCGGGAGCCAGCGGGGTGGGGGGGGCTGAGGGGGTCATGGCTGGGCGTCCCCCAGCGTGGTGTCGGAGAAGTTTGTCAGCGTGTCGGCCGTGTCGAGCGTCCAGGGGCCTGCCGGATAGACCGGCACGGCACCATTCGGATCGGGGATCACCAGGTCCGTAGCGTTGTTGCCGCTGTCGAAGCGGCTGAATTCGCCCCAGGCACCGTCGATGCCCGCGTGCAGGATCTGGAACTTGCCGTCGTTGGCGAAGAAGAACTCAGGTGTGGCCCCCGTATCGACCGGCTTGAGCTGCTTGATGGCGAACACCTCAGCCAGTTGCTTGAGGGTCTCCAGGTCGGGGTTGGCGGCGTTCAGGCTGCCCAGCACCTCCGGCGGCACGGCGGGGGCGTCCTTGGCAAACGTGGCGTCGCCCCGCGAGGCGTCGAAGTAAATGAACGGCTGGAGCGTATTGTTCGCTTTGAGCGTCCAGAAGTTGATCCGTCGCTGGCTGCCCGGCTGCTGCGGGTCGTCGTAGACGACAAAACGATTGTCTAGATCGTAGAAGAATCCCTGATTGGCACCGTCGGTGTAGCGGGGGCCGAGCTGCTGGGTGTTGATGTCCAGCCGCCAGTTGCGGCCTTCGATCGGATCAACCAGCGGATTCGAGAGTCCCTGCAGCGAGTAAGAGGGGCCCTTGGCACCCGAGATCGGGTACTTGGGGTCCTCGCTGAAGCCGCCCATCCAGAAGACAAGCCCTTCGGCCGCCGTCATGCCGCCGTACAGTGTCGCCGGGTTGGTGGAACTGGTATCGGCCGCGGTCCCATTGGGAAGAAATCCGCACAGCGCGTTGATGAGCGCCGCCGGCTCGCGGTGCTTCGGAAACGCCTTCTTGAGGTGTCGGCGGAAGTTGTCGAGCACCTTCTGCTCGTCGAGTTGCGGGGGCGTTAGCGGCCGAAACTCGGAGACGCCCTGCGTGCTATTCACCAGGATCTGGGCGTTGGGCGGATAGCTGCCCAGGTTGTTTTTGTAGTCTTCGATCGCGGCGTCGAGCTGATTGATCTGAGCGTTGATGGCGGCTCGTTTAGCGGCGGCCCGGGCGGCGTTGACCGCCGGCAGCAGCAGCGCCACCAGCGCGCCGATGATCGCGATCACCACCAGCAGCTCGACCAGCGTAAACGCGCGGGAAGACGGTGGCGGGAACGCCGCATGCGGGCTCCGTTGAAACAGGGCATGATCATTGGTTGGCCGCATCTTGAAGTTCCTCGTTCTTGCTAGGTCATTGCCCCTGACCTGAAGTAATCCGCATTCTGCTTCAGCTATCTGGCTGGCTAGCTGAGGTTCTCGATCAGCGACACCAGCGGGATGAACAAAGCGATCACAATGAAACCCACCGCCCCGCCCAGGAAGATAACCAGCAGCGGCTCGATAAGTTTGGTGAGGCCGTCCGTGAGGACCGCCACCTGCTCGTCGTACACGTCGGCCACCTTGTAGAGCATCGTGTCCAGCTCGCCCGTTTCTTCGCCGACGTCGACCATGTTGATCACGATGTCGTCGACGATCGGTTGGCGCATCTTCACCAGATACAGCAGGGCGCCGATCACCGGGACCGTGAAGAACCAGAAGAAGAGCGCCACCGGATGGAACCCGGGCAGCGAATTTTCTTTCATCGGTTTGGCGATCGCCTCACCTTCGCGGATCGCTTCGGAGATCTTCGCGTACATGCGCTCGAAGATCGCGTTGCCCGAGGTGTCGCGTGTGATCTGCAGCGCCTCCAGGATCGGCACGCCAGACGCAATGAGCGTGCCGAGCGTTCGTGAGGTGCGGGCGAGAATGTTCTTTTCGACGAGCTGTCCGACGATCGGTGCCTTGAGCACAAACTGATCCCAGCCGATCCGCCCGTGCTTGAACTTGCGGAGCAGCTTGATGAACAACCAGATGCTGATCGGAATGCCGGGAATCAGGTACCAGTAATCGCCCACCCACTTCGAGACCGAGACGAGCAGCTCGGTCATGATCGGCAGCTCGAGGCCGAACTCCTCGAAGATGGTCCGGAACGAGGGCACGATGTAGATCATGATGCCCGTCAAGATGCCGACCGCGACCGTGATCACGACGATCGGGTAGATCATCGCGCTCTGAACCTTGCGCTTGAGCGACTCGGCCCGTTCTTTGAAGTCGGCTAGGCGTTGGAGGATCAGCTCGAGCGCACCGCCCGCCTCACCGGCCTTGATCATGTTCACATACAGGCGGTCGAACGCCTTGGGGCTCTTGGACATGGCTTCGGAGAGGGTGGCCCCGCCCTCGATCTCGTCGCACGTGTCCTCGAGCGAGTACTTCAGGCGTCCGGGCTTGGCCTGGGCGGCCAGGATTTTCAGGCTGCGGAGAATCGGTAGGCCCGCGTCTTGCAAGATCGAGAGCTGACGCGTGAACGCGGTCAGGTCTTTGCTCTTAACGCCGCCGAAGACGAAGCCGCGGTTCTTCTTTTTGACGCCACCGCTTTCGGCCTTTTTGCGGGCCTTCTTGACGTTGATCTTGGTGACGAAGTAGCCCATCTGGCGGATCGTCGCCTGGGCTTCTTCCTCACTGGGCGCATCGATCACGTCCTTGATCTCGGCGCCCTGGGCGTCCATCGCTTCGAATTGAAACGTAGGCATAACGTTTCCTTCGGAAACGGGCTGTCAGCGGTCAGCTTCCAGCGATCAACTTGAGGGGATGGTCTGGCCGGTCGGCCGCCGGCTGACCGCTGGCGGCGGAGCACACAATGTATCTTGTATTAACGGGTTAAGCTTCGAGCACGGTCTCGCGCACGACCTCTTCGGCGGTGGTGACGCCGTCGTACATCGCTTGCAGGCCCGCGAGGCGGAGGGTGGTCATGCCCTCTTCCTCAGCGGCGACACGCAGCTCTTCGGTCCGACAGTTCTGCATGATCAGGTCGCGTAGCTTGTTTGTCATCACCATTAGCTCAAACAGGCCCACCCGCCCTTTATAACCGGTGTTGTTGCAGATCTCGCAGCCCGCCCCCCGATAAAAGCGTTTGCCCTTGATATCCTCGGGCTTCATCTCGAGGTCTGCTAGCAGCTCGCCCGAAGGCTCGTAGGGTTCTTTGCAATTGGCGCAGATCCGCCGCACGAGGCGCTGGGCGAGAATCGATTCGACGGTCGCCGTGATCATGAAGGTCGGCACCCCCATGTCCTTCAGCCGGGTGATCGTGCTGGGGGCGTCGTTCGTGTGCAGCGTGCTGAACACCAGGTGGCCTGTGAGCGACGCCTGGATCGCGATCTCGGCGGTCTCCAGGTCGCGGATCTCCCCCACCAGCACCTTATCGGGGTCCTGCCGTAGGATCGCCCGCAAGCATGCCGCGAAGGTGTTGCCGATCGACGAATCGATCGGCACCTGAATCACCCCGTCGATGTCGTACTCGACGGGGTCCTCGGTCGTGATGATCTTCTCGTCAATCGTATTCAGCTCGCTCAGCGCCGAGTAGAGCGTCGTCGTCTTGCCCGACCCGGTGGGGCCGGTCACCAGCACAATGCCGTTGGGCTTCTTGATCGCTTGGCGGAAGTCCAGCATCGTGTGCTCTTTCATGCCCACGTTTTCTAGACTCAGGTTCACCACCGAGCGGTCGAGCACCCGCATGACCACGCTCTCGCCGAACATGGTCGGAAGCACGCTGACGCGGAGGTCCACCTGGTGACCACCAACGGCCAGCTCGATTCGCCCGTCTTGCGGCATGCGCCGCTCGGCGATGTCCAGGTTCGCCATCACCTTGATCCGCGTGGTGATCGCAAACGCCAAGTGCCGTGGCGGGGGGACCATCTCATACAGCACGCCGTCCGCTTTGATGCGGATGCGGAACTCGTCCTCGAACGGCTCGAAGTGCAAGTCACTGGCGTGATCCTTGATGGCCATCAGCAAGACCATGTTTAGCAGCTTGCGCACTGGCGCGCTGTCGGCGATCGCCTCGACACTCGTTAGGTCGATCGGGCCGTCTCGTTCGAGCGCGGCGGCGGCGGCGGCCAGGTCGTCGTCTTCTTCGAGCGCTTCGACGATCGACTCGACACTCTCGGTGTTCTCGCCGTAGTAGCGCTCCAGCCCGGCGTTGATGCTGGACTCGCTTGCGACCATCAGCTTGATGTTCAGCCCGAGGAACGTCCGCAGCTCGTCTTGCGTGCTGATGTTCTGCGGGTCGCACGTTGCGACGGTCAGCGTGCCATCGTCCAGCGTAATGGGCACGATGCGGTACATCTGCGCCATCGTGTCCGTGACGGTCTGCAAGCACTCTTTGGCGATCTTCACCTCGTGTGCCGAGACCGTCGGCAGCAAGAACTGCTCGGCCAAGGCCTGGGTGAGCTTTTCTTCGTCGATCAGGCCCATGTCGCGCGCAACGCGACCGATCGGCTGCCCGGGATGCTGGCGCTGTTCATCGACAAGCAGGTCGAGCTGCTCATCATCGATGAAGCCCATGTCGACCATCACTTGTCCAAGACGACGAGAGGCCATAGCAGCTAAGCGAACGTGAGGAACGGGAAGGAGAGGAGCGAATCGCGTAAGGGATGAAGCGGAGGTTCTGCGAGCGGGGCGTCGCCGGGCGGCGACAGGGGCTTAGGGATCTTCTTTCGGTTCGTCATCGAAGACCCCCTTGTCAGCGGCCGCCATGCGGATCGCCAGGTCTTCGGGCGAGTTGCACTTGGAAAGGGCGTCTTCGCGTGTGATGAGCCCGTCTCGGTAGTGGTGAAAGATGTGGTCGTCCAGCAGCTGCATGCCCTGCTTGGCACCGGTCTGAATCGCCGAGGTGATCCGGAACACCTTGTTCTCACGGATCAGGTTCGCGATGCCCGGCGTCACGATCAGCGTCTCGAACGCCGCCACACGCCCGCCGCCAACCTTCTTCAAGAGTTGCTGCGAGAGGATGCCGATGATGGCGGTCGCCAGCTGCGTGCGGATCTGGTCCTGCTGACTGGTGGGGAAGACGTCGATGATGCGGTTGATCGTGCCCGCGGCGCTCGAGGTGTGCAGCGTGCCGAACACGATGTGGCCCGTCTCGGCGGCGGTGATCGCCGCTTCGATCGTCTCGAGGTCGCGCATCTCGCCGACCAGGATCACGTCGGGGTCTTGTCGCAGCGCGCGGCGAATCGCCTCCGCGAAGCTCGTCACGTCCGTGCCGACCTCGCGCTGGTTGATCGTCGACTTCTTGTGGTTGTGCTGGAACTCGATCGGGTCTTCGATCGTGATGATGTGGTGATCGACGTTCTCGTTCAGGTAGTCGATCAT
This sequence comes from Botrimarina hoheduenensis, assembly GCF_007859815.1. Taxonomy (GTDB): domain Bacteria; phylum Planctomycetota; class Planctomycetia; order Pirellulales; family Lacipirellulaceae; genus Botrimarina; species Botrimarina hoheduenensis. Next base: position 495,725 of record NZ_SJPH01000003.1, on the reverse strand, counting down.
CGCCGCCAACGAGGTCGATTTGCCCGAACCGGTAGGACCGGTCACCAGCACCAACCCGCGCGGCCGCTGGATGATCTTCTTGAACACCTCGGGCAGCTTGAGCTGGTCCATGGTGTAGAGGTCCACCGGGATCTGCCGCAGGACCATCGCCACCTTGCCGCGCTGGCGAAACACCGACACGCGGAACCGCGCCTGATCGCCAAAGGCGAAACCGAAGTCGGTGCTGCCGGTTTCCTGAAACTCTTGCTGGCAGCGTTCGGGCGTGATGCTCTTCATCAGACCCATCGTGTCGGCATCTTCCAGCACTTTGGTCTTGAGCTTCTGCATCCGGCCGCTGAGGCGCAACACGGGGGGCTGGCCGACCGTGATGTGCAAGTCGCTAGCGCCCTGCTTCACCACTGCCGAGAGCAGCTTGTCGATCAGAATCGTTCCCATATCGCCTCGCCGCTTTCCTCGCAGAAGGAGCTTTTACAAATCTTGCCCGGGAGGGAGATATCTTGCTCGTGGATCGGTTTGTCGGACGCCAAATATCGCGGTCGGACAAGTTGCTCATTCTAACAGCTTCAGCCTCGCGCCGCGCGGCAAACGAGTCGCGACGCGGTCTCTTGTTCGGTGTCGGAGCGCCTCGACAGACCGCCGGTGCCACCCGCTCGGGGAGAGGGCGTCCGAAGAAGTGCCTAAGAAGCCTGTTCCAACTCGATTCCGCACTGCCCCTAACGCCCTCTCGTGCTGGCCGATGACAAGTTACTCGCTCGCCATCGAGCCCCGCCCGTCAACGCGCCCCATGCTGGGTGCGACGGAGCCTCGCCCCTGTGAGGCTCTGTCGCGAAGCGGTTAGCCGACGTCCGCACTTCGGACAGGGTGGTGGTTTCATCATGCGCCGCCAGTGCCGCGGACGCAACACTTTGGCAGACAACGGCTTAACGCGGCCCGGCTATTCCATTTTCTTGGAGACGCGGAACACCTCGTCCAGGGTGGTGATCCCGTTGAGCACCTTCTGGATGCCGTCTTCGTAGAGGGTGGTCATGCCCAGCTTGCGGGCCTCGCGGCCGATTTCGAGGCTCGAAGCTCCCTGGAACGCGAGCTCGCGGACCCGGCTGTTCATCGTCATGAGCTCAAAAATGCCCAGTCGGCCCCGGTAGCCGCCACCGCCACAATTGTTGCAACCCCGACCCTTCACGAAGTTGGCCGTGGCGGCTTGCTCGGGCGTGATCCCCGCGGCTTCGAGCTCGTACTTGGTCGGCTCGTGGGGGGCTTTGCACTTCTTGCAGACGACCCGCACCAGCCGCTGAGCCAGAATGCCGATCACGCTGCTCGCGACCAGATAGGCCGGCACGCCCATGTCGGTCATGCGGGTGACGGCACCCGGGGCGTCGTTGGTGTGCAACGTGCTGAAGACCAAGTGGCCCGTGAGCGACGCCTGGATGCCCATCGAGGCGGTCTCGTAGTCACGCATCTCGCCCACGAGAATCGTGTTGGGTGCCTGACGGAGCATCGCCCGAATGATCAGCGCGAAGTCCAGTCCGATCGAGTGCTTCACTTCCACCTGGTTGATGCCGGGCAGATAGTACTCGACGGGGTCTTCGGCGGTGATGATCTTCTTGTCGGGCCGGTTCAGCTCGTTCATCGCCGCGTACAGCGTGGTCGTCTTGCCCGAGCCGGTGGGGCCGGTCACCAGGAAGATGCCGTTCGGCCGCCGGATGAGCTGGTTGAACACGCGGAAGTCGCGTTCCGACAAACCAAGCTGCCGCACGCCCACCTTGATGTTGTCTTTGTCCAGCAGCCGCATCACGCAGCTCTGGCCGTGGTTGGTGGGCAGCATGCTCACGCGCAGGTCCAGCTCCTTGCCGCCCGCTGTGATCTTGATGCGGCCGTCTTGGCAGCGGCGCCGTTCGGCGATGTCCATCTTCGCCAAGATCTTGATGCGCGAGAGCAGGGCCCCCAGCAACCGGCGGGGCGGGCTGTCGCGCTCCACCAGCACGCCGTCGATCCGGTACCGGATCCGGATCCGATCCTCGAACGGTTCGACGTGGATGTCGCTCGCACGGAGCTGCACGGCCTCGCCAATCATCAGCTGCACGAGCCGCACGACCGGGGCCGACGATTCGTCCACCTCATCGCCGGTATCGTCGTCGTCCGACTCGGTCTCGGTGAAGTCGATCGCCGTATCGGTGAACTCCTGGAGCATCGAGTCCGCCGACTCGTCCATATTCTGGCCGTAGTTACGGTTGATCGCTTCGAGGATGTGCTCCTTGGTCGCCAGGGCGATATCGATCTTGCGATTCAAAATGAATTGCAGCTTTTCGATCGTTGCGAAGTCATCGGGGTCGCTGATGCAGACCTTGAGGATCGAGTCGTCTCCCTCGATGGGGATGACCGCGTTTTCGCGCGCCACCGACTCGGGCACGAGCTCGACCACCGCGGGCGGGATCGGCACGTCTTGCAGGTTGATGAAGTCAAAGCCGAACACGTCGGCCCGCGCCTGCATGACCTGCTCGGCCGAGGCGTAGCCGAGCTCGACCAGCGCATCCTCGGGCTTGGACCCCTTCTTCTTGGAGATCGCCTCGGCCTCCTTCCATTGGTCGGGGCCGACGACGCCGTTGTCGATGAGAAACTTGCCGAGCTTGGACATGCGGAAGGGGGTCGATCAGGAAGGAAAAATCTTGCCCGGCGGGGCCATCGCCGAGCCTTTCATCATACACAGGAAAAGACACGCCACACGCTCCCGCCGAGCGGGGCCAGATTTCTGGCCGCTGCTGCGGAAAGGGGCCAATCCTGGCCCGCGGCGAGCCGGTTGCCGGATTCAGTCCCGCGGGGACGGCGATTCTCGTGGGGTTGCCGGCATGGATTGGCGATCGGTGGGGCCGCCGTAGACAGCGGCTCCGCGGCCCGCGGGCCGCCGCCGGCTATCCTCGTCTTGCTGGCGAACGGGTTGAAGACCAGCAGAAGGCCCCGCCGGATTCGGCAGACGTGAGCGCCGGCGGACTTCCATCGCGGTGCGCCGCAGCAGGTCCGACGCCTCGACGAGGCCGCCCACTTCAAGCTGATGGGCCATCCGCTCCAGCTCAAACGCCGTGTCCATCAGCCGGCGGTCCGCCGTCATGGATGCCGCTTGTGGGGCGTGCCCCGGGCCTTGTGGCGGCCAACCGGCAAAGTTTTGGCCGAAAGGGTGCCAGGGGTAGTGCGCGTAGGCAGTCGGATTGGGCGGTGCTGCGAAGTACTGCGGGCTTTGGTACTGCGGGCTTTGGGTTGGAGGCTGGTAAGTTTGAGCCGTGGCATCTGGCATTACAGACGGCTTGTTGTACCCGCCCTGGGAATGCCAGGCGTCCGACGGATTAGCGTCGTTCGCAACGTCCTCTTGCCGACCCGGCACGAAGGCTTGAGCGTGCCCTTCCGCGTGGCGGCGCTGTGCCGCTTGGATCTGCGCACGAAACTCATCGGGCGAAGCCCGCAGGGGCGACTGCTGATCGAGCGTGCGCTCCCGCAACTCGACCAAGTCATCAACAACCGCCCGGCCTTCGTTTTCGGCGTCGATCGCGAACGCGGGTCGGCTTGCCACACCCCCCACAGCAACGCTGAGCACAAGCAGAATAAGTCCGAGCGCAGAGAAAGATCGCATGGGAGCGCCTCAGAAGGGAGAAGGGCAGGAAGCGATCGGCAAGGACGGGGGAGCCTATCGGCCAACATTCCCCGTAACCAAACCGTGCCGCAGGCTACCACGCCGGCCGAGGCTCCCGCAAATTGCGCGGCCGATCGGTGTGGGACTCATTCCCCGTATTCGGCAAGGTCGTCTGCCGCGATCTGCCGGAGCCGCTGCGGGAACTCGGGCAACACCGTCACCACGCGCGTCCACGTAGGCAGCGTGGGCCCGTCGGAGGGGTTCTCTTGCACGCGGATACCGGTCTGCGTGATCTGCTCGGCAAATCCCTCAACCGCCTGTTCTTCGCTGTGACGGTCGTAGGTCAGGCCGTTCATGAGGCTATCGGCGTCGTACTGCCGGACCGCGTCTTGCGCCAGCCTTAGGTAGGCCGACCGCAAGCTGATGAACGTGCCCGTGCTAAAGACCATGCCGCGACTGGTGAGCGTGCGGATGATGTTGGCCAGAATGTCGGCAGCCATCTTCATGAGGCCGTGATCGGCGTCTTCGAGGCTCAACGGCTGGTGTTTGTGATCGTACAGGCGGGCGATATCGACCTGCGCGACGCGCTTGGGCGAGGTGTTGCGGAACACCTCGGCCAGCGTGCCGACCTCCAGCCCCCAATCGCACGGGATGCGGTTCGAGCGGGCCAGCGTGCTGGTGATGGCAAACTCCCCCGCGAGCGGGTAGCGGAAGCTCCGTAGAAACACCAGGTAGGGATCGTTGCCCATCACCGAGATCAGCGCCCGCACCAGCGGCACCACCAGCAAACGCACCACGCGGCCGTGCATCTTGGTCGTGCAGCGCGCGTAAAACGCTTTGCAGAAGTCAAAGTCCATGCCGGGGTGCGCCATCGGCAAGCACAGCCGCACGAGCATGTCGGTGTCGTAGTTTTCGATATCGCCGTCCTGCAGCACAAAGGCGCGCAAGGTCGGGTCGGCTAGCAAGAAGCCGAACGCGAACCACACGGCACGCCCCTTGCCGGGGATCGACACCCCAAAGCCCGCGTCGGTCAGGTCGGCCAGCGCTTGCTGGCCGCGCGGTCCGTCGGTCCACAGCACCTGCGTGGCCGGGCCCATGGGGGCCACGCGGCGGAGCGCTTCGCGATAGTCCTCCACCGACTCGGCCCGATTGAGCACCACCACCGAGGTCTTGAGATAAGTCGCTTTGCTCAGCTCGCCCGCGATCCGCTCAAACGCCTTGGCACGCATGTCCGCAGCGGTGATCGGCAGCACCATCCCGATGGGATACTTATCGACCGATTCGCGGAGTAACGACTCGAGACGGATCGAACCGACCGTCCCCAGGTCGTGCAGCGTGGTGATCGGTCCGCGTTGGGCAAAGTCAGGCACAGGCACACGGGGGGTCAAGGGCAGAGGCGGCGTTAGACAGGTGTTGCCGCGAACAACCAAACGCACTGGCCGGCGGCGAGACGGAATCGACCCACTCGAACCACCGCGCCCGTGATCAGGTCGTGGGCGGCGGCGTAAGCGGGGGGCAGATCAATCTCTTGGTCTTGGCACGAGACGTTGACGACAACGCGGACACGGCCCGAACCATCGCGTCGGTCACGATCAAAGGCTAACAACGCGCTGCCGCTCTCGACAACCGTTTGCGCAGCCTCGGGGTGAAAGGCCGGCTCGGCGACCCGCTTGGCGAGCAGTTCCTGATACCCGCGGAAAACCTGCCCCTGCAGCGTGCCCGGTTCTAACGCCTCGGCAAGTTCGGCGCGCTCGTACTTGCGCCGGTTGATCCGCCGAGCGATGCCACTGGTCTGGGCAGCAGGCGTGTCGTTTGGCGTGCCGACCAAGCTGTGGAAGTAAACCGCCGGCATTCCCTGCAGCGCGAGCATCACCGCTTGCGACGCCAGGAACCGTCGCCCATGAAGCTCCTCGTCCGGCGATTCGGGCGCGAGCGCGCTGAAGTACGCCACGCACAATTCGTAAGGCGTATCGCTGCCATCGGCCTGCCGGCGTGTGTTGACGATCGCACCGCGTTTGCGCACGGCGTCTACCAGCGCGGCGAACCGCTCCGGCGAGACAAGCCCTTCAAGCGGGCGAACGCCAACGCCATCGTGCGAAGCGGTGAAATTGAAAAACGTGCAACCTGCGGGCGGCGGGGCAAGCTTTGCCAACCAGTCGCGCAGCGCGGTCGCGTCTTCGGAGAGGAACGCTTCGAGCAGCAGTGGTGGCAGGCTGAACTGGTACACCATGTGCGCCTCATCGCCCGCGGCACCCGGCCTGGTGCCGCCGAAGTACGAGACATTCTCGGCGTGCGGCACGTTGGTCTCGGTCAGCATCAGCGTGCGTGGCGCGAACGCGGCGGTCACGTCGCGCATCAGCTTGACCGCTTCGTGAGTCTCGGGCAGGTGCATACAGGTTGTGCCGAGTCGCTTCCATAGGAAAGCAACCGCGTCGAGCCGCACGATGCGTGCCCCGCGTCGCGCGTACTCGACGAGAATCCGCAGCATCCGGGCCATCACGACCGGTTCGCGGTAGTCGAGGTCGATCTGATCGGCAGAGAATGTCGTCCACACGTGCCGCTCGCCATCGACGGTCTCCACGGGCGTGAGCAAAGGCAGGCTTCGGGGGCGCGTCACGAGCGCGTAGTCGAGCGTGGGGTCCGCTTCGATAAAAAACCGGTCGTAAGGCGTCTCGCCGCGCCGGTACGCCGCGAACCATTCGCTGTGTTGCGAGATATGGTTGAGCACCAGATCAAACATTAGGTCGAACGGTACGCCCAGCGCGGCGATGTCGTCCCATGTGCCCGATGCCGGATCAACCGCCAAGTAGTCGATCACGCTGAAGCCATCGTCCGACGAAAAGGGACAGAAGGGCAGCAGGTGAACCGTGCTCAGGAGCTTTTCGAGCCGATGCTCGACCAGCCACTCGCGCAACGCGACAAGCGGTGACACCGACTGCTGGTCTTCGCGGAGCTGATCGGCGTAGGTGATGAGCACCACGTCGCGCTCGCTCCACGCGGGGCCGGTGCCCGAGGCGCCATCGTGGTTGCCGAGTGTGTCGGCGCCAATCAGGTCAGCGAATTCGACATCGAACGCCGCGAGGGCTTCTTCAGCACGCTGGCCGTAGATCCGAGCGAGACGTTCGCGTAACGAGGCAACACGATCAGCGATCGACACAGCGAGACGCTCCGGATTCGAGCGAGCCCGAGACTTCGGGCAGGCGGCTATCGGCTGGGCCGACAAAGAAAGGCGGGGAACTGAGCTTATCAGAAACCGCCGCGAGATTCACACGCCGCTCACAGATCGTCCATACCCGTGACATTGGTCACCAGCGCGCGCAGCTTGCGACGTAGCACCGCGTAACTGAAGAATCGCTTGCCGAGATCGAAGTTGCGGTCGACCATCGCCCGGCGGTGCTCGGGGTCTTCGATCACACGCCGTACCTTATTGACAACACTCTTCGTTAGGTAGCCGTTCATGGTGATTACATCGAATCCCTTGGGCTCAATATCGGAAACGAAAATCGAGTAGCGATTCACGAGCACCGGCTGCCGATAATAGAACGCTTCGATGAGCGCGTTGCCGAAACCCTCGTACAGGCTGGGGTAGGTGATGAAGTCGGCGTGCAGATAGGCGTCCGCCAGCAGATATACCTTCTCGCCGGTGGCATTGGTATCGCGCTCCTCGCCGATTCGGTTGGGCACATAGCGCAGATCAACGCCTTGGCTTTCCGCCATCTCGCGCAGCGCGTGCAGGTACTCGTCGCCCTCGTCCCCCGACTCGTGCGAGACCACGAGCTTGCACTTCGGATTCTTGAGTGCCGCGAGCAAGGAGATGGCGTGCTCGATCCCCTTGCGCGGCACCACGCGCGTCGGCTGCAAGAAAAGGATGTCGTCGGGCGCTACGCCGATCGCTTGGCGGAAGTCGGCGTTGTAGTCGTCAATCTCCGGCGTGGGGCTCTCGAAGTCCAGCACGTTGGGAACCAGCACGCTCGACGCTCCGCGGCGATGCGACAGCGCCCGCTGCCCCTCGCTGTTGATCGTCACGTGCTGAATGCACGGCATGGTGCACGGGAAGGCCATCCGCAGCAGGTCGCCCACCGAGTTGACCGCAAACCGATCACGCTCCCAATAAAAATCGTGGTGGTGGGCGATCGTCGGAAAGTTGGTCTCCGCACAGAACAGCGCGATCGCCACACCCAGCGGGATATTCATCGGGATGCAGCTGGCGTTCTGAACGCACAGGATCTCGATATCGAACTTCCGCACAAACTCATACAGCGAGCGCTTCAGGTGCTCGGCCAGCGCAAAGATGCGCCGCGTTACTTCCGGGTCGCGCGTCGTTTTGCCGAACACCCGATGGTTGATCCATTGGATATCCGGATGCCCGAAGTAGGCGTGCGGAACGAGGTGGCTGACCTCCGGATCGGTGTCGAGCTTGCCCGCAAACCAGTAGCTCACGTGGCGGTTGTGCCACAGCACCTTGGCCCACTTGGCGGCCTCGAGCGACACGCCGTCGGTCCCCGCGAACCGGGTGCCGACAAAGCCGATGCGGTGGCCGGTGTTGATGGGCGGGAGGGGCATCGGGGGCCTCGCCAGCAAGAGGCGAGCTGGCTAAGGGCGGGGCATGCGGGAGCAGCGCGATTCGTCTGCCGACTCTCGGGGCGTGAGACGACAGAGCTTGCTAGCATTCGGGCATCGACGCGAGCAAGGCATCCGCTCCAGTCGCAGGCAGCTCTCCCCCAAGATGCGAACCTTGCTCGATTCGGACAAGCCGTAAAACCGTCAAGACGCTTCGCCGCCGTCGGTTTCCAGGCCCACCAGGCCGAGGATCTGCCGCAGGTCGGTCACCACGGCGTCCGGACGAATCTCGGCCAGCCGTGGATCATCGCGGCGCCAGCGCAGCGAACGGGCGTCGCCGGCGAAGAGCGCCGTTTTAAATCCGACCCGCTGCGCCGGCCACACGTCGTTCCGCAGGTCGTTGCCCACGAAGAGCGCTTCCTCGGGCTGCACTCCCTCGCGCGCGAGCCGCTCCGCACACCGTTCGTACAAGAACGTTCCCGGCTTGGCCTCCCGGTGCTCGTACGACCACACGCACAGCGGCTCACTAAAGCCGAGCGTCCCGAGCGTTGCGCCCTCGAGCAGCGCCGGGAAAGCCAGCGGGGTGAAGTACTGGGCGTTGCTGACGATCCCCAGCTCAAAGCCCCCCTCGCGCAGCGCGCTCAAGGTCTCGGCGAGGCCGGGCATCAACCCGACCGGATTCACGCGGCATTCGTACTCGATGGCCAGGCGTTCAATCTGTTCGTCGGTTGCCTGTTGGCCAAAGCGCTCGAGCACCGTCCGCCAGATCACGCGGATCTCCACTTCAGGGTGCTCGCTAGGAGATGACCCGTGCGCGGCGCGGATCGTTTCGTGCAACGCCGCCACCACCGCCTCGCCCTCGATCGGCGCGTCGTCCAAGACGGCGGCCAGCGCCGCCACCGCGGCGCCGCCGCGCGCGCCTTCGCTCGCCAGCGAGATATCGCCCGACCCGCTCACCAGCAGCGTGCCGTACACGTCGAACACCACCGTGCGGATCCCTTTCAGAGGTGGCAGCGCGGGCGTCTCGCCGGTGGCTTGCGGCGGGAGCGGCACGCTGAGCCGCGTGATCGTCGCTACGAGCTCTTCCCGGTGCGCTTCGGCCGGCGTTTCAACCCGGACCGGTAGCTGTCGCGCGGGATCGGCAAAGTGCGCGACAATCCGTTCGCCCGCGAAGCCCGCAACGGGGCCGCCCGCGTCTGCCAAGATCGAGCGATAAACGCCCGCCAAACGTTTGCCGATTGCCGTCGTGGAGTAGTGTTCTCGAACAATCGCGGCGTTCGCACCGATGTCGGCCCGCGCGCGTTCGATTCCCAGCTCGATGGGCAGCGTCGGCCGCTGCGTTTGGCACAGCACGCGCATCTGCGCGCCGGGCGTCAGGCGGCCGAAGTCTTGCTCCAGGTGCTCCGCCGCGCGCAGCTCTTCCCACAGCGAATTAAACGCCATCCCGACCGCCTTGAACTCGCGCGTGATCTCGGGCAGATCGCGGCCCACGAGCGGCTTGCCCGCTAGCCACGCCTCCAGGAACACCATGCCAAACCCTTCGGCAACGCTCGTCGTGAGGATCGCGTCGGCCGCGGCGAGCGCGTCGATAAATTCCACGCCGTACGCCCCTCCCGTGTCGAATCGGCAGGGCAGCCGCAGCGCTTCTGCCAGCCGCCGCCACCGATCGAACGACACCGCCTCTGCCGGGTTCTTCGGCCGCAGCGTGACGGCAAAGCACGTTCCCTCGGGCACCAGCGCCGCGAGCAGCAGCATCTCGCCCAGGTTCTTGCGCCGGATGCCCCGCACCGGGTACACAATCAGCCGCGCTTCCGCCGGCAGGCCCAGGGCCGGCAGCACCCGCGCGCGCGCCTCGTCTTGCGGTGGGAACGACGCAAACTCGGCCACCGGGTTCGGCAGCGTGTGCAGCCGGCCGGGCGCGACGCCCGCGCTGCGTAGGATGTCGGCGTCGCGCTCGGTGAGGGTTGCGTAATGAACACCGGCCGCTTGCGGGTACAGGAGCGCGCCGAGCCGCGCGGCGTCGTCCTCGTCGAGCGCCTGCCGCAGGTGCCGATAGTTCTCCGGGCGGTTGTCCTCGGCAAAGTCGTGCACTTGCAGCAGCATCCGCCAGCCCGAGTCGGCCAGCCGTTGCAACGCGCCGGGCAACGCGGCGTTCTTGCCGAGCGAATGGTTGTGCGCGTGCAGCAGCGTGTCGGCGGCCGAGAGACCGGCGTCGCGCAGCGTGGCGCTCAGCGCTGCCGCTAATGCCTGCGGGTCGGCCTTGGTGCCCGCGGTGTCGTAAGCCAAGCGGGGCGTGACAACCAGCTCGGCTGCCGGTTCGTTGGGCAGATCGGTCGGCCAGCCGTCGCGCTGCCCGTCGCAGAGGATCACAACGCGCGGGGGGCGGGCACCGGCGGGCAGCGTCGCGAGGGCGCGAAGATGGTTGGCGATGACCGAGGTGACGCCACCCCGATTCAGGTGGTGGTGAAGAATCGCGAGGTTCATCGGCCCCATCCTACCGCCGGTCGGCGATCGCCGCCCCCCTCAGGCAGCCCGATGCGCACTTTCGGCCCGCCCCGAGTGCGTAAAAAAACCCGGGGCACCCGCCATGCTGCGGACGCCCCGGGCGTGGTGTTACGCATTACGGGCCGCGGCGATCAGACCACCTGAATCGGCAGCGACACGCCGTACTCGTCGGTTTCCCAGTCGTAGCGGTAGGATTCGCGCGGATAGGTTTCGCGGACGAAGCGCTCGCGGTCGGCGCTCTCGCGCCAGTTGAGGCTGTCACGCCAGTCGTAGGCCTCGCGCGCGTCCACGGTGTGGCGCCCGTCGAGGGCGTCGCGCCAGTCGAAGCGCTCCAGGTAGTCGGGCCGCGGACGCACGCTGCGCGGTGCCTCTTCGGCACTCAGCCAATCCCGCTCGCGGACCCGCCGCGGCTCGTAGGCGTACGGCCGATCGCCGTAGCGGGGCTCGACACGGTAGGTGAACGGACGATAGGCGGGACGCCCCAGGCGCGGGCCGCGCGTGGCGACCTCGGCGGCCCACTTGGTGAGCACCGCCTTGAGCACCGTGAGCGACATGCCGCCGGTCCGCTCGCGGACGACCCACTTCGCTTCGCGCCAACGCGACTCGCTGGCGGCGAGTTCCAAGAACTCATGGCCGGCGTGGGTCAGCCGCACGCACGGCACGCCGCCCGCCGAGCGATCGACTTCCTTCAGCAGCCCGGCGTCGATCAGCAGCCGCACGTGGTAGCGCACCTGCTCGTCCGCCTCGGCGGCCAGGCCGGGGCGCAGCGCGTTAACGGCGCAGTCGGCGGCTTGGGCTTCGATGTCGGCCAGCAGCTGTCGGGCGAGGTCCAGGTCTCGTTTCATCGGGCGCCTTCCTTTGCACTCGGGTCACAATGGGGGAGAGCGCCGATCGGTGCGGGGGGGCGGCGATCGGCGCGCAGGGAATTCAGGTTTTGCTGCCGCCCATGATGCTCCAGAACCGCGGAAACGGGCAACGCCGGTTTCTCGGTTGGGGGGGCCTGACCAACGCGGCGGTGCTAGCACCTGCGGCGGAGCGGTCGCCGCGCCCGGCCGGCACCAAACGCCGCGAGCGCCAGCAGCAGCGTGTGCGGCTCGGGGACGGTGGTGGCGTCGGTGCTCGTTGCGGGCACGCTTACAGCGGGCGGGTTGAAGATCCCCACGCCCCACAGGCCGAGCAGCTCGTTCAGCTCGCTATTGTCGATCGTTGTGCCCTGCGGTGGCCGGCCGTTCCAGCCGATCGGCGTGGGCGAGGCGGGCTGGCCCCAGTAGGTGAGCAACAGATTCAGATCGTCGTTGTCGACCGTCCCGTCACCGTTGAAGTCGCCGAACACCCCCTTGAGCGCGGCGTCGAAGAGATACGCCGACCCGGAGCCGTTGCCCGCGTCGTCGTCCAAGTAGCTGCCGACGAGGGCGACCCCGCCGTCGAGCGCCACGGAGAGGCCGAAGAAGTCATCCGCCGCGGCGTCGCTGGCGGTGAGCTTGGCGAGCTGCGTGCCGGTGGCGACGTCGAACAGGTACGCCGCGCCGGAGTCGCCGCCCGCGTCGTCGTCCCCAAAGCTGCCGACGAGGGCGACGCCGCCATCAATCGCCACGGACTGGCCAAACTGGTCAAAAAAGGAGGCGTCGCTGGCGGTGAGTTTGGCGAGCTGGGCGCCGGTGGCGACGTCGAACAGATACGCCGAGCCAGATTCGCGGCCCGCGTCGTCATCTAGGTAGCTACCGACGAGGGCGACGCCGTTATCGAGGGCCACGGAGTAGCCGAAGTAGTCGAACTCCGCGGCGTCGCTGGCGGTGAGCTTGGCGAGCTGCGCGCCGGTGGCGACGTCGAACAGATACGCCGACCCGGAGTCGGTGCCCGCGTCGTCGTCAAGCGGGCTGCCGACGAGAGCGACGCCACTGTCGAGCGCCACGGACTGGCCAAACCGGTCCCCCGCCGCGGCGTCGCTGGCGGTGAGCTTGGCGAGCTGCGTGCCAGTGGCGACGTCGAACAGATACGCCGCGCCGGAGCTCCTGCCCGCGTCGTCGTCCAAGTAGCTGCCGACGAGGGCGACGCCGCCGTCGAGCGCCACGGAGTTGCCAAACCGGTCCCCCGCCGCGGCGTCGCTGGCGGTGAGCTTGGCGAGCTGCGCGCCGGTGGCGACGTCGAACAGATACGCCGACCCGGAGCCGTTGCCCGCGTCGTCGTCCCGTGGGCTGCCGACAATGGCGACTCCGCCGTTAATCGCCACGGAGACGCCGAAGATGTCCTCCGCAGCGGCGTCGCTGGCGGTGAGCTTGGCGAGCTGCGCGCCGGTGGCGACGTCGAACAGATACGCCGCGCCAGATTCGCTGCCCGCGTCGTCGTCCCACCAGCTGCCGACGAGGGCGACGCCCCCGTCGAGCGCCACGGAGTTGCCGAACCGGTCCCCCGCCGCGGCGTCGCTGGCGGTGAGCTTCAACAACTGATCGCCGAAGGCGGCGTGGGCGCGGGGCGTGGCGACGCCGTGCAGCATGACGGCAATCAGCACGGCGGTAAACAAGCGACGGCGAGCGATCATGCGGGGGCTCTGCGGCGGGAGCGGCGGGACGTCGTCAAAACGGTCCGCTCAGGATAACCACCCCAGCCGGGCGGGGAACCAGCTTTCGCGAGCCGGCGGCGGGAGGCCGCAACGACGACCCGCTCCCGCGTCTGTCCGAGCCCCTCGCCAAAATTCCCCCTCCTCCACGGGAGGAGGGGCCAGGGGAGGTGGCAGAAACCGGGTACACGCGGCAAGCATTGCCGGGACGGTCTGCTCAGCTTAACTAGCCCAGCCGGGGGAGGGAGGCAGTACAGCAGTAGGGAGGAAAAAACGTGCGCTCAACCGAAGCGATAAACCGGCATTCGTTTTTATCTATCGTTGCCATAGCGAAGCATTAACTTGCCGAGCAACCGTCGCCTCTCATGACGGCCATCTCCTCTACCTTTGGGTGTCGATGGCCGCGCTACCCAATTCCCCACCTCCCCGAGCCCCTCCTCCTGAAGGAGGAGGGGGATTCAGGGGGTTACACCGAGACCATCTCCCCCAGTTCGGCGGCCAAGCGCTTGCGCGCCACGTGCAGGCGACGCTTGATCGTGCCGACCGGCGCGCGGAACGCGTCGCTCATCTCGATGAGCGATTCGCCCCGCACGTAGAACGCCACGAGCGTGTCGCGATCCATCGCGCCCAGCCGATCGAGTCCGTCGCGCACCTGCGCGGCGCGCTCGTTGGCGACCGCCGCCTCGAACGGGCTGGCGTTGTCGACGCACGTCTCTTCGAGCGTCCGGGGCTCGGCGTCGATCGCGCGGCGACGGCGCGTTTGCCGATTGATCGCCATGCGGACCGTGATCGACTTGAGCCATCCGCCAAACGCCTGCGGCTGGGTGAGCTGATGCAGCCGATCCATCGCCCGCAGGAGGACCTCTTGGGTCAGCTCGGCGGCCTCAGAGGGGTTGCCCAGCCGGCGCGTGGCGACGGCGCGCACCATCGGCTCGAACCGCACGGCGAGCTCGCCGAAGGCGTCACGGTCGCCCGTTTGGGCGGCGCGCACGAGCGTGGCCGTGTCTTGCTCGCCGAGCGGCGTGGGGTCGTAGGGGAAGTAAGTCGCGGGACGCGGTGGCGCGAGGGCGAAAGCGGTCATCGGAGTCGTCCTCTCTCAAGGGACGGTGGTCAGCAGGCCGCCGCACGCTTACCAACCCGCGAAAGGGGGTGGGGGGCGTGGACTCCCGCCGCGGGGGCGTGAGGCATAAGCGGCGGAGCCCTGCGGCCGTTAGCGGTCCCCGCAAGGGGCGGAACGCTTCGGGCAGGCTGAGAACGGCCCCATCGCGGGCGGTTCTCAAGCGACGATCAAGGTGAGCAGCACGCCCCCGTGGGGGAGGGTGCGACCCGCTCGGATCGCCGGGCTCCGCGTCGACGCGATCGATCGGTTAGGCGAGCGAAACTTGCGAGGGTTCCGCCCGGGGTGCCTGATCCGATCGATCAGCCGCGGTTGTCAGCGCGCCAATCAAGGCGCCAACCACGGTCGGACATCGCGGGGCGAGCGCTGCGGCAACACGATCGTTGCGACAGGCTCGCCGGGACTAGCGCCGCTTGATGTAGCGGCTGTAGCCCAAGGCCTACACGTACCGCGCGCATTACATAGCGCAATACGTAGCCCGACTGTGAGCCGGCAATCACCGTAGCAACGAAACCGATACCAAAGGCCTTGATGGCGTTGGCGAGGGTCGTAGCGGTAATGATTGTCGTCTTCATCTCGGGCTCCGCTGCGCGCTGGCGCGGCTAGAGAGAGGAAACACGGCGGCCCGCTCGTTGCGGACCGCTCAAGAACATCTTCGGCAGCCAGGTGGACCGGGTTTCAAACGAAACCAGGCCCGCCGGCCACTACAATAAGCTTTTCACGCCCCGACGCGGGAGTCAAGCAAAACCCGCTCGGGACAGCAAGAAGACCGGCTCGCCGAGGCGAGGTTCACGCCCCGCGGAGAGTTTTTTCCGAATAATCGGCAGGGATTTGCAAGCGGCAGGCTTTTGCAGGCGGCAGGGCCTTGCAGGCGGGCGGGGCGCTGCAAGCGGCCAGGCCAAGCGAGCGGAAGGGGGGACGCGGCGGGGGAGCGTCAGCCCCGGTAGTCGGCGTGACAGTCGGTACACGACCGGCGGAGGTCGGCGGCGGCTTGGGTGGCGGCGGGCAGGTCTTCTTGCTCGGCGGCGTCGGCCAGCCGCTCGGCGGCCGTGCCCATCTGGCGGGCGTAGGCTTGGTAGCCGGGGTCGTCGGCGTCGTCGGCCCCCGGGGCGACGATGGCCGTCGCGAGCATCGCTAGCACCTGCGCCTCGTGGCGCACGTCTTCGGCCCCCCGCCGAAAGGCGCGGCGGTCGGCGAGCGCCGTGGGAAGAAACTCTTCGTCGGCCCGCTTCATGCGTCGCATCAGGCTGGAGCGTGGTGCCAGCGCGCCCCAGTTGGTTGCGGTTTCGTCCGCCGCGGCAAGGGCGGGCCGTTCACCCCGCACCAGGGCTGCTAACTCTTCGGCGGCGGCTTGAGCGGCCTGGTAACCTCCGTCGGTGGCAGCGTCGGCCAGTCGGGCGCTGGCGGCGAAGTGCGGTGCCAGCCGCGGTGCCTCGTCGCGCCACCGCGGCCGACCGTCGTGCCGAGCGATGACGCCCATCGCGAGGGCCACCTGTGCCAGTGCGTCGGCGGCTTGGCGAGACTCACCCCCCTTGAACGCGGCACCCGAGCGGGTTGCCTGGGCGACGCGCGCCGCGAGGCGTTTGATCTCGGTCTCGAGCGTTATCTCATCGATGCGCTGCGACCAGACCGTTTGCGGTGCAGAAACGTTCGTGGAGGTCGTGGTGTCGGTGGCTTCAGAGAGCCCATAGGCGGGGCGGGGCCCGACCAGCTCGGCAAAAGCGTCGGCGAAGAAAGGGGCCTGGTCGGCATCGGAGAAGCGGGGCGGCTCGGCGCGAGGCGGGCGCTCGGCCGCGGCTAGCGAGCCACCGAGCAACAAGAAAAACCCAGTAGTTAGCCACGCGCACGGACACCGTCCGACCGATTTCTTGGTGGGGGCGTGCGGGGGACGTAATCGCCAAGGGTTGAGCATCGTGCTAGTCTATCGCGCCCCACGCCTTCTTTCCGCTAACCCCCACCGTTTAGACCGATGCCCTCTGCCGCCACCGAGGAACTCGTTTCGCAAGTCGAACAGGCGACCGCCGCCGGCAAGCTGACGGCTTCGGCCGCCGCGAACCTGCGGGCTTGGCTCACCGAGCAGCGTTACGCCGACTACGTGCCCGCGATCGCAGAAGCCCTTGCGGCGGGCGATTGGGCGACGCTGGACGACGTCTTCTGGACGATCATCCCCTTCGGCACGGGGGGGCGACGCGGGCGGATGCACCCCTTTGGGTCGAATGCGATCAACGACCGTACGATCGGCGAGTCGGCCCAGGGGTTGGCGACTTATGTGAAGGAGACGCTCGGCACCGGTGCCGAGCTGTCGTGCGCCATCTGCCGCGACACGCGGCACAACGGCGAGCGGTTTGCCAAGCTTTGTGCGGAGGTGATGGTTGCCGCCGGGTTCAAGGTGTACTTTCTGCGTGGCTTTCGCAGCACGCCCGAGCTGTCGTTTGCGGTGCGATATAAGCGGGCCAGCTGCGGCATCATGGTGACGGCCAGCCACAACCCGCCCAGCGACAATGCGGTGAAGGTTTACTGGTCGACCGGCGGTCAGATCCTGCCGCCGCACGATAAGGGGATCATCCAGCGGGTGATGAACTGTCAAGAGATCGAGCGGGCCGACTTCGACGCCGCGGTTGCGGCCGGGCAAATCGTTTACTGCGAAGCGGAGGTAGACGCCGCTTACATCGACGCCGTGCTGACGCAGGCCACACCCGGGCCGCGCGACCTGAAGGTGATCTACTCACCGCTGCACGGCGTGGGGGCGACGGCGGTGGTTCCGGTGCTGGAGCGCGATGGCTTTGCGGAGGTTGAGGTGTTCGGCCCGCACGCCGAGCCCGACGGCGACTTCCCCAACGTGCCGGGCCATGTCTCCAACCCCGAGCGGCCGGTGGTGTTCGACGCGATCATCGAGCGAGCCAAACAAACGGGGGCCGATCTGGTCGTGGCCACGGATCCCGACTGCGACCGCATCGGGCTGGCGGCCCCGCTCGAGCCCGGCTCCGATCAGTGGTTGACGATCACCGGCAATCAGATCGGCGCGCTCCTGGCCGACTACGTCCTGGAGACGCGTCGGGGCAAGCTCACGCCCGAGCACTTCAACCTCATCACCCTGGTGACCACGCAGCTCACGCGCCGCATTGGCGATGCGTATGGCGTCCGGACCATCACCGACTTGTTGGTGGGCTTCAAGTGGATCGCCGGGGCGATCGACGATAACGGTCCCGAGCGATTTGTCTTTGGCACCGAAGAATCGCACGGCTACATGGCGGGCTCGTACGTACGCGATAAGGACGGGGCGGTCGCCGCGATGCTCGCCTGCGAGCTGGCCGCCAAGCTCAAGGCGGAGGGGATGACGCTTCACCAGAAGCTCGATGCCCTGTACTGGCAGCACGGCTGCCACGTCGAGCGGACCCTCAACGTGCAGATGCCGGGCAGCGAGGGCATGACACGCATGAAAGAGGTGATGGCGAAGTTTCGCGCCGAACCGCCGGTGTCGGTCGGCGGGCTCGCCGTGGCCCAGGTGCGCGACTATCTGACAAACCAGCGCACACGCAATGGCGAGACCTCTGCCCTGGAGGGACCGACCGGCGATCTGGTGATCCTCGATCTGTCGTCGGAAGAAGCCCCGTGTGGCAACTACGTGGCCTGTCGTCCCAGCGGTACCGAACCGAAGATCAAGTTCTATCTCTTCGCGTTCACGCCGGCCGAACAGCTCCACGACATGGAAGACGCCAAGGCCGACCTCGAAGCACGGCTGGACGGCATGGAGCAAGACCTGCGCGCTTTTGCCGGTGTCTGAAGGCCGGTTGGTGGTGAAGGCCGGGGTCGGCGAGACAGCGGCACCGCCGGCACTCGCGAGTTACAGTAAGAAGGTATGACCCCCGCTGAACTATTGCGCCGCGCGGCTGAGCTTGTTGATCGGGCAACGCCGCTTGTGATTGTCACGCTCATCGAGACGTCGGGCTCAACGCCGCAGGACGCCGGTGCCAAGATGCTCGTTACCGCCGAAGGGCTCGACGCGGGCACCGTCGGCGGGGGGCGTGTCGAGGCTAAGGCGATCGAGACGGCGCTCGCCATGTTGCGCGATAATACTTCGCAGCAGCTTGCCGACTGGAGCTTAAAGGCCGACGTGGGCATGACCTGCGGTGGCAGAGTCAAGCTCTTCTTTGAAGCCCTGGGCGTTACCACCTGGCCGGTGGTGATCTTTGGTGCGGGGCACGTCACGCAGGCGCTGACCCGCTTGCTGGTCGCGTTGCCGTGTCAAGTGACATGCATCGATCCGCGACGCGAGTGGCTGACGAAGCTGCCGCCTGGAGTTCGGGCGATTGAAACCGCCGATCCCCCGGCCGAGGTTGAACGGTTGCCGGACGAATCTTTTGTGTTGTGCATGACACGCGGCCACAGCAGCGATCTGCCCGTGCTGCGGCGTATCTTCGAGCAGGACCGTACGTTTCCCTATCTGGGAGTCATTGGCAGCCAGGCTAAGGCGGCCGTGCTGCGCAAAGAGCTGACCGCCGTCGGGATCCCTGCCGAGCGGATCTCATTTTATTGCCCGATCGGCTTGCCGCTCGGCACGAATCATCCGGGTGAGATTGCGGTAAGCATCGCCGCTCAACTATTGGAGCGTCGCGACGGCCGGGCAATGTCGGCAAGCGACTCGTAGCGAGTGGCGACACCGGGCGAAGAACCTGCGCCGGCTCGGCCCCTTTAGGTGAGAGTAAGAGCACACTCGGCGATGCTTACGCAAGGATCTCTTTCACCACGCGCGCCGGTTCAACCCCCGACAGCTTGGCGTCGAGCCCCTGAAACTTAACAGTGAGCCGTTCGTGGTCGATGCCGCATAGGTGGAGCATCGTCGCGTGGAGGTCGTGGAACGTGACACGATCCTCTACCACTCCGTAGCCCAACTCGTCGGTAGCCCCAAAGGTCATCCCGCCCCGGATGCCCCCGCCGGCGAGCCATAGGCTGAAGGCATTGATGTGGTGGTCGCGGCCCGAGCCTTGTCCCATCGGCGTGCGTCCGAACTCTCCACCCCAGATGACGAGTGTGTCGTCCAGCATGCCGCGCTGCTTGAGGTCTTTGACAAGCGCGGCCGAGGCGCGGTCGGTTTCTTCGGCCGAGATTGGCATGAGTTCTGCGATCTTGCCGTGGTGGTCCCAGCCCCGATGGTAGAGCTGGATAAAGCGTACGCCGCGTTCGGCCAATCGACGGGCTAGCAAGCAGTTAGAAGCGAAAGAGCCATCGCCCGGCTCCTTCACGCCGTACTGCTTCAGCGTTTCGGGTGACTCTTGAGAGAAGTCGCTCAGCTCCGGCACGCTGGTTTGCATGCGGAAGGCCAGCTCGTACTGGCGGATGCGGGTCTCGAGCTCGGGATCGATGCGCTCAGCGGCTGTCAAACGATTCAGCCGATTGACCTCCTCGACGACCTGCCGCTGCAGGCTCTGGCAGACGCCCTCGGGATTGCCCACATAGTGAACCGCCTCGCCGCGCGATTGGAGCTCGATTCCTTGAAAGCGGCTCGGCAAGAAGCCTGCCGACCATTGCCTTGCCGAGATGGGTTGCGCGCCGCCCCCCTTGGTCTTTGAGAGCAGCACCACAAAGCCCGGCAGGTTGTCGGTCTCGGCACCCAGTCCGTAGATCAACCACGATCCCATGCTGGGACGCCCCTTGAGGATCGTGCCGCTGTTCATAAAGCCTTGGGCGGGATCGTGATTGATCTGGTCTGTGACCATCGAACGCACTACGCAGATCTCGTCGGCGATCGAACCGATGTGCGGCAACAATTTGGACACCGCCAGGCCCGATTCACCGCTGCGCACGAACTCGCAGAACGCGCCCCGGGCGATCAGCTTGCTGTTCTGTAGCTGCGCGAGCTGCTGTCCCTTCGTAAACGACTCGGGGAACGGTTTGCCATGGAGGTCGTTTAGCTGCGGCTTGGGGTCGTAGGTTTCGAGGTGCGAAGGCCCACCCGCCATGCACAAATGAATCACACGCTTGACGCGAGGTTGGTGGTGATAAGCCGATAACGCGGCGTTGCTGGGGGGCGTAAGCAGACCAGTAGCACCGGCGCGGCTGCTGGGGTTTGCGTACAAACGGGTCCCCAGCAACTCGGCCAGCGCAATGCCACCCAGCCCATAGGCCGACTGTGTCAAGAAGCTGCGGCGAGAGTAAGTCGATTCAGGAGCCATTACCGGAACACTTCGTAATCAGTAGCGGGTGATGGTTTCGTGCAGGTTCAATACCACCCGCGCAACATTGGTCCAAGCGGCGAGCTCGGCGGGCGCGATTTCAGACGGTTGCGCACCGAGGCCGATCTGGAGCAGTGCCTGCGCTTCTTGTGGATGGCTGGCGTAGCGCATCCGGGCGCTGTCGAGCAACCGCAAAAGGCCCTCGGTTTCGGCCGGTTCGGGCTCGCGCGCTACGGCCAGCCGAAAGCCCAACGCAACACGTGAAGCGTCTTCGGGCGGGGCTTCTTCGATCAGTCGGGCCGCCAAGCCACGCGCCGCCTCAACAAAGGTTGGATCGTTCAAGAGCGTTAGCGCTTGCTGGGGGCTGTTCGCCACGGAACGTATTGCGACACAGTCCTCGCGACTGGGAGCGTCGAAATTAGCGAGCATCGGATGCAGGAAGGTCCGCTGCCAATGCATGTAAACGCCGCGTCGATACTGGCGCTCGTCAGTTTCCGCCACGTAGGGGCGATCGGGAAATTGCAGACCCGCGTAGTAGTCAGCCGGCTGATAAGGTTTCGCGGGCGGTCCGCCTCGTTCTAAATTGATCAGCCCGGCGATCGCCAGAGCGTTGTCACGCACGATCTCGGCCTCAAGTCGGCGCGGGTTCTGTGAAGCGAGCAGGCGATTGTGGGGATCGCGCTCCATTACCTCGGCTCGCAGCGCAGAGGATTGCCGATAGGTATGGCTCATGACGATCTGTCGGACCAGGTGCTTGATATCCCAACCGCTGCGGCGGAATTCACTCGCGAGCCAGTCGAGCAACTCGGGATGGCTGGGGGCTTCTCCTTGCGCGCCGAAATCATCCGCTTGCGCGCTCAGACCGGTGCCAAAGAACTGCTTCCACAGCCGATTGACGAACACCCTTGCCGTGAGGGGGTTCTCCTCCGAACAGAGCCACTCCGCCAGATCAGTGCGGGTCAGCACGTGGTCTTCGGTTTCCCTCGGGCGGGGGAGGAAGCTGGGCAGCGCCGGCACGCAAATCTCCCCGGACTCGTCCTGCCAATCCCCACGCGGCAGCACGCGGATCGTCTTCGGCTGCGACAAATGCTCAGTGACCATCACGGGCCATTTACCTTCGCGCGCGGCGAGAATCTCTCGTTCGAGGTCCGCCAAACGCGGGTCCCAACCGTTTGGGTCGGAGCGTAGGTAGTAGGCGCGCGCTGTCCGATCGTCGGCTATCTGCTCGGCTGGGTCGCCGGGCAAGGGTTGAGCGGAGACCTCTAAGGATCGCAGTGGGGTGATATCGATCCGCAGCCGATTGATCGCAACACGGCCCAGGGTCAGGTGAACGCGTAGCGATTGCCCAGCGCTCAGACGGAGGGGCCGATCGAGGAAGTAAACCGCCGTGTGAGGCTCATCGCTCGGGGTGTCGTCCAGACTCCACCCCTGCGCGACGCCCATCAGTTGCTCGCCCGATTCGTAAAGCGGCAGCGAGCGGTTCGCAGCTGCGTGCGAAATCATGAGCGGGGTCGCTTGTTCGCCCTCAACAAGGGTCCATTTTGCTTGCACGTCCAGCATCGAAGCATAATCGCCAATCGAACGGCCAAGGGGAGCTTTGAGATCGGTATCGGCCGGCAGCGTGATCCGGAACGCGGCGACAACGCGGTGGACCGGGTCAAGCGTCACCTCGAGCAGTTGGGGGCCATCCGCCCCAAAAGCGATCTGTCCCTCGTCGGTGATCGTCGCCTGGAGGAACTCGTCTTCCGGAACCTTTGTCTGAGGGGGTGGGGTTGCCCAACCGGTGGGTTCATCACGCAGGAACTTACCTATCTGGCATCGCCACTTGGCGAAGCGGGCGGTGTCGGCTGAATCGCTTGTCTCAATCTCAGCGATTTCGGCCCGATATTTTTTGATGCGCTCGCGTAGCGTCGGGCTCTCCACCTCAATCTCGGGCGGAAATGGATGATCGTTCGTCCAGCCGACAAGGTCGGGGTTAGGGCTAAATTTATAGTCGTGGTAAACACCCCACTGCTTCACGTCGGCAAAAAATGCCGCCAGCGAATAAAAATCTTTTTGGGTGATCGGGTCAAACTTATGGTCGTGGCACTCGGCGCAACCGAACGTGCTGCCTAGCCACGCCATGCTCACGGTACGCACACGATCGGCGTTGTAGATCGCCAGATACTCTTTGGGCTGTGCGCCCCCTTCACGCGTCATCATGTTCAGGCGATTGAAGCAGGTGGCGATCCGCTGCGATTCGGTTGGTGCTGGCAGCAGGTCTCCGGCGATTTGCTCGCGAGTGAACTCGTCAAAGGGCTTGTTGTTGTTGAACGAGGCGATCACATAATCGCGGTACGGCCATGCGTTTTGATTCTGATCGCCATGAAATCCGACCGTGTCCGCGTAACGAACCACATCCAACCAGGGCTGGGCCATCCGTTCGCCGTAGTGGGGCGACGCGAGCAGCCGCTCGACCGCCTCGGCGTAGGCGTGAGGACGCTGATCCGCAACGAATGCTGCAACTTCTTCTACGGTCGGCGGAAGTCCGGTGAGATCCAAGTTTAGCCGCCGCAGCAGCGCTGCCCGATCCGCCTCTGTCGAGGGGGTGATCCCCTCAAGCGATAGCCGCTGTTGGATGAAACGATCGATTGGCGCTTGGGGGGAAGGCTCGGCTGAAACCGCGGGGGGCAGCGGTGCCCGACGGATCGGTTGATAAGCCCAGTGCGTTTGGTATTCGGCCCCCTGCTCGATCCAGCGGAGAAGCGTCTGCTTCTCTACGTCGCTCAGCGTCTTGTGAGACCGCGGCGGCGGCATCAAGAGATCGGCGTCGGTCTCGTTGATGCGCTCAAGAAGCAAGCTTTCCGCGACATCGCCGGGCACGATCGCGCCGTACGCGATGGCCTCGTCACGCACGTCCAGTCGCAAGTCGGCAGCGCGTGACGCCGCATCGGGACCGTGGCAGTGGAAGCACTTGTCGGACAGGATCGGCCGCACGTCGCGGTTGTAACTGACAACCGAAGGATCGGCGGAGGCGATACGAGCTGCCGTCAGCAGTGTCGCTAGAGCGCACAGCCCGCCTACGACACGCGATGCGTTGCCGCAAGATTCCATGAGACGGCGCGAGAGAAGGGTGAAGAGGAGCTAGGCGTGCGAGCAACAACAAGCATCGCGCGCAAGCAATACTGCCGTTTTGCTGGGTTAGCTTACCGTCAGCCTAAGCACACGGCATGTCCGGCGGGTCGAGTTTGCGCAAAACACGAATCTACTCTCGGGTGGCGGCGTGTGTCGGATTCCTGAGCAGCAGGCTAACCCATGGCGGGAGTTGGCTTGTCGTTCATCGACTCGCCAGGACCCCTTATGCCAGCCAGTGGCGGCACGATCGAGGGGCGGGCCTCGCTGCCTCAGCGGGCTACCAATTTGGCTGCGCTATCGGACTAGCCCCCGGGCAAAATGCCCCCGCTCGACCACAACAAGATTCTGTCTACGGCACTAGGCGAGCAAAATCGCGGGAAAAGCTGCCAAGCTTTGGTTGGGGACGAAGAGACCCAACGTTACCCTTCGCGGAGAGCAACCTCAGCCAGAATCGACGTAAGTCGTTTGGCTGCTTAGTGCTCCCTCTTGGACTCGAACCAAGAACCCACTGATTAAGAGTCAGTTGCTCTGCCGATTGAGCTAAGGGAGCGTTGCTGGGGATGCCCCGAAGAGCTTCCCGCAAGCGAGCCACAATTCTAAGGCGAGAGGCTTCGCTAGGGAAGGGGCGCGGCATGGCACTCCGCGGGGTCGGGACTCGGGCGAGGATCGCTTTGGCCCCAGGCTGGTCGTAGCGGGGCTGGCCGGTTAGCGTCGAGATAGGATGGTAATAGACCCCCCATACTCGTGGCGTCGCCGATGACGACTTCCCCCGCTCCCTCCTCCCGACTTACTGAAGAGCCCCCCGTGGCTCTGGTCACGGGGGGGGCTCGGCGCGTGGGGAAGGCAATCGCGATCGAGCTGGTGCGGCGGGGCTGGCGGGTGGTGGTTCACGCGAATCGCTCGGCGGACGAGGCTCAGGCGTTTGCCGCCGCGATCTCGGCGGGCGTTTACGGTCCGGGGGCAGCGGTGGCCATGACCGCCGACCTCTCCGAGGCGGATGCCATCGAGCCACTGATCCGCGCTGCCGCCGGGTGGTGTGGCCGGCTCGACGCGTTAGTGAATTCGGCAGCAATCTGGCCCCGCCAGTCGCTGGAAGAGGCCACCGCCGCCGACGCCCAGCAGTGCTTTACCGTGAATGCGTTAGCGCCGTTCCTGCTCTCGCGGGCGGCCGGGCTCTTAATGGCGGACCAAGCGCAGGGCGGGGCAATCCTGTTGCTCGCCGACATCGCCACACGCTACGACGGGCGTCCGTACGCCGACCACGCAGCCTATCATCTCAGCAAGGCCGCCTTGCCCGCGACGGTCAGGACGCTGGCGGTGGAGCTCGCTGACCGGAATCCGCGGATCCGTGTCAATGCGGTCGCGCCGGGGCCGGTGCTGTGTGGAACCGTGCCGGGCGAACCCGCGGAGTCTTCAGAGCGAGTGCGGCATGTGCGCGGGGCGGCTCTGGTTGAGACGGGCACGGCGGAGGGGTGCGGCTTGGCCGAGCATGTGGCGCACGCGGTCGCGATGCTGCTCGAGAACCCCTTCATCACGGGTGAGACGCTCGCGGTGGACGGCGGCGGGCGGTTGAAGTGATAGGATAGATGCATGTCTAAGCCACGCCATCGCTCATCGCATCGTCCGGAAACATCGGACACGGGCTCCCAGCCGGGCGACACAACCCGCCGTGTCACGACCGTGCTGGTGATCCTGCTGGTGTTGTCGCTCGTGGTTCATATCGCGACCGCGCCGCCGCGCGAGCCGCCGACTGATAAGCCACCGGCGGCCACGCCCGCTGCCCCGCCTGGAGTCACCCCTTCGCAGGCCAAGCGGGACCCTGCGTTGCCACCAACGCTCACCCGGGTTGCGATGCCATCCGCAGAGCCGACCAATCCGCTCGACCCTGCCCGGGCGAAGCGCTATCTCGAAGAGGTTTGCGCGCTCGGGAACCGGATGAGCGGCAGCCCCGGCATGCGTGCCCAGCAGGAGTTGCTGATTTCTCACTTCGAGCCGCATGCGGACCAGGTCGAACGCCAGACATTTAAGGTTCGTAATCCGTTGGGAGGGCCGGCAGTCGAGATGGCTAACCTCATCGTGCGCTGGCGGCCCGAAGCGACCGATCGCGTGTTGCTCTGCGCACACTACGACACACGCCCGTTGCCTGACCGCGATCCGAACCCGATGGCTCGACGGAACGGCCGTTTTATCGGTGCCAACGACGGCGGTAGCGGCGTTGCGGTGCTGATGGAGCTGGCGCATCAGCTCGCCGAGTACGAAGGGCCGCTCGGGGTCGATGTGGTTCTCTTCGATGGCGAAGAGTTGGTCTACGTCGACGACCGCGACCCTTACTTCTTGGGAAGCCGCTACTTCGCGCAAGACTACGCCAAGCGCAAGCCCCAACGCGGTAGCGGGGCGTGGAGCTACCGCGCGGGGATCCTGCTGGATATGGTCGGCGATGCCGATCTACAGATCTATCAGGAGCGTTTCAGCTACCGTAACTTGACGACGCGGCCGCTGGTCATGCAGGTGTGGGCGACGGCCCAACGCCTGGGGGTCGCGGAGTTCTACCCGCGTGTCCGGCACGAAGTGCGCGACGATCACCTGGCGCTGCAGCGGTTCGGCGGGATCCCGGCGATCGACCTGATCGACTTCGATTACCCGGCCTGGCACACCGAAGCCGATGTGCCGATGAACTGTTCGGGGGATTCGTTAGCGAAGGTTGGCTGGGTCGTGTGGGAATGGCTGCTCGAACAACGCGAGGCCAGCCAACCAAACAGGAGGTCGCCATGACAGCGGCGTTGATCTCGCTGGCGTTGCTCGGCGCGGCCGGTGCCTTGATCGACACGCACCTGCGTGATGCCCGGGGCGTGCTGGCCAACCTCGCCGAGCGGCCTGCCGGTCCGGGCGTGGTTGCGGCACAGGGTTTTGCCTGCCGACGACGGCGTCGGCGTTTGACCGCGAGCGGAACCATCGGCGTGGTGGGCGTTCTGATCGGCCTGTGGCCGCTCTTGCCGCAGCGACCTTGGTGGGTGGCATCGTATGCCGCACTGCTCGCGGTGCTGGCGGGTCTCCTTTTTCTCTTGGGGGTTGCGGACGCCGTCGCCAACAGCCGCTACTATCGCTCCGAACGCAAACGCCTGAACGAAGCTGAACGGCTTGCTCTGGCGGAAGCGGTGGCAACCCGCCGTCGCCAAGAGCCGACCAACGAACGGTAGCTGCCCCCGCTCTGCCGCCCCCGCTCTGCCGCCAACCATGCCGCCAACATGCCGGTACCCCCGCCTTACCTTTTCGATCCGTCGATGACCAATCTATGGATGCGTTCAGCTTTGCTCTCGCCGCCACGCCGCTCGCGGCTTACCTGTTGTTCGTGGGGCTCGTCAATCTGCGCAAGCGTCCGTTGGTGGTGACCGGCATGGCCGACACGGGGGCGGTCGGTGCCGCGCTCAGCGGCGTTGCGCTAATCGGCCCGATCGCGCTCTTTCGGCCCGAGGCGGCAACCGTCGCGATGGGGGCTGCGGTGTGGTTGGTGCTGCTGATGTTGTACTGGCTGGGGGTCGCGCTGCTCACCATGTTGGGGCGTCCGCGATTGGTGGTGTACAACGCGACCGGAGCCGAACTCCGTCCTGCGCTTTCTGAGGCGGCCCGGCAGCTCGACCCCTCGGCCCGCTGGGCGGGGGACAGCCTGTGGCTGCCGACATTAGGCGTGCAACTGCATGTCGATACCTACGCCTGGATGCGTAATACGTCGCTTATTGCTACTGGCGGCCAGCAAGACCTCGCCGGATGGCGGCGTCTGGGCAAGGCGACCGAACGCGCGGCGCGCGCCTTGCAAACCACGAAACGGTCGCACGCCGTTTGGCTGCTGACGGCTGGTGGGGTGCTGCTGCTGGTCGCGATTGTCGCGCTCGTGCTCGATCCGGAAGGCGTGCAAGTCGCTTGGCAAAGAGCCACCGCTATCTGACGCTTGAGAAGCTCCCGCTGGTCGTTACCGCCGGCCCGGGGGAAGGCCCTGGCGGGGGCGTGAACCTACTTGCTCAAGGCGCGATCGCGGCCAGCACGTCGATCGGATAATCTATCGCCGTCTGTCGGCATAGGGTGCCGGCCGTTCCCCTCCCGTCCCCCTCCGATTCCACGAAGCGATGCTGATCTTTTTTGTCGTCGTGTACCTGTTGGCGTCGATCGCGCTGGGTCTCTGGTTTGCGAGGGGCGTCAGCAACACCTCGGACTACGCCGTGGCGGGGCGCTCGCTGCCGTTGTCAATCATTATCGCCACCACGTTCGCCACGTGGTTCGGTTCCGAGACGGTCATCGGCATCCCCGCCAAATTCATTGAGGGGGGCATGCGCGACACCGCCGAAGACCCCTGGGGCGCCGCGCTGTGCCTGATCTTGGTCGGAATGTTCTTCGCCCGGAAGCTGTATGGGATGACGCTGCTGACAATCAACGACTACTACCGCCAGCGGTACGGCATGGCGGTCGAGGTGTTTTGTTCGCTGGCGAGCATCCTGTCGTACCTGGGGTGGGTGGCCGCGCAGATCACGGCGTTGGGGCTCGTCTTTTCGCATCTGCTTGAGGATTCGATCACGCCGCTCACTGGCACCTATATCGCCACGGTGGTTGTGCTCTTTTACACCATGTACGGCGGCATGTTTTCGGTGGCGATCACCGACTTTATCCAGATGATTGTGATCGTGATCTGCTTGACCGCGATCGCGATCATCGCCGGCAATATGGCCGGGGGGCCGGCGCGCGTGCTGGAGGTCGCTCAGCAGCGTGAGATGCTCAATCTGTTCCCGCCGCTCGATGCGAAGAGCATCCTGTTCTACATCGGTTCGGCGATCACGCTCATGCTCGGTTCGATCCCGCAGCAAGATATTTTTCAGCGTGTGATGTCTGCCAAGAGCGCCGATATCGCAGCGAAAGGAGCGATGATCGGTGGCGCGGCGTATCTGCTGTTCGCCTTTATTCCGATGTACGTTGTAACCACGGGCTACCTGCTGATGCCCAGCGAGATGGAAGCCCTGATTGCCGACGACGCCCAGAAGGTGTTGCCGACGCTCATCACCATGCACATGCACCCGGGCGTGAAGGCCATGTTCTTTGGCGCGCTGCTGGCGGCGATTATGTCTACCGCTTCAGCGACCATTTTGGCCCCCTCAACCGTGTTTGTGCAGAACCTGCTCCGCAACTTCGTGCCGAGCATGTCCGACCGGATGGAGCTCTTGCTCATGCGGATCACGGTGGTGGTGTTCACGCTGCTGGTGCTGGTCTACTCGCTTGTGATGGAAGGGGCATCGGTCTACGACCTCGTATCGAGCGCGTACCAGGTGCCGCTGGTGAGCGCGTTCGTGCCCCTGGTGGCAGGCCTTTATTGGCCACGGGCGAACAATTCGGGCGCGATCCTCTCGATCGTGTTGGGGATCAGCGTATGGAGTCTGTTCTGCTGGACTCCGCTGGGAGAAGCGTTCCCCCAGCAGTTGGCCGGGCTGATCGCTGCGGTAGTGGGAATGGTGGCCGGATCCATCCTCACAACCAAGCCGACGCACGAGCTGGCCGAGTCGATCAGCTAGCCGCCATCCGGGCCGTACGAGTCTTCAAGTCACAACGACCGCGCCGGCAAACCGTTCCAGCAGCGAATGCGCAGGCTGCCTAACAGCACGGGCCATCGCGCTGAGGGCGGTGTGCCGCGGCCGGCGGGGCCCTCGACAGCGACACGCCTCGGTAAGTTGGNGTTAATCGCAATCCGCTGAGGGTGGTCCACCCTCGGGGACTTCCACCCCCCCCCGCNCCTTCACGCATTTTTCACGCCATTTTTCTCGCGGGCGCTACCCCCGGGGGGGGGGGGGGCGCTTGGTTATACTCTCGCTCTTCGCCTTCCGTCCTGAACCACCATCCCGAATAGGAGCATCGCCCAAATGATCCGCACCTTGATCCCCTCCCTGCTGCTGGCCGCCGCGGCGGCCCTGCCGGCCGCGGCCGGCCCGGTCTCGTTCGACTGGGCCTTGGTTGATAACGCCGGCAACGCCGGTGATCCGCAACCACAAGGTACATTTGGCGCTGTTGGTTACGCCTATCGCATCAGCAAGCACGAGGTCACCAACGCCCAGTACGTCGAGTTCCTCAACGCGGTCGCCGCGGCCGATGGCTTCGCGCTCTACAGCACGTTCATGGGCAGCGACGCCCGTGGCGGAATCACCCGCAGCGGCGCGCCGGGCAGCTACAGCTACGCCACGAAGCCGAACATGGACAACAAGCCGGTGAACTACGTCTCGTTCTTCGACGCGATGCGGTTCACCAACTGGCTGCACAACGGCCAAGGCGCGGGTGACACGGAGACCGGCGCCTACACGATCGGCAACGGCCTGGACGAAGTCCGCTCGGCGAGCGCTAAGTTCTGGATCCCCAGCGAAGACGAGTGGTACAAGGCGGCGTACCACGACGCCACCGCCGGCACGGCGGGCGTCTACTTCGACTACGCCACCGGCAGCGACAGCGTACCGACCGTCGCCACGGCCAACAGCGTGGGCGACATCAGCAACCCTGGCGTGGGCGTGGTGAACTACGAGGATGGCGCTTACTGGAATGGCCAGGACGGCAACGTGACGACGGTCGGCTCGGCAGGCATCGCCAGCGCGAGCCCCTACGGCACGTTCGACCAGAACGGCAACGTGTTTGAGTGGAACGAGGCGGTCATTAGTTCTTCTTCCCGCGGCTTGCGGGGTGGTTCGTGGAGCAGCCGCAGCTGGAGCAGGTTGCGGACCATCTTCCGGCCCAGCAGCGGCCGCCCCGCGGGCGAGGGCAACGACGTAGGTTTTCGCGTGGCAACCGTCCCTGAGCCAAGTTCGTTGCTGATGGTGGTGCTGGCAGCAGGAGGGTTCTTGGTGCGGAAGAGAGCCTAGGATCACCCTTGGTGCTCTTACCCTCTTGCCCTTTATCTCTTCGCCGCGCAGCGGCGGGCGATTTTTTTTGAGGACGGAGTCTCTCGATGAGACGCAAGGACCTGGAGGGACCGGCGCGTGAGCCCCCGGTCCTGCTGGTGCTCTGTCTCTGTTTCGCGTCCCTATCGGGCTGACTCGGGGGTACGACCTGACTCGCTGGATCAGCATCACAAATGTGAATGGGAGAAGGTCGATAGCTTCCCCAAGAGCCAGCGGTTCGTCTTCGGCACGCGGCTGGCCGACCACGCGATCGGCGTGCTGGAAATGCTGGTCGAGGCGTCGTACAGCAGCACGAAGGCGGCCCTCCTCGCCGAGGCCAACCGCAAGGTCGAAACGCTCCGCTGGCTTTTGCGACTCGCAAAGGACCGCCAAGTGCTCACCGAACGGCAGTACCTCTTCGGTTGTCAGGGACTCACCGAGTGCGGCCGCATGCTGGGGGGCTGGCTCAAGCAAACGCAGAGCAAGGAAGGGCCGGCATCGCACGGAGGCCGCTTTGAAGCGTCACAAGCGCCTGTTTGACCGGGTCGTCTCGGCCGGCAACCTGCTGGGCGCCGCCCGTGACGCGCTGCGCGGCAAGCGGAGCCGCCGGCCCGGGGCCGAGTTCTTGCTCGACCTCGAAACGGAGCTGTTCGCCCTGCGGGACGAGCTGGCGAGCGGCGCGTACCGACCCAGCCCGTACCACTACTTCACGATCCACGAGCCTAAAGAGCGGCTGATCGCCGCGGCGCCGTTCCGCGACCGGGTGGTGCATCATGCGGTGGTGCGGGTCATCCAGCCGCTGTTCGAGAGTCGGTTCATTGAGGACTCGTACGCCAGCCGCCCGGGCAAGGGGACGCACGCGGCGATGCGGCGGGCGTCTGGCTTCGCGCAGCGGTTCCGCTACGCGCTGAAGTGCGATGTGCGGCGGTACTTCCCCAGCATCGACCACCAGCTTCTGCTCGGTCTGGTGGAGCGGGTGATCGGCGACCGACGGCTGTTGGAGCTGATCGCGACGATCGTCGATTCGCACCACGACGCGGTCGATCAAGAGTGGCCACGCGGCGGCGACCTGTTCGACGTGCGGCTCCGCAAGCGGGGGCTGCCGATCGGCAATCTCACCAGCCAGTTCCTGGCGAACGTTTACCTGAACCCGCTCGACCACTTCGTGAAGCACGCCTTGCGGGTGAAGGGGTACGTTCGGTACCTCGACGATTTCCTGCTGTTTGGCGACGACCGGGCGGAACTCAAACGTCACAGCAGCGCGGTGCAAGAGCGGTTACGGTCGCTGCGGTTGGTGATCCATCCGGACAAGCACCGCTTGTGCCCCACGGAGTTGGGAGTCGACTTCGCAGGCTTCGTGGTGTTCGCCAACGGGCGGATCAAGCTGCGGAACTCGACCGTGCGGCGCTACCGCGACCGATACCGAAGGATGCGTTGGGAGACGCGTCACCGCGGGCGCGAGACGGCCGAGCTAACGCAGAGCGTGAAGGCGTGGGTCGCACACGCGGCCCACGCGCAGAGTGTGGGCCTGCGGCGGGCGGTGCTCTCTTGAGCGCGACGCGGGCGAAGGGCGCCCGGGGGAGGGTTAGTTCTTCTTTCCGCGGCTTGCGGGGTGGTTCGTGGAACAACAACTCGAACAACCTGCGGGCCGACAACCGGAACAACAACAACCCCACGAACGAGAACAACAACGTCGGTTTTCGCGTGGCAAGCCCCTGAAAGCGTGGGCCGCATTTGCGGCAAGTCTCTCGGGCCCGAACGCGGCGTGGTGAAACCTCGAAAGCCACGCCGGCAGCGCCCGGCTCAGGGACTACCCGGGAGTCCTGCGGGGCGGCGGCCTGTTCCCCCCCGGGAGCGTCACCGCCCGGCGAATAACGCGTGAGGCGGCCGTGGTGAGTAACCGCAAGGCGAAAGGCGCGGCCGCCTTTTTTCAAGTGTGGCGACGCGGCAGGCGGAGGCTAGCTTGTTAGAACTCGCGTCGGTTGCCTCAACCGACAGCAGGTGGCGTGCGCAGCAAGCCGCGTCGGCCATGACGACCGCTGAGGATATCTGGCACCCTCAGCGCGTTCTTTGAACAGCACGCGGGCGCTGCGCTTTCAGGCGGCGACACGTCGCGGGTGGCCTGCAAGCTGGCAATCCCACTCGTGCCAGTCGGGCAGGGTCGGCGGCGATGGTTCGCGCTGCGATAGCAGCGAGGTTGCTGCGCGATAGGCCAGTTCCGCGCTCACGCGGGCGGTAACCAGCGAGAGCGGATTCGCGCCGACAAGACGCCGCCATTGCTTGAGTGCTGTTGGGTAATGGCCGGCACGGGCCGCTTGTCGGGCCCACTTGCCCGCGGCGGGGGAGGGAGTACCCCGTTTTGGGGCCCGCAGCGAAGCGGGGGCTTCGAGGCCCCGGTCCGCATGCGCTCTGCGCAGCAGCGCCGCCAGACGTTCACGCTGCGTCGCGCGGCGGTTCCAGCAAACGCTCTTCTCGTGCAAGCGGTAACGCAGCAGCGGAGCCGCAACGTTCGCGAAACGCCCGACGGCGATCATCCGCAGCCAGAGATCCGTGTCTTCCACCCACTCGAACTCGGGCCGATAAGCCCCCACGCTCAACGCCGCCCGACGGCGATACAGCAGGGTGGGGTGCGCAAGGGTCTCGCGCCCCGCGAGCAGGCCGGCCTCGATCGCGGCGTGGTCTGTCGGATAGCGCGTCGTACGGATTGGTTCCCCCTCGGGATCGACGACCAGCACGTTCGACCCGACCGCGATCAGCTCAGGGTTGCGCTGCACGACTTGCCATTGCCGCGCCAAACGGTCGGGGGTCGCCAGGTCGTCGGCGTCCATGCGCGCGATCCACTCGCCGCGGGCCTCGGTCAGGCCCCGGTTCAACGCGGCGACGATCCCGCGGTTGGGCTGATCAACCACGCGAAACCTCGGGTCTGCCGCGGCAAAATCCTGCAGAACCGCCAGCGATTCGTCGGTTGACCCGTCGTTGACACAAACGGCTTCCCACGCCTCGTGGGACTGCCAGCGTAGGCTCGCCAGTGCCGAACGAAGGTACACGCCGGCGTTATGCACCGGGATGACGAAGCTGATTGCGGGCGAAGGCAAAGCGCTGTGTTACTCGGGGGGCGGGGGGCGGGGGGCGTGGCGAGCGCGTCGCGTGGCGAGGTTCTTGTGCCTAGGCCGCACGGCGGGCCGGCAAGCGGAGCCACTCGCGGCTCCAGCTCCAGAGCGGCGGAAGCCCCTTCTGGCGGATCGCGAAGCTCGGATTGTCTGACTGATCGATATCCCAGCCGGGCCCGGTTGTGCGGCCGATAAGCTCCCAGCCATGACGCCAGCAGAACTCATCAACCGCCTCGACGACGCCGTAGTTGCGTTCTTTCCAGTAGGGGGTGCTGATGTAATCGTGGCCGGCGATCACACCGCCGGGCTTCACTTTGCGCAAGAGCACCGCCAGCTCCGCCGCGACCGCTTCGTAGCTGTGATTGGCATCGACGTAGACCCAGTCGATCGAGGCGTCGGCGAGCGTTTCGAGCATCGGCACCGAGTACCCGCGATGCACCGCGACCTGGCCGGTCGCAATCGGTCCGGCAAAGCGTTGACGCACGAGGTCGAAGTTCGATTGATGATCGGCTTGCTTCGCGTAGAAGCCGTCGTGAGGGTAGTCGAGCCCCTCGTGATGCTCTTCCCAGCAGTCGATCAGGTGCAGCTTGCGCGGCGACGTCTTAGAGAGGATCGTTTGCGAGAATTCGCCCTGATTGACACCGATCTCGACAACGACTGCGTTGTGCGGCAAAGCGCGGATCATGCGTCCACGACGGGGGAAAGTGCGCATCGATCGAATCCGTAGGGGAGAGAAAAATGGGTGTTTGCAGGGCGCTCACCAGATGGCGAGGCCGGTCAGGCCACGCGCAGGTGACGGGTATATTTTTTCAGGCGATCGCGGATCTTGCCAAGCAGACTTGTCGGCGGCGGAGCGTTCGCCAGCGCGAGATCGGCGACCAAGCGCGCGATCTCGGCCGGGGTCAGCTCGGGGGGCTCGTACCCACGCAGGAAACAACGTCGCATCTGTTCGTACAGGCATTCGGGCGG
This sequence comes from Botrimarina hoheduenensis, assembly GCF_007859815.1. Lineage (GTDB taxonomy): Bacteria > Planctomycetota > Planctomycetia > Pirellulales > Lacipirellulaceae > Botrimarina > Botrimarina hoheduenensis. The sequence continues at coordinate 461,102 of NZ_SJPH01000003.1, read as the reverse complement.
CATCGGTGCTCCCGAGTCGATTCCCCGTCGCGCCCAGACGGCGTTCCACAAGTGAACTCCGCGCGACGGTTCGGGAAGGTCGGTATCCTCGAAAAGCTGTTCGATGGCCCAGTAATCGACGGGGTAGAACACATCGGCGGGCTGCACGCACGAGAGCAGCCCCGTGTCGCGGATCGCTCGTTCAAGCAGCAGCGGGCCGGTGCTGCCCCACGGGGCGCGATTCAGATCGACCTCGGCAAACAGTTCCAAACAGCGGGCCATGAGCGCACTGCCGGCCGGGCTGCGGATGACGGCGTTGTTGACCCCGTCGGGGCCGTTTTGTCGTTGGGCTCCGACAACGTGCGCCGAGTCAAACTCCCAAGGCGCGACGCAAATCATGTCGGTATCGACCCACCAACCACCCCGCTGGTGCAGCATCGTGTAACGAAAACGGTCAGCGAAGTAGGCCGGGCTGCCTTTGCCGAAACCTTTCCGCACAAAGAACACCTCGGACTCGGGCAGCACCTCGCGCGCATCGACCAGCCTGACCCCCTCGGGCACTCCGGCCGGCTTGCCATAAGCGAACAGGCGAAAGTCGTAACCAAAGTGTAGGAACGACTCGATCGATAGCTGCTCCATCGGCCCGAGTCGGTCGCCGATCCACAGCGATTGGAAAACGTCTTGGCTCATCGGCGGCGCTAGGGCAGTGGCTAGCGGGAGAAGGGATGTTGGAATGGCGGCGTGAGGCGACCGCGGGCCTTTCCGGGCATGTCTGAAGTATCAAAACCTTCGACCGCGGGCCAGACGAGTTGTGTTCGCGTTGACCCGACCCCGACTAGGCCGCTATGACCGCTCTCACTCTCAATCGGTCACCAACCCTAAGCGTCGGCAACTCATCCGGGTTGCTCTTACCTCAAATAGGCTGCGAGACCCCATGAAGCTTGGTTTCATGAGTACCGCCGTTGGCTGGGGAGGGGGTGAACGCCTGCTAGCACAGCTGATTGAAGGTTTTTGCGAAGTCGGTGCCGAACCCTTGCTAGCGGTACCAGCAGCCAGCGAGCTGGCCACTTGGGCTCAGCAGCAAGACGTGCCCACAGCGCTGCTGCCGGGCCGCGGCCGCGGGCTGGCCGCTTGCCTGCAAATTCGCCGAAGGTTCGCCTCCGCGGGTCTGCAGGCCGTGATCCTCAACGATCCCCATGCCATCACCTATGGCGGCGTGGCGCTGACCGGCTTAAGCGTGCCGCGCCTCGGCATCCGCCACACCTGTTACCCAGTTCGCAGCGCTTGGAAGCACAACCGTCTGGTTGACCACGTGGTGTGTGTCTCCGCCGCCGCAGAAAGAGAGTGCCTTATCGCGGGAGTCGATCAGCGTCGGCTTTCGGTGCTTTATAGCGGAGTGAAACCAGCGGTCGTTGCGCCCCGTGCGGTCGAGGTCGCCCGGTCAGCGTTTCTGCCCGATGACGGCGCGAAGCGAGTTCTGGCCATCGGTAACCTGCAGGCGGTCAAAGGGTACGACACCCTGCTACGAGCAACGGCCGAAGCCTATCGGCAGGGCGATTGCTGGCGCGTCGCGATCGCTGGCGAGGGGCCCGAACGGCCTCATCTGGAGGCGTTGGCCCAGGAACTAGGCATTGCCGACAGAGTGCAGCTGCTGGGATTTCGAGCGGATGCGGCCGCGTTGCTGCGCTCGGCCGACGTTTTCGTGAACGCCTCACATAGCGAGGGGCTCTCGCTGGTGCTGATCGAAGCTATGCAAGCGGGCACGCCAATCGTCTCGACTCTCGTGGGCGGTTGTCGTGAGGTTCTCGGTGCCACCGGTTCCGACGTTTCCCCCGTCGCGAGCGTCTTCGAGCCCGGTGACGCCACCGGTTTGGCGGCCGCCGTTGAGCGACAGCTCGGCGACCCGGAGATGTTGAGAGAACGCTTAGCGGCAGGAAGCCAGCGCGCTGCCGAACAGTTCTCGGTCGAGGGGATGATCCGCGGTTACGCTGAACTGATCGATCATCTGACCACGACCGATCGGCGTGTCGCGGCTTGAGCGGACGCGTGATCGCAACCTGAGCGGCTAAACGTGATCGCCCGCAAGGGCTCCGGTGCTGAACGCCGCCTGAAAGTTGTAACCGCCGATGGGGCCGTCCAGGTCCAGCACCTCGCCGATGAAGTAGGCACCCGGCGCGAGGCGGCTTTGCATCGTGCGGGGATCAATCTCCGGCAGATCGACGCCGCCCGCGGTTACTTCCGCTTTCTTGAAGCCGAGCGAGCCGGTCAGGGGGATCGGCGTGCGTTTGATCCCTTCGATGAGGCGTCGGCGTTCGGATTTCGACAACTCCGCCAGACGCCGGTCACCGGGGGTTTCGGCCAGGGCTGCGATCGCTTCAGCCAAGCGGCGTGGTGCCCACTCGGCAAGCTGGGTCGCGACGGTGCGCGAACCGCCTTGCTTGAGCTGATCGAGAAGCACCGTCTCGTCGATGCCCGGCAGGAAATCGCACCAAGCCTGCCAGTCGCCGGCGTCGGGGCGCTCGGTCACAACGCGGCTAGCGTCCATCACCGCCGGCCCCGAGAGCCCGAAGTGTGTAAACAAGAACGAACCGCGCCGATCGATCGCCACCTGTTGTGGCGTTGCACCGATCCGCAAACGAACATCTCCGAGCGTGACTCCCTGCAGTTCGTTTGCCCACCGTGCTGTCGAGGTGAGCGGAACCAGCGCGGGGCGAGGGGGGATTATCCGGTGCCCAAGCGCTTTGGCCCACGCGTAGCCATCGCCCACCGTGCCGCATCCGGGATACGATCGGCCCCCGACGGCAACCACCAGGCTTTCCGCCGCGATCGTCCGGTGCGGGGTTGTTACGTGATAGCGATTTGCCTGCCGGTGGACCTCGACGGCCGGCTCGCCTAGTGCGAGCGTGACTCCCGCGTTGTCGAGCATCTGCAGCAGCGCGCGCTGCACGTCGAGCGCGCGATCGCTAGCGGGAAAGACCTTGCCGGTCGGCTCGATCTTGGTGCGGAGCCCTTCGGCCTCAAACAGTGCGATCACCGCGTCGGGAGTCAGCCGAGCCAGCGCGGGACGTAAGAAGCGGGCCTTCGCCTTGCCCGCGGCTCCGCCGACCAGGCGGGCGTAGGCGTCGGCGATCTCGCTGGCCGAAGCGCTGTGAGTCAGGTTGCATCGTGTGCCCCCCGACATGAGGATCTTCACGCCCGCCTTGGTGCTCTTTTCGAGCACCAGCACGCGGCGGCCGCGCTGGGCCGCCTGCGCGGCACACATCATGCCCGCGGCTCCGGCTCCGAGCACAACGACATCCCAAGTGGCGTTTAACAACGGGGAAGTCTGCGCCAGGAGGGACGGTATTGAGGGGTTGGCAGGGTGCCGATCTAAGGTGACTCACCGATAAGGAATGCCTAATCTTACCCGGCGGCCTGATCTCCGGCAGGATTTCCTTGCCAGCTACCTGCTGCGGGTGCTTAGGATAGAGACCCTCGTGCGAAGGTCCGCAAAATCTTCCCCAGCGGGATACAGCTGTTTCTCACGGCAGACGTCGCCTGCCGTTCGCCTCTTTCCTACCGCATCGTCGTTACAGGTTAGTCGATGATTACCCGCGATTCATTGTCCGCTTATCGCCAGCTCGGCGTGGTGTTTCTCTCCTTCAGCGTGCTGACCTGCGCTGGCTTTGCGAGCGCGGCGGTGACGGCCGCGGGTTCGGTCAATCCGACCACGGTGTTGCCCGGCAATCAGAATATCGATCTGTTGATCGGCGACGACAGCAGCTCGAACCCCGATGTCCGCGCGACGGTGCTCATCAACGGCGGTTCTCAGCTCACGGTCAACCGCGCCTTTGTCGGCTCGGATGAGTACTTTTTTGGACGCCTCTTGATTCAGGGAGACGGCAGTCTCCTGGGGGACGGGACCAAGCTCACGGTTGATGAGAGCGGCAGCTCGACCGAACCGACGCTGCAGATCGGACGTTCGGGCGACGGTTACTTGCAAGTCAGCGGCGGTGCGACACTCACGCTCAGCGACAGCTCGGGCGATTTAGTCGTGGGAGATAACGCCACCGGTATTGGTCGCGCGCTCGTAACGGGCGATTTCACGCTTGTCACCATTGGTGATGACCTCATCGTCGGCAACGCCGGCGTGGGACGATTGGACATTGAAGCGGGGGCCATCGTGCAATTGGGAACCCCCAGCGCTCGTTCGGGACGGAACGTGACCATCGGGGCCCAAGCGGGCGGTGCGGGCGAAGTGTACGTCACCGGTGCCGGATCACGACTGGTGGTCGGCGACGATCTCGAGCTGGGCGTTCTCGGATCGGGTCGTTTAGTCGTGAGCAACGGGGCCTTGGTCGATGCGGACACGGGGGCAAACCCGAGTTTGCTCATCGGCGGCCAGGGGCGCCTGACGCTCGACGGCGGCGTCATCACGACCGGCGCGGTTACCGTCGTCGGTGTGCTCGAGGGCTCGGGCTTCGTTAACGGTGACGGCCCGGGCAGCGGTTCCGTTACGGTGAATTCCACCGGACGAATCTACGCCGGTCCCGGCGAACTGCTGCGGATCGATGATACGGTTTCCAACCAAGGCTCGATCAGCATCGAGGGGGGCGAGCTGGAGCTCTTGAGCGTGCTTACCAACAACGCCCCCGGCAGCTCTCAACCTCCGGGACGCATCACGCTTGAAGCGGGACGCTTGCGGTTGACGGAATCCCTCACCAACAACGGCGTGATCGCCTTCGCCGCTGGTGCGAGCGACGTCCACGGCACAATCACGAACAACACGGGGGGTGCCATCGCCGTAGCGCCTGAGGCGGTGGCAACCTTTTACGACAGCTTCCAGGACACCGGCGGAACGCTTGAGATCCAAGCCGGGGGATCGGCTCTCTTCCTGGCCGACGCCACGTTTAGCGCTGCCTCGTCGGTCAGTCTGGCGCTCGCCGAGCCGGGCCCCGCGTTGTCAGTCGCCGGCGGGATGATCGTCGGGGGTGATCTGACCGTTACCTTTAGCGATGACTTTGAATTGCAAGCAGGCACGTTCGAGGTGATCGAGGCCGGCGCTCTGGCGGGGGCGTTCGATACCGTCACGCTGCCCAGCGTTGCCGGGTTTGATCTCGTACCGCTCTACACGGGCAGCGGCTTGCTGCTGACCGTCAGCACCGTGACGGTGGGCGGTCCCGACATCGGCGACTTCAACAACGACGGCTTTATCGACGTCGCCGACTACACGGTCTGGCGTGACACCGCTGGAACACCGCCGGACCTCGACGGCTACGTCGTGTGGGTCAACAACTACGGCACGCTGGTTCCGGCTGCGTCCCCGGCAGCCGCCGTGCCCGAACCCACCACCCTGGCGATTGTTTTGCTGACCCCGCTCGCCGCCATCGGGCGACGACGCTAGAGCCGATCACGGAGGATCTCTGCCGCCGCGTTCTTTCCGCAAGCGCCCATCACGCCACCTCCCGGGTGGCTTGCCGCGCCGCACAGGTACAGCCCGCGCAGCGGCGTGCGATGATCGGCCCAGCCCGCGACGGGGCGGAAGCAGAACAGCTGGTTGGCGTTCATCGCCCCCTGCATGATGTTGCCGCCGGTCAGGCCATAGGTTCGTTCGATATCCAGCGGCGAGAGCACCTGCCGATGCTCGATCGCAGCGGGAACGTTCGGAGCATACTCGGCCAGCTTGGCGATGCAGCGGTCGGCGTAGCTTTCCTTGATATCATCCCAGTGAGCATCACGGAGCTTGTAGGGCGCGTACTGGATGAAGAGCGACAACAGGTGCTTGCCGGGCGGCGCGATCGAATCATCGACGCTCGTGGCCATGGTCATCTCGAGGATCGGCTCGTTCGCCGGCTTGCCGTACTTGGCGTCGTCGTACGCCCGATCCAGATAGTCCATCGAGGGACCGATGTGCATCGTGCCGCGATGGTGCGGGGCGACTTCTCCCGGTGTCGTTGGCCGCGCGCTGAAGTTCGGCGGTTCGGCAAGGGCCAGGTTGATCTTCATCGAGGCCGAGGCGTAATCGATCTTGGCGATCGCCTGGCGGAAGTCGTTCGGTAGGGCTTCGGCGGGAAGCATCCGCTCGAACGTCAGATGAGCATCGACGCCCGAGGCGACAATCGGTGCGTCCAGCGTTTGGCCGTCTTCGAGCGTCACGCCCGTGACGCGGCCGTTTGCTTGGTTGATGGCGGCCACGGGCGCTTCGCGGCGAATGGTTACGCCCAATTGTTCACCGACCGCGGCGAGCGCCGTGGCAACGCCCCCCATGCCGCCCCGCACATAGCCCCATACGCCCCGCGCACCGCCAGCCTCGCCCATCACGTGATGCAGCAGCACATAGGCGCTGCCGGGCGAACTGATCGACGTGAAGGCCCCGATGATGGCATCCGTGGCGAGCGTGGCGCGCAACGCTTCGGACTCGAACCAGCGCTCGAGGATCGGTCGGGCGGCACCGGTTAAGAGCTCAATCGCCGCGGGCTGATCGGCACCCAGCCGCTTGAGGGCCCGGTGGATCGACCACAGTTTCTGTGCGTCGCGGAGCCGTTTTCCCAGACCGATCCGGCGCCAGCTTGCGGGCATTGGGAGCGGGTCGGGAGCCGACTGGCTGAGCGTGGGTTCGAGCACCGCCGCCACACGTTCCAGCAGCGCTTCGTACTGCGGGTAGGCCTGCGCGTCAGCTGCGCTGAAGCGGCTGATCTCGCGATGGTTGAGCGCCTTATCGGGGCCCATTAGCAGGCTGCTGCCGTCCGGCAGCGGCGTAAAGCTTGATGGATTCCGGGGCAGCACCGCCAGGCCATGCTCTTTGAGCTTCAGCTCCCGGATAATCTGCGGCAAGAAGAGACTGATCACATAGGCCGCGGTGGAAACCTTGTAGCCGGGCCACAGCTCTTCGGTTGTGGCGGCACCGCCGAGCACCTGGCGTCGCTCGAGCACACAGACCCGCTTGCCCGCCCGGGCCAGATAGCACGCGCAGACCAATCCGTTGTGGCCGCCGCCGATGACGATCGCGTCGAAGCCGTCAGCGGGGCGAGACATAAGGGGAGCGGGCGCGGGGGGCAGGCGGGGCGAGAAGGGGCAGAACCCACGACAAGTCGCCCCGCTCGGTCATATCGGCCTGTGACTGGCCCGTCGTCCTGCGAGCGAGGATGTGGTTCAATTAATCCGCTCGCAGCAGTCGCCGCGCCGATTCCGTCTATTCGGGCCTGCCGATGATCCGTCAACTTGGTTTCCTGTTTGCTTGGTCTGTACTGATCGTGCCGATGATCGATGCCGCTCCCCATGCCTACCCCGAGACCAACCGAGAAGCGACGGTTGATACTTACGCGGGGCCTGAGGGACGGAAGATCGAGGTCGCTGACCCGTATCGCTGGCTGGAAGAGGATGTTCGCGAGTCGGATCGAGTCGCCAGCTGGGTCGCTCGCCAGCAGGCTTTTACCGAGGCATACCTCACCAAACTCCCCGAACGAGCGGCCTTCCGCGAGCGGCTTACCGCGCTGTGGGACTACGAGCGGCGTTCCCCGCCCGAACGGGTCGGCAAGCCGGACGAAAGCCCGCGCCGTTACACCTACCGCCGCAACGACGGACTACAGAATCAGTCGGTCGTTTTCTTGACGGACGACCCGGGCCAAGACGGTCGGGTGCTGATCGACCCCAACACCTGGAGCGACGACGGCGCGGTTGCGCTAGCCGGCTACACCGCCAGCCACGATGGTCAGCTGCTGGTGTACCTGCGCAGCGAAGCCGGCAGCGATTGGAAAACGGCCCGCGTCATGCGTATCGACTCGGGCGAGGAACTTTCTGACGAGGTCCGCTGGATAAAGTACGGCGGCGTGCAGTGGGCCGCCAACGGAAGCGGCTTTTACTACACGCGGTATCCCGAGCCCGCCGAGGGCCAAGCCTTTCAGGCGTCGTCACTCAACCCGGCGGTTTACTTCCACAAGCTGGGCACACCGCAGTCGCAAGACGTACTGCTGTACAACGATCCCGATCATCCTGATTGGGGCAGCTATCTGGTCGCATCGCAGAACGGTCGCTGGCTGCTGCTGCTCATCAGCCGCGGCACGGACAACCAGAATCGCTTGTACGTCCGCCGCGCTGATCAGCCGCTCGCGGTCGAGGGCGATCCGCGCGACGCCTGGACGCGCTTGGCCGACGATTTTGATAACGAGTGGAGCCCCATCACGTGCCTGGGAGATCGGCTTTATCTTTCCACCGACTATCAGGCACCACGCCGCCGCTTGGTGACGATCGACCTGGAGGGGCCGCACAGCGGTCCGCTCCGCGAGCGCTTGATGGAAGTGATTCCGCAACGCAGCGCGCCGCTCGAATGGGTTTCGTTTGTCGGTGCCCGACTCTTTGCGGGTTATCTGGAAGATGTCGCCGGCGTGGTGCGTTTGCACACGGTTGGCGGCGAGGCGCTGGGCGAAATCCCTTTGCCGGGCGTCGGCTCGGTAGGCGGTTTTAGCGGCTGGCAGAACTCGACCGAGACTTACTACACCTACACGAGCTACGACGCTCCGCCCACGATCTATCGCTACGAGATTGCCACGGGCGAGTCAACGTTGCAGTTCTCGCCCCAGACGGGCGTGGATTTGTCCGGCTACACGGTCCGCCGTGAGTTCTATACGAGCAAAGATGGCACGCGCGTGCCGATCTTCTTGATGCACAAGAAGGATCTGGTCCTCGATGGACAGAATCCCACGCTGCTGTACGGTTACGGCGGCTTCACCATCTCGCTGACGCCCGGCTACTCGCCCAGCCGATTGGCTTGGGTTGAGAAGGGGGGCGTGCTGGCCGTTGCCAACCTGCGAGGGGGTGGCGAGTACGGCGAGCCATGGCACGAGGCCGGCAAGCTGGGCAACAAGCAAACCGTCTTTGACGATTTCATCGCCGCCGCCGAATGGCTTTGTGCGCAGCGGATCACGCAGCCACGACAGATTGCGATCCAAGGGGGCAGCAACGGCGGGCTCCTGGTGGGTGCCGTGATGACGCAACGCCCCGATTTGTTTGGTGCGTGTCTCCCCGCCGTGGGAGTGATGGACATGCTCCGGTTCGATCAATTCACCGCGGGCCAGTTTTGGCGCGATGAGTACGGCTCTTCGTCGGATCCGGCGATGGTCGATTTTTTGCTCGGATACTCGCCTTATCATAACGTGCGCTCCGGAGTCACTTATCCGGCAACGCTGGTGATGACCGCCGACACGGACGACCGTGTGGTGCCGATGCACAGCTTTAAATTCGCGGCCGCGCTGCAGCACGCGCAGACGACTTCCTCAGCCGGAGACGAGCCGCTGCTGATCCGCATCGAGACCCGGGCCGGTCACGGTGCGGGCAAGCCAACCAGCAAGCTGATTGAAGAAGCGGCCGACGTTTGGGCTTTCGCCTGGGAGCACACGGCCCGACAAAAATCGGAACCTGCCCGCTAACCGCGACAACAAAGAATTCTTTATGCGACGAGTGAATCGGATAACCCGCTGGGGGCTGTTGTTTACAGCGCTGCTAATCGGCGTGCCGTCTTTGTCGGCAGAGCGAGTCATGGTCGGCTACTACGCCACGTTTGGCGGGCTGCCCGTTGAGGAAATCCCTTGGAAGCAACTGACCCATCTGTGCCACGCCTTCTTGCGTCTGGACGCCACTGGCAAGCTCGTCACGACCGATGCCGTGCCAAACGCTTCGTTAACGGCCGATGGCCGCGCGGCCGGCGTGCCGGTGCTGCTGACACTCGGCGGAGGCGAGACGGTGCGGGGCCTTGAGAAACTGGCCGCCCAGCCGAAGGGCCTCGAGGAACTTGCCGAGCAGGTGGTCGAGGTTGTGCTGACCGGCAAGTACGCGGGCGTGGATGTCGACTGGGAGTTTCCCCGCAATAAAGAAACACGCAACGCGCACGCACGGCTGCTGATCGCGCTGCGCGAGCAGCTCAACGCCGCGGCCAAGCGTGAGCAGCGTGCGGACCGCTATTTGCTCACCGCTGCGGTGGCACCGGCGGAAGACTTTGGCCAGTGGATCAATACCGAAAGCGTCATCCGCAGCGTCGATTGGTTGCAGGTGATGGCGTACGACATGAGCGGTCCTTGGTCGCAGGTGGCGGCCCACCACGCTCCGCTCTTTCCTTCACCCGATGATCCAGAACGCTCCTGGCGGAGCGCTTCCGCAGCGATGCGCTACTGGGAGACCCGGGGCGTGCCGAAGCAGAAGCTCGTCATGGGGGTGCCGATGTTTGGCAGAGCCATGCCCGCCGCGACGCTCCATGCACCGCTCGACGAGTCGCAGGCCGACAAGCACGGAGCCCCTTCCTTTGCCCAGGTCAGCGAGCTTGCCGGCAAGGGTTGGCCCGCAGCCTGGGACAACGCCGCGCGGGCTCCCTGGTTGGCCAAGCCGCTCCCCGAACGCACCCCCGATCAATCCCCCTTAACCCCGGTGGGCGAAGATCAGCCTGACTCGATGCCGCTGGTGATCAGTTACGACGACCTCAACTCGGTTGACGCTAAAGCGAAATGGGCCCGCGAGCAGGCGTACGGCGGGCTCTCTTTCTGGGCGATCCATCAGGATCGGATGCCGGACGGGCGTCACTGGTTGCTCGAAGCCGCTAATAGGGCGTGGTCAGCTGTGGGTGAGTGAAAACCTAATTTACTTTCGGCGGATGGCCTGCTGGTACCTGCTAGAGAGCAGCTGACGCCTGCGGTTTGTGACAGTTTGCCTTGATCTGGCTCATGAGGCTAAACTAGGGTCACGGCGGTACCGTTCTGCAAAGCCCCGCGACGCACGACTATGACGCAACACAATCGACCGGTCGCCGTGCGGGCCGCGTTCACACTGGTAGAGCTGCTCGTAGTGATTGCGATCATCGCCTCGCTAGTGGGGTTGATGCTTCCCGCCGTCCAGCAAGCCCGAGAGTCAGCCCGTCTCAGCCAGTGTAAGAGCCATCTGCGAAACATGGGGCTGGCGACGCTCCAGCTCCACGAGGCGTCCACCGCTTTTCCACCGGCACGCCTGCGAGCCCGCAATGATTACGACGAGAATGCCTGCGAAACGACACAGCCCTCGTGGCTTGTGCGCATCATGCCCTACCTTGAAGAAGCGGACGCGGCGGATCGGTGGAATCTTTACGCAGGCTATGAATCGCACGATCAACAGGATCGCGAGTTCGTTCCAGCGGTGTACATCTGCCCCTCACGTCGGGGTCCCAGTGAAGCAATCGTTCCGTCAGGGGAATACGAGCAGCCCTATTTCTTCCCCTGCGGTTGCAGTGGAACCGAAATTGTCCAACTGGTCGGCGGTGCCGTGGGGGACTACGCCGCCAATCATGGAGACTACACAGGAAGCCCGTTTGACGACGAGTTCTCTTATTGGCGGGGGGGGAATGGCACCGGGGTCATCGTTTCAAGCCGACCTATTTGCCGCGAAGGGCGCCCCGTTGGTTGGCTCGACAAGGTGCAGATGAAGGACTTGACCGACGGGGTCAGTAAAACCGCCTTAGTGGGTGAGATGCACGTTCCCCACGACCGACTCTCGGAAGCGCCTGAGAATGGCCCCATGTACAATGGCAGAGACTTACCAGCCTTTGCCCGAATCGGTGGCTACGGGATCGGGATCGCTCGCGGGCCCAACGATGACAGCGTTCCCGTCATTGGGTTCGGTAGTTGGCACGAGGGTGTATGTCCGTTTGTCATGGCCGACGGCGCGGTGCGGTTGGTTTCGGTTGAGATCGATACCGAGACGCTGGGCTCGTTGTGCCGCCGCAACGACTCCTTCCAGTTGGATTATACGAGTTACACCTTCTACTAGATTGCTCCGGCTAGAAATGCCAAGCCGATCCGCGATTGTCGACTTGAGGCATTGGTGGTGGGGTTCCGTTGCGCTGTTTACGATCGCCTCAGCAGTTGCGTCGGGCGGTTGCAATAAAGGGCACCCAGCCCTCTACCAGGTCGATGGCGTTGTCAAGTTCGCGTCGGGGTCGCCGGTGCGTAACGCGACCATCGAGTTCGTACCAGTCACATCAGGCCCCTCTCCTCGTGGCCGTATCGATGAAGAGGGTCGCTTCACGCTGGGGACCTACGAATCGCGAGATGGCGCAGCAGCAGGTGACTATCGCGTCATTCTCTTTCAGACGCTTCCTCCAGGGACGAGAAAGTTTACTAAGAACCTAGGTGAGCAACACGCCGATCACGCCAAACAAATGCGAGTCGTTTCGCTGAAATACGCTTCACCAGAAACGACTGGAATAGTCTGCACAGTTGAGGCGGTAAATAGGAACAAGATTATGATCGTCGTAGAGCCGCAGTGAATACGTTAGCGTGATCTGTTGCAACCGACACAGAATGTCTAGCGGCATCGCCATCGTCTTTCACAACCCTAGCGTCTTGGCCGTCAGGTGCCACTCCAACACACCGGAGCCGGGGGCGAGATTTACTTCTTCGAATCGCACGCAGGCGATCGATCCCTTCGCGAAACGCACCCCGGCGTTGCGATCACCGATCAGCGCTGCGGTTAGGATCTCGACGTCGGGATTGTGGCCGACCCAGCACACCGACTCGGTCCCGGTCGATTCGGTCCACTCGATGAGCGTCGCCAGATCAGCTCCCGGGGCTAAGCTGGGCAGATCGTCAATCGGTGCCCCCGTCGCGGCAGCGATCAGCTCGGCCGTCTGGCGGCAGCGTACGTAGGGGCTTGTGGCGATCCGCTCGGGTATGAGCCCGCGCTCGGCAAGCGTATCGACCACAGCGCGATAGCGCTCGACCCCTTCAGCGGTGAGCGGACGTTGCGAGTCATCGGGCCAGGCCGAGTCGCCGTAGTTTCCTGCCCAAGCGTGGCGAGCGATAAACACTTTCATCGGTTTCTCCAGAGAGCGTGGTCAGCAATACCAAGCAGTGCCTGGCGTGCCGCGATCTGCGCTTTGAAACGTTTGGCATCCAGCGGGTAGCCCGCCGTTGGATTGAGGCCGGGAACCTCCGCCTTCCAGTAAGTGTTCAGGCCGAGCATCGTTAACTCGCGGAGCAGCTTAGCGGTCATCGACGCCAACGCGACCGGTAGCTCCGCCTCGCCTTTGCTACGAAAGCACAGCTCGATTTGCTGGCCAACCCGATAGCGACTCTGCGGGCGCGACTCTTCGAGTACGGTGATCGGTGCCTCGGGCAGCCAGTGTTGCACCAGCGACGCGTAGCGGTTGCGGCCGCCGTGCTTGTCGAGCGTGATGTAAACCGGTTCGGTTGGCCGTTCCACATCCACGCTGCATGCTTCGAGAACATGTCGTACAAGGCTTAGCGTGGTGTGCGATAGCGCCGCGCCTTTGGTCGCATGTTGATCGACCAGATCATTAAATTCCGCCGGATAAACCAGGCGTGCAGCGAGGCAGGGCGGACTGATGCCGGCCGCGACGCAAGCGGTGTTCATCCGCCCTCGTGCGTGGCCAACTGCTGCCGGGTCAGCGCTTGTCGGCAGGGCAGGGTTGTGGCTTGCCCGCCAGGGCTGGGTGATGCGTTGGTTGACGGGGTCCGCGTCCAAGCTTTCGATCAGTTCGGCAAGGTTTGCCGGCGATTCACGGAGCGATGCCAGAACCGGTCTTTCGAGACCCGATAGGCCGCTACCGGGCCCCGATAAACGGTTGCCAGAAGAGTACACGCTCTTCGAGTCCGCGATGACGAGGCGATCGTCCCGGGCGGGTGCCCGTGCGATAACCGTCGCGAGCCGGTCGTACAGATCGGCAGGCCCCTCGTTGGGGACGCGCCACGCCGTAGCGGCGATCACCAACGGTCCGAGGTTCGGTCCGTAGCCCGCCTCGTCGACTCCGATCCGCCAGTGAGTGCCGATAGTTTGCATGGGGGCGATTGTACGGCGTGGCGCGTCGCAGCAAGAGCGTTGGGGCGAGCTACGCTTGGCGTATGCGACCCTGCCTCAAACCAATCCGCCCGGCTTTCACGATCGTCGAACTCGTGACGGTGATGCTCGTGATCGGCATCCTCGTGGGGGTCGCGGTGCCGAAGATTCTCTCGGGAAATAAGGACGCGGCAATCGAGGCGACCCGACAACACCTGAAAACCATCGCCTTGGCAGCGGAGATGTACTATAGCGACCATGGCCGCTGGCCCGATGGCGATGCCCACGGCGTCATGCCCGTCGACTTTAAGGACTACTTGCGGCCCAATCTCTTTGCGGTGAATTGCCCTTTGGGGGGCCTCTACGATTGGAACGAAAATTTTAACAGCGTAACGGCCAGCATCGACATCCGTGATCCGGCGACGGGCTCGGGTCAATGGCGCAAGCTCGACCAGCGGATCGACGACGGCGTGCTCGCTACGGGTGACCTCGTTCAAGAGGGGTGGCGTCTGCGGTGGATTCTTGAGCGCTAGCTAGGCCTGCAACGGCGCGAGCACGACTTCGCAGAACTCGTCGATCATTTGCTCGGAGTTGAAACGCTCGTGGACCAGCGCTTCGGCGCGAGCACCCATCGCAGCCAGCTCTCCGCGCGGAGTCTGGCGGATAGCGTCCAGCACGGCGATCGCCGCCTCGACGTCCCCGTGAGCGAGCGCCCAACCGATCCGCTGGCTGGGCGTCTCCTCGCCGAGCAGATCGGTTACATGGCTCGGCCGCGGGCCGACATACAGGATGGGCCGCCCCAGCGCGAGCGCTCCGTACACCTTACAAGGGTGCACACAGCCGACGGCCGGATCGCCGAGCGTCACCAGATGCACATCCGCCGCGGAGAGCGAATAACGGATCGTCTCGAGCGGCTGATAGGGCAGGCTCAGGAGGTTCGTCGGACGCTGCTGAGCGATGACGTCATCGACCGACTTCTTGCGGACGCCCCCTCCGATGAAGAGAAACATCAGCTCAGTACGGTCTTGCATCCGCAGGGCCGCTTCGAGAATCGTTTCGATCGGGTTGGTGAGAGCGTGGTTGCCGCTGTACATCACCACAAACTTGCCTTCCAGGCCGTGCTCTTTGCGGAACGGGTTCTCCTCGTGAGGAACTCCGCCCCCGTGCTCGGCGTGCGGCCAGGGGGGCATCACGGTCAGCTTGTCGCGGACATCGTGCTTTCGGCACAGCCGATCGCCCATAAAACGGTCGAGCGCCACCACCCCCGCCGCGCGACGGAGAATCAGCCGGTTGAAGAAATCAAATACCCGCGCGGCCAGCGACCGCTCACTGATCTTGCCCAACTCGATCATCTGATCGGGGTTGAGATCCATCACCCAGTAGGTGATCGGCGCTCGACGAATCCAGCCGATAAATACGGCCACCGCCGAAGCGAGCGGAGGCGAGGTGCTTACCAGGATCGCCCCGAGACGGGGCGTGAAAAGTCCGCGTACCAGGGTCTGCACAAGGAACATGAGCATCCCGACCAGGCGGTGGGCGATGCTCCGTTTGCCGAACGAGCTGAGCGGCATGCGGATCACCTCGACGCCGTCGAGCATCTCGCGCGGCGGGTACTTAGCCGTGGGGTCGTCAAAGCCCCGTGCCGAGGTCAGCACCCGGACCTCCATGCCCCGCTTGGCGATCGCTGCCGAGGCTTCGGCCAGATACTGGCCGACCGCCGCGGGATCGGGCGGGTAGACCTGGCTGATCACCAACAATCGTTTACGAGCAGACGCTGGGGTCGCTCCGCCGCGCTCGGCGGCGGCGTCTACCACGCCTCGCTCGCGGTGGCGTGGATGGTCTTGTTCGAGAGCTCGTCGTGATCGGCGTGAACCATCATCTTGGCCAGTTCTTCGAACGAGACGTTCGGCTCCCAGCCCAACTCACGCTTCGCTTTGCTAGGGTCGCCCAAAAGCAGATCGACCTCGGCCGGACGGAAGTAGCGCGGATCGACCTCAACGAGCACGCGGCCTTCGGCGTCGATTCCCCGTTCGGCCTCGCCTTCGCCTTCCCAGTTGAGCGGCAGCCCCAGCTCTCCGAAGCAGACGTCGCAGAACTCGCGGACCGTGTGCGTCTCGCCGGTCGCCAGGACGTAGTCGTCAGGCTCTTCGGCTTGCAGCATCCGCCACATCCCCTCGACGTAGTCCCCGGCAAAGCCCCAGTCGCGCTTCGCGGCGAGGTTGCCCAGGTACAGACGGTCTTGCATGCCCAGCTTGATCTTCGCCGCGGCGCGGCTGATCTTGCGGGTGACAAAGGTCTCGCCGCGGCGGGGCGACTCGTGATTGAACAGGATCCCGTTCACCGCAAATAGTCCGTAAGACTCGCGGTAGTTGCGGGTCATGTAAAAGGCGTACGCCTTGGCGGCCGCGTAGGGGCTGCGCGGCCAGAAGGGGGTGGTCTCCGACTGGGGGGTCTCGACCACCTTGCCGTACAGCTCCGAGGACGAAGCCTGATAGAAGCGGGTTTGGTGCAGCCCCAACTCGTAGAGGGCACCCAACAGCCGGGCGGCACCCAGACCGGTTACGTCGCCCGTGTACTCGGGCACCTCAAACGAAACCTGCACGTGCGACTGGGCGGCGAGGTTGTAAACCTCATCGGGGCGAGCCTGGCTCAGCACCCGCTGTAGCGACGAGCTATCGGCCAGGTCACCGTAGCTGAGCTTGAGCCGCCGGTCTTGCTCGTGCGGGTCCTGATACAGGTGATCGATGCGGCCCGTGTTGAAAGACGAGCTGCGGCGGATGATCCCCCACACCTCGTAGCCCTTGGCGAGCAGCAGCTCAGCCAGATAAGAGCCATCCTGGCCTGTGATGCCCGTGATGAGGGCCACCTTGCGGTCGTTGTCGGTGTTGGCCATCGGCTCGTTGGTTTCAGCGGAAAGGGGAAGCGGTGGAAGCAGCGGAAACGTCATTCCGCACCGGGGTCGGTAGCGGAGGTACGAACGGGGCGCGGAGACTAGCTGGAGACCAATCCCCGCACCGCGGTGTTCTGTTGGTTCTGCTCGCAAAACCAAGTGTAGGTCGCGGCGATGCCCTCTGAAAGCGGCGTGGTCGCCCGCCAGCCTAAAGCCGTCAAACGCGAAACGTCCAGCAGCTTGCGGGGGGTTCCGTCCGGCATTGAGGCGTCGTAGACGATCTTCGCGTCGGGGTACACGATACTCCGAACCGTTTCGGCCAATTCGGCAATCGACAGGTCTGATCCCGTCCCGACGTTGATCGTCATCGCGTCGTCGTAGTTCTCGAGCAGGTACAGGCACGCGTCCGCCAAGTCATCGACGTGAAGGAACTCGCGGCACGGCTTGCCGCTGCCCCACAGCGTGACCGACCCGCCACCGGCCTCGCGGCAATCGTGAAACTTGCGGATCATGGCCGGCAAGACGTGCGAGCCGGTCAGATCAAAGTTGTCGTTCGGGCCGTACAGGTTGGTTGGCATCGCCGAGATGAAGCGGCAGCCGTGCTGAGCGCGGTACGCCTCGCACGACTTGAGCCCCGCGATCTTCGCCAGGGCGTAAGCCTCGTTGGTGGATTCGAGCGGACCGGTCAGCAGGTACTCTTCGCGGATCGGTTGCGGGCAGTCGCGGGGGTAGATGCAGCTGCTCCCCAGGTACAGAAGCTTTTCGACACCCTGTTGCCACGCCGCCCGAAGCACCGTCGCGTGGATCATCAGATTGTCGTACATGAAGTCGGCTGGCCGGCTTCGATTGGCATGGATCCCCCCCACGGTACCCGCGGCGTGAATCACATAGTCGGGCTGATTTTCGGCAAACCAGGCATCGACCTGTGTCTGGTCGCGCAGATCAACCTCTTGCCGACTCGCGACAAGTACCTCTTCGAATCCGGCCCGCAGCAACCGACGGACGAGCGCCGATCCCACCATGCCCCGGTGTCCCGTGACGTAGATTCTGGCGGTGCGAGGCAGGTTTTTCGTCATGGTGATTTGAGAGAAGAGTCGCGGGGTTCCCTCAGCAGCTGAGAGGGGGATGGCCCAATAACGCTGTGCGGTGCAAACGGTTGGCTGGCGATCGGGCTCGGCTGGCGGGGGGCCTTATGAGGATGTGGTTTCAACCAGGGCTTCGTGAGGGGGCGAGGGGGCCGGCTTGGCTTCGGCGGATCCGGAGGGCTTCTTGAGACGGGCGGCCGCCTGCTCGCGGACCTGCCGGATGTCGTCTTCGAGCGGCTCCAAAAAGTCCAGCACTTGACCCAGCTGTGCGGGCGTCGAGCGGGCGTCGGGATCAGCGATCCCCGCGATTTGGAGTTTGCCTACCGGCTCGCCATCGACAATGAGCGGCAGGGTTGCCTTCCAGGAGGCCTCGGATTTCGCTTCGGCGAGGGTCGTTTTATCGGCCTTCCAATTGCCGAAGAACGCTTCGTGCAGCCGAGGCATATGGATCGTGAGCTGGAGCTTGGTGAGCCGATAGTCGGGGGCCGCTTCGACGAGCGCTTCCCAAACAACCTCCCATTCGTGGTTGCCTTGCAGACGGACCGCGCCGTGGCGCGGCAGGTTGTGGTGCGATTCATCTTTGCGTAGCGACAGACCGGTCAATCGCATCCGCTCGCGAAGCAGCGCGAACTCGATATGACCGAACGTGCGCGTCGAGATCAAAAACGCGACAACCAGAAAGACGGTACCCACGACAATCCACTCGTTGTGCCAGAGCACGCCGAGCACCGCGCTGATGCAAGTGGTTGCACAAACAAGCGCGATAAAGGTCGAGGCCTGACGTACGGACCAACCCCGTGTCAGCAGTGAGTGGTGCAGGTGGCCGCGGTCGGGGGCGAAGATGCTCCGCCCCGTGAGCCGCCGCCGCACGATCGCGGCACCCGAGTCCAGGATCGGAATCGCCCACACCGCCAGCGGGATGGTCATCGCGATGAAGGCGGGCGTCTTGGTGTGGGTTTGTACCGCGATGGCACCGATCACCAGTCCAATGACCATGCTGCCCGCGTCGCCCAGGTAGATCGAAGCGGGGGCGAAGTTGTACCGCAAAAAACCAAACAGAGCGCCCGCCAGAGCGAGCATCACCACCGCCTCGGGGAAGTGGCCATAGATGCCATTGATCGCCGCGAAGGTCAGGCATAGCACCATGCCAATGCTCGATGCCAGCCCGTCGATACCGTCGAGCAGATTGATCGCGTTCGTGGCTCCGACGAGCCAGAAGATGGAGAACGGGATGGTCATCCATCCGAGCGAGATCTCACGCCCAAAGAACGAAAAACGATCGATCTGCAGGCCCAGGTAGACCAGCAGGCTGACGATGATCAATTGGCCGATGAGCTTGTAGCGCCCGCGGAGGTCGGCGGCGTCGTCGTAGAGGCCCAAGGCGAGCGTCGCGGTCGCCGCCGCCGCTAAACCCGCCAGCAGGGGGGCATCGTTGCCCACAAACGTCTGGGGAACGCTCCAGTCCGAGAAGACGTAAGCCCCGACAACCGCCGCCAGGGTGGCACCGAAAACGGCGATGCCCCCTCCCAGGGCGACCGCGGTCGCCTGCGTCTTGCGGCCACCCGGCCGATCCACGAAGTCAAACCGCCGCGCCAACTCGCGGACGATCGGCGTTAGCAGATACGACACGAGCGCCCCGAGAAGCAGGGCGATCGTGTAGGTCGCTAGGCGATATTCGGAGACAGGCACGGCAAACAGGGCCAAGAGGTCGGGCTGCGTAGTAAATCTTGCGGTTCGCCGGTGGCTAACCACAAGTATGCCGCTTGAGGATGCTCGCGTCGATTACCAAGTGACGCGAACCGAGCGGCTCGGCCCCACTCGAGGTAGCAACTCGCAGGCCAGTTGGCCGGATCCGCCGCAGCGCACGCCGCGACTTTGCCGATTGTGCCGGCTGCGACCCCCGTGGTTGGCTTCAAGTGGCCGTTGATTGCCGGCCTGGCCGTGTGCTGCTCGCTCAATTCCGACGCTGCGAGCCCCGCGAAGATTACGGACCCCGATTGCAAAATGTCCAAAAAACGGCCCGCGGTAATCCGCGGCGAAGCACCCACCGCAGCGGGCGTCGTCTTTTCGCAACAAATGCTGCGGCAGGGCAACCGGGGCTGAGCTGGCTCGGGCCCCGCTGCTGGGGCCTACCGTCGCTCGTCGGCATCGGCGGCGGCTTGCTCTTGCAGGGCACCGATGGCGGCGGCGTCCAGATGGATAGCCTCGTAGCGGATCGCTGCCGGTTTGACGCCACCGGCGGTCACGGCTGCCCAGAGGGGCAGCACCGATACGGGCTGACTTGCCGGCTGATAGACCACCACCAGGTCGGCTGAGAGATCCCAGCTTACTTTCTGCACCCCTTTCAGACCGTACAGCTTGCGAGCCACCCGTTTTGCGCAGGTGCCGCAGTGAAGGTCCTCGATGGCGATCTCGATCCGGCCGGTGGGGAGCACACGGGGCTCTTCGGCGCTGGCCAGGTATCCGCACAAAAGCAGCGTGAGAAAGCCGATTGCCGAGAAGCGCGGGGCTGAGCGAGGCATGATTACGCGGTTCCTGGCAAGCGATCCGACGGTGTGCCGGTACGGGATAACGATCGGGTTACTCCGATCCTATCGGCGAAACAGCCCGTCCGCCTCGACCACCAACAGCTCATCGCCGAGCAGTTTTGCTTTTCCACGGACCACTACGGTGTCTCCCTCGGAAAGCCCGAAAAGCTCGCGGGCGTCGATCCCGGCCGCTTTTCCGTCGGTTCCAAGAAAAGTTACGGCGGCCACCGCGTTGGCTTTGCTAGCGGCCTCGCGGGCGCAGAAGGGGCAGTCGGCGGCGTGGGCAGCACCGTCTTCACCGGCGTGCTCGGCGAACTCGTCGGCGGTTGCCGGATCGACCAAAAAGAAAGTCGCCGTCCCACGGCGCCAGGGGAAGTCGGTTTCGGTTTCGGGCCAGGGGTTGGGCATGCCCCCCACGCGTCCCATCAGCAGGATAGGGGCGTCTTTCTCAACGGCGGGATCCAATTCACCCAGCGATTCGCGCCAGTCGAGCGGCGTTTGGGCCCCCACGGGCTCTTCCGACAGTTGAAGCAGGGCGCGCAGCTGCTCAGCAACCGCCGGGTCGGCCTTAACGGGCCCTTCGGCGCAACCCGCCATTCCGCCTGCCATGCCGATCACCAGCAAGACCCCCAATCCGAAGAGTCGGGGGCTCGTGAAAATCGCCGTGCAGGTGCCATCGGGGCGGATCGGATCCATCGGTCCGTTCATGTCAGAGCTGGAAAGGCTGGAAAGGAAAGGGGTGGTTGCAAGGCGGTTGCTGAGCAGCATCGTACCGCTAGCAACCCTTGGTAGCTACACGGCTTACGGCATCTGCTCCGCGAGAGTTCGCCCGCTCTACGCCCCGCCGGCTAGCCAAGCGGTAGCAGCAAGCCCGCTTTTTCTTCTTGCCTCGGCAAGATCCCCCCCACGACCGCGAAGTGCTCAGTGTGTGCCGCCTGAGGGGGCGGCGACTTCCCACACGCCGCGATCCCTGAGGCACTACGCCATGATCAAGAAAACCATCGTTTCTGCTCTCGCTCTCACCTTGCTGGCTGGCTTGACGGTTGGCTCTGACCTGGGCAGCTATTTGTCCACGGCCTACCACCGGATGACCGACCGCGTGTCCGACACCGTGCCGATCGAGTTCCAGATCGATCGGGCCCGACAGCTCGTTGCCGAGCTTGCTCCCGAGGTGCGCGAGGCGATGCGGGTCATCGCTAAAGAAGAGATCGCCCTGGAGCGCCTCGACGATCAGATTGTCTCCGCCTCGGAGCAGGCCGTTCAGGGCAAAGACGCCATCGTTCGGCTGCAGTCCGACCTCACCTCCGGCAAGGGGGTCTTCCAGTACGCCGGACGGACCTACACCCGTTCACAAGTATCGGAAGATCTCTCGCGGCGTTTTACGCGGCACAAAGTGGCCGATGAAACGCTCGCCCATCTGGAGACCATGCGTGATGCGCGGCAGGGCAACCTCGAGGCCGCTCGGCTGAAGCTGACGGCGATGATCTCGACGCAGAAGCAGCTTGAAGCCGACCTCGTGAATCTCGAAGCCAAACGTAGCCTGGTTGCTGTCGCCCAGACCGCCACCGACGTAGCACTCGACGACAGCCGACTCGCCCGGGCGAAAGAGTTGATCGCCGATATCCGCACGCGGCTCGACGTGACCGCCAAGCTGGCGCATGCCGACGCCGCTTATCCGGGCGAGATCCAGCTCGATCCGCAACAGTCGGCTGAGATTACCGACCAGGTGGCGGCGTACTTCGGTCTGGAGCGGGCCGATGCCCCTTCCACAACAGCCGTTGCGGTAAGCGTCTCGAAAGACTGACTCGGTCGTTTTTAGGTGCCGCTCGGCGGTGGCGGGGGGCAGCGCGCCGCCTGCTACCGCCGACCTGCTGGTCTCGCGTTTGCTGCGCATGCGGACCGAGAATCGTCTCCCACACGATTGTTCCCTCCCTTGTTGCGAGCGGTAGGATGTTCTGCCCGACAGATCGTCACGCGTTAGCCGTGGCACCCCGTCAACAAGCCGAAAAGGTCGGCCGCCTGTCGTCACGGTTGCGAGAAACGGTTCTGCTGGACAACTCGTTGGAGACCCCCAGAGTGGCGACAATCCCCTTGCAGTACGATTCGCGTGGTGAGCGTTACCTCGTATGGATCGATCGCGTTGGTGGATACCTGCTGTGCTTGGCGGACGAGATTGTTATCGGCCAAGCGAACGGAAGCCTGGCGGATGCGGACGGCCCCGACCTGGGCTTGCAGGCGGACCTGTCGCGTCGGCACGCGACCCTCACCCGCCGTGAAGGACAGTACGTGCTGAGCCCCCGCGGGGCCGCGACGGTCGATGGGCGTCCGGTGCAAGATGCCACGGTCTTGAATCACGGTGCCGAAATCGGCCTGGGCGATGCGGTGCGGCTGCGCTTCGAGCGTCCCCACGCTCTGAGCGCCTCGGCACGGCTGACGGTCGCCAGCGGCCATCGGACCGTTCCGTCGGCGGATGGGGTGTTGCTAATGGCAGAGAGCTGTGTGCTTGGCCCTCAGCCTCACAGCCACGTCCGCTGCCCGCAGTGGCACCAAGATCTGTTGCTTTACAAGGGAACCGGCGGGCTCCTGTGCCGCTCCAGCAGGCCCGTGAGCGTCTCGGGCCCCGGACCGGCGGTGCTGACCGAGGGCCCGGTTGCGATTCCCCCCGGAGCCCGCATTGAAGCGGAATCGTTGTGCTTCTCGATCGAACGCGCCTGATCGTCCGCCCTTACCCCTGCCCGCTCGGTACAATCGATGTTCTGTCCTCCTCTAACGCGAAAGCGCCACGAGATGAAACGCTCGCCCGAAGCCGACGCGGCCGCCGCCCCCGGTGGCGAGAAAGACGCGGCAGAAGCCGCCGATTCGCCGCGCCGAGAGCGGGGCCGCTTCCTCTACCGCACCGGAGATCGCCCGCTCGAGGGATACACCATTAAGCGCGGCGTGGGCCATGGCGGCTTTGGCGAGGTCTACTTTGCCACGAGCGATGCCGGCAAAGAGGTCGCCCTCAAGCTGATCCGCCGCAACCTCGATATCGAGCTGCGCGGCGTGCGGCAGTGCCTTAACCTGAAGCACCCCAACCTGATCTCGCTCTACGATATCCGCACCGACGCCGCGGGCGACGAGTGGGTCGTCATGGAGTTTGTTCCGGGCGAATCGCTCGAACAGGCGATCCAACGCCATCCGACCGGCATGCCGGTCGAGGAGGCTCTCGCGTGGTTCCGGGGCGTCGCCGCCGGCGTTGGCCACCTCCACCGCTGCGGAATCGTCCATCGCGATCTCAAGCCGGGCAACCTGTTCCTCGAACGTCCGGCGGGCGAACCACCGCGCGCCGAGGATGTCCGGATCGGCGACTATGGCTTGTCGAAGTTTATCTCGACCAGCCGTCGCAGCGGCCAAACCGAATCGGTCGGCACGGTTCACTACATGGCCCCGGAGATCGCGGGCGGGCGCTACGGTCGCGAGATCGACACATACGCCCTGGGTGTAATCCTCTACGAGATGCTTACTGGCCGTACCCCGTTTGAAGGGGAGAGCGTTGGCGAAGTGCTCATGAAGCACTTAACCGCCGAACCCGATTTGTCGCGCCTCGGCGAGCCATACCGCAGTGTGGTGGCGCGTGCGTTGACGAAAGATCCTGAGCTGCGCGTCAGCAGTGTCGAGCAGATGATCGCGATGCTGCCCGGGACCGGCGACTCCGGCCAACCGGTCGCACCCGTCGCCGCGGCCTTGCCCGGGGCGACCCCAGCAGAGCCACCGCCCGTTTGGTCACCGGTCTCGCGGCCGCCGCACACCCATCACCCCAAACCCGCTGGCGAGCCGCTCTGGCAGGGGTTTGTCGAACTCACCAATACGGCCCGCACACGCTGGAACGCTTGGGACGCGCCTCCCCTGTTGAAGGGCCTGCTGCTGTTTGCCGGCGTCTCGGGATTCTTTGTTTCGGGGGCGTTCATGCTCCCGATGGCGATTCTCCCGTTCTACTTTTTGTACTACCTCGTGTGGGCGATGTTCTTCGACACGGGCACCGCTACCGGAGCGACACCCTTCGCCGAAGGGGCGAAGCCGAACGCTAAGCGTGCGCGGTTCGTGGACTGGCGCAAAGCGGCGCTCGCCGCGCGACGCGACCGACCGCTACGAACGCAGGCACGCACGCTCGTCGGTTCGATGATCGTGGCGACCCTCGTCAGCGGACTTGCGGCAGCAGTCGCCGCCCCGTGGCTCGTCACGAGCGGATCACCCGACACTTGGGCCGTTGGGGCCTGGTTTGCAACGGTCGGCGTCGTGGGGGCCTGGAGTGTGCTGATCGTCAACGCCCTTGTGGAACGGGCCCGCATCGATGGCTTCTCGCGTCGCTACATTCAATTGCTGGCGGGCGGACTTGTCGGCGCTACGGCGTTCGGAACCGCTCAGTTGCTCAAGATCGAGTTGCCCTACAACCCCGATTCTTCGATCGCCCGCAATTCGTGCGTGTTGGAGAACGCATTTGACATCGATCTCTACAAAGCGGTCGAGCGGTCCCCCGACTCGATCGCGGTGCCGCTGACGGCGTCGATGGCCTACTTCGGGGCGATCTTCTTTCTGCTGAAGTTGGGCAAGAACGCTGATTACCTCCGCCGTAAGCGGGTTGGTATCGGGGCCGTTGCCTCGGCCGGCATCGGTGCCTGGGCCGCGTCGTTCCTCTGTTGGTACCCCCAACCGATCGGGTTGGTCGTGGCGGGGATCATCGCGTTCGCGGTGCAGATCGCTAGTCCTTGGCTTTCCAACGAAGAACGCGTCCGTCTGGCGAAGGAGAATCTATGATGAGCTTTGGTGTGCTGCTGGTCGGGCTTTTTGTTGCGGCCATGATGTTCTTCGGGTTGCTTGCCGGGCTCGCCATCTTGATCAAGCACGTGAACGGCAAGACGCTGACGTTCGCCGCGCTCAGCTTTCTGTTGATCGCCGGAGCCTCACTGTGGGTTGTATCCTCAGTCCCCACCAGCGAGCAGCAGAGCGCTTCCGTCGATGAATACGTCGCGACGCACTTGCCGCTGAGTCCTCCTCTCGTACCGTCACCACCCCAGATTGAGTTTGCCGCGAGTGATAGCGATGCCGTAACGAAAGAACCGAGCCGTCCCACGCAGCCAGTCGGCACCGCGGCGAAGCCGGAGGCCGAGATCACCGACTATAAAGCGGAGCAGGTAGTGGAAGTCGCCGCTCCGCCGAAGTCGGTCGTATCCGCTACGAGCGACATGTGGTCGCGAACTGCCGTTCTCGAATCGGATCCCTTTCCCACCGAAGAAGAGGCACGCGACTCGGTGCGCGCGAAAGCGCGTGATTGGCTTACTGTCTACCTGTTATCGAAATTCACCAACGACTTTGCCGCGGCCGCCCATGTCGCCGACGTGGCGCTTACGGGCGAAGCGCTCCAGCACTGTGTCGAAGAAAAGATTGAGCAGCGTGACACTTCGGTCGGGGAAGTGACCCTTGTCGCGTGGAACATCGAGCTTGATGCGGCCGCCCAAGACGATTTAAGAGAACGGCTCGCCAAAGTCACCGAATCTCGCACACGACGTAACGCGGTGCGGGGTCTTGGCGTCATGGGCGCGACGGCGTTGGCCGTGTTGTCGATGTTTTACCTGGTGCTTTCAGGAGGCTCGTCGAAAACGTGACTATGGTTGCGGCGCGCCGACAACGGGGCGATACTCCTTTTTGGCCTCGGAGCCCACAGGTCCCGATTTCCCCGACGAATCCGACCGCAAAGCTCCCCTCCCCACGATCAACGCTAGCGCTGATGACCAACGCCGCGGCAGATAACCCCGACGCGTTGCTCGTGGCCGACATCCGGCGCGGCAAGCCCGAGGCGTGGCGTCGACTCATCGACGAGTACGAAGGCCGTCTGCGGGCTTTTGTTCGTAGCCGTATCGGCACGGCCCGTTCCGCGGCCGAAGACGTGGTGCAGGAAACGTTCATCGGATTCCTAACGAGTCTGCCGAACTACGATACACGCCGGCCCCTTGAGGGATGGCTGTTTTCGATCGCCTCCCACAAGCTGACGGACTATCTGCGGCGTGAAGGACGCCGACCCGCGGTGACGCTGTCGAGCACCGACGGCGATTCTGCGGCGGGGGGCGGCGGGGGCTGGGAGATGCCCGGCTCGGATCGCCGCGCAAGCACGATCGCCCGCAGCGGCGAGCGGAAGCGGCTTGAAGCGCAGGCTCTCGCCACGGCTCTGGACGAGCACCTAACCACATGGCGCATCCGCGAGGATTGGCCGAAGATCAAGGCGATGGAGCTGCTCTTCGTTCGCGGAGAGGGAAACAAGCAAGTCGCTGCCGCGACGGGGCTGACCGAGCAGCAAGTGGCCAACTTCAAGTTCGACTTTCTCGCGAACCTCAAGAAACGGGTCCGCACCCAGGGACTGGACGAAGAAGTCTTTCCCGAGCTGCAAGAAACTGACTGAGCCCGCACCGCGAGACACCTCAGATGCCCTTCGATTATTCCGCCGCCCAGTTGATTGCTTATCTGGACGAAGCCGCTCCCGCCGGTCAGATGAGCGAGATCGAGGTGGCGCTGCGCGAGGACTCGGCCTTGCGCGAACGCCTCGCTGAGATCGTCTCAGGACGCGACGCGGGCTTGCACTCGCTGGGAGAGATATGGCGAAATCAGCGGCTGACGTGTCCCACGCGCGAGCAACTTGGCAGCCATCTGTTGGGTGTGCTGCCAGACGGACCCGACGGCGGGCTAGCGGGGTACGTCAAGTTTCACCTCGACCAGGTTGAATGCCGTTGGTGCCTCGCCAACCTTGAAGACCTGCAACAGAAGCACAGCCAGACCGAGGGGAAGAACGCGGCCGATGGCCCAGCCGCGGCCGAAACCCGTCGCGGCCGCTATTTTCAGTCGAGCGTGGGCCGGCTCTCGGGCAGGTAGGCGGCGCTAACGGGTCCGCGAGGGGGCGGCGGCGGTTTTGGGTTCCGCGAACGTGTCCAGCAGGGCGGTCAATTTCTCGGCCGGCAGATAGCCCTGAGCCGCACCCAAACCCCGGCCTGCAGGCGAGAGCACCACCGTGGTGGGGAAGGCGCGTATCTGTAGCGTTTTTACCGCCTCGGGGTCTGTCGAGGCGTTGATCCGGAGCGGCGTGAATCCTCCCCGGATACGGCCCGCCACTCCCGCGTCGGCCCAGGTATCGTGCTCCATCTTGCGACAGTAGCGGCAGCCTTCGGAGGTCACGTAGACGACCAGGGGCTTGCCCGTTACGGCGGCGGAATCCAGGGCTTGTTGGACGTCGTTGAGCCAAACGATCGGCTCGGCTTGCTTCTCTTTCTCGCCCCAGCCAAACGGCCAAGCGGCTTCGGCACCGAGGGCAACGCACAGCAGGGCGACCGCTAGCAGCGCGCGAACGGGCAGAGACATGGCGTTACTCCGGGGGACCGATGGGGCGGCTACCGACGCCTGGGGCGTCTAGCTACGAACATCGGCTAAGCCGCCATGGCCGCTGAGTGACCCGGATCACAATACCGCTTGTAGCGCTGTCGCTGCGGAGACCCCCCCGACAAGGCACCCATCCGAGGGGGGCGCACAAGGCAGCCCCGCGCGTCGCCCGTGGAGGTGTTATTCGCTCCCGCAAGCATTCGCTTGGGGCTAGGGGTTAGCCAGGACCGCTTTTTGCTCGAGATAGCTCTTTATATCTGGCTGGTACTCGTTGCTGTCCAGCAGCACCATGCCGACAAACAGCACGAGAAAGATCACCGAGCCGGCGAGCACCACGCTGTTGAAGAGCTTATCGTGCTGGAGGTGCATGAAGATGACCGCCACGAGCAGTGCCTTGATGGTCGCGATCACGAGCGTGATCGGGATGTCGAGCCAGCGAAGGTCCTGTGGGGCATCGACAAACGGCACCTGCACGCCGTTCAGATGAACGTACTGTGATACCGCAACGGTCAACACCGTCAACGCCACCAGCGCCAAGAACGTGGTGACCAGCAGCTGCGGGCTAGAGACGTGATGCTCGTGGTGGGCGTGAGCGGACATAGCAGCGTACGGTTGAGCGAGGAAGAAAGTTTGAACGAGCTGGGCAACTCTGACCAAGCCACGACACCGGCTTAGTGGATCAGGTACATCAGCGGGAACAGGTAGATCCACACCAAGTCAACAAGGTGCCAGTACAACCCGACGTACTCAACCGGCCCGTAATAGTCGGAAGAGAAATGGTTGGCGGCGGTCCGCGCGACGATCCAGGTGATGGCGATCATGCCCGCGATAATGTGCACCGCGTGCACGCCGGTCATGATGAAATAGATACTGAAGAAGTTGGCGGGACCAAAGTTGGGGTCGGGCGGCGTAGCAACGGCGGGCTCAGCAGCGGCGGCGTCGGTTGCAGCAGGCTCAGTGGCAGCAGACTCTACCGCGGCGGGTTCCGTGGCAGAAGTCTCGGCATGGCTCTCGGCCGCATGGGGGTCGGTGCCGTGGTCGTCGTGCGCGGCATGGTGAGCGCCGCCGTGGGCCGCGTCCATGAGGGCCAGCTGCCGAGCATCGGGCATGACGCACTTCGCAACGACGATTCCCAGGCCGATGAACAGGATCGATAGCCCGATCGACCCCACGGTCCAGCCCGAGACCACGCGGTCGGCTGAAGTCATCCAGACCCCGACCAGGCTAACGAGCAAGCCAACCCCGAGCGTGGTTGCGATGATCGCCGGCATCCGTTCGTGCCAAGCTCCGTGGGCGGGCGTCCCGTGGCCGTGAGCCGACTCGTCATAGGTATAGAAGCCCGCGACGTTGATTCCTTCGTCCCATTTGTGCGTGTACTCCACCGTTTTGACGCCCATAAAGAGCGCAGCGCAGGCAAGCGTGAAGACGTGGGTGAACAGGATCGTTTGGCGATCATTACGCATCGCTGCCCGGACACCCCAGGCAATCGCGAGGCTGCTCGCCAGCAGGACGATCGTGTTGAGCGTTCCCAACCACACGTTGAGGTGCGTGTGCGCGTTAACGAACACCTCGGGATGGTGGTATCGGTAGACCGTATAAGCGGCGAACAGGCCCGAGAAGAACAGCACCTCCTGCGCCAGAAACAGCCAGATGCCGAGCTTACCGGCCTCGAACTGCTGGTCCATGCTGTCGAAGTGATGCGCATGGAAGGGGTGATGTTCGTGGTGATCGTGCCCGTGATCTCCGCCGTCATGGTGCGGTTGAGTTTCAGGAGCTTCTAGTGTCGCGGCGTCGGCCATCTTGCTTCGGGGGTAGCGACTTGGTCGGGGGGTATAGCGCCACGTGGATAGCGGCGTGCCGGGTCTTTGTTTCGGCGCGGTGGCCTATTAGACGGTCGTGGGTTCGGCCGGCTGCTTGGCGGGTTTGGCCCCGCGGGACAAGTCGGGGATCACCTCGACGTAGCCCCCTTCGTCCGGGTCAAACACAAAATCATCGTAGACGTAAGGTTCGCCCACCCAGGGCTGCTCGATGAAGTTGTGGTGGGTCGGCGGGCTGCAGCACTTCCATTCGAGGGTTGCGGCACCCCACGGATTGGCGGGAGCCTTGCGACCGTTGAACAGCGACGCGATCAGCACGCCGGCCGCCAGAAACAGGCCGAGGCCGAGCACGACAAACCCGCTCGTCGAGAGCTGGTGGAAAAACTGAAACTCGTCTTTGTAGCCGGCGTAGCGGCGGGGCATGCCCTGGGTGCCCAGGATGAACTGCGGGAAGAACGTCAGGTTGAACCCGACAAACACCAGCAGGCACGCCACACGAGCCCACAGCTCGTTGTACATGACCCCGAACGCCTTCGGCCACCAGTAGTGAACGCCCGCCAAGAAGGCGATCAGCGTTCCGCCCATCATCACATAGTGGAAGTGAGCAACCACGAAGTAAGTGTCGTGCAGGTGAACGTCCACCGCGAGCGCGCCCAAGAACAGCCCCGTCAGGCCGCCAATGGTGAACAGGAACAGGAACGACAGCGCGTAGCACATGGGCGTAGCGAGGCGGATCGAGCCCTTGTACATGGTCGTGAGCCAGTTGAAGACCTTGATGCCCGACGGGATCGAGACGCTGAACGTCAGCGCGCTGAAGATCACCGCCGCGAGCTTGCTCTCGGTGCTGGTGAACATGTGGTGGCCCCACACCAAGAAGCCCAGCAGCGCGATCGCCACCGAGCTGTAGGCGATAAAGCTGTACCCAAAGATATGCTTGCGGCAGAACACGGGGATCACCTCAGAGATGATCGCCATGGCCGGCAGGATCATGATGTAGACCGCCGGGTGCGAGTAGAACCAGAAGAAGTGCTGGTACAGCACCGGGTCACCGCCACGAGCCGGATCAAAGATGCCGATGCCCATCGTGCGTTCGCACAGCAGCAGCACCAACGTGATGGCCAGCACGGGGGTCGCGAGCACCTGGATGATCGCGGTCGAGTAGATGCCCCACAGGAACAGCGGCATCTTGAACCAAGTCATCCCCTTAGGACGCATCGTGTTGACGGTCACCACGAAATTGAGCCCGGTAAAGATCGAGCTGAAGCCCAGGATGAACACGCCCATTGTGGCGAGGATGACGTTCGTTGAAGTGGTCGTGCTGTAGGGCGTGTAGAACGTCCAGCCGGTGTCGAGCCCCGTCGTGAGCAGCGTGGCAACGAAGAACATCGCACCACCGCACCACAGATGGAAGCTCGCCAGGTTCATCCGCGGGAACGCCACGTCTTTGGCCCCCAGCATCATCGGCAGGAAGATGTTGCCTAGCGCCGCCGGGATGCTCGGGATGATGAACAGGAAGGTCATGATGGCCCCGTGCAGCGTGAACGCCTGGTTGTAGGCGTCCTGAGCCTGCTGTTCCGTCTGTCCCAACAGGTTGGGCGTGCCGTCCCACAGCTCGAACCGTACGAGACCGGCCTGCAGACCTCCCAGCAGGAAGGCAAACATGATGCCGCACAAGTACATCACACCGATCCGCTTGTGATCGAGCGTAAAGACCCACGACATCACTCCCTGCCAGAAGCCCGTGCCGGGCGGATTCGTCAGGTAGCTCGGCCCAACGGGCGGGGTCACCTTGCGGCTGGGGTCAGCGGCGATCGCTTCGAGAAGCGAGTGTTCGCGTGATTGAGAGATCATGGCGTGAGGCTGCAGGCGGAAAGGCTACAGGCGAATGATGGGGGTGACTCTTGGTGGGGTCGTGTACGAGTTGAGCGCGGGCGGCGACGCCGCTCTACGCCTTGGGGTCGGTGTCAGCCGGCGCGTCGGTCGCTGCGGGGTCCGGTACCGGAGCGGTCGAGGCGTCGCTCGTGGCTTCGCCTTGGGTCTCTTGGCCCGGCACGCCTCCTGCCTCGGTCCAGGTGGCGGGCAGGGTCCCGGCGTTCTCGGGATTGAGGCTCTTGTGGAACCAGATCAGAGCGGCGATCTCGTTGTCTTTGAGTTGCCCCTGGTAGCTGGGCATCACACCTTTGTAGCCGTCGCGAATCTTGGCCATCGGGTTGAGGATCGATTCGCGCAAGTAGTTTTCGTCGATCTTGATCTCACCCGCTGAGGTGAGCTGCTGCGTGCCGTAGGTTCCCTTGAACGAGGGGCCCGTGCCGCTCGTGCCATCCACGGAGTGACACTGCGAGCAGCCCCGCTTTTTGTAGAGGCTCTCACCGCGGGCGGCCGGAGATTCGTCCTCGGGCCACACCATGGCTTTCTCCAGCCACGGGCCGAAGGTCCCCGACGGGTGGACGATCACCTTGGCCATCATCGACGAGTGGCCCTGGCCGCAGTACTCCGTGCAGAAGAGGTCGAAGCCCCCTTCGTCGGTCCAGTTGACATCGTCCCCGTCGTCCTCGGGAGCGAGCTTTGAGGCCTCAAACCACAGCGTGCTGTAGCGACCGGGCACGCAATCCATCTTAACGCGGAACGCCGGGATGTAGAGCGAGTGCAGCACATCGTCCGAACTCATCACGAGCTTGACCGGCGTATCGATCGGCACGTGCAGGTCCGCGTCGATGTGGCCGTTGGGATAAACGAACGACCAATTCCATTTCTTCGCGATCACCTGAATCTCGTAAGCGTTCTCCGGCGGGTTGCGCAGGTCGAGATAGCCGATAAACCCGGCACCGAAGATCCACAGGACAATAAAGCCCGGGAAGATGGACCAGGCCGCTTCGAGCGTGTTGTTGTGGTGCGGTGTGTGCTCGGCATTGTGGCCCGGACGAGCGTAGTACCGCGCGACAAACGCCACCATCGCGCCGATAATCAGCACGAAGAACGCCACGCAGATCCAGAGGATCGCGTAGAACAGCCAGTCCACCTGGGCCGCTTGCTTATCGGCACCCGAGTCGCGGAACCAACTGAATTCGAACAGCCGGCTCGCGAGGGGCAGCAGAGGTGACGTTTCAAACATCGAACCGTGCATCGGGTGCGCGGGGGTAACGAGGATGGGTGTGCGGTAAGGTCGGTTGGTTGCCGCGGGGCGATCAGCTGATCGTCAGCGGCTCTTCGATCTCGGTATCTTCTTCGGCTTGGTCGTACTGAGCGTCGTACTGAGCCTCGTTGTGAGCAATCGCAGGGGAGACGGGAGCGTTCGTGGGCGCTGAGCTTGCTGGCGACGTCTCCGTAGCGGGCGGGGTCGAAGCCCCGTTGCTAGCGTTGCGAGTCAACCAGTACGGCAGCAGCCCGGCCGCCATCAGAAAGATCGTCACCCCGGCACCCGCGCTCATGATCTTCTTGGCAACCGGTCCGTAGCGGCCTTTCGTTTCGTCGTAGTGAAAGCAGAATAGGATGATCTGATCCAGCGGCGAACCAATCTTGCCTTCGCCCGCCTCGACCAGACTCAGCCGAATCGTTTGTGGATCGTACATCACACCGTACAGATAACGAGATAGCACTCCCGAGGGGGTAACGACCATCGTTGCCGCCGAGTGCGAGTACTCGCCGGTTGCGGGGACGTATTTGTAGCGAAAGCCGATCGCGTCGGCCAAAGCGGTGATACTCTTCTGCGGGCCTGTCAGGAACCGAAAGCCGGCGGAAGCGCCCGGGCGATTGTAGTCGCGGAGGTACTTTTGTTGGGTCAGCTTGGCGCGGACCGGCGACTCCAGCGGATCGACGCTCACGCTGACCACGTCAAACTCTTTGCCGGCGATCCACTCCAGCTTCCCCAGAGCGCTCACCAAGCCGTTGAGCTGCAGGCCGCACAGCATGGGGCAGTCGCTGTAGTTGAGCGAGAGCAGCACGGGCCGCTCGCCGTCGAAGATCTCGGCCAGCGAGATCGCCTTACCGTTTTCATCGCGGAAGCGCAGGTCGAGAGGGATTTTATCTCCCGACTTGTCGTCGATGCCCACGCCCTGCATCTCGGGTGGCAGATCGGTCACCAGCTGCGCCTGCGCCACGCCACCACGGCCTGCTAGCAGCAGCGGCAAAATGGCTAAAGCGGCGATCCGCAAAGCTGCCGCGCGCCTGTTCCGGCTGCTGTGAGGACACTCTCCCTCACGGCTCGGCACAGACCGACTTGGTGCAACGATGGATCGGACAAAGCTCAACATGAAACGGGTTGCAGCAGGAGCCGAGGTTTCCCCGCCAGAGGGGAACAGAGCGGCTGTGAGGTGTTTCAGCTCCTGCGTAAAACGTTGCGACGCGACTATTGAGCGCGCAGATCACGCAGGACCAGTTTTTTGGCTTCTTCGATCGGGATACGGTAGGGCTTACCTTCTGAGGCGGGTTTACCGTAACCAGCCAGCAAACCACGCTGTTCGGTCACGACCGCTTCCGAGTCGGTGTACTTGGGAGCAATCAGGCGTTCCGCCTCGAACTTACGTTCGACTTGGTAAAACAGGGCCGCCGCTGCCAGCATGACGCTCACCACCGCGACAACCGAAACGAAGGTCCACATGACAATCGCGGGGGTGTCGAGGCCTTCGGCTTCGATGCCGGGCTCAGCGACGCGAGCGTTGGTGGTGGCGTGGGTTTCGCTCATCTTGATGCGGGCTGCTTGGGGCTCTGAATAGGAACCGTAATCGCGGTGTCGTTTGTCACCGTGGTCGCCAACGCGTGCGACGCAACTCTTTGTTTAATCAGTGGTTGTGATAACTCAGGGCAATCGGCAGACGCGGGTCTTGCACGGGCAACAACCACTTGCCAGCGGCACCACGCATCCAGGCTCCGATGAAGATCCCCAGCATGCCGACCGTCGCGATCGCCTCCAGCCAGGGGACGGGCAGTGCCGAAGCTCCCCGAACCTGCGGCTGGATGATGTAGACCAGATCGACCCAGTGCATGACCATCATCCACGCGGCCCAGAAGCCGATCAGCGGCTTGGTGCGCCGCACCCACCGCGACATCGTCCCCAGGAACGGCACGAGCAGGTGACCGAACACCAGCAGCAGCCCCCACGCGATCCACGGGCCCTGCTGACGCACATCGTACCAGAGGGTTTCTTCGGGGATCGCCGCGTACCAGATCAGCATGTACTGACTGAACGCGATGTAGCCCCAGAAGAAGATGAACGCGAACATCAGCTTCGCCAGATCGTGGAAGTGCTCGGTCGTAATCGACTGGTTGAGCACCCCTTTGCTCTGCAGGTAGTTGGCAAGCAGGATCAGCATCGCCAGAAAGCTCAAGAACGAACCGGCGAAGAAGTACACGCCGAACATCGTGCTGAACCAGTGAGGCTCGAGCGACATCATCCAGTCGAACGCCGCAAAATTCATCGTCAGCGCCAGCAAAATCATCATCGGTCCGCTGATCGTCTGCATCCAACGGGCCTGCTTCATCGGCTCGCGGTCGTCTTGCTTAACTGAAGCGCTCAGCAGGATGCGCGCCATGCCGATCCACGCGACGAAGTACACGACCGTGCGGATCGCGAACCACGTGGGCTCCAAATAGTATTGCTTGCTCGCCAGGATCGGGTCGGCCTCGACCATCGGACGATCGATCCACGGGTACAGCACGTCCGATCCCGAGAAGTTCAGCGCTAAGATCGGCAGGAACAGCACGGCCGAAGTCGTGAGCGTGCCGGCAGTAATCTCCGCGAGGCGTCGCACGGTGGTGCCCCACCGGCCGCCGGTGAGGTGGTGGGCGATCACAAAGAACAGCCCTCCGACGCCCAATGTGGTGATGTACATCACGCCCAGCAGGTAGGCATGCCAGAAGCGGCTTTGGTCGCCTGTGGCGTAACCAATTCCCGCCGCTAAGCCGACCAGCAGCAACCCGCCGGCCATCGACGGTACCGCCGCGCCCGACAGCCCTGCAGAGGCCTGACGGATCTCGGTGATGTCTGCGTTTACGAGGCTCGCCATCAGATAATCGTCGGTAAAGGATTCAGTTGAGGTTGCTGAGCTCGATCAGCTTGTCTTTCGGAAGATCATCGGCCGTGGCCAATTGCGAGCGTTGGATCGCTCGTAGGTAGAGCACGATCGCCCAGCGGTCTTCCACCGCGATGTGCTCTTTGTAGCCCGGCATCTTGCGAACACCGTTGCTGATCGTGTTGAAGAGCTTGCCCACCGGCTGCTCAACGACCGACTCGGCGTGAACGCTTGTCGGCTGCGTCCAGGTGCCCTGTTCGAGTTCCAGCGCACGCTTGGTCACCAGCCCCATGCCGCCGCCGTCTAGCCCGTGGCACACGGCGCAGTGGATGTTGAACCGCTGCTGGCCGCGCTCCATCAGCTCTTTGGTGACTTTTACCGGAAACTCGGTGACCCAGTTCTCTTCTTTCGGTTGATCGGCAGCGGGTGGTGTGGCCGAATCGGCCCCGTCGGCGTCAGGCCCGTCGGCGACGGGCTGCACCGAATAGCTGGCGAGCATCGCTTCGATGCGGCGCGGACCGCCCACAAAGCCGTCTTCTGGCTCGTAGCCAAAGTACAGCTTGGCGTCATCCTTCAATCCGCCCCGCGCGACCGTGCCCGGCACCGCCACGCGCATCCCGCGGCCGTCTTTGAACAGGGCAAAGGTGGTTTGCGGCTTGACCTTGGGCTGGTTTTCCATGTCTTTGAAGAACGAGATCCGCGGCACGGTGCTGGTCGTGCCCGAAGTCGCCCACAGGTACATCGGCGGCAGCAAAGCGAGCGTCGCCACCGCGGCACCCACCAGATACAAGAAGCCCGGCACGGCATGGCCGGTCACGGGCTCGTCGATGCCCTCGATGCCCGAGCCGCCGAGCGAAGACAAAAAGGCTTCGGTCTCGGCCTCGGCGAACTTGGGATCGCTCGCCTCGACAAACAGGAAGAAGCCATCGTCCGTCGCGGCCGCGAAACGCTCGCTGCGGAACAGCGGATTGGACAGTTTCGGCAAGCCGTTCAGCAGGATCATCCCAAAGAATGCCCCAAAAGCGCTCAGCAGAATAATGACCTCAAAGGTCACGGGGATGAACGCCGGGATGCTGAAGCTCGGCTTGCCCGAGATCAAGAAGTCGTAGCCCGACAGCCCCCACGGCGCGCCAGGGAACTCCATGCCGTTCATGTAGCACTGCATCAGCAGCGCGATACACATGCCCGATAGCCCCAGCATCAGCACCACGTACGGCAGGATGGTGCGGGGGTTCTTCAGGGCCTCGTCGATGCCGAGCACGGGGAACGGCGAGAACGCCTCGACCCGTTGGTAGCCGGCGTCGGTCGCTTTTTCAGCGGCCGCGACGAGCTCCTCGGGCCCGGCGAACTGCGCAAGCAGACCGAGTCGCTTGCCCTGCGGGGCGTCGTGGGAGGGATGTGTCTTTGACATAGCGATCGGCTGTCAGCGTTTCAGCGGTCAGCTACGGGAGGGGATAGTGGTTTTTAAGAGCGTGGTTGATTGGTTGTCGCGTCTCAGTGGGCTTTCTTGGCCTTGCCGTCGACGTACGCCATCACGTGCTTCACTTCGCTCATCGCGACGATCGGCAAGAAGCGGCAGAACAGCAAGAACAGCGTGAAGAACAGCCCAAAGCTGCCCACCAGCATGCCCAGGTCAATCCAGGTTGGTACAAAACTCTGCCAGCTTCCCGGCAGGAAGGCTCGTTCGAGCGACAGGATGATCACGAACCGCTCGAACCACATGCCGATGTTCACAAAGATCGAGATGATGAACACCAGCAACATGTTACGGCGGATCGCCCCGAACCAGAACAGCTGCGGCGAGATCACGTTGCACGAGATCATCGTCCAGTACGCCCAAGCCTGCGGGCCGAACGCCCGGTTCATGAACGCGAATTGCTCGTAGGGGTTACCGCCGTACCAGGCGATGAAGAACTCGGTCAGATACGCGAAGCCGACCATCGTGCCCGTGGCGGTGATCACCTTGCACATCAGCTCGATGTGGCGTGTCGTGACGATGTCTTTCAGGCCGAACCACTGCCGGGCAGGCACCATCAGCGTGAGCACCATGCCGAAACCGCTGAAGATCGCTCCGGCGACGAAGTACGGCGGGAAGATCGTCGTGTGCCAGCCGGGCAACTGGCTCACCGCGAAGTCGAAGCTCACGATCGTGTGAACCGACAGCACCAGCGGCGTGGCCAGCGCGGCGAGCAGCGTATAGGCCTTCTCATAAATCAACCATTGCGACGAAGAACCGGTCCACCCGAGCGACAGCAGGCCGTAGGCAAAGCGCCGGATCGGATGCACGGCGCGGTCGCGCAGCGTCGCCAGGTCGGGGATCATCCCCATGTACCAGAACAGCACCGACACCGTGGCGTAGGTGCTCACCGCGAATACGTCCCACAGCAGAGGGCTGCGGAACTGGCTCCACATGTTCAGCCGCGTGTCGGGGTAGGGGAACAACCAGTACGCAAACCACACCCGACCGACGTGGATCCCCGGGAACGTTCCCGCGCACACCACCGCAAAGATCGTCATCGCTTCGGCAAAGCGGTTGATGCTGGTTCGCCAGTGCTGACGGAACAGGAACAGAATCGCCGAGATCAGCGTGCCCGCGTGGCCGATACCGACCCAGAACACGAAGTTCACGATCGGGAAACCCCACGCGACGGCGTTCTGGTTACCCCAGACACCCACGCCCGTGATGATCAGGTAGCCGATCATCGCGCCGAACATTCCCGCGACACTCGCGGCGATCACGAAGCTCACGAACCACGCCAACGGCGGGCGCGGGTTCTCGGAGATTCGGCAGACCTTTTCGGTGACCGACTTGTAGTCGTTGTCCCCCTCGACCCACGGGGGATCGATCCAGGGCTCGGGGACGCTCCCCAGCTTGCCTGAGACGCCGGCGGTGATATCAGCGGTTGCCATAGTTCAACTTGCGAGTTGCTGCGAACGGGCGCAGAGCGTCGTGGTTTGGTCACGCTCCGCCGAACGGCTGCGGAGCGACTCGTGGTCGGTGGGTGTCAGGAATTACGCTTCGCTGTGGGCCGCAGTATCGTGGGCCCCTTCGTGGTCGTCATGTGCGTCGTGGTCGTGACCGTGGCCGGTGATCGTCTCTTCCCACGCGAGTCGCTCGTGCGGATTGCGGATCTTCGCGAGGAACAGGTTGCGCGGCTTGGTCATCAGCTCGGTCAAGATGCCGTACGCCCGCGGGTCGGCGTGCGACTTGCTGACGCGGCTGCTCTGGTCCATGAGATCGCCGAACTCGATCGCCTTGGCGGGGCACGCCTGTTGGCAGGCCGTTTGAACTTCACCGTCGCGGATTGCGCGGCCTTCGTTCTTGGCGGTGATCCGCGTGGTCGAGATCCGCTGCTGGCAGAAGGTGCACTTCTCCATGACGCCCCGGCTGCGGACGGTCACTTCGGGATTGATCACCAGATGCTGCAACAGGTTGTTGGCATCGTTCAGCTTCTTCGTGTAGCGGAAGTAGTTGAAACGCCGCACCTTGTAGGGGCAGTTGTTCGCACAGTACCGCGTGCCGATGCAGCGGTTGTAAACCATGTTGTTGAGACCCTCGTTGTCGTGCACCGTCGCGGCGACGGGGCAAACCTGCTCGCAAGGGGCGGTTTCGCACTGCTGGCAGGCAATCGGCTGCTGCGCGATCTGCGGGTTGTCGAAGTTGACAGGATCCGAGGCGCTGGCGGGATTAGCCACTCCCTTGAAGTACCGATCGATGCGAATCCAGTGCATCTCGCGGCCCTTGGACACTTGGTCCTTACCCACAACCGGCACGTTGTTCTCGGCCTGGCAGGCGACCATGCACGCGTTGCAGCCGATGCACTTGTTGAGGTCGATCGACATGCCCCAGGCGTGGCCGCCGTCGTAGCTCCGTAGCTGCCACAACGGTTCGGTCGGGCGGTGCCCCCCCTCGGCCGAGTTGTCGTGTACCTGAATGTCGTGGCTCATGTGCTGGGCGAAGTCTTCGTGGCCAACGTAGTTGACCAGCTGACGCTCGCGGATCAGCTCGCCGGTCCGACGCCCGATCGCTTCCAGACCCAGCTGGTCGATCGCGTGGTGATCCTGGGTCGTGGCTAGCAGGTACTCCTTGCCGGTTCCCTTGATCTTGGCAGCGGTGACAAAGCCGGTCGCTGCCGTGGCTCGTAGCGGGTACGCATCGACTCCCACCGGGTCGGCCGGGGCCGGGATCCACAGCGCCGCCAGATCGTTTGCGTAGAGGCCTGCGGCGGCCTCGCCGTCTTCCATCAGCAGTCCGCCCACGCGGCCCGCTGCGGTGCGGCCGTAGCCCAGGGCGATGGCGATCGAGTCAGGTGCCTGTCCGGGCATGACGTACACGGGTGCCGTGATGGTCACCTCGCCGGCGGTGAGCTCAGCCAGCTCGCCTTGCTTGAGACCCAGCTTATCGGCGGTCGAGGGGGCCACCAGAGCGGCGTTGTCCCAGGTGAGCTTGGTGAGGAAGTCGGGCGTCTCTTGCAGCCAGCCGCTGTTGGCAAACCGACCGTCGTAAGTCGAGCTGCTGGGCGTGAAGACAATCTCGAGCCCCTCGGCCGGTGCGGCCGGCGCGGCGAAGTCGGCACCCACGAGGGTGGGCTCGGCGGGCTTGAGCCCGGATTGGCTGAAGGCGTTCACGTTGCCGGTCGGCAGACCGTCGTGCAGCAAGCGTTCCCAGCCGGCTTCGTCGAGGTTGTCTGCCCGTAGGGTTAGGGCATCAAGCACCAGCTGGCGCGGGTTGGGTTCGGCGTCGCCGGCCAGCAGTGCAAGCAGCTCAAGCTTTGAGCGACCGCCCAGCAGCGGATCGATCAGCGGCTGCGTAACGCCAACCGTGCCGTCCCAGCCGATCACATCGCCCCACTGCTCGAAGGGGTGCGTCTCGGGCAGGCTCCACTGGCAGAGCTTCGCGGTTTCGTCGTCGTAAGTTCCCAGCCGGAACGTGTGCGGAATCTCTTTGAGCGCTTCGGCGAACGGGGCCGGCGCGTCGTAAGCCGGGTTGCCATCGAGCACAAACAGGGTGTCGATCTTGCCGGTTGCCGCTGCCGCGGTCAGCTCCGCGATCGTTCCGAACGGCGTCTTCGGCGACGGCTCTTCGGTCAGCAGCACGGTCTTGCCGAGGGCACCCAGGGTGCTGTTGATTTCGTGCGCGAGCGCGTGAACTTCGGCCGGCTGACCCGGCCCCACGGCCACCAGAGCTGCCCCCTGGTTGTGAACCAGGTCGTCAGCAAGCACCTCGATGAATTGATCCGGCGTGTAACTGACACCGTACTTCTCGTCTGAGTGGGCGTGGTCGGCGTTGGCGGCGAGCTCCTTTACCTTGTCCCGCAACTGGCCCAGCAGGGCACCGATGGCCGAGGACTTGACCGGCAGGCGGTGATCCGCCGCGGCACCGGTGGTGGTGAAGCAGCTCTCGATGGCGTAGAGACGGCTCATGCCCTCACCCGGCTCGCGGCCGGCCGCGTAATCACGCGCTGAGCGCATCGTCTCGGGGCCCGCGCCGAGCAGGTCCGCGTCGAACGTGGCAATCACCTTGGCGTCGGCCAACCGATAATGGGTCCGCAGCGGCTTGCCAAACGCGATCTCGGCACCACGCAGCTCATTCTCTCGCGACAGCGGCGTGTAGCTGTAGAACTTTGCCTCGGGATACTTCTCCACCAGGCGATCTACCGCATCGAACAGCGCGTAGGAATCAAGCGGAGGCATGAGCAGCGCGAGTCCCGCGCCGGTGCTCAGCGTGGCGAGCCG
Source organism: Botrimarina hoheduenensis (assembly GCF_007859815.1). GTDB lineage: Bacteria > Planctomycetota > Planctomycetia > Pirellulales > Lacipirellulaceae > Botrimarina > Botrimarina hoheduenensis. The sequence goes on along the minus strand of NZ_SJPH01000003.1, from coordinate 419,867 downwards.
TTCGTTGGCGGACTTTTCGAAATCCGCCCAATCCTTCGTGAACTCCTTGCCGCCGTCGCGCAGCGTGATGCGGCCCGAACGGTCCGGATCGTACAGTGCCAGCGTTGCCGCCAACGTAAACGTATCGGAGGCTCCGCCCGAGGCGGGGTGCTCGGGGTTGCCCTCGACCTTAATCGGCCGACCGTCGTACTTGGTTACCAGCAGGTGCTTCGGACCCCCCGCCCACGAGATGTTCGTGGCGTAGTAGTCCGGCTTGCCGGGGATATACCCCTCAGGGCGTTCGGCGAACGGCGCGAATTGCTCGGTTTCCCAGCGGCAACCGGCCGCGCCCGCCAGCGCGAACGACGCACTCATCAGCTGGATCCACCGACGGCGCGAGATCCCCTCCGGGAACTCCGAGGCGGCGGTGGGGAATTCCCGGGCAAGGAACTCCTGGAACTGCTCGGTGTTCTCGATCTGATCGAGGCTCCGCCAGTAAGGACTGACAGAAGTACCGGCCGGCGTTTGCGTGGCTTGCGACATCGGCGACTGAACTGGAGGTAAGACGCGGCGGCGTGTGGGGGGTGGTGCGGCTCGCCTAACCGTAATGCGGCAGGCAACCCGAGGTAGCGTTGTGACGGGCGACGATCAGCGGTGGACGATCAGCGGTGGCAGGTCGAGCAGTTCGTGTTCGGGTGAACGCCGAGCTCCTCGGCCACCTTCATCCCGACCTCCTGAGCGTTGCTTTGCTCGTCGATCTCGGGATCCCAAGCCATGTTCGTGATCTCATCGAGCGGGCGTAGCCGCGCTGTCGGATTGCGGTGACAGTCCAGACACCAGCTCATCGAGAGCGGCTTGTCTTGATGGACGACTTCCATGCGGTCGATCCGGCCGTGGCACTCCACGCACCCAACACCGCGGTTCACGTGGACCGAGTGGTTGAAGTAGACATAGTCCGCCAAGTCATGGATCCGCTCCCACTTGATGGGCGTCCCGTTGGCAAGGCTCTCGCGAACCGGCTCAAGCTTGAGGCTCGTGGCGTGAACCACGGTCTTGGCGAGCGTGCCGTCGGGGTTGATCGAGGCGTTGTGGCAGTTGCCGCACGTGTTGGTCGCCGGCACCGCAGCGTGGGCCGCCTTGTCCACCGTGTTGTGGCAGTACCGGCAGTCCATCTTCAGCTCGCCCGCGTGCAGCTTGTGGCTGAACGGAACCGGCTGGGTTGGCTGATAGCCGGTGTACATCACCTCGGGCAAGGTTCCGTAGAACAGCACCGCACCGGCGTAGGCACCGCCGGCCAGCAGGCCACCGAGGGCCATGAGGGTGAACTTGTTGACCCAGGGGGGAAAGACGAATCGATCCACGTCGTAAAGTCCGGCGAGTTCGAGCGTTGCGCGCTTGGAGGCGAAATCAGCGACGGCACCAGCGCACCGTCTCCGCAAGGCCCGCAAGATAGCCGCGCCCGCCCGGAGTTCCCAGCGGGCTATACGGTCACACCCAAATGGGGGGGTCCTCGCAGCGCGGCCGAGCTTGGCTCGGGAGACCAACAAAAAAGGCGTCGAACACAGTCGACGCCTTCTCTGGGGGATTCTGTCGAGCGGCAGCGACCAGCTAACCAGCTCGTTTCAAATCGCTATCACGCGGGAGACTACCGCGCCCTGCAGCTACGGGATTCGAAGGGTTTCTCCGTCGGTCGGGTGATCTTCTTCCGCGGCTTCGAGCAGGTCCTCTATATCAAGATCACCCTGGACCAGGGGACCGAGCAACCTGCCGAAATGCGAGCCAAACTCTTCCGCGTTGAGATCGCCGGCGATATTCACAAACACCAATTCGCCCGGCTCGGCGACCAAGACCACGATGCCCGCGATTTCATCTTGTCCCCGCGGCAGCACCATGACATCGACGCTTTCATCATCGCCGTCTCGCACTCGGACGATGCTCTGCCAACCTGCTGACTGGAGTCGTGTCGCGTGGTCAATCGCTTGGCTGGAAGTGGCCAGGTTTTTGTCGAGCCCCTCGTAGACCATCACCCGGACCAGCTTCAGCTGATCAACCAGCGCTCCGAACTTGGCAGCCTTGCCGGTCGCCGCTGTGAGCAACCGTAGCACCGGGCCGCTCAGCTCGACCTTCGCCTTGGGTTCGGCCTGGGCCACTTCGCTCAGCCAGTCGGCGGTGACGACGCCCGGATGATTGACGTCCTCGGCCAACGCGACCGTGGCGGGGAGGGTGACAGCCGCGAAGAGTGCAGCTAGGCAACGTTTACGGGGAGACATGGGAGCTACCTGGGGGAAAGCAGGAGGGAATGAGCGCTTAAGAGTCTTTGCTTTGCTCGGGAGTCGATGAGGCGTCGATCAACACCCCCATGGCGGCACTCCATTTGCCGAGCTTGGTCTTACCGACCACGGAGAACGCACGCCCGAGAGGCTCCACCAAACCACGCCGGAGGGTTTCCTGGCCGACCGCCGTGTCGCTCTGCGCCAAGGTGGCGCTGAGTTTGGCGATCGCCTGGCGCGCTTCGGCAAGCTGTGCGGAGGAGGATGGCTCGGGCTGGTTCGGAGCCGTTAACTGCCAAGGGAAGAGAACCAGTGCGAGCGCCGCGGCAGCCGCCAGGCAGATCGCCGCATAACCCATGCGTGCAGCGATCGGCGCGCGGTCCGACCGATGATGGGTACGTACGGCCTCTATCACGCGGTCGGGGCAGGTAAGTTGCGGCAGAGCGTGCAGGTCGTTGCTGATCGCGAACAGGCGATCCACCAGCGCTACGCAGAGCGGGCAACTGGCGAGGTGGTTTTCCAGCGCTTCCAGCGCCGGGCCGGCGAGCTCGCCATCGATGAGCTGATCGATGGCGTCCATGTACGCGTCGCAATCGACAACGGATGTTTCATGTGGCGTCATCGGCGTACGCCTCCGGTAGAAATTTTCTTCGGTGTGTGGTGTTCAGGGGTCGGCGAGCAATGCGGGCTTGCTTCTAGCTGCTGGGCGAGTAGACGCCTTCCACGGTGCAGATAGACGCGCACGCTTGTGAGCGGCAGTTCGAGCGCATCCGCAATCTGGTCGTAGGTCATCCCTTGCACTTCGCGCAGGATCAGCAAGCTGCGGAACGGTTCTTTCAGCTCGGCCAGTTTGCGTTCCAACTGCTGGCGTGACTCGGCCGACACGGCGCGATCGCTCGGGCCGGGCGAGGACGAGGCCGCGGCTTGCAAGGTCGCCTCCGACGCTTCGTTGCCGAAGGTTTCGGGCGATCGCTTGCGCTTGCGGATCAGGTCGAGGCACACATTGGTCGTGGTCCGAACAAGCCAGCCTTCGACGCGGTCCGGCGCAACGCGGCTCGCGTTCCGCCAGTATCGCAGCAGCGTTTCTTGCGTGGCATCTTCCGCGTCTTGATGCGACCCCAGCGTGTAATAGGCCAGCGTAAAGACGCGGTGTCGCTGCTGGTCGATCTGGCGGTCAATCGCTTGCGAGCTTGCCATGGCGTTAACAAGGACGAACCATGGAACAAGAAGTTACAAGCAATCCGACGGATTACTCTTCGACGGAGACGGCAGGTTCTTGGTCGCTGGCGGTGCCATCGTTTGGCGGCTGCGTTTCGCTGACTTGCTCAAGCCGATAGCTGAGGTCGGGCGTCGAGAGCGTCACCCGGTAGGGGCCGGCCGTAGGCAGATAAGCCGAGACGTTGGCCGCCTGGGCCCCGGGGTCGGCGGTCCCCGTCAGCGGGAATCGCGCGTCCGATTGGTCATTCTCACCGGCGGCCAGCTGCCAGTTTTCCTCAGCAACGAACTTGAACTCAATCGGTCCCGGCTCGGTCGTCACGATCGTCGCGGTCCAGGTGTCGCCCTCGCGATCCATCGGTGTTGCGCTGAGCGACCAGTCGTTGAACGAGCCGGCCAGAGCGATCGTCGAGGCTTCCTCGATGGTGGACGCCTGTTGTTGAGGTTCACCGACACGCGCTCCGCACGCCAGGGCGAGCAGCCCTACGATGGCCACCGTCAGGCCGGCCGCGATTGCGTGCCGGCGTCGCAAGAACCCATCAAGCGAGAGCCGACCGGCACCCGCGAAGAAGAAGAACAGATAAACCCAGAAGTACTGCAGCGTGATGTGCTGGCTCGTGTAGATCGAAAGCAGCGGGATCTTGTGATGCCCAAACGATGCCACGCCGAGCGTGATGGCGAGCAACAGGGCTGCCGGCCGTGTCGCGAGGCCGAGCAACAGCAGCACGCCCCCCGCCACCTCCGACATGGCCGCCATCCACGCGAAGAACGTCGGCGCGGGGAAGCCAAGGTCGCGCACTTGGTCCGCGAACCAAGCGTCGAGCGGAAACTTGCTGATCCCCGCCGCCCAGCAGATCACAAAGCCAAAGTACAGTCGCAACAGCAGCGCACCGATCTCGGCAGCGGTCGGTAGATCGCAACCGCCCGTGAGCGACAGCGGACCACGCGTCGCAGAAGACGAATCGGTCGTGCCTTCGCGGAGCACAGAGGAGGCGGTTGGCATGGTCTTCTCAAGGGAAAAGTGGTGCGGGGGGCTGTAAGCCGATACCCGCAGGTTCGCCCCGCTTGAGAAGTCGGATGCGAACTAGCAAGCCGATCCCATGAGAAATTATCGCACGAGCAAGTCGGGAGGCTCGTCTTGCCGCGCTACCAACTTAGATCAGATCGACGCAGACGATCTCATCATCGCTGCGCAGATACAGCCGCCCGCCGACGATCGCCGGCGCACAGAGAAGATCCTCGCCTTCGTCCGGATCGACACCAAACAGGCGGAGTCGTGAGACGATGCGGAACTCGTCGGCGTCCGCATCAACCAGCAGCAGCTCGCCGCCACGACCGATAATCAGCAATCGGCCCGCCCCTTCGGTGGTGTGCCCGGCGATGACCCCGCCGGTCTCGGGCAGAGCACCGTCTTCTCCAACCCAGACTTCGGACAGATCGTTCGCGTTCAGGCAATAGAGCTGATTCCAAACGCAAAAGATCCGTCCGCCGAAGAAGGTGGGCGAGCTGGTGTCGGGGAGCAGCGCTTCAGCGGTGGCTAGGGGCGCGGTGACCAGCACGCCGTCTGCCGTGGCGTCGTAGAGCCGGGCCCCGTTGTTCTCGGTGACAACGAGCAGCCGGTCCGCCACGGCGGTCGGCGTGGGCACGTTGAAATCGCCAGCGACCGGCGGAGCGAGCGACCACAGCCGATCGCCCGTTGCCGGACACCATCCCCCCAGCGAGCGCCGATCGTAACCAACAAATTGTCGGACGCCTCCCAGCGTCATCACCACGGGCGAAGCAAAGGCGTGACCTTCCCCTTCAGCAAGCCAGCGCTCGCGGCCCGTGGTGGTGTCGAGGCCGAGCCACAGCGCGCGATCGGCAGCGGGGCACACGATCAGCGTGTCATCGACCAGCAACGGGCTGCAGCAGGCTCCCCACACGAGCTTGCCCCGGTCGCCATGCTGCTGACGCAGCGGCCTACGCCACACCCGCTTGCCGTCCTTCAGTTGAACGCATGAGGCATGGCCGAAGGCACCCAGCAGATAGGCGTTGCCCTCGTGAATCAGCGGTGTCGCGCGCGGCGCGTTGTCGTAATCGAGCCGGCCCATGGCCGGGTAGCGAGACTTCCATAACTCTTGCCCCGTTTGGGCGTCGTAGCAGCGCCACAGGTCGAGCTGGTTGGAGGGATCGCGGTCGCCGAGGACCACGCGGCCTTCGGCGACCGCGATCCCTCCCAGCCCGTTGCGGCTGAGTTTCTGACGCCAAACAAAGCGGGGCTGGGCGGGCAATCGATCCGGAAGCCAACTCACCACGCCGTCGCGCGTCGGGCCGCGGAAGCCGGGCCAGGACGCATTGTCGGCTGGCGAAGCGCGCGGAGCGCTTTGCTTCGAGGCCGCTTTGTTCTCGGGTGACACGATCGCCGGTGCGCTGCGGGCGTCCTCAGCCGCTGCGGGGGCTTCATACTTCTTTTGAAGCGTGTGGTAGTCGGCATCGATCGGTGTGAATCCGCGCAGTGTTTCTAGCGCGCGGAGCGTGTCGAGTTCGCCGACCGTGTCGAGCAGCGCCTCGGTCAGGGCCTGGGCCAGCGGCTCGTCGACTCGGTCGGTGACAAAGGCCGTGATGAACAGCACCGGTTCGGTTTCACCGACGACACGCAGATCCCCTTTCTCGATCGTGCCGCACCCTTCCAGCAGCGGAGCGGCGTAGCTCGAGATGACCGCGGCGGCGGGGGTCGCGTCGGGTAGCTTGGCGCGCTCGAGCAACTCGGTCGCTCCATCGCTACACGCCGCAGAGATCTTGATCTCCTGGGGGGTAACCCCCACGGACTTCAGCAGGGCGAGCGCTGCGCTGTGCTTCTCGTGGCACTCGGACGGTCCGAAGTAGAACCGATAGCCACTCAGGTCCGACACCGAGTGCGCCGCGTCGGAAGCGGCGACGACAATTAGTCCGGTCTGTAGCGACTGTCCTTTCTTGCCGGTCAGCTGCGCTATGGGCGTTGCGCCGCAGCCCTGTTGGGTGGCGTCGGCACGCACAACCGAGTCTTTGCCGATGACAAGATCCGCGGCGTCGGCACCGATATCTTCGAGGGCGTCATCCAGGGTCTCACCGAAGCCAATCCGTACCGGTCGGCCCAGCCGGCGGGCAAGCGAATCGGCCAACACCTGGTAGTCGCGCTGAGCGTATCCTTCGACACACGGACAAGACAGAGGAGCCGCGAGCGGGTCCATCACCGCTAGCACAAGCGGCGCTTCCGCCAGGGCTGAAGAACAAGCTGCTACACCCCACACCACTGCGGTGTGGATCAGTCTCATGAGGATCATCGCGGTACCGTGGGAAGAGGAGGCGGGAGGCAAGACTGCCCCGACGTTTGCCAAGCGATCACTCACCGCCACCGTCGCCGAGGGATTTCAGCAGGCGATCCACAATCGATTCAGGCTTGGGCTTAACGGCACGCTGCTCGGTGTAGGCGATTTCTTGCTGTTCGCCGGCTGCCTGGAGCACGACGATGTGATTGCGGGTGATATCGAGCATGTAGACCCGCTCCCCCTGCGGCGCAACGGCGATCGTCACCTTGTCGCAACCGGGGATCAGATCGACTTTGCCGACCAAGTCGACCAGCACCCCTTCGGAGGTGTACTTCTTGACGCGGCCGACTTTTGATTCAGCCGTGTAGACCGCGCCATCGGCACCGAACGCGACGTTCATCGGATTGCAGCAGCTCGCGAAGCCTTCGACGCTCTCGCGATCGCCGCTGCCCCAGTCACGCAGCTCTTTGCCGGTGCGGTCGAAGCACGCGACCCGATGGCGGCTGTTCTCGGCCACAAACAGTCCCGCATCGCACGCTTGGACGTCCATTTGTCCGCAGCAGCCGGAGAGCCCCGTGATGATTTCCTCGGCTTGGTCGAAGTGGCGGGTGCAACGCCAGACGGCAAAGCCATACCCCTTCTTTGCACCGGTGGCGAAGAACACTTCGCCGTCCGACTCGCTGATCGAGGCGACCTTCATCTTGTAGGCGATCGACGAATCGACGCGTTGCTCGATCTGCTTTTCGGTTAGCTCTTCTTTGCCTTGCTGCTCGATCATCCGCTCGTACATTTCAAGCTGCTGCTCGAGCGAGTCGCGGAGCATCTGGTCACGCGACTTGGGTGTCGTGTCACGGTTTTTTCCGGATAGCCAAGCGGCGAGCTTGCTCAACGGATTCTCCGCCCCGGTCTCTGTCGGAGTTTGTTCCGCGGGCGAGTCGGCCTCAGCGTCTGCCGGCTCTTCGGCCGATTCTTGCTCCTCTTCCTTCTGCTGGGCCGCTTCGATCCGTTTGTCGATCTCTTCGATCTGACTGGTGAGGTCCTCCGTGTACTCGGTCATCCACTCGAGCTGAGACTTGTGGCTTTCGATGACCTCCTCGCGAACCGCGTCGCGATTCTCGCGCAGGGCGGCGGCGTGCGGTGCGTCGGTCTCGTTGACAAGTGTCCCGTCTAGCTCGAATCGGGCGAGCTTGCCCGAGCCCGCGACGTACAGCCGATCGTCGCTGCCGACGTTGATCGCTTCGGGATCGAACGACAGCTCCCACGACGAGAGCAGCTCGCCCTGGGGGTCAAAGATCCGCACGTCTCCCTGCTTGCCACCGACACCACACGCGGCGATCACCCGGCCATCGGGCGCGAGGCAGAACGTCTTGAGCATCCGCTTGGGCAGGCTCTCGACGTGCACCTTGAGCAGTTCTGTCTGCGAGTGGGTGGCGCGGAAGACTCCGTCCGAGTGGTCGAGCTCACCCGCTTCCGCGGCGGCGTCTTTTTCGCAGGGCGCTTCATCACAGGGGGCGTCTTCACAGGCCTCCGCATCGCACGCGGGCGACGCTTCGGTAGCAGCGGCCGAAGACTCCTCGGCGATGCTCTGTGTTGCTCCCTCGGTGCTGGGGGGGGTGTCCGGGCTGGTGGTCTCGTCCGCTTCGGTAGCGGCGGGCGTCTCTTCAGAAGCGACGAGTGTCGTCCCCTCGGCGTCCACCACCACAATCGCTTTACCGTTGTATTCGATCACCGCGCCGCTCGTGGCAACCACCGCGTCAGCCGCCAAGAGTGGCGTTTGACCGGCGAGCAGCGCTGCAGCGACAATCGTTGCGAGTCTTGAGACAGAACCTCGCGGCAAGCGGCTTCCGAGGGGCGACGGCATCGGTCTGTTCCTTAAACCGGGAGGGGGGAACCGAGAGAGAAGCAAGCAAAGCACGGACTGCCGCTCTGCCTTCTTCCCCGGCGGGGGATTCGCGGATGACCGCAAGCCTATTCTGAGCGTTTCCGCAACGCGACGGCAACCTTTTTTCGTCGGCCGGCCGCCTTTCTTGCTCCGAAGCGGCAATACGTAAGGTTTTGGCGATGCAGGCACTCTCAAGGGGGGCGCTTTGGCTCTAGGGTGCCAGCTTCTTCAGCTTCCGCTGCAGGGTCCGGCGGGGGATCCCCAACCGTTCGGCTGATCGCGTGATATTGCCGCCGCAGTCGGCTAGCACTTGCTGAATGTGGTTCCACTCGGCCTCAGCGAGGCTGGGCGTGTGGAGCGCGGTTTGATCGGCGGGGGGAGCCTCGCCGTCGGTGAGCACACCGCTGCGGTGAAAGGCTTCCAGCACCTGGTCCGCATCGGCGGGTTTGGTCACATAGTTTTCGGCACCGGCGTGCATCGCTTCGACCGCGCTGGCGATGCTGCCATAGCCGGTGAGCATCACGATCCGCGTGGCAGGGGCGAGCTTCTTTACCTCGCTGAGCAGTTCCAGTCCGTTCATGCCCGGCATCTTCAGGTCGAAGACCGCCAGGTCCGGTGGTCCCTCGCCGACGATCGCTAGCGCTTCGGCCGCCGACGCCGCGGTGCGCACAAGGAGCCCCCGATCGGCCATCGCCCGCGACATCCGTTCGCGCAGGAACTCGTCGTCATCAACAAGCAGCAGCGATTTGCCTTCGAGCGGCTTGTGCGGGTTATCGAGCATCGGGCCGTTATGTTCGGGCGAGTTAAAAACGGGGCGGCTCCTGCGGCCGCCTCCATGGTAACCGGCTCAGCGACGGAACCTAGCGACGGGCGGAAATGTCTGCGTCGGGCGTTCCTGCTAGGAGCGGCAAGACGATCGTGACGTTCGCTCCGCCTTCGCCGGGAGACTCAAGTCGCAGCGAACCGCCCAGCTTTTCAACGACACTTCGGGCCAGGAACAATCCCAAGCCCATTCCGTGCCCGGGCGCTTTGGTCGTGTAGAACGGCTCGCCGGCTCGCGAGAGCACCTCAGGCGTCATTCCCGGTCCTTGATCGCGGATGGAAAGGCGGAGCGTCTCCGCCAGCCGATCGCCCTGGATCACGACCGGCGCGCCGGGAGCGTGTCCCTCGGTGGCATCGACGGCGTTCTGAACCACAGCGCGGATCGCTTGAGCGAGTGCCGTTCGCGGGGCCAACAGCCGCAGCGAGTCGGCACCCTTGCGCCACGCGACCTGCACCCGATCCGCGGCGGCTAGCTCGCGGAGCACTTCCTGAAGGAGCGCGTCGGCCGTGAAGGGCTCAGGCGCACTAGCGGTTGGCTGCCCCGAGTCGGTCGCCATGCGGTCGAGGATCGCACGGCAGCGCGCCAGCTCGCGACCCACCAATCGAAGATCGTCCAGCACGGTATCGGGTCCGCCCTGCCGTTCGAGCTGCCGTTGGGCCTCGGTCGTCGCGACGGCGATCGTTGAGAGCGGGGTCGCGAGTTCGTGGGCGGCCCCCGCGGCCAGCGTGCCCAGTGCTTCGAGCTTCTCGGCGCGGGCCCGCTCACTCTCCGCGCGGCGACGCAGTCGGTTGCTCAGCCGCAGCTCGGCGTTGAGCCGTGTGAGAAAGCTCAGGATCACGGTCGAACACGTCGCGAAGGCGACCCACGAACCGATCGAGGCCCACGGGGGCCAGGCCGACGGCTCGATCGCTCGCAGCGCGACAAGGCTCTCGAGGCGGCGTGGGTCGCGCAGCTGCTCGATGGGGGCGTGCTGATAGATGAGCAACCCGAACGAGACGATCGCCAGCAGATTGAGCGCCCAGGCTCCGCGCGGTGGGAGCACCATAGCCGAGAGCGCCAGGTTCACAAAGTAGAACACCACAAACGGATTGGTCGGTCCGCCAGTGAGCGCGAGCATCGCGGTCAGCACCACGATGTCGAGCAGCATCAGCCCGCCCAGTGCCGTGTGCCAGACGCGCTCGGAGGTGATGAGGTCGTCCTGGCGTGATCGCCACCACGCAAACACCGCGTTGCTGACAACGGTGACAGCCACCAGCAGCAGCAGCTCAGCCTTAGGGGCGGGCATGCCCAGCACGAGGGTCACAAAGCCGATCGTCATCAGCTGACCGATCGCGGCCACCCAGCGCAGGGTCGCGAACCAATCGGCATTGATCGCGATCCGGTCAGCAGGAGTATTCTTCGTGAGCATGACGGGGTCGACTCATTCGGGCGTTGCCGGAGCGCGCTGCCCCGAGAGTTCGCGGAGCGCGGCCTCGGCGGCTCGCCGCCCGCTGCGCATCGCCCCGTTGATCGAGGCGGTGTCGTAGCGATCGCCACAGATCAGCACGCGATCGCGGACGCGGACCGACTTCTCGATTCGCTGGTAGTGGGGCGGTTGCTGATCGGGCAGGGCGTAGGGAATGCGGACCACACGCAGCGGACGCCACGCCTGGGCTTGTGACCCGAACCAATCAACCGCCTGCTTACGGACGGCTTCGATGAGGGCGTCGTCCGGGGTGTCGGCTTGGTCGGCGAGGACGGTTGCAGAGATGAGCGACTGCCCGGCCGGCGCGTAGCCCGCGGCCACTTGGCTGGGAACCGACAGGTTGTTGATCGGCCCCGCGGTTGGTCCCTCTCCGTTGAGCACGAGGATCGGCTCCCTCAGCGGAGGCGCGTCGGCGGCGAAGTACACGCAAGCCACGCTCCGCCCCGGTGCTGCCGGTTCGTGCCCCAACAGCCGATCAGCGGCGGGACCGTCCGTGGCGACCACGATCAGCTTGGCTTGCAAGCGTTCTTGACCGAACCCTACTCCGCCGACCCCAACTCCGCCGTCGTCGGTGATGGCGTTGACCGGCGTGTTGAGCCGGAGCGTGCCTGGCGGGAGCGCTGCCGCGAGCTGTGTGGGGATCGCGTGCATGCCCGCGGCGGGCAGGGTTGCTTGGCCTTCGCCGAACAGTCGGAACACGAACTCGAACTGCCGACTTGAGGTGGCGAGCTGGCGTTCGAGAAAGATGCCTCCCAAGAATGGCCGGAAAAACCGCTCGATCACCCGCGGAGAGAAGCCCCAGCGTTGCAGGGCGTGTTCCGTTATCAGTTCTTCGTTCGCGACGACATCGATCCCCCGATGGCTCGACAAACGCGACGCCAGCTGGGCGATCCGCAACTTATCTCTCAGTGTCCCCACACCCGATCGTAAGGTGGCGAGCGCGTGCTGCGGGCGACGCCAGGGATCGCTCATGCGGTGCATTCGGCCGTTGCACCAGATCAGCGCGCCGGGCTCGTATGCGTGGAGATCGAGACGCTGGTAGTCGAGCTGCTGGCGGGCTTCCGGGTAACTGGTGAGCAGCACCTGAAAGCCACGGTCCAGCAAGAATCCCTCAACTGAATCTGTGCGGACGCGGCCCCCCACCGCGTCGCTCGCTTCGAGCACGAGCGGCCGCTTGCCCTCGGCGCTCAGACGCTTAGCGCAGCACAGGCCGGCAAGGCCGGCACCGATGATGATCGCGTCATAAGCGTCAGTGGCATCGACTTGCGACATTACGGTGCCGTGGCGAGGCGGTGCGAGGTTGCGGTGCGAGGTGAGGCGGTGAGTCGCGAGTTAACTGCGCGCGGGATCGTACGGAGTGCAGATCATGGCACCATCCTCACGCAGGGGGGCGCTTCCGAAGCCCCGCCCGTCGGGGCTCTACTTTAGACGCGGCTACCCACCGAAGGCAGCGGGCCCTTGGTTCAGCAGGAGTACGCCGCACAATCTTTCCCCCCGAGCTTCACCCCCTTCAACGCGATGGCGACCGGTTCAGCCACCGAGACCTCTTCTGCGGGCAATTCGCGCACTGACGACTCCGTCGCGGTTGTCGGTGCTGGTGTTGCCGGCCTGGCCGCAGCGGAAGAGCTAGCGCGGCAAGGCGTGTCGGTATCGGTCTTTGATAAAGGGCGGGGCGTTTCGGGACGTGCTTCCACCCGTTGGGCCGACGGTGACCGCCGTTTCGACCATGGTGCGCAGTATTTTACGGTTCGTGACGAGCGACTCGCTGCGCGGGTCGAGGGGTGGTTAGCCAGCGGCGTGGTTGCCGAATGGCGGCCCCGTTTGTCGTCTTTGGTGTGCGATGCGGCGGGCGTTCGGGCCGGCAACCCGCCCCCCGAGCGGACCCGCTACGTGGGGACGCCGGGCATGAACGCGCTTGGCAAGGCCTTGGCCGACGAAGCGACGCAACACGGGGCCACGATTGTCACCGGCGTGCGCGTGACGCCCCCCAAGCCGACCGCGGGACGCTGGCGCTTAACCGGCGAGCAGGGCGATCCGCTAGGCGATTTTTCGCGGGTTGTGGTGACGACCCCCGCGCCGCAAGCAGCGGAGTTGCTGGTGGCGTCGCCGGCGCTAGCGAACGCCGCCAAGTCGGTCATTACCACCGGTTGCTGGACCGCGATGGTTGCCTTTCCTGAACCGCTGGATCCCGGGTTCGACGCCGCGTTTATCGCGGGTTCGGCCGACCACACGCCGCTTTCTTGGGTCGCGAGGAACGGCTCAAAGCCGGGGCGGCCAGCGGCGGCAGAAACCGGCGACTGCTGGGTTCTGCACGGTTCTTCTGAGTGGTCGCAAGCCAACCTTGAACTGGACCCGGCCGATGCGGTCGATCGGCTGCTGGAGGGCTTCTGGCAAGCGACCTCGCTGCGGGCTGTTCCAATCGCGTATCGGGCGGGCCATCGTTGGCGTTACGCCCTGCCCGAGACGCCCCTCGCAGAGCGGGCCCCCAGCGATGCCCCGCGCGGGCTCTATGCGGCGGGCGATTGGTGCGGCGGTCCGCGTGTGGAGGGGGCCTTTCTGAGCGGGCTCGCCGCGGCCGAAAAGGTTCTCGCGTCGCGGAGCTGAGGGGCCGGGGGTGCTCCTAAAAAATAGCGGGAACGATCCGCTCCAGCGCCGCGTCAAGAAGTGTACGACAACTGAAGGATGCCGTGGGGAGGCGCTCGTCGCCGCTCCGCCGGACGGTTTTCTTGCTCTCAGCGGCGTTTCATCCTGCCCGGTACCGGACCCGCTCCGCGGCAGGGGGCAGCAATACCACTGCAAGAAGCATCGAAAACAAACGAAGAGGGGCATCGGCCAGAGGACGGGGGCAGCCTGGAATCGCTTCGCTCAGAGAGAGGGAAGCTATCGGGCGACCGCCAAACGGTTGCCGTTGCAGTTGGGCCTGTGCAATTGGGGCCTGCGCCATAATTGGGGACAGCGCAGCAAAAACCCCGAGCAGGCGGGGCCCTGCTCGGGGCCTTGCGTCATGGTGCCAATCAAAGAAGTGCTATGTCGGTCCGGCGGGGCGGTTGTCGAGAGGTGCCGTTAACAGAGAGGGGAAGGTCCCGCCGGTTGACCTCCGCAGGATATTCGGACACCGCAGCGGTGTAAGCCCTTTTGGCGAAAACTTCATCAAAAACATCAGATCTTGCCGGCTGTGCTGGCAAATAATGCTTTCGCAGGAGCCTGTTTTGCACGTTTCCGCGGCGGGATACCGTGACTTCAGCCTGCCTGCAGGGTCAGCACCAGCCGCCGAGAGCCGGCCCGATCGCGGTGCTCGCACAGCGTGATCCCTTGCCAGACTCCCAGGGCCAGCCGGCCGTCGCGCACCGGGATCGAGAGGCTTGCCCCCAGTAACGAGGCCTTGACGTGCGCTGGCATGTCGTCCGGACCTTCGCAGGTGTGCGTAAAGGCAGAGGATTCGGGCACCAGGGCCGAGAAGCTGCTCTCCAGGTCGTTGCGAACATCGGGGTCCGCGTTCTCGTTCAGGGTCAGGCTGGCCGAGGTGTGCTGGAGAAACACCTGCAGGATTCCCACCGAGCACGCCCGCAGCTCGGGCAGGGCCCCGACGACTTGGTCGGTGATCAGGTGAAACCCCCGCCGGTGCGGAGCAAGGGTCAAATCGCGCTGGATCCAGGGCATCGTGGTCTTGAATGGCTGGAGGGCTACGGAGTGAACAAACCGCGGCGTTACACCTGCCCCCCCCGGAAGAGTGACCCAGGCGGCACCTCTTGACAGGCGGGGCAGCTTATTAATGGAGGACCTACGGATCTCCTACGGAAAAAACTTGACTCTATCCTCTCCCCAGTAATAATCCCGCATCCCGGCACGCTTACAAGCAAGAGCGAGATTCCACCGCACTTGTGACGAGGCTAACGGGACAAGCTCTGCTAACGAGAATAAGCGGCTAACGGGATAAGCTCTGGCACGCCTAGCAAACGCTGAGTGGTCGTATCAGGGTGTGGCGCTTAGGCTCAAGCGGCGTTTTAAGGCTTATGCGGCGTTCCTACTAACGCGCTACGAGCCCAACTGACGTCAAAGTATTAGTTAGCGAGCTGAGGTAGCGATGGAACAGAAAGCTGTCACAGACTAAGCATCTGGCAGTTGGAGGCAGCCGGCGAAAGCGCCGGTTGAAGGCAAAAAGCAGCGGAATCACCCGATACGGCAGGTGGAGATTAGCTCAGCGGTGGGCTCCCCTGAGGGGGCTCTCCCGCCGGAGATCAGAGCCTTGGCCGTATCGCGCGTTCGACGAAGCAAGTTCGACGAAACAAAACGTCTTACCGAACCAAATGTCGCTTGGGTGCGTCCCAACTGAATCGCTAATTCAGCGGACCACTACGCCGCCCTCACGGATGTCATTTGTTTTTTAACTACCCTAGCTTTCACCTACCTTCCGTCGCACCCGACACCCCCCCTTGTGGGCGTCGCTTTTTAAAACCCATCACACCCTCCCGTGGCGACGCTGACGCTACCGGACCGGTGATTTCGTCCAAGTTCAATCAGCCGATAAGGTAAACCAGCCATGCCCGATCCCACCCTTCGCAACGTTTTCGAAGCGATTCTCAAGTACGGTCACGATGAGGATTTTGTCCCGCGTGACCGGGACGATGAGTTTCAGCCGACCAACGCCCCCGCCGGATCGCCCGAGAAGCTCGAGATCCTCGCTGAGCGCGTCCGCAGCGGACATCCGCTTTGGCATGGAGAAGACCGTGTCGATTACACGGGCCTGACCGGTGCCGTGCGTCCCCGCGAATAAGGGTCGTTTGCAGCCCAGCACCTGCGGGCGGCTTGCGCCGTAGGAATCGACGATCTAGGTGACCGACGATCGACAGGTAGGCGATCCCTCATACCGAACCAAGCCGCAGGCGGGTTTCTCACCCGCTTGCGGCTTTTTTATGCGCTATGGGAGGACTTTCGCAGGGCCAAACCGAGCCTCAGCCCCACCCGCGAGCTACCCTAAAGAACCTCTCGCGCGCGAGACAAAGGCCCTCCCCGCAACCACGTTGTTCACGTTGTTTGCGAACCCCGACAACATCGATTGCCCTTTGGTATGTCCCGATCCCGACGACTACTGATCGCCTTGGTGGCGTCGCTGGCCGTTGCTGCTGCGGGAGCGACCGATCCCCCATCGCCCGCGGTGCCGTCCGCGTCGGAGGCGACCCCGGTGGCGGGCCCCCCCGCAGCCAGTGCTCCAGCAGCCAGTGCTCTTGCCGAAAGTGCTCTTGCCGAAAGTGCTCCAGCAGATAGTGCCTCCGGTGAGACACCCTCCGCCACGCCACCCGTGACGGAGGAAGCCGCCCAGTCCGAGCAAACCCAGCCCGAGCAAACCCAGTCCGAGCAAACCCAGCCCGGGCCAGCCGCTGAAGAAGCCCCAGTAGCCGCGGGTCCGACAGGGGGCGTCAACGAAGAATCAACTCCCACCGCCGAGCCAGAGAAAGCCCTTCCGCCAGCAGTCCCGGCGACCCCTCTCGAGCCGAGCGAGTGGCTCGTCCTGCCGCGTGTGGGTGACTATCGCCGTCAGCCGCTGCACGCCGACCCCGTCGAGTCAGCGTGGATCAAGGGCGAGGATTGGCCGCCGCACGCCGGAACGACCTTGCCGTCGGCTGACGGGCGTGCGGTGAAGTGGCGTGCCGCAACGGCCGACGATACCGGGGCGACCGAACTAATCGGGGGCTATGCCTACGCCGAATTCGAGTGCGCCGCACCGGGCATCTATCTGCTGGACGCGCGCGGCGTGGCGGCGGTGTTGCTCAACGACCAGTGGGTTGTTGGTGACCCTTACCGAACCGACCGCTTCCGTCCGCCCGTGCCCTTACTGGCGGGCAAGAATCGGGTGCTGCTGCATCTGGCCGAGGGCGGGGCGCGGGTCCGGTTTGAGCTGGCTCCCACAAGCGTCTTCTGGCGGGCTTCTAGCGCGATGCTGCCCGACGGTGTGGCGGGCGAAGAACGGTCGCTCGTGGGGAGCCTGCTGCTGGTTAATCCGCTTGCCAAGCCGCTCGATTCGCTGAGTATCGCCGTGGCGATTGAAGGCAGCGCGAGCGCTCCGCAGGTCGAAGCGCTCCCCTCGATCGGCCCCCTAGCGGTTTATCCGGTGGGGCTCGCTTGGAAGTCACTTGGCGAGTTAGCTCCTGGCGAGCACCGCCTGCGCGTAACGCTGAGCGATGGAGAGGGCGAATCCCTCGCCGAGACGACCTTACCGTGGCGAGTCATCGAGCAGGGAGCGGTCCAGACCGCGAGCTTCGTGAGCCGCCAGGACGCGACCCCCCAGCCGTATGTCATCGCCCCACCGCGTGACAAGCCACTGGCCGACCCTACAACGGGGATCGTGCTGCTGTTGCACGATGCTGGCCAGAGCCCGGCCGAAGCCGTGGCTGAGTTGGGCGCGCTCGCGGGGTGGGCGATCGTGGCCCCCAGTGGCCGTGGTCCCTACGGGTTCGATTGGCAAGCCTGGAGCGAAGCCGATGCGCTCGAAGCGCTTGACGATTGCTTGCTCAGGATCAATCCGCGACGCAAGCCGTCAGCGGATCGCACGGTAGTGGTAGCGGGACGTGGCATGGGGGGGCACGGCGCTCTGAGTCTCGCAGTGGCTCACCCCGATCGGTTTGCGGCAGCGGTTATCGACGAGGGCTGGCTCAGCCATGCCTCGGTGGGTCGCACGCCGGTGGTCCGCAATAAAGCGTCGGCGCTCGAACAGCTGCTCGCGCGACCGACGGAAGCGCGCAACCCGTTGAATCGACTTTCCAACACCCGTGCGATGGCGTTGGGTGTTGGTGTCTCTCAGACAGCGCGATCTGCCACGATCGAGCAAGCCCGCCAGCTTCGCGGGGCCTTGGGGACGTTTCATCCCCTGTTTTCTTATCGAGAGGGACTGGCCGACGAGGGGGGGCTGAATCAGCTGCTCACGCAGACCCTTGCGTCGCTGCCGCCTGCCACCGCAGATGAGCCCGACGAGATCGATTTTTCGGTCCCCGGCGGCGATGCGTCGTCGTCCGTTGCGTGGGTAACCCTGGTTGCACCTCAGCAGGAGGCGCAGCTTTCCCAAGTGAAACTACGGCGCGATCCGGCAACCCACCGGGTCAGCGGAACCACCGACAACGTCCGTGAGATCGAGCTGCGGCTTGCGGAGTTCGCCGGCGAGTCCACGGTCGTGGTGACGCTCGATCAGTCCGCTGAGATCCAGTGGAAGCCGACGCCCCGCAGCCCGACGCTCCGCCTGGAGCGCGACAAACAGGACCGCTGGGGCCGCGCGCGAACGCGGTGGGACAATGTCGGCAAGAACCCTCAGCGCCCCGGCGGGCTGCGCAGCGCGTTTATGAACCGCCCCCTGCTGGTTTACGGCACCCGTGGCACGGAGGAGGAGAACGCCTGGTGCGAAGCCAAGGCACGCTACGACGCCCAGACCTTTTTGTACCGCGGCGCAGGGCGGCTCGACGTGATCGCCGACCGCGATTTCAGCTTTACCGCTGATCCCGGACGGAATCTCGTCTTCTACGGCAACGAGTCCATCAACTCGGCGAGTCGCTTCTGGATGCAGCTCGCTCCGACCCGTGTGCAGAGCGGCTTGGTCGAGGTGTGGCCGACCCGTGAAAAGCGCGACGCCAGACCCGAGTCGGGTGACGACCTGACCGTCTTGCACATCACCCCCCGCCCCGATCTGGGGCAGCGCTTCGGCGGCGCGCCGGCCCAACGGCAGGCGCTCTTGGCGATGGTCGGCGGCACGGGGCTGAAAGGCCTGCGCGGCGCTTCACGGCTGCGCTACTTCTGGTCGGGAGTTGAGTACCCCGACCTGCTAGTGTTTTCTCCGCTGAGGGTCCCTGGCGAGTCCGAGAAACCGAGCCCCGCCGAAGGTGCCTGGGGGGTTGAGCGTGTCCACGCGGCGGGCTACTACAGCCAACAGTGGCGAATCCCTGGCGGAGAAATCCTCTGGCGAGAGCCAGCCCTCTAGCCCTGCGAGCCGTTATTCCAGCAGCAGCGCAGCGATCACCAGCAGCTCATCGTCTAGGCGGAGCGGACTCAGGCTTATCGAGAAACGCTTCTCGACACCCTGCTTGGTGACAGACGGCAACGGGATGTTACGCCCCATCGAACGCACTACCGGCTCGGCCAAGTAGGCTTGGAAGTAACGGTGGTGCTCAGCCCGATACCATTCCGGCAGCAGCACCTCCAACGGCTGTCCAGTGAGCTCACCCGGCTCATAACCGAAGAGCTCGTCGACGCGCTCATTCGTACGCTCAATCCGCCCGAGGGTATCAACCACCAGGAGCGGTTCGGGCGATTTGCGGAACAGCGCCTCGATCCGCTGCTCGGTGCGACGCCGCTGCGTGACGTCGCGTCCAACGCAGTACACAACGGTTTCGGTCGGAACGCGGGAGAGCGTCCACACGATCTGCCGAACCGAGCCATCGCGGCAGCGCATGCCGGTCTCGATATCAACGACTGATCCTTTCACGAGTGCCTTGCGGCCAGCTCTGGCGGCCGGTGCGACGTCCTCGGCGACGACAAAATCCGTGTAGGGTTTGCCGATCACGTCCTCCGGGAGCCAGCCCAAAACACGTTGCCAGGCCTCATTGATCTGAGCCGCCTTGCCGTGCTCGTCAGAAATGACAAAGAGGTCTTGGGAGAGGGAAAAGAACTGCGCACGCAGTTCGGCGGCGCGGCGCCGTTGCGACTTGGCGTCGAGCGGGCGACCGATGGCATAGGTCGCGGTTTCACCGGGGATCTTGGTTAGCGTCCAGCTGATCGGACAATAATCACCATCGCTGCGTTGCACCCGCGCAACAAAGTCTTCTTCCGCTCCGCCCGCTTGCACCGAGGCCAATTTCTTGGAAACCAGTGCGATGTCGTCGGCGTGCAGCTTCGTCTGATACGATCGCCCCGTCGATTTGCGAGGGTCGTATCCGAAGAAGGTATTGTAGGCGGCATTCGTGTGGGTCACGTTGCCGCGCTCGTCCAGCGAGACGAACAAGTCACGCGAGAGCGAGAAGAAGGTCTCGCGTTGCCGCGCCTCGCGACGTCGTTCGCTGCTGGCGTCCAGGGGGCGCCCGACCGCGTAAACACTCACGTCGCTCGGCGATTTGCTGATCGTCCAGCTAATCGGTCGATAGACGCCGTCCTCGCCACGGAGGCGCGACACGAAGTCCGGTTCAGAGGCTCCGGCGAGAACCGCTAGAAATACACGCCGCGAGCGTGTTAGGTCATCCGGGTGCAGCAGCTCCTCGTAGTGGCGTCCCAACACCGCACCGGGTCCGTAGCACAGCAGCTTCTCGAAAGCCGGATTGGTGTGGGTGAACCGGCCGATGCTATCGACCGTGACAAACAAGTCCTGCGAGAGCGAGAAGAACAGCGCACGTGACTCCGCCTCGCGGCGCCGATCGGTTTGATGGGTCATCCAATGGCGCACGCCGTCGCGCAATTCGGTGGCCGACTGCTGGCGGTCTTCTCGTCGCTTGCGCAACCCCTTCAGGCAGATTGCTTCTAAAGAGCGAGGCGTTAACGGCTGCAGCTTACGCGGAGGCACGGGGGACTCCGCCTCAACCTTGTGCATCACCTGGTTGACGGTATCGCCCGTGAAGGGGGGCTTGCCCGTCAGTATCTCGTAGAGCAGAGCGGCCAAGCCGTAAACGTCGGTCCGGGTGTCGATCTGATCGATCGCCCCCCGCGCCTGTTCGGGGGCCATATAGGCCGGCGTGCCGAGACGCTCACCTTGCAGTGTCGCCGAGTCACTCAGCGCGGGGTCCTTGGAGGGGGCTTCGCTCGTGGAGCTAAACAGCTTGGCAAGACCCCAGTCAATAACCGTGACTTCGCCAAACTCTCCGACCAAGACGTTGTCCCCCTTGAGATCGCGGTGGATCACGCCCTGCGAATGAGCGTAGGCGATCGTATCACAGACCGATACGAAATAGGTGAGCAGCTCAAAATGTCTGGCGAACGGGTCGGCGGAGTCGTTTTCGATCGCGCGGTGCGTCTGTCGGATCACTTCCGCCAGCGTACGTCCGGCCAGGAATTTCATGGTGTAGTAGCAGCGACCCTCTTCCTCACGATACTCATGCACCGGTGCTGTACCCGGATGGGCCAGTTGCGCCGCGACACACGCCTCGCGATGGAAACGTTCGCGATGCATGGGAGACCGGGCGTACTGAGGAAGCAGCTCTTTGAGCGCTACCTCGCGTTGCAGTGCGATGTCGTAGGCCCGCCATACGCGGCCTGTGCCGCCCGTGGAGTGGACTTGCAACAGCTTTAGTCGTTCGCGGGACAGCGGACCAAGAAGCAACGTTTGCGGCGTCGTTGAAGAGGACTCGCCGACCACGGTCTCGGTGCCCGTGTGCGGAAGCAGCTTCGCACGGCGGCGAACGAGCGCGGATTCAACCTGCTCCCGTGCCGCTTGGTCGAGCCAACCCTGTGCGACGAGCACCTCTGCCAGACTGACGCCGTTGCGGGCGTTCCATAACACGCTCGCATCGACAAACTGATCGCGCGTGATATGCCCCATCTGCAGCGCGAGCACGCCGACCGCCAGATCGTTCGCGCTCAGGTCCGACCCCACTCCGGGTGCCTGGTGAGCAGCGACGCGGTTGGCTTCGGGATCGAGCGGTTCCGAAAGGGTGAGGCGCTGGAGCTTTTTCACGAACGCGTCTTCGGCCAGCGCGAAACGTTCGATTCGAGCGGCGCAGAGGTCGCACTTTTCGAGGTGATCTTCGATCGGCCCCGCGAGCGCCTCGTCGAGGCCGCCCGCGGCCCACGTAGCGAGGATCTCATCGTTGGGGTGTTCGTTGTCAAACATGAACAAGAGAGCAGACCAGAGTCGATGTGCTTCAATCCACCACGCACTTGCCAAAATCTTTGAGCGCTTTCAGCACGCGGTGCTGAGCGACTCGGGCCGCGCCGAGCGTCATGCCCAACTCGGCGGCAACTTGCGCGGCGGGCTGCTCTTGTAGCACAATCCGCCGAAAAGCCGTCACGCTCTTCTCGCTAAAACGCTCCTCGAGCACGCCGAGCAGACGCTGCAGCACGTGGCGATTGTGCTCGTCTTCCCAAGACGTGGCGAGCGGGGTGCGCTCGTCCTCGAGCTGGGCGGCCAGCAGTTCAACGTTGGGGCCCGCATAGTCAGCCGAGCGGGATGCCCGCCGGCGCCACAGCCGTCGCATGCGGTTGGCGGTCACTTGGCGGAGCCAGTTGCGGAAGGCTCCTGGCCGACCGTTGTGGTCAAAGCCGCCGATCTCGCGGAAGACGGTCTCCAGCACCTCTTGGCGGATGTCCTCGGCGTCGGCGTCGATGACCCCTTGTTGCCGGAGCCAGCCCTCGATCAGTCCGTCGTAAACCAGCAAAAACTCACGCCAAGAATCGCCGCTCTCCGTGTCACGGATCCGGTCGAGCAGGGTGAGTCGCGTCTTGCCGTTCAACGGAAACAAGCCTCTGGGAAGGTACCCAAGGCGGGTGGTGTGCACGCTAACGGATGGCACTGGCGATCCGATTAAGACCCAGAAAGGCGATCGAGCCCCGGAATTCTCCACAAAAAAATTTCGGGTAGGCGTAATCAATACCCATTCCGCGTGCTTTCACTATGAAAATAATAGCGGGCAACCGAATTGTAGCGGGTAGCCGTATGGCGAACGCTTCGGTTCCCCCTTTTCGGTGGAAAAAGAGAGTGGGTACCTCCATGTACAGCGAAACCCCCCTGAACAACACATTGCCACCGGCGACGCCAGCAACGGTCTGCGTCATTGACGCCGACCCTTCCGATCGCGATAGAATCGTCGGCTTGGCGACGCAACTCGGGCATCAATCGCGCGCCTTCTCCAACTTCGACGAGTACTTTGCAGCTGGTTTAACGCCTTCCTTGGGTTGCTTGGTCTTCGATGCTTCTCAGTCTAGTGCTGAGGCACCGCAGCACTTGAAGCTGTTCAAATCCCGCAACGCGACGATCCCCGTGATCGCGTTGGTGAATCCGTCGAGTGTCTCGGAAGTCCTACGATTGTTGGAATCGGGGGCCACCTCCGCTCTCGAGAAGCCGGTTGCTAACGACAGTCTTTCGCAGGTGATCGCGCGGGCTATCGACGACTGCCGCCGCCGGCACGCCCTGCGCGAACGGTACCGCGGCCTGCTTGCCCAGGTCTCCCAGCTTTCGGACCGCGAGCATCAGGTGCTCCAGCAGATCGCGGCGGGTCACCTCAACAAGGTGATCGCCGGGTCGCTTGAAGTCTCGGTCCGCACGGTCGAGAGCGACCGGGCCCGGGTCGTGGAAAAGCTCGGCTCGCAAACAACTGGTGAGGCGGTTGCCAAGTACGCTCAGTATCAAGTGCTGACCGACTTGGGCTTCGATGCGGACTCGACCACCGAAGGGCCGATCGGATCGTGCTAGCCGCCAAGTTGAAGGCTTCTGAGCCGCTCGAACAACTACGACGATCTCCGCCGTAGCATGAAACCGCTCAGCAGCAACGCGGCCGCACACGGTTCAGGCACAGCGACCGCCGCGCCAAGACGGGTCGTACCAAAGTTAAAGACCCAAGAACTGTAGTCCGACGCGGTGTAGACGCGGTCCAGACCGTCACGCCAGGCCGTGTAGTCTGCCAGATCGACGCGGTCATCCAGGTTGAAGTCGCCCGCCAGGTTGGCGAGCCCGGTGACACGGGCGGGAGGGGCGGCGTCGATATGTAAGTGGTTGAGATGGCCGTTGCTGGTGTCGAGAAAGACGGAGGTTCCCGGCCGGGCGGCGAGGATGCCGTTACGGATGTCGGAGTTGGACGTGATAAAGCGGGCGACCCGGCCGGTGTCTGCCTCGCCTGCGAGGCCCGCGTCGAGGTACGCAACCGCGGTGTCGATCACGCCTTGTTCGGCCGCGTTGACAACACCGTTGCCCAGCACCTGCGAGGGATAATCGACGTGAATGTCGATATCCATGCCGGCGCGGTGGGTGCTGTGGAACGCGCTGGAATCGTAACCGTCGAGGGTCGACATGCCGTTCATCAGCTGCGTGATGCCGGTGCGCGACTTCGCCAGGGCAGAGCCTTGGGTGAACAACTCGATCGACCAACTGGTGCCGAAGCGTTCAATCTGAGGCGTGAGGCCCGTGCGGCCGCCGCCGCCCGGATCGAAGCTTGGCAGGATGTCGAAGTCGCCGATCATGCTGCTCACGCTGAACGCGGGCGGATAGCTCTGCGGGTCGGGATCAACCAGCTCGTCCCAGGTGGGGGCGTTGGCGGCGTTCAGCCAGCCGGCGGTGTTCGGTCCGACGATGCCATCGACGCTGTTCTGCGTCGCGTTGACGCTCGTGCCGCTGATGAACGCAGCCTGGAAGGTCCTCACCGCGGCATCGGTGTTGGTCCCGAAGAGGCCGTCAACGGTAGGCAAGAGTTGAAAAGCGTTTTGGCGAAAACCCAGATACCGAAGCCGATGCTGCTGCTGCGCGACATTCAGCCGATTGGGTGCCGAGCTGTCGGACTCGCCCGCTTGCTGCACCGAGCCGGTCCCCGCGCCGGTGTGGCCCGGAACCACGTTGACGGCAAAGGTCATCGGCACGCCGTTGACGTTGAGGCTTCCCTCTAGCCGGCCCTGAAAGCCGCGCGATGCCGGATCGGTGTCGCCCAACGGAGCGGTGTTGCGGGCGGGGTCGGCGAAGACCCACAGCCGACCGTCCGAGGCGAACGCGCCTTGCTGCAGGTCGGTGCTCGTGAGAGTCGTGTGTCCGGTAAACGATCCGCCGAGCGTGAGTGTCGAATAGCTTGCCCCCGTGGGGGTGCCCGGCAACGCGCCGAAGTTTAGCTCGATGGCGTCTCCCGACCGGCCGTAAAACTCGAAGTCGGCGGCACCGGCAAGCGAGGCTGCTAGCGGTGCCACCACACCGAAAAAGAGACAGCGGGCAGCAGCGGAAAGTGAGAAATTTCGCACGGTGCTTCTTGCGGGGGTAGAAGGCGTGAGGGGCCAGCGGGAATGACACGGCGGCTTCTGACACCTGTAGCTTAATCGATGCGGCCCGATGAGGCGTTCGCGAGGGCGCAGCTAAACAGCGCTATCGGCGCAGAGATCGGATTCCCGTTACGGTTCGCGCACGGGCTTCCCGGCACAATAAAGGGGGCCCGCGGTTCCCCCACGCCCCCCGCCAACCGCTTTGCCGATCGCGCACAAGCCCGCCGAAAAACTGCCCGCCGAGCCTTCGGCGGTGGAGTCGATGCTTGATCGACCGATTGCCCAAGGGGTGCGATTCATCGTTCAGAGCGTCGCTCTGTGGCCTCTCGGGCTCGTGCTACCCCAGCGGCTAGGCCGACAGGCCGTAACGGCAGACGACGCGCTCCCGCCCCCGTTCGCTTGGCTGGTGCTAACCCTGTTTGTCGCGGGTCTCACGCTGCGGCTGTTCTTTGCCATCGACGCGACACCGCTTTCCGAGGCGGCATCGCTCTACGCCGATCTCCGCGACGCATTGGCGAATGTCTCGCTAATGTACGCGACCATGTTGACCGCTCCGTGCGTGCTGCTGACGGCCGGTGCCGCGTGGCTACTGAGTCGGGTGCTGGGCTCAAAGGTCCCGGTCGATCATGACCCAATCGTCCGCGCTGCCTGCTACGCCATCGGTTGGCAAGCGGGTTTAGTGACCGTGCTGTTCTCGGCCGCGATCGTCGCCCAGCTCACCGGCTACGAACCCACCGGTCAATCGAACGGGCTTTTTAATCAGGCATTGATAGTTGGCGTTTCGGTGGCGCTGCTGTGGGGGGCGTTGATCCTTGCTCCGGCAATCGCGCAGCAGATACGCCCCCAGACCGCTGCCGCAGAGATGTTCGGTTGGATTGCGGGCTTGGTGTGGATGGTCCCGGTCGCAACGCTCACGCTTTTGCTGTTAGGGCAGAGCGTTGATCTCCGCGCGGCGGCCGATCGTGCCGAGGCTCGTCAGGCACGCGCGTGGTTTGGCGAACTCGATATCGACGTACTCTCGGCCACACCGATCCCCGCCACCAAGACGCCGCCACGCCTTCAGCTGACCGTGGCTTACACCAGCCGCTCATCAGCTTTGCTCGTCGTGCCGAGGGTCACCGAACTTTTGCCAGAGCGGGCGGGGCCGCAGCTGAGAGTGATCGATTCATCTCTCGATTACTTGCCGGACCGGGCATTGTTGATCGAGCCGGGGGAGACCCGTGTGGCGGAGTATACGATTGAGCCGACAGGCGATGTGTCGGCTCAGGAGCGGTCCCCCCTCGGAAGCGTGAGCATGGGTAGCACCGCTTACCTTACCCCGTTTTACCGACGCGAGGCGGATGGCGGTTTTATCGATGGGCGCGCAAAGCTATGGGCACCGCGCCGGTTGAACGACGTGGTGACAGGTCTGCCGCTTCAATCCGCCAACGCCTCGGCGGCCGACTCATCGACGAGCGGTGGCCAAGGCCTGCGTTGAGTTTAGCGCTAGGATTGAGCGCCGCCCGCCATCGCCTTTTTGATCAGGCCGACGATCAGCGTTAGGATCGCTCCGCCGCCGGCACCGGCACCGATGTCGCCGCCGTAGCTCGCGCCAGAGAGCAGCTCTTGCAAGGCCGGGATCAGCTGGGCCAGCTGAGCACCACCGGCACCACCCACCGCACCGAGCACGGTGGCCAGGATCTTCCCGACGGGCAGATTCTTGAGCAGCGCACCGACGACATTGCCGCCCGCAGCGCCACTGATGAGCTGGATCAGAAGAGGAAGCAAAGCGGTCATCGGATTTGTTCTCGGTGCTGGGGGGAAGAGTCGTAGCCGCTCGGCCACGAGGACCGAGATCGCCGCCAGGCGAATCGACCTGCGTATGTTAGCGTCTTGTTCCGCTGGCGATAGCAGATTTTACGGCTCGGCAGGCCCCTGCGAAGCATGCGCGGAGAACTCCTAACAGCTGAAACGGCGGCAAGCCGCTAGGCCGGCGGCCCCCGCCACCAACAGCAAGCCGCTCGGCTCGGGCACCGGCTGGATCGTGAACGATTGAAACGACTCGGTGAAGATCGTCGCTTCCGGGTAGAGCGCACGGACGTTCGCGGCCTCTTGCTCTAACTGCCCGGCGCGGAGATGGGTGGCAAAGATGTGTCGGGGTGCCACCTGGTCGAGAATCACCTGACGGTTGGCTGAGGTGAGCAAGGTGTTAAAGGTGGGAATCACCACGCCATCGATGCCTCTGCTGGGAAAGTCGAATGCCGCAAAGTTCTCGGGGATGTAATCGACGTCGCCCAGATGAAGCAGCTTCACCCCGCCCATCGTGACGAGGTACGTGTAATCCTGTACGCGCGAGAAGTCGTTGCCGAACTGATCGAAGTGCTCCATGTGGAAGATTTCGATCTCGATCCCCGGCGATGTCACGGTAGACGATCCGTTCTGAAACGGGACATCGATCGTAACCACCGACGTCACATCGGCGACCGAGCCCCGCGCCTGCGGGGAAAGAATGAACTGCGTTTCGGGGCTGTTGCCCGAAAACACCCGGACCGCCTGGGCGTTAAAGTGGTCCGGGTGATTGTGCGTTGTGAGCGACCAGCGGACGTTGTCAAACGGCGACTCGGCACGGAGCAGCGCGGTGCGCCCTGCCGTGGGGAGCCGGGTCCAGAAGGGGTCGGTGTGGGTGAACAGCGAGTCGATCAGCACCGAGTCTCCGCCGGCCGAGAGCATGACGCCGTTATTGCCGACAAAGGTGACCTCCATCTGGGCCGGAGCGGGGCTCGCCAATGCGGTGAGGAGGGCCAATGGCAGCAAGAGTGCAACCGCTTTCATAGGAGGGGTGTTAAAGAGGGCAGTTGGCATAAGGAATCTCGCTAAGGAGGAAAGAGAGGAGACTAGGCGATCGACTTCACGAGCCGACGCCCGGCGAATTTTCTACCCGCCATTCCACGCCAACGCTGACTCAAAGCCAGCGCCAACACAGGAAGCGGCGGGGGCGATCCCGCTGACGTTCAAAGACGGTCTTGTCCGGCAAGCGAGCGAAGGCGGTTGCTTGCCGCGTACTTTTTCTTTCGCAGCGCAGCCGATCAGAACGTCAGCAAGTATCGGGCTTAGCAGCATAACCGACTGCCACCGCGCTCCGCCGCGCTGTTGGTGAGTTACCACACCGTAAGGCGTGCCGACCGCCCGTTTTTGTGCAAGCGATAAAGCGGCGGACTTTCGCCGGCGAGACCCAGGCCACGTTTGCCGGTCCGGGCGTTCACTCTTCGTCTTGGCGCAGGCTCGCCAACACGCTGTAGTCCTCGAGCGTGGTGGTATCGCCAACGGCCTCGCGACCGGCGGCGATATCGCGCAACAGACGCCGCATGATCTTACCGCTGCGGGTCTTGGGGAGGGTGTTGGTGAAGCGGATGTCGTCCGGCTGCGCGAGGGCCCCAATCTCCTTGCGGACGTGCAGCTTGAGCTCTTTGCGCAGCTCCTCTGACGGCTCGCAGCCCTTGACGGTCACGAACACCGCCACGGCTTCGCCCTTCAGCTCGTGGGGCCGACCAACCGCTGCGGCTTCGGCCACGGCCGGGTGGCTCACCAGGGCCGATTCGATTTCGATCGTGCTCAGGCGATGGCCCGAGACGTTCAGCACGTCGTCGATGCGGCCCATGATCCAGTAGTAACCGTCGCGATCGCAGCGGGCGTTGTCGCCGGCGAGGTACATGCCCTTCACCTTCGACCAATAGACTTCTTGGTAGCGTTCTTTGTCGCCCCAGATGCCCCGAAGCATGCCGGGCCAGGGGTGAGCGATGGTGAGCATGCCGCCCTGATCGGGACCGCACTCGGTGCCGTCTTCGGCGATGATCTTGGGGATCACGCCTGGCAAAGGCTTGGTGCAGCTACCGGGCTTGGTGGCGATCGCCCCCGGCAGCGGAGACATCATCACGCCGCCCGTCTCGGTCTGCCACCACGTGTCGACGATCGGGCAGCGTTCGCCACCGATCTTGGTGTGGTACCACATCCACGCTTGCGGGTTGATGCCCTCGCCGACGGTTCCCAGCACCCGTAGCGAGCTGAGGTCGTGCTTCTCAACGTGCTCATCACCCCACTTGATAAAAGCGCGGATGGCGGTCGGAGCCGTATAGAACAGCGTGACTTTGTACCGTTCGATGATCTCCCAGAAACGTGCTTCGTCGGGGTGGTTGGGCGCGCCTTCGTACATGACACACGTTGCGCCCGCGCTGAGCGGGCCGTAGGTGATGTAGCTGTGGCCGGTGATCCAGCCGCAGTCGGCCGTACACCAATAGACATCGTCCGCGCGGTGATCGAAGACCCACTGAAAGGTTTTCTTGGCCCACAGGTTGTAGCCGGCGGTGGTGTGCAAGATGCCTTTCGGCTTGCCGGTCGAACCGCTGGTGTAGAGGATGAACAGCGGGGCTTCGCTGTCGAGCGGCGTGGCGGGGCACTCTTCCGAAGCGTCTCGCATCAGGTCGTGCCACCAATGGTCGCGGCCCGGTTGCCAGTGGACGGCCTCGTTCACGCGATCGAGCACGATGCAGTGTTTGACGGTGCTGCTCTTCTTGAGTGCTTCATCGACCGTTTGCTTGAGCGGCAGCGCTTTGCCCCGGCGCCAACCGGCGTCGGCCGTGATGATCGCGACTGCCTGGGCGTCGTTATTGCGTTCGGCGATCGCCTCGGCGCTGAAGCCCGCAAAGATCACCGAGTGGACCGCTCCGATGCGCGCGCAGCCGAGCATCGCAACAACCAGCTCGGGGGTCATCGGCATGTAGATCGAGACGCGGTCGCCTGCCTCGACGCCGAGCGATCTCAGAGCGTTGGCAAACTTGCACACCTGCTTGTGCAGGTCGGCATAGCTGAGCTTGCGTGTGTCGCCCGGTTCGCCCTCCCACAGGATCGCCGTGCGGTCGCCGTGGCCTTCGTCGAGGTGCTTGTCGAGACAGTTGTACGAGGCGTTGGTCTTACCCCCCACAAACCACTCGGCGTACGGCTCGTTCCAACGCAGCGTTTGGGTGAAGGGTTCGAACCAGTGCAGCTCTTCGCGGCCGACGCGTTCCCAGTACGCCTCGGGATCGGCGGCAACCTCGTTCCAGAGCTTTTCGTAAGCTTCGAACGAAGCGATCCGCGCCTGCGCGGCGAACTCGGCCGGGGGCGGGAAAAGCCGCTCCTCGTGCATGACGGTGTCGATGGCACCAGAGCGATTGGATGCGTCGGCCATAGTTCGTCGTTACGCGCCCTTGCTCCGTACGGCAACGGTTCGGGGCTGGGTTGGCGAAAGGAAAAGAGGGTTAAGCAATCAACAGAGATGAGCCGCAAGACTAGCGAGTGTAGCCGCCCCGGTGGCGTCACGCCAACACACCGCGGCGTGAGCTATTAGCGCTAACGCGCAGCGGTCCACACGCTCGACCGTTTGATAGGCGGGTCTACCGGGCCGCTCGGAGACGGCCCCGTACCGGCAATCGATTAGCAGATATCGGTCCGCCCGCCGACTCTTCGGGCAGCACCAGCCAAATGCGGGCACTCCAGGGTGCCTAGGGCGGGCAACCGATCGGCTGCGTCAGCGGCGTCCTGTGTGCCGGGGCTGCGTCGGCTGCAATTCGATCTGATCCGTCGGTGGCGACGTTTTGCCTTCACTCCACGCCGTGGAACTTCGCGATGAGGTCCCACGCTTCTGCGGGGGTCTCGGCGTAACTGATCAGGTCCAGGTGATCGTCGGCGATCACGCCCTCGTCCGCGAGCGCCTGGAAATTGATCACCGAGTCCCAATACTCCTTGCCGTACAAGATGATCGGGATCGCCTGCATACGGCCGGTCTGCCGCAGGCACAGGCAGTTGAAGAGCTCGTCGAGCGTGCCGAATCCACCAGGGAAGACCACCAGCGCCGCGGCGCGCAAGATGAAGTGGAACTTCCGCATCGCGAAGTAGTGGAACTGGAAGCACAGCTCGGGGGTGATGTAGGGGTTGGGCTCCTGCTCGTGCGGCAGCTCGATGTTCAGGCCGATGCTCTTGGCACCGATCTCAAACGCGCCCCGGTTGCCCGCCTCCATCACACCCGGCCCGCCTCCGGTGGTGACCACGAAAGCGCATTTGCCATCGATCTGGCAGCGGCCCGAGACAAGCTTCGCGAACTCTCGGCACTCGTTGTAGAAGCGCGACTTCTTCAGCCGAGTCTTGGCACGCACGACGTTGCGTTGGACCCGGAAGTCGTCGGGATTGGCTGCCAGTTCGGCGTTCGCTTCGGCGAGCTTCTGCTCAGCCTCATCGCGCGGCACGATCTGCGTGCCGCCAAAGACCACCACGGTGCTCTCGACCCCCGCGCGGCGGAGCAGCACTTCGGTCTTTTGCAGTTCGAGCTGCATCCGCACGGGCCGCATCGACGAGTCGCGGAGCCACTCGGTGTCTTTCTCCGCCAGGGTGTAGGTAGGCGAGTTGATGATCGCGAGGCGATTGGCCTCGACCTCGGGCGGCAGCTCAGGACGTCGCGCGTCGAGCGAGAAGTCGGGGGCGACGTCCATGGGCTCGGGAGGAACCTGAGCGGCGGGACCGATGAACTTCGAAGGTTTGTTCCGCATGGGGCTAGTAGAGGGTCCTGTCGATTGGTGCGCCGGAGCGTTACGGATTCCGATCCGAAGAATCGCGGCTTCTAGTCTTGCCTTTCCCCTCTTCCTTGAGGAGGTGGGGCTAGGGGAGCAGGTGAAATGGGTACCCGGAACCGGCCCCCTCTCCCTCTGAAGCGGGAGGGGAAGTCGGCTGTGACTCGCACAACGTGATCGGAGTGAAAGCCGTATTCAAGGCACGTTGCGTGTTGGGGGGGGCGGGAGTCTGGCCTATTCTTCCGAAGGTGCCTAGAGCGCCTTAGGCAAGCTCGACCCGATCGTTCATCGCGGGCACAGTCACGTCCCAGCCGCGCTCGCTACGCAGCGTGTCGGCTAGCGCGGCAGCGCTGTCCGGCTCGCCGTGGGTGAGAAACGTTTGTTTCGGCGCTTGCTTGAGGTGCCCCAGCCAGCGCAAGAGGCCGCTGCGGTCGGCGTGGCCCGACAAGCCGGGTACTTCCTCGATCGCGGCGTTGACGGCAATCTCTTGCCCGTGCATACGGATCGACTTGGCACCCTCCTTGAGGTCGCGCCCGCGCGTGCCGACCGCCATGTAGCCGCCCAGGATGACGGTCGTTCGCTTGTCGGGCAGGCGACGCTTCAGGTGGTGCACGATTCGGCCGGCGGTCATCATGCCGCTCGAACTCAGAATGATCGCGGGTCCTTCGATATGGTTGAGCGCCTTCGACTCGTCGGCGCTGCGGCACAGGTGCACCGCTGGGCCGGCGAGCACGGGGCGGTCACCGATCTCGCAACCGCTCGTGCCGCACAGTTCCGCCTCAACCAGATCATGCTCTTCGCAGTGCTGTCGATAAATCTTCGTCGCGTCGACGCTCATCGGGCTGTCGAGGTAGATCGGCAAGTCGGGGATGCGGCCCGCGCACTTGAGCACTTGCAACAGATAGATCAGTTGCTGCGCCCGGCCCACGGCGAACGAGGCCATGAGCATCACGCCGCCCCGCGCGATGCCCCGCTGGATCACCTCCGCAAGACCCTCGGTCAGATCCTTGTCGGGATGGTCGCGGTTGCCGTAGGTGCTCTCACAGATCAGGTAGTCGCACGGCGGAGGCGGTGCCGGATCGTGGTACAGCGGGCCGTCGTAGCGGCCCAGGTCGCCCGAGAAGAGCACCCGCTTGCCCTCAGCGGTAACCGTGATCGCGGTCGAACCGAGCAGGTGACCGGCGTCTTGCCACTCGGCCTCGATGCCCGGCGCAACCGTGTACGACTTGCCGCGCGAGATGGGCTTGAACAGCTTGAGGGTCTCCAGCACGTCGGGGCCCCGATACAGCGGCAGCGCGGGCTTGTGCTTGCTGAAGCCTTTCTTGTTGGCGTACTCGGCGTCGGCTTCTTGGATTTTGGCCGAGTCGAGGAGAATGATCTGCGCCAGCTCGGCGGTTGCCGGCGTGCAGTAGATGGGCCCCTGATAGCCTTCCTTCACGATCCGCGGCAGGTAGCCGACGTGATCCAGGTGGGCGTGCGTGAGCAGCACGGCGTCGATCTTGCCGACTTTGAACGGCGTGCCGGCCCAGTTCAGCTCGCGGAGCGACTTCAGGCCTTGGAACAAGCCGCAATCGACCAGCACCCGCGCGTCGGACGTTTCGAGGAGGTACTTGCTGCCGGTGACCGTGCCGGCAGCGCCGTGGAACGAAAGGTGCATCGATACCAGAGGGGCGTCAGAGGGAAGCGGTCGAAAGAGGCCCGCAGCAAGGGAGTTGCCGGGCGGCGCACCCTACCGCGAGAGGCCCAAGGTAACCAGCCTAGTCGCCGCTCTCGCTACAGCCAGGGTGAAGCAATCCCGACCGCGACAAACAGCAGGGCGAAGGCGACTTCCCACAGCCAGTAGCGGATCGGGATCGGCCCTCGGCAGTAGTGGCACCGCCCGCCGAGCAGCGGCCAGCCCAGCAGCGGCAGGTTTTGCCACCACGCCAGCGGATGGCGGCACAGCGGGCATCTTGAGCCCTGGACGACGATATCTTCGCCATGCGGCCGCCGCAGCGCGACGACATTCAGAAAGCTGCCAAAGCACCCCCCCACCGCCGCCAGCCACAGCACGATCGCCCACCAGGGCCCTGTTTCGAGCAGATAGGGCGTCCGCTCGACGCCGTCAAAGAGGGGAAGAAACCACTTATCCATGCCTCGGAGCGTACGGGGCGGGCTCGGCGAAGTAAATCAGCGGCGGGGAGTCGTGCAAGAAAGGGGGTTATCAAAGTCGGTGCAGGTTTGCGCCTCGATAGGCGGACCGCTCAGGGTGGCGGAGAGTATCCCCCGACTCAATGACCCCGAGCAAAAGCGGATCGCCCCCGTCAGGCTTCACACCCGTCAGGCTTTCGCATCCGCATTCAAAAGAGCCCTGCCAGGGGGCCGCCGCTTGCGGCCATGGCTTCGATCTTTGCTGACACCGCCGGGTCTTCTTCCATCACCGGCGCGTGGTGCGGTTTGGTGCGCGCGTCGATTACCAGCGGGCCTTGGCATGCCCAGTGCTTGCGGCGCGTGTAGGGCTTAACGCCCCAGATGTCGGCGGCGGGGTTGGCCTTGGTGAAGGTGGTCCATAGCCAGTTGTTGATCCGCCCGGTTGATTCCGCGCCGTGTGGCGTCGCGACAAAAGCGGGATCGTCCACCACCACGATCATCCGAAACGCGCACAGTGGGTGCTCCAGCGACAGCCCCCGGCAGAGCCGTTCGATGTCGGCCGGCGCGCGTGAATGGGCGGCGGCGAGCCCCGCGGCTTCGATCGCTTCGCCCGCAGCGTCGCCGCGGCGGGCGGCGTCGTAGTTAAACGTGGGATTCGGCAGCCGCGGCCCGCGCACCGCGACCACGCCCGGCATGACGACCCGCGCAGCGGCGAAGCCCTCGGGCAGAGGAGCCATCGTCGCGGGAAGTGCGGTAGCCAGGTCGAACCGCGGCGGACCGGCGGCGGCGATCACCACCTTCGAGCCCGCGTTGATCGTGTCGCCCGAGTAGTCGAGCGTGTCGATCGTGGTTTGTGTGTGAAAGTGCAGGTCACGGGTCCAGTCGGCGCGCCGCAGTACCTCGGCAAAGAAGGGGCGGATGGCGTGCAGGTCGTGCTCGGCGGACGGCTTGTCGGGCCAACAGCCCGCGTCGGCAATGAACAGGAACTTGGCGAGCGACAGTTGTCCTTGGCCGAGAATCGCGCACGCCTGGGTGAGGATCTCCGCCGGGCGATCGGTCTTGTAGAACGGCATGTAGCGCTCGCTGCCCAGGGCCAGCAGCAGCGGATGCACGCCGGCGGCATCGACGGCGTTCACGCCCACCACGCCCGGCAGCACTGTGGGGATCACCGGGCCCGTGAGGTCGTGGATCAGCTCGCCGAAGGCGGTGTCCTCTTGCGGCGGCCGGCCCACAACGGTGAACGCCCAGATCGGATCGGGCCGATGGTAGACATGGTCGATCCGCAGCACGGGGAACGGATGCTCCAACGAGTAGTAGCCCAGGTGATCGCCAAACGGTCCTTCGCGCTTCATGGCGGGCAGACCGCGTGCGCCCTCCGGGCCGGGCACGACCGTGCCGCACAGGGTGAAGTCCGCTTCGGCGTAGACGGGCAAACTGTCGGGTCGACGGATCATGCGGATCCGCCGCCCCGCGAGCGCTCCGGCAAAGGTTAGCTCGCTCATCCCCTCCGGCAGTGGCATGACGGCCGCAAGGTTCATCGCCGGCGAGCCACCGACGAACACGTTCACCCGAAAGGGTTGGCCCGCCCGCATCGCTGCGGCCTGATGCACACCGATCGAGCGATGCAACTGATAGTGCAGTCCCACTTCGCGATCCGCCTTGTAATCGTTGCCAGCGAGCTGGATGCGGTACATGCCCAGGTTGCTCTTCATGAGCCCCGGCGCGTGGGGGTCTTCCGTATACACCTGCGGCAGCGTGACGAAGGGGCCGCCGTCGCGCGGCCAGCTCACCAGGTGGGGCAGCGCGCTGAGCGTGGTTTCTTGCCGAACCGCGGGGCCCGAACGCACCGACTTGGGCAGCATCGTCAGCGCTGCCAGTGGAGCCGTGGCGTAGCGCAGCGGAGAGCGCAGCGCGCGCGTCGGATCGATCTTCAGCTCGATCAGCCGCTGCACCGCATCGTAGGTGTGGCGGAACATGAATCGGGAACGGTCGAGCGTGCCGAACAGGTTGCTCACCATCGGGAAGCGGCAGCCGACGACGCTGGTAAAGAGCAGCGCCGGCCCGCCGGCCTGAAAGACGCGCCGATGGATCGCGGCGGCTTCGAGATAGGCGTCGATCGGCGCGTCGATCCGCCGCAGCCGCCCGTGCTGCTCTAAATCGTTGACGCTATCGCGAAGGGAGCGGGGAGCCATCAAGCCAAATCGGGATGCAAGAATCGGTAAGAAAACGGGCCGCTTCACAGGGAACCGTAAAACGAGCGGCCCGGACAACGTATCGCCCCCCCCCCACGCCCGGCGTGGCGGAGCGGGGGGGCAGCGGCGAAGTTACCGCAGCTTCCGCTGCAGCTTCATCCCCTGCTCGCCGTGGTGCGTCAGCAGCAGGGCTCCGACCGCGGCGAACTCGGCGAACAGATCGAAGATCACCCCTTCTTCGCCCGGCCAGGGATAAGCGAATACCACGTCCAGATCGTCGGGATCCAGGCCAAGCTGCTCGTAGGCATTCGTGCCATCGGTGCGGAGCCACGTTACCTCGCGGTCGAGCTCGGCGGCGTGTTCGTCCAGGCAGTCGTCAGCGTCTTCGGGAAGAAAGCTGCCGAAGATGAACTCGGCCTCGATGCCGTGGTCTTCGGCAAGGGCCTCGGCGAGTTCGACGAGGTCTTCTTCGATCTCGATCCCGATGGCGTCGAACCCGTGCAGGCTTGCGAGGCAGGTGACCACGCCGGCTCCGCTTCCCCACTCGCAGAATCGACCCCCCGTGGCGAGGTTCTGTTGGACCAGCAAGCCGATCACATGGTGCGCCATGACAAAGTCACAGGGCACAAAGCCGGGGAGCGGGCTGTTGCGCCGATCCTGATAGAAGCGTTCGATCCGCTCATCGGCGTCGTCGAGCAGTTCGCGCACCCGACGCGGGAGAGGTGTCTCCGGAACCTCCAACGGCACGGTGACCAAGCGTGGCATGGTGAGGAAGCGAGTCGGCGTGAGGGGACCATAGCAAGCCGTATTGGAACAGCTATGCCGCGCCGAGCAAATCGGGATTTGTGATTCCCCGCGTTAACTTTGGGGCTTCGAGCGCCCGCGGCGTGCCTAAACGCGCACCGACCAGCCCCGCCGCCACATGGCCCACAGCACCAGCCACCACACCGCCACAAAGCCCAGCGCGTAAGCCAATGAGGCCAGCTTCGGGTCGGCCAGGCCGATCGCGTTCAGGGGGCCTGTCACGAGATGGGCGTAGATCCCGTCCTTGAGCGTTACTTCGCCGAACTTCATGAGAGTCAACAGGCGGGCGAAGAACCCCGACGCGACAAAGACAAAGATCGCGTTGACACCGACCATTTGAAACGCCGTGGCGACGGCGGCGAGGCGGTTTGATCCTTTGCCGACGACGTCAAAGGTGAACAAACACAGGGCGAGGGTGACGATCGCCAAGCCGCCGCTTAGCAGGACGAAGCTTGGTGTCCAGAGCGCTTTGTTGATGGGCATGCCCCACGGGCTAGGAACCGCGTGCCACGCCTGCCCGAGAGCCGCCAGCCCCACGCCGGCCAGCAGCAGCTGCGTAACCATCGTCCTGCTGGCGGGCTTGCCCTTGATGGCGCACCCCACAGCGTAGCCCAGCAGCGTGGTGACGATTGCCGGCAGGGTGCTCAGCAGCCCTTCGGGGTCGGTCGGGTTGGTGGTGGCTTGCGTCCACATGTGCTGCGGGCCGATCACAGCCCGATCGACCGCGCGGACAACATTCGAAGCCGCTGCAAGCCGCTCGGTCGGCGGCACGTCGGCCGGAAAGCTTCTCAGCAGCCCCGCGTAAACCAGCAGCAATCCGAGCGCGACGACCATCTGCCCCCGTTTGCCCAAGAGCAGCACGACGAGCGACGCTCCCAGGTAAGCCAGCCCGATGCGCTGCAGCACGCCCGGCCAGCGGAGCGTCGCGAGGTCCCACGATTCGAGCGTGCCCATAAAGAACTGCAGGATCCGGCCCGAGCCCGCCAGCATCAGCCCCAGCAAGATCAGCAGCAGCACGCGACGCACGATGCGCCACCACACAGCACCGGTCGGAGTCCCTTCGCCCGTGGTGTACTTGGCGAAGCTGTAGGCCATCGCCACGCCCACCATGAACAAGAAGAAGGGGAAGATCAGATCGGTCGGTGTCCAGCCGTGCCAGGCGGCGTGGCCCAGCGGCCAGTACATGGCCCCCCACGAGCCCGGGTTGTTCACCAGGATCATGGCCAGGATCGTCAGGCCCCGCATCACGTCCAACGAGAGCAGGCGGTCTGGTTTGGTGACGGCGTCGGGGGGCATACGGAGGAGACCTTTTCGCGGAACGCCCGCGGACGGGAGCGGGTGCCGAGGAGCATAGCGGGCGGGGACTGCCCGCTGTGGACGATTGCCATTAATGTAATGGGGCACCTTGCAGCGTTTCGCCCCTCTATTTCCCGTCCTTTTTTCTCACTCTCTCATGGCTTCTTCGATCCGCGTCGGGCTGATTGGCAACCGATTCATGGGCAAAGCCCACTCGAACGCCTACGTGAAGGTCGGCAAGTTCTTTGACTTGTCCCTCCCTTCGGAGATGAAAGCGGTTTGCGGGCTCGATCAGAACGAGGTCGATGCCTTCGCCAAGCGCTTCGGGTGGGAACGCGGCGAGGTGGACTGGGAGAAGCTCGTTGCGGCAGACGATATCGACCTGGTTGATGTTTGCACGCCCGGCGACACCCACGCTCCGATCGCCATCGCCGCCGCCAAGGCGGGCAAACACGTCTTCTGCGAGAAGCCGCTCGCGAACAGTCTGGAAGACGCCAAGCAGATGCTCGCCGCGGCGCGCGCCGCGAAGGTTCGGCACATGGTCAACTTCTGCTACCGGCGGGCTCCCGCGGTTTCGCTTGCCAAGCAGATGATCGCCGACGGCGCGATCGGCGAGGTCCGCCAGTACCGGGCCACCTATCTCCAAGATTGGCTTGCCGACCCCTGCGCTCCGATGAGCTGGCGGCTGGTGAAGAAAGTGGCCGGCTCCGGTGCCCACGGCGACTTGAACGCCCACGCGATCGATCTGGCTCGCTACCTGACCGGCGACGAGATCACCGAGGTGGTCGGCGAACTGAAGACCTTCGTCAAAGAACGCCCCTGGCCCGATGGATCCGGATCGGGCGTTGGTGCCAGCACGGCCGAGACCGGCAAGAAGGGAATGGGCGAGGTCACGGTCGATGACGCCGCGATCTTCCTGGCCCGTTTCGCCGGGGGTGCCATCGGCACCTTCGAGGCGACTCGCATGGCAACCGGTCGGAAAAACTACAACCGCTTCGAGATCAGCGGCAGCCGCGGTTCGCTCGCCTGGAACTTTGAGGACATGAACGTCCTTGAGTACTACTCGGCAGACGATCCGGCCGATCGCCGCGGATTCCGGCAGATTCTCGCCACCGAAGCGGTCCATCCGTACGTTAGCGCGTGGTGGCCACCGGGGCACATTCTGGGCTACGAGCACGGATTCGTGAACGGTGTTTACGACTTGCTGCAAGCGATCGCCAGCGGTGGCGAGGTGACGCCCGACTTTAGGGATGGGGCCCAGTGTGTGGCGGTGCTCGACGCGGTCGTTGCTTCAACCGAGAGCGGTTCGTGGCAGAAGGTGGAGCATGTTGATTAGCGAGCGGGCCGTCGCCCCGCTTCGGTAGCGAAGGCCGCGCTCAGCAACTACCCTCAAAATGTCCTAGGCCAAGGAACGGTTCCGCGGTCATTCGGCCAATAAGGCGGGAGATGGTGATGACAGGGAAGGGCCTGTGGCGCGGTGGCATCTTGCTGCCGCTTTTCTTGTGGGGATGCGGCGGTACAGCGGACCGCCCAGGTAACACCGGGGGACCTCCGGCACCCAAAGTGACGGTCGCCAACCCGTTGGTGAAGCAGGCGCTTGACTGGGATTCCTACACCGGCCGACTAGCGGCGATCGAAGAGGTTAGCGTTCAGTCCCGCGTGAGCGGCTACCTGATCTCGCACCACTTCCAAGAAGGACAGCTGGTCGAGCGCGGACAGTTGCTGTTTGTGATCGATCCGCGGCCCTACGAGGCGGCCCTCGCGCAGGCCACTGCCACTGCCGACGAGGCAACGGCGGTGCGCAGCCAGGCCGAATCTCAGGTGCGTCAGGCCGAAGCCAAGAAGCAGCAGTCGCTGGCACAGCTCGAGCTAGCCGAAGCCCAGGCGCGGCGCGCCCGGCCGCTGGTTCCCAGCGGAGCGATTAGCGAGGACGAGTACGACGTTCTCGTCAGTGCGGTCCGTCAATCGCAAGCGGATCAGTACGCCGCTGACGCCGAGATCGAGTCAGCCCGAGCCGCCGTAACCGCCGCCGAGGCGGCGATTGCGACAGCTGAAGCCGCGGTGCGAGCCGCGCAGCTGGATCGGGAATACTGCCAGATCCTGGCCCCCATCAGCGGACGTATCGGGCGTCGGCAGGTGACGGAGGGGAACCTGATCGCGGGCGGTTTGGGGGCCGCGACGCTCACAACGATTGTCTCGATCGACCCGATCCACGCCGATCTGGACGCCAACGAGAAAGCGCTCATGAAGTACATCCGCTTGGATCGGTCCGAGCAACGCACCAGTTCACGTGAGGCCAAAACCCCTGTCTACATGGCGCTCGTGGACGAAGACGACTACCCTCATCAGGGGTACATCGACTTCGTGAACAACCGGGTCGATCGCGCGACCGGCACGATCCGCGCCCGAGCGATCTTCCCCAATCCGGACGACATCCTCACGCCGGGTTTGTTTGTTCGCATTCAGGTCCCCGGCGGGGCACCCTACAACGCGGTGCTGATCCCCGACGAAGCGATCGCCACCGACCAAGCCAGTAAATTTGTGTTTGTGGTTGGCGACGACGGCCTGGCGAAGGTTCGGCCGATCAAACCCGGACGGATGATCCGCGGTCTGCGCGCCGTGCTGGAGGGGCTCCGTCCCGAAGATCGCGTGGTGATCAACGGCATGCAGCGTTGCCGCCCGGGAGCGCCGGTCGAGTCCGTTCCGGGTGAGATCCCGCTGGGCCCCGATGACGGCTTGCCAGACTCTTATGTGCCGGTTCCGCCCGAGCAGTGGTTGCAAAAGCCGGTTAACGCGGCTGCCGTGCAAGGGGCCCCCCAATGAAGTTCGCGCACTTCTTTGTCGATCGCCCGATTTTCGCCACGGTCTTATCGATCGTGGTGATGATCGTGGGCGCGATCAGCTACTACGTTCTGCCGGTTGCGCAGTACCCGGAGATCGCGCTGCCGACGGTGGTGGTCACGGCGAGTTACCCGGGTGCCACGCCGCAGACGATCGCCGAGACCGTCGCGACACCGCTCGAACAAGAGATCAACGGTGTTGAGGAGATGCTCTACCTGCGGTCGCAATCGACCCCCGACGGCGCGATGCAGCTGACCATCACCTTTAAGCTGGGGACCGATGTCGATCAGGCCCAGGTGCTCGTCCAGAACCGGGTTTCGGTCGCTCTGCCGAGACTGCCCGAAGAAGTGCGTCAGGTGGGCGTTACCACCAAGAAGTCCTCGCCCGAGATGCTGATGGTGGTCCACCTGATCTCGCCCGATGCCTCGCTCGATCAGCTCTATATCGCCAACTATGCCTACCTGCAGATCCGCGACACGCTGGCGCGCCTGGGCGGGGTTGGTGATCTGACCGTGTTTGGTGCGACCGAGTACAGCATGCGCGTCTGGCTGGACGTTGACCGGCTGGCTTCGCTTGACCTGACAGCGGGCGATGTGATCGGTGCCTTGCGCGAGCAGAACGTGCAGGTTGCTGCCGGCAAGCTGGGGCAGCCCCCGATGGACGACCCGACCAGCTTTCAGCTGCTCATATCGAGCCAGGGTAGGTTACGCACCGCCGAAGAGTTCGGCGATATCGTCGTCAAACGGGGCGAAGACGGGCGGCTCACCCGCGTGAGCGACGTTGCCCGTGTTGAACTGGGGGCCCAGGACTATTCGGTCAACAGCTATCTGGATGGCAAGAACGCCATTGCGCTGATTGTTTTCCAGAGGCCCGGCACGAACAGCGTTGCGACCGCACAAGAGGTCGTCGCAACCATGGACGAGCTGCGCAAAGACTTCCCCGCGGGGCTTGACTACGAAATTGTTTACAACCCGACCGAGTTTGTCGAAGAGTCGATCAACGAAGTCTTCCGCACGCTGCTCGAAGCCGGCGCGCTGGTGGTGCTGACCGTGTTTATCTTCTTGCAGCGCTGGCAGGCGACGCTGATTCCTGTGGTGGCGATCCCCATTTCGCTCGTGGGGACGTTCGCCGTGATGAACGGGATCGGGTTCAGCCTCAACAATCTGTCGTTGTTTGGTCTGGTGCTCGCGATCGGGGTGGTGGTGGATGACGCGATCGTTGTGGTCGAGAACGTGGAACGCCTGATCGCCAAAGGGCTGACCCCCAAGCAAGCGACCAAAGAGGCGATGACCGAGGTCGGATCCGCGCTCATTGCTACGTCGCTCGTGTTGGTGGCGGTATTCGTGCCGACCGCGTTTATGGGAGGCATCAGCGGCCAGTTCTATCAGCAGTTCGCGATCACGATCGCCGCCGCGACCGTTTTCAGCACGTTCGTCTCGCTAACGCTGACGCCGGCGATGTGTGGCTTGCTGCTCCAGCCACACGATGCCAAGCCCGGCCTGCTGACGCGCGCCATGGATCTGATCTTCGGTTGGTTTTTTCGCCCGTTTAACGCGGTATTCGACTGGCTGACGGGGATCTACGCGGGAACGGTACGCAGCGCCGTGCGGGTCGGCTTGCTCGTGTTGATCCTCTACGGCGGATTGCTCGTCGGCACGAAGTTCGCTTTCGATGCGGTCCCCACCGGGTTCATTCCCGAGCAGGATCAGGGTTATCTGATCGTCACGGCACAGCTTCCCGACAGCGCGTCGCTTGCGCGGACGGACGCGGTTGTGCGCCGTGTGAGTGAGATCGCCGAGCAAACGCCGGGCGTTGCGCACTCGGTCGGTTTCGCCGGCTTCTCCGGCGCGACGAACGTCAACAGTCCGAACACGGGGACGTGCTTCGTGACGCTCTCCGATGCGCGCGAGCGCGCGAAGTCGGGACTGTTGATAAACGCTGTGCAGACCGACTTGCAGCAGCGCTTCGCCGAGGTTCAGGAGGCGAGCGTGCAAGTGATCGCGCCGCCCTCGGTGCGCGGCATCGGGTCGGCCGGCGGCGTGAAGCTCTATGTTCAGGACCGTGGCGGACGCGGCTATCAGGCGCTCGGTGCCGCCGCGGAGGGCCTGATTGGCGCTGCCTTTGGTCAGCTCGGACCGCAGTCGGGATTGGCGTTTGCCTACTCGTTTTATCGGGCCAATACGCCCCAGCTGTACATCGACATCGATCGCACCAAAGCCCAGCAGCTCGACGTGCCTCTCGGCAACGTGTTTGAAACCCTACAGGTATACCTTGGCTCGCTGTACGTGAACGACTTCAACGATCTGGGGCGCACCTATCGAGTTACCGCGCAGTCCGAAGCCGAGTTCCGCGACGATGTCGAAGACATCTATCGGCTCCGCACCCGCAGCGCGAGCGGTGCCAGCGTGCCGCTCGGCACGCTCGTTGAGGTGCGCGATCGGGTGGGGCCTGACCGTGTCGAGCGCTACAACCTTTTTCCCGCGGCCGACGTGACCGGAGTCTCGTTGCCGGGGACCAGTTCCGGGCAGGCGATGGACTCGCTGGAACGGCTTGCCGAACAGACCTTGCCGCAGGGATTTAGCTACGCGTGGACCGACTTGGCCTATCAAGAGCAGCTTGCGGGCAACACGGCATTGTACATCTTCCCGCTGTGCGTGGTGTTCGTCTTCTTAACACTCGCCGCGCAGTACGAAAGCTGGATCTTGCCATTGGCGGTCGTGCTTATCGTGCCGCTGTGCTTGCTATTCGCGATCGGCGGCGTGTGGTTCCGCGGGATGGACAACAATGTGCTCACGCAGATCGGCTTTGTGGTGTTGATCGCGCTGGCGTGCAAGAACGCGATCCTCATTGTTGAGTTCGCCAAAACGCTCGAAGACGAGGGGATGAGCCGTTACGACGCGGCCGTCGAGGCCTGTCGGCTGCGGCTGCGGGCCATCTTGATGACCGCCTTCTCGTTTATCCTGGGCGTGATCCCGCTGCTGATCGCCACCGGTGCCGGCTCGGAGATGCGACGCGCACTGGGCACCGCCGTCTTTAGCGGCATGCTGGGGGTTACCGTGCTCGGGCTGTTTCTGACGCCGGTCTTTTATGTGCTGCTGCGCGGCGCGGCAGCCCGCAAAGAGTAACCGTGACGCGACGGGGGCCTAGCTACGCGGCACGCGACGGCAAGGGCTCAGCAGACCGCCGAGCAGCGCAACCAGCACCAAGCCCGTCGGCTCAGGAACCGCGACGCTTGATGTGCCGGCACCC
Organism: Botrimarina hoheduenensis; assembly: GCF_007859815.1. Classification (GTDB taxonomy): domain Bacteria; phylum Planctomycetota; class Planctomycetia; order Pirellulales; family Lacipirellulaceae; genus Botrimarina; species Botrimarina hoheduenensis. The sequence goes on along the minus strand of NZ_SJPH01000003.1, from coordinate 375,936 downwards.
CAGTTGAGCAGCATCGCGTTCAGCTCGTCGTTATCGACACTGCCGCCGATTGGCGGATCGCCGTTCCAGCCCAGCGGCAGCGGCGAGGTCGGAGCACCCCAGTTGAGCAGCAACAGGTTCAGGTCGAAGTTGTCCACGGCCCCGTCGCCGGTAAAGTCGCCCGGTTGGATGGCCGCATCGATCACCTCGCCCCGCAGCGTGAGCGCGAGCGTTTGCATCTGTTCGCCGGCGAGATCCTCGCCCGAAAGCGCGAGGGTGTAGGTTGCTTCAAAGACGCCTGCCATGCTGGTCATCAGGCTCGCTGAGGCGAGGCTGGCGGCCCCTTGCGACAGGCCAGAGAAAGCCGAGAGCCCCAGCGAGAACGCCGCGGTGTCGCCTAGGCCGAGGATCGTGTCGAGGTCGAGGTCGGCCGCAAACAGCGACCCGCCGGACCCAACGCCGAGATTCGCGATCGCCAGTTCGATCCCCGCCACGCTGTCTCCCAGCGCTACTTGACCAAAGTCGATAGTCGCGGCGCGGGTTTCCATGGCGGTCGAGAACGATGCCACCGGGTGACTGAGCACCGCAAGACTCATTGCGATCAGGTCGTTGCCATCCTGAGCGCCGCGGCCAACGCCCGCCCCGGTTGTGATGTCGAGGTTGTCGATCGTCACCACGCCCGAGGCGATCCCCGGCAGCGCGGTGTTCGCGGTAATACCGACATCAAACGTACGCGTATCGGTGCCGCCGTTGCGGAACGCGTTGTGTCGCCCCGTCAGGCTGCTGGTCGCCGCGCCCGCGGTAGTCACCTGAAAATAGGTTCCGTCCGACCCGCCTTTGTCCAGCGTGATGCTCTGCGTCAGCGTGGGCGTCGGCTGCCCGACATAAACGCGGCCGAAATCGAGCGCCAGAACCGAAGAACCGTCGGCCGAGGCAGACCCCCCGGCGAGTGTCACCTGACTATCGTTTTGATTGTCGACGAAGACCGACCACACGAATTCAGGGTGATCAACGTAGGGGTTGCGATTGTTGGTGTAGTACGAAGGGTTTAAGCCCGAACTATAGACCGCTTGATTGCGCCGGCGCTCAAAGGTGTCGGGCTCGTCGCGATAGTGCCATTGGACGAGCGAAGCAAGATCGCCCATTTGGTTCGAGCCGGGCTGGCCGTTGACCAGGGTCAGACCGCTATAGCGAGTGGCCGAGTAGAAGAGCGAGCGGGCCAAGTCGCCCGCGTCGGCGTCGCCCGGGTAATAGTAACCGCCCGCCACCGCTCCGAAGCTGCCCGTCGTATTGACCAAGCCGAAAGGATCGTTGCCGCGGCTGGTGTTGATCGAAGGATTGCTCGGTCGCAGAGAGTGGGGATCGCCCAGGTTGCCGACGCTCGAGTTGTTAGCGCTGCCCGTTTGCAGCGACTGGGGCCAAACGTGCTCACGGTTCCAGGTGGAGCCGCTATCCCAAGTGCCCGATACCGATGCCCGGTTGTAGGTCAGCAGGATGTTGCCCGGATTATTGGGGTCGGCGTCGTGGATGATCGCCGAGTTGCGGAAGTCGCCGTAGGTGCGCTGGATGTGCCCCGTCGAGGTGATCGACTGGAGCTGGCTTTTCAGCGCCGCGCCGGTCCCGGTTGCCCCCGCGTAGTAGCTGGGCGGAGGCAGGAAATCGACATCGTTGGCCCAACCGTTGCCGACAAATAGCAGGACCGCCAAAGAAAGGGCGGCGCGAAAGAAGTGCATCGGTCGCATTTCCAGAGGTTGTGGTAATCGTGGGGGTAGACCCTCAGATTAGCCGCAAACTCGGCCGATGCGTAGCAAAAAGCATAGGTTTGGCACCCGGCTGACCGGGTAATTTTTGGCGGAGACGGTCGTGTGCCTTACCTTCGCCGAGGTCCTCCGGCTGTGGGGTAAAATCCGAAGGTGTTGTTGAAGAACGTGGGATGGCCCGTGGCGAGCGCTTGCTCAGAGCCCTGGGGATTGAACGCGGGTCGGGCTGAAAGCTCTTGGAACCGCTGGTTCAGCAGCTGGGTTTGTCGCTGTAGCTGATCGTTGAGCCTTTGCTGCTGGAGCTGTGGCCGGACGAGCGTAGTGTAAGTCTCAAAGTTGTCGTCGAGCGACTCGTTGAATAACGACAAATAAGGGCTGACCGTGGGCCGGCGCGTGATTCCCGAAAACGGCTTCGCGGCGGGTCCGGCGGGCCGAAGTGAACTGTCGACGCGATACTGGGACGCGCGCGTGAGCCCGCTCGAGACCCCAATGCCGTTGAAAATGCCCGTGCTCTGGTTGAGCACGTTCTGGTTGATATTGGCGACCGTGTAGTTGATGCCCGACGTTTCCCGGCGATAGTTGTTGGCGTACTGCGAGCCCACGCCCGGTGAATTCAGCCCGAGTGGCTGAGCCGAGGCTTTCGTCACCAGCAGCGACAACGGCGCTACGCAGACCACGAGGGCCCACTGGCGCGTCAGGTTGCGGGGGGAAGGGGTGTTCATCGCTTCGGTCTCCCAGAAGTCGGCGGAGGCGCAGGCTGACAGCAGCAGTGTCTCCGCCAATTATAGATCGCCACCACAGGTGCTGACCATTCATTCCGCCTTGGATTGCCCTCCGCGCGGACCCAACCGGCTTGACCGCACTTACCCGCACAGGTCGGATCCAAGGCGGCGTTGCTACGCTTTTGTCGGGGTTGTGGGACGCACAAGAGTACGGCCCCGCATCTTTCCGGCGAGAATCTGCTGGAGAGCGGCGGGCAGCCCGTCGAAGTCGGTTTCGTGGACCAGCCCTTCTGGCAGGTCGATCCGCCAGGCCTCAGCAAGAAGATCCCAGATCTCGAGCCGGGGTGCGCGCGGACACTTCGCCGAGTCGATGCCGCACAGCGTCACGCCGCGCAGCAAAAACGGATACAGGGAGATCTCGAGGCGATCGCCGGCAACGAGCCCGCAGGCGGCGACCACGCCACGGTGCTTGATCGAGCGCAGCAGCGAGGCCAGTGGCGCTCCGCCGACCGTATCGACAGCCGCCGCCCAGCGCGCCGCTAACAGCGGATTGCCCGACTTGTCGGCCAGGGCTTCGCGCGGCAGCACCTCGACCACGCCGAGTTGACCCAGCAGCGTCGCGGCCTCGGGCTTGCCGCTCACCGCGGTTACGCGATAGCCAAGCTTGGCGAGCAATCCCACCGCGAAAACACCAACCCCCCCGGTAGCACCGGTCACCAGCACGGGGCCGGCTTCCGGTGAGACACGGTCTGTGATCGCTTTGACGCACTGGGCGGCGGTGAACCCGGCCGTGCCATAGATCATCGCTTGGCGTGTTGTCATTCCCTCTGGCAGCTCAACCACCCATTCGGCCGGAGTACGCACCATGGCGGAGTACCCGCCCCAACGGGTTGCTCCTTGGTCATAGCCCGTCACCAGCACTTCCTTGCCCAGCGGTAACGACTCGACCTGGCTCTGCACGACGCGCCCGGCGCAATCGATGCCTGGCACGTGTGGCAGATGGGGTGCAACCCCCGGATGTCCGCTTGCCGCCAGTGCGTCTTTGTAGTTGACCCCTGACCACTCAACTTCGATCACCACGTCGCCGGCGGGTAACTGGTCCAGCGTGAGGTGCCTCACTCCGCCCTGGGCTTGGTGCGGCGTTCCCTCGACGACATAAGCGGGAAAGGCGGGAGACATCGGCGACTGTCGGCGTGAAGGTGGGGGGAAAACGCAGGACAGGCAGGGTTGGTTCGCGATCAAGGTCACTTGCCGCACTGCTAAAAGCTAGCGATTGGCAGCTCCCCTCTTGGGCAGGGTCTGCTAAGGCGCTTGGCACACACCTTTTGCATCAAGTTCAAAGGCGACCTAGCGATGTGCTGCCTGCCCGCAGGATAGCAACCCACGCCGCCGCTTTGAAACGTCTTGCTAGCAGAATCGCGTGTGGTGATCGGCACAGCGTATGCACAGACAAATTACTTCGCGTTTGTGCGGAAACTAGCGCTGTCAGAATCGACCCCATACGCCAAATTAAATATTCGCGAGCGGTCTTGCTTCTCGCGACTCCTCTAGCCGCCCTCGCTCGCGGCGTCTCTTGCCCTGGAACAGGCACATCATGTCAACCAAATTGGTCAGAACCTTTAAGGCAGAACGGTTTGACAATCCTGTGGACACCGCCACGGGTCGGCTTGCCGAGAGCTCGCACCTCTTTCTACGGCACGTTCGCTGTCGTCAGGACAACGACACGCTGCTGCTGGAAGGCAAGGTGCCCAGCTACTTTCTAAAGCAAACGGCCCAATCGTTGGTGCAGTCGGTCGAGGGAGTCAATCGAATCGTCAACCACTTGGTGGTGGTCAACTCTTACGGCGTCAGCAGCGACTCGGAATAAGCGGCCCTTGCCCCTGCAGGGCACCAGGTTTTTGTCGGGCCCGCGAGATGGGGGAGACACTCGGCTTATGCCGGTGTTTTGAGCTTATGCTGGCGTTTTGAGATCGATCGGCAGCTGATCGATCTTCGCCGCCACAATAAAGTCGTTCTCTGAAAGCCCTCCGATGGCATGGGTCCAGAGTTCGACCGCCACATGACGGTATCCTTCAAGGTGCAGGTCGGGGTGATGCCCGTCTTCTTCGGCGACCTCAGCGCACCGGTTGAAGAACGCCATGCCCGACATGAAGTTCTTCACGACCCAATCCTTGCGGATCCGTTGGCCTTCGTGCGTGAGTCGCCAGCCTGGCAACTGCTTCAAGAGGTGCTGCGCTTGATCGAGCGGGCACGGATCGACGCCTCCCTCGCAAGGGACGCACTTTTTTTGGACAAGTTGGTCGGGGTCAGGAAGGGCCATGGGCGGGTTCCAGTGGACGGGGCAAAGGGCTCGACGGGACCGAATAATCTTCTGATTAACGACTACTATCGTTGCCGATCGCGCCCGATCGACAACCGTCCGCGCTGAAAACCGATCCTCGGTGAGTACCCTCCGCGGCAGGATCGCCTGTGCCTGGGCTGCCCGCAGCGGTAGACTGGCGGCGAGCCAATGACGGCTCGATGGGGTGAGGAACTCGCTCGCCCGGTTATCGTTGAGCCCGCTGTTTTTCTTCGCCACGAAGACTCCGATGCCTAAGTATGTCGTCCGCTATGGCGTGATGCGCCACCTTGGCGTGTTTTCAAGCCGTGGACGCGAAATCTTCAGCCGAGGCCGGCGCGTGATCGCCCGCACGGGGCGCGGGCAGGAAGTCGGAGACGTTCTGTGCGAAGCGACCGAGCATGTGCTCACGCAGATCGAAGACCCTCGCACCGGCCAGATCCTTCGCCCCGTGTCGCACGCGGAAGAAGTCGAACTGCGGCATTTGGCCGATCAGGTCGTCAGGGATCGCGCCGCCATAGAAGCGCGGATCGCCGAGCTAGGCCTCGGGATGAAGATTGTCGATATCGAGCGGCTCTACGGTGGCGAACGAGTCGTCGTTTACTATCTTGCGGAAGATCGGATCGACTTTCGCGAGCTGGTTAGGTTCCTCGCCAAAGATCTGCAGACGCGTGTCGAGATGCGCCACATCGGCGTTCGCGACGAAGCCAAGCTGCTGGCCGACTACGGTGATTGTGGCAAGCCGGTGTGCTGCAACACGCACTTGTCGGAGATGCCGCCCGTCTCGATGAAGATGGCGAAGCTCCAGAAAGCGACGCTGGACCCCACCAAGATTTCTGGCCGGTGCGGGCGTCTTAAGTGCTGCTTGCGTTACGAGTACGACACTTATCAAGAACTCCGCCGCGAATTGCCCCCTGTGGGCCGTCAGGTGCTCACCCGCGACGGTCAAGCGAAAGTCCTCTCGCAAGAGATCCTCACCGGTGAGCTGCTCGTCGAGACGGCCGAGGGGCGGCGTGTGGTGATCAATGCGGCAGACGTGCTGAGCGTGCTTGCCAAGTCGGATCGTGCGAGCGAGGAGAGTGCTAGCGGCGAGGATTCTAAAAAACAGACCGCTCCCGAATCAGCCGCACCTGCCCGATCGCGAGACAAACGTTCCCAACGAGATCGAGAAGCCCCGCCGGATGCCTCCGCTGACCCTTCGAAACGCTCACGGCGGGGGGGCCGCCGCTCGAAAGGGGGGGGCGACGTGGCAAGGGGTGGGCAGGATCCCGCGAAGCCGGACCCACAGCAGCCGGATCACCCTCCGGGCGATTCTGCCAGCGGTCCGCCCTCAAAGGGCACCCAAGTTTAGCCTGTCCCGCGGGTCGGCGAGATTGGCCGAAGGACTTTCCACCGGACCGCGGCGAACCCCCCGCGTGTTGCCCGACGCTCGTATCGAGACACAATCCCACCGCTACGCCGTGTCGCACGGGTCCGCAATCTCGCGCCCGTTGTTACACTACAACTGAAAGCGGCTTCGGTCTCGTTCAGAGCCGTCGCGTTTTTCTCGTTTTGTCCCACCACCCTGACGCGCGACGCTTCCCCCCCGCGAGGTTCACCTTGGCCGCTATGCTCGACCCGAAGCACCCGCTCGCTGAGTTGCTCCGCCGCGACAACCGCTATGAGTTCGAGGCGTACGTGTTCGTTTTCGACGCGTTGCGTTACGGCCAAGAGCAGATGGGCCTCGGCCAGCCCAACGCCGCGGACTATGAAGAAGACGACGACCAAGACGACGCCGAGAGCGGCGAGGCAGACGACGAGGCAGAGCGTCATGTTTCCGGCCAAGAGCTTTGCTGGGCGATCCGTCAGTACGCCCTGAATCAGTACGGACTGCTCGCCAAGAACGTCCTCGCGCACTGGGGAGTGACAAACACGGGCGACTTCGGCGAGATCGTCTTCAACCTGATCGATATCGGTCAGATGCGAAAAACCGAGGAAGACCGCCGGGAGGATTTTGACAACGTGTTCGACTTCGTCGAGGCATTTAACGAACAATGTGTCTTCACCCTGGGGGAAGACGAACTCGAAGAGGATGACGACGAGTGATCAGCGGCCCCGCTAGCGATCACCCTGCGCCACCGCCGGCGCGCTCCGCGGTCCGTCTGGCGAGCGTGCTTCCGCCGGCCGTGCTGTTCACGCTGTGGCTGCTGTTTTTACTGTGTCTCGCGTTGCGCGGTGCTTAGGCCGGTCAAGCTCTTTCGATGTCTCTCTCCCTCCGCTGAATTCGCGATTGCTACCAGCTCGCCGCTTCGTATTGTTGCTGAGGCTTCTTCCCCTCTCGATTCGAGCCCACCATGATTTGTCGGTTGATCGCCGTGGCCATGCTAGCCGCGCTACCCGTGCCGGTTCAGGCCGAAGAGCCGGCCGCCCGCCGCGACGCAACGGTAGCTCGCGCGGTTGCCTACTTGCGCGCGGCGCAGTCAGAAGACGGCTCGTACAGCAGCTTCGCGGGGCCCGCGATCACGGCGCTCGTGGCGACCGGCCTGATGGACAACGGGCTTACGCCGGTTGATCCGACCGTTGCCCGCACGCTGACTTACTTGGAAGGCTTCGTCCAAGAAGACGGCGGCGTGTACGGTCCCGACTCGATGTATCGCAACTACGAGACCTGCGTGGCGGTGCAGTGCCTCGACCGCGCTGCAAAGTCACCCAACGCGCCGCGTGACTACGCGGACACGCTCGCCGGGGCCGAGGTCTTCCTGAAAGGCTTGCAGTGGGATGAAGCCGAGGGACACGATCCCACCAGCACCAGCTACGGCGGGGCGGGCTACGGAAAGCATCGTCGGCCCGATCTCTCGAACACCGCGTTCCTGGTCGAAGCGTTGCACGCCCTCGGCCGCGGGCCCGAAGACCCGGCCATTCAGCGCGCGCTGCTCTTTGTGAGCCGTACCCAGAATCTGGAGTCGGAGCACAACACCACTCCTTTCTCGGTCAAGGTGGGCGACGGCGGTTTTTATTACACCCCCGCTGCAGGAGGATCGAGCCAAGCGGGCGAGACCGAAACGGGCGGACTGCGCAGCTACGGGTCGATGACCTACGCGGGCCTCAAGAGCATGATCTATGCGGGCGTGGGGCCCGACGATCCGCGTGTGCAAGCGGCCCGAACCTGGATCGCACGTCATTACACGCTCGAAGAAAATCCCCAGATGGGTTCCGCCGGCTACTACTACTATCTACACACGTTTGCCAAGGCGCTCGCCGCCGTGGGGGACGAAACCTTCGCCGATGCCGAGGGAGTCCAGCACCGTTGGCGGGCCGAGCTCATCGCCAAGCTGGCCGAACTGCAGACGCCCGCGGGATCCTGGATCAACCCCAACGAGCGCTGGCTCGAAGCGGACCCCAATCTCTCGACGGCTTACGCGTTGCTGGCGCTCGCCCAGTGTCAGTGAGCCGTTCACGCTAGCGAGAACTTTGAGCCCGCTCGCTTGCCGGCCGTCATGCTAGCAACGCCATCGTCGGCGACCGTGTGAGCAGCGTTCGACCTTTTTGCGATCACGCCGATTTGCTAAGAACCGCGCCGCGCTCGAGGAGTGTCCGCGCAGGTGCGTGGGCGTTGTGGCCTCGGGCGTGATGTCCTCGGCACGGATCGCCGCTATGCAGAACAGACTCTTCGCTTGGAAGCGCACCGCACTAAGCCTTGTCGCCATCGCGTCGGGGGCCGTCTTTGGTTCGGTGGTGCCGGCCCAAGCCCCGGATAACGCTTCTTCGCGTTACGCCTCGACACCGCGCTACGCTTCGCCCTCGGTCGATGCAGCGGTCGATGCGTGGGCGCGTGACCGTTTGGTTCCGCTCCAAGGAGAGGCGGCTGCCACCGCGGCCGCCGCGTTTGGTGCAGCCCCTCCGCCGACGAGCCCCGCACCGCTCAACCCATTTCGGTTCAACCCTGCTCCCGCTGCTGAGACAACGGCCAGGTTGATTGAAACTCCCCGTCCAACCGCTCCCAACCACCTGTCGGGGGGGAATCCGCTGCGTGGCGTGGCGGCTCCTCCAGCCCGGATCGACTCCGCCGCGGCGCGCGAAGCCTTCACGCCCTCGTCCCTGCCACCACAGGACCGCGAGCCGCACCGTATAGCGGTTGATCCCCAGGCGAATCATGCGGCACCACAAGAAGCGTTTGGTAATCCGTTAAGAAGCTTCGCGCCCGCCAGTCCTGCCGCAGAGCGTGCTGTTTCGGCGGAAGTTACGCCCCCCTCATCGACGCCTCCTCCGTCCCCGGCGACGTTGCCCGCCCCCGAGCCCTCGGCGCTACCGCTCCAGCCGCAGCGCGTGGCTTCGTTGCAGGCGGCCGAGCTGCAGCCGGCAGAGCTGCACGCAGCTGACGAGCCACTGCAATCGACCGCTTGGTCGCGCGATTCCCTGAGCGATGATCGTGCAGCGATGGTCGAGGGGACAGGCCAGCCTGGACCCGCGACCCTGGAAGGGCAGCAACGCGCTTCGCTCGTCGTTGAAAAGCGGGGCCCCGAAGAGGTCCGCGTTGGTCAGATGTGCCGCTTTGTTGTCACGGTTCGCAACACCGGCACGACGACCGCAGCCGGCGTAACGCTCACTGACGAGACCCCCATCGGGGCCACCTTTGTTCGTTCCACCCCCCCCGCGGACCAGCAGGGTTCGCGTTTGCGGTGGGAACTGGGTTCGCTCGCGGGCGGTCAAGAGACCACGGTCGAGATGCTGCTCATGCCGCAACGTGAAGGCCCGCTGGGGAGCGTCGCAACGGTGTCGTTTGCTGCCCAGGCGTCTGCCTCCACGCGTGCGACCCGTCCGCAGCTAACGCTGCGCGTTTCTTCTGAGCCTCGCGTCCGCGTAGGCGAAGCCCAACGCGTGGTGATCGACTTGCACAATCCGGGCACGGGTGCCGCTACCGGCGTGATGCTCAGCGAAGACATCCCCGCCGAGGTGAGCCACCCCGCCGGTGCCCAACTGGAGTTTGAGGTCGGCGCGTTGGCTCCCGGCGAGTCACGGCGACTGGAGCTGGTTCTCATGGCCGAGCGAGCCGGGCGCGTTGTGAACGCTGTGACCGCGATCGCCGATGGCGATCTGCGTGCCCAAGGCGCTACGGAGTTTGAAATTGTCGCGCCGGCCCTCGCGGTCCAAGTCGAAGGGCCACGGCGACGGTTCCTGGAGCGGCCGGCCAGCTATCGGGTGACGGTCGCCAATCCCGGCACCGCCGAAGCCCACGACGTGCGACTCGTAACGCATCTGCCCCGCGGCCTGGAGTTTGTTAGCGCTAACAATCTGGGCGAATACGACGAGCAGACCCACGCGGTTTATTGGAGCCTTGCCGAGTTGCCCGAGGGACAGCGGGGCGAGGTCGAAGTCGTTGCGCTGCCGATCGCCCCGGGCGATCACACCCTTCGTGTCGAAGGCGAAGCCAATGGCGGACTGCGTGTTGAAGAAGAAACCCGGGTGCGGGTTGAAGGCGTTGTCTCCTTGGCCTTTGATGTGCGAGATAGAAAAGATCCGATCGAGGTCGGCGGTCAGGCCGAGTACGACATCCGGGTTACCAACGAAGGAACCAAATCGGCGACGGGGGTTCGTGTTGCGATCGAGGCACCGCGGGGGATGCGCTTCGCCGATGCGCGGGGCGAGACCGCGGCACGCGTCGCGAATGACCTCGTTGAGTTTGCCCCCTTGGAGCGGTTGGCACCTGGCGCTGAGGCGCGATTCCAGGTGACGGTTCTCGGCGAAACGCCGGGCGACCATCGGGTAACCGTTTCGGTCGCCTCGGACGAGACGCCCCAACCGATCCGTCGCGAGGAGAGCACCCGCGTCTTTAGCGATGAGTGACCGCGCCAGCCGTGAACGCTAGCGAACGATCACGCAGATCGGCCGTGGAGCGGCGGTGCGGTTGAGCGTGTATCGGAGCGCTCCCGTCTTTGCATCGATCGCGAACACGGCGAGCGAGTCCGAGTCGCGCCCCGCGGCGATCAGCCACGCCCCATCGGGGCTCAGCCCAAAATGACGCGGCCAGCTTCCACGGATCGGTTCGCGTTCAACCGGATCGAGCACGCCGGTTTGCGGGTTGATCTGAAAAACACTGATCGTGTCGTGCCCACGGACCGCGGCGTAGAGGAATCGGCCGGAAGGGTGGACCGCTACTTCCGATCCGCTCGTGAACGTCTCGGCCGCCCGCTCGGCCTCGGTCAGCATCGGCTGGGTATCGATCCAGCCTAGCGTGCCCGTGGCAGCGTTCCAGCTGAAAGTCGAGACGCCGCAGAGGAGTTCTTCGACGACGTAGGCAAAACGCCCGTTTGGGTGCCACGCCAAGTGACGCGGCCCCCCCCCGCGCGCCGTGCCAGCATCGCTGAACGGTGTCAGACGCGCGCTGGCCGTGTCCAGCTGATAGATGCGGACCCGGTCTTGCCCCAGATCGGGGACCAAGGCGTAACGGTTGTCGGGCGAAACGCCGATCCAGTGCGGGTGAGGGTCAGCCTGCCGATCCGGCACCACGCCCGAGCCACCTTGGTGCTGGACGATCCCCGTCGAGGGGCCGATGCGGCCCGCTTCGTCCAGCGGGTACGCCACCACCGAGCCTCCGCCATACTGGGCAGAGAGCAGCACCTTGCTCGACTGATCGACCGAGACATGGCACGCTTCGCCGCTGCCGGTGGGTTGCACGCCGAGCGATTCCAGAAGCACGCGGCCCGTGGAGCGGTCGATCTGCCAAGCAGCGACAACCGCCTCACCCGCTTCATTGCCGGTTGAGTACAGCACCGGCAGGCGGGGGTGCCGAGCCAAAAAGCCCGGCGCATCGATCGTACCGACAAGCTCCGCGGGGCTCAGCTTGCCGGTCTGGCGGTCGAGCGTGGCGTGATAGATCCCTTTGGGCGGGTTGCGGAGCGGCTCATGGGAGGGCTCAACGCCGATCCACACGTCGAGCGGCTGCGCACTGGAGGAGCCACCGGTCAACAACGCCGCGGCAATGGCGAGTGACCAACACAAGGACACCACGTTCATAGGGCACGCTCGCTGCGGAGAGGCGGATTAGTGCTTGTAGACTTTATGCTGCGGCCGACCGGCAAGGATTTCTTCTTTGCCCCAGTTGGTAACGCCGCGGAAGGCGTCGCTGGTGATGAAATCACGAAACGCCTGCTCGTCGTTCCATTCGCTTGTGATGAGATACGAGTTCTCATCGGTCGTGTCGCGCCACAGGTGCGACGCCGTGTGACCCTCGGCGGCGTTGAGCGCGCCGATCACCGCCGCAAACTTCTCCTCGAACAGCGTCGCCTTGCCAGGCAAGACAACGTAGTTCATTCCAACGGTCACCATGAGGGCTTCCTGCATGAACGGGGGCAAATCGAACGGATGCCGAATCGTTTGCGAGCCGCCGGTCGCTCGGGATCGCACTTGAGTTGGTCGGCGGGTGAGTATAACCACCGAACGCGCAGCGATCAGCAGACCGGACCGTGATTCGCACGGATCGGTCGGCCAGTAACCTCAGTCGTTGTTCGACGGTGCCAAGGCCAGCGTCCGCAGGGCGTCGAGGGCACCGAGCAGGCTTTCTCGTGAAATCGCTTCCCAGTCGGTCAGCTTGTGGGCCAGGATCGCGAGCTTGAACTGTTCAAAGGCGTCTGCCACATCATCTGGCAGTTCGGCCACATTGGCGAACGGCCGCACCCGCGGGGTCGCCTCAGCGACGGGGCCCTCTTCATACGCCGCACCGGTCGAGGTGCTGCTGCGCTCGTCCGAAGAATCGGCGTCGCGCTCGGCAACCGCGGTTGAATCGTCGTCGGTATCGAACGGGGCGTCTTCAAAAGCGGTTGCGGAAGGGGAGCTATCGAGGGCGCTGCCCGCGTCTTCGTCGATCTCGCCCGAGAAGATCTCGTCTTCGGTGGGTTTGACCCCATCCGGGGCACCGACCGCTTCCCAGCGGGCCCCACGCATTTGCGAAACGCTCCAGCCGTTGGTGATCGCGCCTTCCAGCCACATCTCGGCGTCGGACCAGTCGAGGGCGGCTTGGAAGTGGCTCCAATACAGGCCCGGATACTGATCGCACGCATCGCCAAAGCGGGCGTGGACGCGCCGGAGCCGTCCGACGTGCTGGCTGGTAACCCCGCCGACCAATCGCGCCCACGCTTCGTCGGAGTACTCGGTGACGGCGGCGGTGGTAGCTTCCAGCGCGGCGCGCCAGTCACCGATGATACGGCCCTTTTCCCAGTTGGTGGTGCTTACCAGATCGTTCCAACGGCCAACGAAAGGCGTCGATGAGCGGACCGTCTCGGGCGAGAGGTCGGGCAGTGACTCACCAGCGGTGGTGCCGGTGACGGTGCCTTCGCTCGCGAGTTCTGGAGGCAGGGCGCGGGCATGGTCGGCGGCGGTTGCTTCGCGGGGCATGCGGTGTAGGGGGGGCGAGGGGGGAGAAGGGTTCAGCGGGGCCCCAACGGTCGAGATGCGCCAGACTGGGCCGCAATCTCTGGGCGGGGGGCGACGAGTTTATCGCGCCGGCCGCTCCGCGCGATCGACCGATCCGCGCAACGAGGTCGGCAAACCTCCGCTTGGCGGTCCTACAACCGGTGCGTTCGCGCGCCACGACACCGCTACGCACGAAAAAACCCGGCTGACGCGGTGGTCGGCCGGGCGATCGCCTCGACAAAAGTCGTTGCCAGATTCGTCGCCGAGTTCGGGGAAAACTCGTTCACAGCTTGTCGGCAGCGCCGCAGCCGGTGGTCACTCCGCGGGAGCGATCACCTCCGACTCGAACCCGCAGCTCTTGTGCGTGCCATCGCAAAACGGGTTGTTGCCCGACTGTCCGCAACGGCACAGGGCGTAGGCGGGCTTGGCGGGATCCAGCGGGAAGGCGTTTCCCTCGGCATCGACCAGGGTAAACTTGCCTTCGATCAGCAAGGGGCCGTTCTTACGAACGTTTATCTTCACATCCGACATCTTTCGGCAGACTCCAGAGCGAGGGGTGGGGGCGACTAACGCCACCTATTGTGCCCGGCATGCCGTCCCCCGCCCAGTCGCCCGCCGGGCAAGCGCACGACAAAGCAATCGCCAGCACGATCCGGACTGCGCCCCTCTTTGAAGAGGTCTTCACGGGTGATCTCAACGCCACCGAAGCGCTTGCCACCGATCCGAAGGTCTGGGCCAGGCTGGCGATAGGGCTGACCTTCGATCAGAACCTGGACTCGTTTGAAGGGGGAAGGTCGAGTTAGGGCGTCTCGCGGAAACGGATCCGGAGCACAATAGGTTGCGGGCTGGTGCCGGGAGCCGCTGAGACCGGTGCGGTGGGGGTCGGCGCTACATGAACGCTGGCGTCGCTTGTTGCCGGCTGGGTGGGCGGGGCAACTTGCGACGGATCGATTCGCCGGAGTTGTATTTTGAGCCGCACCACGCGGAGCGGCGTTGCGGCTTGGGTGCCGATCGCCCGGACCGGTGCTTGCGGGGCGAGATTCGGCAGCGCCGGATTGGACGCAGGCGGGCCGGGCGATGCGGCGCTGTGGTCGGGGCCCACTTGATGCAGCGAGCCTTGTCCGCCACGCAGCTCGGCGAGCAGCCCTTCGACCTGTTCGCGGCCGCCATCGAGATACAGCAACTGTTCTTTGGCGTCACGCATCGGCGCTGCCGGTTCGACTTGCAGACCCGAACGCTTCGCCGCGGCGAGGGTCACCGGCAGCTCGGGCGCTGCCGAAGGGGCCAGGCGTTCGCCGAGCACCCGCTGCCACCGTTCGGGCGTAGTTTCGACATCCACCACCTGCAAGCCGGGGACGGCGCGCTGCATGGCGGCGATATTTTGATCAAACGACCCGCTGCCGCCGCGTGGTTCGGGGCGACCATAGAAGCCAATCATCAGCGCCGCCGCTGCCGCCACGCCGGCCCAAACCCAGCCGCGTGCCGATCGACCGAATGGCAAGCCAAACTCGCCGTCGGGTTCCAGGCCCCGCAGATCCTTGGGTTCATGCGGACCATTGTCTGCCGGGCTCTCCAGCGATCCCGCGGCTTGGCGTCGGAGGGCTTCGGCGAGCACCCCCTGCGACAGGTCTCGGTCAAAAGTCGGGGCGGCCTGCTCTTGGCAAAGGTTGCGAAGCGCTAGCAAGTCGTCGGCCAATCGGCGCGCAGCGGCGTTCGTCCCGAGCAGGCGCTCGATCTCAGCCTGCTCGTCGGGACTCAGCTCACCGTCAAGATAGGCGCTGATCCGCTCACACGCTTCCTCGGGTAGGGGGGCATCCGATCGGGAGACGCTGGCGTTCATAGCGGCGTTTGGCTGGGTGATCGCTCCGTCGTCGCCGCGCACGGTGCGAGGCGACGACGGAGCCAACCGACTTGATGGTTTCTTAATGAGCGATGATTCGTTAACGAGCGGCTGCCAGGGCAGGGGCGTCGGGCGGCTGTTCGCGGAGCGGGCTATTCGGAAGCAGCGCGGAGCGGGTTATTCGGAAGCGGTAGAGTCGTCGTCGATCAGCGGACCTAAGCGGTCACGCAACTGGGCTCGGGCGCGGAACAAACGGCTACGTACCGTACCGACCGGTACGCCGAGCACCTCGGCGATCTGCTGGTAATCCATGTCCTCAAACTCGCGGAGCACGAGCACCTCGCGGTGGTCATCGGCCAGTTCGGCAATCGCGGCATGCAGCTGCTCGCTGCGCTCGGTCTCGTGCAGTGGGGTCTCGGGCGAATCGGTTGTGGCCGTCGGTTCGGGGCCGCCGGCGTCTTGGACGGTTGTCAGCGACACGCGCGGCCGCCATTTACGGTTCTTGCTGATCGCCAGGTTGAAGGCGACGCGGTACAGCCACGTGTAGAACTTGGCCGATCGCTGGAAGGTGCTCAGCTTCAAGTAGGCTTGGATAAAGGCTTCCTGGGCAGCGTCCTCGGCCTCTTCGGCCGAGCCGGTCACCCGCAACAGGGCCCCCCGCAGCCGATCCTGGTGTCGCCGCACCAGTTCGCCGAAGGCCGCGGAGTCGCCCGCCAAAGTGCGGTCGATTAAACGGTCGTCGATCGCGCGGTCGTCGCTAGCGGTCGGAGCGGCTGAAGGGGGATCGGTGCGGGACAAGCGGCAGGGAGGTGGGTCGATGTCTTGTCGGTAATGGGAGACGCCGCCAGCAGGCCGCGCGTTCCCGGCAAAATCCGAAGAGCTGGCGGGCACGAGCGATAAACGGCCGGCTCGCAATAGTTTACGCTTATAGGGCCCCGCAGCCGACGCCGCTTTGCGGCTTACCGGGGGGGCGACCCACCCCGCCGCGACGGCAAGCTGTTGTAACGTTCTTTGTCGGGCCCCGCCGGATCGATCGACTTTCCATGAGTGTCCCGGCTCCCGCCGATCGGCCCGACCCCCTTGGGTGGGCCCCCGCTGAGATCGAGCGGCTGCGGCTCGCGGGTCTGTTGCGGCAGCGGGGTGCAACGCCCTCCGGAGCAGACGGACCCCCGCTCGTCGATTTCGGGGCCAACGACTATTTGGGCCTGCGGTCGGATCCACGCCTTGCCGCGGCCGCCGCCGCCGCCGCCGACCGCTATGGTTGGGGGGCCGGGGCGAGTCCCGTTGTCTCGGGCCGGACCGAGGCCCACGCCGAACTCGAACACCGGATTGCCGCGTTCGAGGGGACTGAAGCGGCCCTCGTCTTTCCCTCCGGATTTGCCACTAACGCCGGTGTGATCCCCGCCTTGGTGGACGAGCAAGATGCGATTCTTACCGACGAACGGAACCACGCGAGCATCATCGATGGGTGCCGGCTGGCTCGTGCCGAGCGGCACGTTTATCGGCACGCTGAAGCGAACGATGTGGAGCGTTTGCTGCGTCAGACCGCCCCCCGGCGGCGCCGGTTGATCGTGACCGACACGCTGTTCAGCATGGAGGGCGACTTCGCCCCGCTCGTCGAGATCGCCCAACTCGCCCTTGATCACGGTGCCATGCTGCTGGTGGACGAGGCCCATGCGACGGGCGTGTGGGGTGGCACAGGCCGTGGTGCCGTGCAGCATCTGCTGGCGGATCGGCCCGATCTGCTGCCGGCAGTAACCGTGCGAGTGGGGACACTCAGCAAGGCACTCGGTTCGGCAGGCGGGTTTGTTGCGGGAAGCGCTCAGCTCATCGACTGGCTCTACAATCGAGCCCGCTCTTATGTTTTCTCGACCGCTTGCCCGCCAGCGGCGGCGGCGGCGGCAACAGCCGCCCTGGGGATCGTGACCTCGGAGCCGCACCGCCGGGAGCGCGTTCGTTCGCTTGCCCAGCAGCTGCGGGCGGCGCTGGCTGAGGAAGGCTGGGACACCGGCGCAGCCGCGAGCCAGATAGTGCCGGTCCGGGCGGGCGGCCCCGAAGCCGCGGTGGCGCTGTCGCGGCGATTGGCCGAGGCGGGGTTCTACGCCCCCGCGATTCGGCCCCCTTCGGTGCCGAGCGGCCACTCGCTGCTGCGGCTGAGCGTTTCAGCCCGGCACTCGAACGACGAGATTCATCGGCTGGTGGCGGCGCTTCGTTCGGCACGATCGCCACGATCGGTCTAGGTTCACAAGGATCCGCCGACCCGTACGGCGGGCCGAAGGGTGCAAATCAAGCGGTAGTCTAGGGTTACAGCGATCCGTTCTGATGAGCGAATCGTTGACCGGCTGGGTAGCCGTGTCTACTATCGAGCTTTACCCCGCGAAGTTTCCCCAGGCTGCTTGTTCTGCCAGGGTTCGCGCCCGCCCGACGTCTGCCACTTCCGCTGGAAGGCCCTTCCTTTGTTGATCGCCATCTTCCTCGGTGTTGTGTCGCTGGTGGTGCTTGTCGCCGCGTTCCTCGCGTCCAAGCGTTGGCACTGGGGCAGTGTGCTCGCGCTCGTGGCGTTTTATTTTGCGTCGGTGGCGTTCTTGATTCTCGCCGCGCAGACGCTCAACGCCCGCAACTCATTACAGAAGCAAGTTGTCGATACTGACAAGCGGCTCAACGCCGAGCTGGAAGGAATCGATGCGCTTGAGTCGGGCACGCGCGTTGCCAGCGTCGTGCGCCGGCTGGCGGGCCAGATCAACGTGGCGGACGACGCGACCGAACTCGCCAGCGTTGGCCGCATGGCACATGAGCTACGGCTGAAGAGCCGAGCGCGGGGCCGCGTGTGGCGGAACGCCGAACCGGCCGGCGAGGTCGATCTTGCAACCGGGCAGGTCCGCGTGAGCTTTCCCGCTAGCGCTCCGAAGACCAGCAATCCGGATGACCCCGATGCCGAGCCGGCCGCCGCCGAAGATACCAGTGCGGCGACGGCCCGCCTGGACCTCGAACCCGAGTCGGTCGTGTACCTCTTCGAGCAGGGCAATGCCAATCAGCAGCAGTACCTGGGTGAATTTGTGGTCAAGGAGGTCGACAACGAGGGACGCACCGCTCTGCTGTTACCGCTTGGCCAGCTCGCCGAAGACGACTACGCAGCCGATCGGTTGATCAACAGCCAGGGCCCCTGGATCGTGTACGAGTCGATGCCCGCCGATAGCCCCAACCTGTTTGCGGGTCTCAGCGAGAAACAACTTCGCAAGCTGCTGCCCGAATCCACAGTCCAAGAGTACCTGCGCGACGGCACGCCGGCCGAGGCAGACGATGATCCGGAACGACGCGAACCGCTCGACGCCGATGGTCAG
The DNA here is from genome assembly GCF_007859815.1 of Botrimarina hoheduenensis. Lineage (GTDB taxonomy): Bacteria > Planctomycetota > Planctomycetia > Pirellulales > Lacipirellulaceae > Botrimarina > Botrimarina hoheduenensis. The sequence goes on along the minus strand of NZ_SJPH01000003.1, from coordinate 357,568 downwards.
CCGATCCCGCCCGGTAGCGAGACCGAACCCGTGAGCTTCCGCTACCGGCGGTTGGTGCGTGACTACGCGTTCTTGCTAGCAGACTCGGAGCAGCTTTACGCTGAGCTGACGGCCCTGCAGTCGAGCGCACGAGTTGAGGTGGAGCGACTCCGCGAGGCCCTCGCTGGAGCGGAAAAACTCAGTGAGTTCCGCAAGGCGCAGATCGAGGCAACCCGTAGCGATCTGGTCGCCGTCGAACGCGATCGCGATGCAATCGAGACGCATCTGAACCGACTCAACGAGCAGCTAGCACAGGCTGAAACCCTGCTCGAGACCACCTTGCAAGAGAACGCCGCCCTCGCGGCGCAGATTGCCAGCGCACGGGGGCCGATGACCCCGGTTGTGTCGCCCGCGCTCGATGTGGACGCCCTCTGAGCCGGTACCGTTAACAGGGCGGAACTTTTCGTGGGGCCGGCCTGACAAGGTCAATCGCCGACTCACTCCTGCCGGAGAGGGGGGCTCCCCGGCCGAGACAGTCGATTTCTTGCACGCAGGGGCGATGCCCTTTGCGTCGGATTCGTCCTACGATAAGTACTGGCAAAGCGTTGCGAGCGGCTCGACTCTCCGTCCGTCGCTCAGGCAGCCAACATCGATCCGGGACGACGGATGGGCATCTACGACCGCGACTACGAGCGGAGTTACGACACGGGCAGTGGCTGGCGCGATGGCGGCGGTCGGGGCGGGGGGAGCGGCTTCGCGAATTGGTCTGCCAACGCCAAGCTGCTGGCCGTGCTCGGGGTGGTCTATCTCTTGCAGCTCTTCACGCTCAGTCGAGGGGCCGGCATGGCGGCCCCCGAGTCGCTCGTCACGAACCTGCTCGAGCTGCCGGCCGACTGGTATCAGCGTCCTTGGCGCATTTATACGCTCGTGACCTACGCGCTAGCGCACGACACGCGCGGCATCCAGCACCTGTTCTTTAATGGATTGGCGCTCTTCTTCTTTGGCCGGGCGGTCGAGCCGCGGCTGGGGGGGCGAGAGTACCTGGCCTTCTTCTTTGCTTCGGCGGCGTTCGCGGGCTTGGTGTGGAGCGTGGCGGAGCAGTTCGACAACGGCCCCCAGGGGATGCTCGTGGGGGCTGATGGTGTTGTCGCCAGCGTCGCCCCCGGACTGGTGGGGGCCTCGGGTGGGATCTCTGCCATCCTGATTCTGTTCGCGTTGTGGTACCCCCACGTGAAGGTGCTGTTGTTTGGTGTGGTGCCGATGCCGGCTTGGCTGCTGGCTGTCGTATTCTTGGGGCAAGACATGTTCGGCGCGGTAACGCGCTCGGGAAATATCGCTTACACAGCGCATCTCGGCGGTGCGCTGTTTGGCTTTCTGTATTTCCGCTACGGGCTGCGGCTGAGCGATTGGTTTGAAGCGGCCGAAGGGGGCCTCAAGCTCCCTTCACTCAAGCGGCGTCCAAAGCTCCGCGTGCACCGCGAGGCGGAAACCGAGGCGGATCCGGACGAAGAGCAACTGGATGCGGTGCTCAGAAAGATCCAAGCGACCGGCCAGGACAGTCTGACGGCTGCCGAGCGGCGGATCCTCGCGCGGGCGAGCCGCCGTTTTAAAGAACGGCGTGAGTAGGCACGGTTTTTAGAATCCTGTGCTACCATGGGCACCCACGGCCCAGGCCACGCGACAGTTGCAGCAGGTCGCTGAAGCAGCGATTCGTCCCTCCGAAAACCTATATGGCGCGCCCCCGCTTGCGCGCTCCCGCCTCCTATGAACGATCCTCCTCCGTTCGCGATCTCTGGCTCGACGGGACTCGTCGGGTCGGCACTGATCGATTCGCTCTCCGCCGATGAGATTCCCGCTCTGCGGCTCGTTCGTGGCGAGCGGAGCCCGGCCCCCAACGAAGCTCTCTGGGAGCCGAAGGCCGGCAAAGTCGACGCCGCACGCCTGGAGGGAGTCGAGGTTATCGTTCACCTGGCGGGCAAGCACATTGCCGGCGAGCGTTGGACTCCGCAAGTCAAGCAGCAGATCGTCGATAGTCGAGTCAACAGCACGCGGCTGCTGGCGGAGACGATCGCCAGCATGGACCGCAAGCCGCGGGTTTTTGTCTGTGCATCGGCAACCGGCTACTACGGCAATCGGGGCGACGAGCCGGTGGATGAGACTTCGCCAGCCGGAGAGGGCTTTTTGGCCGAGACGTGTCAGCAGTGGGAAGCCGCTTGCCAACCTGCCTGGGAGGCGGGCGTACGGGTTGTTCAGCTGCGTATTGGGATCGTGCTGAGCCCCAAGGGCGGGGCGTTAGAAAAGATGCTGCCGTTGTTCCGCTGGGGCGGTGGTGGAGTGCTGGGCAGCGGCGATCAGGTGATGAGCTGGATCGCGCTGCCCGATCTGGTCAGAGCCATCCGTTTTGTGGCGGGCAACGACGCCGTCCATGGTGCGGTCAATGCGACCGCTCCCCAGCCGGTCAGCAATCGGGAATTTACGAAGACACTCGGAGCAAAGCTCGGTCGGCCGACCTGGGCCCCGGCCCCGGCGTTCGCGCTGAAGCTGGCGATGGGCGAGATGGCCGAGCCCCTGTTGCTCCATGGCTCCCGGGTTCTTCCTCACCGTCTCGAGGAAGCGGGCTTCCGCTTTGAGACGCCCGACTTGGGGTCCGCGCTGGATCAGGTGCTGGGGAAGGGCCGATAGACTTGTTTTAGCGGCCCAAACTTCTACCGGCAGGAAGTTGCCGACGCTAAGGCAGGCATCTAGGGTCCTTTGGGGGGTAAGGCGGGTCGGTTTGCTCACCATTGTGCCAAAGCGGCGGATGCGTAGACTCTAGGGGCTGTAACGGCTGCTAGGGAGCGGCCTTGCGTCGATCTGCGGAGCCAACTGCAAGTCGCCCGATTGTCGGCTGCGGCCAACGGTCTTCCGTTTGCTGGGCCCTCCCCGCCTGCTGCTCCGCCTTGCTTGCCGTTACTCCACCGATATCGCTGCTGTAGAGATGCTTGCCGACGGTTATCCCCAGTCAGCGGGGTGCCCCTGTCGGAATGCGTTCTCCTCAGATCACGATGCTTTGGCCGTTGGCCGATTTTCACCACCCTCTCCGGGATTCGCTTAACCGATGCACTCACAGGTCGTTGTTCTGGGTGGCGGGCCGGGCGGTTACGCCGCTGCGTTCCTCGCCGCCGACCTCGGCTTGGAGGTCACCCTCGTAGAGGCCGACCCGCGGCTAGGAGGCACCTGTCTGCTGCGCGGCTGCATCCCCAGCAAGGCCCTGCTGCACGTGGCGAAGATCATCTCCGAGGCAGAGGAGATGGCCGATTGGGGGGTCAGCTTCTCGCGTCCAACGGTGGATATCGAAAAGGTTCGGGCCCGCAAGAACGAGATCATCGAAACGCTCTCGGGGGGGTTGAGCAAGCTCGCCGATGCCCGCAAGGTGCGAAAGATCAATGCCCGCGGTGTGTTCGTTGATTCGACCACGCTGAACCTCGAACCCGTGGCGGGGTCAGACGGTTCCTCGATCCTCGGCACCGAGCGCCTGACCTTCGACCACTGCATCTTGGCTACCGGCAGCGTGCCGGCGATGCCCAAGTTTTTGAACATCGGCTCGCCACGCGTCGTGAGCTCGACCGGTGCGCTCGACTTGGTCGATATCCCCGCGTCGCTGCTCGTTGTGGGCGGTGGCTACATCGGCCTGGAGATGGGCACCGTCTACGCCGAACTCGGCTCGAAAGTCACCGTGGTCGAGCTGTCAGACGGGCTGCTACCGGGGGCCGATCGCGATCTGGTGCGACCCTTAGCGCGGCGCGTGAAAGAACGCTTCGAGGCGATCTATCTCAACCACAAGGTCGCCGGGGTGAAAGACCTGGGCGACAAAGTGGAAGTCGCGATCGAGGGTGCCGAGCTGAACGGCAAGGTGCAGTTCGACCGTGTGCTGGTGTCGATCGGTCGGTGGCCCGTCTCGAAGGGCTTTGGGCTGGAGAACACGCAGGTCGTGGTGAACGAGCGCGGCTTTGTCGAGACCGACGATCAGCAGCGGACCGCCGATCCGCACATCTTGGCCATTGGCGACGTTGCGGGCGATCCGATGCTTGCTCACAAGGCAGCCTACGAGGGGCGAATCGCCGCTGAGGTGCTGGCCGGCAAACCGGCGGCGTTTGACGCCCAAGCGATCCCCGCGGTGGTGTTTACGGATCCGGAGATTGCCTGGGCCGGTTTGACCGCCGACGAGGCGAAGGCCCAGGGCCGCCAAGTCGAGATCGCGACCTACCCCTGGCAGGCGTCCGGTCGGGCGCTGGCCAACGGTCGTACCGACGGCCTGACCAAGTGGATCATCGACCCCGAGACCGACCGCGTCTTGGGCTGCGGAATCGTGGGATCCGGAGCGGGTGAGCTGATCGCCGAGGCGGTGCTCGCCATCGAGATGGGCTGCAACGTGCACGACATCGCGGGCTCGATCCACCCGCACCCGACGCTCAGCGAGACCGTCGCCTTTGCAGGCGAAGTGCATCTGGGCACCGCAACCGAGATCTACAAACCAAAACGACGCTAAACTATTGATCCGAGTGAGGGTCCCTCACGTTGGTGCCGCGACCGGCACCAACCCGCGAGGATCCCCGCGATCTTGTCAGCCATATTTAGGTAGCCTTCCATGGCCAGCGCCGACGTAAAGCATTCTTCCTCGCCGATCCCCAACGACGTCGATCCGATCGAGACCAACGAATGGCTCGAATCGCTCGACTACGTCCTGGAGAGCAAAGGGCCCGAGCGCGCCAAGGAACTGCTGGCCGCGCTCGAAGCCGCGGCGGTGCGCAACGGCGTTGAGCTGCCGTTTACCGCCACAACACCTTACATCAACACCATCCCGCGGAGCGATCAGCCGGCCTATCCGGGCGATCGCGAGCTCGAGCGCCGCATTAAGAGCTATGTCCGCTGGAACGCCATGGCGATGGTCACCCGCGCCAATCGCGACAAAGCCAAGCCGGGCGGCCACATCAGCACGTTCGCCAGCTCGGCGACGCTGTACGAGGTCGCGCTGAACCATTTCATCCGCGGCCGCGGCGAAGACAACTTCTCGGGCGATCAGGTCTACTATCAGGGGCACGCCGCCCCGGGCATCTACAGCCGGGCGTTCCTCGAAGGACGCCTGACCGAGCAGAATCTGGTCAACTTCCGGCGTGAGATGGGCAAGGGGGGCGGGCTCTCGAGCTACCCCCACCCCTGGCTGATGCCCGGCTTCTGGGAGTTCCCCACGGTGTCGATGGGCCTTGCGCCGATCATGGCGATCTACCAGGCCCGCTTCAACGAGTACCTGACCGATCGCGGCATCAAGGACTGCAAAGACAAACGCGTCTGGGCCTTCTTGGGCGACGGTGAGTGTGACGAACCCGAGACCCTCGGCGCGATCACCCTTGCCGCACGCGAGTGCCTGGACAACCTCACGTTTGTCATCAACTGCAACCTGCAACGGCTCGATGGTCCGGTGCGCGGCAACGGCAAGATCATCCAAGAGCTCGAGGGCACGTTCCGCGGTGCCGGCTGGAACGTCATCAAGGTGGTCTGGGGCGGCGACTGGGACCCGCTCGTCGAGGCCGATCACAACGGCCTGCTCGCGCAGCGCATGATGGAAGTTGTCGACGGCGAGTACCAAAAGTATGTGGTCGCCGGCGGCCAGTACATCCGCGAGAAGTTCTTCGGCAAGTACCCCGAGCTGCTCGAGCGCGCTAAGAAGCTCTCCGATAAGAAGCTCGAAAAGATGAAGCGCGGCGGGCACGACCCGGAGAAGGTTTACGCCGCCTACGCCAAGGCGTGTGAGCGCAACGGCAAGCCGACCGTCGTGATCGCCAAGACGATCAAGGGCTACGGCCTGGGCGAAGCGGGCGAAGGCCGCAACATCACGCACAACAACAAAGAGCTGAACGAGAAGGAGCTGCACGAGTTCCGCACCCGGTTCGGCATCCCCATCTCTGACGAGCGCGTCGCCGAGGCACCGTTCTATCGCCCGCCGGAGGACAGCCCGGAAATGAAGTACCTGCGCGAGCGCCGTGCTGCGCTGGGCGGCCCGGTGCCGTCACGCCACGCGGACGTGGCACCGCTCGAGGTGCCCACCCTCGCCGAGTACGGCAAGACGCTCGAAAAGCTCGTCAGCAAGGGCCCCGGCAAAGAGATGTCCACCACCATGGGCTTTGTCCGGTTGCTGACCGACTTGTTGCGGGACAAGAAGATCGGCAAGCATATCGTGCCGATCGTGCCGGACGAGTCCCGCACGTTTGGCATGGAAGGTCTGTTCCGTCAGGTGGGCATCTACGCCCATATGGGTCAGCTCTATGAGCCGGTCGATGCGGATCAGATCGCCTACTACAAGGAAGCCAAGGACGGTCAGCTGCTGGAAGAGGGCATCACCGAGGCGGGCAGCATGAGCAGCTTCAACGCCGCGGGCACCGCCTACAGCTCGCACGGCGTGCAGATGATCCCGATGTTCATCTACTACTCGATGTTCGGGTTCCAGCGCATCGGCGACCTCATCTGGGCGGCCGCAGACATGCGGGCCAAAGGCTTCCTGTTGGGCGGCACCGCCGGCCGCACGACCCTCAACGGCGAGGGCCTGCAGCACCAGGACGGCCACTCGCTGGTCAACGCCATCGCGTTCCCCACCGTGCGCGCCTACGACCCGGCGTACAGCTACGAGACCGCCGTGATCATGTTCCACGGGCTTCACAAGATGTACGTCGAGAACGAGACGTGCATCTACTACTTGATGCTCGAGAACGAGAACGTTGTGATGCCCGAGATCCCCGCTGGCCCCGATGGCGCGCCCGACAAGGCGGTGGTCGAGGGCATCATCCGCGGAATGTACCGGCTCAAGAGCGTTGAGGCCAACGACGCACAGCAGCGGGTGCAGCTCTTCGGCAGCGGATCGATCTTGCACGGCGTGCTCGACGCGCAGCAGATCCTTGCCGAGAAGTACGCCATCTCGTCCGACGTGTGGAGTGTCACCAGCTACAACGAGCTCCGCCGCGAGGCCCAAGAGGTTGAGCGTTGGAACATGCTCAATCCTACCGCACCGCGTAAGCAGTCGTACTTTGAGCAGCAGCTCAAGGATTCAGAGGGCCCGATCATCGCCGCGAGTGATTACCTGCGGTGCCTGAGCGAGCAGGTTGCCCCGTGGGCCCCCGCGGGCATGTTCTGCCTGGGGACCGACGGCATGGGCCGCAGCGAGAGCCGCGAGAACCTCCGCCGCCACTTTGAGGTCGATGCCGCCAGCGTCGTGATCGCCACGCTCTATAAGCTCAGCCAAGATGGCAAGCTCGACGCCAAGGTGGTGGATCAAGCGATCGCCGACCTCGGTTACGATCGCGAGAAAAAGTCCCCGCTGTACGCGTAAGCGACCGCAGCACCATCGACACACCCTGATACCCGACTGTCGCCTTCCGCCAACCGTCGCCAGCTCCAAGAATCCAGATGCCGCAGATCACCCTCCCCAGCCTCGGCGAGAACATCGAGTCGGGCGACATTCTGTCGATCCTCGTTTCGGAGGGAGACACCGTCACCGCCGACCAGGACCTGCTCGAGATCGAGACCGACAAGGCAACCATGCCGGTTCCCAGCCCGCAGGCGGGCAAGATCGTCAAGGTGCTTGTCGCCGAGGGGGATACCGTGACGGTGGGCTCCCCGATCTTTGAGATCGAAGCCGCAGCGAGTGCCGCAGCGGCCCCCGCGCCGGCAGCGCCTGCAGCGCCTGCAGCGCCGGAGCCCGCAGCAGCACCGGAGCCCGCTCCTGCGCCGCCTCAAGCCCCTGCCGCGGCCGCCCCTGCCGCCACGCCGGCACCGGCCCCCGTAGCGGCACCGACCCCCCCGCCGGCTCCCGCCGCCGCTCCCGTCGCAGCCGCTCCTGCAGCGCCGCGCGATGAGCCCGGCGATGGCCATGCCGCCGCCGCGGCAAGCCCGTCGGTCCGCCGCTTAGCCCGTGAGCTTGGAGTCGATCTGCGCCGAGTGCGCCCCAGCGGTTCGGGGGGGCGTGTGACCGAGGACGATGTGCAGGCTCATGTGCGTGCCGCGCAGCAGCAGGCCCGCGCCGCGGCTCCCGTCTCCAACGCACCAGGACTGGCGAGCAGCGACGCCCAGGGGGCGACGCACGTTGAGAAGATGAGTCGCATGCGGAAGACCATCGCCGCCAACATGGTCGCCAGCTACACAACCATTCCGCAGCTCACCAACTTCGATGATGTCGATGTCTCCGAGCTGGAAGAGATTCGTCAGGCGAGCAAAGACGACTACACCGCTCAGGGCCTCAAGCTCACCCAGATGCCGTTTCTGATTAAGGCGATCGCCGGCGCGCTCAAGCGGCACCCGATCGTCAACTCGTCGGTCGATATGGAAGCGGGCGAAGTCATCTACAAGGAGTATGTCAACATCGGTGTGGCGGTCGACACCGATCGCGGCCTAGTCGTGCCGGTGGTGCGCGATGCCGATCGGCTAAGCATCTCGCAGATCACGCGCGAACTCGATCGGCTTGTCGATAAAGCCCGCGACGGCTCGCTGTCGATCGACGAGATGCGCGGCGGCACGTTCACGATCAGCAACATGGGCGCGGTGGGGGGAACCTACTCAACGCCGATCATCAACGCGCCCGAGGTAGCAATCCTGCTGGTCGGACGCAGCCGCATGCTGCCGATGGTCGTCGGCAAGGGAGACAAGCAGCGCATCGAGCCGCGGCTGGTGATGCCGTTGTCGCTCACCTATGACCATCGCGTGGTCGATGGGGCCGACGCGGCCCGCTTCGTCAACGAGCTCAAGAGCTTCCTCGCCGCACCGGGCCGTTTGTTGCTGGCACCGTAATGGTCTCCTTCAGCAGTCGGTCCCGCGCTTCGTGTGGCGGGCTCGCCAAGATTCGTCTCCACCCCGCGAACCACCAACATGCTTAGCTTGCTCTGGATGCTGTTGATTGGACTGGGGGCCGGATCACTCGCGGCCTGGTTTATGAACGCGCCGCGGCCCGGCTGGTTGCCGACGCTGGTGGTCGGCGTGCTGGGATCGTTTGTCGGCGGTTTCCTTTTTCGGATGGTGGGTTTCGGCGTGAAGGGATTCCCCGCTGATCTGCTGACCGCCACGGTCGGAGCGGTGGTGTGCATCTACGCCATCCGCAAATGGGGTTCGCGGCTGTAGTTTCCGCCGTCGAGGGGCGATTGAAGGCCCTTTTTAGGGAGCGGTTGGTCAAATACCCCCCTGGGGGCGTATAGAGACTAGCCCACATGCCCCGCTCTCCGAAGCTTGCTGTTATGATTCGCGCCGCCGAACTCGATGCCCCGTCGCTCGATGCGTCTTGCGCTAGCAGCGCGCCCTTCGGCAACGAGCTCGTGCTGATGACGCACGGCATCGCGTCTACGCGGTGGCTGCTCGCACCGCTGGCAGCACGGCTCCGCCGGAGGGGCTTCAAGACGCGTTTGTACGGCTATCCGTCGATCTGGTGGAGCAACCGTGATCACGGCCGTCGGCTCGCCGAGCGTGTCCGCCGCTTAGCACCGCAGTACGATCGGATTCATCTGGTGGTGCACAGCATGGGCAGTATCGTCGCCCGCTGCGCGATGGAGGAATCACTGCCGGAGAACTTCGGCCGGGTGGTGATGATCGCCCCGCCCAATCGCGGCTCGCACATGGCGACCCGGCTCGCGTGCGATTCGGAATCGCGGTTCTGGAACCATCTGGTGGTCAAACCGCACCGCACGCTTTCGCCGACGCTCGTCGAGCTGTGCGACACGCCCGACAGCTTTGTTAATCGGCTCGGACCGGCTCCTGTTGGTCGAGAGATTGGCGTGCTCGCCGCGAGCCACGACAACGTGCTCCATCCGGAGCAGACACACCTCGAAGGGCAGGCCGACCACCATACGGTGCACGGTTGGCACACGGGCGTGTTGTGGACGCGCGAGACAGCCGACCTGACCGACCGGTTCTTACGCACCGGCAGCTTCCAGGCGTAAAAGAACTCAGCACCCAAGACCGTTAGCCTACCCCTGTGGGGGTGGGCTAACGGCTACGTAGAACAAAGACATCAGTCTCTCGTGCTTTTTACGAGCAGCGCCGACGCGGTGTAGCAGCCATAAGGGCGAGTGCCACAAGGCCCAGCGCACTCGGTTCGGGCACCTGCCCACCGACGATCGGTGCCTCGTTCAGCAGGCTGAACGACCAGGCCTCGCCCGCGGCACCGGTTGTCCGGGCGTAGACGAGCACCTCGCCGGCGCCGAGCGCCGCGCCGAAGCGACGATCTGGCAGCAGCAGGAAGTCGCCCGATTGCATCAAGTCCTGGGGTAGATCGTCCACGAGCCCGTCGGTGACGACCACTAGGTCTTCGCCGCCGACCAGCTGCATCGGGTTGATTCCTAACCGCACCAAGTCGCCCGCGTCGTCAAGGCGGCGGAGCGTGGCGGGGGACAGGTCATCGCCCGTCAGGCCGAGCCCCGCAACCGATGCGAAGCCCAGTTCGGTCAGCGTCCCCGGGGCGTCGCTGGCGACGATCCGAAAGCCCTCGGCCAGAGAACGCCACTCGCCTTGGGTCGTGCTGAAACCGTCCTCGGCAGGGTCGTGCGTGCTTCCGCTGAGCCCCGCCAGGTCGCCGGGTAGCACGATTCCTTCCGAGGGGGCATCGGGCGACTCAAAGCCGCCGTGGTTCCAGCCCATCAGCGAGACGACCGAGAGAGGAACGATGTCGCCCTGCGTCGAGCGGCCGGTGACGGCGCTGACGGTCCAATCCCACACGTCGAGCTGGAAGCCGAAGTTGGTCCCCTGGCCGGAGGGGATCGATCCGCCTGAGGGATCAAAGAACTGATGGCTGCGGGTCTCGAAGCCGTGCAGCTGGAAGGCGTTAGAGGGTTGATACGTGTTGAAACGATTCGAGCCGTTGCTGAAGGTCGAGAGCGCTGTGCGAAGGCTTGTGCCTTCGGCCCGCACGCTGAGTGCTTCCAGAGCGACCCCCGAGTTGTTGGTGAAGTGCCAGTTCGAGGTCCGGGGCATCACGCCCACCTCGATGCTCGCGTTGTCGCTGATGCCGACCGTTGAGGTGAGGATCCTCCGTCCCGCAGCGGCGTTGCCCGGCGAGCGGGCCGTTGAGGTATCCGGCCCCGCGACACCAAGGTTGGATCCGCCCGACCCAACGAAGGTGCTGACCGTGATCATCGCTTCTTCGTTGGCACCGACTTCGACAAAGTTGAGCGGGGCACCGTACATGTAGTCGAGGCCAGCGATCTCGTCTTTGCTGACGGTCCGCCAGTAGGCCCCGCCCGGGATGCCCTTGGGCGGTTTCTGACTCGGCAGGAAGCCGGGGGCGTTTCCTTCGTTCATGATCTCGCCCCCCAGCGGCGCTGCGGCCGTGAGCGATCCGCCGACGTAGCGATAGTTGCGGTTCCAGGGCGAACCCGTGTTTCCCTGCTCGTTGAACCACGCCGCGTCGGCGTGCTGGAAGCCGATGCTATGGCCAATCTCGTGGATTAGCACGCTCTTCAGATCGACGACGGGCTGGTAGCCGTTGTTGCGGGTCCACTGATAGCGGTGAGCGGTGCGGCGGGTCGGATCGATCGAGGCAGACTCCCATTCGTCAAACGCCGCCCGCACCTGATTCTGCAGGACCGTGTTGTTGAACTCGGTCTTGAAGTCACTGGTCATCTTCCAGGTGATGACGCCAGGGTCGTACGAGTAGTAGTTGTCGGGCTGGCCGATGAGTTCGGCAGGACCGCCCGGGGCGATCAGGCTGAAGGCCCAGCCGGGGGCCACGGCACAGACCACCGCGATCAATGCCAGGGGGGTTCTCAGGCTTCGGGGCTGAGAATTGCTGATGCGCATGATTGAAGACTCCTCTCTTGTTGGTTCCGGTTTGCAGCGTCGGGAGACAGCCCGTCCGCCGGAGCGTCGCGTGACGCCTTGCTGGTAGAATCAGCAGCCGTCCCGAAAAACCGACACGGCGCGCCCGCTAGCAGCGGGCACGCCGTGGATCGGCCGAAACATAAAGAAAGAGTAGCCCAGCGTTATTGCGGTGATCTATCGAAGGTCCACACGCTGCGACTTGCCCGACATGATGACCTGCCACGCCCCGGCGTCGTCTTTGACGGTCGAAGTGAGGACGATCTCGCCGCTGTCCAGGAACTCGTAGGAGTCGCGAAACTCCGCTGTCCCTTCGCCGGTCATGAAGTTGGGCCCCTCGGCGTACAGATGGAGCGTGTTCGCCGCGGGGTCGTACTCCCCTTCATACTGCCACAGGTGGTTCATCATCGTGTCAGCCCACACCGCCACGTACTTCCCCTTCTGGGGATCGTAACCAATCAATTGAACACCCGTGACTTCGTGTCCGCCGGCGTTGATCTCTAGGTTAGAAATCACCCATCGGTCGCCGAGCATGCGCGATGAGATTTTTCCGCTGTTGGGCATCGGGGGTTGGTCCGGTCCGCCGGAGCACTCGCCCTTGCTCTCCCACTCGCCAACAAACTGCTTGAGCATCGCGTGCTCGGGCGCGGGGCCGGGGAACTCGGGCATTTGCGCCAAGAGCGAGCTGCTCATCAACACCGTAAGGGTACACACCGTTAGCTTCGAGCCGTTCTTCATCGTCGTTCCTCAGGTCGTGGGAGAAGGGGAAGTTTCCAGCCGCTGGGCGAGCCGAGCCAACGTATGGTGAGCGCCCTCGATCGCGCCGTACGCTTGTTCCACGCGATCGCGCTCGGCCGCGGTGGCGAATGTCATCTGCATCGTGACGCGAGTTTTGTCCGGTTCCACTTCCGTGAACGTGACGGTTGTGTTCATCGAGACGTTCTCGAACTCTTCCCCGCCCGGGTGGTCGTAGCAGAGCCGCTCGGGGCGACTCAACTCGCGGTAGATCACCAGATTCTCATAGTCGCGACCATCGGGCCCGTGCATGGTGAACCGCCAACGACCGTCGGGGCGGGTTTGCACCGCCCGGGTGGTCGTAGTGAACCCCTCGGGGCCCCACCAGTGCGTGATGTTCGTGGTGTCGAGAAACGCGTCGTACGCCAGTTCGCGCGGCGCGGCGATAACGCGCTCGACTTCGATCGACCGATTCTGTTCTTGGACCTCACTGAGTAGTTCATCGAGGCAATGGAAGCTGCTCCGCCAGCCGCCGATGACGCCCATATCGTCATGTCGATCGCGGTCTTCGATCGTCGGATGAGCGATCCGGATCGTTACCCGCGTACGGCCGCCGACATCCTCAAACAATGTGGTCGTCACCATGCCGCGGGGGAGCAACTCGACGTTGTCAAGGCTGAATCCCTCATCGAACTCATCGGTCGCGACAACACACTCATGCGGCCGGATCTCCAAGAACGAGCCACCGAACGGATACTCGGTGCCGTCGGGGCCGATCATCACGTAGCGATACGCGCCGCCCGGGCGAAAGTCGTTCTCGACAACACGTGTTGTAAAGCAAGCCGGTCCGAACCAGCCGGCGATGTGCTCGGACTCGGTCCACGCTTGCCAAACGAGTTCGCGGGGGGCGTCGAACACCCGGCACAGGACGATATCGCTTTGCACGGTGTCCAGATGCGCCGCAAGGTTGTCGATTGCTTCGCTCCAGCCGCTGTGGTGGTCGTTGCGATTGCGCTCGTCGGGAAGCGCGCACTGCTCTAGCACAAGTCGCGTGCAGCCTTCCGATTCGTCGCTGAGCGTCACCGTGACGATCGTTTCGGGGCTAAGCCCGTCCGCACGCTCCCAGCGATGGGTGAAGACCAACCGCTCGGTCGGCGCAATCTCGCGATACTCGCCGCAGGCGATGTACTCACGGCCGGCGAGGGTCCGCATGCCGCTGCGCCACGCGCCGCCAGGTTGCAGGTCACCTTCTGCAAAGAGCATGTCGCAACCGGTAGGACAGCACCACGCGGCGAGCCGTTCCGGCTCGGTCCATGCCGCCCACACCAGCGCCCGCGGCGCTGCCAACGAACGCTCGAAACGCAGGGCGTAGCCCGTTGGTTGCGACGCATCGCCCGCATTACTTGCGACCACGTTGGGAGCCTTTCTTGTTCTTGGGGTCGGCCGGGAGTTCTGCTTGTACTTTTTGCAGGTAAGCGTCGAGCCGATCGAGGCTTGCTTCCCAGAACCGGCGATAGTCGGCGATCCACCCCGCGGCGTCGCGCAGCGGTGCGGCTTTGAGCCGGCACGGACGCCACTGCGCACGCTTGCTTCGCTCGACAAGACCCGCGCGTTCCAGCACCTTCAGGTGTTTGGTGATCGCGGGCAGAGTGACGTCGAAGGGCTCGGCGAGTTGGCTAACGGTTGCTTCGCCCTCAGCGAGGCGGCCCAAGATGGCCCGACGGGTCGGATCCGCCAGGGCGGCGAAAGTCTGGCTCAGCGTGTCGGCAGCGGCGACCATTTTTCCTCCGGGTAAAATAACCAGAAGGTAAAATAAACGGGCGAGCTGGCTTCTGTCAAGCAGCTTGGGGGCGTGCGGGTGCGGTTTGCCAGGCCCTCAGCGCGCCGAACGACACCAGAGCGAGTCGGGAGTCGCGATGTCAGCAATCGCAGCAGCGATCTGAGCGGTGCGTTCGAGCGCGACGGCGAGCGCTTCCGCCCAGGGCCCCGCGTGAGCCCGCTCCCAGCCGACCTGTGCCAGCGCGATCGCGGGGTCGTCGCCCTTGGCGAGCGGATCGGCGGGCAACTGGTCGTAGTAGTGCCGAAAGATTGTGGTCGAAGCAAAGAACGCGCGCATGCCAATTTGGTCGGCTAGTGCCGCTTGCAACCGCAGGGCGGCGTGTTCGTGGACTTTCTTGTCGGGCTCGGACCCGAGCCCCCAGTCGAGTCGAGCGAGGCTCTCGGGCCCTTCGCACAGCGCGTGGCAGACCTCGTGCAGGATCATCTGGGCGAGCGAGTCATCGGCATCCAGCGTCTCAGGCGTTCCGATCGTGAGCACCCCGACACCGTCCCAAGAGGCGTTTACCTCGGCGCTTCGCTCGATACGCAGCCCCATTTGCTCGGCGGCATGAAGCCACACGAGCGAGAGCGGATCTTCGTACTTCTTTTCGATTTTTCGCACCGTTGCCTTCACACCGTCGCTGAGGATCAGACCCAAGCTAGGGTTATATGCGTTCGAGCACGACCGCGATCCCTTGCCCCGCGCCAATGCACATAGTGGCCAGGCCGAGTTCGGCGTTGCGGGCGACCATGGCGTGGAGCAGGGTCGTGGCGATCCGCGCGCCGCTAGCGCCCAGCGGGTGGCCCAGGGCGATCGCTCCGCCGTGAACGTTGACGCGTTCTTCATCGAGGTCGAGCATTTGCACGCAGGCCAGCGCTTGAGCGGCGAACGCCTCGTTGAGTTCGATTAGGTCCAGATCGCCCAGCGCAAGGCCCGCTCGGGCAAGCGCCTTGCGCGTGGACGGCACAGGGCCGGTTCCCATAACGCACGGATCAACGCCCGCCACGGCGGTCGCGCGGACCCGCGCCAGCGGCGAGAGACCCAAGTCTTGGGCACGCTGAGCGCTCATGACCAGCAGCGCCGCGGCACCGTCGTTCAGCGGCGAGCTGTTGCCCGCCGTCACCGTGCCGATGCCTGGCAT
The DNA here is from genome assembly GCF_007859815.1 of Botrimarina hoheduenensis. Lineage (GTDB taxonomy): Bacteria > Planctomycetota > Planctomycetia > Pirellulales > Lacipirellulaceae > Botrimarina > Botrimarina hoheduenensis. The sequence goes on along the minus strand of NZ_SJPH01000003.1, from coordinate 342,068 downwards.
GAAGGCGGGTTTCAGCTCTGCCAGGGCCGCGAGGCTGGCGTCGTGGCGCACGCATTGGTCGGCTGTAATGAGTGTGCGTTGGCCCGCCTCGTCGCGCCCCCAGGTGGGAATGATTTCGGCGTGCAGGTCGCCCGACTCATGAGCCGTGGCCGCTTTCAGATGGCTGGCCAGGGCAAAGCGATCTTGCGCTTCGCGCGTGATGCCTTGCGACTGCGCAAGGAACTCGGCCGTGACACCCATCATCAACGCGCCCTTGCTCGTGTGATGGAACAACCGCGGGTTCAGGTCCACTCCGAGGTCCATCGGATAGTGGTGCATGTGCTCGACGCCGCCAACTATGTGTACGTCTTCGGCACCGGCTTCGATGGCGTGTGCGGCCTGCGCGAGCGCTTGCAGGCTGCTGCCACACAGCCGGTTGATGGTGGCACCGGCGGCTGTCGCCGGCAGGCCCGCGATCAGGCCGGCCAGCCGACCCACGTTCAGGCCTTGCTCTCCCTGCTGCTGGGTGCAGCCGATTAAGACGTCTTCGATCGCCGCCGGATCGATGCCGGTGCGCTGGACGAGTGCTTCGATCGCGGTTGCGACGAGATCATCGGCACGCACCGAGCGGTACACGCCACGCTCTGCGTGAGCGCGACCGATCGGCGTGCGGAGGGCATCGATAAGGACCGGCGTGTTCACGGCACCTGAGGGGGCTGGGGGCGCGAAGAGAACTTGCCGCTGGTGCGCGCTACGTCTTTGAGTAGTTCGGTGGGCTCGAATCGTTTGCCGAGTGGTTGAAGCGGCTCGAGCCGCTCCAGGATTGCAACGGCACCGATCGTATCGGCCCAGAAGAACAGGCCGCCGCGGTGGGGGGGGAAGCCAATTCCCAGCACCAGCGCGAGATCAACGTCACGCGGATCTGTGACGATCCCGTCTTCCAGCGCGCGGGTCGCCTCGACGAGCATCGGCAATAGCAATCGGTTGGCCAGGTCTTCGGGATTCCAGCGGACACCCTCGACGGGGTGGTCCTGGAGCGCTTCCGCGGCAGCGCTGGCGACCGGCCGGGGCGGCTTGCCGGGCTTGGAGGGGGGGTAGTCGTAAAAGCCGGCACCGTTCTTTTGGCCTTTTCGGCCCGCCGCCAGCAGCCGTTCCAGTATCGGGGCACCGGTGACGCGATCGCTGAACGCGGCCTGCATGACCCGACCGGCGTGGACACAGGTGTCGAGGCCCACGACGTCGTGCAGCTCGAGGGGGCCCATCGGCATGCCAAACCCTTTGGCGGCCTTATCGATCAGCTTGAAGGGGACACCTTCACTGGCGAGCAGAGCGGCTTCGTTCATGTAGGGCAGCAGCAGCCGATTCACCAAAAAGCCGGGCCCGTCGTTGACAACAACCGGTGTTTTGCCGAGCTGCCGCGCGTAGGCCGCCATCCGTTCAACCGTTGCTTCGCTCGTCTGCTTGCCGCGGATGACCTCCACGAGGGGCATCTTCCGCACGGGGTTAAAAAAGTGCAGACCGCAGAATAGTTCTGGGCGCTCAAGCCCGTGGGCGAGCGTTGTGATGGGGATTGTCGAGGTGTTGCTGGCGAGCAGGGCGTCAGGGCGCAGGAGCGGTTCAAGCTGTGCAAATAAAGAACGCTTGACGTCGGCCGCTTCGATCACGGCTTCGATCACCACGTCGGCCGCGGCGAGCTGGGTCGAATCGTTGGTGCCGGCAATCAACGCGGCGTTGTGGAGGGCGAGTTCCAGGTCGGCCGCTTTGGTCTTCTTGTTGTACGACGCCTCGCGCACCACGCTGGCAACGCCGGCCGCAAGCGCCTCGGGCTGCGCATCCGATAGACGCACAGCCACGCCCCGTTTCAGATTGGCCGCCGCGATTCCCTGGCCCATGATGCCGGCTCCGATGACTGTCGCGGTGGCGATCGGCTCGTGGACGGTCCCGCCCGTCTTCTTGGCCCGATCGGTCAAGAAGAAAACGTTCAGCAGCGCACGGTTAACGGACGAGCCGAATAGGGGCGCAAACGCTTCGGCTTCGGCCAAGCACGCGGCGTGTAAATCGAGCTGCGAGGCTTCGAGCATCAGCTCCAGGGCCGCCATCGGTGCCGGGTAGTGTCCGCCCGTTTTCTGCTGGATGACCGCGCTTGCTGTGGCTCCGAGGAACGCAAGTTCGGTTTCGCTCATCGCGATCGGTTGGGACCACCGCTGGCGATCGCGCTGCCACGCGCCCGACTTGTGCTCGGCATCGAGCATCGCCAGCGCCGCCGTCAGCAGTCGCGAGGCGCTCGGATCAGCCAGCGAAGACGATTCGGCAGGGGGCACCAGATCATCGGCCAGACCGAGCTTGTACGCTTCGCCGGCATCGACGCTCTCTCCGCTGGTAACCAGTTCGAGGGCATTCGCCAGTCCGATCACGCGCGGCGTGCGTGCCGTCCCCCCCCAGCCGGGAAACAGGCCGAGCTTTACTTCGGGGAAGCCAAACTGGGTGGCGGGCGTGTCGGCCATAACGCGGCGATCGCACCAGATGGCAAGCTCCGCACCGCCGCCCACACACACGCCGGCAATCGCGGCGACGGTGGGATATGCGGCCTCAGCAAGCCGCGCAAACAAAGTTTGCCCGCGCCGCGCCATGGCGATGATCTCTGCCGGGGGGCGATCCAGTCCCGCGGCGAATTCACGCAGGTCGGCCCCCGCGATAAACACGCCCGGCTTTGCCGAGGTGATGACGAGGCCCCGCGCATCGTGCGCGGCATCAACTTTGTCAAAGTGTGCGGAGAGTTCGTCCAAGACCGCTGCCGAGAGCAGATTGGCCGATTTACCGGGCAGATCGAGCGTGAGAACCGCCACGCGTCCGCCGGCGTGCGTTACCCACGAGAGCGTGGTCGCCGCGGCGAGGGACTCGCTGTGGCTGGCCATGACGCGGTCCTTGAGAGGATGAGTGCGCGGTGCAGCAGGCACCCGCGCTTGGGCTCGAACGGCCGTGGCCGCTATGTTTACGTACGAAACGCCGGTGAGCAGCGTTCACCCAGAAATCCTATCGCCCGCACGGGGCGGCTGCCTACCCGATCGGCTGGCGAGCACTGTCTGCGATGGTTTTGCCATGATCCCTGAGTCTCCGGAAAGGCCGGCTTCTGCTGTCGGGCGGCTGCTGCTCGGGCTGACGGCTGCGCTGTTGGTGGTGCTTGCCTGGAATCAGGGGGGGGGAATCCGACATCGGCCGAGCCCGTCCGCTGACCCTGCGGCCGCAGCCCGGCTGCCGACTGACGCGATAGCCGGGGGGGTGGTGAGCGTCTCGCAACGCCGCCCGGCGATCGGAGATCGGCCGGCGGTGGGGGATTTGCCGGAAGGGGGTCATGCCGTCGAGATCGCTTGGCAGACCGACCTGACCGTTTACGAGGCCACTGCCGCCGCGGGGCGGGAGACCGCCGCCTTTGCCAGCGTGTGGAGCGGAACGGGCCCGATGGCGTTCCTGGAGAGCCTCGGGGGGGTCTCTCACCAGCAAGATCAGGGGCTGTTTTGGCAGTTCGAGGTCAACGGCGTCGAGGCCCTCGAGGGGGCCGGCGTGGTGAAGCTCGGGGCGGGGGACCGCGTCTTGTGGAAGCTGGCTCCCTACGAGTAGGTTGGTTGCTCGCTGACCCCTTTCCGTCGCCGAGCAGGAAGTCCTTCCGATGCGTTCTCGCTTGCCTCAGTTGCCCGCCCAGTTGTCTGTTTTTGCGCTGTTGGTGGCGATTGCTGTCGCGGGACGCTGGAGCCAACCCGATTGGTGTGTCACGCCAATGGCGGCTGCCGGCCTGCTGGCGGGATACTGGTTCCGCAGCGTGGGCGTGGCCGTGCTCGTGCCGCTGGTAGCGATGGCCGTCTCTGACCTGCTGCTGCCCGCTTACGATCGATTTGCCGTCCACGCCGCGGTGTACGGTTCGATGATGGTTCCGGCGTTGCTCGGCGGCTGGATGCGGCGGCCCCTGGACCGGTTATCGGCGGGGATCGTGCGGCTGGCGGTTTCGGTGGCGACCCCCTCGCTGCTGTTCTTTGTCGCCACCAATTTCGCGGTCTGGGCGAGCAGCGGACGCTACGCCAAAACGCTCGCCGGCCTGGGCGAGTGCTATGCCGCCGCGTTGCCTTTCTACCGCCGGATGCTCGCCGGCGACGCGGTTTATGCCGCCCTGTTGCTGACGGTCGCCGCCGCAGCCGGTGCCTACTCGCTGCGTGGCGAACGGCGTCCGGAATCCACCGCCTCGGCTGCCAGCACTTCGGCTGCCTAGCTGATGCGAAGGGCCCGTTGATAGGGCGACCTAAGCATGCGGGCGGCCAGCGCTTGGTCTTCCCGGCAGCCGAGCATGTCTTCCCGGCAACAGGGCCATGTCGCCCGACCCTCGTCTTGCTAACCGGAATCGCGTTGGCGGTGAGCGTGTGCCCGCGCTGCTAGCAGCGCTAGACTAGTTTCATTACATCTGCTCCACGCCACTGTACGGAGCCGAAGTCGGTGCCGTCCGTTGTCGATGCTGCTATTGGATAACCAGAGTCTACCTGCGCAGCGAGAGAGCGAGTGATGCTAGCTTGGAGAAGAAGTGCGTTGCGCTTCTCGGTGTCGCTCTTGCTGCTGAGCGGAATGGCCGGCGCTACCGAGACCGTGCCGGGCGCGCGGCTGCTTCCGTCGATCGAACCGACAGCGGACCCGGGCACGCCGATCTCGCCAAGCCCTGTGGACTCGTTGCTGTTTGATGCCAGCATCGAGCCGGCGGCATGGCCACAGGTGTGTGTTTGCCCAGCCCCAACCCCGCCGCCGAAGTTTCCAAGCGTGGCGGTGACCGGCTTTTTCCAGGCCGACGCGATCTGGTTTGCTCAGGACGATGCGAACATCGGGGCGGTGGGCGACGCGCAAGACGTTGCCGACTTCCGCCGCGCCCGCCTCGCCGCCAAGGGCAAGGTCGCGGAGAACGTTGACTACATGATGGAGTATGACTTTGCTTTCCCGGGACGTCCGAGTTTCATGGACGTCTACGTCGATCTGGCCGACGTCTCACGCTTCGGGCACCTACGGATCGGCTAGTGGCGGCAGCCGTTGGGAATGGACGCCCAGACAAGCGTACGCGAGCTGATCTTCCTGGAACGTTCCCTGCCGTTTGCCTTTGTCCCGTTCCGCCAGATCGGCGTGGGGTTATACGACAAGGCGCTCGAAGAGCGGGCCACGTGGGCCCTTTCGGTGTACCGCTTCCCGACCGATGTTTTCGGCGACACCGCGGGAGACTCGGGCTATGGATTCTCAACGCGTGAGACGCTGCTGCTTTACGACGACGATCGTTCGACGATCCATGTGGGCGGCGGCTACACCTACAACCGCCCGGCAACGGAGGTGGCGCGGCTTCGGTCGCCGCCCGAGGTGGGTTTCAACCAACTCGACTTCCGCGCGACCGACTTCCCCGTGCCGTTCTTTGTTGACTCGGGCCCCATCGCGACCGATTCGTATCAGGTTATCAACGCCGAATTGGCCTTAACCCGCGGACCTTGGTTCGCTCAGTCCGAGGTGTACTTCGCGCGGGTTGATCCCAGCACGGGCAGCGGCCTGAACTTCAATGGGGCGTATGCTCAGGTTGCTTACGCCCTGACGGGAGAAACCCATCCCTACAACCCGGCCTCCGGCGCTTACAGCCGCATCACGCCCAACAACGACTACGGGCCGTGCGGCCTCGGAGCGTGGGAGGTTGCCGGCCGGTGGAGCCGGTTGGACCTGACCGATGGCGCGGTCGCGGGCGGCGTGATGAACGACCTGACTTTTGGCTTGAACTGGTATCTGAACAAGTACACGAAGTTCCAGTTCAACTACATCCACGTCTTCTTAGAGCGACCGGCAGGAGTGGATAGCGAGGCCGATGTGCTGGCGCTGCGCGCGCAGCTGGACTTCTGAGCCCCGCGGATTTACAGCATCCAAGGCGCACGCATCGTAGGCGTTAGCAGAGCGTTGACCTCGGCATCGCTGGATTGTTCGGCGGCAGGGTCCCAGTCGAACGCGCGGCCGACTTGCATGGCCAAGTTGTTGAGATGACAGACGGTGGCAGTGCGATGTCCCGCCTCAGCGGGGGCAGCGACCGGCGCGCCGCTGCGCACCCCCTCCAGGAAGCCACGGCGGTGAATCTCGTAGGCATCGACACGCGGTAAGGTCACGCCCGCGAGCAGCGAAGCGGGCTGCGCCGTGAGCTGACAGCCGTGGATCGCAACGAACAGTTCGCCCGCCTCGCCGATCAACGTGACGCCGCGCGGGCCCGAGTTGTCGCCGATCATCCGCAGGCCGTCGGCGTACCGGTTCTCGAAGCGGAACGTGATGAACGCGTCGTAGAAGCCTGCGCGCTGCCGACTGCCGACCGCCTCGATGCGAGTGGGCCCGGTCGCATCGCGGTCGAGAATCATCTGTGCCAGATCGATGACATGCGCGCCGCGATCGGTCATCTCGCCACCGCCGTAGCGGCTGTGGAAACGCCACCAGAAGTGGGCCCGCTTCTCGTTGTAGGGCGCGACCGGTGTGTGCCCCAGCCAGAAGTCGTAGTCGAGCTTGGCGGGAGGATCGGAATCGGGCGGCGGAGAAGTGAAGTTTTCCACCTGTTGCAGGTGCTGATCAGAGTTGGGCAGATGGATTCGCACCGTATGGATCCGGCCCAGTTTTCCTTCGGCCACAAGTCGCTTCGCGACGGTGGCACCGGGGTTGGAGCGTTCGTGCGAACCGGTCTGGAGCACCACCCCGGCCGCACGGACCGCGTCGGCCATAGCCCGCCCCTCGCCGATCGAGTTGGCGAGCGGTTTCTCGCAGTAGACGTGCTTGCCGGCTCGGGCCGCGGCGATAGTGGTGAGGGCATGCCAGTGATCGGGTGTGGCGATGAACACGGCATCGACGTCGTCACGATCGAGGATCGTGCGGAAGTCGCCGGTGAGCTTCGCATCGGGAGCGAGAACGCCGGCCGCCTGGCGGTGGGTTTTATCGACGTCGGCGATCGCAACCACGCGCAAGTCGGGCTGCTTGGCGAGCCATGTGAGGTGGCTTGTGCCCATGCCACCCACCCCGATACAGGCCACACCCAGGCGGTTGTTGGCGGCGTCAGCCCACAGGGGGGAACCGCCCGGGAGTGCGGCCGCTGCGGCGAGAGTCGTTGCCTGCCGCAAAAAATCACGGCGGCCGGTCGGCACATTAAGCGCCTGGAAGCGTGACATCGCCGCTCCGATCAGCAAATTGAGAAGTGCAAGCGCGCAAACAGAAAAGCGGAGAGGGGCGTTATCCGCCAAGCCCTCTTCCGCATGGTAGACGATCCGGCGGCGAATTCCCAAGAAAACCCTCGGGCAGCTTCCGCCTACCCGTAGGAAAGCGAGGGGGGAGTGTGATCCCGCGGGCGCTAGTTTCCAGCGGTCTGCTTCACTGCCACGGCGCTCTTCACCTTGGCAGCCATCTTCTTGATCCCGTCGGCCACGTTCAGGTCGATCTGATCTTTATCACGCGTAAGGCGAATCGCCTCGCTGAGCGCTTCGTTGATCATTTTGAGGGAGGCGGCGTCTGACTCAGCGGCGACCGCCGCGGTCGCTTCCAAGCCATCCTGTAAGTTCATCAGCAGCGCGAGCAGGTCTTCGCGGATCAGCTCGATGCCCTCTTCGCCTTCACGAAAGCGGCGCTCCTTGTTGTCCCGGCCCAGGCCGAGAACTCCCAGACGACCGCCTCCGCCGAGGCCCAGGTCTTCAAACTCTTCGGCAATTTTCGCTTCTGAAACGGCGATTGCGAGAGCCAGCTCACGCACGTCATTGGTGGTTCGATCGGCAACCTGTGCGTCCAAGTCTACGCGAGACGCGGAGAGCAGCTTCAGCTTGCTCGCGAGTTCGGCACGGTCTTCCATCAGCAGTTTCTTGTCGCCAACGCGGCCCGCGATCGCTTGGAAGAAAGCGCCCTTGGGGCCGGCCTGGCCCGTGTTGCCGAGCGCCTCGGCAGCGGTGACGTAGATCCATCCGAGCACGGGCTTTTCGTAGTCTCCCGGCAGCGACTTCGCACGGAGCAAGCCAACCAGGGTTTTTAGTGTCTCGGTCTGATTCTTCTCCGGCAGATTCGCCAGGTACCGCGTGTGCCTTTCCAGGCCCACGAGGGCTCCTGCCAGCAACCGGCGCGGCACGCGTTCGTTCGTCACGGCTAAGCGGGTATAGCGGTTCAGCTCATCGTTTGCCGCCGGTAAAGGGGCGGGCTGCGGCTGGTTATCGCTGGCGTACCGCTCATCGAGCAGGCCCATCAGATAAACCGCGTTGTACTGAACTGCCGGGTGGTAGCGGCTTGAAGTGGCGACCTGCTTGGCCCAGTTGAATGCCTCGCCGGTGATCCAGCTCTGAATAGCCGGACGAGCGGGCCACAGGAACCGCGAGAACAAGTCCGAGCGAAGCTTGCCCAGGTCCTCGAGCGCCTCGGGCGAGGGCTGGGTCATCGCGGGCAAGTAATACTTGGTGATGTATAGCCGGAAGGCGGTGTCTTGATCGTCCGAGCCGCGGCCGTCTTTAACGTAGCTGCGATAGAGCGATCCGCGCGACGAAAGGCTCTTATCGAAATCGTCCCCCTGATAGTCCTGGCACAACGCCACGGATGACAGGGCGGTCATGACGGCCGCTGCCAGCGCGGTGCGCAGCCCCGCTGCGTAAACGCTGAGTCGAATTGCTTTGCGCACGTTAGCCATCAAGTTCCACTCGTTCCAAGATCGCCGACCTCTGCTACAGAAGCCACGACGCCGATAGTCAACTCACGCAAAGCCCCCACGACCCCGCGGACGCAACCCGCCACGACACGCTGGTCGCGAGGGTGCCGCATCGCGTGGCGCAGGGAGGTGAAGGTTGCGCCGATCACCCCCGTGGCGTCCTAACCACCGCCGAGCAAAGCGGTTCGGTCGTCGATTGCGCAACGCCATCCCCCCCCAATCACCCTATCTACCGACGGCGCGAGGTGTCAAGTTCTGCGGGCTAGCGGGGCGCTTCTGGCAGCTCTCCCCGCGCAAACCAGCCGGATTGTAAGGATTGGTAGGCCGCTGGACATGCCGTCGTCCCCCGCTGCCCCCCGGCGGCGTTGCCTTGCTACACTCGCCACGCCATGACGCTCCTGTACTATTCGCCGCATTTCCTCCAGCACGACACCGGCGGCCACCCCGAGCGGCCCCAGCGGCTGGAGCAGGTCATCGGTCGGCTGGAGCGTGGCGGGCAGCTTGCCAGGTGCGTTCGGCCTGATTGGCGTCCCGCGACCGACGATCAAGTTCTCTCGCTCCACGAGCCCCAGCACCTAACGACGCTCCGCACGCTGGCCGCCGCGGGCGGCGGGCGCGCCGAGGTGGATACCGTCGTCAGCCCCGCCTCGTTCGAGGTCGCGCTGCTCGCCGCGGGTGCCGCCTGCGACGCGGTCGACCGGGTGATTCGCGGCGAAGCCTCGCGTGCGCTGTGCTTGGTCCGCCCGCCGGGGCACCATGCCTTGCCCGGTGGAGCGATGGGATTCTGTCTGCTGGGCAACGTCGCGATCGCCGCTGAGCATGCGCTGCAACTCGGTCTTGACCGCGTGCTGATCATTGATTGGGACGTGCACCACGGTAACGGCACGCAGGCCATGTTTTATGAGAACCCGCGTGTGGGGTTCCTCTCGATGCACCGCTACCCCTTCTATCCGGGGACAGGCTCCGCCGACGAGACCGGCAGCGGCGATGGCTTGGGCTGGAACGTTAATCTGCCGGTCGCGATGGGCGTGTCGCGCGATCGCTGCACGAGTTGGCTGGGGCGTGAGGTCGAGACGCTTGCCGACAAACTCCGCCCGCAGTTGGTCTTGCTCAGTTGCGGCTTTGACGCGCACCGCGAGGACCCGATCGGTTCGCTCGGCTGGGAGACGGAGGATTTTTCGACGCTCACGCAGATTGCCATGGACGTGGCGGCCACGCATTGCGACGGACGGCTCGTGAGCGTGCTGGAAGGGGGGTACAACCCGCCGGTGCTGGCCGACGCCGTCGCAACGCACCTTGACGATCTACTAGAACGCGACGCGGATGAGCGGCTGGCCGACCCCGCCTAGCCCGCCGGCGTGCAGGCTCAGCCGCTGGCCTATGGCGGCGCCCCGCTCTACAAAGTCCAGCGTAGAAAGGCCCCGGCACGGAAAGCCTGCCTGCGGCTCCCAATCGTCGCGGGCTTCCACTGGCAAACAATAAAAGGAACGAACGATGCGCAACCTGATGGTCATCGGCCTGGCGATGATGGCGTCTGTCGTGGCGGCTGAGGACTGGCCCCAGTGGCGCGGGCCAACCGCCGACAACCACGCGGCCCCCGGTGCCACCGCGCCGTCTGAGTGGTCGGAGACCAGCGGCCTGCGCTGGCGAACGGCGATCCCCGGCCGGGGCCACTCGTCGCCGACCGTCGTAGCAGAGCGAATCTATCTGACCACCGCCGACGAACCGACGCAAACGCAGTCGCTGCTGATCTTGGACCGCTCAACCGGCGCGCTGCTCAAGACGCAGCGCGTTCACCAAGGGAACTTTCCCGCGGAGATCCACCCGAGCAATACGCACGCCAGCCCGACGGTCGCCTCGGACGGCGAGCGCGTCTTCGCCCTGTTCTACAACGACGGCAGCGCCTGGCTGAGCGCGTTCACGCTCGCTGGCGAGCCGCTCTGGAGCGTGCCGGCCGCGCCGTTCAAACCGCAGCAGTACACGTTCGGATTCGGTTCATCGCCGCGGGTCGTGGCGGGGTTGGTGGTGGTGTCTTCGGAGTTCGATGGCACGGGCAGCGGCATTTATGCCTTTGATCCGGCAACGGGCAAGCAGGTGTGGCGCGCGGACCGACCCGAAAGCCTCTCCTATAGCACCCCGTCGCTCGTGCCGGTCGCGGGGAAAGTGCAGCTGATGCTGACCGGCAACCGCCAGGTGGCGGCCTACGACCCGGCCAGCGGAGCGCCGCTGTGGAGCCAGCCCGGCACGACCCGCGCCACCTGTGGCACGATGGTTTGGGAAGAGGGGCTTGGTTTGGCGATGGGCAGCGGCGGCTACCCCGAGTCGTTCACGCTCGCGATCCGCACCACTCCCCCGCACGACGTGGTGTGGGAGAACCGCATCAAGTGCTACGAGCAATCGCTGCTCGTGGCCGCGGGGCACGTGTACTGTGTCGCTGACAACGGCGTGGCGTACTGCTGGCGCGCCGCCGATGGCAAGGAGCTGTGGAAGCAACGCCTGGGCGGTCGCTATAGCTCATCACCCGTCTTAGTGGGCGATAAGATCTACGTCACGAACGAGCAGGGCACCACGTTCGTGTTTCGTGCCGACCCCGCGGCGTTCGAGCTCTTGGCTGAGAATCAGCTGGGCACGAGCGGCTACGCCACGCTAACGCCGCTCGACGGCAAGCTCTATCACCGCTACGCGTCGGGGGACGGCCCGGAACGGCAAGAGTACTTGGTCGCGATCGGCGATTGAGCCTTCCCCGCAGCGCTCACGGCTGCTTAGCCGCCAGGGGGTTTACTCCACTGCGCTGTGCGGCCGATAGCTCGAAACGATCAAGGTTCATCACCTTGTTCCACGCGGCAACGAAGTCCTCGATAAACTTGGGCTCCGCATCGTCGGCGGCGTAGACCTCGGCGATCGCGCGCAGCTGCGAGTTGGATCCCAGCACCAGATCTACCGACGAGGCGGTCCACCGGACCGCGCCGGTCTCCCGGTTGCGCCCTTCGAAGAAGTGCTCGCAACGCGGCGACTTCCGCCACTCGACCCCCATGTCGAGCAGATTCACAAAGAAGTCGTTCGAGAGAGTTTCCGGCCGATCGGTGAAGACGCCCAGCTCCAGATCGTCGGCATTAGCGTTCAGCACGCGGAGGCCGCCGATGAGCACGGTCATCTCGGGCGCGCTGAGCGTGAGCAAGTTGGCCCGATCGATGAGCACCTCTTCGGCGGGGCGATCGAGCTCGCTACCAACGTAGTTCCGGAAGCCGTCGGCACGGGGTTCGAGCACCGCAAACGACTCGATGTCGGTCTCTTCTTGCGAGGCGTCCGTGCGGCCCGGCGTGAACGGAACCGCCACGTTGTGTCCGGCCGCTTTAGCGGCCGTTTCGATCGCCGCGCAGCCGCCCAGCACGATCAGGTCGGCGAGCGAGACTTTTGTGCCGTCTGACTGGGTGCGGTTGAACTCGGTTTGGATCTGAGTGAGCTTCTGCAGGGTCGCGGCGAGTTTCGCGGGTTCGTTGACTTTCCAATCTTTTTGCGGCGCAAGGCGTAGGCGGGCACCATTGGCACCGCCCCGATTGTCACTGCCGCGGAACGTTGAAGCCGAGGCCCAGGCGGTCGCGACGAGATCCCCGACCGACAGCCCCGAGGCAGCGATCTTTTGCTTAAGTGCCGCGGTGTCCTGGGCGTCGATCAGCGGATGATCGACCGCCGGAACGGGGTCTTGCCACAACTGGGCTGCGGGAACATCTGGCCCCAGGCAGCGCGAGACGGGGCCCATGTCGCGGTGCGTGAGCTTGTACCACGCCTTGGCGAAGGCGGTCGCGAACTCTTCCGGATTGTCGTGGAAGCGTTTGGAGATGGGGCCGTAGATCGGGTCCTTCTTCAACGCGATGTCGGTCGTGAACATCATCGGCGCGTGCGACTTGGCGGGGTCATGCGCGTCCGGGACGGTGCCCTGTGCCGCGGCGTCGGCGGGGGTCCACTGCCACGCGCCGGCCGGGCTCTTCACGAGTTGCCATTCGTAGTCGAAAAGGTTGTTGAAGTAGCCGTTGGACCATTCTGTGGGGGTGGTCGTCCACGCCCCTTCCAGGCCGCTTGTGATCGTGTCGCCCGCGTTGCCGGTGCCATGCGTGTTCTTCCACCCGAGGCCCTGCTCCTCGAGGCCGGCAGCTTCGGGTTCGGGGCCAACGTTGCCGGCGGGGCTGGCGGCACCGTGGGCTTTGCCAAACGTGTGGCCACCCGCGATCAGCGCGACGGTCTCTTCGTCGTTCATCGCCATGCGTGCGAAGGTTTCGCGGATGTCCTTGGCCGCGGCCAGCGGGTCGGGCTTGCCATTAGGCCCTTCGGGATTCACGTAGATGAGACCCATCTGCACCGCGGCCAACGGGTTGTCCAGCATGCGTTCGCCCTGGTACCGCTTGTCGGCCAGCCATTCGGTTTCGGGGCCCCAGTCGATATCGTTTTGCGGTTCCCAAACATCTTCGCGACCGCCGGCGAATCCGAAGGTTTCAAACCCCATCGATTCCAGCGCGCAATTGCCCGTGAGCACCATCAGGTCGGCCCACGAAATCTTGCGGCCGTACTTCTGCTTGATCGGCCAGAGCAGGCGGCGGGCCTTGTCGAGGTTGGCGTTGTCCGGCCAGCTGTTGAGTGGTGCAAAGCGTTGCGTTCCGTCGGAAGCCCCGCCCCGACCGTCCGCGACTCGGTACGTGCCCGCGCTGTGCCAGGCCATGCGGATAAACAGCGGGCCATAGTGGCCGTAGTCAGCGGGCCACCACGCTTGCGAGGTGGTCATCAGCGCGGTGAGGTCCGCCTTGAGCGCGTCCAGATCGAGCTGGTTGAATTCGTCGGCGTAACAAAACTCCTCGCCCATCGGATTCCCGCGGGGCGAATTCTGGTGAAGGATCTGCAGGTTCAGCTGGTTGGGCCACCAGTCGCCGTTGGTGTAAGCGCCCCCTGCGGTTTGGCGGTGGGGCGCGCCGGCACCGATCACGGGACACTTGCCGGCCGAGGCCGAGGCCGCGTCTTCGGCACGGGCCTTGTTCGTGGCTTGGAGGACAAGCATCGCGATCAGAACAAGCAGCAAGCGGGGCGACATACGAATAGCCTCGAAGAGAGTTCGGATTATCAGGCAAGTGACCGTCTCGCCCGCGGGCGAAAAGGGCATGTGGTTAAGTCTAGGCTAGCTCGCCATTAAGGCCAATGCATAGTTAAGATAGAGTCGATGCGTTTTGTGCATGCCTAAAGCCGGGGAATGAAGGCCGTGGATAGCGAACAGCTCCGTCAGTTTCTGATGGTAGCCCGACGGGGCAACATCACCCGGGCGGCCGAGGAGCTTTCGATGTCGCAGTCGGCACTGAGCCGCTCGATCCAGCGACTAGAGGAAGAGTTCGGCCAGCCGCTGTTCGACCGAAAGACGCGCGCCGTCGAACTGACCGACGCCGGACAGCTTGTCCAACGCCGCGCGGAGGAAGTGCTCGGCATCTTGGATGATACCAAGGCCCAGATTGCGGATGACGGACGGCTGGGCCGATTGCGGATCGGTGCCATCCCGACCATCGCGCCGTATTTTTTACCGAGCTTTTTGCGCCGTTTTAGCGCCGAGTTTCCGTCGGCAGAGGTTCTCCTCCACGAAGAGACGACCCAGCAGCTGCTCACCCGCTGTCAGCACGGCGAGATCGATCTGGCGATTTTGGCTTTGCCACTCGAAGCAAAGCACGTCGATACGGAGGAACTCTTCAAAGAAGAGCTGCTGCTCGCGATGCCAGTTGGGCATCCGCTCGCGGAGCGTAAGCGGGTCATGCTTGACGACGTCGAGCCGTATCCGTTTGTGCTGCTTAGCGAAGCGCACTGCTTAACAACGAGCGTTGTGAGCTACTGCCGACAACGCTCCTTCCAGCCGGTGGCCGTGGAATCGGCGAGCCAGCTTGCCACGGTGCAAGAGTTGGTGTCGTTGGGGCATGGCGTATCGCTGATCCCGGAGATGGCCCGCCGCTGCGACCCGGCCGAATCGCGGGTCTATCGATCGTTCGACGGCACCAAGCCCCGCCGAACGATCGCGATGGCTTGGAATCCCTACCGCTTCGAGAGTCGCTTGCTCGCGAGCTTCAAGCAGCATCTGCGTGATGTCGCGCGGCATCGCACGGCTGGCAGGGCCACTCGCTAGCACGCTCCGTGAAAAAATCGGGGCCGGCCGCATCCGCTTGCGGTTCGGCGGCGAACTCATTGGTGAGACCCACCGGGACGGCTAACCCGTCACCGGGGCAAATCGCCCTTCATTCGTTTTTGCTACACCAACAGGAAGAGAAAACCATGCTCCGTTCTTTTGTCGCGCTTGCCGCCGCCTTGTCGCTTGCTGCCCCGACTCTTGCTGGCGAATGCGCCAGCAGCTGCCCCGCCTCGCAGGGCAAGCATCACCAAGCCGTGAATCACGGTCACCATGCCGATCAGCATCATCACGGTGCGCAGGCTTCGATGGTTTCGGCCGCTCCGACGGCCGACATTGTTGATACCGCAGTCGCCGCGGGCAGCTTCAACACGCTTGTCGCGGCGGTGAAGGCGGCCGGTCTGGTTGACGCCCTCAAAGGAGACGGCCCGCTGACCGTCTTCGCGCCGACCGACGAGGCCTTTGGCAAGATTCCCGCCGAGACGCTGCAGTCGCTGCTGCTGCCCGAGAACAAGGCCAAGCTGACCGCCATCCTGACCTACCACGTGGTCCCCGGCCGGGTCACCGCCGATCAGGTGGTGAACCTCCGCACGGCGAAGACCCTGCAGGGCGGCGAAGTGGCTATCGGGGTGGCCAACGGCAAGGTGTTTGTCGATGGCGCGCGGGTTCTGAAGACCGATATCGGCACCAGCAACGGCGTGATCCATGTGATCGACACCGTTCTGATGCCGGCCGAGTGAGCCCTTGCCCTGTTCCTCAGACCCCCCGACTGCGACTTTGGTCCCGATCGGTTATCGTCTTTGTCAGCCCACCAGCCGGGAGCGACGCCGCTGCGTCGCTCCCGGTTTGCGGCTTGCTAGATACCGGTCCCGGTGCCTCGCGTCGGGTACCAAGCCACAGCCTTGCGAGTCTGTTCCGTTGACTGCCGTGTTGCCCGCCGAGCCGCTGTTGCCCCGTGTCGCCGCTGGCGATACGTCCGCGATCGAGGCCTGTCTGGATCGGTACAGCGGGTTGGTGTGGTCACTAGCGAGAAAGTACTTCGCGGAAAATGCCGACGCCGAGGACGCGGTGCAAGAGGCCTTTGTCTCGCTGTGGCGCAACGCGGCTCGGTTTGATGCGCGGATCGCTTCGGAAACAACCTTCGTTGCGATGATCAGCCGGCGGCGATTGCTCGATCTGGTGCGTCGCCGGGTGCGTCGTACGCTTGATCGGCCCGACGCCCTTCGCGGCCAGGCAGATCCTTCGCTCGACGAACTCGCGGGCGGGGAAACCGCTTTGCGAGTTGACGGAATCGACTTGGGGCCGGTTGAAGTCAGGGAAGAAGCGAGTCGCGCCCGCACGGCGCTTGCGCAGCTCAAACCCGAACAACGCGAGGTGCTCCAGTTGGCCCTGGGCGAGGGGCTCAGCCAGAGCGAGATCGCCGATCGCACCGGCATGCCGTTGGGGACCGTGAAGTCGCACGCCCGGCGAGGCATGCAGCAACTGCGGTCGGTCCTGTTGAACGAATCGTCGCCCGTGGTTCCCTCATCCCCCCCGTTCCCGCAGGAGGCGAGCCGATGACCATGCCTTCTGAACCCACGCCCGATCTTCCTCGGCCGACCGATTTGTCCCGCCCCCCGCTCACCGGCGATCGCGCAGCGCGGCTTGAAGAGCTGCTGTGCGATCGAGCTGTCTTCGGGCTCGACGCTGCTGACGAAGCCGAACTCGCGCTGCTGATGGGCGACGCTCTCGATACCGCCACCGGGGCCGAGCTGGTCGCGGCCGCGGTCGCGGTCGGCCTGACACCCTCTGTTGCGGACCCGCCGGCGTCGCTGCGTCAACAGTTGCGGTCCGATGCGGCAGACTTCAACTTTGTCCAGGCTGCCGAGCAAGCCCGCTCGTTGCCTGCCCCCACGCCAGCGCAAAGCGGGCTGGCTGACCGGGCTTCGTTGGCAGCGCTACCAAGTGCTGCTCGTCATCGAAGGCTGCGCGATCTGACGTGGGCGTTCGCGGCGGCGGCGAGCCTGATTGTGGGCTTCTGGTTGGGGGGCGGCTACAAGCGCCCCGACACCCTCAGCGCGCCGCTTGCACAAGCGCCGGCCCGACAAATGGAAGCCCTGCGCGCCATTCCCGACTCGCGCACCATCGCTTGGAAGCCGACCGAGGACCCGGCCCTGATCGGCCCCCGGGACGCCGCCGAAGGTTTTGACCGCACCCAATTCAATTGGGGCGAGGTGGTCTGGAGCGACGCCGAGCAGCGTGGCTTTATGGTGTTCAATGGCCTAATGCCCAACGATCCGGAGGTGCAGCAGTATCAGCTCTGGGTTTTCGATGCTGAACGCAGCGCAGATCATCCGGTGGATGGCGGCGTCTTCGACATTCCGGGTAATCCGGGCGAATCGGTGCAACATGTCGTGGTGCCGATCCGAGTGAAGCTATCGGTCAGCCGGGCAACGCTCTTCGCGGTGACCGTCGAGAAGCCGGGCGGGGTGGTGGTTTCGGACCGTTCGCGGTTGCCGCTGCTTGCGCAGCTGTAGGCGTTCTTTTCTCAACGCTCTCCTGGGCGTTTGAGCACCGATCTTCGGGGCTGGCTGCCCCTGCCGGTTGCCCGGCTCAAGGAGCCATTTTGACCGGGGGGCCTTACTACCGGCCGCCGGAAGGGAACCTGCGCTGGCCGACAGCGTTCTCCGCCGCGGTTATAGTGAGGGACCGGTTTCCCCCCGTTCCTCGTCTGCGAGTCTTCTCCCGATGCAACGCCGCAACTTCCTTGCCGCCGCCGCGACCGCCGCTGCGACCGCTGTCACAACCAGCCCAGCGAGCGCACAGTCCACGACTCAAGACGCTGGGACAAAACCGTTTCGGCTGCGCTATGCGCCGCACTTTGGCCTATTCCGGAATGCGGCCGGTAACGATCTGGTGGCTCAGCTCGAGTTTGCTGCCGCCCAGGGCTTCCGCGACTGGGAAGACAACACGATGCACAAGCGGCCCGTTGAAGAGCAAACCCGAATCGCCGCGGCGATGGAGCGGCTGGGAATCCGCATGGGCGTGTTTGTAGCGTACGGTGTTGGCTCGTTCGATAAGCGGAGCTTCACCGGTAGCGATAAGAAGCTGCGAGAAGAGGCGGTCGCCGAGGTCCGCGCGTCCGTCGAGGTCGCGAAGCGCGTGAACGCCAAGTGGATGACGGTCGTCCCCGGCGCTTTTTCAATCGACGTTGAAGAGGGCTACCAGACGGCTCGCTGTATCGATCTGTTGCGGCGTTGTGCCGAGGTGCTCGAGCCGCACGATCTGGTGATGGTGCTTGAGCCGCTCAACTGGTGGAAGAACCACGCGGGCTTGTTCCTGCGCAAGATCCCGCAGGCATACGAGATCTGTCGTGGCGTTGACAGCCCGGCGTGCAAAATCCTGTTTGATGTCTACCACCAGCAGATTCAAGAAGGCAATCTGATCCCCAACATCGATCTGGCGTGGGACGAGATCGCCTATTTCCAGGTCGGTGATAACCCGGGTCGTAACGAGCCTGGGACGGGCGAGATCAACTACCGCAACGTCTTCAAGCACCTGCACACGCGGGGCTTTGACGGGGTGGTTGGCATGGAGCATGGTGCCAGCCGCGGTGGCAAAGAAGGTGATCTGGCGGTGATCGAAGCCTACCGGACCGCCGACGCCTTCTGAGGGGGTCCCCGCGTCTTGGTCATGGGGGGATGATCCGCACGCGGCCGAATTGGTCCGCTCGCTCGAGATTTTTTGCGGAACCCTGCTGTGCGGTCAGGGTTAAGTGCTCGGTGCAGGGAGGCGTCAGTTCCTTCTTTCCCCGAGCCCCGAGTCGATCTCATGCAGGCAATCCGCGGCGCAGTTTACTCGGTCCTTTTGTTAGCCTTCGCGGCGATAGCGTTCGTCACGCCGGCCACCGCGCAGTACGACCTGACGCGACTCACTCAGCTAGCGCGAGGGGCCCTCGTGGGGGTGGGGGTAGATACCCCCGTGACAGGTTTCGAGCTGCTCGTGCTACAGCACGGCCAGCCCATCTACCACCGCGCGTTTGGCGACATGTCGCTGGGCGAGGTGGTCAGCACCGACAGCAGCAGCAAGACGATGAGCGGTGCGCTGATGATGGCCCTCACGGACAACGTCTCGGGCTTCTCGCTCGAAAGTCGGCTGGCCGACTATTTGCCGGAGTACCGCAAGCCGGGCTACGGAGCGATCACGCTCCGCCAGGCGTTCACTCACACCTCAGGTCTACTGGGTCAGGACGCGGGCTCTTCGATCCTGGCGAATCCGAATATCACGCTCCGCCAGTCGGCGGCGTTGATCGCCGATACGCCGCTCGAGAACGGCCCGCCCGGGTCAACGTTTGCCTACGGCGGCCTGTCGATGCAGGCCGCTGGTGCCGCGGCTGAGGTGGCCACCGGCGCATCGTACACGAGCCTCTTCGATCAGTTTATTGCCGACCCGTTGCAGCTGCAAAGCACGCGCTTTCGCCTAGCGAGCCCCACCAATCCTCGCGTGGCGGGGGGGATCGAATCGACCGCCACCGACTTCGCCCGGCTGATGGACATGCTGCTGAACAACGGCGTCGATCGGGCGACCGGAGCCCGCGTGTTGAGCGAAGCCGCGGTGGAGGAGATGCTTACACGGCAAACGACCGACGCCCAGGGAATCGACCAATCGCCGACCGACAA
Organism: Botrimarina hoheduenensis; assembly: GCF_007859815.1. GTDB lineage: Bacteria > Planctomycetota > Planctomycetia > Pirellulales > Lacipirellulaceae > Botrimarina > Botrimarina hoheduenensis. The sequence continues at coordinate 322,576 of NZ_SJPH01000003.1, read as the reverse complement.
CAATCGGTACGGGATCGGGGTGTGGCTCGATCAGCTGACGCAGGCCGGTCCCGCGGTCGATGCGCTAGCCGGGGGAGCCCGCGGTTTTCACAGCTGGATTGATCAAGACGAAGGGCTCGTGTTCGTTTTCTCAACCGATCGCACGCGGTTCAGCAATGTCGAAGAGCTGTCTTCGCGGATGCACACGGCCATCCTGCGCGCGATTCCCGAGCCCAGCGCGGCGGGGCTGTTGGCGTGCGGCTTGCTGCTAACGGGCAAGCGGCGGCGCTCGTCTTAAGAACGCCGCTGCTGCCGGTTGGTTACGACATCTTGACGATAACGCTCTTGGTTTCCAGGTAGTTATCCAGTCCCGCGGCACCCTTTTCGCGACCGATACCGCTGTGCTTGAACCCGCCGAACGGCGCGGCGATGTCGAACACGTCGTAGCAGTTGATCCACACGGTGCCGGAGCGGATCTTTGCCGCCAAGCGGTGGGCCTTGTTGATGTCGCGTGTCCAGACCGCCGCGGCGAGGCCAAAGGGCGTGTTGTTGGCGCGCTCGGCCACCTCGTCCAGGTCCGAGAACTTCAGCACGCTCATCACGGGGCCAAAGATCTCGTCGCGCGCGATCCGCATGTCGTCCTTGACGCCGGTGAAGATGGTCGGCTTAACGAAGTAGCCGCGGTCGCCGTGCCGCTCGCCACCCGAGACGCACTCGGCACCGTCTTGCTTGCCGTAGTCGATGTAGCGCAGCACTTTTTCGAGCTGGGCGTGATCGACCTGAGGTCCTTGCTCGGTCTGGGGATCGAACGGGTCCCCAACACGCCGTGAAGAGTTCTTCGTGATGAGCCGATCGACAAACTCGTCGTGGATCTTGTCCTCGACAAACAGTCGGCTTCCCGCGGTGCAGCACTGCCCTTGGTTGAAGAACAAGCCGAAGTGGGCTCCATCGACAGCGGCTTGCAGGTCGGTGTCGGCGAGCACCACGTTGGGGCTCTTGCCACCCAGCTCGAACGTGACCCGCTTGAACGTGTCGAGCGCGTCCGCCTGAATGATCTTGGCGGTCGAGCCCTCGCCCGTGAACGCGATCTTATCGACCTGCGGGTGCTTGACGAGCGCCGCGCCGGCCGTCGGTCCGTAACCCGGCACCACGTTGATCACCCCCGGCGGGAAGCCCGCCTCGTGGGCCAGCTGGGCCATCCGCAGGCAGGTGAGCGGCGTCTGTTCGGCCGGCTTCATGACGATCGTGCAGCCCGCGGCCAGGGCCGGGCCCCACTTCCACGCCGCCATCAGCGCCGGGAAGTTCCACGGGATGATCTGACCCACTACGCCGATCGGCTCGCGGCGCGTGTAGCACAGGTAGTCGCCGCTGATGGGGATCGTGTCGCCGTGAATCTTGTCGGCCCAGCCGGCGTAGTACTTGATGCACTCAACCACCAGTGGGATGTCGGCGGCGCGCGAGTCGCGGATCGGCTTGCCGTTGTCGAGCGTTTCCAGGGCCGCCAAGTACTCGGCCTCTTCTTCCATCAGTTCTGCGAGGCGGTACATCAGCTTGCCGCGTTGGCGAGCGTCCATGGACGACCAAGGGCCGCGCTCGAACGCCTCGCGGGCGGCGGTGACCGCCCGGTCGATATCCGCCGCATCTCCCTCGGCAATGTGTGCGATCACCTCTTCGGTGGCCGGGTGGAGTGTCTCGAAGGTCTTGCCGCTGAGGGCGTCAACCCATTCGCCGTTGATGTAACACTGCGTGTTGCGGATCTCCGGGCGAGCGACGGGCTTGGTGAGGGTCGCCATGCGTAGAACTCCGAGCGAGAAGAGCGAACAGGAAAAATAGAAAAAACGACGAGAGCCAAACAGCGAGGCCCCAGCCTAGCGAACGGGGTCCACGATTGTCACGCCTCCCCCCCCGTCGGGGAACCAACAAAACGCAAGCCCGAATTGCTTGACGAAGGGTCCCCCCAACCCTCTATAACGAAGATTGGCTAGCAGCGGTTCTCGTCGGGCGTTGCAGCGGGGGCGAGTTTCTTCCTCTAAACGGTTGTGAGCGCTGCCATGAAAGGTCGGTTCGGGATCTTGTTGGTGGCCGGGGGACTCGCCGTCGCGCTGACGGCGGGCGAAACCCTTGCCCAGAACGCCAATCCCTCGTACTACGGGACGCCGCGCGGTCGGTATTCGCGCTCTTACAGCGGCGATTACCGGGCCAATCACCCCATCACTGTGCCCACCTTTAATCTGCCGGTGTATGGCGGGGGTTACTACTACGGCCCGCGCAGGGGCGTTCCGTATTATCCCGGCTATTACTATCAGCCGCCGGTTATCTACCCGCCGATTGTGGTTTACGGCTTCTGAGCCGCAGATCGAAGACCCGGCTGCGGCCAAGCTGGTGTTATCCCAGCAGGCGCTTCAACCAGCCGTCGGTCTCGACGCGCTCCATACCGGCTTGGGCGGCGAGCTGCTTGTGCAGCGCAGCGGTGGTCCGCGTGCCGTGCAGGTTGACCGTCTTGAGGCTGCCCATACGCGGCAGCGCTCGATAGCCCTCGTCGCTCATTCCCAAACCGCTCAGATTGAGCGCATGGACGTAGGGCAACGTTTCGACTTCGGCCCCGAGGGCCCGCGCCTCGGCGTCGCCAAAGTTCGTTCCCGAAAGGTCGATCTCAACCAGCTGTTCCGCGAGCAGCGCAAAGTCTTCCCCGACGGTATCGGCTAGCCAATCGAGCGACTTCACCACGACCCGTCCGCCCCAGTCCTCGATCAATTCAACGGCCCGTAGCTGATCCAGGTACGAAGTCATCTGGGCACCGAGCCAGGGCAGCCGCTTGCCGCGCTCCGAGGCGTAGGCCATCGCCTCTTCAAACGCGCGCTGCACCTCGACGAACTTTTCGGTGGTGCCGCCGTGGTCGGGATGCACCTCGCGCGCCTTGGCGAAGTAAGCCTGCTTGACGTCTGCTTGGGTGACGGGTAGCGAGAGACCCAGCCGCTCGAGCGCGGCGTGCTTGGGCTTGTGGCGACGGCTCGAGTCGTGCGAATCCGACATGCCGAGGTACGCTTGTCTCTAGGCTTGAATTAGCATTACTGTCAGAAGCATCGACACGCGATCGACACCCTGCGGTCCTAACTCTATCTGAAGCGACGGTGCCGATCTATCGGCAGGAAAAACCAAAAGAGCAGCGCATGAATCTCTTTTCGCTACTCATGGCCCTGGTCGCCTTGATCTTCTCGCTGGGGATCGTGGTTTCTCGGCGATGGACGTTGTGGAAGTCGATCCTGTGCGTGTTGCTCAGTGCGTTGCTTCCGCCGGCGGTGATTGTCACGGCACAGGTCGGCCGGGTGCGATCACCTTCATGGATTTCATGGGGCGTGAGGCTCGCCCTCTTTATCGGGCTGGGCGCAGCGGCTCTTTCGCTGGGCGATTACTTCGCGGAGAAGAACGCTGCTTACCAGCAGTTCTGTGTCGCCGCCATCTACACCCTGTCCGAGACGGCCACTGTTCCGCTCGGGACTTCGATGACGAACGAGGATGGCGTGGCTTTCGAGTTTCCTAAGGGGTTCACTCTGCCGTTTGTGATCGCTGCGTTCGGAATCGGCCTCGGTCTGCTCTTCTTCGCCCAACCGTTTCAGCACGCGCTGGTCTTGGGGATTTTGGGGGGTGTGCTGGGCTTTGTCGTGAAGGCCTTGGACTACGCCTGGCTGGTCGATCACGCTGAAGAAGGCTATCGGACCATGCAAACGGAGACGCTACAAATTCCTATGTTGATTCTGTTGCTGATCGCCATGCTGCTAGCGCTCTTGACGGCAAGAAAAACCGTTACGGAAGAGGAACCGCATGCGAACGAAAGCGAAAGCGCAGCAGCGAGCGCTTAAGCTATCTGGTCGGTTGTGTCGGTTGTCTTGAGCCTATGAGGAAACCAAGATCGCCGTCGCGGCGACGAGCAGCGGGATTCCCAGCAGCACCGACAGCCAGACGTAGCTCATGCGGTGCGCGAAGTTCAGCGTCCAGCCGGTCCAGCGGATCGGCTTGGGAACCCACACGCGCGTGTCGCGCGGGCTGTGGTAGATGCCCCAATGCCAATTGGCGCGGCTGCGCCACTCGGCCTCATTGATCGCGGTTTGGGTAGGTTGGTCGGCTTGCATAGCGGGGATTCGTCGCGGTCCGGCCGATCTTGGCGACCCAACAGCGATTCAATCACCCCGCGAGGGAATCGCACGCCGGCGGATCGGAGGTCGTCCTCCTCAGGCCTTGCGACCGTCCACCGCCACGCGGCCGATGCTGTGATAGCAGTAGCCACGGGCCTTCATCCGCTCCGGGTCGTACAGGTTGCGGCCGTCGAAGACGATCGGCTGGGCCATCAGCTGGTACATCTCGGCAAAGTCGGGCTGGTGATAAGCCTTCCAGTCGGTGCAGATACACAGGGCGTCGGCACCCTTGATGGCGTCGATCGCGCGGTCGGCGAACTCCACACCGCTGGTCTCGGCCTGGACATTGTCCATGGCCTCGGGATCGTGGGCGATCACGGTCGCGCCGGCTTCTTGTAGCTGCTTGATGAGGACCAGCGCGGGGGCCTCGCGGATGTCGTCGGTCTCGGGCTTGAAGGCCAGTCCCCACACGGCGATCCGCTTGCCGCCCAGATCACCGCCGAACTGCTCTTTCACCTTGGTGAAAAGCACCGTCTTCTGCCGCTCGTTGACGTTATCTACCGCGCGGAGCATCTCGGGCAGATTGCCCTTGTCCTCGGTCATGGCCGTCAGGGCGCGAACGTCTTTCGGGAAGCAGCTGCCGCCGTAGCCCACGCCGGGGAACAAGAACGCGAAGCCGATCCGGCTGTCGTGCCCGATGCCGCGCCGCACGTCGTTGATGTCGCCCCCCATCTTCTCGCAGAGGTTGGCCATCTCGTTGATAAAGCTGATCTTGGTCGCGAGCAGCGCGTTCGCAACATACTTGGTCATCTCGGCCGACTCGGGCGACATCGAGAGGAACGGCTTCTCGGTGCGTAGGAACGGTGCGTACAGCTGGTGCAACTTGTCCGACACCTCTTGGCAACGCACGCCAACCACCACCCGGTCGGGCTTCATGAAGTCGTCGATCGCCGCGCCCTCTTTGAGGAACTCGGGGTTGCTGGCGACGTGGCACTCACGGCCGGTGAGCTCCTTGAGCATGCCAAAGATCTTGGCGTTTGTGCCGACCGGCACGGTGCTCTTGGTGACCACGATCGCGTCCTCTTGCAGGTGCGGAGCGATCGCCTTGGTGACGGCCCACATCGCCGAGAGATCGGCCGAGCCGTCATCGCCCTGCGGCGTGCCAACGGCCAGGTAGACCATCTCGGCCGTTTTGACCGCCGTCGGCGTATCGGTCGTAAAGTGCAGACGTCCGGCCTCGGCGTTGCGGAGCACGAGTTCTTTCAAGCCCGGCTCATAGATCGGGATCACGCCGTTCTTCAGGCCGGTGATCTTCTTTTCGTCGATGTCGATGCACGTGATGTCGTTGCCGCTGTTGGCAAAGCACGTGCCGGTGACGAGGCCGACGTAACCGGTACCGATGACTGCGATCTTCATAGCTTGGGCGTTAAAGCGGTGAGAAGGTGGAGTAAGCGGGCGGGCAGGGCGCGGGCGTGAGGGGTGCCGTGGCGTACAGGCCGGGCGGCAAACCCGCGGCGGGGTGGTGGTTTCGTGCCCCAGCCAAACGTTCGGGCGGAAACCGGCAAGCCCCTCATCATAGTCAGCCGTCGGCCTACGTCGAGCGACCGCATGCCGAGGAAATCGCCTCTTGTTTAAAGCCTTACAAACGGCTCCCCGCAGGGGGCCCTACAACCAGCGTAGAGTGCCTATCCGCTTCGCGCCGGCGAGAATGTCGGAGAAAGGAAGGGACGAGGCGTTATGGACGTTTCGTCGGCTTGCGCGGGCATCGGGGCTGGGATTGGCGGTTCGGGGCCGTCGCTATGAACGTTTTGTCGGTCTGTGCGGAGGTCTTGAGGGGGTGAACCACTTCCCGCCGAGCCGTGCGAGCGCAGTCTTTCTCGGCGGCAAGCGCAGCGGGGCAACCTATCAGTTCCCCAGCGATCGCTGGCGCTGGCAGCTGGCGATTCCCTCGACGTACCCACTTTTCGCTAACTCCGAACGCCGAGTTCCCCCATCATGTTCATGACCAAGACCAAGACCGCGCGATTGGCGCTCGATAAGATTTCCGCCGCGGACGCCATCGCCGGCAGCCCGTCGGATGCCCAGGCGGTGCTCGACGCATTCAACCGCGCCCAAGCGATTATCGAGTTCACGCCCGACGGGCAGATCCTCACCGCCAACGACAATTTCTTGAGCGTTCTCGGTTACACCCTCGACGAGATCCAGGGCAAGCACCATCGGATGTTTGTCGATCCGCAGGAGGTCCAGACCGAGGCTTACACGCAATTCTGGAAAGACCTGGCAAGGGGCCGGCACGCGGCCGGAGAGTTTGCACGTCGGAAGAAGAATGGGCAAGCTTGCTGGATCTCGGCCTCGTACAACCCGGTGCTGAACGCGGCGGGTCAGGTGACGAAGGTGGTCAAGATCGCCGCGGACATCACGGTCACCAAGCAGATAGCGGAGAACGAATCCGCACTCATTTCGGCGTTCAGCAGCTCGCAGGCAATGATCGAGTTCACGCCCGAAGGGACCATCCTTAAAGCAAACGAGAATTTTCTCTCGACCGTCGGCTACACGCTCGAGGAGATCTGCGACAATCACCACCGGATGTTCTGCAAACCCGAATACGTCCAGAGCAGCGAGTACGCGGATTTCTGGAGCAACCTCCAGCGTGGTAAGTTTCAATCCGGACGGTTCAGCCGCATTGATAAGAGCGGCCGCGAGATCTGGTTGCTTGCTTCTTACAACCCGGTGTTTGACGCCGAGGGCAAGGTTGTCCGGGTCGTCAAACTGGCATCGAACATTACCGACGAAGTTCAAGCTGAGCTGCAGAGAAAAAATGACGCCCAGGCTGTCGGACAAAGCGTCGCGACCAGCACGACCGAGATGGCCTCGACCATCGAGGAGATCAGCAAGAACGTCAGCCGCACCGCCAGCCTCGCCCAAGAGGCCGAATCTCACGCGCAGTCTTCGACCACCGCGACCGACGCGCTGCAGGAAAGCAGCAAGGCGATCGGCAAGGTGGTGAGCGTTATCCAAGAGCTGGCCGACCAGACCAACCTGCTGGCGCTCAACGCCACGATCGAGGCGGCCCGCGCCGGCGAGAGCGGACGCAGCTTTGCCGTTGTGGCCAACGAGGTGAAGGAACTCGCGCAAGAGACCTCCAACGCCACGCAGAGCATCGAACTCTCCGTGCAGCAGATCCAGCAGCGCATCCTGGAAGTCGCCGCCAGCACCGGACGCATCACCGAGAGCGTTACCGAGGTCAGCGGCAACACCAACACCATCGCTGCCGCAATCGAAGAGCAGTCGATCACCATGGGCGAGCTCAGCCGCACGGCCGAGAATCTGGTTCGTCTTTCGGAGAGCGAGCGCTAAGCCGCTCTCGACAGAACGGCAATCAGGGGCTGAAGGGGTAAACGGCGGCGGGTCCGCCCTCATCGAGAGGGGCGGGCTCGACCGCCGTTTTTTTGCTTAGGGGCTTAGCGCTTCCCACGGCCCGGGCGGCACCTGCCAGGGCGTGCGGACCGACAGGTCATCGGCACCGGTGGGGATCTTCTTGTGCAGCAGGTCGGTGTCGCTGGTCAGTTCGCGCCCCTCGTAGCACGACGCGCCCCACTCGCCCTCTTCACGGCTGCCCCCTTCGTCATTGCCGTTAGCGCCGACGGTGTAGAGCAGGTAGCCCTCTTCCAAGGGCTTATAAACGAGCGGGAACTGTTGCAGTAAATCGACCGGAGAAGTGGGGTAAACCTCGGGCGTAAGGTTTTCTGGGTACGCGCCCTTCGCCGCGCGATACAGCGCGAGGTCGATCGCTACGCGCGTCAGTTGCCGGTTGGACTCTATGCGATCGGTTGTGCGAGCGACGGCACCAAGGGGTGGCAACAACAGATTCCTCATGACAGCCGAGGCCAACTCGCCCCGGCGCTCCTGGCTGACCGCGATGTGCAGCGCCTCACGAAAATTGCTTGGTGCCACGGGTAGCGCATTGAGCGCGGCCTCCATTGCGACGAGCTCCCCCTCGCGCTGCGTCCAAGAGGGATTCTGCAGCGCCGCGAGGCAGCGATCGCACCAGGCGTTCATGTCACTGAGCACAATGTTCCAATCGCAACTCACGTACACCATCAGATCGAGCGGTCGCAGGTCCATCTCCACCGCTTCGACGTTGTGGTTGACAGCCACATCGAGCGTCGCGTCGAGCATCCAGTAGCGCTCGCCGAGGTCGATCGCTTGCGCCATCGGGCTGCGCGCGTCCAGCGCGTCGAGCGCTTCGGCCAGCGCGCGAAGCGCTGCCGGCGGGGTCGCGGGATCGGACGCTAACCCCTGGATCTGTGAGTGCGCCATTCCCTCCAGCGCGGTCGCGATCAGTTGATCAATGAGCGTTGGCCGGGCCCGGCCGTGCTGACTCAGTCGCAGCAGGGTCACAAGTCCCACTGCCGCCTCGGTGTGACGCCCGGCCCCCCCGTCGTAGCCGGCGCGGGTCACCAGCGCGCGGGCTGCCTCACGCATTTCGTTCGACCCATTTAGTTGCTGCTCGACCAGCTTGCCGCGCTCGAACTGAATGAGTTCAACCGGCGGCAACCACCACTGCTCGCGGCGGGCCGCTTCTTCCAGCAGCGCGAAGGCGGGGGCGTTGGCTTCCACCCAGTCCGCTACGAACGGCAACTCGTCACGCGTCCACGGCCGGCTGATCGGCCAGCAGGCATCGATAAACGCTTCAACGCGGCCATCCTGCACCGCCACCTCTTCAGGCCCGGTGAGGAACTCTTCGAGCGGCACGGGCTGATAGAGCGCGCCGTCGAATCCGCCCGGGTCGATCGCTGTCGGTTTGGCAGGATTCGACGGGTCTGGCTTGAGCCGCACGCGCAACAACCGCAGCGTTGCCAGGCGATTCTCGGGAGTGTCGAGCCGTTTGAGCCGCGTGCCGCCGGCCGGCACGGGGGCACCGATTGTTTTGCACACCAGGGCGATCTCGGCGTCCGATAGCTCGTACCAGCCATCCGGATTCGGCGGCCACATCGCTTGCAGGAAGGGGATGGCTCCGTTGTTGTCGGGCGTCACACCGACTCGTCCGGCGGCCAAGAGCGCAGCGCCGTAATCGGGGTAGCCATCCGCCAGCAGGGGCGTCGTGAGGTGCGTTGTCTCTTTCGCTACGCGGATCGAGGGCCCCGGACCGAAGACCATCAGCAGCAGCGCCGCCGGTGTGCCGAGCAGCACCAGCCCCAGCAGCAGCCAGAAGATCCACCGCCGTCGCGGTGCCTTGGGGTCGCTCGGCAGGGAGGCGCCAGACGCACGGGAGTCGCTCATTCGTTTGGCTCCGCTTCTTCCCACGGCCAGGGCTCCTGCGGCGGAGGCAGGCGAATCGCCGCGTCGTCGGCGTCGGGCGGAATGGCGTCGAGCAGCGCCTGCTGTGCGGGATCGAGCGCTACAGGCTTTTCGCTGTCGTAACTCTCCTGTGCTAGTGGGATCAGGCGCCCTTCGTAAAGCGGCAACAGCAGACTATCTTGCGGTCTCGCGACGGCAAACGACCGCAAGCCGCGATCGTCGCGGCCGTTGGGGCCGTTACTCCACAGCAGGACGCCCTCGTTCGTGCGACGGTAGTTGATTCCTTCCGCTTTGTACTCGTCAGGATAGTCGCCATCGCGAATTCGCTGGGCGGTAAGGCTTAGCAACTCACGCGCTAACGCTCGCTGTTGCGTCATGATCGAGAATCGCATCTCACGATTTCGGTGCAGGAAGAAGCTGAAACTATCGCCAGAGATCAGCCAGGCTTGCCGTCGGCTGCGATCGCGCGTGCTCACGATCTGGCGCCAACCAAAGGGTTGATTGGAGTTAGCGCTAAGCTGTCGATGAGCTCCTCTAAGCTTGCTAATCAGACCGTCACGAGTTGGGAGATCGGGCGCTGCAATCGCTCGATCAGCAAGATCAGCCAGCGGCGCGAGTTCTTTGAGGGCGATGTTCCAGTCTATCCGCCTGGCCCTCAACGGAGGGTTGGTCGGGCCATCGTCGATCCGCGCACGCTTGGTTGCTAACTGTGCGGCATAGCTCGCTGGCGCAATCCGCTCGATTTCCAGCTCGACATCAAGCGGATCACGTGGCATAGGGCGTGACTCAATATAGCGCAGCAACTTAGCTATGGTTTCCAGAGAGACTTCCCGCGAGACGCACAAATGCGCTAGAGCGCGATCAACGACAAGGTTGTGGTACTCCCCCAGCAGCAAATGGATGGGAAAAGGCCCTGCTGAAATATGGTCCGCGAGGCGGTAGGCCGCGATCAAGTCATCGGCCGCTTCATCGGGGCGCCCTTCGCCGACTGCCAGCATAGCGCGGAGGCACAGGTAGTGAACCGCCGTTCGTGAGTGCTGTAGCGCCGGCAGGGCGATGTCTTGGAGACGGTCACGCTGATCGTCTAGTAGCGTCGGACTCGACGGATAGAAGTGCGATGCGGCTGCCGCCTCGTGCAGCAGTTGGTACGCCGCCGCGTTTGCGGCGACCCAACTCGCCAGAAGCGGCGAATCTTGTTTGGTCCAGGGTTTGCGGTGAAAGAACGTCAGTAAGTTTTCTGTAGCGATCACGGCTCGGGGATGAGCCTGCTGTAGCTCCTCGGCCAAACGCCGCTCTAGCGCGTCGGGACCGCCGACAAACCCATCGCCCAGCGACAGCGTTTTGATCCCTAACTCGCGTGCAATCAAATCTTGCTCGGCCGGATCGTCGAGTTCGCCGAGGTCCGAGGTGATCATCGCCCGCCAGAAGGGGATCGCCCCGTTGTTCGCGGGCGTCGCGCCGCGGGCCCAGCGGCGGCGGATTGCTTCTTCGTAGTCGGGCCAGCCATCGGCACGCAGCGGTTCGGTCAGCACCGTTGTTTGGGGACTAATGACCGGCGTCTCGTCGGGCCCGTACAGCGCAAACCCGACGCCGCCGATGAGGATGGCCGTGACGATCAACATCGCGCCCAGCAGCATCCAGACCAGGAGTTTTCCCGAAAGGGCTTTCGATGCGTGCGGTGACGACGCTGCGGGATTGCTCATGGCGTTTAGCCTAGCAACTTGTGGCGGGGTCAGGAGGAGAGAGCCCGACAGGCACCGATCGGGCCGCGGCCGCGGCTACAGCGTGCGCAAGTAGGCCACCGCGTTCGCGAGGTCGCCTGCCGGGTCGCTGCCAGCGGACCGCAGCGCGGTGAGCCAGCCCCGATAGCCGCGCTCTTCGAGCAGGCCGAGCAGCTCGGGCCAGTCGGCGTCGCCGCGGCCGAGTTCAACTTCGCTGGTACGCGCACCCGATCCGATCCCCTCGTGGACCGCGTCGATCGCGTAGCCATAAAGCAGGTGCTCGCCGAGCTGCGTGAGCGCCTCTGTGGGGGCGTGACCCGCCGAGAGCAGCGCGATTGGATCCAGTGCCACGCCGATCCCGCCGCCGGGCAGTTCGTCGAGCAGACGGCGTTGCGAGGCGGGCGCGGCATCGGAGACCAGCGCCAGCCGAGCCCCGGCCCGTTCGCTGTGCGCGGCCAGCAGGCTCAGCGCGTTGACCTGATTTTCTGCGAGCGGGGTATCGGCATCGGCGGGCAAGGCCCCGGCTTGGTTCACCACCACCGAGGCACCGAGACGGTAGGCCAAACTCATCGCTTCTTGGGTCGCCAGGACGCGCCGATCGAGTTCATCGGGATCGTCGTAACCGCGACGCGTGGGGAACGCCACCGCGGCCACCTTTAAGCCGAGGTCGCTGAGCAGCTTCTTGAGCTGGCGCACCGCGGTCTGCGACATCTCGGTCAGCCGAAGCTCGTTGCGGACGTCGATCTCAACACCGTCGGCACCCAACTGAGCAGCTTTGAGAAGGGCCTGGCGAAGCGGCAGGCGGAGCGAGCGGGTCGCGATGCCGATCGGGAGGGTTGCCACGGTTGTAGGGGGGTCGCAAGCAGGGGGCGGCGCAGTCGGGCGCGGGCGTGTCAGCCGCTGCGTTGTAACGTTGAGGGGACCCTTACGGCTAGGCGACCCGGCAGAGCCGGGCACCCTGTTCGTTCGGATTCGCCCCTCCGCCACCCAGTGCGCTTCAGATAACTGTGATGCTCCGACGGTCTGCCCGAACGAACCCCCTTTCCCCGTCCGGTCTGCGCCGGAGCGGGGCGGTGCGGCTTTTGGGTGGCGTGTTGGGACTGATCCTCTTGGGGAGCACACCAGCCGCGGCGCAGCAGGCCCAGTTAGCGGACGGTGTCGAGGTGGATGACATCGCCACGCCCGATCTGGTGGAGGTCTTTCGCTGCCTGTTCGATCAAGAGCGCGACCGCAACTACGACGATTGGCCAGACCGCTGGACCCGGCTGCGTGACAGCACGCATCCGCAGTATGTGGAGATGGAGATCGACAACATTCCCGCCGATGAAGCGATCCCCGGTCGGCGGATGGTGATCCGTCCGGACGGCGCGTCGGCGCGGCTCACGAGCCCACCGATTCTGGTGATGCCCAAATTCAGCTACTTGCTGACCTTGCGACTCAAGGTGGAGCGAGCCGTTCACGGGCGCGTGGCGGTACAGATGGCGTTTGCTGATGTGGACGGACGGATCCTGCAGCTAGAAGAATCACCGCCAGTGAAGGCCCGCGGCGATTGGGTCGAGTTGCGTATCGGTGCGGTGCAGCCCCAAGACCAAGCGATCGATCGGGTCTATGTGCACATCGACTTTGACCGAGGCGAGCGTGGCGACCTGAATGCCGAGGTCTCGATTGCCGACGTGCGGCTTTCGCGTCAGCCGAGCATCCGCATCCACACGGGCAGCGATTACAACGTTTACACCGATCCGAAAGATGTGGTGGTCACGTGCAGCGTGTCGGGCATCTTGGTGCAGAACCCCGAGATCCGTTTCCAGCTACTTGATGCAACGAATCAATCGATCGGATCCACCGGCAAGCTTGAGATCGACGGTGTGTTGATTTCCGAATCCGCCACGCGCGCCCAAGACATTGTTGACGGTGTCGGAAACAGCCGCGACGGCTACGAGGGCTCGATCGATTGGCGGCCACCAATCGATGACTACGGCTTCTATCGCGTTCGCGTGCGCATGATCGGCAGCGAGAGCGATCGCGTGATCAAAGAGCTTTCGACCACGGTTGCGGTGGTGCGCGAGGACCTCGAGACAACCGAAGACAGCGAGTTCGGCTGGTCGCTGCCGTTGGCGGATCGCCCGCTTTCGTTTCCGGTGCTGCAAGAGCTGCTCCCACGGGTGGGGGTGCGGTACGCGAAGCTGCCGGTTTGGTACGCGCCGGGCGATGAGCAGCGGGGCGACAAGCTGATTAGCTTTGCCGAGCAGCTATCGGCACGCGGCATCGAGACGGTTGGCATCTTGGAGGACCCCACCGAGCGAATCGAGAATCCGCTGGCCGAGGGGCCTCCGCCCCCGATCCAGGGGTTGCTCGTTGAAGACCCTTCGCGTTGGCAGTCGAAGATCGATCACCTGATCACCAAGCTTTCGCTCCGCATCCGCTGGTGGCAGCTGGGGCACGATGGCGATACGAGCTTTGTTGGTTACCCCAACCTGCTCGACAAAATTAAAGAGATCCACCACGCGCTGTTCCGTTTCGGACAAGACGTTCGGTTGGGTCTGGGCTGGCGTTGGGACCACACCCAGAACTGGTCGGAGTCTCCTTTGTGGGACTTCGAGCAAATGGATGCACGCGACGGGCTGAACGCCGCGCAGCTTGGCCAGGCCTTCGCCGAGGCTGCGGCCCCGATTGCGAAGCGGTGGGTGCTTGTCGAGCCGCCACAGACGGGCGTCGGCATCTCGGCGGACGAAGCGGAAGAGGAACGCCGCCACCAAAGCCGTGTCCGCGATTTTGTCGAACAGATCCTTGTTGCCAAGGTCAATCATGCGGACGCCATCTTTGTTGCGAATCCGTTTGCCGGGGCTGCCGACGCCACGCTCGGCAGGACCGGCGTGATGAACGACGACGGTTCGCCGGGAGAACTGCTGCTGCCGTGGCGCACGTGCGCGCGACTCCTCGGGGGGGCTGACTACATGGGCACGCTCCGCCTGCCGAGCGACAGCCGCAACTGGCTGTTTAAGCGGTCCGATGGTCAGGTGGTGCTGGTCGTTTGGTCCGAGCAACCTCAGCAAGAGGTCCTGTACCTTGGCGATCAGGTTCAGGTCATCGACGTGTGGGGCAAAGCACGCACCCCCGCGCTGAGCGACGGTCGTCAGGTGATCGAGGTCGATCGCATGCCCCGCTTTGTGCTGGGACTCAGCGAGCCCTTGGCCCGGTGGCGACTAGAAACCGAGCTGGCGAACGATCGCACGCCAAGCGTTTTCAGCATTGCGCATCCGAACGAGTTGCGCTTCGTCAACCGTTTCCCCTCGGGTGTTGGCGGCACGTTCTCGATCGTGCCGCTCGGCAACGACGGTGTCTCGGTCAACAGCGCGATCCGTTTCAGCCCCCGTGAGCAAACGTTTAGCCTGCCCGCGGGCGGTAAAGCCGCGTTGCCGTTCGACGCGACGCTGATCGAAGCCGAATACGGCCGACAGCCTTTGCGAATTGACTTCGAGCTGACAACCAACGAAGACCCGCTCCGTTTCAGCGTGTGGCGTGACCTGACCGTTGGCCAGGGAGACCTCGAGCTCGTGGTTGAGGTCGGCTACGAGCCGGACGGACGGTTCATCGTTCGCCAGCTGATGCGTAGCCATTCGGGCCGCTCCGGTGACTTCAAGTGCTTGTTGTACGCCCCGCCTTTGCGGCGCAAGCGGACGCAGGTTTTTCAGCTCGGGCCACAACTCGATAAGAAGACTTACACTTTCTACCAGGGTGAAGACTTGGTCGGGCGTGAGATGAAGCTCAGCATCGAAGAGATCGATGGCGATCGAGAGCTGATCAAGCGGTTCATCGTGCCGCCCCCGCCCGAGAAGCCCGTCAGTGATCCCTCGCAAGAGGAGTCGCCCGAGCGGCAGGAGTTTACCAAGACCCCGGCTCCGCTCGCGGCGGCACCGTAGTACGATCGGTAGCCCGCCCCGACCGATTCCTTATTACGCAAGCCTTCTGCCGATGCCGACGACCATCGCCCATGCGGTAGCGTTGCTAAACCAAGCGGCCCCGCTCCACCTAGCCGAAGACTGGGACAACGTTGGCTTGTTGCTCGGCGATCCGGGTGAGCGGCTCCGCGGAATCCTCGTGTGTTTGACGCTCACAGCCGACGTTGCCGAGGAAGCGATCGCGCGGGGCGATAACCTGATCGTGACGCATCACCCGCTGCCCTTTCGACCCCTCGATCGGATCACAACCGAGACGCACACCGGCACCCTGCTGTGGAAACTCGCTCGTGCAGGCGTGGCGATCTACAGCGCTCATACCGCCTTCGATTCGGCGAGCAACGGGGCGAACGATCATCTGGCCAGCGCCTTAGGCCTAACCGACGTGGCGGTGCTCGATCCTGCGGCGACATCGTCCGCTGGCGGGACGGGGCGGATCGGTTGCGCGGCGGCCACCCTGGGCGAGCTGGCGGAACGGGCCCGTGTGTCTCTGAGGGCGACTTCGGTGCGGGCCACGGAATCAGCAGCAAGACCCGCGGGACGCGTCGCCGTCGCATGCGGCAGCGGCGGATCGCTGCTCGAGATGGCGCTGGCGGTCGGGTGCGACACGTTGGTGACGGGGGAGGCCAGTTTTCACGATTGCTTAAAAGCGCAGTCTGCCGGGGTCGCGGTGCTACTCATCGGGCACTTTGCGAGCGAACGCTCGTCACTGGACGGGCTTGCGGAGCGTTTAGCCGCCGAAATCGGGGTGCCGGTCACGGCGAGCCAGATCGAGCGGGACCCGCTCCAGCCCGTTTGAGCCGCCGCGGGATCCTGGTGCGTTGAACCGCGAGTTTGACCCTGGCGAACCGGCATCTACAATCCAGCGTACAACACCAAGCGCGTCTGGCAGAGACTAGAGACATAAGAGCGATTGTTTAGAGCAAGACCCGCATCAGAGCGAAGGCTTGTCTCAGCCGGTTGCGAAGATGTCGCTGTTTGCCGAACGCGGCTAGAACCCCTCACCCCCCAAGCAGAACGCACCCCCCCGCGAACCCCCCCCGCTCGCGTTCGTTGCCGTTCCGCCCCGCCTCGAGTAGCCCGCCTTGAAGTCCACCGGCCAACGGCTCGATTCCCCGAATACCCCGGTGCCGCTCCGGATGCTGACCGCGTTGCCCGTTTTTAACGAGGCGAAGTCGGTCAACACCGTGCTCGACTGCGTAGTCAGCAACGCCGACGACATCCTGGTGGTAAACGACGGATCGACCGACGACACGGCGCAATTGCTTGCCAAGCGGACCGACATTGTCTTGCACACGCACGATAAGAATCGGGGCTACGGTGCCGCGCTGCGTTCGGCTTTCTGCTACGCACGCAAGCACAACTACGACGTGCTAGTCACAATCGATTGCGACGGTCAGCATGAGCCCCAGCGGATCCGCACGCTTGCCGAGGCGTGCGCAGGATACGATCTGGTCTCGGGCAGCCGTTACCGTGACGAGCAACTCGACACCACCGGCGTCGCGCCCGCGGATCGTCGGCGGATCAACCACACGATCACGGCCGAACTGAACGAGCAACTCGGTTTGTCGCTCACGGACGCGTTTTGTGGCTTCAAGGCGTATCGGGTGGCCTCACTCGCGAATCTTCATCTAAGTGAAACGGGTTACGCCATGCCGCTTGAGCTGTGGGTGCAAGCGGCGCAGCTCGGTTGGCGGATCCAAGAGGTCGCGGTGCCGCGCATCTACTTGGACGAAGAGCGCAGCTTCGGAGGGGCGCTGGATAACGCCGAAGAGCGACTCGCCTATTACCGCGAGACGATCGCTCGTGCGTTGGCTGCTGCACGCCAACCTGTCGTGGAAGAAGATCCGCTCTGCCGGCAGGTTGATACCAGCGCCTTTGCGACGACCTGATGCAAGCGTTTCGCCGTTACCGTGCTCCCGCGGAAGAGGGCGGTGTGCTTGTCGAACCGTCGTGGGACGCCCAGCTGCGTCTGATCGACAGCTGTCAGGCGCACCGCGCAGCGGTCCCCCTTGTTTGGGCCGGACATTCGCTTGCGTCGCTTGCCGCTGAACTCCGACTCCAGACGGTAAACGCTGCGGCACGCTGGACCGGCGTAGCCGATCGGGCCTTTGATGAAACGACGCCGCTGGTGGTGTCGGGGCATCAGCCCGAACTGTTTCATCCGGGCGTGCTCATCAAGAACGTTGCCCTGGACCGCCTCGCGCGCGCCGTCGGCGGAGTCGGGCTGCATCTGGTGATCGATTCGGATCTCTGCCGCGAAGTCGCGATCAACGTCCCGACCGGAACGCTTGAGGCACCGCGGCGCGTTGCGCTGGCTTACGATCAACCGGCACCGGAACAGCCCTACGAGCAACGCCCGGTGATGGACCACCGCGTGTTCGCCAGCTTTCCCCAGCGGATCACCGAGGCGTTGGCACCGTTCATCGCCAACCCCGAGGCGTTGCGCGTTTGGCCCGCCGCCCGTGAAGCCCTCGAATCGACCGGTAAAATCTCAGCCGGCCTGAACGCCGCCCGCCGCGTGCTGCAGCGTGATTGGGACGATCGCACCCTCGAGCTGCCGATTAGCGCGGTCGCCGATACGATCCCGTTTCGAGCGTTTCTCTTCGAGTTAGTCTCTCGATCAGCCGAGACGCGCGTCGCGTACAACGCCGCGCTGGCGACGTATCGCCAGGCCCATCGACTCCGTTCTGCGGCCCAGCCGCTGCCAGACTTGGCGGCCGGCGCTGACGGCTGGGTCGAGACACCGTTCTGGATAACGACCCCCGCGGCTTCGCCACGGCGTCCGCTGTGGGCACGGAACCGAGCGGGGGCGGTTGAGATTGCCAACTTCGCCGGTTGGAACGCAACCTTGCCGTCCGCACCCGAGGACGCGATCCGCGCGCTCACCCAATTGCGTGAGGAAGGGGTCTTGCTTCGCAGCCGGGCCCTCACCACCACGCTATTCACACGCTGGGCGCTCGCGGACCTGTTTCTACACGGGATCGGGGGCGCGAAGTACGACCAGGTAACCGACCGGATCAGCCACCAGCTCTTCGGGCAGGCACCTCCGCCGCACGCCACGCTGTCGGCAACCCTGCGGTTGCCGATCCCGCACCCAGCCTGCCCGATTACCGTCGCCCAAGCTGTGAGGGATCAGCGAGATCTGCGCTATCACCCCGAGCGCTTTATGAGCACCGCGAGTGTTTCTGGCGAGGCGCTCCGGTGGATCGAGGAAAAGCGGGCCGCGATCGCTTTGGCCAAGTCACCCGCGAACGCCGCCGAGCGTCATCGACGCATTGTGCGGGCTAATCAAGCCCTCGCGGAGTATGTTTCCACAGAGCGAGCCGCGATGCGGGAGCAGCTCACGGCCGCCCGCCTCGCCGAACAATCGCGGGCAATTCTCGGCTCGCGCGAGCACGCCTTCGTGCTCTTTCCGCAGGGCTGGCTGGCTCCTCGGTTGGCCGACGCGGTGCCACTGCCTGCCGGATAACAGACGCTGCAAGAGATTGACGTTTCAGCTTTTGCCGTTACGGGGCTCCGTGTTGGGGCCCGTCTTAGTCGAAGCGTCACGCGTGCGGACCTCGGTTACCGCGACATCAATGACCTGTCCGGTATTGAGCGGCGGGGACGGAGGTTTACTCTGTCTGCCGAACCGCACGACCCGGAACACTCCGCCGGCCTGGCTCGCATGCAGCTTCTCGGCGAACCCTCGGCGTAGCCAGCGCTTGACGAGCGTGCGTGTCACGGGGACGAGCAGCGCAAAGCCGAGGGCATCGGTGAGGATTCCCGGCGTGATCAGCACCGCACCAGCAACCAGGATCAGAGCGCCGTCCAGCAGGGCGTCGGTCGGAGTGCGGCCGGCCGACAACTCGGTGCGGATCCGCCACAGCGTGAGCATGCCTTGCCACCGTGCGAGGGCCGCCCCCAGCACGCCGGTAAACAGCACCAGCGCGATGGTCGGCACCAGGCCCCACGCCTGCCCAAGCCGGTAGAGCAGGCTGAACTCCACCAGCGGCAGGATCACAAACAACAGCATCAACGCTAGCAGCATGCCGGTCTCCCAAAAATCACTGCCGAGTAATTTGCCACAGCGGCACGGCAGGTGTACAAAATAACAGATGCAACGGATTCTGGTACATCATCCCGTCCGCCAGGAGTCTAAGCCATGCAGGGGACTTTCCGCTTCGAGCAGTCGATGCCGACCACGGCGTTACCCGTTGACGGCGTTGTCGGTCGCGGTGCCGGCATCCGACCAGCCAACCCGCACGTTGCTGTGCGCACCGAAACGGAGACCGCTGCGGACGACCCGTCGCCCTCGCGGCGGTTGCCAACGCGGCACGAACCCGACGCCACACAGTCCCTCGTCAATCGCAACGACAGCCCCGATTTACCGTTCCGGTGGACGTTGAACCCCTACCGTGGCTGCGAGCACGGCTGCAGCTATTGCTATGCGCGCCCCACGCACGAGTTTTTGGGCTACGACGCGGGGCTGGCGTTCGAGTCGCGATTGCTGGTGAAGCACGCCGCCGCGCCGCTGCTGAAGAAGTGGCTTGCCCGCCCCGAGTGGCAGGGCGAGCCGATCGTCTTCTCGGGCGTGACGGATTGCTATCAGCCAGCCGAGCGCGAGTACCGGCTCACGCGCGCCTGCCTGGAGGTGGCCGAAGCCTGCGGCCAGCCGGTAGCAATCGTCACCAAGAACGCCCTCGTGACCCGCGACATCGATCTGCTGGCGTCGCTCGCCGAGCGGCAGGCCGCCGTGGTGGCGATTTCCTTGACGACGCTCGATCCTCATCGGTGTCGTAGCATGGAGCCGCGAACCAGCACCCCCGCAGCGCGACTCAACGCGATCCGTGAACTCGCGACGGCCGGCATTCCGGTCCACGCGATGCTCTCGCCGACCATCCCCGGCCTGAACGATCACGAAGCCTCCGCACTGCTTGCCGCCGCGGCGGAGCAGGGAGCCACCTCGGCGAGTTACACGCTGCTGCGCCTGCCCGGTGCGGTACGCGAGGTCTTTCTCGAATGGCTCGACCGCTGTGAGCCAACGTTCGCCCCGAAGGTGCGTCAACTGATTGGAGCGACGCGCGGCGGCCGGTTCAACGACACCCGTTTCCATCACCGCATGACGGGTATCGGACCTTATGCGGCTCACATTGCGCGGACGTTCCGCGTGTTCGCCGCCCGCAATAGATTGGCGCGCACGCCCTTGCCGTTGAGCCGCGCCGCGTTTCGTCACCCGAGCGCCACGTCTCAGCAGCGGCTGTTTTGTTGATGACGCTGCCGAGAAATCGCCCAGGAAGCAAACGGAGTCGCCCGGGGCCTTGTCGCTAGACGCAGTGGACCTTGCCGCGACATGAGGGGTCTCGTTACCTCAGTCATTCGATAGAGATAGGTCGGACATCCGGGCCTGCGAATGCTAAGCGCCGTCATTCATTCGGGCTGATTTTTGGTGCCGCGTTTCCGCGCGACTCTTGTAAATCGCACCGCAGGAAGCGGCCTTCGAGTGTCCGCACGGTCGCCACACGATCGGCCAGCGGGATCGCTGACGCGACTTTCATCTTGGCGAACACCCGTCGGCGCCGTTGTTCGACCGTCCGGATGCTGACCCCCAACTCATTGGCGATTTGCTTGTTGAGCTTGCCATCGCAAACCGCGACGAGGANCTCTTCTTCGGCCTGGGTCAGCGACTCGCGACGCCGATGGTAAGCCTGAACGAGATCCCATTCATTCCGGCGCTGATCAGCGATCAGGATGGCGTCTTGGAGCAGCTTGGCGATTCGCTCGGGAGGATCACTGAGGCTGATGACGCCCCATGCGAGACGTTGCCAGACGGGACGTTCGGCCTCGGACTCAATCAGGCCGATGAATACGGCGCGGCGAAAGCTGGCGTCGGCGAGATCCGCAAACCGTGCGTTCACCGTTGGTTTTGTTGGCGCGATGATGCCAACCGGCCGCGCTCCCTCGGCATGCACGGCGCATTCCTCGATGCGTGAAGTGAGAAGCGAAGCGATCCCCAACTGCCGAGCGGCCTCTTGCAGCAGGCGTTCAGCAGGCCCTCGCACGTCGTGCAGCAGCAGAAGGCCATTGGTCGGCAGAGGGGCTACGCGGGCGTACATCGGGGTCGCCTTTGAGTAAGTAGATCGAGCGCCGTCATCAGAAGCGGCCGCCGCAGCGGAGCGATTCTCCGCGGGCAACCAGCCAATGAATGGAGATGCCGAACTTGTATGGTGCGTTAAAAATCTCATTCGTGCCGGATCTCCCATCGCCATCCAAGCGGGTTGATCAACGAGCCTGTAGGGCTCGGCAGCGGCCAATAGAAAGCCTCGCCACTTTGGGTTTTCGGATAAGGGACGGAAGGCTCCGTCTAGTGAGTGGCTTTTATACGGCAGTCCACACGCGAAGTAACGTGAATCCGGCGATTCTTTTTGAACTAACGTCAGATGTTTGTCACAGTTGGAGTCAGGACAAAATCTCTACCAAGACGCGCGAAGCTTTCCGAAGAGCCAGACCAGTTGATTGAGCGGTTCGTCGATGAGACGCCACCTATGTTGCTACGACCTCTCCGAGAGTTTTTTCAGATTGAAAGCCGTTGCTAGAGGTTCTGGCTATGCAGCGGGCGTTGGTTTAAACAGTTTGTGCTCTTCAACGCGTTACTTACGTCCCGACAGCGGGCCGAATCACCCGTGCCGGCTGGCGTGATCGGCAGGACCGTCAAAGTCGCACGCTGTGAGGCCGAATGTTCGCGGTCATAAGTCCAACCGATTTGACCGCCGCGTAGCATGACCTACGCTTACAGGCCCCGAGGTCGGTCGCCGGGGTGAGGGCGATTACGTCCTGGCGGCGACCGCCGGTGGCCCGAAGGAGCACCAACCCGTGAACCCTCTCGCCCGCTTGCTTGGAACGATTTTCAAGGCCTCCTCAGCAGCGATCTTGGTCGGGTTGCTCACGCTGCTCCCGTCTGCCATCGCCACCGGCATGGTTTCCGTTGAATCGCGGCTGGTGGCCCTCGAAGAGCAGATCGAGCTGCGCTATCGGAACCAGCCCGCGGCTGCCGCCCGGCTGCGGACCGAAGCCCGCGCGATGGTGGCCGCTTGGCAGGCAGAGCCCGATCCGAGCGCGGGAGATTATCGGCGGATGCACCGCTGGTTTGACATCGCGTTCCGCGCGACTCTGCCGGGCGGTTCGGGTGAACTTCCTGGGGCACCGCGACTCTTGGGCCGGACGGCGCTTCAGCAGCCTCGGGGCGTGATCGAGCCGCTTGTCGAGCCGATGGCGGCGATTCCGGCCGCAGCTTTGGAGAGCAGCGACCCGCTCATGCCTCAGTCGCTGCTGCCCCAGCAAAGCAGCTCCGACCATGCCGCGCACAGCGTGCTTACCCTAACTCCGCCGACGCTCGCCGCTGGAGAGGTCTCGTCGGAAGCAGGGGACGCCTACGCCCACCTGTCGAATCCGTCAGCGCCGCGGGGCCAGTTGGCCCCGGCGAGCGAGTTCGCTGAGCCGCGTCGGGTAGAAAAACCCATCACGGCGGCCGACCGTCCCGCAACGAGCGAGCCGACTCTGGTTGGGCCGCACTCGCCCGGTCGTAGCCACTGGTCGCAGCATGCTTCCGCTGCGCCCCTCGACTGGCGCGATCCTTTTACCGACGATCCCACGGCAAGCGTCAATCCGCTCCGGAGAGGTCTGAAGCAGCAGGTTCAGCGTCCGATCGTTGGCACCCCGAGCGGGATTTCTGTCAACCTGACCGAGCTGACGGCCCGGGTGCGTGGTTACAACACGGCGCTGCGTGAGCTACAGCAACGGCTTTTGGCCGATCCGGCTCCGGACGCTTTTGTGCTATCGGATTGGGCCACCGAGTTAGAACAACTCGCCCTGGAGGAGAGTTTTCTCGATCTGTACCGGGAAGGGCTCGGCGAGGCCGAGCGAAGGGCTTTGCCCCCCTCGCCTTCGATCGAACTGGTGAGCGAACTGCTTCGCCGCCGGGCCGATGATCAGCTCAGCAGCCGTGACTTTGAGGGAGCCAAACGCCGGGCCCTCGAGTCGGTTTCAGCGCGGATGTCGCGAATCGAACCTGCCCGCGACGCCTTCTAGGCGCTAGCGGGTCGTTGGTGATCCGGGCTTGTTAGCGAAGAAGTCTCGGCGAGCCAGCAGTTTGTCGGCACACCCGCAGGCGGTGTGATGGCTCTCAGACGGAGAGCACCTACCAACCGGGAAGCGTCCTACCAACCGGGACGGGTCCAGCCAACCGGGAAGCGGCCAGCCAGCAGCAAAGCAGGCCCACGGCGGTAAGGAGAAGAGAAGAGGGATAGCGACGCCAAGTCCCGACGAGCTTACTTCTCGTCTTCTTCCTTGGTCTTCTTCTTTTTCTTCTTCAGCTGCAGGATCTTGACCCGCACCTTGGGCAGGCCAAAAGCCGAGCTGCCTTCGGACCAACGGTCGGTCTCGCTGAGCCGGGTGATTCGCTCGACGCGTGTCAGGACGCTGCGGCTGGAAGTGCCGCCAGCTTTGACTTTGAGAGACTTGTCGATGGTCATGGCCGCGCCACGTTGTTGTGGGGTTTTTAGCGTAGATTACTGGTCGAGCCCCGCATGTTAGCCGCCGGGGGGGAGGCGTTCAAGGCCTGTGCGGCGTGCTTAACGAGGCTTTCGGCTGACCATAGCGAGGCGGTTAGGCCCTATCAGGCCGATCAGGACCCCCCCCAGCAGGCTTTGGCCCCTCCGGCTGAGGTTGGCGTGCGGTTGGTTCAGACCTCTTCCTGCTTGATCCTCTTGAGCTGGTTGAGGATCGCAGACATTGAGGCCGGCCGGCCCGTGGGCTCTCCGCTCAGGCATTGCATAATGATCCGTTCCAGCTCGGGATTGATGGTCGGAAATCGATCGCGCAGCGGGGGCGGTTCGCTCGTTCCGTGGCTCATCGCCGCAAGCCCGTCGGTGCCACGGATCCAGGGCAGATCGAAGGCGAACATCTCGTACATCGACGCCCCAAACGCGAAGATGTCGATCCGGTGGTCGGTTGGCTTGCGCCGGACCACCTCGGGTGCCATGTAGTTGGGCGTTCCGGTGCGAATGCCGGGCTGCATGAACTCCTTTTTGGCCGGTACGGTCAGGCCGAAGTCGATCAGCTTGAGGCCCGTGACTTCTTTGTTGCAAACAAAGTTGCGGGGGCAGACGTCCCGATGGATATAGCCGGCCGCATGGACGACCTCCAGGGCCTCGGCGGCCTGACGCATCAGTGTTAGCCGATTGCCCTTCAGCCGCGGATCGCGGCCGATAATGACCGAGTTCAGACCCGGACCGTCCAGAAACTCCATCACCAAAAACTGCTCGTTCTTGGAGGTGGTGCCGTAGGAAAACGTCTTGACGATGTACGGGTGATCAAAGCTCGTCGCGATTTGGCCTTCGCTGGGTTTGTTCAAACCACGGAACCGAGACTCGAGTTGATCCGTCTTCTTCATATCGAGGATCTTTACCCCGACGATTTCCTTGGTCTTACGATCGCGTGCCTTGTGGAAGTCAGACATCGTGCCCGACACCGCATCGCGTAAGATCTCATAGCGGCTGGTGATATCCACCTTGCCGCCATCGAGCATCGACTTGAAGAAAGAGCCCAGACCGGCCATTCGTAACCCCCGAGATGGTGTGACCCAAGCCCCTACTATAACTCGACTTGGCGTTTACGGCGCGTGGTGGGCGGCCCGAGCGGTCGCCGGGCTGATGGCCCTGGTGGCTGCCGGCTTCGCGGGGGCCGGCGGGGGCCCCGAGGGAGTGGCGCTGGTGGTGAATCTCAACCGCCCCGATTCGAAAGAAGTCGCGAACCACTACGTCCGTTTGCGCAACCTTCCCGCGATGAACGTCATCGCCATCGATTACCAGGGAAATCCCGAGAAAACCAACGGCGACACGTTTCGCGAGCAGATCTTGCAACCCGTGCTGGCGGAGATCGACCGGCGGGGACTCGCGGTTCAGATCGACACGATCGCCTACAGCTGCGGCTTTCCCTGGCAGATCGATCTTCGGGCGGATTTTCCCCAAGCGGCGCGGCCCCCTCGGCAATTGATGCCCGTGGCCTCGCTGACCGGTGCCACCTACTTCTGGCAGGCGATTTTGGCCAAGCAGCCGGCCTACCTTGGCAACGACGCGAACTACTACCTGTCCGGCCCGGCGGGAGCCAATCTGAGTCAGTGCCAGCAGCTCGGCGAAACCCCCACCCGCGCTTTCCGGGGCCGTTACCGCTGGCTGCGCGGCGGCGTCCGCCAAGACCGGGCACCGCAGGCCCGGCGCTATCTGATGTCGACCGTGCTGGGGGTCACCACCGGGCGTGGCAACAGCGTTCAAGAAGTCATCGCGTTGCTGGAGCGTGCGGTTCAGGCCGAAGTGACGCCGCCCCAAGGCGTGTTCTGCTTTGTGAAGAACAGCAACGTTCGATCCAAGACCCGCCACGGGTGCTATCCGGCGGCCGCTGCCGTACTGACCGGGCTGGGGGCGCGGGCCTCGGTCGAGGAGGGGACGCTGCCACGACCGGGCACGCGCGTGGCCGGCATGACGCTGGGGGCAGCCGTTCTGCCCCTCGAACAGGCAGGGCTAGTCATCGAACCCGGCGCTATCTGCGAGCACCTGACAAGCACCGGCGGCAACTTTGCGCTCGACGCCAAGCAGACGCCGCTTTCAGAGCTGATTCGGCGGGGGGCCACCGGCGCGTCAGGAACGGTTGAAGAACCCTACGCGGTCCAAGCCAAGTTTCCGCTGCCCTCGATCCAGATTCACTACCGTCGCGGCAGCTCGCTGGCAGAGGCCTATTACCAGTCGGTTGCCTCGCCTTATCAGCTGCTGATCGTCGGCGATCCGCTCTGTCAGCCTTGGGCCGATCGTCCGGCCATGCGGCTCGAAGGTTGGCCGGAAGACCGCCAGACGACGCTCAATCGACCGACGGACATCGCCTCGGCAGCGCCGGCAAAGGACAACGCCTCGAACCTCACCTCGCTGAAGCTGGATTTCTCGCTTCCGGTGACCTCCAGTGATTCCGCTAAGGGGGGGCCCCAACTCAAGCCGTTGCGTTCGCTCGCGCCGGCTACCGCCCCGACCGATCAGACCGCCTTGGCTCCCGCAGAATCCCCGGCCGAGCCGCCGCTGCCACCGGGCGCGTTTCGTTTGACTCCGCACGTTGGGGCAAACCTATCGGGGCCTGCTCCGACGACGGCTTACTGGGAACTGTTTGTTGATGGTCGGCTGCGGCTGCGGCTGCCCACGGGGCGAGGCGCGGTGGTCGATCCGGCTGAGTTTGGTGCGGGCTGGCATGAGCTGCGCTGTGTCGGTGTCGGTACGGGGCCGCTCGAGCCGCAGCGGCTGCGTGTCGCGGAGATCGAAACCCCGAGCAATCTTCAGCGAGCAGCCCAGCCCGCTGATCCGGAGCCGTTGGCCGGAGCGGAGTCTAAGCCCGACCAATCCGGCAAGCGGGGCGATCTTGAGAAACCGGGCGACGGGGGGAAAGCAGTCGCTCGCGACGTCAAGCTAGCGGTCAAGCCGAGCGATTGGCGTTTGAACGACGTCGTACCAGTTGAGGTGTCGGCTCAGGGTGCCGACTCGATCGTGCTGCTGCACAACGCACGCGAAGTCGGGCGCATCACCGGCCCGGTGGGCGTCATCCGCGTCATGGCTGCCGAATTGGGTGCCGGGCCCGTGCGATTACAGGCCCAGGCTGAGCCGGGAACGGTCCGTTCCGCCACGCATTGGATCACGATCGATTGAAACGCGTTGAAGCGTCTCAACGGTCGCAGCGGGTGAGACGCTTCGTTGACACCCCACGGGGCCCCGTTACGATGACGGGTCGGTTGCCGAAGCCCCTTAACTGCCAAGCATTTCCGTCGCTTAGGGGGCCCGCGTAAGCGGTTGGAACTCTTTCTGTCGCCGCGGCGTCCAGAAGTGTTCCGCCCGCGGCACGCAGCAGCGGGGCCGGCCCGGCAATGCGCCCAAATTACTTTCACGATCCCTTCCCCTCTTCCGTCTCGCGAGCCCTTCGATACCTAGAGGCTTGCGACGTGAGGCCGCCATGCAGCGTTACCGCGTCAACTTTCCGCTTCTCATCGGCTTAGTCGTCGGCTCGATTCTCGTCATCGGGGGCGGCTTCGGGCTGTGGCGCTATCAGCTCAGCCGCAATGCGGGCCGTTTGCTCGATCGGGCGGAGGTCGCGCGTGAAGATGGCAACCTCTCGAAATCGATCAGCCTGCTCCGGCAGTATGTGTCGATTCGTCCGGAAGATACGGACGCGATGACTCAGCTTGCCAATCGGTTTGCCGATCTGGCCGCGGATCCGGAAGTGGACCGCGAGGACCTGGCGAAGGCACTCAACCAATTGGAAACGATCGTCCGCGAGCAACCGGACAACGTGGTGCTCCGGCGGCGGATGGTGGATGTGCTCACATCGCCGCAGATCCGCGGTTACAAGCAGGCGTTGGACCACATCGGTCAGCTCCTCAACCGTTCTCCCGGTGATACCGAGCTGGAGCTGCTGCGATCGACCTGCCTGTTCGCGACCAACGACCCCAAGCGGATCGAGCACGCGTATCGGATGGTCGGCTATGACCAGGAGACCAGGGAGTTTGATCGCCAGAAGGCGGTCGCTCCGGACGACGTCATGACCTACGTCCGGCTGGCGGTGGCGCTGCAGGTGGAGGATGACGACAAGAAACTCGCCGCCGAGGTGATGGACCAGCTCGTAGAGAACAATTCCGAGAACGGTCAGGCGGTATTGGCGCGCGGCCAGTTCCTGGTTCGCAACAACAAGAAGGACGAGGGGGAGGCCGAGATCCGCCGCGCGCTGGAGATCGCTCCCGAGCTGCCTGCCGCGGTCGTTGCTAACTCGCAATTGCTGGCCGAAGAAGAAAAGATCGACGAGGCGGTCGTGCTGCTCGAGAAATGCCTTGCCGACAACCCGACCGACCTCTCAGTTCACCAAACGCTGGCGTCGATGGAGATCCGCCGCAAGGACTACCCGGCCGCGATCAAGCGGTACGAGGCGGGGCTTGCCGTGATCCCCCCGCGCGAAGCTCAGATGCTGGCTTTCTATAAGGCACGGCTGCAAATCGAGAGCGAAGACGGCGACGCCGCCCGCGAAACGATCGCTCGCATGCGCGAGCTGAAGCTGATCGCGCCGCCGTTCTTGGAGTACCTCGAAGCGCGGCTGGCGATGTTCGAGGGCAAGTTCGTCAAGGCTGCCCGCGAGTTTGAGAGACTTTCTGCCTTTATGGAGGGAGTCTCCGACATGCGCTCCGAGCTGCACTTCTTGCGGGGCTTCAGCTACGAAAAGATGGGCCAGTTTGATAAAGCGCTCGACGCTTATAACGTCACGCTACAGGGCGATCCGCTTAACGCGATGGCCACCTACGGCAAGACGCGCATGGAGGACCGCTTGGGCGTGGGCGGTGCCCGCGAACGGAGCGATACCTCGATCTACTCGGCGCTGACCGAAGAGCTCGCCAAGCCCGAGGCCGAGCAAGACTGGGACGCGTTCCAGCCGCTGATTGACGAGTACGTCAAGCGTCTCAACCTGGGCGAAGCCATGCAGCTGGTCATCGAGGGCGAGGTTCTCATGCGCCGCGAGAAGTACCCCGAGGCTCGCCGCAAGCTGGTTGATTCGGTCAAGCTCGATCCCGACAACCTGGGTGTCCGCCGGGCCGCGGTCAAGCTCTTTGCCCTCGACCCCGAGCAGGGCCCGGTGAAGGCTCTCAAGCTGCTCGACAAAGTGGTCGAGAAGTTCGGCGACAAGCCGATCCTGCGCCTCGAGAAGGCAGACCTGCTGATCCGGATCAACGACGAGGATATCCGCGACCAACTGCTCGAGCTCACTCAGGGGATCGAAGGCTGGAACAACCGCGATCAGATCCAGCTCTGGAGCGGGCTGTCGCAGCGGTTCGAGCAGATTCGCGATGTCGAAGGACGCCAGCTCTGTTTGTCGAAGGTTGTGGAACTCTCGCCGAGCGATCTGCAGACCTTTGAAGACCTGTTCATGATGGCCCGTCAGGGCGATGACGAGTCCGGCATGCTCAAGGCGCAGCAGCGCATCGGCAAGATCGTGGGCAGCAAGGATGACCCGGTTTACAAATTCACCAAGGCGCACCTTGCGGTGGCGCGTTACCGCAGTCAAACCCAAGAGCCCGCGTTGCTTGCCGAGGCAGACGACGCGATCTCCAAGGCGCTCGCATCACGCCCCGAATGGCACCAGTTGCACCTTTTGCGTGCCGAGGTTGCGTTGCTCCGCAATGACGAACGAGCGGCGCTGCGCAGCTTTGACAAGGCCGCCCAGTTTGGTCCGCCCACCGCGATCTCGCTCCTGCAGCACGTGAAGCTCTTGGTCCGCCAAGGCCGCTATGCCGATGCCGTGAAAGCCGCAGAGCGGGCTCCTCAGCAGCTTCGTGTTGCGCTGCTTGGCCGCGACTACGCCGAGGCGCTCATGGCCAGCGGAAGTCCTGATGATGCGATCAATGTCGCCAATCAGATAGCGGATAAGGCCTCGGAGGATGCTGCCGCGCGGCTCTGGCACGGCAATCTGCTCATGCGCGCTACGGCGCTTCCGGTTTACGCTGCGGATAAGAAGCGCGTTGCCGATCTCACCGAGCGGGCCGGCGAGTCGCTCAAGAAGGCGGTTGAGGTGGCCCCGGATTCTTCCGAAGCGTGGCTCACCTGGATCGGTTTCCTGGCGGCGAACGACCGCAAGGTCGAGGCCGAAGACGCGCTGCGCGAGGCGCATCTGCGTTTGAATGAAGACGACTCGCTGCTGGTGTTCGCGCGTTGCTACGAGCTGCTCGGACGTTGGATCGACGCCGAGCAGCGTTACCTGCTGGCGTTGGACGACGCGATCCCCAACGAACGCCCCCGCGCGGCGCGGCTGCTAGCGGCTTTCTATGCCAGCCAGTTCTACCCGGGCTCGGACAAGCTCGAAAAAGCCACGCCTCTGGTCAACGAAATCCTGCGGGCGATCGCCGAGGGCAACCTCGACGCGAACGATCCGAACGCTCGTTGGGCACGGACCGCCGCGGCGCGGCTGCTTGCCGGCTCGGGTGAGTACCAAAAGATCCGCAGCGCCGAGAATCTTCTCTCTAGCAACGTGGTCGATGGTCGCCTGCTGGACGAAGACCTGGAGCTGATGGCCAAGATTCTTGCCTCGCGTCCCGAGGCCTCTTCACGCCTGAAGGCGATCACACTGTTCGAGCAACTCGCCGACGCCCAGCGTCTGCCCCTTCAGTCCGAGCTCGAATTGTCGCAGCTCTATTACTCGGTGGGAGAATGGCGCAAGTGTCGTGAGCAGATGATCAACGTCATCGCGCGCTACCCGGAAGAGCCCAACGTACGGGTTCGCTACATGCGGATGCTGTTGGAGCGGGGCGGCCCGACCGAGATCGACGAGGCGGTGCGCCAGCTGCGGCGTTTGGCCGAGCTTCAGCCAAACGACATCACTACCCGTGAATTGGCCGCCCGCGTGGCGATGAAGCGCGGCAAACAAAAGGAAGCGATTGCCGCCCTGCGCAGCATGCTGCCCCGCAACCTAAGTCAGATCAAGCCCGAGCAAACCGGGCTGCTGCTACGAGTGGGAAGTCTCCTCAGCGAGTTTGATGACATCCAGAACGCCGAGCCGATGTACAAGCTTGCTGCCGATCGCGGCGGTCCGGGCGAGCGGCTTGAGTATGCCACGTTCCTGGGCGTGAAGGTGGATGCCGACCGCGGGATGGAACTGCTCGACAAGCTGCGCAGCGAGATCCCGGCAGCGAGCGTTGTGCAGCGGGGTCTGCAAATCTTGCGGGCGCGCACCAACGAAGGGGCCGACACCGCCGGCATCGGCGAGAAGATCAATAACTGGCTGAAAAGTGCCCTTCGCGAAGATCCCGACCTCATCGCGCTCCGCATGCAGAGCGCCGAATTGCTCGACATCAAACGCGATTACGAGGGGGCCTCGGCCCTGTATCGCAAGCTGCTGGCAAGTCGCGATCTGGCCGGCGTCAACCGAGCGGTTGTGCTGAACAACTTCGCGTACCTGCTGGCCCTGGCCGACCCGTCGGACCAAGACGTTGATGAAGCCAGGAAGTACGTCGATGAGGCGGTCGATCTGCTCGGTCCCGGTACCGACCTGCTGGATACGCGGGCGGTTGTCGCGATGGCGGATGAGCGCTACAGCGACGCGATCGCCGATCTTGAACTCGCCGTGATCGACCGGCCCACTGCCGACAAGTACTTCCACAAAGCGACCGCCCACCTCATGGCGGGGCAAACCGAAGAGGCCATTGCCGCGTGGAAGGAAGCTATCGCCCGGGGGCTCTCGGCCGAGAGCGTTTCTCGGCTGGAGCAAGACCAGTTCAAGCGGGTGAAGGATCAGCTCGAGGGCCTGGGGATGCAAAGCGCTTCGCTTTAGGCCCCCAAAGCGGCTTTTGGAAGCGAGATTTGTCCGTCCGTTGTTCACCGATTACGCTAGATAAGCCGGCCTTGAGGTCGCAACGATTGCCTGTAACCCTCCCGCTCGCCGATGTCCCGGACTCTGATCCTTAGTCTTGCCGTTCTTGCGGTCGGGTCTTCTTCGTGGGGCCAGCTGGTCGCGGAGTCGCCCGATACGCCGGAGAAGCTGCCGGCCTTGGGCTACCGGTACGGTGCGCTCAGCCCCGCAGAGCAGGCGGCCTTGCGCCCGCGCTTTAAGCTGCCGCTCGATCAGCTCGCGAAAGCCAAAACGCCGCGTGAACTCGCCGCGTCGGTGGTGATCGAGCCGCTGCCCGATCCCAATCGTCCGCTGCTCCCGGTGGCCGCGGCCGAGACCAAGGGGGACCCCTTCAATGGTTCTGCCGAGACCGGGCAAGAGTTCGATGTGCTAGCCGAACTGTTCGCTGCGGAGGCAGCCGATTTGGCGGGCAGCCCGAGCACTCCCGCCCCCCCGCTCCCCGCTAGCGACGATCCGTTCGGTGAAGGAGCGGGGCTCGATACCGATTTCGCCCCCGCCGGTGACGACCCGATTGTCGAGCCCGATACCAGCATCGATTCGCAAGACGACGCCTCCGGCGACGATTTTGACGATCTCGATCCGTTCGCCGAATGAGGTGCCGGTAACCGGGTCGCCCCCTTTTTTGAGGGCCGATTGACTACCCCGCCAAACACGACTGCCCCGCCAAGCACGGGGCAGCCCATCGACACGGCGGCGGTCTCGAAACGATCCGCCCTTGATTCGTCCGCCGGTCCGATCGTCTTTTTCCTTACGATCGGTCCAAGAGGCTGACGCGGGCCGCGAGATGCGCAGACGTGTTTTGTCGGTCGGCGGTGAAGTGCTATCTTTCCAGGGAGGAGACCTCTCGATACGGGGGCGAGCCCGGCACCCTGGTGGCGTCAACGCTGCCGGGCCCGATTTCCACGCTTCTAGAACTTGAGGCGGCTTGGTTGCCTCTTTTTGTTCCGCACTAACACCACGCGCGTTGCCGATGCTTTCGATTCGTCGCGGCTTATTTACTTCATGGCAATTGGGCTCGTTGAGCCTGATGAGCTTGTTGCTCTTGCTGGCACCGGGTTGCGATCGCGGTAGCGGCTCGGCCGTCGCTCCGCCGCCCCCCGCCGAACCCACAGCGGAAGATCGCTACGCAAACTTTCTCGAATCCCTCAAGCGCTGGGTCGAGAGCGACGACATCCGTTCGGCGGTGGCGCTCACGGACCTCGAAGTCGATCCCGGCACGCCGGTAACTTCGTGGCGTTCGAGTGTCGAGCATCGACTCATCAAGCCCAAGAACCCGGGCGACGAGTACCGCGCTGAGGTGGCGATCCGCACCAAGTCGAGCGTCACCATGGTGATTCCTCCCAGCGAGGAAGTCGAGAGTGATCCGGACCAGCGCAACGCCGAACGAGACAACGCCGAGAACGAGTTGGCTCTGGATTTGCCCAAGGAATTACGCGCTCTGCAGCAACGCCCCAGCGCGAGCGATTTGGACCGCCTGCGCTCCTCGCCGATCGTCGAGCGAGAGAAAGAACGGGTGAGCCGCTACGAGCTCGCTTACCGCGACAATCGGTGGGTGCTGATCACCGAGCTTGACCCCGACTCGCAGCCGTTTAATGCGGGCGCGATCGAGTACGCGCTGAACCAGCAGTAGTACGGGAACGAGACTATCAGGCGCTGGACTAAGCAGGCGCTGGACTAGCAGTGCGGGGCGGCGGGCGTTATCCGCGTGGCAGGGTGGTGAGGTTTCCTTTGCGGAAGGCCTCGGCTATGGCGCGCGGCACCTCGGCCTCGGCGAGCACCACCTCGCCACGCTTGAGCGCGACCTCGGCCTTCATCTCTTGCTCGCGGGCGATCGCGTTCGCGCGGCGCTGTTCGGCGAGGGCTTGCGCTTTGCGGGTGTCGGCTTCCGCCTGATCCGCTTGGAGCCGGGCCCCGATGTTCTCGCCGATGTCGATGTCGGCGATATCGATCGAGACGATCTCGAACGCCGTGTGGGCATCCAATTCGCGGTTGAGCACCGCCTTGCTGATACGGTCCGGATTCTCCATTACCTGTTGGTGGTCGGCGGCCGAGCCGATCGCGGTGATGATCCCCTCACCGACACGCGCAATGATGGTCTCTTCGGTCGCCCCGCCGATGAGCTGATGCAGATTGGTACGAACCGTGACGAGGGCACGGACCTTTAGCTCGACGCCATTCTTGGCGACCGCGCTGAGCGTTGTCTTGGGCGACTTCAGCGGATCGGGGCAGTCGATCACCTTGGGGTAAACGCTCGTCTTGACGGCGTCCAGCACGTCGCGGCCGGCCAGGTCGATCGCGGCCGCGCGGTCGAAATCCAGATCGATATCGGCCCGGTGAGCGGCGATGATCGCGCTGATGACGCGCTGGACGTTGCCACCGGCCAGATAGTGCGCTTCAAGCCGGCGCGTGGTGATGCCGGTCGCGGGGTCGGAACCAACACCGGCCTGCTTGGCCTGGATGAGGGCGTCGATGATGATCCGCGGCTGCACCTGCCGCAACGACATGAACACCATCGTGAAGGGATTCACGGGGGCGTTGGAGGTGTACGCTTGCAGCCACAGTTTTCCGTAGTTGAACAGGAACACCGCCAGCACGACGAACGCCACGAGCGCCGCCAGAGCGAGCACCACCGACAACACATTTTGGGTGGTCGTAGGGGCGGCGGCCGGTTGGCCGGCGATTTGGGCTAGCAGCGGGCCCGGGACCCAGGACAGCAGCGTGAGCGTCATCTCGAGGTTTCCACCAAGGTAGAAGACAGAGCAGGGGCAACGCGGCAAGCTGTTTTGCCGCCAGTTGTTAGCCGGTAGGGGGCGGGATAGCACCGTGGCCGAGCCGACCGATCAGCAGCACTATACTGTATCCGTCTCCAAGTTAGGGGGTGTCACCGGGGCGGCCGATTTCCCCGAGGTTCCCGAGATGCCTCGCAGAAGCGGTGCCCGACCGCTCTCCGCGGGACCGGGGCGGCGGCACGTTGCTGGCATTTTCGGGGCGATTGGACGATACTATAAGCGTGGCGGGCGACCCCCCCCCCTTGGGATCGGTCTCGCCACAGGGAACAGGGGCTCTGCTGTCTCCTCCAAGCGAGAATGAGGTTCAAAAACTCGATGACCGTGTCCCAACCTCTTCGGCGGCGTTGCGTGCGCCGTTCTTGCCCAGCCGGCTTCACGCTTGTGGAGCTGCTCGTGGTGATTGCGATCATCGGTGCCTTGGTTGCGCTGCTGCTGCCGGCGGTGCAGGCCGCCCGCGCCGCTGCGCGCAAGGGAACCTGCCTCAACAACATGAAGCAGATCGGCCTGGGCGTAATCAACTTCGAAACGTCCAAAAAGAACTTCCCCGGCTACGTGCAGCCGGTGCAGTTGAGCAACGGCGACTACCTGGCGATCGCCTTTAACTCCTCCGGCAATATGGAGGACACCCGGACAACCTCGTACCCGGCCAACTCGAATGCCGGCGGCGTTACGGCCAAGCAGCAGTCCCTTATGAGCTGGGTCACGGTCTGCTTGCCGCAGCTCGAGCGGCAGGACATTTACGATCAGTTTATTGATCCGAAGTTCGTGAATCAGTATCCGATCACCCGGGTCGAGGTGCTGGTGTGTCCCGATGATTCGGAGCTGAACTCACGCCGCGAAGCGGCCGGCATAACTTACTCGGCCAATACCGGGGCCTGGGACTGGGATGGCGACAACTACCTGGTCCCCAACATCGTTGCCGGCACGGGAGACACCAAGGCCAACGGCATCTTCCACAACCTCTCCGAGGGGACCGTTAAGGTCTCTGGCGACGGCATCTCCGACGGTGCCTCGAACACGCTGATGCTGACCGAGAACATCCATAAAGAGATAGAAGACCCGTCCTACACCTGGGCCGGCGTCACGCGGCAGTGGGATAACGGCTTGCTGCTCAAGGGCGAGCAGCAGTTTGGTTTCTCGTGGGTGGTGACAACAACGCCGGTCGCCGGCACGGGACCCAACCAGCAGTTTCGCTTTAGCGACGACCGCGATGCGAGTGGCAATGCGGCCTTCTCCTACCAGCCGTCTTCGCCCGCCTTCGCCCGCCCCGCCAGCAGCCACCCGGCCAACACGTTCAACGTGATCTTCGCCGACGGGCACGGCGGTTCGATCGATCCGAGTGTTGACTACGTCGTCTATCAGCAGCTGCTGACCACCGAGGGGTCGAAGTGCGTCGATCCGCTGCAGCACAAGCCGCTTTCGCCAGCGATCCAAGCGTTTCGCGACGCGCCGCCGCTGTCGGCAAATTCTTATTGACCGACCCGGTGTACCAGGAGTCGTTTGTTACTAACTGCGGGAAGGGCGGTCGCCACGGGCAAGAAAGAAAAGAAGCCGGCGAAGGGGGACAACCCCAACGAGCGGACGATCGCCACGAATCGCAAGGCGCGCCACGAGTACGAGGTTCTCGAATCCATCGAGTGCGGAATCGTGCTCTTGGGGAGCGAGGTCAAGAGCCTGCGCAACGGCGGATTGTCGCTCGACGAGGCCTATGGGCGGATGCAGCAGGGCGAGGTCTGGCTCGTCGGTGCTAATATCGAAGAGTACCGCAACGCCGTTCACGAGCAGCACGAGGCCAAGCGGCATCGTAAGCTGCTGATGCACCGGCGCGAGATCCAGCGCTTCGCCGCTCGCGCGTACGAGAAGAATCTGACCCTCGTGCCGCTGAAGATGTACTTCAAAGAGGGGCGGGCCAAGGTGCTGCTCGGACTGTGTCGGGGCAAGAAGCTGTACGACAAACGCGAGAGCCTCAAGAAGCAGGTCATGCAGCGCGACATCGATCGGGCGATGCGCCGCGGCTAGTGCGCCCGGGCTGGGTGCTTGGATTAGGTGCCGGAGCTTCGTTACGGCTGCGGCTCCTTTTTGCGGCTGCGCTGCCGGTGCCGGCACCGGCGGCGTCGCTGTTGGTGTTGGTGGGAAGCGTCGCAGCACGTACGATCGACCGACCATGTCTCGGCCGAACGATCACCCGAACGATCCCCCCGAAAAGTCCGCTGATAAGCCGGCGACGTTGTCGCTCGAGCGGTTGCGGTCGGCCATGGCCGCAATGCTGGGTGCCCCCGCAAAGCCTGTCGCCCCCACGTCCCCCGACGACCCCGCGACCGAGAACCCTGCCGACCCCGCGGCCGACCCGGCAGCCGCAGGGCGCCTGCTGGAAGACGCCGCAGCGGGTCCGGTCACGCTACGTGGCGTGGTCGAGGCGACGCTGTTCGTTGGCGGTGAGCAGGGGGGGCCGATCTCTGTCGAGACCCTCGCCGGTGCCCTGCGTGGCGTGTCGGCAGCGGAGGTCGAGGCGATTGTTGATGAGCTGAACGCCGCCTACCAGCGCGATGGCTCGCCCCTTTCGATCCAGCGCTCGGCGGGCGGATTGACGCTGCGTGTCGATGCCAGCATGGAGCGACTCGCCGATCGGTTGGGCCGCCGGGTGCGGCCTGCGCGGCTGTCGTCGGCGGCGCTCGAGACGCTCGCGGTCATTGCTTATCGCCAGCCGATCGACTCCGCCGCGATCGATGAGCTACGCCAGCGACGGAGCGCGGCGACCGTTGCGCAGCTGATCCGCTACGATCTGGTCGCACGCCAGTCCCCGGACCAAGAGGGCGAGGTGCGACTCGTGACCACCCCCCGTTTTTTACGCTTGGCGGGGGTGGCTTCGCTGCAGCAACTGCCCCGTGCCGCCGAATTCGACGATTGAACGTTTTCCGCAAGCTGTTGTTACAACGGGGTTTGCGGTCGTTTTATCGCGCGGTGCGGCAAATCGACGGGGTGCGGCTCTTGCTTTGGCCGCGCGGGCGTGACAAAACGATTTCCCCTTGCCCCTGCGCCGGGCGTAATCCCGGGCCGGCACACGTGCTTAATTAGTGTCAAACGTAAGTCCCGCAAGGCGATTCCTTCGATAGATCCTTAGTGCGATCGGTCACCCCGCTAGCTGGCGGGCGAAGCCTCCCCCCCCTCTCGTAGCGAAAGCTTCTTCGACTCCAACCCAGCGGTGCCCTCGGAGGGGGCGGGGTCACGGGGGCTCCTTGTTGCCTGTTTCCCTTCCGCGCCGGCTCAGCGGCTCACAACGCTGAAACTTTCGCTCGCAGGACCATGTCGCCGAATCCTAAGCCACCGACCGCCGCTGAACTCCGGGCCCGGTGCAGCCGTGGCGGGGTTGCGATCGCGCCGTCGCTGTTGGCGGCGGACTTCGCACGGCTTGAGCAAGAGATCCGCGCAATTGAGAAGGCCGGCGCAACGCTATTGCACCTGGACATTATGGACGGTCACTTTGTGCCGAACCTGTCGTTTGGCGTGCCCGTGGTGGAAGCCATCCGCCGCACGACCGATCTGCTGCTGGACGTTCATCTGATGCTGGACAACCCGGCCAACTATGTTGAGCCGTTCCGCAAGGCGGGGGCCGATGTGCTGACGGTGCACGCTGAGGTGCTGGACGATCCGCGCCCCGTGTTGGACCAGATCCGCGCGCTCGGTGCCGCGGCAGGGCTGTCGCTGAACCCGCCGCTGGCGGTTGAGCGGATCGAACCGTTCCTCGAGGCGTGCGATTTGATCTTGGTGATGAGCGTCATGCCGGGCTTTGGCGGGCAGTCGTTTCAGCCGGTGGCGCTCGAGAAACTGGCGTGGCTGCGCGACCATTCAGATTGCCACGCGGTGTTGGAAGTGGATGGTGGTGTGAACGCACAGACGATCGGGCCGTGTGCGGCGGCGGGTGCCGAGTGGTTGGTCGCCGGTACCGCGGTGTTTGGTGCCGACGACTATGGCCCGCGACTCGCCGACCTCAGTCAATCGGCACAAGCTTCTGTCGCCGGGGCGCAAGCCTCCGGCTAACTCCTACCTCGGGCCGCGAGGCCCGCGTGAGCACGGTTCCATGTTGCAGATTGTTCTCGTCCGTCCGGGTGCCACCGAATACGACCAGCAGGGTCGTATCCAGGGGACGCTCGATATGCCCCTGTGCGAAGACGGCAGGAAGCAGGTGGAGGCCGCGGTCGCACAGATGGCCGATCTGAACGCCGTGGCGGTGTATGCGGGCCCCTGTGAGGCCGCCGAGCAGACCGCCGCGCTCATCGGCAAGAAGCTGGGCCTGAAGGTCAAAAAGCTCGATAAGCTCCGTAATCTTGATCACGGGCTGTGGCAGGGGATGCTGGTCGATGAGGTGCGGACCAAGCAGCCCCGCGTGTATCGCCAGTGGCAGGAGCAGCCCGAGACGGTGTGCCCACCGCAAGGCGAGTCGGTCCCTGCCGCCAAGGCGCGTGTCGCGGAAGCGCTCAAGAAGCTCCTCAAAAAACACAAAGAGGGGGTCGTTGTCGTTGTCGCTCCCGAGCCCATGGGGAGTCTGTTACGACATGTCATTCAGCACGACGAGCTCTCACACCTCTGGAAGAGCCCCGACAACTGCGGTGCCTGGGAAATGATCGAGGTGCCCGACGAGATGATCGCCGGCGTGGCCTGAGGCGTCTGCGCGACGCGGCCCCGCGGTTTTCGCTCAGCGCGCTGCGCGATCACACCCCCGCGTACTGTCCGGCGTAGTCGAGCACCCACCGATCGATGAGGCTCTTGAACTCCTGCTCGTCGAATTCGGCGATCGCTTGGTAATGGGTTCGGCTGAACGTTTCTTTGTTGCGGATCGCCCCTTTTGCGGCGATATCGACCACCTGGAATTCGTTGAATGACGAGACCAACAGCTCCAATCGGCTGTACAGGTTGTCTCGCTGCCGACCGCTTCGGCCGGCGTCGTCGCGGCTGGCGGCGGCCCCCCACCCGCGTTCGCTCATCACGGCTTCAACCTTAAAGCCCGGCAGCCCGTCAGCGAGTTCCTGGAGGCGTTCTTCAATGTGATCCGTCAGCGCCAGGCGGTGCTGCGAGTGTCGCCGCCGTTGTTCTTCTTCGCTGGCGGCATCGGCGGCGTCAGAGAACGCTTTTTCTGCGCGGGCGCTGGCACCCTTCTGGGTGGCTTGGCGGAGTCGGTCGCGGAAGTCCATCGCGGGCGGTGTCGTAAAGGGGGGAGGGGGCGGAAACGAGCCCGCGGCTCGTTAGGGACCCCCGAGTTTACGCAACTCATCCGCCGCGGCCCATACGACCCGGGCCAAAGTCTCGCTAGGCTTTTGCTGTGCCTCCTTCCGATCACGCCGCCCCCCCCGCTGTCGCCGACGTGCTGATCGTCGGTCAGGGGATTGCCGGCTCGACGCTCTATTGGCGACTGGAAGAACGGGGCCTGGAGACGGTTGTTGTGGATCGGGGCGGCGTGGATCGCGACGGACGCCCGAGCGCTTCCCGCGTCGCGGCCGGTTTATTGACGCCCCTTACCGGCAAACGACTCACGTTGTCGCCGGAGTTTGATGACCTGTTTGCCGCCGCGCGCGGGTTCTATCGCGGGGTCGAGGCCCGAACCGGGCAAGATTTTTTTACCGAGCAGGCCGCGCTCCGCGTCTTTGTTGATGCCGCCGAGCGTCGCTGCTTCGAACACCGGCACCATGACCCCGCGTTTGCACGCCATGTGCGGTTGGCTTTGCCCGCAGAGTTGCCCGCGCCGCTGGTAGCGCCCCACGGCGCTTTTTGGATGAGGGGGGCTGCCCGGCTCGACACAACGGCCTACCTGGACGCAACACGCCGGCAATTGGAGCGCGACAGTCGCTTCTTTAGCGAGTCGCTCGATCTGGCACAGGATCTAAGCTGGGAGACCGACGCGGTCTACTTGCCAAAGATCGGCCTTCGCGCGCGGCAGCTTGTGCTCTGTCAGGGGTATTGCGCCCCGCTGGCCGCTTGGCCGGGCGCTGCGCGTTTCGCGCCGGCCAGGGGCGAGGTGCTTACCGTGGCGTGCAACGCCTACCGATCGGCCGCGGTGCTGCATCGAGGGATCTGGGTCGCTCCATGCGAGTCGGGCGTTGCGGGGCGTTATCGGGTGGGGTCCACCTACGACTGGCACGACTTAGATGCGCCTCCCTCGGCGGCGGCACGCGCGGAGTTGTTGGCTCGCCTGGCTGAGGCCGGCTTGGCGGAGGGGCGGGTAATTGATCAGCAAGCCGCCGTACGACCGGCCACCCCCGATCGGCAGCCCCTGTGGGGGATCGCCCCCGACCAGCCCCGGATTGCGTGGCTAAACGGTCTGGGGGCCAAGGGGTCGCTCCTGGCACCGACGTACGCTGCTCGGCTGGCAGACCGTCTGGCCAAGGCGTTCTAAAAGCCGCTGCCCGGCGCTCAAACACCGGTCTTGGGGCCGTGAGACGCACTTCTTAAGGGTCTGCGCTAGCTGGGACAGGCGGCGAAAAAACGGTAGAATCCGGAGCTACTAAGAGCCCGTCCGCTCTTGCCGTTCCCAGCCGGTTTGGCCGGTGATTTGAACAGCGGACGCCGTCACCCCGAGGATGCGAAGCGCGTGGCAGACGAACCCGAAAATGGCGCCGATGGCGAGCTTACCCCCCCCGCGGTGCGCCGTCCCGGCTTCGACCCGGTAAACGATGCGATCGCCCTGCGGCTGATCGATCTGCCGATCGAGGATGAGCTCAAAGAAAGCTATCTGACGTACGCCATGAGCGTCATCGTCAGCCGCGCGCTGCCCGACGTGCGCGACGGGCTGAAGCCCTCGCAACGGCGTATCTTGGTGGCGATGAACGACCTGGGGCTCACCCCTGGCGGCAGCACCAGCAAGTGCGCCGGTATCGTCGGCGAGACGATGAAGCGTTATCACCCCCACGGCGACGGGGCCATTTACCCCACACTCGTGCGCATGGCCCAGGAGTGGGCCACGCGCAATCTGCTGATCTCGCCGCAGGGGAACTTCGGCAGCATCGCCGGGTTGCCGCCGGCGGCCATGCGGTACACCGAGGCGCGTTTATCGCCCGTTGCCGCGCTGATGCTCGATGACATCAAGCTCGACACGGTCGACTTCACGCCCACCTACGACGAGAAGCTTGTCGAGCCCAGCGTTCTGCCCTCGAAGTTTCCCAACCTGATGGTGAACGGTTCGGGCGGAATCGCGGTGGGCATGGCCACGAGCATCCCGCCGCACAACCTGGCAGAGGTTTGCCGGGGCGTGATTGCGCTGCTGGACGACCCCGAGATCTCCATCGCCGAGTTGATGGAGCACATCCCCGGCCCGGACTTCCCCACCGGCGGCACCATCTGTGGCCGCAGCGGCATCATCAAGGGTTATCAGACCGGCCGCAGCACGGTCGTGCTCCGCGCCCGCACCACGATCGAAGAGGACCAAAAGAAGAAGCGGATCCTCGTTCACGAGATCCCTTACCAGCAGTCACGCGACCCCGTGATCAAGAAGATCGCGTCGCTGGTGAACGAGGGGAAGATCGCCGGCATCAGCGCCGTGCGCGACGAATCGGACCTGAACGAGCCGGTGCGGATCGTTATCGAGCTGAAACGCGACGCCGATCCGGACGTGGTGCTCAATCAGCTCTACAAGTTCTCACCGCTGCAAGAGTCGCAGAGCGTCATCTTCTTGGCGCTGGTGGACGGCAAGCCGCGCGTGCTGACGCTCAAGGAGATGCTCGAAGAGTTCGTGCGTCACCGGGTGATCGTCATCCGCCGCCGGACACAGTTCTTGCTTAGCCGTGCGCGCAAGCGGAAGCACACCGTCCAGGGTTTGCTGCTCGCGCACGCCAACATTGACGAGGTGATCCGTGTCATCCGGGCCAGCAAGACGCAGCCCGAGGCCAAGCAGGCCTTGATGCAGATCAAGACGCCCAGTTCGCTCTTGCAGCGGGCACTGGGTGACAGCGGTTTCGAGCAGTTCCAGCAAGAGCGGGGTGTCGCCGAGGATTACTCACTCACGCCGGTCCAGGCCGACGCGATCCTCAAGATGACGCTCGGCCAGCTCGTGAACCTCGAGCAAGAAAAGCTCGTCGAGGAGCACGCCGAGCTAATCCTTGAAATCAACGGGTATCTTGAGATCCTCGCCGACGAGCGCCGCATCTACGGCATCATCCGTGAGGACATGGAGCAGCTGCTCGCCTCGAAGCACGCCGACGCGCGGCGCACGGTGATCTCGAACGAGGAGGTCGGCGACGTCGACCTTGAGGACCTGATCGAAGAAGAGACCATGGTCGTCTCGATCAGCCATCAGGGCTACATCAAGCGCACCGCGGCAAGCGTCTATCAGGCGCAGCGGCGCGGCGGCAAGGGGGTCAAGGGTGCCAAGTCTGACGACGACGACCCGATCGAGCACCTCTTTGTCACCAGCACCCACAACTACCTGATGTTCTTTACGAACTTCGGCAAGGTCTATTGGGAGAAGGTCTACAACCTGCCCGAGCTGGCGCGCGACGCCAAGGGGCGCGCCGTAGTGAACCTGCTCAACCTGGCCGAAGGCGAGAAGATTGCCGACTGCCGCGCGGTGCGCGACTTTTCGGCACCGGATCACTATCTGATCATGGCCACCCGACAGGGCCTCGTGAAGAAGACCGACCTGACCGCTTACAGCCGGCCGATGAAGACGGGCATCATCGCCATCAAGCTCCGCGAAGGGGACGAGTTGGTCAGCGTCTCGATCATCCAGAAGGGAGACGAACTTCTCTTGGCGACCGCCACCGGCATGGCGATCCGCTTCAGCGAGGCCGACGCTCGGTCGATGGGTCGCAACTCCAGCGGCGTGAAGGGGGTCTCGCTGGGCAAGGGAGACTCACTGGTGGGGATGGTCGTTGCCGACCCCGATGCCACGCTCTTAACCGCCACCGAGAAGGGCTACGGCAAGCGAACCTCGTTCGGACCGAACGCGGTAGGAGATGACGATGCCGACACCGCCGCCGAGGACGACAGCAGCTCATCGGCCCGTTACCGCACGCAGAACCGCGGCGGAAAGGGATTGCGCGATATCAAAACGACCGATCGCAACGGCCGGGTTGTGGGCGTGGTGAGCGTGACGGACGAAGACGAGCTGTTGTTGATGACCGCCCGGGGCAAGATCCAGCGGATTCGGGCGGCAGAGGTGAGCACCATCGGCCGCAACACGCAGGGCGTGAAGATCATGGGCCTCGACGGCGACGACGCGCTGATGGCGATCGTGCGCGTGCCGCGCGAAGAGGCGGAAGAAGCGGAAGAAGAAGCAACGGAGTAGGGGGGAGTACCTATCCGGACCGCGACCGTAAGGGAACGCCCAGCACTTGCCAAGTCGGCGTTCAAGTCGAATAGGCTCTGTCCTCTTTAGTTCTTGTTTCGTCCTGCGCCGCCATGAGCCGCCTTCTCGCTTTACTGCTGCTCCAAGCTCTAAGCTTGGCGATCGCCCACGCCACGCCGCCCAACGTGGTCATCGTTTTTATCGATGACATGGGCTACGCCGATATCGGTCCCTTTGGCTGCACGAGGTATCCGACGCCGCATCTCGATCGCATGGCGGCCGAGGGCCGCTGCTTCACCGATTTTCATTCCGGCAGCGCCGTCTGCAGCGAGTCGCGCGCCGCGCTGCTGACGGGTTGCTATCCTCCGCGTGTGAACATCCAAGGCGCTCTGTTTCCCGACGCCCAGAACGGCCTATCGCCCGACGAAACAACACTGGCGGAAGTTTGTCGAGCGAAGGGCTACGCCACCGCGTGCATCGGGAAATGGCACCTGGGCGACTTGCCGCAGTTCTTACCGACACGGCAAGGTTTTGACGAGTACCTCGGCTTGCCGTACTCAAACGACATGTGGCCCTATCTGCGGGGCGAGCAGACGCTGGATGCGGG
Organism: Botrimarina hoheduenensis; assembly: GCF_007859815.1. Classification (GTDB taxonomy): domain Bacteria; phylum Planctomycetota; class Planctomycetia; order Pirellulales; family Lacipirellulaceae; genus Botrimarina; species Botrimarina hoheduenensis. The sequence continues at coordinate 278,361 of NZ_SJPH01000003.1, read as the reverse complement.
AGTCCGACATCACAACGGCAAGCCGATGCCTCCCCTGCCGCTCTACGATGGGGAAGAGGTAGTCGACGACAACGTGACGCCCGAGGATCAGCAGTCGCTCACCACTCGGTACACCGAGCGGGCGGTCGACTTCATCGATCGCCACGCCGGTCGTCAGCCGTTTTTTCTGTACATGCCCCATACCATGGTGCACGTGCCGCTGTATGTTTCGGAACGATTCGCTGGCCAGAGCGGTGCCGGCCTGTACGGCGATGTGGTGATGGAGATCGATTGGTCGGTGGGCCAGATCTTCGCCGCCCTCGAGCGTGGCGGTGTGGCGGACAATACCCTGGTGGTTTTCACCTCCGACAATGGACCGTGGCTCGTCTTTGGCGATCATGGCGGGCAAGCCCAACCACTGCGCGAGGGAAAGAACACCATGTGGGAAGGGGGGTATCGTGTGCCGTGCCTTATGCGCTGGCCCGCTCGCATCCCCGCCGGCACGGCGTGTGATGAGTTGGCGTCGGCGCTCGACTTGTTGCCCACGATCGCTTCGCTGATCGGCACGCCCCTTCCCGAGCACCAGATCGATGGCAAAGATATCAACGGCCTGCTTACCGGCGGGACAAACGAATCACCCCACGAGGTGCTCTACGGCTACCATCAGGGGGCGTTAAAGGTGGTGCGTGATCGCCGCTGGAAGCTGGTTCTGCGGCATCGTTACGATTCGATTGCCGGCGGTAAGCTGGGCCGAGGCGGCCGGCCGGGCCAGACCGATAACGTTCCCGTCGGGTTGGAACTCTACGATCTTAAGCACGATATTGGCGAGACCAAGAACGTGGCCGGCGATCACCCGGAGGTTGTCGCCAGATTGCAACAGCACGCAGCGGCGGCGCGGGAGGAGCTGGGTGACAAGCTCACCGGCGCGGTTGGTACGGCAGTGCGCCGGTAAGCCTGCTCGAGCGCGTGTCGCAACGTCGCGTCAGCGGCGATCACGATCGATAACGCAAAATCGCACAACAGTAATCGCAAGCGCGCTAGCTGTTCTTGATCGCCTCGGCGTCGATCCGGCGATGCTCCGCTTCGCGATACTTGGCGGCGATCATTGGGTAAAGCGAACCGAAGACCACCGCCGGGGTGAATCCGCCGAAGAGGAAGGGGTACCAGATGGCGTAGGGCTGGCCGGCTAAGTAGGCGTAGGTGCCGACCAGCATCATCACGCCGCCCGCCGCGGCCATGAGCGCCATAGCGCCAAGGATCCAGCGCTTGCCTTGTCCCCGCGCGACAAAGAACGAGCAGCAGCCGAGCGCACCTCCCATCAGGCCGACGAAGGTACCCCAGCCGGCACCGAAATAGGCACCGAACTTCCACGCCGGTTCAATCCACGGTTCAACCACGCTGTTCCTCCTTGGTTTGGGCAAGACTTTGGCGATGCGTCGTTAGCAGGCGCATGGCCTCTTTTGTGCCGAGTTGGCCACGATCCACCATCGAAGCGATCAGCTCGGCCATGGGGTCGGGCGTTCTTCCCGCAGCGATTTCGTTCAGCCGGGCGATAAGTTGATCGAGCCGCGTCCGCAGCGTGGGATAGCTCACGCCGTAAGCCTGAGCCACGTCCTTGAGCGATCCCGAGGCGAGGACGAAGCGCAGCACGAACTCTTTGTCTTCAACCGAAAGCGATTCGAGCGGGTGGAGGGCCACGAAGCGTTCGGTTAAGGAAAGTGTAAGTGGTAGTGAACAATATCAACCTAGCCGCGAAATGCAAATAGTTAAATAAAAAATGATAAATATTAAAAACCGGGGGGGTATCCTGGAGACGCTTGCGGCGGCATTTCCTTAGCGCCCCGTAGGACGGGACGCTCGAATTCGGTACGTTGACGCGATTCGCGCAAGCGGCTCGTCGCTCTGCGCACGAAACAAGCCTTTACCGCCTTTCCCGTCATGATCACCCCCCAGCAGCTCCGCGGGGCCCATGTGGCCCTGGTCACCCCCATGAAGCCGATCGGCTCGCTGATGGGGATCGACTTCGACAAGGTCTACGCGCTGATCGACCGGGTGCTCGAAGCGGGGGTGAGCGGCGTGCTGTTCGCGGGTACGACCGGGCAGTCAGCCACGCTGAGCCACGACGAGCAGGTCGATCTTTGCACGCGGGGCATCGAGTACGCCCGCGGCCGGGCCGCCGACCTCGGGCAAAAAGTGACCTGCTTGGCGAGCGCCGGCTCGAACTCGACGGACGAAGCACTGCACTTGTCGGAGCGCATCACGCAGGCGATTCATCCGGACGCACTGCTGCACGTGACCGGCTACTACAACAATCCGCCGCAAGAGGGTTTGCGCGCCCACTTCACGGCGGTGGCCGATCTGGCTCAGCGGCTCGAGACGTCGATCATCCTGTACAACATCCCGGGCCGCACCGGCAGCCGGATCGAAGCGGAAACCGTCATCCGCCTCGCCCAGCATCCAGCGATCGCGGCGGTGAAAGATGCCACGGGCGATCTCGATTCGCTCGAGACGATCCGCGCGGCGACCGATCCGCAGGCGTTCACGCTTTTGTCGGGCGAAGACCATCTGGTGGTGGATGTCATGCAGCGGGGGGGGCTGGGCGTGATTAGTGCTTCGGCCAATCGCTGGCCGCGCGAGTTCCAGCGATTGACTGAGCTGGCAGCGGCGGGCGAGTGGGATGCCGCCGAGGCGCTGCAGGCCGCCTTGCAGCCGTGCATTGATGCGGTCTTCTGCGTTAAGAACCCGATTCCGTTGCATCACATGCTGCAAGTGGGTCTGCGGATGCCGTTGGTGACCGTCGAGCAGATGGACCCGGTCAACCGTGATCGAGCGGTGACGAAGATCACAGCGGCCGAGGCGATCACCAATTTCCCGCATCTCGCCATCGCCACCGTTTAGGTTGGTGTGCGGTCTGTTTCTCAAGCTGCTGTCCTGAAAGAGGCGTTGGTGAGCGATCTAGTTACCCTCGCAGCCCGCATTGATGAGATCTGGGAAAGCGGCGCGGCGGCCGACGCGCGCGCAGTCGTCTCCGAAGCGCTTGCGCTGCTCGATGCGGGTGCGATCCGCGTCGCCGAGAAGGTAGACGGCGCGTGGCACGTCAACGAGTGGGTTAAGAAGGCGGTGCTGCTGCACTTCCGCTATTCGGACAATCGCGAGATGACCGCCGGGCCGATCGAATGGTTCGACAAAGTGGCGTTGAAAACGGGTTGGCGTGAAGCCGGCGTGCGGAGCGTGCCCACCGCGATCGCGCGGTACGGGTCGTTCATCGAGCCCGGCGCGGTGCTGATGCCGTCGTATGTGAACATCGGCGCACGGGTGGGCACGGGCACGATGATTGATACCTGGAGCACGGTTGGCAGCTGCGCCCAGGTGGGCAAGAACTGCCACATCTCGGGTGGTGTTGGCATCGGCGGGGTGCTTGAGCCGTTGCAGGCGAGCCCCGTCATCATCGAAGACAACGTTTTTCTTGGCGCGCGGGGCGAGGTGGCCGAGGGGGTGCTCATCGAAGAGGGGGCGGTGCTCGCGATGGGCTGCTTTGTCGCCGGATCGACCAAGATCTACAGCGTGCCTGAGGGACGCGAGCTGCCCCCCGGCCGGATCCCCGCACGGAGCGTGTGCGTGCCGGGATCGCTGCTGTCAAAGGATGGCAGTCATTCGACCTACGCGATCATCATCAAGAAGTTGCGAGACGAGCGGACCGACGCCCGCACCGCGCTCAATTCGTTGCTGCGTGAGGGGGGGGTATGACCCCGATCCTCATCAGCGGGCTACCTGGCGCGATGGCGCTTGAAACGGCCCGACTCGTCGCAGAATCGGCGGACCTCGCGCTAACGCCTTTCGCGCTGACCAGCGCCAAGCACGATAGCGAGTCGCTGCTCATCGGTGCCGAGAAGCTGCGTTTGGTCGAATGCAAACACGTTGCCCCAGCAGACCTTTCGGCGGACGTGGTGGCGGTGGATTACAGCACCCCCGAGGCGGCGCTCGAGAATCTCGCCTGGTTCGTTCGGCAAGGCTTGCCGGTGGTGGTTGGAACGACCGGCTTTGATCGTGAAGAAGCGATTCGCTTGGTGCGTGAGGCGGGCGGGTTGGCGGTCATTGCGCCGAACATGGCGATACCGATCGTACTATTGCAAGCCGCCGCACGCTATTTAGCCGAGACTTTCCCCGGTGCCTTGGCCGGAGCCGAGCTGACGATTCGCGAAAGCCATCAGGCGCACAAGCGCGACACGAGCGGCACAGCCAAGGCGCTCGTCGCCGCCGCGCAGACGTTGGGTTTCGGCTTTACCGTCGAGCAGATCGAAAGCATCCGCGACCCGGCGCGTCAGAGTAACGAGTTGGGTGTTCCCGACGAGCATCTCGATGGCCATGCGTTGCATCGGTATGACGCGCGCTGCGCAGGCGGCACCGTGCAACTCGTTTTAGAGCACAACGTGTTGGGCCGCCGGGTCTACGCCGAAGGGACGCTCCGAGCGATCCGTTTCCTGATCGCTCGCCGCAAGGCCGACGTGCGGGGCCAGGTCTTCTGCATGGAAGACGTTCTGCGAGGCTGAGCACGTTCTTGTCGCTACAGCCAGCGCCAGAAGCGGAACAGCGCCGCCATCGTCAGGCCTACCGCCACCATTACCGCGGTCACGGCCACAAAGCTTATCGGGTTGTCGTTGCCCGGCCAGGTGGGGAAGTTCATACCGTAGACGCCTGCGATGACCGACATCGGCATCATGACGGCGGTGAGCACGGTTAGGGTGCGGACAACGTCGTTGGTCCGTTTGGCGACCGACGAGTTGTAGTTTTGCAGTGCTGCGTTCAAGCGATCGAGCATTCCCTCGCAGCGTTCGACAGCGTGGGTCAGGTGGCTGCGCACCACGCGGAACTGCTGACCGAGATCGGTCGACATGGAATCGAAGTCTCCGTCGGCCAGCGGATCGATGAGTCCGCGCTGTGCGGAAGCCAGTCTTCGCAGGTCGATCAGCTTGCGACGAATCGTGGTGGCCTGTTGCAAGTAGGGATCGTTCCCGTCCATCTCGAAGGAGCGCTCCTCATAGGCGTCGAGGTCGTCTTCCAGCAGGTCGATCAGTGTCAGATAGCGGTCCACCATGCCGTCGATCAGCCGGTAGAGCATCCGGTCAAATCCCTGATCGAGGGTTTGTTTAGGACTTTTCCGGCAGCGCTCACGCAGAGCATTGACCGACCGTGACGGCTGGGAGTGGATCGTCACGAGGAAACGTTCACCGCGAAAGATCGTCAGCTTCCGAGCTTCGACTTCGTCGCTACCTTCGTGGGCGATAACGCCGTAGGCGACGATTAGCAGGCAATCATCGAATTCATCGATGCGGGCGCGAGGCTCCCCGTGCAGGCAGTCTTCGAGCGACTGATCGTCCAGGTCGATGAGCAGGTCGAGGCGCTGCAGATCGTCGGCGGAGGGGGCTTCTAGATCAACCCACGCGAAGGCGTCCTGGTGGTTCCAGAGCACCTGCAGCTCTTCGAACGAGCTAAACTCGATGGGCGATGCGTGCGATTTACGGCCGATTCCCCAGATCATGAGCGTTAGTCTCGCCGGGCCGGCGGCTGGCGCCAAGCCGTGGCCAGCGGCACCAGGATCGCGACCATGCCGATCGGCAGCACGAACCAGAGCATCGCTTTGCTATACGCGGGCAGCGCAGCGTGCTGCGTCGCTGCGAGCACCAGATAGCCGACATAGGCAACGTAGAAGAACAGAAGAACGGCCCCTTCTCCACGCGAGATACTGAGCCCCGTGAAGAAGATGGGCAGACACACTAGGGCGACTGCCAGCATGACGGGCAGATCAAAGCGGAGCATCGCGGGCGTGATTGCCGCCCCCTCGGGCGCGACCGCCGTGGCCGCTCCGAGCACGCACAGCAGGTTGAAAATATTGCTGCCCACCACGTTACCCACGGCGATGTCACGCTCGTTGCGGAGACTGGCAATAACCGAGGTCACCAGCTCGGGGAGCGAGGTTCCCGCCGCGACGATGGTCAGACCGATAACCAGCGGGCTGACCCCCCAGGCCGTGGCGATCGAGACGGCCGCGTCGACAAACCACTGTGAGCCGACAACGAGCAAGACGAGTCCGGAGACGGCCAGCAGCAGACTGGACAACGTGCCCGCGCTGCCGGTATTGCTCGGGGAGGTGTCCACCGAATCGATGACATCTTGCTGGCGTCCCAATTTCATCAAGATGGCGATATAGGCCCCCATCGCCACCAGCAGGAAGAACCCCTCGGCTCGGCTCAAGGTGCCATCGGACGCCAGGGCGAGGACCGCTACCGAGGTGCCGATCATGACCGGCACATCGAATCGCACGAGTTGTTTTGACACCGCCAGCGGGGCGATCAGCGCGGACAGACCCAGGATGCACAGCACGTTGAAAGTGTTGCTGCCGACGACGTTGCCGACCGCCAGGTCGGCTTGGTTAGTGAGGGCTGCTTTAACGCTCACGGCAAGTTCTGGTGCGCTCGTGCCGAACGCCACCACCGTCAATCCGATCACTAGCGGAGAGATGCCCGCTGCTGCGGCAAGTCTCGAAGCACCGCGCACCAAGAGCTCGGCACCGGCGACCAGCAACAGCAGGCCACCCACAAAGAAAGCAGCGGTCACGGGAGATTCCGAGGTAAGATGCCCACAGGCAGCGGCGTAATCGGCCGGGCCAGGAAGCGAAAATTTATCCTAGCAAGCGGCTTTGGTGAGCAGAAGTATCGGCATTCTGCTTTAGCAAGTGCTGTCATACGCTTCGCGTTCAAACGGATTGTCGCGGTAGGCGTCGCCGCCTCGGAGCCAAATAATGGCCGAGGCACCCAGGTAGGCGGGGCCCATCAGGAGGCCCCAGCGTTCAAACTGGCGGACGTGTACCAGTTCATGCTCGTGGGCGCAGTCGAGCATCGCTTCGTTCTGACCGATCACGGTGTGGCCCAGCGTGATTGCCTGAGTGCTCTTGCCCAGCGGCGAGTGACGCACGAGCCAGCGGGTGAAGCCTCCATGGAACTCGAGGACCCCGTCGCGCACGCGGCATCCCCCGCCGGTCATGAGGCCCGCCAAGCCGATCGCGATCCCCAGCAGTGAGTAGGGCGACGCCCATAGCAGCCGTGCATAGCGCTTCACGATGCTGGCCACAAGAGCGTAAACGCGGCCCCCGTCGCCAGCGAATAGGCGAGGCCATCAAGCAGGTCCATGGCGAACTTGCGCCGGAACCAGATGATGCTGGGGATGCCGGCAGCGACGTGCGTCAGGGCGGCAGCCGTTGCGGTGAAGCGGAAGATATCGATCGGCGGAGATTCGGCCCGCAGGCCGATGCTGGCAAGATAGCCAATCGTTGCGGCGGCGGCGAAGAAAAACGCGAGCGTCATACCGATGTTCGCTCCCATGTGGGGCGTATGCTGCCACAGGATGAGCATACCGCGGCAATCGTCGGTCGAAGTCGCGCTGGCGGAGTCATCAGACAACATATACTGCGCGCCGGGCTGCAAATTCTCTGTACGAAGGGCCTGGCCCACGGCGCCGCTAAGGGGCAGCTTGCGCCACTCGGGTTTGTGGTGCGGTAACGCCACCCAAGCAAGGGTGCTGAGGATGTGGGTCGCAAGACCGGCGGCCACCATCGGCAGCCAGAGATCGGCGATCGAGAGTTCGGTCATCGTTTGGCCCGCATGCGAGGAGCGAGAGCAGACTTAAGGGCTGTGCGGGCACATCCTACCGCAGGCCGAACCCCCCGCTTGTTTTGTCAGGGGCTTGTGACTGCGGGGGGGGGCGTTGCGTCCGGGTGAAAGGGAACCGTGGCGGGGGTACCGTTTTCGGGGGGTTAGTAGTCGCCGGCCTGGTTCTTAAGGGAACGCGACCCGAGCGGTGCCCCGGTCATTAAACCCGTATTGTAGAGAGATTTACGGCTTGCTGCGCGCCCCGATGAGCGGGCAGGAACGGCTGATAGCTTCGCGTCATCCGCCCCACCGCGGAACTTCGTAAGGGGGGCGGGCCCATGGCGACGCATCACAACGGTGCCTAAAGTGCAAGGAAGCTGCAAGCCGCTGATTTGTCGGTCGCGTGCAACTGTGGGGGCAACCTGTGCGAACACGCGGCGTGTTTGTCGTCCCCGCCGGCTTATTCTTCTGTTCACCGCGACGCCCCGTTAGGGTCGTCTTCGTTTTTACCGTCCCGAGAGCCCACGACATGTTTCACCAACTCCGATTTCTTCCGATCGTCTTGTTGCTGCTGGGAGTGATCAGCGCCACGGCCCCGCAAGCGGCGGCGCACTGCCAAGTGCCGTGCGGTATCTTCAACGACCAAGCGCGCTTCGACGCGATGCTGGAGGATACGACGACGATCGCCAAGTCGATCGGTCAGATCGTCGAGCTCGCCGGCACGCACGACGCGAACGGTCACAACCAACTCGCGCGCTGGGTCGTCACGAAGGAAGAGCACGCCAACAAGGTTCAGCAGACCATTGCGGACTATTTCATGGCCCAACGCATTAAGTCCGATGCGGCCAACTACGCCGAGCTGCTCAAAACGTCGCACGCCGTGATGGTAGCAGCCATGAAGAGCAAGCAATCGGCCGATCCGGCAACCGCCGCTACGCTGGAGGCGGCTATCAAGTCCTTCTACCAAACCTACAACGGCAAGGCGTATCAAGCGGCGCACGTCCACTGAGCCGCGCACCCGCTTCAACCGACGAGCCACGCGGAGGCCGCGGCGATTCGCCGAGAGTCGTAATCGGGGCCGTCACGCTGCTCGAGTTCGCACTGGTGTGGCACGCCGAGTGACATGAGCTTCATCCTCAGGCGATCCGCGCCCTCGTGGCGCGGATCGCCTGGCGGGCAGTCGAAGCGCTGGCGGCGGGGCCAATTGAGCGGATGGATGTGCAGCGTCGCCGAGTCCTGTCGGGCTTGCTCAGGATCGTTGTAGAGCGTGTGCAGCGCGGCAAACTGCGGGTCATCTGCCCGCGTTCGGTCGAGCAGCGTGTGCCAATCGATCCACGGCCGCAAAGCTGCTGCCGCGGCAAAAACTTGCGGCCGAAGATACGCCCAGCGCAGGGCGGCGTGGCCCCCCATGCCCGAGCCTACCAGCGCGATCTGGGGCGGTGCTAAGCCCAGCTCAGCGCGGATCCATGCGACCGCCGCGATGAGCGTTCCGCTGACGTGACCGGGCTTATGTTCGGGGCCAAACACGGGGCCGTCGGTCCACCAGCTGGCTCCGCTCCAAGGAACGATCACCGCCACGCCGCGGGGAACGAGTTCCGCTGCCCAGGCGGCCGCATCGTTTGGTGGAGCGCTTTCTGGTGGCGTGACGGCCGGCGTAAGTGGGTTCGGAGGAAGATCGAGCGGGTTCGGAAGTTCGTGCAGCACGATCGCCGCCATCAACGGCGGAGCGCCGGTCGGGATCGTCCACCAGACAGGTTGGCCGGCGAGCGTTTCGGCACGCCACTTAAGGGGGCTGTTCATGCGGCTGAGTTTAGACCGTGGGCTTCCCCCCCACACCGGCGGCGGCAAACTTAGGGCGTAATGCCCTTACGCTTGCGAGCGTGTCGCCGGGCTTGCACGACCGCTTCAACGATCCAATGCCGTGGCACAGATTGTCCATCTTGTCGAACGCCTCGCCCCCAGCGGCGCCGCGACGCAGGCTTTTTGCCTAGCAGGGGTGCCAAGCGCCCACACAACTCACGTGGTTTCCCTGCGGCCCTTAGGCCCGTGGGGTCGCTGGTGGCGTCAAGCAGGAAGGTCGGCTAAGTCGCTCAACTGTCGGTGGGGGATCGACCCGCTTGCGGGCCTCGCTTGGCGTCGGTTGCTTGCTGAGTTGTGTCCCGTGGCAGTGCAGACCAACGATCCGATGACCGCCCGTTTTTTGCGCCAGTGGGGCACCGGCACAGCCGTATGGGGGCATGTGGTCCGTAGCCCACAGAAACCGACGACGACGGCGGAACGGGCGGATTGCAAGGCGGCCGCTTATGAACCCACGGCCACCGAATCCTCCGAGCACGGATACCTGCCCAACGCCGCGGAATGCGTCTCGCTAACCGAGGCCGAACGGATCGGCTACCGCGAACGTTTTGAGCTTGGCACCGACTCGCCGCTGGTGGTGATGTGCCTTCGGCTGGACAACCCGACCGCCGTCAAAGAGGCCGTTTGGGCCGCGGATCTGCTCCGGGTCGTTGCGCCCGGGTCACGTTTGGTGGTGGTTGGGGAAGGTCCCGTACGGCTGGCCGCCGAACGTTTTGCCGCTGCCGCCACTGAGCCCGGAACCGTGCGATTTGTTGGCCCACGCCACGACGCGCTCCGCCTCGTGGCGGCCGCGGACGTTGTGTGGGCACCACAAGCCCAGCACGCCGGAGCAACCCCGGTGGTCGAGGCTCGCATGGTGGGTTGTCCGGTTGTATTCGGCTGGAGTCGATCTCCCACCGGTAGTCAGCAAGCGACGGCGACGCCCGAGATTCGGGCGGTTGAGGTGACCGACCGAGCCGGTTGGGTGCGTGAGACCCTTGCCGTTTTGCAGGCGAAGCGCGTTGGGGCAAATGATCAAGACAGGGCTTCCTCGCCATTAGCGGAGCATCTGCCAGCGCGTGTTGTCAGCCGGCGCGACGCCTGGCTGGGCATCTAACCGGCCGGATCAAATCCGCGTGCGATCGCCATGCGGAAGTGGGTGGTATCGACCACCGGTGGCTGCCAGGCCGTCTCGACCTCATCCGACAGCAATTCGCCCACAAAGCGGCGGCGCTTCTCGCACAGCGACCAGCCGGCGCGGATAGTTTGGCAGGCCGCGGCGATCTCGCTGGGGCTCGGCAGGTAATCGATCCGGCGAAGGTCTTCGCCGTGGTAGCCGTGGTCATTGATCGAGGGGAAAGAAGCGAGCAAGGCGTGACTCCTTGGACTTTTCTCGGAAGGAACTAGCGGTGAGGGCAGGACCTTCTCCTGACCAGCGGGTTTATTCCGCACCTGTGTGTGGATCGTGTGAACGCGGTGTGAGTTTGCCGAGAAGACCGCCAAATCCGTGGCGGATCGGACAGGCATAAAGGGGAAAAACTGTTGAAGAGGTGTTGAAGAGGTGTCGAGATAGTGTCGAGTGCGTGTCGCTAACGTGTTGGGACTCTGCTGAAAAAGGCGTCGATCGTGGGTTCGGTGTGGCGTCGAGACGGCCCGACAAACCGACTTGCGCGCGAGTCGACCGTCCGCGGTCGTTCCGGACAGGTGGGGGGGCCCCGCCTGTTGGCCCGCACCGAGCGGCGTTAAACTCGTCCTGTTCGCTGTAGATCGCCACCGTCGGGTGGCCCCGGCATCGAGTGCCGGCCTGCTGAGTCTCGACAGCGTTTTGCCCACGGAACCGGGAAAGGCTTGCGATGAAGGACGTCTTGGCGGTGGTGCTCGCCGGGGGCAAAGGAACACGCCTCGAACCGCTCACGCGCGATCGGGCGAAGCCCGCCGTGCCGTTTGGCGGTTGTTATCGGATCATCGATTTCACGCTCTCCAACTGCCTCAACAGCGGATTGCGCAGGCTGCTGGTCCTCACGCAGTACAAGGCGATGAGCCTCGACCGCCATATCACGCTTGGCTGGCGGGACTATTTTTGCCGAGAGCTGGGCGAGTTTGTCGATGTCGTCCCGCCGCAGCAACGCATCGACGAGCAGTGGTACCAGGGAACCGCCGACGCGGTCTACCAAAACATCTATGCGATGGAGAAGGAGCGGCCCAAGCATGTCGTGATCCTGGCCGGCGATCACATCTACAAGATGGATTACTCAAAACTCGTGGCGTACCACGAGCAGCAAAACGCCGATCTGACGATCGCCGCGCTCAAGGTGAGCCGTGACGAGGCCCAGTCCTTTGGTGTCATGCAGGTCGATAACGAGAGCCGTGTTGTTGGTTTCGAAGAGAAGCCGACCGAGCCGAAGACGGTTCCCGGTTCGGACGACGAGTGCTTGGCTTCGATGGGCATCTACGTTTTCAACGCCGCTTTTCTGTTCGACGAGCTGTGCAAAGACGCCACTCTGCCGAACAGCGCGCACGACTTCGGCAAGAACATCATCCCGTCGATTATTAACACCCGGCGTGTGTTCGCCTTTGCGTTCCTTGACGAGAACGCCAAGACCCAGGCTTACTGGCGAGACGTCGGCACGATCGACGCCTACTACGAAGCGAACCTCGAGCTCACCAACGTCGAGCCCGAGCTTAATCTGTACGACGACCGTTGGCCCGTGCGGACCTATCAGCCCAACTTACCGCCGGCCAAGACGGTTTTTGCTGACGACGACGACGGTCAGGGCCCGCGCAAGGGTGAGGCGCTCGACAGCCTCGTGAGCCACGGTGCGATCCTCTCGGGCGGGATCGCCCGCAAGAGCGTCATCGGTCCGGGGGCGCGGATCAACAGCTATGCGCAGGTTGATGAGTCAATCCTGTTTGCCCAGGTCAATGTCGGTCGCCATTGCCGCATCCGCCGCGCGATCATCGACAAGGGCGTTCACATCCCCGACGGCATGGAGATCGGCTACGACCACGACGCGGATCGAGCACGGGGCTTTACCGTCAGCGAGGGGGGCGTTGTGGTCGTGGCGAAAGCCGATGGCCTGCTAAGCACGTCGTAAACCAGCGGGCGCTTACCCCGAGGGGTGTCATCGCGACGCGTAGTCGGGCTGGAAGTACTCGGCCGCCTCAACCCCGGCCAAGGCGGCGATGAGGCTTGTGGGAAACTGCTCACGCAGCTGATTCAGATCACGGACGTTGCCGTTGTAAAAGCGACGGGCCGCCGCGATGCGGTCTTCGGTGACGGTCAGCTCGTGCTGAAGCCGCAGAAACTGCTCATTCGCTTTGAGGTCGGGGTAGGTCTCGGCAAGGGCGATCAGACGATGCGACTCGGCTTCGACTCGACGCTCTTCTTCACCACGCTGGCCCGCGTGGCTCGGATCGGTCGCAGCGGTACGGAGGCGGGCCACGGTCTCCAGCAGCTCACGCTCGTGGGCCGCATACCCCTTGGCGGTTTCAACCAAGTTGGGGATCAGGTCAAGCCTTCTTCGTAGCTCGACTTCGATGTCGGACCAGCTTTCGCGAAGGTGCTGCCGGACTCCGACCATCTGGTTGAAAACGGCGATGCCCCAGATGCTACCGATCAACAGCGGCGTCAACAAAAACGCGATCGCGATGAGTGCTTCGGGCATTTAGAAAGTCTCCTCCGTCGGGGCGAGTGAGGCCTCAAGGTGAGCGGGCCACAGACCGATGAATTCGCTCATCCAGTTGCGCCAAAGGAGGAACTCATCCGGCTCCCAGCGCTGCGTGCCGTTGGTCAGACACAGCCATTCGCCACACAACTCGAGCCGCTCGGGACTGGTTTCGAGAAGGGCTTCAATCGCGCGGGGATGAAGCAGGTCGTAGGCGAAACGCTTGTCGTCGGAAGAGACATGAAAACGTCGGCTGAACTCAGCGGACTCGAAATCGATGTCGTTGAATCCCAAAGCCGAGGAGATCTTGTCGATAAACATCTCACGCCGCAGCGTCACCCGCGGTGTAGCAGGTTTAGCGCAACGGACTGCGAGAAAGCTGAAGCGATAGTGGGTCGTACGGCTCCTGTTGTTGCTACGGCGGGTGACGGCGTAGTGATAGTCGCCCGTCAACAGCTGCGGTGATCGGTCGGCTACGCGGACTACCCCCGTCAGCAGGTTGTAGGCATAGCGGCTGTGACCTCGGGCAAAGTCAGCCATCGACCCAAGTGCCCCGGGAAGGTGGGGCTCGCGCGCCGAGCTAAAAATCATCCCGTGCTGCTGGGCAAAAAGCGTCAGCTTCGCACAGCGTTCTGCCTCGACTCGCTGCGCATGGAGCGAGCCGACAGTGATCACCACCAAAAACGCGGCGAACAGCAGTATGCCCAGGCCGATCATCGTCAATCGCCTGCCGTTGTTGAACGAGGGCAGAAACGTGGCAACCCACCGGCGACGATCCTAGTTCACCCCGCGCACTGCGGCCACCGCCGACGTGATCCTTACCGGAGAGAGCTCCCGGTGTGCGACGCGGTTGCCTCGCTCGGCGTTAGTGTTAAGGCATCGATCAGCAGTCGATCCCCCTCAGCAAAGCGCTGCCGATCGGATTCTGCGATCCGGGTAACCGCCGAAACGGCAGGAGCGCTGCTCAGCGGTTCTTGAAGCAAATAGTGGTGCCATTCGGTCGGGATCCCTTCGGCCTTGCCGAGCACGACCACCGTGAAGCAGGTCAATCCGCTTGGCGTGATGCGTTCTTCGAAGGCCCCCAGACGGCCCCCCTCGGGCTCCACTTGCGATTGCACCTCGGCGGTGAAGGCCGCGAGGTCTTTGGCGTGGCGCGAAGCCACGGTGCGCAGCAGCATCGTGGCGAGGGGCTCCTGCCCCTCGGCCGCGCGGAGCGCGAGGGTTTTTCGCGTTTGAGCAGTGAGGTGCCAGTCACGCGAGGCAAGCGTTTCCCAGGCGTTGTCGTTCGACTGAATCCGCACCAGTCCGGCGGGCGAAAAACGCCCATCGACCTCGCTCGTCGCGGTGCCGTTGCCCGCGGCAGCCGCTACGGCTTCGGTGGCCTCGGTGGTCGAAAGGGGTTCGCAGCGCAACGAGAGCTTTGCCGCCACGTCGAGCCCGGGCGAAGCGGGGCCAATAGCGCGGCGTTCTTCGAGGCCCAGGTTTAGCTGCGTGAGGATTCTCGTCTGCCGATCGATCAGCCCGACGCCCCGCAGGTCGATTTCGGTTGTGGCACCGGCCACGCTACCGTGTACCGTGCCGGCCATACGAAACCGGGCGTGTGAAGCCGTCAGGTCGGTCAGCACCGCGGTAACCTCGCAAACGCTCACGCTATCGAGCTTGAGCAGGGGACCCAGGGTATCGGCCTCAAGCGTCCACCGATCGCCGGGGGCCACTTTTACGGTGGGGAACAAACCCGCGGTTGTTAGCGGATCGGCAGGCGCTTCAACCAGGTCTAACTCCGAACGGCTAAAAGCAATCCGCTCGGCCCGGCATTCGACCCGGCCCCCCAAGAGTTGGGCCAGCACCACGCCGCGCGTCGGATCGATGGTCGAGCGGGTCTCCTTGGCGACGGTCAGAGCGCCTTGCTCGTAGCGGCGGAGGACGCCCTCGCCCGGACCCGGGGTCTGCAGGTACTCCGTCATGACCTCTACCCGAACCGGCTGCGGATCGGACTGCGGAGCAACGATCAAGTCGCCGCCAACCGTCAGCGAAACCCGTACGGCAACCGCCCTATCGGTCAGATCGGCCGGCGCAAGACGCGCTGGCTCGATGGCTTGAACGACACCCACCGTGAGTAGCGTGGTTAAGGTCATTCCAAGAACCGTCGGCAATCGCTTGATCGGTAACATCGGTCGAGGCCTCGTCGAACACCGGGTGAGAGCAGGTCAGGCAAGAAGGGCATAGTGCGCAAGCAGCGCCGAACCTTCCTGCAAGAAACATCGTCTCCCTAGGGGCGAAGGGCTTAGCGCTTCGGTGAGAGGTCGTTGGCAACCGAGGCCGAGGTCCCACGGAGGCCCCCCGAACGGGTAAATGCGGGGTTTGGGGGGGCGGGGGTTCGCCTTGTCAGCTCGCTAGCGAGTTTGGCTCGACCCAAATCAGCTGCTCCGCGTACAACAAGTGATCCACCGAGGTTGCTAGGCGTGTGATAGCACGGCTAGCGCCTCCAACCCCTGCTAAGCACATGGTGCAACGAGCCTACCGAATCGACGCGATCGACCGCCTGCGGGCCGAGCAGCTCCGCTCGGCTCCGCTCGAGGACCGTGTCCGCCGCATCGATCGGATTGAGCTAGCGATCAGCGACCTCGACGCCGCGAATCATTACGCGGTCGATCGGATCGTCAAGACAATCGGTTGCGGTGGTTGGGTGCCGCGCGATCGGGATAAGGCACCCGGTGCCGACTTGATCCACGACTTGCGTCTGTTGGTAGAGGACCTGTCCGATTCGGTCGATTTGCCCGCCAGTGCAGTCGGCGAGCAGGTGCTGACTGTCGAAGATCTGGCCCGCCAATTTAACGTCTCGACCAAGACGATTGCGCGTTGGCGCGAGGCGGGGCTCGTCAGCCGCCGCTTGGTTTTTGACGGTCGCAAGCGGGTCGGCTTTCTACGCAGCAGCGTTGATCGTTTTGTCCGCGCGAACCGTGACCGCGTTGAACGCGGTGCCAAGTTCCGCCAGATGACCGACACCGAGCGACGCGAACTGGTCGCCGAAGCCCGGCGCGTTGCGGCAGACGAGGGACTCGATCTGAACGCCGTTGCCCGCCGCCTTACTGACCGCACCGGTCGCACAGCGGAAACCATTCGTCAAACCCTCCGTCAGCACGCCGAAGCCCATCCCGACGAGCAGCCGTTCGATGGCGAAGGAGCCGTACTGGCCGCGCGCCAGCGTGAGCAGATTGAGGCGGACTTTCGGGCCGGGATTGCGGTCGAGAAGCTGGCGGACCGCTACGGGCGCTCTAAGACGACCATCTACCGGATCGCCACCGAAGTGCGTTACGAGCGGATTAGGGCGCTTGCGCTCGAGTCGATTCCGAATCCGCGATTTGCGCGCAAGGGTGCCGACGCGGCGTGTCTGGGCGAGATGCCCGTGGCGGAAACGCCCCCGCGCCGCGTTTCTCGGCCAACCGATCTGCCGGCCTATCTCGCGGCGTTATACGATTCGCCGTTGCTGACGCGCGAGCAGGAACAGCACCTGTTTCGGCAGTACAACTATCTGAAGTTCAAGGCGGCGAAGCTTCGCGCGACCCTTGATGCGGCGCGCCCCAAAGCCGTCACGATGGATGAAATTGAGGCCCTCCACGAGCGCGCGGTGGAGGTCAAGAACCAGATCGCCCGAGCGAATCTTCGGCTGGTGGTTTCACTCGCCAAGAAGCGGATGGGGCCCACTCAGAGCTTCTTTGAACTGGTCAGTGACGGCAACGTGTCGCTGATGAAGGCGATCGAGAAGTTTGACTTCGCCCGCGGCAACAAGTTCAGCACCTACGCAACCTGGGCGATCGTGAAAAACTACGCCCGCTCGATCCCGAACGAATACAAGCACCAAGACCGTTTCCGTACGAGCACCGACGAGTTGTTTGCCTCGGCCGAGGAGCATCGCGCGAATCCGCTGGCCCACGAGGCGGCACAGGCGGACCGAGAGCACAAGATTCGGCGCATCCTGCGCCGGCTGGATGAGCGCGAGCAGCAGATCGTTATTTCGCGTTTCGGGCTGGATCACAACCGCGAACCGCTGACGCTCAAAGAAGTTGGTGCCCAGATGGGGGTGACCAAAGAACGGGTGCGTCAGATCGAGGTGCGAGCGCTGGATAAGCTGCGGGTAGCCGCTGCGGAAGAGCGTGTTCAGCTCGACTTCTGAGAGACCGTCTGCGGTGCCGGGGCGGATGCTAGCGTCCGCGGAGGGGGCTGCCGTAGCAATCTGCGGTCCAAAACTGAGTTACCGGCCTTGCGAGGTGGTGGTGGCTCGGTATATTGGCCGATTCCCCATCGATTGCGGGAGTCGGGCTAGCGTAGCTCAATTGGCAGAGCAGCTGATTTGTAATCAGCAGGTTGTGGGTTCAATTCCCTCCGCTAGCTCTTGCCGATGAGCCTTGCGAGTCGGTTGCGATGCCGTTTTGACGGCAGGGCAGCCAGCCGGCGGAGCGA
Source organism: Botrimarina hoheduenensis (assembly GCF_007859815.1). Lineage (GTDB taxonomy): Bacteria > Planctomycetota > Planctomycetia > Pirellulales > Lacipirellulaceae > Botrimarina > Botrimarina hoheduenensis. The sequence continues at coordinate 260,774 of NZ_SJPH01000003.1, read as the reverse complement.
AATCGGTGGAAGCAGCGGGGCGTGTACCGGTTGAGGCTTGCGTGCCGAAGGCCGATTAGGCTGAGGCGCAGAGGTAGCACGGAATTCGGTTTGTTTTCCCCGGCTGGGGCGTTATTTAAGTCGTTTTTAGGGGCGAGGCAGCGACAGAGACGCGAGCAGGTCAAAAGCGGCCCGTGCCCGTCACCACACATCGGTGGGTTACCGAAGCGGTCAAACGGGTCTGACTGTAAATCAGATGGCTCTGCCTTCGCAGGTTCGAATCCTGCACCCACCACTCATTTAATTAATCAAAGCGGAGTATCGGATGCGGACAGCGGAAACAGCTTGAGTGGCTTGCCTGCGTGGGCTCGCTTCCGCACATCGGATCCGTCCTGCGGGTGTAGCTCAATGGTAGAGCAACAGCCTTCCAAGCTGATGACGAGGGTTCGATTCCCTTCACCCGCTTAAGCAGCAGCGACCGAATAACTTAGTTCACTCGCGACGAGCTCTGGTGGCTTGTCGTGACGCACCTTCACAGATTCCCAGGCGACAAGAGACAAGACGAGCTGCCAGCCGGATGCCCCGCGGGCAGGTGGCTGATCGCTTTTTCCGCTGCTGTAGCTCAGTTGGTAGAGCGCGTCCTTGGTAAGGACGAGGTCACGAGTTCAAGTCTCGTCAGCAGCTCTTGGCCGCCGTTGGGGGCTGGGTTTTATGAAGCTTTTCCGCTTTGATGCGGGGTAGCTTCAGTGACCCTGCCCGGCGGCTGCCGGCGGGTTTGATAAACACAGCGTTAAAAACACAGCGTTGATTAACACAGCGTTTTCCCTTCTCGCCCTACTAACTTCCGTCCCGAGAACGAACCAGAGACAGACATGGCCAAGGACACCTTCGAGCGTACAAAGCCGCACGTGAATGTCGGCACGATTGGTCACATTGACCACGGCAAGACCACGACCACCGGTGCGATCATCGCCGTGCAGGCGGCGAAGGGTCTGGCGACTGCCAAGTCGTATGCCGAGATCGCCAAGGGCGGTACGGTACGCGATGAGACCAAGACCGTCACGATTTCTGCGGCGCACGTGGAGTATCAGACTGACAACCGTCACTACGCCCACATCGACTGCCCGGGCCACGCCGACTTCGTCAAGAACATGATCACCGGTGCCGCCCAGATGGACGGCGCGATTCTGGTTGTGTCGGCTCCGGACGGCCCGATGCCGCAGACTCGTGAGCACATCCTGCTGGCCCGCCAGGTTGGTGTGCCGAAGATCGTGGTCTACCTGAACAAGTGCGACCTCGTTGACGACGAGGAGCTGCTGGAGTTGGTCGAGCTGGAGGTCCGCGAGCTGCTGACCAAGTACGACTTCCCCGGCGACGAAGTCCCGCTGGTGCGTGGCAATTCGAAGGCCGCGTACGAGAATCCGAAGGATCCCGAGGCCGCCAAGTGCATCGGCGAGCTGATGGACGCGATCGACAGCTACATCCCCGAGCCCGAGCGCGAGATCGATAAGCCGTTCCTGATGGCGATCGAAGACGTCTTCTCGATCGAAGGTCGTGGCACGGTGGCAACCGGCCGTATCGAGCGTGGCAAGATCAAGGTTGGTGAAGAGGTCGAGATCGTTGGTCTGACCGCCGCCCCGACCAAGACGACCTGCACGGGTGTCGAGGCCTTCCAGAAGACCATGACCGAGGGCATCGCCGGCGACAACGTTGGTTGCCTGCTGCGTGGTGTGAAGCGCGAGGATATTCAGCGTGGCCAGTGTCTGGCCAAGCCCGGATCGATCACGCCGCACACCAAGTTTGAGGGCGAGATCTACGTGCTGAGTAAAGAGGAAGGCGGCCGTCACACGCCGTTCTTCAGCGGATACCGTCCGCAGTTTTACTTCCGCACGACCGACGTCACCGGCACGGCCAGCCTCACCGGCGACGCCGAGATGTGCATGCCGGGCGACAACGCCCGCGTGTCGGTCGAGCTGTCGAAGCCGATCGCGATGGACGAAGGCGTCCGCTTTGCTATCCGTGAGGGTGGCAAGACGGTCGGCTCGGGCGTCGTTTCCAAGATTATTGAGTAGTTAGCAGTGCCGGCGCCCCACTGGCGTCGCACCTGAGATAAGCGGTGAGGAGAATCAAGGGTTAGGCGGTCAGGGCGGAGTGGTTAAGAGCCGCTCCGTCCTGGCTGAGCCCGCTTCTCTTCGCAAAGGGGCGTAGCTCAATTGGCAGAGCACCGGTCTCCAAAACCGGGGGTTGTGAGTTCGAGTCCCACCGCCCCTGCTCGGATAGATTGAGTCGCTGAGATTTTGAGTCGCTGAGATTTGTGGGCCCATCACGGTGGTGGGCCCTGGGCAGGATGCTGAGCGTTAGCACGCCTAGTCCCGCGGTCTCTCTTATGAGAGGCGGCCTGCGGGTGATGGTGTCGGGAGCGAAGTCGTTTTGGCGGCCTACATACAAGAACTGGTGCGTTCGGGGCTCTATAAAAAGAGCCAGGGGCGTAACGCGCGTCAGGTAACCCTGGTGTCGATCCTCGTGGTCGTTGCCGCGGGAGTCTGGTCCCTGCGAGAGTGGATGTTGTCCGAAGGTTTCGCGACGACGCCGACAACCGTGGTGCCGCTTGTCGTGTTGGCTGCCTGTGCGTGGGCCGCTTTTCGGCTGATTCAGTACCCGAAGTTCGCGGACTTTCTCATCTCGGTCGAGGCCGAGATGAACAAGGTGTCGTGGCCATCGCAGGGCGAGCTTATTCGGGCCTCGTTCGTGGTGATCGCGGTCATTTTTTTCCTGGCAGCGCTGCTGCTGGGGTACGACGCGTTATGGAAGACGATCTTCGGCGCTTTGCTCGGTTGATGCCTGTTTGGGTTAGATACCCGGTTAGCAGGAAGTAGCGTTAAGGTTGAGGCGGCGTTGGATTAGGGGCTGCTGCGGCGAAGGGCTTCAGCGGATAGCTACAGGGCAATACCGGCGGCTAGTAGCGGATGACCGGATTACCGGTTTTCGGCGTAGCCGATCGAGTCAATACTCACAGGAAGCCGGTTGTCGCCAAATCGCGATAGCCTGTTTCTGTCACGATCACGAGCGATCTCGTTGAACGAAGAAGTCGAACAATCCGATTCGCAGGTCGAGGCCTCCGCGACGTCTGACGAGCAGTCCGCTGCCCCTGTGGCCAGCGACGCTACGGTCGAGTCGCGCGCTGGCGTTTCGAAGCCGATTGCTCATGAGCCCGGTGCCGACGGTCACGCGGCTGACGATTCGCAGGTCGATGAATCTCAAGCCGACGAGCTTGCCGAGGCCGAGGGAGACGACGGTGAGGACGACGATGCGGGCGCTGACGAGCCCGCGGCGGTCGCTCCAATCGGGCCGATCGAGGATCTGAGCGACGAGGCCGAAGAAGAAGTCGACCTACAGTGGTACATCCTCAAGGTTCAGAGCAACCGCGAGCGGACCTCTTCGGAGGCGCTAAGGCGGAAGGTCGCGATCGAAGGACTCGAGCGGTTTTTCGGTGAGATCGTGGTTCCGACCGAAAAGGTCACCGAGTTCAAGAACGGCAAGAAGAAGATCGTTGAACGGAAGATCTGGCCGGGCTACATCGCGGCCCAGATGCACTTCAACGAGGCCACGTGGTTCGCGATCCGCGAGACCTCGGGGATCGGTGACTTCACCGGTGCCTCGGGTAAGCCGATGCCGATGCAGCCGCACGAAGTCGCGATGATTCTCCCGAAGGAAGAGGGCGAGCAGAGCGAAGACGATACCCCGAAGCTGAACATCAAGTTCGCCGAGGGGGACAAGGTGAAGGTCAAGGACGGCAACTTCGAGAACTTCGAGGGAGACGTCGATTCGATCGATCAGCAGAGTGGCAAGATCACCGTGATGATCAGTATTTTCGGCCGCTCGACTCCTGTCGAACTCGAGTACTGGCAGGTCGAAACACTTTAAGTCAATCAGTTCCGTCGCGTTGGTGAGTCGCAAGACTCCGCACGACGTCGGCGGCAGGGAAACGCGGTATGGCGAAGCAAGTTGTTGGTCAGGCGAAGTTCCAGATCCCGGGCGGGAAGGCTACCCCTGCGCCGCCGGTCGGTACCGCCTTGGGCAAGTACGGCATCAATCTGGGCCAGTTCGTGCAGGCGTTTAACGACGCGACGCGCGAGGCAGACGGGATGATGATCCCCGTTGTCGTGACGCTCTACAACGACCGCACGTTCGAGTTCGTCACCAAGAGCCCTCCGGCAGCCGTGTTGCTGAAGAAGTCGGCCGGCATCGCCAAGGGGTCGGGTGTCCCGAACAAGACCAAGGTGGGAACGGTTACCCAGGCGCAGCTCGAAGAGATCGCCACGATGAAGATGAACGACTTAAACGCCCGCGACGTCGAGCACGCTTCGCGGATGATTGCCGGCACGGCCCGCAGCATGGGCCTGGTAGTGGAAGGTTGAGGCAGCCTGTTGGCTGTGGCGCAGCATCCGCAGGGCTGGTTCAAAAGCAGTTGCAGGAGCGGCTAGCAGGCCGAACGCGGCAAGAAGAGGCCGGTCGCACGAGAACAAGCTACTAAAGAAGATTACACGCATGAAGGTGGGACGCGGGCTGCAGGCCAGCGGTTTGAACCACACTTCACCCCTCCCAATGAGAGTGAAGCAGCGATGCCCAAGCTAACCAAGCGGATGAAGTCCGCAACCGCCAAGCGCCCTACGCAGACGCAATCGGTTGCCGATGCCGTCAAGACACTTAAGTCGTTTGACGCCCCCAAGTTCGATCAGTCGGTCGAGATTGCCCTGCGACTCGGGGTTGACCACACGCAAGCGGACCAGATCGTTCGCGGTTCGATTGTCCTGCCACACGGCATTGGCAAAGAGCAGCGCGTGATCGTGTTCGCCCGCGGCCCCGCGGCGACCGCCGCGACCGAAGCCGGTGCCGATGAGGTGGGTGACGAGGATCTCGCCAAAAAGATCCTCGGTGGATGGACCGACTTCGACGTCTGTATCGCCTCGCCCGACATGATGAAGATCGTGGGACCGTTGGGACGCGTGCTCGGCCCGCGCGGCTTGATGCCTTCACCGCGAGCGGGCACGGTGACGCCGGACGTGGCCAACACGGTTGCCGAATACAAGGCGGGCAAGGTCGAGTTCCGCAACGACAAAGGCGGCAACGTGCAAGCGATTGTCGGTAAGCTGAGTTTCGACAACACCCAGCTGGTGGAGAACATCCAAGCCTTTATCGATAAAGTGCTCGGACTCAAGCCGTCGGCGGTGAAGGGCATTTATGTGAAGAGCGCCCACCTAACAGCCACTCAGAGCCCCAGCGTGCGTTTGGCGGTGTGAGCGACGCGGACCTCCTCGGGCAACTTTTGCTCGGGGTAGCCAGCAAGCTCCCGCGTTCACCCTCCGATACAGACTTCAGCCAGCAGTTCTTTTATGAGCAAGTTCGTTAAGAACCTGATGATTCAGGAACTCGTCGACCGTTGGGACGGTGTCGAGCAACTGATGACCGTTGACACCACAGGCCTGACGGCCGAGGAGAACGTCGCGTTGCGGCGTCGCTTCCGTGGCAAGGGGGTCAGCATGATGGTGATCCGCAACAGCCTTGCCCGGCGTGCGGCGGAAGGCACTTCTTTGGCCCCTGCTTTTGAGGGTGCCAGCGGTATGATGGCCGCGATCTGGGGTGGCGAGGATGTCGTCGCCCTGGCCAAGGAAGTGATGTCCGTTGCCGATGGTGGTGAGTTCAAGAAGTTTTCGCCGATCGGTGGCGTGCTGGATGGCGAGGCGCTATCGGCCGACGACGTGAAGGCGGTCAGCAAGTGGCCCACTCGCACCGAGATGCTGAGCACCCTGATGGGTCAGGTGATGGGCCCGGCGATGACGCTGTCGGGCCAGTTGCTCGGCCCGGGCAAGCTGCTCGCCAGCCAGGTCAAGAAGAAGTCCGAGGAGGAAGCGGGCGAGGCTTGATCCGCCTCGCACGGAGTCTCCTGAGCCCCGCCGATTGTGCGGCAGCCGGACACCGTTCAGCGAAGGATCAATCAACCGACCAAGGCGCAGCCAAAGCAGCGATTGCCGCGTCGGATTCGTTTAGGAAGAGTCGATTTAACCCGAGGCCTGTCGGCAATTCATTTTCGGCAAGGGCGTCCCGCAAACGCCCGACCGGACCGACCGGCTTCAAACAACGTGAAAGGCGCGAAGCAATGAGCGATGCAGCAGTGGCGGATGCCCCGGCCGGGGTTGAGTACTCGGATACGACCAAGTCGATGGGCGACAAGATCGTCGGTCTGACCCTCAAAGAGGCCAAGGAACTGAGTGACTACCTGAAGGACGTACACGGCATTGAGCCGGCCTCGGGTGGCGGCATGATGATGGTGGCTGGTGGCGGCGACGCCGCCGGTGCCGCGGTTGCTGAAGAGCAAACCGAGTTCGACGTCGTCCTGGACGGCTTCGGCGACAACAAGATCGCGGTGATCAAGGTGGTTCGCACCGCGACCGGCCTGGGCCTCAAAGAGGCCAAGGAAGCCGTCGAAGGGGCTCCCACCAAGCTCAAGGAAGGCGTTTCCAAGGAAGACGCCGAGAAGCTCAAGAAGGAACTCGAAGAAGCAGGCGCCTCGGTCTCGATCAAGTGATCGAATCGGGTCGGTCGTCCTTAGGCGCGTGGGCTTGCGCACGCCGCACAGGGAGGATCGGCACAGGGTGTCGTGCGCCGCTCCGAACACGGGCGGCGGCGGTGCCGGCGTTAATGCTCCTTCGTTCCGCTATTGAATGAGCTATCCCACCGGGGTTTTCCGCTCTCGCTCGCCCAACACCCGATCCCCGTTGTCCGCCCCAGTGGCGGCGCGGGGAAGTCGGTTTTCGGGAGCGGTGCGCACTCGCTGGTTTGCTGCGGGCGTGGATTGCTTCCGGGCAATTCCCTCTGCCCCAGTGCCTCAGGGAAGTAGCACCGCTGTCTCGAGCCGAGCCTCAGCAGCGAGACGCCTTGGTTTATTGCTGGTTCCTTTCCTTTTGCCTGCCTCCACGGTGTTGGCTCTTCGGTGGTCGATGGCCTGTAGGTCAACGACCCCGACGCCGCGCGTTGGCGCATGGCGTATCGACCCGGATCGCGCCCCGGGTCGTTCTCTCGCCGCTTGCGCCCGCGGGCGTCTGATCCTCGGACAATAAGGCTCAAAACGCATGGCTGTTTCCGCTCAGCGTCGTCTTCATACTCCCGACATCCGCCGGTTCGGTAGCGATCGCGCACGGTACGAGATTCCCGATCTGACCGCCATCCAGACCGAGAGCTACGCTCGGTTCTTGCAATACGACGGGTCCAACCCGGAGAAGCGCAAGGTTGAAGGTTTGGAGAACGTGCTGCGCGAGATCTTCCCGATCGAGAGCTACGACAAGTCGGTCAGCCTCGATTACGTTCGTTACGAGCTTGGCAAGCCGCGTTACACGGCTGATGAGTGCCGCCAGTTGCGGCTGACGTATGGTCGGCCGTTGCGGGTTTGGCTGCGGCTGAACCGCGAGCAACCGATCGAGGAAGAAGTGTATCTGGGCGACCTGCCGATCATGATGGGCGGCGGCGAATTCATCATCAACGGTGCCGAGCGCGTCGTGGTGAGTCAGCTCCACCGGTCGCCGGGTATCGACTTTGTTTCCGAGATGGAAGCGGGCGAGCGCAAGGTCTACTCATGCCGCGTGATTCCCGAGCGCGGCAGCTGGATCGAGGTTAACTCGACCAAGAAGGACTCGATCACCGTCCGGATCGACCAGAGCGGCAAGTTCTCGGTCGTGACGCTGCTGCGGGCCATGGGCCCCGAGTTCAGCCTCGATAGCGATATCCTCAAAGCGTTTTACGAGGTCAGCAAGCAGAAGATCGTTGACGGCCGCAGCGTTGCGAAGATCGAGGGCAAGGTTGCCGTCGAGGACATCGTCTACCCGGTGGGTAGCGAGCGTGCGGGCGAGATCATCCTCGAAGCGGGTCACCGGATCACCAAGAACACGGCCGAGGTGATCTGCACGTCGGGCGTGAAGGCGATCGAAGTGATCGATCCGCCGCCGTCGCCGCACCTGCTCAACGCCATGGCGGACGACGCCACGAGCAGCCACGAAGAAGCGCTGCTGCGGATCTACCAGCGGCTGCGTCCGGGCAACCCGCCGCAGCTTGAGAAGGCACGCACGCTGTTCGCCGAGAAGTTCTTCGATACCAATCGCTATCGGCTGGGCCGCGTGGGTCGCTTCCGCATCAACCGGAAGCTGAACCTGAACGTTCCTGAGGAAGAGATGATCCTCCGCGCTGAGGATCTGATCAACTCGGTCAAGTACGTGCTGGGGCTCTGCGCGAACGACCCCTCAGTATACGTGGATGACATCGACCACCTGGGTAATCGTCGTCTGCGAACCATCGACGAGCTTGCCTCCGACGAGCTACGCAAGGGCTTCCTCAAGCTGCGTCGAACGGTTCAGGAGCGGATGAACCTGAAGGACGCGGAGGACATGACGCCGCGCTCGCTGGTGAATCCCAAGAGCATCTCGGCGGCGATCGAGTACTTCTTTGGTCGCGGTGAGCTGTCGCAGGTGGTTGACCAGACGAACCCGCTCTCGATGCTCACGCACGAGCGGCGGCTTTCGGCGTTGGGACCGGGCGGCTTGAACCGCAAGCGGGCCGGCTTTGAGGTGCGTGACGTTCACATCTCGCACTACGGCCGTATCTGCCCGATCGAGACGCCTGAAGGCACCAACATCGGCCTGATCAGCAGCCTAGCGATGTACGCCTCGGTGGATGATTACGGCTTCCTGATCACGCCCTATCAGAAGGTGGTCAAAGGCAAGCTCGTCGACGAGTGGGTTTGGCTGCGTGCCGACGAAGAGCATGAGGCGTATGTCGCATCGGCCGACGTGCCGATGAAGGGGGGCGTCATTCAGGGCGACTCGGCCGGCATGGTGGTGGCTCGTAACCGGGCCGACTTCGCGCTCACGCCGGTCGATAGTGTGCAGTACGTGGACGTTTCGCCGAGCCAGATGATTGGCGTTTCGGCGGGGTTGATCCCCTTCCTGGAGCACGACGATGCGAACCGCGCATTGATGGGCTCCAACATGCAGCGGCAAGCGGTGCCGCTGCTGGTCGCCGAGCCGCCGATCGTGGGTACCGGTCTGGAATCGGATGTCGCCAAGCACTCGGGCATGCTGGTCCGTGCGGGTCACAAGGGCACGGTGACTTATGTCGATGCGGATCGGATCGAGATCGGCCCCGAGGTGCACCACCTGCGTAAGTTCGTGGGGCTCAACGAGCGCACCTGCCAGAACCAGAAGCCGATCGTCAAACCGGGCGACAAGGTCGAGAAGGGCCAAGTGATTGCCGACGGTGCGGCGACGTGGCAGGGCGACCTGGCGCTGGGTCGTAACGTGCTCGTCGCGTTCATGTCGTTCGAGGGCTACAACTACGAAGACGCGATCATTCTTTCGGAGGAGCTGGTCCATAAGGATACTTACACGTCAATCCACATCGAGGAGTTCGACGTCGAGATCCGCGAGACAAAGCTCGGCCGTGAAGAATTCACGCGAGACATCCCCAACGTTAGCGAGAAGATGCTCCGCAACCTCGACGAGGGGGGCGTCGTCCGCGTGGGAACTTACGTGCGGCAGGGAGACATCCTCGTCGGCAAAGTCTCGCCCAAGAGCAAGACCGAGCTGACTCCCGAAGAGAAGCTGCTGCACGCCATCTTCGGCCGCGCCGGTGAAGACGTTAAGAACGATTCGCTCGAGGTGCCCTCGGGTGTCGAAGGGATCGTCATCGATACGCAGAAGTTCTCACGACGTTTGAGCCTGACCGAAGAAGAGCGCAAGGAATTCGAGCGCTCGCTCAAGGCTGCCGAAGCGGACGGCGCTGCGAAGATCGCCGCGGCCTTCACCGCGCTGGTCGACGCGATCGAGGGCGTTCTGAAGAAGAAGCTCACAGACGACGATGGCAACAGCATCGTTCACGATCAGGATCACAAGTTCGTTGCCGAGAAGGCCGCTTCCTTCCGGTTGGACAATCTCGATATCCGCAGCCCCGAGCGCTTGAAGGATGTCGAGAAGATCCACAAAGAGTTCTGGCCGAAGGTCGAGGAAGCGCTCGACGCCCGTGACCGCACGCTGAACAGCATGAAGCGCGGCGATGAGCTCCGCAGCGGCGTGTTGCAGATGGTGAAGGTCTACGTTGCCGCCAAGCGGGTTATTTCCGTGGGGGACAAGATGGCCGGGCGCCACGGCAACAAGGGTGTGATCAGCAAGATCATGCCCGTTGAAGATATGCCCTACCTGTCCGACGGCACGCCGGTGCAGATCATGCTCAACCCGCTGGGCGTTCCGAGCCGGATGAACGTGGGGCAGATTCTGGAGACACACCTGGGTTGGGCCGGTTCAAAACTCGGCTTCAGGGCCGTGACGCCGGTGTTCGACGGTGCCAATGAAGAAGAGATCAACGATTGCCTCGCCGAAGCCGGCTTGCCCCGCCACGGCAAGGCGCGGTTGCACGACGGCCGCACGGGCGAGCCGCTCGAGCAAGAGACCACAGTTGGTTTCATCTACATGCTCAAGCTGCACCACTTGGTCGATGACAAGGTGCATGCCCGTAGCACGGGCCCGTACTCGCTCATCACTCAGCAGCCGCTGGGTGGCAAGGCACGGTTCGGCGGGCAACGGTTTGGCGAGATGGAAGTGTGGGCCCTCGAAGCCTACGGTGCCGCCTACATCTTGCAGGAGTTGCTCACCGTTAAGAGCGACGATGTCGAGGGTCGTACGAAGATCTACGAGTCGATGGTCAAGGGCGAGAACACGTTGGAAGCCGGCACCCCGGCCAGCTTCGACGTGCTCACCAACGAGATCCGCGGCTTGGGCTTGAACATGCAACTCGAGAAACGCGGGTTGTAAGACGCAGCGAAGCGTTTGGTTTACTGAAGTCGCTTCCGATCGATCGCAGCGTCTCCCCCCGCATTCTCCCTTCCAACGCGAACCCCGCCACGGAGCACGACATGAGTCTTCTCGAATCTTCGAATTACGATCGCATCAACGACTACGCCTCGGTAAAGATCAGCCTGGCGCGGCCGCACGATATCCGCAGCTGGTCGTTCGGCGAGGTCAAGAAGCCCGAGACGATCAACTACCGGACCTATCGGCCCGAGAAGGACGGCTTGTTCTGCGAGCGGATCTTCGGCCCCGAAAAGGACTGGGAGTGCGCCTGCGGTAAGTACCGCGGCATGAAGTACAAGGGCATGATCTGCGATCGTTGCGGCGTGAAGGTCACGCACAGCCGCGTGCGGCGCAAGCGGATGGGCCACATCGAGCTGGCCGCTCCGATCGTCCATATCTGGTTCTTCAAGGCCATGCCGAGCCGGCTCGGTTCGCTGCTGGCGATGAAGACCACCAGCCTGGAGAAGGTGATCTACTTCCAGGATTACGTGGTAACCGATCCGGGCGACACGACGCTCAAGCGTCAGCAGATGCTGACCGAGGAAGAGTACCGCCAAGCGCGCGAGCAATTCGGCGAGGGTACCTTCGAGGCGGAGATGGGTGCCGAGGCGATCCGCAAGCTCCTCAACGCGCTGGATCTGGTCGAGCTGTCCGAGACACTCCGCCAAGACCTCAAGGACACGGGCAGCAAGCAAAAAGCCAAAGACCTCATCGCCCGGCTCAAGACGGTCGAGAGCATCCGCGACTCGGACAACAAGCCCGAGTGGATGGTCATGGACGTGATCCCCGTGATCCCGCCCGACCTGCGTCCGCTCGTGCTGCTCGACTCGGGCAACTTCGCGACGAGTGACCTGAACGATCTCTATCGTCGGATTATCAACCGCAACAACCGGTTGAAGAAACTTGTCGATTTGAACGCCCCGGAAGTGATCATCCGCAATGAGAAGCGGATGCTGCAGCAGTCGGTCGATGCGTTGTTCGACAACAACCGCTGCAAGCGGCCCGTCCTGGGCAGCTCGAATCGCCCGCTCAAGTCGCTTACCGACATGATCAAGGGCAAGCAGGGACGGTTCCGCGAGAATCTGCTCGGCAAGCGGGTGGACTACTCAGCGCGGAGCGTGATCGTTGTCGGACCGCGTCTGCGTTTGCACCAGTGCGGTCTGCCCAAGAAGATCGCGCTGGAACTTTACCAGCCGTTCATCATCCGTCGTCTGAAAGAGCTCGGACACGCTGACACGATCAAGTCGGCTAAGAAGATGCTGGAGCGCAAGGACGAAGAGGTTTGGGACATCCTCGAAGAGGTGATCACCAACCACCCCGTCTTGCTGAACCGGGCACCGACCCTGCACCGGATGGGCATTCAGGCGTTCGAGCCCATTCTAGTGGAAGGCAACGCGATCAACCTGCACCCGCTGGTGTGCAAGGGCTTCAACGCGGACTTCGACGGCGACCAGATGGCGGTCCACCTGCCCCTTTCGATCGAGGCACAGGTTGAGGCGCACACGCTGATGATGTCGACCCACAACATCTTCAGCCCCGCCAACGGTGCGCCGATCATCAGCCCGTCGCAAGACGTGGTGATGGGCAGCTACTACATCACGATGGACGCGCCCGAGGCCCCCGGCGACGGGACCATGTTCTCCAGCGCTGCCGAAGTGGAGATGGCCCACCTAATGGGTAAGGTCCACACGCACGCCAAGATCAAGATCCGCTTGGCCCCCAATCGCAACCTTCGCGAGGAGTACGGCGACGCCTCGAAGGCGGGCCGCGTGATCGATACCACCGTTGGCCGAGTGTTCTTCAACGAGATGCTCCCCAAGGGGATGCCCTTCTACAACAACGCGATGATCTCGCGAGGTTTGTCGAAGGTGATCAGCGACTGCTACGAATTCCTCGGCCGGCGTCAGACGATCGAGCTGCTGGACGACATGAACCAACTTGGGTTCAAGATGTCCACGCTCAGCGGCCTGTCCTTCGGCACGGACGACCTCGTGACTCCCGATACCAAGGGTAAGATCTTGGCCGTTGCGGAGAAGGAAGTCATCAAGCGTAACAAGCTCTATCAGCGCGGCATCATCACCGAGGGAGAGCGCTACAACGGCGTGCTCGACGCCTGGACCCACGCCCGCGAAGAGATCACCGCCGAGATGATGGAAGCGCTGAAGAACGACTTCCGCGGCAATCAGTACGTCAACCCGATCTACCTGATGGCGCACTCCGGTGCTCGTGGTGGTGTCGAGCAGATGCGACAGCTCGGCGGTATGCGTGGTCTGATGGCGAAGCCCTCGGGCAAGATCATCGAGACGCCGATCAAGGCCAACTTCCGCGAAGGCCTGACGGTGCTCGAGTACTTCAGCTCGACGCACGGTGCCCGTAAGGGACTGGCGGATACCGCGCTGAAGACCGCCGACTCGGGTTACCTGACCCGTAAGTTGGCTGACGTGGCACAGAACTTTGTCGTCACGCTGGATGACTGTGGCACAACGCGCGGTATCACCAAGGGCATTATCTACCGGGGTGAAAAAGTCGAGGTCGGCCTCGCCGACTCGATCCGTGGCCGCGTTAGTCGCCAGAACATCGTCAACCCGATCACCGACGAGGTGATCGTGGAAGAGAACGGTCTCATCACGAGCGAGATCGGCCGCAAGATTGAAGAGATGGGGCTGGAAAAGATCCAGGTCCGCAGCGCGATGACCTGCGAAGCCTCGCTGGGCATCTGCCGCAAGTGCTATGGCATGGACATGTCAACCGGCTCGCTGGTTGAAGAGGGCATGGCCGTGGGCATCATCGCCGCCCAGAGCATCGGCGAGCCCGGCACGCAGCTAACCATGCGGACGTTCCACATTGGCGGCGTCGGCCAGCGTGACGTGGAACAGTCCGATATCAAGGCGATCAAGGGCGGTTTGGTTCGCTTTGCCAAGCTCAATGCGGTGAAGAACCAAGAGGACAACCTCGTGGTGCTCGGCCGAAACGGCGAGCTGGCGCTCGTCGATGATCGCGGCCGCGAACTCGAGAAGTACGAGATCCCGACCGGTGCCGTGATCCGCCTCAACGAAGGTGACGAGGTCAAGGCGGGCGATGTCCTGTGCGAGTGGGACCCGCACTCCATCCCGATCCTGGCCGAGACCGGCGGCAAGATCCGCCTCGAGGACCTGATCGAAGGCGAGACCATCCGCGGCGAGAAAGACCCCTCGGGTCAGATGCGTTACGTGGTCATGGAGCACAAGGGCGACCTGCATCCGCAGGTGGTTGTTGAAGATCCCAAGGACGGCAAGATCCTTGACTTCTACTACATGCCCGAGAAGGCATGGCTCGAAGTCCGCGATGGCGACGTTGTGGCTCCTGGCGAACTGATCGCCAAGACACCCCGTGAGGCCGGCGGCACCCAGGACATCACCGGCGGTCTGCCCCGTGTGACCGAGATCTTCGAGGCTCGCAAGCCGAAGGATCCAGCGGTCATCGCCGAGATCGACGGCAAGGTAGAGATCCTCGCCGAGAAGAAGCGCGGCAAGCGTTCGATCATCGTCCGCAATGAGGCGAGCGTTGAGCGTGAGCACCTGGTGACCCACAACAAGCACTTGCGGGTTCACTCGGGAGATATCGTCAAGGCGGGCGATTCGCTCGTGGATGGTCCGCTAGTGCCCCACGACATCCTGCGTGTCTCGGGCGAAGAGGCGGTTCAGCAGTATCTCACCCGCGAGATTCAGAACGTCTATCGCTCGCAGCGTGTCGATATCAACGACAAGCACATCGAGATCATCGTTTCGCAGATGTTGCGGAAGGTGAAGATCGACACGCCCGGCGACACGAACCTGCTGCCCGGGGCCGTGCTGGACAAGTACGATTTCCGGCGTGCGAACGATGCGGTGGCCGAGTGCCTGCGGATCACCGACAAGGGCGACAGCGATTACGCCACGGGCTCGATCGTGCCGAAGGCCGCGCTCGAGCAGGCTAACGCCCAGATCGAAGCGCTCGGCGGCGAACTCGCCAAGGGCGTTAAGACCAAGAAGGCGACCGGCACGACGCAGTTGCTGGGCATCACCAAGGCGGCGGTCCAGTCGAACAGCTTTATCTCGGCGGCGAGCTTCCAGGAGACGACCAAGGTGCTCACCGAGGCCGCTCTGGCGGGTCGGACCGACCACCTTGTGGGTCTGAAGGAGAACGTGATCCTGGGGCACCTGATTCCCGCGGGAACGGGTTTCCGCAGCATCAACGAGTCGGAAGTGCGGATCCGTCCCGAGGCGCTCGAGGCTTTGGCTGTCGAGACCGCCGGTGCCCTGGACCGCTCGTTCCCGTTGTTGGGCGGCGAGACCCCGGCTCCGCAGGAGCGGAGCAAGCCATCGAGCCTCGACGCTTTGCTGGGCGGCGACGCCGCCAACGAATGAGACCTCTCGCGGCGGGAGGGGTAGCCCCCCGGGCTGAGCCCCTCCCACCGCGGTTTTAGACCCCTGACCCTTGCGATTGGTGCCTTTGCCCCGGCGAGGCGAAAAACGCAGCGGCGGGGCGAGTTGACAAAGCCCCGAAATCCCCTAGGATGCGGGGCTCGCGTGAAAAGGACCGCGAAGCCGGTCCCCTACGCCCCCCCCGATCCACCGAACTCGATCCGGCACCCCTCACAAGCGTGCCAAACACCGAGCGCCGTCACGAATGCCAACGATCAATCAGCTCGTCCGCAAGAACCGCAAATCGAAGCGGTCCAAGAGCAAGTCACCCGTTCTTGAGCAGTGCCCGTTCAAGCGGGGCGTGTGCCTGCAAGTGCGGACCATGACCCCCAAGAAGCCGAACTCGGCTTTGCGGAAGATCACCCGCGTACGGCTTTCCAACGGCAAAGAAGTAACGGTCTACATCCCGGGCGAGGGACACTCGCTGCAGGAGCACAGCATTGTGCTGGTCCGCGGCGGCCGCGTCCGCGACCTTCCCGGCGTGCGTTACCAGGTGGTCCGCGGTGCCCTCGACAGCCTTGGCGTCAACGGACGCAAGCAGTCACGCAGCCGCTACGGTGCCAAGAAGAGCTGATCGACGTTATCGCTGAGCCGGAAGGTGTCTGTAACACTCCGCCAGCACCCCATAAACCGCTACCACTTTCAACCGCTAGCAGCTTTCCATGGCCCGCATTACCGCCAGCCGCAAAACGCTCAAGCCGGACCCCGTACACGGGTCGCTCCTGGCCAGCAAGTTCATCAACTGCCTGATGATTGGCGGCAAGAAGAGCACCGCCCGGACGATCTTCTACGACGCGCTGGACGTCATCAAGCAGCGTGTGCCCGATGTCGAGCCGATCGACGTCTTCACGCAGGCCGTTGAGAACGTAAAGCCGGCGATCGAGGTCCGCAGCCGTCGTGTCGGTGGTGCCGCCTACCAGGTGCCGATGCAGGTCAACCGCAACCGCCAACAGTCACTGGCCATCCGCTGGCTGCTGCTGGCGATCCGCGAGAAGAAGGGCCGCCCCACTCACCAGAAGCTCGCCGATGAGCTGGTCGCCGCCTACAACCGCGAAGGCGTTGCGATGAGCCGTCGTGAGAACGTCCACCGTATGGCCGACGCCAATAAGGCGTTCGCCCACTTCGCGTGGTGAGCCGAACCAACCAACGAAAAAAGCCGGGGTTTTGACCCCGGCTTTTTTTACGCCCGTAGCCGAACCTTGTTATGGCCGAACTCTGTTGTGGGCGAACCCTGTTGCGACAGAGAGCTTGCTCAGGATCGGCCAGTTTTTAGATGTTACGGGGCTCTCCTCGCTGAGCTCGCCCCTAAATTGTGCCTGCCGAACAATCACGGGGGGGTGTCCCGCCGCGGGCTGCTCCGCAAGCGATACTTACCGCTATTGGTCCCGTGGTTTAGGCTAGTTCACCTAGCGACCACGTCCCCCGATACCCTCCGCATGCGGCTCCCTCCCCGTGTCTGCTGACTTAACCAAGCTCCGCAACATCGGCGTCATCGCGCACATCGACGCGGGCAAGACCACGGTCACCGAGCGGATGCTCTACGTCAGCTCCGCCAAGCACCGTGCGGGCGAGGTCGACAAGGGTACCACCACCACCGACGACGATGCCGAGGAAGCCGAGCGCGGCATCACCATTTACTCGGCGTGCGTCCGCTTTCCGTGGAAAGACGTGGCGATCAATCTGATCGACACCCCCGGTCACGTGGACTTCACCGCCGAGGTCGAGCGCAGCCTGCGCGTGCTGGATGGGGCCGTGGTGGTCTTCTCGGCGCGCGAAGGGGTCGAGGCGCAGAGCGAAACCGTCTGGCGGCAGGCGAACCGCTATCACGTGCCCCGGATCGCGATGATCAACAAGATGGACCGCGAGGGTGCCAACTGGGAGGGTGTGCTCGCCGAGATTCAGTCGCGGCTGGGGGCCAACCCGATCGCCATCCAGATGCCCGCCGGCCAGGGTCCGCCGCATGCGCCCAACCCGTTCCGGGGCGTGATCGATCTGGTGCGGATGAAGCTGTTGACTTTTCCCGCGGGCAAAGAGGGCCGCGAGATTGTCGAGACGGCGCTGCCCGAAGACCTATTTGTCGAAGCGCAGCTTTATCGTGAGCGGATGCTCGAGCAGCTCTACGATTACTCGGATGAGCTCATGGAGCTCGCGCTGTCGGGCGAGAAGATCCCCGAGCCGCTCGTATACAAGGTGCTCCGCAACGCCACGATCCATCTGCAGATCCAGCCCGTGCTGTGCGGCTCGGCCTTGCACGGGATCGGCATCCAGCCGCTGCTGGATGCGGTGGCCGCCTACCTGCCGCATCCGCTTGAGATGCCTTCGGTCGAGGGAACGCGGCCCACGGGCAAGGCCAAGGGCAAGGCCGAACGTCGGCGGACGAGCGCGCCGCTTGAGGAGGATTCGCCGCCGGCCGCAACCGGCGAGAAGATCACCCGCAAGCCGGATCCCGCCGCCCCGTTTTGTGGTTTGGTTTTCAAGATCCTGCCGTTCAAGACCGGCGATCTGTACTGGGTGCGAATTTATTCGGGAGAGCTCGCGCCCAACAGCCGGGTGCTCAATCCGGGTCGTGACCTCAAAGAGAACGTCGCCCAGATCTGGCGTCTGCACGCTTCGCGCAAAGATGAGCAGCTCGATAAAGCCCAGGCCGGCGACATCGTTGCGTTGCTCGGACTGCGCGACAGCATCACGGGCGACACGCTGTGCGACACCCGCGAGCCGATCCTCCTCGAGTCGATCGAGTTCCCTGAGACGGTGATCTCGATGGCGATCGAGGCCGAGACCTCGGCCGACAAGAAGAAGCTTGCCGAAACGCTCGAGATGCTGCGCAAGCAAGACCCGACGTTCTCCGCCACCGAGAACCCCGAGACCGGCCAGACGCTGATCTCCGGCATGGGCGAGCTGCACCTGGAGGTGATCCAGCACCGCCTGAAGCGGGACTTTGGCCTGAAAGTGAAAGTCCACAAGCCGCGCGTCAGTTACCGCGAGACGGTTGCTCAGCGGGCCACGGTCGTCGGCGAGTGCAACCGCAACATCAACGGCGTGCAGCACACCGCGGCGGTGCGGGTGCGTGTCGAGCCATATCGAGCGACCGGTCCGCTTGCGGCTGTGGCACCGCCGGTGGTGGTCTCGATCGATCCGGCCGCGACGAGCGAGGCGGGCGGGCTGACCGACGAGTACCTGGGTGTGGTGATCGAGGAGCTTGAGAACGCGGCCAGCGGCGGCGGCACGCTGGGCTTCCCGCTGATGCGCGTGCGAGTGACGATCCTCGGCGGCGAAGTGCACGAGACCGACGCCAGCGAGATCGCCTTCCGCACGGCCGCCAGCTTGGCGTTCGACAAGGGCCTCCGCGAGGCGGGCGTGATGCTGCTGGAACCGATCATGCGGCTCGAACTGACCACCCCCGAAGAGCACATGGGCGATCTGGTGGGCGACCTGCAGCAGCGCCGCGCGATCATCGAACGCACGGAGCAGCGCGGGGGCGATACCGTGCTCATCGCCGAGGCACCGCTGGCTAACCTGTTCGGCTATTCCTCCGCCATGCGGAGCCTCTCGCAGGGCCGCGCGGGGTGCAGCATGACCCCCAGCGACTACGCCGCCGCGCCGGAGGAAGTGCTCCGCACGTTCCTGGGCGAGTGAACGCCACCGCCGAGCGCCACGAGCAGCAACAACATTAACGTCGCCGGCTCGGGGATCGCCGTAGCGCCCATGCCGAAGCCCCAGTTGCCGAGTAAGGCGTTGATCTCGCCGTTGTCGATAGGCCCGTTATTCCAGCACCAGCAAATTGGTGGGTTCGTGTTCCCCCAGCTACCAAGCAGCAAGTTCAGGTCGGTGTTCTCCACGCGGCCATCCCCGTTAAAGTCGCCTGGAATATTTCCGCTGGTGCACAGCAGATTAGCGGAGGCACCGGTCACGCCGGCCAGCAGCATGAGCGTGTAGAGACTGCGTTGAACCATCACGTACGGCTCCGTGCGTTAAGTCCGTGTGTTGCGGCGGCAACCGCCAAGCAGGGGGCTGAGCAGGGGGATGAGCAGCGCGAGCGACGCGGGCTCGGGGATGCTGATGCCGGCACCGAACGCCCAGCTGCGCAGCAGGGCGTTGGCCTCTTGATAATCGACCAGGCCGTCGACAAACCCGTTGACCCACTCGGGCGGAACGGTCGTCTGGCCCCAGCGGCTGAGCAGCAAGTTCAAGTCGCCGTTGTCGACGACGCCGTTGTAGTTGAAGTCGCCATCGGGGTAGGGGTCGCCCGCGATCGGCAGGGTGAATACTGCGACGCCGCTGCCAGAGGTGGTTCCCTGGTAAGCGAGCGTGCCTTGCGCGTCATCGCTAAAGGTGAGCCGGGCGACGAAGAAGGCTTCGCTATCCGTGATCGGCGGGCCTGGAGGTGCCGCAAAAGCAGCACGGAGCTGCGTAGGGCCAAAGAGCAGATTGGCGGGGGCACCGGGCAGGTTGATCGACCCGCTCACTACCGTGATCGCTGCCGAGGTCTGCGCGGCGCGGCCGCCTAGGCCGATGAAGGTGGTGTAGGGGAGTCCGGGGGACGCGGCGAAGAGCGTTTAATCAGGGGGCGTGCCTGTGCCGAGCGGGTGATAGAGCAATTCCCCCTGCGTTAGCGAGACGTAAATCTGCTGACCCCCCAGCGCGCCGGTGAAGTCGATCTCCAGATCGATCGTGAACGATGCGGAGAGATCGAACAGGGGATCGTTGAAGGTCGGCACAGCGACCGGCACGACATGCAACGCGGTCACCTGCGCCGGTGCCGAGGCGGTACTGCCAAGCAGGACGGCCACCGGCGCGGCCGGCGTGGTGGATGCCGGGGCCGAGCTGGTGCCGGTGGCACGAGTCCGCACCCTGCGCCGGCGGGTGAGCAGCGAACCAGCGGCCACGCCACATAGCAGCGCAGATCCCGGCTCGGGAATCGCGAACGGGCTATAGAACCCGACTCCTCCCCAAGACGCGAGGAGCGAGTTGAGCTCTTTATTATCAACTATCGGTCCGACGAAATTGTGCAGCCACGCGCCGGGGACGTTGTCGGCACCCCAGTTGGCCAGCAGCAGGTTCAGGTCGGTGTTGTCCACCTTGAGGTCGAAGTTAAAGTCGCCCGACCAAGGATCGACCAGCGTGAAGATGCTCCCCGACTGGAAAAGCAGCCGTCGCTGATAAGTGGCGTTGTCGGTCGTTGTGCCGAAGTACAGCAGTTCTCCGCGCGCGTCATCCGATAACGTAAGCCGTGCGATGGTGTAATCGTTTTGATTCGTGACGGTCGTCCCCACAGCGGGAGACCAGGCGGCACTGAGCCGATCGGTTGAGGTCATATCGAGCGCTGCGCCACCGCCCGCATTTGTCCCCCCGCCCAAGATCAGTGTGGGTGCCGAGGTCGTACTCGTCAGTCCACCTGTCGCAACGAAGGTGTCGAACTGTAGCTCGGGCACGATCGCGAGCAGCGCCGAGCTCGGTGGCAAAGCGCTACCGAACGGCGTGTTGTTGTAGATCGAGCCTTCCACCAGCCGGACGTAGAGCTGCTGCACGCCGAGCTGCCCGCTGAAACCGATTTGCAAGTCGTAGGTGTTGTGACCCGGTAGTCCGGGGAACGCTTGCTGGGGGTAGAAATTGGTCACCGCCGCCGTTGCCGCGGGCGTGGCGGTGATCATCGCGATCAACACAAGAAGGGTTGTTTTTGCAGGAGCCATGGCCTCTCCAGGAAGTATTTTTAAGGCAGGAGCAACCCCCCCCAAGCCAACCTCCGTGATACCACGCCGAGAACGGCAGAAGCAAGAAAAGACGGGTTGCGCTGCGCCGGCGCAGCACTCAAGCCCGCGTTTAGCCAATGCGAGAAGTGTCGCTCGGCGATGAGAACGCTGCGGCGAGACCGCGGTGATAGGCGCAATAAGGTTAGGAGCTGAAGCGTCTCAGCGCGGAGAGTGGTTTCCCACCAGTTGGGAGAGCGTGATCAGCGTCATGAGCAGCAACGCCGCCGTCGGTTCAGGGACGGCGGTACTAACTCCGAAGCCCCAGTCGCCCAGCAGCAGGTTCAGTTCGCCGTTATCGACCGGTGCCACAAAGCCATTGATCCATGCGGCGGGGACCGTGCTGCTTCCCCATGAGCCGAGCAGTAGGTTGAGGTCACCGTTGTCCACTTTGCGGTCGCCGTTGAAGTCGCCGCCTATTGTTGGAGCGGTCGAGAAGAGATAGGTGGCACCAGCAAAGGCACCGTTCTGGTTGTCGCCGGGGGCACCGATGATCGCGAAGCCACCGTCGAGCCCCACGGTCGAGCCAAAGCCGTTGTCGGCCGCTGCGATGCTGGGAGTGAGCTTGGCCAGCTGGGCCAGGGTTGTGGTATCAAACAGATAGGCCGCTCCGCGCGCGACGCTTCCCGAGCCGGGCGAGCCAATGATCGCGACCCCTTGTTCGAGCGCGACACTCCGCCCGAAGTTGTTGCCCGCCAAGCCGTCGGCGGGGGTGAGCTTCGCCAGTTGCGAGCCGGTATCCAGGTCAAACAGATAAGCCGCCCCGGAATCAACGCCGTTGGCGTCGTTCTTCCAAGCCCCGACAAGGGCGAGCGAGCCTTCGATCGCCACGGCACCGCCAAAAAAGCTGCCGGCGGTGGCGTCGGTTGGTACCAGCTTGGCGAGTTGCACGCCGGTCGTCAGATCAAACACGTACGCGGCTCCGGCAAAGGCGTTGTCTCCCACCGCGCCGACCACGGCCCGACCCCCGCCGACAGCGACCGCGGTACCGAATTCTTTGCCGGCGGTCCCGTCTGTTGGTAAGAGTTTGGTGCGCTGCGCGAGCGGGGACAGATCAAACAAATAAGCCGACCCCGCCCCGCTGTCATCTCCCACGGCACCGACGAGCGCTACGCCTTCGCCCACAGCGACCGAGCGGCCGAAGCGATCGTCGGCAGCACCGTCGGCGGGCAAGAGTTTGCCGAGCTGAGCCCCCGAAGAAGCGTCGTACAGGTAGGCGGCCCCCGAGAGGCTGCCATTGGCGTCACTCCCGACCGAGCTAATGAGGGCGTACCCGTCGGCGAGCGCGACCGCCTCGCCGAAGTTGTCGAAGAATTGGCCGTCGGCGGGGGTCAGTTTGGCAACCGGCGCGCCGGTTGCCGTGTTGAAGAGGTGGGCCGCACCGACAAACGGTCCGTTCTGACTGTCGCCATAGGCCCCGATCAGGGCGGTTCCGTTATCGATCGCAACCGAAACGCCGAACAGTTGATCGGCCTGCGCGTCGGGCGAAGTCAGCTTGAGCAGCTGATTGCCGGAACAGGCGCTGCCGGGGAGCAGGGCAACCGCTGCCAAGGTGGCAAAGAAGGGGATGCCGCAGAGAGTGGGCAGTTGAGATATTCTAGGCATTATGCACTTCCGGCTGTGGGGGAAGGGCTCTTTCGGGGGCTTCATCTTGATCGCGAACCGCTCAGACGTCGGTCAAGCTAGTTGTGCCAAAGTCGCGAGTCAACGAAGTTCGGGCCAATGAGGGCCGATTGCCCGCCGCTGAGACTTTCAGTGGCGTCCGCGGCGGCTCCGAGCCGGATGGGCCCCGAGCCCGTCCAAGCATGAGGGAATCCTGCCGGGCCGGAAACGCTTCGCAAGCCCGGATAACCACGCCCAGGGGAAGCGTTCGGGGCTCGGTTTTCTGGGAATCGCGATTTGGCCCGTTGACACTTTCGCCGGGGGTTCGTAGTCTTTGCGATTCTCCGCTGTGCGGAAGAGTCCACCGGGAGCGGGTCGAATCGTCGGCCCCGCGGCTTGGTGGGTTGGCAACGCGAAAAGAGTGATGAGGCAGGCCGTGGCGTCCGAAGTGATTCGCATCCGTATGGAGGCCTACGACCACTCGGTGCTCGATCAGAGCGCCGCAGAGATCGTAGACACCGCCAAGCGGACCAATTCCGTCGTTCACGGGCCGATTCCGCTTCCCTCACGAATTGAGCGGTACACCGTCCTGCGTGGCCCGCATATCGATAAGAAGTCGCGTCAGCAATTCGAGATCCGCACGCACAAGCGGCTGATTGATATCGTCGAGGCGACAGCCAAGACGATTGAAGCGCTGAACAAGCTGAGCCTGCCGGCCGGCGTTGATATCAAGATCAAGGCTACCGCCGGCTGATAGTCATTTGCTAAGCGTCTCGGCGAGTCCCGCGGTGGGGCTGGCTGCATTGCCTAAGTTGTTGCTTTTGAACGACTTACGGCGTTGGTGGCGGCCTCCTTGCGGGTGGCTGCGGATCGCTGGCCTGTCCTGAAGATTGTTTAATTCATGTCCGGAAGTTCGTTTAGGTAAGCCGCGAAGCATGCCCTTCCGCTCCGGCGGGAGGGGGTCGCGAGTCTCCTGGCGAGCAAGCCGAATCACCCACTAAGCCGCCGATGCGCCTTGGAGCTTTGGCTCCTGGATTAGTCTTCCGCCTTGCGGCGAGGCTAGTTTCCGCAAGTTGCGGGCGGGCGGTTAGCAAGAGTACCGAAGCCATGGCAGCAGACGCCAATAAAAACGCCAACGCTCCGCTCGCGGGAATCCTGGGCCGCAAGGTCGGGATGACGCAGGTGTACAATGAAGCGGGCGAAGCGGTTCCGGTCACGGTGATTCAGGCGGGTCCTTGCCGTGTGCTGCAGGTGAAGACCCTCGACCGCGACGGCTACGAAGCCGTTCAGGTTGGTTATCTCGATAAGGCCCGTCGGCGTGCCTCGCGTTCTGAGCGGGGGCACGTGGCCAAGCTAGACAGTAAGCGTGTCAAGTCGCGTACGGCTGCCGGTGTGGAGTTGCCTGCCAAGGCGGGCTGCGAGCCGAAGCGGTTTATCCGCGAGTTTCCTACTGCCGCAGGTAGCTTTAATGGCGGCGTGGAAGTCGGCGGCGAGGTGAAAGTGGACTCCTTTGCTGACGTTTTGCGTGTCGATGTGACCGCCACGAGCAAGGGTCGCGGCTTCTCGGGTGCCATGAAGCGGCACAACTTTGCCGGTCAGCGTGCCACGCACGGCGTTAAGAAGTGCCATCGTCACTTGGGCGGCACCGGTTGCAGTGCGTACCCGAGTCGCGTGATGAAGGGCGTCAGCATGCCGGGCCAGTATGGCAACGTCAAAACGACCGTCCGCAATCAGCGTCTGGTCAGCATTGATGTTGAGAACAACCTGCTCGTGCTCAACGGGGCGGTGCCGGGGCCGAATGGTGGTCTGGTGGTTGTCCGCACAACGAACAAGCTTAAATAAATCAAGCCGCGATGACGGGGCAATTGCCAACCACTCGCGAACGACTAACGATCTAACGCTCTCATGCCAAAACTCACAATCCACGATCGCAAAGGCAATAAGGTCGGCACGTACGATGTCGAGCCGACCGACTTTGCGCCGTCGATCAATAAGCAGCTGTTGCACGACGCCGTGGTGATGTACCAGGCCAATCAGCGGCAGGGAACGCACAAGACCAAGACCCGTGCCGAGGTCTCAGGTTCGCGGAAGAAGATGTATCGCCAGAAGGGTACGGGTAACGCCCGTGCCGGGCATAAGCGGTCGGGTGTACGGCGCGGTGGTGGTCATATCCACGCCATCAGCCCGCGTGATTACTCCTACCGCATGCCCAAGAAAGCGCTCCGCCTCGCGACCCGCATGGCCTTCGCCTCAAAGGTGCGTGACAACGAGTTGGTGATCATTGACGATATGAAGTTCGACGCACCCAAGACGAGCGACATGGCGTTGCTCATCAAGAACCTCGGTTGTGACGGTGCTTCGCTGCTCGTCGCGACCAACGGGCTGGATGTCAACGTCTACAAGTCAGCACGCAACATTCAAAAGGTGGATGTATCGCCTGCGGCGGATTTGAACGCTCTGAGCCTGCTCGCTGCCCGTCGCGTTCTGGTAACGAAGGCCGCGCTCGACGCCCTGAAGGCGAGTGCCGCAGCGAAGCCGAAGACCGCCGACGCCTGAGAACGCTGCTAGAAGCCGGAAGCTCGCTCGCCGTTAACCGCCTGTCGTAAGCATGCCACGCCACTACCCCCAAAAAACTTCGCTCACGCTCGAGCCGCATCAGGTCATCATCAAGCCGTTGGTGACCGAGAAGGGCGTGCATCGTTCAACCCGCTCGAACGCTTACACGTTTCAGATCAGCCGACTCGCCACCAAGCAAGATGTGCGACAAGCGGTTGAGACGCTGTTCAACGTGAAAGTTGAGAAGGTTGCGACGCAGAATCGCAAGGGCAAGCCGCGCCGAACCAAGTTCGGTTTCAGCCACACCGCTGACTGGAAGAAGGCGATCGTCACCCTGCACGAAGACTCACGAATCGATTTCTTCTAAGCCGTTCGCCGTACGACCCGCCGCAGATTTGTTTTGCGGCACGTTCGACCGCTGACCGTAATAAATAGCTAGCTGCCATGGGCATCCGCAAATACAAGCCAACGTCTGCCGGCCGTCGCAATGCGTCGGTGAGCGACTTCAAAGAGCTCACGCCGGGCGCGAAGCCCGAGAAGAGCTTGTTGCGTCCGATCACCAAGACGGGTGGACGCAACAATCAGGGTAAGATCACCTGCCGGCACCGTGGCGGCGGTCACAAGCGTCGGTATCGCTTGATCGATTTCCGTCGTAACAAGGACGGCATGCCGGCCGTCGTGGATTCGATCCAGTACGATCCCAACCGTTCGGCGCGGATCGCGCTGCTGGTTTACGAGGACGGCGAGAAGCGTTACATCATCGCCCCGGACGGCCTGAAGCAGGGCGACGGACTGATGAGCGGCGAGCATGCTGAGGCCAAGGTGGGCAACTGCCTGCCGATGTCGAAGATCCCGCTAGCCACACAGATTCATAATGTTGAGCTGCGTCCTGGGCGCGGTGCGGTTCTGTGCCGCAGTGCCGGCACGAGCGCCACGCTGATGGCCCGCGAGGCGGGTTGGGCTCAGCTTTCGCTGCCCAGCGGCGAGATTCGGCGTGTCCCGGTCGCCTGTCGGGCGGTGGTGGGCACGACGAGCAATCCTGATCACAGCGCCATCGAACTGGGCAAGGCTGGTCGCAAGCGTTGGATGGGCCGTCGCCCGCACGTTCGTGGCACGGCGATGAACCCGATCGACCACCCGCACGGTGGTGGTGAGGGTCGCACCAAGGGTGGTCGTCACCCGGTTAGCCCGACTGGCAAGAGCGCCAAGGGCGGCATGACGCGTCAGCGTCGCAAGCCCTCGAACGCCGCCATCGTGCGTCGCCGCAAGAGCCGCCGTTACGGCGTTCAAAAGCTGGTTAAGAAGTAGAATCGCGTTAATCAAGAAGCAAACAACCGTCTTGTCGCACAGGGCAGCGAGTCTTGCCGCGACAGGCTTACGACACCAAGCACGTTAGCCGTTAAGTCATGAGTCGTTCGACCAAGAAAGGGCCCTACGTCGTTCCTAAGCTCTACCTTAAGGTGGAGAAGCAGAACGAAGCGGGCACGAAGAACCCGATCACGACCTGGTCTCGTGCGTGCACGATTGTGCCCGAGTTCGTGGGCCACACCTTTATGGTTTACAACGGCAAGCAGCACTTAAAGGTTTTCGTCACCGAAGATATGGTTGGCCATAAGCTGGGCGAGTTTTCACCGACACGCAGCTTCCGCGGCCACGGTGGCAAGGGCAAGAAGTAAATTTCAGGCGTTACCAGGCAGGCCTTAGGTATCGTCAAGCAAGTCACACAGTTTCAACAAACCATCGAGGAGCAGGGCGTCAGCTGAGCGGAGACCACCGAGCCAACCTCGCATTTCTGCCTCCAGCCTACAGCCTCCACAATGGCTTATCGAGCAACTCACAAGCACGCCCGAATCAGCGCTACTAAGGTTCGCCCGCTGGCGGATCTGGTGCGTGGCAAGCGTGTCGATGACGCCCTGGCGATCCTTCGCTTCCAGCCGCACCGCGGGGCGCGGATGCTGGAGAAGGTTATCAAGAGTGCGTTCTCCAACGCCGAAGACCGCGGTGCCCCCAATCGCGGAGGCCTGAAGGTCATCGAAGTGAAAGTCGATGGCGGCCCAATGTTCAAGCGTGTGCGTCCCCGTTCGCGTGGTATGGCGCACGTTATCAAGAAGCGATTCGCTCACATCAGTGTGGCGGTTGAGTAGTCAGCGATTGCTTCGCGGTCCGCACCGCGTCTGCCAAGAGCCGCTTGATCGACACTGCCAGCAAGTAACCATCCCCCCGACACCGCCTCTAAAACTCAC
The DNA here is from genome assembly GCF_007859815.1 of Botrimarina hoheduenensis. Taxonomy (GTDB): domain Bacteria; phylum Planctomycetota; class Planctomycetia; order Pirellulales; family Lacipirellulaceae; genus Botrimarina; species Botrimarina hoheduenensis. The sequence continues at coordinate 233,313 of NZ_SJPH01000003.1, read as the reverse complement.
CATGGGTCAAAAGGTCAATCCGATCGGCTTCCGCACGGGCATCATGCTCGACTGGAAGAGCCGTTGGTACGCACCGAAGCGAGAGTTCGCCGAGCTGCTTGTCGAGGACAAGAAGATCCGCGATTTCGTTACCAAGAAGTACAAGTCAGCCGGTATCCCCTCGGTCGAGATCGAGCGGACCCGCGACGAGGTGCGTGTGGTCGTCATGGCCGCTCGCCCCGGAGTGATTCTTGGCCGCAAGGGCACGCAGGTTGAGCAGCTGCAAGATGAGTTGCAGGCGCTGATCGGTCGGCGGGTGAACATCAAGGTTGAAGAGGTCGGTCGCCCCGAGCTGCAGGCTCACTTGGTGGCCGAGGATATCGCCGAGCAGCTCGCCAAACGTGCGGCCTTCCGCCGCACGATCAAGCGGGCCCTCGAGCAGACCATGGAAGCGGGGGCCAAGGGCATCAAGGTGCAGATGGCCGGCCGCTTGGGCGGTGCCGAAATGGCCCGTCGAGAAAAGCAGATCGCGGGTTCGATCCCGCTGAGCACACTTCGTGCAAAGATCGATTACGGTTTTGTAGAAGCAAAGACACCGCAGGGCCACATCGGCATCCAGGTGTGGATCAATCAGGGCGAGTACCAGGAGCAGTCCGATGGCGTTGATGCCCAAGAGAGTCAAGCACCGAAAAAGCCAAAGAGGTCGTATAAAAGGTAATGCGACACGCGGTAACCGTGTGATCTTCGGCGAGTACGGCTTGCAGGCGCTTGAGGGCGGCTGGGTTAGCACGCAGACGATCGAAGCGGGGCGTATCGCGGCGCAGCAGTACGTGCGTGGTGAGGGCCGGCTTTATATCCGCGTCTTCCCAGACAAGTCGGTCACCTCGATTCCGCTCGAAACCCGGATGGGTAAGGGCAAGGGTGAACCGGACTTCTGGGCAGCCGTCGTTAAGCCTGGCACGATCTTGTACGAAGTCACCGGTATCTCGGAGGAGGCCGCCAAGGTCTGCTTCGCCCGGTTGGCTCACAAGATGCCGATCCGCGTAAAGCTTGTGAAGCGTGAGAACTTCTGACAGCCGCCTGCTGCCAGCCGATTTGAATTGCAATCCCCTTTGTTACTCCTATGTCGAACCTGACCGAACTACGCGAGATGAGCGACGAGCAGCTTGAGCTCACGGCGAAAGAAGCCGCTGAGAACCTGTTCCGTCTGCGCGTGCAGGCCCAGACCGAGAAGCTTGACAGCCCGAGCGAGCTCCGCCGCAATCGTCGGATGATCGCCCGCGTCAAGACGCTGCAAACGGAGCGGGTAATCGCGGCTGCCGCGGCAACGAAGTAAGCAGTTCCCGAGAGCGATAATCTTCACGAAGTACAGAACAAGATAAGCGAGCCGGCGAACCGGCCATTTGGTCACCTGCCGTACCAAAAACCAACAGCGAAGCGACCGCCGCCACTCGGCCCGCCTCAACCAGCCACTTAGCTTCCATGCCAAAAAAAGTACTCGTCGGCGTCGTCACGAGCGACAAAGCGAACAAGAGCCGCCGTGTCGAAATTGACCGCAAGGTGCGCCACCCGAAGTACGGCAAGACCGTCAAGAGTCGTACGGTCTGCCACGTGCATGACGAGCAGAACGAGTCGCACGAGGGCGATACGGTGGAGATCATCGAGTGCCCGCCCCGTTCCAAACTCAAGCGTTGGGAGCTGGTGAAGGTCGTTGCCAAGAGCCAGGTGGTTGACTTGGTGGCGATGCGAGCGGCTCAGAAGGCTCAGCTAGAGGCCGAAGCAGCGGCCTCGCCGGAAGGCTGAGATCAGCGAGTTAGACCAAATCGCAAGAGGCCGCCCGTTGGGGTGACTTCCGAGGAGCGAGTCCTTAACCGGCCCCGCTATTAGCAGCAAGAAAACAAGTTGTGTCGGGCGAACGCCGCCGGCAGAGTTAACCGCAGAGCGGGCACCGGCAAGGACGGCCGGACCGGACAGAAAGAAATACGATGATCCAGATGCAGACGCGGCTGAACGTCGCGGATAACACGGGCGCGAAACAGGTCATGTGCATCAAGGTGCTCGGCGGCAGCCGGCGTCGATTTGCAGGACTTGGCGACGTGATTATCTGCAGCGTGAAGAGCGTCATCCCCGGCAGTGAAGTGAAGAAGAAGGCGGTGGTACGCGGCGTGATCGTGCGGGTGAAGTCGCCCACGCGTCGGTCCGACGGCAGCTACGTCCGCTTCGACTCCAACGCTGTGGTGCTCATCGACAAAGACAACAATCCACGCGGCACGCGAATCTTCGGTGCGGTGGCTCGCGAGCTTCGCGATCGTCGCTTCATGAAGATTGTTAGCCTCGCCAACGAGGTTGTCTGATCCTCGCGGATGCAGACCACCCCGTTACCGAAACAAAGACCGTCAACCGTAAGCCAACCATCATGTTGATCAAGTCAGGTGACACCGTTCTCGTGATCGCCGGCGCCGACAAGGGCGTTCGTGCCCGCGTGCTTAAAATCGATCGTGAGACGCAGAAGGCGATCGTCGAAGGGGTCAACAAGGTTTACAAGCACGTTAAGCGGAGCCAGAAGAATCCCCAGGGCGGACGCTTGAGCAAAGAGATGCCGGTCCAGCTTTCGAACCTGCAGTACGTTTGTGAGCAGTGCACCAAGGCGACACGCCTTGGCGTTCGGTTCTTGGCAGACGGCAGCAAGGAGCGACACTGTCGCAAGTGTGACGCCAGCGCAGGCCAGATCGCACCCGCCCGAGCCGCACACGCCAACGGCTGATCGTCGCCGTTAAATAAACACAAGTCAGCACCCACCCCGAGCCCCAGCGGCTCGCCAAGCCAACTCAGCCGAAGTTATGGTCGCCTCAGCACGTCTCCGTGATCGCTACTACGACGAGCTCATTCCCCAGCTCAAGGAGTACACCGGCCGCACGAACGTGCTGTCGCTGCCCCAGCTGGATAAGATCGTTGTGAGCATGGGCGTTGGCAGCGCGATCAGTGACAAAAAGCACATCGAAGAAGCGACTTCTGCGCTGGCGACGATCACCGGCCAAAAGGCTTGCGTGTGTCGGGCCCGCAAGTCGATTGCCAACTTCCGTCTGCGTCAGGGCATGCCAATCGGTGCCAAGGTGACGCTCCGCGGAGTACGGATGTACGAGTTCCTGGACCGTTTGGTCTCGATTGCTCTGCCGCGAGTCCGCGACTTCCGTGGCGTGAAGCGAAATGCCTTCGACGGCAACGGCAACTACAGCCTTGGACTGAACGAGCAAACGGTCTTTCCTGAGCTCAACCCCGACAAGTACCTGCGACCGCAGGGGCTGAACATCGCCATTTGCACGACTCGGGCAACCGACGAAGAGGCCGCCAAGCTGCTGGACCTGCTCGGCTTCCCCTTCGAGCGTAGCGACCAAAAGTAGGCTCCCCCGCGGAGCCCGCACCCCCGCCAAGCGGCGGTTATGAGATACCGTACAACAGGTTGAGCCTCCGTCGGCAGTAGCCGAAGCCTAAGCCCAACCGATCGACTACCACCGACCACCCCCCCGTACAAGAAACCAGCCCGTGGCAAGCAAGAGCAAGATCGCCAAGGCCGAGAGAGTGCCCAAATTTAGCAGTCGGCGTGAGAACCGCTGCAAGATTTGCGGTCGTCCTCGCGCTGTGTATCGCAAGTTTGGCATCTGCCGGATCTGCTTCCGGAATCTGGCCGATAAGGGCCTGATCCCTGGCGTGCGCAAAGCCAGCTGGTAACCGACCGCCGAATCAAACCGACTAACGACCCGCCAGAGTGAGGGCTTGTGGCTTGGATCCCGAGGCTTGAGGGACCACCAAGCAGCAGAGCCTTCGGAACCAAAAGACCTCAAGCCTCGAGCCTCAGGACTCAAGCCTCCCTATGATGACCGACCCCCTCGCCGATATGCTCACGCGGATCCGCAACGCGGTCCGTGTCGAGCGTCCTATCGTGCAGATGCCGCTTTCCAAGGTGAAGCGTGGCGTCGCCGAGGTGCTCAAGCGAGAGGGCTACATCTGGGACTTCCACGAGGAAGACTCCGAGACAGCCCCCGGCAAGCAGCTGATGCTCGACCTCAAGTATGGTCCCAACGGCGAGCGGGTTATCCAGCACATCCAGCGTGTGAGCACTCCTGGCCAACGGGTTTACGCCCCGGCCAAAGAGCTGCGACCCGTGCTCAATGGTCTGGGGATCTCGATCGTTAGCACCAGCCGCGGCGTGTTGAGCGATCGCGAGGCGCGACAGAAGAACATCGGCGGCGAAGTGCTTTGCGAGTTGTGGTAGCCCCTGCGGTTGGGTGCCCCTGGCGTGGGGAGTTACGACGCATCGGCCATCCACCAGCACAAGCAAAAGACGCGGTGATCAAGACAAGGCTGTGATCAAGACAACCAAGTAAGCCGCAGCAGTTTTTGTTGCGGCGGTAAACAAGCAGACAACCCTTAGCTGAGCGCTGAAGGCCTTTCCGCCAACAGCTCCGAATCATGTCCCGAATCGGCAAGAAACCTGTAGCGATCCCCAGCGGTGTGACGGTCAACGTCGCCAACCGTGTTGTGACCGTTGAGGGGAAACTCGGCAAGCTCGTCTTCGAGCATCGTCCCGAGGTGACCGTCACGGTGGATGCGGACGCCAAAGAAGTGGTTTGTACGCGTGCCACAGATGACCGTGCCGACCGTGCTTTCCACGGCCTGACACGAGCGCTGCTCGCGAACATGATGGTCGGCGTGACCGATGGCTACATGAAGAAGTTGGAGATTCACGGCGTGGGCTATCTCGGCGCGATCGCCGGCGATGTGCTTCAGCTGCGTGTTGGTTTCGCCAACGAGATTCACAAAAAGATTCCGAAGGAACTGGATGTCAGCTGCCCGGACCAGACCCACATTGTGGTGAAGGGGACGGATAAGCAGAAGGTCGGCCAGTTTGCCGCTGAAGTTCGTGCGGTCCGCAAGCCGGAGCCCTACAAGGGCAAAGGCATCCGCTACGAAGGTGAGCGCGTTCGTCAGAAGGCCGGTAAGACCGGTAAGTAATCCCTCAGCAAGACAAAAAGACCCTTGCGATCCGCGACCCTTTGAGGCCGGCTCGCGATTAGGCGTGAGTTATGGACAAGAACCGAGCAATCGAGCGTCAGCGTCAGCGGCGGCGTTTCCGCGTCCGCAAGCGTCTCAACGGCACGGCCGAACAGCCCCGTTTGAGCGTGTCGCGCAGCCATCGCAACATCAGCGCGCAACTGATCGACGACACGTCGGGCAGAACGCTGGCTTCGGCGTCGTCGGGCGATAAAACGGTCGGCGGCGACATCAAGTACGGCGGCAACAAGGACGCCGCCGCAGCCATCGGCAAGGCGATCGCTGCCAAGGCGGTCGCTGCCGGTGTCAAGAAGGTTTGCTTCGATCGCGGATCGTTCAAGTACCACGGCCGCGTTGCGGCTTTGGCCGATGCCGCTCGCGAGGCAGGTCTCGAGTTCTGAGTTTTAGCTCCGCACGCACGCCGCGGCTCGCGACCGAGTCACGCGATACCCCCCCGAACATTAAGCGTTTCCCCCAGCCGAGGTTTCCCGGTGCCCCCGAAGACGAAAGAACGCCAGCAGGGCGAGCTGTCCGAAGTCGTGGTGAAGATCAAGCGATGCTCCGCCGTGGTAAAGGGCGGCCGTCGCTTTAGCTTCGCCGCGTTGGTTGTCGTCGGCGACAAGAAGGGCAAAATAGGCCTTGGTTACGGCAAGGCCAACGAGGTTCCGCCGAGTGTCGAGAAGGGACGCAAGCAGGGCATGCGGAGCATGGTCACCGTGCCGCTGGAGGGGTCAACAATCCCCCACAAGGTGGTCGGCGTGTACGGTGGTGCCAAGGTGGTGTTGCTGCCCGCCTCGGAAGGTACGGGTGTGATCGCGGGCGCAGCGGTTCGTGCCGTCTGCGAGTCCGCCGGCATCCACAATATTCTCACGAAGAGTTTCGGCTCGAACAATCCGGTTCCGCTGGTCAAGGCGACCATCGAGGCCCTCAAGCAGCTGCGTCCCAAGTCTGAGGTCGAGCGGCTGCGTGGAGTGACCCTGTCATGATTCTAAACGACGTCAATCGCGGCATTCATAAGCATCGCAAGCGCAAGCGGATCGGCCGCGGCCCCGGATCGGGGCATGGCAAGACCTCCGGTCGTGGCCATAACGGTGCCGGCTCGCGGGCGGGCAATTCTTCGCATCCGGTGTTCCAGGGCGGCACGATGCCCCTGGTGCGTCGTGTTCCGAAGCGCGGTTTCAATAATCGCTGGGCTTCCCAGGTGGTGGTCGTCAACGTCGGCGAGATCGACGCGGCTTTCGACGCTGGTGCTGAGGTAACGATCGAGGCGCTCGTGGCAAAGAACATCGCCAAGGGTCGCTTCGACGAGCTGAAGGTTTTGGGCGAGGGCGAGCTGACCAAGAAGCTCAAGATCTCGGCCCACCGCTTCAGCAAGTCGGCCAGCGAGAAGATCGCCGCTGCTGGTGGCGAGGCGGTGGTTGTGCCGGGCAAAGTACCGGTGGAAGAGAAGAAGCGTGCCGCCCGTGCCGCCAAGGGCAAACCGACCAAGGCCATGGCTAAACCGGCACCCAAGGCCGCCGCGCCCGCCCCGACCCCCGCGCCCGAGGCGGAAGGCGAGGGCTGAGCCGCCCCCCCCGGGGGGCGACGCCGTGGCGTCCTTCTAGGGTTTTGTGCTACAAACTCGCTCGCGGTGCCGAAGGGGCCAGGACGTTGCCCCCGCTCGTGCCAACCGCCACACCCCCCTCAGACTCGTAGCGCCACGCGGAAGCGGTCGCCCCCCCATGTTCGAGAAGTTTCGCGTTGTTTGGCAGATCCCCGAGCTCCGGCGGAAGATCCTGCTCACGCTCTTGATGCTGGCGATCTATCGGATCGGATTCCAGATCAATCTCCCCGTCGTCGATGCGGAGGAGCTCGCCCGGTTCCAGGGCGAAGAGGGCGGCCTCAGCAGCATGCTCAAGCAGGTTGCGGTGCTGAGTGCCGCTAACCTCACGAGCATCACGATCTTCGGCCTGGGCATCATGCCCTACATCTCGGCCTCGATCATCTTCCAATTGCTGGGGAGCGTGATCCCGCAGCTCGAAGCCTTGCAGAAAGAAGGCGAGTCAGGCCGCAAGAAGATCAACGAGTACACGCGCTACGCCACGGTGGTGCTGTGTCTGATTCAGAGCTGGTTTTTCGTCGGCTCCTTTGCCGAATCGCAGGGGCTGATCGCGTCGGAATTTACGAACCCGGCGACGGGCTCGATGCTGCTCAGCTGGAAAATCGTGTCGGTCCTAACGATGACCGCCGGCACGATCTTTCTGATGTGGTTGGGCGAGCAGATCGACGAGTATGGCATCGGCAACGGCATCAGCCTGTTGATTATGGCGGGCATTCTCGCCGCCATGCCCGGTGCCGGTTTCCAGCTTTATGACCGCTCGACGTGGGCGCTGGGAGACTCGACGGGCCTCGACCCGATGAAGCTGTTCCTGCTCGCGGCAATGTTTGTGGCGGTGGTGGCGGGCACGGTATTTATCACGCTGGGCCAGCGACGCATCACCATGCAGAGCGCCAAGCACACCCGCGGCAACAAGATGGTCGGCGGCGGCCGGTCGTACCTGCCCATCAAGGTAAACCAGGCCGGCGTCATGCCGATTATCTTCGCTAGCAGCCTGCTGATGTTTCCCATGCTGTTGTTCCAACAGCTGGCGGCGATGGCCAATGGCTGGAGCGAGGGTTGGGGCCGGACGATTATTCAGTCCCTGGGCGACGCCTTCGGTCGAGAAACCTTCCTGTACAACCTGACCTTTTTGGTCCTGATCTACTTCTTCTGCTACTTTTGGACGGCCATAACGTTTAATCCGAAGGATATGGCCGACAACCTGAAAAATTATGGCTCGTTTATCCCCGGTTACCGGCCCGGGAAGCGAACCGCTGATTACCTTGAGAAGGTGATGTTCCGGATCACTTATGTCGGGGCCGGCTTCCTGGCGTTGATCGCAATCATCCCGACACTGTTGTCGACCTGGATGAACGTGGAGTGGGGCATCGCGATGTTCTACGGCGGGACGAGCCTGCTCATTGCGGTGAGCGTAGCGTTCGACTTGGTGCAGAAGATCGATAGCCACCTGGTCATGCGAAACTATAAGGGTTTGCTCGAGTAAAGCCCCATGTGCTTACCGGCACGAGGGCGTCGGCGCACCAGCGTCATCGGGCGATCCGACGAGAGAGTGGGCGCGAGCGGCATGCGAATCGTATTTATAGGACCGCCCGGGGCCGGCAAGGGTACCCAATCGGTGCGGGTCGCTAAGTCGCTTGGTGTGACCCACCTCTCGACCGGTGACGTCTTGCGTAAATCGCGATCCGACGGCGAAGACGTCGGTCTGGCCGCGGCCAAGTATCTCGATTCGGGGCAACTCGTGCCGGATGACTTGGTGCTCCAGTTGGTGTCCGAGCGGCTCCAGGATGACGATTGCGTGGCCGGCTATCTGTTCGATGGCTTCCCGCGGACCCGGGCTCAGGCCGTGTCGCTCGACGCACTGCTCGCCGACCGCGGAACGCCGCTGACCGCAGCCATCGAGTTTGTTGTCCCGCGCGATGAGCTGCTCCGCCGTCTTTCCAAACGTGGCCGTGCCGACGATGTTGAGGAAACGATCCGCGAACGGTTGCGGGGTTACGAGGAGCTCACGACACCGCTGTCTGACTACTATCAGCAACGCGGTGTGCTCGGGCGAATCGACGCCGTAGGTGCTGAGGATGAGGTGTTCGCCCGTGTCAACGAATCGATCAAAGCGATAGTCGCCCAGCACCGCACCGGGGCGGTCTCGGGCTGAGCGCCGAGCCTCCGAATTGCTAGGCTTGTTGTGGGTGTCATAACGCCCACATCTCCGCCGTTATTGTTGGACCGACAGGAAAGCCACGCCGCGTGATCACACTTAAGTCCGAACGCGAAATCCGCTTGATGCGGCGCGCCGGTCTGGCGGTGTGGAAGGCCCATCAGATTGCCGGGGCGATGATCCGCCCCGGGATAACGACCCGCGCGATCGACGCCGCGGTGCACGAGTACTTTCTCAGCCGCGGCGGCACGCCCCTCTTTCTGGACTACCCCAACGCGGAGGAGGGCAAGGCCCCTTTTCCCGCCGTGACTTGCATGTCTCGGAACGAAGCCGTGGTGCACGGCATTCCGGACGACAAGCCCCTGGTGGAAGGCGACATTTTGAGTCTGGATACGGGCGTCAAGCTTGGCGGTTGGTGCGGCGACGCCGCCTACACTTACAAGGTGGGTGAGGTCGCGCCCGACGTTCAGCGCCTGCTAGATTGCACGAGCACGGTGCTCGACATGGCGTTTGAGCTCATGAAGACCAAGACCCGCTGGAGCCAGGTGGCTCGCGAGATGGCTCGGTACGTGAAGGAGCAAGGTTTTTCCTCGGTTGAATGCTTCGTTGGCCACGGCATCGGCCGTAACCTGCACGAGGACCCTCAGGCACCCAACTTTGTCAGCCGCTCGCTTCGCGGCCGGGGCGATTTCCGCATCGAGCCCGGGCTGGTGATCGCGGTCGAGCCGATGGTCAATATGGGCACCAAGGAAGTGAAGCTCCTCTCCGACGACTGGACGCAGGTCACGCGCGATGGCAAGCCGAGCGCCCACTTTGAGCACACGATCGCCGTCACACGCGACGGTCCGCAGCGGTTAACCGCCGCCCCGGCCGAGGATGAGCTGGAGCTGTTGGAGGACTGAGTGGTCCGGAGGCAAGGCCGATGCCAAAGCGCGGAGCACCGACCACCGACCACCGACCACCGACCACTGAGCACCGACTACCTACCACCCCTGAGGATCAGCGGCGGAGTGGGGGGCCCGTAGGATCACAACAGGGGGGGCGCACGGCTTTTCGCAGGCTCTCTGGGGTCGGCGGAATAGGAGGATTGGATAAAAGTAGCGTCTGGTGCCGGTCGAATCTCCAAGAATCAAAGGGTGTCGCGGCACGGGAGGACTCTTTCTTCGAAACGGGCCTTGTGCAGCGGGTTGGGCATCGCCTAAATTTATCGATTCGCCCCAAATCGGCGAGACCAGCAGGGAGCGTTGTCGCCCGATGCGACGCACATGCCCCGGCTGAGGAGAGGATTCCAGTCTCGCCAAGAAGCAGTAGAAGCCCGGGGCGAGTTGGTGGGGCTGGCTTAAGCCATCGGGCTAGCCAGTGCCAAGCATAAATTAGTGCCAAGCATAAAGAGCGAAGTTTGCAACCGAAGTCGGCTCAGGTCGGTTTTGGCTAACCATGTCCCCTGATGTTGCGGCAAGCGTCGCACCCCTCAGGGGACCAAACGTTTGATTCGGCTCCGCTAGGTGGATAGCCAAGCCTCTCGCGTCCTTTTAGCAGGAGGCGACGAGGCGGTGTCCGCCGCGAACCGGTCAGCTTGAAAATTCAGCGAGTATTGCCGTGAAGGTCCGTGCGAGCGTTAAAAGAATCTGCGCTAAGTGTAAGGTCGTTCGCCGCCGTGGCGTGATCCGCGTCGTGTGCGAGAACCCCCGGCACAAGCAGCGGCAAGGGTAACTAGCCGGCAGCAGTGAGAGTTGCTCTCTCGCTCTGGTAGCTGCTACCCGATGCTTGCCGAGTCGGCTCCGCCGGGAGCCCCTTCGGCGAGGCTAGCTCACAAAATCAATCCGTAACCCAGTTCATCCGGGTCTCTTGCCAGGGGCGAGAGGCCAACCTCAGCAGCCCGCTCAAGAAACAGCATGCCTCGTCTGCTTGGTGTTGATATTCCGCCCGATCGCCCCACGGCGATTTCACTCACGTACTTGTACGGAGTGGGTCCGAAGGTCGCCCGCGAGATCTGCAGCAAGGCGGGCCTCAATCCTCAGTCGCGGGCGCGCGATCTGACGGAGGACGAGGTCGCCCGGATCGCGGCGTTGCTTGACAAGGACTATGTGGTCGAGGGTCAGCTTCGGCGTCAGGTTTCGCAGAATATTTCGCGTCTGCGTGAAATTGCTTGCTACCGGGGTCTGCGTCATCGCCGCGGCTTGCCGGTGCGTGGGCAGCGGACCAAGACCAACGCTCGGACCCGCAAGGGTCCCAAGAAGACGGTTGCCGGCAAGAAGGGCGTCAAGGATTTACGCTGATTTTGGAGGCACCCGGCAGAGTGGGGCAGCAGAACAGAGTGGGGCAGCAGCGAGGCAGCCGTCCCCACCGCTCGCTCCGGCAGACCGGGTGAAAGCCGGGGGCTTTGTCTCCCCGGCAACGCCCCCCCCTCGATCGCAGAAAACACGACCACAAAAAACCGACAGAAAATTCAGCACGGTCGAGCTCAGCTTAGCGAGAGCTCATATCCCCAAGAGACCCGAGCGTGGCCAAGAGCACCAAGTCCACTAGCGATTCACGTCGCCGTACACGTCGCAGCATCGCCGCGGGCGTTGCTTATGTGAACGCAACCTTCAACAACACGACGGTCACGATCACCGACACCAAGGGCGATACCCTGTGTTGGGCGAGCGGTGGCACGAGCGGTTTTAAGGGCTCCCGCAAGAGCACCCCGTTCGCCGGTCAGTGTGCCGCTCAGCAGGCCGCGGAGAAGGCGAAGAAGTACGGTCTGCGTGACGTGGACGTCAAGGTGAAGGGGCCGGGCAGTGGTCGCGAGAGCGCGATCACGGCCCTCGAAGCCGCTGGCCTGAAGGTCAAGTCGATCGAAGACATCACGCCGCTTCCGCACAACGGTTGCCGCCCCCGCAAGAAGCGTCGGGTCTGATTCCCGCTGGCTTGGCTGGCGGCCCGTGTGGCCGCCGCGAGCCGATTGTTCCTTTACCAAACACCTGCAGCCTCAGAAACTACAAGCCACTTATGGCACGTTACACCGGACCGGTTTGCCGACTTTGCCGTCGCGACGGAGCGAAGCTCTTCCTCAAGGGCACCCGCTGCGATTCGCCGAAGTGCGCTTTCGAGCGTCGCAACACTCCCCCTGGTCAGCAGCAATCGGCTCGCCGTAACAAGCAAACCGATTACGGCATTCAGCTGCGGGAGAAGCAGAAGGTTAAGCACTATTACGGCATCTTGGAGAAGCAGTTTCGGCTGTACTTCGATAAGGCCGAGCGTGCCAAGGGCAACACGGGCGACGTACTGCTCTCGCTGCTCGAGCGTCGGCTCGACAATGTCGTGCATCGTCTCGGGTTTGGTTCGAGCCGTTCCGCGGCACGCCAGCTCGTTCGCCACGGCCACGTGACGCTCAACGGTCACAAGTGCACGATCGGTAGCGCCCAGGTCCGCGCTGGCGACGTGGTGCGGGTCAAGAACAAGCTTCGCAGTTTGGATATCGTTCGGGCGGCACAAGCCGACACCGGCGGCAAGAACGTTCCTGACTTCCTGTCGATCACCGAGAGCCAGGTTCCCGAGGGGATCGTTGGGCGACTACCGGGCCCCGAAGACGTCTCGCTCCCGATCGATACACAACTGATCATTGAGCTTTGCTCGCGCTGACCCGCATGGCAAGTTCGTTTGTCCCCGGCCTCACCTGCCGGCACCCCCTTCCTTACCTACCGTTCGGCGACAAGTAACTCGGCAACATATAACTCGGCGACAACTCGTTACCGATTATCAGCCGCGTGGCCTCCGCCGCTCCGCACAAGCGAAGCCCGATCGCCCCGCCGCTTCTGTTTCGCCAGAAGCCCCTCGGACCTCGCGGCAGCTTTACTAACCGCCTCTCAAGGAGATAACCATGCATATCCGTTGGCGCGGTCTCGAACTCCCGAGCATGGTGCATTGCGAGCAAGAATCGCTCTCGCCGACGTACGGCAAGTTCGTCGCGGAGCCCTTCGAGCGTGGCTTTGGCACAACGGTTGGCAACAGCCTTCGCCGCATCCTGCTCTCGAGCCTCGAAGGCAGTGCGGTCACGCAGATCAAGATCCACAATGCCCAGCACGAGTTCACCACCATCCCCGGCGTGCTTCAGGACGCCACGGATATTGTGCTGAACGTCAAGTCGCTGGTCGTAAAGAACCATAGCGACGGCATGAAGGTGCTCCGCGTGGAGCGTAATTCCGCCGGCGACGTGCTCGTTGGCGACATCGAGACCGACGAGTCGGTTGAGGTGATCAACAAGGATCACGTGATCGCCACGCTGACCGACAACGTGCCGTTCGTCATGGAGATGGTCGTCGAGAACGGACGCGGCTATGTCCCTTCCAGCGAGCACAGCCAGAACATCCAAGAGATCGGCATCATCCCGGTCGATGCGATCTTCAGCCCTGTCACACGCGTGCGTTACGCGGTCGAAGAGACCCGCGTCGGTCAGAAGACCAACTACGACAAGCTGACGCTTGAGATCTGGACCGACGGTTCGGTCGGGCCCGAGATGGCCATGGTCGAGTCGGCCAAGATCCTTCGCAAGCACCTCAACCCGTTTGTTCAGTACTCGGAGTTGGGCCCCCAGGTCCGCAGTGCGGCGCGCGTGGCAAGCTCGACGGGCATGGACCCGGCGATCGAGGCCAAGCTGAACACCCTGATTGCTGACCTAAATCTTTCCGTCCGGGCGGGCAACTGCCTGGAGTCGGAGAACATCCTGACCGTGCGTGAGCTCGTCACCCGCAACGAGGATCAGCTCCTCGAAGTGCGTAACTTTGGCGAGACCACGCTTACTGAGGTCCAAGAGAAGCTCGCCAAGCTAGGCCTGCATCTTGGAATGCGGGTTCCGCCCGCTGTTGGTGTCTGACCCCTTCGGGCCAGATTCCCTCCCCCCCTCTGCTGCGACCAACCGTTTCCGCTAACCGCTCACGTTGCCATGCGACACCGCCGTCGAGGCCGCAAGTTAGGCCGCAACCCAAACCACCAACGGGCGTTGCTCCGCAACCTCGCCAGCGCGCTGATCCTGACGGAGCGGGACACCGACGATCTGCGCTACCTAAAGCTTGAGTCCGAGCCGAAGGTCAAGGGCCGCATCGTCACGACCATCAGCAAGGCCAAGGAAGTCCGCCCGCTGGTTGAGAAGTGTGTGACGATTGCCAAGCGATCGTTGCCGGCGGCTCGCGCCGCGGCCGACCTCGCGCCCGGTGCTGAGCGCGGCAGCGATGCCTGGAAGAAGTGGCGCAGCAGCGACCGCTGGCAGAAGTGGAACCAAGCGATTGCCCCCACCGTCACGGCGCGCCGTCGCTGCTTGAAGCTGCTGGGCGACAAGCAAGCGGTGAGCGTGTTGTTCGAGGAGATCGCCCCGCGTTTTGAGGAGCGTCCCGGCGGTTACACCCGCGTGATGCGTCTCGCCGCTCCACGTTTGGGAGATGCCGGCGTCCGCGCGATCCTGGAGTTTGTTGGCGTTCGTGACCGGGTTGCCGTCAAGAGCGAGCGTCCGGCGTTCGATGCGGACGACGCCGCCCCCGCGGCCCCTGCCAAGAAGGCCAAGCCTGCTAAGGATGCCCCGGCCCAAGAGAGCACCCCGGCTGGCGAAGCCTAAAGCTTTCGCTCTGCGACACGCTCGGCCGATCGATCTTCCTCCGGCCACACAGAAAACGTTATCACACGAAGACCGGTTCCCCTCCACGATGGGGAGTCGGTCTTCGCTCGTTTGGCCCCGGCCTTTACCCGCTACGCCGCCACTCTTAGCCAGCAACCCTTTTGCCAGCAACCCTTCGCTAGCAACCATGCCGCTTGATTTCTCTGCCATGATGCGGGCTGTGTGCGTGGATCTCACACGCCGGCTGCCGGAGCTAGCTCACGTGCAGATGGACCGAATCGGTGTGGGCTATCGACAGGCTCGCGCTCGCGTGCCCCATGGCCTGCAAGCGTCGCTCACGCCGCTGCGCTTCCGCGACGGTGCCATCACGGAACGCCGCGGTCGCCGCGTTTATGGTTGTCCCCGGGTGTTGGGTGATGATGGCCGCGAGCTGCTTTACCTCTTGAACTTCTACTTGCCCCGGTTTCTCGATCACGCGCTGGAAGAGAAGCTCACAACGATTGTGCACGAGTTGTGGCACGTCTCGCCGGCGATGGACGGTGACCTACGCCGTCACGATGGCCGTTGCTACGCCCATGGCCATAGCCAGCAGGATTACGACGCTCACGCGGCGGGCCTTGCCAAGCGGTGGCTTTCAGCCGATCCGCCGACGGGGGTGTACGCCTTCCTCGAGGTGAACTTCGAGGAACTCGTACAAGAGCACGGTGGGGTAAGCGGTCGTCGGTTTCGTGTGCCACGCTTGGCACCGCTAGCAGCGGCCTGAGCGGCTCGCCCACGGGGGGGCCCCGTTTTTTACCGCAGGGGTCGATCTGGCCGCGAAGCGGCGATTTCGCTACGGTCCGAGCGTGATCAGGCGTTCCTTTATCATCGCTCGTTCGGTGTGGCGCGACGGCCCTAGAAACGGCCCTTTTTCGACTGCGCTGTTCTTGACGCTGGGCTTGGTGATCAGCACCGGCGGCTGCGGCTCGTTGCTGATGGTGGATAAGCTCGAAACGAAACACGAGTCGCCGCTGCGCGCGGCGCGGGCGTCGTCCGATGCGGTGACGCTCGACATCTTCTGGGCCAATCTGCCGGCGGAAGGTCCCGAGTTCGATCGCCAGCTTTGGCGCTTCGTTCAAGAGGACCGGATCGATCCTGAGCGACGGTCGGCGCTGCTGGGCAATGGTCTGCGGGCAGGCGTTGTCGGAGGAGCACCGCCGGAGGTGATCGTTCGGCTGCTGGATCCGCTGGGGCGTCGGCGTCACCAGACAGACTCCGGCGAGGCGGCGACGCCGGCCCCCGATGAGAAGGAATCGGGGCTCGGCGAGCAGACAGGGGTCCGCGGAAGAACCATGGCCGTACGCCCCGGAGAGCCGGTAACCTTGCTCGCTTCGCAGGTCTACGAAGAGGCGATCGTGCTCGAGGCGGACCTGACGGGTTCCACCTTCCGAAACGCCCAGGCGGTGTATCGGCTGCGGGTTGATCGGGGGGATGACGGCGCGTATGCGGTGGGCCTAACCCCCGAGCTGCACCTCGGCTCGCCCCGTGCGGAGTGGGTCCGCGACGAGACGAGCATGATCGCGTTCCAGAAGATGGAGCGTGAGAAACGGGTTTACGACGAACTGCGGGTCGCGGCCCCGCTGGTAGTGGGAGAGATGCTGCTCGTGACGAGTCTGCCCGACTGTGCGGGACAGCTTGGCCCCTATTTTCACCAAGCGGATCAGGGTCCAACCGGCCATCGCAAAGCGATCCTGATCCGGCTGACGCAGGCCCCGCCCGACCCGGCGTTTGGGGCACCGCGGGACCCCGGCCTGGGCGGCTGAGTGGCGTCGTCGGCCGGGGGAGGGGTGCGGCTTTCTGCCGCCCTGGGGACACTCGAAAAGCCGCGGTTGCTGCGGTACGCTGTGGGATGAGCTAAGACAGTTGTCCAAGCACCCCGCCGGCCAATTGGCCCGCTTTTAACTAAGCCGTAAGAGAATCGAGGAGTCTTCCGATGCCCCTGGTCCCGATGCGCCTGTTGCTCGATCACGCCGCCGAGAACAACTACGGGTTGGCTGCCTTTAACGTCAACAACATGGAACAGATCCAGGCGATCATGGCGGCCGCCGAAGAGACCGACTCGCCGGTCATTATCCAGGCTTCGCGTGGGGCGCGGAGCTATTCGCAGGATGCGTACCTGCGTCACCTGATGCTGGCCGCCGCAGAGCTGCACCCCAAGATCCCGATCGTCATGCACCAGGATCACGGCAACAGCCCCGACACTTGCCAGAGCGCGATCGACCAGGGCTTTACAAGTGTCATGATGGACGGCTCGTTGAAGGAAGATGGTTGTAGCCCCGGCGACTACGCCTACAACGTCGCGGTGACCAAGAAGGTGGTCGATTCGGCGCACGCCCAGGGCGTATCGGTCGAAGGAGAGCTGGGTTGCCTTGGTTCTCTCGAGACCGGCGGCGGTGAGCAAGAAGACGGCCATGGTGCTACCGAAGCGCTCTCGCACGACCAGCTGCTGACGGATCCCGACGAGGCCGAACGCTTTGTTGCCGATACGGGCGTCGATGCGCTTGCGGTCGCGATCGGTACCAGCCACGGTGCCTACAAGTTCACGAAGAAGCCCACCGGCGACGTGCTGGATATGGGTCGCATTGAAGAGATCCACAAGCGTCTGCCCAACTGCCACTTGGTCATGCACGGCTCGTCGAGCGTGCCGCAAGAGCTGCAAGACATCATCAACCAGTACGGTGGTGAGATGAAGCAGACTTACGGCGTGCCGGTTGAAGAGATCCAGAAAGGGATCAAGCACGGTGTGCGGAAGATCAATGTTGATACCGACAACCGCATGGCGATGACCGGGGCGGTGCGTAAGCTGCTGTTCACCAGCCCCGAGAAGTTCGACGTCCGCGACTGGATGAAGCCCGCCCGCGAGGCGATGAAGCAAACCTGCATCGCGCGGATGACCGCCTTTGGCCAGGCGGGCAATGCCGGCAAGATCAAGTGCAAGACCATTGCCGACTTCGTTAGCTACTATCGCTGAGCGAAGCGCATCGTTTGCGGTTTGAATTTTCTGAGCAAGCCGGTGGGGATGGGCCTCGCCGGCTTGCTGAGTTAGCTGCTTGTGTCGTGGCCGATATGCTCGGCTGCAGGCGTTAGCCGGAGGTCGTGCATGATCCGCCGCGCTGCCCCGCGAGGGGCAAAATCACCCGCCCAATGGCTGCTGATTTCTCAGCAGGAGCACGCCCGGCTGAGCCACGAGCTGGCCGCCGCCTGGGGCAACGAGCGGGTTGCGCCGCTGCTGTGCTCGGCGACCGACCCTGCCGCTCCGCTAGCCGGTGTCCGTGCCGAGTTCTTGCGGGCGGTTCTCCATCACGATGATGGCTGGGCCGACTGGTGGGCTAGCCCCGGCATCGATCCCGAGCACGGGAGGCCCTACTCATTTACCGAGATGCCTCCGGACGACGCCCAGCGAATCTGGTCCGCTTCGATCGACATCTGTCGCGCGATTGGTCCGCTAGCAGGCTGGGTCGTTGCGAGTCACTTCTCCCGTTTGCAGTCCAAAGTGGATGAGGACTACGAACAGTGGCGGCCATGGCTCGCACGGGTAGACGCCCTGCGTGCGGACTGGCTTCGGGAATGGCTCGACGCTTCAACCCAGCACACACCAATCCTTGCCGAGAACTGCCTGGAGTGGTTGCAAGCGCTGGACTGGATGAGCTTGTGGTTCTGCTGCCTGTGTCCCAGCCGAGATGAGCCGATGGAACAAGCTGAGCCGCTGATTGTTGGCGGCGTGGCCCCTCTGGTGGGCGTCCACTTCACGCCCGCCAGGGAGACGACAGGTGAACCTAGCAAGCCGATCGGCAGCGGGTGGGTAGACGTCGATCCTTGGCCTTTCAAAGCCGCGGAGTTAGTGCTTACTGCCGAGGCCGTCTCGGTTTCCGCCGAGCGTCGGTGGAATTCCGCGAGCGACTTGCGCAAGCAACAATCGCCCTGTCGTCTTGCGTGGCGACTCGCGCCGCGTGTGCAGGGATGATCGCCGCGATGAGGCGGGCGGTACGCTCTTCAGGCGCATCACCGTACGCGCGACGTAAGGCTCCCCAGCCGCTCGGTTGCGTAGCGTCGCGGTTAACGCAAGATGCCGCTTTCGTTGGCGTGAAAACCTTCCGCAGGAGGGTTCACCAAGGCCAGGATCTTGACGCCGGCTTTGGGCTCGAGCGGTTGATCCACGGCACCGATCCGCAGCTTGCCATTTTCTGGAAACGTGAAGAGCAGCAGCACGTTATCTCCGTACTGCTGTTTGAAGCGTTCGAAACTGAAATCTTCGGAGAGCGTGGTCGCCTTCAGCCGCGCGCCCTCTTCCATCCGCTGCCGCAGCTTTTCGTAGGTGACGTCGCCTCCGAAGAGCACGCGGCCGCGCAGGTGGTCGGGGATCCGTCGATGGCGTTCGCTGGTCTTCGCCGAGGGGGCCAGTTGATAGACGTTCGCGCTGCCAAAGGGCTCGCGAAACTCCATCGCCGCGATCGAATTCACCTCATCGTTCGGCGTCATCGCGATCATACGACCGATGTCTCCCAGGTCGACTCCCTGGACGACAAAGTCACTACCGATGCTCGCGTAGTGAACGTTTAAGCCGTTCATCCGGGCCGCGGCGACGTTCTGCGGGTTGGTATCGACAAGCATGGCGCGGACGCCTTCGGCTTCCAGAGCTTGAGCGATCTGGCGAACGATCGTCGAAGCACCGGCGAACAGCACCCCCTGCGGGTCATCGCGTGAAAGCCCGAGCCGCCGCGCGAGCGGGCCGAGTGTCAGACCGTAAGTGAGCACGGTCCCGACAATTACCAGGAAGGTGATGAGCACCAGCTTGTCAGCTTCTGCTTTCATCTCGGGAGCGACGGCATCGCTGCGTTGCAGTCCGATTGCGAACAGAGACGCCACCGCCGCTGCGACAATCCCGCGTGGATGAATCCACGCCAACAGGAGTCGCTCGTTACGCTTCAGGTCGCTACCGACGGTAGCCAGCAGGGTGGCGGCCGGGCGGATAACCAAGATCAGTGTGGCAACGAACAGCAGGCCTCCCCAGCCGATTTGGCCGACCTCTTCCTGGCCGATCTTCACGCGAGATGAGAGCACGATAAACAGCACGGCAATCAGCAGCACGCGCAGGTTTTCCTTGAACTCGATAACGTGCTTGACCGTGGTCCGGTTCTGGTTGGCGAGCAGCAAGCCCAGCACCGTCACGGTCACGAGCCCCGACTCGGACTGCAGCGCATTCGAGAGCGCATACACGAGGACCACGAGCGCCAAGACCATGGGGTTTTGGAGGTAGTCCGGAATCAGGTAGCGCTGCAGCATCTGCACGATCAGCCACGCGGCACCCCCGCCGAGGACCAGCCCCACCAAGGCGGTCTTGCCGAGGATAAAAGCGGATTCGCGGGCCAGCCCTTCGCCAAAGCCGTGGGCGACAACCTCAAACACCAACGCGGCCAGCACGGCCCCGATCGGGTCGTTGACGATTCCTTCCCATTTGATGACCGAACCGATGCGGCCCACCGGGCGCACCTGACGCAGCAGCGGGAGGATGACCGTCGGGCCGCTAACGGTAAGCAGCGCGCCCACCAAGGTTGCCATCGGCCACGAGAAGCCGAGCATCCAGTGAGCCGCAACGGTCGAGGCGGCCCAGGTCACGGCCAGTCCGACCGTGACGAGCCGGAGGATGACCGCCCCGGTCTCGCGAACCTCTTTGAAGTGCAGGCTGAGACCCCCCTCGAACAGGATCACGCCCACCGCCAACGAGACCATCGGCAAGAGGGCCTCGGAACCCACATAGTCTTCGGGCGGTCCGACGATCAGGCCCAACCCGAACCCCGAGGCCAGGAGCAGAACAATCGCCGGCAGCTTCGTTCGCCAAGCCAACCACTGCGCCGTGACCCCTAGGGCCAGCACCGTGGCCAGGTAGAGAGAGGTGGTGAGAGTAATGGGCGGTTCCATGGGCAAAGGCGAGAGGGGGCCGGCGTTTCGATCTTCGGGAAACGCCCTGTGGCAAGCCGGGCTCAGTCTACTTGCCCGCTGCTCTGTCGCCCACGCCGGGCGACCGCGGGCCGGGATAACCCACAAAACCGTTTCCAGCGTCGGCAGGCGGGCTCGCGGAGGGGGGGCGGCGGGCTTTGCCCGATCCGCGTAAGTTGCCCCCCTTTTTCACGGCAACTAGACTAGATGTTTGCCCGGTTGGGCTCGCTACGCCCCGCCGCCCCGCACCTTTCGGCCCCGTCAGGCAGCTCTCGATGATCTCTCTCCCGGCACAACGACCGGCCTGTCCTCGCTCTACGCACCCGTTGGTGGCGTTCGTGGGGCTCGCTGCCATGATGTTGGCCGCGACGCCGCTTGCTGAAGCTCAGGAGCGGCGTGCTCCGCGGGTGTTCGCTCCGGGAGTCGAGACCGTGCTCGCTGCGGCGGTTGATCCCGACTCGACGGCAAGCGTTCACGATCTGGTCGAAGTGCTGGCCGACAAGACGCTGGAATGGGAGCCGCGCGTGCTCAGCCCCAGCGAAACCCTGCACAACCAAGCCAAAGAGGTGCGTTTCCGTCGCGACGTCTGGCGGCTGGAGTTTGCCTTCAAGCCGCTACGCATGATCCGTCTGCTGCCCGCCAACGGCGGCGAGCAAAAGCTGGTCTGGTACCTGGTTTATCGGGTCAAGAACACGGGAATGGCTTTGCACCCGACCGAGTCGGCCGAGACGGGCGAGTTTCTCGCCGAGCCAACCGATTCGGGCCCGGTACGGTTCCTGCCCCATTTGGTGCTAGAGGGGAACGATTTGGCTCCCAACGGCGGAAAGATCTACCGGGCGTATCTGGACAAGGTCATGCCGGGTGCCGTCGAGGCCATCCGCGCGCGTGAGGTGCCCGGTCGGCGGCTGTATTCTTCGGTTCAGATGCCCCTTGAGCCCCTGGCAGTGGGGGAAGAGCGGTGGGGCGTGGCGACCTGGTCCGACCTGGACCCCGAGATCGATTTTTTTAGCATCTTTGTCAGGGGTTTGACCAACGCCTATGACTGGACCGACCCCGCGGGCCTCTATCAGTCGGGCGACGCACCGGGCAAGGGGCGCGAGTTTGTCAGCCAGACCCTGCAACTTAACTTCTGGCGGCCCGGCGACCGCTTTTTGCAGCACGAAAACGAGGTGCGGCTCGGGGTTCCGCCGGGCAAGGCGAGCCTGTACGGGGTCGACGAAGGGGTTGCCTATCGGTGGCTGTATCGGTAATCTGTGGGGCTCGAATAACGACTCTCCCCCAGCGTGGGTCCGTTTGCCGAAAGGGGCCGTAGGGGCCTCTCCGGCTAAAACCGCGACCCCGCCCCAGCACAGCCGACCAAGCACTCGGAGACCCTGCGATGGCACACAAAAAGGGACAAGGCTCAAGCCGCAACGGCCGCGACTCGAACGCCCAGCGCCGGGGTGTGAAGAAGTACGGCGGCGAGCATGTCATCGCGGGCAACATCCTGATCCGTCAGCTTGGCAACAAGTGGCGTGCGGGACGCAACGTTGGCCAGGGCAAGGACTACACCCTGTTCGCGCTCACCGAAGGCCATGTGGTGTTCGACCAAGAGGGCCGTCGCATCAACATTGCCCCGCTCGAAGCCAACTGATCTGCCGCTCGCTCGCCTGCTGACGCCGATCGAGCGATCCCTCCATCAAGCCAAGGGCGAGCCGATCCCGATCGGCTCGCCCTTTTTTATTGCGCTACTTTTTCGTTGCGCTGCCGATCGCCTTTTTCCGCCAGCAGCCCTACCGTGTTCGTTGATCGCGTTACTGTCGAGATCGAGGCTGGCTCGGGGGGCGATGGCTGCATGAGCTTCCGCCGCGAGAAGTACATCCCCCGCGGTGGCCCCGATGGGGGCGACGGCGGCAACGGCGGCAACGTGGTGGTCCTCGCGCGCGAGGGAGTCGATAGCCTTCAAGAGCTAGTGCATCGCAAGCACTGGCGTGCTCGCGGTGGAGTGCCGGGGCAGGGAAGCAATCGTCACGGCGCGTGCGCCGACGATCTCGTGATTCACGTTCCGCCCGGCACGGTGCTCCGCGACGCGGCGCACGACCTCGTCATCCGCGACCTGAAGAACGACGGCGACACGGTGGTTGCCGCACGCGGCGGTGCCGGCGGCAAGGGGAACACCCGCTTCAAAAGCTCCATCAACCAAACACCGCGAGAGTACACCCGCGGAGAAAAGGGCGAGCGGCGGCATGTCATCTTTGAGCTGAAGGTGATTGCCGATGTCGGCCTGCTCGGCAAACCCAATGCCGGCAAAAGCACGCTGCTCAGCCGCGTCAGTCGCGCTCGGCCTGAGATCGCCGACTATCCGTTCACCACCAAACGACCGAACCTCGGCATCGTCGAGGTTGACTTCGATCGTCAGTTCGTGATGGCCGACATCCCCGGATTGATCGAGGGTGCCAGCCAGGGGGCGGGCTTAGGGCACGAATTCTTGCGTCACGTTGAACGCACCCGTGTGCTCATTCATCTGGTCGAGCCGGCACCGATGGACCAGTCTGACCCACTGGAAAACTACCGCGTGATCCGCGGCGAGGTGGAACAGTACGCCGAGCAGCTAGGGGTCGATCTCGCGTCGCGGACCGAAGTGGTTGCGGTGAGCAAAGCCGAGCTGCCCGAATCCGCTGATGTCCAGGCCCAGCTGCAAGAGACAATCGGCAGGCCCGTTCTGCGGTTCAGCAGCGCGACCGGCGAAGGGCTGCGCGAGCTGGTCGAAGCGGCTTGGACCGCTTTGCATCCGCCCCGCGACTGACGAGGGTCAGATACGTTGGAGGGTGATCGCGGCGTCGATCGCTTCGCAGCCGGCTTGCGCGATCCGCGCCACGCACGCTTTAGCGCTGAGCTTTTGTAGCCCCTTAGCGGTGAGGCATTCATAGGCGTCAATCAGTCGGCGCTCCACAAGCGGGCTGGTCAGCCGCACGTCGCCCGCGATCAGCACGAGTCGTTCGCCCGTGGCAAGCTCGAAAGAGCGTGACGCGTAAGCCGCCTCTTGGTCCCAGCCGAGAGGCGTTGCATCGGGCAGGATTGCCTGGGTGTTCGCGACACGCACGCGCAGCGCCCCAGCGGGTCCTGCGGCGGCGTAGGAGCCCCGTAGAGGCTGGCCGGTGGTCTGAGCCTCGAGCGGCGAATCGAGCAAAGCGATCGCGATCGAGACCCCTTCGCCCGACATCGTGGCCTCGTAGACCGCCCGATTGACGCGCTCCAACAGATCGCCGGCCGTAGCGGAAGACTCGGCAAGGGTCCGTGCGGCGACACGCGCCGATTGCAGCGCCACCAGCGCCGACTCCGACGGATCGCCGGGCGAGTCAACAATCGACGCCGCGGTGGCCAGCACCCGACCATCGGCCAGCGTGTGCCAATCGTGCATCGCGACCGATCCATGGTCAAAGGTTCGTCCGGCCAGTTGCAAGGCTCCCTGCTGCGGGGCCTCGGTCGGCAGCTCCGCGGTCAGCGACGCCGGCTCGGCTTCGCACGCCGCCGCAGCGGCATCGCCGAGCGGGTGGTGATCGCGTTCGCTCGCCGCTTGCTCGGCTTCGATTTCTAGCGCGAGACGCCCGCCGATGATCTCGACCAGCTCAACCGTTTCGTCGGCGATGGCACGGGCACGGGCATCAAAGAGCCAGAGCACGCCGTGAATGGTGGTTGCCGAAGA
The DNA here is from genome assembly GCF_007859815.1 of Botrimarina hoheduenensis. Taxonomy (GTDB): domain Bacteria; phylum Planctomycetota; class Planctomycetia; order Pirellulales; family Lacipirellulaceae; genus Botrimarina; species Botrimarina hoheduenensis. Next base: position 209,273 of record NZ_SJPH01000003.1, on the reverse strand, counting down.
GACGGGGACCGCGATCGCTGCCGCGGCTGAGCGATGGAGTCCCCACGGCCGTGCCTCGGCGGCGTCCTGGACAACAACGGCTCCGCCGGCGAGCACCGCCAAATCGGCCTCGGCCTCCGCCAGCGGACGGCGTGCTGGTTTGACGGTGCGCGAGGGGTCCCAGTTGGCGCGCCGGGTGAGCGAACGCGTGCCGCTATCGAGCAGCCAGAGTTCCGCCGCAGCGAAATCGAGCCCGCGGGCCGCGCCGCCGAGCACCGCCACGAGTCGCTGCTCGGTGGCGGACCCCGCGCAGGGCTGCGCCGACTCGGAGACCACCGCCTCCATCCCCGCGGGCGGGGCCAAACGCGGCCCGAGCTGCAGCGGATCGGCGATCGAAAAACCGTTGGGCGTCGGCGTGAGCGGATCGGACATCGACAAGCAGACCGGACTGCGCAGGGGGAGAGAGGGCAGGGGGGAGGGAAGCCCTGCGACCGCAGGGTTTCGCTAACCGCTACGGACTTACATCGGGACTTCAGAGCTTGAGGTTGTGTTGGAGCGAAAGAGGGAGGGTTATGACGGCTGGAACCCGCTAAGCTGTGCCGACAGGCGGCTTGTCGCAGGTTCGTTGGTCGATCCGGCGGCAGCCGCTCGCTCTGATGACCCCTCTGTTCCTGTTTCCTCCTTCCCAGCGACTTGCCCCCAGTGGGGGGCGGCGCGTAGCGGATTGTTTGCGATGCCTCTACACGTGCGGATTCTGCTTGGCATGGTCTTGGGCCTGCTGGTCGGCTGGTTGGCGACGTTGGCCTGTCTTGATTGGCTGGTGATCGACTGGATCAAGCCGCTGGGCGTGATCTTCATCAACGCCCTGAAGGTGATCGCCGTGCCGCTGATCATCGCGTCGCTCATCAAGGGGGTGTCGGACCTCAAGGACCTGTCGAGCCTCTCCTCGATGGGCAGTCGAACCGTGGTGCTGTACTTGTTCACCACGGCGGTGGCGGTGACGCTCGGGTTGGTGATCGCCACGGCAGTGAGCCCCGGAGCGGGTATCGACGAAGCAACGCGCGACACGCTGATGGCCTCTGCCGAGCAAGAAGCGGCGGGCAAGATCGCGATCGCCGCGCAGCAGCAAGAGAAGGGACCGCTACAACCGCTCGTGGATCTTGTGCCCGGCAACATCTTTGCCGCGGCCGCCGACAACAGCGCGATGCTGCAAGTGATTATCTTCACGCTGTTCTTTGGCGTCGGGTTGATCTTGGTGCCCGAGACCGAAGGCCGTCCCGTGAAGGCGTTCTTCGACGGGCTCAACGCGGTCATCCTCAAGCTGATCGACCTCATCATGCTCGCCGCACCGATCGGCGTGTTCGCGCTGCTGGCGGCGCTGGTGGCGGAGACCCCCTCGTGGAGCGTGTTCCTCGCGCTGCTCGTGTACAGCCTGTGCGTGGTGGCGGGGCTCTTGGTGCTGATCTTTGTCTTCTACCCGACGCTCGTCCGGGTCTTTACCGGGGTGGGTTACGGGGCGTTCTTTCGCGGGTTGGCACCGGCCCAACTGCTGGCGTTTTCCACCAGCTCCAGTGCCGCAACGCTGCCGGTAACCATGGAACGCGTCGAAGAGCACCTGGGCGTGGACGAAGAGGTGGCGAGCTTCGTCCTGCCGATCGGCGCCACCGTGAACATGGACGGCACGAGCCTGTATCAGGCGGTGGCCGCCGTCTTTATCGCGCAGGCGTTTGGCGTGGACCTCTCGCTCGGCGATCTCGTGACCGTTGGCATGACCGCCATGCTCGCCTCGATTGGCACCGCGGCCGTGCCGAGCGCGGGGATCGTCATGCTGGTGATCGTGCTGGGGGCGGTCGGCGTCCCCGAGGCGGGGATCGCGCTGATCTTCCCGGTCGACCGCGTGCTGGACATGCTCCGCACGGTGGCGAACGTCACGAGCGACGCAACGGTCGCGATGCTCGTGGCCAAGAGCAGCGGCAAGCTGCACGCTCCGCAACCGAAAGAGTGGGACGACGATTACCAGCCTGAGCCACACAACTGAGCCGAGTCGCGTTATGCAGTCCCTGAGCGCGGGTAGCACGGATAGTCGGCCGTGATGCGTTCTGCTAGCCGGCACACTGTAGACCGGCCGCTTTTCCGTGAGCGTCAGCCCAAGAGCTTGTCCGGGAATCGTAGCCGGATCGGTTTCCCGCTTGTCGCAAACGGCACCGACAATCGGCGGTATCAGCTTACGACAAGGGCCGCGCAGTAACCGTCTGACTTTTCGCTGCTACGCGAGGGGCGATGAGTTGCAGGTCGTCTAAACCACGCCCCCCTGCATCACTTCGTGATAATGTCCTTCACGGTCATGCCGCTGGGGATCATTGGCAGCACGTGCTCTTGGTAGGGGACCGCCACGTCGAGCACGAACGGCCCGTCGTAGTCGAGCATCTCGTTGATGGCGGCTTCGAGGTCTTCCTTCTTACCGACATAAGCACCGCCGCAGCCGTAGGCCTTCGCGATGCCGACAAAGTCTGCGTAACGGTTGGCGTGATCGAGCTCGCCGATGCCGTCTCCCTCGCCCGACCACTCGGGCTTGTCGATCGGGCCCAGGTAGGTGTGCGCGCGGTTGCCAGCCATGAAGCGGTCTTCCCACTGCACCACCATGCCCAGGTGCTGGTTGTTGAGCAGGAACACCTTCACGGGGAGCTTCTCACAGACCAGGGTCGAGAGCTCCTGGATGTTCATCTGGAAGCTGCCGTCGCCGTCGATGTCGATCACCAGTCGGCCGGGAAAAGCCGCTTGGACGCCCATCGCGGCGGGCAGGCCGAAGCCCATGGTGCCCAGGCCGCTGGAGCTCAGCCACGTACGCGGTTCCTGGAACTTGTAGAACTGGGCGGCCCACATCTGGTGCTGGCCGACGCCGACCGTAATGACCGGATCGCGCTCGGCGGTCATCTGCCAGAGCTTCTCGATGGCGTGCTGCTGGGTGATGCCGGGGAACGTGCGATCGTAATCGAACGGGTGATCGGCTTTCCACTTCTTGCACTGCGCGACCCAGGCGGAGATGTCCTCCGGCGCTTCGACGATCTTGTTCAGCTCCTGCAGCGCGTACTTCACGTCGCTCTGCACGGGGATGTGGGCTGGCTTGTTCTTGTTGATCTCCGCGGCGTCGATATCGATGTGGATGATCTTGCCGTGCTTGCAGAACGCTTCGAGCTTGCCGGTCACCCGGTCGTCGAACCGCACGCCTAGGCCGATCAGCAGGTCGGCCTCATCGACAGCGTAGTTCGCGTAGACGCTGCCGTGCATGCCGAGCATGTCGAGCGATAATTCGTCGGTGCCCGGGTACACGCCCAGACCCATGACCGTCATGGTGGTGGGGATGCCGGTCTTGGCGACGAGCTCGCGGAGTTCCTTCGAGGCGTCGCTCAGCACGACGCCGCCGCCCGCGTAAATGACCGGGCGCTTGGCGCGCTTGATGGCGGCCGCGGCTTGGCGGATTGCCTCGGGGGCGGCGAGTGGCTTGGCGGGGTTGTAGCCCGGCAGGTTCAGCTTGCAGTCGTAATCGGGTACGCACTGTGCGAGCTGGATGTCCTTCGGCACGTCCACGAGCACCGGCCCCGGCCGGCCGGTCGAGGCGATCAGAAACGCCTCCTTCATGACGCGGGCGATGTCGTTGACGTCCGTCACCAAGTAGTGGTGCTTGGTGATGCCGCGGCAGACCTCGACCATCGGGGTCTCTTGGAACGCATCGGAACCGATGACCGCGGTGGGCACCTGACCCGTGACGCAGACCAGCGGGATGCTGTCGAGCTTGGCGTCGGCGATAGCCGTCACCAGATTCGTGGCACCGGGGCCTGAAGTGGCCATCGCGACCCCCACTTTGCCCGTGCTGCGCGCGAGCCCCTGAGCGGCGAAGGCCCCCCCCTGCTCGTGGCGGGGCAGGATCGTCCGCAGCTGGTCCTGCACACGCGTGAGCGCCTGGTGGAGCGGCATGCTGCACCCGCCCGGGTAGGCGAAGATCGTATCGACGCCGTGATTCAGCAGCGACTGCACCAGGATGTCGGCCCCGGAGGTCAGTTGGCTCTTGGTCTTCGGCTCGGCGGTCGTGGCGGGCATGGCGGAAGGCGACAACGGGTCGCGGTAGGGAAGCGGAACGGGCGGACCCCGCCGGGACAGCTAGGGCAGCAGCCAGGTGAGGTGAAGGTAATCCTGTATCTTAGGCAGCAGGGTGCGGTTGGGGCAACAATCGGAGCCCGAACGCCCCGCCGCCCGCGCTTGGCCCCCCTGCCGGGATCGGATCGGTGCGGCCGGTATCCGCCGCCATTGGCTAAAAAGACCTGAGCCCGTGCGCGAGCAATCGGGCAGGCATGAAAGCGGTTCTTGCTGGCCGTAAGCTCGAAAAACGGTGCGAGCCGACTGGCTCAATCCCCTCCGCCCGCCCGGTGGAGGGTGAGCGAGTACAGCACCACCACCGCCCCGCCCGAAAGCAGGCTCCAAGGGGCCCACTCGGGGGGGGTCACGTTACGCGAGGGGCTCACCACCTGCCCGGAGCGCACCTGCGGCTTGAGCACCGCACGGTTGATTGCCAGGGCTTCAAGACCCAGCAAGCAACAGTACACGCCGATCGCCAGAAAAAAGGATCGCCACATGGTCAGTTGACCGCGTCGCACGGAAGTCAGGGTGAACGGCAGAGCGACCCGGTGTCGGTTCCGCCCGATTGTTTGTGCCCCACAGTTTGGGCCCGCCACTTACTGGCCCGCAGGTTAAGCAAGTCCGGTGGTTAAGCAAGCTAGCACTGAGCGCTATCGGAACGCTCGCCACCAAGGCCGCAGGCAAACTGCCGGGTAACGGTCACCGCGGGAGCTTGCGTGACGGGTTGCGTCGGTTCGGTAAACTCACGGGGGGTGCTAGCAACACCATCGCTAGCCGGTGCGGCTTCCCGACAATCCGCGCTATTCGGCTCAACCGTGCCAGTCGGCATTGCCGATCTGATTCGGGTACGGACTGCGACGCGTGAGCTGCAACGCTTGCCGATGCACAACGTGTTGACTCACGGATTCGCCGAGGGACCGGCCGGATGCAAGTTAGCCACCTGAAGATTTATCGCGGCCCTGAAGACGAGGCTGCTCGCGCGGCCAAGCCGACACCGTCGGCACGGGTGTCGGACGATCGCAAGCGGGTGACCGCCTCGGTTGCGGCGGTGTTGCCGCTGATTGCCGACGCGGTGCTCAGCCAACGCACCTGGTTGCGTGACTTCGAGGACGAGGAGATGACCCTGTCCGCGGACCTGTACGAGGTGCTGATGGCTTATCAGCACTTCCGCCGCCCCGTGGCCTGAACGGCTCCGGTGAACCGCTTAGGGCTCGCTCGCTTGCTAGCGCTTGGCGGCGCGATTGATCGCGCTGTTGGCGAGGTTCAGGGGCAGTCCCCACCGCTCGGCCCCCTTGGCTCGTCGTACAACTGGCGAATGCCTGCCCGTATCGATACGAGCTGCCGCAGCTGATCGCATTGCGTATTAGCGGGGGCCAGCCCCGGCCCTATGCGTGTGGACAAAGTCCACCAAGGCGCGGGCGTTTTCGGGCGGGGTTTGGGGCACGATGCCGTGTCCCAGATTGAAGATATGGCCGGGGCGACCGCCTTCTTCGGGAAAGGCAACGCTCTCGAGCAGCGCGGCGGCGCGGCGTTCGATGGTGGACCGATCGGCAAGGAGCGTGAGCGGATCAAGATTGCCCTGCACCGCCACGCCGGGCCCGAGTTGATTCCAGGCTTCGGCCAGGTTGGCCCGCCAATCGATGCCCACGACATCGCCCCCCGCTTCGGCCGCCAGCGGAAGCAGCGCGGGATTGCCAGCAGCAAAGTGAATAACCGCGGCTCGGGGATCGAGCCCGCGAATGACCTGCTGCGTGTAAGGCAGCACATAACGCCGATAGTCGTTGGGGCCTAAGCAGCCGACCCAGCTGTCGAACAGCTGAACCGCTTGAGCACCGGCGGCTATCTGCGCATTGAGGTACAGCGTTACCGCTCGTGCGAGGCGTTGCATGAGCGCGCGCCATGCGCCTTCGTCACGCAGCATGAGCGTCTTGGTGTGCAGGTAGTTGCGGCTGCCGCCCCCTTCGATCGCGTAGCTGGCAAGCGTAAACGGAGCGCCGGCGAAACCGATCAATGGCAGGCGGTCGCTCAGGTCGTCGCGGGTCTGGCGAACGGTCTCCACGACGTAGTGCAACGCCTCAACGCTCTCGAGATCGATCACCCGATCCACGTCGTCTGCCTCGCGGACGGGGTTGTGAATGACGGGACCGTCCCCCTTGCTGAACTCCAGGTCGAGTCCCATCGGTTCGAGGATCGGCAGCAGGTCGCTGAAGATGATTGCCGCGTCGACCCCCAGGTAATCGACCGCGGTGCACATTACCTCGCTGCACAGCGCGGGATTTTTGCACAACTCCAGGAAGCCGACCTTTTCGCGAACCGCGCGGTACTCCGGCATGTAGCGGCCGGCCTGCCGCATGAGCCACACCGGCGTGCGCGAGACGGGCTCGCGTCGGCAGGCGCGCAAGAAGTCACTTTCCCCCCAGGGTTTGCCGGCCGAGGCTTCGCGCAGCGCCTGCTGGCGTACCAGCGCATCGGACGAGGGGGCCATCGGTTGGGGACGTGCAGCGCTCAACAGATTCTGTACCTGGGCCTTAAGCGTGCGTACCTCGTGACAGCGTTCCGCCGCCTCGATCACGAGTCGGCCCATCGAACCCGCACTCGACTCGATATCTACCGGCAGTTCGAGTTGGCGGAGCCGCTCGCTGGTGGTGGGGCCGATCGAGGCGATGACCGTTTCGCGCAGACCGCGTCGGACTTCGTTGAGCAGACCCTCTTTCTCGGCGACCCCCAACAGGTTATTGAGCTGATTGGCCGACGTGAGCAGCAGCACGTCGATCTCACCGTTGACGAGCCGTTGTACGTTAGCTTCGAGCGGAGCGGTGTCGGCGGGCAGAGCCCATTCGTAAACGCGCACGCGATGCACGATGGCCCCCCGCGCTTCAAGCCCGGCGATCAGGCTGGGGTTGCTCTCGCCGTACTCTTGGAGACCGATCGTAAGATTGGCGACGGGCAGTTCGGTGTCGAGCGTGGTGAGCACCTCGCGCCACGTGTTGGGGGCCGGCGCGCGATGCGTTGGCGTAAGCCCCAGCTCGCGCAGCGCCGCGACCGGCTTAGGCCCTCTTGCAATCAGCGGCACGTCCGACAGCGCGGCAAGGAAACGCTCACGCCCCACGTGGCGTTCGATCTGCTCGACGAGCATCTTCGTGCCGACGCCGGTGAGCAGCAGCACCGCGTCGATCTGCCCGGCGATCAACCGATTGGCGAAGTCGATCGCGGCGCGATTCTCGGCGATCGGCGCCTCACGCATCGAAGGGCTGACGAGCGCTTCGCCCCCCATGCGTTGGATCAGACGTGCCATCTCTTCGCCCCGACGACTCTCCATCGCGGCGACACGCAGCCCCGCGAAGGAGGCGGGGGGAACGGCTTCTGAGGACGAAGTGGAGTCGCTCATCAACGAGACGTTATCCGCAAAGGGTATCAAAGGAGGGCATCAAGGAACCGCTAGCGCCGTTGGTGGCTGACGTTTCGGTTTGAATCGAAGCCAGCGCACGGGCGCGAGAATCTCACGACGATTCTAGCGTCTTACTCCCTTCGCCCGCAGCGCTCCGACCGCAGCGAGACCCGTCTCTTAATCGCGCCTTTGAGAAAGCTGCTTGACATTGCTGGAGCGCTTCGCAAAACTCCTGGGCGTGCGAGGGAGACACGTCGCCGACGCTGGTCTCCCGCTTGTCGCGCAATGCTGACAGCTGAGTTCGCCGATATTTTTATCGTTGCACACGGCCTGTCGCACCGATCGATCGAGCGCCGTACTGGTGCCGGTTTTCTGCGCGAAATCTGTTTACTCTCGGGGATTGCTATGCGCCGACCAACGACGTGCCTAGCAATTAACCACCGCCAGCCGAGCGAACTAACGGATGTCCGCCGCACGCCGTTGTTGCTGTGGCGCACCGCTTCCCATCTTAAGGACCTGACGAAAGGCCCGAGAAGGAACCCGACGACGGGGGGGCACCCCCCAATTGGTCTAGAGACAAAGACGGGCAGCCTCACGGACACATCAGCACACCCGGGCACAGCAGCACGACAAACCGCAGCGGTTTGGAGGGCGTTCGACCCGCTGTGGTCGAACTGGCCAGCAAAACCGATCGATTCAGCGGCAAGGACTGCTACGAGGTATTGAGGGACGGCACCGAAGGACCGAAAACGTGCGGAGCTTGATTTCGATCATCCCGCGACACGGATTGTCCCCTCCCGTTTTTTGTTAGAGCCGCGGCGAGCGGGCGTCTTCCCGCTCGCCGCCGTTCTTGCCAACGAGATCGTCGATGCCGCTCTGCCTGGTCGCGCTCGGCTCGAATCGAGGCGATCCAAACGCGGCCCTCTCCAACGCAATCGCGCAGCTCCAACGGATCGCGATCAAAGGTTCGTTGGTCGAGAGCGCGCGACACGAGACCACTCCCGTGGGGGGGCCCGCAGGGCAGAGCGTTTTTCTCAACGCGGTTGCACGCTTCCAAACCGAGGCCTCTCCCGTAGAGGTCCTCGAGGCTTGTCAGCAGACCGAACGCTTGATCGGACCGCGCGATTCGGTCCGCTGGTCGGCACGCGTGCTCGACCTGGATCTGTTGGCTTACGATGATCTTGTGATCGAGACTCCGGCCTTGCGGGTCCCGCACCCGCGGCTATCTTTTCGGCCCTTCGTGCTACGGCCTGCCGCTGAGGTGGCCCCGGATTGGCAGCATCCGGAGCTTGGGGCAACGTTGGCCGGCCTGCTCGCAAAGCTGGAAAATCCACCCCAAAGGGTCGCGCTTTGCGGAGCGCGTCGCACGGTCGAACTTCTGCGGACGCTGGTGGAGGCGTCGACCGAGCCTCGCGGCGTGGCTCTCGACGTGCGAGAATCGGAGACCCTGGCCAGCGGCTCGCCTCCAGTAGGTCTGTGGATCGACGCGACCGTCGAAGGCCTCGCCACCGCGGCACCGCGGCTGAGGATTGCGGACTGCGATCCCCAGCGGGTTGACGAGGAGATCGCGGCCGCGATCGAGTGCGTTTGGCCAGCACGCGGCTGATCGGGAGGGTGTCTGCTGTCGTTGCTTTGCCTGTTGCCTTCGTTGCCGAAGAGATCACGCCCGCCGTCATGGCCGCACCCTTACAAATCGAAGAAGTCGCAGCAGTGCGGCAGTGGGTGCGCGACGCGCAATCGGCGGGGGCGCGGGTTGGTTTTGTGCCGACCATGGGGGCTCTCCACGCCGGACATACAAGCCTGGTTGATCGCGCACGACGCGAATGCGATCGCGTGGTCGTCAGCCTGTTTGTGAATCCAACCCAGTTTTCCCCTAACGAAGACTACGAACGTTACCCGCGACCGCTCGAAGACGATCTGCGGCGGCTGGAAGCCGCCGGGGCCGACGCGGTGCTGCTGCCTGCCGTCGAAGCAATCTATCCTCCGGGAGATGCGACCACGGTTGATGTGGGGTCCGTAGCGATGCCCTGGGAGGGGGCCAGCCGTCCGACCCACTTTCGCGGCGTGGCGACGGTGGTCACCAAGCTGTTCGGTGCCGTGCCCGCTGATCGCGCGTATTTCGGTCGCAAGGATTATCAGCAAACGGTCGTCGTGCGGCGGCTGGTGACGGATCTACTGCTACCAATCGAGATTGTGGTGTGCCCCACGGTGCGCGAGCCCGATGGTTTGGCGATGAGCTCTCGCAACGCTTATCTGTCGCCCCGCGAACGCCAGCAAGCGCTCGCCGTGCCCGAGTCGCTGGAAATCGTCGAGCGTTTGGTTACCCAGGGCGAACGCCGTGTGGAGCCCTTGCGAGCCGCGGCGCTGGAGCGGCTTGATAGTGCTGAGGGCATGGAGCCCGACTATGTCGCGTTCATGGCCGACGGCACGGTCGAAGAAGTCGAGCACCTCACCGGCCCGACTGTCGTTGCGGTTGCGGCGCGTGTCGGAAGAACGCGGTTGATCGATAACCGGCTGCTCGCCTAGGTTGTCCGTCGGGGCTATGTCCCCTGTCGGCCAACAGCATGCGATTCGTTTCATCACCTCCCCCTTTAAGCACAAACGGTTCACGTCGATGCGCAGCGAGCTGTTCCGTATCCCGTTAGAGTGGGGGGGCGTGCCGCTGTTTGGTGGGGGAGCGCTACTGGTTGCGTTGCTGCTGGGTGTCGGGCTGTATGCTTTGTGGAGCAAGCGCGCTCACGGTGCCCAGGCCGACCTGTGGGGGCTGCTGCCACCGACGGGAGTGGCCGCCGCGATACTGCTCCTGACACCCCGGCTGGCTCCTGCCGGCGTGCCGATCCGTGCCTACGGGGTGTTGCTGGTGGCGGCGATTGCCGTGGGGCTGGTCATGAGTATCCATCGGGCCCGGTCGCGTGGCATCGACGCCGACACGGTCCTTTCGCTCGCGCTGTGGTGGTTGTTTATTCCGGGCATCGTGGGGGCGCGCCTGTTCTTCGTGATCGAGTACTGGGAGGTGCGCTACGCCGCGCTGCCGTGGCGTGAAGCGGTCTTCGATGCGTTCCGGTTCACCGAAGGGGGGCTGGTGGTCTACGGATCGCTGATCGGTGCGACGCTCGGCTTTCTGGCGTTTGCTTGGCGTTATCGTCTGCCGGCACTTGCCCTGGCTGATCTGATCGCTCCGAGCCTGTTAGCCGGGCTGGCGATCGGCCGCGTGGGTTGCTTGATGAACGGCTGCTGCTTTGGTGGCCCCTGCGAACTTCCGTGGGCCGTTACATTCCCGCCGACGAGCCCCCCGTTCGAAGAGCAGCTTGCTCGCGGCGAGCTTCACGGCGTGCGGCTCAGGACGGCCACGGACGGGCAATCGCTAACGATCGACCTTCCTGCGGAACACGCTGGCGAGCGTGTGCTGGCGGTCGATGGTGTCGCGACCCGATCGGCCTACGAAGCGGCGGCCGGCTTTCGCGCGGCCTACGCAGCGGGACGTCCGGTCGAGCTCCGTCTGGCGCGAGGTGAGACGCTCCGCCTGCCAGCCTCCACGCTGCGGCGCAGCCGACCGGTGCATCCCACCCAGATCTACAGCACGATCAACGCCGCGCTGTTGGCGTGGTTGCTGTGGACGCTTTACCCCCTGCGACGGCGCGACGGGACGGTGCTGCTGACCATGCTAACGCTGTACCCGATCGGCCGATTTTTGCTCGAGATGATCCGCATCGACGAGGCCGATTTTCTCGGCACGGGGATGAGCATCTCGCAGAATCTGAGCTTGGTGCTGCTAGCAGCCGCGGCCCTCGGATGGTGGGTCGTGCTAACCCGACCGGCTGCGCTGTGGCCGGGGATTTCTCAGGGCTCTGACAGCAAAGTCGGAACCCCCGCGCCGACTGCGGCGTAGACTTAGGGCAGTCATTAGTTTGGGAGCCGTTCGGCAGATCGCCGTGGCGGCCGGTTGCCACCCCCCTCGCCGGAGGCAAGAGATTCGTGCTATCCCCAGCCTTCCCTCGCCTGGTGTATTTTGCTTTGGCGCTTGTGGCGTTTGCTTTGGTGGCCCCCCTAAGGGGGGTCGAAGCCGCCGAACTTGTCGAGCCTGGTGTCGCCGCCCCCGCGGACGCTGAACCCGCCGCGGAGCGACTCGTTCCCGTCGGCCCCACCGCCGACGCTGACAGCAGCGTCGACGCGGCCGACGCCCCAGCACGCCGTTTCCGCAATCGCCCGCGTCGGCTGCTTCGGCCCGGTTTTATCGAGCCCAGCGAGCCCACACTTCCTGTTGAAGGTGAGACCCGTGTCGGACGGTACTGGATCGGCGTCGCTGCAACGCCGACGCCGCCCGAGGTGCTCGCGCAGCTTGATCTGGGAGACGCCCCCGGTTTATTGGTCCGCGAGGTCACGCCCGAGAGCCCCGCCGCCGCGGCGGGCGTGGCACCCTGGGATATCCTGACCCATGTGAATAACAAGCCGATCGCGAGTGTTGCCCAATTGGCTGACGCGGTGGGCGAAGCGGGCGAGAACAAGGCGCAGCTCGTGCTCGAGTTGCTCCGCAAGGGCCGACCGCAGACCGTGTTTCTCAAGCCCGTCTTGCAAGCGATCGCTCCGCCGAGCGCGCCGATGGTTGGTCCCCAACCGGGCGACGCCGCCCGCGGTCGGTTGCGCCAATGGCTCAGCCAACGACTAGCCGACCCGAATCTCTTTGCAGAGGGGGGCCTGGACCGACTGTTACAGGAACAGCTCGCGGAGCTGGATCAACAAGACCCTCGGCTGGGGGCAGGCGAGGCCCCGCCGTTCGTCCCGCCCAACTTGCCCGGGGAGCTTCCCGCGGCGCTGCCTAGCGGCGTGTCGGTCAGCATTACTCAGAGCAACAACGGCCCCGCCGAAGTGACCGTGCGGCGTACGAATCCCAACGGCCCGGCGGATGAATGGCGCTTCGACGCGGACGACGAAGCGGCGTTGGCCGAGTTGCCCGACGATGTGCGGCCGATGGTACAGCGCCTGCTCAGCAGACAAGGTGCCCCGCAGGCGTGGATCCTGCCCAACGGGGACCCAATGGCGGGAGATGTGCAGCAGCGTTTGCAGCAGATGGAAGCACAGCTGGATCGGTTCCGGCAGCAGATGCCGGGCGATCCGCTCGAAGGAGCCCCGCGCCTGTTTGGCGTTCCGCCCCAGCCTCAGGCCTTCCAGCCCCAAGACCCTGAGCTCCAAGCCCCCGAGCTCCAAGCTATAGTGCCCGAGGTGATCGCGCCGCTCCAAGCGGTGCCAACTCCTGCCGACCAGCCCGAGGCCGCCGCAGAAGGTCCCACCGAACTGGTGGTGCCGGCGGAGTAAGTTGCGCGCTACCGTCGTACTTCGTTTGCTGCGCTAGCGGTGCGAACCGCTGTTTGAGGCGCTGGGGGGGTGGGCTGGCTGCCGGAAATCAACATCGGGGGTTGCCCCATGTTCGTGGCGGCCAGAGCCTGCTGGACATTGTCGGTCTTAAAGCGATAGAGGGCACCGGTCGCGACATCGACCACCACGCCCAGACCGCCTCCCACAGCAAGGTTGCCGATCGCCCAGGGGTTGAACGTCGGATCAATCGTCGCTTGAGCGGTTTCGTAGCCGTACTTCTCGAAAGTTGCCGTGTAGCGAGCCGGGCGGAACCATTTGCGCGACCGTTTGAGCGAGACCGAAGCAGGCGTGATCGCCTGGGCGACCACCTTTCCTTCGGCGTCTTGGACAACCACCCGCGCTTCGGGCGGACTCGAGACGAGCTGCACGTCGCTGGTGCGTCCGCTGATGATCGTCGCGCAGCCGCCAACAATCAGAACCAAGCCGATTGCCAGTGCTAGCAGAGGGCGCCGTAAGCGAGTCATCGCGACTCGTCTCGGGGGTGATCGGAACACCGTTCGCGGCGCGAACGGTAGCGATCTCCCCGATCGGCGGCCAGACCGATTCCGTGCGGGTACTACGACCGGAACGCTTCGGGTTTTTAGAGCAGGTTGGGCGCAATTCCGAGGGACAAGCTGCCCCTTCAATTGCCGAGCGATTCCGATCCGCTCGGCGCGGGGATCACCAGCGGCGTCGCTTCCGCTGGGGTGCTGCGCCGCAGCTGACCACAGGCGGCGTTGATCTTGTCTCCCTTGCGGTGCCGGAACTTCACGGGCACACCCCCGTCGGTCAGCACCCGCTCAAACTCCTGCTGCGCCTCGCGCGAGGGGGTGCGATAGGGTAGCCCTGCCACGGGGTTGTAGGGGATCACGTTCAGCAGCGCGTTCCGCTCGCGGAGTAGCCGCACCAATTGGTGTGCGTGCTCGGGCCGATCGTTGATCTCGTCGAGCAGCACATACTCGAACGTCAGGCGGCGTCCCGAGACGGTGTAGAACTCGTCGGCCGCTGCCATGATCGCCTCGATACCGATCTTGTCGTTAACGGGCACGATGCGGTTCCGCAGCTCGTCGTTGGGCGCGTGCAGCGAGATCGCCAGCCGATACTGCGGTGCCTCGCGCGCCAAGCGACGGATGGCGGCCGGCAGGCCGACCGTCGAGATCGTGATGCGTCGTCCGCTGATTCCCAGCCCCTCGGCCGAGCTAATGTCAGCCAGCGCTGCGAGCAGATTGTCGAGATTCGCCAGCGGCTCGCCCATGCCCATGATGACCAGATGGCTGAGCCGTTCGTCGGGTGCCATGCGGTGCTGCAAGCGGAGCACCTGCTCGATAATCTCGCCGCGGCTCAGGTTGCGCTCGACCCCGTCGAGGCCGCTCGCGCAAAAAACGCATCCCATGCCGCATCCGACCTGGGTGCTGATGCACATGGTGCGTCGGACCGAGCCGGCGGCCGCAGCCCCGCGGCGCACCTTTTCGCGCAGCAGAACGCACTCGATGCGGCCGCCGCCGTCGAGCGCCAGCAGGAGTTTTTCCGTGCCATCGTCGGCCGCGGTATGGCGGGCGACGCTGGTGGACCACAGCGGCAGCTCTTCAGCCAGCTTGCTGCGGAGCGGCTTGGGGAGGTTGCTCATCGCGTCCCACGACTCGGCCCGCCCTTCAAACAGCCAGCGCCGAACCTGCTTCACGCGGTACGCGGGCAGACCATGCTGTTTGCCGGCATCGGCGAGCAGGGTGTCGAGGTCGTTGAGCAGATGGGGAGTGGTCACGCGTTATTTCGGAGAAGTCCAGCGGGCGGTGCTCGGGAGCGCGGGAGCGGCCAGGGCGAGGGGGGGACGGGGAGTGTCGGCACAGCACGAGCTGAGCCCGCGCCGGCACTAGCGGGGGGCGAGCAGCACCGGTGCCAGCGTCGATAGATAATACGCTCGCGGGGCGGCCAGTTCGATGAATCCCCGTAAATCGGGTCCGTGAGCTTCGCCCGACGGGACAGGCGTGACCGCTCCGAGCAACTGCTCCACGGGCGAGACCTTCTTGCCGTACTCCACGGCGCGGACGTCATCGAGCGAGACGCCGGCGAGCTCGGCGGCGCGTTCGATCGCGTCTTCCAGAAATCCGATCCGGTCTACCAGGCCCCGCTCTTTGGCCTGATCGGCGCTAAAGATCTGCCCGGTGGCCACCGCGGCAAGTGCCTCGGGGTCATCGCGTAGGGCGGGCCGGCCGGCCGCGACGATCCCCTTAAACCGCTCGTAAGACTCGTCCACCAGCGTTTGCAGCACCTGCTGCTCGCGCTCTTCCATGCGGCGGGTGGGGCTCCCCATGAGCTTCAGATCGCCGCTAGCGATCGACTGATCTTGCACGCCGGTGACCCCCATCAGACGCGAGAAGTTGTAGAGCGGGATCACCACGCCGATCGAGCCGGTCCAGGTGGTCGGTTCGGCATAAATCGTGTCGGGCTCATCGCCGACCGCCATCGCCAGGTAGTAGCCGCCGCTGGCGCACAGGCTGCCCATGCTGACCACCAGCGGCAGCTTGCGAGCGGCGAGCAACGCGCGCGTTTTGTGGTAAAGCCGATGGCTGTAGGTGACGGTCCCGCCTGGAGAATCGACCCGCATGACGATCGCGACCACGTTGGGGTCCTTTTCGATCTTCTCGAGCTGTTGCTCTACGAAGTCGTCTGCCTCCATGATGGCCCCGGAGACCTTCAAAACCGCGATCTTCTGCGTTGCCTCGCGGCTCAGGGAGTAGTGCTTTTCGGTGGGTCCCTCGCCGTCGCCAAAGTACTGCCGATAGCTAGCAGAGAGCCCCATGATGGTCAGCACGCACAGGCCCAAAGCGATCAAGAGGAGCTTGCCAAACCGGCCGAAGAGGCTCTCACGCGGCTGGAGGACGATGGTCTGAGGGGGCGACACGGGGGCGGGGGAAGCAAGCGGATCCATGGCGCCAGGGTGGTCAAAGGCGGGCGGAATAGGGGGGGCGAAGCGGGCGTTGGCCCCGGTAGAGCTCGATCATAAGGCGGGGGGGCCCAACCACCAACGCTCGCCACCCTGTGCTGAGGGTTTAAGCCCCGACAAGTCGACGTACGGTGTTGCCCGCCCCGCGCCACTGCCGCTAGAGTAACCCCCTAGATTGATCTGCCCCCCCGACCTGCGCCGCTAGGAGAGCTTCGCGTGTTTATCTGTGCGTCGACCGAGTGTTTGCCCGATGTCGCCGCTGATGAGGTGCTCGAGGTCATGGTGGACCTCGGCTTCACAAGCGTCGAGTTAGCTTTGCACGAGACAGGAGGCTGGCTCCGGCCCAGCCAGGTGCTGGCCGATCCTGAGGCCGCGACGCTGCGTTGCAGCTCGACGCGGCGGCTCGATGTCGCGGCGTTGAGCCTGGGCATCGAGGCTGAGGGGGAAGCCTTTTACGAACAGTTTGATGCCTGTGCGAAGCTTGCCAAGGCGATCAAGGTGGTGACGCTCGTTGTGCCCGCCTCGCCGCTGGGCACACCGTTTAACGAAGAGATCGAGCGGCTCAAGCGGCTCGTGGCGATCGCCGCATTCGAGGGGGCCGTCGTCGCGCTCAAGACGGGCATCGGCACAATGACCGAAGACGCCGACACTGCCGCCCTATTCTGCCAGCACGTGAAGGGGCTGGGCCTGACGTTCGATCCAAGCTGCTATCTGGCGGGCCCGCACCAGGGCAAGCCGATCGACAAGCTGCTGGAATTTGTCCGCCATGTGCATCTCCGCGACAGCAAGCCCAACGCTTTTCAGGTGCGCGTCGGGCAGGGAGATATCGATTATGGCAAGCTGATCGCGCAGCTTAGCCGGACGAAGTACCGGCGCGCGCTGGGGGTCCATATGACCCCGATGGAAGAGTTCGAGCATCGGGCTGAGCTGCGCAAGTTGCGGCTGTTGCTCGAAAGCCTGCTGTAGAAGGTCTCGCCTCGGAGGTGTGGGCTTGGTGGCGGTGGGTTGGCGCTTGAACCCTTCTAGGAAGCGGGGAAAGTCGGGTTTATCCGGCTTTTATCGGCACCGGCCGAGGGTAGCGGGGTTGGTTGGCAGACGCGGCAGCCGGATACACTAGGAACCGTCGCGCGGCACAGGGCTTGGGGTGACCCCCAGGAGCCCGGACTAGGTTGTTCCCGCCCGAGTGCGATCGGGCGAGGCGTTCGCCGCGCGACCCCGGTACACCGTTGTTCCCCGATCCGTTTCGCCACGTCGCAAGAGTTTCGCCTTGGCATCCCGCCGAGACCCCAGCCGCAGCACGATGGCCCGCTATACCGCGTCGGATCCCGACGTGCGGCTGATGCTGCGCGTGGGCGAGGACGATCCGGCGGCGTTCGAGGAGCTGGTGCGGCGGCACCAAGATCGTCTGATCGCGGTGCTGACCTACCAAGTTGGCCGCCGTGAGCTGGCCGAGGAGCTGGCTCAAGAGGTCTTTTTAAGGGTCTATCGGGCGCGCAAGCGCTACGCGCCCGGTGCCAAGTTCAGCACCTGGCTGTACCACATTGCGACGAATATTGCGCTGAACGCGCGGCGGCGGATGGCGCGGAAAAAAGAGGTGCGGATGCCGATCATTTCGCCCGACGAAACCGGCGCGCATGCCCTGGACCCCGTCGCCGCCAGCGGTGCGATGCCAACCCGCGTTGCGGATCGCCAAGAGCTACGCTCCGCGGTGCAAGCAGCGATCGCCACGTTGGGCGAGCGCCAACGCATGGCGGTCATGCTCGCCAAGTTCGAGCACCTAGGTTATGCCGAGATTGGCGAGGTGTTGGGCATGACGGCTCAAGGCGTAAAGTCGTTGCTCGCGCGCGCCCGCGAGAATCTGCGTGACGCGCTCGAGCCCTACCTCGACCATGGCATTGCACCAACCGATCAGACGCTCTCGCTCTCGTTAGCGGAGGATCGGTCGATCGAATTAATTCTGCCCGACGAGGCGGACCATGATTGACCCACGCGAACACGATGGACGATCGAGTTCGGCCGACCCGCTCTTGCACGAGCGGCTCGTGGCCTACCTTGACCGCGAACTCCCGCTGGCAGAAGCCGAAGCGATCGAAGCAGAGATCGCGGCGAACGAGGCGGCCCGCATTAAGCTCGAAGGGCTCGATCGAGTCTGGCGTGCCTTGGACGCGCTGCCGGTCGAAAAGACAGATGCCGACTTCACGCGGACCACGCTCGCGCTGGCCGCGGGGACCGGCATCACCAACACCAGCGCCGGAGCATCACGGTTTGGCAGCCTCAAACGAGGGCTGCTGCCGCTCATCTGGCCGGCAATCGCTGGGTTCGGGGCGTTGGCGGTCGTCTGGCTTGCGGCGTGGGTCCCCCAGCAGCGCACCCTCAAGGCGCTACCACTAGCGCTCGCCGCTGATGCGCTGCAGCAGTTTGAAAGCCTCGACTATCTGGAAACGCTCGCCCAGATCACGCCCGAGCTGGCGCTCGCTGCCAAAGACCCGGTTATTGCCGCGGAAGCCGACGACTGGCTAACGGTGAATCAGATGACCCGCAGTGAGCGTCTCGCGTGGCTTACGACACTCGATAGCAGTCGGCGAGACGCGATCGCGAAGCGCGTTGCTTCTTATCAGACCGACTCCCGGAACGCCGAGCGGATCGCCGAGCGACATGCCGAGCTGGTCGCTTCCGAAGATGCCGAGCGATTGGCTGGCTATGCGGCTGCTTACTATGCCTATGCCGAGAGTCTCTCCGCGGCGGAACGCGCCGAGCTGCGGGAGCTGAGCCCCGAACAGCGTGCCCGACGGGTAGCCAAGAAACTACGCCGCTGGCGGCTGGAGAGAACGCTTACGCTTGCCCCCGGTGAGCGCGCAGCCCTGGCAAGCCATCTGCGCGACGTGGTGCGTTCGGAAACCTTCACGCAGGCGCGTGAGAACGCGTTCGCCCGCCGAGGCCCTCGCACGGCTCCTCCCGAGTTGCGCCGCGTGATCGATGCGCGATTGGATTCCGCTCCCGCCGCGGCGCTGAGCCGGGTCGGTCAGGCCACGCTGCGCGCAACGCCCGTACGGGCCCCCGCGCGCGATGACCGCAGAAATCGGGGAGATATGCTGTGGCTGATGATCGGCAACGCCTTTCGCGAGAGCTGGCCGGCGGTCGAAGAGGAGATCGTCACAGGCTTGCCCGAGCGCCTCCGCGTCGCTTTAGAAGAGGCCTCGCTAACGGGCCGCGAGCGGACCGAAGCGGTGCTCGCTATTCTGGGCCAAGCGGCCTCGGAAGACACCCCGGACGATCAACGCGAGCAGTTCGAGAGCCTTAGCAACGAGCAGCTTGCCGAATATTTGGCGCTCCCCTCGAACACGATGATGGACCGTCTCACCGACGACTGGGGCGCCCAGATGGGAGTCACGACGGAGGACACGGTCGAACGAGGCTTCTTCGAGCGTGGCCCTCAAGAGCGCGGGCCGCGCGGACCGGCGGAACCCGCCGGTCGGGAAGGCTTTCGCCGGTTTGGTCCGCCCCAGCCGCCCCCTTCACGCGAGTTGAGCCCGGAAGGTCGGCCGCGGCGGGGACGCCCCGAACAGCCAGAACCACCGCAACGCTGATCCGCTCTCTTGCATGCGGGCTGCCGGGGTGATCCCACCTTAGTGCCGCATCAAACGGACTTCGTTGAAGCCGATCGCTTCGATCGATTGGTCATCAAGCACACCGTTGATGGCTTCCAGCAAGCGCTGGCGAATCTCAGCGAGGTCCGGGTCAAGCAAGTCTTCGGGTTGGATCTGACGGAGCGTGCGGAGCGTACGGTCGCCGATCAAGAAAGACTTTTCTTTGAGCTCACGTTTAAGCTTCGAGGTCCGATACCGGAGTGCCTCGCCGTACACTTCGAGATCGAGTTCGGTCATGTCCCCGGTTTCCGCCGAGGGTGGCAGGGTGACCCGAAACGAGCCCAGCGACACTTCGTCCATGCGTGTGCGAATAGCGCGCTTGCGGACCTGTTCGACCAGCTTTTCGCCGTTGTAGCAGCCGGGCAATCCGAGCGCAATGACCGCCAGGGCCGCGCTGAGCGTCAGACGGTGGATTGCGGGAGACAACATGCTTGATCAACGAAGAGGGGCCGGACTAGCGGGGTCCCCACGCGGAGGGAGGCGCTACGGGTGAGGGCATCCTACGTCAAACCGTTACAACCCGCGTGATCGCGCGGAGGGGCCCGGTCGCGCAGGGGTTGCTTCTGAAGGGTAGGTCATCTTGGCCGTCCACGCCGGCCAGACCGACCTAAGTTTTTGTGACCCGCGATGTCCGCACCACGACTCCAACCGCTGCATGCCGCTCTCGCGCCCGCTCTGCTGGCGCTGGGGGCGTGCGGCTGCGCTGAAGAACCAAAGAGCCTGCTCGACGAGATAAAGCTGATGCCTTCGCGTGAAGAGCTTGTCGAGGTCCCGCTTGGGTCGTTCTTGATACCGGTTCCCGTGTTGCTCGAAGACGGTGCCGAGCGGTTCTCGTCGGAGAACCTCATCGAGCTCGACTTCGATTTGGTTGCGATCGTCGACCCGGTCCACCGCGCACGGGTCGAGCGTTACAAGAATCGTTATGAAGGGCGGCTAAGAAATGAGGTCATCAAGGTTTGTCGCAATACGGCTCGTGACGACGTGTTGGAGTCGGAGTGGTCAACGCTGAAGGCACACTTGCTGGACGCGACCCAGCCGCTGTTGGGCGGTCTTGGCGTCCGTCGACTCGCTACCCCACGCATCGTGAAGGAACCCCTATGAAGGCGGCCATCAACTCATCAGTTGCCAGCACACCGCGGCACCAACCGGCATGCTGGCTCATCAAGCTTGTGGTGTCCGCTTGGTTGTTGGTGGGTACGAGCGCCGCCACGGCCAACCCCGATGGTACCGCCAACGGTACCGTCGATGCCGAGGCACCGCAGGCCGGCGTGTACGGTGTGGAACTGGGCGATTTCTACTACCGCGATGTGCGGCCGGTCGAAGGGGCAAAGATCCGGCTCAGCTTCGTGCTGCACATTTCGGTAGCGAAAGAGCATGAGCCGCTGATGAAGCAATTGCTCGATTCACGCTTGAATCGTCTGCGCAGCGCGGCGCTGATCGGTGTCCGGCTTTGCTTGGTGCGAGACTTCCAGGAGCCCGAGTTGCTTATGCTGCGCAATCGGATGGAAGCACAGCTGCGCCGAATTGAGCCGCGGCTTCCCGAGTGCGAGTTGCTCATCAGCGACTATGCCTACATGAGCGAGTGACCGCTCGGCGGCAGCACTCTGCTGCCCGAATGGCTCACCCCACCCTGGCCCCGCGGCCCCTCTCCGCGGCCCCTCTCCGCGGCCCGCTCTCGAGTCCCGTTTGTCATCAGAAATGATCCCGGCACGGGCTTCGAGCCGGCGGTCCGGTAGACTCTCGTTGACCAAGCCGGAAAAGGCGTGCTAGGTTGCCCCGCTTATGGCGTGGGGTAGGCCCCGCCGGTTCAGCAGTGGCCCTCAGGTGTGTCGGCCGCTGGTAACGCGGCCCCGAGAGGCCGCCTTCACTCAGGGCATCGGATGCGATTTCTTCGCGACGCGGAGCAAAGGCCACCTCGGAACAGCGGTTGGGCCAGCCGGCAGATCCCGCGAACCGGTGCCGAGTGGCTTGCAGTGTTCGTTCTGATGTTGTCGGCCTTTGGCTGCGACGGGGGGCCCGCCGTGGACGAGGCATCGGCCTCGTCAGAAGCCGCCGCGACGACCGAGGGACCAACGACCAAGGCGGAAGATGGCAACGAGCCATCGATAGAGACCGACGCCGACGCGCCGTTCGTGCTGGGCGATCTCATCAAACCGTTCGACCCCCCGCCGACGCTCGAAGCACTCGAGGCTTCGAAGACCTGGGTCGATAGCCCGGTGGTTGATGCCATGGCGCGGCTACGCAAGCAGAAGCAGAGCGAGCCGCCGCTGGTGAGCGTCGAGCAAGCGCTCGCCATGAAGAACGAATCCGAAGAAGCGAATCAGAAGATTCTTAGCGCGCTCTCGGTGCTTCCGTCGGAGGAGGGGGGCCGTGTCGATTACGACGCGACGATCAATCGCTCGTTTCAACAGGACCTGCGTTCGACCAATCCGGTTCTGGTGAGCAGCATGTCGGAGTCGGAAATCGCGTCGATGATTGCGTTCGCTCTTTTCGGTTTCGACTGGGCGATGAACCCCTTTGCCTCGGCCGACAGCGTTGTGTCTTGGCGCACCAGCGAGGACCGCATGGTGGACCTGGTCGTGTTGCGCGACGATCTCACTTGGTCTGATGGGAAGCCCATAACCGCGCGCGACGTCGAGTTTTCTTATCGACTCATTATGTCGTCCGCCGTGCCGGTGCCGGCCATGCGCGCAGGCACGAGCGACCTCCAGCTGGTGAAAGCTTACGACGATCGAACCGTGGCTTTCTTTCATAAGAAGTCATCGGCGGTCAACGTGTGGAGCCTCAACTTTACGATCGTGCCCGAGCACGTGTACGCCGACTCGGTCGCGGAGGACCCCACGCTACGTAAGAGCGCGCATCATATCCAGCAAGAGAAGAAGCCAGTTGTCGGCGGTCCTTATGGGCTGGAGAGCCACGTCCGCGGGCAAGAGGTGGTGCTCGCCCGTCGCGAGTCGTTCTATAAGCACAACGGGAAGCAGGTGCGCGAGATCCCCTACTTCAAGCAGATCCGTTATCGGATCCTCGAGGACCAAAACACGTCGTTGCTGGCGCTCAAATCAGGAGATCTCGACGAGACGCTGCTGGGGCCCGAGCAATGGACGACTCAAACCTCGGGCGACGATTTCTACCGCAACAACACCAAAGTGCGGGGAGAAGAGTCGACCTTCTTCTATGTCTGCTGGAATCTTAAGTCCCCGTTTTTTGATGACTTGCGGGTGCGTCGCGCCATGGCCCACGCCATGAACTACGAGGAAATGCTCGACGACCTGTGCTTCGGGCTATTCGGCCGATCCACAGGCATCTTTGATCCGCAGTCGTGGGCTTATCCCAAAGAGCCTCCGCAGCTGCTCGAGTACGACCTCGATCGCGCCGAGGACTTGCTCGACGAGGCGGGCTGGGGGGACTCCGATGGGGATGGCATCCGAGACAAGGAGATCAACGGCCGCGTGACACCGTTCGAGTTCTCGCTGATTGTCAGCAACAAGCCCGACCGCATCGCGATATGCAATCTGCTCCGCGAGAACCTGGAGAGCATCGGCGTGCTCTGCCGCATCGCCCCGCTCGAAGCGGCGGTGCTCCAAGAACGCAGCTTCCAGCGAAATTTTCAGGCGATGATGGCCGGCTGGGGCGCGGGGGCGGATCCGTACATCAGCAACAACATCTATGCCACTCCCGGCGAGCGCAACTACGGTTCCTACTCGAACGCAGAAGTGGATCGTCTCTTTGCTGAAGCCGAGCGTGAGTTTGATCGCGAGAAGCGAGCCGAGATGTACGGACGGATCCATCATCTGATCTACGCGGATCAGCCCTACATGTTCCTCTACACCCGCAGCTCGTTCTACGCCTTCAACAAGCAGCTGCGCGGCTATCGGTTCAGCCCGCGTGGTGCCTTCAGCTACAGCCCGGGCTTCGGTTCGATTTGGCGTCTGTTGCCCTGATCACCGGCACCTTAGAGTGAGGACTTCCTGCGGCGAAGAGCACAGGCACAGCCCCGCGTAGACCCCCGATCCGCCATGCTCGACTACCTGATTCGTCGCTTCCTGCTCGCTGCGGTTACGCTCGCGTTGATCACCTTTTTGGTGTACGGGCTGATTCGGCTTATGCCGGGCGATCCGCTGCTGATGCAGATGGAGTCGATGGGTCCCGACAAGATGCCACGGGCCGAAGACCTGGAACGCATGCGCGAGGTGTTCGGTCTGAATGACCCGTGGTATGTCGCTTACTTCGATTGGCTCGGCCGGATCGTGCGAGGCGATCTGGGGGTCTCGTTGTCACGCAACACCAAAGTGGCCGCGATCATCAGCGAACGGATCGGGCCAACGCTGCTGCTGTCGCTGTCGTCTCTTTCGTTGACGTACTTGCTCTCGATCCCGCTGGGTCTGTACTCGACCGCGCGGGCGAACAAGCCCGATGAACGCGTGCTGAGCACGCTGCTTTACATGCTGTACTCGCTCCCCTCGTTTGTCGCGGCGCTGCTGCTGCAAACCTGGTTCGCGATTGAACTCCGGGGCACCGCCTGGGAGCTGCCCCTGTTTGGCATGGTGAGCGATAACTTCAATGACCTGTCCAAAGGCGCGCAGGTGCTCGACCTTTTGCGGCACGCGATCCTACCGATCACCTGCTACACCTACGGCAGCTTGGCGTATTACAGCCGGTTCGTGCGGGCGAACCTGCAAGAGGTGGTCCGGCAGGACTATATCCGCACGGCCCGGGCAAAAGGGGTGGGTCCGCTGCGGGTGCTGGTTCGGCACGCGTTGCGGAACACGATGATCCCGCTCGTGACCATGATCGGTCTGACGCTGCCAGCGCTGCTGTCGGGTTCGATCATCCTCGAGCAGATCTTTAGTTGGCCGGGCATGGGCAAGCTGTTCTTTGAATCGATCCGCGAACGCGACTACCCCGTTCTGATGGGTCTGCTGCTGATGTTCAGCACGTTGACGCTGCTCGGGCAGTTGCTGGCCGACACGCTGTACGCGTGGGTCGATCCCCGCGTTAGCTACTCGTAGCCACCTGGCCAAGTCAGACTTTTAATTTCCCCACCGATCCCCCCAACAATCCCCCCCACCGAGTTCTTTCCCGAGCGTCACACCGCCGATCAGCCCTTCCTCTTCGGAGGGGTTTTTTAAGCAGCGGGTCGTGACCGGGTTCGATCAGGAGTGAGCTTAGTTTGAGCACGGAACCAGCGAGCCGAGGATTTTGGCAAGAGGTCTGGCGACGCTTCGCCAAGCGTCGGCTAGCGATGATCGCGCTGGCCTATGTGGTGATGATGGGGCTCGTGGCGTTGCTGTCGCCGGCGATCGCCGGCACCAAGCCGTTGGTATGCTCGTATCAGGGCAAGCTCTACTTTCCGGCGCTGGGCTATTTCAACCGTTCGTGGGAGAACGCTGTCTTCCGGAAGGATCGTTTCCGCAACGTCTATCCGGCCAAGCTGCGTGAAAAAGACCCCGCGAGCTGGGCGATCTGGCCGCTGGTTTATCAGGATCCTTACCGCCGCGTGCGCGACGGAGAGTGGCCCGATCAACCCGCCAATCCCACCCGCGACGAGGGGCGTCCCAACCGTTTCAACTTGTTTGGCACCAACCGTGCTGGGGTAGATGTGTTCGCCCAGATGGTTCACGGTGCCCGCACCGCGCTGCTGGTGGGGTTTGTCTCGATGGGCATCGCGACGACGATCGGTGTCATCGTGGGTGCCACGGCCGGTTTCTTTGGCGGGTGGATCGATACGGCGCTCAGCCGGTTGATCGAGGTGGTCATGTGCGTGCCGTCGCTGGTGCTCATCCTGGCACTGATCGCGGTGCTTGAGCGCCCGACGATCTGGCACCTAATGGCGGTGCTGGGCGTCACGGGGTGGACCGGCATCGCCCGATTGACTCGCGCCGAGTTTCTCCGACTGAAGGAGCTAGACTACGTCGTCGCGGCGCGAGCCATAGGCGTGGGCCGAACCGCGATCATGTTCCGTCACCTGATGCGGAACGCCATGGCTCCGGTCTTGGTGCCGGTCACGTTCGGCATCGCCTCGGCCATCCTGACCGAAAGTGCGCTGTCGTTCTTGGGCTTCGGTGCCCCGCCTCCTAATCCGAGTTGGGGTGCGCTGCTGAACGATGGCCGCGGCAACCAGCAGATGTGGTGGCTGATTGTGTTCCCGGGGGTCGCCATCTTTTTGACGGTGCTCGCCTATAACCTGATCGGCGAAGGCCTGCAGGAATCGACCGATCCACGACTCGCCGGTGCCGAATAACCCCTCACGCGGTGCCGCTGCACGCCTTGTGCGTCCATGTGAGTTCCGAGCACAGCCCCGCGCACGCTCGGCGAAGCGGGGTCCGACCGCTATCTTGAGTCTCGCGCTACAATCGATTTCTCGTTCTCTGCGGACGCATCCGATTCTTCCCCCCCCCACTAAGTGATCTGTGAGCGATCCGCGATGTCCAACTCCGTCATCGACATCAAGAACCTCCGCACCTACTTCCACACGGAGGAGGGGGTCGTGCGGGCAGTGGATGATATCTCGTTCCGTGTCGACGAGGGCCGCACCCTGGGCATCGTCGGTGAGAGCGGCTCGGGCAAGAGCGTCACGTCGCTATCCATCATGCGGCTGCTGGCCGGTTCCGCTCGGATCGAGTCGGGCTCGATCGCGCTGCTCGGCAAAGATCTGGTTGGCCTCCCCGAGCCCCAGATGCGCTCCATCCGCGGCTCGGACGTGAGCATGATCTTTCAAGAGCCGATGACCTCGCTCAACCCGGTCTTCACCGTGGGCGATCAGATCATCGAGGCCCTCCGGCTTCACCAGAAGCTCTCGAAGTCCGAGGCCCGCCGCCGCACGATTGAACTGCTCGACGAGGTCGGCATCCCCGAGCCCGCTGTCAGGGTCGATAGCTATCCGCATCAGATGTCCGGCGGGCAGAAGCAGCGCGTGATGATCGCGATGGCGCTCAGCTGCAATCCCAAGCTGCTGATCGCCGACGAGCCAACCACCGCCCTCGACGTCACCATCCAAGCGCAGATTCTAGAGATCCTCCGTCGTCTGCGCGACACGCGCGGCATGTCGATCCTGTTTATCACCCACGACCTGGGCGTGATCGCCGAGATTGCGGATGACGTGCTCGTTATGTTCCGTGGGAAAATGGTCGAGTACGGTTCGGTGCTAGAGATCTTCGAGAATCCTCAGCATCCCTACACCAAAGGATTGTTGTCGTGCCGACCGCGGCTCAACACGCCGTACCGTTTGTTGCCGACCGTCGCCGACTTTATGCAGACGGTGCAAGAGCCGTTGCCCGATGGGTCGATGACCACACGCGTCATCGAGACCAAGCTCTCTGAGGACGATATCCGGCGGATGACCTCGCACGGGCGGGGCCGATTGCTGCACTCCAAGAGCGAGCTCGCCACACTGGGGCACCCGTGGACCGACGGGCTGCTGGCTCCCGACACGCAAAGTGTCGAGGAGGGCACCAAGCCGCTCTTGGCGGTGGACGATCTACGGGTGCACTTCCCGATCAAACGGGGCGTCTTCTCGCGCGTCGTGGGACACGTCAAAGCGGTAGACGGCGTTTCCTTTAATGTTTACCGCGGGCAAACGCTGGGGCTGGTCGGCGAGTCGGGGTGCGGCAAAACCACTGCCGGCCGCGCGATCCTCCGCCTGGTCGATCCCACCAGCGGATCGATCCGTTTTGACGGGATCGACGTTGCCTCGCTCCAAGGGGCCGCGCTTAAGAAGATGCGGAGCCGCCTGCAGATCATCTTCCAAGACCCTTACGGTTCGTTGAATCCGCGGATGACGATCGAATCGACCCTCATCGAGCCGATGGCGGTTCACGGCTTGGGCACCAATCGCGCTGATCGCCGCGACCGTGCCGTGGAGCTGCTCCGCGAAGTGGACCTGCCCCCCGATCACCTGCGTCGCTATCCGCACGAGTTCTCAGGGGGCCAGCGGCAGCGGATCTGCATCGCGCGCGCGCTGGCTGTCGAGCCCGAATTTATCGTCTGCGACGAGTCCGTTTCGGCGCTCGACGTGTCGGTGCAGGCCCAAGTGCTCAACCTGCTGAAGGCACTGCAAGAGAAGCGCGGCTTGACCTACATCTTCATCAGCCACGACCTTTCCGTCGTGAAGTTTATGGCCGACATGATGGCGGTGATGAACGCGGGCAAGATCGTGGAGTTTGGTCCTTCCGAAGCGATCTATGCCGATCCGCAGCAGGAATACACCCGCCGCCTGATCGCTGCCACGCCCGACGACGATGTGCAAGACATCCGCCGGCGTGTCGCTGCGCGGCAAGCCGCCACAGCGGACTGAGTCGCTGCACGATCCCAGCCGGCATGCCACAGAACCGCAGGCGCAAAAATGCGGGCCCATCGTCGTAGGCGCAGCGTCGCAGGCTGAGCGTCGCAGGCTCAGCGTCGCCATCGCGCGGGGGCCGGCAACCTTGGGTTCGAGAGACCGTCTTGCAGCAGCGCCGCAATCAGGGTGCTGGCCTGTTCTGCCGATCGCTCGGCGCGAATCATCCAGGGCCTGCGCAGCAGACCGAGCCCGTCGAAGCTTGTATCCGAGAAGAGCCCCAGCGCTGCGCCGCAGATACGGCGGTTGAGATCGCCACAGACGGGGGGCCGCGTCGCGGCGGAGAATGCTGCCGAAAGCGAGAACCGCAGCAGCTCGGCAACCGCCTCGGAACCCACCGCGTTGTGCGGGTGGGCGTCGTAGGCAAACTCGCGCAATCGCGACACATCGAGCGCGAACGCATCGACGTTGCCGCCCCGCGCAACGTAAGCGAGCAGCACGTCTGACCAATGCGCGGCCCGCTTTTCGAGGCTCCGCAGCAGACGCCGCTTGGGCGAATCGGCCGGCCACCAGGCCGCCGCGAGAGTTCGCCAGCGTTGCCGTGCCTCGATACACCCCTCAAGCGTGTTGCTGCCGATCGGTGCGGACTCGTTGACGTGCAAAGATTGATCGTGAGCGGCCGTGATCGCGGCAACGATGCGCGCAAGCACCTCGCTCAGCAGAATCTCTTCGCCCAGCGCGGCAAGGCAGGGTGCCTGGGGGGTAGCGGCCGCGGACTGGCTGTGGCCGAGCAAGCGGAGCGCGCGCCCCCATTCGTCCATCCGGCAACGCGAGGCGACCCAGTACTCCGCGAGCGCGTCGTCGCCGAGCGGAGCCGGTTGCTCGATCAGCGACGGCGCGTGCAGCGCCGCCAAACCGGCGTATTCGACGAGCTGACGTGCGTGCATGCGAGCGCAAGGGGGACGGAAGGCGCGTGTTTTGAGCTTTGCCTTGCGATCGATGCAACCCCTGCGCCAGTTGGCCCGATGAGACACGAAACCCGTTGCAGGGCGTGGGTTTACAGCTTGCTTGCCGAACTAAAGCGGTAGTCAGACGTTGCGAAAAAACAACACGTCGGTGCCGTTGTCTCCGGCGGTCATCGTTTGCCGTGACTCACGCCGCCGCCTTCTCACGGTTGCTGTTCGACCCGCGATCGGATCCCGCAACCGAGTCCGCCGCCTTGCTACTGCTGGCGAATGCGGACGGCTGTCGCCGAGCCGTTGACGATCTCGACGCTGAACACCCACTGCGGTACCACCGGCAGCCGAGAGAGGGGCGTACGGCGGGCAATCGCCGCCGAGACCGCAGCCGAGTCGCCGCTCCGCGCTAGCACCACGTCGTGCGAGGACTCGCCCGCGGCGACCAGACCGCTGGTGTTGCGGTAGAGGTGGTCGACGCCACCTGGCTTCCAGGGGCCCGACACGAACCGCAACCCGCCGTCTTGGAACAGCACGTTCTGCCCCTCGGCGTGGACCGACAAGCTGCGGCAAGGCCCGATTGGGGCGTCGGCAAGAATTGGTGTGCGGCAACTGCCGCAATTGGTGACCGGGCAGAGCTGATCTTTCTCCACATGCGGAAGCGCGTAAGCGTAGCTGCCGCCGATCAGGTGCTTGAGCTGCTCGTAGAGCACGCGCGGTGCCGCGTCGAGTTCGGCAAGGGTTGGTACAAAGACGGGGGCTTGGGGCACACCACGGGGCTGCATGCCCAGCGTGGCGGGGCACACCAAGGCGTCGCGCAACGCCTCGCGATCGTAGTAGCCCGCGTCAGCCAGTCGCACGCTGTAGATCCCGGCCGGATCGGTGGGGCCGACTTCCGGGAAGCGGCCCTGGTGTTCGTTCGAGTAGGCGAGTAGCGCTTGACCGATGCTGCGCAGTTGGTCTTCGCACACGACACGTCGCGACGCTTCGCGCGAGCTGAGCAGCGAAGGGGCCGCTAGCGCGAACGCCAGCCCGAGGATCGTTGCGAGCGCCGTCGTGTCGAGCAGCGATAATCGCTTCGTGCAGCCAGAGACTTCGGCAGGGGCAAAGACGCCCGATTCACTCAGCACGGTCGCCGCGGTACGAGCGGCAAGCCCGAGGGGCGGCTCGGCGTCGCGCCGGTCGAGGTCCGAAAGCAGATCGGCTTCCAACGCCCACTCGGGCGGGGGCATGTCGAGGCAGGCTGCGATCTGCACGATCCGCTCACGCAGGCGGGGGTCGTTCGCGGCCCGACGGCGCAGAGCGGCTTCTTGAGCGGCGTCCGCCTCGCCCATGAGCAAGGCGACAAGGCACTCGTCATTCGGACGCGGGGCGAGCGATTCGCCCGAGCTCGTGCCGGCGATCGGACAGTCGTCCCTCGGGTCGTCGTCAAGCGGTTGGTCGTCGTGTCGCATGCCGGAGATCCGACTTCAGCTACGCTTTGGAACATCGAAAAAATACCGACCGAGGTCCCGCGGGGTGGGGGAAGGACCTCGGCCGGTAGCGTTCTTTAGCATAGCTTGGCGGGGGGTGACGAGGCGATCGAAGCGAGAGCTATCGCAACCGAGCGTCACACGCCCTGCCGGGGCATCAGCTGCCCGGGTGCGTCTCACGCCATTGCTGGCCGAGCTGACCGACCGCCGAGTGGAGCCGGCTTTTGACCGTTCCCACAGGGATATCGAGCTCAACCGCCGCTTCGCGATATTTCATGCCCTTGAAGTAAACCAGCGATACGGCCGATCGCAACTGCTCAGGCAGTGCGGCAACCGCTCGCCGGACCCATTCCGTACGCTCGGCCGACTCAAAGCGTTCGCCCGGTCCGGCCTCAGAAGAGGCCAAAAGATCGCGGAGCGAGCCCACCTCGGCGTGTTCCGACCGATTTGATCGATCCAAGCTGACCGCTTGGTGCCGCTTGTTGCGACGCTGCAGATCGATGGCCCGATTGGTTGCGACGGTGTACAGCCACGGCCGGAACTTACGCGAGGTATCGAACAGGTGCCCCTTACGGTGAACCTGCAGAAAAGTCGCTTGAAAGGCGTCTTCGGCCAGAGCCGCATCGCCTAGGTAGCGGCGGAGAAAGCTGAACAGCTCACGCTCGTAACGCTTGATAAGCGTTGCGAGATAGGGCCGATCGGCAGCGCTCGGACCGGCCTGCTGATGCAGCGTAAGAAGCTGCTCGTCGGCGAGGTCCTCGAGCGCAATGCGATCGAGGTCAGTGGCGTTTTGACGGTTTTGGGTGGTGAGCGTCGGCATCTTGGCGACCCTTTCTCTTTCAATCTCCGACCGTGCGGACGAAGCCGTTCGTCTCA
Organism: Botrimarina hoheduenensis; assembly: GCF_007859815.1. Taxonomy (GTDB): domain Bacteria; phylum Planctomycetota; class Planctomycetia; order Pirellulales; family Lacipirellulaceae; genus Botrimarina; species Botrimarina hoheduenensis. The sequence goes on along the minus strand of NZ_SJPH01000003.1, from coordinate 178,250 downwards.
CGACGGGGGATGTTGTTACCCCCAGACCCCTTACTCCGCGATTCGCAACGAATCGCAGGGTTATTCCTTGGGGTCCGAGGTTTCTTGCTAGCGACCGTCGTCTGTCGTCCGTGGCAGTCGCTGGCAAGAATGATGGGAGCTACATAAGCAACCGCTGTGCCATTTTCAGTTGTAGTCACTTGTCTTGCAGTACTTGATCTTGTGTTAAGTATTGAAGGGTTGGGGATTTACGCGGGTAGGCGCCCTTTTGTTCAGTACTTCCCTCGGTGAGCTACAGCACCTTGGGCACTGCCAAACTTGCAGAGCGTTGCAATCGAAGCGACCGCGACTTTTCTCAAAATGAGACGGCCTGTCTCACAACGGCACAGCAAATCGCCTCACTTCCGCCAACGAACGCTTCGTCTGATTGACGATTCGAGCGCGCAGCGGGTTCCCTAAGATCTTCGCAAAGGGTTGGCAGATATTGGCTTGTGAAACGATTCACAAGCACTCAGGCGGCTTCGGAAAGCTGCCTGCCGGCGTAGTACGCCGCTACCTCGGCAGCAAGCTGCCGATAGTCCTGAGCCCCGCGGCTCGAGGGGTCGTAGTCAAGAATCGACTGACCATAACTCGGGGCCTCGGCCAGACGGATGTTGCGGCGGATGCGGGTGTCGAACAGACGGACATTCCGCCACGCCCTTCCGCCGGACGAGCGGAGGTGATCGAAGTAAGACTCGACATCCGAGGTGATCTCGGTCGCGAGTCGGGTGCCCGTTTCGTAGAGGCACAGAACGACGCCCGCCATCGCGAGCCGCGGGTTGAGCCGTTCCGCGACGAGCTCGACCGTTTGCATGAGCTTGCTCAGCCCATGCAGCGCGAGAAAGTGGGGCTGGAGCGGCAGGAACACGTCGTCGACGGTCGAGAGGGCGTTCAGCGTGAGCACGCCCAGCGAGGGGGGGCAGTCTAGCAGCACGTAATCGAGCGGCAGCGTATTCGCCGCGAGCTTGTCGCGGAGGATCAGTTCGCGGCCGACCACGCCGGCGAGCTCGACTTCGGCAGCGGCTAGGTCAATATGCGCGGGGGCAACCCACAGCCGCTCGCCCGCGGGACGCCAGAGCTGGTCGATCGTGGCGTCTGCGGTGAGCAGGTCGTAGGTCGTTGGCAGCGGACGCTTGGGATCGGCCCCTAGGTGCAGCGAGGCGTGGGCCTGGGGATCCAGGTCAACAACGCCCACGCGACAGCCGTCGGCGGCGAGGGCGGCGGCAAGATTGACCGCGGTGGTCGTCTTACCGACGCCACCCTTCTGGTTGATCACTGCGAGGGAACGCATGCCGCGGGCCGCTGGGAAGAAAGGGGTGTGGCTTCAGAGGAATCAGGTGGGGAGTCTATGGATCCGTCGCGAGCGGTCCCAGACCAGTCGTGAGCGCAACGCTAGCAAGCGCGGCCCCCGCTGCCGGCGGGACCGGGTTGCCGGCTATAACTTGGTGAGAGGCCCGTAAACCGAGTGCTGCTTGCCCCATGCCTGATGACTTTGACCCCTACCGCGAAGCGCTCGTGGTCGAGCATACGACACACTGGCCGGCGGAGATCCGCCAGCGGGTTGCCGACTGGAGCGCGGGCAAGCGCGAAGCGTTTGCCGCCCAGTTGCACGCGGCACCCGACCAAGCCACGGGGCTTGAGTACGTTCGGGTACATACCGGCTTCTGCCGACGCATCATTGTGACGGCATTTGACCTGGATCGGCTCGCGTGAGCTGATTCGCTTGCGTCCCCCTTTGTGGGGACGGTTGCTGCGGCTGATCGCTGCTGGCATCGATCGCCCCGTTCCCCCTTCTTCTACTTTTCAACCCCGCGACTCACCGATGAGCGACGACGTTTCGACGGTTCGTGTCAATCTTGCCGAACGCAGCTACGACATCCGCATCGGACGGGGCGTGCTGGCCGACGCGGTGGCCTTCGCGACCGAGCGGGCCGCCGTTGCGCACCTGGCGGTTATCACCGACTCGAACGTAGACGGCCTCTACGGCGACGCAATGGCGGATCGGTTTGTCGAAGCCGGCATCGAGACCCAGGTGCTCGTGGTCGACGCGGGAGAGATGAGCAAATCCAGCGAGGTGGCGGTCAGCCTGTGGGAGACCATGCTCGATGAAGGATGCGATCGGCAATCGGTGGTGATGGCGGTCGGTGGGGGAGTGATCGGCGATCTGGCGGGTTTTGTCGCGGCGACTTACACCCGCGGTCTCACTTTCTTTCAAACGCCCACAACGCTGCTGGCGCAGGTCGATAGCTCGGTCGGCGGTAAGGTTGGCATCAACCTTGAAGGGGGCAAGAACCTGGTTGGTGCCTTCTGGCAGCCGCACGGTGTGCTGATCGATACGGACGTGCTCGGCACGCTGCCCGATCGTGAGTACCGCGCAGGACTAGCCGAGGTCGTGAAGTACGGGGTGATTCTGGACGCCGACTTTTTCGCCTACCTCGAGGCCCATGCGGACGCGATCAACGCCCGTGACGCGAGCGTGTTGCGGCAGATCATCGAGCGCTCGTGTCGATTGAAGGCAGACGTAGTGGAAGCCGACGAGCGGGAGATCACAGGCCGCCGCGCCGTGCTGAACTACGGCCACACGTTCGGCCACGCCTTAGAAGCGGCGACCGGCTATGAGCGCCTCCTGCACGGCGAAGCCGTGGCGATCGGCATGGCGTGCGCTTCGCGTCTTGCTGAGCAGATGGGCCGTATCGACGCGAGCGTTACGACACGCCAACTCGCGCTCATGGAGCGTCTGGGTCTCGATACCCAGACGCCCGAGGATCTTGATCCTGACGAGTTGGTACAGCTCATGTACCGCGACAAGAAGGTGCACGATGGCGAGCTACGCTTCGTCTTGCCGACACGCATCGGTGAAGTCGAAATGGTCGCCGGTCCGAGCGACGAGGCCCTGGTGATTGCCTCGATCCGCGGTTGAGTAAAGGTCGCGGGAGCAAGAGACGCAGCCCGTGGCGCGCCAAGCGGTGGGGGATGGCGTCGGGCAGTAGCTGTTACTAATGTCACTTTGGTGCGAAAGAAACGATCCGCCATCACTGTCGGCCTGTGGGGGCAGCGGGGGGGCCGCTTGGCGAAATCTTACGCAATACGGCGTTTTCTTGCGGCAATCCGCCTGTTTTGTCCTTGCGCGTTTCGGTGTTTTTTCCCCGAGGCTCCGAAGAGGCAAGATTAGTTCGATTTTTGTCTACCAAATGCTGGCGAGAAATGCGGGATCGGTTCATCCTGCGAGCCCTGCACGATTAGTCCTCCCTGCCAGCTGTTCGCGCGGGGATCTTAACTGTTCTTAGCCCCACTTAGCTTGCCGCGGCGCCTGCCAGCTCGCGGTAAGCGAACGACAGCTCCAATCTCGCAATGACCGCGAATACGCCGCCGAGCTCGATCGGCGCCGCGAAGGGACCCGAAGAATCGGCCTCCCCCCTCGCCCCTGAACCGATTCTTGTGCATCTCGTGCGCTGCGATCCCTTGGACGCCAGCGAGATCCAAGCCGCGCTCCGCAAACTGGGTTGTCACACCAAGCTGCACGACGACTTTGAGCCGTGGTGCGTCCGTGTTGTCAAAGAATCTCCGCTGCCCGACCTCGTGGTGCTCGTCGGCCGAGCCGAGAAGCTCTACGCCATCGAACCGATCCGCCGGGCGATCCCCGCGACCGATTCAGCACCGGTGCTGGTCGCTGCCGCGGGAGCCACGGTCGAGCACGCCATGAGCTACATGGCCCAGGGTGCCAGCGGACTCATGCTCTTGCCCGCCTCGGCCGACAAACTTGCCGCTTCGCTGCGCGAGCCCGTAGGGGTTGCTCTGGCAGCCGGCGCGGATCGGCGTCGGACGGCAGACTTCCGCCAACGACTGACGACCGTCACCAGCGGCGAAGCCGAGGTCCTGATGGCCATGCTTCAAGGTGCCGCCAACAAGCAGATCGCCCTACAGCTGGGCATTGGTCTGCGTACCGTCGAGCTGCGTCGCTCGAAGCTGATGAAGAAGATGAACGCGGCGAGCGTCTCGCAGCTGATTCTCAACATCGGAATCGCCGGAGTCGATCGCGTCCCCGCTCTGCTGAACGGGCGCAAGCGATCAACCCGTAGTTCGACAGTCGATGCGTGAAGCGGGCCGTGCGTTGCCCGAATTGACGCTGATCGCGTTCGGCACCGAACCGGCAGCCTCAAAGGCCGGTAAGAGAGCACCGGCGTCGGGGCGGCACGGCTTGCGGGCGAGCGATAGCGTCGTGGCGGTCGGCTGACTATTGTCAGCAGGCGATGATTGATCCCCCGCCGCCGCCGCCCTCGCCGCCGATCGAGGCCGTTAATGCCCCGGTTTTTTCGAGCGCGCTGCTGGCCGAGGTGCGGCTTGCATCGGTCCGCGGCGTAGGACCCCTGCTGCGTCGCCGGCTGATCGAGGCCTTTGGCGACGCTGAGCGGGTGCTACGGACCTCGCCGCAAGAGCTCACCGGGGCACCGGGCGTGGGTCCGAAGTTGGCGCAGGCGATTGGTGCGGCTCCGGATGAAGCGACGGCGCGCGGTGAGTTGCGGCAGGCGGCCACCGCCGGCATTCGTCCGCTGGTGCTCGGGACCCCGGAGTACCCGCCGCGCCTAGCACAGCTCGGCGATGCGCCGCCGGTGCTGTACTGCCGCGGTCAGGTTGCTCCGACGGACACGCGCGCGATCGCCATCGTGGGCACCCGCAGGGCATCGCGTTACGGTTTGCGGTACGCCGGTGAGTTGGCGGCCGGGCTCGCGCGGGCAGGCGTTACCGTGGTCAGCGGGCTAGCCCGAGGGATCGATGCGGCGGCCCATCGGGCATGTTTGGAAGCGGGCGGGCGAACGCTGGCGATCATGGCCGGGGGGCTCCTCAAGATTTATCCACCCGAACACGCCGAACTCGCCGAGGCGGTGGCCCGCCGGGGAGCGTTGTTGGCCGAGTCACCGCCGCGGATGCCGCCGATGAGCGGTTCGTTTCCGCAGCGCAACCGTATTATCAGCGGCGTCTCGTTGGGGGTGGTGGTGGTCGAGGCCGCGCGGCGGAGCGGGGCGATGATCACGGCTCGGCATGCCGCTGAGCAGGATCGGGATGTGTTCGCCCTCCCCGGTGTGATCGACAACCCTCAAGCGGCCGGCTGTCACCAGCTCATTCAGGAGGGGGCCAAGCTCATCACGGGGGTGGACGACATCCTCGCGGAGTTGGAAACGCTCGAGGCCTGTGGCGTGATCGACCCGCGGCCAAACGCTGCCGTGGGGGTACCAGTAGCGCCGGATTCTGCCCCCTCGAGGTCAGCAGCTCTTCCGCCGTTGTCTGAGGTTGAGCAGCGCGTTTGGGAGGCGATCGGCGTGGGGCCGACCGCGATCGACACCCTGATCGACAGCGCGGGTTTGCCCGCCCACAAGGTGCTCGCCACGGTGAGCCTGCTGGAACTGGCCGGCCGCATCGAGCGGCTGAGCGGGGTGATGGTGGCTCGTCGATCTTAACGGTTTGCCCGGTCCGATTCCGCGCTGGCTGCAGCGGGTACAGCGTTCAGGGGGTAATGGTCGGTTGCGGATTGGTAAAGTTTGCCGGATGGGTAATTGCTTTTGTTCGCGTGACCCGTGCCGTATGTGCTGACGGCTCCGTTGCGGTCAGCAGGATTCTGCCGTCAGCAGGGGCGATTCCAACGATCGTCGGGCCTTGAACGCCGATCTGACTGCCTAGGGAGCGTTCCCGCGCCCCCGCCGCTCAGACCAGTAGTTAGACGCCGGTGTCTGTCGATGACAGACGAACGGGCGAACCGAACGACCCGATCGCTCAAGGATTGAGCGACGCGCAAACGCAGGAGAGGACACGGATGACCCTTTTGGCTCTCACAACGCGTCGGCTGGCGGCCGCAGCGGCACTTGCCGTTGCTGGCGGATCGGTCACCCCGGCGTTGGCACAGTTCGTCACGGCAAACAACTACCAAGCGGCACCGGCTCAGACCGCGCCCCAGGGCGTCTACCGTCCGGCCCAACCGGTCTACGGGGCCCAGCCAAGCTACGCGGCTCCGCCGGCCTACGCCCAGCAGAGCTACGGCCAGCAGAGCTACGGCCAGCCCGCCTCTGGCCAGCCTGGATACTCGCAGCCCGGCTACGGCGCGCCGCAGTATCGGGTTGCTCAGACGCTGCCCGAACCGGTCGAGCCGATTGCGGCCCCTGAATCGAACCCGAGCCCGCAGCCGACGCTGTACGCCCCGGTTCCGCTGTCCGGCCCCGTTCAGCATTACGAGCAAGCTCCGCAGATGACTTACGGTCATGAGGGGCAGCCGATGCACGCCAGTGCCTACGGACAGCAGGGCTGCGCGACGGGCGATTGCAACCAAGGGGTCTCTTGGGACACCTACACACAAGCGGGCCCGGGTTGCGATGGCGGGGCCGCTTACGGTGCCGCGCCGTGTGCGCCGGCCTGTAACCTGGCACCGGCGCGTCCGAGGCGGCAGTGGTTCGCGGGGGTCTATGGCCTGTACATGGAGCGCGACAATCCGGGCAAGGCTGCCACGGCCGTCACGATTCAGGACGAGTCGTCGATCACCACGCCCTACTACCCGCCAACGACCGAGAACTTCCTGTTCACCACGGCCGCCGATATTGATCCGCAGTGGGGCGGCGAGATTCGCTTTGGTAGCACGTTTGGCAACGATCCGTGCGGTGGCTGCCAGCCCTTCGCGTGGGAGATCGGCTACTGGGCGCTCAACGATGATGAGAGCCAGGCCACCACGCTCATCACCTCTCCGCTCAGCCCCGCTGCCGATCCGCGGATCTACGGCATGATCGACTACTCCGGATTGGAGTACGACCGCGACAGCGCCGGTGGTGCGTGGTCGTACCGTCCGATGAACGATTACGTTGATCATCAGATGCCCGTCGAGAACGCGGCACCGAACGATATCCGCGTGGTGGGTGTCCGCGTGCGGCAGAACTTTCAGGTTCAGAACCTGGAGCTCAACTTCTGGCGGTTCGGCTGCCCGGTGGAAGTTGGCGGGCTGGGAGTTGGTGGCGGCCGCTTGATGGGGGGCGCAGCGAACGCCTGTGGCGTAAGTGGTTGTGGCCCCGATGCCTGTGGTGGCGGCAGTGGCTGCGCCCCGTGCGGTCGCCCGCCCCGTCGGTTCTTCATCAACGGCGTCGCCGGCGTGCGCTACCTGCGCATCGACGAAGACTGGCAGAACGCGGTGCAGTTCTCGACCGTCGACGGCACGGGGACGCCCATCGCCGGAGAACCGACCGCTTACACGGGCTTCCCGATCGATGACGATAACGTGCTGTTCCACGACATCGAGACCCAGAACCAACTGGTTGGTTTCCAGCTCGGTTGCAGCATGAATTGGTTGGTGGGTTGCAAGTGGAACCTGTTCGCCGACTCCAACTTCGGCGTGTACGGCAACGACATCGACGTCTATCAGCGGGTCTACAGCGGTGGCGGCGGCACGGTCCGCTTTGTCGGCGACGCGACCAACGCCGCCATACGGGCGAGCCGGCAAGACGTTTCCTTCCTCGGCGAGCTCCGCGCCGGTGTCGGTTACCAGGTGAGCTGCAATTGCCGCCTGACTGCGGCCTATCGACTGATTGGCATCTCGGGCGTGGCGTTGGCGGTGGAGCAGATCCCCGCGAGCTTCGCCAACTCCGAGCTGCTGACGCACATCGACTCGAACGACTCGCTCGTGCTGCACGGTCTGCAGACCGGTGTCGAGTGGAAGTACTGAGCTAACGACTCGCCCGCCGGTGTGACCCGGCTCGCGGACGGTGTTCCGCCGGCGGCGATAACGACCCCCCCCGATGTGCGAACGTCGCTCGCTGGCCCTTGGCCGGTGAGCGGCGTTCGGCTTTTGTGTGCCGGGCGGCTAAAGAATCGAGCGGAGCAGAAGCTCGAAAGCCGGATCGCGGCGGAGCGGCTCGAAGTCGCTCTCGTCTTCAACGAGCGACTTCATCACCGGGTCCAGAGCGATCGCGCGTTTGAGACTCCGCAGCGCCGCCAGCGGTCGGCGGAGCAGGCTGTAATAGCACGCGAGGTTGAAGTGCAGAATCGCTTCGTCCGGCGTGACAACGAGGGCTTGCTCGAGCGCCTGGGCCGCTTGATCGACGTGTCCGCTCCGCTTGTAGCACCAGCCCAGGGCGAGCCACGTATCGGAGTCCGCCGGACGCAGTTCGGCGCTGCGGCGGAGCGGGTAAAGTGCTTCGCTGTAGCGGTGCAGCTCGCGGAGGCTTTCGCCCAGCAGGAAGCAGGCGCGGGCGTCGCCGTGGACCAACTGGCCCCGACGTTGCAGCGTGTGCAGGGCTTGCGCGTGCATGCCCAATTCGAGATAGCCCTCCGCTTCACGCGAGGCACAGCGGAGCAGGGTTCGGCAGCGTTGGGCGAGTGTCGGCGGGATCACAGCCAGGGACGCCAAGGGGTAAGTGGGGGGGTCACGCCCGATGGATCCGTCGGGCGAGCGGTTTAGCGGTATGAGCCCGCAGGTTCTTCCGCTGCGCCGATTTTATCGCAACCCTGCAAGAGGCCAAACACTTTGGCGCACGGATCGACGCAAGTCGTTACGGATTGAGGACTAACCGACGCCGGGGTCGCTCACGTGCCGTTCCGCTCGCAACAGCGGGGCAAAATTTGCCGCGGGCTTTTTTGCCCCTTCTTGCGATTCCCCTGCACGGATTCGCGGCTCGAGTGCCACTAATAGAAGTAGCGGGAGAATACGGAATTCAGTGTCCTTACGCCCCGCCTCGAAAAACAACACGGATCGAATCCGCGTCTCACCTCATCCCTGTGGTTGCTCGGCTGCTCCCGCCTTTTCACGGTTAAACCATGATTCGCTTAACGCTCCGTACGCTGCTCGCCTACCTGGACGAGGTCTCGGACCTGACCGTCACGCAGCGCGAAGAGCTTCGGCAACAGATCGAGGCGAGTGATTTTGCCCGCGAGCTGGTGCAGCGTTTGCGGGATGCTTCGCACCGAGTGCGTTTGCCCGCGCCGAGTGTTCTGGGAACCGGCGCGGCAGACGATCCCAACACGGTAGCCGAGTATCTCGAAAATGCTTTACCGCCCGAAAGCGTGGCAGAATTCGAGCGGATCTGCTTGGAATCCGACACCATGTTGGCTGAGGTTTCTGCGTGCCATCACGTGCTCAAGCAGATGCTGGACGATCCTGCCAAGGTGAGCCCTGCGGACCGTGAGCGGATCGAGGATCGGGTCCGGCGGGCAATCGCTGCGGGTCCCGCCACCGCAGCCGGTGACGGCCGACTCCGCATCGAGCCGGCGCACCCCGAGACAGCGACCGCGGTTGCCAACGGCACGCTTGCGCCGGCCGGCGTGGTTCGAGAGCAGCCTCCCGCTGAGGTGCCCGATTATCTGCGACCGAGTTGGGGAGATCGCTTGCCATTGATCGTCGGCGCGGTGGCGGCAACGGTTCTCGGCGGACTGGCGGTCGTGTTTCTCACGCCAGCGCCGGAGATCGCCAAGCAAGAAGGCCTCTCGCAGCCGGGCATCGTTGATGTGCCGACGCCCCCTCAGCCTGCTGGCAACGACGATTCATCGGACCCCGGCGAGGGAGAAGCCAATCTCTCCGGCACACAAGAACAGACCGACATCGACAATGCGACGGCGATAACGGCTCCCGAGCCGGCCCCGAAAGAACAACCACCGCAGGTCGACGAAGCGGAAGACACGCCGTCGGCCTCCGACGTGCCCGACCCGATCTCGCAGCCCGAGACCAACCCGCAACCGGAGAACCCTCCGCAGTCGGAGCCTACACCGGGCCCGATCGTGCCACCCGTCGAGCTGGGCCAACCCAAGCCCGTGACGGACATCGCTCCCGTAGAACGCGACCCCGTGGAACGCGACCCCGTCGCTCGTGCCGAAAGCAGCAACAAGCCCGAACCGCTCAAGAAAATTGGCGACTTTCTGGGCCCCGAGACGAGTGTTGCGGTTGTGCGGGACAAAAATGGCAGCTGGCTACGATTGACGGCTGATGCCGCGCTGGTGCCCGGCTCGGTGGTGGAGTGCTTGCCTTCGTATCGAGCGCGTTTCAAGCTTGCCAACGGGGTGATGCTGAAGCTTATCGATGACACGCGTGTCGCTTTTGATCAGGGCCGCGAGGACGCGAGACTCCCACGCGTAGGCGTCGAGTACGGCCGACTGGTTTTTGACGGCAACGGCGAGAAGTCCGCCGTCGTCGAATTAGACGTGGCGGGGATTATCGGTCGGGTCGAGCTTGCGCCGAACGCGCGGCTTGCTGTGGAAGTGTTACGACCTTACACACCGGGCTTCGATGTGCTGGCGGCTTCTCCGACGGCGAGCATCAGCGCGTGGGCTCCACAGAGCGGCGTGGTTTGGACGACCCCGCTGACCACCGTGCGGGCCGATCGTCCCCGATCGTGGAAATTCACCGCTTCGGGTGACTTGGATCAGCTGACTGACGCGAGCACCGATCCGGGCTGGATCGAGCCGGTCGGGCAATCGATCTCGGTGGAACGCGCTTCGCGTGACCTGGAGTCACTGATGCCGCAGCAACGGCCCCTGCGCGTTGAACTGGCGCGGATCGCGATCAACGAAGACTACTTGCCAGAGGTGCGTCGGCTCGGAGCGGTCGCGGCTCTGAGCCTTGGCCAAGTCGATGAGATCGTAGCGATGCTCGACGAAGACAACTCAAACGAGGTCGTCATCGGCGAGATAGTTACCCATCTGCGTGACGCCGCGAGCCGTAGCCCTGAACTGGCTAGCGCCATTCGTCGCGCGCTGGTGGACAAACACGGCGAGCGGCGGGCCGACGATGTGGTGTCCTTGTTGCGTGGCTACAGCCCGCAGCAGGTCGGATTGACGCAGGACGAGCGCGAGGTGGGGGCCGTTGATCAGCTCCTCACCTGGCTCGAAGACGACACCAGCACGGCCCCGGCCGCGGTTCTGCGGCTAGCCGCACTCAACCTGCACGAGCTGATTGAGATCGATCAGAGCGATCGGCTGGATCCGTATCGAGAGACGTCCAAGAAGCTCCGAACCCGCGCTAAAAACCTGAAAAACCGACTCGGTAAAGGGCGTCTGAACTTCGTGGGAGATGACCCCGATGCCCCTTAGCCCGCGTCCTTCCTTGGGGCGGGCCACGACGAGGCGTGTTCCGTTCTTGCCGCAACCGCGTTATCTTGACCGGCTTACCCAGCAGGCGGGCGGAGGGAGTGAGTCGTCAGTGACTTTCCCCGATCAGATCCCCGTCGGCTCCGAAAAACCCTAGCTCGGAAAGCAACTCGACGGTGCAGACCAACCTGACGATGCGGCACGGCCACTTGTCTGAGGAGACGCAAGAGCGGATTCTCGCAAAGACCGAGAAGCTTCCCCGCCACTTCGAGCGGCTCAGCTCGATTGAGTTGATCGTTGATTTGCAGGACGCCAGTAAGCCGCAGGTCGAGCTTTTGGTATCGTCCGAGCACAAGCACGATTTTGTTTCTCACGTTCAATCTGACAATCTGCTGACGGCGGTCGAGCAGGTGGTTCACAAGATGGAGCAGCAGCTCCGCAAGTACAAAGAGCGGACTATCGAGAAGCACCGCGACCCCGAGGTCAAGCGGCTGCCAACCGAGCAGCCCGACGAGTGATCCTCGCTGTTGGCGAGGTTGCCAATCTTTCCCATCCACGCAGCCATTCCTTTCCCCTAAGCAAGTCGCGATGAAGTTTGCCGATTTCGTTTGTAAAAAAGCGATCTGCCCCAAGCTCGCGGCGACCGATAAGCCCGCGGTGGTCCGTGAGCTCGTTCAGTCGCTCGTCGATGCCGGTGAGATCAAAGCGGAGACGTTCAACGACGTGGTAGCCGCGGTCCTGCAGCGCGAGGAGCTGGGCAGTACCGGCATCGGCCGCGGTGTGGCCGTTCCGCACACCAAGCACGCTTCGGTAGAGAAGTTGTGTGGTGCCGTCGGCGTCAGCCAAGGCGGCGTCGACTTTGCCAGCCTTGATGGCGATCCGGTGCACCTGTTGTTCTTGCTGGTTTCCCCTCCCGATCGCCCCGGCGACCACCTGCGGGCACTCGAGAACGTTTCGCGCCAGCTCCGCGACGACCAGTTCTGTCGGTTCCTGAAGCAGAGCTACGCGTCCGAGGACATCTGGGAATTGCTCGAAGAGTCGGACCGCAACCAGTACACGTCCTAAATCCGAACCCACAAACACCGATCGACCCCAGCGTTAGAAGGAGACCCCCCAGCGTGGCGACGCGTTGCGTGGAAGTGCGTCATGCCGAAGGCCTACACGCCCGCCCCGCGGAGCTAGTAGCCCGGACGGCGATGCGCTTCAGCAGCGAGGTAACCCTTGCCAATGGGACACTGTGCGTTGACGCCAAGAGCATCTTGAATGTGCTCACGCTGGGCGCTCAACAGGGGGTCGAGATCAAGATAGAAGCGGTTGGCGAAGACGCAGACCAAGCGGTCGCGACACTCGCCGAGTTGATCCAGAGCGATTTCGATGCGGAAGCCGGGCGCGTAGCGGTCGGTAACGCTTCGAGCAACCAAACGACCAGCGCTCCGTCGAGCGATCCGTCGGAGAAGGGCTAGGCCAACAGGGTCTGCGTGCCTTCTTCTGACGCGATCAACAGCAGAGCGTTGAGCGCAGACCGTTGAGGGCAGGGCGATGGGGCCAGCGCGCGCGTGCGTCATGGGCCACATCGACCGACCCCTAGCAAGCAAATGTCAATGCGCCGACTGGCACACGTCGAGCCTAGCCACCGGGCAGACTCGACGCCCCAAGCGACGCGTTGACGCCGATGAAACCGACAAGACATTCACCCCAAGAGTAGCGCCGGTTGAGCGCCGAAGCGGCCGATGCTTTCCCTTCCTTTTTTTGCTTGGTGTCGACAGGACGCCAGCTGGCAAAGCCAGGAACCGAGCCGCCGCCTAGAGCGCCCTGTGCTGCCGAAATCCGCCCCTCAGCATTTCGATAGGAGAGTCCCTAGGCCGTCCCAGTGACGGGTCAGCAACTCGACGGGCCCGACTTCGCCTCCGAGCTGCTTGTGAATTGGCTAAGCGTTCGGGGTTAAAAAACTCCATGCGATGCTTGGCCCGTTTGACGGCCTTCTCTTACTTTTCGATTGCTGAAGCGGAACGACACCATGCCGGTGCCCGAAAGGGCCAGATGCTCCGCCTCCAAGGTATCGCTGTCTCGCCCGGTGTGGCGATCGGCGAAGCGCTCGTTCTCGACAACGAGGGATTCCGCATCCCCCGTCGCTTTGTTTCGCGCGATGGGGTTGAGGTTGAGCTGGAGCGGTTGGCTCAGGCCATCCAGGACACGGTCGATGAGATCGAGGTCAATCGCCAGCGGATTGCTGAGCGGCTGGGCGACGACTACGGAGCGATCTTTTCCGCACATATCCAGATGGTGAATGACCCGCGGCTCCGCGAGGAGCTCGAGGCCTCCATCCGCGAGCGGCACTATTCAGCCGAGTACGCGGTCAGTCGCGTGCTGCGGCGTTACGCCAAGGTGTTTCAGTCGCTCGAAGGGCCGCACCTGGCCGAGCGGGCCAGCGATATTTTTGATATCGAGAAGCGTCTGCTGAAGCGTCTGCTCGGCGAACGCCGCGAGGAACTGGCCCACGTGACAAGTCCGGTGCTTGTGTTGGCCCGCTCGCTCACGCCGAGTGAGACCGCGAGCATGAAGCCCGAGTTTGTGCGTGGCTTTGTGACCGAGATCGGTGGTCCCGGCAGCCACACGGCAATCGTTGCCGAGGGGCTGGGGATTCCGGCGGTGGTGGGTGCCGGCTCGTTCCTGTCGGACGTGTCCGGTGGAGAAACCGTCATCATCGATGGCGACGAAGGCGTAGTGATCCTACGCCCCAACGAAGAGACCCTGGCCCGTTATCGGCACGAGGTCGACGAGCAGCTGAGCCTCATGGCAAGGCTCTCGACACTGAAAGATCTGCCGTGCGAGACGCGCGAAGGCTACCGCATTTCGTTGCTAGGTAACATCGAGTTTCCGAGCGAAGCGGCTTTGTGTCTCGATCGCGGTCTGGAAGGGGTCGGACTGTACCGGACCGAGTTCCTGTACCTGACACGGACCGATATACCCACCGAAGAAGAGCACTACGAGGCTTACCGCGAAGTGACCATCGCGATGGGCGGTCGGCCGGTGGTGATGCGGACGCTGGACCTGGGGGCCGACAAGCTCTCCATGATCCCTCAGCCAGAGGATGAGAACAATCCGTTCCTCGGCTTGCGGAGTATCCGCCTAGCGCTGAAGCACGTGGATCTGTTCCGCACGCAGCTGCGGGCCATCTTGCGCGCGAGCGTACACGGCGACGTGCGGATCATGTTCCCGCTGATCAGCAATGTGCTCGAACTTCGGCGGGCACGGATGGTTTTGGCCGACGCGATGGAAGATCTCGAAGAACGCGGCATCGCCTTCGATCGTGAGATCAAGGTCGGCATGATGGTCGAGGTTCCTTCGGCCGTTGTGATGATGGATCGGTTTGTTGAGGAGGTCGACTTCTTCAGCATCGGTACGAACGACCTCGTTCAGTATGCGTTGGCGGTTGATCGCAGCAACAAGGACGTCGCAGCGCTCTACACCAGCGCCGACCCGTCGGTGCTGCGGCTGGTAAAGATGGCAATCGATGCCGCCGACGCCGCGGACAAACCGATCAGCATGTGTGGCCAGATGAGCGGTGCGCCGCTCTATACGATGTTGCTGATTGGCCTTGGTCTGCGGACGCTGTCCGTTACCCCCGCAGCGGCGCTGGAAGTAAAGCGCGTGTGCCGCTCGACAACATTTGAACACTGTCAGTCCGTTGCGCAGCGTGCCCTCGAACTCGAGAGCGCACGCGACGTGAAGACCTACCTGCGGGAAGAGCTGCAGCGGCTCTTGCCCGACCAACCGATATGACTCCCCAAGCCGCCCCCAGCGCGCGGCTAACACCAATTTACGGACCTCCTCTCCAAGCCAACACAAGAACCAAGTCAACACAAGAACCAAGTCAACACAAGAACCAAGCCGCGACAAGAATCACCACAAGCCCCGATCGACCACGCATCCGACGCGCGAACCTAGCGCGGGCCTCTTTCTTCGGAAAGACGCCCGCCCGCACCGTCCTGCGTCGCTGACCGTTCGCTCGTTTCCGAGCCGGGGTTTTACCTCTCATAACGCGAGACAACTTTATGAAAACCGAGATGCTGATCAACGTGTCGCAGGCCGAAGAGTGCCGCATCGCGATCGTTGAAGACGGTGTGCTAGAGGAGCTCTACATCGAGCGTTCCAGTCAAGACAACTACGTCGGCAACATTTACAAAGGCCGGATCGTCAACATCGAGCCGAGCATCCAGGCCGCTTTCGTGGATTTCGGCGTGGGTCGCAACGGCTTCTTGCATATCAGCGATGTCGAAGCGCAGTACTTTCGCCAAGCGGGTTTCGATCCCGCGCGGCCGATTGAGTCGGATGGCACGCAGACACCGCTCGATGACGACAACCCCTCCGGCGCTTCCGAAGAAGCCTCTGGTGCGAGCAACTGGAGCGCCGGCTCGCCGCCGGGGATGTCCGAGGCATGCGACTTCGATGACGAGGATGAAGACGACGAAGATTTCGACGGAGAGGACGACGCCGAAGCGGACGATTCCTCTGACGATGACGACGCGATTAACGCCGTCGCGACCAAGCGGCGTAAACAACGCAAGATGCGCCCGGGCGTTCGTCCGCGTGTGAAGCCTCCGATCGAAGAGATCTTTCGCAAGGGAGACGAGGTCGTGGTGCAGGTCATCAAAGAGGGCATCGGCACAAAGGGTCCGACGCTCTCGACCTACATCAGCATTCCAGGCCGTTACCTGGTGCTCATGCCGGCGCTCGGACGGATTGGCGTATCGCGGAAGATCGAAGACGACGACGCGCGCAAGCGGTTGCGAGGCATCCTCCGCGAACTCGACCCGCCGAAGGGCTTGGGATTTATTGTCCGCACCGCCGGCACCGATCGCACGAAGCGCGACCTGTCACGCGACCTGGCGTATCTGCTGCGGCTATGGAAGATGATCGTCCGCAGGATGAAGAAGCAGGAAGGCCCGGGCGACCTGTACGAAGAAAGCGATATCGTCATCCGGACGATCCGCGACATCTTTTCGAGCGAGATCGATACGATCCACATCGATGAGCCCAAGGCTTACGAACGAGCCCGCGAGTTTCTGCAGGTGGTCATGCCGCGCTACGTCAATCGGCTACATCTGTACGAGGGAAAAGAGCCGCTGTTTAATAAGCACCGGCTCGATGAAGAGATTCAGCGAATCAACGAACGCAAGGTGCCGCTCAAGCGGGGCGGGTCGCTGGTGATCGATCAGACCGAGGCCCTGGTGGCGATCGACGTCAACAGCGGCAGCTTCCGCACGAGCGGCGGTGCGGAGGAGTCGGCGTATCAGCTCAATTTGATCGCCGCCAAAGAGATTGCGCGTCAGTTGCGTCTCCGCGACCTGGGCGGTGTGATCGTTAATGACTTCATCGACATGCGCAAGGAGAAGCATCGGCGCAACCTGGAGAAGACGCTCAAGGACGCTGTGCGTCGCGATCGCGCCCGTACCAAGATCTTGCGCACCAGTCCCTTTGGCTTGATCGAGATGACTCGGCAGCGGATCCGTCCGAGCCTCAAGCGGAGCGTGTACCGTGAGTGTCCCTCGTGCCAGGGGGCGGGCTTGGTGAAGTCCGCTGAGAGCATGGCCATCGAGGCACTCCGCAAGCTGCCCGAGGCGGCTTACCACGAGCGTGTCGCGACGATCACGGTGACGGTGGAAGAGCAGGTGGCGATCTACCTGAACAACCGCAAGCGGCGCGAGATTGCCAAGCTTGAAGAAGAGGCCGGTGTGGAGGTGATCGTGATCGGCAGCGAGTCGGCCACGCCCGAATTGCTGCGGATTTCGTACGCCGACGCGGCCGGAAACGAGCTGCGGCTGGGTGCTTAGAACAGCGACTGAAGGCCGAGCCCCGGCTCCAGAGCACCCCCCGCCGGCGGGGGGTTAATCTGCAAAAGCAGGGCCTCGACGACCCGCCCCGCGGACGCTACGATACGGGGCTCCCCGAGCGAAATTCGATTCGATTAAGGTTTCTGCGACATGTACGCAATCATCGTTGACGGCGGCCGTCAGTATAAAGTCGTCGAAGGCCAAGAACTGGCCCTCGATTACCGTGAAGCCAACCCCGGCGACACGCTCAAATTCGACCAGGTGCTGGCCATCGGGTCGGGTGCCGATCTGAAGTTTGGGGCCCCGACAGTCGCGGGCGCGAGCGTTTCGGCCGAGGTGCTTGGTCTGGCCCAAGGGCCCAAGATCGAGGTCGTCAAGCTGCGTCGCCGGAAGAACAGCCGTCGCCACACAGGCCACCGCAAGAAGTTCACCCGCGTGAAGATCGGCAAGATCGGCGGCTAGCTCAGGGCGGGCTGATTAGCCCACCTCAGCGAGGGGGGGCGAGGCTCGCCTTGTTGCTGCCAGCTTGGCGATTCGAGCCACCACTTTTCGAGCGGTGTGCGACTGCGACTGCGTTATGCAGTGGCCCGCTGCCCCGTGCTCGTTATCTCCCCGAGCCGTTAGTGCGGCTGGTTTCTGGGCCACTCGTTTACCGCTGGGCCATCACTACGCCCCACAGCGACTCCTTCCAAATGGCTTCGGCCGAGTGGAAGCCCGCTCCGTAGAGCCGAGCGATCTGTTCTTCGATCGTCTCGTGGCAGTCGTCACCGCTTGTGCGGGGGCCGCCGAAGTCTTCCAGGTTGCGTTCGTGCCAGCTCTTGATGGTCGCCCCGAACGAAGGGGGGATCGCTCCCAGCGCCAGAGCCGCGTTCATGTGCGCGCCCCAGGCCTCGAGATCGGCCCGATAGGCCGCGTCGGAGGGAGGGCGATACTCATCGCCGTTGATGAACACGCCGCCTGGTTCGAGCGCTGCCCGGCAGGCAGCGAAGACGGCGTTCTTCTCGCTGCTGTCCAGGTGGTGTAAGGCCGAGGTGCTGACAATCGCGTCGGGGGTCGGTGTGTCCGAGCGCCATTCGCCCTGCGCTGACTGCGGAACCGTTTGGAAGCGCCCAGCGAACCGCTCGAGCCGCTCTTCGGCCAGGGCCAAGAATGGCTCGGACGGATCGACGATCGTCACGCGCGCGGCGGGAAACTCCTCCAGGATCTGTTCGGCCAGTCGGCCCGAGCCCCCGCCCAGATCAACGACCTCACGCACGGTGCGCGGCAGAGCCGACAGCACCGCGGCTTGAACCACGTGATAATGCGGATGGATGTGCGGGGCGGCGGCGTCGTAGGCCGTCGCCGCGTCGGTCCGATTCCAGCGATAAGCGATTGCGGTCATACCCAACGGACCACTCCCGGTACAGCGAGGTTCGGTAGCGAATCCGGGCGAGGGCTCCGGCAAAACGGAGCTCGGGAACCCTGGGTATCGGGGTGTCTGCGCTGCGCCGTTTGCGTGGCTTACCCGAACTGCCGTGGAGCGAGGCAGAGTCTTCAAAAAAGCGCTCGGGGCGATCGGTGGTGGTAGGAACGGGTCGGATTTCCGTAAAGTGTTCGTGTGTAATACCTTGCGACCTTAACGGATCCTTCATCGTAGCGCTGATGGCTTGGCGGCAAATGCCACAACCTATTGTGTGCTAGCAAGTTAGGTCCTACCACGAATCGCGTTGACGCGGGACTGTGGGCGCGTATGATTTGCCGCTCGGACAGCCCAAGTGTTGTGGTTCGGTGGGCATCGACCACAATATATTGGGCCTAGCGCGACGTTTCGCTCCCGTTTTGCGGGAGAGTGGCCCGATAGGGCCAACATATGGTGGTAACTCGCGGCTGCGGCCGCTCCGCCCCAATGAGTGAGACGAGACGAAGAGAGCGAGTGCAGCCAACCGGCACGGCGTGCCGATGGAGACGCTGCTGGCTTGATGTACTTATGTACATTAGGCATACTGGACAAGGATGCCCGATCTTTTAAGCCCCCTACAGGAGGTAGCTATGGCGACCGTTGACGCTGGCTATGCGATGTCTCAGACCCCTGGTTCCGCTGCCGCCCCCGGCGCGGAGAAGCTTTTTCATGGTCGCCTGAAGGTGGACGCCACCTTCTGCCCGGAGCACGTCGCGGACCCGTTCGATACGGTCGATTGGGAGGTCCGGACCTCGCAGATCAAGGACGAGAACGGCGGGGTGCTCTTCGAGCAGACCAACTGCGAGGTGCCGACGTTCTGGACGCAGCTCGCGACCAATGTCATTTGCAGCAAGTACTTCTACGGCGAAGTCGGCACGCCCGAGCGTGAGTACAGCGTGCGCCAACTGGTGCATCGGGTCACGCGCACCATTGCCGACTGGGGCTTGCAAGACGGGTACTTCGCCTCGGTTGAAGACGGCGAGCGTTTCTACCGCGACCTGTCGTGGCTGTGCCTGCATCAGCACGGCGCGTTCAACTCGCCCGTGTGGTTCAACGTCGGCCTGTTCAACCAGTACGGCGTGACCGGCACCAAGTGCAACTGGCGCTGGGACCCGATGTCGCAGCAGGTGAACCAGCCTGAGAACCCGTACGAGTATCCCCAAGGCTCGGCGTGCTTCATCCAGAGCGTGGGTGACAACATGGAAGAGATCATGCGCCTCGCGACCAGCGAAGCGATGCTCTTCAAGTTTGGTTCGGGAACGGGGACCGACCTCTCAACGCTCCGCAGCAAGCGCGAGAAGCTCTCGGGCGGCGGCGTACCGAGCGGCCCGCTGTCGTTCATGCGGGTCTACGATCAGATCGCGGCGGTAGTGAAGTCAGGCGGCAAGACACGCCGGGCTGCCAAGATGCAGTCGATCAAGGTCTGGCACCCGGACGTAATGGAGTTCATCGAGTGCAAGTGGCGCGAAGAGCAGAAGGCCCAGACGCTGATCGCCAGCGGCAAGTACGAGTCGAACTTCAACGGCGAAGCGTACAGCTCGGTCATGTTCCAGAACGCCAACCTGTCGGTCCGTTTGACGGACGACTTCATGGCGGCCTATGAGAAGGATCAGGACTGGACGACCCGCTGGGTGACCGACAACACCATCCCCGGGCCGACCTACAAGGCGCGCGAGGTGATGAGCCGGATGGCCGACTGTGCGTGGCACTGTGGCGATCCGGGCGTGCAGTACGACACCACGATCAACCGCTGGCACACGTGCCCCAATAGCGGCCGGATCAACGCGTCGAACCCGTGCAGCGAGTACATGTTCCTCGACAACACGGCGTGCAACCTGGCGAGCATCAACCTGATGAAGTTCGTCCGCAAACAGGACGACGCGGCGGGTGTCGCGGGCACGTTCGATCATGAGCGTTACAGCGCGGCTTGCCGGCTGTACTTCATCGCGCAAGAGATCCTCGTCGATCACGCCAGCTACCCCACGGCGGACATCGCGGCCAACAGCCACCGCTTCCGCCCGCTGGGTCTGGGCTACTCGAACCTGGGCAGCGTGCTGATGACCAGCGGTCTGCCCTACGATTCGGAGGAAGGCCGCGGTGTGTGCGGGGCCATCACGGCGGTCATGCACGGCGTGGCGAACCTCACCAGTGCCGAGCTGGCCGAGGCGGTGGGTCCCTTTGACGGTTACGCCGAGAACGCCGAGCCGATGAACCGCGTGATGCAGATGCACCGCGATGCCGTCGCGGCGATCGACGAGCGTTGCCCGGCCGACCTGAGCCGTGCGGCCCAGCAGGTGTGGGACCGTGTTGTCGTGGCCGGCCAGGCGCACGGCTTCCGCAACGCCCAGGCGACCGTCCTGGCACCGACCGGCACGATCAGCTTCATGATGGACTGCGACACGACCGGCATCGAGCCGGACATCGCGCTCGTGAAGTACAAGCAGCTCGCCGGCGGCGGCATGCTGAAGATCGTCAACCAATCGGTGACGCAGGCGCTGGTGAAGCTCGGTTACAACGCGAGCGAGATCGAATCGATCCTCGCGCACATCGATCGCGAGGACACGATCGAAGGTGCCGCCGATCTGCGGCCCGAGCACCTGGGCGTGTTTGACTGTGCGTTCACGCCGGCCGGCGGCACGCGCAGCATCCCCTGGCGTGCCCATGTGACGATGATGGCCGCGGCGCAGCCGTTCCTTTCCGGAGCGATCAGCAAGACGGTCAACATGCCGCGCGATACCACTCCCGCCGAGATCGCGCAGGCGTACTACGACGGCTGGAAGCTCGGTCTGAAGGCGTTGGCCATCTATCGCGACGGCTCGAAGGACAGCCAGCCGCTCAACACCAAGCTGGACAGCAAGAAGGGCGAGGCCGAGGCGGTTGCCGCCAAACCCCGCCGCGAACGACTGCCCGACACCCGCGACTCGAAGACGCACAAGTTCAGCGTCGCCGGGCACGAGGGCTACATCACCGTGGGCCTGTACCCCGACGGCCGCCCGGGCGAGCTGTTCATCACCATGGCCAAAGAGGGGAGCACCATCGGCGGCCTGATGGACGCCTTCGGCACGAGCGTCTCGATGAGCCTCCAGTACGGCGTGCCGCTGGAGGACTATGTCCGCAAGTTCAGCCACATGCGGTTCGAGCCGCAGGGGCACACCAAGAACCCGGACATCCGGATCGCCAAGAGCCTGATCGACTACATCTTCCGCTGGCTGGGGATCACGTTCCTGCCGGGCTACAAGGAGGCGTCGCAAGGGCGGTCGCTCGACGCGGGAGCGTCGGCACCGACGGGGTCTGCCGCACCACCGGCCGATGAACCCGGCATGACCAAGCCCGCCGCCACGATGGCCGGCGGGCACGCGGTCGCGGGGCATGACGCCAACGGCTCCGCAACGCTGCCCCCCACCGTGTCGTCCAATGGCACGGCGCACGCCAACGGCACGGCTCGGCTGAACGGTTCAGCCGGTAGCCACGCCGCAGCGGCGGCAACCGATAACCTGCTCGAGCGGGCGGGTGCCGTGTTGGGCGAAGGCAATCGCAACAGTCAGTTCGCCGGCTTCCAGGCCGACGCACCGGCGTGTGACGGCTGCGGCGCGATCACGGTCCGCAACGGCAACTGCTACCTGTGCCACAACTGCGGCCAGAGCATGGGCTGCAGCTGAGCGAACGTTGTTCGACATCAACAGGGGGGCGATCACACCAGACGAGTTTCTGATAGGATCGTCGCCGACTTGAAATCTCAATCATGCTGCCGGTCGCAGGACGCTTAGGGCATCGAAGCCCGCCGGCAGCGTTTTACTTTCGCACGGCACCGCTCCCCCCCATGTCGGGGGGCGGTGCCGTTGTCTTGCGCAGCCGGTGCCTTGTTGAGCGGCAGAAACAGGCCCGAGCGGGGTCCGTTTTGTGAGAAACCCGTTTAGAATGGGTTAAAATCGCTGGTAATCCTTGCGGAAAGGGGGATTTTGAATAGGCTTTGAGGGTGCCGACCAGTTGGTGCCGACCGGGTTCTGGACCCGCCCGCGAAGGCCCTTCTGACTCGTGCGAAGCCTGTTTCCCCTCCGGACCGACGCAATCTTCCTCGCGTTGGTCTCCCTGCAACAGAGAACGTTCTCCCTTGATCCCCGCGACGGCGTGAGCGTCGTTGCCCCACCTTTGTTTTGAGAGCTAATGAAGATGCGTATCCTCAACCTTCTGAGCGCCGCTATGGTGCTCGTGGCCGCCTCGTCGGCCAATGCCGCTCTGATCGCCTACTGGGATCAGAACTCGAACAGCTTGCCCGCTGGCGGTTTCGGTTTCGAAACGACCGACTTCCCGCAGGCCGCCGACCAGGGTGCCGGCGCGCTGACCCTGATCGATTTTGACACCACCGCTGCGAGTGGTGCCTACACGACCATTCAGAGCTTTTCCGGTTCGACCGTCAACGCTCAACCGACGATCGCTTCGGGCGGCTCGCTCTCGCCCCAGGGGGGTAACGACCTGGGTGGCGGCGTGTACTCGAACAACGGCATGAGCATTGTGCTCGAGGTCAGCACCGTTGGTTACGAGGACATCCTCGTCTCGTGGGCTCAGCGTGGCACCTCGACCGGCTTTGCCAGCCGTGCCTTCTCGTACTCGACCGACGGCGTGACTTACTCGCTGTTCGATACGGATCTGGGTACGCTGGGCAGCAGCTTTGTCACCGAGTCGTACGACCTTTCGGCGATCGCCGCCGTAGAGGGTGCCTCGTCGGTGTTCTTCAAGATCACCCTGGACGGTGCCACCAGCGCGACCGGCAACAACCGCTTCGACAACATCACGGTCGAAGGCACCGTGATCCCCGAGCCGGGTTCGGCCTTGTTGGTTCTGCTCGGCACGACGTTCGCTTCGACGGTTGCGCTCCGCAGCCGCCTTGGCTGAGCTGATCGGCGTTAGCTGAAAAAAACGGAAGCCGCCGTGGAGCTTGTCTCCACGGCGGCTTCGCTATTTTTAGGGGATGTTTGCGTGACGAATGTCCTCGGCGGTTAGCGCCGCGTGTAGCTGATCTCCAGCATCTTGGCCCAGTCCGCGGCACCGGCGGCGGGACGTTCGTGCATGCGGAATTCTTTGTGGTCGTCATCTGTGTAGGTGAGCGTCATTTTCACTTGCTTCGGTTGGCCGGTCATCCAATCGACCGTGTCGCCCTGATAGGTCGCGGTGCGCGTGGCGGGGTCGTAAGTGCCGCGGCTGGTCATCAGGGTCGGCGCGAGTGAATCGATCCAGGTCGAGACCCACTCGCCCGCACGCGGGTCGAAAGTTGTCTGACCGTGGCCCGTGAAGGGGGTGCCCGCCATGCTGCCCTCGAAAACGCTGACCAGCCAGAACGGCCCCAGCATGGTGCAGGTTTCGGTGGCCTCGCTTTCCAAGGGAGGGACCTCGGGAGCCACATAGATCTTCATGCGGGCGTCCCACACGCCGGCTTCCTTGGCGAGTTCGCGGTGCTCTTGCGTTGGTTGCGGCGGCGACTGGGCGAGCGTTGCCGGGGCTGCGCTGAAGGCTGTCGCCATCGCGATCAAGCCGATTGCGGAGGAGCGAGGGCAGGGAGAACGCAGTGGACAGAACAAGCGGCTAACCATCGTGGAGTCCTACGGAAAAAAGTGAACGGCTGGCACATCGCTTACCAAGGTAGCGATCCGGGCGACAGGGCGACAACACTTCAAGAGCACGACAGGCTCGCTAGAGGGCTTCGACCGCGGCGACGATGTCGGCGGGCTCGGCGCGCTGCTTGTAGTCGGACTCAAGGTAGACCCAGCGGATCTCGCCCGTACGATCAATGATGAAGGTCGCGGCCAGAGGAAGTTCGTCGTCGTCGTTGCCGTTATAGGCGGCCAGTCCGATGCGCTCGCGATAGATCGGCCGAATGGCTTCCGGCAGGGTGAAGGCGATGCCCAACGCCTTGGCGAGCTGATTGTCTTTGTCGGAAAGCACCTGGAAGGCCAGCGAGTTCTTGCTGGCGGTCTCTTGCGCCTTCTGCGGCTGTTCGGGCGTGATGGCGACCAGCTTGGCACCTGCGCCCTCGATGCTCTCCAGCGACGCCTGGAGGGCTCTGAGCTGCAGATTGCAGTAGGGGCACCAGCCGCCCCGGTAGAACGAGACCACCACGGGGCCGTCAGCCCAGAGCGATGAGAACTCCACCGGAACTTCAACGGCGTTCAACAAGACGCCGTCCGGAGCGCGGTCGCCGACTTGCTTGGCCGATGCCTCGAGGCCCAGGGCACGCACGTCGGCGATCCCCTGTGCGAAGGCTTCACGCATCGCCGGCGGCGCTTTATCGGCGAAGCCGGCGGACAGCTCCTCGAGTTGGGTGCGGAGCGACGGCGGTGCGGCCGGCTCGGCTGCTAGCGATGAAGCACAGCAGGTGGCAAAGAGCGGCACCAGAGCGAGAAACGAGCGGATCATGGCGGGGAGGACCGGGGCTGAGGAAGGACGTTTGTCGCGGAGCGGGGTCGGGTCTTCCACCAGCCTACGCGATCAGGCCGAGCGGGGTTCAGGACCGAGCTGCCGCTGGCAGCGCGGCAGCGTGAAGCCCCTTGCCATGACACAGCGACTGCTAGCACTTTGCGGGCGTGGCAAACGGTCACGTCGTCGGCGTCGGGCTCACGTCGAGCCCGGTTTCGGGCCGATCGTGAGTTAAACGGCCGAGGCGTGGCGTTGACCCTTTGCGGGAGGACGCCTAATCTCCGCCCGCTCGCCCGGCGACAAGGACGTCTACCGGGCCCCCTCCGCAGTGAACGTTACGTTCCAGAACAGGGAGAATTCCCGATGAATACGCCTGGCAAGGAAGTCCTGCGCGCCACGTCGACCAGCCCCGAAGCCGTTTCGTTCACCGCCGCCGCAGCCCCTGTGCCGCTGCTGGATGTGAACCGTCAGAATCACCCGATCCGCGACGAAATCGTCGCCGCGATCGCCGCGGTGGTTGATTCGGGAGCCTTCCTGAAAGGCCCCGCCGTGCAGGAACTTGAAACGCAGATCGCTGAGCTCTGCCAAGCCGACCACGCCATTGGCTGTGCGTCGGGCACCGACGCCATCCTGGTGGCGCTGATGGCGCTGGGCATTGGACCGGGCGACGAGGTGATCCTGCCGAGCTTCACGTTCTTTGCGACGGCCGGCTGCGTGTCGCGATTGGGGGCGACGCCCGTCTTCGCCGATATCCTGCCCGACACGTTCAATATCGATCCGGCCGACGTCGCGCGACGCATCACGCCGGCCACCAAAGCGATCATGCCCGTCCACCTGTTCGGCCAGGCGGCTGATATGGCGTCGCTGGAGGGGATCGCCGCGGCGCACGGACTGCCGATCATCGAGGACGCGGCCCAAGCGATTGGTGCCAGTTACGCTGGCAAGCCGGTGGGCTCGATGGGGCGGTTCGGCTGCTTCAGCTTCTATCCGACCAAGAACCTGGGCGGGCTGGGCGATGGCGGATTGGTGACCACCAACGACGGCGAACTCGCCGATCGGGTGCGGGTGCTTTGCGACCACGGACAACGTCCGCGCTACCATCACCACTTTGTGGGTCTGAACAGCCGGCTCGACACCGTGCAGGCGGCGGCGTTGGTGGTGAAGCTCCGTCACTTGGCGGATTACGCCGCCGCGCGCACTCGCCACGCGCAACGCTACCAGCACGAACTTGCCGCCGGTCCGGCCGCGGAGGCGCTCGTTACGCCGGTCGAGGCGGCCGGCTGCCCAAGCGTTTGGAATCAGTACACCGTACGTGTGCAAGAGGGCCGTCGCGGCGCGCTCCAGGAGTGGCTCGCCGAGCGGAAGATTGGCTCGGCCATCTACTACCCGATCCCGTTGCACCAGCAGGCTTGCTTTGCCGAGTTGGGTTACCGGCCGGGGGATCTGCCCCACACGGAGCGAGCCGCCGAAGAGGTGCTCTCGCTGCCGGTGTTCCCCGAGCTGGCGTACGACGAGCAGTCGCGCGTGATCGAGGCGCTGCATGGCTTCGCCGCTGCCCAGTCGTTGCCGCGCCGCTTGGCCGCGTAAAGTCGGGCCGACACAACCTGAGCGGACTAGTCCACTTTCGGCTTCTTGACGTCGTAGGTTCGCTTGGCGGGCCGCAGCGCGACCATCAGGCCCAGCAAGACGCACGGCAGGATGATTGCCCAGGACCAGGTGTAGCCGCGCGGTCCCGTAGCGGCTTGCGCGAGGGGCAGGGCGTGGGCGAACAAGCTCGTGGCGATAGTCAGCATGCCGAATCGCCGCGAAGGCGTGTGACGGGAAGAGGCGGAGTGAACGAGAGCGGGTCTCGGTGATTGACTCGAAGCGATCCCTTTAGAGTAGCCACCACTCGGGCGTACGCCAACTCGCCGGACAGGTGATCCCGAGGTCCCCCGTACGGTCCTAGTTCCGTACGGAGCTAATTCGGGCCGCAACCGGCTAAGCCACCCCCCTCCGGGAAAAACTGGGGCCGAACGGCAGCGCTAGTTAGATCAGCAGCGAGTCGGCGAGGAGCTCGTCGGCCGGTGCCGCGAGCTGGCGGAAACGGGCGACGGGGACCGAGACCGTGTCCCACTTGGCCGAGAGCGGTCGCGCGGCGGCGGCGTAGTCGGCGGCCCGCACGCCCACAAAGGCGTAGGGGCGGTCCGCGTGATAGAACACGCGCTCGGGCGAAACCGGCGCGCGATCGGCCACCAGCTCATACGCGAACAGCAGCACGCCCTCGAAGCGATCCCCGAAGCGGTCGGACCATTGGCGGAGCGAATCCAGTTCGTCGCGCGTGGTCCAGTTGCGCCAGTACTGGGGCGAGCGGTGTCCGGACGGGAACTGCCGACCTTTGACGTCCACGAGCCATCCCGAACCGGCTGGTTGATCGGTTGAGATGAGAAAATCAACGCTCTTGAGCGACCCGTGGGGGGCGAGCGCGCGGCGCTGCTCGTTGACGGCGACGTAGGCGATCCGCTCGGCGCGCAGATAGGCCTCGAACGCGGCCTCGTAGTGGTTGTGTCGCTTGGCCATCGCGCGGCAGGGGCTGTCGTATGCGGTCGTCAGGGCTTGGTTTTACCTCGATTGGACTCTGACCAACCCCGCGATGGGCAATTAGATGCTGTCGAGCAAGCGACGCACGGTTGTCACCACGTCGGCCAACGGGGTGCTGATCGCTTCACTGGTCGCGAGGTGTTTTAATTGACATTCGTCCCGCGCGAGCTCATCTGGTCCCGCGATTAGCGCGACCCGGAAGCCGCGTTTGTCGGCGTACTGGAGCTGCTTGGCGAGCTTTTTGGGCTCGGGATAGAGCTCGGTCGCGATTCCCTGGGCGCGGAGCGTCGCCGATAAGCGGAGATAGTCGGCGAGGCGATCTTCGGCAAAGTACACGATCAGCACGTCGGCCGGAGTTCGTGCCGCGCCGGTCTGGCCGAGTTCTTCCATCGCGGCCAGCAAGCGATCCACGCCGAGCGATGCGCCGATGCCGGGCAGTGATTGGCTCGTGTAGAGACCGGCGAGATTGTCGTAGCGTCCGCCGCTGGCGACGCTGCCGATGCCCGGCAGGTCGGTCAGCAGTGTTTCGAGTACCAAGCCGGTGTAGTAATCGAGCCCACGGGCGATAGCAGGATCGATCCGCACCGCCGCCTCGCCGCCCGGATCGATTTGACTGGCAGCCACCCCGGTGAGTGTCTCCCGTAGCCGCTCCAGACCGGCTTCTCCCGTCGCGTTGCCAGCGACCAGCCGCTGGATCTCGGCGAGCAGCGTGGCATTCTCTCCCGTGAGTGAAGCGAACTGAAGCACGGCGTCGATCTGTGTGGCCGACGCCTCGGCAGTTTGCTTGAGATCTTCGGCGACCTTCTCGGGGCCGATCTTGGCGAGCTTATCCAGCGCGCGAAGCACGGGTGCCGAGCGGCCAGCGAGGCCCGCCTTATCCAGCACGCCATCGAGCACGCCCCGATGGTTGATGCGAATCGCAAACCGCTCGAACCCGCAAGCGCGCAGCAGCGTGTGCAGCACGACGACGGTCTCGATGTCGGACGCGACGCCGGTCGAACCGACCGTATCAAAGTCGGCCTGCATGAACTCGCGGTAGCGCCCTTTTTGGGGGTTCTCGCCCCGCCACACGCTGGCGATGTGGTAGCGCTTGAACGGCAGACCAAGCTGCTGAGCGTACTGCGCGGCGAATCGCGCCAGCGGCACGGTGAGGTCAAACCGCATGCCGACTTCACGACTGCCGTGGTCGGTGAAGCGATAGAGCTGCTTGTCGGTCTCTTCGGAGCCCTTGCCGGTGAGGATCTCCAAGTACTCCAGTGCGGGCGTATCGATCGGCGCGTAGCCGAACGAGCGATAGACGTGCCGCGCCGTTTCGATGATCCGCTCGCGTGGCAGCGCGAGCTCGGGCGGGTAATCGCGGAAGCCCTTGAGCGTGCGCGGCGTGATGCGGTCTTGTTTGCTCAACGGTTTCCGGAGGGGGTTAGGAAGAAAGACGGAGCTCGCTGAAAAGAGAGAGCGGGCGTTTGAGCACGGGAGGTCGCAAGCGGGCGGAAAGAACGCCCCCGAGAGCGGACAAGCGTCTTGCGACTAGGCAAGCACCGCCAGCGGGTTGGGCTTGCGGCTGCGGATGCTTTGGCCCTTCTTCTGGTAGACCGCCTCGGTGTACTCCCACACCTGTTCGTGCGTTTCCAGATAGAAGTCGTACGTCCAGTCGTCGTCGTACTCGCAGTTCTTGGTGGTGTAGTCGCGGCAGATCTGCGGGCGGGTGTCGTAGACACCGCAGCGGTAGTCGTCTTGGAGCTTCTCGCAAACGGTGTGCACCAGCAGAAACCAGTCTTCGTCTTCTTTGAAGAACGTGGCGTTTTGGTGGAGCACGATCCAGCGGATGTACTCCATGTCTTCAAACTCGGTGGGCGTTTCGTAGGGCACGGCGATGTAGTGGCAGCACTTGGCGGTGCAGTGCTCGCACAGATTGCCCCCCTTGGGGAGGTTCTCGCGGCGGATCTTGTTGGTCCCGAAGGCGGGCAGGGCGGTCATCGGATGATTCTCCAGGCAGGGAATACGGCTTAATCTAACAGGGGCCAGCGCGTCGCCAAGCCACCAGCGCTTTTAGAATCGGAAGAGATCCTCGCTGCCTTCGTACGCTCCATTCGCCCGGCCCAAGCCCGAATGCCCGTTGTCCGCAGTTTTCCACCGATCGAAGGCCCCCGAGCGCGGGTGCTGCTGTTGGGTTCGATGCCGGGCGTTAGGTCGCTCGCGGCAGGCGAGTATTATGCCCACCCGCGTAACGCTTTTTGGCCGATCATGGGGGCGCTCTTCGGTGCCGATCCCAAACGGTCGTACGCGCAGCGGTGCGCCGTCTTGCGGCGAGCGGGCGTGGCAGTCTGGGATGTGCTGCAAGAATGCCAGCGGGACGGCAGTCTCGACGCGGCGATCACACGCGGCTCCGAACAGGCGAACAATTTGGCGGCCTTGTTCGATCGGCAGCCGACCCTCACGACCGTTGGCTTCAACGGCGGGAAGGCGGAAGAGGCCTTTCACCGCACCGTGCTATCGACCCTGCCGGTGGAGACCGTCGAGCGCTTGACGCTCGTGCGGCTCCCCTCGACCAGCCCCGCTCATGCGTCGCTTTCTTACGATGAGAAGCTCGCGGTGTGGCGGGCTGCCTTAGGTGGCAAGTGAGGTCGTTGCTGAGGGGGGGGTCCCGCAGGTTATTTTACAGCGAGCCGGTCGGCGGACTTGTCGAGCAGTCGCAGCACACTCGGCTCGTTGGTCAGCGCCCGCACCTCAGTGGGGGTACACCAGCGCAAGGCGTTCGATTCTTCGTTTCCGACAAGCGTTTCATTGCCCCCCGCCCGAATGAGAAAGCGGAGGTCGTGATGCTCGTGGGCGTCTTCGAGGAGTTCGCCTGCCGCGTCGTAGCGGGCCGGGATCAGGTGGACATCGACATCCAGCAGCGTGGGTTTACCTCGCAAGACCTCGAGTCCAGCGAGGTTCGTTTCCTCGGCCGCCTCACGCAGCGCAACGGCTGCGAGGTCGGGGTCGCCGTCGGCATGGCCGCCCGGTTGCAACCACTTGTCGAGCTTACGGTGGTGCAGCAGCAGGTGGCGGGCAGCGTCCGCCGAGACGACCCAGGCCGAGCCGGTAAGGTGCCCCGGCCGGCAGGTGCGATCAAAGCAGTCTGCGTGATCGAGGACGAGCGTCCGGATCTGTTGAACGACGGCGGCCTCGGCAGGCCACGCGGCTTCATACTTGTCGAGCAGCGTGAGGACGGGCGAGCGGCGTGCTTCGGCGGTGGGAGCGATCGACGTCATCGAGAGAAGGTCCAGGTGCGATCTTGATGTTTCTTTTGGGCCACGTGTAGCGCGTCCTCTAGCGACGCGGGGTAAGCGGTGTCCGATGCCGGCGTGGCCTGCCACTCGGCGATGATTGCCGTGGCGAGTTGCGCTTCGTCAAGTTCGAGATTCGCGAGAAAATCTGCATGGCGACGCGCGGCTCGGTAGTCGGGCTGACGCGGTGGGGTTCGCAACAGTCGTGTCACGAGTTCGAGATCGAAATGGTTGAGCAGCGTGCCATGATAAAGCAAACGCGAACGCACCCGCCGGACCGCGTTCCCCGAGACCTTGCGGAACGCCTCGGCAGGAGCCCCTGCGGGCTGAAGCGCCAGGTCGCTTGTGCCGGCGATCACGAGGCTCGGCCGCAGCGGACCGAGCGCGCGAAGCATGCGACCCAGCACGTAGCGGTGCGCCGCCGAGACATCGGCAGCGGACGGGGTGCGCTGGCTGTCGAGAACGACGGCGTACATCAGACACCCGGGCCCGGTGACGATGGTTGCCCCGCCGCTAACACGCCGCAGCACGGGCACGTCGGCTCGTTGGCAGGCATCCAGATCGACCTCGCTCGCGATCCTTGACGAGCGACCGACGACCACCACCGGACGCACGGGTCGCCACAGCCGGAGGGTTTCGATTGGTGTGGTTGCCTGCAGCAACGCCTCGTCCAGGGCGAGGTTCGCGGCGGGGTCGTCAAAAGTGTGGTCGATGAGCAGCATAGAAAGCACGGGGGGAAGCTAGCGGTTGCAACGAGTGTAGGGGCGACGGGCCGTTCTGTCCGGTGCTGTCACAGGTCGGCGTATTTTGCCTGAGTGGCGCAGACCACGAGTGACTTGAAAAAAACGGGACAAGGTTGGGTTGTGAGGGGGCAAATTGATTTGCCTAAGTTCCGTGTGCGCCGCACACTTGGGTTGCTGCCAGCGCCCCCGGTGTGCTCGGCCCCTCTTTTTTCCGTGTTGGTTGACCAAGCAGATGAAAGCTTTTTACGCTCGCCTAACGCCGGCTATTGTCCGGTCGATGCTTGCCGTGGCCGTTGGGTTGTCACCCACCTCGGTCCGTGCCCAGGAACTGTCAATTGATAGCTGTGGCTGCGCTCCCGCTTATCGGGTTGAGTGCCAGACGGTCTATGAAGAGCGTGAGATCAAGTGCTACCGACCGGTCACCGAGACCAATTACGAAGAGCGCGAAGTGACGCGGAGCGTTCCCGTCTTCGAGACCAAACGCATGGAGCGACGCTATTCGGTGCTTCGCCCTGTGCGCGAGACCTCGGTGCGAGAAGAACGCTATACCGTGCAGCGCCCGGTTTATGAAACCCGCTATCGCGACGCCAGCTATGACGTGGTCCGCAACGTTACCGAAACGCAGATGCGTGAAGAGCGCTATACCGTGCAGCGTCCGGTGTGTGAGACCAGCGAGCGCCAAGAAACCTATCTCGTACAGCGCCCCGTCACCGAGACGGTTCAGCAGCAACAGGTACGGACCGTCATGCGTCCGGTAACGACCTACCAAACACAGGTGGTCGATCAGGGGGGCTACGTCGATCAGGTTTCGGTGACGCCCGGCAGCAAGTCATGGCCGAGCCTGCGGTGGCTACCCGGTCAGCAGACCATCGATCCCCTGACGGGCCAGGTGCAAACAGTTCGCCCGGGCCTCTCGTGGGTGACGACCGAGACCCCGCCGCAGCAGCAAGTGCAGCGTGTGTACCGACCGAATCCGGTCTCGGTACAGACGCCCGTGACGGGCTATGTACCGCAGCAGGTGACCGAGTGTGTGCCGGTGAACGTCACCCGCATGGTGACCGAGCAGCAAGTGCGCCGGGTGCCGGTGCAGGTGGTACGGATGGTGAACGAAGAGCGAGTGCGTCAGGTGCCGGTGCAGGTTTGCCGACAAGTGGTCGAGCGGGTCGAGCGTCGCATCCCCGAGCAGGTCTGCCGGATGGTCTCGGAAGAGCGAGTTCGCAAGGTGCCGGTGACCACGTGCCGCATGGTGCGTGAAGAACGTGTCGAGCCGTACGATGTGCAGGTTTGCCGAATGGTCGAGAAGGTCGAAAAGGTGAGTGTGCCGACCACCACGACCCGACTCGAAGAGTACACGGTCACCCAGCGGGTGCCGCGTACGGTGATGGTTCGCCGACCGATTGAGCCGGCGTGCGACGTTTGCGGTTGATCGCCGCGACGGCCGGAGAAGGGCCGATACGGGCAAATCTTGCGATAAGCCGGGGCGGAACGGCCTTTGAAGGGGCCGGTTGGGGGCTTTGATTCCCCCGGAGATTTGACGTTCGTTGCGGCCGACGCGTTGACGCCCGGAGCCCGGTGCGGAGAATTGCGTATCGCGGTGGCGCTACGTGGGCGCCCTGTCTCGCGAGAACGCCGGGCGATCTCCCCTTTGAGCACCGAACTGCTTCCTCCGACCGACCTCCCTGCGTCGCAGTGGACCCAGCAGCTCGAGGGCGAGCGGGTTTGCTTGATGGGGCGGTTTGTTAGCGCTCCGCGCAAGCGCTTGGCGACCCTCGTGGCAGAGCTTGGCGGCGTAGTCGTTCCGCAACCGGCCGACGCGACGCTCGTCGTCTGTGGAGAGGGGCGCGATGTTGGCCAGGCGAGCAATCTGCTGGTGGACCTCACGATCACAGAGACCGAGCTCTTGGAGCGGCTAGGCGTGATCGAGTCGGGCGACGTTGTGAAGCGTCTGTACACGCCGGCGATGCTTGCCGAGTTGTCGGGAGCCCCGATCACGGCGATCCGTCGGTGGGAGCGCCGGGGCTACCTTGAGCCCTCAGAGCGTTTGGGTCGCTTGATCCGCTACGACTTCAGCGAAGCTAACCTCGCGCAGATGCTCGCATCGCTCCTGCGGTTTGGCCGCTCGCTGGCGGCGATCGATCGCATGGTCGAAACGATCGAACGTGCGCACCCGAAGCTCGAGCGTCCGTTGGTGTCGCTGCCGCTGGTGGCAGCAGAGGGGGGGCTGCTGCTCCGCAGCGGCGACGTGCTGTGCGAGCCCGATGGGCAGCGACGCCTGGATTTTACCCCAACCGAGGAAGATCCAACCGAGCCGAGCCGGCCGATGATCGCGGCGGTGCTGTCGATCGAGGAACCGGCAGCGCCCGCTCCCGCCGCCGGCACAATCGAGGCCCATCGTCAGGCCGCGCTAGAGCTGCGTGAGATGGGCGATTCGCGCGCTGCGCTGGAGCGTTTCCGGCTAGTGATGGGGGCCGTCCCCCCGTCTGCCGAAGATCACTTTACGCTCGCCGAATTGCTCTACGAGACCGGCGAAGCGATGGCGGCACGCGAACGCTACTACGCGGCGTTGGAACTCGATCCCGATTACCTGGAAGCCCGGTTGAATCTCGGTTTGCTGCTCGCCGCGGAGGGCGACCTGGAGCTGGCGATCGCGGCGTTTGAGGGGGCTCTCGACTGTTACGAACCTTATGCGGACGCTCACTATCATCTTGCGGCAACCTTCGAACGAGCCGGCCAATCTCTGCCCGCGCAAAAGCACTGGATGCGGTTCCTCGAAATTGCCCCCGAGAGCCCATGGGCTGACGAGGCGCGACGACAGCTCGAGGTCTGATAGTTAGTCTTTGAGAAGGCAGAGGAGCGGCGTCTAGCGACCGTCGCGCACGGCCGAAGACCGAACGAGGGTCTATTCAGCGATTAGTTTCTTGGTTGAGGCGGTGGATGAGCGAAATCCTCTTTCAGTATGAACGCGTGAACCCTACCTCGTGGGCGTACCTGTCTTCACTGCTGACGCTCGCGCTGTTTTTTAAGTTTGGCAGGCCGCTCTGTCTGCGCAACCTCGACCTGCTGCTGATCGTGTTGTTGGCACCGGGGCTACTCTGCATCGAGCAAGGGCTGCGCGGGCAGGCTTCGGACCTTGTGGCGCGGGTGGGCTACGTTTGGTTGCTGTCGGTGAACGCGCTGCTGCTGGTGCGCACGCTGCTGGATTCCTCCATGGTGCGGCGGCCGCTCTTAGAGCCGAATCTAACTCCCGGCGGATTAACCTTTCTGGCGGTTTCGCTGCTGGCCTTCTTAACCGCGAATATTGTGACCGGGCGTCCGGGGCAGACCGATCTGTACGCGGTCCAGCGGGCTGAGCACCTGTCGCACCGCGAGGCTTCGGAGCTCGAAGGGAACACGCTCGCGACTCACGGCCCGGGCTTCACCTTTCTCTTCTTGTTGCCGCATATCTCGACAAGAGCCTTGACGGCAGAGGTACCGGTCGCGGCGGCTGGTGAGGGACCGGCACCGATCGTCCAGGCCGACAACCCGGCGAATGTGCTCACCGCCCGTACGGTGGCGGTCTTGTGCCAGGGCCTGATCGTGGCGGGCATCTTGCTCATCGCGCGGCGGCACTTCGATCAGTCGACACTCGGTCTTGCGGCCGCGACGCTCTATCTGCTGCTGCCTTATACGGCGTTGTGGAGCGGCAATGTGACCCATACACTGCCCGCCGCGCTGCTGGTGGGCGCGGTATTGGCCTATCGCCGGCCCATGCTTTCAGGAGCCCTCATCGGACTGGGGTGCGGCGCGATCTACTACCCGTTCGCACTGCTGCCGTTGTGGGTCGCTTTTTATTGGCGGCGGGGGCTGATGCGGTTCAGCGTGGGCGTTGCCTTGACCTTGTCGTTGGTGGTTGCATCGTTGGTGTTCACCTCGTCCGACGCCTCGATGTTCGTCGCGCACTTGCAGCAGATGCTTGGGCTCCGTTTGCCGACGATGGAGCGGCTGAGCGGCGTGTGGGCGTTCTGGAACGGTTGGTACCGGGTGCCGATTCTTGTGGCGTTCTTTGGCCTGAGCTTTGGCTTTGCGTTTTGGCCCGCTCAGAAGAATCTGGGGACGCTCATCAGCGGGTCCGCCGCGCTAATGCTGGGTGTGCAGTTCTGGCACGCGCACAGCGGCGGGCTTGCATTGGCATGGTATCTGCCGCTGTTGCTGCTAATGGTGTTCCGCCCCAACCTCGAGGATCGGGTGGCAACGGCGGTCGTCGCTTCGAGCCGCTGGGACACTCCGCCAGCGTAGTGTGCTGATGCCTCGCACCCTCGAAACTGCACCACTCACTTCAGCCTGTGCACGGGGGTTAATTTCATCAATCGCGCTGGGGGCGGCTTTGGCAGTCAACCAGGCTGCAAGCCACAACGGGATTGAGCCCCAGTGCACGGGCTCGCTCAACCAATTCGTCGGACTCGCTGCCCGGGTTGAACCACAACTCCTCGCACCCCTTCCGGGCGATGGCTTCCAGAAGTGTTCCGCCGATTGCAGGCGAAACGTACATCGTTACGCGGTTCAGATTCGTTGGGGGTATCTCGTCGATCGTTGCATAGACACGGCGATCTTCGATCTCGCCACCACGTGGATTGACCAGGTAGACCTCATAGCCGCACGCGGCATGCGCCTTGTAGCTCTTGTAGCTATAGCGGTTTGGTTTACCGCTGGCACCGATGATCGCAACGGTTGGGCGAGGTTCGTTCACGAGTTGCGTCCTGCGTTGTGAAGGGCGGAAGATCGGCTCAGCGTTAAGGATCGCGCCGAAGGTCGACTTGTGCGGCGACTTGCTGCGAGGCGAGCCATGCGCGCCATCGCTGCTGATCGAACGAATAGTTGACACCGGTCAGCTCAACGAGCGCGGCGAGCACGCGGGGGTTATTCACCCGTTGCGTGACCACCTTCGGGGCATTACCGCCGAACGAGAACTGTCCCGACCCCGGGTTGAAGGCATAGGAGTCGCCACCGGAGTCGTTGCCCGTCCGAAACTTATGGGTCGTGACAAGTGCCTCGATCAACGGGGCAAGCTCGCCAGAGCCGCCGAGAACCGCGAGCGCATCGCCCGCTCGGTTGATCTTGGCGTTGCTCTTCGCGGTGAGGGCCGCAACAAACGGCGCTGACAATCCCTGAGCGCGCGAGGCAGCCAGTTGTTCGATCGCTGTGACGCGAGACTCCGCGTCGGGGTCATCGAGCGCGATGCGAGCGAGCACGCCGAGCGTCGCCGGGTGATCCATCGTGCCGGCGGATTGTAGCAAGAGCCGCTTGATGGCCGGATCGCGTTCCGTGTCGAGCCACTCCGAAAGCGGACCTGCTGCCAGAGGGTCGTCGAGCGAATGCAACGTGTCGGTCGCTTGGCGAGCAAGATCGGGATCGTTGCTGAGGAGTGCTTTGCGAAGGCCGTCCATCTTGCCAGACCATTCGCGCACTCCGTCCTCGATTGCCACCTGGCGCTTGAGCAGTTCGATTTCTTGCTGCGTACGGTAGTCGCCTTGGTAGCGAACCAGCCCCCGCGCTGCGAGGCGTTGGTCGCGGTCCAGCCATTGGCCTGCGATGCGCTGGTAGCCGAGCAGGCGACGGCTAGCTTCGTGATCGTGATCGAGCGCTAAGACGCGCTCCAGGTGGCGTCGCATCGCGTCGCCCAACCCGTTGTCACGGCACCAGAGTGCGAAGGCGTATTGTCCTTCGACCGTGTCCGATACCGCCGGGGCGCGACGCCGATACTCGACTTCGGCCGGCGACTCGACCGACATGCGTTCGACCCGCGCGCGATCGATCACAACCCGTCCGAGCGGTGAGAGCACGGTTAGCTCGGTACGCGAAGCAGAATCGTCGCGAA
Organism: Botrimarina hoheduenensis; assembly: GCF_007859815.1. Taxonomy (GTDB): domain Bacteria; phylum Planctomycetota; class Planctomycetia; order Pirellulales; family Lacipirellulaceae; genus Botrimarina; species Botrimarina hoheduenensis. The sequence continues at coordinate 141,054 of NZ_SJPH01000003.1, read as the reverse complement.
CGATCTCGCCGCGAATTTGGCCGCCCTCTTTCAACTCGACTACGTCGGCGCCGAGCGAGCCGGTCATGCACAACCCCACCGCTAGCATCGCTAGCTGCGGGGCTGTGATCGGGATGTGACGGCGGTCACGCATCGACGGGCGGTTGAGCACCGATAATAGGGATTAGCAGGCGTAACGCTGGGCGCTGCTCGGTTAAGTATACGCCACAGCCCGCAATCGGCGGTAACGATCCGGCAAGGTCGGGGGGTGTGTCGGAGGAGTTCTCCTGCGGATTCCTCTAGTGCCGCAGGGGGCCGGGCTGATAGGTTCGGCAGCGGCTGACGGTCTGGAGGCTGTCTGCTGCGCGGACGGAGCGTTTCGTAACGCGATGTGTTCAAGGAACTGGTTGAGGCCCAAGGAGGGGCGTCGTGCTGCAACGCTTAGCGCCCTTGGCCTTGCTCGCAGTGCTGTTGGGCGGCGGTTGGTCGATGATCTCGGGTCTGTTGCCTCCCGAGGTGCGCCGTGTGGCGAACACGTTGGGCGCTAGCGTGCGGGGTGGATTTAGCGGTGCCGTACAGCAGCAATCGCAGCCGGCCTACTACGCGCAACCGGCCCCTCAACAGGTTGCGTTACAGGGCCCCGTGCCGAACTTTCAGACGCCGACACCTACGGTACGGATCGCCTCGTTCAATATCCAGACGTTCGGTGACGCAAAGGCGCAGAAGCAATATGTGATGAACGCGATTGCTTCGATGGTGCGGATGTTCGATGTGATCGCGATCCAAGAGATCCGCACCCAAGATGATTACTTTATCGACAATTTCTTGCGCTACTATGTCAATGCCGACGGGCGATCACGCTACGCCGCTAGTGTGAGCCGCCGGCTTGGTCGAACCACCAGCACGGAGCGCTACGCGTTCTTGTACAACACGCAAACGATCGAGGCGAATCCGCAGATCGACTTTGTGATGAACGATCCGGAAGATCGGCTGCATCGTCCGCCGCATGTGATGATGTTTCGCACGCGGCTGGCACCGCCCGACCAGGCCTTCACTTTTGTGCTGATGAACATTCACACGGATCCGGACGAGGCCCCGCAAGAGCTCGACGCATTGTACGGCGCCTTTCAGGCGGTGCAGCGGATGGACATCGGTGGTGCCACGGAAGACGACGTCATTCTGTTGGGTGATCTGAACACGAACGTGCCCGTCTCGAGTGCTTATCGACAGGACCCGGCCGGACGTGATCTGATTCCGAGCGACTTGCATCTCTTGGCAAACGTGCCGGGCATCTATCCGCTTGTGCGTAGCGGGCCGACGAATACACGCGGCTCAAGGTTGCACGACAATCTGTTGATCTCACGTGTCGCGACGACCGAGTTCACGGGCACCGCCGGCGTTTACGACTACCGACGGGCGATCGGCTTGACGGAAGAGCAGGCGCTTGAAGTCTCCGATCATCTGCCGGTGTGGGGCGAATTTTCCGCGTATGAGAGCCACACGATCGGCACAGTCGCGGCGCGGCGCTAAGCCGCGGAGTCACGCGTTGGCAGCGAGCCCTGGCGGGTACCGCACGAGAAGTAGAGCGCACGCGATTTCCCACAGTTTGTGCAAGAGATTGGCCACCCAGCGCGGTATAATGGCCCCGTTGAAACAATCGATGGCGTCTTGAAGAGCTGCGGCTTGCGTTAAGCAAGTTCGATAGCGTCTTACCAAGGGCCCGACACAGGCGATTTGCCTGAGTCGGGCCCTTTTTTTGCGCACCTACTGTCAGGCAGGAGTCTGATCTCAATGACACTTGCGTACCGCACGTATCGTCCGCTCTCGGTGGCAAAGATCGAGCTTTACGACGGCGATCTGCTGCTCTTCCGCCGTCGCGGATTGATCTCGATCGCGGGACGCGGATTGCACTCGCACGCGGCGAAGGTGGCTTGGTGGGGAGAGGTTCCGTTCTGCCTTGAGGTTCGCGAATGGTACGGCGGACGTGCCGTGACCCTCGCAAGCCAGGTGCTTCGTTATCCCGGAAAGATCGATGTCTTTCGTGTAAATCCGAGCAACCGTTGGCCCGAATACGACCGCTTCGCCTCGACACGTTACATGCGTCGGCTTGCGGGGTGTGACTACGGTTACGCCGGAGTCGCTGCGGCCGCGTTGCTCCATTTGCCAATCGTGCGGACGTTTGTGACCGCAGAAGTAGAAGACAGCGCGATCGAGCATCGACCTCCTTTCTGCAGTCAAGCGTGTGCCATGGCCGATCGCATCGCCGGCGGAGTCGACCCGACGCCCCATCTGGCGGATCGACTGACCGAGCCAGCCGATCTCGCGCGGAGCCCGTTCTATCGCTACGCGTTCACCCTGGTTGATGGTTAGCGAGACGGCGTCGCGGTGCAACTAGTGATGCCCAAAGTGCGTAGTCGGCAGCGCGGGCAACTTGAATCAAGCCGTCGGATGATTTTCTGGGCCTTAGGGGAGCAGCGAAGATGAGCGGAGCGAAGCCCCTAAGACAGGATCTAGTCAGGGTCGCAATTGCGGCAAGGTTGTTAATAGCGCTGCTCGGTACCGGTCTCGACAGCGCAGCGGCCAGCGTGTGCGGTCCCGAGGGTTGTGCGCCAGTCGGCCTAGACTCACCCGCTGCGTCGTTGCCGTCGACTCCGATGGCGAGGATCGGTCAGAAGACGGCAACAGGCAGTTCGTTGGGAACGTGCACGCTGATCGCCCATCGCGGCGATCTCAGCTACTTTCTGACCTGTGCGCACGTGTTCGAAGGGAACGGCCCGATTGAGATTGGTCTGCAAGGTCAGCCAGCGCTGCCAGGTAAGCTGCTATCGATCGACCGTCAGCACGATCTGGCGCTCGTAGCGACCCGGCGGGTCGCAGCTAGCCCGGCACCGATCGAAGCGATCCACGAAGACACGCCCTCGGCCGGATTGTTGACGGCCTGCGGCTATGGACCAACGGGCATGGCCCGATGTGTGCGTGGCCCCGTGCTGGGGCTCGCACGGCCCGAGGGGGCCGTCTTTCCTAGCCTCAGGCTGCGTGGGCAGGTTCGACCGGGTGACAGCGGCGGACCGGTGCTCAACGCCGCCGGCAGGTTGGTTGGTGTGGTGTGGGGCGCTCGGCAGGGGGAAACCTATGCGACTTTCGGTCGCCCCTTGCAGCGACTGCTGGGGCGATTGCCGGAGTCTGACGCGGCACTTCCTGTTGAGGTTCCAGCATCGGCTCCACAAGAAGAGACGCAGCCGCGTCAGTTGCCACTCTCCGCTGCTTGGTCATCAGGTATCGAGGAGCGACTTGCCGCGAGCGATCGTCGGCTTGTTGATCTCGACCAACGTGTATCAGAAGGCTTCACGCGGATCGACACCCGATTGGCCGAGCTAACACCTCGCGGTGACAGGCATGCCGAGAATGACCGAGCCGAGCAGCGCGACGAGTTTCTGCGGGAACGGCTCGAGCGTTTGGCGGAGGGAGCAACAACGATTGGAAACGCGGCGCGATCGGCGGGGCGCGTCGAATGGTTGGCTGCCTTGCTCGGTGTCGGCACGCCGGCTGTAGGGCTCATGGCAGCAGCGCTATGGTGGCGCAAACGAAGGAGCACGGCTGCTACAGCCGGAAACGTTGCCGGTGCTACGAGCCGTCCGATCGCGATCGATACGGCACCGCCACCCCAGCAGTCGATCCGTGAGACGCACTACGTGCCCTACGCAACCGATGAATTCGCTAAGGCACATCAGTGGGCCGGCGAACAATTAGCCCGGAAGTTTCCCGGTTCGGTTGAGTGGCTGACGAGCCTCGATTCGCTCATCCGCCAGCAGCTTGCCGGTCGCAAAGAGTGAGTTCCCTCGGTGCGCTGAGTGCCAGTAGCAGTTCGTACCTTCCCCTTTTTTTGATCGATTCAAAGGAGCTGTGATGCCGCTAACCAATACCGACGCCGTGCTGTGGTATCGAGTCGGCGTTTTCGGAGACGCCGGGTACGCCGTACCGAACTGGTCGAACGATGTGGGGAGCTTGAACCCCCAGATCCTGGACTGGGTAGACCTCGTGGGGCGTAACCTGTTCCACGTGATGCACCATGAGGACGTTGATCTGCGGATCCCACCCTCGATCAATACGTGCAAACGGGTTCACAAGCTTTATCTGAGAGCCGCGAGCATTCTGGCGGGGCGTGCCGTGCCGCCGGGCATCGACAACATGGAGGCGCACCATTCGCGTCCCGCGGGTGAAGTGTTTCGGGTGTATCCGATCCCGTTCTTCAAAGTGCGGAATCCCTTCTTGCGGCGGTGGGCTGGGATGGTGCTGGTTTCGATGTCCGAGGCCATGCAGCACACCGAGAATCGTAAGGAGATGGAGATCTCGACAGCTTTCGCGGGGCAGGTCGGACAGTATTTGCGGCGGGTCTACGCGAATATGGCGATCGAGCTGTTCGGCAAAGCACGCGAAGAGGCGTGGAGCGAGGGATTCGCGCTCTCGGACGCCGATCTCGCGGCGTACAACCCCGCGGCCTTCTTCACTTCGACGGAGATGGTCGACACGGTTCCCCGTTTGGACCGGGTTTTTACGGAGGATCGATTAGAGATCCTTGCCGAGGGGATCCCTGTCACCGAGTTGCCCGCGGATATCGGCCCTTGGCCGACCAATCTGAACAGCTACTACGGAGCAACGCGGACCGATGCGAACGCGTCGGGCGTTCATGGTGGCTCAACCACAGGGGTGCGTAGCAGCGGAGCCCCGATCATCCCTCCCGCGCCCGGACCGTAAGCGCGCGGCGTGTCGATCGGGAGCAGCGGGACACAGGATTGTGGCAGGGACGGCAGCGATTGACGTGCTAGTTGTGAGGATCGTTAGCGGGGCGTTCGTAAGTAGCGGGAGTGAGCATGGTGCGGTATTCGAGTGATCGAGTGAGGCTGGCTCCGGCCGACTGGGGAGGGCTTTGTTCACTGGCGTTGGCGATCCTGACACTGGTAGGAGCCACGCTGTGGAATGTTTGGGACCTCTCGACTACGAGTCGTGAGCGTCTTGCAAGGGTTGAGGCGGAGCTGGCGCATCTGCAAGCCGATGTTTCGCTCTTGAAATCGGATGTTCGTGTTCTGACAGGAAGGGGGCGACCATGAAGTATCGCGATCGGGTTAAAGAGTTGCGGCGCGTGCGTGCGGGCGATCTGAAGCCGCATCCCAAGAACTGGCGTACGCACAGCCGCTTTCAGCGTGACGTGCTGAAAGGGGTGCTGGCCGACGTTGGAATTGCGGACGCTCTGTTGGTGCGTGAGTTGGCAGATGGCACGTTGCAGATTGTCGATGGACACCTGCGGGCCTCGACCACCCCCAGCGACGAGGTACCGGTGCTGGTGCTCGATCTCAACGATGAGGAAGCGGAGAAGGTCTTGTTGACCCACGATCCGTTGGCATCGCTGGCGGGGATCGACGAGGCGATGCTCGCCGATTTGCTCAACACCACACAGCCAGCCAGCGAGCCGATCGGAGAACTGTTTGCCAAGCTGCGGCGCGAGCTCGACGCTGAAAATCAAAAGCTGGCTCCGCCGCCCGAGGTTGAGATCCCTGTGAGCTACCAGATCGTTATCGAGGTGAGTGATGAGCAACAGCAGGAGCAGATGTATGAGCGCTTTCGCGGCGAGGGGTTGCGCTGTCGGGTGCTGACGCTGTGACGGCCGCCCCGCGTTGTTTCTTGAATCGCTTACAGAGGAGCACCGATGTCTACGGTCGAAGTGGAAGTTCAGTGCCCGGTACACGACTCGTTTCGTGTGCAACAGGTAGCCGGCATGTTCGATGTGCCGCTCACGGAACGTGCGAGTGAGCGTTTCTCGGTCGAGCTGCCTGACGACGACGAGGATTGGTCTATTGGGCTGATTGTCGGGCCCTCGGGAAGTGGAAAGAGCACCGTCGCGCGTGAGCGCTACGCGGCAGCGCTCTACGGGGCGGGCGCTTGGCCCGCCGACAGAGCGGTGTTGGATTGCTTTGAAGAGACGTTGGGAGAAACGGGAGGAGTGCGGACGATCGTCGAGCTGTTCACTGCGGTCGGTTTTGGCTCGCCGCCGTCGTGGGTCAAGCCGTATCGAGTGCTCTCCAATGGAGAACAATTCCGTTGCGATCTAGCGCGGGCTCTGGCGATCGGATCGGTGCCGCGCAGTCCTAACGCCGCCAAACCGATTGTGGTATTCGACGAATTCACGAGCGTTGTGGACCGCAACGTTGCGCGGGTCTGCTCGGCGGCGATCGCGAAGGGGATTCGCAAAGAGCGGATCGGATGCCGCTTTGTTGGGGTCACCTGCCACTACGATGTGGCAGACTGGCTCGAGCCCGATTGGGTGCTCGATATGTCCACCGGCACGCTAACCCGGAGGCGTCTTCGGCGCCCCGATGTGCGACTGGAAATCCATCGCTGCAGCGTGGAAGCGTGGCAACTGTTTGCACGTCATCACTATCTGACCGGAACGATTGCGCCGCAGGCGCGCTCCTATCTGGCCACCTGGAACGGGGAGCCGGTCAGCTTTGCGGCGACATTGCCCGTGATCGCTAAGCCGCGGCATCGCCGCTTCACGCGGATCGTGACGCTGCCGGACTATCAAGGGATCGGGATCGGGATGCGGACCGTTTCAGCGGTTGCAGAAATGCACCGCGCCGAGGGCTTGAGAATCAACGTGACAAGCAGCCATCCGGCATTGATTAACCACTGCCGTGACTCCCCGTTGTGGCGTGCTGTGAAGGTGAACAAGACCGGTCAGGGAAGCCGACGGCACCGCTCGGCGTTTCGACAGTACCGCAGCTCGGCGGGACGGGCGGTGGTCTCGTTCGAGTATCTGTGAGATACGCGATAAAGGCTGAGAGCCTGTTGCCGATGGCTTATCGCTGACGACCATCGTGCGACTAACCCGCGGCGTGGATCGATATGTGCAGAGCGTTGAAGAGCGCATTCATTTGAACAAGGGGACTCGGCGTGCTGACGGATCAACAGAAACGCGAGGCGAGTCTGGTTTTGTCGGTTGGTTGCGACCGCGAGACCGCGGCAAAGTACGTTGGCTGCACGATCGAAGATCTGCTCGACTTGGCTCGTCAGGATGAGCGGTTTGCGGCCACCCTGCGGCGGAGCGAAGCGGGCGTTGAGCTGGCGCACATGAGGAACATTCAGCAGGCGGCCAGGGACGAACGCCACTGGCGCGCCAGTGTGTGGTGGCTGGAGCGCTTGGCTCCCGAGCGCTTTGGTCGTCGCGATGCCGGGGCAATCACGCGGCGTGAATTAGCGGGGCTGCTCAGCGCAATCGCCACGGGTATCGCCGCCGAAGTTCGCCACGAAGGGGATCGCCAGCGCGTGCTCGACAAGCTGGAGGAACTTGTGCAAACGCTGCGGGACCCGTTGTTGGGGCCGATGAGTTCGGCTGACGATGACGCGGGCGAAGAGGGGTGCCCCGACGACGATCACGCGGATCAAGAATCGGATGACCAGGAGGATCGCCATGAATGAAACGTATGGCGACCCGCTCGTGCGTTTTACACGACGACTGCGGCGTGCGGTGGAATCTGCTTTTGTGGGCGAACCCGTATCGAATCAAAGAGCGGAAGAGGCCGAGGGGCTGCTCTCGTGGAGCCGTCGGATGCTGCCCCGGCACTTTGCGAAGCCCCCCTCGGCAATGCATCGGTGGCTCGCGAACCGGCTTGACGAGATACCTGCCAGCGGCGGGGCAAAGATCAACTTGCTCGGGCCACGTGGCGGTGCCAAGTCCACGATCGGCACGCTCGCGCATGTGCTGCGTGCCGCCTTAGAGGGGGCCGAGCCCTATATCTGGATTGTCTCCGATACGAAGGATCAAGCACAGTCGCATCTAGAGAACGTTAAGACCGAACTCTTGGAAAATGAGCAACTGGCGGCTGCCTATCCACGGCGGGTGGGGCGGGGGTCGCGTTGGACGGTGGGCGGCATCGAGCTGCGGGGCGGGACCGTGATCGAGGCCTATGGCACGGGGCAACGCATCCGCGGACGCCGCCGCCGTGCGCATCGCCCGACCTTGATCATCTGCGACGACCTTGAGAATGAGGTGCAGGCGGCTTCGCCGCATCAGCGATCGTCGTCGTACGCCTGGTTTCACGGGACGCTGCTAAAGGCCGGCACGCGGCGTACAAGTATTGTAAATCTAGCCACCGCGCTGCACCGCGATGCGCTAGCGATGCGGCTGCATCGCACCGCGGGCTGGCGATCGCGGCTGTTCCGCAGCGTGGTTAGCTGGCCAACCAATGTTGCGCTGTGGGACCGTTGGGAAGCCTTGTACTGTGACCTCGATCGACCCCATGCGGGCACCGAGGCGAAACGGTTTTACGACGCAAACCGTTTGGCGATGCACGCCGGTGCGGAGGTCCTTTGGCCGGAAGAGGAAGACCTTTACACACTGATGCGGATGCGTGTGGAGAGCGGTCGACCGGCGTTCGAGCGGGAAAAGCAGAACTCGCCTGTAGACCCTGAGCGGTGCGAATGGCCGGAGGCGTACTTCGGCGAAGAGGTCTGGTTCGACGATTGGCCCACGGACCTGCGGTTACGGACTATCGCGCTGGATCCGAGCAAAGGTCGCGACGCCCGACAGGGAGATTATTCGGCAATCGTGATGCTAGGAGTGGACTCTCAGGGTCGGTTGTTGGTCGATGCCGACCTGGCACGACGCCCGACGCCGCAAATGGTTGCGGACGCGGTGGCGCACTGCCAGCGGTTCCGACCGGATGCGTTTGGGGTCGAATCGAACCAGTGGCAACAGCTGCTGGCCGGCGAGTTTATCGCAGAGTTTCATCGCCAGGGCTTGCTGGGCGTCGTGCCAAGCGAGATGCACAACTACACCTCCAAGCCGATGCGGATCCGCCGTTTGGGGCCGTATCTGTCGCAGCGGCGGATACGGTTTCGCAGGGGCTCTCCGGGAGCCGAGCTGCTGCTTGACCAGCTGCGTGACTTTCCCCTCGGGGACCACGACGACGGCCCCGACGCGCTCGAGATGGCTTTGCGTTTAGCGGAAGACCTCTGGCGCCGAGAAACCTCAGCTAACTGATCAAAACCCTAAACCTAAAGCGATCGATGAAAGATTCAACCGAGAAGAACGCGCAGGCATCGGCACCCGAGCGATATGAGTCGCGCGTGATGGAAGCGTTCGAGGAGCTGTGGGGCACGTTTGTTGATCCTCACGAGGCGTTTGCGGGCGATGGCGAAGAGCTTTGGAGCACATTGAATGGTCGAGGTGCGGGGTCGTCGGCCGCGTTCACACCGCCGCAACTTGAACAGCTGCGTACAGAGTGCCGTCGGCTGGCGATCGAAAACGAATTCGCTATCAACGGACACGAGAACCGCATCAGCTACCTTGTGGGGACAGGTCACCTCTATCAGGCCAGCGTACGCAAAGGATCGGCTGGTCCTGAAGAGCATGCGCAGCACGTGCAGGAGGTGATCGATGAGTTCATGGAAGAGAACGATTGGCACGCGCGACAGCAGGAAATCGTTCGGCGAATGGACCGCGATGGCGAAGTTTTCTTGCGCTGGTTCGCGAGCGCAGACGGGAGGACAGCCGTTCGGTTTATTGACCCCGAGCAGGTGGCCACACCGAACGATCGGGCACTCGATCCGGCAGCCAGCCATGGAGTGCTGACCGACCCACGCGATGTCGAGACCGTGCGTGGCTACTTTGTCGATGGCACCCTGTTAGAGGCGGATCAGGTTCAGCATCGTAAATCCAATGTGGACCGCAATGTTAAGCGGGGCTTACCGCTCTACACAGCCGTGCGCGGCAATCTGCGCCGAGCGGATCGATTACTGCGGAACATGAGTGTGCTGGCCGAGATCCAGACGGCAATCGCGCTCATCCGAAAACATCGCAACGCAACGCGGAGCGGAGTGGAACGCTTTGTGGCAGATGCCTCCACCGCGGAGAGTACGGATCGCTACAACCGTGTGAAGCGTGTCACCCAGTACGGACCGGGAACGATCCTCGACGCCCCGGCGGGGCTTGATTACCAGTTCCCGACAACCGGCATTGATGCGGGGTCGTATGTGACCATCCTGCAAGCTGAGCTGCGCGCGATCGCGGCGCGACTGGTGATGCCCGAGTTCATGTTCACTTCCGACGCGTCGAATGCCAGCTACGCCTCGACGATGGTCGCGGAGGGACCGGCGGTGAAGATGTTCTCCCGATTGCAAGCGTCGATGATTGCCGACGATCGCAAGCTGCTACGGGTGGTGCTGCGGAACGCGGTGCGAGCGGGGCGGCTGTCCGAGCTTTGCTTGACCCATGTGCAGCTGCAGGTCGAGCCGCCGACCCTGCGGGTGCGTGATCGCTTGCAAGAGACACAGATCGATCGGATCGCTTACGAGAAGGGAGTTCTCTCGCCGCAAACGTGGAGCCAGCGGTTGGGCTTTGACTACGAGCAAGAGCAGCTCAATCGTCGGATGCACGAAAAGTCGGCGAACGCTGCCCTACCGGGAGCGTAACGACAAATCCGCGCGCTGGCCAAGAATTGAATTAGGGTACACAAGTACATCTGTTTATAATACGCCTATGACACAGAACGCCGGTACCGTCGCTGCTAACGCCCCCCTAAATGCCAGGCGGAGGGGCAAAGCCCAGCAAGCCGAGGCCGCTTTTTGGCGGCTCATGCAAGAGTCTTCGCGTGAAGATTTTTACGGCACGATGACGCTTACTCTGAGCGTGCAGAGTGGCCACGTGCAGCAGGTGCGGATGACAACCGATCGTCTGCTGAAGTGAGCGGACGGGCGGAGCGCGATGCGTTTCGCCACTGAAATTACCTGATCGGCATCGAGCCGAGCCTCTGGTCACCGCGACCGGTGGGCGTCCTTCCTCGAGCCCTTCTTTGCCCGCTAGCCGGGAGAGAAGGGCTCTTTTCGTTTCTGGAGTCACGATCCATGCAGCAAGCGAAGAACGCGGCCTCGGCCGCTCCGATAGCCGCTGAGCCAGCGCTATCCCAGATGGTTCAAGAGTACGTGGATTCAGCAGGGCAGCGTTTGGCGGCTGATCCGCGGCGGGGGGTGTTGCGGGGAGTGAAGCTGCTCGGTCTGCAATCGCGCAACGGGCGTGTCTATCGCGAGGAAGCGCTGCGATCGGCGATGCACTTGTACGACGGGGCGAAGGTCAATGTGAACCACCCCAGCGGCAACCCGCTCGCAGCGCGGGATTATCGGGACCGCTTGGGCATGATTCGCAATGTTTCGTTAAGGACGGGAGAGGGGCTGTTTGGCGACCTCCACTACAACCCCCGCCACGCCCTCGCCGAGCAGTTGGCATGGGATGCGGAACACGCACCCGAGAACGTTGGTCTTTCGCACAACGTTGCGGCCCGGACCCGACGCGAGGGAGAGCAATTGGTTGTCGAGGCGATCGCACGGGTTCATAGCGTGGATCTTGTCGCTGATCCGGCAACAACGTCGGGCCTGTTTGAACAGACAGAATCGCTAGCCAACTCGGCAACGCCGACGCCCACGAGCAGCCCCCATGAAGAGCTAGACGCTCTGCGCGAGGAGGTGGCTGCGTTGCGAAGAGCGGAACTGGTGCGCCGAGTGCTTGAGGAGAACGGGCTCGGCGGTGCTACCGAATTGGGAGTGGACGATCGGTTGCTGGCGTCCCTCGAAGCGGCGACCGACGAGGACACGGTGCGGGCTTTGATCGCGGATCGGGCCGAGCTTATGCGGGCATTGCAAGAACGCTTGGTCGTGCGGCCGACGTGCGAGAGCCGCGAGGCCGAGCCGCTAGGGGGCCCAGGCAAGCAAAGGGTTGAGGGGGTCGCCGGATTCGTGGCGGCGGTGACGGGTCGTTAGACGAAGGCTGACGCGGTCCGTGTAGGGCGGTTTGTGAGTTTCCTTTTAATGCGGAGTGAAGAGCGACATGGCGAATCATATGCGATGGCGATACGGGGATACGAACCCCGTGACGCATCCCGTCCAGAGCGACGTGGTGATCGAGATTGGAGACCTGCTGTACCTCGAGGGATCGACGGTCAAGCCGGCCTCGGCGGCAGCCGACGCGGGTACAGCAACCGCGAATCAGGCGGTGTTCCACGATGCGTTTGTGGGGGTTGCGATGCAGGCCTCGCCAGCGGGGCGCGCCGGTTCGATCCGGATCGCGACGACGGGTGTCTTCGAGTTTTCTGGTGACGCGGCGGTGCGTCCGCTGGGCCAACTGGTAGGCGTTGCGGAGAACGCGGGTGGCGACGCCCTTGAGGATCAGAAAGTTGGCACGGTTGCCAGCGTTCAAGAAGCGATCGGACGGTGTGCGCAGCGCGTCGATCCGGCCTCGTCCCGCGTTTTGGTCGACGTTGTCGGCACAACGACGCGCGGTGGTCCGCAGGAAGTTGCCTGACGCGACGAAGTGTCTCGGGCCGCGTCGACCGATGCGGCCTCATTCCTCCAGCCATAAAACGGAGAAGGTTATCGTGCCCCTGGTGAACTATCGAGAATTGAAGCGGCGTTACGACCTTGACGGTCGTGAGAAGACGACACAGCATTTAAGCGAGGCCCTCAGCGGCGGGGATCTGCGCCCCGAAGACTTCAGCATCCGCGATCTGGCCGAGGCACTGATCCCCGACGGCCAGGCGTGGGTACGGTCTCTGGATCCGCGGAGCGGATCGACAAGCTTGAGTGAGTCGTCCGAGGGGGTCGATGCGTCGGCCTTCCAGCAGATCGCCGGCCAAATCATCCACAATCGCATTCTTGCGTCTTACGAATCGGAGGTCTTTGTCGCCTCGCGGTTGGTGGAGACGATCCCGACACGGCTGGATGGCGAGAAGATTCCGGGCGTAACGCGGATCGCGGATCAGCTTGACGAAGTGGCTCCCGGGATGCCTTTCCCCAGCCTCGGTTTCGATGAAGAGTACATCGAAACCCCTTCGACGATGAAGCACGGCTTTATCGTGCCGGTAACGCGCGAAGCGATTTTCTTTGACCGCACGAATCTGATCCTTTCGCGTGCGGCAGAGGTTGGTGAGGTGCTGGGCCTCAACAAGGAGAAGCGCTTGCTCGACGTGATCCTTGGCGTGACCAATCCCTACAAGCAGGCGGGGGTTTCGTACGACACGTATCAGGCAGCCGGTCCGTGGGTGAATGTGCTGACGGGCAACGAGCTTGTCGACTGGACGAGCGTCGACCGGGCTGAGCAGGTTCTCGCCGAGATCCTTGATCCTGCTACCGGTGAGCCGGTGCTGGTTAAGAGTACGACGGCGCTTGTGATGCCGGCGTATCGGCACGCAGCGCATCGTACGTTTAACGCGGCAGAGATCAACTACACGCCCGCAAGCGGTTCGACAACGACGATCGCTGCGAACCCGCTTGGCAACTACCGGGTGGAAGAGAGTCGGTTGGCTTATCGCCGGGCGATTGCCTCGGGCCTCGGCGCGGCGGATGCGAAGAAACTGTGGTTCCTCGGCGACTTCAAGCGCGCGTTCGCGTACATGGAGAACTGGCCGATCACCGTGACGCAGGCCCCCTTGGGTAGCGAAGCGGACTTCACCAACGACATCGTGCTGCGTTTCAAGGCGAGTGAGCGTGGGGCGGCGGCGGTGCTCAACCCGCGTTTCGTTGTTAAGTGCTTTGGCTGATGCTTACCGAGTCCGAGGCATGATTGGGGCCGCGGGAAGACGTCGGCAAGGCCTGTGGGAAATACCGCTGCCAGTGCGCGGTTCCCGCGGCCCCAACATTTTTAAGCACCGCCATTGCGAGTGCGGCGCACTACTTATCCGAGAGGAGGATCCGATGGCGGCGGGCGACACGCTGCTGACCGGGGGCGCGATGGCGGGGTTTCCGCTCGCTAGTGGCGCTCGACTTGATCTGAGAAACGGTCAACCGGTTCTAGACTTTACCGATGCGGCGGAGGAAGCCGTCGATTTCCAAGGCGTGATGCCAGCGCATTACGCGGGCGGATCGTTGTTGCTGCGGATGGCATGGTCGGCAACCGTTGCGACTGCCGGCCAAGTCCGCTGGGGGATCGCCCTCGAGCGACGAGCCTTTGTTGGTAGTGGCTCTCCGCATGATCTCGATAGCGACGCTTTTGGCACCGAGGTGCTCATGACCTCAACCGCTCCAGCGGTATCGGGGCAGCTTCAGCTTATCGAACTGACGTTGCCGGGAGTGGCTACGACCGGCTTAGTTGGCGGTGAAGGGATCCGCCTGCGAGTACGGCGCCTCGGTTCGGCGGTGGAGGACACGATGAACGGCGACGCCGAATTCGTGGCGCTCGAGCTGCGGGAGGAAGCGTAATGGCGATCGGCCTGAATGGAGCGAGCTATCGGACAGGGCCGATTGCCGCGCTTCCAACCAGCCCGCCGCTGACGATGGCCTGCTGGTTTCGCGCACAGGCGAGCCTCTCGACGACCCTGATCTCGCTGAGCAATTCGAGCTTGAACGACGATTATTTTCAGCTGGGGATCCGCGCGGAGAATCGGGTGGCGGCGGTGGTCCGCGACTCGGCGTTCTTACTGGCCTACGCACCAGGCAGCTTTTCGCTGGGTGAATGGTGTCACGCAGCGGGGGTTTATTACTCAACGACCGAGTCGGTCGCGGCACAGGACGGTGCGCTGGGTTCCGTGCTGGTGAAATCGGAAACGGTACCGGTTGCGATCGATACGGTGAGCCTTGGCGCACTAGTACGGCCGACTCCGATCCCGAACTTTCAGGGCGACCTTGCCGAGGTGGCGATCTGGTCCGCGGCACTCGAGCCCTGGGAGTTGGGTCTGTTGGCCAAGGGGTTGCGGCCCGATCGATTGTGGAGCCGACGCGAAAGTTTGGTTCTCTACCGCGCGGAGGTGCGGGGTGTGGCAGCAGATGATCGCGGTCCACCGCTGACCGAAGTGGGAGTGCCGACGGTTACACGGCATTCACCAAGCTTGGGCCAAGAAGAACTTGCGCTGGCACGGTGTCGACGGCGGCCGCTTCGTCCGGCATGGACCGACGCCGGAACAGTGACGCGCGGGGGAGTCGCGACGGGCGAGGCGACGGTGGCGGGATCAGCAGCCGGACTGATCGGTACTCTTGCAGCAGGGGGAGAAGCATGACGGGAGTTAAAGAGATCGAGGGAGTTGTGTTTGAAGGTGCGAGCGCTGTGCTGTTGGCCCGCGTGACGCACACCGACGGTTCACCGATTGTTCCGGGCGAGATCAGTACGGTTGTCTATACCGTTCGAGAGCGCTCGGGTTGTGATGGACAGACGCAGGGAGTGACCGGCCATATGTCGGTCAGCTTAACCCCCGCAGACGTGCTGCTGTCAACGCTACAAACATCCGGCGAGTGGTCGGTCGATGCAATCGGATTCAACTTCCGTCACGAGATCGATGTGCTAACGAACCTCGCGTTTCCGGTGGCCGGACGAGGCTATGAGGTGCGATACGTGCTGACCCCCTACGTTGGTCAGCCAGTGGTGATGCGTTTCCTAGTGAGGGCCCTGTGATGACCGACCGAGAACAGATTGAAGCGATCAAGCAGCTCACGTTGGGCCAGATTCAAGAAGTGCGCGCCAATACGAAACCGACTTACTGGATCGATGGTCAGCGGGTTCACTGGGAGCAGTACGTCGAGTCGCTCCAGCGGACGGTCGATTGGTGCGACCAGAAGCTCAACGATGACGATCCCTATGAATTGGTTACCAGCGGGGGGAACACCAGATGAATGTCGCCGATTGGAATGCCGAAGAAGACTTCACCAGGGTGCTCGACGCGCTGGAACCGGTCCGTGTTGTGCGCGAAGGCTGCGATCAGGTGATCGACTATCCCCGTGCTTGGCGATTCGTCGAGAGTGAGGCTCCGATCGGCGAGCGAGCTGACGCGGTGCTCCGCAGCGATGCGATCTGGCATCTTCCGGCGATTGCCGGAGAACGCGAACCAATGGTCGGCGATCGGTTGATCGATGGCGCGGGGGCGTGCTGGACACTGCGGCGAGTCAAGCGGTTGCGGGCGGCGACACGGTTTGTCTGCGAAGCGCGGAGCACTCGCCTTTGCAGCGCTCAAGCCTGTTGGGTGCGGCTTGATGGTCCGGTTTGGCAGACCGGGGTAGAAGGACCAGAAATCGTCGATTGGCAGCCTGATCGACTTGCGGTTTCGGCGGTCATCGAGGTGCTTGCCGCGGACATCCCCGCAGAGGACCCTTCTGCCGCGAGAGAGCGGGTGCGGATCACCTTCGCGGAGCGGATCACAGCGGGTCCACAACAGCGGGTGGTCACACCGCGTGGGGAGGTCTACCAACTCATTGACGCGGTATCGGATCCGGCTCCGGGTACGCTGCCCAGTGTGACGGCCTTAAGCGTGGTGACGGTTTAGTTGACTCGTCAGGTTATTTAACTGGTCAGGCGAGCGCCGACGCCATGGCAGTTGATCGGGCGAGGGCGCGGTTCTCGCGGCGGACGAGTTGGCCGCAAGCGGCGTCAACGTCGCGGCCCATCGAGTAGCGGATCGTGGTGGGCAATCCGGCCGCCTTGAGCCGCTCGCCAAAGCGCTCGATCGTTGCCCGATCGGAGCCAACCAGATGCGGCGCGTCATCAACAGGATTGTAGGGGATTAGGTTCAGATGCACCCGGAGCGTTCGTGACCACTCGATCAGGCGGTCAGCATCTTCGGGGGCATCATTAATGCCCGCCAGCATCAGGTACTCGAGCATCACGGTCGTTCGGTCGGATTGCAAGGCATTGAGCCTTGAGACGGTTCCGCGAAGATCGTGCAGGGGATATCGCTTAGCGAGGGGGATGATTCGTTCGCGCACCGCTTGGTCAGCGGCATGCAGACTAATGGCGTAGTTGACCCGAGGAAATCGTTCGGCCATTCGCTCCAGAGCGTCGGCTACGCCAACGGTGCTGAGGAGTATGCGGGAGTGCGGGTGATGAAATCCCTGTGCGGAAGTCAAAAAATCGAGGGCCTCTGAAACCGACTGCTCATTGTGTAGAGGTTCGCCCATTCCCATGAAGACGAGATTGCGAACCCGTCGCCCCTCGGCCGAGAGCTGCCGATTTGCTTGGGCCACCTGATCGAGGATCTCCGCGGCGCTCAGGTCGTGCGCCATTCCCATGCGTCCCGTGGCGCAGAAGTCGCACTTGGCGGCACAGCCGATCTGGCTTGATACGCACAGCGCAACGCGACCGGTGGCCGCACGGAGCAGCACGGATTCGATCGCGTAGCCCTCAGCGGTCTTGAAGATTAGTTTCGAGGCACCGTCGATGCCCGAATCGAAGCGTTCGCAAAGTGTCAACGCCGTCAACGCGATCTGGCTGCTGAACTGGCGTCGAAGCTGAACCGGCAGCGTGAGCAGCGCGTCGCTCGGTGAGCGGTTGTGCTTAAACAGCGCGGTCCGCAGCCGGCGGACGAGTCCCGGATCAAACCGGAGGACGCGGCGCGCCTGCTCGACCGCTTTATCTTCGTAGATCGAAGGCGTGCTGGCTGTCGGGCGGACAATGCTCAGGGGTAGAGAGGGCATGCGGGGACGGCTTAAGCGAGCGGTGTCTTGTGAGGTTGGCCCGCCTCTTCGCGGACGAGTCGGGGGATTGCGTAGCCGGGAAGTTGCTGGCGGAGTTCGCGGATGAGCTGAACGCCCCGACCGGCCGAGGCTTCAAAGTGAGCTGCCCCGGTGACGCGGTCAAGCTCATGAAGATAGTACGGCGCGACGCGGTTCTCGATCAGCCGATCGCTCAGGGCCGCGAGGGCCGCAACCGAGTCATTAACGCCCTTGAGCAATACCGACTGATTTAACAGTAACGCGCCGGCGGCGATTAGACCGGATAAGGCGTGCCCGACCGCGTCGTCGATCTCATGGGCGTGATTGATATGGACGACGATTACCTTGGTAAATCGCGATGCGGCGAGCCGCTGTTGCAGGGCCTTTGTGACCCGATTGGGGATCACGATCGGTAGCCGGGTGTGGATCCGGAGCCGGCGGAGGTGGGGGATCGCCTCAAGCTGGTCCAGCAGGGCACCTAGCAGCGGATCAACCAACATCAGGGGGTCACCGCCGCTGAGAATCACCTCGGAGAGGCTTGGGTCGTTGCGGAGTTGTTCCAGCGGCTCTTCCCAACCGAGGCGTCCGGCGGGCTGGTCTTGGTAGGGGAATTCACGGCGGAAACAGTAACGGCAGTGGATGGCACAGGCCCGTGCGGCGATCAGCAGCGCCCGACCATGGTATTTTTGGAGGAGACCAGGGACGCGGGTTGCGGCGCTATCTCCCACCGGGTCGGTACCGAACCCGGGGACCCAGGCGGCTTCTGCCTCGTCGGGCCAGATTTGCTTTAGGAGCGGATCGTGGGGGTCACCCGGCCTGATCCGCCCCACAAAGGGGAGGGGGGCGATTAGCGGAAAGTGGCTGAGATTGGCCGCCCGGGGCAAGGGTGCCGGTAGCTCCAGATGCCGGTATAACTCGGCCGGATCGCGGATTGCGTGGCGGAGATCCGTTTGCCAAGCGGCTTCGGGAGTCGGCGAGGACCGATCGAGATCCGCGAGCTGGGCCGATTGGGGGCGGACAGCCTCGCGCCGCTGGGATAAACTCGTCATCGATCGCGGGCGGTGGGCTTGCAGTGAAACAGCATCTCCAGTTCGGGAACCTGCCGAACGACCGGATGCTGATCCCGCTTAGCTTAACCGCCTGTCCCCTTTCCTACACGACTACTACTACAAGAAGAGAACCGCCCGTGGGTACTATTAGCACGAGCGATTTCCGCAAAGGAATGAAGGTCCAGATCGACGGGATCCCGTTCCTGTGTACGGAAATGAACTTTCGCAAACCCGGAAAGGGCACCGCTCTTTACGAGTGCAAGCTCAAGAATCTGATACGCAACACAGTGGTTGACCGTACCTATCGGGCGGGCCAGACACTGGAAGAAGCAGACATTATGGAGTTCACCGCCCAATATCTTTACAGGCAGGGCGAAGGCTTCGTATTCATGAACAACCAAGACTACGAACAGTACGAACTCAACGCCGAGCAGGTGGGAGACGTCGCCCGGTTCCTGAAGGAGAACATGGACTGCCAGGTGATGACTTTCAACGACCTGCCGATTGCGGTCTCGGCACCGAATCACGTTGTGCTCAAGGTCGTGCAAGCGGAGCCGGCTCCGAAGGGCAACACCGCCACCGGAGTGCAGAAGCCTGTGACCCTCGAAACGGGCTCCGACATTCTCGCCCCGGCCTTTATCAATGAGGGAGATTGGCTGCGCGTTGATACGCGCACCGGTGAGTACATCGAGCGGACGAACGCGCCCGAGGGCGAGGTCTAAGCCACGGGATGGCCGCTGAGGCCAATCCCCCTCAACTTTTCCCGATCGGAGATAATGCCATGGTTCTCGGTCCTGTGCTGATCGCGGTGCTAGCCCTCGGTGGCGTGGCGCTGCTGCTCTTCTTCTATGGGGTAGGCGTCTACAACCGCCTTGTGACCCTTAAGAATCGCTTCCAGAACGCTTTTTCGCAGATCGAGGTCCAGCTCCAGCGGCGCTACGACCTGATTCCCAATCTGGTTGAAGTGGCTAAGGGTTACATGGGCCACGAGCGCGAAACGCTCGAAGCGGTCATCTCCGCCCGCAACCAAGCGGTAGGCGCGTTGAAAGCGGCATCGGCAGCACCGGGTGATGCCACCGCGATGGCCAATCTCGCGCAGGCCGAGCAGGGGCTGGGCGGGGTCTTGGGGCGTCTGTTCGCAGTGTCGGAAGCCTATCCCGACCTGAAGGCCAACGAGAACATGGCCCAGCTGACCGAAGAACTGACCTCGACCGAGAACAAGGTGGCGTTCGCTCGGCAGGCGTACAACGATCACGTGACCGAGTACAACACGTACAAGCAGACTTTCCCGCCGATCTTTTTCGCCGGCCTGCTTGGTCACGGTGCCGATGCCGAGTTGCTAGATTTTGACGACGCCGTGATCAACGAAGCCCCCAAAGTAAGCTTCTAGCCATCGTGGTGAGGTTTCGGCACACGCCGGCGGCAAGGGGTGCCGCGCGCAAGGCTTAGAGGTTGGCGCGCGGCTAAATGACCGGGGCGAAGGGAGCCCGCTATCCGACGCTCGGCATCGCAAATGGCCACCGACTTTTTTCAACGGCAGGCAGACGCACGCCGGACCACGGCGTGGTTGATCGGTGGTTTCTTGATTGCCCTGGTGGGAATCGCAGCGGCCGTCTTCGGTGTGACGACGCTGCTGACGAGTTTGCACTACGACGGGGCCATGAAGCTCGCGGGCGAGCCCTTCCCCTGGCAGGCCCCGATCGGCGCGGCGACCGGGGCCGCGGGCCTCATCGGCCTGGGATCGCTCTATAAAGTCGTCGCGCTGCGCGCGACTGGCGGCACGGGCGTTGCCGAGAGCCTAGGAGGCAAACGCCTCTCGCCCGACACACGCGATCCGCTTGAACGCCGGTTGCTGAATGTGACCGACGAGATGGCGATCGCCTCGGGGACCCCCTCGCCCCCCGTGTTTCTTATCGAAGAACGGGGTATCAACGCCTTCGCCGCGGGTTACTCGCCCAGCGACGCGGTGATCGGCGTTACACGCGGCTGTGCCGAAGGCCTCACGCGCGACGAGTTGCAGGGCGTGATCGCTCACGAGTTCAGCCATATTCTCAATGGCGATATGCGGATGAGCATCCGCATGATTGGTATCCTGCACGGCGTGCTGTTGCTGGGGCTGATCGGGCAGATTGTCGTGCGGATCATCTTCAATTCGGGCGCGACTTATGACTCACGCCGTTCGGGAGATGACAACTCGGGGCGGGGTGGCGCTGCGGTGATCGTTGTGTTGGCGATCGGCGTCGCGCTGATCGTGATCGGATCAATCGGCAGCTTTGTCGGCGGACTGATCAAGGCGGCTGTCTCGCGGCAGCGTGAGTACCTGGCCGATGCCTCGGCCGTGCAGTTTACGCGTAACCCCGGCGGTATTGCCGGAGCACTGAAGCGGATTGGAGCGGCGATCGGAGGGGGTCGGATCAAGCACCCTCGAGCCGCGGAACTGAGCCACATGTACTTCACGCAAGGCGTCTGGGAAGGCTTCTCGTCGCTCATGGCGACGCACCCGCCGCTGGACAAACGGATCCGCGCTCTCGATCCGGCCTGGGACGGTGTGTTCGTGGCGTCGAAACTCCCCGCTTCGATCCCGTTCGAGGCTGCCGGTACCGTCGGTCTCGCCGGTACGACGGCGGCGGTTCCGGTGGGGGTGGTTGCCAACGCCGCCAATCAGGTTGGTGATCCCGAGGAGTCGCATCGCCGGTATGCGGAGCAGCTGCTGGCCGCGATCCCGGCGTCGGTCCTCGCGGCAACGCGCGAACCCTTTGCCGCTCGGGCGGTAGTGTATGCCTTGTTGCTGGATCGCGATCCGGTGGTCCGTAAGGATCAGAGTGGCCTGCTCGCCGAGATGGCCGATCCGCGAGTTGTTGGTGTCGTGCGTCGGCTGGCCCCCGAGTGTGCGGAACTCGACGCCCGGCTCCGGTTGCCGCTGATTGATCTGTTGTTGCCGGCGTTGGCTGCGCTGTCGCCCCCGCAGTACCAACGCTTCACCCGCGTCGTGCGGGCGCTGGTAGCCGCGGACAATCGGATCGGTTTGTTCGAGTGGACCCTCTCTCAGATCTTGCTGCGGCACTTACGCCCTAAGTTTGAACGGGTGCGCTCGCCGCGGCTGCGTTGGAACTCTTTGGCAGAGCTGGGACCGGCCGTTTCGATGGTGCTTGCGACACTCGCCCACGCGAGTCGCGCCGAGGACGCCTTCGCCGCGGGAGGGGCCAAACTCGGCGGAGTGCCCTTGCGGCTGCCCCCCCGGACGGAAGTTTCGCTGGACCGGTTTCGCGAGGCACTCGAACAGATCGCGCAAACGCCCGAGAATGAGCGCGGCAGGCTGATCGATGCCGCGGCGGCAGTGATCTGTGCCGATCAAGAAGTGTCGGTCGCTGAGGCCGAGTTGCTACGCGGCGTGTCGGACTTGCTCGATTGTCCGATGCCTCCCCTGCTGGCCGGACAGCCGCTGCCCGCCGAAACCGTGGTGCGCGCGTGATCCCCTTGGAGAATCTCCGCCGCCGGGCGCGGCTGCTGGCGGAGTTACGCCGATTTTTCGTTGAGCGCGGCTTTCTCGAAGTCGAAACGCCCCTCGCTTCAAGCGAAGTGATTCCCGAGCAGCATATCGAGCCGATCGCTCTGGCTGATGGTTTGCACTTCCTGCAAGCCTCGCCCGAACTGCATCACAAGCGTCTGCTCTGTGCGGGGGCTGGTGCCTTATTCGAGATCACTCGCTCCTTCCGCGGGTTTGAACGCGGTCCGCTGCATCGCCCTGAGTTCACGATTGTGGAGTGGTATCGCCCGGGAGACGATCTGGCGGCCGGCATGGCGCTGCTGGACGAGCTTTTACAATCGCTGCTGGGCTTGCCGGCGGCAAAACGCACGAGCTATCGCGAGGCGTTCCAGCGGACGCTCGCGATCGATCCGCACACTGTTCCGATCGAACAGCTCTGCACGCTGGCGGCACCGCTGCTCGGCCATCCGGACGAAGCGGAACTCGCCAGCTGGGATCGGGATGACGTGCTGAACGCGCTGCTATCGCTGGCGATCGAGGCGGGTTTGGGAGCGTCAGGCCCCGAGCTGCTGTACCACTATCCGGCGACCCAGGCAGCGTTGGCGCGCACCGCCCTCGACGGGCACGGTGTTGAGGTCGCCGAGCGTTTTGAGCTTTACCTGCGGGGCATCGAGCTGGCGAACGGTTACGACGAGCTGACGGACGAAGTCGTGCTCCGCACGCGGCTTGAAGAAGTGAACCGTCGCCGCGTCTTACAGGGATCGTCATCGCTCCCCCTGCCGGAGCGATTGTTGAGCGCGATGGCGAAGGGCCGGCTGCCGGCGTGTACAGGGGTGGCTCTCGGGTTCGACCGGCTCGCCATGGTGGCCGTGGAAGCGCGTGAGATCACCGAAGTGGTGGCGTTCGCCGATTCATAAGCGTGCCGCGGCCGCGGTGGCGATCCGATGATCCTCAGGCGGCTATTCGGCCGACCCGTCTGGCTGAGCGACCCGCTCCCAGGTTTCGAAGGTGAACGCGCACTCGTTCTTCTCGTCGGCTTCGTGTCGCTGGGCAGCGGTGAGTTGCCAAGCGGCGGGGTCGAGCGTCGGGAAGGTCGCATCGCCGGCGACGGTGGTCTCGACCCGTGTGAGATGCACGCGATCGACCAGCGGAAGGGCAAGCCGATAGATCTGGCCGCCGCCGATGACGAAGACGCGTTCGTGGCTGACGTCCTCGATTGCCGAAGCGATCCTCACCGCGTCGTGAAGCTCTTGCGTGACAAAGACGCCGGCGTGTCCCGGATTGTAATCCTGCGAACGGCTCAGAACGATCGATGTCCGACCGGGGAGTGGCCGGCCGATCGAGGCGTAGGTTTTGCGGCCCATGATGAGCGCGTGGCCCATCGTCAGCCGCTTGAACTGTGCCAGATCGGCGGGCAGTCGCCAGGGCAGGTCACCCTCGCGGCCGATCACGCCGTTGACGCTTGCCGCGACGACAATCTCCAACCGCGGCCGGGGTTTGCCATCTCTCGCGAGGTTGGCATCGTGCGGGCGGACGTTACCGGGAGGTGTCGTTGGGCCGCTCACACCGCCACCGGTGCCTTGATGTGCGGGTGGGGGTCGTATCCCTCGAGCGTGAAGTGCTCGTAGCGGAAATCGTCGATCGCGGTGATCGACGGATCGATGAGGATCTTGGGAAGCGGTCGCGGCTCGCGAGCGAGCTGGATCTGTGCCTGCTCCAGATGGTTCTCGTACAGGTGGGCGTCGCCCAGGGTGTGGATGAACTCACCCGGTTGGAGCCCGGTGACCTGAGCCATCATCATCGTCAGCAGGGCGTAGCTGGCGATGTTGAACGGCACGCCGAGAAACACATCGGCCGAGCGCTGGTAGAGCTGGCAGCTCAAGCGGCCATCGGCTACGTAAAACTGGAACAGTAGGTGGCACGGCGGGAGCGCCATATCGGGTAGGTCGGCAACGTTCCACGCGCTAACGATCAGCCGCCGGCTGTCGGGCTCACCGCGGATCTCATCGATCACCTCGGCGAGCTGGTCGATTGTGCGCTCGCCGTGGCCATCTTCTCCCGCGACGCGCCACGACCGCCACTGCTTGCCGTAGATCGGCCCGAGATCGCCGTCTTCGTCGGCCCACTCGTCCCAGATGGTGACGCCGTGCTCGTTCAGATAGGCCGTGTTGGTTCCGCCCGCGATGAACCAGAGCAGCTCGTGCAGGATCGACTTGAGGTGCAGTTTCTTGGTCGTGACGAGCGGGAAGCCTTTGCGCAGGTCAAACCGCATCTGGTAGCCGAACACGCTGCGTGTGCCGGTGCCGGTGCGGTCGTGCTTGGCGACGCCGTGTTCGTGGACAAAGCGGAGGAGATCCAGGTACTGGTGCATGGCATCCATCCTAACGCCTGTGGTGCTGCCGCCAAGCGCCGAGTTTTTTGGGGCGCGGGGGAGAGTGGGTCTAGCCAACCACGTTCTTGAGCAGCACGCCTACGCCGTAAGCCAGTCCCGCCGCTGCGCCGCCAACCGCGAGCGTTTCCCCCCCCGCCAGGGCCCAGTGCTCTGAGACCAGCCGGCCCTTGGCGGCACCGATCCCAAAGAAGGCGATCGCCGTCAAAAGCGTGCTGAGGCCGAAAGGCGATTCGATCGCCGCCGGCGCCAAAAAGTCGACAATAAACGGCAGCAAGGGCAGCAAGCCGACCAGGAAAAAAGCCACAAAGGTGGTTACCGCTGCCCGCCAGGGCGACGGCCCGCTCAAGGGCAGCCCGTGCTCTTCGCGGATCATGGTATCGACCCACTGCTGCTCATCGCTGGTGATGACCTCGACGATTCTTTCGAGATCGTCGCCGGTAAAACCTTTGGCGGAAAAAATCTGGCGGATCTCTTCGCGCTCGCCTTCTGGGTGATGGGCGATGTGCGCCTCTTCGGTGCGGCGTGCTTTGGCACGCAGCTGTTCCTCGGCGCGCGTGCCCAGGAAG
Organism: Botrimarina hoheduenensis; assembly: GCF_007859815.1. Classification (GTDB taxonomy): domain Bacteria; phylum Planctomycetota; class Planctomycetia; order Pirellulales; family Lacipirellulaceae; genus Botrimarina; species Botrimarina hoheduenensis. Next base: position 116,124 of record NZ_SJPH01000003.1, on the reverse strand, counting down.
TTGCCCGCGGCCATGCTGAAGCCGTCGCCCACAAGGTTCGCGGTGCCCAGCACAATGACGATTCCCGGTGAGAGGCCGGCTCCCGCCACGCCCGAAACCACCGCGAATGTCGTTACGGCACCATCAATCGCGCCGTAGATGAAGTCTTTCAGGTAGCTATGCTGCGCGCCCAGGTCGAGCCGTTCGCGCACCGCGTCGGGATGATGGTCAGCAACAAGCGCGCGGAACTCGCGAGTCGATGTGGGGCCGGCAGGTTCCATCGGGCACCTCGGGTTGTCGCCGCTTGGAGAGAAGTGCGCGAATCGCGCGGGGGTCCGCAACGGCTACTGGGCCATGAGTTCGGCAACGACCTTGGCCAGCAGCTGCGGATCGTCCTGCTGGCGCAGGTGCGCGATCCGGTCTTCTTTCATGCCGGTTTTCTTGAGAGCCGCCTCGATCATGCCCCAGGTCTTCTCGCGTTTCTTGCCTTCGGCCAGATACAGCTCGGTGACAAGCTCTTGCAGCCGTTGCAGGCCCACCGCCTCGCGGTTGTCGTAAAAGTCGCGGATCTTCCGCTGCACGTTTTTGGAGAACTGGCGGTCCATCGCGGTAGGGTTTCCGTCGGGTCGAAAAGGTGTGAAATGGGGTCCTATCGAGACTACCTGCCGGGCCTAATTCCGGCGAGGGGACTCTCCCCCCGCCCCCGGGGTTCCGCTTTGCAGGGGAGCCGGCCTCGATCGGTTGTTGCCCGATCGGTTGCTACAATCAGGGGAGCATCGCCGTGTCGCTGAGCCATCGCTGACCCCGTGCCCGTTCGCCATCATGAAGCAGATTGTTGCCGTCGTGAAGCCTTTTCTGGTCGAGCGGGTGCTCGAAGCGCTGCGGCGTGCGCCGCTGGAAGCCATGTGGGTCACCGAGGTCAAAGGGGTCGGCAAGCAGAAGAGCTATCTCGACCAGTACACCGACAGCGAGTACTCGGAGGGCTTCCTGCCCAAAGTCGAGCTGAACCTGATGGTCGATGACCCCCGCGTCGATGAGGTAGTCGAGCGAATTATCGAAGTCGCGCGGACGGGACGGATGGGAGACGGCAAGATCTTGGTCCTGCCGGCGACCGCCGTCGATGCGGCGCTGGCCTCGGAAGACTAGCACGCTATTGATCGCCGCCAATGCTCGGCATACGTGCGACACGCACTAGCGAGCCGCCGCGGCAAACAGCCGATCGAATCGCTGCCGCGACTCGGCAAGCGTCGCCAGAACACGGTCACGCAGCTCTGCGAAAGTCGGGCAGCCCATCAAGAACGCCAGCTTGGCGAGGTCGGCCTCGTCGGTCGGAAACTCGTGTCGGCCTGCTGAATTCATCAGCCGGATGCGGGCTTCAACGTTGCGCAGCAAGCGGTAGGCTTCGCGGAAGAACGTGCCATCGGCGGCCGAGAGGTAGCCCCCGCGCTCGAGTGCTTCTAGCGCGTCCAGTGTGCCGGGAACGCGCACGCTGAGATCCTCTCTTCCGTGACGCAGTTGCAGCATCTGCACCAAGAACTCGGTATCGACGGTTCCGCCGGCACCCCGTTTGAGGTTCAGCGGGCTGGCAGAATCTTCCAGGCGGCCACGCATCTCGCGGATCGTGTCCGCGTTGGCGGGGTTCCACTCTGGCTCGAAGGTCGCTCGCTCGACGATCGCCATAGCACGCTCGCAGGCCGCGGGATCGCCGTAGATCGCGCGAGCTTTGCAGAGCGCTTGGCGCTCCCAGAGCTGACCGGCACCGCTGGCGAAGTACGCCCGAAACGCGTCGATCGTCACCGCGAGGGTGCCACTCTTGCCGGTCGGGCGCAGCCGTGCATCCACCTCATACAGCCGACCGAACGGCCCGAGGCGATTCGCGACCGTGATAATGCGTTGCCCCAGCTCTCCAAAAAAGTGGCCCCCCGTGGTGGTGTAGCTGCGGCGTGTGCGGCGGCGGGGCTTGGTGGTCCCTTCTCCTTCGTACAGAAAAATCAGGTCGAGGTCGCTGTGGTAGTTCGGCTCGCGCCCGCCGAGCTTGCCGAGCGCCAGCACCACCAAACTGCAGGGCTGGCCGCCACGGCCGGACAGCGCTTGGTGGGCGTCTTCGTCGGCGTCTTCGGGCGGCTCGTCGAGGGTCGGCTCGCCGTGTTTATCGACCAGCTCTTCGTACTCGTGCTCCGCGATCGCCCGCAAACAGGTCTCAGCCGTGTCGGCCAAGGCGGCGTGGGTGTCGCGGATGTCGTCTTTGCCGAGGATGTCGCGAACGCCTACCCGCAAGTGCTGCGCGTGCTTGAAGCTGTGCAGGATGGGGTCGAGGTCTTCCGCGCCGCGGGTTAGTTCGTCGAGCGATGCTTCGAGAGTCTCGAGCGTCGGCATGCGGCCCACCAGCAAGCTGTCCATCAGCTCGTCGATCATACCCGGATTACTGACCAGCAATTCGGACAAATAGGGGCACGCCGCGCAGAGCGTCACATAAAGATTGAGCGACGCGTGGTTCGCGCTGAACAGCTCCCACAACGCCGCCTTGCCGCCCAGGGAGTCGCTAACGCGGCTGAGCGAGATCAGCGTTGCGTCGGGCTCGGGCGTCTGGGCGATCGCGGTTAGCAGCCGGGGCGCGATGGAAGCCAAAAAATGCCGACAACGTCGCGTCGAGAGGAAGCGGATCCGCTCAGTCGCAAGCGACATCAAATTAACGTACGCCCCCGCCTGATCCCGGAACGGATACCGACCGAGCACGGCCGCAATCTGCTCGGGGCGCGGTTCGGGGTCGTTGACCAGGTCGACCTCAGGCTCAGCGTCGGCCGCGTCGGGAAACGCTTCGTGCAAAAGGTGATCCAGCACACGCCGGTTGAGTTCGGTCCGTCTGGTCAGGTCGGTTTGAAAAGCTTTCAGAGCACTCGATCCGGCCGTATCGAGAAAGCCCATCCGCACGGCCACCTTGCGCTGCTCGTCGTCCGCTTCTGGCAGGGTATGGGTCTGCAGGTCAAACAAGATCTGGAGGCGGTGCTCCAACCGACGGAGGAACTCATAGTTTTCTGCCAGCAGCGCGCGCTCTTGGGGCGTGATGCAGCCCGCGCGCTCGAGACGCTCGATCGCGTCGAGCGTGGTGCCGGTACGGACCTCGGGCAGGGCTCCGCCGTTGAGCAGCTGCAGGAACTGTAGAACGAACTCGATATCGCGGAGACCGCCGTTGCCGCTCTTGACGTCGCGTTGGCTCGCTCCGGCCGCGTGCGTTCGCTGCTCGATCCGCCGCTTGAGCGACTTGATGCCCGCGATGTCGGCCAGGCTCAGATAGCGCCGGTAGATCCAGGGCTCGAGGCTGGCGAGCAATTCACTACCGAGCGCGCGGTCGCCGGCTGCGGGCCGAGCCTTGATGAAAGCTTGACGTTCCCAGGTCCGGCCCTTTGTGTCGTAGTAGGCCAGCATGCTGTCGCGCGCCGAGCAGATCGGCCCCCGTGCGCCCTCGGGCCTCAGACGCAAATCGATCCGATAGCACGAACCGCGATCGGTCTTCTCGCCAACGAGCTTCACCAGGTCGCGCGACAGGCGATCAAAGTACTCGCGGTTGGTGGGATTGCGGGCGTGGTCGGTGTGTCCGTCTTCTTCGTACAAAAAGATGAGATCGATATCGCTCGAGTAGTTGAGCTCGACGCCGCCGAGTTTTCCTAGCGCGAGCACGCAGAACCGGGCCCGCTCGCCATCACGCCGCCGGGGCACACCAAAGCGCGGCTCGAGATGGCGTTGCAGAAACGCGACGCCCGCTTCGAGGATCGCGTCGGCAAGGAGCGACACCTGGCGCGCCACCACCGCGACCGGCTGGTTGCGGACGATGTCGCCGTAGGCGATCCGGATCGTCTCGCGCTGCTTTGCGCGACGCAACGCGGCCGAGACCGCCGTTTCGGTTTCTAGACGCTCAACCTCGCTCACCAGCTCATCGACCAGCGTGTCACGCGCGACCGGGCTCCCCTCGGTCATGCGGATCAGGTCGTAACACTCTTGGTCACGCACCAGCAGGTCGGCCAGATACTGGCTGGTCGAGAGCAGCTGCAACAGGCTCGGCAGCGCCTCGGCATCGCGTTCAAAGAGCGCTGAGGTAGAAAGCGGGTTCCGCGCCGCGGTGAGAAACCGCTCCAGATTGCGGAGCGCCATCGGCGCGTCGGACAGCCGTGGGGCTGAAGCATCGAACTGGGCCCGCATGACGCTGATCAGGTCGTCCGGAACGCCTGCCGCGGCGATGCGCGACCACGTGTCGGAGGCCAAAGAAGCGGTTGGCGAAGCGGCCATAGTTCAGGCGGCGAGCAGCGAGCCGAAGAGTCGAGAAGCAAGCTTGACAATGATTAATCACCGGGGCACGCCGCCTAGTCGCCACCCACAGTGTCCTTAATCTTACACCGCCCGAAACCTATCGGCGAGCGCCAAGGCCCGCTTCCGCGTAAGCAAGCCGGCTTTTTAATGGCGTTCTTGAGTCGTCACTTGCGCGGTGGATCGCTGTCTCGCTGACACTTCGGCGAGGGAGAACTTATTCCGCGCTCGACACCCCGGCGAGGGAAAACACCTCGGGGCCCACGTGATCGGTCACCACGGCCCCAAACAAAGTGTGGGCGTTGGCGTCGTAGATGGCGACGGGCAGCGTCTGGCCGACCTGCCGGCGATTGCCCTCGAACACCACGATCCGGTCGCACAGGGTGCGGCCTGTGAGCTGGAGCGGCCCCGCGGCATTGGGGTCAGCCTTTTTGCTGGGGCCTTCGATCAGCACCTGCACACGCTGTCCCAGGAAACGCTGGTTGTCTTCTTCGCTAATCTGGTTCTGCAGGGCGAGTAGCTCGTTGTTACGGCGCCGCTTAACCTCGTCGGGGATATCGTCCGGCAAGTGATCGGCCGACTTGGTGCCGGGGCGCTCGCTGTACTTGAAGATAAAGCTGTTCTTGAAACGGCACTCACGCACCAGATCCATGGTCTGTTGGAAATCTTCCTCGGACTCGCCCGAGAAGCCGACGATAAAGTCGCTGGTGATCGCTACGTTGGGCATCCACTTTTTCGCGCGGTCGTGCATCTCACGATAGTCGGCGATCGTGTAGCCGCGCTTCATGCGTGCAAGCTGGGTGTCGCTACCGTGCTGGGCAGGCACGTGCAGGTACTTGACGCACTTGGGCAGGTCGCGCACTGCGGCGAGGACGTCGTCCGTCATGTCCTTGGGGTAGCTCGTTACGAACTTGATCCGTTCGATCCCCGCGACTTCGTGTACGGCGTGCAACAGATCGCTAAACCGCCACGTGCGGTCACCCTCGGTGTGGCGCCAGCTGTTGACCGTTTGGCCCAGCAGGGTCACCTCTTTGCAGCCCTCGTCGGCGAGTTGCTGGACTTCGGCGACGATCTGGCTGCCCGGGCGGCTCTGCTCGGGGCCCCGTACGCTCGGCACGATGCAGTAGGTACAGAACTTGTCGCAACCGATCTGGATCCGCACATAGGCCTGGAACGGCGTCGGGCGCATCGTCGGGTCGCGCAGCGGGTCGAACGACTCGTGGCTCCGTTTGATGGTCTCGACGGCACCGTCTTTGCGGCCGAGCGAGACCTCGAGTTGCTGCTGATTCGGATTCTCACGTGCCTCGCGCACCAGCCGTGGAATCTGATGCAGCTGCCCAGGCCCGACGACGATGTCAACGTACGGCGCTCGTTGAAAGATGAGCCGCTGATCCTTCTGGGCCATGCAGCCCATGACGCCGATCACTTTGTTCGGCATCTGCTTCTTGGCATCCTTCAATCGGCCCAGGGCCGAGTAGATCTTGTCCTCGGCGTGTTGGCGGACACTGCACGTGTTGAACAGCACCGTATCGGCGTCGGCGGTCGAGTTGGTTAGCTCGTAACCTTCTTTACGCAGGCTCGCGACGACCAGCTCTGAGTCGAGCAGGTTCATCTGGCAGCCGACGGTTTCGATGTACAGCTTCTTCATGTCTCATCTTTGTTCGTTAGCACGTGGCGGGGTTCGTTCGCACATGGCGGGGGCGACCTGCGCTAACAGGGGCCAAGCGGATTGCGTTGTCGCGCGTGGCGCGGTTACGCGGCGTCTTCTTGCTGCTTCTTCTGACGAGCTCGCCGCTCGGCCGCCTTCTGCTTTTCGCGATACTCGTTGACTTGCTTCTGGACCGATTCCAGGATTTGATCGCGCCGCTTGCGCATGAGCGTCGCGAGCGAGCGAATCGCCACCAGCGAAGCGAGCGTGAGCAGAACGATTTCCCAGGTTTCCATAGCGACTACCCGCGCGGCGATCCGTCGGTGGGGGGCGATTCCTCCGCCAATCCAAGCCCCCTAGCGTAACAAGCCGCCACCCTACGGGGCGAGAGCGCCCCCCAAAGCGAAACGCCTGGGGGCGCTGCGGCCCCACGCCTGCAGGGGGAATCGGAGAGCGTAGCGAGGGGGGGGGAAGGGGGCCGGGGGATCGGCCTATCGGCTCCAGGCGTGCGATTGGGTACGGCAACGGCCGTTTCCCCGGCTGTACAGTGGCTGCTAGCTACCGAGGTCGTTCACGACACAGTGCGACGCGATTCGGCCTAAGCGAGGGCCCATGGCTTGGATAGCTCGACTTACTCAGCTCACTCGCCGCCGAGCCGCACGCCCGGCTCAAGCTGACTCCCCCGCAGCCATTCGGTGGCCCGCATCGCGCGTTTGCCGGCGGGCTGCAGTATGAGCAGTTCCAGTGCGCCCGTGCCGGTGGCGACAACAAGCCGCTCGGCCGCCTGGAGCACTTCGCCCGGCGTGCCGGTGCCCTCCGCCAGGGCGACCCGATCGACCACCAGCCGCAGCGGAGCCCCTTTTTCTTGCGGCACGAAGGTGAACGCCCGTGGCCAGGGGCTCATGCCCCGCACGTGGTTTTGCAGCTCTGCCGCGGTCCGGTGCCAATCGATGAGGCCATCGGTTTTCTGCAGCCGCGGCGCTTTGGTTGCCAGCGACGTGTCCTGTCCGGTCCCGACGGCCGTGCCCGCGGCCAGTTGATCGACAACCCGCAGCGTGAGGCCCGCCCCGATCTGGCTGAGGCGTTCTTCAAGTTGCCCCGAAGTTTCCTCCGGATCGATCGGGGTGCGCTCGACGCCGAGAATCGGTCCCGCGTCGAGCCCCGGGGTCATCTGGATGACGCTCACGCCGGTGTGCGCGTCACCGTTCAAGACGGCCCACTGCACGGGAGCGGCCCCGCGATACTTTGGCAGCAGCGATCCGTGCAAGTTGATTCCCCCAAGCCGTGTTGTGCCAAGGGCGGCGGGTTTCAGGATTTCGCCGTAGTCGCAGACGACCAGCAGATCGGCCTCGTAGGCCCTGAGCCGCTCGACCGACTCGGGCAGGTTCGCGCTCTCGGGACGCCAGAGTTCGAGCCCCAGTTCCTGGGCGGCGGCGACCATCGGCGGAGCGGGTTCGCGGCTGCGCCCCCGCGGTGGCCGCGCCACGACCGCTAGCATCTCGTGCGGGCTATCGACCAGGGCGCGCAGGCTCGGCACGGCAAAGGGCCCGGTTCCCATCGCGATCAATCGCATGGTGCCTCTGAAGTTGGATTGACGGAGGAACGCCGCCCCACCAGATGTAACCACGCTAGCAGCGCGCCTCTTGAAGCTCGGCTAGCCGGGCCGCCATCGCGTCCAGGTGTGGCAGCTCGCCCGACTCGAGTCGGCTGTTAAAGGCCAGCTCAAACTCGTGCAGCAGATGGTCCAGTTCCGAGCGCGTTGTGGCCGGGACTTTGTCGGTGAACAGGATGCCGTCCAGGTGGTCGGTCTCGTGCAGGATGACCCGTGCCAGCATGCCGTCGACGACCTCGTCGATTTCGTTCCCCGCGAGGTCGTAGGCTTGCACGCGGATCGTGGTATTGCGGGTCACCGGGCCACGGACATCGGGCAGGCTGAGGCAGCCTTCACTCATCTCGCTGAGCCCTTTGCCGCGCGAGATGACCGGATTGATAAAGACCCGCTCCAGCTCGGGTTTGTCAGGATCCCCCTCGACGTTGATAACGAACATCCGGTACGGCAGATCAACCTGGTTGGCCGCCAGACCGATCCCCTCGTGTTCGTACATGAGCTCTATCATCTCGGCCGCCCAGTCGCGGACCTGCCGATCTACCTTCTTGAGCGGCTGAGAAACGTGCCGCAGCGTGGGGTGCGGGTACTGAATGATCTGGAGCGGCGACACGACAGCGGAGCTTTCCAAGGGGCCGAGCGGTGGGGAAATAGCCAGTCTGACAGGCACAGATGCTACGAAGACTATAGCGCAACCGAGCGGCGTTGTCTCACGGGGTGCCCGGTCGGTACCCTCCCCGGAAGGCTGTTTCGGCTCATCACCGCGTTAACGCTCCGTTATGCCCCGCTCCGCTGCTTTCCGACCGACCGACCGCTGGGGCCCGGCTTGGGCGTTATCGGTGCTGGTGCATGCAGCCTTGTTGGGGCCCGCGGCGTGGTGGGGCGGCGGACAGCAGGGCATGCTGCCCGGAGTGCAGGAGCGTGAGATCGGCGTCGTCCTGCGCCGTTCCGAAGCCGAACCGGAGCGGCTCGACCAGGTGCTGGAACCGACGCTCGCCGAGCCGAGGGAGGCCCCCCCGCTCGACCTGGCGGCGCTCACGCCCCCCGCGGAAGCTTCGCCGCTGATTACCGATCTGCTGGCCGAACTGACCGCGGCTCCGGCCCCACCGCCGCAAGCCGGGGCCGCCAGCGGGAGCGCCGGCGCAGCGCGACCGGAGCTGCCTTATGGCCAAACGCGGGTAAGCGTCTTCGGACTGGAGGCGACCGGCGGTCGTTTTGTCTACGCTTTCGACCGTTCGATGAGCATGCGTGGCACGCCGCTCAAAGCGGCCAAGCAACAGCTCGTCGCGAGCCTTGAAGCGCTGTCCGACATCCACAAGTTTCAGATTCTATTCTTCAACCACAGCGTTTCGGCGTTTGACCTGAGCGGCGGTCGCAATCGTGTTGCGTTTGGCACGGAGGCCAACAAGCAGCGTGCCGCGGACTTTGTCTCGGGCATCACGGCCGACGGCAACACGCTGCGTCTGCCGGCGCTCGAACAAGCGCTGAAACTACGGCCCGATGCCGTCTTCTTCCTCACCGATGCGGACGATCCGATGACGGCTCGGCAGCTCATGATTATCGAGGAGATGGCGGGCTCGGCGACCATCAACACGATCGAGTTTGGCGTCGGCAAGCCAACCGCCCGATCCAACTTTCTCATGCGGCTCGCCGAAGCGACCGGTGGCGGTTACGTGTACGTTGATACGCAGAAACTAGGTCGTTAAGCCTTTATGCAGGCTGCAGACGGTGCTGGCACGACCTCGTTGAGCCCCGGACGATTCCCGACCGTGGGCGAGGGCGGCATTGCTTGCGAGGGGGTTGCCGGCAAACAATCGGGGGATGGACCGCTTTATCGCCCCGCTGATTCCCCCGCCGCTCGCACAAGCCGTCGAACTTGATTCGGTCTGGGAGGTCGTCTCGGCAACCGGGCCGATCGGCTTGGCGATCGTGGGCTTGCTCTTGCTGGTCTCGATCGCGACGGTGGCGTTGGTGGCCGAACAGCTTATGACGCTCCGCGCATCGCGGCTCGCCCCCGAGGGATTGGCGGGCCGCCTCCGCAAAACGCTGGCGACGGGCGATCTGTCGGCCGCCCTGGGGCACTGTCACGCCACGCCCAGCTTTCTCTCGTCGGTGGTCTCGGCCGGCATCGCCGAGCTGGCTGGGCGTTCGCTCACGCCGGACCAGAGCCGCGCCGCATGGACCGACGCTGAGAAAGCCATGGAGGACACCGCCGAGGCGGAAACCGCCCGCCTTCATCGCCGGGTCGATTACTTGGCGGTGATCGGCAACCTGGCACCGATGTTGGGCCTGTTGGGGACGGTTGTCGGCATGATCGTGGCATTCCGTCAGGTGGCCGTTACGGAGGGGGCCGCTTCGGCGGGCGAGTTGGCGTCGGGCATCTACCAGGCGCTGGTGACAACCGTCGGCGGACTGATCGTCGCGATCCCTGCGCTGGCGGCGTACGCGGTGCTCCGCAACCGGGTGGATCGGCTTGCCGAGGAGACCGTCGCCGAGGCGACCCGCGCGACAGCTCCGCTGAAACAGGCGTTGCTGGGCCCGCCAGCAGCACCGGTGCGCGCAACGGTCCGACCGGTGTCGGCCCCGAGCGTTTTTGCCGAGCCCCCCGCCACCCCTGCCCGCGAGGCGTAGCTCGCATGCGCAGCGTGATCCGCAAACGCCACGAGCCCGTGGCACCCAACCTGACGCCGCTGATCGATGTGGTCTTTCTGCTCATCATTTTCTTTTTGGTGAGTAGCCATCTCGCGCGGCGCGAGGCTCTGCTCGAGTTGCGCTTGCCCTCGGCCCTCACAGGCCAGCGCACCGCCGCGCCCGCCGGACGCTGGACCATCAACCTGCCCGAAGCGGGGCCCGCGTTGCTCGCGGGCGCGCCGATCGATGCGGAAGAGCTGCTCGCACGCCTGCGTACGGTTCGGGCCGAAGGGGGAGTGGCCCCCCCCGTGCGGCTGCGGGGCGAGGGGACGCTGCGTTTCGAGCGTCTGGAACCGCTGCTGGCGGCTTGCGCTGAAGGGGGCGTGATGGACCTTAGTTTCGGAGTTTTCCCCACAGCCCCGCAGCCCTAGAGAGACTTTGCCGCATGCGTGCCCCCGCTAGCCGCTGCCGAGATGCCGCCCCGCTGAGCGTGGCGATGACGCCGATGATCGATGTGGTTTTCCTGCTGCTCGTTTTCTTTCTGTGCACGGCCAGCTTTCAGCGACCCGAAACCGAACTTGCCGCGCGGCTCGTTGTTGCTGCCGTCTCGGGCGAGGGAGCCGCCGAGTCGGCGGAACCAAGCCCGGTGCTCGATGACGTGAGTGTCTCGGGGGTGGTGGTTGGCGGTGCAACCGTGTGGACGGTCAATGACGGTCCCAGCACGGCCGACGTGGCGCAGCTCGATCGGCTGCTGGTCGAAGTCGCCGCGATTAGCGCTGATCTGCCAGTGACCATTGAGGCCGGCCCCACGGTGCCGCTAGCCGATTTGGTGGCGGTCTACGATGCGGCGCGAAAGGCCGGTTTTAGCACGGTGCAGATCGCGGCCGACGCCGCGGCGCTCGATGTCCCGGCGGGAGACGTATCACGGTGAGCAAACAGGCGCGGCGAGGCGGCTGGAGAATGATCGTGCTGCCGCATCTGTTGGTCGGTTCCGCGGTCGGACAGTCGTTGCAGCAGGATCTGCTCCGCGCTGCGACCAGCCCCGACACCCCCGTGGCAACAACGTCGGCTGACGCAGCAAGTCCGTTTCAGCAGCTGGCAACGCAGGCGGCCAACGCCTATCGCGCTGGAGACAAGGTCAGAGCCATTGAGGGGTTCGATCAGGCAGCGGCCGAGGCCTTTCGCGTGGGGGCCAGCGGGGCGGCGTTCGAGTACGCGATCGCCGCTGCGGAGATCACCCGATCGGTCAAAGACCAAGCCGGTGCCGCCGAGCGGTTTCGTCGCGCTGCGCTATCGGCGGTGCGCGATCCGCGGTCGGCCGCCGCGCACGAAGCGGCGTGCGTTGCCACCGGTGCGGCGTTCGCCGCGAGCGGCTCACCGACCTCTGCTCAGCTCGATGCGTATCAGGCGGTTCTTGACGAACACCAAACACTGTGGCCGACCGCACCGAGCGCCACCGGCATGCGGCGGAGGGCGATCGAACTGCTCGCGGCGCGACGCGACGCAGCGCGTCTGCTGAATCAGACATCCGCCGAACAAGCGCAGGCCGAACCCTGGCTTGTTGCGTTGCGAGTCCAAGCGCACGGTCAAGTTCTAGCTTCGGCGGCCACTCCGGCAGAGCACACCGCACGGCTTGCCGCAGCGACGGAAGAGTTGCAGCCGCTGGTGCTCGGCACGAGCCGCCGCTGGCCCGACGCTTGGACTCCGCTGCAGCGACAGATTGCGATCGTCTTGGGGCGGGGCCACTTAGCACGCGATGGCGACGGGCCGGACTACGCCCGCCGGGTGCTATCGGTTGCGGTGCGGAGCGATCCACCGCCGCAACAGGCGTGGTTGCGCGAAGCGCTGCCACTCTTAGCGACCGCGACCCTTGCGGTCGGGCGCGCGGGCGAAGCCCACGCGCTGCTGGTCGAAAGCGGCGTGGAGCCGGCGGAAGCCGATCGAGCGCTGAGTGGGCTTGCGGAGCGGCTTGCCGCGGCCGCACCGGACCATCGCGCTGCGGCGGTCGAAGCGTTGGCCGAACGGCTCGGGTGGCGGGCTTCCGCGCGGTCGCGTGCCGCTCCGGCAGCGGCCGAGGAAAAGGGCTCACCGCTCGCGGTGGCGCGACGCGCACTTGTGGAAGCTGCCGATGCGGATTCGCGGCGCGATGCGCTCGAGGCCTGGACCGCGCTCGAACGCCGCAGCACCCGGTCGAGCGACCTGTGGCGCGAAGCCCGCCGCGCACGCCTGCGCTTGCTGATCGATCTGAAAGAGGTCGATCAGGCCCGCAAGCTGTTGCGATTAACCCAACTCTTGGCCGCCGAGGGGGACGCCGACTGGCGTGCCGTTTTGACCGCGCTGGAGCACGAGACCGTTTCCACGGCCGCGCAAGCCGACGGCCGTCGGTGAGATCACCAACGGCCGTGCGGATTCATGTGGCTTGGTACGCACTGGTGCGTGCCGTTCACCAGGGGCCGCGGACGTGGTAGGCCCCGAACTGCACCGTGTCTTGAGGCCAAGCCGGCGTGTTCTGGAACGGACCGCCGTGCGGCCCGGGGCCCGGGTAGTTGCGGCCGAATTGATGATCGAGCCGAGAAATGCGGCTGCTGCCCACCCCCCAGCCCCATTGGGTCTGGAGCGTAGCGGTCGGCGGAACTACCAGCGCCACCGGTTGGCCGTACTGCACGTGCGCGTAGTTGGCGTTCCAGTTGTAGTTCTGTGCCCGCTGGGACGGCCACGTGTAGGGGTGCCAGGCTTCAGCCGACGTCGCGAGGGAGAGCCCCACGAGCGCGACACCAATAGCCGTCAGGCGTTGTACGGGGGACATACGCTACCGATCGGAGGTCGAGTGAGGGGGGGAGCAACTTTGTAAGTGCCGGCGCGGAGCGGGGGTCCGCAGCTCGCTGGGGGGAGCGAGCAAACCGGCGTGAATCGAGACGCGGAGGTTGAGGCGTAAGCTCCGCGTGGAGTGGGGGCTAAGCCGGGCTCAGTACAGTTGCCAGGGCTTCACCACACGGGTGTTGAAGTAGCCGTTGTGGAGCCATCCCGTGAACGAGTTGTCGTAGAGCCCCCACATGCCGGCTTGGAGGCCGTTAGCGCGGCTGTGATAGCGGGCCTTGGTACGGGTCCAGCCCGCGCCGGGGTGGTGTGTGTTCCACGAGCGGTGGTGCTGATACAGGTACTCGTGCGGCATCACCGGCTGATAGGTCGTGTAGGTGTGACCGACATTGGCCGGCACGGGCAGCGGCGAGACGTACATCTGGGCAGCCGTTCCGCTGGGCTGCGGGCCGACGTAGTAGTTGTAGAACAGATCGTTCGGACGCTGCTCGCTTACCACGCGGCGTCCGTCCCAGCCGTGGTCATCAGCCAGGGCGGGCAGAGCGAACGCGGCGAGCGTTACGGGGACGATCGTGAGAGCGATCCGGCGGGCGGTCTTGGTCATCGCGGGGGAGCCTCCTTGCTCCAGGAAACGGGCGAGCCTTGTCCGGCGTGGCTCCGCTTGGGGGCGGGCCGGCCGACCGGTCTAAGGCGGAAGATCGGGACCGGGCGACCCGCGTCGCGATGGTTTTCGTGCCAGCCCGCACAGCCCGCACAACCGCTCCGACAGGCCCCGGCCGGCAGGGCCGTCGCCTGGGACCGCGGGCCCGGGCCGACTAGAATCCCCAGCTTGCCTGATCCCACCCCTGGCAAGCCGAAGGAAGCGGGGAGCAGGCAGCGGGTGATAAGGAGTGAGACCCCTGTTATCGGCCCGATTGCCTGCCGCGGGATTCATCGTTTGATTTTAGGGAAGGGGCCTCGGCCGGTCTGAACCGTCACCGATTTGTTGTCGTCATCGCTCTATCACGTTCGTCTGAGTAAGTGAGTTCTGAAGTTGCCCGCCACGAAGTCAGCCCGCCGCAGCGACGCCACGAAGATGGCGGCCGCCCAGAAAGAGATCTCCGTCAGCGAGTTCTTCGCCAAGAACCGCCACCTGCTGGGGTTCGACAACCCTCGCAAGGCGTTGCTGACCACCGTTAAAGAGGCGGTCGATAACTCGCTCGATGCGTGCGAAGAGGCGGGCATCTTGCCCGAGATCTGGGTCCACATCGAGCCGACCGCCGCCGGCAAGTACAAGGTCGGCATCCAGGACAACGGCCCCGGCATCCTCAAGAAACAGATCCCGCTGATCTTCGGCAAGCTGCTGTACGGCTCGAAGTTTCACCGCTTGCGGCAGAGCCGCGGCCAGCAGGGCATCGGCATCTCGGCCGCGGGTATGTACGGCGTACAGACCACCGGCAAGCCGGTGAAGATCGTTAGTAAGGTCTCTAAGGGGAAGCCGGCCCACTACTACGAGATCCAGATCGACACCAAGCGCAACGAGCCGAAGATTCTCAACGGCAAGGGAGACGGAGAAGACATTCCCGCCGGCGAGAAAGGCCTCGCCTATATCGAGAAGCATGGCATCGAGTGGGTTCCTCAAGATCACGGCACACGTGTCACGATCGAGCTCGAAGCCAAGTTCGTCCGCGGCCGTGGCTCGGTGGACGAGTACCTCGAGCAGACCGCGATCGCCAACCCGCACGTCACGCTGCACTACCTGGACCCCGAGAGCTATCAGTACGACTACACGCGCAGCGCCGAAGCGCTGCCGCCCGAGCCCAAAGAGATCAAGCCGCACCCCTACGGCACCGAGCTTGGACGGCTGGCGGCGATGATGGAAGAGTCCGAGGCGATGAGCGTCTCCGAGTTCTTCCGCACCAAGTTCAGCCGCGTGACGCCCGCGATCGCCCGGAAGCTTTGTGAGTCGGCCAAGGTCAGCGTGCGGGGGAGCGTTCACAAGGTGGATCGGCCGCAGGTCGAGAAGCTGTTCGAGGCGATCCAGTCCACCAAGATTTCGCCGCCGGCGACCGACTGCATCTGCCCGATTGGCGAGGATTTGATCCTCAAAGGGCTACACCACGTCGTGCCGGGTGAGTTTTATGCCGCCGCCACACGCCCGCCAGCGGTGTACCGGGGCAACCCGTTTGTGGTGGAGGTAGGGCTGGCCTATGGCGGGACCGCTCCCACGCAGAACGTGACGCGCGATCTGCTGAACGACCTGCTGGACGAGACCGATACCCGCACCGTGCGGCAGTTTCTCATCCACACGTTTAACGGGCTGGGAGGGGACTCCGCCGACAAGATCGTCAAAGAGTCGGGCCTAAAAACCCGGCAGGCCCCCAGCGGGCTGAAGCCCAAGGAACGCGACAAGCTGCTCGCCGCGATGAAGAACGTGAACGTCTCGGAAGGGCAGCAGATGAACATTCTCCGCTACGCCAATCGCGTGCCGCTGCAGTTCCAGCAGAGCGCGTGCGCGGTGACCCAGACGGTTATCGGCACCAATTGGCGGGGCTACGGCCTGACCCAGTCACGCGGCTCGATGCCCAAGGGTCCCGTCTCGCTGATGGTGCACATCGCGAGCGTGTGGGTGCCGTTCACCAGCGAATCCAAAGAGGCAATCGCCAGCTATCCGGAGATCCAGAAAGAGATCCGCTTGGGTCTGCAAGCGGTCGGACGCAAGCTGGGCATGTACCTGCGGCGCCGGCTAAAGGTTCGTCAACAGAGTGACCGCCGCGAGGTCTTCCAGCGCTACCTGAAAGAGGTCGCCTCGGCCGTGAGCGTTATCAACGCGGCCGAGGAAAAAGAGCTGTACGAGCAGCTTCTGAACGTCGCCCGCAAGCGGACCGCCGAGGCCGACACCAAGCTGGACGACCGGGGCCGGAAAGTCGAAGAAGACCCGAGTCAGCTCAACCTGGGCGACAACGTGCTGATCGTGAATCCCGCGCACCACGAGGCGGCGATCAACCGCGTGGTGACGGCTCCGGAAGAGGCCGAAGAAGACGCTGAGGCTTGAGCCGCGGTGTCGCTATGCCGCTTGTTTTGATGACGCTGTTGCTAACCAGGCCTGTTTCCCCACGCCGCGTGAATCTCACTAGCCTTCACCATGTCGCCAGAATCTTTCAGGTGCGCCCGACCCTGTGGGTGCTCGTGGCCGTGAACGTGCTTCCGCTGGTGGGCGTCTTATACTTTGGTTGGAAGACCTTTGACGTTGTCTTCACGTACTGGTGCGAGAATGTCGCGATCGGCGTGATCAACGTCTTGCGGATGCTCACGTGCAACCCGGACGTTGAGCAGCTTAGTGACTCAGAGGTCGCGGTCGCCGACACCGCGGAATCCAATGGCCCTCCCTCACCGGACAAGATCCGCAACCTGCGCCGACGGCTCGCGCAGCGCGGGCCCCTCGTCGGCTGGCTGGAAAAGCTGTTCCTCATCCCTTTTTTTTGCTTCCACTACGGCATGTTCTGCATGGGCCACGGGGCCTTCATCTTCAGCCTGTTAGGCGGGCCCGAGCGGGGTGAGCCAACCAACCTGGACCAGGTGTTCGGCAGCTCGCGTAGCGTGTTGCACGGGCCTTTGCTGCTGACCGTTGGCGTCCTGGCCGCGAGTCACTTGTGGTCATTCATCAAAAATTACCTTTGGGGCGGCGAGTATCGTCGTGTCATGCTGATGACAATCATGTTCCGGCCGTATGGCCGGATCGTGTTGTTGCACGTGGCGATCCTGTTCGGAGGGATCGCCGCCCAGGCGCTCGGCTCGCCGATCTGGATGCTCGTATTGCTGGTCGCGGGGAAAGTGCTCATGGACGCGGCCCTGCACGTTTACGAGCATCAGACGCTCGAGCGCCCCGTGCTTACAACGGCCTGACCCTCGATCGCCGGATTCCCTCACACCGCTTCCCCCCCTCCACGCTTCCGCAACACGATCCCCCCTCGTATGGCCAAGAAGAAACCCGCTGCTACCCCTGCCAAGAAGACGCGCGTCAAGCTCTCGCCTCGCGATGAGAAGACGATGCAGGCGCTTGTAAGCCTTGCCGATGGTGTCGTCGATGCCGCCACCAAGCGGCGTGATCCGTATGTGGATATCCCCAGCCGTACGCTGTCCAACGTGAAGTATTCGCCGCGGAAGGGGATCTTGGAGATGGGCAACGGCAAGAATCGCCGTCAGCTGTTCGATCTTTCGCAGGCCAAGGCCTACATGCGCACCATGTTGGTGGCCAGCGGCTGCAAGCGCCTCCTCGACGAGGGGAAAACGACCAGCTTGCGAGGTCTCTTCTACATGCTCAAGCACACGATCGAGGGCTCGAAAGAAAACACGTTCGACGATCAGAACGAGTGCGACACCATCATCGAAGACGCCGAGGTGCTGCTAACCAGCATCCGCGAAGAACTGCACCTATACGCAGAGAATCGTGGCGCGATGGTCGGTGCCATCACGTTCACCGACAAGGGCGATACGATCGACTGCAGCCGGATGGGCTCGGGTGGGTATGCCATTCCTTCGATCGTCGAGCCCGATGTAATCGTACTGGATCGCAAGCGGTGCGACGCCCAGTTTATTCTGCACGTCGAAAAAGGCACGGTTTGGCAGCGGTTTAATGAGGACCGCTTTTGGGAGAAGCACAACTGCATCCTCACCCATGGCAGCGGCCAGCCGCCGCGAGGGGTGCGCCGCATGCTGCACCGCTTGCACAACGAGCTGAAGCTCCCCCTTTACTGCGTGCTGGATAACGATCCCTGGGGTTATTACATCTATAGCGTCATCAAACAGGGGTCGATCAATTTGGCCTTCGAGTCGCAGCGGATGGCGATCCCCGAGGCTAAGTACCTGGGTCTGCGCAGCATCGACTACGATCGTTGCGACCTCTCCGAGGGAGTGAAGATCGCGCTGACCGACACCGACCGCAAACGCGCGAAGCAGGTTGCCAAGTATCCCTGGTTCGAGAAGAAACGCCCCTGGCAGGCAGAGATCCAGCGGATGCTCAAAAACGACTTCAAGCTGGAAGTCGAATCGCTCATCAGCAAGGATATCAGCTACGTCACCGAGACCTACGTCCCCGAGCGGCTCGAAGCGAAAGACTGGCTCGATTGACCGTCACGCGATCGCGGCGGTGCTCCGAAGGCAATCAAGAGAACAAGATCAGCGCGCCCACTGCCGCGGCACCGAGCGCAGCTACCAGCACCGCTCCGCTGGCGATGTCCAACGCGTCGCGCACCAGAGGGTTTACTTCGTGCGTGATCGCCGCGGCTAGCCGTTCGATCGCCGAGTTGAACAGCTCGGCCGCGAGCACGATCGTCACGCACAGCACCAACAACAGCCAAGGGATCAGGCCAACCCCCTGGCTGGATCCGTACACCAGCACGATCACCGCCGCTGGCAGGTGAATCGCGAAGCTGTCTTCTTCAAAGCAGCCTATCACGATGCCCCGCAAAGCGCACGCGAACTTGTTGCGCCAACGCTTTGCGAGCGACAGCGGTGCGGGTTGATCGCTCATACGCCCATTCTAACGCGCCGCGCCCGATTGGCTTGGACAAATTGTCACGTCAGCGATGCCGGCCGACAACTATTCCAGTCCAAACGCTCCGGCTGGCGGGACGTCGATCCCCGTGCGACGGGTCAGATTGGTCGAAGGCAAGAAGCGGGGCTCGATCAAGAAGCTCACGCCCAGGTTGTCCTTCGACTCGTCGACGTTGGCCCCAACGGTGAGGATTAGCGACTCACCGATGCGGCTCAGCGAGAACGACTGGCCGATGTTGCCCACCTCGCCGAGGTCGACCACCGCGGTCGCCGAAGCGACCCACTTCGGTCCAAGCCGATAGTTAACGTTCCCGATCACCAGGTCTGAGTTGAAAGGTCCGCGGATCGAGCGGTAGCCCAAGTAGCCGTTGCCGCGTGTTGGGCGATTGATCGCCAACCCCGCCGAGTAGGTGTGCAAGCCGTCGGTGAACAGATCGACAAAGCCGTCCGAGAGCACGGTAAACCGATCCCCCAGGTGCCACGACAGATCGTAGTCGATCAGCCCGAAGTCTTCGCCCAGATTGTCACGTTCGCTCTCCGGAAAGTAGCTGGCGTTGGTGTCGAGCGTGATCCAGTCGACGACGCGCTGGTTGCCGGCGGCACCGCGCTTGGTTTGCAATCGGTGCCGCATGCCGACACGGCCCACGGTCAGGTCGTCGGCGAGTTCAACCGTGGGTGAGTTGACGTAACCCTGAATGCCCGATCGCAGCAGGTAGCGGCGCGGGTCCGATTGATCGGCGAGCAGCGGCAGCGAAGGAAAGAACAGCCGGCGGCGGATCTCTTCCAGCGCGTTGTCTTCGATCTCGTCGTAGAGCGGCAATTCGGTGAAGTCGCGGTTCGAGTCGGCGTAGGACGCTTCGGCGTCGAACACGACCTTGTGCGCGAGACCATCGAGGTTGAAGACGGGGTCCTTGACGTTGGGGTTGACCGCCCAGAAGGGGGCGCTCGCCCGCACGCCGATCTGCATATAGGCGCGCTGCAGGTCGTTGCCGGTGATGTCTTCACCCCAGTGGGCAAGCTCGCCCAGCGCGTAGGGAACCACCTTCACGGGGGCTCCGTAGGGATCCAGATCGATCGGCAGCGAGATTTCATGCCGCGTGGCCACTCGCTCGCCCTCGACCGACGCCTCCCATGGGAAGAAGTCAAACTGTGCGGAGAGCTGCGGGTTGCTGGGCGTGCTGGCCGGCTTCAGGTTCGCGTACCCGACCTGCGAGTGGGCGTTCCAGGTGAACAGCTCGGCACCCAAGTCCTGGCCGACCATCCAGTGATCGAGCCGCGGCATCCACTGCGTTTCGGTGAAGAAGTCGTTGACCTTGGCGTTGCCCTCGATCGACACGGATTGATTGTCGATCCGCCGGCGGAGACGGACCCCCGTCGCCTGATCGCGTCGCTCGTCCCAGTCGCGCTCGTAGTACTGTTCCAAGAACGTGCGATCACTGATCCAGCCGACCTCGGCTTGACTCGTCCACCCGGCCAGAAGGCCGTCGGTAATGGTCTGGCGATGATCCCAGTAAGCGCGGCCCCGGAAGCTCTTTTCGGGCAGGATGTCGCGGCGCCCGAAGCCCAGGTTGTCGGAGCCGTTCTCGTCGATGAACCACAAGTCGGTCCGGCCGAACGCCGGCCCCGTCGCTCCGGCAAAGCTCGGCAGGTCGTAGTCATAGATGGTTCCGTACCCCAGGCCGCGTTGGCTGAGATAGTCGACCGACACGGACCAATCGACACCTTCCGGCTTGGGCGATCCGAGCAGCTCGTAGACGTCCAGGTCTGTGAGCACCTGGAATCCGAAGATCGAATCGTTGCGGATCCGGAAGTCATCGATGTAGAAGACCGGTTCTTGCAGGTCGGTGGCGATCGTTGGCCAGTAGAGCACCGGAACGTCGCCGATCTGGATCCGGTTGCCCTTGCTCTCGGCGAGCTGACGCCGCTCATAGCGTTCGGCACCCGTGAAGGGGTCACGTGACATCTGCCCCGTGAGCGGATCAGTGATCGGGCGCTGGTAGTCTTCGAACGAGATCGTTTGGCTACGCAGGCTGTAGGAGGGCTCTTCCAGCCGACTAGTGGTGAACAAGGCATTGTCCGCCACGAAGCGCGAGTCATCCACTTGCCGAATCACGTCTGCCTTGAGCCGCACCAGGCCGCGATACTGGTAACCCTCGATCTCGGGCAGCGGAGTGAGCAGCTCTGCGTCGAGCACCACGCCCGTTTGCCGACGCAGGTCGTAGTACATGCGCTCGGCAAAAATTGTGCGTTCGCCCTGCCGGACAACGATGTTGCCTTCCAGGTAGACCTCGAGCGGGGTTTCGGCCGATTGATCGACGCGTCCGCCCGCTAGCCCGATGCCACCGCCCCGAGTCCAGACGACAGCGCGGTCGGTTTCGAGCTCGATGCGGTTGACGACTCCTGGCGTGGCTCCGGCGATACCGGGTGCCAGGCCCGGGGCCTCCAGGCCGGTCACCACCAGCAGCACGCCACCGGAAAGAACCGCAGCCGTTTCGCCGTTGGGCAGCGATTCGGTCTCAACCTGAAGCCCCGCCCCCTGCCGCGGGGAGATCTGCAGCGTGCGGAACCCCTGGGGCAGACCGGCTGCCTCGGGCGGTGCCGCGGTTGTTTCAAACGGCGAGGCGAAGAATTGAGCCGGCTCGACGAGCGGGTCGGAGGGGGGGGCGAGAAGCGAGTCAACGCCGAGGGGCCCGTCTTCCTCGAACAGCGCAAGATTGGCTTTCGACGGCGTCACCGCCGGCAGCCGCAGGGGGGTCGGTTCCAGCGCGCAGCGCGCCAGCGCGCGAGCATAAACCCCGGGCTTGGTTTCAAGTTCTTCGGGCGGGGGCGTGCGCCACTCAACCCCGCCGGTGCTCCTCAGTTCGCCCAGCCAATTGGGCGCTTGCTGGCGGGCCAGCGCGTTGGATTCCGCTTGCGCGTTGCGCGGCAGCAGCTCGATCCGCGTGGGGGTCGTGGCCGTTCCCTCGAGATAAACCTTGAGCAAGGTTGGTCCCTCAGGATGCGCTGCCGGCTGCACCCACACGATGGCGTTCTCACCACGCCAACGCCGTTCGCCTTGGGTGATGACAACCTCGCCGCTGAGCGCCCACACACGTTGTTTTTCTTCTGACCACCACGCCGCACGTGAGGCTTGTAGCTCGATCGGCGCAGTCGACGAGGGCGCAGGGAAGGTTACTTCTCCGCGCGCGACAGCTGCTCCCAGGACCAGCAGTGTGCCCAGGACGAGCAACGTGCCCAGCACGCAGCGACGCCAAGCACCCCTGGAGGCAGGGTGCCTGCGAAGCGGCATGTCAGCAGAAGCAGACGTGAAATTGATAACGGCTTCCTTGCCGTGGCGACTCCCCGAGAGCGATACACCGTGCGCGCACCGCCTCCGGATAAAATGGCGGCGGAGTCTAGGAGGGCCCTTTGCCGGACGTCAAGACGCTTTGCCCCCGCTAGCAGATGCTGTAAATCGCATCACTATCAGACTTTGCGAACGCCGCCCTCCGCGGTCTGCCCCGGCACCTGCCAGCAGCACCCGCGGCGACTTTTTCGCCGGTTCGGCTTACTGATTCACCGAATACAGCAGCACGTTCAGCCCGATCCGGGCGGCGTCTTCGCGGGTGTACCCGCGGCACTGGATCGCTTCGTGGCTTTCCAGAGCGCAGCTCAAGTCCAGCGGAGAAAACAGCACCACCCAGCGTCCGTCGATGCGGACTCCTTCTAGCTGCGGAGGCGTTTCGCGTACGCGCACCGCTAGCGGCTCGTTGGCTGCCGTGGGTTGCGGATCACGCACCCGAACCCGGCGCAGATCGTAGCCGCCGTACGCATCGGTGAAGAGCGGATCGTCACCCGGCACAGACTCGAACGGTCGGCCGTTCAGGGCTGCCGAAAGCTCTCGGCGGAACGCCCGCGCGAACGGCTTGCTGGCACAGATAGCATCGCCCAGCAGCATGCCCCCGGACTCGAGGTAGGCGCCCAGCGCGCGGCGCTCGGACACCGAAAAGCGGAAGTCGTTGCGCCCGTGCATGAACGCGAAGTGGTGCCGCAGCAGTTCGGGGCTATCGGCCCCCACGGGGATCGGCTTGGCCGACATGCTCAGCCGGGCGTCGCCTTGCCCCGCGGCCCGGAGCAAGTTGGCGAGCGCCGCCGGCGCATCGTCGCAGCCCCCTGCGTGCCGCACCTTGGCGACGGTCACCAAACCACGCTCACCCAGGGCGTCGATCGTGACCTCTTCGATCGGCTCGACAAACTGCTGCTCTTTTCCCTTGGGGCTGCGGCCCGTCGCGTACGCGACGAGGTTCAGGCCGACCGTACGGGCATCATCGATGCGCTGCTGCACCGTGTCGGCGTACTCGAGCAGTCGGTGAGGGCTATCGAGCTCCCAGTAGCAAGACAGGTCGCGTTCGCAGAACACCACGCACGTGCGACAACCGTAGTCGACCCCCCACAAGGCTCCGGCGTAAGGTGATTCGGGCCGCACGAGGCGCTCCATTCTCCACAGCGGGTGAGACGGTTCGAGCCGCCTGAGGCGATGCTCAGGTTCGGGGAAGATCGTCTCGACGAGCGACTCAACCCCCGCGCGCGAAGCGGGCTTCTCCGAGCAGCTCGCTTCGATCAGCAGAAAGCCGCCGCGATCGAGGTACTCGCGGAGCTTGCCGGCTTGTGGCTGGAGCGCCTTGACCTCGGTCCCGCTGACATACAGCACCGGGGCGGTTTGTAAATCGTCGGTGGTGGCTTGTGCTGTGTCGATGGTCTGCCAGGTCATCGGCAGATTCCAGGCTCGGCTGGCGGCATCGGTCAGGTGGGCGGCGTCGCGGCGGTGGCGGTTCCAAGCATCGTCCGTGCCGTAGCGCGCCTTGCCCAGCAAGATCGGACGCCGGCCTTTGGAGAGGAACAGCAGCGCGAACGACGTGTCGATGAGCGGTTCGTACTCGCCGTCGAGTCGCCCCCCGCGCCACGAACGGGTGAGCGAATCCTGCGAGCGCACGAGCTGCTCGGTTCCCTCTCGGTACCAGTCGTGCGCGCCCATGAAGCGCTGCGCTGAAAGCCGCCCGACACGCTCGAGTGCATAAAGATAGTAATACTCCCAAGCGCGATCTCCGGGGTTGCGTGTCACCGAGAACTTGCGCCCCAGCCAGTCGAGTCCCTTGGCGAGCGCCGGATCGGTCTCGTGCGGCTGGCAGCACGTGACCCGGTCGCCCTGGACCAAGGCGTCGCCATCAGAGCTGGCCAGCTCGGTGATGAGCAGCGAACCAACCCCCGCGCACGTCATGCTTCCCGAGGCTCGGGTGCGGCTCGGGTAGCCCCACGAGCCGTCGCGATTTTGCTGCTTCCGCCAGTAACCGGCGGCCCGGCGCCAGGTGTCGGGCGCTACGCGAGCGCCCACCTGTTGGGCTTCGTACAACGCGAGCACAGCGAACTGCGCGTTGCTGGGGTCTGCTCCGCTGCGGTCCGCGCCGTAGCCCCAGCCGCCAGCGTGTTCTCCGTCGATGTGCTGTGCCGCCTCGAGCCACGCGACATTGCGCTGGATGACCGCCAGGTCGCGTAGCGGCTCGCCCGCAGCAAAGGCCATCGTCTGCATCGCGACGGTATAGGTCTTGTTCGGCTCCAGACGCCGCAGGTACTCCAGCGCGGCGCTGATCGTGGGGTCATCTGGCGTGAGCCCCGCGTTGAGCAGAGCCAGCGTGCACAGCGCTGTGACACCGCCGGGGAACGTGGTCATCTCGCTCCACGCCCCCCGCGCGTTCTGCTGACGCTTCAGATAACCCACCCCCCGATCGATTGCGGTCAGCACGCTGGTGGGGTCGATCGGTTCGCCTTGCTGGCAGCGGGCGGGCCCTGCCATCAGCGTTGCTAACAAAACCGCTATGATCGTTACGGTTCGTCTGTCGAGCATCGGGGCTTTCCGTCGTCACTAGGGAGAGTCGATGCGTAAGCTTACCTTGTATTGACTCCCGCAACGCCCGCCGGGCGTTTCCACCTTCCCGACTCCTTGAACGACGACTCCCTGCAAGTGAGCACCGCCGATCCGAAACCGGCTGCGACAACGGGCAAGCCGCGCAATCTGGGCGAAGTGCTGCAAGATTTCCGGCAGCACCGCGTCGTCATGCAGCAAGAGCTGCAGAAAATCATCGTCGGGCAAGACCTGGTGATCGAGCAGCTGTTCGCCGCCATCTTTACGCGTGGCCACTGCTTGTTGGAGGGCGTTCCCGGGCTAGCGAAAACGCTCATGGTGAGCACCCTCGCACGGATACTCGACCTCGATTTTCAGCGCATTCAGTTTACGCCCGACCTGATGCCTTCGGATATCACCGGCACGAATGTGCTGGAAGAAGACGAGGCCGGCAGACGAAACTTTCGCTTTGTCGAGGGGCCGGTGTTCGCCAACATCCTGCTGGCCGACGAGATCAACCGCACTCCGCCCAAGACCCAGGCGGCGCTGTTGCAGGCGATGCAAGAGCGTCAGGTAACCGTCGGTCAAACGACCTACGATCTGCCGAATCCGTTCTTCACGATCGCCACCCAAAACCCGATCGAGCAGGAGGGCACCTATCCGTTGCCCGAGGCGCAGCTCGACCGGTTCATGTTCAACATCAAGATCGATTACCCTTCGCGCGACGAAGAGGAACAGATCCTCGCGGCCACCACTCGCGGCGAGAGTCCGGAAGTCGGCAAGATCCTCTCCGCTAAGGCGATCCTCAACGTGCAAAAGCTCGTCGGCTCGGTCGCGGTGAGTGAGTACGTCATCAAGTACGCCGCGGCGTTGGTGCGGGCCACCCGGCCGCGTGACGAATCGGCGCCCGACTTCGTGCGGCAACTGGTGGACTGGGGGGCCGGACCGCGTGCCGGGCAGTTCCTCATCCAGGGGGGCAAAGCGATTGCCGCGATGGACGGCCGCTTTAGCGTCGCAATCGAAGACGTGCAGAAGATCGCCCTGCCGGTGTTGCGCCACCGCGTGGGTGCCAATTTTCAGGCGCAGGCCGAAGGCATGACGACCGAAGACATCATCCTCCGGCTGCTGGAGAGCGTGCCGACGCCCGCGATTCCGAAGTTCAGCTAGGCACGAGTCCCAACCTATTCGGTCGCAAATAACAGACTGCCCTGCCGGGCAACTCCCTCATGCCCGCCGCCGAGTCTTATCTCAAGCCCGACGTTATCCGCCAAATCGCGCGGCTCGACTTGCGCGCGGAGTTCATCGTGAAAGGCTTCTTGCAGGGGCTGCACGCCAGCCCGTTTCATGGGTTCAGCGTCGAGTTCAGCGAGCACCGCAAGTACACCCAGGGGGACGACCCCAAAGACATCGACTGGCTCGCGTACGCCAAAACCGATCGCTACTACGTCAAGAAGTTCGAGGCCGAGACCAACATCACCGGCTACCTGGCGATGGACCTCTCGGGCAGCATGGCGTACGCGGGGGAGGGTGCCTCGGGCAGCGACTCGATCACCAAGTTTGACTACGCCATCTGCCTGGCCGCAGCGCTCGCGTACCTGATGGTCCATCAGCAAGATCCGGTGGGGCTGGTGGCGTTTGGCCAAAAGATTGAGCAGTCGCTGCCCCCTAAGAGTCGCCGCTCGCAAGTTGGCACGCTGCTGTCGCTACTGGCGGGCCTCAAACCCCAGGGCGAGACCGACGTGGCGGCCAGTCTTACCCAACTGGCAGCCATGCTCCGCCATGCGAGTCTGGTGATGGTCTTCAGCGATCTGCTGACCGACGAAGAGCCCGTCCTCCGCTCGCTTCAGCGCTTGCGGCACGGTGGGCACGACGTGATCTTGTTCCATCTTCTGGACAAAGCCGAGGTCGAGTTTCCCTTCCACGGACTGGTGGAGCTAGAAGAACCCGAGACCGGTCAGCGCGTCGAGCTCGATGCGGACGGGTACCGGGCGGATTACCACGAAGCCGTCGCCGCTTTCCGTGAGCGCTATCGCGAAGAGTGCTTCAAGAGCGGCGTGGACTATGTGCCGCTCGACACCAGCATGCCGTTCGATCGGGCCTTGACCGAGTACCTGCTGCAGAGGAGACGCCGCGCGTGACGCTGCGTGTGCGGCCCGGTGCGACAGGGTCGCGCCATGCCCTCGCGACGCCGCCCCGCTCACGCCCTTTGCCATGACGTTTCTCACACCAGCTCTGCTAGCCGGCACGCTGTTTATTGGTGTGCCGATCCTGCTGCATCTGGCGCGACGGCGCGAACCTCGGCGGTTGGCGTTTCCGGCGCTGCGGCTGCTGGAGAAGACCCGCCGCAAGCAAGAGACCCACCTGCGCCTGCGGCGGCTGTTGCTGTTGGCGTTGCGTTGCGCTGCGATCGCGCTGCTCGCGTTGGCGTTGGCGCGGCCGCTCTTGACTCCCAAGCTTCCCGCCGAGGCCAACGAGACCGAAGCGCCAACCGCCCCCGCCCCCGCCCCCGCCACCGCCGCCGGCACGGGGCTCGCGATGGCGCTTGTCTTCGACAACGGGCCGAACATGGGCTATCGCCTCGGCGGCGTGACCCGACTCGCCGCAGCGAGCGAAGTTGCCGAGTGGATGCTCAGTCGTACGCCGCCCGAAACCCCCACCCTGGTTGTGGATCGGACCCAAGGTGCGCGGCCGGCCGTGTCGGATGTCGGCGTGGCGGCCACACGCGTGGACCGGTTGCATATTGCCGCCGCGGTCCGATCACTGACCGACACGATCGGCTCGGCGCTGGTCGCGATGGCAGCGACTCCCGCCGGCCGACGCGAGGTTTTTGTGTTTACCGATCTCTCGTTCGCGTCGCTGGATACCGCCTCGCAAGAAAGCCTTGCAGCGCTTTTGCAGCAGCACCCCGAGATCACTCTGCGGATTGTCGATGTTGGGGCACCAGAGCCCCGCAACGCTGGTGTCGCAGCGGTGGAAACTCCTTCGGCGACGCTCCTTGCGGGACAGTCGCTCCAGCTCGAGACCACGCTGGAGATTGTGGGCGATCCTCCCGATAAAGCGGTTCTGCGGCTGTGGCTCGACGCGCCCGAGGGACCGCTAAAGCGCGACGAGCGACCGCTGCCCGAGACCGCCGCGGACAACGGCCCCATCACATTTACCCTCAACGGTTTGCCCGAAGGAACGCATACCGGTTACGTGCAGCTGGTTACTGCCGACGGCTTGCCCGCTGATGACACGCGTTACTTTGCGGTGCGGGTCATCCGCCCGTCCACGGTGTGGCTCGTTGCCAACGATCCGTCACGCGCTGTCTTTGTCGAGGAAGCGATCACCGTCACCGAGTCGGCTGCCGGCGTAACGTGTCGCAACATGCTCTCTTCCGACTTCGCGACGGATCGCCAACTGGCCGACCTCTTACGTGCGGGCCCGGGGGCGGTCTTATTGCTGGATCCGGCACCCTTTTCGGGGAGCGTTTGGCGACGGTTGGCGGACTACGCGACCGCCGGCGGCGGGGTGGGCGTGTTCCTCGGAGGGGCAGCGAATCTTACGGAATTGAACGGTGCCGATGCGCAGACCGTGTTGCCCGCCAAGCTCCGCTGGCGCTCGCGCGAACGCACTTATCTACGGCCAATCGATTACCAGCATCCGGCGCTCGCACCGCTCGCGCCGTACGCCGCCTCGCTGCCGTGGTCGGCGTTTCCGATCTTCGAGCGATGGGAAATCGAAACCCCGGCGAGCGATGCCGAGACCGTTGCGACCTATGCGGATGGCTCCGCCGCGATTGTGGGACGCCAGGTTGGCAGAGGGCGTGTCTTGATGATGACCACGCCGGTCTCCGATCCCGCCAGCGGAGACGCCGTGCCCTGGAATCTCCTGCCAACGGGAGACGACCCTTGGCCTTTCTTGCTGTTGGCGCAGTCGTTGGTTGATTACTTGGCCGCCGAGCCCGCGCCCCCCTTGACCTACACCGCGGGCGCGACGGCTAGTGTGGCGTTGCCCCCCGGTGCCGAAGCCGGAGGCTTCTTGGTGCGGTTGCCTCGTGGCGAGTCGGTCCGTCAAACGCCGTTGCCGGGGGCCGGCTCGCTGGCCGTGCGGATGACCGACGAGGCCGGCGTGTATCGCGTCGCTACCAGCGCCGGAGGCACCCCCGTTGAACAGCGCTTTGTCGTGAATCTGGCCCCCGGGTCGGGTCGGCTAGAACGGATCGATCAAGCCGAGCTTATTGAGCGGATCGGTTCCGACCGGATCGAGATCGTTCGCGATCGCGAAGCCCTGGCGCGGAGCATCGATCGGGGCCGTGTTGGTCGCGAGCTTTACGGCGTAGTGCTGGCAATGGCCGTGCTGGCGCTCGTGGGGGAACAGTTCGTCTCGAATCGCTTTTATCGATCCGCTCGGGAGGCAGCCTCTTGAGCAGCTGGGAAGCAACCATCGATCCCGTCGGCGGTCCGATCCTAACAACCCTGTTGGCCGGAGGTCTGCTGGCGTTGTGCCTGCTCGTGAAGCCGGTCGGGGTTGCGCTGACGCCCCGTCGCCGCGGTTGGCTCACCGGGCTCAGGTTGATGCTCTGGCTGGCGGTGCTTGCTGCTTGGCTCAGGCCGACTCTGCTGACGGTTGCTTCGGAGCCGATTGCCTCGGCGATTGGCGTGCTCCTCGACGCTTCCCGCAGCATGGGCGTCGCTGATGCGGCCGGCGGGCGGACGCGTTGGCAGGTTGCCAAGCAGAGCCTTGCCGCTGCCGAGCCGGCACTCGTACAACTCGCTGAGCGAGAAGGGTTGCGGCTCTATCGTTTTGGGGAGGGCGTGCAGCCCTTGAGCGGCGATCCCGCCCGCATCGAGGGCGAACCAACCGAGACCGGTTCGGCGATCGGCGCGGCGATCGATGAGGTGATCGCCGATACGGCAGCGGGGCAGCTAACCGCGGTGATCCTGCTCAGTGACGGTGCCCAGCGCGCCAACTCATCCAGCGACACGCCCCCGTTGGCCGCCGCCCGTCGGCTCGCGACGCTTGGAACGCCGCTCTACGCCGTGCCGATCGGTGATCGGAACACCGGGTTGGGCGTGGATCTGGCGATCGAAGATCTTGCCGTAAGCCCGAACGCCTTCGCCGGCGCGCCGCTCAGCGTGCGTGCCGTTCTGCGCGCTGCGGGCCTGCCGAATCGCCGGGTAGCGGTGCAGCTCTTGTGGGAGAACGCCCAGGGCGGTGCCGATTTGGTTCAGACGCAGCCGCTTGTGCTTCGGCCCGGACAAGCAACCTACCCGCTCGCGCTGCAACACGTGCCGACCACTCCGGGAGAATGGAAGCTCACGCTCCGCGTTCCTGGTGCCGAGGGCGAGACCGTCACGGCTAACAACGAGCAAGGGGCTTTCGTTACGGTTCGCGAAGGGGGCGTGCGGGTGCTCTACCTGACGGGCGCAGCGCGTATCGGCGGCGCGCCAAGCATCGAGCAACGCTTTGTCCGTGCCTCGCTCGGTGCCTCACCAGATGTGTCGGTGGAACGCATCGTCTTTAACTATCGCCAGCCGGGACGCGACCTGACGGAGCGCTTTCGGTTGGGCGTGGTCGACCTTGTGGTGCTTGATGATCTGGACAGCATCGCGCTGAGTCAGTCGAGTTGGCGTGCGCTCGCCGATGCGGTTACCCAAGGGGTTGGTCTGCTGATGATCGGCGGGAGGCATAGCTTTGGACCCGGCGGTTATCGCGATACGCCATTGGCCGAGGTGCTGCCGCTGACACTCGGTCGGGCCGAGCGGCAGGCCTTTGGGCAACCGGTCCGTGAAGACATGCATGTGCGTGGTCCGTTGCGGATCGAACCGGTTGCCGACGCTGAGGGGATCCACCCCCTGCTGCGGATCGCAGAAGACAACGCGGCGGCCTGGAAGAAGCTGCCCCCGCTCGACGGAGCGAATCGCCTCGACCGCACCCGGCTCCGGCTTAACGCCCGAGTGCTGGCGGTTGCCGCCGGGGCTGAGCGAACTCCCCTGTTGGTTGCCGGGCAGCCCGGGGTTGGTCGCGTGTTGGCCATGGCCGGCGATTCAACCTGGCGATGGGTGCTGGCAGGGTATGGGGAAGAGCACCGCCGATTTTGGCGCCAGGCCGCGCTGTGGCTGGTGAAGAAGGATGAGATCGATGGCGAGGCGGTGCGCGTGCGGCTCTCGGCTCGGCGCGTCAACCCGGGGGAGCGGCTCGACGTGACGGCCGAGGTTCGGTTGCCCGCCGATCAGCAAGAAGACCCCTCGCGCGTTCGATACTCGGCAACCGTCACGCTCCCCTCGGGCGCAACGCAACAGCTTGCGTTGACCGACGGCCGTGTCCGCTCAACAGCCGGCTTCTTTGCGACCGCAGAGCCTGGTGACTATCGCGTGCGGGTGAGCGCTTCCATGGCCGATAAGCCGCTCGGTGAGGCGACCGCGCGTTTCCTCGTGCCGCGTCGAGACCTCGAACTCGATCGCCCCGCCGCGGAGCCCGACCGCCTCGAGCGGATGGCCGCCGCGACCAGCGACGTGGGTGGCAAGACGATTGCTCCCGAGGAGCTCCCCGACTTGCTCGCTGAGCTTGCCCGGCAGAAGCCTGAGCAGCGCCGCCAGATCACCTCGCGTTACACGCCGTGGGACGACTGGCCGTTCTTTCTGTTGGTAATCGGCTTGATGGGGGCCGACTGGGGCCTGCGGCGTCGTTGGGGTTTGCCTTAATGCAGCGTTCGCTGCCGAGAACGCGATCAGAAGTCGATCACGAACCGCGTCCCCAGGATCTGATAGTCGCCGGCGTTGGGCCCGGCCGGCGCGGCATTCAGATCATTCGCTTCGATCTGGCCCCAGGTGTATTCGGTTTGCAGCTTGGCGTAGGCATTCCAATACCAATTGAGCGAGAGCGTGATGGCCTCGGCGTCGCCACCTTGGATGTCTTGGTCGGCTAGATCGGCGTACGACCAGCGGCAAGCAACCTGCCAAGCGCCCCAGCCGCGCTCGACATCGCACCGACGTTCGACGGCGAAGAAGCTCTCATTCGGAATCGCGCGGCCGATCTGACCGGTTTCACGATCCCAGGGGATGTACTCTCCGGTAAGGAAGTAGGAGAGGTACGCGTAGGCACCATGCAGGTAGAGCGACTCCCCTCGGGCCCGCTCGATGAACAGGTTCTGTTGCTCGGCGACGAGCTGGAGGGCCCCGAAGTTCAATACACCCTCACTCGCCAGCAAGGTGTAGTGTTCGGCGTCGGCGATCACACCGGTGTCGATCCACGAAGCGGAGGACCGCGCCTCGGGACGTGTTGCGAACCGAGCCTCGTTACGTCCCGAACCGGCGTAGTTATCGACCGGCGCGTTTTGGTCCGTGTCGGCCCACGAGCCCGCGAGTGCGAGGTGCGCGTAGCCACGGCCGTTGGTTGGTTCGTGCCACCACGCGGTCTTTGCCAACCGACCGGCAAGCTGCGGTTGCCAGTTATCGCTAACGTACGCGTACTCGTCTTGAATCAGGCCTTGATTGAAAGCCCCGTAGCGCCAGTTCCAGACCTGATCGTCGGACACGCCATAAGACTGAATGCCGAGGCGCCGGTTGCCGGGATTGAACGCCTCGACGACCATCGGCCTTTCCATGAAAACGTTGTAGCGGCTGCTATTGATGTGATCCAAGCCGTAGGGGCGTTTCTGATTGCCCACGTGCAGCGTTTGCAGCAGCGGTAGATCACGCCAGCCCAGATAGGCATCGCGAAATTCGGGATGGTTTGACCCGACGATCTCAAGGTCGAGCTTGTAGAGCATGTTGTCTGCAACGTCCCCCTGAAAGGTGAGTCGCGCGCGGCGGATGCCGATCTCGTCCTGCGGCGAAACGGTAGGATCGCCCGACTCGAAGCCATTCACCCCCGGTGAATCGCCGGGAAAGGTCCAGAGGTCGGCATGGATACGCCCGCTCAGCTCCATAGTCGCGCCGTCGTGCCCCGTGGCGACACGGTGCGCTAGCTGTTCTTCGAGTGATTTCCGATCGGCCAGTAACTCGTCCTGAGTCGCTTCGAGCTGCTCGATGCGATCGATCAGCGCCTCGAGAGAGGCTTCCTTGGTCTCGCGTGGAAGGTTGTCGCCGCTCAGGAGCGATGGTACTTCCTCAGCCCCTGCCGGCGCGACAGCCCCCAGACCGCACGCAAAAGCGACAGCCAGCGATGCGACGACACAAGGATGGCGAAGCAGCTTCAAAGCATCTCGCAGGTTGGTGATCGTGGGGGAGCGCTCTTGCCGGCACCGCTAGCGCGTTGCAGCCAGGTCAGCCGCTACTAAGTTGGATTCGTCCCTTTCCAGCCCTCCGACTCAGCCTGATCGTTAAATTATCACGTGATGCCAGCAACCGCTTTACCTGCGTTACCATAACGCGAAGGTAGTTAAGCTAGGGCGGTGCTAGCTCCTCCGCCAGCGAGCACGGTCCGAGGAAGATCATTTGACTAGCGAGCGAAAAAGAGCATGCACTTAACAATCCCTTTACGCGGGCTTTTGCTGTGCTTTGCGGCGCTTCTGCCGTCGGGACCCGCTCCGGCACAGACGCTGTCGGCGGTCACGTTCAATCTGCGCGGCGACTTTGTCGAGGGCCGCGTTACCGACCAGCCCCACGCCTGGTTGGCGACCGATGGCGGGCATCGACGGGATCGCACGGTGGGGCTCGTCCAGCAACTCGCGCCCGACCTGTTGGGTGTGCAAGAGGCCTATGCCAATCAGCTCGTTGACCTGCGTGCCGCGCTGCCCGCCTACGCGGACTACGGAGTCGGCCGAGACGGCCCGCCCACGGCCGATCGCTCGGCGGGCGAGCACTGTTCGATCTTCTATCGGAAGGAGCGTTTCACGGCGCTCGACCAAGGCACCTTCTGGCTGAGCGCGACACCCGACCGTGTGAGTCAACACCCCGAAGCGGGTTGCCGACGGATTGCCTCTTGGATGATCCTCGTCGATCGGCTTGCCGACCGCGAGCTGTTTGTGCTCAACACCCACTGGGACCACATCTCCGCCGCCGCCCGGCAAGAGGCGGCCGAGTTGATCCGTAACAAGCTCCCCACACTGGCCAAGGACAGGCCCGCGATTGTGATGGGAGACCTCAACGCCGTTGCAACAGATGACTCTTTGCAGACGTTGCTAGATGCTACGGGTCCGACACCGCTGATCGATAGCTATCTTGCCGCGCACCCGGAATCGGATGGCACGGAGCGCAGTTTCCACGGGTTCGCTCCGCAAGGCGATCCGTGGCGGATTGACTATGTGCTGCATTCCGCAGCGCTCGTGACGCGCGACGCACAGATTATTGCTACCCCAACAGAAGCGCTGGCACCCTCGGACCATTTCCCCGTGCGTGCGGTCTTGAGCTGGCGCGAGTGATCGCGGCCGACTCAGCCGTTCTCAGCCGTTGGAAATTGGACGCCACACGCCCGAGAAACGCGCACTCTCGACGATACGCTTGATCGCGAGTGTTTCGCGGTCAACCGTGACAAGCCTGGTACGCAGCCAGCCGGGCGCTTCGAGCACCAGCACGCTTGCGGTCTCGGCCAGCAGCCAGCGCTTGCAGCGCAGCTGGGGGTGTTTTTCCAGCACGGCCTCGAGCCGCGGATCTTGCGCCGTGACCCGCTGCGGAGAGTCGCAGCCTAAGCAGCCGCCGGCGGTTCGGGCCTGGGGAGCAACCCGTTCTCCACAGCGTGGGCACTCGATCAACTCGGTGTCCAGTACCGCATTGCCCGACACGCTACAGACGCCCATCCACTCGGGCTCGGCGAGCCGACCGGTTACGCTACACCGCACGAGGTCTGGCAGGGGATGACGCTTGCCCGACACGCAGCAAGTGCCGATCTGTTCGGCGGCGACGATCGTGCCCCCTTCGACCGTCGCGAGGTGGAAAGTCGGACTGCCCGTCACCGGACACACCACGGGGAGGGCTTGCAGCGTGCGCGCCCAACCAACGAACGGGGTGTCGAGCGCTTCGTCGCCAAACTCAAAGCGGAGCACCCCCTCGGCGTGCTTCACCCACACCAGGGTGGTCACGGCGTCGAGCGGTGCGCCGTCGCGCGTGGCGGCTGCTTGGGCGGCAACGATTGCGGCCTCGGGCGTGCGGTGCTCCGATCGTGATGCCGTGGTTGGTAGCGGGGCGATCTTGGCGAGCCCCAGCGAGGCGACTTGCGGAGCCGCGATCGCGCGGGCTTCGAGATCATAGAAAGCATGGGCCACGCGTGGAGAGCCTTCGTCTCCTTCCGTGGGCCAACTCAAACGCACGAACGGGCGATCCTCAAGCCGGCAGCCGGCGACGTGGACCGAGCCCCCTTCGAGCTTGTAAGCAGAGAACAGATGTTTGGTGATCTCGTGGACCGCCTCGGGCTGGTCACGCGGACGCGCGGCGACGGGTTCGGGAAGATCACGCAGCCGCTGGAGCAAAAGCTTGAGAAGGTCAGCCGGCTGGTCCGCCACGACCTCTTCTGCGGTGTTGTCGGAAGGTGTCGGGTGCGGGGCGGACTGACGCCGCAACCAACTCCGTCCTGAGCGGGTGCTCGCGCGGCTGGCTTCGGCGGGGGGCTCGTCGAAGCGATCCGCTTGCAGGCGGTAGCGGACGCCATCAAACGCCACCTTCAGCCCGAGCGTATCGCCTGCCCAGGCCGCAAACGCGGTCCAGGGCTCGGTGACCACGCGCTGCTGCGCAGGGTCTGCGGCGGTTTCGACAGGGGTCACGATCGATTAGCGTGCGGCTTACGGCCGCGGGCAAGCGGACGGCGGTGGCTAGCGCCGACGAAGGACGTAGACCACGTCTTCGGTGGTCCCGTTGATCTTGATCGGCGCGCTGAGGTCGTAAGCGAAATCGTACACGGCGGTGACCTCCCAATCGGTAACTCGTCCGATCAAATCCGCCATTTGCGTGGCCGTATAAGTCCTAAAACCGGTTTGATCGACCAGACGGAACGAATCGGTGGGCGTGTAGACGTCGAAACTCATGCCGACGGTTTCGACCCGCTTGCGGCGATTGACCCCTTCACTCCACAGCCGCGAGATGACAGCCAGCTGACCACGTCGGGCAGACCAGCTCTCTTCGTCGGAGTGGGGCTCGCCCCGGGCGGGGGTCAGGTGCAGCCCCAGCACATAGAGCCCGCCCTTTCTGACCGCGGCTGCCACACTTCGCAGATGCCCCTCCGCGGCGGCTTCGCTGGGGAGGTGGCGAAAGCTGTTGATCGTATTGAAAGCCGCATCGAACGGCTTCTTGGAGCCGACATCGGCTAGCCGAAAGTCGGCCATATCACCCACATAGGCCGTCTCAGGCAGCCCGTGCCGACGCAGTCGCTGATTGCAGAAGGCGACCGCCTTGGCGTTCAGGTCGTTGCCGTGAGTCGGATAGCCGGCCTTGCCGAAGCGAAACATCAGCCGCCCCGTGCCACAAGCGGGCTCGAACAGCCGCGTGACACGCGCACCGCGCGGCAAGCGGGCGTGACGCTCGAAACAGCTCAAAAGAAAGTCATATTCGGCCTTCCAGTCCGAGCCAAACACCAAGTCGTAGTACTTGGGGTAGTCGTACAGCGAGCCGCTCTTGGTCGTGGGCATCGTTAGGTGAATTCTTTTGACTGCGGCGGTGATAATGGAGACCTACGCGGGATCGGCTCTCGGGACCCGCTGCCCAGAATAGATATCCTCACCTACCATAGCGGTTGCGTCACCCCTCCTGGAGAATCTGAATACGTGGCTACCCTCGAAGCTGAGATCACTCCGCAGGTGCGGACCATGCAGGTGATTGTGCTCGGGCTCGCCGCGAGCCCGACCTTGTTTGCCTTCATCACGCTCTTCCTGAAGCTCAACCCGCTAGGGGCCGATGCGCAGTCAATGCTGGTGACGATCGCGCTGGTCGTCGGCCTAGTCGGGATGATCTTCCAACAGATTCTTGGCGATCTGGTTCGCAATGCCAGCGTGCGCTCGCTCGGTGCCGTGGCCATCGATGAGCCCGCCAAACTCGCCGGCTCCTACGTTAGCGGCTTGCTCGTCTCATGCGCACTGTGCGAAGGAGCCGCGTTTATTAACCTGATCGCCTTCATGATCACCCGCGCGCCGCTGACGCTGGCGATGGGCTTGCTGCTGGTGCTGGCCAGCGCGTTGAAGTTTCCGACAATCGGCAGAGTAGCGGCCTGGGCGCGGGGCGAAGCACGGCGGCTGGCCGAGATCGCTGCGCTCCGCTGAGCCCGTGCTGTTGAACTCGCACGTTTGAGCCAGCACGGCTGAGCCAGCGCTGCTCACCGCCCGGCGTGGCGGTTGCGGGACATCTTCTGGCGGATCTCGCCCTTTAGGCGTTCGACGATCGCGCCCTTGTCCGTGTTATCGAGGATCTGCGTTACCACGCGTTTCGGACCGGCTTCGCCCCAGCTGGCTCCGTGCTCGAAATAGTAGCGCGCTGCCTGTCCCACCAGATAGCTGCCGTACCCCGCCGCGGCACCCTGCGGCAATGCCGTTAGCACGGTGCTGCCACCGAAGGTGAGCCCCTTAAAGAACGATGAGCCAAAACTCACAACCGCCTCGCCAAGCATCAGCCAGCCCGCGGCCTTGAGAATGGCGATCACCAACTCACGGGCACCGGTCATCGTGATAGGGAATCCGTAGACGCGGCCTAAGGTGGCAACCATTGCCGCATCGACCGCCAGTCCGCCCGCCACATCGGCGACCGCCCACGGGTTCATCGCTACGGCTAACGACTTGGTGACGGCGTAGCCCCACACGACCCGATCGGCTTTCTTGGTTCGCATCCTCACGCGCAGCGCGGCGACGCGGTCGCTGCGATCCGCGGCGTACATCGCGGCGTTGAGCGCAACCAGGGCCTTCCCCTCGTCGGCTAACAGTTCGATCAAGCGCTCGCGAACGCCGTTGATCGCCGCGGGGGGGCGACGCCATTCCTGGCGTGTCGAGCCCTCCGTTGTGGTGACAAAGTGCTCCACTTCGCGGGGCTCGGCCGAAGCGAACACGAGGTTCTCGGCGCCGCCCAGCAGTCGGGCAACCCGCTGGGTGCTGAGCGAACGGCGCAATGCCTCGACTTCTTCGGGCGAGTAAAGGTCTGCTTTGTTGACCACCAGCAGCAACGGTTTGTGATAACCGGCGATCTCGGCCAGCGCGTTGTGTTCCGACTCGTTGAGGTCCGAATCGGTGACGAAGACCACCACATCGGCGCGCTCGGCGGCTTGGCGCGCCAGATCGGCGCGCTGATCGCCGCGGACCTCGTTCAAACCGGGCGTATCGACCAGCACGAGGCTCGATCCCTCCAGGCCGGCTATCGCAACCGACTGCGACTCCCAGCCGTGTCGCCAGACCTCCTTCGTCCAACCGCCGCGAGCATCAACCGCACTGAGCGTTGCCCCCGCTAGGGCATTGATCAGTGCGCTCTTGCCGGTGCTGATCTCACCGAAGAAGACGATCTCGATCCGCTCGTTGCGGAGCTTCTCCGCCAGATCGCGCAGCTCACGCAGTTCTTCAGTCAGCGCACGCCGCTCGGCTTCGTCGCAGCCTTCAACCTGCCGGATGGCTTGCTCCACGCCGTCGAGCGCGGCTTGCAGGTCGGTGTCGTTAAGGGGCGAAGCGGTCATGCGGCAGGAGATCGGTAGCGAGGCAAAACCGAGTCGGCGATCAGCAATCCGCGAAATATCGCCACCCGCGGGGCTACGGGCTGGGTAGCTAGGCGGGATTCGCTCGCGGTCGAGTCACGGGGTAGGGATACACGAGTCTAGCTCATCGACCCGGTGTCGGGTCTTCGGCGTTGCTGTTGGCTTTGTCGGCGGGGGGGGCGTCGATCTTGCTTCGGCCCCGACGGACCAGCTTGCGCAGCTCGTCGGGCTGAGTAACGTGCGCCCATTCGCGACGAGCGATTTCCGCCAAGCCGCCGGGCGGGGTCTGCATGTCGGCGCGGTAGTACGCGCGGAAGATCCGGCCGATCCAGCGGGTCACTAGCGCTTGAACGGTCCCTTGTAGCAATCCGCCCGCGATCCATCCGACCCCCGGAACCGTCTTCAGGAGCGAGCCCAGGGCGGCTCCCAACGCGGGTGCCGCTGCCGAGACGCCGAGCATCGCGATCAGGTTCTTGCCTAGCTGCGCGAGCATCTCGACTACCGTATCGACGTCGATCTTTTGCTTGTAGACCTCCGCCAGGTCGAGAACCATCTTCACCACGATGCCCGTGCTCACCGCCAGATCAAGCAGCGGGATCGGGTTGACCGCCGCTGCTCCGCCCGAGGCCCACATGTAGCGATCGATGATCCGATCGGCTTCTTCGTCGAGCGTCGCGAGCACACGCTGCTTCGCCTCGTCAACCAGACCGCGTGACTGCATCAGCAGGTTCGCCACGAGCAGGTCTCCTCCCTCGCTGCGGACGATTGTCAGCAGCCGGTCCGCCAGCGGGCCGATGTCGGCCGGCACCGCCAGCTCGTCGTGCTCCTGCGCGCCGTCTGCCGCGACACGCACGATCGGTCGCTTCGTGGGGCGCGATCGTACGGGTACCACATCGCCCCGCTGCACCAATCCGGTCGTTTGTTCGACAAGTTGTCCGAGCAGCGCCTGCTGCTCGGTGGGGCTGAACCAGTCCGCCTTGTTCAGGCACAGAACGAGTCGCTTCTCCATGGCGGCGAGCCGCTCGAGCAGCGCGTGCTCGTAGGCCTTGAGCGGTCCATCCACGACGAACAGTACAAGGTCGGCGTCTTCGGCGGCATCGGCGGCGTTAGCCGCACGGCCTTCGCCCTCCACTTCCGCCAGCCCGGGCGTATCGATCAGCACCACGCTATCCGAGTCCGGCCACGGCACCCGTTGCTGCGTGACCGTGGTGCCGCCGATCACGTCGGAGCGAAACGCCTCACGACCGGCGAGGGCGTTCAGGAGCGAGCTCTTGCCGCTGGAAATTGTGCCAAAAGCAACGATGCACAGCTCACGCACCTCGCGCCGCGACTCCAGGTCGGCGATGGCCCGCTCGATCTCGGCACGCAGCTGTGGCCGCACATCGATCCCCAACGCGTACTCGCGGCTCGCGGCAAGATTGTCGCGGAGCTCTTCGGCGCGTGCCGTGCGCGACATCTGACTGGGATTCTTGCCGCGGCGTTCCAGCTGCCGGCGCTTGCCAATCGTGTTCCACCACAGCCGCCAGCCGCCCCACACGGCCAGGCCGATGAGCAGCACGGCACCCACTCCCACCACCCCCAGATAGGCCCAAGCCACCCACGGACTGATCTCATGGGCGGCGTTGTACTGCGCCACCACCCGCGGCGGCACGGTCACCAGCACATATCCCAACGCCGCGACCGCGGCGAGGATTAGCAGGGCTTTTGAGGGACGGCGGGGGATCACGCGAAGATCACGTTGGGGGAAAGACCTCAAGAGCAGCTGACCGGTCGCCAGCTTGTCTCATGCCCTCGAAGTCCTTACGTCCGCCCCGCACGAAGCGGGGGGCCGCTTGGCGGCGGGCTCGCTAACTACCGTAGTCAATTCGACACCCGGCCGTCATCCTTGCCAGACGCAAACCGGGGCAGCG
This sequence comes from Botrimarina hoheduenensis, assembly GCF_007859815.1. GTDB lineage: Bacteria > Planctomycetota > Planctomycetia > Pirellulales > Lacipirellulaceae > Botrimarina > Botrimarina hoheduenensis. The sequence goes on along the minus strand of NZ_SJPH01000003.1, from coordinate 76,240 downwards.
AGCTTTTTGATCGTTGCTTGCCCGTGCTAAGCCAACTACGCCGTTCAGGCAAAATATTGCCCTACTCGGCGAGCCAATCTCTTCTCCGTTGGTAGCCGGGGAAGTTAGGGGTTCAACGAGAAAAGCCCCGCGGCCGGTGAGGACCGCGGGGCTCTTGGCTGACGAGGGTTCGCGTTGGGGACTAGTCGAGGAAGCCAACCAGCTCCGCCGAGCGGCTGGGCTGTTGCAGCTTGCGGACCGCTTTGGCCTCGATCTGGCGGATCCGCTCGCGGGTCACTTTGAAGATGTGCCCCACTTCTTCGAGCGTGTAGCTGTAGCCGTCTCCCAAGCCGTAACGGAGCTTGATGATCTCGCGCTCGCGGTAGGAAAGGGTTTTCAGAACGTCCTGGATCCGGCCGCGGAGCATTTCCTGAGCCGCGCCGACCGAGGGGCTTTCGGCACCGGAGTCGGGCAGCAGATCGCCGAACTGGCTGTCTTCGCTGTTACCCACCGGGCGGTCGAGGCTGATCGGGTAGCGGCTCATGGCGAGCACGCGCCGGGCTTCGTCGATCGTGCAGTCAGCCGCCTTGGCGGTCTCCTCGAGGGTTGGCTCGCGGCCCAGCTTTTGGAGCAAGGCGCGCGACACATTGCGCACGCGGCTCATGGTTTCCACCATGTGGACCGGGATGCGGATCGTTCGGCTTTGGTCCGCAACGGCGCGGGTGATGGCCTGTCGGATCCACCATGTAGCGTAGGTGCAGAACTTGAACCCGCGGCGGTATTCGAACTTGTCGACCGCCCGCATCAGGCCGGCGTTGCCTTCCTGAATGAGGTCCAAGAACGACAGGCCGCGGTTGCGATACTTCTTGGCGATCGAGACCACCAGCCGCAGGTTGCCTTCCGAGAGGCCCCGCTTGGCACGCTGATACTCGGCGTGAACGCGGCGGAGCTGGCGGACGCGGTTCCGCAGGCTCGTGGGCGACTCCTGCAGCGCCTTGAGGATCGCGCGGTACTCGAGGATCACCGGCTTGCGCTCGGACATCGGCCGGCGATTCTTCTTCATCTGCGCCATCTGGTCACGCAGCTGCTCGACCCGACGATTGAACTTCTTCAGTTCATCGATCATCGGCTCAATGCGTTGGGTCCGCAGACCAAGTTCTTCGATCAGCAGCACGGCGCGGCACCGGCGCCGGCCCAAGCGCTCCCAAGCTTCTTTGCGAGCCTGCGGCTTGGCCGACTTGCTGGTCGCGACCTTGTAGTCCTCTTTGTTGCGATCGAGCAGGATCGAAAGGGTCCGCAGATTGTGCGGCAACCGACCAAGGATCTGATCCTTCTCCAGCCGATCGGTCACCGAGACCTGTACCGTGCGGTCGAACGGTAGCTCGCCCCGGTGAACGCGGTCGAGCACCTTGACGGCCTGCTGCATCACGTAGTCGCACGCCAGCAGCTTGCGACGAAACGCGGTGCGTGTGACCTCGATGCGGCGCGCCAGACAGATCTCTTCTTTGCGGGTCAGCAGCGGGATCTCGCCCATCTGAGTGAGATACATCCGCACCGGGTCATCGGACCATGACTCGGTCTCCATGCCGTCGAGCAGGCTTTCGCTGTCGTCATCGTCCGTAGCGCTGTTTCGCTCGCGTGCGGCTTGGCTACGACGGGCGGCGTCGGCAACGCTGCGGAGGCCCGCCTCGTCATCTTCGTCATCCGTTCGCCTCCCGCCGGCAAGATTTTGCACGTCGGACGAATCGACCTCAGCGTCGGCTAGGTCATGATCAAGCAGTGCATCGTACAAGTCGGTGTGCTCCTCACGCGCGCTTCAGGGGATCCGGCGGTCGGCGGAAGAGGGTTTGCCTGGGAGGGCGAAGACCCGCGATTCGCTGAAAATTGCCGGTTGTAAAAAGGCTGTCTCGGTTGGTGCCCGACGTGTGTCGAGCGCAGCTGTTGTTTGGAAAATGTCTCAACAAACCGTCAGCGGCGGCGTCACGTTCGAAAGGCTTGTTGCGCCATTCGCTTTAGGTAACGCCTCGCCCTGCTGCCGGCAGGCTTCGGCACCCTTCTCAAACGTCAGAACAGGGCCGCGGGCACAAGCCCTGGGCAACGATCTGGCGGCGAGGTGGGTCTCCCTTCGCGCCTCATCCCATGAGGCTCTGATTTAAAAAGCCCCTTTCCGCAGGGCTTGTGCTTGTCATCGATCAAACTAGTTCGGTCCTTCGTCGCGAAACCTTTTTTCGAGCCGAGACGCCGCGCCCATGATGTGGGGGGAGAGAGCCGCGTGTCGTCAGTCGGTGCTTCTCGTTAGGTTCGCTGCCAGCGCTGCCTTGGGGGTGAGTGAATAAGCCGAAGAAAGAATCAATCGGCTCAGGATCTACCCGGGGGGATCGCCGGTTTCTTGCTAGTTCGTTGTGGTTGGTTAAAGGGCGGGGTGGGTCTTCAGGCGGACGTAGCGGTTCGAGACTCGGTCAGTCGCGGGTCGTTAGGGAGGGTTGGCTGGCAAAAGGGGCCGGGCAAAGGTGAGCGTGTCTGGTGGTGTCGTTCACTTGTTGTGAAAGCGGTTGTTCGTGAAGGGACACGAGGGGCAGACAAACTTACCACCGCGGTGCCAACCTGCTGCCAGTCGGCTCGATTTGGTAAAGGATTACGTTGAGGGTAAGGGTGTGGTCTTGTCAGAAACTTGTGCAGTCAAAGAGCATTGAATCGACATGCTGAGGGTTTTCGAGCGGGGCTTCGGTGTGGTGCCCCTCGTTCGTTCTTGCTCTGTACGGTGTGGGGGAAAGGCCAGTTCGTTTAACAGCCACCGGCTCGTGAGGTCTTCGCCCAGCGATTGGTCGCAGCAATCGGAACCAAATGAAAATGGGACGATTAGCTAAAGTCAGTCGGTGTCTATCGAGCCTCGCTCCCCAGAATCTTTGCGGTAAACGGAGGCTCGCAGCCCCGGGGTTAGTTTGGTTTGCGTGCTCCTTGAATCGGATGCCGTCTCGCAGCCCAGCTGTTGCTATCATTCCCTCGGAAGGCAGGTTTACTCGCGATCGCCCTGATAACGCCTGGAAGTGAGACCGGAACGGGTCAGGACGCTGTACGCTTGAGTCCGTCGGTGAGTCTGCGGGTGAGTCTGCGGAGTGCAGGTCGCACCCAATCCCAGGTCGTAACGCTCTGAACGCTGCGCTACCGCTAACGGCATGGCTTGCTAATTGATTGGCTCGCTAATCGATTTGGTCGCTAACAGCTTGGGTCGCTAACAGCTTGGGTCGCTATCCGCTTGGGGCGTGGGAGGTAAGCTTGGGGTGGCAACAGGTTGGCGGGGAAACCGGACCGCGGAGAAACTCGCTTACGCTGTCGGCGGTCCGCCTCGCGTTCAGTTCACCTCAACACTCCGTAACCCCTCGCTCTGACCCTGTCAGTCGGCATAATTATACTCGCCGCTACGCGCTGGTCTAGACTTTGGATCGTGATCGTGGTGGTTTCTGACCAGACGTCCGAAGGGCTCATGGTCGGTTGCCGAGTCGGCGGCGGAGTCGGGCTACGGAGTCGGTCGGCTGCGGGGCGTGCCCTCGCTTGAGGTTTGTTGACCCGCTCCCCGTCATCCCGCCCACGATCACGATTCCGGCTCCGATTCCTGACTTTTTCCCCGCCAACGCTCTCGCCCCCCTGATACTGTCGTGTCTGTCGCCTATTTGCTCCCTTGCCCCTGCGGTCAGTCCCTCCGCATTAATGTTTCGCAGGCGGGGGGGGTCGTCACCTGTGACTGCGGAGCCTCGGTTGTGGTTCCTCGGCTGCGGGAACTCCGCAACTTGCCCGAAGTAGAGTCGATCGAAGAGCGCCCGTCGGCGTGGGGGGCCGCTCAGGGGGTCCTAGCGATCGGTGCCATCTTGGCCGCCCTTCTGCTCGCGGCGGCCGGCTGGCTCAACGCCAACGAGCCCCCGGCACCGCCCCAAGTCGATACGGCCGGCTATCTGAAAAGCGTTAGCGTGGGAGTCGAAGGGCTCTCGCCGGCGCAATCCTACGATCTGTGGCTCCAGCGCTATCAGCCCCTCGCTTCGCTCGGCTTTGTTGACGATCTGCAACCGCAGATCGATCTTGCCCAGCAGGCGATCGCGCTTCATAGGACGTATCGCAACGTTGCGCTGATCGCCGCCGGCTTAGCCTTGGCGGGAGGTATCGTCGCGGGGTTGATGTTGCGTCGGTCCGGGGTTGTGAAACAAGTCAACCACGCGTGAGCGGTCAGTTCCCCCCCCCGATTGGTGCCCGAAGCGCGGTTTCGGAGAGAACGCAAGTGCTTGATACCGAGGGCATTAAGGCCAACCTTCCACGGCCGATCCGGTGCTTACACGACGTGGGCCCTCTGCGTCTGGAAGCCGGCGGAGTGGTGCGCGCGGTGTTGGATCTGGTCGAAGGGCTTGCTCGGGCAGGCAGCGAGGTCACGCTCGCCACAAGCGATCCCGCCGATGTCCCGCCCGAGTGGGCTCAGTCCGATCGACGGTTTCCGCGTGTCGTAACCCACGACCGACGGATGTCGCCCCTGCTGCGCCCGCGCGGATCGGCCAACGATTTGGCGCGGCTGATTGCCGGGGCCGAGGTCCTCCATCTGCACACGCCATGGGACCCCTTTAACTTGGCGATCGCCGCCGCCGCACGGGCTGCTGGCCGGCCGTACATTGTGAGCGTTCATGGCATGCTCGATGATTGGTGCATGGCGGGCAAAGCGTTCAAGAAACGCTTGTTTCTTGCCGCAGCGGGTTGCCGTATGCTCGAGGGAGCCGCCCGCGTCCATTTCACCGCCGAGGCCGAGCGCGATCAGGCGATGAAATGGATCCCGGGTGCCCGGCCGGTTGTCTTGCCGCTCTTGATGGACACCTCGCCGTACGGTTCGCTGCCGGGACCGCAAGCCGCCCGCGAGGCGTTCCCCGCGATCGCTGAGGCTGAGGTGGCCGGCGAGCCGCGGCTGCTGTTCCTCAGCCGGGTGGATCCCAAGAAGGGGATCGACCTGTTGATCCGGGCCGTCGCCACGCTCGCCGCCTCGGGTCAGCCAACGCACGCTCTGATCGCCGGTCCCGGTGATCCGGCCTACGTCGCAACGCTCCAGCGGCTGGCCGAGTCGCTTGGCGTAGCGGGGCGGATCCACTTTCTTGGCATGGTGCGCGGCGAGCTGAAGTGGTCGCTCTATCAGGCGTGCGACGTGTTTGTTTTGCCGACTCACCAAGAGAACTTCGGCATCGTGTTGGTGGAGGCAATGGGCTGCGGCCTGCCAACGCTCACGACCCGTCAGGTCGATATCTGGCGCGAGATTGAGCGGTGCGGAGCCCGCATCACCGAGGATTCGTCCGCGCCAATCACGCAGACGCTTGGCGAGATGTTGGCCGACCTGCCGGCCGCCCGCAGCGCCGCCGCGAACGGGCGGGAGCGGTTGCTCGGCTGGCTCGATCCGGACCGTCTGGCGGACGAATACCTTGCGCTTTACGCGCAAGTGGTCGCCGAAGCCTCATAGCGGGTGTTGCTACACCGCCGAGTCGGTGACAATATCCTGAGACACTTGGCGAATCACTACGGACCTCGCTGCTGTGCGCTACCGCGTTCTGCCGCTTTCAAGTGCCTCGTTGCGCCACGGGCAACCTCGTTTTTAGCCGACTCACCTTAGGTGAACTCCCATGCAAGCCAATCCTGCCGCCGTAATTTTTCTTGCCCTCTTGGTTGCTGTCGGCTTGGTAGCCACGCAAGGCGTTGCGATCGTCGAGTCGGGCACGGTGGGCGTGGTCCGTCACTTTGGCGCGGTCCAAGACCTGCTTGTGCAACCCGGGTTGCAATTCAAGGTGCCGGTCATGACCGACATCGTGGCCATGGACACCCGCGTTAAGAAAGTCGTCGCCGAGGCGACCGCCAGCAGCAAAGACCTCCAGATCGTTACCTCGAAGATCGCGCTCAACTACCGCATCGACGCGACAAAAGCGAACCTGATCTTTGAGAAGCTTGGACCGCAGTATCCCGAGACCATCGTCGAGCCGGCCCTGCAAGAATCGATCAAGGCCACCACTTCCAAGTACACGGCCGAGGAGCTGATCACGCGACGTGCGGAGGTTGCCCAAGAAATGGAAGACGATCTAATCGCCCGGCTGCTGTCGAAGGACCTGATCCCGACGGACCTCTCGATCATCGACTTTGAGTTCTCCGCCGAGTTCAATCAGGCGATCGAGCAGAAGCAGGTGGCGCAGCAAGCGGCCCTCCGCGCCCGCAATGACCTAGACAAGGTGCGGATCGAAGCCGAGCAGGCGCAAGCCGAGGCCGAGGGCAAAGCCCAAGCCGAGCTAGCCCGCGCGCGGGCGGAAGCCGAAGCGCAGCAGATGCTCCGTGCGACGCTGACCCCCGAGGTGCTGCAATTGCGGTTCATCGAACGCTGGGATGGCCGCTTGCCGGTTTATTCGGGCGGCGAGGGAACCATGCCGATGCCCATGATGCCGCTGCCAGCGGCTAGTCCGAGTCGCTAGCGTCAGCGGACGAACGATCGAGGCTTTCGAGCACCCAGGCGTGCAAGCCCAAGACCCTGGCATAGGTGATCGTCGCGAATAGGCTCAGCGGGATGAGCGCGTACATCCATTTCATGCTGCGGTTCGCGGCGACTTCGGCGACCAGCTCCCACGGGCCACAGACCAGCGGATAGCTCAGCGCGTAGAAGGCGATCCACCGCAGGGGAAACCTGCTGAGCGTTCGTACGATCGGCGGCGAAAGAACGCCCCACACCGAGCCGCTCTCGAGCTGCGAGAGCAGCACCAGCGGAAAGCCGAGCCAAAGACTCAGCCACACCAGTCGCGGTGCGCCGCCGGGCAAGATACCGCCCAGCAGCAACAGCGCTGGCGCAGCAGCAACAACTCCCGCTACGACGAGCGTCACTAACGGCCCGAGCCACTCGCTGGCGTCGGTGGTGGGCCACTCCCGTACGCGGTCGCCGCCAACGCTTGATTCACTGAGCAGCTCGATCAAGATCTTCGCCAACACCCCCGCCACGAGCACGCTGATGGCGAGCAGAACGACCAGGAGCAGCACCCCCGCGATCGCACCGAGGCCCAGCGAGACGACCCCCGCTCCGCCCCCGACACTCCCGCCAAGCACGCAAAAGACCAGTATCCCCATCACGGATACCGTCAGCCAAACCGCGATCAGCCCGGGCGATTTCCAGCACGTGAACGCTCGGCGATAGAGTGCGCCGGAGGGAGCCTCACGCGGAGGCGCAGCCGCACCACGGCTTGAAGCCACTTCTTGACCCAGGCGGGAGCGGCTGAGGTACTCTTCCACGGTGAAGCGGGCGAGCGTGTTTTCCTGCGCTGCTTCCACTTCCACCGCCTCGTCGGTCAGCCGTGGGGCCTTGGTCTTTTCGGCGGGGGGCTGCACCGCGATGCGTGTCTTGGTGCCACAGTCGGGGCATACGAGCTGCTTGCCGAGGTGCTTTTCGGCCACGTCCATTCGCGTGCCGCACAGTTGGCACACGACGGATACGTGGCGCGGCGCTTGGTCCGCCAGATGAACGCCCCAGGGCTGATCCTCTCCCTCATAGAGCTCGTACTGCGTCTGGTCCAGCGCCGGTGGTCGTTGCGCTTTCGAGGGCTTATCAGGCTCAGAGCTTACGAGGTTTGCCACCCCGCAATCGGGGCACGACACTTTCGCGCCCACCGGTTGACCTGAAACCGAGTAACGCGTGCCGCACCGGCCGCACGAGAGCGTGTAGCGCGCGCGGGACGTAAACGGTTGTCGAGCGGGTGCCGGTGGCGGGCTGGTTGGCTTCGGGCTGGCTGGCGGGATCACGAGGTCCGTGTTGCACGAGCTGCAGCGCGCGCGCTTGCCAACCGCTGCCGCGTGGGCGGTGCATGCCTTGCCGCAGGTCGGGCAGCTGAACCGCAGCACCGATCCGCCGCTGGCCGCAGGACGAGGAAGACGCGTGGGCGTGTCGTGCATCGCGCGGCTCAAACGGTTCGGGGGGCAATGGTCTGCGGCAGCGGCGCTCGGCGTCCGTTAGCGGGCCTGTTGCTGCCGCCGCAGACACGCGGCGGCACATGAGCGTATGATCGGGGGGATCCCACTGGAAAGCGAGGCAAATCGGTTGGCATTTTTAGTCGAACTGTGGATCGTCTGGTGCGAGCTCGCGCCCTGGCTGCTCTTGGGGGCGGCCATTGCCGGCTTGCTGCACGCCCTGTTGCCCCCCGGGTTCCTTGAGCGGCAGCTAAACGGGCGGCTCGGGGTCGTTAAGGCGGTTGCGCTCGGCGTGCCACTGCCCCTGTGTTCCTGCGGTGTCGTGCCGGTCGGTCTGAGCTTCCATCGACAGGGAGCCGGCGTTGGTGCCGCGGTCGGGTTTCTGATCAGCACGCCGCAGACGGGGGTCGACTCGCTGATGGTGACCGGCTCGATGCTCGGCTGGCCCTTTGCGCTGTTCAAGGTGCTGGTAGCGCTCGCAACCGGAATGGTTGGTGGCTGGCTGGCGAACCGCTTCGCGCATGAGAAACCTCGCTTGCCGATTCTCGAACCCGTCACGGTCGTCACCCGCCAAGCGGGTTGGCGCGACGCCTTAGACCATGCCGATGAGGTGCTCGCCTCGATCTGGCGGTGGCTGGTCGCTGGCGTATTGATCGCGGCGGCGTTGGGGGCGTGGCTCCCGCCGACGTCGCTGACGGGGCTCGCGCAGCAAGGAAGCCTGGCAGCGATCGGCGTGACGCTCCTCGCCGCGACACCGCTCTATGTTTGCGCTACTGCGTCGGTTCCGATTGCCGCGGCGCTTGCCGCGGCCGGGCTGCCGATCGCGGCCGTTCTGGTGTTTCTGATGGCGGGCCCCGCGACCAACGCCGCGACAATCGCGGCGCTGTGGCGAGGGCTCGGCGGGAAGGCCACGGCCATTTATTTGGCGACCATTATCGGGGGCAGTGTGGCGGGCGGATTGTTCTACGAAGCCCTCGGGCTCCCGCTTGCCGGTAGCGCTGCCGTGACACACGATCATGCGGCCCACCTGATTCCCGGTTGGCACCAAGCCCTCGCGATCGTGCTGGCGTTATGGTTAGCGCGGTTCGCTTGGCGAGACGTGCAGCGTGTGGTTGCCTCTCGCCGAAAGCCGCCGGCGGATGGCTCCGCGCCGCAGCGTTACGCGCTCAGCGGGCTGCGCTGCGGCAGCTGCGTGGAAAAACTCGAGCGGGCGCTGACCGCCGACTCCCAGATCGCGACAGCGCATGTGCAACTGAAGCCCGCGGTGGCTGAAGTCGTCGGTGACGCGAGTACCGAACGTGTGACGCAAATCGTCACGGCCGCGGGGTTTACGGTGCAGGGCAAGATTTAGGTTTGACACACGGGCCCCTGATCGTTCCACTGCGGGCCGTGCGTTGGTGGTCGTCTTGCCCCTTCAGCAAGACGACGTAACAGGGAACCCGGTGCGACTCCGGGACGGCCCCGCCGCTGTAACCGAGCATCCACCGCCGGACCACTTTTGCCGTTTCTTGCGGCAGCAGGCCATTGCAGAAGTTTCTCGCCCGCAGCGCGTGCGACCCCTCTGTGAGAAGGCAGGTCCGACTGCGGGCTCGGGAGTCAGAAGACCTACCAATGCTTGGCATGCGATCCGCTTCGAGGGAAGGCGGTCGCGTCGTGGTGTAGCAAAGGCTGTACAGCTCCCAATCCGTAGTCGATGCCCGCAACGCTTTGCGTTGCGACGACGCGGGTTGGCAGTGCGGTTTTGGCTGCAGAAGCCGGAAAGGCGTGGTCGATGGCGACCCGACCCAGCAAGATTTGCCGTTCGCGCTGCGCCTTCACGCTCATCGAGCTGCTGGTTGTGGTGGCGATCATCGGCGCGCTAGTGGGGCTCTTGCTACCCGCCGTTCAGGCCGCCCGCGAGGCGGCCCGTCGCACACAATGCATGAACCATTTGAAACAGGTTGGCCTGGCGCTAGTTGCCTTTAGCGATGCCGGACAACTGCCGGTTGGGTGCGTTGGTTGCGATCAATTTCCGGCAGGACGGCTTACCTCGTGGAACACGCACCTGTTGCCGTACCTGGAACAACAGGCACTGCTCGACGCATACGACTTCACCCAGCCGGCACGCTCGATGGGCAATCGGGCGGTCGCGATCACGATCGCCGAGTTTCTTTGCCCTAGTGACGATTCGGAGCGCTACGCCGACACCTCGGCGAAGTGGTCGAATTGTGGTTACACCGACTACGGCGGCATCTATGGACTCGAAGGCAGCGCGGCAGGAGCCGGCTATGGGATCGACGCGGCTAGTTTCGGCGTGCTCGTTTACGACCAGCCCGTTCGTCTGGCCGACATCACCGACGGCTTGAGCCACACGCTGGCCGTTGCCGAACTGCTTAACCGCCGGATTCCCGAGACGGTGTGGATCAACGGCCATAACGTTTTCGCCCAAGAGGCAACCACGCCGATCAACGCCCCCTCGAGCCTCGGCGGCGACTTGGGTAGCGCTCACCCGGGCGGCGCGCTGGCCGTGGCCTGCGAGGGGCATGTGCGCTGGCTCGCCGACGCCACGCCGCAACCCGTGCTCAACGCCTGGCTGACACGCGCCGGAGAGGACCACGCCCGATGAAGCGTCTAGTCCTTTTGCTGGTGTTGAGCCACACGAGCTTGCCTGCCTCGGCGACGGTCTCGTCGTTCGATGACATCCGCCTGTGGAGCGGCGCAGGCGCGTACCGCGCGGCGCTGGCAATCGATTGGGACGGTGCCTCGATCGCCGATGAGGCCCTCGTCTGGGGGTTTCGCTGGAACGGCGTTGCTACGGGGGAAGACCTGCTCCGCAGCGCTATCTCGGCGGACCCACGCCTGTACGCCAAGCTGGCGGGAATCGGTGCGAACGGTGCCGCGGTGATTGGCCTCGGATACGACCTCAACGCGGATGGTCAGTTCGCCATCAGCGATCAAACCCTGTTTGACGCCCACGGACTGGCGATGACAGCACCTTCGGATGGAGCGACCTCTCTACCGGGCGACCTATACAGCGAAGGTTGGGAAGACGGCTACTGGCACTACGGCGTTCGCTCGGCGGCGGGGGCTTGGCAGTCGTCGCAAGTGGGCGCTTCTAGCCGCGTGTTAAGCGATGGGCAATGGCACGGCTTCGCCTTCGCGCTGACAAACAACTATGACGAATTCGCCATGAACCTCCTCGCCGCGGAGCCCCCCTCTCTCGCCGGTGATTTCAACCACGACCAGTTGGTCGACGTGGCCGACTACACCGTGTGGCGAGACGCCGTCGGTATGCCAGACGGGCTAACGCCGGCAGACTACGACGTGTGGGTCGCCAACTTCGGCACCGGCGGTACCGCACTTTCTACGCCGGAACCCGCCACGATCGTCTGCGCCCTACTCGGCATCGCTGCTGTCGCTACCAACCGGAACAGGCATCGCTCTGCCAGGCGGAGCGCTGCGTCATCGGATTCACCTAGATTAGTCACTTCTTTATGAAACCACTTCTTATGAAACACTTGCTGAGCACCCTCTGCGGCCTGTTCCTCATAACTCCTCTGGTTGCCGGGCCTTACGATCCGGCCCTCGATGGCGTCGCCGCGACCGATCTGCGCGTGGAGCGCTGGGCGACCTCGGTGGTGGAGTTTGTTCGGGGACCGCGCTCGATCGCGGATCCGGCCAACGGGCTCGCTTCTTTTGGTGTTGAAAACAATGCCCTGGGCGTTTCCGACGCTGACGCCGACTTCACGAAGGTTGTCAGCCTGGGCGACGGCGGTTCGATCACCGTTGCGTTCGACGCTCCGCTGGCGGACCGCGCGGGCCCCGACTTTGCGGTGTTCGAGAATAGCTTTGCGTTCAATGGCATCCTGTTCGCAGAACTCGGCTTCGTCGAAGTCAGCAGCGATGGCACGAATTTCTTTCGCTTCGCTTCGGTTTCGCTCACGCCGACAACCACCCAACTCGGTGCGTTTGACGGCCTCGATCCCCGCGATATTCGTAACCTGGTTGGCAAACATCCGGCGGGAGTCGGCACGGCGTTCGATCTGGCCGAACTCGCGGGCGTTTCTCCGCTGCTGGACATCAACGCCGTGACCCAGGTCCGCATCATCGACGCGGTAGGTTCGCTCGACCCGCAGTTCGGCACATTCGATTTGCTAGGCAACCCGATCAACGATCCGTTTCCCACGGCCTCGGCGGGCGGGGGCCTCGATATCGATGCGATCGCCGTCTTGCGGCCGATTCCCGAGCCGGCGGCGGTGTGGCTCGTTGCGTTAGCGGCGGGGACGATCGCGTCGTACCGCACGCACTCGGTGTCAGGAAACCCGCGCCGATGAGCAGCGCAACAGGATCAACGGACGAAGCGCCCGACTACTACGTTGAGTCGGGATGCGTCGTCTTTACTGCCGCGTTCCACCTCCGGCGTGGATACTGTTGCGGCAGCGGTTGCCGTCACTGCCCTTACGGATCCGGCGATCCAGCGGCAATCGCCCCCGATGCCGATTCCCGCGGTTTGCGTTGCGTCTCGGCGGGGCGTGTTAGGCAGGACAAGTTGTGACTCTGGATCACGATCGGATGGTGATCGAGCGCAACCGTCAAGCTTGGAACGAGCTGGCCGAAGCGGGCGCTGCGCTGACGACCGCGGCCACGGAGTCAGACTTCGCCGAGCCGGCGACCGCGGTCGATCCTGAGGGTTGGTTACGCCGTGGGCTGGGTGGAACGCTCCACGGCAAGCGCGTGCTTTGCCTCGCCGCCGGCGGGGGGCGGCAGGGCCCCCTCTTTGCCGCCGCCGGGGCCGACGTGACCGTGGTTGATATCAGCCCCGCGATGCTGCGGCGCGATGAGCGAGTTGCCCATGCGCGCGGGTTGCGGATCCATCTGCTCTGCGCTTCGATGAACGATCTGGGCGAGTTACCGGCGGGCTCGTTCGACGCCGTCGCCCAACCGGTCAGCACCTGCTACGTGCCCGACGTGCTGCCCGTGTACGCCCAGGTTGCCCGCGTCTTGCGCGACGACGGCTTGTACGTCAGTCAGCACAAGTCGCCCACCAGCCTGCAGGCAGCAGCTCATGCAACACCTCAGGGAGTGTTGCTAAAGACTTCTTACTATCACTCGGGCCCTCTGCCGGCTGCGGGCCCGTGCCGAACGCGCGAGCCAGGAACCCTGGAGTTCTTGCACCGCTGGCAGACGCTCATCGGCGGCCTCTGTCGGGCCGGCTTTGTGATCGAAGATCTTCTCGAACCATCACACGCCGCCGAGCCGGGCGATCACGGCATCCGCAGCCGCTATGTGGCTCCTTACGTGCGCCTCTTCGCGCGGCGTGTCGCACGGGACACCAAGCGCTGACCGTGGGGGCTTGCGGATCTCCTTAGACACGCAAGTCGATCCGCAGCGGCAGTGTTACGGGGGCCGCATCGTCGGTGCGCTGCTCCAACGGCAGGGGGGCTTCCTCGGGGGGCCAAGTCGAGCCCGTTCTGTCCACGTCACGGCGGGCGACCCTGATCGAGGCGAGCCAGATGCCCATCACGAGCGCTTGCGCACACGAGTAGACAAGCACCTGTTGTGTGTAGAGGTTCAGTGGTGCCGTAACCGCCATCAGCAGGCATGCGGCGGGCAGACCAACAAGAAACCACGTGCGTCGCCGCCGGCGGAATAAGTAGTGCAGGCTGGCCATGATCAGCACGACAATCGCTTCGCCGCCAACCAGCTGCAAGAAACTCTTATCCGACATAGCGGACCAATCGCCGTTGCGAACCGCATTCGAAACGAGCGCGACGCAGAAGACCGAGACGAGCAGCGTCCCCATCGAGAACCGCAAGCGTGGGCGTGGTGTGAGGGTAGGGCAGGTAGCGCGGTGCACAACCGACACCAGCCCCGCCGTCAGAAGTTTGCTGGCCATCACCCCGAGCAACGCGGGTCCGAGCACGGCATCGGTCTGATCGCTGATCCGGAAAAACAGCTCGATGAGCAGCACGAGTGCCGTGATCGTCACGGCCCCGCGGAGCACCACACCCCGCGTGGCGCTCACGACCCACATGGCCAGCAGGCTCATCTGCGCCAGGAAAAATGCGGCCGCGTACAGATTCTGATGGATGTCGGCCGCCGTCAAAGCCAGATCGATCGCCAGTGTCGCCGCTAGCAAGAACGGCAGGAGTGGCCGGCGCCTGAAACGGCGTTTCCACAGTCGGCGGTAGCGGGCGGCCAGCATTCCTCCATGCTATCTGCTCCGCGGCCAAGGGGCGCGTTGCGGCCCGCCGCCTGAGCAGCGAGAATCGGTCTGCCGGGCCGGAGAATCGCTCCAACCCGGCCCTTGGCCCCCTTTCATCGCCCGATCTCTGCCGCGTCTGTGCCTGACTCGAACCTGCTAGAGAAGCTCTGCTTGGTCGGTGACGCCGTTGCCGGTGATCCGTCGCACTTTATGATCGAGCGTGCGCTCGAGACGATGGGCGTCGAATGGCGGTTCCTCTCGTTCGAGCCCCCTGTCGACCGGATCGGTGACGCGTTGGCGGGGCTCGATGCCTTGGGATTTCGTGGCGTCAGGCTCCGCGGCGTCCTGCAGGACGCCGCGGCACAGGCCGAGGACGGTTCGTGGAAGCTTACCGAGCGGGCTATCCGCACGGGCCGCGCCACGCACCTCACCCGGCACGATGGGGTCCTCCAGGCCGACGACGCCACCGGACCCGCGCTGGTCGAGGCCCTTGCCGACACTCTGGGCGAGGCGGGCGATCCGGCCGGTAAACGCGTCGTCTTGCTCGGCGCGGGGGGCGTGGCCCGGAGTGTTGCCGATGTGCTCATCGAGCGCGGGGTCGAGTTGCTCGCGATCGCGGACCGATCGCAACAAGCGGGCCCCGCGCTCGTCTTGGCGCTCCAGGAGCGTGCCGCTGCCGGCGCGCGGCCGACCGAAGTCCGTGCCACCGCCTGGGAGCCCGGCTGGTTCGACACGCCTGAATCCGTTGATTGGTTTATCTCGGTGGCCGACTGGCCCAAGAACGACAACGATCGGGTTGCCGCGACGCTCGCTCCCGAGATGCTCGCCAACCAACTGGTGGTGGATCTCGGGGTGGGCTCGAAACGGGCTCCGCTGCTCCTCAAGGCGGTGCAGCGCGACGCACGCATCCTCGATGGTCTGCCCGTCTTGGTCGCCGAGACGGCGCTCGCCATCGAAGCCTGGACGGGTGAGTCCGTTGATCGTGAAGTGCTGCGTGACGCGGCCGAAGAGTTTCTGGGTCTGTGAACGCTCGGAAGTTTGCCCGCCTTTTTCCACTGAGCTTTTTCGCGGACCTCTTATGCAGGGAATCTTCGTCACCGGTTGCGGCACCGAGATCGGTAAGACTTATGTCGCCGCGCAGATCGCTCAGCACCTGAAGGCGCAGGGGTTGCGGGTTGGCGTGTACAAACCGGTCGCGAGCGGGTGCCGCCGTGTGCAGGGGAAGCTGGTGGCCGACGACGCGGTGGCGCTATGGGAAGCCGCCGGCCGCCCGCTCGCGCTCGACGCGGTCTGCCCCCAGCTCTTTGCGGCACCGATCGCCCCGCACCTCGCGGCCCGCGCCGAAGGCCAGGAGGTCGACAGCGACCTGTTGCGTACGGGTTTTGAAAGGTGGCGCGACGCTTGCGATTTTATGATCGTCGAAGGTGCCGGCGGATTGATGTCGCCGCTGACACAGGACGACTACAACGCCGATCTGGCGATCGACCTGGGCCTGCCGCTTGTGATCGTCGCGCCCAATCGATTGGGGGTGATCCACGACACGCTGACCACGGTGATCACCGCCAGCGTGATTGACTCGCTCACCAATCGGGGTGAGCTGCGTATCGCCGGCGTGGTTCTCAACGACGTGAGTCCGACGCCCGACGCCAGCCATGCGAGCAACGCCGCCGAGATCGTCGAGCGGGTGGGCCCGCCGCTGTTGGGCTGCGTCGCGTGGAACGCCGGCTTCGAGCGGTCGATCGATTGGGTCGCGGTTGCGACCGAGGCGGAACGCCCCTCAGATGATCACGGTCATCACGAACACGAATAGACCGGCAGAGCGCGTTATGCCCCGGGCGGTCGTCGGATAGCGTGCTGGCCGAGCCGGCCTTCGATCGCTCTCGGAGCGGTCAGACCGTGGCGACCTCGGCGACCGTTTCGAGGGCACGCTGCTCAGCGAGGCTCGTGTCGGCCGTGACACGCAGTGCTACGCTCCACCGCCCGTTCGCGTCGCCCTGCAGGATCCAGTGCGGCTGGATGACAACCGACTGATTCACCAGCTCGAAGCCCCCTTCGCTCTGGCTGACCGTCGAGAGCGGGTAGGTCCAGAACGAGGTCGGCCGATCGGCGACCACGCCCATATCGATCCCCAGCCAGTTATCGACCGCGTGCAGCTCGGTCTGGTCGCCCAGGTCGAGCGTGGTGCTCAGGTTCCCGAGCGAATCGTTGGGGTCGGTGGTGTAGAAAAAGCGATCGTCAGCACCAGCCGGCAGGCCGGCGAAGTTCAGTTCGGTGGAAAAGTGCAGCGGCCTTTCATTCGGCAGACCCTCCAAGAGATACGCGATCTCGAGCGTGGCACTGCCCGCATCGAGCGTGACCCCCTTTGTCAGGCGAATCGGATGCCCATCGACGTGGCCGTCGCGGGTAAAGAGCACCTGCATGCGTTCGGGCTTGCGGCGGAGCTTGGTTTCGTAGGGAGCCCCGACAAAATCGCCCGCCTCGCGGGCCTCGCCGCGCCGCACCCCTTCAAACGGGGTGTCGAGGTCGTAGAAGTGATCGACCAGACTCCGCCGGCAGCGCTCGTCGTACTGCAGGTGTTCGTTCAAACCCTCTTGCTTGAAGACGACCAGCTCGTGAATGCTCGCGACGTTGCCCCCTGCTGCTGAGGGGCCGGCGAGCACCTTGCGATGATAAGCTTCCTCGCGGCGGGCCAGTGTCGCACCGACATTCAAGCAGATCGCGCGAACGTCGAGTTCGTACAGCTCGGCACCCTCTTGGGGAGCGAGCAACGCCACTAACCGATTCGAGGCCAAACGCACCTCTTGCCGGGCGTCGAGATTGTAGTCGTCCGTATCGAGCTCGACCCATTCATTGGCGGGGGCTTCACCGGTCGCGGTTGGCAGGCCGCGTCCCTCGCTCTGGTCGATAAGGTTCTCGGCGGCGATCAGTTGGTTGTAAACCGCGTGGCGCAAGTGGGGCAGGTAGACGCCGCCGAAGGCTCCGTGCCAGTAGCTACAGTTGCATTGGCCGCGGTAGAGGGCGGTCGTCGCATGATCGAGCAGCTCGCAGCGCCGATCGGACGACGGCGTACCTGGCTCGGGCTGATCGGCCCGCGCCTCGGCCAGCCGTCGGCTGACCATCTGCATGCGCGCGTACATGTCGCCGGTCTCGGGATACCGAACCTTAAAGTTCCGCCAGAAGCCGCCCCGGGCGAACGGAGCGATCGCTTCCCAGCGGTGCTCGTCTTCCAGCTGGTGCTTCGCATCGTGAAAGAGATTCTGCTGCCGAGCGGGCAGCGCCCACTCGGTCATCTCGCGGTAGCTCCCTTCCGGAATGTAGATCTTGCCGAGCGGGCTCATCGCGTCGAGGGCCTCGCTGGGAGTTGTCAGCTTCAGCCAGTCGCGATTGGCCTGCAGCGCCTCGAAGAAGCGCTTCAGCCAGCCGTTCTTGTAGACATGGTCCTTGGTGTTGGGCCACGTGCCCAACTTCTCGCCGTCGTCGCCAAACACGACGATCGCGCCGGGCTGGACCGCGGCCACGTGCCGCAGGTGATCGATCGTCTCGTGGGGCTCGGCAAACGGAATGGTGTAGCGCAACCGCTCGCTGCCGGGGAACACCGACAGCAGCCGCGTGTCCTCTTCGGTCAGGTAGTAACCGTGCAGCTCATCGGAGGTCCAGCCGGCGTTCTTGAAGTGGAAGTCGTCCAGAATGGTGTACTCCATCCCCGCTTCGACCAGATCGCGCGTGAGGGACTGCTCCCAAACCCGCTCTGGCATCCACATGCCGCGGACCTTGGCCCCGAGTCGCTCGGTCAGCCATTCCGTGTAGCGGCGGATCTGCCCGACGCGATCGCGCGAGGGGATCATGGTCAGGATGGGCTCGAAGAACGGACCGCCCAGCACCTCGATCCGGCCTTCGCTCACCAGTCGGGCGAGACGGTGCAGGTACTCGGGATGGCGCTCCGCGAGCCACTCCATCAGCGATCCGCTGGTGTGCAGGCCGATGGCCAGCCCTTGAAACTGCTCGAAGACATCGAGAAACGGCAGATAGCTGTCCTCGTAGGCCTGCTCACAGACCCCGTCAAAGTTGCCGATCGGTTGATGGTTGTGCAAAACCAGCACAAGCCGGAGCGGTTCACTCATAGGGTTGCAGCGCAGTCGGGCGAGAGAATCGAGAGGGGCAAGGGTAGAGAGCCGGTTGGGGGGCATACAGCAAGCCGCCACGCCTTTCGAGGGTGATCGAACGGCTGCCCTGATCGGCACAACCGCAATCCTACTGAACTTCGGTCGGGTCCGTCCACGTCCGTGATAGCACGAAGGCGAACGAATCCGTGCGATCGTAACCGCCCACGTCGGGCGACCCGCAGGCTCGCCTGCCAATCCGCTGGCTTACCTGACCGTTACCGCTGGGAGGCGCTACGCGGGGCGAAAGCAGGCTTTGCCTTTGATTACGTCATCTCAGGAGATGCCGATATCCCTTTCGGACAGGCCCTTAGCGGCCGCCTTGCCCGTTGCTCAGGCGATCGTTTTCTAGCGCTTCACGCAATCGTTTGGCGGCAAATTCGGGGGGCGTTGCGTTGATCCACATGCCCGTGGCCAGCTCGAAACCGGCCATGACTGCGTGTCGGGGCGTGATATCGATCCGCCACGGTAAGCCGCCCCGGGGGGCATCGATCATCAGGTTAAAGGCGTCGAAGCCGCTCGCCGTCCGGATGCCGAGCAACACCTGCCGTAACAGCTCCGCGAGGTGGCTGGCAGTTTCGCTCTGAACGTAATGGGAAAAATCTTGGCGGGCTTCTTCCGCCACCACACTCGTTTCGTAGGCGAAGCGGGGCGTCGGTGCAGCAAACGCCTCCAGCCCGTTCTCAGCCAAGATACGCAGACTCTCTTCTTCCTGCGCGTCGCGAGCGAGCTTGGTAGACCCAGCGGGGGAGTAGCCGGGCGGTGTAGCCGGGAGTGCCACCACCTGGCTGTGGGTGTGTTCAAGCGAGGCACCGGCCGCGGCCCCTTCGTTCTTAAATACCAGCTCGTAGCCTGTTGAGGATTGCGCGCGCCAGTAGGTCAGTCGGCGGGCCCAGAGCGATACGGCGGCAGCCGCTTCGTTCGGCGCGAGATCGACAAAGCGCTTTGTGTGCCGGGGCGACTCGATGACCACCTCTTGGGCTCCGTCGGGGGCCTCGAAGGCCGCGTAGCGGTTGGGCACGACCCGACCTAGCCAGCCGCCCTTGTCGTCGGCAATCCGTTCGATCTCGGGAGGCGTATCTCCCTCGGCACCGCAACAGAACGGGCAGCGCCGCTCGGCATGGGGCGAGAAATCGCTCGGCCGAGCGTCGCGGCGTGGCGCGATCCGTACGCGCCGGCCCGTCGCTTGGGATTCGACCCAGTGGCTGATAGTTGGATCGGTCAAGAAACACCTGGCGCGCAGCATGCGGCGCGGTTAGGGTGGGAACAGAGCGGCAGCAGCGACAGCGACAGGGGGAGAGGGGGAAAGCCCACACTCGGCGGGCTCCCGAGTCTCTCACAGACAATCGGCGTCCAACGGGCGCGTCAAGCCATCGCTGGCGCACCGACGCAGTCCATCGCCCGCTTGTAAAGCTCGGCGTACTGCCCGGCGCTACGGTCCCACGACCAATCCTGCTCCATGCCGGTCGTTACCAACTGACGCCACACGTCGGGCTGACGATAGACACGCACCGCCCGATCGATCGCCATCGAGAGGGCATAGGCCGAGGCGTCGGCGAACGAGAAACCGTTGGCATTCCCCGCTGCGAGTGTCGATTCGGTCGTGTTGACGATCGTGTCAGCCAGGCCGCCGGTCTCGCGCACGATCGGCACGGCACCGTACTTGAGGCTGTACATCTGATTGAGCCCGCAGGGCTCGTAACGGCTGGGCATGAGGTACATGTCGGCCCCGGCCTCGATGCGGTGGGCCAGCTCGTTCGAGAAGCCGATCCGTACCGCGACACGCTCGGGCATTTCTGCCGCGAGTCGCTGCAACAACTGCTCATAGTGCGGATCGCCCGATCCCAGCAGCACCCACTGCGCGTCAAGCGATTGGGCCATGCGGGGCAAGACTTCGGCGATCAGATCGAAGCCTTTCTGATCGGCCAGCCGTCCGACGCTCGCCAGTAGCGGCACATCGTCCCGTTGTGGCAAACCGACTTCGGCTTGCAGGGCACGCTTACACGCGGCCTTTCCGGCGGCGTAGTTATCCGCCGAGTATTTCTGAGCGATGTGCGGATCGATCGCGGGGTTCCATACGTCTTCGTCGATCCCGTTGAGAATACCGAACAAGTCCTCGCGGCGGTGCTGGAGCACACCTTCAAGCCCGCAGCTCATCGGCGGGGTCTGGATCTCGTGAGCGTAGCGCGGGCTGACCGTGCTAATGGCGTCGGCGAACACCAGAGCCGATTTCATGAAGTTGAGCTGTCCGTAGAACTCCAGCTGACGCCAGTTGAAGTGCTGCCAGCCGAGCCCTGTGAGCTCCATGTCCCAGTGCCAGAAGCTTCCTTGGTAACCCAGGTTGTGGATCGTGAAGAGCGTCGCCAAGCGTTCCATCACCGGTCGGTTGCGATACAGCGTCTTGACGTACGCCGGCAGTAAGCCGGCTTGCCAATCGTGGCAGTGCAGCACGTCGGTCTGGAGATCGAAGCGTTCGATCGCTTCGAGCACCGCGCGTGAGAAAAACACAAACCGTTCGGCGTTGTCGCGGTATTCGCCTCCGGCGTCGCCGTACAGGCCGTCGCGGTTGAAGTACCCGTGTTGCTCGACCAGGTAAACCGGCACGTCGCTGCCGGGCAACCGGCTGCGCAGGAACTCGCCCGCGACCCGCTTGGGCCCGATCTGCACCTCAAAGCGTTCCCCGGTCCGCTCCAGCGGCTGACCCGACTCAAGCGCCTGGCGAAAAGCGGGCAGGACGACGGTCGGTCGCAGCCCGATCTTGCTCAAAGCGAGTGGCAGAGCACCACCGACATCGCCCAAGCCCCCGGTCTTGCAGAACGGAACGGCTTCGGACGTCGCGAAGAGGATGTTCACGGACGGGTCCCGTGGTGGGAGGAAGATCGGACAGCGGGGGGAGGAACGCCACCGGCGTGCGGGAAGGTCCCCGCTGAAGAGAAGAGTCGGCCCAGTCGCCCAAGTTTATGCAGTCGTTCCGTTTCGCCAAACCCCGACTAACAACAACGGGGCCCGGTCAGGCGTCAGAATCGCGCTCACCGGACGCCCAACGCGTGCCGAAACGGGGCTCACCGCCTGTGGTTAAGAGCGAAAGCCCGCGAGCAGCCGTCGCATTGGGGGGGCGTCCGGTCCGCGGTTCAGCCGCAGACCGCGGCGATTGCCGCACACAGCCGATCGACATTCGCAGCAGAGACCCCCGCGACGTTGATCCGACCCGAGCCCACCATGTAAATGGAGTGCTCCTGCTTGAGGCGCTCCACCTGCTGCTTGGTGAGGCCGCTGAACGAAAACATGCCGAGCTGCTTTTCGATGAACGAGTAATCCCCCGGCACGCCGTGCTCGGCCAATTTTTTCACCAGGAGCGTCCGCATACCGTTAATGCGGGTGCGCATCTCTGCCAGTTCGGCCTGCCACTGCGTGGCGAGCGCGTCGTCGTCCAGGATGGTCTGGACCAGCGCTGCGCCGTGGGCCGGCGGGTTCGAGTAGAGCGTGCGGATCACGCGGTTGACCTGGCTCTGGACCACATCGCGTCGATCGGCATCGGCGGCGATGAACGTGACGGCACCGACACGCTCGCGGTACAGCCCGAAGTTTTTGCTGAACGAGCTGCAGATAATCAGCTCGGCACCGGTCTGACAGAACTCGCGCAGACCCTGAGCGTCCTCTTCCAGACCGATTCCAAACCCCTGATACGCGAAGTCGAGCACCGGCAAGACGCCCCGCTCCGCGAGCGTCTGGGCGATCTGTTGCCACTGTTCCACGGTCGGGTCGATGCCGCTGGGATTGTGACAGCATCCGTGCAAGAGCACCGCGTCTCCGGCCGGCAGGGTGCGGAGTTTCGCTAGCAGGGCGTCGAAGGCCAAACCATTTGTGGCCGAATCAAAATAGGGGACCGAATCGGTCGCGACCCCCGCGGCGGCGAAGATCGCCGGATGATTGGCCCAGGTGGGGTCGGTCAGCCACAGCTTCGCGGCCGGCAGATTCTGCTTGAGGAAGTCTCCCACCACACGCAACGCCCCGGTTCCCCCCGGGGTGTGCGAGGTTGAGCCCCGTCCGGACGCAATCACCTCGTGCTCGGCACCGAGCATCAGACGCTGCACCGCGGCTCCGTACTGCGGCGATCCGGGAATCGGCAGATAGGACTTTGTCTTTTCAGCCGCCACGACCCGACGCGTTGCTTCGACAACCGAGGGCAGGACGGGCGTCACGCCGTTTGCGTCTTGGTAGACGCCGACCCCCAGGTTGATCTTGTTGGGGTCCGGATCGGCCTTATAGGCGTCCGTGAGGCCCAGAATCGGATCGACAGGAGCAGCTTGAACGGTTTCGAACATCGTCACGAAGGCCAGTAGCGAGAAAAAACGCCGTGCTAAGCAGAGCAAATCAGGGATGCCCGCGAGCGAATCTTGGGCGACCCGGTAGTTTAGTTCCACCACGGCCGAGTCGGTACCCGCTCGCCGGGGCGTCGGTCCGCGTGATCGGCCGGTTCCGTCCCGCTTCGACGGGCGTCGCCCGGTATCTGGCGGACCGCTTCTGTGCTATCCGTGATCGTCGTCAGCATCTTTGCGAAGCACGAACGGGGTAAAGAAGTACGATGGTCGCGAAAAAACGCGGATTGTGGTTAGTTGGGGCTCGAGGGGGTGTCGCGGCGACCGTCGCTGTCGGCCTCGCCGAGCTCGCGCGGGCTGGCAGCGAGGCGGCAACGGTAGGGCTCGTTACCGAGTCTCCGCTTTTGGCCGGCCCCGACTTTCCCTCGTGGAATCAAGAGGCTCCCTGGAGCAGTTGGGTTCTCGGCGGCCATGAAGTGCGCGCGGGCACCCTGCTCGAAGCGGCCCGAGAACTGGAAAGGCAGAACGGGGCCCTACCGGTCGGGTTGGCCGACCGCCACGCGACCACGCTTGATGCGATCGATCGTCGGATTAGGCCGGGCGTACGGTTCCGTAGCGGGACGGCAATCGACGCCCTTACCCCCGGATCGCCTACGAGTTCCGCCACCCCCCGCGCACTGGTCGAACAGATCAAGGCCGACTTGATAGCATTCCGGGAAAGTAACCAGCTGGATCAAGTTGTGGTGGCGATCCTCAGTTCGACCGAGCCGCCGACGCCCGCCGACACGCTCCCCACAACTTGGGATCAGCTCAACCCGCTGCTCGATCGCGCCGAATCTTGCCCCCTGCGAGCGAGTTCGTTGTACGCGCTAGCGGCGATCGAGAGCGGCATGCCGCTCATCAATTTTACACCGTCGCTGGGGGCATCGTGCGCGGCGCTCGAAGAGCGGGCGGTCGCCTGTGGTACGCCCCTCGCGGGTCGGGACGGCAAGACGGGCGAGACGCTGCTCAAGTCGGTGCTGGCGCCGATGTTCGCCAAACGCGCCCTGCGCGTGGAGAGCTGGGTGGGACACAACCTGTTGGGCAACCGCGATGGCGCGGTCCTCGCGGACCCTGACAACAAGCGCTCCAAGATCGACAGCAAAGACGCCTTGCTCGCCCGGCTGCTGGGGTACGCCCCGCAGAGTCTCGTTTCGATCGAGCCGATCGCCAGCCTCGGCGACTGGAAAACGGCATGGGATCACGTTCATTTCCGCGGATTTCTCGGGGTTCCCATGACACTTCAGTTCACGTGGCAGGGGTGCGACTCGGCCCTGGCGGCACCCTTGGTGCTGGACCTGGCTCGGCTGATAACGCTCGCCGAGGAGCGCGGCGAGGCGGGGCCGATCAACGCGCTCGCGGCGTTCTTCAAGAGCCCGCAGGGGGCTGTCTCGGATGACTTTGGCGTTCAGTTTGAGCGGCTCCGCGCGTGGGTATCGGGGCTTGAGCGTTCGAGCGTGCCATGATTACGACAGCCGGTCGCGCCGCGGAGTGGCAGTCCGCAGGGTATGGTGACTCACAAGAGCGCGCGACCAACGCAACCCACCCTTGGTCCCCGCGTTTCCCTGATCTCCTATTGACGCGGCGCGCCACCAATTGCTTCAATGCGCGCAGACCTGGCGATCGGCCTATTCGGAAACCTCCGTTGATGCCGATTGAAGCGGTACCAGGAAGCGTTTGTCTCTCCATGTGATGCGCCCGGGGAGGCGACGCTCGAACTACACCGGGCGCCCCCAGGGAAGGAGCCATTCAAAATGGCAGCTACGAAGAAGACCGCGACCGCCAAGAAGCCGGCCGCTAAGAAGGCCGCGCCGAAGGCCGCTGCCGCGAAGAAGTCGACCAAGAAGACCGCCGCTAAGCCGGCCGCCAAGAAGGCCGCGCCGAAGGCTGCTGCCGCGAAGAAGTCGACCAAGAAGACCGCCGCTAAGCCGGCCGCCAAGAAGGCCGCGCCGAAGGCCGCTGCCGCGAAGAAGTCGACCAAGAAGACCGCCGCTAAGCCGGCCGCCAAGCGGACCCCCGCGAAGAAGGCGACCGCGGCCAAGAAGTAAGCAGCTTTGCTGAAAAGGCTGTTGATTTAGCAACGGGCCAGCACCAGCTCTTCTGAGCGGGTGCTGGCCCGTGCTGCTTTACGCGCACTCCACGATCTGCCCGGAACCTCGGTTTGACCGTTATTCGACGGGTGGCGTGGCCTCTAGCGGGCCATCAGAGCGGTCTTCGCCGCGCGGCGGATGACCGCCCGGCGATTGCCCTTTACAGCGTAAGTGCTTAAGATGATTAGCGTTAGAGAAGCATGTTGGAGCCGCTCTCGCGGATGACACCGGCCACGTTGCTGGGGTGAGTCCAGGCCAGGGGCGGCGACGGAGATTTTTCTAGTTCTCGTTTGCCCCCCTTTCGGAAGCGGCACTGCTCGTTGAGCGGCGGCGCTTCTCAGCCACTGCTCAACCTAGGATCCTCATAGCGTGTCGCCTTCCGATGAAGCTGCGCCGGCCGAGAACGGCGCGGCCCCCAATGCTATTGATGCGGCTGATGATTCGGCCGCAACCAACCCCGATCACGAGCTCGCCGATCAGCCTGGAGAGAGCCAGGACTTGGGGGGCCAAACGCCGGGGGTCGCCGATAGTTTTGCCGAGCTCGGTCTGTCGCAGGACATGCTAGCGACGCTCGCCTCGATCGGCTACGAGAAGCCCTCGCCGGTTCAGGCTGGCGTGATCCCGATCGCCCTGACCGGACGCGACGTGCTGGGGCAGGCCCGCACCGGCACCGGCAAGACCGCGTCGTTTGCGATCCCCATTATTGAAACGCTGCTTGAGCACGAAGGCAAAGAGCGCTCGCCGCAAGCCCTGGCACTTGTGCCGACGCGTGAGCTGGCCGTGCAGGTTGCCGGCGAGTTCGAGCGGCTCGCCGCCAAGAAGCGATGCCGCTGTGTGGCGCTGTACGGTGGCAAGCCGATCAAGTCGCAGATCAGCAAGCTAGAACGCGGCATCGACGTTGTGATCGGCACGCCGGGCCGGGTGATCGATCACCTTTCACGTGGCACGCTGGACCTCCGTGGCCTGCGGATTGTGGTGCTCGACGAGGCGGATCGGATGCTCGACATCGGCTTTCGTCCCGATATTGAGAAGATCCTGCGCCGGTGCCCGGCTAGCCGGCAAACGCTGCTGCTCTCCGCGACCGTGGCCCCCGGCGTTAAACGGCTCGCCGAGCGATACATGCACGAGCCACAAACGCTCGACTTCTCGCCCAAGAGCAAGTCGGTCGATACGATCGAGCAGCACTATTTCACCGTCGATGGCAATCGAAAATTCGATCTGCTTTGCAAGCTGATCGATCGCGAGGAGCCGGAGCAGACGATCGTTTTCTGTCGCACCAAGCGGGGCACCGATAAGGTCCAGGAACGGCTTCGCAAGAAGGGCTACCTCGGGGTGGATTGTATCCATGGCGATATGGCCCAGGGGGCTCGCGATCGGGTGATGAAGCAGTTCCGGGCGGGCGAGGTACGGCTGCTGGTCGCGACCGACGTCGTGGGGCGCGGGATCGACGTCACGGGCATCTCGCACATCATCAACTACGACATCCCTCAGTCGTCCGACGATTACGTGCACCGGGTGGGTCGCACCGGACGCATGGGCCGCGAGGGCGTGGCCTTTACGTTCGTCACGCGCGAGGAAGGCGATGAGCTGACGCGCATCGAGATGCTCATCAACAAGGTGCTGCTTAAGGACGCGATCGAAGGCTTCGAGGCGGTCGATCCGAGTAAAGCTCAGCGGTCGGCCCCGGCCCAGGTGCGGTACTACGGCATCGCCGCCGAGCAGACCGACGAACAGGATCCGTCCGCGCCGTCGGAGTCGGCTGGAGACACGGTGCCCCCCGAGCCTCCTGCACCTCCCAAGCCCAAACCCTTTGGCGGACGCACCAAGCGTCGCCGCCGGGCGCTGTAGCACTTCCCGGACTCACACGGGTAAAGCGAGGCTGTCAGCAATCGCTGTGCGTTGGTTCGCGCAAGGTTTTTCTGCGGCGAACGGTGTCGGCTGAGTGCTTCTCTTTGTTTGGGCAGGCGCGTGCGTCGTGGGCACGATGAGCGCCATGCCATGCTTGGCTTGGCCGGCTTGGGTATGCGCGCGTTGCATCGTTGAGATTGCCAAGCGCTGTTGACTAGCAGCCTGTTGAAAAAAGCCGTCCTGGCGTTTTTCAACCACGCCAAGCTCAGAGCAAGCTCTTCACGGCTCGCAAAACCCCGGCTTTTCGGGCCGTGGTTTTGGATTCGCTTCCTGCGGATCGCAGCCCGACGAGTAAATCTACGGGCTGCTAAGCGTGCTGCCACTTGAAGGCCGCCGCTGTAGCCGCTGGACGGAATCACGCCGCGGTCCTGTCGGGTCGCTTTGGTAGATGCGGATAAGCGTAATGACGCCGATGCGTTGTGCCGCGAGCAATCGTTCGCGACAGCTTATCCCCGGGCTCATTCTTCTTGATGAGCTCCCCACACAAGGAGCGGATGCGATGAAGAGCTTAGTGTCCTCGGTGCTATCAGCAGGTTTAGCGATCACTGCCGCTACCGCCAACGCGACGATCCCCTACACCCCGGTTGTGAACCCGCCGGGGGCGATACCTGTGATCGGGCCAGGTCTGTTGAAACCCGCTGAAGTTTTTGGCAAAGAGTACTCCCACGACCGAGATCACAGCACCGCGGGCGTCGGCGGACTTCCCGACCCCCAGCAGGTTGTTGCGTGGGATGGTGTGGGCGGAACGACCGACGGTGTGGACTACACAGGAAGCCGTCCGAACTATTCGCCTGATGACCAAGTCGATGCGATTGCCAATCACAACGACGCGCTCTTCCGGAGTTTACGCGCGGACCGAGCCCACCTGATCTTCTCGCACGACAACATGATCAGTGTGTACGACTCGCCG
Source organism: Botrimarina hoheduenensis (assembly GCF_007859815.1). Lineage (GTDB taxonomy): Bacteria > Planctomycetota > Planctomycetia > Pirellulales > Lacipirellulaceae > Botrimarina > Botrimarina hoheduenensis. The sequence goes on along the minus strand of NZ_SJPH01000003.1, from coordinate 48,698 downwards.
GCGGGCGGGTTCCGCCCGGCGACGATCCCTTCGGCCGGTCCGATCTTTCTGTCGGGGGGCGCTCCGATCGGGGGAGCGGGAGAACTTTCGTATGAGCTTGCCGGCGCTTTCGCGCCCCCTTCGACACACGGGGTCTGGGCCGTCCAAGGTGCGATCAATGGCATGCCGCTGCCCGACGATATCGATGGTGTCGAGCTGTGGGGCCCTGAACCCGGCATCACGGGCGATGCCGACAAGTACTCACTCGACGTAGATTTCTTCAGCGGCGTAGTCGGCGGTCCGCCTGCCACGAGCGTCTGGAACGCGAGCGGAACGCCGTACCTGTCGCACGCGACGATCGTGACCGCCGTCACCTCGCTGTTGGGGCCGGTGGGTTCAGGCGTGCTGCCGTTTCCGACGTTCATTGACGGCAACAATGCGATCAACGTCGATGCCTTGATGGTGCGGGACGTGGTTGGAGATATCGATACGTTCGATCGCGATCCCACCGGCGCACCGGGAGACCAGGTGATCTTCAGCATCCGCCAGATCCCCGACCCCAGCGATCCGGACGGCTATTACGCGACCGGATCCGAGCTGTTTGTTCTCGATGCGTCGCTGGGAGGATTGGGAGCGTCGTTCCTGTCCCACGGCGGGCACGTCTGGGATCAGGCCTACGCCCTTAGCTCGCTGGTTATCAGCCCCAACCTGGTAGACGGCGGCTACGGAGTGATCGACATCAACGCGATCGAAGCTGTCGGCGCGCTGGTCGTTCCCGAGCCCGCATCCCTCGCCCTGCTGGCCCTCGCGCTGGGGGCAGTCATCGGGCCGCGTCGCCGAGACTAGCCTCTCTGTCTAACCGTTCGGCTAACGTTGCCGGGCAACAAGCCAACAACCCGCGGCGGAACGCCGCGGGTTGTTGCGTTGCGAGAGAGGAGCCAATGCTTGCCCACTCACAGGGCGATCGAGAACTCTTCCGCCAAGAACTTTGCGGCAGAGTCCCACCCCTCAGCGGCAGCCTCCCAGTCGACCTTCATCGGCGTCACCTCGGACGGGGTTTTGACGCGTGCCTTGGAGTTGCTGTTCTTGTTCAGCGGGATCTGCGCACTGGGTCCGTCAACCAGTCGGCATTCGACCATCGGCGTCAGCAAGAACTCGGCCATCGCGTGCCCCGCCTCGGGTTGCGGCGAGCCAGCAATCAAACCCAGGCTGTTGGGGATGAATAGCACTCCCAGCGCCTCGGCTCCGTCCGTGCCGAGCTGGTCCGGGTAGATGATCTCGACCGGTGCGCCGGATTCCTTTTCGAGCATCGCGTCGTCCGTGTCGGTTAGCCCGAACAGCAGCTTGCCCTCGGCAACGTCCTTGGCAACGCGTCGGTTGCCCGACAGGATGCGGCAATTCGATTTCACGCGCTTAAAAAACTTCTCGAAGCGTTCCGCTCCCCAAGTGTGATGCAGGCACGCGGCGTGCGTGGCGGTGGTGCCGAACAGCGGCTTTGCGATGCCGCACCGGTCGGCCCACTGAGGATCGGTGAGGTCCTCGATTGAGTCGGGCCAGCGAGCCCGCTTGAGCTGGTCGGTGTTCACCAGCAAGACGCGCGCCCGCGCAGCGAAACCGTACCAGTCGTTGTCCTTTGATCGATACTCGCGCGGATAGTCTTGTGCGTACTCAAGTGGTTGCTTGCGAAGCAGGCCGAGTCGCTTCAGACGGAGCGTGTGCAGCATCTCGTTGTTCCAGTAGAGGTCGCACTGCGGGGCGTCCTTCTCCGCAATCAGCCGGTTGACTAGCCCGAGGGTTTTGGTCGATTCGGTGTCGTAGACGGCAACAACCTTGATGCCGGTGTTGCGCTCGTAGGCGGCGAAGATGGGCTTGGAAAACTCCTCGTCGAGCGACGTATATACGACCACTTCCTTGGGCACCTCGGGCGCTCCGCAGCCAAGGGCTAGCAAAACGGACAACGCCAGACTGGCTTGGACGAACCACCGGGCGATTCGACGAGCGCTGGTGAGGTGCTTCATTGATCTGAGGGGGCAGGGTGTGCTACGGTCCGCAGAGTGCCGACCTTTGCTCACCAACATACCCGCGTTAGCGGTGCCTCGGCAGCGGCCGGTGCCTACGCCGCTTCAGCCCGCCCTGCGATGATCGTCACGATCGATCGAACCCACCGCCGCTGACCTCGCGGACGGGGGCCCAGCCGTTTCATTGTCGCAGCGAGTAGGAATCAGCCAGTTATGCGAATCGAGCTTCTGGGGTCGGGCGGCTTTCACCCCAACGAGCGGCGACACACGCTGTGCGTGCTGCTGCCTGAGTTGGGTGTGATGCTCGACGCGGGGACGGCGGCCTTCCGTGTGCACGATCGAATCGCCACCTCGGAGCTTGACATCTTCCTCACGCATGCCCATATCGATCACATCGTGGGCCTGACGGCGCTGCTGGGCTTAGCTCACGCCGGCGCGCCCGTGACGGTTCGTGTTCACGCTGCAGCCGAGGTTAACGCTGCCGTGCGTGAGTCGCTTTTCGCTGCCGAACTCTTTCCCGTGCCCGTCGTGCACGAGTTTCTGGACCTGAACCATGCCGTAATGCCGCTCCGCAACGGGGCGACCTTACGCACGTTTCCGCTTGAGCACCCGGGCGGATCGTTTGGCGTGCGCGTCGATCACGCCGGTAAGTCGCTGGCGTTGGTGACCGATACCACCGCTCCGAGCCCGGCAACACTCGACGCGATCCGCGGTGTTGATCTGCTGTTGCACGAAGCGTACTTCGAAGGGACGCTCGCCGTACTCGCGACCACCACCGGCCACTGCACCGCGGGCCAAGCCGCGACAACCGCTCGCAGCGCCGGCGTGAAACGGCTTGTGATGGTGCACCGCGATCCGCGCGCCGCGGACGATGCAGCGCCACTGGCCGAGGCCCGCGCGCTGTTTCCGAACGCTGAATACGGCGTTGACCGTCAAACGATTGACGTTTGAGACACTCGGTGCGGCGCTTTGCCGAGACGGCGGAGCTCACGCCGCAGCAACCGACGGTAAGAAAAGTGCTCGACTTCCAGTCGGTGGCGAGGCGTCGCGAGATAGCTTATGGAAGCCGAGCCGCTCGTCCGCTGCTTGCGATCGACAAAGCGCTCGTAGCAGCGTGACCCTTCTCGCTGCGCGAGGAGCGTACGGGCCACGAGTTGCGACTGGAGGTCCACAAGACCCCACTGCCCGCTATCGGGCTGAATCATACCCAGAACAAACAGGTCGTCGCGCATAGGGGAGAACACGTTCAGGTACAGCTCGGGTCGGCCGGTGGCCGAGTCGCCGCACCAGTTAAGGTGCTTGCTGTCGAGAAACGGGAAAGACAACCGAAATCCGGTGGCGTACAGGATCACATCGAACGGCTCGACCGAACCGTCAACAAACCGCACGTGGTCCCCTTCGAGCTGCTCGATATTCGGCCGGATCGCAAGATCGCCGTGCCGCAGGGCGTAGTAAAGCTGCGAGTTGATCGTGGGGTGCGTTTCAAAGAGCCGGTGATCGGGCCGCGGCAGGCCCGTGCCACGCCGCGTTCCCAGCAGGAAGAAAACCATCGCGTGCGCCAGCGCACGCCGCACTGCAAGCGGCACGCGGGCGTGGAGCAGGCGTTCGCCGCAGATATCGATCGGCGTTCCGTGGAAGAACTTCGGCAAGAAGTGGTAGCCACGGCGGAGGCTGAGCCGTGTGGTGGCGGCGTGCTGAGCGCTCTCGACGGCCAGATCGCAGCCCGAGTTGCCGCCGCCGACCACCAAGACCCGACGCCCCTGCAAAAGGTCGGGCGACTTGTACTGGCTGGAATGCAGCGCGAGGCCGCTGAATTCGCCTGGGAAGTCGGGCCAAGCGGGGTCCCAGTTATGGCCGTTGGCGATCGCGATGGCACCGTAGCGGCGAAGCCGGCCGTCATCGAGTTCCACAAGCCAACCGTGGGGATCAAGCGGCTGGGCGTGGCGAACGCCCACGCCAAACTCGATCGACTCACGCAGCCCAAACCGCTCGGCATAGCTCCGCAAGTACTCGAGCACGAGGCCCTGGCTGGGGTACTCGGGCCAACTCTCCGGCATCGGGTGGTCGGGGTACTCCGTGAGTTTTTTAGAAGAGATGAGGTGAGTTGATTCGCAGACACTGCTGACGTTGAGACGGATGTTCCAGTTGCCGCCCAGATCGGGCTCGCGTTCGACACAGTCGTAGGTGATGCCGGCATCGCGCAGCGCTTTGCCCATGGCGAGGCCCGAGGTGCCAGCTCCGATTACGAGCACCCGCTCCGAACGATCCTCAGCGTTGCGCAGCGTTGCAGATAGCGGTGAGCTTCCCGAAAGGTGGGGACGCGCTGGGACGGCGGTGCTGGAGGCGAGGGGTGGCATCGTGCGCAGTTTGCGCGAGCTGGGCGGGTGAAGCTACTCCCGCACCCACCCCAGTGACAGTTTTCGTCACCCAAATAAGGCTCGGTGCGGCAGGCTGCTCGTTGACAATCTGCTTCTCCCAGCGACATTGCAGGCACGGGAAAATTGTCATTGGTGGCCACCCTACGCCACCGCCCTTCCTGTCACGCACCGACATCTCTATCCACCGCATTCTTGCTAAGGATGCCACGCAAGACCGATTGCAGAGCGGGAGCCCATGGCGAGCAAAGCAAGCCGAGCCGGGAAGACTCCCCCCCGTCAGCCGTCCACAGCGAGCGTCCCGCTTGCCGTGCGTCCGCAGGGCGTCATCGGCGATCGGTATCGGCTGGAAGGGACCTACGAGCGCTTGCGTCGCGCGTTGCTTGCGGTGCCCGCCGACGGTCGGCTCGATCGGCCGCTCTCTTACTGGGTGTTGCCGACCGATCGAACGCTGCCGCTGGCGCTGCTGGACCGACCGGTACGCGAGCTGCTGGCAGACGAGCTGGCGGTGCTGATGCGAACGCCTGGCGTGGGGCAGAAAAAAATCCTCGGACTCTTCGATCTGTTACGCCGGGCACTGAAGGCCCACGACCCCCATGCCCCGTTTGGATTACCCGGCGCGCTATCCACGGCAACGCGCCATGCCACGCAGGACGCCGCTGGCACGAAGGATCGTCTGGCAGAGGTTTCGGAGGCGGCTTGGAGCCTGTGGACCGAGTCGGTTCGGCGTGGTGGCATGCACGATTGCGTGCTGGGGCGCGTCGCCCCGTGTCTGCAGTCGCTGCCGTCGGTGATCTGGCAGAAGCCCCTGGGCGACTATGCCACGCGGACCCTCGCCGAGGTTCGGCAGATGAAGACGCACGGTGAGAAACGGGTTCAAGCCATCCTCGAAGTCTTCTTGGCGGTTCACGAGGCGCTTTCGACCGCCGTGCTTGACGAGCATTTAGAGGTGGTTGTTCAGCCCCGGTTTGTACCGGCGGTCAACCGCTGGCTTGTTTTGGCGAATAAATCGCCCCGCTTGGTCGGAGCCGAGGATTTGCAGCGGCGGGTCATCGCCCCCCTGCTGGAGCAGGTCGCCCACGACCTGGGCCAGGAAGTGGCCCAAGTGGCAGCGGAACGCCTCGCAACCGGATCACGAGCCTCCTCGGTCAAGCAGCAAGCTGCCCGTCTGAGCGTGACCCGGGCGCGGATTTATCAGCTGCTCGAGGAGTGTGCCGCGATGGCGGCCGTACGGTGGCCCGAAGGAAGATGGTTGCTGGCACCACTCGCCGAGGGCCTTGCCCCTAGCGCGACGATAGCGCACGAGTCGTTGGTCGGCGTTCAAGCACTTTTCTTCCCCGAAGAATGCGTATAAGCCTTTCAGATCCTCAGTGGAGAGGGATCATTCGCCGAGAATCGCGGGAACAGGGACCGCAATTAAATGCGGCTAGCCGTTGCGTAAGCTATGTTTCCTAGGCATAGACTCTCTTTATGAGTCGGTTCGCCCCACGCTATTCGCCCCTGGTTTGACGTGGCCCTTCCCGCACGTAGCCGAGCCTCGATCGTCGCCCACAATCTGCGGCGGCTGATGGCTCGCGACGGCTTGACCTACGAGGGAGTCTGTCAGCAGACGGGACTCGACGCCCGGACTCTCCGCGGCATCTTGCACGCCGCTAAGAAACCGCACGCGAAGACGCTCAAACGCTTGGCCGAAGGGCTAGGCGTCTCGGCAGACGACCTGTTTGCGGGTGACGCGGAAGCGGCGGTTGCGGAGTTCGACCTCGCCTCGAACCCAGCGATCGAGGCGGCTGTCGAGGCTCATGAGTCGCTTTTTGAAGACTGGACCCCGCACGATTTTGGCGAACTTGCCAGCCGGGTCGGCGTTGGCGGGCCAATGACCGAAGTAGGTGTCGTTCTAACGGCCCAACAGATGAACGCCAATCGGTCGACACTCGACAAGGCGCGAACGATCCTTGAATCGGACCAAGCAGAGTTGCTACGCGGCATGATCGAGGCGCTGTACGTCAAGGCGACGCTCAATCGCTGATTGCTGCTTGCTGAGTTGCTCGGCACCGGGCAAGTAGACCATCAGGCATCGAGCGAGACGGGTGCCAGATTGAGCCGCGGGGCGTGACGTTGCACCAGGGCCACCCACAGCGGTTGGCGATAGTCGTCGCTGGGCAGCTCCTCAGCCGTAATGACCGCCACCTGTGCGGTCTTGCGCAGGCCGCTCTTGGCCCCGCGGTGATCTTCGAGCCGGCGTCCCAGATCGTGGGTCTCCCCCAAGTAGACCGGCTTGTGCGCGGATTCGCGCAGCAGGTACAGGCCAGCCAGACCATCGTAGCGGTTGACCCGCATGCGAGGAAAAGCCTGGAAGCGTTCAAACTCACGGCTGGCTAAAACGTAGTGATAGCGCTTGGCCTCTTCGGCAAGAGCGTGCCGTGCCTTGCGTAGCCGCAGTGCCGCCCAGCGGTAGATCGTCACGCTCTCGGCTTGCCAGCCGGCATACTTGGCGGCGATCTTGTCGAAGGTTTGCGCTTTATCCGGTGTGCAGAAAAGCTCGTCGAGCGATGCCACCGCGTGCTTGCGCAGCGATTCACACCAAGCGATCTCTGCGGCGAAGGCGACTCGATCGAGTTCGTCCGACGAAAAATCTTGACGCGAGACCGACTTCAGCCGAGGCAGCTTACCGGCCTTACGGAGCCGCAGCAGCTCAAGATTCCAATCCGTAGGCCCCCCGAGGAGCCCGGCCTTGGCGCAGTCCGCATGAAAGCGCGATTGCAAAGCGGCATCGCACAGCAACCAATCGACCGAAGCACCGTCGCGCGTTGCCGAGAAGGCTTCGATCAGCGCTTGCTCGGTGAGCTCACGCAGTGACAGCCCCACCGGGGCCGTTGGAGCAGCGCTGGCGTGAGCGCTCGAAACGGGCGTGGGAGCCTCTTTTGCGGAAAGGCTGGCCGCGGTGGTTTCTACCGGCGAGGCTTCCGCTTCCTGTGGCGTGTGCGCTGTCGGCCCGACGAGCGGATGCCCCTTCAGCCGGCGTCCTTTGGCGGTTGTCGGCGCGCTGCCGACGGGATCGGCCGGCCCGTTCAAATCGTCTCCGACGTCGAGGGCCTCGATCCGCTGGTTGCCATACTTCGCGTAGTCGGTCGAAAGCTCAAAGCCGAGGAATTGGCGCCCGAGCTTCTTGGCGACCGCCAGCGTCGTGCCGCTGCCGGCAAACGGATCCAACACCAAATCCCCGGGGCGTGAACAGGTCCGCACGATCCGCCCGAGTAACTGCTCGGGCATCTGACAGCCGTGAAATCCTTGCCGCTCCTTGAACGTGCCCGCCACGCGGCTGAAGTACCACGTATCGTCCATCGGCTGGAACGCATCGGGCTCTTCGCGCAGGTCCTGTGGGCGGAGAATCCAGGTGTCGTCGGGGAGCCGCCCGGTGGGATTCGCGCGGCGATCTCCGTACACCAGCGCCCGGGCCGAGGGGACCCGCACGGCGGGGTCTTCGGCGTTGAACGTGTGCTGTTCTTCGTCTTGCACAAAGTGAAACAAGTGGGCGTGCGAGCGATTGAACTTGCGTCGGCAGTTCTGCCCGAAGGTGTAGTACCAGATGACCCAGTTACGCGGGGTGAATCCTTGCCGCTTTGCGGCAACCTTGAGCTCAGCGGCATACTCGTCGCCGATTGCCAACCAAAACGAGCCGCTCGGCTTCACAACACGCTGCAGCTCGGCGATCCAGCGCTCGCACCAGGCGAGGTAGTGCTCATCCTGGTGCGAATCATCGTACTCGTCGTACTTGAAACCGATGTTGAACGGCGGATCGGCAAATGCCAGATCGATCGAGTGATCTGGCAGGCGTGAGAGCAGCTCGACACAGTCACCTTGGTGGATCCGATCCAGGGCGAGCGGCTCCTCGGCAGAGGGGTCGCTGGTCGTGTCGTGAAGAGCTGCGGACGCCGACGACGCGGCGGACGGCGTGGCGGTAGTCATGGGGTGCTAGCTTAGCGGACGCCCCGCGGATCGTCACGCCGCCGGTCTCCACCGCCGCGGTTAGCCCCGCCGCATTGCCCCGCTAATCTCGCGAGGATTCGCTCGTCTCGCCGCGGAGCAGGTCTGCCGGCGTTTGCGCCGCCCGGATCAGGCGGGGCTCTCCCCCGTCGATGAGCACTTCGGCCACGAGCGGCTTGCTGTTGTAGTTGCTGGCCATCGTGTAGCCGTACGCTCCCACGGCTCCAATGACCAGGTAGTCACCCACCCGCGGCCGCACGAGCGAACGCTCTTCGACATAGCCCCCTTCCTTCTGGGTGAAGATATCGCCGGATTCGCACAGCGGTCCCGCCACAACAAACGAGGCCAGCGCGGCCGACGGTTGAGGTACCCCCTCGGCGGGGCAAACCGCCAGGGGGTGATAAGCACCGTACATGGCAGGCCGTACCAAGTTGTTGAAACCGGCGTCTACCAGGATGTATTCCTTGGTCCCCATTTGCTTGACGGCCCGCACCTCGGTCACCAGCGAGCCGCTTTCAGCGGCCAGGTAACGACCGGGCTCGATCTCGAGCGCAACGGCGTGGCCCCACGCCTCGGCCAGCCGACGCCGCGTGGCGTCCCACAGCGAGTAGTAAGCCGCCACATCGACCGGGGGTTCGTTGCCCCGGTAGGGGGTAGAAAGCCCGCCGCCAGCGCTGATCGCGTGAACGCTCGGCCCCACACGCAGCGCGAAAGCCTGCATCGCGTCAGCGACCCGGCCGAGATGCTCCATGTCCGTGCCCGATCCGATGTGCATGTGCAGCCCCTCAACCGTCAGGCCGTAGCGGGCGGCACGCTCAACGCACATTTCAATCTGCTCGTGCCACACACCGTGCTTGCTCCCCTCGCCGCCGGTGTTCACCTTCTGGCTGTGGCCGTGGCCGAAACCCGGGTTGATCCGGAGCGTCACCCCCCGCTTTCTTCCAAGCGGTTGGCAGCGCGCGCCGTACTGATCGATCATGTCGGGCGAGCCGCAGTTGACTGCCAGATCGTGTTCGATGACCGCGTCCAGCGATGCACGATCAAAGATGTCGGCCGTGTAGATGATCTCTGCCGGCTGTCCTGCTGCGTGGTCTCCGGGGCCGGGCTGGTAGCCTGCCGCCAGCGCGCGGGCGATCTCTCCCGCGCTGACGGCGTCAACCAGCACCCCCGCGCCCCGGACGAGCCTGAGCACCGACAGGTTCGAGTTGGCTTTTTGGGCGTAGCGCACCGTGTCGAACGGTGCCAAGTCGGCGATCCGTTGGCGGATCATCGCGGCGTCGTACACGTAGCAAGGCGTGCCGAAGCGCTCGGCGAGAGCCGGCACAGCGACGCCGGCGATCTGTGTGACATAGGGCGATGTGGGCCCCGCGTTAGAAGCGATCGACAGGCTATCGGGCGGAAGCGACATGAGCGGTCGGGCAGGCGGGACAGATTTACAGAAGGTGACGGGCTTACAGCGACACGGTAGTCCGCCGGGCGGTTGGCGAAAAGCAAACGGGGCTCGCTCGCACCGGGTTATCGGACGAGCGAGCCCCGTGCGGGTTCAGGGGGCACGAAGCAAACCAGCAGGACGCCGCGGTCAGAAACCGCCCGCTGCTTGCTGCTGCGCTGCTACCGCGGCGGCGGCGAGGGCCTTCAGCACGCCGCTCTCCGCCTCGTAACGCATGCGGATGCCTTTCTCGATTTTCGTGCCGGAGAAACGAACGTGATCGGTTCCCTCGGGCTGATCCTTCAGCGCGTCGAGCACCATCTGTATCGCCGGTTTCGCCTCGGGCTCGGCGACCGGCATCACAGCCTTGATGATCTGACCGATCGATGCGTAGACCTCAAACGGCGGCATCGGCTCACCATCGCGGGCTCGTGAGTCGTCGAAAGCCGCCTTGATCAGGCTAACGGAATCGGCACCAGCCGCAATAAAAACGGCGTCGGTCCCAACACCGAGCGAGACCTCGATCTTATCGCCCAGCAGCGGCGTCGAGGCGGCGGCCTCGGGGGGCAACGGCATCGACAACCGGTGCATACGGATACCGGCGTGAGAGTCGGCGTCCCACTCCACGCCGGGGAAGCCCGGCTTGGTCGCCAGGACCTCGGTAAACGTCTTGAAGGCCGACTCAATCTTGTCCGGCGTGGGGACGTAAGCCGCCGCCACGAGCGAAGCCCCCTGGGCACTCTCCAGATGGACCGTGGCGGCGATGTCGGTGCGCCCCTCGCTCATGAGCGCCTCGTAGGCGTCCATCAGATCCGTCGCAGCGGAACGCAGCTTCTCTCGGGCATCGGGCGTATCGAACTCCTTCTGATCTTCGATGCCCTTCTCGATCTGCTTACGCAGCACCGCGATTGTGGACTCGGTCTGCGCACGTTGCTTCTCAGCCAGTTCTGGCGGCAGCTTGCTAGCGCCCACCATTCCCATAGCGGCTTTCGGATCAAAGAAGCCCGCGAAGGCCGAGTTTGATTCGTTGTAGGTCGAGAGCGCGAGCCCCATATCCGTTTCGGGCAGCGCGGTGATGGCGATGTCCAGATAGGTGTTCTCGTTCTTCTCGTCCAGATTCCAACCGATTGTGAGCTCGTCGACTTCTTCAATCAGGGCGCTCAGCTGATCGATCTGTGCTTCGGCTAGTTCGATCCGCGCCTCGTAATCTTCGTCGGACTCCCCGTCCTGCTGTTCCATGCCTTGCTCCATACCGCTCCGCATGGCACCGAGCGCCACCTGTCGATACATCGGCGGCACCTTCTGGACGAAGGCTCGTACGCCCAGGTCGTAGTCCTTGACCAGATCGGTTAGCACCGGCAGCGGGTCCGCGGGGGCGGCGTCAAAGGCCTCGGGCGACATCGCGATATAGGTCCAGTCACCAACCGACTTGAGATAGATCGTGCGGTCGGGCATCTCGATCTGGACGACGCCGTCCTCAAGTTCCTCGTAGGGGAGCTGGGTGGCTTCGATCAGGTCCATGGCAGGGCCCATGTCAGCAACGGGCAGACAGCCCAGCGGGACGAACTGGGCTCCGTCGGTCTGCAGGATCACGCCCAGCGGGCGTGACGCATCGAGCCCCAATCCCTCGAGCCCCAGTCCCTGCGTTGCCATCGCGAGCATTCCCTCGGCCATATCAGCGGCACCGGGGTAGCCCGCGAGCTTGCCGATGAACCGCACGTCTTCCATGAGCGGCCGATAACCCGACAGGGCGGCAGCGGCGATGGTCTGGAGGCCGGTGGCTTCTTCGACGTCCGCTCCATCGGCCGCGGGGGCCGTTGGTTGGGCGTAGATCGGGCTAGTAACCAGTGCGCAAGCCACCAACGCCACGTATCGGCTGGCAGTGGCCGCTGAAAGCGTCGGGCGAGCCAACGAGAGCAGAGAGGTCACAGACGCATCTCCTGTGGTGAGGATCAAGAAATCGAGAGACAGCCCCGAGCGGTCAAGAATCGACTTGCCGCCTGAAGAAGCTGTTCGCACAGCGTGGCGGGTTCTTGCCGGCGAAGCAAGATCGCACCGCCCCCCGATCGTTCCCGCGAACGCATCACGCTGGCTTGCGGAACGCAACCAGGACCAATAATTGCCACGTAGCCAGGGCGATTGCTTATTGAGCCCCCACACGGTTGGGTGCCAAAGTCTGGGTGCCAAGTCCGAGAAACAAGCCGCTTGAATGGTTGGGGCTACTGGCACAGCGGAGCGCAGTAGCGGGGTCCAACTGCGGTCGCCGACGGGTCGGCATCGCGGAGCGGCTGGCGAGCAAGACGATCACACCGGGCCGCTGCCACGTGGATTCTGCCGGTTTGCCGGTGCCGAGGCTTAGCGCTCGCGGTAGGTGATCCGCCCCTTCGTGAGGTCGTAGGGGGAGAGCTCCACGCGGACCTTATCGCCCGGCACGATCCGGATGAAGTGCTTGCGCATCCGACCCGCGACGTGAGCGTTCACGAGGTGACCGCCGTCGATCTCGACGCGGAAGCGGGTGTTGGCCAAGGCCTGGACCACAACGCCCTCGACCTCGAGCGCCTCCTCTTTCTGCTTTTGTTGCTTTGCCATACGGGGGGCCAGGCGAACTGGCCCGGACACATCGATTTCGGTGGTGGTGGGGGGGTAAACCGCGGCGTAAGCGAGGCAGGGGGGCTGCTGGCAGCCCCGTGAGCCGCACGCTCAGTCACGCTAAGCCTACTATTGTGCCGCTAGGCGGCGCCGGTTGGCTAGGCGGATTCTGCCGTTCGGGCAGTTTTCGTCGAGGAATCCCGCCACGACCTTGGCAGTTCTTAGCGGGCGCCAGCGGCGGGATTGCTCTAGAATCGACTTACTTATGAGTGCCTCTGAATCTTCTAGTGTGCCGCCTCCCGCGTCGCCCGCCCCAGCCGGGGCCGGGGTCGATGCGGACGCTGTCGCCCGTGCGAAACGCGAGATCCAATCGATTCTGCAGCAGATCGGCGGTCTGTCACGCAGCGATATTAGCCAGGATCGTTACTACGAAGAGTTGCTCAACAAAGTCGTTGCGGCCTTGGCTGCCGTCGGCGGTGCCATCTGGACCCTCAGTGAATCGGGCGGGCTGCAGCTCAGTTATCAGATCAATCTGCGCCAGACGGGGCTGATCGAGAACCCGATCGCCCAATCGCAGCATGGCCGCCTGGTGCACCGTGTACTGCACGGCGAAACTGGCGAAGTGATCGCGCCCCACTCGGGCTTCTCCAGCGACGGCCAGATCGTGCCGGGCGACTCGGACGACCAGGCCCCCGCCAATGCGACCGATTTTCTGCTGGTGCTCGCCCCGGTCCACAACGATCAGGGCCCCCAGGGCGTGGTCGAGGTTTTCCAGCGGCCGGGCGCGCGGCCCCAAGTCCAGCAGGGTTATCTCCGCTTTCTCGAACAGAGCTGCGAGCTGGCCGGCGACTACCTGCGGTCGCGGCGGCTGCTGCACCTGGCCGACAAACAGTCGCTGTGGGAGCAGCTCGAGTCGTTTACGCGGCGGGCTCACGAGCAGCTCGACATCCGTCAGGCCAGCTACACGATCGCCAACGACGGACGCCGCTTGATCGGTGCCGACCGCGTAACGGTCGCCACCGGCCATGGCGGCCGACTCAAGATCCAAGCGATCAGTGGCAAGGACACCTTCGACTCGCGCTCGAATGTGACGACCATGCTCACGAAGGTTGCGCGGGCAGTGGCCCGAACCGGCGAAGACGTGTGGTACACGGGCGACACCTCCGATTTCGCTCCGCAGGTCGAAAAGGCCGTCGAAGCGTACGTGGATGAGTCGAACACCAAAGCTATGGCGATCCTGCCGTTGATCGATCGCCGGGGTGAAGAAGACGAGGCTCCCGAAGCGATCGAGGCCCGTCGCGCAAAGCCCCCCCGCGTGATCGGCGCGATCATTGTCGAGCAGATGGTCGACAACCGGGTGCCCGACGGCTTCCGTCAGCGAGTGGATGTGGTCCGCAGCCATAGCGAGACAGCGCTCGCGAACGCTCAAGAGCACGAGGGGCTGTTCCTGATGCCCCTCTGGAAGTTGCTCGGCAAGGCGCTCTGGCTGTTCCGGGGGCGAACGCTCCCCAAGACGCTGACAGTCGGTGCGCTGCTAGTCGGTTTGGGGCTCGCCGCTGCCTTCGTCCAGAAGGACTTCACGCTCGAGGGAGACGGCAAGCTCCGGCCCGAAGAGCTCCGCAACGTGTTCGCTAAGGTCGAGGGCACCGTTATCGAGGTCACGGCTCGGCACGAGCAGCATGTCGAGCAGGGCGAGCAGCTTCTGCAGATGCGGAGCAACGATTTAGAAAAAGACTTGACCGTCGTCCGCGGTCAGATCCAGGAGGCGTTGACCGAGGCCGACACGCTGCAAACCGAGTTGCTCGAGCCCGATCTGCCGCGCGCTGAGAAGGAGGGCAAAGACGCCAAGTTGGCGCGTGTTCAGGAGCAGCTCATTACGCTCCGTGCCGAGCAGCAGCTTCTCGAAGAAAAGCAAGAATCGCTGACCGTTGTCAGCCCGATCGCCGGGCAGGTGATCACCTGGAACGTCGAAGAGCTGCTCATGGGCCGACCCGTGCAGCGGGGCAACGTGCTGCTCGAGGTTGCCAACCCCGACGGGGATTGGATCCTTGAGGTCGAGATGCCCGAGAAGCGCATGGGCCATATCAACGCCGCACTGCGCGAAGCCGGCGGGGAGTTGCCGGTGGAGTTCCTGCTCGCCACGAGCACCGACACCAAGCTCCAAGGCATTCTTACCAGCGACGGCGTTGCCGCGTCGGCCGAGGTGCGTGGCGAAGAGGGGACCACGGTCTTCTTGAAAGTCCGCTTCGACCAACAGGCGTTCCGAGCCGCGGCACCGGACCCCAAGGTGGGTGCCGAGGTCAAGGCAAAAGTGACCTGCGGCAAGCGCAGCTTGGCTTACGCTTATCTTCATGACCTGATCGATTTTATTCGTGCGAAGGTGCTCTTTCGACTTTAGCGTCTCAGGCCACTTAGACGCTGCCCGCCTCCCGTCCCCTTCGATGTTCCGGTGCCGTTCGCGCGGTGTCGGTGCTCCGCCCGATATGAGAATCCCTGCAATACGCTTCACACCGCTCGCCCTGATCGCAACGGGCTTGCTGAACGCGACACTGCTTTCTGCGCAGCAGGATTACCAGGCGTGGCCGCGTGAGCCGCTTTCCGCGCAGCCGAACAACAACGCCGACCGCGCTGATCCGCGGATTGAAAAGTGTTTGATCGACTTCTTGTACGACGTCGAGGTGCCGGGAGAAGAGTCGGGCGTTCTCGTTTTTCTCGGAGTCAAAGAGGGCGATCTCGTCGAGGCTGAGCAGCTGATCGCTCAGGTTGATGACCGTGACGTGCGACAAGGCTACCGAATCGCCCAGTACGGCAAGCGGGCCGCCGACGCACGCGCGGAAGACGATATCGAGATCGTTTACTCGCGCGCCGCCGCGGCAGTGGCACGAGAAGACTGGCAAGAAATGGAGCAGGCACACCTGCGCGTGAATAAATCGACGACTGAAAACGAGCGACGCAAAGCAAAGCTCGAGTACGACCGTTCGAAGCTGGCGATCGAGAAGGCCGAGAAAGACCGGATCCTTGCTAAGCTAGATGCGGACACAAAGCAGGCGGAGCTCGATGCGGCGCAGATCGCAGTAGATAAACGCCGCGTGCTCGCGCCGTTTACGGGGGTTGTGCTGGAGGTGCTCCGCGACGAGCAAGAATGGGTTCAACCCGGCGAGCCGATCGTACGCATCGCGCAACTCGATACGCTAAAGATCGACGGCTTCTTGTACTTTGACGAGTACGATCCTGGCGAGATCGATGGCTGTGAAGTGACGGTCGAGGTGACCGCCGGCCGTGGCCGGGTCCACGAGGCAACCGGTCGGATCGTCCACGTGGACCCCCGCGCCCAGCCGATGGGCAAACGTTATCGCTATCGGGTGCGAGCCGAGGTCGCGAACCGACAAGTGAAGGGGCGCTGGTTGCTCCAGCCCAAGCTGCCCACCACCATGACCATTCACTTGGGCACCGGTGGCGAGTCGCAGGTTGGTGATCGCCGGGCCCCCGCCAAGTGATCATGCTCTTTCCGCTCTGTTCTAACCGCCTCCGCTAAGATTCATGGCGACGCTCGCGGATAGCCTGGTTTCGAGCGAGTCGCGGCGGATGCCGATCCGCGTGCGGCCCGATCTTTCGGCGCGCAAACACCGCTACCAAGGGCGACAGTACTGGGTTGTCAAAGACCCCGTGGCCTTGCAGTACTTCCGTTTTGAAGAAGAAGAGTTCGCGATCTTGCGGATGCTCGACGGCGAGTCGAGCCTGGAGGAGATCGCGGATCGGTTCGAGGCGGAGTTCCCGCCGCAGACCATCCGTACCGAAGAGCTGCAACAGTTTATCGGCACGTTGCACCGCAGCGGTCTGGTGATTGCCGACGCGGCGGGGCAGGGCGAGCAACTCAAGAAGCTCCGCGATGAGCGCGAACGCAAAGAGCTGCTCGGCAAGCTGTCCAATGTGCTGTCGATTCGCTTCAAGGGGATCGATCCGGACTGGCTGCTGAACTATCTGTACGCGTTGCCTCCCGTGCGGTGGTTTTTTTCCACACCGGTATTTGTGCTGTGCTGTTGCTTGACGCTCGCAGCGGCGACGCTCGTGGCGGTTGAGTTCGACGTGTTCCGTGCGAAGCTGCCGTCGTTCGACGCGTTCTTTACCGACCGCGGCTGGGAGAATTGGTTGCTCTTGGGCGCGGTGCTGGGGGTCACGAAAGTGCTCCACGAGTTTGGGCACGGCCTCTCTTGCAAGCACTTCGGCGGCGAGTGCCACGAAATGGGCGTCATGCTGCTCGTGCTGACGCCGTGTTTGTATTGCAACGTCAGCGATTCGTGGATGCTGCCCAACAAGTGGCATCGGGCCGCGATCGGAGCAGCGGGCATGTACGTAGAGGTCGTGCTCGCCTCGATCTGTACGTTCATCTGGTGGTTCACCGAGCCCGGGCTGCTGAACTACCTGTGCCTGAACATTATGTTCGTTAGCTCGGTCAGCACGATTCTGTTCAACGCCAACCCGCTGCTGAAGTACGACGGCTACTACATTTTGAGCGACCTGATGGAGGTGCCCAACCTCCGCCAGAAGGCCACGCAGATTCTCACCCGTAAGCTGTCGGAGTGGTGCCTGGGGCTGGAGCAACCCGAGGACCCCTTCCTTCCGCAACGCAACAAGGGGATGTTCGCGCTGTACACCGTTGCGGCGGCCGTGTATCGCTGGGTGGTGGTGTTCTCGATCCTGTACTTCTTGAATCAGGTGCTCGAGCCTTACGGGCTGAAGATCTTCGGTCAGGCCCTGGCGTTGATGGCGTTGTGGGGGCTGCTGGGTCAGCCGCTCTGGAAGGTCTACAAGTTCCTCAGTGTGCCCGGGAGGCTTTCGAAGGTGAAACGTACGCCGGTTGTTGTGACGGGGCTGTTGCTAGCCGCGCTGATTGCGGCGGCGGTGTTGGTTCCGCTGCCCGCCTACGTCTTCTGTCCGTTTGAGATCCATCCCGACCCCAGCGCCACCGCGAACGTCTACGCCGAATCGCCCGGTGTGCTGCGCGATGTGCTGGTACGGCCGGGGGATAGGGTCGAAGAAGGCCAGCTGCTCGCCCGACTCGAAAACCCCGAGACGCTGTTAACGCTTACCCGGATCGAAGGCCAGATCGCCGCGGACCAAGCCGAGCTGCGCGCATTTGAAACGATCAGCTACGGCGATTCACGCGCCACGTCGCGAATGGCCCAACTGCAAGAGAGCCTGGCTTCAAGCCGTCGGCAACTTGTCAAGCAGCGTGAAGACGCGGCCCGGCTTGAGCTGCGTGCTCCGCGCGCCGGAGTCGTCATGGCCCCCGACTATGTCACTCCTCGTGAGACCGATGCGAAACAGCTGACCGGCTGGCACGGCACGCCGCTCGACGAGCAGAACGTCGGGGCCACGCTCGAAGCGGGAGACCACTTCTGCCGCGTGGGGGATCCGATGGCCCTGGAAGCGCGGCTGGCGATTGACCAAGAAGAGATCGAGTTAGTGAGGACCGGGCAGCGTGTCCGTTTGCTGCTCAATCAATCCACCGATCGCGAGTACGTCAGCCGACTTAAGCAGATTGCCGACGATGAGATGCCAGCAACCCCGCCGCGTCTCTCCAGCCTCCAAGGCGGCGCGATCCTCACGCAGATGGATGCCACCGGCAGGCCGAAGCCGATCATGCCCCACTTTCAGGCGGTGGCACCGCTTGCCGCTTACGAGCAACTTCCTGAACCCGCCCGTGCTGCTCACGAGCGGCTGCGTGTCGGCTTGTTGGGCGAAGCCAAGATCGAGATCGAGCCGATGACGGTCGGCCGCCGTCTCTATCGGTATCTGGCAAGAACGGTCAATTTCGACCTGTGAGTCTCCAGCGAAGCCCGTGGCCCTAGTGTGGTGCCAGCGTGGTGCCAGTGTGGTGCCAGCGTGGTGCCAGTGTGGTGCCAGTATCGTCGCGGTAGCTCCCGCGGGACCCGAGCCGTAGAATCGGCATCCGAGTCGTCCCCGCGTCACCGCAGGTCTTCGCATGCCTTACTTAACCTCTTCCCGCCGCGCCGCGTACCGCTGCGCGAAGCCGTGCCGTGGGAAGACGCGCCGGGCGAAGATCCGTCGCGGCTGGCTGATCGCACTGGTGACGATTCTCGGGTTGCTGGTAGCGGCCCCGACGCTCGTCGCGACAACGGCGGCTCACAATCGGTTGCTAGCAACCGTGGTTCCGAGCGAAGTGGGCAAGCTCAGCGCAAAGGGGAGTGTCGTTGGTTGGACCGGCCCGCTAGCGCTGACCGGGGTCGAGCTACGCGACCCCGACGGCGAGCTGATCGCCTCCGCCGAGCGGATCGAGGCAACGGGCGGTTGGACCTCGTTCATCGGTTCGGCCCCGATCGCACTGAAGATCTCAAAGCCGCTGCTGTACGCCACGTTCACCCCCGCGGGCAGCACGCTTGAGGCGCTGACCCAGCGAATTACCGCCGCGCGCAAACCTGCACAGCCTCCCTCCGATCAACCGCCCGTACCCCCCGCCGGTCGTGTTCAGCGTCCACTGGATTTAACGCTCAGCGAAGGGGTCGTCCGACTGGCCGATGCGGCGACCGGCGAACGCTGGCAAGCGGAGGCGATCGAGGCTCGCGTGGTGATCGCCAGCACCGGCGCGATGACCGCACAGATTCGTGGTGGGATGGCACCGGTGGACGGACCGCGCGGCGAGTTTGCGCTCGACATTACCGGTGCGGAACCGAACACCGCCGCCGAGCAACGCGCTGTATTCAGCGTGCGAGGCGTCTCGGCTACGGTGCTGGGGCTGGCGCTGCGCCGGCATGACGCTGCGGCACGGCTGGCTGGTGTGATCAACGGTGGCGGCGAGATGGTCTGGCGTCCGGTGCCGACGGCCCCCGCGCTGCAAGACAACCCGCTTGGCTGGGCACTCGCTTGCGGCTGGCGGAGCCGGGGAGAGATCGCGGTCGATGAAGGCGCGTTCCAGGGCAACGCTTCGCGGGGCCAGCTGGTGCGGCTGAAGAAGATGGCGGTCCCCTGGGAGTTTGCCGCCGGCGACGACCGGTTACAGATTGTCAAGCTAAGCCCCGCGATCGATTTTGTGAGGGCTGATCTCACCGGAACCGTGACCGCTGCGGACGGGGCCAACTGGCAACAGGGGGTGACGGTCGTACCCTCGGCACTGCGCGGGCGAATGCAGATTGATTTGGCGCGGCTTGCGGCGCTGGCACCGGGTGTGTTGAGTGTTCGGCAGGGGGTGCAAATCGATCAGGGACTGATCACCGCAAAGTTCGATGTTGCGCGTCCCGGGAACAACACGACGATCGTGCTCGAAGCCAACTCGGAAGGTTTTGTCGGCAGCTCGCCTGAGGGACCGCTCGCCTGGCGGACGCCGATCAAGATGATCGCTAACGCCACGGGGCCACCGGCGATCGACACCACGGCTCCCTTGCGCGGATGGCAGCTTCAAGCGCTCGACTGTCAATCGCGGTTCCTGACCGCGGGAGCCCACGGCGACGCCACGGAGATCCAGGGGCAAGCGAGCTTTGACTTGGCCAAGCTGGCGACCGACCTGGGCGAGTTTCTTGACCTCGGCGCGTGGCGGCTCGCTGGTCGCGGCGACGCCCAGTTCCGGTGGCGTCAGACCGAGACTCAGGGCGTTCAGTGGTCAGCCAAGGGAGGGCTCAAGGATTTGCTGGTGGGGGCCGCCGATCGACCGCTCGCCCGCGAGCGCGATTTGGTGTTCGATGTGGGCGGTGCGTCCTCGGCTACAAGTTTGACGCCGTCATCGGCACGAGGCGAGCTAACAGCCGAAGGAGACACGCTGCGGTTCGAACTCTTGCCAGCCGCACAGGCCAACGAGGCGCGAAGCTATCGCGGAAACCTGACCGGTGACTTGGTCACTTGGTTGCGTCGTGCCCGGCTGTTGCAAACCGATCTGCCAACCCCTGAAGCGCTCGGCCTGCAGGGCAGGGTTGAAGCCTCGGTCGAGGGCCAGATGGGCACAACGCGTGGTCGCGCAGACCCGATCAAAGTGGTGCTGACCGATCTGGTTGTGGCACCGACGCCGGACCCCTCCCAACCGGCGACCCTGGTTGCGCGCGAACCCCTTGTCGAGCTGGTTGCCGACGCCGAGTGGGACACCACCACGGGGCGTGTAAAAACCCGCGAGGCGCGTCTGCAAAGCTCGACAATCGCGCTGAGCGCGCGCAACCTCGAGGTCACGCCCGGTGCCGCTGAGAGCTGGCGGGGTGAGGTTAGCTTTCGGGGCGATCTGGCACGCCTCTCTCGTTGGCAGGCCGAGCGGCCGCAGTCGGGAGACGTGCTCGCCGACGGCGCGATTGTCGGCAAGGCGACACTTCGTGGCATCCCCGAGGGAACGCTACTCAAGGTGCGGGCGACCGGCGAGAACCTCGGGCTGACGCGCGTAGCGGGCACAAATCTGGAAGACCTGTGGCGTGAGGTACAGCTCGAAGCTCAGAGCGACGCGCTCCTGCAACCCGGCCGCCGTGCCGACGGGACCAAGCGGATGTCGCTCGAACTGCAAGAGCTGCGGATCAACTCGCCCACGCTTACCGGTTCGGTCGCGGGGCGCATCGAGGATCTTGAGCAGCTTGCAGGCGTGCGCGTCAACGGCGGAGTGAACTACGATCTGGAGCGGCTTTCACCGGTGCTCTGGCCCCAGCTTGCCGACAGCGTTCGCTTGGTCGGTCGTGATACGGCCCGCTTCGAGATTTCCAGCGATGACCCGCCAGCAGGCGACCAGTCGCTTCCGGCTCCTCCCGGCGCGGCGGGGGCCCCCTCGGTTGCGGCAGGCGCTCCAGGGATCGAGCGACTCACGGGCCGGCTCGAGGCACCCTGGCAGGGGGCCGATCTGTTTGGCTTAGCGGTCGGACCGGGCAAGGTGATCGCGACGCTCCGCGCAGGCTTGCTGCGCGTTGATCCGATCGACGTCCAGATCGGCGATACCGGCCGGCTCACGACCCAGGCCGCGGCACGCTTGGCTCCGACGCCCCGCTATGCCGAGGTGGCACCGGGGCCGCTCGTGACGCAGGTGGCCATCTCGCAGAAGGTTTCGGAGCGGGTGCTGAAGTACATCGCCCCGGTGCTGGCAGATGCGACCCGTGCGGACGGACGGTTTTCCATCGCGCTGGCCGAGGCCCGCACGCCGCTCGACGATCCCAAGCTCAGCCGCGTCCGTGGCGTGCTCGACGTGCATTCGGTGCAAGTTCTCCCGGGCCCTTCGATCGCTGAGATGGTGTCGCTTGTGCGGCAGATCCGCGGCGTGGTTCGCGATGGCGTGGAAGGAGTGGCGGCCTCGAACGAGCGCCCGATCCTCACCATGAGCGACCGCTCGATCGAGTTCACAATGGCCGAAGGCCGCGTCTATCACCGCGGCTTGGAGTTCTTGGTCGGAGATGCCCTGGTCAAGTCCGAGGGCTCGGTCGGTATCGATGAAACACTCGATCTGTTGCTGCAAGTTCCGATCCAGGAAGAGTGGATTCAGCGTCGGCCCGTGCTGCTGGGCGGGCTCCGGGGCCGTTCGATTGATATCCCGGTGCGGGGAACCTTCAAGCAGCCGCAGATCGATCGCCAAGCGTTCCAACAGATCTCGCGTGAACTGCTCCAATCCGCTGCCGCCGGGGCGATTGATGGGCTGTTGCGGGGGCTGCTCCAGCCGCGTTAGCCCATGCGTCAATTAGGTTTACTGCTGTTCTTCGTGCTGTTGGCGTCGCCGGTCTGGTGCCAGAGGGCGCTTGTTTGGCCGCCCTTCGAGCCGGTTGATGAGCGGGCCGTCGGCCGCTCGGGTCTCCGTGTCCTGGCGAGCCGCCACGCCGAGCTGATTACCGATCTTCCCTCGTCCGAGGCGATCGACAGCTTGCCGATTGTGATCGACCGAGCGGTTCCGCAATGGGAAGCGCGATTCGGCTCCGCGCGGCAAGATCAAGAAAACCCCTGGCGGGTGCGTCTGTGCTTGATTGCTGAAGAGGCACGCTTCGAGTCCGCCGGTCTAATGCCGGACGGGCGCCGTGACTTTGCCAACGGTTTGGCGTTGGGCAGCCGCACTTGGGTGCGTGAGCAACCGACCGACTACTATCGCCGGCACCTCGTGCTGCACGAAGCAACGCACGCCTACATGCTGACCGAACTCGGCGGTTGCGGGCCCGGGTGGTACATGGAGGGGATCGCCGAGCTTTTAGGCACCCACGCCTGGGATCCCCAGCTCAAGCGGTTGAGTCTGGCGGTGTTCCCCGCGAGCCGTGCTGCGGCCCCCGACTGGGGGCGTGTCGGGCTTCTGAACGATGCCGTAGCCGATGCCGTAGCCGATCGCCGCTCGTTGCGACCGCTCGATGCGGTGCGCAAGCTCGATAACCGAACCCCCATGAGCCCGACCGAGTACGCGTGGGTGTGGGCGCTGGCAAAGCTGCTCGATACCCACCCGCGTTACCAAGAACGGTTTCGGGCGCTGGCTAACGAGGTGCGTGCCGACGATTTCGCCGCCCGCTTCGACCGTGCCTTTGCGGAGGATCGCCGTTTGCTCGAACAAGAGTGGCGGCTGTTTGTCGGCACGCTCTGCTACGGGCACGATATTGAGCGTGAGGCGATCGACCTGGTTGAGTCCACACCGCTCGCGGCGGAGCAATCGCGTCAGGTGGTCGTTCGGGCCGATCGGGGCTGGCAACCGACAGGCGTTCTTGCGGTACCTGGAACAACCTATCGGTTCGAGGCGAGCGGTAGATGCGTCATCGGTCGCGAGCCCACGGGCGAACCCTGGCCCTGCGAGCCCCAGGGGGTGACGCTCGCTTACCACGCCGGCAGGCCGATCGGCGAGTTAGCGGCTGCCGTCGGAGGGGGGCCCAACGGGCTACTGCGTGCAATCCCGCTCGGCGTTTCTGGCAGCTTCGTCGCAGAACGCGGCGGACCGCTGTATCTGCGGGCGAACGACACGCCCAACCAATTAGCCGAGAACGAGGGCCAATACCGCGTCCAGATCCACGCCCAGGGCGCTCGACAACCCGCTCGGTATCGCCGAGACTAACACATCGGAAAGGGGCGCTAGCGAACCTCTCGCGAAGTCCGCGTGGCGAGCGGTGCAATTCGCACCCCGCTTGCGGTTAACGCACCTACGGCGGCCCGCGCCAGACGTTAGACGTTCCGATCGGCCCTGTCGCCGAGCAAGCGCACGACAAGCAGCCAGGACTCTCCCAGTTATGAACTATATCGAGCAGAACGATCCCCAGGTTTGGAGCGCGATTGCCGCCGAGATGGATCGGCAGCAAGACGGGCTCGAGATGATCGCGAGCGAGAACTACACGAGCCCCGCCGTGCAGCAGGCGGTGGGCAGCGTGCTGACTAACAAGTACGCCGAGGGCTATCCGGGCCGACGCTACTACGGCGGCTGCGAGCACGTGGATGTAGTGGAAGACATCGCCCGTGATCGAGCTAAAGAGTTGTTTGGGGCCGAGTTCGCGAATGTCCAGCCGCACAGCGGATCGCAGGCCAACGCCGCGGTGTACCTCGCGCTGGTCGAACCGGGCGATACGGTGCTCGGCTTGGACCTGGCACACGGCGGACACCTGACCCACGGCATGAAGCTGAACATGTCGGGCATGCTGTACAACTTCCATTCCTACGGGGTCCGCAAGGAAGACTGCCGGCTGGATTTCGATCAGGTCGCCCGGTTGGCGCGGGAGCACAAGCCGAAGCTCATCATCGCCGGTGCCAGTGCCTACCCGCGCGAGATCCCGCACGCCAAGTTCCGCGAGATCGCTGACGAGGTGGGGGCCAAGCTGTGGGTCGATATGGCTCACTACGCGGGCATCGTTGCCGCCCACCTGCACGACGATCCGGTAAAGGTTGCCGACGTGGTGACCACCACCACGCACAAGACGTTGCGGGGCCCGCGCTCGGGTCTGATCCTGGCCCGTCAGGAGTACGCCAAGGTGCTCAACAGCCGGGTCTTCCCCGGCACGCAGGGGGGGCCGCTGATGCACGTGGTGGCCGGCAAAGCGGTCTGCTTTGGCGAGGCCCTCAAGCCCGAATTTCGCACCTACATCCAGCAAGTGCTCGACAACGCCAAGGTGCTGGCGGAGACGCTCGCCGCGGGCGGGTTGCGTCTGATTACCGGGGGCACCGAGAACCACCTGATGCTGGTCGATGTCACGCCGCTGGGCATCGGAGGAAAGACGGCGGAAACCGTCCTCGAGCGCTGCAGCATCACGATCAATATGAATATGATCCCCTTTGACGAGCGGAAGCCGATGGACCCTTCCGGCATCCGCGTCGGCACGCCAGCGCTAACAACGCGTGGCATGGGGATCGAAGAGATGCGGACCATCGGCGACTGGATGCTGCAAGGGCTCAAGGCACCGGAGGACGAGAAGTTGCACGCCCGACTGCGGGCCCAGGTGGGTGAGCTGTGCACGGGCTTCCCCGTTCCCTCGGCCGCGCTGAACGCCGAGCTTCAGACGGTCGCGATGTAGGCGGAAGCCCCCCCGGTTGCCGTGGCGGGCAAAGTGTTCGCTCCCCAAGCTCTTGCAAGGATCACGATGAGCGATAAACACCGCGTCTTGATCGCGGATGACAACGAACCAAACGTTGAGCTGCTCGAGGCTTACCTCGCGGGGCTCGATGTCGAGGTGGCTATCGCGGTTGACGGACAAGACACGCTCGACAAGGTCGCTGCGTTCAAGCCGCACGTGCTGCTGCTTGACGTGATGATGCCCCGGCTGAGCGGCTTTGAGGTCTGCCAGCGCCTCAAGAGCGACCCCGCCACGAGCGGCGTGATGGTGCTGATGGTGACCGCTCTGAACGAGTTGGGCGATATCGAGCGGGCCGTCGATGCGGGAACGGACGACTTCCTTTCCAAGCCGGTCAACAAGATAGAGCTCGTCAAACGCGTGGAAAACATGCTCAAGCTCAGTGCCGTCACCGACGAAGTCGAGCGGCTCCGCCGTTACATCGAAGAAATGCAGCGTCGCGGCGGTTGAACGGGCAAGAGCCGGGATCAATCACCGGATTAAAGCCACGCCCGAATCCTCAGCGGACACGCCGCTGTAGTCTCTCGCCACGGCGGCGCGCGGAACGTTTTCTGGCGGAGTTTGGGTCCTTCACGATCGATTTTCGTAGCGCCGTAACCGTTGTGAGGCATTGCTTGTCATCAAGCCCCACAGGCTGCTCGCTGCGGTACACCAAGAGATTTCCCTCGTGATCAACCGCGAAGCAACCCACGCCACGCTCAAACTCGACGGCGCAACGCTGGCATACCGCGATGCGGGCCCTCGGGAGGCGCCGGTGGTGCTGCTGGTTCACGGTTTCCCCCTCACCGGCCGGATGTGGCGGGCTCAGCAGGCGGCGCTGGAGCCAAGCTGGCGCGTCCTTACCCCCGACTTGCGTGGCTACGGCGGCTCAACGCTCGGGGATTGGCCCACGGACAGTCCCTCGCTAACCCGGTACGCCGATGATCTCGCCGCGATCCTCGCAGCCAGCGGGATCGAAACGCCCGTCACACTGGTCGGTTTCTCGATGGGCGGATACATCGCGCTGGAAATGCTGCGTCGGCACCGCGCGCAGATCGCGGCCCTCGTGATGATGGACACCCGCGTTGTTGCCGATGACGAGGACGCCCGTGCCGGCAGAATCAAAATGGCCGAGCACGCGGCAGAGTGGGGTTCACACCGCATCGCGGGCATGATGCGGCCGAAGTTGCTGGCGACCTCAGCCCCCGAGGCTGCGGTTCGCGAGACGCTCGCGCAGATTGAGCAGGCCGATCCCGCCGCGATCGCCGCCTCGCAGCGGGCGATGGCCGCTCGCCCCGACTCAACCGCGCTCGTTGCTTCGCTCGATCTGCCGCTGCTGGCGATTGCTGGCGCACAGGACACAATCAGCCCGCCGGAAGAGATGCGGGCGTTTGCTCGCAGCGCCCCGCGGGGCGAGTTTCACGAGATCGCCGATGCCGGTCACATGGCACCGATCGAGAATCCCGCGGCCGTTTCCGCGGTGCTTGCCGGTTGGCTCGACACGCTGCGGCAGGAGCGCTCTTAGGGCAAAACGAAGACAGCAGTCGGAGGCTAGGCGTGGCCGCCGGGGAGGCGGAACACCGACTGCGTCTTCACGATCGCACCGTCATCGGGGAACGTGTGCAGCGTCCGCACTCGGAAAGAACGGTCACGCGCCTCGGTATCGACATAGCTCGTGGCACCGACACCCACTCGGCCGGCCGCATCGAAACGATGCACCAGCACGTTGCCACCATCGTGACCCCCGTCGATTCCCGCGGCGCTCTGCAGACTCGCGAGGTCGAGTTCCTTCTGATAGTTCCGAAACGCCTCGGCCGAGAGCTGCTCGATCGCGAACGACACCTCGTAGGTCACGCCACCGCGGCACTCGATCGTGTCGGTCTGTTCGGGACCAAACGAGTGCAACATCAGCCGGCGTTTGGCGGGCAAGGGCTGATGGGCCGAAGCGGCAACCTCGGTCAGCGTAAGTCCCTCGTAACGCCAGCACACAACGTGCCCGGCGCTAGTGACCGCGATGGTTGCCTCGTAGCCTGCGCGGGTGAGGTGCTGCTGCTGATGCACCTCAAACAGCTCGGGGTGCAACGAACGCCCGAAGAGTCGCAGCGTTAGTTCGGCGATCTTGGGACGAGCGAACAGCACAAGGCATCAGCGGGCATGAGAAAGCGATAACGTAGCAAAGGACCCCCGCGCCGCGCAGCCGCGTGCGACTCGGCACGAAAGACTGAACGATCAGCACAGCAGCAGAGCGATCAGCACAACAGCGCGGCTAGCGGGAGGTCGGGCACACGAGTGCGCCTCTGACCCAATTATAGCTGTCGCGTCGCGATGACAAAGCGGAGAATCTTTCTGGGGATTGCTAGCGCGATGAAGGTTGACACGGAGGGTTTCTTGTGTTCTGTCGATCGACTGACAACGCGCGCGAATTGAGTGATTCGGAAGCGACGCTCGCCTGCCTTAGCGCGGGCGCGTTTCTGTCGGAAGGGGCGTCGTCTTGCTCGGTGTCAAGAACAATACGGTTTGTTGCCGAAAAGGATTCACGCGCAACTTGCGGAAGGACTTTCTGGTGCCGCTATTGCTGCGGCAAGTGATCCTTTAGCGCAGCCATCAGCTCACGCAGGTTGCGCGGATTTTGGCCCAGGTCTCCTTTGCCGATTCGCGAGCGGCTCTCGGCGTGGACACGCAGCCGACCATCGTCGAGCCGCTCGGCAACGAGCCACAGATCGTCACGGTAGCGCATTAGCGCCGTGGTGCGAACCAGGCTCCAGCGCTGTTCGATTTTTCCGGAGATCTCGCTGGCAAGCGGTGAGTCGGCGGGCGGGTCGAGCGGATCGACGAGGCTCCACTCCGGCCGCTCCGAAGCAAAGGCCTCTAGAGCCCGATTGATCATCGGGGCGTCGCTCTGGGCGGCGAGGGTCAGCGGCCGCTGCCGCGGGTCGGAGGCTTTCACGGCGGTCGCCGCGCGATTGGTTGTGAGGTCGCGCGACCAATCGTCGATGTAGAGGGCCATCACCACGACGGGCGATAGCAGTGCTAGCGAAATTAGCACGAGCGTTAGCATCTTGCGCCGCCGCGGGGTCTTGGCCGGACCGGTTGAGCGAGAATCGACCGCATGATGATCGGGGGGAGAGGTGCTTTTCATGTGCGTGTGGGGAGAGGCCTGCGGAATCCCCCGCCGCCCACCGAGGGCATGTGGCAAGACCCAAGAGAGCATGCGGCAAGACAAAGCTGCCCGCCGACCTGGTGGGCCCCCGATTCTCGCGCGCTATCGCTGGGGGGCAACCCCCGCGAACTGACGTAGCGGCGAAGAGGGTAAATGGCCTATAGCACGCCTTGAGCAAAAGGGTTCACGCCGAATCTCTGGCGAGCAAGAGCCGAAAGCTCGTGATTTAACCAACCCCTTCGTTTCTGCCGAGCGCGACGCGTCGTCACGGAGAGACCAACGCGATGAGCACGATCCGCCCCCTAGCAACGATTGCCGTCCTGGCGGCGATCGGCTTCTTCCTTGTCCTGAAGATCAACGACGGCGGCAAAGCCTTCGACGATGGCTTCGGTCTGCAACCGGCGGAGGTTTCGATGGCCTCGCCGGAAGGCGTGTCCGACGAGGCTCCCCTGTTCGAGCTGACAGGATCACCCGCGACGGGTACCGATCTGGCACCGCCAGCCTTCGGCGAGACGAAGCGCGAAACGACCAAGCCCCAAGCCTTGCTCGACGGCATGGACGAGGGAGCCAACGAGGCGGCGTTGCCAGAGCTTCCGGAGCTGCCCGAGATCGAGGGCCAGCCGTTGCCCAGCACCGCCGAGCCAGCCACTGGCCGGCCCGGAACGGCAGTGGCAAGTGTCGTCACGCCGCCCGCGTCGAGTGCCGCGCCCCGCTACGGCGAGCCGCTTTCTCCTAGTGCGGCGATCCCCACGGATCGGTATGGGCAGCCGACGAACGATCTTGCTCCGAGCTACGAAGCGACGCCGTCCGCGGCTTCAGCCGATGGCTCGGTAACAGGACGGCTTTCGCCGACCCAGCCGTCAAACGCCCCTGCCCAACCCGGCTCGAGCGAACAGGACGCGTTGCCCCCTTACGAAAACTACACCGAGTCTGAAACCACCCCGCTGAACTTTGGTGCCCCTGCCGAGGACCCCTCGCAAGCCGATTGGACCGCGGCCCAGGCGGCTCTGCGTGTAGGCGATCTTTCTGAAGCGCACCGCTTGCTCTCCGCGTGGCGTGCCGATTCTCGCGTTGAGCCCGCGCGGCGTGCCGAGATCGATCGCTTGTTGAGCGGTTTGGCGGGAACGCTGATCTACGATTCTCGCGAGCATCGGTTGGCTCCGGCGCACGTTGTGCAAGCGGGCGAGACCCTTGAATCAATCGCCGCACAATACAATGTGCCCTGGCGTTTGCTGGCGAAGATCAATGGCGTGCCGGCGGCCGACGCGGTCCGCCCTGGGCAATCGCTGAAGGTGATCCCCGGACCGTTCTCCGCGGAGATCCACCCCGAAACCAACGAGTTGGTTCTCATGCTGGGGGATCGCTTCGCGGGTCGCTTTGAAGTGACCGCCGAGGCGTTGCCCTACGACGCCATCGAGTTGCGCGTCCAAGATATTGCCCCCGCACCGGCGGGCAGCATCGTGTTGGTGGGGGCCACGGCACCCATCACGATCGGCCCTTCGACGGGGCGGTACGGCGGACCCGAAGTGGTCGTTGCCCCACGCGACGCCGAGGAGCTAACCGACATCTTGTCAGTGGGTTCAACCGTTATCATCCGCCGTTGATTGGTCAGTCAGACAAGCGCTCTCGCGGCAGCAGGCAGCCACCGTTCGCGGGGCCGGTGGCTGCTCGCCGCAGAGAGAGAGCCCTGGTCGGGTCGCGAAGTGGCGCTGAGTCTCACACACGGAGCCTCACGCGCTGAGTCGCACGCGCAAAGCACCACCGCCATCCACGGCAGCGCGGTATCCTGGGCAAGCGAGGAACTGCTCGCAGGCGATCAGCCGCTCCCCCACGAGAAACGGTTTGCCCCCCTCCTCGACGAACTCAAGTCGAGGCTAGGCAAATCGCCAACCGCGTGGGTCAGCTATCGGGTACCGTAGGGCCCGACCCTCTTTGACCTTAGCCCCCAATCGCTAGCCGATGTACGACCGCGACGCCCTTGCCAAGCTACTCCGTAACAACGCTCTTGAGTTTGGCGACTTTACGCTCGCCTCGGGCAAACAGGCGAGCTATTACCTCGATTGCCGGCGCGTCACGCTGGATGCACGCGGGGCGCGGCTCATCGGCGAGGGGATGATCAACCTCATCGGCGAACTACGGCTGAAGATGGGCCAGGGGCCTAAGCTCGTTGGCGGTATGGCCGTTGGTGCCGACCCCATTACGGCTGCCATCCTCACGACCGCCGGCATCAAGGGCTACCCGCTCCGCGGTGTGATCGTCCGCAAAGAGCCGAAGGCACACGGCAAGGGCCAACAGGTGGAGGGGCCGTTCTCACCTGGCGAGTCGATCGTCATTGTCGAAGACGTGGTCACGACCGGCGCTTCGAGCCTCAAAGCGATCGAACTCTGCGAGGCTGAGGGTCTCAAGGTGGAACGTGTGCTCGCGATCGTTGATCGCCTTGAAGGAGGTCGGGCGGCCTTCGCGGCGAAGGGTTACGAGTTGACCACGCTGTTCACCGTAGAAGACCTCGGTGTCCAGCTCGATTGAGCGCGCGGACTCAATCCCCGCACCGTGTCGTGCGTTTCCCGGTGGTTCATGGCGACATCCCTCCATCAACAGCTTAAAGCGCTCTACGCGGGCGACCTCGGCGAGCAAGAGGTACGCGTCGGGCGGTATCGGATCGATGCGGTCCGCGACGACCTGCTGATCGAGGTGCAGCACGGCGGGTTGGCGGCGATCCGCGACAAGGTGCGTGCGCTCAGGCGTCGGCACGATGTGCTGGTCGTCAAGCCGATCGTTGCCCGGCGGAGGCTTATCAAGCTCGACTGCCAGGGGGGCACCGAGGTCGGCCGTCGGTGGAGCCCGAAACGCGGTATCGCTGCGCATCTGTTCGACGAGCTGGTCCACTTTACGCGCGCGTTCCCCCACAAGCGGGTGCGGATCGAAGCCCCGCTGGTTGAGGTCGAAGAACTGCGGTATCCGGGGCACGGCAAGCGGCGCCGATGGCGTGAGAACGATTTTATTGTTGAAGACCAGCGGCTTGTGCGTGTGGTGGAAACCATCGAGCTGGCCACCCGCGACGACCTCTGGCGGCTGGTAGGGGGCCCGTTGACGGACCCCTTTGACACCGCCGAGTTGGCTGCGGCGCTCGACGCCCCGCGCTGGGTCGCCCAGCGGGCCGCCTACTGCCTGCGTGAGATGGGGGCCGCTCGCGAGGTGGGCAAACGCGGCAACGCTCGGCTCTACGCCCGGGTGGGTCATGCCGCGGCCTGACGCCCACCGGGGCAAACGGCCGTGGGGTTGCCGACCGGGGCAGCGGGGCCGTAGCCTGCTAGGGCTCCGCCGATTTCCCGTCTTGCCGCTGCTGCGATATGCCCGAGCCCGTTATTCAGATCCGCCGCGGCCCGCTCTTCACGCAGACCGGCGTGCGGATCTCAGGCACGGGCTGTTGCCTGGCAGATAAGGTGGTCACCAACGAGGACCTGGCCCGCCTGGGGTGCGACGCCGAGTGGATCATCCAGCGAACCGGCATCCGCGAACGCCGCCATGCCCCCGAAGGGGTCACGACCGGCACGCTCTCGACCGTGGCGGGGAGCCGGGCGATTGAGGCCTCGGGAATCGATCCGAGCGCGATTGACCTGGTGCTGCTCGCCACGTTCACGCCAGACCGCCTGATGCCGCAAACCGCCACGCGGGTGCAGAGCGATCTGGGCCTCAACTGCCCCGCTATGGATGTCGTGGCGGCCTGTGCCGGGTTCATGTACGCGCTACTGACCGGGGTGCAGTTTGTTGCCACGGGCGCGGCGCGCAACGTGCTCGTGATCGGTGCCGACACCAACACCCGTGTGCTCGATCCCGATGACAAGAAGACCTTCCCCTTGTTTGGCGACGGTGCCGGTGCGGTGGTGGTCTCGCCCGGTCGCACGGATCAGGGGGTGCTCGCGGGCACGCTCGGGGCCGATGGTTTGGGCACCGACCTGTTGACGCGTCGCATGGGCGGAGCCGAACTCCCGTTTGTCGTCAACGCCGCACGCGATGCAGACGGCCGCACGCCCTGGCTCATGGAGATGGAGGGGCGGCCGGTCTTCAAGTGGGCCGTTCGTTTGCTTGAGGACACGTTCGAGCACGTGTTGACCGCCGCAGGCCGCGACCGCGATCAGGTCAAGCTGTGGCTCTTGCATCAAGCCAACGCCCGAATCCTCGACGCCGCGACCGACGCCATGGGCGTGCCCCGCGAACGGGTCGTCAAGCATCTGGATCGGTACGGCAACACTTCGGCCGCGAGCATCCCTGTGGCGCTCGACGAGTCGCTGCGCAGCGGGGCGATCGAGCCGGGCGACGAGCTACTGATGTGCGGTTTCGGTGCCGGGCTTTCATGGGGGACCGCGCTGTGGAAGTGGTGACAATCTTTTTTCGTCGAGCACACACCCGCCGCGCGGGTGCTTGATGCCTGCATCACCTTGTTACTGAAGCACGACAAACAACTAATTTTCTCCGCCACGGCTTGGTTGAATCTGCCATGAAGAAGATCCCGACACGTGACAAAGTGAAGCCCGCCGACACGTGGGACCTTTCAAGCCTGTTCCCTTCGGACGAAGCCTGGGAAGCCGCCTTCAAGAAGTGGGAGAAACGGGTTCCCAAGTACGCCGACTTCCGCGGAACGCTGGCCGACGGCCCCGCGGCGCTCTCCAAGTGCTTGAAGTTCGATAGCCAGATCGAGCGCGACGGCGAGGCGCTCGGCTACTACGCTATGCTCCGCACCACCGAGAACCAGGCCGACAGCCGCTATCAGGCGATGATGGGCCGCTTGCAGCACGCCGCGACTCGGGCTGCTGAGCTGAGCAGCTACATCCGGCCCGAGATCCTTTCGATGTCGGCCGCGAAGCTGAAGAAGATGATCGATGCCAAAGCTCTGGCACCTTATCGGCTGTTGCTGGAGCGCATGGCGCGCTACAAGCCCCACACCCTTACCAAAGGCGAAGAGCGGCTGCTCGCGCTGCAGAGTGAGATGTCGGGTGCCGCCAGCCACATCTTCCGTCAATTGACCGACGCCGACCTCAAGTTCGGCGAAGTCAAGAACGAGAAGGGCGAGACGATGGAGCTGAACCAGTCCAGCTTTAGCGTCTTCCTCCACTCGCCGCAGCGGGCGGTGCGGAAAACGGCATTCCACCAGTTTTACGCCGAGTTTGCCGACCACGAGAACGCGCTCGCGGCGTCGCTCAAGGCCTCGGTACAGAAGGGGGTTTACTACGCCCAAGCGCGCAACTACCCGTCTGCGCGCGAGGCGTCGCTCTTTTCCGACAACGTGCCGGTAGCGGTTTACGACAACCTCATCGCGGCGGTGCGCAGCAAGTTGCCGGCGGTTTACAAGTACTTCGACCTCCGTCGTCGCAAGATGAAGCTCAAGGACATCCACCAGTATGACACCTACGTGCCGATCCTCAGCGAGCTGGATAAACGGCACACCTGGGATCAAGCCGTTCGTGTGGTGATCGATTCGCTTGCCCCGCTCGGCAAAGAGTACTGCAAGACGCTCGAAGCTGGTCTCGGCGGGCGCTGGTGCGATCGCTATCCCAATAAGGGGAAAAGCTCGGGGGCTTTCTCCGCCGGTTCGTACGCGGGCGATCCTTACATTTTGATGAACTACCAGCCCGATGTGCTGGACCACGTGTTCACTCTCGCCCACGAGGCGGGCCACTCGATGCACAGCTGGTACTCTGCCCGTAATCAACCGTTTGAGTATTACAACTACACGATCTTTGTGGCCGAGGTCGCGAGCACGTTCAACGAACAGCTGCTTAGCCGCTGCCTCATGGAACGCGCAAAAACCGACCAGGAACGTGCCTATCTCATCAATCGCGAGATCGACGCCATCCGGGGCACGATCATTCGACAAACCATGTTTGCCGAGTTCGAGAAAGAGATTCACGCTCTGGCCGAAGCCGGTGAGGCGCTCACGCTTGAAGCATTCCGCAGCGTCTACCGCGGTCTGCTTGATGCTTACTTCGGGCCCGATTTTGTGATCGACAAAGAACTCGAGCTAGAGTGTCTCCGCATACCTCACTTCTACAATGCCTTCTACGTCTATAAGTACGCGACCGGCTTATCGGCGGCGATCGCGCTAAGCGAGCGCGTGCTCAACGGCGGCCAGCAAGAGCTCACCGACTATCTGGGCTTCCTAAAAGGCGGATGCAGCAAGCACCCGCTCGACCTGCTCCGCGCAGCCGGCGTGGATATGGAGAGCCCGGAACCCGTTGCCACGGCGCTCGACCACTTCGAGCGTCTCGTCCAAGAGCTCGACGGGTTGCTTTAATCACGAGTAGAGGGGCGGGCGTCTCCGCCGCGGTTCGGCCAAGACGCTCCCGCGACCAGCACCGATAGTTCGAGACACTCTCCCTCTCCGCACCGATCGACCCCCGATGGAACTAGAGACGCCGGGGCAACGTGGACGCCTTACGGAAGACTGGCTTGCCATTCTTCTGGGCGGGGCGCTGCTCGCCGTTTGTTTAGCGGCGGTCGCGCTCGAGTACCAGCGAACCTTCGCTCCCCAGCAGCCCAAGCCGGCGTCGATCGCCAATCCGCTCAAGCCCTATCTGGCAACGCCTGGCGGATGGGCCAATTCACCGCTCGAGGCGTTTTCCGGCGTCGGCGTCGGTATCGTAGGTGCCGGGCTTGTGCTGCTCGTTGTCTTCACGATTGGCAACAGCTTGTCCGGCGGTGCCGCGGTGCGTCGCTTCCTACCGGGGTTTGCCGCGCTGTTTACGCTGGCCACGCTTGCCATGTTGCTCAGCGAACAAGCGGTTGTCGATTATTACGGGTTGGCGTACGCCGTCTGGGCGATCGCGCTCGGGTTGATCGTTGCGAATCTCTTCGGCACTCCCGGCTGGTTACGTCCGGCGCTCCGTACCGAACTGTTCGTCAAGACAGGCTTGGTGCTCTACGGAGCCGAGGTGCTCATAGGCAAGCTCCTCGCGCTGGGCCTGCCGGGCATCTGCATCGCTTGGATTGTCACGCCTGTCGTGCTGATTATGACGTACTGGTTTGGGCAGCGTGTGCTGCGGATCGAGTCGCGGACGCTCAACATGGTGGTGTCGGCAGACATGTCGGTGTGCGGGGTGTCGGCGGCGATCGCCACCGCGGCCGCGTGCAAGGCGAAGCGAGAAGAGCTCTCGGTGGCCATCGGTCTGTCGCTGGCGTTCACCGCGCTGATGATGGTGGTAATGCCCCCGGTGTCCCGACTGATGGGGCTCAACGAGGTTGTCGCGGGGGCTTGGATTGGCGGGACGATCGACTCAACCGGTGCGGTGGGCGTTGCCGGCGCGGCTCTTGGCGACACGGCCCTGCTGGTGGCGGCGACGATCAAAATGATCCAAAACTGCCTGATCGGCGTGGTGGCGTTCGGCGTGGCGACCTACTGGACCACGGTGGTGGAACGCGATCCCGCGGCGTCGACGCGGATCACTTTCGCCGGTGCAGCAGCGGAAATCTGGCGGCGCTTTCCTAAGTTTTTGTTCGGCTTTCTCGGGGCGTCGCTCTTCTTCTCAGCGCTCGCCGCATGGCATCCCGAGGGTGAACCCCTTGTGGCTTCTACCATCTCCGGTGCTACCAAGACACTCCGCACGTGGTGCTTCTGTATCTCGTTCACCTCGATCGGGCTGGAATCTGATTTTCGTGAACTGAGTCGCCACCTGCGGGGAGGCAAGCCGCTGGTGCTGTATGTGTGCGGTCAGGGATTGAATCTGGTGCTGACGCTGCTGATGGCGCTGCTGGTGTTTGAGGTGCTCTTTCCCGGAGCCGCCGATGCGCTGGCCAAATGAAAAGCAACGCGGGTGGCGTACCATGCTCTGGCTCTCTTCGGGGTTGCTGGTGTGGCTCGTGGTGCTGCCCTGGCTAGCGCGAACAGGTGGCTTTGCCGAGCGTTTGAGAGAACTCGCCGACAGAGGCGTGGACCCCTCGGCACTCTTCTACACCGATCATCCGGCCTTCGCCGCGGGAGCGCTGCCCGGCGCGGACACCCAGCCGACCGAGACCCCCTGAGATCACTCGTTCCGAACGAGGCCCACACCGCAGGCAGAGCCGGGTAACGGCGCTGTGCAGGGGCTTCTTAGCCGCAGTGCCCCTAAGCGTGCCGACCTTCGAAGCATCTGTCTCACGCGGTCTCGTTGGTCGTATCATCGCCCGCGTGCTCGTCCGTCGAGAGGTCGGCGGCTGTCAGCAGATGCAGATGCTCTTCGGTTTGGTTTTCGCCAGCGCTATCCAGGGGAAACGAGCGGAGCACCTGGGGATTCGGATCGAGCACGCCGAGGTGACAGATCGGATCCCCTGGGGCGATCGACGGGAGCGTTGTGACGCCGAGCACGACTCCCTCAAGGGGGGCCCGCAGCACTTCGATGGTTGCGCCGGCAAGGCTGGTGTTGGTTGCTACCGGTGCTCCGGCGGCCACTTTGTTGCCAGGCTTAACGTGCATGTCGAGGAAGCCGCCGTGGTCCGCTCGGACCCACGTGGTGCGGCGCACCTCGATCTGATTGGTCGGTTCAATGCGTGGCTGTTCGATCATGTCCAGATACGACAGCACGTTCTTCACGCCCCGCACGGCATAATCAACAAAATCGGGCTCGACCTTCCAGACCTCGCCCCCTTCGAGGATGACCATCGGCCGGCCGGCGAGGCACGACTCGCGGCGGAGCGAGCCCTCGGGCCCTTGGCCATCGACAATGATCTCGGCCCCGAACGCCCGTGCGAGGTCGGCCACACGCGGGTCGGAAAGATCGGCCCGCACGTTCGGGTAGTTGGTGCGCTGGAGGGCCGCCGTGTGCAGATCGATGCCGTAATCGCACCGACCGACAAGCTCTTCGAAAACGATCCGCGCGTAGCGACTCGCGAGACTTCCGGTGCGCGAGCCGGGAAAGCAGCGGTTGAGGTCGCGGCGGTCGGGCAGGTAGCGGCTGTGGCGATCAAAACCCAGCAGGTTGATCACCGGTGCCAGCAGCAGCGTGCCACGCAGCAGCGAGAGGTTCGGGTCGGCAATCAGTCGGCGTACCGCACCGGCACCGTTGAGCTCGTCGCCGTGCAGCGTGGCAGAGACCAACAGCACCGGGCCGTCTTTGCGTCCGCGCCGGACAAAGATGGGGATTGGCAGCGTCAGACCGCTGTAGCTTTCGGAGACCGCCAGCGAGACCTCAACCGATTTGCCGCGGGGCACCGTTACCGAACCCCAGACGTGCGCTGGACGTTTTTCGAGCGTTTCTTCCATGGCAGCCAGAATACCGGCCACCACGCCTTCCGAAGAGTGCCGCCTGAAACGCGTGGCAAAGGGGGGGCTTTAACCCCCCCCCCGGTGGGGGAGGTCGCAAATTTATTCCCGGCGGGGCCAATTTTTTCGACACCCGTGCTTCTCTCGGGGGTTCAGAACGATACAGTCGATTGCGCGACGATTTTTACGGCGAATAAGGTTTCCTAATCATGCAGCCCGGTATGTTGCCCGCCCGCCGGCCGCGGTTTTCGAGCGTGGAAGACTCCACACGGCCATTGGCTCGCGGCGGATTTACGCTGGTTGAGCTGCTGGTGGTGATCGCCATAATCGGCATCCTCGTGGCGCTGCTGCTGCCCGCGGTGCAGGCCGCCCGCAACGCCGCTCGTCGCACCGAGTGTAAGAACAATCTCCGACAGGTCGGCATAGCGCTCGACAACTGGATGGGTGCCCGGGGCGAGCGGGCCAAGTTTCCCAAGGCCGCCCGGATGCCCGCCAGCTTCAACCCACGCGGTTTGCCCGGGCTGCGGCAGGTGCTCTCCGCGCAGATGGAAGACAGCGCCGCCGCGTGGCGGTGTCCCAATGATCTGGAGCGTACCGGTTCCGGACTGCTCGACATTACCGAGGAGTCGGTCAACGCCCGCTCGGAAGAGGAACGCCAGTTTCTGGGCCCGTTCTTCGGCGCGCTAGGAGACGACGCCTCGCGTTACGGCTACTTCGACATCGAGGGAACGAGCTACGAGTATCCGGGAGACCGCTATGGCGGCCAGACACGTCCCGAAGTGCTCGCCGACCGTCGCAGTGATCAGCAGCGCAGTTCCTCGCGGGTTTGGGTGGTGTATGATTATGAATCAGTACACGGCTCGCCCGGCGACGATGGCTCGCGCAACTATCTTTACCTCGATGGCCATGTCGATGCCGTCGTTGTGGCCGAATAGGCGAAGGATCTTCGAATGAAAAGCAACAAGAAAAAGAACTCCCTTGTGGCCGCGCTGGTGGGACTCGTCTTTCTGCTGGCGGCCGGCGCTTGGGCCCTTGGTGTCTTTGGTAAGTCGGTTGATCCCAGGGTGCTTGAGCTTGAGGAGCAAGCAAAAAATGTCTTCGGTGGCGATGCGACCGAAGAGCAGCGCGCTGCGTTTCGCGAGGGGGTTCAGTCGCTCACCGATGCACAGCGGCGCGAGCTGTTCGAGCGAGGAAGACCCCGCATGCAGGAGGAGGCGAGCCGACGCATGAACGAGCTCTTCTCGCTTCCCAAGGAGCAGCTGCAGCGTGAGATCTCAGATCGCGCGGATCGCATCGTAGCGGCACGCCGCGAGCGCGAAAACCGTACCGATCAGGGGCCCCCTGGCGGCGGTCCTGGCGGCGGCGGCGGTCGCTGGGGGAACATGTCCGAGGAGCAACGCGACTCGCGTCGCAAACAGATGCTCGATCAATTCGAGCCCGGCATGCGCGCCCAGTTCAGCGAGTTTCGCGCGATGGTCAACGACGAACTCGAGTCACGCGGCGAAGAACCGATGTCGGGCCGCGACATGCGCGCGATGTTCGGCGGCGGACGCGGCGGCGGTCCTGGCGGTGGCGGTGGGCGGGGAGCCTGATCTGCTGACCAGCCCCATGGCTAGCGCGTCAGCCACACAAAGGGGGTCCCCGCCTCATCGATCCGTAGCTCGGTCTTGAGGCCCGCCTGAAACGCCAGCCGATCAATGATCCGTTTATAGAACGTCTCGGTGCGGGCTAGCTTGACCGGCGTCGTCGTGGGGTCGATCGCGTCACGCCGCAACGCGAACTCGTCGTACACCAGGGGGACGCCGCCCAGCCGGGCCTCGATGGCATCCAGCGCCTGCGCGAGCGTAAACCCTTCGATCTCTACCGGCAGGCGTTGCATGAGCACCGGGGCGGTCTGGCTGGGACTGGTCTCCGGCTTGTAGCCGATCGGCCAGGCCTCTTTGTTCTCGCCGTAGCTTGGGGCCACCGTTAACCGCACGGGTTGGCCGACGGGTTTCTCGGGCGCGAGGCTCAAGTCTTCGGCCCGGAGCAGCACGGCGAGCGCCGCCCCCCGTGCGAGCGTCGCAACCTTGTCGGTTGTTGGCCTTGCCCGCAGCGCCGGCTTAGCCCGCGGATCAATCCACAGAGGCATGCCGCTCTGCGCGGCAGTGCGGAGCAGCAAGGCTTCCAGCGACTCTTGGCGGTTGATCGCCCCGATCGGCGCTCCGAGAGCGACAAACACCTTTTGGAACTCATCGCGAGTCAGTCCGAAACGGCCCCGCTTGGCGGTTACGGCGGCGGCACCGTCACCTTCGAGACGCTCAAGATATGCGGCTAGGGCTTCCCGCTGGCGGATCGTGAAACGTCCGCCGGGGAGCTCCAGGACCCCTTGGCGAGTGAGAATGCCCAGCACGCGCGGCAGCGGACGCTCGGGCGTGCCCAGGTCCTCGACGCTCGGCTTGTCGCCCGGCCCCAGGCCGCGGACACGCACGCCGGTCACGTCGAGTTCCGCGAGCAATTGCAGCCACGCGCTTTGTGCGGTAGCGTTCGGTCCAGACTCGCTTGCGATCTCCATCCGCACCACGGCAGACGCCGCAGTGGTAGCGGTTAGCACGATTAGGCAGGCGAGGCTCCTCATGATACTCATGCCCTAACTATAGGTCAGCGAGCGCTCGCGCAGCGTCCGGCCCCTCCGATCTTGGTCGGGTTGTCTGCGAACGACGGTCGCTTGGCCCCCCACCGCCGGAGTCTTCTTATGCCCCGCCCCGTTACGCTGTTCACCGGTCAGTGGGCCGATTTGCCCTTGGAAGTGCTCGCCCAAAAGGCGTCGGACTTTGGTTACCAAGGGCTCGAGCTGGCCTGTTGGGGAGACCACTTTGAGGTCGATCGGGCGCTCGATGATCCGAACTATGTGTCCGACAAGCGTGCGCTGCTGGATCGTTACGATCTGGAGTGCCACGCCATCAGCAACCATCTGGTAGGTCAGGCGGTTTGCGACCGGATCGACGCTCGGCATCAATCGATCTTACCCCCGCGAATCTGGGGTGATGGCCGGCCGCAGGACGTGAATCAGCGCGCCATTGAAGAGATGAAGAACACGGCTCGCGCAGCCAAGGCGTTCGGCGTGGGGGTGGTGAATGGCTTCACGGGATCATCGATCTGGCCCCTGCTGTACTCGTTCCCGCCGGCACCCGAAGCGATGATCGAGGAGGGCTTTCAGTTCTTCGCCGAGCAATGGAATCCGATACTCGACGTCTTCGACGAGTGCGGCGTACGGTTCGCATTGGAAGTTCATCCGACCGAGATCGCCTTCGATATCCACACGGCCGAACGAGCGCTCAACGTTCTGGGGCGGCGCGCGGCGTTTGGTTTCAACTTTGATCCCAGCCACCTGCTCTGGCAGGGGATCGACCCGGTCGAGTTTCTCCGCGCGTTTCCCGATCGGATCTATCACTGCCATGTGAAAGACGCGATCGTCACGCTCGATGGCAGGAGCGGCATCCTGGGCAGTCACCTGAACTTTGGCGATCCGCGGCGCGGATGGGACTTCCGCTCACCGGGACGCGGTGCCGTAAACTTTGAAGAGATCATCCGTGCACTGAACGTGCTGGGCTACGACGGACCGCTCTCAGTCGAGTGGGAAGACAGCGGCATGGATCGTGACCATGGTGCCCGCGAGGCCGCCGAGTTTGTTCAGCAGCTCGACTTTGCCCCCAGCCAGATCGCCTTCGATGCGGCCATGGCAGAGCAGGGCGGCGCGTAAATCCGCCGCAGCCCGCTGCGCAAACCACTCGGCAATCCAGCACGGCAATCCAGCACGGTTCGGCTCGTAGGCTAAGCTAGAACCATGCACCCCGTTTGGATCCTCTGCCTGACGATCACGGTCTCAACAAGTTGTTGGGCCGCGGAGACGACGCGTCTGGCGATCGCCCCGGACGTCTACAACGGTCTGCGAGGGGTTCAGCCCGAAAGCCAGCAAGCCGTCGAGCGGTTTGCTGAAGCGCAGCAGGCTGCCGAGCGAGGCGAGGCGTCGCACGCCCTGCGGCTGGTTCACGAGGCGTTGGCGCTTGATCCCGATCATCGGGCCGCCCGCCGGCTGCTGGGGTATGAGTGGCTCGACGGCGCGTGGGTGACTCCCTACCAGCGTGATCAGGCCCGCCGTGGCTATCGCTGGGATGCCCGCTATGGCTGGGTGAAGCCCGAGGACCTGTCACGCTACGCGGCGGGGGAGCGCCCGGACGGACGGCGCTGGGTTTCCGCGGCGGAAGTGCAGGAGCGGCGCGACCCGATCGACGAAGGCTGGCAGGTGCGTACGGACCACTTTCTCGTGACAACCAATCACTCGTTGGAAGCCGGGGCCGCGCTGGCTGCCGAACTGGAGAATCTTTATCAGCTTTGGCGGCAGCGCTTCGCGGGCTACTGGGCAACGGATCGTGAGGTGCGCCAGCTGCTCGCCGGCGACCGCGTGGTTCCCAAGCCGAGTCGGCCCTTTCGCGTGGTCTATCACCGCGACAAACAGGGGTATGTGGAGCACCTGCGGCGGCGCCAACCACGGATCGAGGAGACGCTCGGCATTTATTTTGACACCCTCCGTGCGGCACACTTTTATCACGCGGAGGAACCCGCCGAGGCCGCCCGACTGCGTCCCACGCTCTATCACGAGGCCGTACACCAGATGTTTCAGGAGTCGGCACCCAAGGCCCGGGCGGCGGGGGAGAACG
Organism: Botrimarina hoheduenensis; assembly: GCF_007859815.1. Taxonomy (GTDB): domain Bacteria; phylum Planctomycetota; class Planctomycetia; order Pirellulales; family Lacipirellulaceae; genus Botrimarina; species Botrimarina hoheduenensis. The sequence goes on along the minus strand of NZ_SJPH01000003.1, from coordinate 6,762 downwards.
CCAACTTCTGGGTGATTGAAGGGGTGGCCTGCTGGTTTGAGACGCTTCGGCCCGCGGAGCCCGGTTGGTACACGATTGGCCGCGGTGGTCGGCTGGCTTCCGCTGCGCAGATTGCCAGCCCGCTGCCGATCGCCGAGCTGACAGCTTGGGGGCAGTCGGACCTCCAGCGGCAGCCAAATTTGGCCCAGGTTTATGCCCAGGCAACCGCCCTGGTGGCGATGCTCGCCGAACAACAGCCGGAGACCCTCGTCCGCTATCTGAAGGGGGTTTACTACAGCCGGCCCGACGGGGCCGAGTTAAGCCGCCTTGCCGATCAGAGCTATGCTGAGCTCGACGACGCGTACCGGCGGTTTGCGGCCGAACGGCTGCCCGAGCTTGCGGCGGTGCCCGCGGGTCACTAACGTCAGGCCCTGAAGTCATCGTCCCCGCGCCGCTTTTCCCGGCGTTTCTTCACCACCCCTGAGGTCTCTCCGATGTCGCTGCTTGCCCATGTCACCACGTTCGACCTGCCCACGATCGCCACCGCGTTTGCTGCCGGGCTGGTGGTTGGTGCTGTTGTTGCTCGAGCGTGGGTCGTCCGCCGCTGAGGTGCGGGGCTGGCCGAGCCGCTCGGGAGCGGGCGGTGAACCGCTTTGGGCGCTTCGTTGACCGCCGCCTGGGCGGGCGATACGCTTGGAGACTCGCCCGCGAGCCTCAGGTTGCGTGCGGCGAGTCGCTGCTGTGGTGGCTGTAGCTCAGCTGGTTAGAGCGCCGGATTGTGATTCCGGAGGTCGGGGGTTCGAGACCCCTCAGCCACCCTTTACCTGGCAACGACTTACGTCGATTGGCCCTCGGGCAGTTTTGGCCGCCTGACACGGATCTGACACACCGTGGCACTCGTGTGGCGGTCACATTGGTGGTCCGTCATTGGGCAGTAGGGAAGGATGATTGCGTCACAAGAACGCTCTCTTTCGCTCCCACTGCCCCCAAATGGCCAGTCTCGAAATCGACCCGGCCTCGGGTCGCTACCGTGTTCGATTCCGCTACTCCGGCCAGGAGTACAAGCGGTCGCTCCGCACCAAGAGCCGACCCGTCGCCGCTGCCTCACTCGGGCAGGTGGAGGAGGCTCTGCGGATGATCGAAATGGGGCTGGTTGAGCTGCCACCGGATGTGGAAGAGGGCGCCTTCATCGTCTCGGGAGCCCGGGTCCGGAAAGCTAGGCGGCAGCCGTCGAAGGTGCAGACTTTGGACGATCTGTTCCGTGTCTACCAAGCGGAACTCACGCCCGGGTCGAAGGAGCCCCGGACGCTCGCTGGAGAGCGTTTGCACTTTAAGCACCTGCTCCGGCACCTGAAACCCAAGACTCGATTGGCCGCGATCACGCCACGCACCGTGCAGGGTTACGTCGAACTCCGCTCCAGAGATCAGTACGCAAAACGGTCGATCACCCCCGACACGATCAAGAAAGAGATCACGACCCTCCGGTTGGTGTGGAACTGGGCGAAGCGGCAAGAGTACGTCGAGAACCCGCCGCCGATCAGCCACGTGATCTACCCCAAGCGGGATGAGAAGCCCCCCTTTCAGATCCTGGCGGAGATCCAACGGGCCGTCAGCGGGGGTAAGTTGTCGAAGGCTCAAGAAGCCGCTCTTTGGGAATCACTCTTCCTAACCCGCCCCGAGGTGGATCGCCTGCTCGACCACGCCTCAAAGCAGGCCGGGCTTCCCTTTGTCTACCCGATGTTCGTGCTCGTTGCCCACACCGGGATGCGACGCAGCGAGCTGCTCCGCGCTGAGAAGGCCGACTTCGACTTCGAAGGACGCACGATTCTAGTCCGCGAAAAGAAGCGTTCCCGCAAGCATTCCCTGAGCTTCCGCCGGGTTCCGATGACGAATCTGCTGGGCCGGGTGTTCAAGCGGTACTTCGCGGAACACCCATCCGGTCCGTACGCACTGACACGTGACAACGATCAGCCGTTGACCACCGATGCAGCCGATCACTTCTTCGAGGTCGCCTTGAAAGACTCGGCTTGGCAGGCGGTCCGCGGCTTCCACGTCTTCCGGCACTCTTTTGCGTCGAACGCTATGGCGGAGGGCATCGACCAACGAATGATCGACGCCTGGATGGGGCACCAGACCGAAGAAATGCGGCAACGCTACCGTCACTTGGCCCCGACCCAGCAGCAAGCGGCTATCGATGCCGTGTACCGAGACGAAGCGTCTTGAGGCCGAAATTTGCGACGTAAAGAGCCTCTAGTGTCGACGACGACCGGCGAGAGTCTCAGTCGGTTCGACATCGGTCACGAAGTACGACAGCGGGAAGCACGCTGCTTGATCAACCGCTACGGCGTTCTCGTCTCCCCGCGAGCGTTGACTGCCTTGCGTCAAAGCTATGTGCGGTGGAGATGGCTAGTGAGTCAACGCAATGGCTCTGAAGCGTGCCAAACACTCCTCGGCGTGTCGGGCCGACGCAGGTTCGCTCCAACTGCTGCGTACTCCACCTCTGTACCCCATCGGTGACGAACCTTAGCGACTTGTTGAGGTGCGACGAGGTGCGTGACAACTTTCTGTCACAGTGCCCCCCGACTACCTCGTGGCCCGTGTCTCAGTAGCTGCGGCGGGAGGAGATATCGCTATGATTACGTCGTGACCTAGTCGGCCCAACAGAGCGGTTCTCTGCCCATGAGACTCAAGCAAGCCAACATCCGCAACTTCCGGCGGCTCGAAGACGTCTCGATCGACTTCGAGCCAGGCGAGACGGTATTTGTCGGCCCGAACAACAGCGGCAAGACCTCCGTGACCGACCTGTTTCGACTCTTCCTTGGAGACGGCGACTTTGCATTTCACGACTTCTCCGCTTCGACGCTCAAGAGCTTCAACGACTTCGGCGAAGACACGGAAGCCGACGGCGCGTCACTGCCGTCAATCGACCTCGACCTCTGGTTCTCGGTAGACCCGGAGCAAGACTACGGAAGGGTCAGCGATCTGTTGCCCGATCTGCTTGGCGAGCATCAAGAGGTGGGCATCCGCGTTCGGTTTGCGCTGAAAGACCTCGACAAGCTCCGAGATGACTACGCGGCGCGTCTGACGCCGACGGGGGCCGAGAGTCCCAGCAAGCCTATCAGCGACTACCTCTGCCTTCCTGGCGTCCTCAAGCAGCACTCAGGGCTCGAGTACTACAAGCTCGAACGGACGAACGAGGGAGTGGACGACACGCTGCTTGCAAAGGATCGGTGCAAGCCGCTTCTCAAGTCGCTAATCCAAGCCAGGTACGTCGAGGCGCAGCGGGGGCTCGACGACCACGAGCGCGGTGGTAGCACCTTGCTGTCGAAGGTGTTTACGTCTTACTACCGGCGCCACCTCGACAAGGCGGAAGCCAGCGATGACGCCAACCGCCTGATCGACGAGCACAACGCAGGACTAACTGTTCACTTCGCCAACGTATTCGGGGAGCTGCTCGATTCGCTCCAGGGCCTCGGTGTTCCGTCCGTTAATGATCGAACGCCTCGCATCATCTCGGCACTTCAGTCCGAGACTGCGCTGCAGCACAACGCGACGTTGGCCTACGTCGACGCAGCGACCGAGCACCCGCTGCCCGAGAACTACAACGGACTCGGCGTGAAGAACCTGATCTTCATGACCCTCCGCGTCTGCGATCACCACCTGCACTGGATGCAGACCAAGGAGGCGAGACCGGCCTGCCTAGTGGTATTCGTTGAAGAGCCGGAGGTACACCTCCACGCCCAGGCCCAACAGACCTTCATTAGCAATGTCTGGAGAATCGTTGAGGCTGCCGCCACAAAGTACGAGCAATCGGAGATGACGCCTCAGCTAGTGGTGACGACTCACTCATCGCACATCCTCGATACGGTCGACTTCGACAGCGTCCGGTACTTCCGTCGATGCCGCGGAGTGGCTGACACGCCCGACACGTCCGGGATGAATGCTTCGGAGGTATTGAACCTGAAACGCTTCTCTCCCGGCGACGGAGAAGTGGCGAACGACGACGATCAATGGACCGAAGACGAGACCCGCCGGTTCCTGCAGCGTTATCTGAGACTTACCCACTGCGACCTTTTTTTCGCTGACGCGGCTGTCTTGGTAGAAGGTGCCGCCGAGAATCTGCTGCTCCCTTTAATGGTTGATAAAGCGGCGCCCGCGCTACGACGGAGCTACCTGACCGTGCTCGAGGTGAGCGGCGCCTATGCCCATAGGTTTGCGGGCCTGATGCGATTCCTCGGGCTGCCCTACCTCGTCATCACCGATGTTGATTCGGTAGGGCCAGTCGAAGGCAAAAAGAGGGACGGCGCCGTCCCCGCGAACACTCCCGGCGCCTCGACTTCCAACGGAGCGCTTAAGGCGTTGCTCGGCAAGACAACGATCGAGGAATTGGTTGCCCTCACAGATGCGCAGCGAACGGTGCAAGCAGGCGTTTGCTATGTCACCTACCAGAGGCCCTCGTCCGTTGCTGAGCGCACGGAGACAATGCACGGCAGAACGTTCGAGGAGACGTTCGTCTATGAGAACATGACCCTGTTTCGCAAAGGTGATCTGTCGCTTACCGATGACCTGGCCAATGGGCTTGACCACGCAGCTGAGTACGAGACGGTCTACAAGGCGGTGCATTCCAAGTCGTTCAAAAAGACCGAATTTGCACTCAACATCGCACACACTCAATCCGAGTGGACCACGCCCGAGTACATCGCGGAGGGATTGCGATGGCTTGAAACCAAGCTAAGGCTGAGTGGGCATCCCCGGTCCGAGGAGGCGGGTGATGGCGAATAAGCACCAGCCGACCGAGGCCGACCGCGAGATCGAGAAGTGCCTGTTGGCGCGACGCAGCTTCTCGGTTGTGGCGGGCGCGGGATCAGGCAAGACGACTTCGCTCGTCGAGGCCTTGAAGACGCTCATGCGTACGGAGGGAGATCAGCTGCTGCAAGCTGGCCAACAGGCGGTATGCATCACCTACACCAACCGGGCGGCCGAGGTCATCCGCAGCCGCTTGCGCGACGACCCTCGCGTCCTGGTGTCTACGCTGCACAGTTTTCTGTGGGGCGTGCTGAGCGGCCATGACCGAAGCATCCGCGAGGTAGTAAGCAAGCACCTGCTGCCAGCAGATATCGACAAGCAAAAGAACAAAGACAAAGGGAACGAGACCAAGACCTCCATCACCGCGAGGGAGAAGGCGGCGGCGCTGCAACAGGTTCTCGACCACCTAGGAAGCGTTGACACGTTTCGGTACGGGGACGATACCCCATACAGCGATTTTCTCGCCGGAGAGATCGGGCATGACGACCTGCTGAGAATCGCGGCAGAGCTCATTGAATCGAGTAAGGCGTTCCGAGCGGTTCTGGGCCAGCGGCACCCCTACTTCTTTGTCGACGAAGCCCAGGACACGTCCCCCGAGGTCGTCGCCGCCCTCAACGTACTTTGCGCCGGGGACGGCCTGCCGGTAGTCGGTTACTTCGGCGATCCCATGCAGCAGATCTACGACAAGGGGCAATCGGAGTTTACGGGGCCTGAGGGGGCTGCACGCATCACGAAGGTGGAGAACTTCCGCAGCGGCCCGGAGGTCATCAAGCTGCTAAACCGGTTCCGCAATGACCTGGAGCAAGTCCCCGGCCCACAGAACAGCGAACTACCCAGCAGCGTACAAGTAACCTTGGTGCAAGCCGAAACGCCAAAAGAAGGCAAGCGATACAGCGAAGCTCAACTGGAGCGTGCGATCGACTCCTATCACCAAGCCCTATCCGATTGGGGGTGGAGCGACAACGCGACTGCGAAGCAGCTTTTCTTGGCCCGTCGGATGATCGCGCGGCGGCTCGGCTTCTTGACCCTGCACGACCTGTTCAATGGGGACTACGCGTCGCAACGAGCAAAGAATGACTACGAATCGGGCACGCACTACTTGTTGAAACCGCTCGTTGGAGTCGCTGTTCCTATCGCGGTGGCTTACCGAGGGAGAGATACTCGGTCGTTGAGCCGCTGTTTGGCCGAGAACACCCATCGGTTCAGCTCCTACGGCACACTGGCATGCGCGACGCTGGCGCAGGTCAAGAACGAGGCTAATCGAATCGCAGCCTTGCTCTCTTCGAAGCTCCAGGCGGAAACGCTTCGAGACGTACTCAAATGCTGTATCGAGGAGGAGCTGATCCGGCCTTCGGAGCGGCTATCGGATCAGCTCACAAGAAAGCCTCGCGAAGAAACGTACGATGACGAGCAACATCGCGTAGAGAAAGGCGATTGGCTGGCAGACGAATTGCTGGGGATGGGCGGCGTTGAGGTTGAGCGGTACTGTGCGTTTCTCGACGAGAACACGCCGTTCAGCACTCAGCATGGAGTGAAGGGCGAAGAGTACGACGATGTCGTCGTCGTGTTCGATGACACCGAAGCGTCGTGGTCGTTCTACAGTTTCACGAAGATGCTGACGCCGGGCGTTTCTGGAGAAGCCCGAGAAACCCAGCATGAGAGAAGCCGCAGGCTCGCTTACGTTTGCTTCTCGCGAGCGATCCGAAACCTCCGGGTGTTGATGTTCACGACCGATCCGACGAAGGCTCGGGATGAGCTAGTTACGGTTGGGCCATTCGAGCCGAAGCAGGTGTTCATCGCGAGCTAGGCTGACGTGACGGACAGCCCCCGCCGTGCGATACGGCAAGCTGCGTCGGTCGTAAACGCGAATGGCACGTAGTTTTCCGCAAGTCGTTACCACGAAGTGACCTACGAAGAAGGGCCTCGCTTGTCTAGATGGGAGTTGTCACGCAACCCATCCAAGGCAAGGAGGCCCAA